>NZ_CP185958.1:1855000-2270000 GCF_058448525.1 Pseudoxanthomonas sp. JC1303 | reverse complement strand
GTGAGCCATTACCTCACCAACTAGCTAATCCGACATCGGCTCATCTATCAGCGCCAGGCCCGAAGGTCCCCGGCTTTCCCCCGAAGGGCGTATGCGGTATTAGCGTAAGTTTCCCTACGTTATCCCCCACCAAAAGGTAGATTCCGATGTATTCCTCACCCGTCCGCCACTCGCCACCCAGAGAGCAAGCTCTCCTGTGCTGCCGTTCGACTTGCATGTGTTAGGCCTACCGCCAGCGTTCACTCTGAGCCAGGATCAAACTCTTCACTTAAAACTGCATTGCCTTGCGGCAAAAAGCTTTGAATGCAGACGTCCAATCCAAGCTACGTATCGCTTGCATTTCTACAATCTCTATGTGCTTGTATAAGTCATCTGCAAGATGGACAGCTCGTCCTTCCTGCAGGCGCCCACACAAGTCACCTGCGCATACTTTCAAAGAGCTCGAAGTCGGCCTCAGCGCCTTCCTTCGTGTGCCGAAGCGTTTCCGCTTCAGCGAGCCGCCCATTATAGGGCAGTTTCGAAGTCCGTCAACACCTCGTGATGAGGAATTTTCGAACCCCGCTTCCGCATCCCTAAGCCCGTACCGCTGAGCCGGTGTTGCCGAAGCGAGCCGCCCATTATGCAGGCGTTTCGCAATCCGTCAAGTCCTTCGTGAAAGCTTCATGCCGGATCCCCCCTCCACTCAACCCGGTCAAACCAGGCCGCGCCGAAGCGGGGCGCGAATTATGGGCGCGCCTTCCGCATTTGTGAAGGGGTCGTGACAACTTTTTTCAAAGTTGTTGACGTGATGCACCGCAAAGCCCGCCACAGCGGGCTTTGCGCAGGCTTGAGCTCAGCCTGCCAGCAATCGCACCCGCGCGAAATTGCGCTTGCCGACCTGGAGTACGCCCTCGAAACCCGGCAAGAACTGCAGCCCGGCATCTTCGATCACGACGCCATCGACCTTGACCGCACGCTCCTTGAGCTTGCGGCCGGCCTCGGAGTTGCTGGGCGTCACGCCCGCAGCGGTCAGCAAGGCGCCGATGCGGAGTCCTTCGGCGGGAACGACCACGTCCTGCAATGGCAATAGTGTGGTGTCGCCCTCCCCGCGGACCACCGCATGCCAGCCGGCAACGGCCGTCTCGGCCTGGCTGGCATCGTGGAAGCGCGCTGCCAGTTCGCGGGCCAGGCGCAATTTGACGTCGCGCGGGTTGAGGGCGCCGGACGCGACCTGCGCCCGCAGGTCCTCGGCTTCGGCAACGCCGATCTCGAAACTCAGCAGCTCGATCCAGCGCCACATCAAGGTGTCACCGATCTTCATCGTCTTGGTGACGATATCGATCGCCGGTTCGGCAATGCCGATGTAGTTGCCCAAGGACTTGGACATCTTGTTGACGCCGTCGAGCCCCTCCAGCAGCGGCATGGTCAGGACGATCTGCGGCGGCTGCCCGTGATGCTCCTGCAGGCCACGGCCCATGAGCAGGTTGAACTTCTGGTCGGTGCCGCCCAGTTCGACGTCCGCCTTGAGGGCGACCGAGTCGTATCCCTGGACCAGCGGATAAAGGAATTCGTGGATGGCGATCGACTGCTGGGCGGCATGGCGCTTGGCGAAGTCGTCACGCTCGAGCATGCGCGCCACAGTGTGCTGCCCGGCCAGGCGGATCATGTCGGCGGCAGACATCTGCCCGAACCACTCACTATTGAAGCGCACCTCGGTCCGCTCGCGATCGAGCACCTTGAACACCTGCTCGGCGTAGGTCTCCGCGTTGCTCAGCACGTCCTCGCGGGTCAGGGGCTTGCGGGTGACGTTCTTGCCGGTTGGATCGCCGATCATCCCGGTGAAGTCGCCGATCAGGAAGATGGCCTGATGTCCCAGTTCCTGAAACTGGCGCATCTTGTTCAACAAGACCGTGTGGCCCAGGTGCAGGTCCGGCGCGGTCGGGTCGAAACCCGCCTTGATCCGCAGCGGCCGGCCGGTCCGCAGGCGTTGCTCGAGTTCTTCGAGCTTGAGGATTTCATCGGCTCCACGACCGATCAGTTGCAGTGCTTCCGCGTGTGACACGTGACTTCCTGGATGAATGAAGACAGGCGGGCCGTGACGACAAACTTGAACGTACGGTTAAACCAAGGTTAACGACGATCTGGACGAAAAATCCAATCGACTCAAAGGTTTGACCTGCACTTCCCGCCTGTCTATGGTAGCCGGATTGGGCCTTCCTCTTGGGCCCCAGGGTGAAGACATCGATGCAGATACCGGGGGACGGCAGCCGCCGCAATAAGCAGCGTTTCCGCGAAAGACTGGAAGTTCTCAGGGAATCGGCGATTCATCAGCACGTGACCCGACACCTGCCCAAGGGCCGCTGGACGCGCCGGCAGTGGATCCATGCCTCCTTGTTCACCACCATCGGCATCATGGTGGCGACGATCGTGCCGGGCTTTTCGACGGCGATGCAGCCGACGATCAAGCCGTTGGCGACCTTGCCGCTGGCGCTGCCGCCGCTCGACGCGGACAAGGCCAGCGCGGCCCTTCCCGACAACTGGATGACCGTGAGCGTGCGCCCGGGGCAGACGCTCAGCGGGATGTTCGAAGACATGGGCGTGCCGGCATCCACCCTGGCGCGCATCCTGGAGAACAAGGATGCGGCCCAGGCGTTGAGCCACCTGCATCCGGGCGATGAGCTGGCCTTCGATCTACCGCAGGGCGGCGCCCTGCGTGCGCTGCGCTACGACCGGGACATGGCCACGCGCGTCCAGCTCGACGTGACCGACAGCGCGGTTGCCGAAAGGGTGATCAAGCGCGACGTCAGCACGCGCACCGCCGTGCTCAGCGGCCGCGTGGGCACTTCGCTCAATCGCTCGGCGCGCAAGGCGGGATTGACCGCGGCCAACATCAACGCGCTGACCGACGACATCTTCAAGTACGACATCGACTTCAATTCCGACCTGGACGCTGACGACCGCTTCAGCGTGGTGGTCGAGCAGACTTGGCGCGAGGGCCAGCTGGTGGCCACCGGTCCGGTGCAGGCGGCGACCTTCACCGTGGACGGCAAGCTGCATTCAGGCTTCCGCTTCACACCACCGGGCGGCCAGGCGCAGTACTTCACCGCCAACGGTCGCCCGCTGAAGAAGAGCTTCATCCGTATGCCGATTCCCTACGCACGGCTGAGCTCGCGCTTCGGCGCGCGCCACCATCCGGTGCTGGGCAAGATGCGGATGCACAAGGGCGTGGACTACGCGGCCGCCAGCGGCACGCCGATCATGGCCGCCGGTGACGCGCGCGTGCAGTTCGTCGGGCAGCAGCGTGGCTATGGCAACGTCGTGATCCTGGATCATGGCCGCGGCCGCACCACCCTCTACGGACACATGTCGCGCTTTGCCAAGATCCACCGCGGCGAGCGTATCGCCCAGGGGACGGTCATCGGCTACGTGGGCATGACCGGACTGGCGACCGGTCCGCACCTGCACTACGAATTCCGCGTCAACGGCGTCCACCGCAACCCGCTGACGGTGACCATGCCGCCGCCGGAGCCGCTGTCGGGCAAGGTGCTGGCGCAGTTCAAGACCCAGACCTCCAGTGCGATGGCACGGATCCGCACGGTGGAAAGCGCGATCTATGCCGATGCCGCGCCGGCCCCATCGCAGGGCAAGGTGAGCCTGGCCCAGGCGCTGGACGCCTCGCACAGCCCCCTTTCAAAACAGTGACTCCGCCAGGCGCGCCACGTGCCGGCGGACCGCTGGCGCGCAAGGCCGCGCCAGGCGACCTCTATCTGGGCCTGATCTCCGGAACCAGTGCCGACGGAATCGACGCGGCCCTGGTCCGCTTCGACCCCGATCCTCAGCTCGTGCTGGGCCGCACCTATCGCTGGGACGACGCGCTGCGCGCCCGCCTGATCGAGCTGGGCCAGGGCGGCGAGGCGACATCGCTGGACGAACTGGGCGAGCTGGACGTCCAGGTGGCCCTGGCCTTTGCCCATGCCGCCGGACGCCTGGTCTCTCAGGCCGGGCTTGAACCCAAGCAGGTGCGTGCGATTGGTTCACATGGGCAGACCGTCCGCCATCGCCCTGAAGGGGCCTTCCCCTTCACCTGGCAGATGGGCGACGGCAACGTGATTGCAGAGCGCACCGGCATTTCCACGGTGGCCGATTTCCGACGCCGCGACGTGGCCGCTGGCGGGCATGGCGCGCCGCTGATGCCCGCTTTCCACGCCGCCATGCTGCACAGTGCCCAGGAAGACCGCGCGGTGCTGAACCTGGGCGGCATCGGCAACCTGACCCTGCTGCCCAGCCAGGGCGAGATCCGCGGATTCGACACCGGCCCGGCCAATGCCCTGCTCGATGCCTGGTGCGAGCGCCACACCGGACAGGCCTTCGACGCGGGTGGCGCGTTTGCGGCCAGTGGCCAGGTCGATGCCGACCTGCTCGAGCGCCTGCTGGACGAGCCCTGGTTCGCCCTTCCTCCGCCGAAGAGCACGGGACGTGAGCAGTTCCACCTGGACTGGGTGGACGCCAAGCTGGGAGACGCGACGCTGGCGCCGGCCGACGTGCAGGCCACGCTGGTGGAGCTGAGCGCACTGACGGTCGCCGAGGCGTTGCGCGCGACCCAGGCCGAGACCAAGCGGGTCATGGTCTGCGGAGGCGGCGTCCACAATCCGCTGCTGATGCAGCGTCTGGCCTTGCGCCTGGCCGGCATGACGGTCGAGTCGACCGAGGTCCACGGCTTGCATCCGGACTACGTGGAGGCGATGGGCTTTGCCTGGCTGGCCCGCGAAACCCTGGCCGGTCGGCCGGGCAACCTGCCCAGTGTCAGTGGCGCCAAGGGCCTGCGCGTGTTGGGCGCGCTCTACCCCGCGTAGGCCTGGCGTTTCCTTCGGGAGCGCCACACCCTTTGGGGTGCAGCGCACGGTGTCCGGATCAACGGCCCAGATTGGCGTTGAGGCTGGGCTGGACGATCTCGATCCAGTAGCCATCCGGGTCCTTCACGAAGGCCACGTCCTTCATCTTGCCCTGCTCGGGCCGCTTGACGTATTGGACCCCATTGTCGTCGAACCACTGCACCGCCTTGGCCAGATCCGGCACGGCAAAGCAGATGTGGCCGAAGCCCTGCGGCTGCGCGTTGCCGTCGTGGTAGGCGAAATCGGCCTGGTCCTCGGTGCCCCAGTTGTGGGTCAGCTCCAGGACGCCACGCTGGGCGAACGTCCAGCGGGTGCGCTCGCCGACGTCATCGGGCACCTGATCGGCATCGTTGAGCCGGGCCAGGAAGTAGAGCGAGAACTTCATCTCCGGGAAATCGAGCTTGCGCAGCAGGCTCATGCCGAACACATGCGTGTAATAGGCCAGCGATACCGCCGGGTCCTTGACCCGCAGCATCGTGTGGTTGAGCACGAAACCCTCGGTGTCGGCGGTCGGCGGCTTCACGCCAGGGTGGGATTCGGAAGTGAAGGTCATGGGGGATCCTTAAGTTTTTGCACAACCCGATGCAGCGGTGCGCCGCCCAGGTGACCGGCGCGGTGGCGGGAGGAAGCGCGCCGCTGATGCACCAACCCATGATCGGGAAAACTGGATCCCGGGGTCGATCTTTACCGACTGGACTGCGCGCCCAACCTGACCGCGATACGGCACCTAGCCTGCGCGGGCCACACTCCACGGCCAGGCCGAACTGGCACGCGCCGCCGAGCCAGCGCGCGTCCGCGCCTGAATGCTGCGGTCGCGGCGCATGGGCGCGACCGCCACCTGAGGCCTTAGAACGTCGCGCCCTGCGGCACGGCTCTGAGGGCGGCAATGGCGTCGGACAGGGCGCTGACTTCGGGATCGCTGAAGCCTCCGCGCACCTCGGACTCGACCGAGAACAGGCCGTGTTCGAGCAGGCGGGTGATGGTTTCGGGGATGCTCCAGCCACGGGCGGCCGACACCCGCTGGATGCGGTCGGTCAGGATTGGGTCGAGGTCACGGATGAGCAGGTCGGTCATGGGCTTCGGGGGCAGCGCCTGTCCTGGATTCGGGCTCCTTGATACGACGCCACAGCCACGCAAGCAAGCCCAAGGTGGGGATCACCGTCAGCGCGCTCAGGGTGAAGAAGGCTGAATAGGACGTCGCCTCGACGATATAGCCCGACACGCCGCCCACGAACTTGCCCGGCAGATTGGCCAATGAGACCAGCAGGGCGTATTGGGTCGCGGTGAAATTGCGGTCGGTCAGCGAGGACATGAACGCCACCAGCACCGTGCCGGCAAAGCCCTGCGAGAAATTGTCCGCGCTCAACGCCGCGTAGAAGGCCCACAGCTGTCCCGGGTGCTGGGCCATCAGCAGGAAGGCCAGGTTGGACAGGGCCACGGCCAGCGCCGCCACCAGCAGCATCCGCCGGAAGCCGAAGGCGGCGATCGCCACGCCCCCGCCGAAGGCCCCCACGATGCTCATCCACACCCCGAACAGCTTAGAGACCGTGGCGATGTCGGCCTTGGTGAAGCCCGAATCCAAGTAGAACGGGCCGGCCATCACCCCGATCACTTGGTCCGGAAACTTGTACAGCCCGACGAACAGCAGCAGGCCCAGCGCCAGCTTCCAGCCATTGGTGGTGAAGAAGCTCACGATCGGCTGCCAGAACGCCCCGGCGAAGTCGATCCGGCGCACCACGGTGGCCTCCGGCTGCACCGGCTCGCGGCTGAGCAGCGTGGTGATCACCGGGATGAGCATCAGCGCGGCCATGCCGAAGTAGGCGATGCGCCAGCCCTCAAACTGGGCCAGGTACAGCGCGCCGGCGCCGCTGACGATCAGCGCCACGCGGTAGCCGAGGATGTAGGTCGCCGCCAGCGCGGCCTGCGCGCTCTCCGGCGCGATCTCGATCCGGTAGGCGTCGACCACCGAATCCTGCGTCGCCCCGGCAAAAGAGCCGACCAGCACCCAGGCCACCAGCCCGCCCACGCCCAGCTCCGGACGCATCGCGCCCAGGGCAAACAGGCTGATGGTCACCAGCAACTGCGCGGTCAGCAGCCACGAGCGACGTCGGCCCAGCCCGGCCAGCAGCGGCAACCGGTAGCGGTCGATCAACGGCGCCCAGGCGAACTTGAGCAGGTAGAAGAAGCTGGCCAGGCTGATCAGGCCGATCTCGCCCAGCTGCAGGCCCACATCGCGCAGGCGCGTGGACAGGGTCTGTGAGGCGATCAGCAGGAACGGCAGGCCGCTGCCGAAGCCCAGCAGGGCCATGGTCAACGCCGAGGGCGTGCCGAAGGCATCGCGGATGCCACGCCAGCCCTTGTAGCGCCGCGCCGGGGCAGGCGCCTTGCGATCGCTCATTGCGCGTAGTCCACGATGAACGGCGCATGGTCGGAGAAGCGTTCGGCCCTGTAGATCGCGCAGCCCTGCAGGCGCTCACGCAGGGATGGGGTGGCGAACTGGTAATCGATGCGCCATCCCACGTTGTTGGCCCGCGCCTGGCCGCGGTTGCTCCACCAGGTGTAGTCCTCACCGGCCGGATGCAGCGCGCGATAGACATCGACCCAGCCGCGCCCACTGGCCAGGTCGGCATCGGCCGCCTGGTCGGCACACAGGCCGTTGAGCCAGTCGCGCTCCGGTGGCAGGCAGCCGGAGTTCTTCTGGTTGGATTTCCAGTTCTTGATATCCAGCGCGCTGCGCACGATGTTCCAATCCCCGCACAGCACGTAGTCGCGGCCACTGGCCAGCCACTGGTCCAGGATCGGCCGCAGCCAGTCCATCACCTTGAACTTGTAGTCCTGGCGGACCTCGCCCGACGAGCCCGACGGGATATAGAACGACACCACGCTCAGGTTGCCGTAGCGCGCCTCGATGTAGCGCCCCTCCTCGTCGAAGGCCTCCCAGCCCAGCGCGGTGCGCACTTCGTCCGGCTCGCGGCGGCTGTAGATCGCCACACCCGAGTAGCCCTTCTTGGTGGTGGCGTCGCGAAACCAGGCCTTGTAGCCGGCCGGCAGGAACGCCGGCCCGGTGAGCTGGTGCTCCTGGGCCTTGGTCTCCTGGACGCACAGCACGTCGGCGTCCTGCTCGTTGAACCAGTCGAAAAAGCCCTTGGAGGCGGCCGAACGCAGGCCGTTGGCGTTGAAGCTGATGATGCGCATGAGGTCTGACAAGTCTGGAGCAGCGGACAAGCCCCCAGCATACCGTCCAGCGACCGGTGCGCTGCCTGTTACCCTTTCGCGCCCCCCACTTCCAGGCCTGTCCGCCATGTCCGACCATCGCTCGCGCTTCCTGCAGCTGGCCCTGCGCGCCAACGCGCTGCGCTTTGGTGAGTTCACCCTCAAGTCCGGGCGCCTGAGCCCGTATTTCTTCAACGCCGGGCGCTTCGACAGTGGCGCGGCCATGGCCGAGCTGGCCGTCTGCTATGCCGATGCCATCGAGGCGGCGGGCGTCGAGTTCGACCTGCTGTTTGGGCCAGCCTATAAGGGGATCCCGCTGGCCACGGCGCTGGGCGTGGAATTCGCCCGCCGCGGGCGCGACCTGCCGCTGGCCTTCAACCGCAAGGAGGCCAAGGACCATGGCGAAGGCGGCACCCTGAT
Organism: Pseudoxanthomonas sp. JC1303; assembly: GCF_058448525.1. Taxonomy (NCBI): domain Bacteria; kingdom Pseudomonadati; phylum Pseudomonadota; class Gammaproteobacteria; order Lysobacterales; family Lysobacteraceae; genus Pseudoxanthomonas; species Pseudoxanthomonas sp. JC1303. The sequence goes on along the minus strand of NZ_CP185958.1, from coordinate 2,261,496 downwards.
CGGCGCGCCGCTGGACGAGCGCCGGGTGCTGATCGTCGACGACGTGATCACCGCCGGCACCGCCATCCGCGAGGCCCTGGCCCTGATCGACACCGCCGGCGGCCGCCCGGCCGGCATCGTGGTGGCGCTGGACCGCCAGGAAATCCTGAACGAGGCCGGCGAGCGGCGCTCTGCCGCCCAGAGCGTAGCCGCCGAGACCGGCGTGCCGGTGATCGCCGTGGCCAGCCTGCAGGACCTGCTTGCATTCGCCGGGGAAAACGCCGAACTTGTCGGCCATCGCGAGCAGTTGCTGGCCTATCGGGCCCGTTACGGCTCGGCCGCGACGTAACCGACAGCAGGGGGCTGTCTCATGTCCAGGTCCATCCTCGCTCTGCTCCTGATTCCGCTGGCGGCGACGGCCCTGCCGGCACAAGCCGCGCAGGACAAGGCAAAGCCCAAGAAGCTCTACTGCTGGAACGACCCCAAGAGCGGTCGTACCTGCAGTGATGCGCTGCCGCCGGACCAGGTGAACAGTGCACGCGACGAGTTCAGCGCCAAGAGCGGGATGCGCGTGGGCGAAGTGGATCAGGCCATGAGTGCCGATGAGCGCGCCGAGGCCGCCGCCGCCGCCGCACAGGCCCGGGCCGACAAGGCCGCCGAAGACACCCGTCGGCGCACCGAGCAGGCCATGCTGCTGTCCTATCCCAATGAAGAGCAGCTCAAGCGCGTCTTCGACGAGCGCACCTCGATCGTGGACAACAGTGTGGACACGGCCCGCTACAACGTCGCCAGCCTGCGCGACGGCCTGGTCAGCAAGCTGCAACAGGCCGGCAGCGCCGAGTTGGCCGGCAAGCCGGTCAACGCCAAGTTGGCCGATGAGATCCGCCAACGCCACCTCGAACTGATGCGCCAGCAGGCGCTGCTGCAGAGCTTCGAACAGCAGCGCCGTGAACTCAGCAGCGAGGTCCAGGACACGCTGCAGCGCTACCGGGAACTCAAGAGCGGCAGCACGCCGACCGGCTGATCCCAGCGCCGGACCAGCGTCTCAGGGAGGAGACCTTGCACCAGGACGGCCCGCACGCCGCCCGACAGCTCGACGCCATCGCCGTGAACTCAGCAGCGAGGTCCAGGACACGCTGCAGCGCTACCGGGAACTCAAGAGCGGCAGCACGCCGACCGGCTGATCCCAGCGCCGGACCAGCGTCTCGGGGAGGAGACCTTGCACCAGGACGGCCCGCACGCCGCCAGACAGGTCGACGCCATCGCCTAGGCGAATCTGCGGTGCGGCCACGACCAGCGCTAGCCCACGCCCCCGCCGCTGCCTGCGGTCACTTCTTGTCTGCGTCCCCGCTTCCAGCGACGCCGCAAGACCGTAGCCGTGCGTGGCATCGCCGTGCAGGTCACGGCGGGTTCGTGGATGGCACAGCCCCTGGAGCACGTCGCGCTGACACTCTGCCTGGTGTGGGCGGGGCTGCTGTCAGCATGCATCAAACCCCGCGCTAGCGCGCTCTTCGGTCCCACCAAAGGAAAGGCAGGCAAGGCAGCAGCGCTGGTCTGCTGTCGCCCTACCCCGCCAGGCCCGGCTAGAACGTAAGCGTCAGGTCCGGCGCGACGGCCTTGAGCTGCTCGCGGAAGGCGGAGCGGACCCGCTCCAGCGCAGCGCTGTTCTCTCCCTCGAAGCGCAGGACCAGGATCGGCGTGGTGTTGGACGCCCGGATCAGGCCCCAGCCGTCGTCCCAGTCCGCGCGCAGGCCATCGATGGTGGACAGCCGCGCGCCATCGAACTGGGCCGACGCCAGGAACTGCTCGACGATCGCATGCGCATCGCCACTGGCGACCGGGACCTTGATCTCGGGAGTCGACACACTGTCGGGCAAGGCGTCGAGCACCTCGTCCGGGGTCTCGTCGCGGGCGGCCAGGATCTCCAGCAGGCGCGCCGCCGCATACAGGCCATCGTCGAACCCGTACCAGCGCTCCTGGAAGAAGAAATGGCCACTCATCTCACCGGCCAGCTCGGCGCCGGTCTCGCGCATCTTGGCCTTGATCAGCGAATGCCCGGTCTGCCACATCAGCGGCGTCCCACCGTTGCGCAGGACCCAGCCCTGCAGGCCACCGGTGCATTTGACGTCGTAGATCACCATCGCACCGGGATTGCGCTCGAGCACGTCGGCGGCGAACAGCATCAGCAGGCGATCGGGGAACACCACGCGGCCGGCCTTGGTCACCACGCCGAGCCGGTCGCCATCGCCGTCGAAGGCCAGGCCGATATCGGCATCGAAGCGCTTGACCGTCTGTTCCAGGTCCTTGAGGTTGTCCGGTTCGCTCGGATCGGGATGGTGGTTGGGGAAGGTGCCGTCGATATCGCAATACAGCGGCACCACCTCGGCGCCGATCGCCTCCATCAGGATCGGCGCCAGTTCGCCGGCCACGCCGTTGCCGGCATCGACCACGACCTTGAGCGGACGGGCCAGCTGCACGTCCTCGGCAATGCGCTGGACGTAGTCCTCGGCCACTTCGCGCTGCTGCAGGTTGCCGCGCTCGGCGCTGTGCAGGCGGTTCTCGCTGATCCGCGTGTACAGGTCGGTGATGGTGGCGCCGGAGAGGGTCTCACCGCCGATCACGACCTTGAAGCCGTTGTAGTCCGGGGGGTTATGACTGCCGGTGACCGCCACGCAGGTGCCGGTGCGCAGGTGGAACGCGGCGAAATACGCCACCGGCGTGGGCACCATGCCGATGTCGATCACATCGCGACCGGCCTTGCGCAGGCCTTCGATCAGGGCCGAGGACATTTCCGGGCCGGACAGGCGGCCGTCGCGGGCCACGACCACTTCGGTCAGGCCCTGCTCGGCCATCACCGAGCCGATCGCCTGGCCGATGAGTTCGGCCACCGGCACGCTCAGGGTCTTGCCGACCACGCCGCGGATGTCATAGGCGCGGAAGATGCCCGGATCCACCGTGACCGAACGCGCGGCCTTGGCCACGACAGCGGCCTCGGCGCTCGCGGCTGCGGCGTCCGGGGCCTCGGCGGGGGTCCCGGGCGCGCCCGGCGAGGGCGGCGCAGACGCCCCGACCTGCAGGGCCTGGCCCAGGGTCAGGCCCGAATCCTCTTCCTCGCCTGCGCCCTTGCGCGCCAGCTTGGGCACCTTGAGCCGGCCCATGGCCAGCAGCGCCACCAGGATGGCCAGCACCACCAGCAGCCCCGCCACGATCAGGCAGGGCATCGCGCCCAGACCCATCGGACCCTCGGTCTTGGCCGGCAATCCCGCGACCACGCGCAAACCGGAGCTACCCACCGGGCGTGACAGCGCATCGGCGCTGCCGGACAGATCGGTCTGCCCGATCTCGCGCAGTGTGTAGTCTCCCTGCCGCAGGCCGAGGTAGGCGTCGGACATGCGGGCCTGGTCCAGCGCGCCGGTCAGCAGGGTGATCGGCAGGCGCACATAGAGCAAGCGCGAACTCACCGGCACCGCCATGCCCAGGCCGGTGTCCTTGCCATCGCGCACGGCGCGTACCACCGCGCCCTTGGCCTGCGCGGCCGACTCCAGCAGCGCCAGGCGGCTGTAGCCGAACGTGGCCGCATCGGCATAGGCCTGCTGCAGCTCGATCGGCAGCAGGGCCACGCTCTGCACCTCCGGCCAGCCGCTCTGGATGGCCGCGCCGACGGCCACGGTGTCGTCGGCCGCCACGGCGGCCTGCATGGCCGGGCTGGCCACGCGCTCGTTGAGACGATCGGTCTGACGCTTGATGGTCTGCGTCAGCGCGGTGACCGCGGCATCGCGTGCTTCGATCAGCGCGTCATGGCGCGCGTCCTCGCGCATCTGCACCCAGCCACTCCAGCCGAACCATCCGGCCAGCAGTATCAACAGGACCGACAGCAGCAGGATCTTCTGCGTCGAATCCTGCTTGGCGTTCCCCAGTTTCGATCCGGCCATGCGTACATCTGCCCCTGTCAGCGGACGCCCGTGTGGCCAAAGCCCCCTTCTCCACGCGCGCTTTCTACGAAAGTATCCACGATCTTCAACTGAACGCGCGCGATGGGCAACACCACCAACTGCGCGACGCGGTCCCCGGGCTGGATCACGAAGGACTCCGCGCTGCGATTCCACAGACTGATCAGCAGGGGGCCCTGATAGTCGGCATCGATCAGGCCGGTGCCGTTGCCCAGCACGATGCCATGGCGATGCCCCAGGCCCGAACGCGGCAGCACCACGGCGCACAGGTTGGGATCGCCCAGGTGGATGGCGATGCCGCTGGGGACCAGCGCCGACTCGCCCGGGGCCAGCGTCAGCGACGTTTCCAGGGCCGCACGCAGGTCCATCCCGGCCGATGCGGCGGTGGCATAGGCCGGCAGCGGCCAGCTGTCGCCGAAGCGCGGGTCGAGCAGTTTCACTTCCATGGGCAGGCTCATGCGGTCAGGCGCTCCTGGATCAGTTCGACCAGCGCATCGGCCAGTTCGGTCTTGGGGGCCGAAGGGAACTCGCGCTGACCATCCTTCCAGAAGGCGGTCATCGCGTTGCGATCGCTCTCGAAACCGCCGTCGGGAATGCCCACGCGGTTGGCCACGATCATGTCCAGGCGCTTGGCCGCCAGCTTGCCGCGCGCGTAGTCGGCGACCCGCTCGGTCTCGGCGGCGAAACCGACCACCAGCTTGAGCGGCTCCTCCGAAGCGGCGACCTCGGCCAGGATGTCCGGCGTGCGCACCAGGTCCAGGGCCAGCGACTCGCTGGACTTCTTGATCTTGTTCGGCGCCGGCACCCGCGGGGTGTAGTCGGCCACGGCGGCTGCGCCGATGTAGATATCCGCCGGCAGCGCGTCGAAGACCGCCGCGCGCATCTGCGCGGCCGAGCGCACGTCGATCCGGGTGACGCCCGACGGGGTCTTGAGGTTCACCGGGCCGGCGACCAGGGTGACCTTGGCTCCGCGACGCACCGCCGCCTCAGCGACGGCAAAGCCCATCTTGCCGCTGCTGCGGTTGCCCAGGTAGCGCACCGGGTCCAGATCCTCGTAGGTCGGCCCAGCGCTGACCAGCACGTGCAGGCCCGACAGCGGACCATCGGTCACGAGGGCCACCGGCGCGGAGTCGGCCGACCGTCCAGCCAGGGCGGCCACGATGGCCTCCGGCTCGCTCAGGCGCCCCGGCCCGGACTCGCCCTCGGCCAGCGGGCCGTCTTCCGGACCGATCACCTGCACGCCACGCGCGCGCAAGGTGTCGACATTCGCCTGGGTGGCGGCATGCCCCCACATGATGTGGTTCATCGCCGGGCACACGGTGATCGGCGCGGTGGTCGCCAGCGCCAGCGTGGTGACCAGGTCGTCGGCCAGGCCGTGCGCCAGATGGGCCAGCAGGTCGGCGGTGGCCGGGGCGATCAGGACCCGGTCGGCCCAGCGCGCCAGTTCGATGTGCCCCATGGAGGCCTCGGCGGCGCTGTCCCACAGGCTGGTGCGGGTGGGCTGGCCGGACAAGGCCTGGAAGCTCAGCGGGGTGACGAACTGCTGCGCCCCGGCGGTCATGGCCACCTGCACCTGCGCGCCGGCCTGGCGCAGCCGGCGCACCAGTTCCAAGGATTTATAGGCGGCGATGCCACCCCCGACACACAACAGGATGCGTTGTCCTTCCAGGGCCTGGGCCACGTCAGATTTTTCCGAACCGAAACAGGCCGACAGCTTACCCGACCGCCCCGCGCGCCCTGATAGCGCCTGGGCACCGGCGTACGCACAGTGGGCATGAGGCCGCACGGAGGCGGCCGCACGGCAAAGGACCCGCCATGCACATCCGCGACTGGCCCGTCGACGAGCGCCCCCGCGAAAAACTGCTGGCGCGCGGCGCCGGCGCCCTGTCCGATGCCGAGCTGCTGGCGATCTTCCTCGGCTCGGGCCTGCCCGGGCGCGACGCGGTGCAGACCGCACGCGACCTGCTCGGTACCCACGGCCCGCTGCGGGGATTGCTGGACCGCAGCCCCAAGGCCATGGCCCGGCTGCCGGGGCTGGGACCGGCGCGCGCCTGCCAGCTGGCCGCCGCGCTGGAACTGGGCCAGCGCCACCTGGCGGCCGGCCTGGAGCGCGGCCAGGCCTTGACCGACCCGCACGCGGCCGGCCGCTATTTCGCGCTGAAGCTGCGGGCGCAGCCGCGCGAGGTGTTCGCCGCGCTGTTCCTGGACACCCGGCATCGGGCCCTGGCCTTCGAGGAACTGTTCAGCGGCAGCGTGGATGCCGCCGAAGTCCATCCGCGCGAAGTCGTGCGCCGGGCGCTGGCCCACAACGCCGCGGCCGTGATCGTCGGCCACAACCATCCCAGCGGAAACCCGGAGCCCTCGGCCGCCGACCGCGCGGTCACCGCGCGCCTGAAAGAGGCGCTGGCGTTGGTCGACGTGCGCCTGCTGGATCATTTTGTGATCGCCGACGGTCCGCCGGTGTCGCTGGCCGCGCGCGGCTGGGTCTGACCACGGCGTCCTGTCCGCGAGGACCTCGAAGCCATTCAGGCGGGCCGGCGCGCGGCCCGGTCTGCGCTAAAATGCGCGGTCCCGCGTTTGCCGCAGTGACCTCCCACGTGAAATCCGAACTCCGCGCCCTCATCGACCAGGGCATCGACGCCCTGCGCCAGGCCGGCACCCTGCCTGCCGAGACCGCCACCCCGGACTTCACGGTCGAGCGCCCCAAGACCCGCGAACACGGCGACTTCGCCACCAATGCGGCCATGCTGCTGGCCAAGCCGGCGCGCACCAATCCGCGCGCCCTGGCCCAAGCGCTGGTCGACGCGCTGCCGGCCAGCGACGACATCGCCAAGGTCGAGATCGCCGGCCCGGGCTTCATCAACTTTCATCTGGCCAACGCCGCCTATCAGCGCGAGGCCGTGGCCGCGCTGACCCAGGGCGCGCAGTACGGCCGCAACGCCTCCGGCGCCGGCCGCACGGTGGGCGTGGAATACGTCTCGGCCAATCCGACCGGCCCGCTGCACGTGGGTCATGGCCGCGCCGCGGTGATCGGCGACTGCCTGGCGCGCGTGCTGGCCGCCAACGGCTGGAACGCCAAGCGCGAGTTCTATTACAACGACGCCGGCGTGCAGATCGAGAACCTGGCCAAGTCCACCTCCGCGCGCCTGCACGGGCTCAAGCCCGGCGACGCCGACTGGCCGGAGGCCGCCTACAACGGCGACTACATCGCCGACGTCGCCGCCGCCTACCTGCGCGGCGATGCGATCGAGATCGAAGGCCACACCATCACCGGCGCGGCGGACATCGAGGACCTCGACGCCATCCGCCGCTTCGCAGTGGCCTACCTGCGCCGCGAGCAGAACGCCGACCTGGCCGCGTTCGGGGTGGGCTTCGATGTGTATTTCCTGGAAAGCTCGCTCTACAACGACGGCAAGGTCGACGAGACCGTCGCCAAGCTCAACGCCTCGGGCCACACCTACGAGGAAGGCGGCGCGCTGTGGCTGCGCTCGACCGATTTCGGTGACGACAAGGACCGCGTGATGCGCAAGTCCGACGGCACCTATACCTATTTCCTGCCGGACGTGGCCTATCACCTGTCCAAGTGGCAGCGCGGCTACGAGCGCGCGATCACCGAGCTGGGCGCCGACCACCATGGCTCGCTGGCGCGCGTGCGCGCCGGCCTGCAGGCGCTGGACGTGGGCATTCCCAAGGGCTGGCCCGAATACGTGCTGCACCAGATGGTCACGGTGATGCGCGGCGGCGAGGAAGTGAAGCTCTCCAAGCGCGCCGGCAGCTACCTGACCCTGCGCGACCTGATCGAGGAGGCCGGCGCGGATGCCACGCGCTGGTTCCTGATCGCGCGCAAGCCCGATTCGCAGCTGACCTTCGACATCGACCTGGCCCGCGAGCAGAGCAAGGACAACCCGGTCTTCTACGTCCAATACGCCCACGCCCGCGTGTGCAGCCTGCTGCGCCGGGTCGAGGAGAAGGGTTATGCGGCCTATGACCAGGCCGCCGGCATCGCCGCCTTGCCCTCGCTGACCGACGCGTCCTCCATCTCGCTGATGGTGGAGCTGTCGCGCTATCCGGAAGTGGTCGAGGCCGCGGGCGTGTCGCTGGAACCGCACGCCATCGCGCAGTACCTGCGCGAGCTGGCCTATGCTTTCCAGGCCTGGTACGACGGCGAGCCGATCCTTATCGACGACGCCGACGCGCGCAACGCGCGCCTGGCCCTGGCCTGCGCGGTCCGCCAGGCCCTGGCCAACGGCCTGGAGCTGCTGGGCGTCTCCGCGCCCGAGCGCATGTAACCCCTTTCAAGAGACGAACACACCGATGCCGGCAAAACGCGGGAAATCCCAGGCCAAGCGCAACACCAGCCACGGCACGCCCGGCTGGGTCTGGCTGATCGCAGGACTGGTGCTGGGCGCGGCCGCCTTCTTCATCGTGCCGGGCCTGCTGAAGAAGGACGGCAACGACTTCGTGCGTCCGCGCCCGAATCCCGACGCCCAGCCTGCCGCGGCCGCCAGCGACGACGAGCTGCCGCCCCCGGTGGCCAGTGAGGACGGCCCGGCCACCACCGCCGGCAAGACCAAGCCCAGCAAGCCGGCCGACAAGCCCACCCAGTACGATTTCTATACCCTGCTGCCGGGCCGCGAAGTGCAGATGTCCGACGCCGAACTGGCCGCCAGCGCGCGGGCCGAGGAAGAGCGCAAGGCGCGCGCGGCGTTGACCCAGCAGGCCGAAGCGGCCAAGGACGACAAGGCCCTCGGCAACGGCAAGCCCAACCCGGATGCGGCCCCGTTGGCCTCCCAGCAGCCCACGCCGCTGGACGAGATGACCAAGACGCCCAGCGCCTCGCCTGCCCCGACCTCGGTCGCCGCCGCGGCCCAGTCCAATGCCGTGGCCAGCGCCGCCGGCGATGTCGCCTACATCCTGCAGGCCGGCAGCTTCAGCGCCTCCGGCGATGCCGAGGCGACCAAGGCCAAGATCGCGATGCTCGGCCTGAGCGCGCGGGTCGAATCCGGACAGTCCGGCGGCAAGACCGTCTACCGGGTGCGCATGGGACCGTACGGCACCGCCAGCGAACTGGCCGAGGCCAAGCGCAAGCTCAGCGCCAGCGGACTGCCGGCGATGGCGATCAAGGCCCGGTGAGCCGGGCTGCGATGAGCCCGCGCCGGCGCATCGTGGTGGCGGCGGCGATCGCCTTCGCCCTGGATTTCGCGCTGGGCTTCCTCGCCGCGCGCCTGTTGCCGGGCCGCCTGTTGATGCTGGAGCTGGGTGGCAACAGCTTCGTCCAGCCTGCCAGCTGCGTGATCCTGGCCCTGTGCATGGCGCTGGGCGGATGGATCGTCGGGCGGCGCTTCCTGCCGGTGGCCGTGGTGCTGGTCCTGATGCTGCAGCTGGTGGCGACCGGATTGCTGGTCCAGATCGCACACACCACGATGCCGCACAGCCCCCTAAGCTTGGTCGGTCAGATGGTGCTACGCAGCTACGCGCTCGGCTTCGGCCTGCAACTACTGGCCGCCGCACTGGGCGCCCTGGCCGGCGCCGCGCTGCATCGATCGCGCCCGTTCCCGCTGCTTCGCTAGGAGTTCCTGCATGTCCAAGACTGTCCTGATCACCGGTGCCACGTCCGGCTTCGGTGCTGCTGCCGTGCACTTGTTCGCCAAGGCCGGTTGGAAAGTGATCGCCACCGGCCGCCGCCAGGAACGGCTGGCGCCCCTGGTCGAGGCCTTCGGCCGCGACGTCGTCCACGCCGCCGCATTCGATATCCGCGACGCGGCAGCGATGGATGCCGCCATGGCATCGCTGCCCACGGAGTTCACCGACATCGACGTCCTGGTGAACAACGCGGGCCTGGCACTGGGCACCAAGCCGGCCCAGGACGCGGACCTGTCCCAGTGGCGGCAGATGATCGAGACCAACATCACCGCCCTGGTGACGCTCACCCACCGCCTGCTGCCCGCGCTCATCGCGCGCAAGGGCGCGATCATCAACATCGCCTCGGTGGCCTCGAGCTATCCGTATACCGGCGGCAACGTTTACGGCGGCACCAAGGCGTTCGTGAAGCAGTTCTCGCTGGGCCTGCGCAGCGACCTGCACGGCACCGGCGTGCGCGTGACCAGCATCGAGCCGGGCATGGCCGAAACCGAGTTCACCCTGGTGCGTACCGGCGGCGACCAAGCCGCCTCGGACACCCTGTACGGGGGCGCCAGCCCGATGACCGCGCAGGACATCGCCGAGCAGATCTTCTACGTGGCGAACCTGCCGGCACACCTGAACATCAACCGGTTGGAGATCATGCCGGTCAGCCAGTCCTTCGCCGGCTTCCAGATCGCGCGCAACCCGTGACGGCCTGACCCCGCGCGCGGCTCAGGCCGTCTCGCGGGCCACGACCGGCGGCCTGCGCGTGCCCAGCACCCGGCCGCGCAGGCGCAGGCCCGGCCGTTCGACCGCGTAATGCAGCACGGCCGCCACCAGCAGCGCGGCCCCACCGTAGACCAACACCTGCGCCACGCCCAGGCCGGCGATGGCATCGCCCAGGTGCAGCTGGACCTGCTTGAACACCGCCTTGTGCACCAGGTACAGGCTGTAGGAGATCCCCGCCAGCCAGCCCGCGCCCGGCACCTGCCAGCGCCCAATCAAGCTGCCACGCGCAGCCCCGGCGAATACCAGCAGCGCCAGCCCAGCCGACAGCACCGGCCAGCCCAGGGCGTTGGACATCAGGTCGACACGGGCCCGTGTCAGCCAGAAGGCGAGTGCCATCACGGCCAGGCCCAGCATCAGCACCCCATTCGCCTTGGCCTGCGCGCGTGCCCACAGCGCCGGCCGGAACACTTTCAACGTCGCCAGCAGCACGCCGCACAGCAGGCCATCGAGCCGGTTCCAGGTCGGGTAATACAGATCCTCGACGAACCAGTTGCGCTGTGGCGCGCCCGACGCCTCGGCCGCGGTGTCGTGCAGCCAGATCCCGCTCCGCAGCGCGATGCCGCCGACCACCACGCAGGTGGCCAGCACGCTCACCTTCCACACCGCCGGCCGGCGCATCAACGCCCAGGCCAACAGCGGGAACACCAGGTAGAAATGCTCCTCCACGCACAGCGACCAGGCGTGCGAGAACGCCGAGCGGCTGTAGTCGTTGCCCAGGTTCATCACCATCAGCGCGAACTTCCACAGCGGCTCCATCAACGGCGCCTCGCGCCAGGCCGGTACCAGCACGTACAGCGCCAGCACCACCCAATACGCCGGCAGGATGCGGAAGGCCCGGCGCAGATAGAAATCGCCAAAGCGCAACGGCTCGCCCCGCGACAGCGGCGCCAGCACCTGCTGTCCGATCAGGAAGCCGCTGAGCACAAAGAACAGGTCCACCCCCATCCACCCGTAGTAGGACAGCCAGCGCCAGTCCGGCCCCAGTCCACCGACCACCCAGGAGTGGAAGAACATCACCCACACGATGGCGATGGCGCGCAACAGATCCAGGCCTGGAAGATGTCCCTGTGCGGAGCTCGGCATCCGGGTCATGTCCGTCCGCCCTGCAGTCGCGCGCGCAGTCCATCCACATAGGTCCGACTGACCCGGATCACCGCGCCTTCCTGGGTCCGCACCAGCGCATCGCGGTTGGTCAATGCACGCAACTCGGCAACCGCTTCCACGCGCACCAGGGTCGAGCGGTGCACACGGACGAAGCCTTCCGGCTCCAGCTCCGCCTGCAACTGTTGAAGGGAGCGCCGCAACAGCCCATGTCCTTGTGAGGTATGCAGTTGCACGTAGTCGCCATCAGCCTGGACCCAACGCAGATCCGCCAACGCGATCCAGCGCACCATATGTCCAACACGGACGGCATAACGTTCCGGCGCGCGCGTCAGTCCGGCCTCGCCGCCGACATCCCCACGCGCCTCCGGAACCGACCTCAGCCGCCGCCGAGCCCGCCCCAGCGCATCGTCGAAACGCTCATCGTCGATGGGCTTGAGCAGATAGTCGATGGCGTCCAGGGCGAATGCCTCAAGCGCAAACTGCGCGTGGGCGGTGAGCAGGATGACGTGAGGCCGCTGGGCCGGCGCCAGGCTACGGATCCACTCGAGTCCGGACCGGCCGGGCAACTGGATATCGAGCAGCACCAGATCGGGGCGTTGCTGATCCAGACACACGGTCGCCGCCTCCACGTCCCCAAACTGGCCTATCAGTGTGAAATCCGGACACTGTCCAAGTCGCAGCGCGATGCCTCGCCGCGCCAAGGGTTCATCGTCCACGATCATGGCGCGAATGGGTGCCGACATCATGTGCCGGCGTCCTGCTCTTTGAACCCTGTGAACGGGATCGTGATCTCCACGCGGTAATCCGACATCCCGAGCCGCCGGGCCTGAAACGCGTATGCGTCGGGATACAGCTGCTTCAGACGGCTGACGAGATTGGCCTGACCAACCGGGACCGCAGGTGGGGCCGTCGCCATATCGGCGGCGGCGTCGACACCTTCATTCTCCACGCGCAGGTGCAGACGCTCGCCCTCGCACGTCGCCTTGATGGACAAGCGCCCTGGCTCACGACGGCGGGCGATGCCATGACGGATGGCGTTTTCGGCGAGCGGCTGCAGCAGCAAAAAAGGCACACGCGCCGCCAACACGTCAGGGCCAATGTCCCATTGCACCTTCAAGCGCTCGCCCAGCCGCGCCTGCTCGATCGCCAGGTAGGTTTGGGTCAGGGCGATTTCCTCGGCCAGTGGCACCTCGTGCGCTGGCGCGTCCAGCGTGGTGCGCAGAAAGCTGGCCAGATCGGCGATCATCCGCAGCGCCGCCTCATGACGCCGGTCGGCCACCAGGGTCGAGATCCCATTCAACGCGTTGAACAGGAAGTGCGGCTGCAGCTGCTGACGCAGGGCGCGCAGCTCTGCCTCCCTGGCCACCAGTTCCATGTCGCGCAACCGGCTCTGTTCACGCTGCAGCGCAATGGTGTGGACGACCAGCGCATGTAACGCGCAGAAGGCGAGCAGCGCCCACCAGCAGTCATCCAGACCACCGAACAGGGACAGCCGCGACCAGCGACGCTCCGGTTGCCAGGCCAAGGCCTGCGACATCGCGATGCCCAGCACGTTGTTGACGACCGACATGGCATAGGTCACCACCAGGATCAGCCCGATCCAGCGCCAGGCCGACCAATTCCGGCGCCACACGCGCCGTTGCAGCGCGGCCAGGACCGGGAACCAGACCAGGCAAGCTGCCAGGTAGAGCGTGCGATAGATCGCCCCACGCGGGCTGAAGGCCAGCATGCCCATGATCAGCATGCACACCACCATGGGCAGGGCCGCCACCCAGACCAACGACCAGGACGGCTGCACCCGTGCGAGCTGCCCGGTCCTGGGCATCCTCGACAGGAGAGCGAGAGAACGATCTGGCAAAGGGGCGCTCACGACAGAAGATGCTGCACATTGGAGCCCAGGTGCGCCGCACACGCCAGCGATCGGGCGCGATGTTGCGCTCAATCGTGCATCGTGCGCGACAAGCCGGGGCGACCGGGGGTCGCCGGGTCGCGCGCATTCTGGAAGCCCGGCCTGGGAGACACGTCCTGTGGGTCACGCCGCCGCGCCAGCCAGCGCGCGCGCAGCCGCAAGCCGGGGCGTTCGACGGTGTAGTGCAGCAGCGCACCGCCAGCGAGGGAGGCACTGGCATACGCGGCGAAACTGAGCACGCCGTGGCCGTCGACCCAGGGGCCCAGATGCCGATGCACCAGGCCGGCCACGGCGGTGTGCGTGAGATACAGGCTGTAGGACACGCGCGCCAACCAGCCCATCCCGGGTACCGGGCGCGCACCGATCCAGCTGTGCGGCGAGGCGCCGGCAAAGACCAGCAAGACCATCCCCGCAGACAGTAGCGGCCAGCCGATCGTGTTGCCGACCGGACTCAGGCGCGACCAGAACGACCACAGCGCCAACCCCACGCCCAGCGACCCGAGCAGCAACGCGGCATTAGCGTGCACCTGCAGCGATGACCAGCGTGCCGGGCGATACACACGCAAGGCCGCCAGCATCACGCCCGCCAACAGGCCGTCGAGTCGATTCCAGGTCGGGTAGTACAGGTCGCGGCCGAACCAGTCCGCCGCCGTGCCGCCCCTGGCCACCTGCAGCTGCGCGTCGTGGACCCAGATCACGCCACGTAGTACGACGCCGGCGGCCACCACCACCGCGCATGCCCAACCGAATCCACGCCAGCTCAGCCGCCCGCTGCAAGCGCAGGCCAGCAGCGGGAACACCAGATAGAAGTGTTCTTCCACGCACAGCGACCACACCTGCGCGAACACATCCTGCCCTGGGACATAACGCAGGTTGTAGACGAACAGCGCGTAGTGCCACCACGGCGCCATCTGCTCTCGCTCGCGAAAGCCGGGCCAGGCCAGGTAGAGCGCCAGCACCACCCAGTACGCCGGCAGGATGCGGAAGGCCCGGCGCAGGTAGAAGTCGCCAAAGCGCAATGGCTCGCCCCGCGACAGCGGCGCCAGCACCTGCTGCCCGATCAGGAACCCGCTGAGCACGAAGAACAGGTCCACGCCCATCCAGCCATGCCGCGCGAACGCATCCCCGACCGGCCCCAGTCCGCCAACCAGGTAGCTGTGGAACAGCATCACCCAGACGATGGCCAGGGCACGCAGCAGGTCCAGTCCGGGCAATCGCACGACGCATCCTTGCGGGCGGGAATGCCCGATTAGAAACCATGCGCCGCACGCATGCCATCTCCCAGCGCGCGGTGGCGCAACCCGCATCGACCGGCGGGACGTGGGGCATGCACATCACGAGGCGGATCCTTCCGCCACCGGCGGTCCGCACCAGCGCCCGCAGGCCTCGTCCGATCTCGATCGCTTGGCAGTCCCCACTCCGCCGCAACACAAACGGCGCGGGACGAGGCCGGCTTCAGGCGTCGTGCGCGGGCACGGCCAGACGCGCGATCTGCGCGGCGTCCTGCAGTTGGGCGACATTCCAGCAGGCCCCCACCAGCTGGCGCACCTGGGCATCGGGCAGGATGTCCTTGGCCAGGTCGGCAAACTTGGCCTCAAGCTGCGCATCGCTCATCGGCACTTCCAGGCTGCCGACCGCGTGGGCGATGAACTTATGCAAGGTGCGGCCATCGGCCAACGTCATGGTCATGTCCACCTGCTCCGGCTTGATCGCCGGGTCGACGGTCGCGGTGACCTTGTCGCGAAGCGCGACCACCACCGGGTTGTGCACGGCCTGATCGCTGAACTGGCGTTCCCCGGCCGCGCCCTGCACCAGCGCGATCGCTACCGCGTGGTAGATGCTGAACTTCCCCTCCAGGCCAGTCTGCGGCGTCTTCTTGCCAGTGAGTTCCAGCACCAGCGGATGCACCTTCAGGGCGACGCTGGCGATCTGCGCGGGCTGAAGGTGGTACTGGTTGCGCAGCTTTATCGCCGCATCCAAGGCCGGATGGATGACGATCCCGCAGGCGAAGGGCTTGTAGGTGTTGAGCGCCGCCTCGTAGTGCTCGCCCAGGCCATCGGTGATCTGACCATAATCCTGCTTGGTGCTGAGGACGTTGGCCCAGCCACGCTTGGCTTCGATCATGGCGTCGGAACTGGTGAAGTCGCGCGCGGCCAGCAAGGCGGCGAACAGGCCATTGGCCGCGGCCCGGCCCGGATTGAAACTCTTGTTCATCGAACCGAACGACTCGCGCAGTCCGACCGGCTGGGAGGCGGCCAGCCCGAGCGCCCAGACCATCTGCTGCTCGCTCAGGCCCAGCACCTTGCCGGTGGCGGCGGCCGAGCCGAATACGCCGGCAGTGCCGGTGATGTGCCAGCCGATGTCGTAATGGTTGGGATAGACCGCGTTGCCGATGCGGCATTCGGTTTCCACGCCCAGCAAGACCGCGTTGAGGAAGTCACGGCCCGAGACCGGGTGATATTCGGACAGCGCCAGCAGGGCCGACACCACGGGGCCGGCGGGGTGGATGATGGTCTTCAGGTGGGTGTCGTCGAAGTCGAACACGTGGCTGGCGACGCCGTTGACGAAGGCCGCGTTCATGATGTCGAAGCGCTCGCTGCGGCCCAGCAAGTGCGCCTGCGACGGCGCCGCGAACGGCGCCAGCGCCGCCACCGCGCGATCGACGGTCTCATGATGCGATCCGCCGACCGCCACGCCGACCCAGTTGAACAGCGTCCGGGTTCCTTCCTTGCGAACCTGCTCCGGAAGGTCTTCGTACTGCGCACCCACGAGGTAGCGCGCCAGGGTCCGGGTCACGCCCTGTCCGGCCCGCGCGGCATCGGCGTTGGGCGCGGGCGCAGCCTGGCGGTCATTGCCCCCACTGGTCGCGAAGACCGGCACGGCAGCGGTCAACGGTGCAAGGGCGCCCGCCTTCAGCAGCATTCGACGATTGATGTTATTCATGCATGATCCTCCGGCATCAGCGATGGAGAAACCTGTGAAATGCCATGCTGACGGATACCTTTCGCGGTTAGAACTGCAAAAATCTGAGAGACCTATGCATGGCGAGCATTAATACAGACCTGAGCGATCTTCGTGCCTTTGTCGCCGTGGCTGAGCGCGGCAACTTCAGCGCCGCGGCACTGGAGATCCATCTTTCCCAGCCGGCGCTGTCCAGACGTATCGCCAAGCTGGAAGGCGCCCTGGGCGTTCGTCTGCTCGAACGCACGACGCGTCGTGTCAACCTGACCGCGTTCGGGCGCAACCTCGCGCGCAGGGCGCGCGAGCTGATCAACGAGTTCGATGCCTCGCTCCTGGGCGCCAGTGAACTGTCCGCGCGCGTCGCAGGCGAGGTCACCGTGGCGTGCGTGCCGTCGGCCGTGACCCATTTCCTGCCCGACGTGCTGCGCGACTTCCATGCGCGATTTCCCAGGATCCTGATCCGTGTAGTTGATCAAGGCGCCAGCGACGGACTGTCCAGCGTGATCCGCCGGGAGGCCGATTTCGGCCTGAACTACATCGGCGCGCAGGAGCCAGAGGTGGAATTCCGACCGGTGCTGACCGAACCGTTCGTGGTGGCCTGTCACAACGCGCATCCGCTGGCCAGCCGCTCCGAGTTGCGCTGGGCCGACCTGGCCGGCCACGACTACATCAGCGTGGCGCGAGCCAGTGGCAATCGCTTCGTGCTCGATCTGGCCCTGGCCGGCGTTCCTGAGCTGCCCCGCCCTTTCTGCGAAGTCCGCCACATCATGAGCGTGGTCAGCCTGGTCGAGGCAGGGGTCGGCATCGCCGTGGTGCCACGTCTGGCACTCCCGCGCCAAGGCCACCCACTGCTGACCGCCGTGACGCTGGTGGATCCGGCAGTGACGCGCACGATCGGCCTGGTCAGCCGGCGTGGTCAGCTCCTGTCCACGGCAGCGCACCAGTTCTACAACGCGATCCTCGCGCGCGGCGAGGACGCCTCCCTGACGGGGTGACGGCCCCACCGTCGCGGCTTGTCGTTCATGCAGGCGAGCCGGTTGGGCCGGCTTCCAGCGCGCGTCGGATAGCGCGGACGAGCGCTTGGCAGCCGCCACGCCCTGCGCGTGATCGCCATGGGCCTGAAATCGAGTCGAATGCGCAAACCTGGACCAGGCGCTGGTCCGCCAGGCGTCATCGAGCGCGTCCAGGATCGGGCAACGGCGCTTCCACGCGTGGCGCGGGCGCGGGGTCGCGGATCGACCAGATCACCGAAATGATCTTCCAGCCAGCCTCGGTGCGGACCAAGTGCCACATTTCCCGCCCCCAGTTGGTCTGCCTGCCGTCCTCCAGGTAGGCATAGTCGAAATCCACGGACGCCACCTCGCCATCGGTGTCGATCCTGATCTCCGAAAACACCTCCTCGCTGGACTTCGCACTGGAGACGACCGAATCGATGAAGTTGAGGTAATTGGACGCCGGGATGTACCGGCTCTTTTTCGCATCAGGCTTGAGGCTGTGGAATCGCGCCATGCGCGCGTCGTCGTTGACGAACTGCCAATTCACCCGCTCAGGGTTTTCGGAGAAGAAGAGCCTGGTGAACCTGGCCTTGTCCTTCTCGACGATGGAGCTTCGGAACGCTTCGACGACCTGGCGCACGGCGGCCACGTCGCGCGGGTCATTGGGCGCGGCAAACGCCGGCCACACGGCCAGGAAGGAAAGAGTGACCAGGGTGACCGTGCTGGATCTGATTTTCATGGGAAACGGAGCCGTCCGCGAAGAAGGCCCCATTCCCCCACAGGCCAGAAGGCAACGCCATGCGCCGGCCCGGTCGATGCGACCAACCGTGCCTGCCCTGCGACGAGCAGGCCGGCCGCGAGGTCAGCCCAGCGGCTCGTCGCTCAGGTAGGTGTAGCCGGTCAGGCCGGCTTCCAGCGCCGCGGACAGTTCGGCCGCGCGCTCGGCCGACAGGCCGGCGGCGGCCACGCGCTGGGCGTAGGCGCTGCGCAGGTCGGCCAGCGAATAACCCACGTAGTCCAGCATCACGTCGGTGGTGTCGCCACGGCGCTGCTGGGTGATGCGGGTGGCGCCGTCGGCGCAGGTGACTTCCACCGCGTCGGTGTCGCCGAACAGGTTGTGGATGTCGCCCAGGATCTCCTGGTAGGCGCCCACGAGGAAAAAACCGATGCGGTAGCTTTCCCCGTGCTTCAGCGGATGCAGCGGCAGCGAGGTGTCCAGGCTCTCGTTCTCGACATAGGTCTTGACCATGCCGTCCGAGTCGCAGGTCATATCGCAGATGATGCCGCGCCGCGCCGGCGCTTCGTCGAGCCGCTCGATCGGCAGGATGGGGAACACCTGGTCGATGGCCCACACATCCGGGATCGACTCGAACACGGAGAAGTTGACGAAGTACTTGTCCACCAGGCGGTCGTTGAGCTCGTCCAGGATCGGGCGATGGCTCTTTTCCTCATGGCTCAGGCGCGCGCGCACGCCATGGGCGATGGCGTAGAACAAGTCATCGATACGCGCCCGCGAGGTGAGATCGATCTGGCCCAGCGCGTAGGCGCTCAGGCCTTCGGCGTGGAAGTGCTGCGCTTCCTGGAACAACTCCACCGCCGGACGCTCATCCAGTTCGGCATGGATCTCGCGCAGGTGGCGCACGGCGGCCGGCTCATCGTCATGGGCGTCAGGCACGCGGCCTTCCGGCGCTTCTTCGACTTCCGAGACGTTGGCGATCAGCACCGCATGGTGCGCAGTCATGGCGCGGCCGCACTCGGTCACGATGCGCGGCGCAGGTAAGCCGTGTTCCTCGCAGGCCTCCGCCAACGGCTGGACGATGTTGCCGGCGTAGGAATTGAGCCCGTAGTTGATCGAGTAGTAGCTGCGCGAACGCGTGCCTTCGTAATCGATCCCTAAGCCACCGCCGACGTCGACGTGGCTGATCTTCGCGCCCAGGCGCGAGAGTTCGACGAAGTAGCGCACCGCCTCGCGCATGCCATTGGCGATATCGCGCACGTTGGAGATCTGCGAGCCCATGTGGAAATGCAGCAGGCTCAGGCACTCGGCGTATTCGGTATCGCGCAGCGACTTCCAAAGGTCCAGCACCTGGCGCGGGGACAGGCCGAACTTGGCCTTGTCGCCGCCACTGTTCTGCCACTTGCCCGCGCCCAGGCTGGCCAGACGCATGCGCACGCCCAGACCCGGCTTGACGTCCAGCGCGCGGGATTCCTCCAGCACCAGCTTCAGCTCGGAGGGCTTCTCGATGACGATGAAGGTCTCCAGTCCCAGCTTGCGGCCGATCATCGCCAGGCGGATGTATTCGCGGTCCTTGTAGCCGTTGCAGACGATCAGCCCACCCGGGCGCGAGAGCGCCAGCACGGCCATCAGTTCGGGCTTGCTGCCGGCCTCCAGGCCAAAACCCTCGCCGTGGTGGCTGGCCAGGGTGCCGGCCACGCCACGATGCTGGTTGACCTTGATCGGGTACACGGCGGTGTAGCCGCCGGGATAGTTCCAGTCGGACTGGGCCTGGGCGAAGGCCGCCTGCAGCTTGCCCAGGCGCTGACCCAGGATGTCCGGGAAGCGCACCAGCAGCGGCAGCTTGGCGCCATTGGCGCGCGCGGCATCGACCACTTCGGGCAAGGCCACGGCCGGACCACCCGGCCCCTGCGGGCTGACCATCACCCGCCCGGACGCGTCCACGTCGAAATACCCGTCGGCCCAGTGCGGGATCGAGTAGGTCTTGCGGGCCTGGTCGGTGGACCAATCGCTCATCGGGACGTGCGCCTGTCTGCGGGGAAAACGGCCGCGGATTGTAACGTCTGGGGAATTGCGCTTCGTTACAATGCGCCGCCTCGCGCGCAGGACCCTGCCGCACCCTCCCTTTTCCGCCCGGCGCCGGCCCTTGTGCCCGCCACGCCCGCACAGGACCTCCTCATGAGCGACAACTGGTACATCGAACACTTCCAGCCCACCGGCTCTGCGATCGGCTTCCGCCTGAAGGGCAAGCTGGACGAGGTGCAGTCGCCGTTCCAGAAGATCGAGATCTTCGAGAGCACCGACTGGGGCAACCTGATGGTCATCGATGGCGCGATGATGCTGACCACCAAGGACAACTTCTTCTATCACGAGATGATCAGCCATCCGGTGCTGTTCACCCACCCGAATCCGAAGCGCGTGGTGATCATCGGCGGCGGCGACTGCGGCACGCTGCGCGAGGTGCTCAAGCACCCGGGCGTGGAAAGCGCGACCCAGTGCGACATCGACGAGCAGGTCACGCGCATGGCCGAGAAGTATTTCCCCGAGCTGTGCGAATCCAACAGCGATGCGCGCGCCGAGCTGCTGTTCGACGACGGCGTGGCCTACATGGCCAACTGCCCGGCCGGCAGCGTGGACGTGGTGATCGTGGATTCCACCGATCCGATCGGCCCGGCCGAGGGGCTGTTCAACCAGGCCTTCTTCGAGAGCTGCTTCAAGGCGCTCAAGCCCGATGGCCTGCTGGTGCAGCAGTCCGAATCGCCGCTGGCCCTGCTGGATTTGATCAAGGACATGCGCGCGGAAATGGGCAAGGCTGGCTTCAAGGCTTTCAAGACCCTGCCCTTCCCGCAGCCGTGCTACCCGACCGGCTGGTGGAGCGTGACCATCGCCTCCAAGGACGCCAGCGCGGATTTCGCGTTCCGCACCCAGGACGCGCAAGCCAAGCCGTTCCCGACGCTGTACTACACCGCCCACCAGCACACCGGCACCCTGGTGCCGCCGCCGTTCGTGGCCGAGGCCCTGGGCGAAGGCTGAGGCGCGCCCTCGCCTGCCGGGCCGACAACCAAACCGCGCGGCAGCCCGCCGCGCGGTTTTCTTATTTCGTAGGCCGCGCCGGCGCGCTGTCATGCGCTTGCCACCGCCACCGGCCAGCGTGCATGGTCACCGATCCCGTGTCCCCCGCTCCGGAGTCCTGCATGATGCCGATGCGCCTGTTGCTGCTGAGCTGCGTGGGCGCCGCCTTCTTCTCGCTGGCCCAAGCCCAGGACATGACGCTCACCCCGCTGCCCACCGATCGCCCGCTGGTCATCGCCCATCGCGGCGCCAGCGCACTGCGCCCCGAGCACACCCTGGCCGCCTACGCCAAGGCCATCGAAGACGGCGCGGATTTCATCGAGCCGGACCTGGTCGCCACCCGCGACGGTGCGCTGGTGGCCCGCCACGAGAACGAGATCGGTGGCACCACCGATGTGGCCGCGCATCCGGAGTTCGCGGCGCGCAAGACCAGCAAGACCATCGACGGCCATGCGGTCACCGGCTGGTTCACCGAGGACTTCACCCTGGCCGAACTGAAAACGCTGCGCGCGCGCGAGCGCCTGCCGGAGCTGCGTGGCACCGCCTTCGACGACCAGTTCCAGATCGTCACCCTGGACGAGATCATCGACTTCACCGCCGCCGAGGCGGCCGCGCGCGGGCGGATGATCGGACTGATCCCGGAGATCAAGCATCCCACCTACTTCCAGCAACGCGGCCTGGCGATGGAGCGCAAGGTGCTCGACACCCTGCAGGCCCACGCCTACACGCGCACCGCGCCGGTGGTGATCCAGTCCTTCGAAGTGTCCAACCTGAAGGAACTGCACGGATTACTGAGACCGGAGCGATCCAACATCGCGCTGCTGCAGCTGATCGACCAACCCGATAGCCAGCCCGGCGACGTGCTGGCCGCCGGCGGCACCCAGACGTATGCCGAGATGATCACGCCGGCGGGCCTGCGCGCCATCGCCGCCTACGCGCAGTACCTGGGGCCGTCCGTGCGGGCGATTGTCCCGGTGGAGGACGGTCGGCTGGGCCCGCCCACCGCGCTGGTGCGTGATGCCCACGCGGCCGGGCTGCGGGTAGCGCCATGGACCCTGCGGCCGGAGAACTTCTTCCTGCCCGCCTCCCTGCGCCAGGGCGATGCGCCGGCCGCGCGCGCCATTGAAGGCACGCTGGAGGAAATGCGTCGCCTCCTCGGCACCGGCGTGGATGCCTTTTTCACTGACGACCCGGCACTGGGCCGCCAAGGCGTCGACCGTCTCACGGATCGCTGAGGCGCCGGGCGCAGCACCGCGCCCTTCTCGGACCGTTCAGCCCTCGGGCACGGTCTGCCTGAACCCGAAACCTCGGATAACCGCTGCGCGTGCAACGGTGTGTCCGCACGTCCTGTCGGAAAAACGTTACATCCTGATGTCGTAAAGACGTTAGAATTGATTGCCGAACCACAAAGTACAGTAATCATTTTCCTGCCGTCTGCCGTGACACCGGCGTCGCCAGCGGGAGATGTCACCCCCATGAATTCCGCCCTGCTTCCCTTCCATCCCGGCGCCCGGCTGCCGGCCAGCGCCAAACTGCTCAAACGCGGCGAGCGCGTCCTGGAGCCAGACGTCTACGTGACCCCATATGAGGGCCGCCCGGTCGTGGTCAAGGACTACCGCCGCTACGCCGGCACGCCGATGGCGCCGCTGGCGCGCCTGCTGGTCTGGCGCGAGGCGCGGATGCTTCGGCATCTGTCGGGCTGGCGTCATGCCCCCATGCTGCTGGGCACTGCGGGCGGGCTCCTGCTGGGCATGGAGTTCATCACCGGCACCGCGCTGGGGGGCGAGGCCGCACAGGCCGGAACGGCGGTCTTCCGCCAGCTGCGCTCGCTCATCGCCCAGTTGCACGCGGCCGGCATCACCCACAACGATCTGCACACGTCCAATCTGATGGTCAGCGGCGGCACCCTGGTGCTGCTGGACTACGCCTCGGCCATGCGCCTGCCGCGCTGGATGATGCGCCTGCCCCTGCTGCGCGAGCTGCGTCGCTCGGACCTGGCCAACGCGCTGAAGATCCAGCAGCGTCTTACCGGACGCCAGATCACCGGCCAGCGCGCCCAGGTGGTCGCCCAGCGCGGCTGGGTGACCGGGGTCCGCAATGGCTGGAAGCGCTTCTACCGCTGGGCCAAGGCCTGAGCCCACGCGCCCGGCGCATTGCGCAGCCGGGCGTCGATCCGGTCCAATGCACACCCGCCCGCGCGGCAGGCTCGGAATTGTCCGACGCGGCCCCGCGGCATCGGCCGATGGCCGTTTCCGCCCTGCGGATGCGAGCCTGATGCCCGTCCCCGGCAGGAGTGCCCCATGATCGACCTCAATCCCATCGACGACCTCGCCCGTCGCCTCAGCGACCTGGTGCCCCCCGGCCTGCGCGAATCGCGCGAGGACCTGCAGCGCACCTTCAAGAGCGCGCTGCAATCCGGCCTGTCCAAGCTGGACCTGGTGACCCGCGAGGAGTTCGAGGTGCAGCGCGCGGTGTTGTTGCGCACCCGGGAAAAGCTCGAGGCCCTGGAGCGCGAAGTGGCCGCGCTGGAAGCCCGGAGCGCGCCGCAGCGCTAGCCCCCCCTCCGGCGGACAAGGAGCGTCCCCATGAGTCTTGCCCTGGTCCACAGCCGGGCCCGCGCCGGCGTGCATGCGCCCGGCGTGCAGGTCGAAGTACACCTGTCCGGCGGCCTGCCCTCTACGCAGATCGTCGGCCTGCCCGAAGCGGCCGTGCGCGAAAGCCGCGACCGGGTGCGGGCGGCGATGCTCTGTGCCCAGTTCGAGTTCCCCGCCCGGCGCATCACCGTCAACCTGGCTCCGGCCGACCTGCCCAAGGAGGGTGGTCGCTTCGACCTGCCCATCGCGCTGGGGATTCTGGCCGCCAGCGGGCAGATCGACCGGCAGGCGCTGGCCGGCTGGGAATTCCTCGGCGAGCTGGGCCTGACCGGCGAGCTGCGCCCGATCGATGGCGCGTTACCAGCGGTCCTGGCCGCCGCGCGGGCCCAGCGGCGCCTGCTGGTGCCGCTGGGCAACGGACCTGAGGCGGCGCTGGTGCGCGACGGCGGCGCCTGCACCGCGCGCACGCTGCTGGAAGTCTGCGCGATGCTGTCCGGCGCGCGCCCGCCGGTGTTGGCCGAGCCCGCGCAGGTGGCGGCCGTGCCGATGCCTGACCTGCGCGATGTGCGCGGCCAGGCCCACGCACGTCGCGCGCTGGAGGTCGCCGCCGCCGGCGGGCACCACCTGTTGTTCGTCGGCAGCCCTGGCTGCGGCAAGACCCTGCTGGCCTCGCGCCTGCCCGGCATCCTGCCCGAGGCCAGCGAAGCCGAGGCGCTGGAGAGCGCGGCGGTGGCCTCGGTCAGCGGCCGTGGGCTGGACCCGTCCCGTTGGCGCCAGCGTCCGTTCCGTTCCCCGCACCACACCGCCAGCGCGGTCGCCCTGGTCGGCGGCGGTGCGCAGCCACGCCCGGGCGAGATTTCCCTGGCCCACCACGGCGTGCTGTTCCTGGACGAACTGACCGAGTGGGACCGACGCGCGCTGGAGGTCCTGCGCGAGCCCCTGGAGTCGGGCACGGTCACCGTCTCACGCGCGGCGCGCAGTGCCGAGTTCCCGGCCCGGTTCCAACTGGTGGCCGCGATGAATCCCTGCCCCTGTGGCTGGGCAGGCGATACGAGCGGGCGCTGTCGCTGTAGCGCGCAGGTCATCGCCCGCTACCGCGCCAAGCTTTCCGGCCCGCTGCTGGACCGGATCGACCTGCAGGTCGAGGTGCCCCGGGTTCCGCCACAGGATCTGCGCCCGGATGCCGCGCCCGGCGAGGACAGCGAGGCGGTGCGCGACCGGGTGCAGGCCGCGCGTGCGCGGCAGATCGCCCGCAACGGAACGCTCAACGCACGCCTGGGCCAGGCCGAGACCTTCGCCTGCTGCCGACTGGCCGACGCCGACCAGGCCCTGCTGGAACGCGCCATCGACCGGCTACAGCTCTCCGCACGCGCGATGCAGCGTACCCTGCGCGTGGCCCGCACCATCGCCGACCTGGCCGGAAGCGAGGACATCGCCAGCGTCCATCTCACCGAGGCATTGGGCTACCGGCAGCACACAGCGGGCACACAGCCGCACGCGGCTTGAGCCAACCCGCACACCGGGTCAGGCCACCGTGCCCCCTGGCGGCATGGGCGAAGGAGTGCCGAAGTCAGCCCGCCGCGATCATGCTTTCGCCGGCACGCGGATGACGCAATATTTTTGGCCAGCGCCGACACCATCCTCGCCGAGCAGGGCAAGCGCGACGGAATGCGCCGACCTTCCGCGCCCCTCGGGCACCGATTACGTGATCGGTGCGGGGTTGAACAGCGCCAGGTCGTTGTGCAGGTGGTGGTGCTCGGCCCAGGTCTGCTTGCCACTGGCCACGTCCAGATAGAGCTGGAAGATGTCCCAGCCCAGCTCCTCCAGCGACTTCTCGCCGGTGGCGACCACGCCGGCATCGACGTCCATCAGGTCCGACCAACGCCGCGCCAATTCACTGCGGGTGGCGACCTTGATCACCGGCACCATCCCTAGGCCATACGGCGTACCGCGGCCGGTGGTGAAGATGTGCAGGTTCATGCCGGCGGCGGTCTGCAGCGTGCCGCAGACGAAATCGCTGGCCGGGGTCGCGCAGTACTGCAGACCGCGCCCCTTGACTCGCTCGCCCGGGGAGACCACGCCGTTGATCGGCGAGGAGCCGGACTTGGCGATTGAACCCATCGCCTTCTCCACGATGTTGCTCAGCCCGCCTTTCTTGTTGCCCGGCGTGGTGTTGGCGCTGCGGTCGGCCTGGCCACGTGCCAGATAGTTGTCGTACCAAGCCATTTCACGCACCAGCGCCTTGGCGACCTCTTCATTGGCCGCGCGTGGCACCAGCAGCTGGATGCCATCGCGCACCTCGGTGTTCTCCGAGAACATCACCGTCGCGCCGGCCCGCACCAGCAGGTCGGCCGCCACGCCCAGCGCGGGGTTGGCGGTGATGCCGGAGAACGCGTCACTGCCGCCGCACTGCATGCCCACCACCAGCTCGGAGGCCGGGATGGTCTCGCGCCGGCGCTGATCCAGGTGCTTCAGCCGCGTTTCGGCCAATTCCATGATCGAGGCGACCATGTCCTGGAAGCCCATGCTGGCCTCCTGCAGGCGATAGACGGCGCTGTCGCTGGCGTCGGCATCGTCTTGCAGCAGCTTTTCCGGGACCAACTTCTCGCAGCCCAGGCCGACGATCAGCGCCTGTCCGCCGAAGTTGGGGTTGCGGCCGATGTTGCGCAGGGTGCGGATCGGGATGATCGCCTCCGGCGCGGTGATCGCCACGCCGCAGCCGTACACATGGTTGATCGCCACGACATCGTCGACGTTGGGATACTTGGGCAGCAGCTCGGCGCGGATGCGCTCCACCGCATGGCCAAGCACGCCGACCACGCACTGCACGCTGGTCATGATGCCCAGGATGTTGCGCGTGCCCACGCTGCCATCACGGTTGCGATAGCCCTGGAAGGTGTGGCCTTCCAGCGGCTCCGCCGGAGGTGCCGGTTGCAGGGTCATGTCCAGCGCATCCAGCGCCGGCGCGGCGGGCATGTCGAGCAGCTGTTCGCTGACCCAGGCGCCGCGTGCGATGTCTGCGTTGGCATAGCCGATGGCGGTGCCGTAGCGCAGCACCGCCTGGCCCTTGCCGATGTCCACCAGCGCCACCTTGTGTCCCTGCGGCACCGGCTCCAGCGTGGTCACGCCATCTTCGAACGTGGCACCGGCCGGCGCGCCGCCGTCGTTGACCACGACGGCGACATTGTCTTCCGGGCGCAGGCGGATGCTGCGCCACTGGTCGGGGGTGGGAACTGCGGACATCACGGTCACCTTGCTTGCCTTGTCGTTAATGCTGAAGCGCTGCGACCTGGCCGCTCGCACCGCCCTGCGGCGGATCGCGCAGCTCGATGCGCTCGATCTTGCCGACGATCACCAGGTAGCTGACCACCACCAGCGCGCCATTGGCGGCCACGAAGGCCAGCGCGGAGGCGAACGAGCCACTGCTGCCGACCAGGTAGCCGATGACGATCGGCGTGGTGATCGAGGCCAGGTTGCCGAACATGTTGAACATGCCGCCGGCCAGGCCAATGATCTGCTTGGGCGCGGTGTCCGACACCACCGCCCAGCCCAGCGCACCGACGCCCTTGCCGAAAAAGGCCAGCGCCATCACCGCCACCACGATCCATTCGGTGGACACGTAGTTGGCCACCACGATCACCGCCGACAGGCCCATGCCCAGCACGATCGGCAGCTTGCGGGCGAACGTCAGCGAGTGGCCGCGGCGCAGCAGCCAGTCCGAGAAGATGCCGCCCAGCACGCCACCGGCGAAGCCGCACAGCGCTGGCAGCGACGCCACAAAGCCGGCCTTGAGGATGGACATACCGCGCTCCTGCACCAGGTACACCGGGAACCAGGTCAGGAAGAAGTAGGTCACTCCATTGACGCCGTACTGACCCAGGTACACGCCGACCATCATGCGCTTGCGCAGCAGCTGTTTGACGTAGAACCACTGGTTGCCCGACTTCTTCTCGCCCGGCTTGTCCATGTCCACCAACGCGCCACCAGCGGCGATGTAGTCGATCTCGGCCTGGTTGGCGTGAGGGTGCTCACGCGGGTTGTAGATCACCACGCGCCACACCAGCGCGGCCAGGATGCCCACCGCGCCCATCACCAGGAACACGTGGTGCCAGCCCAGCGTGGCCACCATCCAGCCCATGATCGGGGCGAAGATGACCGTGGCGAAGTACTGGGCTGAGTTGAAGAACGCCGAGGCCGAGCCGCGCTCCCTGGTCGGGAACCAGGCTGCGGTAATGCGGCTGTTGCCCGGGAACGAGGGCGCTTCTGCCACGCCCACCAGGAAGCGCAACAGGAACAGGGCCGGCACCATCATCCCGCCAGGCAGGATGTGGATGGCGCCCTGCAGCGCGGTGAACACCGACCACAGCGCGATGCCCCAGCCGTAGACCTTCTTGGCACCGAAGCGGTCCAGCAGCCAGCCGCCGGGGATCTGGCAGATCACATAGGCCCAACCGAACGCCGAGAAGATGAAGCCCAGTTCCTCGGCGCTGATGCCGAGCTCCTTCTGCATCGAGGAGCCGGCGATGGACAGCGTGGCGCGGTCGGCGTAGTTGATCGTGGTGACGATGAAGAGGAAGACGACGATCCACAGCCGCATCCGCGTTCTCTTTTCAGACATTGCGTTCATCTCATGTGCTCCGAGGTCAATGCGATCAGAACGCGATCTGCATACGGCCGGTGATCGCGTCGGTCTCGTCGCGGGTGAGGTGGGCCAAGTGATCCTGGGTCTGGCTGTGGATGTAGTTCAGGCGGAACAGGACGTTCTTGCTGGCGTAGTAGTTGACGCCTACCGAACTGGCCTTGACCTCGATGTCGCGCGTGGCCTGCTCGCCGTGTGCGGTGTCGTAGCGCAGCGCGACTTCCCAGGCGCCGTGCTCGCCGATGTTCTCCGGGCGGGTGAAGCGGGCCTTCTTGAAGTCGTAGCCCCGCGTCTGGCCGGTGATGAACCAGCCCACGGTGGCGTAGCCGGTCTTCAGGTCACCGTCCTGCGCACCATCGTCGTAGTGCGCCTTGCCGGCCTCGGACTGCACGTAGAACGGGCCACGCGAGTACGCGACTTCCCCCACGTACTTGTTGATGTCCACCCGGCTGCCGTCGTTGAGCGAGATCAGGGTGAAGCGGGACTGGTCGGACAGATGCCCGGCCGCGCGCACCGAGGCGCTGGCGCCGGTGTAGACATCGTTCTGGTTGCGGCCGATCTCATCGTGGCCACCGCTCACGCCCAGGTGCAGCAGGCCGTCCTGCTTGGGCAGCGGCAGCCAGACCACGCGCGCCGACTCGCCCAGGCCGCTGTTGCGGTCGGTATCGGTGTTGGCCTCGTTGTAGAGGTTCACCCCGTAGACCCACTGCGCCGTGTTGCCGACCCAGGAGGCGCCATAGCGGTAGCCCAGCGCCTGGGTGTCGGCCACCCACGAGCGCTCCTGCATGGAAGCCCACAAGTCGTCGGTGGTGTACTCCAGCGAGTAGAACGGCTTGATCTGGCCCACGCTGATCGAGCCGGGCCCGAGTTTGTGCGAGATGGCGATGGTCTGCCCGGTCGCCTTGTTGTTGGCGAAGTCGTAATCGATGACGTAACCCCAATCGCCAAGCTTGCCCGAAAAGGCCAGGCGCACGCGGCGCAGCTCGGTGCCGGCCACGTTGTCCTGGCCGCGGTCGTCGTTGTCGAACCAGCCGCCGTCGAACTGCACACGGCCGTGGATGCCGAAGGTGTACTGGCCATCGTCGGACGCAGCGTTGAAGCCATTGCTGTCCAGCTTGGTGTCGGCCTGCGCCAGCGGCGCGAACAAGGCGCTGGTCATGGCCAGCGTCAACAACGTGGTGGTGCGATAAGGCTTGGACTTCATCATCCCCTCTCCTGACGATGCAGGCGCGATACACGCGGCGCCTGGCGAT
Organism: Pseudoxanthomonas sp. JC1303; assembly: GCF_058448525.1. Classification (NCBI taxonomy): domain Bacteria; kingdom Pseudomonadati; phylum Pseudomonadota; class Gammaproteobacteria; order Lysobacterales; family Lysobacteraceae; genus Pseudoxanthomonas; species Pseudoxanthomonas sp. JC1303. The sequence continues at coordinate 2,231,893 of NZ_CP185958.1, read as the reverse complement.
GCGGTGACATGGTGGCGCAGCGGTCAATGGCCTCCCGGCCCGCTGCGTGATCAGGACGCCATCCGGCGCCCGGCTCTTCGGTGTTGCGTGCCGCATGCGCCGATGCGTGAGACATCGGCGCATGCGGGAAGATCAGTCCTTGCCCAGCACCCCGTCGCTGCGGCGCCAGATGCCCAGCGGGTTGCCGTCGGCCAGCGCCTCGGGCAGCAGGTCGGCGAACAGGTCCTGGTAGCAGACCGGGCGCAGGAAGCGCTTGATCGCCAGGGTGCCCACCGAGGTGCTGCGACTGTCGGAGGTGGCCGGGAACGGGCCGCCGTGGACCATCGCGTGGCAGACCTCGACGCCGGTCGGCCAGCCATTGGCCAGGATGCGGCCGGCCTTGCGCTCCAGCACCGGCAGCAGCGCCTTGGCCATGGCCGTGTCGCCCTTGTCCATCTGCAGCGTGGCGGTCAGCTGACCTTCCAGGTGTTCGCTCAGCGCGATCAGCTGGGCCTGATCCTTGCAGCGGATCAGCATCGACGAGGCGCCAAACACTTCGGCCTGCAGTGCCTCATCGGCCAGGAAGGCATCGGCGTCGGTGGAGAACCATGCCGCTTCGCAGCGGTTGGGACCCTCGCCCGGCAGGCCACGCGCCAGCGTGGTCACCCGATCGTGCGCGGCCAGCTTGGCCACGCCATCGGCGTAGGCCTGGCCGATGCCAGGAGTCAGCATGACGCCGGCCGGGGCCGCCTTGAGGGCCTGGACGGCGGCGGACACGAAGGTGTCCAGCGCCGGCGAGTCGATCGCCAGCAGCAGGCCCGGGTTGGTACAGAACTGGCCGGCGCCCATGGTCAGCGAGCCGACGAAGGCCTTGCCCAGCACCTCGGCGCGCGCGTTGAGCGCCTCGGGCAGCAGGTAGACCGGATTGATGCTGCTCATCTCGGCATAGACCGGGATCGGCTCGGCGCGCGCGGCCGCGACCTGGCACAGGGCCATGCCGCCGGCGCGCGATCCGGTGAAGCCCACCGCCTTGATGCGCTTGTCCGAGACCAGCGCAGTCCCGATCTCGTTGCCCGCGCCATACAGCAGGGAGAACACACCCTCGGGCAGGCCACACTTGGCCACGGCCTTCTGGATTGCGGTGCCGACCAGTTCGGAGGTGCCGGGGTGCGCGTTGTGCGCCTTGACCACCACCGGGCAGCCTGCGGCCAGAGCCGAGGCGGTGTCGCCACCGGCCACCGAGAAGGCCAGCGGGAAGTTGCTGGCACCGAACACGGCCACCGGCCCAAGCGCGATATGGCGCTGACGCAGGTCGCTGCGCGGCAGCGGGGCGCGGTCGGGCAGGGCCGGGTCCAGGCGGGCCTCGAGCCAGCTGCCTTCGCGCACGACCGAGGCAAACAGCTTGAGCTGGCCGACGGTGCGGCCGCGCTCACCTTCCAGGCGTCCACGCGGCAGGCCGGACTCGGCCATGGCGCGCTCGATCAGGTCGTCACCGATCGCCAGAATCTCGTCGGCGATGGTCTCCAGGAAGCTCGCGCGAGCCTGCAGCGAGGTTTCGCGATAGGTGTCGAAGGCCGCGGCCGCCAGCGCGCAGGCGCGCTCCAGGTCGGCGGCCGTGGCCAGGCCGTAGGCCGGCTCCAGCGTCGCACCTGTGGATGGGTCGAGGCCCTTGATCGTGCCGTTGGCGCCCATGACGGCGCTGGCGCCGATCAGCATGTTTCCGGTGAATGCACCCATTACCCGCGGTCTCCAATCAGCTTGGTGAGGGTTTGGAGTTCTTCGCCGGTCAGGTCGGCCAGTGGCGTGCGCACCGGGCCAGCGGTGCGGCCCACGGCGGTCATGCCGGCCTTGACGATGGACACCGCATAGCCGGCGCGGCGGTTGCGCAGCTCGGTGTAGGGCAGGACGAAGTCGTTGAGTTCGCGGTAGACGTGGGCCACGTCGCGGGCGCGCACGGCCTTGTAGAAGTCCAGCGCCCACTCCGGCAGGAAGTTGAAGATGGCCGACGAATACGTGGTCACGCCCATCTCCAGGTACGGCAGGGCGAAGGTCTCGGCGGTCGGCAGGCCACCGACGTACAGCAGGCGCTCGCCCAGGCGCGCGTAGATGCGGGTCATGCGGTCCACGTCGCCCACGCCATCCTTGAAGCCGACCAGGTTGGGGCAGCGCGCGGCGATGCGTTCGACCGCGTTGGCGTCCAGCTTGCCGTTGGCGCGGCTGTAGACGATCACGCCCAGCTTGGTCGACTTGCACACGCGCTCGACGTGGTCGGCCACGCCACTGGCGTCGCACTCGGTCAGGTAGGGCGGGAACAGCAGGATGCCGTCGGCGCCGGCGGCCTCGGCGGCCTGGGCCATCTCGATGGCCATCGCCGTGCCATAGCCGGCCGGGGCGATGATCGGGGTCTTGGCGCCGGCCTCTTCCACCGCGGCCTTGACCACGCGGTTCACCTCGCCCGGGGTCAGCGAAAACAGTTCGCCGGTGCCGCCGGCCGCGAACAGGCCCGAGGCCGGATAACCGGCCAGCCAACCCAGGTTGTCGCGGTAGGCCACCTCGTCGAAGGAGAAGTCGTCGGCCTTGAAGTGCGTGACCGGGAAGGACAACAGGCCAGCACCGAGAGCCTGGGCCATTTCCGTGGGGGTGTATTTGCTCATGAACCTTCGTTCGCGCCGTGGGGTCAGGGCGCCGATCCTAGGAGCCGGCCTTGATGCAAGTCCAAGCCAATTACGGCATCGAATGATGCCGAACATGCATCGTTTAGACTTTGGTCTGAGGCCAGAAAATTCAGAAGGCCGTCGTGACCGATCGATCTAACTGACTGAACTTAAAAATAAATTCAGTCAGACGCGGAGGCCCGACCGCGCCCTCGGCCACTCCCCGCGGTGCCGTGTGGCCCTGGCAGGATTCACTGGGCTCGGCTTGTCCTCCACCATGCGCGAACGCCACGATTCGTGCGTCGCGCCATCCAGGACGGGTATCAATGTTCGACCTCAACCAGTTGCGCTGCTTCGTCACGGTGGCCGAGGAACTGCACTTCAGCCGGGCGGCCGCGCGCCTGCACATGACCCAGCCGCCGCTGAGTCGGCAGATCCAGTTGCTGGAGCACAACATCGGTACCGCGCTGTTTACCCGCAGCAACCGCGTGGTGCGGCTGACCCCGGCCGGGCGCACCCTGCTGCCGGAGGCGCGCACGATCCTGCGCCTGGCCGAGAGCGCCAGCCTCTCGGCCAGGCGCGTGGGCCTGGGCGAGGCCGGCAGCGTCAGCATCGGCTTCACCGCCGCGGCCGGCTACCGGTTCCTGCCCGAGGCCATCGCCCACCTGCGCAAGGCGCTGCCGGACATCGACCTGCAGCTCAAGGAAATGGTCAGCCATTCCCAGCTGGAGGCCCTGGACAACGGCCGCCTGGACCTGGGCCTGCTGCGCCCGCCGATCACCCGCGACGGCATGCGCAGCCGCTGCGTGGTGCGCGAAACGCTCATGGCCGCCCTGCCCCAGGACCATCCGCTGGCGCAGGAGCCCAGCCTGAAGCTGCGCGATTTCGATCGCCAGCCGCTGGTGATGTATTCGCCGGACGAGGCGCGCTACTTCTACGAGTTGGTCGGCCGCATCTTCAGCCGCGTGGGCGTGGCGCCCCATTACGAGCAGCACGTCAGCCAGGTGCACTCGGTGCTGTCGCTGGTGCGCGCCGGACTGGGCGTAGCCCTGGTTCCCGAGGCCGCCAGCAGCCTGCGCTACGAGGGCATCGTCTACCGCAACGTCACCGGCCTGGCGCCGGCGCGTCCGGTGGAGCTGCACATGGTGTGGAAGGACGACAACGACAACCCGGCGCTGCCGCAGCTGCTGCCGCTGATCGGGCAGGAGCGCACCGCGCCCCAGCCGGCCGGAGCGGCCAGCTGAGGTGGCGTGCGCCCCGCCGTCGCGGGCGGGGCGCACGGGTGGAAGCACTTATTCCCGGACCGGGTCGTACTGCTTGTCGCGGATGAAGATCGCCGGGATCAGGCCGCAGATCAGGTAGGCGGCGCCCACCAACAGGAAGCCGAAGCCGATCGAGTCACGCGTGGCGAAGAAGCCGATCACCGCCGGCGACAGCGCCGCACCGATACGGCCCACGTTGTAGGCCCCGCCCACCGCCGAGCCACGGTACTTGGCCTCGAAGCTCTCGGTCATGTAGGTCGCGTTGACGCTGTAGGGCACGCCGTAGAGGAAGCCGAAGACGATCAACAACCACAAAATGTTCTGCGGATTGTTGAACAGCACGATGATCGGCAGGAACAGCGCCGTGCCCAGGCAGCCGAAGGCGAAGACCGTGCGCCGGCCGACCTTGTCGGCCACGTAGCCGGCCAGCACCTTGCCCAGGATCGAGGCACCGTAGGTGCCCACCAGGAAGGTGGTCATGGTCTTGAACTTCATCCCCAACTCGCTTTCCAGATAGCTGGGCATCCAGTTGTTGACGCCGTAGTTGCCGAACTGCAGGAACCCGGCCGTCACCGCCCACAGCGCGAACATGCGCGCGGCCTTGGGGCTGGAGAAGATCTGGTTGAACTTGCCCTTCTCCTTGACCAACGTCGCGCCGCTGGCCGCAAGGCGCTTGGCCTGCTCGCGCACGCGCAGCCAGGTGGCCGGCTCGGGCACCATCTTCCACATCAGCAGCGCCATCGCGATCGGCACCGCGCCGGTGTAGAACAGCGGGCGCCAGCCATAGCTGGGCAGGATCCACTTGGCCAGCAGCGTGGCCACGATGTAGCCCACCGACCAGCCGGCCTGAAGACTGCCCAGCACAGTGTTGCGATAGCGGGTGGGCACGTATTCGGCCATCAGCGTGTTGCACACCACGTAGACCGAGCCCAGGCCCAGCGCCGAGACCCCGCGCACCACCGCGAACTCCACATAGCTGTGGGTGAAGCCCAGGAAGATCGTGCCGATGCTGAAGAGCAGCACGCTGAAGACCACCGCCTTGACCCGACCCAGGCGATCGGCCAGCCAGCCGCCGTAGATGCCCCCCACCGCCATGCCCGCTAGCGTGTAGCTGGCCAGGCTGCCGGCCTCCAGCGAGGTCAGGTTGAACTCGTCCTTGAGGCTGCTCAGGCTGTAGGCCAGCAGCATCACGTCGGCCCCGTCGATGACCATCGTCAGGAAGCAGAATACGAAGGCCGTGATCCAGATCCTGTTGCCTGTCGCGTTGACCCCGGTTTCCACGCTGTTGGACATCTCCACCCCTTTTGGACTTTGTTGAATCGATTGAAAAATCGCCATGCGCAAGTCGCCGCACATGGCACCCGGGCGATGCGATCCGCCTGGGCTGCATGCAAAAAATGCGTCCATCGTTTCCCGGGGCCGGCCGGCGCGGCAAGCGACTTTGCGGAATCCCCGCATTCCAATCGCGCATGACCAGAAGATCGGCGCGTGAGGCCGCAGGCCCGTCGCCGATCGAGATCACGGGACATTCCATCGAGGAATGATTTATTTCCCAGATCTCGCTTGCCAGTTGTCCCTGGCCCTTACAGCATTACGTCCCTGACCCTGATCAAGCCAGCCATACCAATGTCGAATAGCTCATTCGTGGACCGCGATCTATTGCGCGCCCGTTTCTCTGATGCGATGTCGCAGATGTATCGCCGTGAGGTGCCCCAGTACGGCACCTTGCTCGAATTGGTGGCCGACACCAATCGCGCCGTCCTCGCGGCCGACCCCGCCCTGGCCGAACGCCTGCGCGCCAGTGGCGACCTGGAGCGCCTGTCGGGCGAGCGCCACGGCGCCATCCGCGTGGGCACGCCGGAAGAACTGCGCGACATCCGTCGCCTGTTCGCGGTGATGGGCATGACCGCCGTGGGCTACTACGATCTCAGCCCGGCCGGCGTGCCGGTGCACTCCACCGCCTTCCGCGCCGTGCATGAGGACGCCCTGCGGATCAGCCCATTCCGCGTGTTCACCTCGCTGCTGCGCCTGGAACTGGTCGAGGACACCGCGCTGCGCGAACTGGCGGCCGAGCTGCTGGCCAAACGCCGCATCTTCACCGACCGCGCGCTAGCCCTGATCGACCAGTGCGAGCGGGCCGGCGGCCTGACCGAGGCCGAGGGCGAGGAATTCATCGCCGAGGCGCTGCACACCTTCCGCTGGCACGCCCAGGCCACCGTCACCGCCGCGCAATACAAGGCCCTGCACGACCAGCACCGCCTGGTCGCCGACGTGGTGGCCTTCAAGGGCCCGCACATCAACCACCTCACGCCGCGCACGCTGGATATCGACGCGGTCCAGCGCGACATGCCCGCGCGCGGCATCAGCCCCAAGGCGGTGATCGAGGGCCCGCCGCGCCGCGCCTGCCCCGTGCTGCTGCGCCAGACCAGCTTCAAGGCCTTGCAGGAACAGGTCGCCTTCGTCGACCAGCCCGACGCCCCCGGCGTGCATACCGCCCGCTTTGGCGAGATCGAGCAGCGCGGCGTGGCCCTCACCCCAAAGGGACGCCAGACCTACGACGCCCTGCTGGCCGCCGTGCGCGCGGAATCTGGCGGCACGCCCGACGAGGACAGCGCGCAACGCTACTACGCCCTCCTGGACAAGCATTTCCAGGCCCTGCCCGATGACGAGGCCGGCCTGCGTGCGCAGGGACTGGCCTACTTCACCTACCACGTCATCGATGCCGGTCGCGCCGGACAGGCGCGCGACATCGAGGCTCTGGTGGCCAATGGTGCGGTGGGCTTCACCCCCATCGTGTACGAGGACTTCCTGCCGGTCAGCGCCGCGGGGATCTTCCAGTCCAACCTGGGCGAAGGCGCGCGCAACGACCACCTGGCCAGCTCCAACCAGGCGCAGTTCCATGCCGACCTGGGCGCCGAGGTGCTCGACGAACTGGCGCTGTACGCGCAGACGCAGGAACGCTCCATCGCCCGCTGCCTGTCCGCGCTTGGCATCGCCTCCGCGGCCGCCTAGGCTGCGCGCTCGCCCTACCTTGCCGGTGATCGCGCCGGCATGGTCCGGGCGGCGCCAGCCCCGCTGGTGAGTGTTTCGATGAAGCAGAAAAAGCTCCTGCCCTCCATGGTCTCGTTGCAGTGCTTCGAGTCCGCGGCCCGGCATATGAGCTTCACCAACGCCGCCCAGGAGCTCAACCTCACCCAGAGCGCGGTGAGCAAGCAGGTCGCCCAGCTGGAGCAGGCCTTGCAGCGCCGGCTGTTCGAGCGGGTGCGCAACGGCCTGGCCCTCACCCCGGCCGGCGAGCTCTACCACGCCGAGGTCAGCCAGGTCCTCAGCCAGACCGACATCGCCAGCCGCGCGGTGCTGTCCTTCGGCGGAGAGACCGAGGTGCTGCGCATCGCCACCCAGCCGACCTTTGGCGCGCGCTGGCTGATCCCGGCGCTGGCCGGGTTCGGTGACCAGCATCCGCACCTGCGCCTGAGCATCCGTAACGCGCTGGAACCCTTCGACCTGGTCCGCGCCACGGCCGATATCGCCTTCTTCTACGGCGCCGGCTCCTGGCCGGGCGCGGTGTGCGAGGCGCTGTTCCGCGAAACCGTGGTGGCGGTGTGCACGCCGTTGTTCCTGCAGACCCACCCGGTCAGCGCCGCCGAGGACCTCACCCGCAGCACGCTGCTGCAGTGCACCTCACGGCCGGAGGCCTGGTACGACTGGTTCGGCGGCCAGGGCATCACGTCCACCAACAGCTACCACGGCCCGCAGTTCGACACCTTCGACCTGTGCATCCGCGCCGCCCTGGCCGGTTATGGCGTGGCCCTGGTGCCGCGCTTCATGGTGGCCGACGAGCTGCGTCAGGGCACGCTGGTCATTCCATGGGCGCATGCCCGGCCCGGCAGCGGCGCCTATTACCTGGCCCACGCCGAGCACACCGGCGAGCTGCCCAAGGTTCGCGCCTTCGTCGAATGGATCCGCACCCGAGCGGCCGGCGAGCGCGAGCCTGCCGCCGACTGATCCACCGCGCGCCGATCAGGGCGCTGGCGGCAGGTCCGCCAGCAACCAGTCGCGGAAGGCCTGCAGCGCGGGCAGTGCAGCCAGGCGACGCGGATAGGCCAGGTGGTAGGTGCGCTGGCTGCGCAGCGGTTCGCCGACCTGCACCAGGCTGCCGGCGCGCAGTTCGTCCTCGACCAGCAGCTGCGGCACCAGCCCGACGCCGATGCCAGCCCGCACGGCCTGGATCAGGTGCGAGGTCAGCTCGAAGGTCGGCCCATCGCGCATGGTCTGCAGCGGCAGGCCGTGTCGCGCCCACCACTGCGTCCATAGCGGCGGATGGCTGGCCACGCGCAGCAGCGACTGCGCGGCGATCGCTTCCGGCGCGGGTGCGGGCTCTCCGCCGACCACCACCGGACTGGCGACGACCACCATCGATTCGGCCATCAGCGGATGCACCTGCACGTCGCCGCCCTCGGCCAGGACCACGCCGATCGCGGCGTCCACCTGCGCCTGCTCGAAATCCACCGGCTTGATGTGCGAATGAATATGCACCTGCACCCCAGGGTGCGCGGCGTAGAAGGCATGCAGGCGCGGCAGCAGCCACTTGGAGCCGAAGGTCGGCAGCAGCGCCAGGCGCAGCGCGCCGCCGCCTTCGCCGTGCGACAGCACCTGCAGAGTGGCCTGGCGGACCTGGGCCAGCGCCCCGTCCAGCCCGCGATGGTAGAGGCGGCCGACCTCGGTCAGGGCGATGCTGCGGCCTTCGCGCGCGAATAGGCGCACGCCCAGCTGTGTCTCCAACGCCTGCACCTGGCGGCTGACCGCGCCCTGGGTCAGCGACAGCTCGCGCGCCGCGCGGGTGAAGCTGGCGTGCCGGGCCGCCGCGTCGAAGGCCAGCAGCAGGGACATGGAGGGGGTCAGTCGACGGCTTTGCATGCATAAAGCTCATGAATGAGGCACCAACTTTACGCTTGATCGCCTCCGCAGCGCAGGAGGAAAATCCTGGATCCCAAGGTGCGCCATCGCATGACCCATGCATGCGATGCATGTGGCACCCCAGGCTTTCCAAGGACGTCCCGTGCTTGCTCCACTCCCGGTCTCCCATCCCACCGCCGCTCCGTATGTCGCCTTCCTGGACGCGCTGCGGACGGCGGGCTTCCGCGGCGAGATCCGCCAGGACCACGCCAGCCGCACGGTGCTGGCCACGGACAACTCCATCTATCAGCGCTTCCCGCAGGCGGCGGTGTTTCCCCGCGATGCCGACGATGTGGCGCTGGTCGCCCGGCTGCTGGCCCGGCCCGAGCACCGCCAGGTCACCGTGGCCCCGCGCGGCGGCGGCACCGGCACCAACGGCCAATCGCTCACCGACGGCGTGGTGGTGGACCTGTCGCGGCATATGAACCAGATTCTGGAGATCGACCCGGAGCAGCGCTGGGTGCGCGTGCAGGCCGGCGTGGTCAAGGACCAGCTCAATGCCGCGCTCAAGCCCTACGGCCTGTTCTTCGCCCCGGAGCTGTCCACCTCCAACCGCGCCACCATCGGCGGCATGGTCAGCACCGACGCCAGCGGCCAGGGCAGCTGCACCTACGGCAAGACCCGCGACCACGTGCTGGCACTGGACACGGTCCTGCTGGGCGGCGAGCGCCTGCACAGCCAGCCGCTGGCGCCCGAGGCGCTGGCTACCCAGGCCGCGCGCCAGGATCGCGTGGGCGAGGCCTACCGCTGCGCCTCTCGCATCGCCGACGAACAGGGCGAGCTGATCCAGGCGAAGTTCCCCAGGCTCAATCGCTGCCTGACCGGCTACGACCTGGCCCACCTGGGCACGGCCGACGGCCGCTTCGACCTCAACAGCGTGCTGTGCGGGTCGGAGGGCACGCTGGGGTTCGTGGTGGAAGCCAAGCTCAACGTGCTGCCCATCCCCAAGTACGCGGTGCTGGTCAATGTGCGCTACGGCGCCTTCATGGATGCGCTGCGTGATGCGCGGCACCTGGTCGCGCTGGCGCCGTTGTCCATCGAGACGGTGGACTCCAAGGTGCTGATGCTGGCCATGCAGGACATCGTCTGGCACAGCGTGGCCGAGTATTTCCCGCAGGAAGGCGATATTCCCACCCAAGGCATCAACCTGGTGGAGTTCAGCGGCGACGACCCGGCCGAAGTCGATGCGCAGGTGGCCGCCTTTGTCGAGCACCTGCGCACCGATGCCAGCGTGGTCCGCCTGGGTCACACGCTGGCCACCGGTAACGCGGCGGTCAACACGGTCTACGGGATGCGCAAGCGCGCGGTCGGCCTACTGGGCAACGTGCAGGGCGAGGCGCGGCCACAGCCGTTCGTGGAGGACACCGCGGTGCCGCCGGAACACCTGGCCGACTACATCGCCGAGTTCCGCGCCCTGTTGGATCGTCACGGGCTGGCCTATGGCATGTTCGGCCACGTCGATGCCGGCGTGCTGCACGTGCGCCCGCTGCTGGACATGAAGGACCCGGCACAGGCCGCGCTGGTACGGCCGATCTCCGACGCGGTCGCTGCGCTGACCCAGCGCTACGGTGGGCTGCTGTGGGGCGAGCACGGCAAGGGCGTGCGCTCGGAATACGCACCGGCCTACTTCGGCGAGCTGTATCCGTCCCTGCAGGCGCTCAAGCACGCCTTCGACCCGCATAACCAGCTCAATCCCGGCAAGATCGCCACGCCGGCCGCCGAGGCCGCGCCGCTGTTGCGCGTGGACCAGGTGCCGATGCGTGGCCAGCTGGATCGCACTATTCCCACCGCGGTGTGGCAGGACCACGGCGCCGCGATGCACTGCAACGGCAACGGCGCCTGCTACAACTTCGATCTGGACGACCCGATGTGTCCGTCGTGGAAGGCCACGCGCGACCGGGTGCAATCGCCCAAGGGCCGCGCCTCGCTGCTGCGCGAATGGCTGCGCCGCCAGCACGCGGCCGGCACCGACCTGACCACACCGCCGCCGAGCGGGCCCGGCGCCTTCCTGCGCACGCTGCCGGCGCGCTGGCGCAACAGCCGCCGGGAACCGGAGGACTTCTCGCACGAGGTCTACGGCGCGATGGCCACCTGCCTGGCGTGCAAGTCCTGCGCGGGCCAGTGCCCGGTGAAGGTCAACGTGCCGGAGTTCCGCTCGCGCTTTCTCGAGTTCTACCACGCGCGTTACCTGCGACCGCTGCGCGATTACCTGATTGGCTCGCTGGAATTCACCCTGCCGCTGTTCGCGCGTGTGCCCGGTCTCTATAACGCCGCGCTCGCCTGGGGCCCGGCCGCGCGCCTGCTGGCCGGGCCGGTGGGCATGGTCGACAGCCCGCGCCTGAGCCGCTTCGACCTGGACGCGACCTGCCGGCAGTGGAACGTCACCACGGCCACGCCGCAGGCGCTGGCCGCGCTAAGCGAGGCCGAGCGCGCCCGCAGCGTGGTGCTGGTGCTGGATGCCTTCACCCGCTACTTCGAGACGCCGCTGCTGGCCGCGTGCATCGAGCTGGCCGCACGGCTGGGCCAACGCGTGTTCCTGGCGCCGTACCGCGCCAACGGCAAGCCGCTGCAGGTGCAGGGCTTTTTGCCCGCCTTCGAGCGCACGGCGCGGCGCAATGCGGCGATGTTGTCGGCACTGGCCACGCACGGCGTGCCGCTGGTGGGCATCGACCCGGCCATGACCCTGACCTATCGCCAGGAGTACACCAAGCTCAAGGGCCTGGACGTGCCCAGGGTGCAGCTGCTGCAGGAATGGCTCACCGATGTATATGCAGCGCGCGACGCTGCGACCGAGTCATCTGCCCTGCGCTACCGCCTGATGGCGCATTGCACCGAAAAGACCAACGCCGCGGCCAGCGTGACCCAGTGGACCGAGGTCTTCGCCCGCGCCGGGCTGCCGCTGGCGGTGCAGAAGACCGGCTGCTGCGGCATGTCCGGCACCTACGGGCACGAGGCGCGCAATGTTGAGACCTCGCGACGCATCTTCGACCAGTCCTGGGCGCCCGCACTGGCGATGGCCGATGCGCCCGAAGCCCTGGCCACCGGCTACTCGTGCCGCAGCCAGGTCAGCCGCCTGCAGTCCGGCACGCTGCGCCATCCGGTGCAGGCCCTGCTCGAGGTGCTGCGCGGACAGGCATCCGCCGCCTGAGGACGATCCAACTTCAGTGCGAACTTTGGGGCGACACCGCGATGTGCCCGTCGCGCGGAGCATCACCGGCATCTGCTTCAGCCGCGAGGCTCGCTGCGTCCGCTGCCGCTGCATCGTCGGGCGTTGATGCCGGCGCGTCTTGCAGCGGTCGCAACATCTGCAGCGGCTGCCCCTGGTAGCGAAACGCCAAGGCGTCCTGTAGCGCACGCAAGCGCTCGACCTGGGCGCACAGGCCATCGGCCTGGGCTTCGATCGCATCGCCGCGCGCCTCCAGCTTGGCATCGAGCGCGTCGCCCATTGCGTCGGCGCGTGCTTCCATGTTGTCCGCACGCCCGGTGAACACCTGGAACAAGACGTGGCGCGCGATGCTGCCCTTGAACGCTTCGGCCTGGTCCTCGACGTACTGCTCGAAGTTGCCATCGAACGCCTCCTGGTCCCAGCGCCCCTTGCCCAGCGTGCCGTCCACGTAGCCGTTGGCCTGCTTGCGCATGCGCTCGACCTTGCGTGCGTTGCGCCCGCTGCCGGTCAAGATCTCCATCACACCGCCCAGCGCGTCATAGGTGAGGTCCACCACCTCGTGGGCGATACCGGCCACGCGCGGCATCAGCGCGCGGGCATCGCGTTCCATCTCCCATAGCCGCTGGGCGTCTTCCGGACTGACCTGCTGCACCTTGCGATCCACGCTCAACTCACCGCCGTGGAAGAAGATCTCCTGCGGCGTGCCGGTTTTGCGGTACAGCCAGATGCCGCCGTCATCGGCCAGCACGTTGAAGTCCGTGGACAGGCCGCACTGCTGCGAGGACAGCTGCGGACGATGGTTGTGCGGGTCCGCCTGTGTCTCGGCCCCTGCCGGGACGTCCTGCCGTCCGGCCTCGTCGGCCTGGGCGAACGCCAATGACGGCAGACACAGCGACAGCAGCAAGAGCCAGGACACGCGCATGGGAATTGGCCTGCATCACGGGATGAACTGCAGGGTCGCCGCCAGCGCCCGCGGCGCTCGCGTGCCTAAAGTCATTGGCAGGGCCGCGGGCAGGTACACGGTTGGATCCGAGCACAGGAGCCACCCGGTAGCGTGGCGATGGTCGCCATCGCCACCGGCGCGGCCCTATGCCCCCGATCGCTAGGCGTCCTCCCCCATCGCCAGCACGAGTTGCATGTCGTCCCGCTCTCCTGCGATGCGCAGCTGGCCGCGGGCCTTGCCGGCCAGGGCGCTCACCCGCGCCCCGCAGTCGGCCAGGTCGGTCCACTTGAGCTGCCACACGAACGGCACGCGTCCGGCGCTGTCCAGCACCAGGCGCGAGACCGACTCGGTGACCTCCAGGCTGACGTTGTCCACGCCGGGGATGGCGTGTCGTCGGCCGATCGCGTCGGGCTGCGGACTGGAAGCCAAATGGTCGAGGATGGAAGCCAGCATGGCGATGCCGGGGCGATCCCCGCGGAACATCAACGCATCCTGGCCGCGATAGCGGTTGGCATGACGGGCTCGAAGCATGGCGCACCTTTCTCAGTGGGTGAACAACGCTGGTTGGGTTTTTTGACTGCGGTGGAGCGGTGGAGCGCGGAACCCGCGCCCGGCATGCGTGCCGGGCGCGTCTTGCACCTTGGAGCTGTCCGCGTGGTCCCGCGTGCGCTGGTCAGCGCCGCGGGCGCGCGGGGCAGCGCCTTATGCCGCCTTGTCGGCGGTGAACTGTTCTTCCTCGGTCGAGCCGGTCAGCGCCGTGGTCGAGGACTGGCCCTGCTGGATGGCCTGGGTCACCGCATCGAAATACCCGGTGCCGACCTCGCGCTGATGCTTGACCGCGGTGAAGCCCTTGGGCGCTGCGGCGAATTCGGCCTCCTGCAGTTCGACGAAGGCGCTCATCTGATTGCGCGCATAGCCGTGGGCCAGGTTGAACATCGAGTAGTTCAGGCTGTGGAAGCCAGCCAGGGTGATGAACTGGAACTTGTAGCCGTAGCTGGCGATTTCCTTCTGGAACTTGGCGATGGTCGCGTCGTCCAGGTTCTTCTTCCAGTTGAAGCTGGGCGAGCAGTTGTAGGCCAGCAGCTTGCCCGGGAACTTGGCATGGATCGCCTCGGCGAATTTACGCGCGAACTCCAGGTCCGGCTTGCCGGTCTCGCACCAGATCAGGTCGGCGTAAGGCGCATAGGCCAGGCCGCGGCTGATGGCCTGGTCCAGGCCCTTGTGGGTCTTGTAGAAGCCCTCCACGGTGCGCTCGCCGGTGGTGTGCGGCTTGTCGTTGGCATCGATGTCGCTGGTCAGCAGGTCGGCGGCCTCGGCATCGGTGCGGGCGATCAGCACGGTCGGCACGCCCATCACGTCGGCCGCCAGGCGCGCGGCGTTCAACTTTTCCACCGCCTCGCGGGTGGGCACCAGCACCTTGCCGCCCATATGTCCGCACTTCTTGACCGAGGCCAGCTGGTCCTCGAAGTGCACGCCCGAGGCGCCGGCCTCGATCATGGCCTTCATCAGCTCGAAGGCATTCAGCACGCCGCCAAAGCCGGCCTCGGCATCGGCCACGATGGGCTGCAGGAAGTCCACGCTGTCATCGCCCTCGGCGTGGGACAGCTGGTCGGCGCGCAGCAAGGTGTTGTTGATGCGCTTGACCACCGCCGGCACCGAGTCGGCCGGGTACAGCGACTGGTCCGGATACATCTGCCCGGCCAGGTTGGCATCGGCGGCCACCTGCCAGCCGGACAGGTAGATCGCCTTCAGCCCGGCCTTGACCTGCTGCATGGCCTGGTTGCCGGTCAGCGCGCCCAGCGCGTTGACGAAGTCCTCGGTGTGCAGGGAATTCCAGAGCTTCTCCGCGCCCAGCTTGGCGATGGAGTGCTCGACCGGGATCGTGCCGCGCAGGCGCACCACGTCGGCCGCGGTGTAGTTGCGGGTGATGCCCTTCCAGCGCGGATTGGTGTCCCAGTCCTTCTGTATCTCGGCGGCGCTCGGCAGCTTGCTCATGGTGTCGTCCTCGTGTGGATCGTGCGATGTCGTGGAATGCGGCGGCCGACCCGACATGCCGGGCCAGGCGCTGCAGATGAATCCGGAAAAACGTGTGCGCTGCTGCGGCGTCAGTCGATCAGCGCGTAGGCCGGCAGGGTCAGGAACTCGGCCAGCGTGTCGCGGCGTGAGAGTTCATCGAGCAGCGCGATGGCCTCGGAGACCTTGGCCGCGCCCGGCACGCCGGCCCCGTGGCCAAGCGCGGTGGGCAGGTGCTTGAGGGTGGCCTGCAACAGCGCCAGGTCGATGGCGGTGCCGTCGTCCAGGTGCAGTCCCTCGGTGTGCAGCCACTGCCACAGCTGGGTGCGCGAGATCTCGGCGGTGGCCGCATCCTCCATCAGCCAGTGGATCGGCACGCAGCCGTTGCCGTCCAGCCAGGCGGCCAGGTAGCGCACGCAGACCTCGACGTTGCCTTCGAATCCGGCGCGGGTGATGGTGCCGGTGGACGGGCGGATCAGGTCGTCGCGGGTCACATGCACGTCGGCGCGCGCCACGGCGTGCTGGTGCGGTTGCGGCATGTGCTCGTCGAAGATCGCGCGGGCCACCGGGATCAGCGCCGGATGTGCGACCCAGGTGCCGTCATGGCCTGCGCTGACCTCGCGCAGCTTGTCGGCGCGCACCCGGGCCATGGCCTGCTCGTTGGCGGCCGCGTCGCCGTTGATCGGAATCTGTGCGGCCATGCCGCCCATGGCATGCGCAGCGCGCCGGTGGCAGGTCTGGATCAGCAGTTCCGAGTACGCCTTCAGGAACGGCTGGGTCATGGTGACCTGGCCGCGCTCGGGCAGCACCCGGTCGGCGTGGGCGCGAAAGGTCTTGATGTAGGAAAAGATGTAGTCCCAACGGCCGCAGTTCAGGCCGACGATGCGGCTGCGCAGCGCGTGCAGGATCTCGTGCATCTCGAAAGCCGCCGGCAGCGTCTCGATCAGCACGGTGACCTTCATCTGCCCCTGCGGCAGGCCCAGGGTGGCCTCGATGTGCGACAGCGCGGTCTCCCACAGCGCGGCCTCCTCCATCGACTGCAGCTTGGGCAGGTAGAAGTACGGCCCGCGTTCCTTGGTCTGCAGCGCGCGCGCGTTGTGGAAGGCGAAGGTCGCCACGTCGAACAGGCCGCCGGCCATCGGCGCGCCATCGACCAGCACGTGTTTCTCGTCCAGGTGCCAGCCGCGCGGGCGCACGATCAGCACCGCCTGCTCAGCAAACGGCTTGAGCGCGTAGTGCTTGCCCGGCTTGTCGCCACGGGCCGGCGTGTCGAACTGCAGAGTGCCGGCGACCGCGTCGAGCAGGGCGCGCTGGCCGGTGATCAGGTTGGTCCAGGTCGGCGAGGTGGAATCCTCGAAGTCGGCCATGAACACCTTGGCGCCGGAGTTCAGCGCGTTGATCACCATCTTCGGGTCGGTCGGCCCGGTGATCTCCACGCGGCGGTCGGTCAGCGCGGCCGGGATCGGGGCGACGGTCCAGTCGCCATCGCGGATCTGCGCGGTGTCGGCGCGGAAGTCCGGCAGGGCGCCGGCGTCGAACTCGGCCTGGCGGGCGGCGCGGGCGGCCAGGCGGGCCTGGCGCTCCGGCTCGATGGCCCGGTGCAGCGAGGTCAGCAGCCCCAGCAGGCCCGGCGGCAGCAAAGCGTCCTGACCGGGCACCTGGGCGGTGAGGGCGATGCCGGGCGTGGCCCCGGTCAGGGCCGAATCCCGGGGCGGCAGGGCGAAAGCGGTCGCGGACATGGCGGATTCCCTTGCAGTTCGACTGGGCCATCACCGTGCTCCGCGGGGGTATTATTTGACAACTTAGTTTTATCAATCCGAATTATAAATTCTTCTAATACAACCGCTTTCAAGCGCATGCCCAATCACGCAACTCCCCGTTTTTCCTACAAATCCGACCGGCTCAAGCCCCTGCGCGCGTTCTGCCAGGTGGTCCGGCTGGGATCGGTTTCACGGGCGGCCGAGGCGCTGTACATCAGCCAGCCGGCGGTCTCGTTGCAACTGCAGGCGCTGGAACGCGAGTACGGCGCGCACCTGTTCGAGCGGAGCGGGCGGCGGCTGTCCCCCACACGGGAGGGGCAGTTGCTGTTCGAGTTGGCGCAGCCACTGGTGGAAGGCGTCGACGGCCTGGCGGCCACCTTCCGCGAGAAGGTCAGCGGGCTGGATGCCGGCGAGCTGAACATCGCCGCCAACAGCTCGACCATCCTCTACCTGCTGCCGCGCATCGTGGACGCCTTCCGCCGCGCCCACCCGGACGTGCGCCTGACCCTGCACAACGCCATCAGCGCCGACGGCACCGATTTGCTGCGCGAGGATGCGGTGGACTTGGCGGTCGGCTCAATGGTGGATGTGCCGGCGGATCTGAGCTACGAGCCGGTCTACCGCTTCGAGCCGATGCTGATCACCCCGCACGACCACCCGCTGGCCAAGAAGTCCCGGGTCACCCTGGAGGACATCTCGCCTTACGGCCTGATCCTGCCGCCGCGCCGGCAGATCACCTACCGGCTGGTCGACCTGACCTTCCAGCAGGCCCGCGTGCCCTACAACGTGGTCCTGGAAGTCGGCGGCTGGGAGGTGATCAAGCAATACGTGGCCATGGGCATGGGCCTGTCGATCGTCAGCTCGATCTGCCTGGGCGAGGCCGACCGCGGCCGCATCGCCGCACGCTCGCTCAGCGCGTACTTCCCCTCGCGCAGCTACGGGGTGGTGGTGCGCAAGGGCAAGTACCTCTCGCCGCAAGCGCGCGCCTTCATCGCCCTGATCCGACCAGACCTGTTCCATCCGCGCGACCACGACGAGAGCGGACATTCGGAGCGCTGAGCCGGCGCCGCTCCGCCGTGGCCTGGACGCACAAGCCGACGACCAGCAGCATGGCCAGCACCACCGAGGCGCCGTCCGTGCCCAGCTCCAGCCCGCCCTCGCCCCGCGGCTTGGTCAGCAGGTCGCCAAAGGTCGCGCCGAAGGGCCGGGTCGCCACGAACGCCACCCAGAACAGCAGCACTGGACTGGCCGCGGTGAAGCGCCAGGCCAGCGCCGCGGCGGCGATCACCGCACCGGTCAGCGACGCACCCGCGGCGAAGCCCAGGCCCAGTCCATCAGCCAGATAGTCCCCCAGCGCGGTCCCCAAGGTGTTGCCGACCAGGATGGCCGCCCAGTAGAAGACTTCCGTGCGAGGGCTGCGGATCAGGTCCACCGAGACGTTGCATTCGACCGCGAACCACAGCCCAAGCACCGCCATCAGCGCACCGGCCAGCAGCAGCGCCCCGCGCAGATACCCAAGACCGAGCGTGCGATCCATGAAATCGGACATCGCCGTCCCGGCCGTGCTGGTGGCAAGGATCACCGACCAGTACAGCCCGCGATGGAAGCGCCGCGCCGCCAACTGCCCGGCCAGGGTCGCCGCCAGCACGCCACCAAGCACCAGGACGCCCAGGCCATATCCCAGCCCCAGAGTCATGGTCAGCCAGTCGCCACCGGTCTCACCCAGCGTGGTGGCCAGGATCTTGAGGATCCAGAAGCCCAGGGTGACCGCCGCGACCTTGCTGGCGACCGCCGGCCGCGCGTGGTGTTCGGACATGTCCAGCAACCTCCAGGCTCGAGCCAGTCCCTGCACGGTCGCAGCCGCGCTGTCGGATTTCGGTCGCATCGCACGCCGTGGGCGGGTGGCCGTGGCCCCGCAGGTCGTAGGTGATCAGTCGATGGCGCTGCAGCTGGGGGTCGTGCAGTTGCTTGTCCCAGTTCAGCCGGCTGCCCAGCAGGCCGTGGATAAAGATGACTGGAGTACCGTCGGGATCACCGGACTCCTGCACGGCCAGCGCCACGCCATCCGGCGCGGAGACGGTGTATTGCCTGGTTGCGGCGAGCGCGGCCGGTGCGCCGATCAGCAGCGCGAGCCCGACGATCAGCGCGCCGAGCGCGCGGTGAAGCCTGGACGGAAACATGGCGAATCCTCATCGATGCCTTGGATGCGCGCAGTCTCAAGCCTCACACCAATGTGAGAGTCAAGCACCGCCTGTGCTAGCGTTCGCCCATGCCCAAGGCCCGTCCCCAAGCTGCCATGTCCATCGGCGAACTGGCCCGCGAGACCGGGGCCAGCCTGCGCTCGATCCGCCACTATGACGACCATCGGCTGCTGTCGTCGGTCCGCGCCGAGAACGGCTATCGCGTGTTCCCCGCCCTGGCCGTGACCCAGGTCCGGCAGATCCAGCGCCTGATCGGCGCGGGCTTCAGCCTGGCCGAGATCCGCGAGTTTCCCGATTGCATGCGGATGATCGAAGGCGCGGCCGCCTGTTCGGAAACGACCGAAGTGCAGCGCCGGCGGCTGGCTTCGATCGAGCGGCAGATCGCCGAACTTGAGCAACGACGCAGCCGACTGCGCCAGATGCTGGAAAAGGGACAGCAGACCGATCGGGATCCGGTCTAGCGCCTGGATGGCTTTCCCGCAGGGCGCCGGCCGTGCTTGCCCTGCTGCTCGGCCTCGCGCTTGGCCAGCTTGGCGGCGGCCGTGGCGACCTCTTCCTGCAGCTTGAGGTAGTTGGCCAGGCGGCCTGGGTCGAGCACGTCAGCCTCGATGGCGGCCTGCACCGCGCAGCCCGGCTCGCCCTGGTGGGCGCAATCGCGAAACCGGCACTGCGCAGCCAGCGCCTCGATGTCGGCGAAGCCGCCTTCGGCCAGGTCTTCCTCGCCGGTGGGCTTGAGCTCGCGCATGCCAGGCGTGTCGATCAGACAGGCACCAGACGGCAGGGGGATCAAGGCGCGATGGGTGGTGGTGTGGCGACCGCGCGAATCGGTCTCGCGCACCGCGCCGGTTTTCATCTTCTCGATGCCCAGCAAGGTGTTGGTCAGGGTCGACTTGCCGGCGCCGGAGGAGCCCACCAGCACCGCCGTGCGCCCTGGCCCCAGCCAGCCATGCAGTTGGGCGACGCTGGCCGGGTCCTTGGCGTTGACCGTGCGCAGCGGAACGTCCTGCGCGGCCAGGTCGGCGAGCACCTCGAGCGCGTCATCGGCGTAATCGGTGCGATCGGCCTTGGTCAGCACCACCACCGGTTGCGGGGCACCGGTCTGCTGTCCGCCCGCGCCACCGACCAGCATCAGGTAGCGCTCGATCCGGCGCGGATTGAAGTCCGCATCCAGCCCGCAGACAATGAACACCACATCGACATTGGCGGCGATCACCTGCTGGTGGTAATGCTCGCCGGCCGCGGCGCGCTTGATCGCGGTCCGACGCGGCAGCAGCGCGACGATGCGCTTGGCCTCCTCCACCAGCACCCAATCGCCCACCGCCGGGCGTGCGTGGGCGGGAAAGCGCGGTCGCTGCCAGTCCGGCAGGGATTCGGGCCTGAGGGTCTGCCCGGGCGCCGGCCCATGGGCGACGACATAGCCGGAACGGTGCTGCTCCACCACCCGCGCCGGGCGTGCCTGCGGATGGGCGGCGAACAGCGCCTGCCATGCCGGGTCGGCAGGACGGTCGGCCGCCAGGGGCCAGCCGATCCGGCGCAGGTCGGCATCTTCGGAAGCAACATCGGTCATCGCAAGATTCTACGGGGTGACCAAGCGCCCGCCGCAGGTCGCTGCATCGACGGTGCTCAAGGGCCGGCACGCGCCGCACCAACCGCAGCCGTGAACGCAGGCAATGGTTTCCTTTGAAACGCCCACAGGGACGGCGTATCAGGCGTATGCTTGGGCCGTTTTTCACCCTTGATCCCGTCCGCCATGTCCTCCGCTCCCGTCAAGCCGCTCGCCGTCCGTGAACGCCTGTCCGAAGTCCGCTACGAGATCCGCGGAGAACTGGCCCGGCGAGCGCGTGAGCTGGAGGCCCAGGGCCGCAAGCTGATCAAGCTCAACATCGGCAATCCGGGCGCCTTCGGCTTTCGCGCGCCCGAGCACCTGCAGCACGCGATCGCCGACGACATGGGTCGCACCGACCCCTACACCCACCAGCAGGGCCTGCCGGCCGCGCGCGAGGCCGTCGCCGCCTACTACGCGCGGCGCAATGCCCCCGATGCCCACCCGGACCGGGTCTTCATCGGCAATGGCGTGTCCGAGCTGATCGACCTGTCCCTGCGCGCCCTGCTCAACCCGGGCGACGAGATCCTGGTGCCCTCGCCCGACTATCCGCTGTGGTCGGCCGCGACCATCCTCAACGACGGCCGCCCGGTGTATTACCGGTGCGACGCGGCCAACGGCTTCCTGCCCGATCCGTCGGAGATCGAGACGCTGGTGTCCAGCCGCACCCGCGCCATCGTCCTGATCAATCCCAACAACCCGACCGGTGCGACGTATCCGCGTGAGCTGCTCAAGCGCATCGTGGCCATCGCCGCCAAGCACCGCCTGCTGCTGCTGGTCGACGAGATCTACGACCAGATCCTCTACGACGGGGCGAGCTTCGAGCCGCTGGCGCCGCTGGCCGGCGACGTGCCGTGCATTACCTTCTCCGGCCTGTCCAAGGTGCACCGCGCCTGCGGCTGGCGCGTGGGCTGGGCCCTGCTGTCCGGCAGCGCCGAGTTGATCACCCCGCTGCAGCACGCCATGGACCTGCTGGGCGCGCTGCGCCTGTGCGCCAACGTGCCGGGACAGTACGCGGTGGAGGCGGCCATCAACGGGCCGGACACCATCAGCGCGCTGGTCGCCCCGGGCGGGCGCCTGTACGAAACCCGCCGCGCGGTGATCGAGGCCTGCGCCACGTCCGAGCACCTGCGGCTGTGCGCGCCCGCCGGCGCGCTGTATGCCTTCCCGGCCGTGGTCGGCGACGCGGCCAAGGGCTTCGACGACTACCGCTTCGCCCTGGATCTGATGGAAGAGGAAGGCGTGCTGGTGGTGCCGGGTTCCAGTTTCAACGTGCCCTACCGCAACCACTTCCGGGTGACCCTGTTGCCTGACGCGCTCTCCATGCGGGATGTGTTCGCCCGCATCGACCGCGCGCTGGCGCGGCGCGCCGAGGCCAATACCAAGGTCGTGCCGATCAAGCCGGCCTCGCGCAACGCCGCGGCCTGACCATGGCGGGTGAAAGCCTGCGCTATCTGGCGCTGGGCGACTCCTACACCATCGGCGAAGGCGTGCCGCATGCCGCGCGCTGGCCGGTGCAGCTGGCCGCGGCGCTGCGCCAGGCCGGCGTCCCGCTGGCCGATCCGGACACCATCGCCACCACCGGCTGGACCACCGACGAACTGGAAGCAGCCATCGACGCGGCCACGCCAGCGGGCGATTACGCGCTGGTCACGCTGGCGATCGGGGTGAACAACCAGTACCGCGGCCGGTCGGTGGACGAATACGCCACCCAGTTCGACGCACTGCTGCGACGGGCGATCGGCTTTGCCGGCCAGCGCGCCGGGCGGGTGCTGGTGTTGTCGATCCCGGATTGGGGCATGACCCCGTTCGCCGCCGACCATGGCCGCCAGAACGCCACCACTTCAGCGCAGATCGACGCCTTCAATGCCGCCGCGGCGCAGGTCTGCGCACGGCACGGCGTGCGCTTCGTGGACGTCACCCCGGACAGTCGGGACCGCGGCATGGCACCAGCGATGTTGGCCGACGACGGGCTGCATCCCTCCGGCGCGATGTACGCGCTGTGGACCAGCCACGCCCTCCCTGCCGCGCTGAATGCGTTAGCCTGAACACCTCTCACCCCGCCACGCGCCGAAGGAACGACGTTGAGCGAGTCCATCCGTCCCATGCCCGCCTCACAGGCCCTGGCCATCGCCCGTGCCTTCCTGCCCCGGCGCCCGTGGGGCAACCGCTACGACTACTACTACACCCGCGCCAAGCTACGCACTGACCCGCTCTACCCGGGCGTACTGGCGGCGCTGCGCGACCATCCGGGCCCGGTCCTGGACCTGGGCTGCGGTCTGGGCCTGCTGGCCCATGCCCTGCAGGCCGACGGCCAGGCGCGCGGCTATTACGGCGTGGACATCGACGCGAACAAGATCGCGCGCGCAAAGCGCATCGCCCAGCGCAGCGGGCTGCGCGACACCCGCTTCGAGGTGGTGGACCTGGCCGCGCGCTGGCCCGCGCATCGCGGCAACATCGCCATCCTGGACATGCTCCAGTACCTGCCCGACCACGTGCAGGCCGGCATGCTGGCGCACATGGCCGGCATGCTGGAAGGCGGCGCCCGCCTGGTGATTCGCACCGCCCTGGGCGATGACACCCGCCGCGGCCGCACCTCCAAGATCACCGACCTGATGGCGCACTTCGCCGGCTGGATGCAGGAAGTCCCCAAGAGCTACCCGACCCGCGACAGCCTGGAACACCACCTCGCCAACGCCGGGCTGCATGCCCGCTTCTCACCGCTGTACGGCAACACGCCGTTCAACAACTGGCTGATCGTGGCCGAGCGGATGTGAACGTCGCCAGGGGAATCTTTGCGGTATTGCTAGCCACCTGCTGCATCGCCGATGGGATGGCGCAGACACAGCCAGTACCGATGACCTGCAACATCGGACCTCTGAAAAAAGCGTACGGCGGCAGCGACTGGGGCATCTACAGCTGCACCGACAACAAGACTGTTGTGCTCTATTCCATCGCAGGTACGCCAGCCGCGGAGTTTTACTTCATGTTCTTCCGGGACGGGGAGGGTTTGCATCTCTACGGAGAAGGGACCGGTGACAAGCAGGCAACCTCGCGCGCCCAGCAAGAACTCTCGAAGCTCACTGCGGAGGATGTTGACGCACTGATTGAAGAGACAAAGTTGATCACCTCAAAGCACGATGAGACCAACGCAACGGCTGGGCAAGGCGACCCAGCGAAGCCCTAGGTCAAGGCACGGTCGCGCTCAATTTCTGCGTCTCCAGTGCTACCAACACCCGCCGCAGGATCTCCACGTTGTGGCCATGCGCCGCACCTTCGTGCAGCAGGACGACGGCGCCAGGCTTCAGGTCCGGCGCGATCCGGGCGAGCACCTGGTCCGGCGTGCAGCGCACGCCGTCGAAGCCGCGCGCGCTCCAGGCCACGCGGGTCAGGCCGTGACGCGCAAGCACCGGGCCGATGAAGGGATTGGTGTGGCCCACGACCGAGCGGAACCAGCGCGGCACGCTGCCGGCGATCTCGGCCAGGCTGCGCTGGTTGGCGGCGATCTCGGCTTCCAGCCGTCCCGGGCCCAGGCGCCAGAACGCCGCCTGCGGGTGACTGTCGCTGTGGTTGCCCAGGCCATGGCCGCGGCGCACGATCTCGCGCACCAGGTCCGGCCGCGCCCGCGCCCGCGCGCCGACCACGAAGAAGGTCGCCTTGGCGTCGTGGGCGTCCAGCAGGTCCAGGATCGGCAGGGTGTCCTCGGAGGGACCATCGTCGATGGTCAGCCACACCCGGGGCTGATCGCCCGGCAGGCGCACCAGGGCCGGGCAGAACAGCTGCGAGCGCGGGTGGAAGGTGGACCACAGCACCGCCGCATGGCTGAGCAGCAACAGGGCCAGGCCAGCCTGCCAGCCCAGCCACCACCAAAGCGCCACCGCGGCCACTTGCGATAGCGCCAGCAGCCCCAACCTCAGTCGGGGCGTGCGGGGCACACGATGCTGCGTTGCGCGGGCTTCCATCCCGCCGATCATGCCACGCGCGTAAAATTCCCTGTCCGCTCAACTGCCGGTGTTGCCATGTCCCTCGATCCCGCCCTGCGTTCGCGCATCGATTCCCTGCTGCAGTCCAACCGCGTGGTCCTGTTCATGAAGGGGCAGCCGACCATGCCGCAGTGCGGCTTCTCGGCCAAGGCCGTCGGCGCCCTGTCCACGCTGGGCGTGGACTATGCCCACGTCAACGTGCTGGCCGACCAGGACATCCGCGAGGGCATCAAGGCCTACGGCGACTGGCCGACCATCCCGCAGCTGTACATCGACGGCGAGCTGGTCGGCGGCAGCGACATCATCGAGCAGATGACCAACTCCGGCGAACTGGCCGCCCTGCTGGGCGTGCAGGCGCCCGATCGCACCCCGCCTTCGATCACCGTGACGAGCTCGGCCGCCGAAATGCTGGCCAATGCCCTGGAAGACGCCGGCCCGGGCGCCGCGCTGGTCCTGGCCATCGACGCGCAGTTCCAGCCGAACTTCCAGCTGGGCCCGTTCGATGCCGGCGCGATCGCCGCCGAGTCCAATGGCGTGCGCATCCAGTTTGACCTGGCCAGCGCGCGCCGCGCCGAAGGTGTCACCATCGACTGGGTCGACGACATCCGCGGCAAGGGCCTGGCCATCGACAACCCCAATGCACCGCGCCCGGTGAGCCAGCTGGCGGCCACCGACGCCGCCGCCCAGGTCGCCGCCGGCGAACTGCTGCTGGTGGACGTGCGCCCGGCCGAGGAACGCGCGATCGCCTCGGTCAACGTGCCGTTCAAGACCTTCGACGGCAGCGGCCGCGCCGAACTGGAAGCCCTGCCTAAGGACACGCGCATCGCCTTCCTGTGCCATGCCGGCGGGCGCAGCCACCAGGCCGCCGAACAGTTCCGCGTCCTCGGTTTCACCGACGTCCACAACATCGTGGGCGGCATCGAGGCCTGGGCCAGCGACGTGGACCCCAACGTCCCGCGCTACTGAGCCGTAGGCGCGCATGGCCTACGCAACACGCCCCGCAAGGGGCGTGTTGTCGTTTGGGAATATCGATTTGGAAGAGCGGCCAGGCGCCATCTTTTCCTGTGGGAGCCGCCATGGCGGCGATGAGGCTTCCCTGCACTGCCTCAGACCAGGGATTTTTGGCTTAGACGGCTCGGGTTTGAACGACCTATCGGGAAAGCCCCGTCGCCGCCGTGGCGGCTCCCACCCAGCCGCGCCACCGAACAACTAGAAGCCACCCCCGGCATCGAGCCAGGCCTGTTCCTCGGCGGTCGTGGTCCTGCCCAGGGCGGCATTTCGATGCGGAAACCGACCAAAACGCGCAATCACCTTCTGATGCGCGTGCGCATACTGGAGCGACTTGGCGTCTCCCAGCGCCTCGAACAACGCCACCGCACGCGCCTGCTCGTCCGGCGCTTCGGCGTGCTCGAAGGGCATGTAGAAAAAGGCACGCAGGGAGGGGTCGGCCGCTTGGTCATGGCCGGCCTCCAGGGCGGCCCGTGCGTAGACCAGCGCCAACCCGTCGGTCGCGAAGGCATGACCACTGCCGCGAAACGCGTTGCGCGGAAACTGGTCCAGCAAGAGCACCAGCGCCAAGGCGCCATCCGCGCTGTCCAGCCAGTGGGCATGTTCGCCGCGCGCGGCGGCATGGTGGGTCTCCAGGAAACGGGTCTTGAAGTTGAGGTCGAACGAGGCGTTGCTGGCGAACCAGCGCTCCGGGCCGGCCTGGCGCCAGAACTCGACAACCTCCTGCGCCAACGCCGGGGCCGTGCTCATCGGACGGCTCCGGTGGCGTCGCGCAGCGAGGCGTGCAGGGATGGGCGTGGCGGCATGGTCGACTCCGTCGCAAGGGGCGTCCGAGCATACGGGTGGGGCATGAACCTCCCGTCGAACGCCCTGGCACCCTGCGCAGCCGCGGCCCCCGCGCCGGATCAATGACGCGATGGTCATGCGACCGTACGTATCCGCATGCCCTCGGGGCGAGGTCTGGGCCACAATACCGTCCTGGCAGGGTCACGCTGCGCTGCGGTTCGACGCGGCGCGGCGGCCGTGGTACACAGCGCCGCGCATCCAGGCGAGACGCCATGCAAGAGGGGAACGAACGCATGCGGATTGGAATCGTGGTGGACTCGGCCTGCGACCTGCCGGCCGACTTCATCGAGCAACACAACATCGTGGTCCTGCCCATCACCGTGCGCATCGGCGAGGCGGTCCTGGCCGATCATCGCGACGAGGACGCCACGCTGGAGTTCCTGCGTGCGCACGTGGCCGAGCGCGGCCATGAGGCCGAGACCACGCCGTTTTCGGTCAACCAGATCCGCGACCTGTTCCTGCAGCGGCTGGTGATGGACTACGACCATGTGTTCTGCCTGACCATCTCCAAGCTGCGCAGCCAGATCCACGACAACGCGATGCAGGCCAGCTTCGCGATCCTCAACGACTACAAGCCGATCCGACAGGCGGCCGGGCACAGCTCGCCGTTCGCGCTGCGGGTGATCGACACGCTCAACCTGTTCGCCGGCCAGGGCATCACCGCCATCGAAGCGGTGCGCCTGCGCGAGGCCAACGAGAGCGTGGCCACCATCCGCACCCGCCTGGAATCTCTCGCCGAGAACACCTACGGCTACATGATTCCGCGCGACCTGTATTACCTGCGCGCCCGCGCCCGCAGCAAGGGCGACCGCAGCGTGGGCCTGATCGGCGCGGCGCTGGGCAGCGCGCTGGACATCAAACCGGTGCTGCGCGCCTACCGTGGCGTCACCGAGCCGGTGGCCAAGCTCAAGGGCTTCGAGCCCTCTGCGCAGAAGCTGTTCGAGTTCACCGGCAAGCAGGTGCGTGCCGGCCTGCTCACGCCGGTGGTCAACATCGGCTATGGCGGCGAGCTGTCCGAGCTGCGGGCCCTGCCCGGCTATACGCAGCTGCGCCAGGTCTGCAGCGAGCATGGCGTGCAGGTGACCGAATCGGTGATGAGCCTGACCGGCATGGTCAACGTGGGCAAGGGTGCGCTGGGCGTGGGTTTCGCCGCGCAACCGCATACGTTCTCGACATGAACACGGCGCGCTGACGAGGCCGCGGCTAGGTTGGCCCCTTCAAGACCCGTTGGAGGACACCCATGCCCCGTTTCTACATTGCCCTGCCCGATCCCGCCCAGGCGCGTGGCCCGGAGCCGGCCTTCAGCTTCAGCGAGTCCAGCGCCGAGGGACTGGCTCAGCAGCTGCAGGATGCCTTGCGCACCGATGGGCTGTTCTCGCGCTGGCGTGCGGCGCAGGACGAGCCCGACGAGGTCGATCCGGCCCTGGGCGCGGTCGATCCGGCCGCACGCGTGACCGGGCAGGTCGACGACCTGCATATTGACCTGGTCGCCGAGACCAGCATCCCTGGCGAGGTGCTCAAGCATCGCCTGCGCCTGTTGGCCGGCAGCGGCTGGCAGCTGCGCGACGTGCGCTGAGCAGCGGCTCCACGATGTAGGGGAAGGCCGCGCCTGGCGCGGCCTTTTGCCGTCAGAAGGTCGCGTCCAGCGGCGCGGCACGTCGCGGCCAAAGGCGCCATTTCAGATTGACGCCCAGCGTGCCGACCACGATCAGGATCAGGCCCACCAGCTGCACCGCATCCAGGCGATGGCCGTAGAGCGCGTAGTCCAGCACCAGCGTCACCAGCGGATAGACGAAGGCCACCACCGCGATCGTCGCCACCGGCAGGTGCCGGTAGGACGAATAGAACAGCACGTAGACGATGCCGCTGTGGATCACGCCCAGGCCGACCAGCCAGAACCAGTGCGGGCCCGGATGCAGCGCGGCAGGCGAGGCGAACGCGCCGAGCATCAAGGTGCCGACACAGCATTGCACCGTGACCACCGCGAACGGCCGCTGCCGGCCGACGCTGCGCGACATCAGCAGCGACGCGCCGCACAGCAGTGCCGCCAGCAAGGTCAGGCCGATACCGGACAGATAGCCGACATCGGCCTGGCGCAGCAGGCGCAATGGATCGGCCGAACCGATCACGCCAACGAAGGCCAGCGCGGTCCAGCCCCAGTCCGCCGGCCGCGTGCGTTCGCCCAGCAACAGCGCGGCCAGGATCAGCATCACGAACGGGAAGAAGTGATAGACCATCGTCGCCACGCCGATCGACGAGCGTGCCATCCCGGCGAACAGTGCCACCCAGTTGAGCACCAGCAGCACGCCGGAGATGACCGCGCCACGCAGCAGCGCGCGGTCTTGCCACAGCCCGCGCAGGTGGCCGCGCGCCAGGCCCCAGGCGATGAGGAACAGCGCGCCGAACAGGCAGCGATAGAACACGGCAGTCACCGGATCCTGGCCGCTTTCGTGGACGAATACGCCCACCGAGCCGATCAGCACCTCGCCCAACAGCAGTTGCCATAGCGCAGCGCGCGACGCAGCGGGACTGGGGGCGGGAGAGGACATGGCGCTGGTTCCTGCGAAGGGAACCACAGGCTAGGTCGGGCCGCGCATGCAATACAGATTCAGTTATCCTGAAAGTGCACCGGTACAGATGCGGGCACGCCATGCTGCTTTACGAGACCATCGCCACCGGCCTGCGCCGGCAGATCGCCCAGGGCACGCTGCGCGCCGGCGAGCGCTTGCCGTCGGTGCGCCAGCTCGCCCGAGCACACCAGATCAGCCCGGCCACGGCGGTACAGGCCTGCCTGCAGCTGGAGCGCGAAGGTCTGGTGCAGGCACGACCGCGCTCGGGCTACTTCGTCCATGCCGCGCCCTCTGCCGCACCGATCGCATCGGCGCCGCGCCGACGCGCGCCGGGCATGGTCGACAACCCCGCGCTGCAGGATCTGCTGGAGCTGCCCGAACGTCCCGGCCTGCTGCCCCTGCACGCGGCGGTCGCCGATGCATCGTTGTTGCCCCACGCCGCGTTGAGCGCGGCGCTGGCCCGCGTGCTGCGACGGCGTCCGACTGCGAGCTTCGACTACGCGCCACCGCAGGGCGACGCGGCGCTGCGCCGCCGGATCGCCCTGCGCTACGAACAGATCGGCACGCCGATGACGGCCGAGGAAGTCGTGGTCACCGCCGGGGCGATGGAGGCGATCAGCCTGGCGCTGCGTACGGTTACCGCGCCGGGCGACGTGGTGCTGGTCGAGACCCCGACCTACTACGGCATCCTGCAGGCAATCGCCGCGCTGCGCCTGAAGGTGCTGGAAGTCCCCAGCCGCCTGGGCAATGGCATCGACGTGGCGCGACTGGACCGCCTGCTGCAGCACACGCCAGTGCGCGCGGCGGTGCTGGTGCCGAATTTCAGCAATCCCACCGGCGGCCTGACCTCCGATGTGGACAAGGCGGCATTGGTGGCCAGCTGCGCGCGCCATGGCACGGTAGTGATCGAGGACGACATCTACGGCGAGCTGGCGTGGTCCGGGCAGCGCCCGTTGCCGCTGCGCCATTGGGACACCACCGGCAAGGTGATCACCTGCGGCTCGTTCTCCAAGACGCTGGCGCCGGGGCTGCGCGTGGGCTGGCTGGCCGGCGCGGGCTGGACCGATGCGCTGACGCGCGCCAAATACTTTTCCAGCTGCAGCGGCGCCAGCCTGCCGCAGCTGGCCGTGGCCGATTATCTCGCCCGCCACGGCCTGGAGCGGCATCTGCGAAAGCTGCGGCGCACGGTGGCCGACAACGGCCAGCGCATGCGCGACGCCATCGTCCGCCACTGGCCTGAGGGAACCCGTTGCAGTGCGCCCAGCGGTGGCCTGTCGCTGTGGCTGCAGCTGCCGCCGGGCGGCGATGGGCAGGCGCTGTTCGAAGCGGCGCTGGCCGACAACATCGGCATCTCGCCCGGCACCCTGTTCTCCAGCCGCGGCGACTACGGCGACTGCGTGCGCCTGAGCTGCGGCCTGCCCTGGGATGCGCGCCTGGAAGCCGCGTTGCGCCACCTGGGCACCCTGGCCAGCGCCCAACTTTGAACGCAGGACGTGCTACTTCATGATCGACAAGACCCAACTCATCCTGGCCTGGAGTGGCGGCAAGGATTCGGCGTGGACGCTGCATGCGCTGCGCCAGCGCGATGACGTGGAGGTCGTCGCGCTGCTGACCACGATCACCGCCGAATACGACCGCGCCTCGATGCAGGGCGTGCGCCGGCAAGTCATCCGCGCGCAGGCCACTGCCGCCGGTCTGCCGCTGATCGAACAGGACATCGCCGCCGGCGGCGACAACGCCGGTTACGACGCCGCGATGGCCAACGCTTTGCAGCGCGCGCAAGCGCGGTGGCCGGCGCTGCGCACCGCCGCGTTCGGCGATCTGTTTCTGCAGGACATTCGCGACTACCGCGTGCAGCGCCTCGGCGCGCTGGGCTGGGAGGTGGTGACGCCGCTGTTCGGCTTGGAGACCGCCGGCCTGGCGCGCACGATGCTGGCCGGCGGCCTGCGCGCCGGCCTGTGCTGCGTGGACACGACCCAACTGGACGCGGGCGTTGCCGGACACGATTTCGATTACGCGCTGCTGGAGGCCCTGCCCGCCTCGGTCGATCCCTGCGGCGAGCGCGGGGAGTTCCATACCTGCGTGTGGGACGGGCCGATGTTCAACGCACCGATCACCCTGCGCCGCGGCCAGACGGTGCTGCGCGACGGACGTTTTGCCTATACCGACTGGCTGCTCGCCTGAGCGTCACCTCCACGCCCGCGCCCATGGCGCCCCGGGCGTCGCTGGCCACCTCAACCGCGCAGCGCGGCGGCGTGGTGGGCGATGTGCTCGCCGATGAAGCTGGCCATGAAGTAGTAGCTGTGGTCGTAGCCGGGCTGCATGCGCACCGTGACCGGGTAGCCGGCCTGCTCGGCGGCCTGCACGAACAGCTGCGGCTTGAGCTGGCCTTCCAGGAACTCATCGGCGTCGCCCTGGTCGATCAGCAGCGGCAGGTGCGGCGTGGAGGTGCTGACCAGTTCGGTGGCGTCGTAGGCCTTCCAGGCGGCGCGGTCCTCGCCCAGGTAGGCGGTGAAGGCCTTCTCGCCCCACGGCACCTGCGTGGGCGCCACGATCGGCGAGAACGCCGAGACGCTGCGGTAGCGCTGCGGGTTCTTCAGCGCGATCACCAACGCGCCGTGGCCGCCCATCGAGTGTCCGCAGATCGAACGCGCGTCGGTGGCCGGGAAATGCGCTTCGACCAGCGCCGGCAATTCCTCGACGATGTAGTCGTACATGCGGTAATGCGCCGCCCACGGCTGCTGGGTGGCATTGACGTAGAAGCCGGCACCCTTGCCCAGGTCGTAGCCGTCCGCATCGGCGACATCGTCGCCGCGCGGGCTGGTGTCGGGGGCGACGATGATCACGCCATGCTCGGCGGCGTAGCGCTGCGCGCCGGCCTTGGTGATGAAGTTCTGTTCGGTGCAGGTCAGCCCGCTGAGCCAGTACAGGACCGGCAGCTTGCCGGTGGTGGCCTGGGGCGGCAGGTAGACGGCGAAGTTCATCTCGCAGTCCAGCACCGCCGAGCGATGCCGATACACGTCCTGCCAACCGCCGTTGGCGGCGCGGTGTTCGATGCGTTCCATGGGAATTCCTTGAAAAGGCGCGGCGGGCCGACGAGCGGCCCGCCGCGCTTGGGTTGCGCTACTGCAGCACGCCGCTGCGCTTGGCCACGTGGGTGGCGATGGCGTCCATCAACGGCGGGTTGAGGCAGTCGTACGGTGGCAGCCCCAACTCGCTGAGGCGGGCGCGCACATCGTCCATCTGCTCGGGCCGCGCACCGCCGCCCTCGATGATGGACGAGACGAACGCGGCAAAGCGCGGCTCCTCCCAGCCCGACTCGGGCGAGAGCTCCACGTGGATGAAGTCCAGCCCATAGAACGGGTGGTCCTTGTTCTCGATGCGGCCATACAGATGCGTGCCGCAGGCCTTGCAGGCATGCCGCTGGATCGCCGCCTTTTCATCGACGATGGACAGCTTGCCTTCGTTGGCGGTGACGGCGAGCTTGTCGCGCGGCACCACGCCGACGACCGAGAACGCCGCGCCCTCGGGCTTCCAGCACTTGGTGCAGCCGCAGGCATGGTTGTGCGCGACATTGGAGTCGACCCTCACTTCGACCTTGTCGCTGCCGCACCTGCATTGCAGGGTGCCGCCACTGAAGCCTGCGGTTCCTTTCTTGACGCCTTGATCCACACTCGGATGTATCGATGGAGCGCTCATCTGCTTCCTCCCGTGGTACAGACAGAAAAACGTGCGGAAGGCTTCCGCACGCCCAAGCGCACGGCGATGGATCAGTAGGAAATCACCGTACGGATCGATTTGCCTTCGTGCATCAGGTCGAAGGCCTGGTTGATGTCATCCAGCGGCAGGGTGTGGGTCACGAACGGGGCCAGCTCGATCTCGCCCTTCATCGCATCCTCGACCATGCCCGGCAGCTGGGTGCGGCCCTTCACCCCACCGAAGGCCGTGCCCATCCACTTGCGCCCGGTCACCAGCTGGAACGGACGGGTGGAGATCTCCTGCCCCGCGCCGGCCACGCCGATGATCACGCTCTGGCCCCAGCCGCGGTGCGCGCATTCCAGCGCCGCGCGCATGACGTTGACGTTGCCGATGCACTCGAAGGTGTGGTCCACGCCCCAGGTCGTCATCTCCACGATGACCTGCTGGATCGGCTTGTCGTAGTCCTTCGGGTTGACGCAGTCGGTGGCGCCGAACTGCTTGGCCAGCTCGAACTTGGACGGGTTGGTGTCGATGGCGAAGATCCGCCCGGCCTTGGCCTGGCGCGCGCCCTGGATGACCGCCAGGCCGATGCCGCCCAGGCCGAACACGGCCACCGAGTCGCCTTCCTGCACCTTGGCGGTGTTGTGCACCGCGCCGATGCCGGTGGTCACCCCGCAGCCCAGCAGGCAGACCTGCTCGGGGTTGGCGTCCGGGTTGATCTTGGCCAGCGAGACCTCGGCCACCACGGTGTACTCGCTGAAAGTCGAGCAGCCCATGTAGTGGTAGATCGGCTCGCCGTTGTAGGAAAAGCGCGTGGTGCCGTCGGGCATCACGCCCTTGCCCTGGGTGGCGCGCACCGAGGTGCACAGGTTGGTCTTGCCCGACTTGCAGAACAGGCACTCGCCGCATTCGGCGGTGTACAGCGGGATCACATGGTCACCCGGCTTGACGGAGGTGACGCCTTCGCCGACCTCGACCACGATGCCGGCGCCCTCGTGTCCCAGCACGGCGGGGAACAGCCCTTCCGGGTCATCGCCGCTCAGGGTGAAGGCATCGGTGTGGCACACACCGGTATGGGTGATCTTGACCAGCACCTCGCCGGCCTTGGGCGGGGCGACGTCGATCTCGACGATTTCCAGCGGCTTGCCGGGGCCGAACGCAACGGCGGCACGGGACTTCATGATGGCAACCTCCTCAAGGATGGCAAAGGGATGTGGGGGCGCAGGGCGGGCGTGGGGCGCGCCGTTACTTCAGGTAGGACCGCACCAGGCCGGTCATCTCGATGACCCGCGCTTCGCGCTGGGCCTCGTCGGCGGCGGGATGGTCGAAGGTCTCGCGGATATGGGCCTCCATCACCTCGGACATCAGCCCGTTGACGGCGCCGCGGATGGCCGCGATCTGCTGCAGCACCGGACCGCAGTCGGCCCCCGCTTCCAGGGCGCGCTCCAAGGCTTCGGCCTGCCCCCGGATACGGCGCAGCCGGGCGATGACCTTACGTTTCTCTTCAACGGAATGCGGCAAAGCGGCGGCCCTCGATACTCACCCCCAGTATACGACGCCCATACCCGCCCACAAGCCCAACCGCACGGGGGCGCGGCCTGGCGCAAAAGCGCGCACGCAGCAGGTGCACGGGTCGAGACCGAACCGGGCGGGTCGTTGCCACCCCGGGCCGGCCAAAGACGGCACACGCCCGCCCGTCTGAGGGCGCAACCTCCATGTCGATACTTTGCCGTCTTGACAAACGCTGCCTACACTTGCGGGGTATCAATCCCGTCATGAACGCCATCCTCGCTGACATGGACCCTGAATTTCGCATCCTGGTCGTTGACGACGACCCGGATCTGCGCCGGCTCACCGTCGACTTCCTGATCGGCCACGGCTATCTCGTGGACGAGGCGGAGAGCGCCAAGGACATGTGGGAAATCCTGGAAAAGGGTCGCCCGGACCTGATCATCCTGGATGTGATGATGCCCGGCGAAGACGGCCTGAGCGTGGCGCGGCGACTCAACTCCGGCAACGGGCCGGCCGTGCTGATGCTCAGCGCGCTGGGCAACGACACCGACCGCATCGTCGGCCTGGAAGTCGGCGCCGACGATTACCTGTCCAAGCCATGCAACCCGCGCGAGCTGCTGGCCCGCGTCCGCGCGCTGCTGCGTCGCCAGAAGGCCTTCGGCACGGCGCCTGAAGTGCGGGGCAGCCAGTACGAGTTCGGCGGCTGGCGCCTGGACGCGGTGCGCCGCGACCTGCGCGACCCCAGCGGGACCTACATCACCCTGTCCGACGGCGAGTTCTCGCTGCTGCGGACCTTCGTCGAGCACCCCCAGCGCGTGCTCAGCCGTGACCAGCTCCTGGACCTGGCCCGTGGCCGTGGCACCGAGGTCTTCGACCGCGCCATCGACAGCCAGGTCAGCCGCCTGCGCCGCAAGATCAATGGCCGCGGCCATGCCGAGCTGATCCGGACGGTCCGCAACGAAGGCTACATGCTGCTGCCGGCTGTCACACGTCTGTGATCCACGCGGCCGGAGGCCGCTCCGGCCGCTCGATCTTCTCCCGGACCTTCATGCTGCTTGCGGCAGCCTTGCTGCTGGCCCAGTGCATCGGGCTGGCGCTGCTGTTCATGCGTACGCCGGTCTACAACCCGCCGGTGCAACTGCCGGAAGTGGTCGCCCTGCTGTCCACGCGCATGCCGGCGTCGAGCAAGGACGTCTCGGTCAGCGACGAATCCACGCCCCCTGCGCCCACCGACCGGATGGGGGTGGAAGACCCGCGCATGCGCGCGGTGCTGGCCGACTGGATGGGCCAGCCAGTGGCGCAGGTCCACTTCTACCGGCCCAAGCTCCATGGCCTTGGCCAGGCGCCCCTGGACCAGCCGGAGATGGTGATTCCCCCCCCGCTGCGCCATGGCCCGCCCTGGGCCAGGCGGACGCCACGCACCGAGCCGGACGGCGCGCCGTCCACGAGCACCCCGCGCGACGCCGCGCCTGCCCAGCCCGACCCGCCAGCGGACCTGACGGCCACCGATGCCCCAGTGACCCAGCCGGTGGGAACAGACAGCAACGAGGACGGCCGGGGCATGGCCTTCGGCCAACGTGACGTCCTGTCCGAAGGGTTCGTGGCGGCCGCACAGCAGACCGACGGTAGCTGGCGCGTGGTGCGCTACAACGGCCTGACCCTCTCCAATGTCTTCAAACTGCAGCTGACGATCCTGTTCGCGCTGGGCCTGCTGCTCATGCTGCCGCTGGCGTGGTGGTTCTCACGGGCGCTGTCGGCTCCCATCCGGGAATTCGCCGCCGCCGCGGACCGACTGGGCCGTGACCCCGATGCGCCCCCGCTGGAGCGCCGCGGGCCGGCCGAGATCGTGCTGGCCACCGATTCGTTCAATGCCATGCAGGCCCGCCTGAGCCGGATGGTGGCCGAGCGCACACACATGGTCGGCGCGATCGCCCACGACCTGCGCACGCCGCTGGCACGCCTGGCCTTCCGCCTCAACGACATCGATTCGCCGCTGCGCGAGCGCGCCACGGCCGACATCGACGAGATGAAGCACATGATCACCGTGGCCCTGGAGTTCCTGCGCGACCAGTCGCGCAGCGGTCCGCGCGAACGCGTGGATTTCCAGGATCTGGTCGAGAGCGTGGTCGACGACGCCGCCGATATCGGACAGGACGTGGCCCTGGAACCCGGCGACAGCGCGATCCTGGACTGCGATCCCCTGGCGCTGCGGCGCGTGGTCGGCAATCTGATCGGCAACGCGGTGAAATACGGCAAGCGTGCCCGGGTGCGAGTCCGTCAGATCGACGGGCATGCGCGCCTGGAGATCGACGACGACGGTCCGGGCATCGATCCCAGGCTGGGCGACAAGCTGTTCATGCCGTTCTTTCGCGGCGAGAACTCACGCAACAAGGAAACCGGCGGGATCGGCCTGGGCCTGTCGGCTGCGCGCGCCATCGTCCTGGCGCATGGTGGCGAGATCGGCCTGACCAACCGCGAAGGCGGCGGCCTGCGCGCCTGGGCGACGCTGCCTCGGGCCAAGATCGAGCGCTGATCCAGATCGGCGCGCCCCCCTCCTGCGCAAGGCTCAGTAGGCGAACTCGCGGAACACCGGGTCCACGCTGCCGCCCCACGCGCCATGAAACAACGCCAGCTTGCGCTCGGCCGCGGTCTGGCCGGCGTCGGCGATCTCCACCAGCGCATCCAGGAACCCCGACTCGTCGGCGCCCTGCGCGTTGTGGATCGCGCGCCGGCGCAGGCCGGCCTGGGCGATCTTGAGCGCCTCGATGGCCAGTTCGCGCACCGTCGCGCCACGGAAGGGCAGCTTCAGCGCCTGGCGCGGCACGCCGTCGCGCAGCGCGTGGCGCTCTTCCCGGGTGAAGTCCTTGACCAGGTCCCAGGCCGCATCGAGCGCGGCATCGTCGTAGAGCAGGCCCACCCAGAACGCCGGCAGCGCGCACAGGCGATTCCAGGGGCCACCGTCGGCGCCGCGCATTTCCAGGAACTTCTTCATGCGCACCTCCGGGAAGGCGGTGGTCATGTGGTCCGACCAGTCGCGCAGCGTCGGCAGCGCCCCAGGCAGGGCCGGCAGCTTGCCCTTGAGGAAGTCGCGGAAGCTCTGGCCCGAGGCATCGTGGTAGATGCCATCGCGGTAGGAGAAGTACATCGGCACGTCGAGCAGATAGTCGACGTAGCGCTCGAAGCCGAAGCCATCCTCGAACACGAAATCCAGCATGCCGGTGCGATCGGCGTCGGTGTCGGTCCAGATGTGCGAGCGGTAGCTCAGGTAGCCGTTGGGCTGGCCCTCGACGAACGGCGAATCGGCGAACAGCGCCGTGGCGATCGGCTGCAGCGCCAGCGAGACGCGGAACTTCTTCACCATGTCCGCCTCCGAGCCGTAGTCCAGGTTGACCTGCACCGTGCAGGTGCGGGTCATCATGTCCAGGCCGAGCTGGCCGACCTTGGGCATGTAGGACTTCATGATCTGGTAGCGGCCCTTGGGCATCCACGGCATCTGGTCGCGGCGCCACTTGGGCTGGAAGCCCATGCCCAGGAAACCCAGCTGCAGCTCGTCAGCGACCGTGCGCACCTCCTTGAGGTGGGTCCCGACTTCCACGCAGGTCTGGTGGATGGTTTCCAGCGCCGCGCCGGACAGTTCCAGCTGACCGGCAGGCTCCAATGTCACCGAGGCACCGTCGCGCAGCAGGGCGATGGTGCGGCCATTCTCTTCCACCGGCTCCCAGCCGAAGCGGGTCAGGCCGCTGAGCAGCGCCTCGATGCCGCGCTCTCCGTCGAACGCTGGCGGATGCAGGTCGTCGGTGCGGAAGCCGAACTTCTCGTGCTCGGTGCCGATGCGCCAGTCCGCGCGCGGGCGTGCGCCGGCGGCGGAATATTCCACCAGCTGCGACAGGTCGGTGATCGGCGTATCGGCAACGTGGCTGGGGCTGGACAAAGGGCGGCTCGCAATCGACGGTGGATGGGGTCGGGCGATCCGTGTCCGGCATGCACACCCTTCGCAAGGGCCGCACTATACCGGCCCGGCACCGCCAGATCGTTGCCCCTGACCGGTTGCTGCATTCCATGGCCGGATGCAGCCGCGGTGGCGACGCCACGGCAGGCCAGCGATCGCATTCGGTTCGCATTCGCACCAGGGATCGCACTCCGCGATGCCTGCGCCAGAGCCGCTACGCTCCGACCCTCCGCCGCCGGCCCCTCCACGATGAAACAGACCCGCCACCATGAAACCCACCGCGCGCACCGCACAGGCTGGCTGCGCGCCGCGGTGCTGGGCGCCAACGACGGCATCGTCTCGGTCGCCGGCCTGATGGTCGGGGTGGCCGCGGGGGGCGCGGGCGCGACCACGCTGCTGGCCACCGGCGTGGCCGGCCTGGTCGCGGGCGCGATGTCGATGGCCGCAGGCGAGTACGTGTCGGTCAGCACCCAGTCCGATACCGAGCGGGCCGACCTGGTGCTGGAAAAGCGCGAGCTGGACGAAGACCCCGCCAGCGAACTCGACGAGTTGGCCCGCATCTATGAGCAGCGGGGCCTGCAGCCGGCGCTGGCCCGGCAGGTCGCCCAGCAGTTGACCGAACACGATGCCCTGGGAGCCCATGCACGGGACGAACTGGGCATCACCGAGACCCTGCGCGCGCGTCCGGTCCAGGCGGCGGCCGCATCGGCCGCGGCGTTTGCCGCCGGGGCGATGCTGCCGCTGCTGGCCGCCATCGTGGTCGCCGACCACGCGCGCGTGGCCGTGGTCGTGGCGACCCTGGTCGCGCTGCTGGTCTCCGGCGGCCTGGCCGCGTGGGCTGGCGGCGCGCCGGTCCTGCGCGGCGCGCTGCGGGTGACCTTCTGGGGCGCGCTGGCGATGGCCGCCGCGCACCTGATCGGCGGGCTGTTCCAGCTCGCCTGACGCCTCAGGCCTCCGGAGGCTCCGGGGCCACCGGCGCCGGCAGCAGCTCCAACCACTGCTGGACCACGGTCCGCGCCTGGTCCACGCCCAGCTTGGACTCGGAGGAGAACACCTGGAGGCTGACGGTGTCGCCGAACGCCGAGGACAGCTCCTTCTTCACCGCGGCCATGGTCTGGGCCTGCTGGCCGCGCCCCAGCTTGTCGGCCTTGGTCAGCAGCGCGTGCGCCGGCAGGCCGCGCTGGACCGCGTAGCCCAGCATCTGCCGGTCGTAGTCCTTGAGCGGATGGCGGATGTCCATCACCACCACCAGGCCGCGCAAGGCCTGGCGGGTGGCGAAGTACTGATCGATGAACGCCTGCCAGTGCGCCTGCAGGTCCATCGGCACCTTGGCATAGCCATAGCCGGGCAGGTCCACCAGGCAGCGCTCGGGCCTGACCTCGAAGAACACCAGCTGCTGGGTGCGCCCCGGCGTCTTGGACACGCGCGCCAGCGCGTTGTGGCCGGCCAGGGCGTTGAGGGCGCTGGACTTGCCGGCGTTCGAGCGCCCGGCGAAGGCCACTTCCAGCCCGGCATCGGGCGGAAGCTGGCGGGCGTTGTGGGCCGACAGCAGATAGTGCGCGGCGTTGAGATAGTTGGAGACGGCCATGCCCATAGGATCGCATGGGGATGCGCGCCGGTGAGCGATCCCATGCTGCACCGCGCCACGTTTTGCCGCGAACCGGACGTCAAAACGCTTCAACACGCCGAATCGGGCGCGGCGGCGGGCGGCGAAATTGACCGCCTGCGCGCGCCATGACGATAATCGGCCGGCTTCGCGTCGGCGCATGCCGGCGCGCGATCCAAAGGGAACCACGGAGCTCCAGCTAATGCGCCACGCTCGCGTCTTGGGACTGTCCTGTCTTGCCATTGCCGCGGCCGCCTGTGCCGCGTACGCCCAGACCAGCGTGACAGCGCTGCCTGACAACGCGCCAGTCCAGGCCCAGCCGCTGGAGATCAATCTGGCCAAGACCCACTGGGGCGATCCGCAAGCCGGCGCGGCCAAGGCCGCGCCTTGCGCGGCCTGCCACGGGGCCGACGGCAATCCGCCCACGCCGATGTACCCGCGCCTGGCCGGCCAGGGCGAGCGCTACATCTCCCAGCAGCTGGCGCTGTTCGCCACCGGTCAGCGCACGTCTGGCATGGCGGCGGTGATGATGCCGTTCGCCCAGTCGCTCAGCCCGCAGGAGATGCGTGACGTCGGCGCCTATTTCGCCCAGCAGAAGGCCGGTGCCGGCGTGGCCGACGACAGCGTCATCGCCGACGGCCCGTACAAGGGCGAGAAGTTCTACGAAGTCGGCCAGGCGCTGTTCCGCGGGGGTGACGCCAAGCGCGGCATCCCGGCCTGCATGGCCTGCCACGGCCCCAGCGGCGCCGGCAATCCCGGCCCGCCGTATCCGCATATCGGCGGCCAGCCGCAGGACTACGTGGTCCGGCGCCTGCAGGAGTACCAGGCCGGCACCACCGCCTACAAGGATCCGGCCCACTTCCAGATCATGGCCCAGGTCGCCAAACCCTTGACCGAGCAGGAAATCGCCTCGCTGGCCAGCTATATCCAGGGCCTGCATGACAGCGCGCTGGATGCGGCGGCGGCGGACGCGGGGACCGCGCCACCCGCGGCGCCCGCCCCGGCGCCCGCCGAGGCACCGGCCGCTGCGGAACCAACCCAGCAATCCTAGGGTCCAAGCCGCCGGCGACACGCCGGCTGTCACCCTCGTCACGCTCGACGCCGGCCCCACCATGGCCGGCGTCGTCGTTTTTCCCGGACAATCCCGTTCCCCACCCCGATCACGGAAGGACCCCTCCCGTATGAAGCCCCGCCTGCTGCTGTTGACCCTGCTCGCCCTGCTGCCCCTGGTAGCCTGCGCTTCGCCCACCCAGCCCGTCGAAGGCGAAGACTACGAAGTGATCCCCGGCGGCAAGCCGTTCGCGCCGCTGACCGGCAAGCAGAAGGTCGAGGTGGCGGAGGTGTTCGGCTATGTCTGCATCCATTGCGCGCATTTCGAGCCGGTCCTGGAGGCCTGGGAGAAGAAGCAGCCGGCCAGCGTGCGCGTCACCCCGGTGCCGGCCGCCTTCGGCGGTTACTGGATTCCCTACGCCAAGGCCTATTACGCCGCCCAGCAGATGGGCGTGCTCAAGCAGAGCCATGCCGCGATGTTCCGCGCCCTGCACGACACCGGCGAGCTGCCGATCCAGAACGCCGGCGATGAGGAGATCGGCCGCTTCTACGCCCAATACGGCGTCGACCCGGCCAAGTTCGCCGCCACGATGGAGTCGCCGCGGGTGACCCAGCAGCTGCAGCATGCCCGTGAATTCGGCATGGCCAGCGGCATCACCGGGACCCCGACCCTGGTCGTCAACGGCCGCTACCGGATCAAGGTCGCCAGTCCCGACGATGTCCTCAAGGTGGCCGACTACCTGATCCAGCGCGAGCTGGCCGCGGCCAAATAACATCCACATCTGAAATGAACACGCGGGTTGGCATCATGCCGGCCGGCGCCCGTACCGACGCATCCAGGAGTGTGTTGCACATGAAGACCCGTTTCGCCCTGGCCCTGGTGGCCCTGCTGCCCGTGCTGGCCGCCTGCTCCAAGTCCGAGTCCAACGCCGCGCCGACGACCGAAACCGCCGCGCCCGCAACCAGCGCCCCAGCGGCCGAACCGGCCACCTCGCAGCCGCCGGCCAGCAGCGCCCCGGCCACCGCCCAGGCCGCCGCACCGGACCAGCCCAACAACAACCCGATCGTGCCGCCGCAGGGCCCGGCCCCGGTCGAGGGCCAGGACTACACGGTCATCACCGATGGCCAGCCCTTCGAGCCGGCCGACGGCAAGGTGGAAGTGGTCGAGGCGTTCAACTACATCTGCCCGGCCTGCGCGCAGTTCGAGCCGCTGTTCAACCAGTGGAAGTCCAAGCAGCCGGCCGACGTGAGGGTGGTCTACGTGCCGGCACAGTTCCGTCCGGACTTCCGCGAGTACGCCAAGGTCTTCTACGCCGCCGAATCGCTGGGGATCGCCAAGCAGAGCCATGACGCCATGTTCCAGGCCATCCACGTCGAGCACGCCCTGCCGGGCGAGGGTGAACCCTTCGATGCGGACAAGGTCGCCCAGTGGTACACCAAGTACGGCGTGAGCGCCGAGCAGTTCAAGCAGGCCATGGGCAGCTTCGCGGTGGCCGGGCGGATGAGCAAGGCCAACCAGTTCATCCTGCGCGCGCAGATCGGCGGAACCCCGTCGGTGATCGTGGGCGGCAAGTACCTGATCAAGCAGAAGCCTTATCCGGAAGTGCTGCGCATCGCCGACCACCTGATCGCACGCGAGCGTCAGGCCGCCAAGGCGCAGTAAGGCCCACCGGTGTCCGACGTGTCTGCCCCCCCGCGCCGGCTGAGGATGTTGAGCGCCAACATCCAGGCCGGCTCCAGCACCCGCCGCTACAGCGACTACTTCACCCGCAGCTGGTCGCACGCGTTACCGGTCGGCGCCAAGCGCACCAGCCTGGACGCGATCGCCCAGCTCGCCGGGGAGCATGACATCGTCGGTCTGCAGGAAGCCGACCCGGGCAGCCTGCGCTCGGGCTTCACCAACCAGACCCACTACGTGGCCGAGCAGGCGGGCTTCAAGCACTGGAGCCACCAGCCCAATCGCAACGTGGCCCGGGTGGCGGGCAGCGCCAATGGCCTGCTCAGCAAGCTGCAGCCGGTCAAGGTCGACATGCACCCCCTGCCCGGCCGCATCGCAGGGCGCGGGGTGCTGCTGGCGCACTTCGGCCATGGCGACGAAGGTCTGGTCGTGGCGGTCGCCCACCTGTCGCTGGGCAACGGCTCGCGACGGATGCAGCTGGCCTTCATCGCCGAACTGCTGGCCAGCCATCCGCACGCGGTGCTGATGGGCGACTTCAACTGCGTGCCCGACGTGCCGGAGATGGAGCTGCTCTACAGCCGCACCCACCTGCGACCGCCGAGCTTCTGCGTGCCCACCTTTCCCAGCTGGAAGCCGGCGCGCGCCATCGACCACATCCTGGTCACCGACCACCTGGTGCACGAAAACGCGCGCGCGCTGCCGGCGGCCTTTTCCGACCATCTGGCGCTGGCCCTGGACATCGACGTCCCGGTCGCGGCGCTCAAGCAGTAGCGGCACGAGGAAGTCGCGCGAGCCGCCATGGCGGCACAATGGCCTGTGCCTGCGTCTTTCCGCACGTGCTGCGCCTGTCGGCTGCGGCCCGCGCCGGCATGCAAAAAAGCGATTCATGCGGGCCTGCTTATCATCGCCGGCATGATCCGCACCGCCTTGCTCTGTAGCTTCACCGCCCTGTTGGCCCTCGCGCCGATGGCCCATGCCCAGGACCTGGACGCCCAGCGCCCCCTGGTGCGCACCGCACTGGAGAACGCCCAGCGCGGCCAGGCCGACGACGCCCTGCGCAACCCCGCCCTGGCCGACAGCCCGCTGCGCGGCTGGATCGAATACGCCCAGCTGCGGCGCAACATCGACGATGTCGGGGTCGCCCAGGCGCAGGACTTCCTGCGCCGCTACGCCGGCCAGCCGGTGGCGGC
Organism: Pseudoxanthomonas sp. JC1303; assembly: GCF_058448525.1. Classification (NCBI taxonomy): domain Bacteria; kingdom Pseudomonadati; phylum Pseudomonadota; class Gammaproteobacteria; order Lysobacterales; family Lysobacteraceae; genus Pseudoxanthomonas; species Pseudoxanthomonas sp. JC1303. The sequence continues at coordinate 2,188,265 of NZ_CP185958.1, read as the reverse complement.
CAGCTTCCGCAGCGCGTGGCTGCCGGCGCTGGCGCGGCAGAAGGACTGGAGCGACTTTCTTGCGGCCTGGCAGCCCACCGATAACCTGGCCCTGCGCTGCGCGCGCCTGCAGGCGCAGTGGGTGCTGGGACGCACGGATGCGAGCTGGGTCGAGGAGGCCCAGTCCATCTGGCGCACGGGCAGCAGCTCGCTGCCCGATGGATGCGACCCGGTCTTCGCCGCGCTCGACAGCCAGGGCAAGCTGACCGACGCCCTGCGCTGGGCGCGCATCGAGGCAGCCGCCGCCGAAGGCCAGACCGGCGTGATGCGCTTTGCCGCCAGCGGGCTGCCGGCCAGCCAGCGCAGCCAGGCGGTGGCCTATGCCAGCTTCCTCGATGCACCCGGCGCGCAGGCCCTGTCCTGGGATCGCTCGGACCGCAGCCGTCAGATCGCCGCCGATGGCCTGGCGCAGCTGGCCCGCAAGGACCCCGATGCCGCCGAGCGCCTGCTGCCGCAGTACGTGCAGGCGCTCAAGCTCGACGACACCCAGCGCGGGCAGGTGCTGTACCAGATCGCGCTGTGGACGGTGGCCTCCTACCTGCCCGATTCTGCGCGACGACTGGCCGCAGTGCCGGCATCGGCCTACGACGAACGCCTGCACGAATGGCAGGTGCGCGAAGCGCTGTCGCGCGGCGACTGGCCCGCGGCGCTGGCCGCCATCCGTGCGATGCCGGCCAGTCAGCGCCAGGATCCGCGCTGGTCGTATTTCGAAGCGCGCATGCTGGACAAGACCGGCCTGCCCGACGACGCGCGCCCGTTCTACGCGCGCGCCGCACGCAGCGCGACCTACCACGGCTTCCTGGCGGCCGATCACCTGGGCCAGGCCTATGCGCTGTGCCCGGTCATCCCGCGCGACAGCGCACAGGCCCGGGCAGCCGTGGCCCGCGACCCGGCGCTGATCCGCGCCATGGAGCTGTGGAAGCTGGACCAGCCCGCCTGGGCGGTGGCCGAATGGAAGGACGCCCTGACCCGCTTCGACGACGACCAGCGCCGCATGGCCGTGGAGGTCGCACAGGACCACGGCTGGTTCGATCGGGCGGTGTTCTCGCTGGGCAAGCAGCCCGGCGAACTGCAGCTCTACACCCTGCGCTTTCCCCTGCACCACGACGCGACCATCCGTCGCGAAGCGAAGAAGAACGCGCTCGACCCGGCCTGGATCGCCGCCGAGATCCGCGCCGAGAGCGTCTTCAACCCAGCCGCACGCTCGCCGGCCAATGCCCGCGGGCTGATGCAGGTGCTGCCGGGCACCGGCGCGGCGGTGGCCAGCCGCCAGGGCATCGCCTACGACGGCGCGCCCAGCCTGTACGATGCGGACACCAACATCGCCATCGGCACGGCCTACCTGCGCGAGCTGCTGGACAAGTACGGCGCCCCCTACGTGACCATCGCCGCCTACAATGCCGGGCCCACGCCCACCGCGCGCTGGCAGTCGCAGCGGCCCGGGTTCGATCCGGACATCTGGATCGAGACCATCAGCTATAAGGAAACGCGCGAATACGTCGCGCGCGTGCTGGCCTTCAGCGTGATCTACGACTGGCGCCTCAACGACGATGCGCTGTCGCTGAGCGAGCGCATGGCCGGCCGCCTGGACGGACGGCGCAAGGGCTTCACCTGCCCCGGCGCGACCTCGGCGCAGAACGAGGAAGGCTGACGTTTCGCCCCACGCGGGCGATCATGGACGGCATGAAGACGTATCTGGTTGGCGGCGCGGTCCGCGATGCCCTGCTCGGCCTGCCCGCCGGTGATCGCGACTGGGTGGTGGTCGGCGCCACCCAGGCGCAGATGGAGGCGCAGGGCTTCCGTGCGGTGGGCAAGGACTTCCCGGTGTTCCTGCATCCTGACACCCAGGAGGAGCACGCGCTGGCGCGCACCGAGCGCAAGTCAGGGCGCGGCTATCGCGGCTTCGTGGTCGATGCCGACCCTTCGGTGACGCTGGAAGAGGATCTGCAGCGCCGCGACTTCACGCTCAATGCGATCGCCCGCGATGCCGATGGCACGCTGGTCGATCCCTACGGCGGCGCGCGCGACATCGCCGCGCGCGTGCTGCGCCATGTCGGCCCGGCCTTCGTCGAAGATCCCCTGCGCGTGCTGCGCGCGGCGCGGTTCATGGCGCGCTTCGCGCCGTTGGGCTTCACCGTTGCCCCCGAAACGCTGGCGCTGATGCGGCAGATGGCCGACAGCGGCGAGCTGGACACCCTGGTGCCCGAGCGGGTGTGGCAGGAGCTGCGTCGCGCACTGGCCTCCAAGCAGCCCAGCGCCTTCCTGCGCACGCTGCACGAGGCCGGCGCCCTGCGCCACGTGCTGCCCGAAGTGGAGGCGCTGTACGGCATACCGCAGCGGGCCGAGTTCCATCCGGAGATCGACACCGGCCTGCACCAGGAACTGGTCAGCGACATGGCCGCGCACCTGGCGCCGGGCGACGATCTGATCGGCTTCGCCGCGCTCACGCATGACCTGGGCAAGGCGCTGACGCCGGCCGACGTGCTGCCACGCCACATCGGCCATGAGCGCGCCGGAATCAAGCCGCTGCAGGCGCTGGCCGCGCGGCTGAAGGTGCCGGCCGAACACCGCGACCTGGCGCTGATCGCCTGTCGCGAGCATCTCAACGTGCATCGCCTGGACGAACTGCGCGATGCCACCGTGCTCGAGCTGCTGACCCGCTGCGACGCCTTCCGCCGGCCCGCGCGTATCGCCCAGCTGGCGACGGTGTGCGAATGCGACAAGCGGGGCCGTGCCGGCAGCGCACACGATGCCTATCCGCAGGGCGCGATGCTGCAGCGGCTCCATGCCGCCGCACTGTCGGTCAACGCGCGCGACCTGGCAGCCGAAGGCCTACAGGGACCGCAGATCGGGGAGGCACTGCGCAAGGCCCGTGTCGCGGCGATCGGCGCGGCGCGGCGCGCCGGCTAGGGCGAACGCGCACCCTCAAGCCGACTCTAGCGCCTGCAGAAAAGACTCCAGCGCCGGCGAGCGCGGGCGGTTGCCCAGCTCCAGGCGATAGAGCGGACGCTGCAGCGCCGGGCCGTCGGGTAGCCCGAGCGCGCGTAGTCGGCCATCGGCGATGAAATCGGCCACTACGGCGGCCGGAAGGATCGCCACCCCGGCGCCGGCCGCCACCGCGCGGGCGATGGCCTCGTTGCCGCCGATCTCCACGCTGCGTGCCGGGGTGATGCCGCGCGCAGCCAGCAGGTGTTCGGCGACCTCGCGCGTGCCTGAGCCGGGTTCGCGCACCAGCCAGCATTGCGCGGCCAGCTGCTTGGCGCTGGCCCGTCGCGCCTGTCCCAACGGTGCCTGCGCGGCGATCACCGCCTGCAGCGGCTCCTCGCGCCAGCGCGTGGCCACGATGCGCTCGTCGTGCGCCGGACCTTCGACAAACCCGGCATCGATGCGACAGTCGATCAGCGCAGCGACCACCTCCTCGGTGTTGCCGACCTCCAGGGCGCTGTCCAGCTGCGGCTGGCGCACCACATGCGCGGCGAAGGCCTCGGCCAGCCAGTACGCGGCCACCGTCGTGCTGGCCCCGATGCGCAGTCCGCCGCGGCGCAGCCCGACCCTTTCGCGCACCTCGTCCATGGCCGCGCGCTCCATCGCGAAGATGCCGCGCGCGTGGCGATACAGCGCCTGCCCGCCCTCGGTCAGGCGCACGCCGCGCCCGCCGGAGCGGTCGATCAGCGGCAGGTCCAACTGGTGCTCCAGTTCACGCAGGGCCTTGGACACGGCCGATTGGCTGACGAACAGCGCCTCGGCCGCGCGCGAGAAGCCGTTGTGCTCGACCACTGCGGCAAAGACACGCAGCAGATGCAGGTTCAAACCATGAGCTGGATTCATGGAATCTTGAGAATGATGTATTGGACGCATTCTAGGCCCGGGCGGAGGATGCCTGCATCCCTCCTTGCCTCAACGCCAAGATCGCCATGTCCAGCACCGCCACCCATCCGCACGCCAGCCCGATGCGTAGCCCCGGCTTCTGGCCGGGCTTGGCCCTGGTCCTGGGTGTCGCCCTGGCCGGCATCGGCCTGTCCAAGCTGCCCTGGGCCCAGACCGCCGGCCTGAGCGCGCTGACCCTGGCCATCGTCATCGGCATCGTGCTGGGCAACACCGCCTTCCCGGCCATCGCACCCAGGACCGGGGCCGGCGTGGATTACGCCAAGGGCATGCTGCTGCGCGCGGGCATCGTGCTGTACGGTTTCCGGGTGACCTTCCAGGACGTGATGGGTGTGGGCCTGGCCGGACTGGTCATCGATCTGGTGGTGGTCAGCGGCGTGTTCTGCGCGGCCACCTGGATCGGCACGCGGCTGCTGAAGATGGACCGCGAGACGGCGATGCTGATCGGCTCTGGCAGCGCGATCTGCGGTGCCGCCGCCGTGCTGGCCGCCGAGCCGGTGATCAAGGCGCAGGCACACAAGGTGTCCGTCGCGGTGGCCACGGTCGTGGTGTTCGGCACGCTGGGCATGTTCGTCTATCCGTGGATATATCCGCATCTGGGGCTGGATGCGCATGCCTATGGCGTCTATGCCGGCTCGACCATCCACGAGGTCGCACAGGTAGTGGTGGCCGGGCGCTCGGTCAGCGACGAGGCAGGCGCCGCAGCGGTGATCGAGAAGATGCTGCGGGTCATGCTGCTGGCGCCGTTCCTGCTGATCCTGGGCGCGTGGCTCAAGCGCGGCGCGCAGGCGGCGGCCGGCGCCGAGGCAACCAAGCTCACGATCCCGTGGTTCGCGATCCTGTTCGTGGTGGTGGCCGGCTTCAACTCGCTGCACCTGCTCTCCAAGCCGGTGCTCGATGCGATCCTGCTGCTGGATACGCTGCTGCTGGCCATGGCAATGGCCGCACTGGGCCTGCGCACCCACTGGGGCGCGATCAAACAGGCCGGCGCGCGGCCGCTGCTGCTGGCCTTGATCCTGTGGGTGCTGCTGATGGGCGGCGGGTATCTGCTCAACATCGGGGTCGTGGCGCTACTGGGCTGAGCCGCGCCAGCCTTTGCCCTTGAACTTAGCTGTTGCTGTCGTTGCTTTTGAGCCGTTGCCGTTGCCGTTGCCGTTGCCGTCAGCTTTTGCTTTCCCTGTCTGAGCCGTAAAGCGAGCCGAGCATCGCAGGAAGGCAGGGCCGAAGAGTCGCCCTGTTTGAGCGTAGCGAGTTTGGGCGACGTGCCCTGACTTCCGAGAAGCGCAGGGGACCGCCGCGTAGCGGCGGATCGCGTCCGGCGAGTAGCGGTTTTGGTGACTTTTGCCGCGACAAAAGTCACTCGCGCCGCAGGCGCGAAAGCTCTGCAACTGTCGCGCTGCAAGCGCGAAAGCCTTGTACTTGTCGCGCCATCGGCGCGATGCCTTTCATCTCGGCGCGGTCGTTGGATCAAGCGCATCTCGAGGCGGAGGCCTGAAGCTGCATGCAGGATCAAGAGCTTTCGCGCCCTTGGGGCGCGACTTCCTTTTGTCGCGGCAAAAGGAAGCAAAACCGCTACTCGCCGGTCCCAAAAGGGGATTGAAAACACGCGCCGATGCTACGCATCGGTTCCCTGCGCTCCTCGCCTGATCGGGCACGGCGCCCAAACTCGCTTCGCTCAGACAAGAGCGCCTCTTCGGCCCGATCAGCCTCCGGTGCTCGGCGCGCTTTACGGCTCAGACAGGTAAAGCAAAGAGCAAACGCCATGCAAAGCAAAAGCAAAAGCAAAAGCAAGTTCGAGCGTGCTGCCGACGCGGTCGCCTGGGACGCCCGCGCGACATCGGCCACCGGCTGGGCTAGCCACGTCCTGCGCGGCCTTGTCCGACTTGGTCGCCGTAGCAAGCTGCGCAATGGAAGCGTACCGCGTCACCGTGCATGTCGCCGGCTTCGACTTACCGCAGGACCAGCGCGAGGCGATGTTCGTTCCGCTCGCGCGGCCGGAGGCCGGCTTCGCATTCGCGCCAAGGTGCTGAAGCGCTCGCAGCGGACCACAGGTCGCCCGACACGCACCGCTCGCCCGATCAGTCGGCCCGGTCCATCGACAGCTGCGCCGGATCCAGCACGACCTGCGCGATCGCGGTGCGCTTCCAGGTGTAGCTGATGTGCACTTTCCCATCGTGGGCCTGGATGACGGCCGGGTAGGAGAACTTCTCGCCGGGCGTGTTCTCCAGCGTGAGCACGCGGTGCCAATGCACGCCATCGTCGGACAGCGCCACGGCCAGCACGCCGCGCCCATCCCACCAGTCCTTGCCGCTCGTGGTGGGGTTGTAGACCAGCAGCGAGCGCCCATCGGCCAGCTGCACGGCGTCGATGCCGGCGTTGGGGTTGTCCATGTCCAGCAGGGTCGGCGCGGTCCAGTGTGCGCCATGGTCGGAGGACCACAGGCTGGCGATGCGGTTCTGCTGGGTGCGTGCCAGCGCCTGCACGCGGCCGTCGGCATGCACCAGCAACGCGGGCTGGATCGCGCCGATCCGCGCGGGATCGTTGAGCGGACCGGTGCGCTGCCAGTGCGCGCCGCCATCGTCGGACCATTCCATGTGCAGGCGCCAGCCATCGTCCTCGGTACTGGACGGGGCGAGGATGCGGCCGCCGGCCAGTTGCACCGGCTTGTCCTTGATCGGGCCAAGGATGCCCTCGGGCAGGCGTCGCGGTGCGGACCAATGAGCGCCATCGTCGGTGGAGGTGATGACCATGCCCCACCATTGGCGCGGATTGGGGCCGAGCTTGTAGTAGAGCTGCAGCGGGCCGTGGTCGGGCTGAAACAACACCGGGTTCCAGGCGGCGACCGGCTTGCCGTGCGCATCGACGCCGCCGGCCACGCGCAGGGGCGTGGACCAGCCGCTCGGGTCGCGGCGCGCCAGCCAGATGCCCACGTCCGTCGCGCCTTCGTGGTCGCCGCCGAACCACGCGGCCAGCAGCACGCCGTCGCGGGTTTCCACCAGGGTGGAGGCGTGGCATTGCGGCGTGGGACAAACCAATTGTTCACGCGATACGACCGGGTCGACCGCGGCCGCCGATACGGGCCCGGACACCGCCAGCCATGCCATGGCGCACACCGCCGCACGCTGCCGGAAAAATCCATCTGGAATCACTTGGACACCTCCTGCAAACCCCTTGGAACGAGACGTTCCCCTCACGAGATCTCCCCTTGCCACGATCCTTCCGTCCCCTGTGCCAGGCGTGTGCGCCACCTCAACGGGTCGCGTCCTTTGGCGGGTCGATCCACACCGGATGCGTCACGCCGGCGAGCTGTGGCGTGGCCTCCGTGTCCAGGTCGAAGACCACCACCGTGTTGTCGCCCGTCCGCTGCCAGGCGCCGGGAAAGTACAGCGCCGCCTGCGGGCCGATCTTCCACACCCGGCCCAGGTTGTGGCCGTTGGCCCACAGCTGGCCCTGGCCGAAGGCGCGCGTGTCCAGATAGGTGTCGCCGGGATGGGCGATGCGCAGCGTGCCGCGGTGGAAGGCCGGGCCGGCGACCGGCTGCCGGGTCCAGCCACGCACCGCGTCCGGGTCGTCCATCGGCAGCGGGAAGGTGTCCCAGCCCTTCACTGGAACGCCGGCCAGGAACACCGGGCCGACCAGTCCGGCGCGACCATCTGCCAGGTGCGGGCCGTAGTTCACCCGGCCGGTGTTCTGCACCAGCACCTCCAGCGTGTGCTCGCCAGCGGGAATGTCGAGGTCCACCTGGACCTGCTTGAGGCGGCGCTCGGCCGCACCGACGTCGCGGCGATCGACGTAGATCCGCGCCGCATCGCGTACTTCGCCCAGGTACAGCGCGCCGTGGACCGGACCGGTGACGCGGGTGCGGTAGAGGATGGCGCCGTAAGCCTGGCCGACCTGCTCCATCGGCAGCGGGTCGGCGGCGTGGTGCGGCGCGGGCAGGTTGTCCCAGAGCGAGGCCGCTTCTTCCAGCCGCACCGTCGGCAGTGCCTGCAGCGGCGCCTGCGCCGGCAGGGGCGGCGGCGTGTGGCCGGTGGCCGTGGCGATCACCTCGCGGAACAGGGCGAACTTGGGCGTCGGCCGGCCCGCCTCGTCCAGCACCGCGTCGTAGTCGTAGCTGGTGGTGTCCGGCGCGTAGTGGTCGGCCGGGCCACCCTGAAAGTTGGCCCCGGCCATGTAGCCGAAGCTGGTGCCGCCGATGAACATGTACAGGTTCACCGAAATCCCCTGCCCCAGCATCCAGGCCAGTTCATCGGCCTGCTGCCGCGCATTGGTGTGCGCGTGCGCCTCGCCCCAGTGGTCGAACCAGCCGGCCCAGTATTCGCCGGCCATGCGCGGCTGCCCGGGACGCGCCTTGGCCAGCGTCTCGAACGCGCCGCGCGCCTGCCCGGGGGCGAAGTTCACCGTCGCCAGCGTGCCGGGCAGCGTGCCGTTGGCCAGCATGTCCGCCCCATCGGCGGTGAACAGCAGCGCCTGGTCGAAGCCGGCCTGGACCAGCATCTGCCGGGTGTCGCGCATGTAAGCGTGGTCGTTACCGTAGGAGCCGTATTCGTTTTCCACCTGCACCGCTACGATTGGCCCGCCATGACCGTTGAGCAGCGGTCGCACCTGGTCGGCCAGCGCCTGCAGGTAGCGCCGCTCGGCGGCGAGGAAGCGCGGATCGCGCGAGCGCACCTGCAGCGTGGGATCGGCGAACAGCCACGCCGGATAACCTCCGGCATCCCACTCGGCGCAGGCGTACGGCCCGGGACGCAGGATCACGTTGAGCCCCTGCGCGGCGGCGGCGCGCACGAAGGCGGCCACGTCGTTGTTGCCGCTGAAGTCGAACCGCCCCGGCTGCGGCTCCACCGCATTCCAGAACACGTAGGTCTCCACCGTGTTGAGCCCCAGCGCGCGCGCCTTGCGCAGGCAGTCGTCCCAATCCGCGCGCGCGATGCGCTGGAAGTGGATCGACCCGGAAATCACCTGGTAAGGCTGGCCGCCGCGTACGAAATGGTCGCCTTCGATGCCCAAGCGCGGCCACGCCGGCGTGGCGCCGAACGCCTGTCCGGCCAATGCCGCCAGCAGCAGCGCCAGTCCGAACAACGCCAACACCAGTCGCGCCAGCGCGGCGTGACGCCATCCAGCCATCATGCGAACGACGGCGGCAGGTCTTTGCCCGAGGCGCCGAAGGCCTTGTTCGGCTCGGGCCCCATCACGAAGGACAGCGTGCCGCCGGCGGCCAGGTCGGCATGCTTCAGCCAGCTGCATGTGGTCGGCGCCCCGTTCCAGGCCAGCGACTGCACATAGACGTTCTTGTCGCTGTTGCCGCTGACTTCGATGCGCAGGGTCTTGCCTTGGCCCACCTCCACCGTGGCCCCATCGAACAGCGGGCTGCCGACCACGTAGTGGCCGCTGACCGGATCGACCGCGTACAGGCCCAGCGCGCTGAGCACGAACCACGCGCTCATCTGTCCGCAGTCCTCGTTGCCCGACAGGCCATTGCGCGCATCGTGGTACTGCTCGACCAGCAGCCGGCGGACCATGGCCTGGGTCTTGTAGGCCTGTCCCGCGTAGGCGAACAGATAGGCCACGTGGTGGCTGGGTTCGTTGCCATGCGCGTACTGGCCGACCAGGCCGTCGATGTCCGGCGGCGCATCGGGGGGCAGCTCGGAGCTGGTGGTGAACAGTTCCTCCAGCTTGGCGGCAAACACCTCGCGCCCGCCGAACAATTCCATGTAGCCGTACAGGTCGTGCTGGTTGAGGAAGGTCGCCTGCCAGGCATTGGACTCGGTGAAGTCGCGCCACCGCTTGCTGTGGCCAACCGCGCGCGGATCGAACGGCTGCGCCCAGCTGCCGTCGGACAGGCGCGTCTGCATGAAGGTGCTCTCGCGGTTGAACAGGTTGCGGTAGTTGCGCGAGCGCTCGCGCAGCTTGCGTGCCTCGCCATGCGCGCCGGCCGCGTCGGCCAGGTGCGACACGGCCCAGTCGTCGTAGGCGAACTCCAGGGTGCGGCTGACCGCCTCGTCGACCTTGTCGCTGGGGATATACCCCAGCTCGCGGTACAGCGCCAATCCATGAAAATCGTCCTCCATCGCACGCTTGCGGTACTGCTTCCACGCGGTCTTGTAGTCGATGCCGGTGAAGCCCTTGGCGTGCGCCTCGGCGATCACCACCGCCGAGTGGTAGCCGATCATGCAGTCGGTCTCCACGCCTTGCAGCGGCCAGATCGCCACGCCGGCCGGCGACTGCCCGTTGCCACGCACCAGGCATTGCACCAGGTCGGGCACGCGCGCGGACTGGACCAGGGTGAACAGCGGATGCAGCGCGCGGTAGGTGTCCCACAAGGAATAGGTGCTGTAGTTGTGCTGACCCCGCGGCAGCTGGTGCACTTCCAGGTCCATGCCGCGGTAGCGGCCATCGACGTCGCTGAAGAGCGAGGGCGCGATGCAGGTGTGGTAGAGGCTGGTGTAGAACACGCGCCGGTGCGCATCGTCCTCGGTCTGCACGCGGATGCGGCCCAGCTCGGCTTCCCAGGCCTGCACCGCCTCGGCGTGCACGCGGGCGAAGTCGAAGTCCGGCAGCTCGGCATCCAGGTTGGCCAGCGCGTTCTCCGCACTCACCGCCGAGACGCCCACCTTGACCAGCAGTGGGCCTTCGCCGGCATCGGGGTAATGCAGCGCGGCCTTCAGGCAGGTGCCCGCCGACTGCGTGGTGCCGTCGGCCAGGGGCGCATCGTCGCTGTAGAGCTGTGCGCTGGCGAACGGACGCGACAGGCGCATGGCGAAGTAGATGTAGCGACCGCTGGCCCATTGGTGCACGCGGCGCCCGCCCATCAAGGTCTGCGCATCGACCACCTGCAGGGTGGCATCGCTGACGCGCGTGGGCACGCCTGGACGGTCCTGCATGCCGTGGAACAGATCCAGCAACAGGTGACCGGCCGCGCCCTTGGGGAAGTGGTAGCGATGCAGGCCGGCGCGCTGTGTCGCGGTCAGCTCTGCGTGGATATTGTCGTCCTGCAGGCGCACCCGGTAATAGCCGGGCGAAGCGGCCTCGTCGTCGTGGTCGTAGCGCTGGCGGTAGCCGCTGTCGGGGTCGTCCAGTTCCCCCGGCTTCAACTGCACGGGCCCGGTGGACGGCATCACCAGGAAATCCAGCATGTCGCCGACCCCGGTGCCCGACAGGTGGGTGTGCGAGAAGCCCATGATCGAATGGTTGTCGGTGTGGTAGCCGCCGCAGGAATCCCACACCGCGTTGTAGGTATCCGGACTGAGCTGGACCATGCCGAAGGGCAGCGTCGCGCCGGGGAACACGTGTCCATGGCCGCCGGTGCCGATGAACACGTCCACGTGACGCGTCAGGTCCGGCTGCACGCGGCGGTCGGCCGGCAGCGCGTAGTTGCCGGCGCGGGCGAAGGAGCGCGGCGCCAGACCGGAACTGCCAAGCAGCGCCAGGGCGATGGCGCCCTGCAGGAAAGTACGTCGTGTGGCCATTGCGATGGATCCTCGTGGAGCGATGTTTGGGTGGAAGCCGCCATGGCGGCGATGGCACGCACGGGGGAAGCCATCGCCGCCCGCGGCACGCGCGCGCATCAGGCGCGCAGCAGCTGCGGCCGGGTCTGGTGGAGGTGGACGATGAGTTCGCCGAACAGGGTGTTGGCCCAGGCGAACCAGGCGCGGGTGAAGTGCGACGGGTCGTCCTGGTCGAAGGCCTCGTGCATGAAGCCGGTGCCGTTGTCGGTGGTCTTGAGCCACTGCAGGCACTGACGGATCTGCGCGTCGTCGTCGCTGGTGAAGGCGTACAGGATGATCGCCATCGGCCAGATCATCCGCAGGCCCTCGTGCGGGCCGCCGATGCCCTGCGCCGCGGTGCCCTGGAAGAAGTACGGATTGCGCGGGCTCCAGGCCAGCGCGCGGGTGCGCTGGTAGACCGGATCGTCGCGGTCGACGCAGCCCAGGTAGGCCAGGCTCAGCAGGCCCGGCGCGTTGGCGTCGTCCATGAACAACTGGTTGCCATAGCCGTCGACTTCGTAGGCCCAGTGCGTGCTGCCATCGGCGTCGCGCTGCAGGCCGGCCTTGCGCGTGGCCTGTTCCACCTCGTCGGCCAGGGCGCGGCACTGCGCGGCGAAATCCGCATCGTGGTGGATCGCCGCGCTCATCTGCGCCAGTTGGCGCAGCACGGTCACCGCGAACAGGTTGGCCGGCACGAACAGGGGATACAGGCAGGCGTCATCGGACGGGCGGAACATCGAGTGGATCATCCCGTTGGGCCGGGTCGGGTTGCCGTAACCGTCCAGGAACTGGCTCTCGGTCGGACGCGGCGAGGGACGCTGGAATCGATACGGCCCCGGGCCATCCTTGCGTTGCTGCTCGCGGAAGGTCTGCACCACCAGGGCCATCGCCGTGCGCCAGTCGTCATCGAACGGCGCGGTGTCGCCGGTCGCCTTCCAGTAAGCGTGCGCCAGGCGGATGGGGTAGCACAGCGAGTCGATCTCCCATTTGCGCTCGCCCACGCCGGGCTTCATCTCGGTGTCGTCGCTGACCGCCCACTTGAGCCGCTGGCCATGCGGGTCGGGCAGGAAGGCATTGGCATAGGGGTCGATGCGGATGCACGCGGCCTGGCGCTGGATCAGGCCATGGAACATGCGCCGCAGCGCCTTGTCGCCGCGTGCCAGCGGGATGTAGGGATGCACCTGGGCGGAAGAATCGCGCAGCCACATCGCGTCGATGTCGCCGGTGATGACGAAGGTGTCCGGCTTGCCGTTGAGGGTGCCGGTCTCCACCGTGGTGTCCAGCGTGTTGGGGTAGCAGTTCTCGAACAGCCAGGCCAGCTTGGGATCGGCGATGCCGGCTTTGACCGTGCGCAGCTGGCGCTCGACCGCCTCGGAGGTGAAGCGGCGCTTGCCCGGTGCCGGGCGCTGGCTGGTGAGGCCCGCGCCTGCCCTCCCCGGGACGGCGGCAGCCCAGCCGGGCAGCGCGGCGGCCATCAGGCCGGCCCCGGCGCTGGTGCCGAGCAGTTGCAGGATGTCGCGACGGGTGGTCATGGGGCTCTCCTAGAACGGGACAGCGCGGGCCATGCCGCGCCAGAAAGGGTGGGCTACTTGGACAGCGCGGCGCTGCCCCGGATCGAGGCGGCAAAATCGCCGCCAGGCGCGCCATGAACGGCCAGAGTCGGCGCTTCGCAGCCGGTGTCCATGCCGCGGCTCAATGGCCGCGCGGCGGCCTTCTCCCGTGCGCTGTCCGCGCGCGTGGCGACCGATGCACGCAGGGCGGGCACGCAAGGCATCGATCGCATCACCTCGCAGCCTCCGGCTCGGGCGGCGCCCCCTGCAGGGTCGAGGCCACGTCACGCAGCTGCAGCCTGGCCCTGAGCGCGTCCAGCGACGCGCTGCTGCGCACATGCACCGTCGCAGGCGTACCGGGCAGCAGGTCGAAGGCGTTGTCCGAGAGCATTGCGTCGATGTCGCCGAAGGACAGCCACAGTTCGCGCGCCAGCACCGGGCTGGTCAGCGTGACCGCATAGCCGCCCTGCTCGGCCCGCCACTGGGCGACCACCTGCGGGATCGGCAGGTCCAGGTGCTTGGCGGCGTCGAAGTACACGCTCTGCCGCGACAGCACGGTGTCCCCATCCAACAGCTCGAACACCGCCAAACTCGTCTTCGGGTCGGCACCCTTGAGCAGGTCGGCATCGGCGAACTGCCCAAGCTGGGTGCTGCTCAGCGCCGGCAGCGTCACCGCGTGGGTGTCGGTGGACAGCAGCTTGCCGTGGAAGTCCATCACCCGCACGCGCCAACGGGCGGCCAGCGGCGTGGTGCGGTCGGAAACCAGGGCCACGTGGGTCTGTCCGTCCTTGCGCAGCGCGGCGACCAGCTCGGGCGCGAAGAAGCGCCGCGCGTGGTACTGCAGCGCCTTCCAGCGGCCCTCGTAGTCCACGCTTGACCAGGAGATGACCGGCCACACGTCGTTGAGCTGCCAGAACAGCGTGCCCATCGTGCGTGGACGCGAGGCGCGATGGTGTTCGGCCGCGATCTGGATGCCCTCGGCCTGCATCAGCTGGCTCAGGTAGACCAGGCTGGCAAAGTCCTTGGGTTCGCCGAACTCGCGCCGGATGTAGAGCAACTGGCGCGCGTTGCCACGGCCGTGGTCCCACTTCTGGTGGGCCTTGATGGCCGGCGTCTCCAGGCTGAGCGGGCCATCGCCGGCGAAGTCACGCACGGTGCGCATGTCCGGGAAGGACTGCAGGCCATACTCGGACATGAAGCGCGGGGTGACGTCCATGTACTGGGTCACCGGATAGGCCGGGCCGCCCCAGACCTCCCAGTAATGCATGTCGCCGTCGTCGGTCTGGTTGGCGTCGGTGTCCAGGTCGGTGCCGGGCGAGGTCGCCCAGTACGGCACGTTCGGGGAATAGCGGGTCACCACATCGCGCAGGACCGAGCCGAACAGGTTGTCCATGCCGCGCTCGATGCGGCTGCGCTCGGCCGGATCGATCGACGCCTGCAGCTTGGCGCTGTCGCCCATGCCTTCCCAGCCGACCTGGACCTCGTTGTTGCCACACCACAGCACGATGCTGGGATGGTCGCGCAGGCGCATGACCTGGTCGATCGCCTCCTGCCGGGTGTTCTCGCGGAAGGCGCGGTCATAGGGCGGGATGCCGCCGCCGAACATGAAGTCCTGCCAGACCATGATGCCCAGCGCGTCTGCGGTCTCGTAGAACGCGTCGCTCTGGTAGATGCCGCCGCCCCAGATGCGCACCATGTTCATGTTGGCATCGCGGGCATCCTGCAGGGTGCGGCGGATCGTGGCCTCGGTGACCCGGCTGGAGAAGCTGTCCAGCGGGATCATGTTGGCGCCCTTGGCGAAGATCGGGATGCCATTGATCACGAATTCCATGCCGCGGCCCCACTGGTCCTTCTCCCGGCGCAGCTCCACGCTGCGCAGGCCGGTCACGCGACGCGCCTGCTGGCTATCGCCGGTGGCATCGGTGAGGCGGACCACGAAGGTGTAACGATCCTGCGCGCCATACCCAGCCGGGAACCAGCGGCGCGGATGGGCGATGCGCACCGGTAGATCGATCCGGTTGCGGCCCGGGTCGAGCACGCGTTGCTGGGTGAAGGTGGTGACCGGATTGCCGTCGGGATCGAGCACCTGCAGTTCCACCGTGGCCGTCCCGCCTTGTGTGGCCTGCACGGTGAGCTGGGCCTCCAGCTGGGCCGCCTCGGCATCCACGCGCTGCTGGTCCACGTGCAGGTCCTGCACGCGCGCCTCGTCCCAGGCCTGCAGCGCCACCGGCTTCCATGGACCGGCGGTCACCAGGCGCGGGCCCCAGTCCCAGCTGAAGTGATATGGCGCCTTGCGCAGGTAGATGGAACTGTTGCGTCCGGCCGGCTCGTCGCCAAAGGCCGAGTCATACGTGCCCGGCATGGTGTAGGGCTGCTTGGCCAGCCATGGGCGCAGGGCTTCGATCGGCGAACGGAAGGTGATCTCCAGGGTGTTCGCGCCGCGCTTGAGCAGCGGCTTGGCATCCACCGTCCAGCGCCGGAACATGTTGTCGGCGTCGAGCACCTTGTGCCCGTTGAGCGTCACCTGGGCCAGCGTATCCAGGCCTTCGAACACCAGTTCCACGTGCTGGCGCGCCAGGGTGTCGGCATCGACGTCGAACCGGGTGCGGTACTGCCAGTCGCTCAGACCCACCCACTGCACCTTGGCCTCGTTGTCGACCTTGAACGGATCCGGCATCAGGCCGGCGGCCATCAGGTCGGTCTGGACCACGCCAGGCACCTGCGCCCTGAGCCATTGCGCCGCCTGCGGATGGTCCTTGGCCTGGGCCTGTCCGGGGACCAGGCGCAGCTGCCAACCGGTATCGAGCATGCGCGTGGTCGGCGCGGCGGCCTGGGCCTGGCCCAACCCGGCCAGCAGGCCGAAGCCCAGCATCACGCGTGGCAGCAGGGACGGAAGGCGGATCGACATGAGCAAGGGACTCCTTGGGTTCAGTGTGCGCCGGCCGCCGGCGATGGCCCGGCGGTCAGGACGGTCGTGCGCAGACAGGAGACATCACTGCCGCTGCGCGAGTTGATCGATGTTTCCAGTGAGCACTGGAGGCGGTTCGGTGCCGCGCCGGCGCGGTGTCCCTCACGCCATGCCTGGACGCGCGAGGTACCGGTGTCGATACGCAAAGGCGACACCCGCGCGGCTTCGGCTTCGCCGGCGCGCGAGCACCCGCGCTGAACCCCGCCATCCATCGATGATCCGGTCCAGACCCGTGTTTTCGACAGTGTCGCCAATGACGATCCCCATGGGATTGGAGCGGCAATGTGCGCCCGCGCGGCTGCCGCCGTCAATATTTTAAACGATTTAAATCAGTCGTTTTTTAAGGTCTCCCCGCTTGGCCGCATTGCGTCCGGGGTGGCGCCCATTTGGCGGAAACAGCCGCGGCGCATGGCGTCATGGTCATCTGGGGCCTGCGGATTCTCGCGGGAGTGCAGGCCTGCGTCCCTGCGGCGCAGATCGGCGCCAGCGCGTGCAGGCAAGGCCCGGGAGAGGCGAGGCCACTGCGGCGATCATGGACGGGACCTGCCATCGGGCAATCGAGGCGTCAGTCCGGGACGACGACGTTCCCGCCCCCGTCTGCGCGCCGCGGCATCCGGACATGCGTTGCGATGGCCCAGGCAATGCCCAGTCAACAGCGCCATGTCGGCACGATCCCGCCACCCCGCAGCAAGGCGTCGGTGCGCGGCATGTTCCTGGCCGATGCGCGCCAGATGATCGGCGCGCCGTCTGCGTGTGGCGCGACACCCCTTTCGAACGCTTGACCGCTAGACCTTTAGCACGATGCCGCGTCGCTCCATGAGCTTGGCGATTACCCACCATATCCCGGTGAAGACCAGCGCAAAGGCCAGGGACGGCACTTCGGGACCGAAGCGCGGCGTCATCCAGCTGGCATAGCCGATCCGATAGATCGCGTCCCAGGCCCCGCTGGCGGCCAGCAGCAGGAACATCACCGCCGATCCCGCATAGACGGTGATCGCATTGATGCCCAGCGCGCGTCCCAGCGCGGGCCAGCCGCGCACATCAACCAACATATGGAACAGCCACAGCAGGGCCATGGCCCATCCAGCGGTCCACAGGACGAAAGAGGGCGTCCACAGGTTTTTGTTCCAGGGCAGCACCGCCGCCCACAGCCAGCCCACCAGCAGGCAGCCCAGGGCCCCCGGCAGGAGCCGGTGCGCGCGCCCCCGGCGCAGCCAGCCGCCGGCATGCAGGCCGATCAGCGTGGTGGCGATGGCCGGCAAGGTGCTGAGCAGACCTTCGGGATCATGGCCGCGCCCGGTCGCGGGGTCGAACTCGTACACCAGCGGCCCCAGCAGCGCGGTATCCACGCGGCTGGCCAGGTTGGTCCAGGGGGCGAACCCGCCGGTCAGTCCCAGCAATGCCCAGTAGCCCAGCAGCAGCAACACGATCAACGCACCCTGCGCCCGCGCACGCGGAACGGTCGCCAGCAGCCCGACCACGAGGAAACACAGGCCGATGCGCTGAAGGACGCCCCAGGGCCGCAGGTGAGGCTTGTCCAGCAACCACCACCCCAGCAGGTTGATCGCCAACCCGATGCCGATGATCTTCGCCGCGCGGATCCACAGTCCTCGTCGCAGCGGCGCCGCAGCGGCTCCGGCCTCCACACGGGGGACGACGCCCAGGGCGATGGAGACCCCGACGATGAAAAGAAAGAACGGGAAAACCAGGTCGGTCGGCGTGCAGCCGTCCCATTGCGAATGCAGCAGCGGCGCGTAGACATGCGCCCAGTCACCCGGGTCGTTGACCAACAGCATGGCCGCGACGGTCAGGCCACGCAGGGCATCGACCGAAGCGAAGCGACGAAGAGAGGAAACAGCCATGGCATCAGCCGGCGGACGTTTCCCCGCCGATCCAGGTTTCGATAACCCGCACATTATCGTCCAGCGCCACCAGGTCGGCACGCAGGCCCGGTGCGATGCGGCCACGCTCGTGATCCACCCCGAGGAACTGCGCGGGATAGAGCGCGGCCATGCGCAGGGCTTCGTCCAGTGGCAGGCCGACGAGCTGCACCGTGTTGCGCACCGCCGTGGCCATGTCCAGCGCCGATCCAGCCAGCGAGCCGGCCGCGTTGCGCACCACGCCATCCACCGCGGTGATGGTTTCGCCGTACAGGTCGAAGGCGGGGCTGTCGGCGCCCACCATCGGCATCGCATCGGTGACCAGGAACACCTTGCCGCGCGGCTTGGCGGCCAGCGCCACGCGCAGCGATCCAGGATGCACGTGGACCCCATCGGCGATGACGCCGCACCAGCTGCCGGCATCCTCCAGCGCCGCGCCCACCGCGCCGGGCTCGCGCCCCTGCAGTGGCGACATGGCGTTGAACAGATGGGTGAAACCGCGCACGCCGGCGTCCAGCCCGGCACGGATCTGCTCGTAGGTGCCCGCGGTGTGTCCGGCGACCACCAGCGCGCCTTGCGCGATGAAGGCGCGCAGGGTCTCCACCGGCACCTGCTCGGGCGCCAGAGTGACCAGGGTGACGCCGTTGCCCAGCGCCGTGGCCATGGCGACCTCGTCCGCATCGGGCACGCGGAAGGTGCCCGCGTCGTGGGTGCCCTTGCGCGCCGGCGCCAGGTACGGGCCTTCCAGGTGCACGCCGATGACACCGTCCACGCCTTGCGCGATGGCCTGGCGCGTAGCCTGGACCGCTTGCGCCATGACCTCGGCACGGTCACTGATCAGGGTGGGCAGGAAGCCAGTCGTGCCGAAGCGACGATGCGCGCGGCCAATGCAGTCGATCGCGCCCGGCGTGGGATCGTTGTTGAACAGCACCCCGCCGCCGCCGTTGACCTGGCAGTCGATGAAGCCCGGCGCCAGGGTTGCTCCGCCCAGGTCGAGCACGGTGTCGGCCTGGCGCCGCGCTTCGGCGGCGGAAGTGACCGCGACGATGCGGCCGGCATCGACGACAACGCCACCGTCGGCGATGAAGCCCGTGTCGGACAGGACGCGGGCGTTGACCAGGGCAAAGCGCAGGCTCATACGGTTTCGGTGACCTTGTTCAGATGGGGCGGCACATCGGGATTGTGCCCACGCGCCAGGGCCAGCGCGTTGATGGCCTTGTAGAAGCTCTGGATGGTCAGCAGCGGCGCGCAGGCCGGATGCGGGGCCGCCACCAGCGGCAGGTCCCCCTGCCCCGAGGCCACCCACACCTGCGCGCCCCGGCCGCGGAACTCCTCGGCCAGTGCCAGCATGCCAGCCTCGGTGCCGTCGGGCTGGGCGAAGCACAGCACCGGGAAACCCGGGCCCACCAGCGCCATCGGCCCGTGCTTGACCTCGGCCGAGCTGTAGGCCTCGGCGTGCAGGCCGCAGGTTTCCTTGAACTTCAGCGCGGCCTCCTGCGCGGCGCCCAGACCCAGACCACGGCCAAGCACGAACAGGTTGTGCGCGCCGACCAGACCTCCGCTCAGGCCCGACCAGTCTGCATCCCAGGCCTGGCGCAGCGCGCCAGGCAGCGCGTCGAGCGCGGCCAGCAGCTTCTCGTCCTGCGACCAGTGCGCCACCAACTGCAGCAGCGCGGCCAGCGAGGCAAGGTAGCTCTTGGTCGCGGCGACGGAGGTCTCCGGACCGGCGCACAACGGCAGCACCACGTCGGCCAGCTGCGCCAGTGGCGAATCCTCGACGTTGACCAGCGCCACCACGCGCGCGCCGGCGACCCTGGCCGCCTCGGCATTGCGCAGCAGGTCAGGGCTCTTGCCCGACTGGGAGATGGCGATGAACAGCGCGCCGGACAGCTTGAGCGGCGAACCGTAGACCGACCCGATCGAGGGCGAGGCCGAGGCCGTCATCACCCCGACCTGGGTTTCGATCAGGTACTTGCCGAACGTCGCGGCATGGTCGGAGCTGCCACGCGCGCAGGTCGCCACGAACGGCGGCGGTGACTCGCGCAACGATTGGGCCAGTGCCACCACGGTGTCGTGGTTACGCGCGAACTGCGCGGCCACCACCTCGGCGGTGGAGGCGGCCTCGTTGTACATCAGGGTCTGCGTGGCTGCAGGCAGCGCCGTGGCGGGTGTGGGAGATGAGTTCATGGGGTCGATGTCTTGGGTTCGGCGCGGACGGGGCGCATCGGCGCGGTGGAACCACGCACCACCAGCTGCGGGGTGAAGCCCTGGTTGTGCATGGCAATGGGGGCATCGTCGTAAGCATCCTGGCGCAGGCGCGCAATCAACAGGCGCGCGGCGTGCTTGGCGATGTCTTCGGTGGCCTGCTTGGCCGTGGTCAGCGGCGGCCAGGACTGCTTGGAGAACGGACTGTCTTCGAAACCGGCGATGGACAGGTCGTAGGGCACGTTGAGTCCCATCGACTTGGCCGCGGCCAGCACGCCGGCGGCGATCTCGTCGTTGGACCCGAAGATCGCGGTGGGCGGCTCGCGCAGGGCCAGCAGGCGACGTGCACCACGAAAGCCATCGTCAAAAGTGAAGTCGCCCGGCACCACCAGGTGCTTGTCCAGGGTGATGCCGTAGTCCTTCAGCGCCTGTTCGTAGCCGGCATAGCGCTCGGTGCTGGAACGGTGCGCCAGGCCGCCCATGAGGAAACCGATGCGCTGGTGGCCCAGCTGGATCAGGTGCTCGGTGATCTCGTAGGCCGCATCACGATCGTCCACGTACACGCACGGCGGGCCATCGCCTGGATCCTCGGTGGCGGCGATGATGCGCACCAGCGGCACGTTGCGCGCGGCCAGCGCGGCGATCAGCTCGGGGCGTTCGGACATCGGTGCGGTCAGTACCAGTCCGGCCAGGCGCGAGCGCTGGACGAACTCGGCCAGCTCCTCGGCCAGCAGCGGTGAGGTGGAATCGCACGGCTGGATCTGCAGGCCGAAGCCGGTTTCGCGGCATGCGGCCAACACGCCGTTCTGCACGCCGATGATGTGGTACGGATTGGGGTTGTCGTAGACAAGCCCGATCACAAACGGCGTGCCGCTGCGCAGGTTGCGCGCCGATGGGTCCGGCTCGTAGTCCAGCTCGGCGATGGCGCGCAGCACCCGGGCGCGAGTGCCCTGCATCACCGATGGCTCGTTGTTGATGACGCGCGAGACGGTCTTGAGCGACACCTTGGCCCGCTCGGCAACGTCCTTGATGGTGGGTCTGCGCATGGTCGTTCCGCCTTGTGTGCCAGGAGCGCCTCAGCGCGCGGCCTGCCCCTGGCCGACGCGATGCCCGCGCACGGCAAAGAACAGGATGTACAGGTAGCAGGGCACCGCCAGACCGGCGAACACCCACTGGAAATCAAAATGCTGCTTGAGGATGGCAAAGCTCTGGGAGATCAACGCACCGCCGGCGATGCCCATCACCAGCAGCGCCGAACCAGTCTCGGTAAAGCGTCCCAGGCCCCTGATGGCCAGCGGAAAGATCGCCGGCCACATCATCGCGTTGGCGAAGCCCAGCGCGGCCACGAAGCCCACCGACACATAGCCGTGGGTGAACAGCGCGCCCAGCGCGAACAGCACGCCGAGCACCGCCGAGATGGCCAGGTACGCCTGCTGCGACAGCATCCGTGGGATGGCCACCAGTCCGACCAGGTAACCGAGCAGCATCGCGCCGAGGGTAAAGGAGGTGAAGAACTTGGTCTGGTCCAGCGGCAGGCCGAACCCATTGCCGTAGGTGCCGATCGCATCGCCGGCCAGCACCTCCACGCCGACGTAGACGAACAGGCACAGCACGCCCAGCCACAGATGCGGGAACTGGAAGATGCTCGCGCGCGCCGCACCGCCTGCGGCCGTGGATTCGGCGTTGGCGTCGCTGCCCTTCAGCTCCGGCAGCGGCGAGAACAGGATCACCACCGCCACCACGACCAGCACGCCGGCCATCACCAGGTAGGGCCCATGGATCTTGGCGGCGAAAGCGGTCAACAACTGCTCCTTGGTGGCCGGATCGGCCGCGGCCACCTGTGCGGACAGATCGCCGATGCCATGCAGCACCACCGAACCGATCACGATCGGCGCCAGGATGCCGGCGATCTTGTTGCACAGGCCCATGGCCGCGATCCGACGCGCGGCGGTCTCGATCGGACCCAGGATGCTCACGTAGGGATTGACCGCCGTCTGCAGCAGCGCCAGCCCCCCCCCGATCACGAACAGCCCTGACAGCGCGCCGGCGTACCAGCGCTGGGTGGAGAACTGGCCGAACATCGCCGCCCCGACCGCCATCACCACCAGGCTCAGGGCCAGGCCCTTCTTCATCCCGGTCATCTTCAGCGTGGCCGCCGCCGGCAAGGCCAGTACGAAGTAGGAGATGTAGAAAACGAACACCACGAAGAAGGCCTTGACCTCATCCAGGTCGAAGGCCAGGCGCACGAAGGTGATCAGCGGCCCGTTGATCCAGGTGAAGAAGCCGATGATGAAAAACAGCAGGCCGGTGACGGCGAGCGAGCTGGCGAAGCTTTTGGGCTGGTCGGACGACATGAGGCGTGCAACTCCGGGCTGAAGCGTCGGTGGAAGGAACACCCGCTGACCGGCTTGATGCCGATGCGCGGACATCGGTCTGGCTAGCGCCGCAACTCGGCGACGAAATCGTAGAAATCGTTGTGGCAATAGGTGTTGCTGAGCTCGATCGCCGCGCCGTCGCGCGCATACCCCACGCGCACCACGTGCAGGATCGCATCGCCGGTGCTCATGCCCAGGTGTCCGGCCATGCGCGCACTGAGATTGACCGCGCGGAAATACTGCAGCGCGCGCACCACCGGCGTGCCGTGCGCGTCGAGCCAGGCGTAGAGCGAATCACCGACATCGTCGGGATCGGGCAGGACGCGCTGCGGGATTACCGAATGTTCGTAAGCCATCACCCGCTCATCGGCGCGGCGCAGGCGCGTGATCGAAGACACCGGCGTCTCCGGGGACAGGCCCAGGCGCAGGATCTCCTCGCCATGGGCCGGGCGCACGCGTCGCTCCAACCACTGGCTGCTGGGCTGGTAGCCCTTCATGCGCAGGGTTTCGCTGAAGCTGGCCAGACCCGTTAGTGGATGGGTGATTTGCGAGGTGACGAAGGTGCCCGCGCCCTGCCGACGGGTCACCAGGCCCTGCTCGACCAGGGCATCCATCGCCTGGCGCAGCGTCACGCGGGAGACCTGCAACTGTTCGCACAGCACGCGCTCGGCCGGCAATGCCTCGCCGACCTTCCATGCGCCGTCGCGGATCGTTTCGCCCAGCTGCGCGGTCAGCTGCAGATACAGCGGCGTGGGCGCGTCGGCATCAAGCGCGATCGCAGACAGGCGCGGATCCAAGGCGGACGTGCGACGTGTCATGGCCGCGCGCCCGGTGCGAGTGGGCTCAAATTCATTGGGTCCAATTTAAAACCAATTTTTCTGACTACTGCAAGCGCTTAAAGACGGCAATGGCGTGGCCAGCAGCTCGCAGCGCCCAGGATCCAAGGGCTCTCCGCGCAGTCGCTGCCCATGTTCCACATTGGCGGCACATGATCGTGCTGCGCCGCCGCAATACCACTGAGTGATGAAAATGTCGCGACAGCTGTTGACATCGTTGTCATCACCATTGGAGACTCGGTCCATCGGCGCCGGGGATCTGTGCGCGCCGGGCATTCGTCGGGGAGAGCTGTTCGCATGCAGGACCAGGACATCCGGAGGACCCAGCCTTGAGCATCGGTGCGCCCTTCATCGCCGCCGACGTGGGCGGCACGCACGTTCGCCTGGGCCTGGTGCGCTCGACCGGGCAGGACCTGCAGCCCGTGGAGATCCTCAGCTACCGCAAGTACGCCTGCGCCGAATACGCGGGCCTGGCCGAGATCATCGGCAACTTCCTGGGCGGGCTGGACGGCCCGCGCGTGCAGCGCGGGGTGATCGCCAGCGCCGGTTTCCCGCTGGAGGACGGCACGGTCATCACCGCCAACCTGCCCTGGCGCCTGTCCCCCCGTGAGATCCAGGGCGTGCTCGGCCTGGACGACCTGCGCCTGGTCAACGATTTCGAGGCCGTGGCCTATGCCGCCGCACTGGTCGGCGACCAGGAAGTGCTGCGCCTGAGCGGTCCGGCCCACGCCTCCGAGCGCGGTCCCACGCTGGTGCTCGGCCCGGGCACGGGCCTGGGCGCGGCGGTGTGGATCCCGACCGGTCGTCGGGCCACCGTCCTGGCCACTGAGGCCGGGCACGCCGCGCTCAGCGTGGGCACCGAGCTGGAGCTGGCGGTGTTGGCGCAGATGCTGGGCAAGCGCTCCCACGTCCCGGTCGAACATGCCCTGTCCGGCCCGGGCCTGCTCAACCTGTATACCGCGCTGTGCCAGGTCCGCGGGGTCACGCCGCGCCATGCCGCGCCCGACGCCATCACCGCGGCGGCCACCACGGGCGATGACCCGCTAGCGCGCGAGACCCTGGAGATGTTCTGTGGGCTGCTGGGCAGCACCGTGGGCGACATGGCTTTGCTGTATGGCATCACCGGCAGCATCTACCTGGCCGGCGGCATCCTGCCGCGCATCCGTGAACTCCTGCTGCAGAGCAGCTTCGTCGAGCGGTTCCTCAACAAGGGACCGATGCGGGCTGCCCTGGAGCGCATTCCCGTGCGACTGGTCGAGCACGGGCAGTTGGGCGTCCTGGGCGCCGCCAACTGGTATCTCGGCCAGACCGCACCGCACTGAAGTCACTCGCAAGGCCGCCCGCGGCGTGACGCTGGTCGGGACATTCGGCGCCACGCAACACAGTTTGTTTCGACATCGCACCACATCGACGTACAGGCCTGGCAGCCCACTGCCACAACCCATCACAGACCGGGGAACGCACCATGACCTGCAAGAAATCCCTTTTGACCGTGGCCATCCTGACCAGCCTGAGCTTCGCCGCGCAGGCGCAGCAGACTGACGGCGGCCAGTCCGGCACCGACGCCACTAACCTGGACACCATCACGGTGGTCGGCATCCGCTCCAGCCTGGAGAAATCGCTCAACACCAAGCGCGACGCCTCCTCGCACGTGGAAGCGGTCAGCGCCGAAGACATCGGCAAGCTACCCGCCAAGAACGTGGCCGACACCCTGCGCGAATTGCCGGGCGTCAACATCGCCTCGTCCTCCGCCAGCGAAGGTGCATTCGACGAAGCCGATCGCGTGTCCCTGCGCGGCACCAGCCCCAGCTTGACCCAGACCACCCTCAACGGCCACGGCATCGCCACTGGCGACTGGTTCGTGCTCTCCCAGGTGCAGACGGTGGGCCGCAGCGTCAGCTACTCGCTGCTGCCCTCGGAAATCGTCGACCAGGTCGTGGTGCACAAGTCCTCCGAGGCCAAGCTGGTCGAAGGCGGCGCGGCCGGTTCGATCGACATCCTGACCCGCAAGCCGCTCAACTTCGACAAGCCGCTGACCCTGGAAGGCTCGTTCGGCGCGGTCTACTCCGACCTGCCCGGCGATACCAAGCCACAGTTCAGCGGGCTGCTGAACTGGAAGAACGATGCCGGGACCTTCGGCTTCCTGCTCCAGCCGTTCTACGAAAAGCGCAGCCTGCGCCGCGACGGCCAGGAAGTGGTGGGCGGCTACGGCACCGCCACGGTCGGCGGCCAGAGCGTGCTGTATCCCAACCTGCTCGGCGCCACGCTGTTCACCCAGGAGCGCGAGCGTCAGGGCGGCACGGTCGACCTACAGTTCAAGGCGTCCGACGACCTGACCTTCGACCTCAACGGCTTCTACTCGAAGATGAAGGCGGATAACTACAACCGCAACTTCATGATCTGGGGCAGCCAGTTCGTCGGTGCCCAGACCCCTGACAGTTACACCATCGACAACGGCGTGCTGACCAGCGCCAGCTACACCCCCAACGGCACCACGCCGTACGGGGTGTACGACATGATCTCGCGCCCCGGCGCCGAGTCCTCGACCAATTACGTCGCACTCAATGCCGACTGGCACGTCAACGACAGCGTGCAGGTGAAGTTCGAGGCCGGCAGCAGCCACGGCGTGGGCAAGAGCCCGCACCAGAACGTACTGGAAACCGGCATCTCGCCCACCGGCGGCACCGTGGGCTGGCAGATGCACGGCATCGGCAGTGTCATCGACGCCTCGCTGGGCACCGGCAATACGCCGAGCACCCAGATTCCATCGGCCGGCTGGATCTTCGGCGACCAGGGCATCGAGGTGAAGGACAAGGAGAACTGGTTCGCCGCCGACAGTAGCTGGACCAACGCCGAAGGCGTGTTCAGTTCGCTCGACTTCGGCCTGCGCTATACCGAACACGAGCGCCACAACGACTTCGACATCGGCCAAGGCCCGCTCAATGGCATGCCCCCGCTTTCGGCCCTGCCGACCACGGGCGGCGCCTACCCGAGCGACTTCGGCGACGGCATTGGAGGCAACCTGCCGAGCGGCATCTGGTACTACACGCCCGGCCAGCTGGCCGCGATCAACGCCGAGTACGCCAACCGCGACCCGGTGGCACGCTTCAACTGGCAGAACGTCTATGGCGTGAAGGAGAACAACGGCGCGGCCTACCTGCAGGGCAACTTCGAGGGTGAGCGCTGGAGCGGCAACATCGGCGTGCGCTACGTCAACACCTCCAGCAAGGTCCGCTACAACCAGGGCGTGGGCGCCGCCATCCCCGGCGCCATCACCGGCTCGGCCTTCGGTGCCTACCTGCCGATCGAGGTCAGCAATGACTACAGCAAGCTGCTGCCCAGCGCGAACTTCAAGTTCGACTTCAGCGACGACCTGGTCGGCCGCGTGGCCGCTTCCAAGACCCTGACGCGTCCGGACTACTCCGCACTGGCCGGCTCGCTGTCGCTGGACGACCTGACCCACACGGGCAGCGGCGGCAACCCCTATCTCAAGCCGCTGGTATCGACCAACTTCGACCTCTCCCTGGAGTGGTACTTCATGCCACGCGGCCTGCTGGCCGCCAGCGCCTTCTACATGAAGATGAAGGACTACATCGATGTGGGCGGTTCGCAGACCATCCAGTACAAGGACCAGCAAGCCAGCTTCGACCAGGGCGTTGATGTCTACGCCGACTACCAGGTCACCGTGCCGGTCAACACCGATGCAAAGGTCAAGGGCGTGGAGCTGACCTACCAGCAGCCGATCGGCGAGTGGTTCGGCGTCAACGCGAACTACACCTATACCGATGGCGACACCGATACCAGCACGCCGATGTTCGGCACCTCGAAGAACACCTACAACGTGGCCGGCTACTTCGAGAACGATATCTTCAGTGCACGCGTGTCCTGGAGCTATCGCGACAGCTTCTATGCCGGTGCCAGCCGCGCCACGCCGTTCTACCAGGACGACTTTGGCACCCTGTCAGCCTCGCTGGGTTACAAGATCAACGACCACCTGTCGCTCAGCCTGGACGGCCTGAACCTCAACAACCCCAAGGCCAAGTACTACACCGACAGCACGGTCGGCTTCCTGCCGTATGCGGTGTACTCCAACGGTCGCCAGTACTACCTCAACCTGCGCGCGAAGTTCTGATCGGCGCCAACTTGTTGCATGCTTGACCCCAGGCGGGCCCGGACATGTCCGGGCCCGCCTGCGTTTTGACGACGCGCAACGTCCCGGTGGCGCTGCGTTTCCCAGCCCTAGAGGTGCCTTCATGCCACTGCCGTCCCGATTCCGCCCCGCCCTGCGCACCGCGCTGGCCTGCCTGGCCCTGCTGTGCGCGGGCGCCAGCGCCGCGCCACTGCCGCTGATTCCCGCACCGCGCAGCGCGACCCCGGGCCAGGGACAGTTCGTCCTCAAGTCGGGGATGACGGTGACCGCGCAAGGCGAGGAAGCCCTGACCACCGCGACCCAGTTCATCGACCTGCTGCGCAGCACCGGCGGACCGGCGCTGAGGCTGGCCGACACCGGCGAGCAGGCGGCGGTGCGATTCGTCCTGGATCCGGCCACCGGCGGCGCCGAGGGCTACACCCTGCATGTCGGCCAGGACGGCGTGCGCATCCAGGGCGCGACCTCGGCCGGCCTGTTCCACGGTGCCGTGAGCCTATGGCAGCTGCTGCCGGTCGGCGGTGGCCAGGGCGCGCCGGCAGCGCTGGACGCGGTGGACATCACCGACAGCCCGCGCCTGGCCTGGCGCGGGGTGATGCTCGACTCGGTGCGCCACTTCCAGAGCGTGGAGGAGATCGAACGCCTGCTCGACGCGATGGCCGTGCACAAGCTCAATGTCTTCCACTGGCATCTGACCGATGACCAGGGTTGGCGCATCCAGATCGACCAGTACCCGCGCCTGACCAGCGTGGGCGCCTGCCGCGTGCCCTTTGGCGATGCCGGCATCGGCGCGGATGGACAGCCGATCCAGGAGTGCGCCTTCTATACCAAGGACCAGATCCGCGCGGTGGTGCGCTACGCCGCCGAACGCCACATCACCGTGGTGCCGGAGATCGACATCCCCGGGCACGCGACCGCGGCCATCGCCGCCTACCCCGACCTGGGCGTGGACCGGCCGCAACTGAAGGTCTCCAGCTGGGGCGGCGTACACACCAACCTGTTCAACGCCGACGAGGCGACCATGCAGTTCCTGGAGAACGTGCTGGGCGAAGTGATTCCCCTGTTCCCCGGGCCGTTCTTCCACATCGGCGGCGACGAAGCAGTCAAGGACAGCTGGAAGGCGTCCAAGCACATGCAGGCGCGGATCAAGCAACTCGGCCTCAAGAACGAGGAAGCGTTGCAGGGCTGGATGATCGACCGCCTGGGCACCTACCTGGCTGCGCACGGCAAGCGCCTGATCGGCTGGGACGAGATCCTCGAAGGCGGCAAGCTGCCGGCCAACGCGGCGGTGATGTCCTGGCGCGGGACAGAAGGCGGCATCGAGGCCGCGCGCAAGGGCCACGACGTGGTGATGACCCCGGTCTCACCGCTGTACATGGACTACCTGCAGACCGCCTCGCCCGATGAGCCGCCGGGCCGTCCCACCCTGAATCCGCTGCAGAAGGTGTACGCATTCGATCCGGTGCCGGCGGTGCTCGATGCGCAGCAGAAGCAGCACATCATCGGCGTACAGGCCAACGTGTGGACCGAGCACATGCAGTCCTTCGACCGGGTCGAACACGCGCTGTTCCCGCGCGCGGCGGCCCTGGCCGAGATCGGCTGGTCGCCCCAGGCCAGCCGCGACCTGGACAGCTTCAAGGCCCGCCTGCCCAACCTGCTGGCGCACTACCGCGCCCTGCACCTGGGCTATGCGCGCACGCCGTTCCAGGTGCTCTACGACACGCAGGCCGACGCCAGCGGCCAGCACGCCACCGTGCGCCTGTCCGATCCCCTGGACTATTCGGACATCCGCTACACGCTCGACGGCAGTACGCCCAAGGCGGACTCGCCCCGTTATCGGGATCCGCTGCAGCTGGACGTGCCGAGCACACTCAAGTCGGCGGCCTTCTTCAACGGGAAGGCGCTGGCGCCGGCCACGGCCCTGAGCCTGACCGCACAGGGGCTGCGCACGCGCAGCGACGAGCAGTTGGACATGTGCACCGGCGCGCTGACCCTGCGCCTGGAAGACGACGGCCCGCGCGAGGGGCCGCGGGCGATCTTCAACGTGGACATCTTCAATCCCTGCTGGGAGTGGAAGCAGGCGCACCTGGACGGCATTGGCGCCATCAAGGTCCGGGCCGGACGCATGCCGTACTACTTCTACCTGGCCCACGACGAGCCCAAGCGCACGTTCAAGCCGGCCAAGAGCGCTTACGGCGAACTGGAGATCCACGACGGCTGCGCCGGCCCGCTGCTGGCCACCGTGCCGCTGCCGGAGGCGCCGGGCATCGACGGCTTCGTGACCTTGCAGGCGCCGCTGCAGCAGGCGCCTTCCACCTCGGACCTGTGCGTGTTCTTCACCGGCGATACGCGCCCGGACATGTGGGTCCTGGATCGCATGACCCTGGTGCCCGGCCCCTAGCGCTGCGCCGTGACCGTCCCGGTGCGGGTCGCGCGCGCCGGGATTTCAGTACAGCAGGTAGCGCGCCCGCAGCGCCTTGAAGCGGGCCAGATCGGGCTGCCAGCGGTCCTGGAGGGCCTGCAGGTCTTCGCCCTCGGCGATGGCCGGCCGCAACCAGTCGTTGCCGATCAGCGTGTCGAAGAACGGCGGCGTCCCCGGCAGAAACTGGAACTGCTGCGGATACAGGTCGTGCAACGCCTTGATCACGGCCACCCCAGTGAGCACCGGCCTGAAGGCCTGCACATCGGTCACGTGCAGCTGCACGCCGGCACAGGCCTGGCCCTGGAACTTGGAAAAGGTCGGCGTGAACCACACCGGGCGGAAGCGCACGCCCGGCAGCTGCAGCGCCTCCAGCGCGCGTGCCAGCGTGGGTGCATCGACGAAGGGCGCGCCCAGCATCTCGAACGGCAATGTGGTGCCGCGTCCTTCGGAGACATTCGTGCCTTCCAGCAGGCCGGTCCCGGGGTAGACGCGCGCGGTCGCCACGGTGGGCATGTTCGGCGAGGGCGGCACCCAGGCCAGCGTGGCCGGAAACCCGTCGCCGCGCTGCCAGCCGCGCATCTTCACCACGTGCAGGTCCGCGCCGATGCCGAAGTCCTCATTGAACAGCCGCGCCAGCTCGCCGATCGTCATGCCGTGACGCACCGGGATGGCGTACATGCCCACGAACGAGGCCACCTGCGGCATCAGCACCGGGCCTTCGACCGCCTCGCCGCCCAACGGGTTGGGCCGATCGGTCACCACCACCGGGATGCCCGCGCGCCTGGCCGCGATCAGCAGATGCGCCAGCGTCCACGGATAGGTGTACCAGCGCGTGCCCACGTCCTGGATGTCGTAGACCAGCACGTCGATGCCGGAGAGCATCTGCGACGAGGGCTCGCGGTGGTCGCCGTACAGGCTGTAGACCGGCAGGCCGGTGGCGGCATCGCGACGGCTGTCGACGTGTTCGCCGGCCTGTGCATCGCCGCGCACGCCGTGCTCGGGCCCGAACAGCGCCACCAGTTTGAAGTCGGTGCGCGCGGCGAAGCGGTCGATGTCGCTGCGCAGCTGCCCATCGACGCCGGTGGCATTGGTCACCAGCCCCACGCGCTTGCCGCGCAGCAACGCCGGATCGTCCAGCAGCACGTCCACGCCCAGTCGGAAGTCCGCCTCACCCGAGACAGCTGCCCGCCCAGTCGCCCGCAGGGGTAGCGACAGAACAACGCACAGCATCGCCAGACACCAGCACGACAACCGAGTGGACAAACGTGACGATAACCAGGACATGCAACGACTCCCTGCCCGCATTTGCGATCCATCGCACGCGGGCATCGTGCGAACGTCGGCCGCGGTCATGCCGATGCGGCAGCTGCGTGTTATATCGTGGTGACCCACGTTGGAACATGTCCGCTGCGCCAGCTTCGGCGCCATGCCTTGCGAGGGTCTGTCCTGATGGTTCTGCGCGTATTTTCGTCCATGGCTCTTGTCGCCTGCCTGTCCACCAGCATGCTGCCGCTCCTCGCGCACGCCGATGACCGCCTGGGCGTCACGCCCTCGGCGCAGTCGATCGACTATGTCCAGCACAGGCAGCAGTTCCAGCTGCACACGCTGCTGACCGAACAGCGCCATCCGCGCACGATGGACCTCAGTCAGGTCATCGCCGAGGACACCACCGCCGGCCTGCGCGAACTGCTTTCGGTGGATCAGGACGTCACCGCCACGATGAACGCCGTGGCCATCGACCCGGCGCGCCTGGGCCAGCTGCAGGCCGCGTCGGGTGCGGTGCAACAGGCGCTGCGCGAGGGGCATCGGATCTATTTCTACGGCACCGGCTCGACCGGGCGCCTGGCCGAAACGCTGGAAAGCGGCCTGTGGCGTCCGTTCTGGGAGCGCGTGGCCAACGAGCATCCTGATCTGTGGAAAACCATCAGCGCCAAGTACCCCGGCCTCGACGCGCGCGTGCGCGGCGAGATCACCGGCGGCGATCGCGCGCTGATCTCCTCGCTGGAAGGCTTCGAGGACCTGCAGCTCATCGGCAGACTGCAATTGCAGGACAACCACATCGCGCCGCAGGATGTGGTCTTCGCGGTGACCGAAGGCGGCGAGACCTCGGCGGTGATCGGCACCGCGCTGGCCGCGGCCGCACAGCCCGGCCGCGCGCAGGGCCGCACTTGGTTCGTCTATAACAACCCGAACACCGTGCTGCGCCCGTTCGAGCGCAGCCGCGCGGTCCTGGACGATGCGCGCATCGGCAAGATCGAGCTGGCCACCGGCCCACAGGCCATCACCGGCTCGACCCGCATGCAGGCCACCACCACCAGCCTCTACGCGCTGGGCGCGGTGATGGAAGACGCGGTCCAGCGACTGCTCGCGCCCATCCTCGCGCCGGCCCAGCTCGCCTCGCTGGGCTTCGATCCGGGCACCACGCTGGCTGACCGCCTGCGTACCTTTTCCAGCCTGCAACGCATCGCCGCGGCGGCCGCGCCGCAGCTATCGGCCTGGACCGACCTGGAGGCCAGCACCTACCGCGACGGCCACCACGCCACCTACCTGGCCCAGCGCGCGCTGATGGCGGTGTTCGTGGATGTGACCGAACGCGCGCCGACCTTTCGCCTGGCGCCGCTGGACCGCCGCGATGCCGATCCGCGCCGATCCTGGATCCAGGTCTGGGCGCCGGTGGACGACCCGCGGGCAGCCTGGGACGCACTGCTGCACCGGCCCTTCCACGGGCTGGACCCGGCGCTGTATTCCGGACCTTTCCAACACGACATCGACGATGCCTATCTGCGCGGCGCGGCGCTGCACAGCCTGGCCTCGGCCGGCGCCGACGAGCAGGCGCTGTACGACCTGTCGGTCTCCCCACACAACCTGGACCACGCCGGGCCGCAGGCCGGTGACCTGGGCGCCCTGGTGCTGCTGGGGCACGAGGCGGTCTCGCCCGTCGGCCGCCGGTGGCTGGAGCAGATCGCGACAGCCAAGGCGCACCAGGTGGTGTTCTCGGTCTCCGACCAGCCGCTGGATCGCTCGGTGCACGCGGCCGCCCCGCAGGCCACCGTGGTCGCGGTCACCGTGCCGCAGCGCGATCCGTTCGCCCTCAATCAGACCATCGTGCTGAAGATGCTGCTCAACGCCCACTCCACCGGGGTGATGGCCAAGCTCGGGCGCGTGGTCGGCAACACCATGACCGCGGTGCAGCCAGGCAACCTCAAGCTCTATGGACGCGCGACCTACCTGATCCAGTCGCTGGTCAACGGCGCGCTGGACAGCCCGGCCTGGCGCCAGACGCACGGCACCACCGCGCCGCTGACCTACGCCGAGGCCAACGCGGTGATGTTCGCGGCCATCGATCAGCGCCAGCACCTGGCCGCGGCCACCGACATCCCCGAGGTAGAACTGTCCATCGTCGCGGTGCTGCAGGCCCTGGCCGCCGGCAAGCCGGTGGACTGGGCACAGGCCGCCACCACCCTGCAGCACGAACGCCTGGGCACCTACATGGCGCCCTACACCGCCGCCACCGCGCGCTAGGCGCGGCGCGGGAACAGCTTCAGCAGCAGGTCGCGGGCCGGGGTCAGGGCCACGCACAGGCCCAGCAGGACGCCCGCGGCGTCGGCCAGGGCGTCGGTCGGATCCGGGGTGCGGTCGGCAGTGAACCAGCCCTGCATGAATTCGATCAGCACCCCCAGGATCACCAGCCACGCCGCCGCGCGCCACAGCGCCCGGCGTGTGGCGAACAGCTGCACCGCGCAGACCGACAGGGCGAAGAACGCCGTGGCGTGCTCCACCTTGTCCCAGCCCAGCGGGACTTCGGGGATGTCCTGGCCGGGCAGCAGGCACACGGTCACCACCACGGCCATCGCCACGCCCCACAGCCCCAGCCAGAAACCGGGCCAGCGCAGCGGCTTCACGGCACCGCCGCTCACAGCCGCCATGTCAGATCTCCGGACAGGAAGGCGGCCTCGAAGTTGCAGTCCCGCGCAAATCCCATGAACTGAAAGCGCTCGCCCATCTCGTTGGGCAAGGTGAGCTTCTTGAACTCGTTGCGCAGGCGCAGCTTGCCGGCCTCGTCCATGCGCGCCTCGGCCTCGCCCAGGCGATCCATCAGCCCATTGCCGATCAGGAAGCCGGCCTGGGTGGCGTAGCCCGCCAGCTCGAAGCCGGCCCCGGTGCCGGCCTCGGCCAGCGCGGTGAAGTCCACCGAGGCGGTGATGTCCTGCAGTCCGGGCCACCGATACACGTCCGCGTGCATCCGATGCCGGTAGAAGGCGCGCGTAGTGCCGCCGTTGCGCTGTTCCAGGTAGTACTCCTTGCGCGGGTAACCGTAATCGCAGAACAGCATCGCGCCGGCCTGCAGGCCGCCGATCACCGCCTGCACCCAGTACGGCAGCTGCGGCAGGAGTTCGGCGCGGTAGCCGTCCTCGAACAGGACATCGCGCGCACGCTCGACATGGCGCACGGCGGCGGCCAGCAGCGGGTCGGCCGGGCGATCGGTGGCCACGAAGCGCCCCTCCCCATCCAGGGCGACGTGCTCTTCGAACACCTCGCCCTCGCGCAGGGTGAAGCGTGGCGTGGGCAGCGCATCGATGACCTCGTTGGCGAACACCACGCCGTTCCAGGCCTCGTTGGGCGGCGTGTCCAGCCATTCCACGCAATCGAACACCGGCGGAATCAGGCGCCGGCCCAGGCGCTCGCGCTGGCGCTCACGCAGGTCCGCGCTGGGCTCCAGGATCCAGTATTTGGCCGGCATCGCGTCCAGCTGCAGCAGTCGCTTGAGCATCACCTCGGCAAAAGCCCCGCTGCCGCCGCCGATCTCCAGGAAGCAGCATTCCGGACCCAGCTGCTGCAGGACCGGCGCTACGGCCTGGGACACCGCGCTGGCAAACAGCGGGCCCAGCTCCGGGGCGGTGACGAAATCACCCGCCTCGCCGAACTTCTCCGCACCGGCGCTGTAATACCCCAGCCCTGGCGTGTACAAGCAGCGCTCCATGAAGCGGGAGAACGGCACCGACCCGCCAGAGGCGTTGATTTCGCTACGGATCAGCGTGGCCAAGCGGTCGCTGTGGGCCAGCGCGTCGGCATCGGGAAGAGGAAGATCGTTCATGCAGGTGAGGGGGCTTCTCAACAAAGAACGCCATGTTACGCGGCGCTGCCAGCTGCGTTGCGCGGATCGCGTGAATGCAGTCGGGCAATGGCCCTAGCCAGCACCGGATGCCTTCCCTATGATCCAAGGTGCACTTTTCCCCGGCTTTGACATGACCTACTGCGTCGGCATCGAAGTGGACGAAGGCCTGGTCTTCGCCGCGGACACCAGGACCAGCGCTTCGTTTGACGACGTGCGCGTCTACCGCAAGATGCATATCTTCGAATATCCCGGCGACCGGGTGTTCGTGATCATGTCCGCGGGCAACCTGGCGACCACGCAACTGACCATCTCGCGCCTGAAGCGCGACGCCGAGGATCCGGACTGCACCCGCAGCCTGCGCAGCTTCAAGCATCTCTACGAAGTGGCCGAGTATGTGGGCGAGGTTCTGGTGTCCAGCCAGGTGGCGGTGGGCGACCAGGCCCAGCACAGCGGCGTCAGCGTGCAGTCCACCCTGATCCTGGGTGGCCAGGTCGCCGGCGAGCGGCCCGGGCTGTACATGGTCTACCCGCTGGGCAACTGCATCGCCACCTCGCCCGAAACACCCTACCTGCAGATCGGCGAGTCCAAGTACGGCAAACCGATCCTGGACCGCATCCTGCGCCCCGAGACCACGCTGGAAGATGCGGCGCGCTGCGCGCTAGTCTCGCTGGACTCGACCATCCGTTCCAACCTCTCGGTCGGCATGCCGGTGGATATGGCCGTCATCCGCGCCGGCGATCTGCGGATCACCCAGCAGATGCGCTTGGAAGCCGATACCCCGCTCTATGCGGAGATCCACGACACCTGGTCGCGCAAGCTGGAAAACGCGGTGCGCACCCTGCCCCGGTTTCCGTGGGAGGCCCCGCGCGGGGATGCCGGTGACGAGGACGATGGCCCTGCGCGCGCGCCGGTCGCACCGCCCAGGCGCATTGCCGCGCGCCCGGATCCGGGCGATGAGTCCGGCCAGCAGTAACCATCCACTTTTCAGACCCTAGCGCAGGGACGACTGGGTAGCACGCTTCCCCGGCACACCTCTTCGCTAGTTGTAGAAGTAGCCCTCGACGACGGCGTCGTGCAGGCGGCTCAGATGCACCTGCACCTCGTCCATGAAACCGGCCGGATTCTTCGCCGCCAGCCACACCGGATCGGCGTTGCGGATCATCCCGACCACCCGGTTCAGATGTCGATCCACCGCCGGCCGCGGCGGCATCGAAGGCAGTACGTGCTGGGCCCGGGTCAAGCAGAACTGCACGCTGCGCGGGAACTCGGTGTTCTGTAGCAGAAAGCGCAATGCGTGCTCGCCGGTGACGCGCTGGCGGATGTGCCGACGGTACATCTGGTAGGCGGCCAGCGAACGCAGGACCGCCATCCATTGCATGTTGCGGAAGGCCTCGCGGTCGTCCTCGGTACGCGGCGTGATCAGGCCCGAAGCCCCGGCATCGATGATGCGCGTGGTCATGTCGGCCTGCTCGATGCCGGTGCCCAGGCGCAGGAACTGGTAGCCGATGTCGCGGCTGACGTTGGCCGAAAGCAGGCCGGAGACCTTCAGGCAGCCATCGACGATGCGGTTGATGAAGTCCAGGCGGTAGCGACGCTGCAGCGCGCGCTCGCCGCTGCTCTCCACATACAGGTGCAGGTCGTTGACCGCTTCCCACACCTCCTGGGGAAGGGTGTCGCGGATGCTGCGCAGCAATTCGCGCGCGTTGACCAAGGACACCTTCAACGATGAGCCGTTCTGCTCGTCCAGCAGCAGAAAGCGGATGACGTCCACGTCGGCCACGTCGCTGCCGGCATCCGGGTGCAGGCTGGTGAAGATCTCACCCGCGCCGACTGTGTCGATCATCGGCCGCCAGGTGAACCGCACCGAGCGTGGCAGGTCCAGCTGCAGCGTGCTGCCCACGCCGACCAGGCGCGCGGTGTTTTCGGCGCGCCGCACATAGCGGCTGAACCAGTACAGGTTGTCTGCGACGCGGGACAACATCAGGGCGTGCTGCCGTGGTTGGAGTGGGTCACGTTGTCGTGCCTGACGGTCAGGTGATTGAGCGAGCCGCCGCGACAGGCTGGCCGCCTGTCCAAGGCGCGCGCGAGCGCATGGCCGCCGGGCACGGCAGCCCGAAGGGCCGCGCCTGCGTGGGCACGTTGCAGGGTCATCACTCGATCATGTCGCGACATACATTTCCTCGTTCTTCCGTGCCCCGTGCCCCCGCAGGCATGGCGTGGCCCACGCCAGCCGCGGCAGCAAGCCCTTTAGCCTTCTTCGTCGGCATCGACCACCCAGGTGTCCTTGGCGCCGCCGCCTTGCGAGGAGTTGACCACCAGCGAACCCGGCGTCATCGCCACGCGGGTCAGCCCGCCGGTGGTCACGTAGGTGTCCTCACGCGAGAGGATGAACGGGCGCAGGTCCAGATGCCGTGGCGAAGGACCGTCGTCGGTCACGATCGGCGCGGTGGACAGGCTCAGTGTGGGCTGGGCCATGTAGTTGCGCGGGTCGGCCTGGATCAGCTCGCGGAATGTCTCGCGCTCGGCCTTGCTGGCCCGCGGACCGATCAGCATGCCGTAGCCCCCGGACTCGTTGGCCGGCTTGACCACCA
This sequence comes from Pseudoxanthomonas sp. JC1303, assembly GCF_058448525.1. NCBI lineage: Bacteria > Pseudomonadati > Pseudomonadota > Gammaproteobacteria > Lysobacterales > Lysobacteraceae > Pseudoxanthomonas > Pseudoxanthomonas sp. JC1303. The sequence continues at coordinate 2,150,764 of NZ_CP185958.1, read as the reverse complement.
GCTTGTCCAAGTTGTCCAGCACGTACTGGCGGTCCTTGGCGTCATGGCACAGGTAGCTGGGCACGTTGGGCAGGATCGGCTCTTCGTCCAGGTAGTACTTGATCATCTTGGGCACGTAGGCGAAGACCACCTTGTCATCGGCCACCCCAGCGCCCGGCGCATTGGCCAGCGCCACCCTGCCGGCGCGCCAGCTGCGGATCAGGCCCGGCACGCCCAGCACCGAATCGGGATGGAACACCTCCGGATCGATGAACAGGTCGTCCACTCGACGGTAGATCACATCCACGCGCTGTGGGCCGTAGACCGTGCGCATGTAGGTGCAGTCGTCGTCGGCCACGAACAGGTCAGAACCCTCGACCAGCTCGATGCCCATCGCCTGGGCCAGGTAGGCGTGCTCGAAATAGGCGCTGTTGAACACGCCCGGGGTGAGCAATGCGATCACCGGGGCATCGCCGGGGCGCGGCGAGAGCGCCGCCAGGGTGTCGTAGAGCTGGCTGGGATATTCGTCCACCGGCAGGATCGAGCTGGTCTCGAACAGCTCCGGGAACACGCGCTTGGCGACCATGCGGTTTTCCAGCATGTAGCTCACGCCGGAGGGAATGCGCAGGTTGTCCTCCAGCGCATACAGCGTGCCATCGCCGTCGCGCACCAGGTCCGAACCGCAGATATGCGCCCACACGCCCAACGGCGGCGTCACCCCCACGCACTGGGTGCGGAAGTTGACCGAGGCCTTGAGCAGCATCGCCGGGAACACCTTGTCCTTGACGATCTGCTGCTTGCCGTAGATATCGCCGATGAACAGGTTGAGCGCACGCATGCGCTGCTTGAGACCGGCCTCGGTGTGCTCCCATTCGGTGCGCGGAATCACGCGCGGGATCAGGTCGAATGGCAGCGTGCGGTCGACGTTGCGACCGTCGGAATACACGGTGAAGGTAATGCCCATGACCCGGGCGATGACGTCGGCGGCCACCTGGCGCTCGGCGATGTCGCGACCATTCAGACCACCCAGGTATTCCACCAGGCGCCTCGCTGCGGGACGCGGAACGCCATCGGCCTGGATCAGCTCGTCAAAGGTGGAACTGCGGTATTGCGCCCAGTCCATTCGCTCCATTCCGATGCCCTTGCAGCCAGCGGAAAGCAGGTGCGACAGGGGTGAACCCCAACATGCCCGCAAACCATGATGGGCGTCAAGCAACGCGTGCGGCGTGCGCGCCCCCCGGCTCAGGACGCCATGCGCTGCAGCGCTCCGGGATCGCCCAGGTCCTGGAAAACGCGCAGCCCAAACTGCGGCAGCACCGCCAGCAGGTGATCGAAGATGTCGGCCTGCACCCCCTCGTATACGTTCCAGGCAGTGCTGCGGGTGAAGCAATACAGTTCGATCGGGATGCCGCTGCGCCCAGGCTCCAGCTGTCGGACCAGCAAGGTCATGTCCTGGTGGATGTCCGGATGCTCGCGAAGGTAATGCTCCACATAGGCGCGAAAGGTCCCCAGGTTGGTCAGGCGACGCGCCTGGACCACCCCGGCCTCCAGGCCGGCGTTGGCTTGGGCCAGTTCACGCCCCTTGCGCGCCAGGTAGTCGCCCAGCAGCGGCGAGGCCGCCAGCCGGTCCTGCAGGCGCGCATCGAGAAACACCACGCTGTGCTGGTCAAGATACACGGCGCGCTTGATGCGGCGCCCGCCGGCTTCGGTCATGCCGCGCCAGTTCTTGAACGATTCGGTGATCAGCTTCTTGGTCGGCACCGTGCTGATGGACTTGTCCCAGTTCTGGATCTTGACGGTATGCAGCGCGATGTCGACCACGTCGCCATCGGCATGCTGCGAGGGCATTTCGACCCAGTCGCCAACGCGCACCATGTCGTTGCTGGCGATCTGCACACTGGCCACCAGCGACAGCAAGGTATCCTGGAACACCAGGATCAGCACCGCCATCATCGCGCCGAGGCCTGACAGCAGCACCATCGGGTTTTGATCGATCAGAGTCGCGACCATCAGCACCCCTGCCAGTGCGAACAGCATGATCTTCAGCACCTGGAGATAGCCCTTGATCGGCTTGCTGTGTGCATCGGGACGGCGCAGGTAGACCAAGTTGGCCAAGTCCAGCGCGCGCGAAACCGACAGGGCCACGGTCAGCACGATGAAGGCCGCGCACACGTTGCGCACCACTTCCACCAGCAGCGGCGGCAGTTCCGGGACGGCCCGCACCCCGGCATACAGCACCAAGGCGGGCACGGCATTGGCCAGGCGCGGAATCACCGACAGCCGCATGCCCTCGTCTTCGGACGCGAACGGCGAGGCCGCCAGGGCGCGACGCAAGGCGCGCAGCAGCACGCGTTTGGTCAGCCAGTTGGCGGCGAAGGACGCCAGCAGCAACGCGGCCACGGCGAGCAGCGTGTAAGCATGGGGATACGGCGCGAGCGCAACGCGCAAGGCCTCCAGGTCATCGAGCATCGTGGGTCCTCGGTCGGCACGGAGCTGCGACATCACGGCGGGCAGGACACGCCATCGCAGTCGTACAGTGTAACGCCCTGTCCCCGCGCACCCGTCGCCGACATCCGTGATGCCACAATTGCCAGGCCTTCCGTCCGGGTGCCACCGCCATGCCTCCACCGCCCCGCGTTGCCCTGATCACCGGCGCCGCCAAGCGTATCGGCGCGGCCATCGCGCGTGCGCTGCACGCCGATGGCTACGCACTGGGCCTGCACTACCGCGGCTCGATCGACGCCATGCACGCACTCGCCGCCGAACTGGAAGCCGCGCGACCCGGCAGCACGCTGCTGTTGCAGGCCGAACTGGGCGACGTTGCGTGCCTGCCGGCGCTGGTCGAGAACACGGTGCAGCGCTTCGGTCGGCTCGATGCACTCATCAATAACGCCTCGGCCTACTACGCCACGCCGGTGGGCAGCGCGACGCCGGCGCAGTGGGACGAACTGTTCGCCTCCAACGCACGCGCACCGTTCTTCCTGTCGCAGGCCGCCGCGCCGCACCTGAAGGCAAGCGGCGGGGCGATCGTCAGCATCGCCGACATCTACGCGCAGCGCCCGCTACCCGAGCACACCCTCTACTGCATGGCCAAGGCCGCGCTGGTGATGATGACCCAGTCGCTGGCACGCGAACTCGGCCCGCAAGTGCGGGTCAACGCCATCGCGCCAGGCAACATCCTGTGGTCGGAGAATCCGGTCAAGGCCGAGACCCAGGCTGTCCTGGAACAGCGCGTGCCGCTGCAGCGCCAGGGCGCGCCGGATGACATCGTCTCGGCCGTGCGCTGGCTGATCGACGGTAACGCGTACGTCAATGGCCAGATCGTCGCCATCGACGGCGGGCGCTCGGTGTTCGTCTAGCGGACGGTTTGTGCTCGTGTGGCAAGGGTCTGCCTGTGTGGGAGCCGCCACGACGGCGATGGCGCACTAAAGGGAAGGCCCCTTCACCGCCATGGCGGCTCCTACTCCATCTAAGCCAACGCGGTCCCGCGCAGCTGGTCGAGCACGTTCTGCATCAGGTCCACGAACAGCGGATGGCCGAGCTTGGCATCGTCGCGCCACAGCACGATGCCGTGGGCATCGCACTCGCAAGCCAGGTCGATATCGATCACGCACTGCGCTGCCTGCGGCGTGCGCCCCAAGGCCGTCTCGATCTGCTTGAGCGTCGCCACCAGCGCCTCACGCGGCAGCCCTGTCGCCAGGGCGACGGCCTGGTTGTGAAAGCGTCGCGCGTCGGCCGGGTTGACGCTGGGGCCTTCGACCCGCGCCGAGGCGACCTCGAGCAGGCCATGCATGGCCAGCGCGGCGCGCGCGTCATCCAGCGCCTGCGGCGTGTCCAGGCTGCTGCCCAGCAGCAGCACGTAACGGCGGGTCTTCATGCCGCGCTCCGACGTCGCACGATGCGCACGCCGACTCCGCGCGCGGCCGGGACCGCCTGCGGCTTGGTCACCCGCAGCATCACCTGGGCGATGGGGAAGTCGTGCAGCAGCCGCGTGGCGATCGTTTCGGCCAGTGCCTCGACCAGGGCAAAGCCCGACTGGGCGCAGATCGATTCGATGGTCTGCGCGACCACCGCGTAATCCACCGTGTCCTCGAGCACATCGCTGTCACCGGCACGACGCGTGTCGAGCGTCATCTCCACGTCGAACATCAGCGGCTGGGCGGCATCGCGTTCGAAGTCGTAGACCCCGATCAGCGCCTGGGTGCGCAGTCCATCGATAAAGATCACATCGTCCATGGCGCGCGTCCTAGCCGTCCTCGCGCGGGCCGGCCATGCGAGCCAGGCGCAATTGGAAGAGCACCTTGGTCACCAGCAGACGTTCCTCGATCGGCTTGAGCACCAGGTCATTGGCGCCGCTCTGCAGCAGCTCGGCCTGGTTGTCGCGATTGGAATCGCCGGTCATCACCAGGATCGGCAAACGGCGCTTGCCGTAGCCGAAATCCACGCGCACCCGCTGGACGATGTCCACCCCGCTCAGCTCGCCCTTGAGGGTCACGTCGGTGAGCACCACGTCGAACTGGTGGGTCGACATGCCCAGCGACTCGGCGGTCAGCAGGGCAAAGGCATCCTCGGCGCGCAGCACGTGGACTACCTTCAGATCGTGGCGTTCGAGCATGCGCTTGGTGGTCTCGGCGACCACGCGGCTGTCCTCGACATACAGCACCGTGGCGCCTGGCACGGCCTCGGGCGCCACGTAGCCGTGGATGAAGGCGGCCAGTGCCTCATGGCCCAGGGCCTTGTCGAAGTAGTCGGTGACGAACTCGGTGAAGCGGCGCTCCTCGAGATGCGCCTGGGCCTCGCCGGAAACCACGATGACCGGGACGTAGGCCTGCCCGGCGGCCTCGCGCACCGCGCGGGCGACCTCCAGGCCGGTCCCGCCGCCCTTGAGCGAAAGCGCCGTGGTGACCAGGTCCACCGGGCCATCGGCCAACGCCTTGCGCGCTTCGGCCAGGCTGGCGCAGCCGACGACTTCGACCTGCGGCAGGTCGCGCTTGAGCACATCGGCGATGAGCTTGCGCACCATCTTGGAGCCGTCCACCACCATGACGCGTGGCGCTTCGCTGATCAGATGACGCAGGTCTTGTGGGGGCATGGGGGAGAGGCAGGTCAGGTGTCGGTCGGACGGGTCTGGCGCAGATAGTGACCGGTCACCCACCAGGCCCCCAGCCAGCCGATGATCAAGGCCGCCACTAATACCAGTCCGGCGCTCACCGGGTCCAGCCCATCCAGCGCGAAGCTGCTGCCGTAGCTGTGCGCCAACGCGTCCAGTGGCGCGCGCAACGCAGCGGCCGCGGCCAGCACCAGCCCTAGCGCCACCAACCCGGCTCCGAGCCCATACCAGGCGCCCAGGTAGAGGAACGGACGCCGGATGAAGCCGTCGGTGGCCCCGAGCAGCTGCAGCACGCCGATCTCCTCGCGCCGGGCCTGGATGTCCAGGCGCACCGTGTTGCCGACCACCAGCAGCGCCCCCAGCCCGAACAGCGCGGCCAGCACCCAGGCCAGGCGGTTGCCGAAATGCAGCCAACCCTGCAGGCGCTGGCGCCAGACCGCGTCGTGCTGGACCACGTCGGCCTCGGGCAGCTGGGCCAGGGCCTGGGCAAGCGCCGCGTCATCGCCGCTGGGGATCACGACCAGTTGGGCCGGCAGCGGGTTGTCGTCCAGCGCATCGATGGCCGCATCCAGCCCGCTGAGCTTGCGGAAATCGGCCAGCCCCTGCGCCGGCGTGCGCAGCTCCACCCTGGCCACATCCGGCCGGGCGCGGATCTGTTCGGCCAGCGCCTGCGCCCGCGCGGCGTCTGTGTCCAGCTTGAGGAACACGTCCACCTCGCGCGACGCCTGCACGTCGCCGGCGAAGTGGCGCACGTTACCCAACGCCAGCCACAGCCCCAGCGGCAAGGCGAAGGCCACGGCCATCACGCCGATGGTCAGCGCCGTGGACCACGGCCGGCGCAGCGCGCGGCCCAGGCTGGAGACGAAACTGTAGAGATGCTGGTCCACCCAGATGCCCACGCCGGAGCGGGGGCCGTCGGCACGGCGGTTGGTCTCGATCTTGGGGGCCTGCTCGTTCATGCGCGGCCTCCCGGCAATACGTGGGTCATGGGCATCATTCGGCCAGGTCGTCGGGCGAGATGTCATCCATCAGCCGCCCGTGATCCAGGATCAGCACGCGCTTGCGCATGCGCTTGATCAGGGCCAGGTCGTGGCTGACCACCAGCACCGAGGTGCCGCGCTCGGGCATGGAGGCGAACAGCGACATGATCTCGGCGGCCAGGGTCGGGTCCAGGTTGCCGGTCGGCTCATCGGCCACCAGCAGCTGCGGCTCGGAGACGATCGCCCGGGCGATGCCCACGCGCTGCTGCTCGCCGGCCGAGAGCTGGGTGGGTAGCGCGCGTTCGCGATGCCCCAGCCCCAGGCGGGTCAGCACCTCGCGCACGCGCTTGCCGATGTCCCCGCGTCGGTCGCCGCGCAGGATCAGCGGCAGGGCGACGTTCTCGGCCACGGTCCGGTCGGTGAGCAGGCGATGGTCCTGGTAGACCGCGCCCACGTGGCGACGGTGCAGCGGGATCCTGCCGCCGCGGACCTTGAGCAGGTTGCGCTCGCCGAACACCACCGCGCCGCGGCTGGGACGCTCGCTCAGGTGCACCAGCTTGAGCAGGGTGCTCTTGCCGGCGCCGGAGTGGCCGGTGACGAAGAGCATCTCGCCCTCGGCCACCTCGAAGTTGATCTCCGACAGGGCTTCGTGCCCGCCGGGATACTGTTTGCTGACGTTTTCAAAGCGCAGGACGGTCATGGGCGGCGATTATGCCTATGCCCAGGTGAGTCGTGCGCCAGCGCAGGCTGCAGATCCGTCGCAACTGGCCCGCGGCGACGGCGACCGGCGGCCCAGACACACGAAGGGCCGCATGCAGCGGCCCTTCGTTTTCCTTGCCGGGTCGACCGGCTCAGCCGCCGACCATCGACTTGATCTTGCGCCCCAGGCGGGTCAGGAACGAGTCGTTGCCGGCTGCCGGCGCAGGTACGGCAGGGGCCGGGACCGGCTTGGGCGGCTTGGGGCTGGCTACGCGGGGCGGCTTGGGCGCGGCGCCGGCCGACGAGGTCTCCCCGTTGGCGCTGGCGGGCGTCTCTCCCCCTTCCAGCGGACGACCGTGACGCCGACGACGGCGCTTGCGCGGACGCTTCTCGCCCTCAGGCACCGGCGCGGCGGGTGCAACGACCGGATCGGCAACGGACGTCGTGGTCACGGTGTCGGCGGCGACCTCGGTCGGCACGGTCGCGGCGGCGCCGTCCGCTGCGGGCTCGGCGCGTGGCCGGCGCGGCGGGCGCGGACCACGGCTGCCCGCCCCACTGCCGGCGCCCTCGCCACTGCGCCCGCCCTCGCGTGGACCGCGACGGCCGCCGCCGCTGGAACGCCCGCCGCCACGACGGGCCTCGTCGGCGGCCTTCTGCTCGCGGGCCTCGCGGAAGATCGCGCTGACGCTCTCGGCCTCCTCCCCGTCCTCGCCTGCCGGCGGCGCGGCGCGCTCGGGGCGCGGCAGCGGCGTCAGCAGTTCGGCGGTGACCGGTTCGACCGGGATCTTCTGCTCGATGTAGGCCTCGATGTCCGGCAGGCTCATCGCATAGCGCTCGCAGGCGAAACTGATCGCGTCGCCCTCCGCACCCAGGCGTGCGGTCCGGCCGATGCGATGCACGTAGTCCTCGGCATCGAACGGCAGGTCGTAGTTGTAGACGTGGCTGATGCCGTCGATGTGCAGGCCGCGCGCGGCCACATCGGTGGCCACCAGCAGCTCCAGCTGGCCGGCCTGGAAGCGCTTGAGCAGGGTCTCGCGCTTTTTCTGCGGCACGTCGCCGGACAGCACGCCGACGCGGTAGCCGGCCTTTTCCAGGGCCCGGGCCACGCGCTCGACGAAGGCCTTGGTGTTGACGAACACCATCGTGCGGGCGCCCTCGCTGCGCGAGAGCAGGCCCAGCAGCAGCGGGATCTTCTCGTCATCGGCCGGCAGGTACATGCGCTGGCGCACGCGCGAGGCGGTGACGGTCTCGGTCTCGACCACGAGCTTTTCCGGCTCGTTCATGTGCTCGTAGGCCAGCTCGAGCACGCGGTGGCTCAGGGTGGCGCTGAACAGCAGGGTCTGGCGCGTGGTGCGCTCGGGCATGCGCCGCAGCAGGAAGCGGATGTCCTTGATGAAGCCCAGGTCGAACATCCGGTCGGCCTCGTCCATCACGCACACCTCGCAGGCGTGCAGGGAGACGACCTTGTGCTGCTTGACGTAGTCGATCAGGCGGCCCGGGGTGGCGATGATGATATCCACGCCCTGCTGCAGCAGCTCACGCTGCTTGTCGTAGTCCACCCCGCCGTAGACCAGCGCGAAGCGCAGGCCCAGCGTCGAGCCGAACTTCACCGCGTCCTTGTGGATCTGGATGGCCAGCTCGCGGGTCGGCGCCATGATCAGCGCGCGCGGATCTTCGGGCTTGCGATCGGCCAGCGCCGGCCGGGTCAGCAGGCGGTTCATGACCGCGACCAGGAAGGCCAGGGTCTTGCCGGTGCCGGTCTGGGCCTGTCCGGCCACGTCGCGGCCGGCCAAGGCCACCGGCAAGGTCAGGGCCTGGATCGGCGTACAGCGTGAGAAACCGGCCGCATCCAGCCCGGCCAGCAGGTCGGGATGTAGCGTGAAGGAGTTGAAGGTGATGTCGGTTAGGGGCTTGTCGCTCATGAATTCTCTTTGCGCCGCAGCGCAGGGGCGACGGCAGGCTGAAGGGGCGGGGGGATCCGCTTGCATCGCCGGCACCTACGGTCGCAAACTGGCGACATCGATGCCGGGTGGCGCGGCCGTACCCCCGCATGCAGGGCTTGATCTGGCCGCGAAGCGCCCCAATTTTACCGCATCTGGCGGCCATCTTCGGCCCCCGCACCGCGAAAACCCCATGGAGACCCCGATGAGCGACAAGGTGACCCACGTCGGCGACGCCGATTTCGACGCCGCCGTATTGCAGTCCGACGAACCCGTCCTGGTGGACTTCTGGGCCGAATGGTGCGGTCCGTGCAAGATGATCGCCCCGGTCTTGGACGAACTGGCCAACAGCTACGAGGGCCGCCTGAAGGTGGTCAAGCTGAACGTGGACGACAACCGCGCCACGGCCATCAAGTACCACGTGCGCAATATCCCGCTGCTGCTGCTGTTCAAGGACGGCCAGGTCCAGGCCACCCAGGTCGGCGCGGTTGGCAAGGGGCAGCTGACCCAGATGATCGACAAGGCCATCGGCGCCCAGGCGGCCTGATGACCCGCTTGGCCGCGCCTCCGGCGCACCGCCAGGCCTGAATCCGCTGCAACCCGTCGCCGGAGCGCGCTTGAAGCCGCTCCGGCACGGTGCTACTGTCAAGACATCCGGCGCTCGGGGCTTTCGCGCCGCACCCCCTCTGCAGTACCACACACCCTCACTTCAACAGCCGCCCGCGCCCGTTCGTGCCGCCGGCAGGCTCGCAACCTCTCAGCGAGGAATCGCACTTTGTCCGACAGCAATGAAACCGGCGCCGTTACCGCCGAGAAGCGCGTGCGCAAGCCGCGCGTGAGCAAGGCCGCCGCCAGCAAGACCGATACCGCGGCCCCGCAGGCCGCCCTGGCCCTCGACACCGCCCCGCCCGCCGCCAAACCGGCCGAAGCACCGGCTCCGCCGCGTGCCACGCCAGCGCCGCCCGCCCCGACCCCCGCCCCGCAAGCGGAAGCTTCTGCGCCCACGCCGCGCGCCGAAGCAGGCAATGAGTCCGCAGGCGGCGAGCCGCGCAACAGCGGTCAGCAGGTCACCGCGGACGGTGGTCAGCTGCACAACGGCCAGAATGGGCAGAACGGCGGCGGCAATGGCCAGCGCCCGCAGCACAACGCCCAGCAGAACAACGGCCCGCAGGGCCAGGGCGGCCGCCGCGAGCGCTTCCGCAATCGCCGTGACCGCGACCGCAACCGCGGTGGCGGCGGCGACCGCTTCAACGATGGTTTCCCGCAGGACGGCGCCAGTGACAATTTCGTCCCGCGCCCGCATCCGCAGGTCCCCGAGGGCTTCCCGCAGTATTCGCTGAGCGACCTCAAGCGCATGCCGGCGCACAAGCTGCTGGAGATCGCCGAGCAGCTGCAGATCACCGACGGGGTGGCCCGCGCCCGCAAGCAGGACGTGATCTTCGCCCTGCTCAAGGTGCTGACCCGCCATGGCGAAGGCGTGGCCGCCGACGGCGTGCTGGAAATCCTGCCCGATGGCTTCGGCTTCCTACGCGCGGCCGAGGCCAGCTACCTGGCCGGCCCGGACGATACCTACATCTCGCCCAGCCAGATCCGTCGCTTCAACCTGCGCACCGGCGACCACATCGCCGGCCGCATCCGCTTCCCCAAGGACGGCGAGCGCTACTTCGCGCTGAACATCGTCGACACCATCAACGGTGAGCCGATCGAGGCCAGCAAGGGCAAGGTGCTGTTCGAGAACCTGACCCCGCTGTTCCCGCGCAAGCGCTTCACCCTGGAGCGCGGCAACGGCTCGTCCGAGGACATCGCCGGCCGCATCCTGGACCTGATGGCACCGCAGGGCAAAGGCCAGCGCGCCCTGATCGTCTCCCCGCCCAAGGCCGGTAAGACGATGATGATGCAGCAGGTGGCCACGGCCATCACCACTAATCATCCGGATGTGCACCTGATCGTGCTGCTCATCGACGAGCGTCCGGAAGAAGTGACCGAAATGCAGCGCACCGTGCGCGGCGAGGTCATCTCCTCGACCTTCGACGAGCCGGCCGCGCGCCACGTGCAGGTGGCCGAAATGGTCATCGAGCGCGCCAAGCGCCTGGTCGAGCACAAGAAGGACGTGGTGATCATGCTCGACTCGATCACCCGTCTGGCCCGCGCCTACAACAACGTGGTGCCCTCCTCGGGCAAGGTGCTCACCGGCGGCGTGGACGCCAACGCCCTGCACCGTCCGAAGCGCTTCTTCGGCGCGGCGCGCAACGTGGAGGAAGGCGGCTCGCTGACCATCATCGCCACCGCGCTGGTGGAGACCGGCTCGAAGATGGACGAGGTGATCTACGAAGAGTTCAAGGGCACCGGCAACAGCGAAGTGCATCTGAACCGCCGCATCACCGAGAAGCGCGTGTACCCGGCCATCGACATCAACCGCTCCGGTACCCGCCGCGAGGACCTGCTGATCGAGCCGGAGCTGCTGCAGAAGATCTGGATCCTGCGCAAGCTGCTGCATCCGATGGACGAAATCGCCGCGATGGAGTTCATGCTCGACAAGATGAAGAACACCAAGTCCAACGACGAGTTCTTCTCTTCGATGAAGCGCTAAGGCCTCGGGCCCGACTGCCGCAAAAAAAGCCCCGCTTGCGCGGGGCTTTTTTGATCCAGGGGTCGTACCGCCGATGTGGTCCGACCCTGGCTTCTCACGAGCCCAGGATCGCTGCGCCATCCTCAGCTGGCGCCAAGCGGCGAGCGCAGATGCAAGCCGACTCCCACCTGGCTGGGCTGCCCGGCCGCGCCGGCATCCACGCCCGCGTCGGCGGCCATGTCCGGCGTTGCCCACGGCACAGGCTGGCGCGGCCCGGGGACGTAGGCGCGCCAGTGGTTCTCCCCCTTGGACGGCAAGTCCTCACCGACGCTGAAGGACACCGGCACGCGCATCTGCCAGTACGCATCGTCGACCGTGGCTCCGCGCGTGGGCGGGGTAAAGGACCAGTGCCTCGCGCCGCTGAGGGCGGCCTGCTCCAGGATGCGGCGCCACTTGTCCATCCTCGGCGCGCTGTCCACGACGCGCAGGTTGGTCTGCTCGGCCGCGACATCTTCGACCTGGCCGTCCCGCCCAACCCGCACCAGCACATAGACATCGCCCCCCACGCCGCTCTGCGCCGCCGCCACGGGGTAGGAAGGCGGCTTCATGTCGCGACTTTGCACGCGCTCGCCCGGCTCAGGCTCACCGTCGAACTGCGCGCTGACCACGCTCAGGCCATAGCGATCCTCGCCCAGCTTGCGGGCCACCAGGCGCAGGCGCATGGGCGAGCGCGCCGCGACGGCATGCCCTTCCCGCTCCACCGGCTCGAAGCACCAGGCGGGAATCAGCTGGTCCAGCAGCCCGGTCACTTCCGGCGGCAGGTCCTCTCGCCCGGCGACGCTGAAGTTGCGCACCTGACCCTGCGGGCTGATCTCGATCTCGCCGGACACCAGCATGGACGCCTCGACCGTCTGGCGTACCGCCCTGGCCGTCTGCGCCTGGGCGCCCATCGACAGCATCAGCAGGGCCACGATCCCTCCTGTCCACCAACCCATTTTCGGCATGGTCCGCGCTCCTTTGCGATTGAAGAGCAGCAGCGTAGATGCAGGAATCGCGTCAGGCAAACCGGGATTGAACACAGCATCCAGCGAGCACCCGCCCCGTGCACGCGAGGCGCACCGCATAATGCGGGCCGTTCCTGGAGATTCCTATGCACAGCGGCGGCCTCGAAATTGCCCTGCTCTTCTTGCTGGCTGGCGTCATCGCCGTCCCGGCGTTCAAGCGCTTCGGGCTGGGCGCGGTGCTGGCCTACCTGGCCGCTGGCGTCGCGCTGGGGCCCTTCGGCTTCGGCTTCGTGCGCGATGCCGAACGCATCCTCAACGCCTCGGAAGTCGGCGTGGTGATGCTGCTATTCGTGATCGGGCTGGAGCTTTCGCCCTCGCGCCTGAAGGTGATGCGTAAACCGGTCTTCGGCACCGGTGGCCTGCAGGTGCTGCTGAGCACCCTGCTGCTGGGCGGGATCTGCCTGGCGCTGGGCCTGAGCTGGAAGGCCGCGCTGGTGGTCGGCATGGGCCTGGCGCTGTCGTCCACGGCGGTGAGCCTGCAACTGCTCGCAGAGCGCAAGGAGCTGACCACCGATTACGGACGCACCGGCTTTGCGGTGCTGCTGTTCCAGGACCTGGCGGCGATCCCGTTGCTGGCGGCCATCCCGCTGCTGGGCGGCGCCAAGAACCAGACCCTGACCTGGTCGATGGCGCTCCACGCGGTGGGCGCCATCGTCATCGTCATCGTGTTCGGGCGCCTGCTGCTGCGGCAGATGTTCCGCATCGTGGCGCGCACGCGCATGCCCGAGGTCTTCACCGCCAGCGCGCTGCTGGTGGTGCTGGGCACGGCGTGGTTCATGCAGCTGGCGGGACTGAGCGCCGGCCTGGGCGCGTTCCTGGCCGGCGTGCTGCTGTCCGATTCGGAATTCCGGCACGAGCTGGAATCGCAGATCGAGCCCTTCAAGAGCCTGCTGCTGGGGCTGTTCTTCATCGCCATCGGCATGACCGTGGACCTGGATCGCATCCGCAACGAGCCGTGGATCATCGCCGCCGGCGTCGTCGCGCTGCTACTGATCAAGGTGGGCGTGCTAGTCGCGCTCGGGCGCTGGCAGCAGCAGATGACCTGGCGCTCGGCGCTCAAACTGGGCGGCGTGTTGTGGTTGGGCGGTGAGTTCGCCTTCGTGGTGTTCAACCAGGCCGAGGCCTCGCAGCTGCTGAGCACCGAGCACCATGACCGGCTGGTGGCCATGGTCGGCCTGTCGATGGCGGCCACCCCGCTGCTGCTCATCGCTGCCGGGCGCTGGCTGGACAAGGCCCCGGTCGGTCCCAAGCGCGCCTTCGAAGAGGTCGACGATCTGCAGCCACAGGTGCTGATCGCCGGCATGGGCCGCTTCGGACAGATCGTGGCCCGCCTGCTGACCGCCCAGCGCGTGCCGTTCGTGGCGCTCGAGCACAGCCCGGAGACGGTCGACACCCTGCGCCGCTTCGGCACCGCGCGCCTGTTCTACGGCGACCCCACCCGCCCGGACCTGCTGCGCGCGGCCGGCGCGCAGCACTGCAAGGTCTTCGTGGTGGCCATGGATGACCCGGACACCAACATCAAGGCCACCCGCCTGATCCGGCGCATGTACCCGACGGCCACGGTGCTGTCCCGCGCGCGCAACCGCCAGCACGCCTGGCGCCTGATGGACCTGAGCGCCGAGCCCTTCCGCGAGACCTTCGGTTCCAGCCTGGAGATGGGCGAACGGGTCATGACCGCGCTGGGCGTGGACGCGGCCACGGCCGCCGAACACACCCAGCGTTTCCGCGCCCATGACGAGAAGCTGCTGCGCGAGCAGTACCTGGTCTACGACGACGAAGCGGCACTGCTGCAGACCTCCAAGGACGCGCGCCGCGACCTGGAACGCCTGTTCGCCGCCGACACCCAGACCTCGACCGACGGCGACACCGCCAGCCGTCCATGACCAGCCCTGCGATTCCGATCAGCGGTCGCGCCGCGCGATGCCCGCCAGGTGCTCAGCCCAGGCGCGATCCATTGGGAACGGGGCGCTCCAGCGCGCTGACCACCACACCGGCCTCGGTGTAGACACCGGTCAGCAGGAACTGCGACTTGAACGGGCCAATCTGCTTTTCGGGGAAGTTGATCACCCCGATGATCTGCCGGCCCACCAGGTCCTGTGGCGCGTACAGATCGACGATCTGCGCGCTGGTCTTGCGCTCGCCGTAGGGGCCAAAATCCACCCAGACCTTGTAGGCCGGGCGCCGGGCTTCGGGAAACGGTTCGACCCGCAGCACCGTGCCGGCGACCATCAGCACGCGGTCGAACTCGGACCAGGTGATGGGTTCGGCGGTAACCGGGCTGGTGGGCATGAGGACGCTGCAGTGGATCTGATCGGAGCCCGATCAGCGCGGATCGCGCAGGTAGCGGGCGATGGGCGTGCCGTTACCGGGCACCAGCGCCGGAGCGAGTTCTCCGGCCACGTCGACGAAGCCGCGCATGATTGCCACCTCGCGCGCGCTGCGGCCCAGGCCATCGCGCAGTTCCGGGTCGGCGCCGGCACGCAGCAGCCGCTGGACCACCCGCAGCAAGCCATGCAGCGCCGCCAGATGTAGGGGCCCGAAGCCGCGCGGATCGCGCGCCTCAAGCGAGACCCCTTCGTCCAGCAGGCGTTCGAGCCCGGCCAGGATGACGTCCTCGTCGCAGGACGTCCCTGGCTCGGCGCGCGCACCGAGCAAGAGCAACAGCGGGGTCACGGTGGCCGCATCCGCGCCATCGGCTTGCGCGCCGGCCAGCAGCAAGGTGTCCAGCAGCGCCAGCAGCCGGGCGCGATCGTGGGCGATGAA
Organism: Pseudoxanthomonas sp. JC1303; assembly: GCF_058448525.1. Taxonomy (NCBI): domain Bacteria; kingdom Pseudomonadati; phylum Pseudomonadota; class Gammaproteobacteria; order Lysobacterales; family Lysobacteraceae; genus Pseudoxanthomonas; species Pseudoxanthomonas sp. JC1303. Next base: position 2,135,660 of record NZ_CP185958.1, on the reverse strand, counting down.
GCCGAACAGGCAGGCGCAGTGCAGCGAGGTCAGGCCCTGGGCGTCGGCGGCATGCACGTCGGCGCCCGCGGTGAGCAGGCGCGCGGCGATGTCCGGCAGGCCCAGCGCCGCGGCCAGCATCAGCACGCTGACGCCTCCGGGCAGGCGGTATTCCAGATCGGCACCGGCGTCGAGCAATGCGCCGACGATGCCGGCCTGGCGCATGCTCACCGCCGCCGACAGCGGCGTGGCGCCCGTACGCGCGGCGCATTGCGGATCGGCCTCGTGGGCCAGCAGCAGGTCGACCACCGGGCGGTGTCCACCGCCGGCGGCGCGCAGCAGCGCGCTGCAGCCCTGGGCATCGGGGGCGTCGACCGGGAAGCCGAGGTCCAGCAGCTTGCGCACCGCATCGGCATCGCCGGCCATCGCGGCCAACGGCAGATCGCCAGGACGCAGCGTGCGCCCGGGCAGGGTCCAGCCGCGCCAATCCAGCCAGTCGGCCAGATCGCGCCGGCCACTGGACAGGGCCACGCCCAGCGGGGTCTGCCCATCCGCGGCGCGGGCGTCGGGCGAGGCGCCACCGGCGATCAGGCGGCGCACCATCGGCACGTTGCCCAGCGCCGTGGCCAGGTGCAAGGCGGACATGCCGCGCGCATCGCGGGTCTCGCGATCCACGCCGATCGCCAGCAAGGCGTCGACCAGCGGCGCCCAGTCCAGGCGCACGGCCAGGGACAGGGGCGGATCGCCGGCGGGCGAGATGGCAAAGGGGTCGGCGCCGCGCTGCAGTAGTTCCAAGGCCAGCGCCTGCGCGCCAACCGAATCGGTCCCTGGACTGCAGGCAGCCAGGAAACGCGCAAGGCCGGCTCCGCCCGCAGGCGACAGCCCGGCATCAAGCAAGACCCGGATCACCGGCCGCGCCGCCGGGCCGCGCGCCAGATTGGCGTGCAGCGGCACATCGCCGCGCACGTCGCGCTCTTCGCCTGCCGCACGGTGGCGCAGCAGCCAGGCCACGGCCTGGGGTGAGGCGAACAGCGCCGGCGCATGCAGGAGGCTGCCCAGTTCTGCGGGGGTGCACAGGCGCGCCAGTTCGGCCAGGCCGTTGAACTGGCCGCGCTCGAGCGCCTCGCGCAGCAGGCCCAGCGGTGCCTGGTCCGGCGGCGGTTGCTGGCCCTCACTTGCCGAGACGGCATTGGGCAGCGGGTAGTCCGGGTCCAGCACGGCCACCAGCGACCAACGCCCGGCGGCGGCGGCCAGATCACTGGCGCGCTGCCCGTCGGAAGTGCGTCGCGCCGGGTCCAGGCCCAGCGCCAGCAGGCGCTGCACCAGGGCCGGGGTCACCCGCTCGGCCGCGCAGGCCAGCATCAGCGCATCGCGACCCCGCGCATCGACGGCCTGGCAGTCGGCGCCGGCCGCGGCCAGGGTGTCGAGCACGCGCTGGCGTCCGCCTCGGGCCGCTTCCAGCCAGGGCGTGGCCTGCGCGTCGTCGCGTGCATCCACGCTGGCGCCGGCCGCCAGGAGCGCGGCCAGGATGTCCTCGTGTCCGGCGAAGGCGGCCTCGTGCAGGGCGCTGCGTCCGCCCGTGCCACGCGCATCCACCTTGGCCTTGTGGCGCAGGAGCAGCTGCACGCCGGCGGCGTCGTCTTCCTCGGTGGCCGCTGCGGCGACCAGGGCCGGCTGGGCGCCAGCGGCCTCGGGCCGGGCCCCGCGCTCGAGCAGGAACTTGGCCAGGCGCCAGTTGCCGGCCAGGCAGGCGATGCCCAGCGGGGTGAACCGGTCGCGGTTGCAGGCATCCAGTTCGGCGGCGGCATCGCGCAACAGCGCGGCCACGCCCGGATCGGAACTGCGCGCGGCGTGGTGCAGTGGGGTGTTGCCGTCGCGATCGGCCTGGCGCGGATCGGCCCCGTTGGTCAGCAGGGTGGTCACCGCGTCGGGACGGCCATGCCAGCTGTCGCGGGTCGCGGCGAGCAGCGGGGTCATGCCGGCATGGGCCTGGTTGAGGTCGATTCCGCGGGCGATCAGCTGGCGCAGCAGTCGAAGATCCGGCAGCACCGCCGCCAGCACGGCCAGGCTGCGCTGGTCGCGGGCATCGGCGGGCGGCAGTGCCCGTGGATCGGCGCCGGCCTCGATCAATTCAAGCGCACGCTCGACCCGGCCACTGCGGGCGGCCTCGTACAGCGCGGCGACCTGCGCCGGCCCGGACACCGGACGCGGCGCGGGGGCGAGGACCGGCTCCATCACGGGCGCCGGGGACTGGGGCCGGGCCGCCGCGCGGCCGGGCATTTCCAGGACCGGAAGGCCACCGCTGCGCGGGGTGCGCTGCAGGCCCCAGTGCAGCAGCGGTAAGGCGATGACGTAGACCGCCGCCCCCAGACCACGCAGGTGGCCGGGCCACAGCGCCGGCCACGCAAGCGCCAGACCCGTACCGATGGCGAGCGCGGCTGCGAACGCGACAACCAGGCCATGCCAGTCGCCCGCATCGCGCTCGAGCATGAGCCGCCAGTGCCGCGACAGGCGCCCGCCCTGGCATTCCACTGCCTGCCACAGCGGCCAGGTCCGCCACAGCAGAATCAGGGACAGGCCGGCCGCCGCGCTCAGGCCCAGCGCCGCGCCCAGGCTGCCGCCGTCACGCAGGCGCTGCAGCGGCCAGGCCAGCAGCAGGGCCATGCCGGCGAACCCGCCCGCCCAGACCGCCAGCAGGGCCAGCAGGTCGCGCCGCAGGAAGCCCGCGCCGGCCATGCCGCGGGTCCGCGCGTGCCAGGACACGGCCAACGCGAACGCCGGCTGTGCCAGCCAGGCGCCGGCCAGGGCCAGCCAGCCGCCGAAGTAACTCAGCCCCGCCAGCACCAGGCCGGCGCCCATCGCGGCGGCCACGGCGGGCATCGGCGAACGGCCAGCATCAGGCATCGGGCGTTTCCCCGATCAGCGGCTTGGGCGGGAACTGGAGGTGGAACCCGCGCGTGGCCAGGTTCTGGCGGACCACCGCCACGTCCTCGCGGGCCAGCTTGCGCTCGGGGGTCAGGGTCACGTCCAGGACGAAGGCCAGCTCACCCACCTGCGTGCGCAGCGGCTCGGGCAGGCAGGCGAAATCGTCACGCACGGCCAGATAGACGTAAGTGTCGGCCTTGCGCAGGCTCTTGTAGACGAACGCTTGCATCAGGCGCGTGCGGAAGGTTCTTGAAGGAAAGTGTCACGATTGTGCGGGAATTGACGCAACGACGGAACCCGACGAGCGCCAGGCGCGCGTGCGGGCTTCAGGTGCCTGACCAGCACGGCGTCGGTGCACAGCGCATCGACGACGCGTGGCTATACTCGTCTGTCATCTTTTGACACATCCCGCTGATGCCGTCCCAGCCCCGCATGACGCCCCTGGCGATCACGGCCTACACCGCCACCACCGCCCTGGGCGCCGGCCGCCAGGCCCAGGCCCAGGCCCTCGACCAGCGCCGCAGTGGCCTGCGCGAGAACGATTTCGGACCCGCGCCGCGGTTGGATTGCTGGATCGGCCGGGTGGACGGCGTCGAGGACGTCACCCTGCCGCCGGAGCTGGCGCAGTGGGACTGCCGCAACAACCGCCTGGCCTGGCTGGCCCTGCAACAGGATGGGCTGCTGGAGGCGGCACGCGCGGCGGGCGCGCGCTACGGCACCCACCGGGTGGCCGTGATCGTGGGCACCTCGACCTCCAGCATCGGGGCCAGCGAAGAGGCCTATACCCGCTTGGAAGAAGACGCCGAGGGCGCGCGCTTTCCCGACGACCTGCAGCGGCCCATCGTGCACACCCCGCACTCGCTCGGGGATTTCGTCCAGCACGCCACCGGCCTGGCCGGCCCCTGCATGACCGTGGCCACGGCGTGCTCTTCCAGCGCCAAGGTCTTCGCCCAGGCCGCACGCCTGATCGCCGCCGGGCTGGTCGATGCCGCGCTGGTCGGCGGCGTAGACACGCTATGTGGCAGCGTGCTGTACGGCTTCAACTCCTTGCAATTGGTGTCCAGGAACAAGTGCATGCCCTTCGACGCCGCCCGTGACGGGCTTTCGCTGGGCGAAGCCGGCGGCTTCGCCTTGGTCGAGCGCAACGAGGCCGCCGACAGCGCCGTGCAGTTGCGCGGCTACGGCGAATCCAGCGACGCCCACCACATGTCCGCCCCGCACCCGGAGGGCCTGGGCGCGCAGCTGGCCATGCGCGATGCACTGGCCCGCGCCGGCATCGAGGCCGATCAGCTGGACTACCTCAATCTGCACGGCACCTCGACCCCGGCCAACGACACGGTCGAGGCGATCGCGGTGGCGGCCATGTTCCCCGGCACGTTGCACGCGGCCTCGACCAAGGCCTGGACCGGCCACACCCTGGGCGCGGCGGGCATCGTCGAATCGGTGTTCGCGCTCATCGCGCTGGAGACCGGGCAGTTGCCCGGCACGCTCAATTCCCAGATCCGCGATCCGGCCTGCGGTCCGCAGATCCGCTTCGCGCCCGAGCAACGCACGGTGCAGTACGCCATGAACAACTCCTTCGGCTTTGGCGGCAACAACTGCGCGCTGGTGTTCGGCCGCGCATGAAGTCGCCTGTCCTGTCCGCCCGCATCGCGGGCATCGGTTTCTGGTGTCGCGGCCTGCCCTCCTGGGACGCCGCTCAGTCCTTTGCCCGGGGCGGCGCCCTGCCCGAACAGGCGCCGGCCAAGCCTGCGCCGCAGCTGCTGGCCCCCAACGAGCGGCGCCGTGCACCGGAGACGGTGGCCGTGGCCTTGGAAGTGGCCCTGGCCGCCTGCCAGGCCGCCGGGCGTGACCCCAAGGTGCTGCCGTCGGTGTTCACCTCCACCCACGGCGACCTGGCGATCACCGACTACATGTGCCGGCAGCTGGCCGATGACCCGACCGGGATCTCGCCGACCCGCTTCCACAACTCGGTGCACAACGCCGCGGCCGGCTACTGGACCATCGGCGCCGGCGCCCACGCCCCGGCCACCGCGCTGAGCGCCTTCCACGGCAGCTTCGCCCAGGGCCTGCTCGAAGCCCTGACTCAGCTGGCCACCGACACCGATGACGTGCTGCTGGTGGGTTACGACAGCCAGTCGGCCGGGCCGCTGGGCCGGGTCTCGCACAGCCAGGGGCTGCTGGGCGCTGCGCTGGTTCTGAGCCGCACCGGCGAGGGCTCCGTGCTGCGCGCCACGCTGGGCAGCGGCGGTCGCGACCGCGCCCCGGCCGGCCCGCTGGAACACCACGCCGCCGGCAACGCGATGGCGCCAATGCTGCCGCTGTTCGATGCGCTGGCCGCTAACGCGTCGCACGCCCACCTTGACGCAGGCAACGGTGACGCGCTGCATGTGGAGCTCGCGCGGTGACGGCGCTGACGATGCAGGACGTGGCGGTGGTCATCCCCGCGCTCAACGAGAAACTGCGCATCCGCGAAGTGGTCAGCGACGCGCTGGCGGTGTGCCCGCACGTCATCGTGGTCGACGATGGCTCGGACGACGGCACCAGCGCCTGCCTGGACGGCCTGCCGATCACCCTGATCCGCCATCCGCGGCGCATGGGCAAGGGCGCGGCGCTGCGTACCGGTTTCGCCGAAGCCGCGCGCATCGGCGCACAGGGCGTGATGACCATGGACGGCGACGGCCAGCACAAGGCCAGCGACTTCCCGCGCATGCTCGAAGCCGCCAACGCCTACCCGGGCTGGGTGGTCAACGGTGCGCGCCTGCGCAAGCGCGCCAGCCAGCCGACCATCCGCCGCATCGGCAACGACTTCGGCGACTGGGGCATCGCCTGGGCCTGTGGCTTCCGCCTGCGCGACACCCAGAGCGGGCAGCGCTTCTATCCGCGCAGTGTGTTCACGCTCGAAGGGGTGGAAGGCGAGGGCTTCGTGTTCGAGGCACAGATGCTGATTTCCGCCGCGCGCCGCGCCAACGCGCGGCTGGTCTCGGTGCCGGTGGAAACCCGCTATCTGCATCTGGAAGGCGGCGAGTTCCGCCAGAGCCATTTCCGCCTGGTCCACGACCTGGTCAAGATCACCGCGCACGTGGTGAGGCAGGTCTTTGCGTACGGCCACGTGCTGCGTGAATATCGCAACGCGCGCCGGCAGCCGCCGGTGATCCACGATCCCTCCGGTGAGTTCGCGATGGTACCCGCATCGTCTGCCGCCAAGGACGCCTAGATGACACAGCACACCGATGTCGCCATCCTCGGCGGCGGCCTGGCCGGCCTGACCCTGGCCTTGCAGCTCAAGCGCCAGGATCCGGGCATCCAGGTGCAGGTGATCGAACGTCGCCGCCACCCGGTGGCCGAAGCGGCCTTCAAGGTGGGCGAATCGACCGTGGAGATCGGTGCGCGCTACCTGGCCGACGTGCTGGACCTGCGCGCCCACCTGGATGCCGAGCACCTGCGCAAGTTCGGGTTCCGCTTCTTTTTCTCCGACGGACGCCGCGACGTGGACCGCTGCACCGAGGTCGGCGTCAGCCAGCTGCTGCCCACGCCGTCCTGGCAGATCGACCGCGGCCGCTTCGAGAACTTTCTGGCCCGACACGCGGCCGAGCACGGCGTGCAATTCATCGATGGCGCCACCGTGCGCGCCATTGAGCTCGACCAGGACGATGCCCCGCACCGGGTGCGCTTCGAACGCGAGGGCGCGCTGCATGCGCTGGAGGCACGCTGGGTGATTGATGCCAGCGGTCGCGCCGGCCTGCTCAAGCGCCAGCTCGACCTGGCCCAGGACAACCCGCATCAGATCCACGCGGTCTGGTGGCGCGTGGACGGCCACGTCGATCCCAACGCCTGGTCGCAGGATCCGGACTGGCTGGCCCGCTGCACCCCGCCGGACCGCTGGCGCTCGACCAACCACATGTGTGGGCCGGGCTACTGGGTGTGGCTGATTCCGCTGTCCTCCGGCGCGCATTCGCTGGGCATCGTGTGCGACACGGCGATGCATCCGCTGGAGTCGATGAACACCCACGCCAAGGCCATGGACTGGCTGGCACGTCACCAGCCGCAGGTGGCTGCCGCGCTCGCGCGCGAAGAGCACGTGCTGCGCGATTTCGCTTTCTTCCGCAACGTGTCCTATGGTTGCCGACAGGTGTTCGGCGAGCATCGCTGGGCGATCACCGGCGAGGCCGGGCTGTTCCTGGATCCGTTCTATTCGCCGGGCACCGACTTCATCGCCATCTCCAACACCTACGTGGCCGAGCTGATCGCTCGCGACCGCGCCGGCAAGGACGTCGGCGCCTATGCCAGCGTCTACAACCAGCTCTACCAGGGCTTCTACGAGAACACCCTGACCCTCTACCAGGGCCAGTACGCGCTGTTCGGCGACGCCCAGGTGATGCCGGTCAAGGTGATCTGGGACTACACCTATTACTGGTCGCTGCTGGCACCGCTGTTCTTCGCCGGGCGCCTGACCGACATTTCGCTGTTGGGCCGACTGCGGCCGCTGTTCCAGCGTGGGCGCGCGCTCAACCTGAGCGTGCAGGCTCTGCTGGCCGACTGGGGCCGGCGCAACCTCGCCGCGCCGCCCGTGCTGGAAGACGGCCGCCTACTGGACCAGTACACCATCGGCTGGTTCCACGAACTCAACCGCGCGCTCAATGACGTGCTGGATACCGACGCGCTGGCCGCGCGCCTGCAGTCCAACGTCGCGCGCATGGAGTGGCTGGCTGGGGAGATCCTGACCCGCGCACAGAGCCAGCATGTCGGCATCGGCGACCACGAGTTGCAGGCCATGCTAGTCGACATTGCGCCGCTAGAAGAGTCGTTAGAGGCAACGTGGTATGCGGATGCGCCTTAGCATCGGTACCGCTCCTCCAATTCCGCGGCCATGCGCCGCGTGACCGCCTGTACTCACGCCCATCCCCGCGGATCTACCCACGGTGCATTTTTCAATCAAAATCGTCGTACGCCGTGTAGTGCATCAAGGTCTAGCCCATCGGATGGGAGCGTAAGAGATTCCGGCTTGACTTACTAAAAGCGATCTGAAATAAAGCTGGGGATCGCCGTTGCTGTCTCGCCCCGAAAAGGAAAAGCGAAGCGAACAGCCTGATAACGGAAAATGTGGCTCTCGATCTGAGTTCACGCAAAGCTGAAGCACATTGGCAAAAGGAGTTGCAATGGAAATGTTTGCGCGCCCGGCCTATGTAGCCCTGAGAGCGCTTCGTGTGCACGCCACATCGGCCTCACGTCGGGCGATAGTGTTTGCACTGGCGATGATGGCGGTCACGCTACCGGCGTTGGCACAAGAAACCAAGAAGGTTTGGACACTTTATTCTGCCTACCCAAGTGGTTATAACAGCGAAAAGGCGGTGCAGTTAGCTATCCAAAGTAAATGGGCGAGCTCAACCCCGGCCGACGCAAGATGGATTGTCTTGTCTACGAAGACGACGGAAAGCGAGACCGAGTACCACTACGGAATTGAATCCGTTCCGATTATCAAAGGCTCCTGGCATTACTCCATAGGCTACACCGGCGACAATTACGAGAATTATCCTGAGGATGACCAGGCGTTGATCGCAGGGCTCGTCGCGGAGATGGTGAGCGCTTGCGGTCCAGGCACCGACGTGCAGGTCACGCAGGAAAGCCCATGGGAAAACGCTCAAGTGGTCACCAGTGGCGTCAATGGTGAGCCCATGACGCAGATGATGGACTACTATATCCATGTACCTGGTGATCCGAGTTGCACCGCCGGTCAACGCGCATCTGCAAACGTCTGGCGCCAACGCACGCTGGAGTGCTCGCAAAAGCGGATTTGGGACGCGGCGACACAGATGTGCAAATCGCGAATCTCAAGCCAGAGCAGTCCTTCCAGCTACTTCAGCAAGCTCGTCGCAAAAAGCGACCAATGCCTCGGCAACCCCTGCGACCCCACGACAGGCGACAAGCACGAGACCGCGACTGACTTTGAATTGGGCTGGATCGCTTTCGTCAGGCATTTCCATTCCCTGATCGGTAACAGCACGCCCGGCTTTGGCGCGGGCTGGAGTCACGAGCACGCGGTCAGGGTAAACGCAGTGGCGGCCTCCGATGGCAGTTTGACAGTGTCCTACATCGACCCGCAGGGCTTCCAGATTCCCTTCCGCCTGCAAGGCACGTCCTATCTGGCCAGTGACGGCAGCGACGATGTGCTGAGTCAGGAGAATGGCGAGTGGATCTTGGAGCAGGCCGACCGCACCCTGCGCTTCGACGCGCAGGGCAAGGTTCTCTGGCAACGGCTGGATAGCGGCCTTCAGTGGACCTACGGCTACGCCGGGGAATTGCTGACCACCATTGCAGGCTCGAGCGGTCGCACGCTACAGCTGGTCTACGACGGCGACCGGCCCCGCGCAAGACTGACGGGGATCGCCAGCGACGGCGTGGTTCTGGTCGCCTATGCCTATGATGCCAACGGCATGCTGGAGACGGCCGGATACGCCGATGGCAGTAGCGTGCAGTACCACTACGAAGATGCGGCCTTCCCTGCATTGCTGACCGGCGTCACGCGCGAGGATGGGCAGCGCTACAGCACCTTCGCCTACGACGCGGCAGGCAGGGTAACCAGCACCACCCACGCCAACGGGATCGATCAGTTCACCTTGAACTATCCGACGACCGGCGGCTCCGTCGCGACCAGCCCGCTGGGCAACGTGACCACTTATGGGCTGGTGGGGACCACATACGGCCGTCCGCGTCAGTTTTCCGGTGCAAGCGACGCCGGGGGGCAGAGCGCCCGGACCTATTACCCCGAGTCGACCGATTTCCGCAGGCGCCTGGACACCGAGACCGACCGCAATGGCGTGATCACCAAGCATACGTATACCGAGGTAGCGGGAGGCGCGGCGACGCTGGACGTCCACACAGCCCAGCAGGCACAGGGCCGGCCGGAGCAACGCACCACCACCACCCGGACCTTGGTCGACGCCAACCGGGTGTCTTCGATCGAGTCCGATGCGCGACTGGTGTCCTACGTCCGCAATGGGCGACTGCAACCGACTGCCATCACCACAACTGACATGGATGCGGATGTGTCCCGCACCACGGCGATCATCTACTGCGAGGACGCCGACGTGTCGGCCAGCGGCAGCACCTGCCCCGTCCTGGGCTTGGTGAAATCGATCGACGGCCCGCGCACGGACGTGTCCGACCTCACCCAATACGCTTACTATCCAGCCGATGATGCCGGCTGTGCCGCCGGTGGCACCTGTGCCCACCGCAAGGGCGACCTGTGGAAGGTCACCGATGCCCTGGGCCAGGTCACCGAGACGCTGGCCTACGATGCGGCCGGCCGGAAGCTGTCGGTCAAGGACCCGAATGGCGTGATCACTGACTACAGCTATAGCCCGCGCGGCTGGCTGACCGCCATCAAGCTGCGCGGCACCAACGACGGTAGCGAATCGGACGACCGCATTACGACCATCGCCTACTGGCCCACTGGCCTGGTCAAGCAGCTCACCCAGTCCGATGGCGCCTTCACCGCCTACACCTACGACGCGGCCCATCGCCTGACCGATATCAGCGATAACACGGGCAACACGATCCACTACACCCTGGACAACGCGGGTAACCGGATTGCCGAAGACATCAAGGATGCCAGCGGCACACTCAAGCGCACGCTCTCACGCGTGTACAACCAACTCGGCCAGCTGGAGACGCGGGCCGATGCCGCGGCCAACCCCACCGACTTCGGTTACGATCCCAACGGCAACAACACTGCGATCACCGATGCGCTGGGCCATATTACCCAGCAGGATTATGATCCGCTCGACCGACTTAAGCGCACGCTGCAGGACCCGAGCGGCATTGCCGCGCAGAGCCAGTTCACGTACGACGCGCTGGATAACCTGACTCAAGTGACCGACCCCAAGGGCCTGAAGACCACCTACAGCTACAATGGCCTGGGCGATCTGACCACGCTGGTCAGCCCCGACACCGGCACCACCCGCTACACCTACGACAGCGGCGGCAACCCGGCCAGCAAGACCGATGCGCAGGGCAGGACAACCACCTACACCTACGATGCGCTCAATCGTTTGACTGAGCAGGCTTACGCCAACACCAGCTTCAACGTCACCTATACCTACGACGCCACGCAGAGCGTGTGCGCTGCTGGTGAAACCTTCACGGTCGGACGCTTGAGCAAGCTGCAGGACGCCAGCGGCACTACGCAGTATTGCTATGACCGTTTCGGCAATCTGACCCGCAAAGTGCAAACGACCAACGGCGTCGTGTTGACGCTGCGTTACGCCTATGCACCCGGCGGCCAGCTCAGCGCGATCACTTATCCCGATGGCGCGGTAGTGGATTACCAGCACGATGCGCAAGGCCGCACCACCGAGGTGGGCGTCACCCCCGCCGACGGCGGACGCCAGGTCCTCCTGACCGGCGCGACCTATCACGCGTTCGGTCCGGTGGCCGGCTGGATTTACGGCAATGGACGCCAGCTCAGCCGCACGTTGGATCAGGACTATCGCCCGTTGACCATCCATGATGGTGGTCCAGGCGGCCTATCGATGGAGTTGGACTACGACGCGGTGGGCAATGTAGATCAACTGCGTCAACCCGGCACCACACTGCCCCAGGTGAGCTTCGGCTACGACGCCTTGAACCGGCTGACTCAGTTCAAGGATGGTCCGACCGGCGCGGTGATCGATGCCTATGGCTACGACCAGACCGGCAATCGCACCAGCGCGACCACGGCCAGCGGCACCACGCTGTATGCCTATCCGAGCAGCAGTCATCGGCTGAGCAGTGTTGGCGGTCTGATGCGCCGTTACGACAGGACGGGCAACACCATCGGGATTAGCAGCAGCGCGCAGGATTTCTTTTACGGCCCGGCGGGGCGGATGAGCAGCGTGCGCCGGAACGGTGCGACGGTGCGCAATTACCAGTACAACGGCAAGGGCGAGCGGGTGCGCAGTTTCCTGGGCGCGGACAGCCGCTACACGCTCTACGACGAAGCCGGACATTGGATCGGCGACTACAGCGCCAACGGCACGCCCATCCAACAGGCGATCTGGCTGGACGATCTACCGGTGGGTTTGCGCAACGAGGCCAGCGGGGCGCTGACCTATATCGAGCCCGACCACCTGGGCAGTCCGCGCGTAGTGGTCGACCCGGTGGCCGACAAGGCCGTATGGAAGTGGGATCTGAAGGGCGAGGCGTTCGGCGCCACCGCGCCGGAAGAGGACCCGGATGGTGATGGCACTTCGTTCAAACTGGATATGCGGTTTCCGGGGCAGCGGTTCGACGCGGCGACGGGACTCAACTACAACTACTTCCGGGATTACGAGCCGACCACTGGGCGGTATGTGCAGAGTGATCCGATTGGGTTGGATGGAGGGCTTAGTACCTATGCCTATGTTGGCGGAAATCCGATTAATGCGATCGATCCATCGGGCTTAGTTGGCTACGTATGTCAGAAAGGCAATAACATTGGGATCGCCATTCCAATAAATTTCCAAGGTGCAACGGAAGCTCAAGTAGCACAAATTTCGGACGCAATCCAAACCGCTTGGAGTGGTCGTTTTGGCTCTTACAACGTTAAAACCGTAGTCATGTCAATGCCGTCGTGGGACCAAGGAAACAGCAACAGGATCGCCGTGAGACCTGGAAATGAGCGATCATGGGTTAATACCGCTGATATGAATTGGGGTGCATGGTATATGCAAAATTTTTGGGGGGATGCTTCATTTCCACATGAAGCAGGGCATCTTCTTGGACTTGTGCATGGCTCTGGAATTATGAATGCCGTCAGTTTGAAAGGCGCTTCTGTTGATGAAAATAATATCCGAGATGTACTTAAAATGGACAACGAGGCAATTAGACATGGCTGTGGGTGCAAATAACCGCCATTTTACGCTTATGAGCATAGCGATTTTTATTTGTAGCACACTACTCTCGATAGCCGGCTGCAAGCAGGAGACATTATCAACTGAGGAGTGTCGCCTAATTAGCAGCCGTGAACTTGCATTCAAGAAATCGCTACTAAAATTTGAACCTAATGATCAAATTTCTGAAGATTTATTAAATAAAGCCGCTAAAAGATGCATGTCTGAACAGCCATATACGCGAAAAGATTTTTACTGCATAAAGGCTGCTAAGACGGAGATAGAGATGAGTCGATGCATGGCGCAAATTCATGAAGCAATTCCCTGACGATACAATCGCTTTGGCGACTTAGCGTGCCAATGCAACGCCTCCTTGGTCGCCCGTTACGCCTACGACCTGGCAAGGCTGTAGCACAAACGCACAGGGCTACAAACACCCGCAAGGAGCGGATCTGGAAATCCGCACCTAGCCATGGCAACTACCGTCCTGACCAGCACGAACGTTGAACAAAGGGGGCGGAGTTACTTAAGACATCTTGGGGCGGTGATTGGCGGCTACGGCTACGACAAGACCAGCAACCGCATCAGCCTGACCACCGCAGCCGGTACTTCAACCTACGCCTATCCGACCACCAGCTATCGCCTGAGCAGTGTTGGCGGTCTGACGCGCCGTTACGACAGGACGGGCAACACCATCGGGATTAGCAGCAGCGCGCAGGATTTCTTTTACGACCCGGCGGGGCGGATGAGCAGCGTGCGCCGGAACGGTGCGACGGTGCGCAATTACCAGTACAACGGCAAGGGCGAGCGGGTGCGCAGTTTCCTGGGCGCGGACAGCCGCTACACGCTCTACGACGAGGCCGGGCATTGGATCGGCGACTACAGCGCCAACGGCACGCCCATCCAGCAGGCGATCTGGCTGGACGATCTGCCGGTGGGTTTGCGCAACGAGGCCAGCGGAGCACTGACCTATATCGAGCCCGACCACTTGGGCAGTCCGCGCGTGGTGATCGACCCGGTGACCGACAAGGCCGTATGGAAGTGGGATCTGAAGGGTGAGGCGTTCGGCGCCACCGCGCCGGAAGAGGACCCGGATGGTGATGGCACTTCGTTCAAACTGGATATGCGGTTTCCGGGGCAGCGGTTCGACGCGGCGACGGGAGTCAACTACAACTACTTTCGGGATTACGAGCCGACCACTGGGCGGTATGTGCAGAGTGATCCTATCGGCTTACGGGGGGCATTAGCTCTTATGGATATGCTGGGTTTAGTCCGCTCAGCGCAAGTGACTTTTCCGGGCTGGCATGCGCCTCTTATGGTGGCCTGACCGGCTGTAGCTACCCGGGAGGACCATCTTTCATCGTTCCGACGCCAATTGGGTGGCAAGACTTTGTCGGCAATGAATTGCTTTACCATAATTACGATTTCCAGCGTAGTTTATGGTGCGCGGATGCAGATGGCGTCATGAATGATCTGATAAATCATCCGACACCGTCTAAAAATGCACGCCCGGCGAGCTCTGGTGGTACGACCCACAATGATGCAGGGGTTCCGGGTCTCCCACTTTCAAATTTTGTCACCACTTACCTGACGAAAGACTTAAAAAGTGGTGGCGCCTTGGTGGTTAACATCACTGCTCCAGGAAGTGCTTTCAGCCCAGGCTATGTTGCGAGGTCAGTTATTAATGGGGCGGCTCACACATATGGCGGGGGGTTAAGCTGGATGCAAGCTGACAAAATGTCAAGCTCGGCGCTTATCAACAAAATCGTCAATGAAAAAGTATGGGGCGGTCAGATGCAGGAATTCATAAGCGAGAATTCAAAATGCGGGTGCAGGCGATGAAATTCAAGCGAGCAGTCATTAGTGCTTTGATCTCAGCAATAGCCCCGGCAGCTGTGGATTTAATTATTGCCCCTGAAAACTTTTTAAATTCACTTTCAACCTGGCTAGTAGTTTTTTCCGCATACTACATATTTTCCCTTCCCGTGATTGCAGTCGCCGGTTGGATCTCGGTAATTTCACTAGAAAAATTTAGATTTCTTAAGTACATAGGCCCTGTACTAGTCGGCATTTTTGTTGGCTTTGTTTTTTCAAAAATCCTTTACCCGGCTAGCACAAATATTTTGGATGCCTGGCGATTGCCCTTTAATGGCGGGTGCACCGCACTGGTTGGATGCCTGATTTATTTCCGACCATGGTCTGGCCGTGAAATTAGTCCGGAGTCTGGAACGAAGGGGAGCGGAGGTAGTTAGTCGGCATTGAGAGGCGCCCCAGAGCCGTCAGACCAAAGGATTTTCCGTCGATGAAGGCGTGCCTGGATCGCCAGATTTCGTTAGCCTGAGCGCTGCAATGCGAGTTTTGAGTAATGAACGAAATCATGAGTAATCGCGAAAGTCTGTCACCTCAGCAGGTGTTTGATCTCTACTACTCAACATCTCATATCGATAGGACACTAGTTGTTGAGCTCCTCAATCACGTAGCCGCAGAACTTTCGTTGCCCGCTGACAAGCTTCGGCCTGGCGACCGGTTTTCGGTTGAGTTGGCACCAAAAAAAGACGCCGCGTGGGATTCCGGCTATGGGGTCCTGCTGTTTGAATTGAAGCGATTAGCCAAAAAGAAGAACAAGAAAATAGAGAGGCGAATTACGACTCTCGACGACTATCTGAAGGCGATGGCCGAACTTTACTGAGCACTATCTATATATATTTGAGTTGGCCCAACCTCATTGACTGACATATTTTGGGTGCGCGCGGATTAAACTGGCATGTAAAATGAGTGATAATGCCACTAAAAAATCTAATGGCAGCGTGAAAAATATGGTCGGCTTCGGCTAGAAGCTTGCGAAAACAGGAGTCAAAGTGCAGTTTCCAACACATGCCTACAGCGCCCCGCAGTATTGCTACGACCGCTTCGGCAATCTGGTGCGCAAGGTGCAGGCGGCCGAAGGCAAGGCCTTGACCTTGCGCTAAGCCTACGCCTAGGCGGGGGATGCCTCCAAGACCATCTATCCGGACAACAGCGTGGCCGAGTACTGGCGCAACGCAGTGGGCCGGATTACGCAAACTGGTCGGTCCGCGCGTAGTGATCGGCCCCGTGGGCGACCACGCGATCTGAAAATGAGATCTGAAGGGCGAGGCGTTCGGCAGCACGCCACCTGACCAGGATCCGGATGCCGACGGCAACGCGTTCGTGTTGGATCTGCGGTTCCCGGGGCAGCGGTTCGACGCGGCCACGGGACTCAACTACAACTACTTCCTGGATTACGAGCCGACCACTCGGCGGTATGTGCAGAGTGATCCGATTGGGTTGGGTGCGGGGATCGGCACATACGCTTATACCGTTAGCAATCCGGTAAACCTCACAGACTCGCTGGCATTGGATACACTGGTTATCCGTTCGGGTGCCGTGGACGGGAATCCGTTTGGACATATAACTATAGCAACGTCAAGTGATGGCCTGTTTAGCTTTGGTACGGTACACCCCTACGGCAGCAGTACGCGTAGCTATTTGCAGTTACAAGTGAAAGACAGGTGCTTGGAAATTCTCCGGCTTAGCACCACGCCTCAGCAGGAGGCCGCGATCGCAGCTGAGATGAAGAAACATACGCAAAAAGACTATTCTGTTGCATCGAATAACTGTGCGACGGCAGTTGATAGATGCCTGCAGGAAGCTAGTATTGCTGACGCAAGTGGCCACATATCGCCTGGACTTGTCTATGTTCACGCACTTGCTAGCCCGCTCAATACCGGGTCTACGCTTATTCTGAAAGGCGGCGGCATTCCGATTGAGTTTCTGAATTTCAATGGGATGTCAGACCCATGAAATTTATCTATTTCCTGTCAATAACTGCATTAATTGGGATAGCATTCCTCTTCCTCAGGATCTTTTCTCAGGGAGAGTTGGCCGACAAGCCAGTATATGCTGCACTACAGGCGGCCGAACTGGAGCATCGGAATAAAATCGAAGCACGGGTAGTTTATGAGAATAAGGACGGCTATGCCTTGGCCGGCTTCTCTATTGGCTCAAAAGGAAGGGCGTGGATAGCGCTAAACTCTTTAAGCAGCGGAGGAAATTTGTTCACACTTCCTACTGAAGGACAAAGACTGATTCCCTGTCGCCTTATTGACCAATTACCTACTTCCGCGATGATTAGCCCAGATGTAACAAGCACCCTGCGGTCGTCGTGCGCAAAATCGAATTGATAAAAATAAATAAACTCATGTTTACAACCCAGTGTTTTAATTACTTTTATAAGGAAAGCGAATTAGGCGGATATTAACCGGGTCAGATCTAATACTTCAACGCTTATTCTGATTGGTACACACCTCAGTGGAGAACCCCGGCAGATCGCAAAATGCCCGCTCTAGCTAAGGCTTTGCGGCAGCCGCCGCCGCCAACGCGCCGAATGCACCCGTAAGCTCCCTACCTGGCAGACACCACATAAGTAGCCCTTTCTGGCATCGCTCCAAAACCATGAGGTTCCATGAGCAAGACCGCAAACGCATTATGCTCACGTCACCAAGCACGGGAACAATTCTGTGTATTCATTCGTCAAGAAGTGCCAACCAGCAAGAGCCCCGGCTCAATAGTTCCTTAGCCCGAGCGCCGATCTGCTGCGCCGGCGGCGCCGGCTCAGCCCATGCCGCCATTGACCCCGATGACCTGGCCGTTGATGTAGCCGGCCGCGTCCGAGCACAGGAAGACCACCAGCGCAGCGACCTCTTCGGGCTTGCCGGCGCGCGCGGCCGGCACGAGTTGCTTGATCGCTTCTGGCGGAAAGGCCTGGCCGATCATCGCGCCTTCGATCACGCCGGGGGCGACGACATTGGCAGTGATGCCGCGGCTGCCCATCTCCCGTGCCAGTGACTTGGTCGCGCCGTGCAGCGCCGACTTGGCCGCCGCGTAGTTGGTCTGGCCGCGATTGCCGATCACCGCCGCCACCGAGGACACGCTCACCACCCGGCCCCAGCGCGCGCGCGCCATCGGCAGCAGCAGCGGCTGGGTGACGTTGAAGAAGCCATGCAGCGACACGTCGATGACCCGGTGCCACTGCTGCGCGCTCATGCCGGCCATCGGCACGTCGTCATGGATGCCGGCGTTGTTGACCACGGCATGGACCGGGCCGGCTTCCAGCAGCGCCGCGATCCCCGCCGCGCTGGCCTCGGCGTCGACCACGTCGAAGGCCACCACCTGGGCATGACCGCCGGCATCGATGATCTGCTGGGCCACGCCCTGCGCCTTGGCCAGGTTGCCGTTGGCATGGACGATGACCTCGAAGCCCGCCGTCCCCAGGGCCAGGCAGATCGCGCCGCCAAGATCGCCACTGCCGCCGGTGACCAGGGCGCGGCGCGCGGATGTTGAAGTCTGTGCACTCATGCGCGTCATGCTAGCAGCCGCGGGAGATCACACCGCGGTGGGAGCTGCTGCCAAGGCAGCGCTGGGGCCTGCCCGGCAAAGCCCCATCGTCGCCGTGGCGACTCCCACAGCAGCAGCGCTGCATCAGGTCGAAGTCGCTTGCCTGTGGGAGCGGCTACAGCCGCGATGCGGCTTGCCCGGCGAAGCGCCATCGTCGCCGTGGCAACTCCCTCAACAGCAGCACTGCATCGGGTCGAAGTCGCTTTCCTGTGGGAGCGGCTATAGCCGCGATGTGGCCCGCCCGGTGAAGCCCCGTCGTCGCCATGGGAAACTCCCACGACAACAGCTCGACCTCAGGGCGCCGGACCCAGCATCACCGAGGCGCGGCCTTCTGCCAGCAGCGCGCCGGCGTGCAGGATGCGAAAGCCGTATTGCTGGCTGTCGGGGGTGTGCATCGACAGTTCGGCATGACCTTCCAGCGGGCCGTGCAGCGCATCGATTGCATCGACATGCAGCTGCACGCCACGCAGCGCCACCAGCATGCCCGGGCGCACCGGTGCGCCGCTGGCCTGACCGAGCAGGCCGCCGTGCACGGCCATGGCCTGGGCACCGTATTCGCACAGGTGCACCGCGCGCAGGCGGCCATGCGAACGTAGCGGATGTTCCGCATCGCGATGGCCGACGCTGCGCAGGGCAACCGAGGTCGCATCCCAAGCCACCACCTCCTCCCACAGGCACATCAGGCCCTGGTGCGGGACCAGCCTGGCAATCGCCTCACGCCCGCGCATCGACCACCTGTGCCACCGGCTCGCGCGAGACCAACAGGGCCAGTACGAAGTTGAACACCACGCCCATCGCCACCGTCGAGCCAATCGCGCGCAGCACCGGGATGCTGGACAGACCCAGCAGCACGAACACCAGCAACGTCATCAGGCTGCAGACAATCAATGCATGCAGGGTGCGGCGCTGGTCGGCGGCATCGTCGCCGGCGTGATCGAAGAACAGCGCGTAGTCCAGGCCCAACCCGGCCCCGAGAATCATCGAGATCAGATGGAACAGGTTGAGCTCCACGCCAAAGCCGCGCAGCACCGCCAGGATCAGAAGCACGCTCAAGCCCATCGGCAGCAGCACCCGCACGATGCGGCGGCGCTCACGCAGCGCCACGCTGACCGCGAGCGCCAGCAGCACCGCGGCCACGGCCATGGCCACCAGGACGCGGTGATAAGTCCCCACCAGCGTGCGCGAGGCCTCGCGCAGGTCCATCAGCTGCGCACCGGTGCCTTGCATTGCCTTGGCCAGCGCCTGCGCATCACGCAGGCCACTGAGGGAGACCAGCGCGGTGACATGGTCGCCCCCCTCCATCAACAGGCCCTGCACCGGCGAAGCCAGCGGCGTGCCGGCCAGGTCGGCCACGTCCAGCGGCTTGGCTGTGCGCGCCTGCTGCAGATCGGCCAGGAACGGGGCGAACACATCGCTGCGGAACGGCAGGTCCGCGGCGGCCTGATCCAGCATCGCGCGCGCCGCTTCCGGCGTGGGCAGCCGGGCTTGGCGACGGCGCTGCACGGCCTCGCTGGGCAGGTAACGCGCCGCCATGTCATAGCCACTGAGGTTGCCATCGGCGACCTGCGCGTCCAGGCGCGTGCGCAGGCCTTCCGACGCGTCCAGGGCCGCCTGGCGGGTGGGGCCCTGCACGGTCAGCACGTACATCACGTCCGGCGCGCCCAGTTCGGCGCGTAGCTCCTGGTCCTGCATCAGCGAGGCCGTGGGGACCGGGGTCAGCTTGGACAGGTCGTGCTGCCAGAACGGCGTGGGCATGACGACGATCACCACGATGGCGACGACCGCCAGCCCCAGCAGCGCCTGCCAGCCTGGGCGCGGCAGGCGCTCGATCAATACGTACATCCGCGCCATCAGGCGCGAATCGGCATAGTCGCGTGGCGAGGGGTCGATCAGCGCCGGGAGCAGGAAGCGCGTCAGCAGCGCCGCGCCGCCCAGCCCGCAGATGGTGAACACCGCCAACTGCCGCAGTCCCTCCACGCCGGAGAAGAAGAACGTCACATAGGCGATGCAGGTGGACACCACCCCGGTCGCCAGCGTCGGCCACAGGTGGCGTGCATTGGCGTAGGGCGCCAGGCCCGGGCGCTGGTGGCTGAATAGATGGATCGGATAGTCCTGGACCACGCCGATCAGGGTGAAGCCGAACGCCAGGGTGATGCCGTGGACCTGATCGAAGACCAGCATCACCGCGATCATGCCGACCAGGCCGGCGCTGGCCAGCGGCAGCACGCCGAGCAGCGGGATCTTCCAGCTGCGGTAGGCCACCAGCAGCAGCACGATCAGGCCGACGGTATCCAACATGCCGATCCACTGGGTCTCGTTCTGCGTGCGCGTGCTGATCTCCACCGAGAACGCGCCCGGCCCGGTCAGCAATAGCTGACTGTCGCTGCCCTTGGTCACCTCGGCGAATGCGCTGCGGATATCGGCCACGGCCTGCTGCTGGCCGCTGGGATCGAAGCCGCCGGCCAGGGTCTGTACCACCAGCAGCGCGCGTTTGCCGGCCTTGTCGAACCACACCCCGTCGATCAGCTGCGGCGCATCGGCCGGCTGCAGGGTCTCGGCCACGTGCAGCAGTTCCAGGGTCGGATCGCGCGGCAGCATCGGCTCGATCATGTCCGCCGCCGGCGAGCCCAGGTCCTGAACGCGCTCGACCAGGGCGGCGTGCAGGCTGGCGGCATCCAGCGGGTGCGCGTCGTAGCGGTCGGTCAACAGGAAGCGATAGGGCATCCAGCGCGGCGGGATAGCGTCGGACAAGGACTGGTCACCATTGCCGACCATCGAAAAGGTATCGCCCTGCGCTTGCAGCCGCGCGCGCAAGGCCTTGGACTGCGCGGCCAGGGTGGCCGGGTCGCTGCCGGAGACGGCCAGCAACAGCAGGCGTGACCCAGGCCCCTCGCCGAGTTCGTCCAGCAGCAGCTTTTGCGCCGGGGTGCGCGCCTCGGGCATGAACATGCGCAGGTCGCCGGAGAGCTTGAGCGTGTTGCCGATCCACGCACCCAGCGCCAGCAGCCCGGCCAGCCACAGCAGGGCCAGGCCGGTGCGCGCGATCGGGGGCAGACTCACCCGTGGGCGCCGTGGCACAGCGCGGTCAGTGCCGCGCCGTCATCCACGCCTGCCGCCGCTTGCGCGGCGCCGGCCAACAGCGTGCGCTGGGCTTGGCCCTTGACATCGGTGGTCTCGATGCAGCGCAATTCGGCGCCCTTGCCGTACAGCTGGATCTCGCGCACCGGGGCCTTGGCCGCGGTGGCGTCCTTGGGATCCAGCTTCAGCTGCCAGGCCTGGCGCGTCCCGCTGGCGCTCAAGGCGTAGTGCTGCTCGAGCTGGGTGGCATCGCCGGACAACAGCGCACCAAATCCGCGTTGCAGGTCGACCAGTTCCGGCGCGCGCGACAGCGAGAAGGTGCGGGTCTTCTTGCCCTCGCGCTCCAGGATGGCGCTGTCGCCCTTGAGGGTGATCTTCTCGTGGTAGGGCGCGGTGACCTCGCGCACCAGGGTGTCGTCGGCATCGCGCGCGTAGCGGCCCTCGACCCGCAGCGGGGTCTTGAGCAGCGCCGAACCGCGCAATTCCACGAACTGGGTGGTGATCGCCCCGGGGCGGGCGATCTTGGACAGGATCCAGGTCGGATCGACCGCGTCAGGCGACGCGGCGCACAGCGGTGCGGCGCTGCACAGCAGCGTCAGCATCAGCGCCCAGGGCCGCAGCGGCAGCGTCCTGCGCATGCTTGGTGTTCCAGAAATCATAGAAGTTGAACCAGTTGTAGGGCGCCAGGCCCACGTAATGCTCCAGCCGTCCGGCATAACCGCGGATGAGCGCTCCCAGGCTGGCCGCACGATTGCGACGCGGCACGTCCAGCCCCTCGCTGAAGGTCTCGAAGGTCAGCGAGTATCGCGCCTTGCCGTGGTACAGGCCGAAGGCCAGTACCACCGGCACCTTGAGCACCGCGCCGATCAACCAGGGCGAGGTCGGGAACTGCGCCTGGCTGCCAAGGAACTGCGCCGGCAGCGCCGGCTCCTCGGGGCGGGTGCGGTCGACCAGCAGCGCGACCAGATGGCCCTCGTCGGTGGCCTGCTTGATCGCCATGACGATCGAGGTGCTGTCCTGGCTGGCGTCGATGATGCACTCGGCCAGGCGCGGGTTGAGCGCGGCCAGCACCTCGGTCATCGCCGGCGCCTGGGCCTTGTCCAGCACCACCCTGACCTGCACGTCCGGCCGCTCCTGAGCCAGCACCCGCAGCGCGTCGAAGCTGCCCAGATGCGAGCCGAAGATCAGCACGCCACGGCCCTTGTCCATCTGCGCGTGCAGCTGGTCCAGGCCGCTGACATCCACATGGAACGCGTCCATGCGACCGCTCAGCAGGAACACCCGGTCCAGGATGACCGAGGCGAAGGTATGGATGTGGCGGGCGGTGTCGGTCCAACGCGCCGGGCGTCCCAGCACCCGTGCCAGATAGGCACGCGAGGCGCGGCGCTCGGGGCCGCGCACCAGCATGAAGTACAGCGTGATCGGATACAGCAGCATCCGCGCCAGCCCACGCCCGCCGTGGCAGGCGACGACCCGGAACAGGCACAGCGCCAGCCGCGTGCCGCCCTCGGGGCGCTGTTTCCAGGCCGCGTTCATGCCTGCACCACCTCGCCGCTGGCCAGCAGCGTGTTGGCGCGCAGCACGCGGAACTTCCAGCGCGGCGCGGTGCCGTCCAGTTCGATCCGCGCCGGCTGGCCGGGCAGCAGGGGCTGGACGAACTTCACCTGCGGCAGGCGCAGCGCCCCGCCCAGGGGTCCATGCGCGGCTTCCACCGCCTCCAGGACATGATCCAGCACCACCACGCCGGGCACGACGGGATGACCGGGAAAATGGCCAGGCAGCGCGGGATGGTCGTGCGGGACTGCGAATTCCATGGTGCGTCGAACGGCCTCTAGATCCGCGGTTCCAGCATGTGGCGCACGGCCTCGTGGGCGCGCTGGGTCAGGGCCTGGCGGTCCAGGGCCGCCTCGCCCTGCCCGACCTGGATCGGCGTGCCGATGCGCACGCGGATCGTGCCCGGGCGCACCCGGAACAGACCCGTGGCCGGCAGCACCTTGCCGCAACCGTCCAGGGCCACCGGCACCACCGGGACGCCGGCATCGATGGCCGCCTGCAGCAGGCCCGCCTTGAATGGCGCCAACGCACCGGTGCGGCTGCGCGTGCCCTCGGGGAACAGGCACAGGCTCTGCCCGCGCCGCAGCAGTGCGGCGGCCTGGCGGCGCACGATGGCCCCGGCGCGGCGACTGTCGCGGTCCAGAAACAGCATCCCGGTGGCCTTGGCGTACCAGTTCACGAACGGCACCTTGAGCATCTCGTCCTTGAGCAGAAAGCGCAGCGGCGCTGGAATGGCCATGTACAGCACGCAGATATCGATCACCGACTGGTGATTGGACACCACCAGATGCGGGCGGGACCAGTCGATGTCCTGTCCCCCTTCGACCACCAGCCGCGCCCCGGCGCCGAAGGTCAGGCCCGGCGCCCAGCAGCGGGCGGCCATGCGCAGCACGCGCTCGGTGGGCACCCCAATCAGGCGCAGGCCCAACGCCACGGAGATCCACGCGGCCGTCCACGCCAGGGTAAAAAGAAGCTGCAGGGCGTTCCAGACACTCCAGGCCAGCGAGGCGGAGGCCTGCGACGACTGCACATCCATGTTGTCGGTCGAGGTGCTCATGCGGGACAGCATACCGGGCAAAGGCGCGATTGCGTCGCCGGAATTTGCGATTTTTTAACGGTGAACAGTGCTGGTGCGGTGAACGGCACTCGCCACGCGCCTGGGACAACGCCGCCCTGGCTCAACGCAGCAGGTCGCGCCAGAAGCCCGGCCCCAGCCTGGCCAGCTGACGCACGAAATCCACGAAGTTGCGGTAGGGGCGCACCGGGAACCAGCGTGAGCGCAGGGCGTACTCCCCCAGGAAGAACCCACCGATCACCCCATACCCCAGCAGGTTGGCGAACAGCGAGGCGCGCGCATCGGGGATGGCCAGCGGTGGCGTGCTGCCCAGCTGGGCCAGGACTCCCCCGGGCACCGCACACAAGGCGAGCAGGAGGTTCAAGCAGGTCATGGCGGCCAGCAGCAAGGCCCAGGCGCCGGTCAGGCGGCGGGTATAGTGCCGCTGCGCGGTGGTGAGCACGTGTCCGGCCTGTGCGTACAGGCCCTCGACGATCCGCCCGATCAGCGGCTGCCGCCCGGGCAGCAGGCTGCGGCCGAAGAACCACGCCACCCAGGCGGTGAACACCACTGGGGGTGCAGTCAGCAGGACCAGCGCATGGGGGGAATCCCACAGCGGGGCCAAGGCCAGCAACAACAGCACGGCCAGCCCCCAGGCCCAGGGGCGCAGGCGCGCCATCGGCTCGACCAGCAGCATCAGCACCAGCGCCGCGCCGGCCAGCACGGCCAGGTCGCTGCGGCCGGATGCGTTGGCCCAGTGGGCCAGCGGCGAGTAGGCGATCGCCAGCAGCAGCGCGACACCGACGGCCCACGGCGGGGCGGCGGCATCGGCCTGCGGCGCGACGGGTTCAGACGGTCTTGTTGGCCTGGACATGCGCCGACAACGCGCGCAGCGAGGCGAAAATACGCTGGTTGTCCTCGCTGTCCGAACGCAGCTGGAAGCCGTAGCGCTTGCCGATGGCCAGGGCCAGCTCCAGTGCATCGATCGAGTCCAGGCCCAGGCCGGTGTTGAACAGCGGGGCCTCCGGGTCGATCGCGCCAGCGTCCACGTCCTCCAGGTTCAGGCTCTCGACGAGCAGCTGGGCCAGTTCGTGTTCTTCGGGCGTTTGCGCGGACATGCGGCGAGGGATTCCAGTACGTTGAAGGAGCGACAAGATGGTGCATCGTCGGCACGCGCGCAACTGCCACCCCGGGGATGGCAACTTTGGGGATGCGGGCCGTCGATCCTCATGTCATCGTGTAGTGAGGGTTTTCCTCCCGCGCCCCGGTGACTGCCCCGGCTTTTACAGGCCTAACTCTCTACGGAGCTTCCATGTCCCAGCCCTCGTCACGCCCTCCGCTGCCTCCGTTCAGCCGGGAATCGGCCATCGAGAAGGTCCGACTGGCCGAGGATGGCTGGAACAGCCGCGATCCGCACAAGGTCGCGCAGGCCTATACGCCGGACACCTCATGGCGCAATCGCGCTGAATTCATCGAAGGCCGCGCGCAGGTCGAGGCGTTTCTTTCCCGCAAGTGGGCCAAGGAGCTGGATTACCGCTTGATCAAGGAGCTGTGGGCGTTCGATGGCCATCGCATTGCGGTGCGCTACGCCTATGAGTGGCATGACGACTCGGGCAACTGGTTTCGTTCCTACGGCAATGAGAACTGGGAGTTCGAGGACAGCGGATTGATGGCGCGTCGTTATTCATGCATCAACGACCTGCCCATCGCCGAAGCCGAGCGGAAATTCCACTGGCCGCTGGGGCGCCGACCGGACGATCATGCAGGCCTGAGCGCATTGGGGCTGTAGGGAGACGCCGGCGTCTTCTTATAAGATGGCTGTCTTGTCAGGACAGCCGCACGCGCAAGGTTCGCACGCATGACCCCCGCCGCCGCCGTGATTTCCCCGCCCGCCGATCCCGTGCGCGCGCGGACGGAAGACGCCCCGGCCGCTTCCGCGGCACTCGACGCCACGCCCGATGTGTTGATCGTCGGCGGCGGCCCCGCCGGCAGCACCGCGGCCATCCTGCTGGCCCGCCAGGGCTGGAAGGTCACCCTGTTGGAGAAGGACGCCCACCCGCGGTTCCATATCGGCGAATCGCTGCTGCCCATGACCATGCCCCTGCTCGAACGCCTTGGCGTGCTGGAGCAGGTGCGCGCCATCGGCACGCTCAAGCTGGGCGCGGACTTCCCCAAGGACGGCGGCGGCTACAACACCTTCCGTTTCTCGCGGGCGCTGGAGGCCAAGGCCGACTTCGCCCTACAGGTGCCGCGCGCGGACTTCGACCGGATCCTGTTCGAGCAGGCCCGGGCCGAAGGCGTGGACGCGCATGAGCGCACTGCGGTCACCGGTGTGACCTTCGAAGGCGAGCAGCCGGTGGTGAGCGTGCGCCAGGGCGAGCAGGTGCACACGCTGCGCCCGCAGTGGCTGCTGGACGCCAGCGGTCGCGATGCCTTCCTGGGCAGCAAGCTCAAGCTCAAACGCAAGAACCCGCACCACCAGTCCGCCGCCGTGTTCAGCCACTACACCGGCGTGGCGCGTCGGCCCGGCGAGGACGCCGGCAATATCAGCATCTACCGCCACCGGCACGGCTGGATGTGGCTGATCCCGCTGCCCAATGATGTGATGAGTGTGGGTGCAGTGTGCTTTCCCGATTACCTCAAGACCCGTCAGGGCGACCTGGGCCGGTTCCTCGATCAGACCCTGGCGCTCAACGAGGAGGTCGCCACGCGCATGGCAGGCGCGACCCGCTGCGCACCGGTCCACGCCACCGGCAACTACGCCTACGAGTGCACGCAGATGAGCGGTGCGCGCTGGCTGCTGCTGGGCGATGCCTATGCCTTCGTGGACCCGATGTTCTCCTCGGGGGTGTTCCTGGCCATGCACAGCGCCGAACGTGGCGCGCAGATGGTCGACGCGGCGCTGCGCGCGCCGGCGCGGGCACCGCGCCTGCGCCGGCAGCTGCAGCGCCACCTGGACGCCGGGCTGGACGAGTTCAAGTGGTTCATTTACCGCTTCACCTCGCCGACGATGCGCCACCTGTTCGCCAATCCGCGCGACGTGCTGGACGTGGAGTCGGCGGTAGTGGCGATGCTGGCCGGCGACGTGTTCGAGGCGCCGCGCGTCACCCGGCGCCTGCGCGTGTTCCGCGCCATCTACGCCGCGCACGTGTTGATCATGGTGCCGCAGGCGCTGCGCGCCTGGCGCCGCCGCCGGCGCCAGCGCGTCGAGGGCTTCGACGGCGAAACCCTGCAACCAGGCGCGGAGGGCAGCGCGTGAGTCGTCCATTGCCAACGCTTGCGTCGACGCGCCTGACCGTGGACTACGTCGACGCCACGCAGCTGTCGGCCCTGCTGGCCAATGATCAGGTGCTGGCCGTGTTCGGCTTCGGCCCCGACGCGCCCGGCAGTGACGATCCGCGCTATCTGCGCGTCCCCCTGGCACCGCACGGCACCGCCCCGCTGGAAGTCTGGCGTGGGTCGCGGCCGGTCACCTGTGGCCGCGAGGGCGCCGTGGCCTGGGCCAGCGATGGCCGGCTGCAGTTCGGCGCGATCGAACTGGACGAGGTCGACGACGACATCGAGGCCGCAGGTGAACAGGCCTACGCCCTGCTCTCGCAATTCGTGCCGGCCAGCGATACCCCACACCTGCTGCGCGTCTGGAACTACCTGGATGCGATCACCGAGGGCGAGGGCGACACCGAGCGCTACCGGCGCTTTTGCGTGGGCCGCGCGCGCGGACTGGGGCAGTTCGATACCGGCCAGCTGCCGGCGGCCACGGCCATCGGACGGATCGACGGCGTGCGCCGCCTGCAGGTGTACTGGTTGGCCTGCGACACGCCCGGCACGCCGGTGGAGAACCCGCGCCAGGTCAGCGCCTACCGTTACCCGCGCCAGTACGGCCCGCAGCCGCCCAGCTTCGCCCGCGCGATGCTGCCGCCGCCGGGCGTGGAGACCCCGTTGCTGCTTTCGGGCACCGCCGCGGTGGTCGGCCACCAGACCCTGCACCCGGAGTCCACCGAGGCGCAGCTGACCGAGACCTTCGCCAATTTCGACAGCCTGATCGCCAGCGCCCGGCGCCACCGCCCCGCGCTGCCGGCGCAATTCGATGCCGGCAGCCGCCTGAAGGTCTACGTGCGCGATGCCGACGAGCTGTCGCAGGTCGCCGCGCTGCTGGAGGCGCGCCTGTCCGCCGATGTCCCGCGCCTGCTGCTGCACGCGGTGGTCTGCCGCCGCGACCTGCGCATCGAGATCGACGGCGTCCACGGCGCCTGACGCTCAGCATTGAAACCCACCTGGTGGGAGCCGCCATGGCGGCGATTGAGGCTCCACAGGGAAAGCTTCATCGCCGCCATGGCGGCTCCCACCAGGCAGATTCGCTCAGTCGCCGCAGCGGGCCGGGGCGATGTCCGATACCCCGCCGTCCATGGAGAACGTGCCGCGGGTCTCCTCCGGCGGCACGGGCGTCCACTGCTGCTGCCACTGGCGCGACAGGGCGTCGGCTTGGGCCATCTGGTCGGGCGACATGTTCGCGCGCAGCCAGTCGATGTTGCGCTCGAACATCGTGTCGCGGAAGCGCCGCCGCCGCGCCTGCGTTTGGTCCGTTGGCGTGTTGCCCAGCGCCTGCTGCGCACGCAGGTACAGGGCCAGCGAGCGGGCCGGATCCGGCGTCACGACCTGCGCCAGATAGGTGCGCCGTCCACTCTCGCGCTGGGGCGAGTACGCGCCCGCCAGCGCCAGCGTGGCCGACAGGCTGCCGCGCTGGGCGGCCTGCAGCGCGAGCGACTCGGCCTCGTTGCGATAGACCTGCAGCTGCGGCAGCAGCTGCAGGGTGTCGCGGAGACGGAACGCATTGCCCACCGCGTACTGGGTCAGTGCCGGCAGGCTGCCGCCGAGCGCGGCGGCGCGCCACAGGTCGGCGCGCTGGGCCGGCGAGATCACCGGGACACCGTCGCACTGTTCGGACGCTTCCAGCAGCCGCTGGCCGCGCTTGGCCAAGAGGCGCTCCATCATGTCCTTGCGCCGTGCCGTCTCTTCAGGATTGCCCGCCACAACTTCCTGGGTATGCCTGAGCGATCCCATCTGATCGTCGAACTGCGCCAGCTGCATGCGCACGCGCTCGCACTGCTCCAGTTCTGCCGCCAGCCGGCATGCCGCGCGGGCATCGCCGGTGCCAGCGCGACGTTTGAGGTCGTCGAACACCAGCCGCAACGGGGTGCCCTGCGCCGGCAGCGGCGCGCTGGCGGCTGGGGCGTTGGCGATGTGAGGGGCCGCGGCGCCAGCAGACGCGTCTAGCGGCATGGCGACCGCGGTCGTTTGAGGCGTTGGACCGTGGCGAACCGACCACCAGCCCAGCGTGACGAGCCCCACAAGGCCGATCCCAGCCAACCATCTCAACCAGCGCGTCCTCATCGCCAACCACATCGCACGGATCCAGCGATCGATGCTGCCACAGCGCTCAATGGGCGCAATCCCGTTGCGCGAGCCGCTCGGCTTCGCTGGCAGGCCAATAGAGCGCCAGTCCTGCTGGCGTGAGGTCGATCGGGGCCCAGGTCTTGTCCCATTCCGCGACCAGACGCCCGGCCCTGTCCGTCTCTTCGGCGGACATGCCGACCCGGACGCGCTGCAGCTGGAAGTCCGCCTGGCGCGCCCTGAACCACCGGTTGCGCTCCTTGGGGAGCGTGCGCATCGCACCGGCCAGTCGTGTCAGCAAGGCCGCCGCCATCGCGCGATCGGGCTGCACGGCCTGAGCAAGCGGTGCCTGCGCCGACTGCGGATCGGCTGGCCAGTAGGCCGAGGCAAGCGTCTGATGAGCGATCGCATCGCCGCGACGGGCCGCCGAGCGCGCCAGCGCCTCGGCTTGCGCCCGATACGTCGCGCGCTGGGGCTCCAGGCCTGCAGGATCCGTCGTGAGCCGCGCCGCGCCGACATAGACCATCAGCGCAGTGCGGTTGCCCGCCTGCGCAGCGTCGTGCCAGAGATCAATGCGCTCGGCGGGGCCAAGGGCGGGAGCGCCGGCGTAAGCCGTCTTCCAGCCAAGCAGGGCCGGTTCCAGCCGCGCCCGCAGCGCCGCGGCGTCGCGCGCCATGGCCTTGGCCGCCTGCGCATCCTGGCCCGTGCTTGCCGCAGCCGCACGCCGCTGCAGGTCGTCCTGCAGTTCGTCCAGACGCGTGGCGTAGGTCTCGCAATCGTCCAGCGCCGAGGCCAGGGCGCACATCGCGACCGGGTCACCGTGCGCCACGCCGGCCTGCAGGGCCGGCAGGCGGTCGCGCAAGGGGACCGTGGGCGGTGGCGGCGCCGGGCGCGGCGGCATGCGGGGAGTCACGGCATATCCCGCCGTGGCCAGGCAAAGCGAACCGATCGCCATCATCCACACCCGCCATGCGAGGGTCCTGCATCTTTCCTGCGTTTTCACGAGGCCTCCTTGCGCCGTGGTGTGTCTCTCGGATTATTCGCCCAGCAACCGCAGCAGGTCCGCACGCGGGAGCTTGCCGGTCTCGTTGCGCGGCAGGGTGTCGACGAAGCGTACGCGGCGCGGCAGGAACACCGGGTCCATGGATTCGCGCAGGGACGAGAGCACATCGCCTTCGGACAGGCCCAGCGCGACCACCAGCGCGGCGATGCGACGCACCTTGCCGGGTGTATCCAGCTGCACCACCACGCCATCGCGCACGCCGGGTACCGCAAGCAGGCGCCGGGTGAGGTCCCCCAGCGAAGCGCGCTTGCCCGCGATCTCCAGCAGGTCGGCCTGGCGCCCGTGCAGGACGAAGCGCCCGTCGGGCAACACTTCGGTCAGGTCGGCCAGGACCACCGGCTGGTGCAGGTGCGGCGCATCGACACAGGTTCCGTCCGGTTGCGGCTGCACGCTCACCCCGGGCAAGGGCATCCAGGCGCGCTCGTGCGCGGTGCGGCGCGTGGCGAAGATGCAGGTCTCGGTCGAACCAAAGACCTCCCGCACCTGCCCGCCGAAGCGCGCCTCGGCCGCCGCCGCCAGTGCCGGCTCCAACGGCGCGGTGGCCGACACGCAGCCGGCGATCGGCGGCAGCCTCACGCCGGACTCGACCAGCGCACGCAGGTGCACCGGGGTAGTGATCAGCAGCCGCGGCGCGGGCATCTGCTCCAGCGCGCGGGCCACGTCCTGCGGGAAGAACGGGCGCCCGCCATGCGCGGTCGCCTCGGTCAGCAGCGGCACCAGCACCGACTGCTCCAGGCCGAACATGTGCTGAGGCGGCACCGTGGCCACCAGGCTCGGCGCCGCACCTGCGCACAGGTCGGCCAGGGACGCGACCAACTGATCGGTGCTGGCGCGGAACTGGGCCAGGGTCTTGGGGAACGCCTTGGGGGTGCCGGTGCTGCCGGAGGTGAAAGCGACGGCGAACACCGCGTCCTGGTCGACCTGCGGCGGCGGGCCGTCGGCCTGCTCCAGGACGTCGGGCAGGCGCCAGTAGTGCGGCGGTTCGACCTCCAGCGCCTGGTCGCCCAACGCATAAGTGGCCGGCTGCCGGGCCATCAGGTCACGGACCACTGCCGGCGCGCGCGAAGGCGGCAGCAGGGTGACCTGACCACGCAGCGCCACCGCGCACAGGGCAACCATGAACCGGTAGCGGTCCTCGCACAGATTGACCGCATGACGACCGGCCGGCAGCCGCAGGGCCAAGCCACGGACGTGCGCGTGGAAGGTCGCCAGGGAGAGGTCGCGGCCGGCGCAGCGGGCGATGACCCGGTCCGGGGCGCCGCTGCCCAGCGCGCAGCGTCCTGCCGGGCGGGGCGATGATTCGATGACGGCTGACATGGCGTGCGGCTCTACATCCCTGTGTGTCCATGCCGGGCGAGGACCGACGTCAGCGCCCGGCGCGATCAATCCTCTGGATTCAAGCTTGCAGCAGGCGCAGCGCGGCATCGCGCGGCAGCTTGCCGGTCTCCCCGCGCGGCAGCGCGGCGACGAAGCGGATACGCCGGGGCAGGAACACCGGATCCATCGCCGTGCGCAGCTGGGCCAACAGCGCGGCCTCGGTCAGGTCCGGCGCCACCACCAGCGCGGCGATCCGGCGCACGCCCATCTCGTCGGCGTCCAGCTGCAGCACCGCGCCATCGCGCACGCCGTCCACCGCTAGCAGGCGCCGGGTCAGGTCGCCCAGCGAGGCGCGCTTGCCGGCGATCTCCAGCAGGTCGGCTTGGCGCCCACGCAGGTGGAAGCGGCCGTCGGGCTCAACCTCCATCAGGTCGGCCAGCGCCACCGGCTGCGGCAGGTGGCGGGCGTGCACCAAGGTGCCGTCAGGCTGCGGCTGCACCCACACACCGGGCAGCGGCGTCCAGGTCGTGTCCAGCGCGGTGCGGCGCTTGGCGAAGATGCAGGTCTCGGTCGAACCAAAGGTCTCGCGCAACTCACCGCCGAAGCGCGCCTCGGCCGCCTGCGCCAGCGCCGGCTCCAGCGGCGCGGTGGCCGAGACATAACCGGCGATGGGCGGCAGCGACACGCCCGATTCGACCAGTGCGCGCAGATGCACCGGCGTGGTCACCAGCACGCGCGGGGCGGGCATGTCGGCCAGTGCGCTGGCCACGTCCTGCGGGAAGAAGGGCTTGCCGCCGTGCACGCAGGCATCGCTCATCAGCGGCATGACCACCGACATCTCCATGCCGTACATGTGCTGCGGCGGTACGGTCGCCACCAGGCTGGGCGTGGCATCGCCCCACAGGTCGGCCACGGCGCTGAGGTTCTGCGCGTTGCTGGTGCGGAAGGCCGCCAGCGTCTTGGGAAAGGGCTTGGGCGCGCCGGTGCTGCCGGAGGTGAAGCCGATACACACCACCGCGTCCTCGGGCACTTCCGGCACCGGGCCGTCTGCCTGGGCGAAGGTCTGCGGCAAGCGCCAGTAGCCCGGCGGCGCCGACGCGATGTCGGTATCGCCCAGCGCATAGCAATCCGCGTGACGGCCCATCACGTCGGCCACCACGGCCGGCGCGCGCGAGGACGGCAGCAGGGTCACCTGCCCGCGCAGGGCCACCGCGCAGAAGGCCACCAGGAATCGGTAGCGGTCCTCGCACAGGTTGACCGCGTGGCGCCCGGCCGGCAGCTGCGCGGCGAGCGCCCGGACGTGGGCGTGGAAGCTGGCCAGGTCGACGGCCTGCCCGCCGCTGCGGGCGATGATGCGGTCCAGCGGGCCTGCGCCCAGGGGACACAGACCGGCGTCGGGCGACGCCGGATGGATGACAGCTGACATAGAGGGTCCTGCTTCCCCGGTGGGTTGGCCCGGTTCTGGTGCCGGGCGTCCTGCCCGTACTTTGGCCGCTGCACCGCGCCCATGGCAAGCCGCGCGGGCACAAACCGGCCGGAAACCCGGCATGACCTTGGACCGGTGCGGGTGCCGCCGAGCGGCTGCTACCCTTCCGCGCTTGCCTTTCCACGGATCGACCTTGCCGATGCGCCTGACCGCCACCGTCCTGTCCTGCCTGCTGTTCGCGCCCGCCACCCTGGCCCAGACCACGCCCGCCACCCCGCTCACCATCGAGCAGGTCATGGCCGACCTGGACTGGGTCGGTCCGCCGGTCGAGGACGCACGCTGGACCTGGGACAGCCGCGCGGTGGAGTACGACCTCAAGCGCAACGGCACCCCGATCCGCGACACCTTCCGCCAGGACATCGCCGGCGGCGCGGCGGCGCGGGTGGCCGACGACGCCCGCGACACCCTGGGCGCGCCCGGCGCGGTCTACGACGCCAAGCGCCAGCACCAGGCCTTCGTGCGCAATGGCGACATCTTCGTGCGCAACCTGCGCAGCGGCGCGCTGGTCCAGGTCACCCGCACCCTGGAACCGGAGCGCGCCCCGCAGTTCGCCAGCGACGGCGGCCTGGTCTGGCGCGTGGACAACCAGTGGTACCGCTGGAACGGCACCAGCGTGGCCCAGGCCGCCCAGGTCAAGGCCGAGGACGACCCGGACAAGGACCCGGCCGAGGACCTGCTGCGCGAACACCAGCTGTCGACCCTGACCACCCTGGCCCACGACCGCGACATGCGCGAGCTGGCCCGCAAGCAGGACGAGCGCCTGCGCAAGGCCGACCCGACCCGGGCCCCAGCGCCGATCTACCTGGGCAAGGACGTGGAGATCGAGCAGACCGCGCTCTCCCCCGATGGCCACTGGCTGCTGGTGGTCACCCAGAAGAAGGGAGCCGAGGCCGGCGAAGCCGGCAAGGTGCCCCACTACGTCACCGAGTCCGGCTACGCCGAGGAACAGGAGGCCCGCACTCTGGTCGGCCGCAACTCGCCGATCCCGCAGGCGCTGTGGCTGGCCGACATGACCACCGGCACGGTCAAGCCGCTGTCCTTCGACACCCTGCCCGGCATCGGCACCGATCCGCTGGCCGACCTGCGCAAGGCGGCCGGTAAGGAGGCACTGAAGGGCAGCCGTGCCGTGCGCGTGGAAAGCGACGGTGATGGCGACGGCGCGGCGATCCACTGGAGCGAGGATTCGCGCAACGTCGCGGTGCTGCTGCGCGCCACCGACAACAAGGATCGGTGGATCGCCGGGGTCGACCTGGCCGCCGCGCGCCTGCAGGTGCGCGACCGGCTGACCGATCCGGGCTGGATCAACTGGAGCTTCAACGACTTCGGCTGGATGCCCGACAACCAGACCCTGTGGCTGCTGTCCGAGGCCAGCGGCTATTCGCAGCTCTACACCCAGCGAGGGGGCGACCGGCCCAAGGCGCTGACCTCCGGCAAGTGGGAGGTCTCCGCACCGGCTCTGTCGGCCGATGGCAGCGCGTTCTATTTCCTGTGCAACCGCGCCGCGCCCGGACGCTACGAGGTGTGCCGGGTCGGCGCCGACGGCGGCAAGGTCAGCGAGGTCACCGCGCTGGGCGGCGGGGTGGAAGGCTTCACCCAATCACCCGACGGGCGCAGCCTGCTGGTCGACTATTCGGCCAGCTATCTGCCCACCCAGCTGGCGGTCGTCCCGGCCAATGGCGGCGCCGCCAAGGTCCTCACCGACACCCGTAGCGCGGCGTTCAAGGCGGTGGACTGGATCAAGCCCGAGTTGGTGCAGGTGCCGTCCGAACATGGCGCGGGCACGATCTGGGGCAAGTACTACGCGCCCGCACACCTGGTACCCGGCAAGCGCTACCCGATCGTGATGTTCGTCCACGGCGCCGGCTACCTGCAGAACGCCATCGCCGGCTATCCGCCCTATCCACGCGAGCAGATGTTCCACAACCTGCTGGTGCAGAAGGGCTACATCGTGCTGGACCTGGATTACCGCGGCAGCGCCGGCTACGGCCGCGACTGGCGCACGGCGATCTACCGCAACATGGGCCACCCGGAGCTGGAAGACTATCTGGACGGCCTGGACTGGCTGGTCGCCGGCCACCAGGGCGACCGCGACCGCGCCGGCATCTACGGCGGCAGCTATGGCGGCTTCATGACCTACATGGCGCTGTTCCGCGCGCCGGGCGTGTTCAAGGCCGGCGCCGCGCTACGCCCGGTGGCCGACTGGATCCAGTACAACCACGAGTACACGTCCAACATCCTCAACACGCCGGACATCGATCCGCAGGCCTACAAGACCTCCTCGCCGATCGAGTACGCCGCCGGCCTGCAGGACCGCCTGCTGATCGCCCACGGCATGATCGACGACAACGTGTTCTTCAAGGACTCGGTGGACATGACCCAGAAGCTGATCGAGCTGCACAAGGATCACTGGTCCATCGCACCCTACCCGATGGAGCGCCACGGCTTCACCCGCGCCGACTCCTGGCTGGACGAGTACAAGCGCGTCATGCGCCTGTTCGACGACACGCTCAAGCCAGTCCCCTGATGCCTCATGCAGGCGTGCCGCACCCAGCGGCCACCTGCCCTTTCGCCAAGCAGACGCCATGAACGCTCCGCTGCCTCCAGAAGCGCCACCCTCGCCATCGCGCAGCACACGCAGCGGGCCGCAGGGCTTCGTCTCCGTCCTGGCCTGGATCACCATCGTGCTCGGCATCCTGGGCGTGGCCTACGGCCTGCTGCAGCTGCTGGTGGCCGCGCTCGTGCCCGCCGATGCGTACCTGCAGATGCTCGACCCACTGGGCACCGGCCAGGTCGACGTGCCCCCGCTGCTGCGCTGGGTGCTGACGCATAACGGCCTGATCGGCACGATCGAAGCGATCGCCTCGCTGCTGCTGACCGGACTGGGCTTTGGCCTGCTGCACCGCCGGGAATGGGCGCGCCTGGGCTTCATCTGGTACCTGGTGCTGGCCACGGTGATGACCTTCGGCGGCATCTGGCTGGTCCCGGCCACGTTGGACGCCAGCCTGGCCTCGCAGGCCGCCCTGCTCTCGCCCGATGGCAGCGTCCCGCCCGAACTGGCGCCAATCCGCACGCTGGCCTTGGTGTTCTCGGTGATCGTCGTGGTCGTGTTCAGCGTCCTGCACGGCGCCATCATCTGGAAGCTGTGCACCGGCCCGGTGCGCGCGCAGTTCCAGCGAATCGCCTGAAGGCTGGGCGTCCGCCCGCGCTCCTGCACGGCGCGGCGGCTTGGGCGCACTCGGTGCCCGCCATGCACACGAACCGAACGCCAAACCGGCCAGCGCGTGGTCCCCTCCACCGCCAACGCCGTTCCACCAGGCTCGCGACGCAGCGCGAGAGGGTTCCGACGACACGCGCCGCTTAAACTGGCGCGATGAACACCATCCCCGACATCGACCCCGTCCGCGATTACCTGACCGGACTGCAGGACCGCATCTGCGCGGCCATCGAAGCGGCCGACGGCCAGGCGCGCTTCCAGGAGGACGCCTGGGCGCGCGGCGAGGTCGGCGGCACGCCCGCCTCCGACACTGGCCCGTCCCTGGGCGGCGGTCGCTTCCGGCCTCCTGCCTCCCGCGACACTGGCCCGTCCCTGGGCGGCGGTGGGCGCACCCGCATCCTGCGCGATGGCGCAGTGTTCGAGCAGGCCGGCATCGGATTTTCCGATGTCTCCGGCAACCGCCTGCCGCCCTCGGCCACCGCCACCCGTCCCGAACTGGCCGGCGCGTCCTGGCGCGCGGTCGGCGTGTCGCTGGTGTTCCACCCTCGCAATCCGCATATCCCGACCACGCACGCCAACGTCCGCCACTTTCGCGCCGAGCGCGACGGCCAGACCGTGGCCTGGTGGTTCGGCGGGGGCTTCGACCTGACCCCCTTCTATCCGGTCGATGAGGACGTCCTGCACTGGCACCGCACCGCGCGCGCGCTGTGCGAGCCGTTCGGCGGCCAGTCGCGCTACGAGGCGCACAGGCGCTGGTGCGACGAGTATTTCTTCATCAAGCACCGCAACGAGACCCGCGGCGTGGGCGGGCTGTTCTTCGACGACCTGCATGGCGACTTCGAGAACGAGTTCGGCTACCTGCGCGCGGTCGGCGACGGGTTCCTCGACGCGTATCTGCCCATCGTCCAGGCGCGCAAGGACACGCCATACACGGACGAGCAGCGCGCGTTCCAGCTGTACCGGCGCGGGCGCTACGTGGAGTTCAATCTGGTCTACGACCGCGGCACGCTGTTCGGTCTGCAGAGCGGCGGGCGCGCCGAATCCATCCTGATGAGCCTGCCTCCCCTGGTGCGCTGGGAATACGGCTACACGCCCGAGGCGCAGAGCGCCGAGGCGCGGCTGGCCGACTATCTGGTGCCGCGCGACTGGCTGGCGGACAGCTAAGGCCGACTGAAACACCGGGACCTGCAAGCGACGCGAACCAGGAAGGCTTGTCGGCATGCAGGCATGCAGGTAACGAGGCCTGCCGCGACTTCTCTCAGCACGTGCAAAACGCGGGATCAAACGCTCGCCGGATCGCAGGCATAAAAAAGCCCCGCGGAGCAGGGGGAGCTCGGCGGGGCCAGGGTACGGGAGCCTGGGGAGGGGCCCTTCGTACCAGAGATCTATCCCCAGGGGATGGGGGGACGATCTGCGACAGACCTTGCATCTGTCGAGGGCTATGAGAGCACTTCCAACATGGATGGATCGTGAAGATTTCAGTTAAAAACCTGTTGGATTTAGGGATTATTCAGATAATAAACTCATCAGTATTGAAATTATTTTTCCGTTACTTCCAAGCATCGATCCGGCAACCCTTCATCTCAAGACGCTGCGTCCCACGCGTCACCTTCGATGTGTCACCGCGTTGCGGAATGCGAAGCACATCCGCAGCGTTAACGGCGCCGCGTTTGTGGCGCCAAAGACGCGTCTTCTCTCACCGCACCACACTGCTTCCGGAGTGAGCCCATGCCACCGCGGCCATGCCCATCGTGGCGGTTCGGTCCGTCGACATGAAACAGTGTGTCGACGCCGCGCGTGCTGCCTTTTCCAGCCAGGCCTACCCGACGCTGCAAGCAGTCCAGGCGCGACAACGAGGCTCCGCTTCGTGTACTGAAGCGCTGGTGCGCCGAGGCCCGCTTGTCAGCGGCCGCACTGGCTAATGCGCTTGGTCCCAGTTGTCACCGACGCCACAATCGACTTCCAGCGGCACCGCCAGGCTGGCCGCGCCGGACATCAGCGCGCGCGCCTGCGCGCTCAGCGTCTCGACAAAGTCCACGTCGGCCTCGAACACCAGTTCGTCGTGCACCTGCAGGATCATCAGCGCCCGGTCAGCGTGGTCGGTCAGCCAAGCATCCACACCGACCATCGCGCGCTTGATGATGTCCGCCGCCGTGCCCTGCATGGGCGCGTTGATCGCCGCGCGCTCGGCGCCGGCGCGCTGGGCCTGGTTACCGGCATTGATGTAGTCCAGGTACAGGCGACGGCCGAAGACGGTCTCCACATAGCCCTTCTCGCGCGCCTGCTGGCGCGTGGCCTCCATGTAGTCGCGCACGCCGGGATACCGGTTGAAGTACTGGGCGATATAGTCCTGCGCCTCGCCGCGACCGATGCCCAGCTGGCGCGCCAGGCCGAAGGCGCTCATGCCATACATCAGGCCAAAGTTGATCGCCTTGGCCGCACGGCGCTCGTTGCTGGTGACGTCCTCCAGCTTGCGCCCGAACACCTCCGCCGCGGTGGCGCGGTGCACGTCCAACCCATTGGCAAAGGCGCCGACCAGGCCGGGATCACCGGACAGATGAGCCATGATCCGCAGCTCGATCTGCGAGTAGTCGCAGGCTACCAGCTTGCGGCCCGCCGGGGCGACGAAGGCGCGGCGGATCCGGCGCCCATCCTCGGTGCGGATCGGGATGTTCTGCAGGTTGGGATCGGACGAGGACAGCCGCCCGGTCGCCGCACCGGCCTGGTGGTAGCTGGTATGCACACGGCCGGTATCCGGATGGATCATCTCCGGCAGCTTGTCGGTGTAGGTGCTGCGCAGCTTGGCCAGGCCGCGGTACTCCAGGATCACGCGCGGCAGTTCGTGCTGGTCGGCAATGGCTTCCAGCGCCTCCTCGTTGGTCGAGGGCTGGCCCTTGGGCGTCTTGACCACCGCCGGCAGCTTGAGCTCGTCGAACAGCAGCGCCTGCAGCTGCTTGGGCGAATCCAGATTGAAACTGCGCCCGGCCAGCTCGGTGGCCTGCTGCTGGGCGGCGAGCATGCGCTTGGACAGGTCAGCGCTCTGCCGGCGCAGTTCCTCGGCATCCACGCGCACGCCGTTGGCCTCGATCCGCGCCAGCACCGGCACCAGCGGCATCTCGATGTCGCGGTAAACGGTTTCCAGTCCCGGCTCGGCGGCCAGCTTGGGTGCCAGCACCTGGTGCAGGCGCAGGGTGATGTCGGCATCCTCGGCGGCGTAACGGGTGGCGTCCTCGAGCGAGACCTGCGAGAACGGGATCTGCTTGGCGCCCTTGCCGCACACGTCCTCGTACTTGACCGTGTCGTAGCCCAGATAGCGCTTGGCCAGGCTGTCCATGTCATGGCGCGCGCTGCCGGAATTGAGCACGAAGCTCTCCAGCAGCGTGTCCTGGGCGTAGCCGGCCACGTCCACGCCATGGCGGCGCATCACGTGCAGGTCGTACTTGCCGTGCTGGCCGATCTTCTCGATGGCCGGGTCGGACAACAGCGGGCGCAGCGCGTCCAGGACCGCCTCGCGAGGCAGCTGTGCCGGCACGCCGGGCGCGTCGTGGCCGAGCGGCACATAGGCGGCCTTGCCGGCTTCGGCCGCCAGGCTCAGCCCGACCAGGTTCGCCCGCATCGGGTCCAGGCTATCGGTCTCGGTATCGAAGGCGAAACGGCCGGCCGCGGTGAGCGTGGCGATCCAGGCATTCAACCGCTCGGCGTCCAGGATGGTTTCGTATTCGCCTGCGGCGGCCAGCGCCGGGTCGAGGTCGCTGGCTGCTGCCGACACAGGCGCCGCACTGAAGCCCGTCCCGCGCGCCTTGCCCGGCTCCTTCTCGGCCACCGATGCGGTCACGCTGCCGCCGTCCAGGTCCTTGAGCGCCTGGTTGAAACCGTAGCGCGCGTAGAGCTCGCGCAGCTCATCCACATGCTGGTCGCGCAGCGCCAGGTCCTGCGCGGCCACCTCCAAAGGAACGTCGGTCTTGATGGTGACCAGCGTGCGGTTGAGCGGCAGGCGCTCCAGCGCGGCGCGCAGGTTGTCGCCGATCTTGCCCTTGATCTCGCCGGCGTGTTCGATCACCCCGTCCAGGCTCTCGTACAGGCCCAGCCACTTGGCCGCGGTCTTGGGGCCGCACTTCTCCACCCCGGGCACGTTGTCCACCGTGTCGCCCATCAGCGAGAGCAGGTCGATGATCTGATCGGCACGCACGCCGAACTTGTCCATCACCGCCGCATCGGAATCCATGCGGCTGCCACTCATGGTGTTGACCAGCTCAACGCCCGGGCGCACCAGCTGGGCGAAGTCCTTGTCGCCAGTGGAAATGGTGACCTGCAGGCCATCGGCGCACGCCTGCAGGGCCAGCGTACCGATCACGTCGTCGGCCTCCACACCTTCGATGCGCAGGATGTCGATGCCCAGCGCATGCACGATCCGGCACATCGGCTCGATCTGTGCGCGCAGGTCGTCGGGCATGGCCGCGCGGTTGGCCTTGTAGGCGGGATAGAGGTCGTCGCGAAAGGTCTTGCCCGGCGCATCGACCACGAAGGCGATGTACTCGGGCCTTTCCTTCAGCGTGGCGCGCAGCATGTTGACCACGCCGAACAGCGCACCGGTCGGCTCACCGTCCGCATTGGTCAGCGGTGGCAGCGCATGGAAGGCGCGATACAGGTAGGAGGAACCATCAATCAGGACGAGTCTGCTCATCGCGCAATTCTACGCGGTGCCCGTCATGACCAGGCCGTCACCCCCAGCCGCGCGCACAGGCGGATAATCAGATCCTGTTCTTCCCGACAAGGTCCCGCCATGAAGCGCCTGATGCCCGCCCTGACCTGCCTGCTGCTGAGTGCCGGCCCATTGCTTGGGGGATGCGCCACCAACCCGGCCGCCGGCCCCGAGCAGGCCGTGAGCGAGATGGACCTGGACAACGCCGACGTGGCGGTGCGGACCGAGGACAATGGCGATGTCATCCAGGAGTATCGTGTGGCCGGCGCACTGCGCATGGTCAAGATCACGCCGGTGCGTGGCCCGGCCTACTACCTGTACGACGACAACGGCGACGGCAAGCTGGACCGCAGCAGCGACCCCAATCGCGGGGATATCGCCCCGGTCTACTGGAAGCTCTACGGCTGGTGAAGCGCCGGCCTCGTTCAGCTTGGATGTAAGCTGCCCCGTCAACCCTGTTGCGGGGACACGAGGGGAGCCAATGCCAGATCAAGAACGCCGCGGCGAACACACGCCCACGGAGGCCGCCCTGCGTGCCGGCCTGTCCGAGGCCCAGCTGAAGACGCTCAAGACCATGGAGCAGTTCGGCTGGACGCTGCGCTTCGTGCGCAAGCCCTTGTTCCGCGACCCGTTGCCGGTGCTGTTCGACCGCGCGGGCGCACGCTACGTGGTGCTGGAGCGCGACGGCACCATCGACGAGCAGCCCAATATCAAGGTTCGCGATTGATCCCGGCGACACATTGGCGACCCATCGCCTAGAGGCGACGCCAGCCCAGCCCTTCCCCGCGCCGCCAGTCAACCGCGACTGCGCGACCATACAGCGCGTTGGCCTGAACCAGCCCGAAGAAGCGCCCGTCCTCACTGTTTCCCCGGTGGTCGCCCAGCATCAGCACCTGGCCAGGCGGGACGATCAGCCCGTCGATATCCGGCCCGCCGCCATGATCCAGATCCAGCGGCGCGGCGTGCATGCCGAAATGTTCGACCTGCCCATCGGCGGCGGCCAGCGCCTATCCGTTGATCCACAGATGGCCATCGAGCAGGCGAACCTGATCACCTGCGACCGCGGCGACCCGTTTGATCAGGCGCGTGCCATCCACCGGTGAGTCGAAGACGGCCACATCACCATGCTGCGGCGTCCCGGTGGGCCACACGACCCGATTGCCGAGCGGCAGGCGCAGGCCATAGGCGCGCATGTCCACCGCGACTCGGTCGCCGACCTCCAAGGTGTGCTGCATCGAGCCGGATGGCACTACGTAATGATTGGCGAACGACGCGCGCGCCGCGCCCAGCAGCGCAATCAGCGCCAGCAGGCGCATGGCGTCCCGCCACCACGCATACGGACCGTCGCCGCGGACTTGTCGTGAAGAAGTCTGCGCCTGCATGAGCGGATTCCGAGAAGTGGAGGCAATGATCCTGCGTTGTGGGAAGCGCCTGTCACAGGTGCCAAGGGTCGTGTCCGCCCCACGCCATTTGCCCGACGCGCCGCGGATCGCGCGCGTGCCCAGCCTGACCTGCAGATGACTGTCCTGTCACTTTGGAGAAGCGCGTTCTCCCTCGCAGGAGCCCCACTTTCATCCAATACCCACCGGCGTTTACACAAGCTGGAAGCCTGCCGACAGGAAGCGATGTCTATGTTCATCGACGCCAGTGCCCTCCCCCGCAACACCATCATGGATGCCGATCTCTGCATCATCGGCGCAGGTCCCGCCGGGATCGCGCTGGCGACCGAGCTGCGCCGCAGCGGACTGCAGGTGGTGCTGCTGGAAAGCGGCGGGCTGAACGAGGAAACGAGCGAGCGCGGACAGCCGGACAGCAAGTCGGTCTTCGAGGGGCACCGCGGCCTGTGGACCACGCGCCGGTTTGGCGGCAACGCCAACCGCTGGCTGGTCGACGCGGGCATCGGTCCCAATCATCTGCGCCTGATCACGCTCAGCGCCGCCGATTTCGACCGCCGCCCGTGGATCCCCAACAGCGGTTGGCCGCTGACCCTGGAAGAACTCAGGCCGTTTTACACGCGCGCGCAGTCCTGGTTCGAGCTGCCCGAGTGGCACTACGGCCCCGGCTACTGGGAGGACCAGGGCAACCGGCGCCTGCCGCTGCAGAACAGCGGCCTGCGGACCAGCATGTTCCAGTTCGCCGACAAGAACGTTGTGCTGACCAAGCACCGCGACCTGATCGGCGCTTCCGGTGACATCAACTGCTATTTCAACGCCACTGCCACGCGGCTTGAGATGAACGAGGCGGGCAACCGGATCACGGCCGTCCACACCCTGCCCAAGCCGGGCCTGGAGGTGACCTTCCGCGCCCGCACCTTCGTGCTGGCCCAGGGCGGACTGGCAACGCCGCAGCTGCTGCTGTCCTCGACCGACCGGCAGGCGAGCGGCATCGGCAACCAGCACGACCTGGTGGGTCGCTATTTCATGGATCATCCGCTGCTGTTCGGGGGCACCCTGACCCCGACCTCGCGCAAGCTGATCGATCGCATGGCGCTGTACGACCTGCGCCGCATCGGCGGCACCTCGGGCATGGGCCACCTGCAGCTCACCGACGAGACCCTGCGCGGCGAGCCATGCGTGAACATCAGCACCATCCTGTTCCCCCGGCGCAGCATGTCCCGTCGCCGGGAACTGGGGTTCCGCGCCTCCCAACGGGTGCGCGAGGCGTTGCACAAGCGTGGCCGGCTGCGCAAGCGCGACCTGCTGGCGATGCTCTACGGCCTGGATGGCGTGGCCCAGCAGTACAACGACCGGCTGCGCAATCCCATTTCCCATCTGGGCATCGGCGGCTGGTCCAAGACCAACGCACCGAGCCAGCGGCTGGACCACTTCGAGGTCCTGCACCAGGCCGAGCAGCCGCCGCGCTACGACAACCGCGTCAGGCTTGGCGAGGAGCGCGACGACCTGGGCAACCGCCGGATCGAGATCCAGTGGCGCTGGCACGACCGGGACGTGGCCCTGGTGGAAAAGGCCCAGGACATCCTGGCGCGCGAACTGAAGCGCAGCGGCGTGGGCGAGTTCAGCATCCGGCGCCCGATGGAAATCAAGACCAGCTCCACGACCCACTTCTCCGGTACGACACGCATGCACGACGACCCGCGCGAGGGCGTGGTGGATCGCAACTGCCGCGTCCATGGCGTGGATAACCTGTTCATCAGTGGCTCGAGCGTGTTCCCCACCGGCGGCTATGCCAACCCTACCCTGACCATCGTGGCGCTCTCGCTTCGCCTGGCCGACAGGATCCGCCAGGAAGCCGGCGTCAACGGCGGTCCGCTGCGCGGCACGCAGGCCCTACCGAGCGCCAGGGAAGTACGCCAGGACTGACGCGCGCGCGCCGTGCTGGCTAGAGTGTCCGATCCGTTTCAGCGAGGATCGAACACATGCGGATCGCCATCATGGGCGCCGGCGCGGTGGGTTGTTATTACGGGGCACTCCTGGCGCGCGCCGGTCATGTGGTGACCCTGATCGGGCGCCCCAGCCTGGTCGACGCGGTGCGCCAACGTGGCCTGCTGCTGGACTCGGAGCGCTTCACCGGCACTGTCGCGCTCGAGGCCAGTGACGAGCCCGCCGCCGTGGCCGGGGCGGCGCTGGTGCTGTTCTGCGTGAAGTCGGGCGACACCGAAAGGGCCGGGGCGCAGATCGCCCCCTGGCTGGACTCCGACGCGCATGTGCTCAGCCTGCAGAACGGAGTGGACAACGCCGCGCGTCTGGCACAGGTACTGGGACGCGACGTGATCCCCGTGGCCGTCTACGTCGCCACCGAAATGATCGGGCCGGGCCATGTGCGCCATCACGGCCGCGGCGACCTGATCATGGGGCCTTCGCCGGGTGGCACGGCGCTGGCCGCGGTGCTGGATCAGGCGGGGATTCCGACCCGCGTCTCGGACACCGTCATGGCCGCGCTCTGGGCCAAGCTG
The DNA here is from genome assembly GCF_058448525.1 of Pseudoxanthomonas sp. JC1303. Classification (NCBI taxonomy): domain Bacteria; kingdom Pseudomonadati; phylum Pseudomonadota; class Gammaproteobacteria; order Lysobacterales; family Lysobacteraceae; genus Pseudoxanthomonas; species Pseudoxanthomonas sp. JC1303. The sequence goes on along the minus strand of NZ_CP185958.1, from coordinate 2,090,721 downwards.
ACGATCAACTGCGCCTACAACGCGCTCTCGGCGCTTTCCGGGCAGGCCTACGGCACGCTGGTCCAGTCCGAGGGCGTGTCCGAGGTGATGCGTGATGCGTTCGACGAATGCCTGGCCGTGGCGGCCAGTCAGGACATCGCCCTGCCGAAGTCCCTTTGGCAGGACACGCTGAACATCGCCCGCAACATGGCCGCACAGCGCTCATCGACCGCGCAGGACCTGGCGCGCGGCCGGACCAGCGAGATCGACCACCTCAACGGCGCCGTCGTTCGCATGGGTCAGGCCGCCGGGATCGCCACGCCGGTCAACCGGACCCTGTGGTGCCTGGTCAAGCTCGCCGAGCGGCGTGCCGCGCCGGCCTGAGGCGTGCGCTCAGGGCGCGCGCCGATACACCGCGGCGTTGATGCACGACAGCACGCTGATGATGAACCAGCCGAAGGGCAGCAGTGACAGGGTGATCAGCCAGGTGATGGCAAAGGCGACGCAGGCCACCACGAACCAGCACACCGCCGAGATCAGGCGCCCCTGGAACAGCTGTCCCAGACCGGGAATGAAGAAACTGCAGATGGCGGCAATCACGTTGCCGGTCGAACCCTGCCCTTCGCTCATGCGCCTTGCTCCTGGTGCCCAGGTACGCATTGTGCAGGCTTGGCCGATCGCAGCGAACGTGCAGGAGGTCACGCCCCATGCAGGAAGCGCAGGAAGATGGCCGCGCCTGGACAGGCGCCGAGGTCCACGCCTATTCGACCGCTGCGATCCGCATGCCGTAAGGGGCCAGCATCGTGTTGACGCGCTGCATGACCGCCACGCCGTCCGCATCGGCGACGCTGTCTTCGATGGGGTCCACGCGGGCCATGAAGGCCTGCCAGAACGCATTGGGCGACGGATGCGCGGCGACCAGCGCGGGCAGCTCCCGCTCCAGGGCGCCGAGCATAGCGTCCAGCTGTTGCGCAGAGGCGTATTGACTGGCCATGACATTCACGGGAAATCACTTTGGGTCCACGGGCGCCGCACGCCACCCCGACATGATACGAGACGCGTCCGCCCCCCGCGATCGGCATTTCCAATCCGATGGGAGGTTCCCTGTCCGGTGGTCCGACACTCGCGCGGGAAGCGCGCGTGGACCTAACGCTGCATGCAGCGCTGCCAGCGGGCATTGACCCGATCGGCGAACCATGCGGTGGTCAGCTTGCGGGTGATCTTGGGGCTTTCCAGGCGGATGCCCGGCAAGATGGCACGCGGCATGGCGCGTCCCGCGGCGGCGTCTGCCAGCGCGAACACCCGGGCATAAAGCGCGGTGTCCTCGAACTCCAGGCGATCGCCACGCGCCAGCGCGTCACGGATCTGCCCGTCGCCCATGTCCAGGCGCGCGCCCAGGGCGCGTATCGCGCGCTCAGTGCTGCCAGGATGTTCCAGGTCAGCGCCGGGCTGCAGCAGATCGCCGTCCAGCGCCAGATCGATGCCGGTGGCCCGGCTCACCGCGGCCTGGAAGGCGGCGTTGCGGCTGGCGTACCAGCCCGCGTTGAAATCGGCGAAGCGATAGAGCAACGCGTCATAGTGGGCCGGATAACCCAGCAGATGCGCCGTTCCGAAATACAGCCCGCCGCGGCGGGTGAACACCTCGTGCCGGATCGAGCCTTCGATCGGATACGGATAGTCCCGCGCGTGTTCACGGGCGAAGTCCACGCTGACCTGCATGGGCCCGCCGGTATGGACCGGATTGAGCCCACCGAACAGCCTACCTCCCAGCGGCACCATGCCGATGAAGTCCTCATAGAGCGCGCTGAGCTGGCGCTCGGTACGGACTTGGCCCAGCCGCTGGGCGTAGCTGCGACCATCTGGCGAATCGATCCGCAGCGCGGCGCTGACCAGCAGGCCAGGAACATGCAGCGCCGCGGCCCGACGGTCGATCTCCGCGCGCGCGATCCTGGCCAGCCCCGGTACGACCGGATCGGCGGTATAGGTGCTCTCCTGCTCGGTCACGGCCAGGACCGCGCACAGGTTCGCCGTGCTGGTGGAGATGTCCTGCGCAGACAGCGCGACATAGACGTCATTGGCCCAGCCACTGCGGTCGGACACGCTGGCCGGCAGTTTGCGCAGGATCTCGGCGCGCACCACCTCGGGCTGGCGTTGCGGGGGGAGCGCAGGCTGGGTGGCACAGCCTGCCAACAGCACGAGTCCCAGGCAGAACAGGCGGATACGCATCGGGAGATCCGGGACGGCGGTAGCGGTCGAGCGGCCTATCGTGCCATGCGCGGGTCGAAGCCCGGCGCGCGTGCTCAGCTGTTTTGCAGCCGCCATGCGATGTGCGAGAGCACCCGCTCGGCCGACACATGCGGCGCCATCCACACCACTAGGCCGGCGGCCATCAGCGCGCCGGCCATCCACGGCAATGCCCGCGCCGGCAGCGCCATCTCGCCGTGCCAGCGACGCAGCAGCAACCCGCCGACCGTCAGGCCCAGGGCCAGACCCACCATGATCTCCACCGGCGTGTGCCGGTAGGTGAGGACGCGCGAGATGGCGATGGCCAGCGCGACGCAGACCCCCAGCGCCAGCGACGCGTGGCGCACGCCTGGCCGCGCGCCTTCGGCCAGGCTGTAGCACAGCAGCGGATACAGCAGCGCCGACAGGGCGCTATGCCCGCTGATGGTGAAGAACCCGATGGTGCGCCAATCGATGCCCGCGGCCTTGTAGGCCAGCTTGGAGACGACCAGCAGCGCGATCATCCCCGACACCGCCACGGCCGCTTCCAGCGCCAGACGTGGGTTGCGACGCCACCATTGCCAGCCCAGGACCAGCATCACCGGCGCCACCAGGCGTGCATCACCCATCCAGGTCAGGAGAAGGGCCAGGGAATGGGGCATGCAGGATCCTGAAAGCGGCGTGCGGGAGACGCCCAGTGTTACGCAGATCACAGACGAATCAGGCCCCGACGGGCAGGACCAGCCAGCTGCGACTCAGGCTGCAGCGGCGCCCAGGCGCCATAGCGACATGAAGCCGCGGCCATACGCCCGATTGGTGGGTGAAGCCTGTCAGCGCCGACAGGGAGACACGGATGCACCTCCCGTGGTCCTTGTCCGCACGCCGAGCGGACCTGCTCGTCGTCGCGTGGGCTCACCCGACCATGCCGCCGTCTTCAGCGGATGAATTCACTTGCGGCCAGCGGTGGCAGATCCGGCATGACGCGTCCTCGAGGGCGCATCCCGCGAAGCGTGCAGCGCCGCACGGGAGGACCGCCATCGGTCGCCGCGCACGCGCGCGTCCTTCCGGGGCGCTAAGTTGCGTCTCTACAGGCGGGCAAGCGAGGAATGACGAATGGATCGGGTGGATTGTGTGGTGATCGGCGCGGGCGTGGTCGGGTTGGCGAGCGCCCGCGCGCTGGCGCTGGCCGGGCGCGAGGTCTTGGTGCTGGAAGCCGAGGCCGCCATCGGCACGGGCACCAGCGCGCGCAACAGCGAAGTGATCCATGCCGGCATCTACTACCCGCAGGGCTCGCTGAAGGCGCGTCTGTGCGTCCAGGGACGGCGGATGCTCTACGCGTTCTGCGCGCGTGCCGGCGTGGAGCACCGCCGCTGCGGCAAGCTCATTGTGGCCAGCGAGCCGGAACACGTCGCGGGACTGGAGCAGATCCGTCAGCACGCGCTGGCCAATGGCGTGGAGGACCTGCAGCTGTTCGATGCCGGTGCGGTCGCGGCGCTGGAACCGGAACTGCGAGCCGTGGCCGGGCTGTTCTCCCCCAGCACCGGCATCGTGGACAGCCACGGCCTGATGCTGGCGCTGCAGGGCGAGGCCGAACACCACGGCATGATGCTGGCCCTGCGCGCGCCGGTCGTGCAGATGGCGCGGGTGGACGACGGCTTCGTGCTGGACGTCGGTGGCGATGCGCCCATGCGACTGCATGCCACCACCCTGGTCAATGCAGCCGGGCACGGTGCCCCGGCGCTGGCCGCCGGGATGGCCGGGCTGGACGACAAGCACGCGCCCCGGGCGTGGTTCGCCAAGGGCAGCTATTTCAGTCTGTCCACGCGCACGCCGTTCCGGCACCTGGTCTATCCCCTGCCCGAGCCCGGTGGACTGGGCGTGCACCTGACCCTGGATCTGGCCGGGCGCGCGCGCTTCGGCCCGGACGTGGAATGGGTAGACGGCCTGGACTACGCACTCGATGCCCAGCGCGGCGAGCGCTTCTACGAAGCCATCCGACGCTATTGGCCGGGCCTGCCCGATGGCGCCCTGCAACCGGCCTATACCGGGATCCGGCCGAAGATCAGCGGCCCGGGGCAGCCCAATGCGGATTTCCGCATCGATGGGCCGGCCGAGCATGGGGTCGCTGGGCTGGTGAACCTGTTCGGCATCGAGTCGCCCGGCCTGACCAGCAGCCTGGCCATCGGCGAGCACGTCTGCGCCCTGCTGGAATTGACCGAACCTCTGGCGGTCTGACCTAGGCGATCAATGGCTGCGAGGCGGCGCCAGCAGCATCAGCGCTGACAGCCCAACGCATAGCCAGCCGAACACATTGCCGATCCGGGTGAACAAGGTCGGCTGGATCGGACCAACCGTTACTTGCGCCAGCAGTGTGGCGCCGGGCATCGGCGCACTGAGGGCTTCGGCGACGAAGCGACCGTGCGCGTCGCTGACGCTCAACAGTCCCTCGCGCGAGGCGCGGATCACCGTGTAGCCATTTTCCAGCCCGCGCATGGCGGTCATGCGCGCCGCCATCCAGGCATCGGCATAGGCGAAATCCCAGGCCGGCACCAGCATGACGCCAGACGCACGCTGCCCATAGGCGCGACCGAAACGGGCAAAGTGCATGTCCTTGCAGAGCGCCAGCCCGACCCGCGTGCCGACGATGTCATGCACGGCGTAGGCTGTGCCGCTTGCATAGGCTTCGGCCCGCTCGGGCGGGGCCATGAAATGCTTCTGGAAGTCTTCCACGCGGCGCCCGGACGGGTCGAAGAGCCAGGCGTGGTTGCGTGGGCGCCGACCGTCATCGATGGCGATCCCCACTTCCAGCCAAAGATGATGCCGGGCCGCCACCGTCGCGAAATGTGCCTGCCAGGCATTGGCCTGTGATGGCCCCAGCACGGCGATCTTTTCCGGCAGCACGACCAACATGGCGCCCTGTGCGGCCAGCTGCGCGATCAAGGTGTCGTAGCGATCGCGGATGTCGGCCGCGTAGCCCGGTGCGGCCTTCATCCCGATGGCATCGTCGATCGACGCCAGCCCGACCGGGATCTGCGTGCCGGGCAATGGCTGCTGCATGCGCAGCGCCCCATACCCCAGCATCGCCAGCACCACCATGCCGGTCGCGCCCAAGGCCCAGCCCTTGCCACGCACTGGCTGGCGCCACAGCAGCAGGGCCAGCGTCGCGGGCACCAGGCACAGCACGAACAGCACTGCCGAAGTCCCGCCCAGCGCGGCCAGCTGGCGCACCCACGGCAGGTCGGCCTGCGAATAGGCCAGGCTGCCCCAGTTGCCATCGGGCAACAGCACGGCCATCAGCGTATCGGCGCTCACCCACAGCAGCGGATAGGCCAACACTGTCCAGGCCCGGGGCGAACGCCGCATCACGCGCCGGCTCAGGCCCAACACGCCGACCCAGACCGCTGACTGGCCGATCAATGCAAGCACCGCCGGCAGCGCTGGCATGACCAGCAGGAAATACGACAGGTAGCGGCTGCAGGCCACCAAACTCGCCACCAGCATTGCCAGCGCGGCCAACCAGCGTCGTTCGACGGACAACGCCAGCCACAGCGTCGGCACCGGTGCGATCCAGGCCATCCAGCCGTTGGGCGTCAGCCCGGTTGCCAGGCTCAGCACGCCACCGGCGCACACGGCCAGAAACAGCGTCCACAGCACGCGTGCAGGTCTTAGCGCGTTGGTGGTCTTCATGCGTGCACCCGAGAAGGATCGGCCAGGCCGTTGCACGCCAGCCTGCCTGCCGGGCGGCGCGCGCGACATGGCCAGAAGTCAACACGTGTGGGCCGTCTTCACCCCAGGCCCCCGACACTGCAGACCCCACATACCCCCGGAGGACCGCCATGCCTGTTGAACTGAAGATGCTCGCCTGGTCCATCCTGCTGGGATTGGTTTACGTGCTGACCGCCGGCGCACTGGTCACCGCCAAGCGCGGGATGAAATGGAATGCCGGCAATCGCGACGCACCGGTCGAGCCGCTGACCGGGCCGCCAGCACGCGCGCAGCGCGCCAGCGCCAACTTCCTGGAGACCTTCCCCTTCTTCGCCGCCGCCGCACTGGCCGTGGTCGCGCTCGACCGCGGTACACCGCATACCGCACTGGCCGCCGAGCTGTACTTCTGGGCGCGGCTGGCCTATCTGCCGGTGTACATCGTCGGCATCCCCTATCTGCGCACGGCGATCTGGGTGGTCTCGCTGTGGGCGATCCTGCAACTGGTGTGGGCCCTGCTCTGAGCCCGGCCGGCACGCGCAAGGACGCTTTCGGTTTGCCGCCTAGGTCTGCACGCGCCGGCCCAGCCAGCGCGCGATGACCGGCCCCAGGATCAGGACCACCAGCAGGCGTGCGGTCTGCATGGCCATCACGAACGGCACGTCTACCTGCGCCGAGGATGCGGCGATGATCGCCACCGAATCCGCGCCGCCCGGACTTGTCGCCAGGTAGGCGGTCAACGGGCTGACCCCGGCCAGCGCGACCAGCGCCCAGGCGATGCCGCCGCACAGCACCAGCAGGGCAAGCATGGCGCCCAGCACCCTTGGCAACGCGCCCAGCGCATTGCGCAGCACGTCCGGGGTGAAGCGCAGCCCGATGCTCCAGCCTAGTACCGCGTAGCTCGCGGCGAGCAGCAACGGCGGCAGGGTCACCTGCAGCAGGCCGGTGTCCTGGAGTGCCACGCATACCACCAGCGGCACCAGCAAAGGCCCGGCGGGCACCTTGAGCCGCACGGCCGCCCACACGCTCACCGCAATCACCGCCAAGGTCAGCGCAGCGGCCGGCACGTCGCCGATCGCCAGCCACGCCATGGGCGTCGCGCCATGCCCGGACACGTGCCACAGTCGGGCGACGATCGAAGCCGCAACGGCCACCAGCACCACGCGCAGGTACTGCATGAACGCCACCAGGCGCATGTCGCCGCCGAACGAGGCCGACATCAGCGCCATCGCCGAAGCCGCACCAGGGAAGGTGCCCCATAGCGCGGTCGTTCCCGGCAGGATGCGCCAGCGCTGCAGCAGCAGACCCAGTAGCACCGCCACCACGATCACCGCCAGCACGCAGCCAACGAACAGCGGCGCATCGCGCACCACTTCGCCCAGGATCGAGGCCGGCATGCTGCGCGCGATCATCGCGCCGACCACGCCCTGGGAGAACGCGAACGCCACCCGGTGCACCGGCACCGCGCCCCCGGTGACCGCCAGGCCGATCGCCGCGACCATCGGCCCCAACAGCAGCGCCGCCGACAGGTGCGCCGCTTCCAGCACGACCACCAAGGCCAGGGAGACCGCGACCAGCAGCAGCCAGCGTTGCCAGGCCGGTCGTGGATGGGGAAGGGGCCGGCTGGGCACGTGCGTCAGGCCTGCAGGGCGATGGCCTCGCTGTACACGATGCGCGCGACGCGCGGCAGCACATGCTGCAGGGTCATCTCGTGCAGTTCGGTCGACACGCTGGCGCACAGGTCGGGGGCGATGACCACGGCGAAGCCCAGTTCCCAGGCGTGGCGGGCGGTGGACTCGACGCCGAAGTTGGTGGCGATGCCACCCAGGACGATGGTGTCGATGCCCCGGCGACGCAGCCGCTGCTCCAGCCCGGTGCCGGTGAACGCGCCCCACTGACGCTTGGTCACCCGCAGGTCGCCGGGATGCTCCAGCCCCTCGACCAGGACGGCCCAGTCGTCCGGTAGCGGCCCATTGGCACGTGGCGCGGCATCGACGGGCTGTCTGGGCGCATCGACCAGGCCCGGGCCGAAGTCGACGTTGACCAGGATCACCGGCGCGCCCGCCTCACGGAAGCGTGCGGCGGTGGCCTTGGCGCGAGTCACCAGCTCAGGGCCGGTGATGGGCTGCAGCGGCATGGCGGTCGTCCCGTGCTGCAGGTCGATCAGGACCAGCGCGGTCCGGTTGAGAGGGAGGGTGAGCATGGAAGGCTCCTGGAAACGGGCCGCACACGCGCGGCAATGGATTAAAATGCGAGGATGGATTCGCATAGAGAATTGTGAGGATGCCCTCGCAAAAGTCAACCCAGGCCGTGCCCCCCAAGCGCCAGCGCGGACGCGAACGCGTCGCCGCGATCCTCGATGCCGCCGCCCAGCTCTTCGTCGAACAGGGCCAGACAGTCACGATGACCGAGATCGCCGCCCGCTCGGGCACGGCGATCGGCTCGCTGTATCGCTTCTTCCCGACCCGCGAGGCGCTCATCGCCGTCCTGCTGGAACGCTATGCAGAACACCTGCGTGCGGCCCTGACCTCGCTGCAGGCGCGTGCGCCCGCTTTGGACCCGGAGGCCCTGGCCAATGACCTGCTGGCCCTGGCCACGGACCTCAAGCTCGAGCGCGCCGCCGCGCTGGCGTTGCTGGACCACACCGAGGACGATGCGCTGCGACAGCAACTGCGCACCGAAATGCACCAGGGCGTGGCGGCGATCCTGACCGGCGCAGGCATCGCGCCGGGCGCCGCCCCGGCCGTCGCGGCGGCGGTCATCCTGGTGATCAAGGCCGCCGGCACCCTGGCGTTGCAGCCGGATAGCGCGCCGGCGCTGGCCGAACTCCATCGCATGCTGCGGGGCTATCTCGCTGGGCTTGCCGCGCCGGCCCGCCGGGACTGAACAGCGTCATGCCGGACGTGGCAACATCCTTTTAATGCCGCTGCGGGTATCCCTGCGGGTTTCGTGGATCACCGGTTCACCACAGGAGTCTTCATGAAGCAGTTCTTCGGGGTCCTCGCGCTGGCCATGGCGTGCGCCGCCTGCAAGCCCGAACCCGCCGCGCCGGCCGCCACCGAGCAGCCCCCCGCGCCCCGCCAGTGCAGCGCGGACACGGATTGCGAAGGCAACGAGATCTGCGACACCGGAACCTGTGCGATGCCGCGCAGCGGTGCCAATCCGATCCAGCCAGGTGCGCCAGGCGCCTCTGCGCCCAGCGCCCCGCCGACCGACGGCGCGCAGGCGTCCACGCCGCCGCCGGGCAGCCGCGCGATGGCCGAATCGGGCGACCTGGTCCCCGGCATTCCCACCTGCAAGCCGGACGACAACCGCACGCCGATCCCGGTGTGGAAGCCCACCGTCGACGCAGAGAACACTCTTAGCGTGGCCCCGCCCCAGACCCCCGACCAGGTGGTCGCCCTGGAGCTGGAAGTCCACACGGACGCCAAGTGCAACGACAGCGATCTCAACGTCTTCAAGATCGCCAATCCCGGTGATGCCGGTGGCGGCGTACAGGTCACCGTGCGCGGCAACTCCCAGGAGATCGACGGGGTCTGCCACCTCAGCGGTCTGTACCGCAACGCCCCGATCGAGGACAAGAAGCTCGCCCGCCAGGCCCCCAAGCTGGAAGGCGGCTGGAGCGGCGTGCATTTCTCGGCGGCCGATGCCTCGGAAGTCGCTTCGTCCAACCGCTACTGCGTGCAGACAGGCGGCTGATCACCGACCTGCGCCGGCATGCCGGCGCCACGCATGACCCCTGATCCTGATGGCGGCCATGGCGCACGGCCAGCGCCGACCTTGTTGTCGTTGCGAGCCGCAGCGTCAGGGGCCGTGATCACCGTCAGCCACTAAGGCCGGCGCTCGCCGCATGCTGAAAATGGCGCCAGCGCGGGACTCTCCTTTCGAGCGCCGGACCCTGCGCGGACGCCGCAAGTCACTTCCGTTGCAGTGCGTGCGGTCGGCCAGCCACGCCAGCGACTGCAAGATGCGACCGCTCACGCGCCACCACGTCTGCCTTGGCCGAAGGCGTTTCCCCCTTGTGCGTCCATGGCGCCAGGCTGGGGTGTGCGTCGAAGGCGGCTCCGACGCGAGAGGCTGCCCGCATTGCGAAATGCACGCATCCCCGAATCGATCGCCTTCTTGAACAGCGAAGACCTCACGCAGGAGCGGCGGTGCGCGCAACGCTGTCTGGCCAATGCGCGGGTCGCGCGCGGTCGTGAAAGCGTTCGCCGCCAAAGGCGCCCTGCGTGTGCCCAGATCCGTCTGCTCAGCCCGGCACACCGCTGGCGGCCAGGCCGAGCATGCCCAGCAAGGCGGCCATCAGCAGCGCACCCAGCGCGCCGATCCAGCGCCGCAGGGTCCGGCGCGTGCGCAGCGCGGCCCGGTGCTCCAGCTCGGCCAGGCGTGCCAGCGTTGGCCGCAGTCGATGCGCCACGTCCTCGACCGGCTCCTGGTTGGCGAGGGCGGCATCCAGCTCCACCGCGACCTGCGCCCTGAGCGTCTTGCGCAGCTGTGCGGACACCTGCGACGGCGAAGGACTGGACATGAAATTTCCCCTGTTCAAACGCCGGTCCGCGCAGGCGGGCGGCCGGCCGACTGGCCGATACTGTATGCGAACGCGCCCGCGCGCCAGCACAGGACATCGACTGTCATCCGGGCAAGCCGGCGCTACACTGCGCGCCCGTCATGTGGTCTGCGTTGTCCGATGCGTAATCCCCTGCAGGAGCAGCTGCTCAAGGCCGGCCTGGTCAAGAAGGGCAAGGCCGACCAGATCGCCCGCGACCAGGTCAAGGCGCGCCTGGCCAAGGGCAAGGCCGCCAAGCCGTCGACCGAGCAGGACCAGGTCGATGCCGCCCGGTTGCAGGCCGAGCGCGCCGAACGCGACCGCGCCCTGGCCGCCGAGCGCAACGCGCAGGCCAGGCGCCAGGAGCTGCAGGCGCAGATCCGCCAGATCGTCGACACGCACAAGGTCAAGCGCAGTGGCGAAGTGGAATACCGCTTCAACGACGGCAGCGTGATCCGCACCGTGCTGGTCAACGCCACGCTGCGCACGCAGCTGGCCAGCGGCGCGCTGGTCATCGTGCGCCATGGCGAGGGCGTTGAGCTGATCCCACGCGCCGCCGCGCAAAAGGTCTACGAACGCGATGGGTCGTGGGTGCTGCTCGATCACGGCCGCCAGGAGGAAGACGCGCCTTCCCAGGCCGCCGCCGGTGCAGCACCTGAAGACGACTTCTACGACCAGGACCGTTTCAAGATCCCGGACGATCTGATGTGGTGAGGCGCCGGGCGCTTACTGGCCTGCCGGTGGCTCCCACAGTTCCACCTTGTTGCCCTCTGGATCGATGACCCAGCCGAACCTGCCCTGCTCGGAGGACTGGGTGTCGTCGAGCACGTTGCAACCTTCGCTGCGCAGCGCGGCCAGCAGCGCGTCGAGGTCGGCGACGCGGAAGTTGACCATGAACGACGCGGTGCCGGGCGCCATGTACGTGGTGTCGGCATCGAACGGACTCCACAAGGTCATGCCCGATTCGCTGCCATCGCCACCCCAATTGAAGATGGCCGCGTTCCAGTCGGACACCTCCAGGCCCAGGTGATCGCGATACCAGGCAGCCAGCGCGCCGGGATCGCGCGCCTTAAAGAAGATCCCGCCGATTCCCGTGACTCGCTTCATTGCGCTGCTCCCTGGGTGATGGTGGATTCTTGGCCACCGGCGTGGCCGGATCAAGTGCGCTCAGCGCTTCCGCGCGCCCCTGGCGGCCTCCCAGTACGGCGGCTTGTGCAAGCGCGGCAGCGGCGCATCGCGGCGCATCGCGGTGCGGATCGGCGGATCGGCGGATCGGCGGATCGGCGGATCGGCGAGCAGTCGGGCAGTCGGGCAGTCGGGCAGTCCGGCAGTCCGGCAGTCCGGCAATCCGGCAGTCCGGCGGACAGATTGCGGTGAAGCTCGCGTCGCCGCCGGTGCCTGTCTCGTACCGCGCGAATCCGATCGCCACCAGCGCGTCGACTTCCGGCACCTGGTCCAGGTGCGCCGCGCCATCGGCCTGGGCGTACCTGTGGTGCATCAGCCAGGCCTCGACCTCCGGATCGGGGCTGTCGTCGGTGTCCAGCGGCTCGTGCCCATCCGCAGGACGTGGCGCTGCTCGTGCAGGAAGTTCAGCGCCCACAGCGACACGCCGGGAAGCAATGGGCCCGCGGTCGCGTCGTCGGCATGTTGACCGGCCCTTGTAGCGCCGAGCTCGCTCAGCCAGGGCTCTCCCGGGCAAGCTTCAGCGGAGCAAGCTCCGCTCTACGGCAGGTCACGCGTAGCGACGCGCTCCCGAATGGGCGGCGCCGGATCAGGCCAGCCCCGGACTCCCCGGCACGTACGGCAGCCAGTGCTCCTTCCGAGGTACGACCGGCGATGACGTGTGAGAGCACCACGTCCCTCACCCCCTTGAGCGGGTGGACATAGACACCCCATAGGCGGGTATCGCCTGCGGGCTGCACCGGCAGCACGCAGGCGTCCGGGCACGCGAGCCACAGCGCGAGCGACATCCGGAGAGCGAACGACGCGGCAGGCGAACTCCCGCAAGCGAGGTCGAAGGCGCATCGCCCCAACCACGCCTCCGCGATCCGCGCAGAAGCCGCGACAGCGGCTTGCGCATCTGCGGATCAGCCGTCCAGCAGCGCCTTGTTGCGCACGGCGCCCTTGTCGGCGCTGGTGGCCAGCAGCGCATAGGCCTTCAGCGCGGTGCTGACCTTGCGCGGGCGCACTTCTACCGGCTTCCAGCCCTTGGCGTCCTGCTCGGCACGGCGGGCGGCGAGCTCCTCGTCGGAGACCTGCAGGTTGATGCCGCGGTTGGGAATGTCGATCAGGATCCGGTCACCCTCGCGCACCAGGCCGATGGCACCGCCCGCGGCGGCTTCCGGCGAGGCGTGGCCGATGGACAGGCCGGAGGTGCCGCCGGAAAAACGGCCATCGGTGAGCAGCGCGCACTGCTTGCCCAGGCCTTTCGATTTCAGGTACGAGGTCGGGTAGAGCATCTCCTGCATGCCGGGCCCACCCTTGGGACCTTCGTAGCGGATCACCACCACGTCGCCCGCTTTCACCTCGTCGGTCAGGATGCCCTTGACCGCTGCGTCCTGGCTCTCGAACACCTTGGCCGTGCCTTCGAACACGTGGATGGATTCGTCCACGCCGGCGGTCTTCACCACGCAGCCATCGCGGGCGATGTTGCCGTAGAGCACGGCCAGACCGCCTTCGGCCGAATAGGCGTGCTCGACGCTGCGGATGCAGCCTTCAGCGCGGTCCACGTCCAGCGACGGCCAGCGCGTGGCCTGGCTGAAGGCCACCTGGGTCGGGATGCCGGCCGGACCGGCCTTGTAGAAGGTCTGCACGGCTGCGTCCTCGGTCACGGCCACGTCCCATTGGGCGATGGCGTCGGCCAGCGTCCTGGCATGCACGGTGGACACGTCGGTATGCAGCAGGCCGCCGCGCGCCAGTTCGCCCAGGATCGCCATGATCCCGCCGGCGCGGTGCACGTCCTCGACGTGGTACTTCGGCGTGTTCGGCGCCACCTTGCACAGCTGTGGCACGCGCTTGGACAGGCGGTCGATGTCGCGCATGTCGAAGGGCACCTCGCCCTCCTGCGCGGCGGCAAGCAGGTGCAGGATGGTATTGGTCGACCCGCCCATGGCGATGTCCAGCGTCATCGCGTTCTCGAAGGCCTCGAAGGTGGCGATGCCACGCGGCAACGCACTCGCATCCTCGGCGCCGTACCAGCGGTGACACAGTTCCACCGCGGTGACGCCGGCCTTCTTGAACAGCGCCTCGCGATCGGCATGGGTGGCGACCACGGTGCCGTTGCCCGGCAGCGACAGGCCCAGGGCTTCGGTCAGGCAGTTCATCGAGTTGGCGGTGAACATGCCGCTGCACGAGCCGCAGGTGGGGCAGGCACTGCGCTCGACCGTGGCGACCTGCTCGTCGCTGGCATTCGGATCGGCCGCCATGACCATCGCGTCGATCAGGTCCAGCTTGTGGTCGGCCAGCTTGGTCTTGCCCGCTTCCATCGGCCCGCCGGAGACGAACACGGTGGGGATGTTCAGGCGCATGGCGGCCATCAGCATGCCGGGGGTGATCTTGTCGCAGTTGGAGATGCACACCAGCGCATCGGCGCAATGCGCATTGACCATGTATTCGACCGAGTCGGCGATGATCTCGCGGCTGGGCAGCGAGTACAGCATGCCGTCATGGCCCATGGCGATGCCATCGTCCACGGCGATGGTGTCGAATTCCTTGGCCACCCCGCCCACGCGCTCGATCTCGCGCGCGACCAGCTGGCCGAGGTCCTTCAGGTGCACGTGGCCGGGCACGAACTGGGTGAACGAGTTGGCGATGGCGATGATGGGCTTCTGGAAGTCCCCATCCTGCATGCCGGTGGCGCGCCACAGCGCGCGGGCTCCGGCCATGTTGCGGCCGTGGGTGGAAGTTTTCGAGCGGTATTCGGGCATGGCAAGGTCTTCACGCAGGCCCGTGGCCTGCAGCGGGAACAGAGAGGCACATGTTCGCCGCTTTTCTCGGTTGCTGCTGCAACTGACCATTCCGCCATCCTCGGCACAGGGCCGGGAACAGCAGGCATCATGGAACGCCGTATGCCCTGGATTCGACCCGCATGAAGCGCTCCAGAACCGCCACCCTGCTCCTGATGGGCAGCGCCCCGCTGCTGCTGGCGGCCTGCCAGCGCGAGCCGGAAGCGCGCGAGGGCCTCTACACCTCGGTGGACGCCTGCTATCGCGCCACCGGCGAGCGCGACAGCTGCCAGCGCGCCTTCGACGAGGCGCAGCGCCAGTCCGCCGAACAGGCCCCGCGCTATGCCTCCCAGGAGCAGTGCAAGGCCGACTGGGGCCAGGACCGCTGTACCGAGCAGCGCGACAGCCAAGGCCATGCCTTCATCGGGCCGCTGATGACCGGCTTTTTCATCTCGCAGATGCTCAACAACCGCGCCGGCCTGCGCAGCGCGCCGGCCTACCAGACCCCGGCCAACGGCTGGGTGCGGCCGCGTCCGGGCGCGCTGCCGGACACCTCCAACGCCTTCCGCACCCCCACCGCGAGCATGACGCCGGTGACCACGCCTCCCAATCGTGCGTTGACCGTCAGCCGCGGTGGCTTCGGCAGTCGCAGCAGCAGCCGCAGCTTCGGCGGCTGATGCGCAGGGTCTCGATCATCGAGCGCGGCGACTGGCGTGCACAGGCCGCCGCGTGCGGATTCGACTTCCACACCATCGACGGCGCAGCGTACTGGGACGAGACGGCCTATTACGCGTTCAGCCTGCGCCAGATCGAGGACGATCTGGAGGACCCCAGCGCCGAGCTGCATGCCATGGCCCTGGACCTGGTCGATTCGGTCGTGCGCGACGAGGCCAAGCTGCAACAGCTGGCGATCCCGCAACCCTACTGGCAGTGGATCGCCGACAGCTGGCAGCAGCGCCAACCGCATCTGTACGGGCGGCTGGACCTGGCCTACGACGGACGCGGCCCGGCCAAGCTCTACGAGCTGAACTACGACACGCCGACCTCGCTGTTCGAGGCCTCGTTCTTCCAGTGGCAGTGGCTGGAAGACCAGCGCGCCGCGGGACGGCTGTCAGCGCACGCGGATCAGTTCAATTCGCTGCATGAAGCGCTGGTCGCGCGCTTCGCCGAGATCGCACCCGCGCTGCCGCATCCGCTGATGTTCGCCGCGGTGCGCGGCTCCAACGAAGACCAGGGCACGGTGGCCTACCTGCGCGACTGCGCGATGCAGGCGCAGCTGCGCGGCGAGTTCATCGCGATCGAAGACCTGGGGCTGTCGGAGGATGGCCGCTTCACCAATCTGGATGACGAGGTGATCGGCACGCTGTTCAAGCTGTATCCGCTGGAGGACCTGTTCGCCGAGGCGTTCGGCCACGCCCTGCCCGCCTCCGGCCTGCAGCTGCTGGAGCCGGCGTGGAAGGCGGTCCTGAGCAACAAGGGCATCCTGCCCCTGTTGTGGGCGCGCCACCGCGGCCATCCCAACCTGCTGGAGGCGCACTTCGACGACGGCGCGCCGCTCAGGCACGGCTGGGTGCGCAAGCCGCTGCATTCGCGCGAGGGCGCCAACATCGCCTTGCACCTGGCCGACGGTAGCTGGCAGGAAAGCGAAGGCCCCTACGCCGGCCCGTGCATCGTGCAAGCCGCGCATCCGCTTGTCGGCTTCGACGGCCGCTACCCGCTGATCGGCAGCTGGGTGATCGGCGATGCCGCCTGCGGGATCGGCGTCCGCGAAGACGACAGCCGTATCACCCGCGACAGCGCGCGGTTTGTGCCGCACGCCATCGTCGATGAAGCGCCCGGGGTGTTCTACGCTTGAGCGCTGCGGCAGACTGAGCCCGGTGGAAGGCGACACAAGGACGAGGCCCGATGCGATTCCTGAAATCCCATGCGCTGTTGATCGCGAGCCTGTTGCTGTACGGCGTGTCGCTGTTCCTGCCCGCCTTGTACGGCGGTGGCTCGCACCTGATCGGGTTGGTGCTGCTGATCTTCGGAGCCCTCCCGCTGGCGGACGCCTCCTGTTTCGCCTGGCTCGCCAATGGCCTGTACGCCGCAGCGCTAATCGCCTATTTCATGCGCCGAACGCGCGTGGTCCTCGTCCTGAGTCTGTTCGCATTTGTGGTGGGACTGGACGCACTGCGCGTAGACCGCTTCCCGCTGGACGAAGGCGGAATGAACGTCATGCGCCATGCCTTCGGCGAAGGCTTCTACCTCTGGGAGGCGAGCTTCCTGCTGCTGGCCGCCTCGGCCGCTGTGATGCTGTTGCGGGCGCGCAAGAATGAGCCGTCGCCTATGCCGCCAGCGTAAGCAGAGTACTTGGTGGCGGCGGGCTGAGGCGATCGTCGATAAGGCGCCTGGGGCTTTGTACGCCTGATCAAGGCGGACCCGCCGCCACCTGTTGCGAATCCGCAGAACAATGATGCAGCAGTCTGCTCCCGTGGGAGCAGCCCTTTCGGCCTTTAGCCGATGGCGGCGAGGGGCTTCACCGGAAAGCTTCATCGCCGCCATTGTGGCTCCCGCCCATACGAGTTCAACAGAGGGAAGCAGGCAGTAGCGATCTTCTCGCTCCACTCCATTCACTCCTGCCTCAAAGCAGTCCCTCGCGCTTGACCGCCAGATAGCGCTCGACCAGCGCGGCGGGCAGTTGCGCGGTGGTGACATCCAGCACCATCACGCCGTGGCCGCGTAGCGCGTCGTGGGCGGCGGCGCGCTGCTCCAGGTAGCGGGCCACCGCGCCGGCCTGGATCGCCCCAGACAGGTCGGTGACCTCGGCGTCCAGCGCCCGATCCAATCGGCCCTGTCGGGGACACCGCGATGCCGCGTCCCGGTAGAACCCTCGCGCCCTCGCGGGCGCTCATGTACCAGGCCATCGACCAGGCACACCCGCGTGGCGCGGGTCAATGACGCGACTGCGCTTCGCATGCCGCCTTCAGCACAGCCGCAAGCCGCTTACTCGATGTGGTATAGCACAGCAGCACCTGGCTTTGCTTCAAAGGCAGGCACGGTGCGCTGCTGGAGCGGCTGACCCTTGGTGTCCCACACCAGCGTTTGCGGTGGGTACTCGTCCTGACGGGTCATGGCATCGATCTGCTTGACGATCACCGCGCTGCTGGCCTTGACCTCGGGATTCCATGCAAACACTCCAACCCGGCCGTAGAACACCGCGGGCGCATCGGCGTCCAGACGACGGTCCGGACACATCACCAGGCCGCGTTCCAGCATCACCCGTAGTGCCGCCACCGGCGTGGCCTTGACCGTCGGCGTGGTCCGGTCGGCGCTATGTCCCGGACAGACGTTCGCCGAGCGCGTCACCATTCTTTCGACCACTTCGCGGTCGGACTGGGCCAACGCGGGGCAGGCGACGGCTGCCAACGAAACGAGCACGAATGAAGACTTCCATTGCATCATTTGATCTCCTGTTAGGTGACAGACACGGCGCAACGGTCCGGGTGAACGACTGAATTGTGCGTGAGGACGCGGGTTGCACCCAGAAACCCAGCCCGCCGTGATACCGCCGACCAAGGCATCGGCTCAAGCGCGACATGCGACCATTGATGGCGCGCGAGGATGAGCCTCCGTACTCAATTCAGACAGGACGTCGCCTCATGCATGAAGCAATGGACACCATGGAGAAGTTCCGGACCCAGTGGCGTCAAGACTGGAGAAATTTCTTGATCGCAGGCTGCCTGAGCTGCCTGCTTGCGCTGGCGGCCCAAGCGCTATCCAGCACACCGGCACTGCAATCCTCTCCCGAGGCAAGTCTGCTAGGCATGCGTGCTTGGCTTTATGTGGTGGCCGGCTATTTCTTATTGGTCCCGGTCTCGCTGGTCTTGCAGAAGGCGCGTATGCAAGCCATCTCTCCGCGCCAAGGGAACCTCGCCGACCGCATCTTCATGCTCGTGCTTGCGGTCTGCATCTTCCTTCCCGTTTTCTTTTTCCCGGAGGCGATCCTCGTCTTCGGCCCGGAGGCGGCCGGTCGGTTGCACGGGATCTACCGCGCCATGGTCAGCACTGTTCCAGGCCTGGCAGTCACCGGGACGTTCCTGTTCTACGGTGCGGCGTCCGCTGTGTGGATGCTATCGGCTGCTTTCAGGCACCTCGGACCAAGCCATCAAGACAGACGGGATGCCGCACAGGGAGCCGCGTCGCGTTGAAGGTGTGCAGCCGTGATCAAGGCGACGCCTAAAGCAGTCCCTCGCGCTTGACCGCCAGGTAGCGCTCCACCAGCGCGGCGGGCAGTTGCGCGGTGGTGACGTCCAGCACCATCACGCCGTGGCCGCGCAGCGCGTCGTGGGCGGCGGCGCGCTGCTCCAGGTAGCGGGCCACCGCGCCGGCCTGGATCGCGGCGGGCAGGTCGGTGACCTCGGCATCGAGCGCCTGATCCAGTTCGCCTTCGCGCAGGCTGGCCACGCACACCAGATGGCGGCGGCGCAGCAGGTGCACGGCGGCCAGCAGGTCCTCGATGTCCTCGTCGCGCACGTTGGTCACCAACATCACCAGCGCGCGGCGGCGCTGGCGTGCCGACAACTCGGTGGCCAGGGCCAGGTAATCGCAGGCGCTGGCCGCCGGCTGCAGGTCGTAGGACGCCCGCAGCAGGGTGTCGATGCCGCCCATGCCGCGCCGCGGCGGCACCCAGCGCGGCTGTTCGCCAGTCGCCAGCAGACCGGCGGCATCGCCCTGGCGCAGGGCCAGGTAGGCCACCACCAGCGCGGCGTTGAGCGCGTGGTCGAAGTGCGCCAGGCCGTCCTCACGCGCCAGCATGCGCCGGCCGGTGTCCAGGGCCAGCACCAGTTGCTGGTTCTTCTCGTCCTGGTACTCGCGCGAGATCAGCTTCTGCGCGCGCGATGTGGCCTTCCAGTCGATCTGGCGCAGGCTGTCGCCCACGCGGTACTCGCGCATCTGGTTGAAGTCGGTGCCTTCGCCACGGCGGCGCTTGAGATGCGCGCCGACCAGCCGCGAGGCCTGATCGGCACTGAACAGCGCCAGCCGCGCCAGCGGTGCGAAGTCTGGATACACGCGCACCGCCTGCGGCGCGCCGGCCACGCGCGACTGGCGCCACAGGCGCAGCGAGGAGCCCAGGCGCAGCTGCACGCCGGAGAACCACGCATCGCCGCGCGCCACCGGGCGCAGGCGGTAGACGAACTCCACCGCCTCGTCGCGCGCGACGACCACCTTGCGCGGCAGCCCCTGCGAGGGCCAGCCGCCCGGATGCAGGTCGAATACCGCCAGCCGCTGCGCGCGCCCCGGCGAGGCGATACGCAGACGCACCTCACGCTCCAGGTCCAGCGCCAATGCCTCGGGCACCTGGCGGCTGACCTGCGGGGTGGGCCGACGCCAAAGAAGGACGGCATCGACCAGCGCCAGCAGCATCAGCCCCGCGCCCGTGGCCTGCCAGGCAACCAGCGGCATTCCCGCGTAGAGCACCGCCAGCCCGGACAGGCCCCAGGCGCACAGCAAGGCGATCAGCAACGGCGCTGGCCTCATCCCGGAACCGTCCTGGTGGGAGTCGCCATGGCGGCGATGGCGCGCTCACGCGAAAACTCCTCGCCACCAGGGTGGCTCCCACCTGGGCAGATGGCGCTCGGCCTCACTTGCGCGGCGCCTCCACCTTGGCCAGCAGCGCGCCGAGCACCGTGTCCGGCGACTGCCCCTCGATCTGCAGTTCCGGCGCCAGGGCGATGCGATGGCGCAGGGCCGGTAGCGCGACCTCGCGCACATCGTCAGGCACCACGAAGTCGCGCCCGTTCAATAGCGCCTGCGCACGCGCCGCGCGCACCAGCGCGATGCTGCCGCGCGGGCCGGCGCCCAGGGCGATGCCCGGCCAGCCGCGCGTGGCCGCCACCAGCCGTACCGCGTAGTCAATCACCTGCGTGTCCACCTGCACTGCGGCGGTCGCCTGTTGCAGGGCCACCACGTCCTCGGCCCCGGCCACACACTGCACGCGCGACAGATCGAAATCCCCGGCGCGGCGCCCGGTGGTGACCGCATCGACCATGCGCTTCTCGTCTTCCAGGTCGGGATAGCCGATCAGCACCTTCAACAGGAAGCGATCCAGCTGCGCCTCGGGCAGGGGATAGGTGCCCTCCTGCTCGACCGGGTTCTGCGTGGCCAGCGCCAGGAACGGCGGCGCCAGCGGAAAGGACTGGCCCTCGATGGTCACCTGCCCTTCCTGCATGGCCTCCAGCAGCGCCGACTGGGTCTTGGCCGGGGCGCGATTGATCTCGTCGGCCAGCAGCAGATGGGTGAACACCGGGCCGCGGCGGATCTCGAAGCGCTGGCTGCCCGGGTCGAACACCGCATGGCCGGACACATCGCTGGGCATCAGGTCCGGGGTGAACTGCACGCGCGCGAAGTCCAGCGACAGCGCGCGCGACAGCGCCCGCACCAGCAGGGTCTTGCCCAGCCCGGGCACGCCTTCGATCAGCACGTGGCCACCGGCCAGCAGCGCGATCAGGATCTGGTCGAGCACCTCGGGCTGGCCGATGAAGGCCTTGGCGACCTCCTCGCGCACCGCGCCCACGCGCTCGGCGATGGACGCGTCGGCGCTGGCGGGGGTGTCGGACGGTTCGCTCATAGTCGGTTCCTCATGTGCATCAGCAGGGAGATTCGGTCGGCAAATTCGCGGCGCTCGCGCTGCAGGGGCACCTGCAGCGCGCGACGCAAGCGCGCGGCCGGCAGGCCGAAGCGGCGGGCCAGCGCATCGACCTGAGGCTCGCCACTGAGCGCGGCGGCCACCGGATCCCGGCGCCGCAGGCGCATCAGGAAGGCCTTGCGCGCGGCCGCGTAGAGCAGCGGCCCCTTGCCGTAGCGGTACAGGTGCTCGCCGCTGGCACGCACGTGCTCCAGCAGGGAGCGGCGCGCCGCCTGGGGCGCGGGGAGCGGCGGCCCGAAGCGCTGCGCACGCGCCCACAGCCAGCCCAGCAGCGCCACCAGCAACGGCACCCACACCGGCCAGCCGCGCGCCAGCACGGTGCGCCACAGCGAGGGCATCTGCACGGCGTAAATCAAATGCATCGTGCCCTGGCCGTAATTGGGCGCTAGGATCTGCCGGGCCAGCACGCGATGGGGAATGTCGCGCAGGCCACCGCTGGCCGGCCGGTCACCGCGGGCAGGCGTGCCATTGCCGAGGAAGTCCACATCGGCCAACACGTCCACGTGGCCCTGGCCATGGCCCAGGCGCGCATAGACATAGCCATCGCGCAGGTTGCCCCACGACAGCTCGGGCTCGACTTCGGCAAAGACGAAGCGCCGCGCGCGACAGAACTCCACGTGGCGCTCGTCTCCCTCGACCTGGAAGGGCTCGCACGCTCCGGGGTCCTTGACCTGCAGTCCCAGTGCGTCCAGCAGCGGCATGGCCTCGTGCTGGGACAGGCGCGCACCTGGCGGCGTGCGCACCACCAGGTGCCCGCCGCGCGCCACCCAGTCCAGCAGCGCCTGCGCGCGCGCGGCATCCAGGTAGCGCGAGTCGTCGAGCAGGACCAGCGTATCGCGTGGCCCCAGCGCGGACACCGGCAGATTGAAACGTGGACGCGACTCGACCCGCACGCCGTCGGCCTTGAGCGCCTGCTTGAGCACGTAGAGCGGATTCCACGCCGCCTCGCCCACCGGCGGCAGGGTCACGGTGCGCTCCACCCGCTCGTAGGTGTGGACGAACCACGCCACCAGCACGAACACGCACGTGCCCACCGCCAGCGCGATCAGCCCGCCCTTCGCCCCGCGCGTGGTCTCGCTCATGCGCGCCACCGGTAGCTGGCCTGCAGATCGCCCACCAGCGCCTCGAAATCGGCATCGTCGGGCAGGCGCTGGGCATAGGCCGCCAGCTGCCACACCCGCACCATGCGCGCGAACAGGCTGCGGTCGGCGTCCTCGGGCTGTCGGCGCGAGGCACGCAGGCACTGCGACTCGGTCGCCCCCGGCGGCAGGACCACGCCAGCGCGCGCGGTCATCGCCTCCACGCTGGCCCGGTACAGCAGGGCCAGGGCACGGCGCCGGTGGCCGTCGCGCCACAGCGCGCGGGCCTGGGTCGCGATGTCCTCGGGCAGGACCTCGGGAAGTTCGATGGCGCTGGAGGTGGCCTCGCTCGGCACGGCGCGCGGCGCACGCACCCCGCGCATCCACGGCCACCAATGCCTGGCACTGGCCAGGACGAAGATCACCACCAGCGCCAGCAGGATCCACAGCCCCCACTCGCCGATGAAGGCCAGCACGCCCTGCAGGCCCCGCAGCCAGGACAGGTCCGGCGCCTTGCGCTGGATCGGCTCGGGCGCGTCCTGCGGCCGGCGCTGCCAGTACCGGTCGGTGCGGTGGCGGTCGATCAGCGGGTCGTCATACGCGGTGTCCACCGCCTTGCGGAAGGCGTGGTCGTCCACGCGCGCCTGACCGAACACCTGCTCGACCCCGGGCGGCGGCGCCTGCCCGGGCGCGGGGGCCTGCGCGCGCGACGGCCCGGCGAGCCCTACAAGGCACAGCACCAACACGAAGCCGGTCGAGGCCGCCTGCAACCGCTGGCGCAGGCGGCGGAAGGCGATCTCCACGTCCCAGGCCTCGATCTGCGTGCGTCGGTTGAGGTACAGCCCAAACCCGGCGCCGACGAAGAACGGCTCAATCGCGCCCACGCCGATCCAGAAGGCCGTGTTGAGCCCCAACTGCGCCCACAGCGGCGGATCGCGCAGCAGGGCCAGGCCTGCGCGCGCGGCCTCGGGCATGTAGTCGACCGGCACGAACAGGAACACCAGCGCCACGCAGGCCAGTGCCACCGCCAGCTGGAAGGCCAGGCACACCAGGGCCAGCACCATCGCGTTGCCGTAGACGGTCGCGCCCAACACCGCGCGCCGCTGGCGCAGGCGCGGACCGCGCTCGCCTTCCAGCAGTTCGATGGGCAGGTACAGCGCGCGCGCCGGGCTGAAGCGGCGCCAGGTGAGATAGCCCAGCATCGGTCCCCAGCCCCAGCGCAGCTGGGCGGCCAGGGTCTGGCGCGTGGTCGGCGCCTGCCCGAACACTCCGCGCGAGATCACGAACAGCGGTACGCGGTCCAGCAGCGGCTTGATCCACCACAGCGCCAGACACGAGGCCAGCGGCATGGACAGCGCCCAGGCGGCCGCGTTGACCAGCACGAAGACCGGCACGGCCACCCACAGCCACGGCGCCCAGACCGCGCGGGCGTGGCGCCGGACCAGCGCGGTGCCCAGTTCCACCGCTTCCCACGGCGAACGCGCGCGCAGCTCGACGGTCAGATGCTCAGCGCGCATCGGCCTGCCCCGCATCCAGGCCACGGCCGCCGCGCCACAGCCAGGTCAGCACGCCAGTCCACAGCACCGCGGCCACCGCGTGCTTGACCGGGTACGGGACACTGGCAATCGAGGACCAGAAGGCCTCGATGAAGGCCGCCACCAGCAGCATGAAGGCCACGCCCAGGCACAGCCGCGCGCCCTTGAGCCCGGCCTGGACCAGCGCCTGCCCACGGCTGCGCCGGCCCGGCGCCAGCCAGTGCAGTCCCATCTGCAGCCCGGCGCCGCCGGCGATCACGATGGCGGTCAGCTCGAAGGCGCCATGCCCGCACACGAAACTCCAGAACGGTCCGCCCGAGCCGATCCGGGTCAGATGCCCGGCCACCGCCCCGATGGTCAGCCCGTTGCTGATCAGCACCACGATGCTGCCCACGCCCACCAGCAGGCCGCTGGCGAAGGTCTGCAGGCCGATCCCGGTGTTGTGCATGATGTAGTAACCGAACATCGTCCAGTCGCTGCCGCTGTCGCGGCCGATGCGGGCATTGGACGGGTCGTACATCCGCTCCATCTGTGCCAGCTGGCGTGGGTCGATCAGCGCGTGGATCAGTTCGGGCCGGACCTGCAGCAGCACCGCGATGCCCACCAGCGGCAGCGCGAACAGCGCCAGCGAGGCCCACATGCAAGCCGCCTCGCT
The DNA here is from genome assembly GCF_058448525.1 of Pseudoxanthomonas sp. JC1303. Lineage (NCBI taxonomy): Bacteria > Pseudomonadati > Pseudomonadota > Gammaproteobacteria > Lysobacterales > Lysobacteraceae > Pseudoxanthomonas > Pseudoxanthomonas sp. JC1303. The sequence continues at coordinate 2,066,370 of NZ_CP185958.1, read as the reverse complement.
GCGCACCAGCCGCGGGAACCCCGCCAGCAGGAATTCCAGCGCCGCGCGCCAACGCACCGGTGGGGTGCGGTAGAGCACCTGGTGGCCCTGTTCCATCAAAGCTTGCAGGCGGGCGGTGACCTGCGGGCTGTAGCCACGCCGGCGCGCCAGCGACAGCTGCTGGGCGATGCGCCGGTAACGCTGCGGGACCGCCTCGTCGCCCAGCGCATCGGTGTTGCGTGTGTCCTGGGCACGGCGCGCGTCGGCGCGGGTGCGCAGCCAGTGCTCCAGTTCCACCCATTCGTGCTGGTGGCGGGCGATGAACTGCTCCTGTTTCATCGCCGACCCAGCAACCAGTTGGCCATGCCGAACAGCCGCAGCACGCCCGGTGCGCCGCGCGCGCCGGTGAGTGGCTCGACCAGGTCGGCCAGTTCGGCCTGGCGCTCGGGGGTGAGACCCGGCGCGCGCTCACCGAAGGCGACGATGGCGGCCTGCTCGGCCGGGCGCAGGGCGACCTGCGGCACGTAGAGGGCATTGACCGGTGCCCGCGTGCCGGCCTCGGTGTGTTCGGCATGCACCACCACGGTCCCGGCGGCCAAGTCACCCAGGCGGCGTGCGGACGGGTCGATCAGGCTCACCACCAGCCCGGTGGCGTAAGCGAAAGGCAGCATGTCCACCACGCGCAACAGGTTGCGGGTGATCGAGGCCAGCCAGCCGATCGGCGCGCCGTTGGCCTGGACCACGCGCAGGCGCATCGCCCGCTTGCCCAGAGTCTGGCCATGCCACAAGGCTTCCAGCACGATCATGTAGGCCCACTGGATCAGGAAGCTGGCGATGGCGGTCAGCCCGGCGCCCAGCTTGCCCAGCAGGGCCAGCAGCAGCGAGACCACCAGCATCAGGGCCACGCGCACCACCAGGTCCACGCCCCAGGCGATCGCGCGCGGCACCGGCCCGGCGGTCGGCAACTGCAGGGCCACGCCTTCGGGCGTGACCACTTCGCGATAGGTGTCCAGGACCGGGACCTGCGTGGCGGCCTGCGGCACTGCGCTCATCCCCTTCCCCGTCTCACTCGCCTCGCGCTGCATCGTCCCTGCTTGCCTGATATCCATCCATGGTGCCGGCCGACTGTAACGGCCCCGGCCACGCTTGCCCATCCCGGGTGGCGACGCGGCCACGCACTAGACTGGCGTCATGTCCGGATCCGACCTGCCCTGCCGCACCGGCTGCGCGGCCTGCTGCACCGCCCCGTCGATCAGCTCACCCATCCCGGGCATGCCGCAGGGCAAGCCTGCGGGCGTGCCGTGCGTGCAGCTGGATGCCGACCTGCGCTGCATGATTTTCGGGCGGCCCGAGCGGCCGGCGGTCTGCGCCCGCCTGCGGCCGCAGGCGGCGATGTGCGGCGCCTCGCGCGGCGAGGCGATGGCCTACCTCGCCGCGCTGGAAGCTGCCACCCGGCCCTAGCGCACCGTGGTCGATGCCCGGTCCTTGCGCGAGGAGAGGAACTTCTTGATCGCCGCGCCTGCGGCGATCAGGCCGAAGATCAGCAGCTTGCCCAGCTTGGCCAGGATCAACCCGAGCTTGGCCAGCAAACCGGTCTTGGCGGCCAGGCCGCCACCGATCAACGCCGCCACGCCGTAGGCGGCGACCTTGTCGGTGGAAGCGTTGTGGTCGGCGTAGCGCGCGCCGGGGTCGAACTCGGTCATCGGCAGCAGCTGCTGCATCCCGGCCTGCACCTGCGGCAGCTCGTCCATCCCCGAGACCGCGTTGAGGCTGAGATAACCATGGCGCCCGAGCACGCGGATGTCGTAGTTGAGCGTGTGGGTCGACTCACCGTTGAACGCCAGCTCCTTGGCCCAGTAGAGCTTCTTGCTGGAGGCGTCGTAGCGCGGGGGCACCGCCCAGCCGACCAGGTCGACCCGGCCGTAGCCGGCCTTCTCGCGTTCGGCGTTGGCCTCGCGCGTGCCGTCCTGCATGTCCTTGAGCAGCGCGTCGTAGTCGATCTTGGAGGCATCCTCGTCGGAGACGTAGCCCTCATCGTCATAGGTGACCACCACGGCCCAGCTGCCTGCTTCGTCCAGCCCCGGCCGGGTCGGCACGACCATGCCCAGTACGCTGTCGTCTTCCGGGTTGCCCCACAGCTGTTCGAGCACCTTGCGGGTGTCGGCCTTGTCCAGATAGCGGAACTGGTCGCCCAGGTTGAAGTGCACCGCGGCCTGGTCCACCGCGATCTCGCCGCTGCGGAAGTGCAGCCCGTCCACGAGCTGGCGCACCGTATCGTCCGGTGTTTGCTGTGCCAGCGCCGGAACGGCGAGCGCCATCATCCACGCGGCCACTAGGCCACGGAGCTTGGTCTGCGTCATCTCTTCCCCTTTCGTCCTTGCAGGCATCCCCATGCCCAGGCGCCGAGTGTCGCCCGACGCGGGCGCGGCTGACAAGACGGTCAGTCGTTGTCCTGGGCCAGGTACTGGTCCTTGAGCCGCACGTAGTGCTGGGCCGAGTACAGCAGACCTTCGAGGTCCTGGTCCGAAAGCCTGCGCGCCAGTCGTGCCGGGTTGCCGACCCACAGTTCGCCGCTGCCGACCTGCTTGCCCGGCCCGACCACCGCGCCGGCCGCGATGAAGGCGTTGGGCGCGATCACCGCCCCGTCCAGGATGCAGGCGCCCATGCCGATCAGGCAGGCATCGCCAATGGTGCAGGCATGGATGATGGTGCCGTGGCCGAGGGTCACATCCTGCCCGATCAGGGTGGGATAGCCGCCCTTGTTGTAGGGACTGGCGTGACTGACGTGGATGATCGTGCCGTCCTGCACGTTGGTCCGCGCGCCGATGCGCACGTGGTTGACGTCACCGCGGATCACCGTGCCCGGCCACACCGAGACATCGTCGCCCAGTTCCACGTCGCCGATGACGGTGCAGGCCGGATCCACATACACGCGCTGGCCCAGCACGGGCCGCTTGTCGAGATAGGGACGCAGGGTCTTCATCGGGCCAGTGTACCGATGGGCTCGGTGCCGGTGAGTTAGGCTGTGCCGCCCTCGCCGCCGCCCCGCGCACCGCCATGAAGATCGCCAGCTGGAACGTCAACTCGCTCAACGTGCGCCTGCCGCATCTGGAACAGTGGCTGCGCGACTTCGCACCCGATGTGGTCGGCCTGCAGGAAACCAAGCTGGAGGACCACAAGTTCCCAGACGCGGCCTTGGTCGCGGCCGGCTATCGCAGCGTGTTTTCCGGGCAGAAGACCTACAACGGCGTGGCCCTGCTGGCACGCGGCCAGATCCAGGACGTGCAGGTCGGCATTCCCGGCTTCGAGGACGAACAGAAGCGCGTGATCGCCGGCACCATCGATGGCGTTCGCGTGATCAACCTCTATGTGGTCAACGGCCAGGACGTGGGGACCGACAAGTACGGCTACAAGCTGCGCTGGCTGGAAGCGGTGCGCGAATGGATCAAGGCCGAGCTGGCCGCGCATCCGCAGCTGGTGGTGCTGGGCGACTTCAACATCGCCCCAGACGCGCGTGACGTGCATGACCCGACGGTGTGGAACGAAGACCACATCCTCACCTCCAGCGCCGAGCGCGGCGCGCTGCAGTCCCTGCTGGATCTGGGCCTGCACGACGCCTTCCGCCTGCACAGCGAGGAGGCCGGGATCTTCAGCTGGTGGGATTACCGGATGGCCGGTTTCCGCCGCAACCTAGGCTTGCGCATCGATCTGACCCTGGTCTCCGACGCCCTCAAGGCGCGCGCGAGCGCTGCCGGCATCGACCGCGAACCCCGCACCTGGGAGCGTCCCAGCGACCATGCGCCGGCCTGGGTCGAGCTCGGTTGAGCCTGTGGGCTGCGCAAAAGAAAAGCCCGGGCAAAGCGCGGGCTCTTCCACCTCGTCGAACTGCGCGTCGTGCGTTTAACGCACGCTCTTGCGGGTGAACAGGTTGACGATGGCCAGCAGGATCACCGCGCCAAGCAGCGACCACAAGAAGGTGCCCACGGTGATGCCGGCATTGATGCTGCCGCCGCCCAGGAAGCCTGCAATGGCCGCACCGACGATGCCGACGACGATATTCAGGATGATGCCCTGCTGGGCGTCACGACGCATGATGATGCTGGCCAGCCAGCCCACGATGCCGCCCACGATCAGCCAAATAATGATGCCCATTGCCGTTCTCCTCGTTTGATGGGTTTCGATGCCCCGCGCTGTGGGGTGCGGGACGATTTGGCGGCCGCTGGCGTGAAACCGTCGTATACGACATGGGTTCAGAGATGATCAAAACCCCTCTAAAACAGGCGTTTTCCGCGATGCAACGGCTGTGGCCTTCACATGCCCGACGCGTACATGCCGCGACTTTCGCGAGCCATCGGGCGACGCATGCACATCCCTGAACCAGATGAGGACGCTGAACGCCGCTGGTCGATCGGCCCGCTGCAGGTGTGGTGGAGCGCCTATCCGATGCGCGGATCGGGCGAACCATTGGCACGTCCGCTGCTCGAGAACTGGTTCGCCTTGCCCGCCGGAACCCTCCCGCTGGCCCGCGATGCCCGGGGCCGACCACGCCTGCACGGCCCATTGGCGGGGCACGACGTCGGCTGGAGCCACAGCGGCCAGGGACTGCTGCTGGCCACCGCCCCAGGGGTGGAGCTGGGCACCGATCTGGAGCGGCTGCGTCCGCGTCCCAACGCCTTGGCGCTGGCCGAACGCTATTTCGCGCCGGCCGAGGCCCAGGCATTGGCGGCGGTGCCCGAGGCGGTCCGCGAGATGGCCTTCCTGCGCCTGTGGTGCGCCAAGGAAGCCGTGCTCAAGGCGCATGGTCACGGCATTTCCTTTGGTCTGGAGCGCCTGGCCTTCGCCCCGATGGACACAGCGACGCTGGATGCCGGCCCCCTGCGACTGGTTGCGTGCGACGCGGCGCTGGGCGCGCCCGATGACTGGAGCCTGCACCAGTGGCAGCCCCGCCCCGAGTATCTGGCGGCCGTGGCCTGGCGCAGGCGGCCTGGCGATTGAGCGCTCCGCCAGCACGCCGCCCTGCGATAATCGGCGGCGATGACTCCTGATTCCCTGCCCCCTGGCCTGGATGCGCTGCTGCGCGACGGGCTGGCCGACCTCGGCCTGTCCACCGATCTGGCGCCCCCGCTGCTGGCCTACCTGGCCCTGCTGGTGCGCTGGAACGGCACCTACAACCTCACCGCCGTGCGCGACCCCCGACAGATGGTGACCCGCCACCTGCTCGACTCGCTGGCCATGCATCGCTTCGTTTCCCACGGCACCCTGGCCGACCTGGGCACCGGCCCCGGCCTGCCCGGCATTCCGCTGGCCATCGCCCACCCGGATCTGCAGGTCACCCTGGTGGAGAGCAACGGCAAGAAGGCCCGGTTCCTGCGCGAGGCCGTGCGCCAGCTCAAGCTGGGCAACGCCCGCGTGGCCGAATCGCGCGCCGAGGCGGTGGACGAACCGGCCGCCTACGACCATCTCACCGCCCGCGCCCTGGATACCCTGGCCGGGATCATCGCGGTGGGCGGACACCTGCTCAAACCCGGCGGCACACTGCTGGCGATGAAGGGCGTGATGCCCCACGAGGAAATCGCGGCCCTGCCCGCCGGCTGGGCGCTGGTCGGCACCGAGCCGCTGTCCGTGCCGGGCCAGGAGGGCGAACGCCACCTGGTCACGGTGGGACGCGCCGGGGTGAAACCCGCATAATCCCTGACCCGCCCCCTTCCCGAGGAACGCCGCCGCATGGCCAGGATCATCGCCATCGCCAACCAGAAGGGTGGCGTGGGCAAGACCACCACCGCCGTCAACCTGGCCGCCGGACTGGCACATACCCCGCAGCGGGTGCTGCTGGTCGACCTGGATGCCCAGGGCAACGCGACCATGGGCAGCGGCGTGGACAAGCGCGAGATCGAGGCCTCGACCTTCGAGGTGCTGCTGCAGGAAGCGCCGGCGCGCGACGCGATCGTGCGCACCGGCGAGGACTTCGACCTAATCCCGGCCAACATCGACCTGACCGCCGCCGAGATCCAGCTGATGGATGCCGAAGGCCGCGAGCAGCGCCTGAAGGCCGCACTGGAGCCGCTGCGGGCCGACTACGACTGGATCATCATCGACTGCCCGCCCGCGCTGTCGCTGATGACCCTCAACGCCTTGACCGCCGCCGACTCGGTCCTGGTCCCGATGCAGTGCGAGTACTACGCACTGGAGGGCCTGAGCGCGCTGATGGATACCATCGCCGCCATCCGTGGCCGGCTCAACCCCAGGCTGGAGATCGAGGGCGTGCTGCGCACCATGTTCGACGTGCGCAACAACCTGGCCAACGCCGTGTCGGCCGAACTGACCGAGCATTTCGGCGACCAGGTCTTCCGCACCATCGTCCCGCGCAACGTGCGCGTGGCCGAAGCCCCCAGCCACGGCCAGAGCATCGTCGGCTACGACCGCGCCTCGCGCGGTGGCGTGGCCTACCTTGGCCTGGCCGGGGAGATCATCCGACGCCAGCAGGAGCGGTTGCGACCCGCTCCCCCGCCCATGGAGAGCTATTGATGTCCGCCCCGAAGAAGCGCGGCCTGGGCCGCGGCCTGGAAGCGCTGCTTGGCCCCAAAGGGGCCGAGACGCCACCGACCGAGGTCCAGCCTGGCGAAACCCTGCGCACGGTCCCCGTGGGCGAGCTGCAGCCCGGCCGCTACCAGCCGCGCCAGGCGATGGACCCGGCCAAGCTGGACGAGCTGGCCGATTCGATCCGCGCCCAGGGCGTGATCCAGCCGATCGTGGCGCGCGCGGTGGACACCGGCGGTTACGAGATCGTCGCCGGCGAGCGCCGCTGGCGCGCCTCGCAGCTGGCCGGCCTGGCCGAAGTGCCGGTGGTGGTGCGCGAGCTGGACGACCGCACGGTCATCGCCATGGCGCTGATCGAGAACATCCAGCGCGAGGACCTCAACCCGCTGGAAGAGGCGCAGTCACTGCAACGGCTGATCAACGAATTCTCGCTGACCCACGGCCAGGCGGCCGAGGCGGTCGGGCGTTCGCGCGCTGCGGTGTCCAACCTGCTGCGCCTGCTGGAACTGCCGCCGGCCATCCGCCATCTGCTGGAGGCACGCCGCCTGGAGATGGGCCACGCCCGCGCCCTGCTGACGCTCTCGCCCGAGCTGGCCAGCAAGCTGGCCGCCGAGGCCGCCGACCAGGGCTGGTCGGTGCGCGAGGTCGAACACCGCGCCTCCCAGTTCGCCGCCGGCCGGGTGCCGGCCAACGGCAAGAAGAAGCCAGCCAAGGTCGCCCCGCAGGCCGACATCGCCTCGTTGCAGAACGAGCTGTCCGAGACCCTTGGCACCTCGGTGGTCATCGCCCACGGCCGCAATGGCAAGGGCAAGCTGATGATCCACTACACCGATCTGGACACGCTGGAAGGGGTGCTGGAGCGGTTGCGGGGGAAGCGGGAATAAGCCGCTGCTGAGGGTTGGCGCGATGTGCGCGCTAACGCTAGCGGACCTGTTTGTCTTGAACTCCCGGTTTCCCCGGGAGCTCCCATCTTTTCCTCTGAAGGCAAAGGCTTTCGCGCCTAACGGCGCGACTTCCTTTTGTCTTGTCAAAAGGAAGCAAAACCGCTTCTCGCCGGGACGCTCGCCGCCGCGACGCGGCGGTCCCCTGCGCTTCTCGAAGAAGACGGCATGTCGCCCAAACTCGCTGCGCTCAAACAGGGCGACGCTTCGGCCGTCTTCTTCTCCGATGCTCGGCTCGCTTTACGGCTCAGACATACGGAGCAACAGCAATACCTGCGGCCGGAGCAGAAGCAAGCGCAAACAGCTTTGCTTTGTCTCTGCTCCGAACCCCTCCATAACGCACGGCGGAGGGACGAGGTTAAGACCCATGAAGGCGCCACGCATGGGGGCGCGGCGTGCCACACGAGCCGTGGTTCTTCGCTTAGCATTCCTTTGCAGCGCAAAGAATGCTGACTGGTTGCGGCAGGAAAGCGTCTGCTCAAGAAGCCGAATCCAAGAAAATCGTCAAGCCGCAATCATCGGCCTCGCGATCAGTGCGAGGCAGGAGCCGCCTGCCCATCGCGCACCCGCTTGCGCTCGTTGATCTTCTCGCGTGCGGCGTGCTCGCGGGCGCCGACGACCATTTCGGTCAACCACTTCACCAGGACCGCGGTGTAGGTGCGCTGCACCGGCTTTTCGGAGAAGCCGTGGTCCGCGCCGGCGATCACGCGCGAGGTGCGCGAGCGCGCGCGGGTGAAGGCGGACATGTAGTTTTCGATCACCTGATGCGGAATGATCTGGTCCAGTTCGGCCTCGACGATCAGCGCGTCGCCGCGAAACTCGGCGCAGGCGCGCAATGCGCGATTGTCCTTCCATGGCACCTGACGGTGGCGGAAGGGAATCAGATCCGGATCCTGGTGCAGCTGGCGCTTGGGCAGCTCCCAGCCTTCGTCCTTGTAGAGAGCGGGCGTGCGCAGCGCCAGCCAGCGCACCGGGCGCAGCGAAGACAGGATCGCCCCCAGATAAGCGCCGTAGCTGATCCCCACCACGGTGATCGCATCGGGATCGACATTGGGTTGCTTGACGAACCAGTCGTACGCCGCCAGCAGGTCGTCCAGATTCTGCTGCCGGGTGACCCGCTCGAGCATCTGTGCATCGCCGTCGTGGCCCCGCAGGTCGAAGGTCATGCAGACCACGCCCAGACCTGCAGCCTCGCGCGCACGCGCCAGGTCATGGTCCTGGCTGCCGCCCCAGCCGTGGACGAACAACACGCCGGGCAAGGCCCGGGCCGGTGCCAGCAGGGTCCCGGCGAGCCGGTCGTGCTCTACATCAAAGCCGATGTGTTCAAGGGTCACGTCCATCGCGCACGACCCTAGCGTATTTGGTCAGGGTCCCGAGTGAAGCCACTTCACCCCGGAAATAGACCTCCGCGTCGGCCGGTGCCGGGACATCGTCCCAGACCTCGCAGGTCATCGCGTCCAGCCATGGCACCTCTGGCTGGGTCACCAATGTCTCCAATGCCAGGATCTCGGCCGGGCTCGCCCCGCCGAAGCGCCAGGACTGCTCGAGCACGCCGCAGTGCTCCCAACCGTCGCCATCGCGCCCATGGACCACGTCGTAGTTGCGGCGCGAGGCGAAGAAGCCTGGATAGGCCTCGGACACCTGGGCTTCGTAGTGCTGCACCTTGGCGATGGCGTCGGCGGCCTGCGGCGGCAACGGCACGTGCTGCAGCTGGTCCAGTCCGCCACGGGCCACGCGCAGCGTCGAGCCGCCGTAGACCGTCTCGCCGCGCGGGTTCTCCACGGTACACTGGGTACCGAAATAGGCGATGCAATGCCCGCCCACTTCCACCTGGCCAATGCTGAAGGTCTGCGCCTGCTCCAGGTTGAGCTCGGCAACCACGCCCTCGGCGACCTGTCCGAGCGGCACGGTAGCCAGCCACGCATCCAGCGCCTGCAGCGAATCCACCACCTGTTGCCCATTGCCGCCGCGCGCGTGGGCCAGCTTGCAGCGCACACGTCCCATCGGCAGCAGGCGGGAGACCGCCTGGATCAGGTCGTCCGGGGTAAACGCGGCGAAACCGGGCAGGACCGCGCTACCCAGCGCACCGCCCAGCCCAGGTGCCCAACCCTCCGGCACGTTTCCCGGCGCTTCGACCAGGCCGTGGCTGATCACCTTGGTGGCCACGAACGCATGCGGCACCACGCCGCCGAAGATGTGTTCGCCGCTGGTGATGCCGCGCATGGCGGCCTGTTCGCGGGTGAGGGTCTCCATGGGAATGAAATAACCCGGCAGTCCCGGCAGCGCGCGCAACCGGAAGTCGCGGCCCATCAGTCCCGCCAGGCGACGGCCGAAATACTCCACGCTGGCGCGCTCGTGCGGCGCGCGCGCTTGATCGATGAACAGCGGCGTGACCGCCGGGGCCTGCATCGACAGGCCCGCGCGGTCGAGCGCGGGTGCGGTACGGAAATCGAGAGTCGCGTTCATGACAGCTCCCTGGGCCTGCGTTTGGGGGAACGCGACCTCCGGCGGCGCACGGCGACCGGGGGATCGCGGGAAGCGTGATGCGCTTGCAGGTAGTTGCCGGATCGGCCGGCACGGGAAGAGCGGTTACTTATTCATTCGCGAAGCCTGACGCATCCGGCACTGCATTCTTGATGTGGCCGGGGCAGCACCGAGGCGCGGACGCGCGTCGGTACGTGAGCGTGAACTTGGCCCGAGTCTTGGTAGAACGACGTGAATCGTGCGCGAAATCCCCGCTTACATTTCGCTCACGACTGCAGAACGCTTCCGACGGCATCTTCGCGTTGGATCCCGGAGCCCCTCCATAGAACCGCGCTTTGGTCGTTTGATCATCCGACCCAGCGCAGCGTTCCGGGACCAACCCACACCGGCGCGCTGCAGTACGCACGGACAACACCGGTTCCATGCCCGGAGATGCAACCAATGACCTGGGAAGACCTCAGTCAGCGGCTCGATGCCCTGCACGAAACGATCGCCACACACGGGCCGGCTCCGTTGGAGCAGACGTTCTTCGATGCCTGCGCCGCCGAGGCGACCGCCATCCTCGAACAGGCGGAGGACGCCAAGCAGGCACAACAGGCGATTGAGCGGATCACCGCGATCTTCGACGAGATCGGCGTGGATGCCCAACGCCTGCTGTCGGCTGGTCAGCGGCGACCGCTGGCCGTGGATTGAAACGACCGCAGGGACTATTCGCTCTGCAGCTCCGCCACGAAATCGTAGGCATCGCCGCGATAGAACGAGCGGGTGAATTCCACTACACGACCGTCGGCCAGAAAGGCGCGGCGCTCGACCAGCAGGCCGGGGGCACCGGCGTCGAGCTGGAGCAACTGTGCAGGCTCGGCATCCAGGGCGACGGCGCGCAGGCGCTGCAGTGCGCGGCGCGGGCGGTGGCCGTAGGTATCCAGCGCCTCGTACAGCGAGGCGCCGATGCGTTGCGGATCGGGCAACAGGGCGTGCGGCACCAACGTGCGTTCGGCGGCGATGGGCGCGCCATCCACGTGCCGCAGTCGATACAGCCGCACCACGCCGCTGCCGGGCGAGAGATTCAACGCCATGGCTTCTTCGGGGGTCACCTCTCCCAGGCTGCGTTCCAGGAAGGTGACCTGGGGATTGAGCCCACGTTCGCGCAGATCGTCGGTGAAGCTGGTCAGGCGCGAGAAGCTGCGCACGATGCGTTCAGACACGAAGGTCCCGGCGCCCTGGCGCTGGCTGAGCAGTCCCTGGTCGATCAGCCCCGACAGCGCCTTGCGCACCGTCACGCGCGACAGTTGCAGGCCGGTGGCCAGGTCGCGCTCGCTGGGCAGGCCATGGCCGGGACCGAGCACCCCGGTATCGATGAGATGCTGCAGCGCGCGGCGCAGGCGCAGGTAGGCCAGCGTGCGGCTGGTTTCGGCCGACTGCAGGCGCTCGTATTCGGTGGCGATGGCGGAAAGCATGCCTCAATAGTACCAATGCGATACCAAGGCTTCAATCCAGAACGAATCGACCAGTCCAACAGCGCCAGGACTGGGAGGCGTGGTAGCGCGGTGGTATCGTCTTGCGCGTTTTCTTCCTTCATCGACAAGGCCGTGCCGTGACCGCCAAGACCGTACCCGTGGACAGCTTTGACCTGGTGATCTTCGGAGGCACCGGCGATCTGGCGTTGCGCAAGCTGCTGCCGGGTCTGCTGCGCCGCTACGCCGATGGCCAGATCCCGCAGGACAGCCGCATCATCGGCGTGGCGCGCGATCCGCAGGATGGCAGCGAATACCGCGCCAAGGTCGGCGAGGCGCTGGAGAAGATCGCCGAGGGCGACACGCTGCTGCGCGCGCGCCTGCCGGCCTTCCTGCAGTTGCTGGACTACCGCCCCCTAGATGCGACCAAGGACGAGGGCTGGGAGGAGTTCGCGACCCTGCTCAAGCAGTCCGGCGAAGACCGCATCCGCGTGTTCTATCTGTCCACCAGCCCGAGCCTGTTCGTCGACCTGTGCTCGCGCCTGCGCGATGCCGGCCTCAATAGCGGCAATGCGCGGGTGGTCCTAGAAAAGCCCATCGGCAAGGACTCGCGCAGCGCCGCGGGCATCAACGACGCCGTTGGCGCGGTCTTCAGCGAGGCGCAGACCTTCCGCATCGACCACTACCTGGGCAAGGAGACGGTGCAGAACCTGCTGGCGCTGCGCTTTGCCAACATCCTGTTCGAACCGCTGTGGAACGCCAACCGCATCGACCACGTGCAGATCACCGTGGCCGAGACCGTCGGCCTGGAAAAGCGCGCGGGCTATTACGACACTTCCGGCGCCCTGCGCGACATGGTCCAGAACCACCTGCTGCAGCTGCTATGCATGGTCGCCATGGAGCCGCCGGCCACGCTGGAAGCCAATGCACTGCGTGACGAGAAGCTCAAGGTGCTGCGTTCACTCAAGCCGATCACCTCCAACGAGGTCAGCCATGTCACCGTGCGCGGCCAGTATCGCGCCGGCGCCTCCGGCGGCCAGGCCGTCCCCGGCTACCTGGACGAGCTGGGGCGCACCGACTCGCGCACCGAGACCTTCGTGGCGATCAAGGCCGAGGTCTCCAACTGGCGCTGGGCCGGCGTGCCGTTCTACCTGCGCACCGGTAAACGCCTGCCCGAGCGTGTCTCGGAGATCGTGGTGGCCTTCCGGCCGGTGCCGCACTCGTTGTTCGACGCCGGCGCCGGCACCGCACAGCCCAATCGCCTGGTGTTGCGCCTGCAGCCGGACGAAGGGGTCAAGCTGTGGCTGATGATCAAGGACCCCGGCCCGGGTGGCCTGCGCATGAAGTACGTCCCGCTGGACATGAGCTTTGCCGAGGCCTTCGGCGTGCGCCAGCCCGAGGCCTACGAGCGCCTGCTGATGGACGTGGTGCGCGGCAACCAGTCGCTGTTCATGCGCCGCGACGAGGTCGAGGCCGCGTGGGCCTGGATCGATCCGATCCTGGAGGCGTGGGAACAGCTGCCCGAGGCGCCCAAGTCGTACACGGCCGGCTCCTGGGGCCCCAATGCGGCGGTGGCGCTGATCGAGCGCGACGGCCGCACCTGGCATGAGGACGCCGGCACATGAGTCTGACCCTCCCTGCCTCGCTGGCCCAGGTTCACGCCTGCGCCGACCACGAAGCCCTGGCCCAGGCACTGGCCGCCTCGGTCGCCGACCAGTTGCGCGCAGCCCTGGCCGAACGCGGCCGCGCGGTCCTTGCCCTGTCCGGCGGGACCACGCCGGTGCGCTTCTTCCAGGCCCTGGCCGAACAGCCGCTGCCGTGGAAGCAGGTCGCCATCACCCTGGTGGACGAGCGTTGGGTGGACGAGACCCAGCCCCGTTCCAATGCCGCCCTGGTCCGTGAGCACCTGATGTACGGCGCGGCCGCGGTGGCCAGCTTCCTGCCGCTGTACCGCAACTACGGCGAGGATCCGGCGCAGGCCCTGCCCGAGCTGGAAACCGAGCTGGCGCAGCTGCCGCTGCCGCTGGACGTGGCCGTGCTGGGCATGGGCACCGATGGCCACACCGCCTCGTTCTTCCCCGATGGGGACTACCTGGCCCAAGCCCTGGACCCGACCGGGATCGCCAAGGTGCTGCCGATGCACGCGCCGGGCGCGGGCGAGCCGCGCATCACCCTGACCCTGCCGGTGCTGGTGGCCGCCCGCCACCTCTACCTGCACATCGAAGGCCAGGAGAAGGCCCAAGTCATCGAAGCGGCCGTGGCCGCCGAGCCGGGTCCGCCGATCGCCGCGGTGCTGCGCGCGGCCTCCGCGCCGGTCCAGGCCTACTGGTGTCCTTGAGGGGCGGGCCACAGGCCTGCTTATAATGCGGGCCGTCGCTGCCTGACCGGTGGCGACACCCGGGCGCCCCCACGACCGGAACATTCGCTGGATGATCGAGTGTTTTCAGCCACGCCGGTGACGGCGCTGCCAAAGGTGGACTGTGCGCAACTATGACCTGGAGTTCCTCAAGCGCTTCTCGATGGTGATCGGGATCCTGGCGGTGGTGACCGTCGGATTGATCATCGGGGCGTATTTCCTGTCCAAGACCATCCCGGCGGAAGTCTCGCCGGTGGCGGCCAAGCAGACCCAGAGCCGCATCGCGCCGGTGGGCGCGGTCTATGCCGGCGCCACCGGAGCCGCGGCCCAGGCCGCCGCGGCGGCCGCCGCGACGGCCGCCGCCGCAGCCCAGGGCGCCTACGGCGGCACGCTGGACGGCAAGGAAATCTTCAACCAGCTGTGCACGGCCTGCCACACCGCCGGCGTGGGCGGGGCGCCCAAACTGGATGCGGCCGGCTTCGGCGCGCGGGCCTCGAAGGGCAAGGACACCTTGTACAAGCACGCCATCGAGGGCTACACCGGCCCGGACGGCGGGGTGATGCCGCCCAAGGGCGGCAACCCGGGCCTGAGCGAGGCGCAGATCCACGCCACGGTCGACTGGATGCTGGAGCAGTCGAAGTAACGCGCGTCATCTGACGCAGGCACAATCGGGGGTTCCGACGCCGCCTTCGGGCGGCGTTCTCGTGTCTGCCTTGGCCTTGTGGAACCCGCATGTCCCCGATCCGCCCGCTGTTGCTGTCCGCCTGCCTGAGCGCGCTCTGCGCCGTCGCCGCCCCCGGCCTGGCCGACACCCCATTGAACATCGGGCAGCTGCCCACCGCGGTCGACGCCAGCGCGGTCACCGTGCGCGGCGTGCTCACCGCGGACCTGCGCACCGGACTGGGCGGCCTGTTCGTGCAGTCGCCCGGCACGGGCGACGGCGATCCACGCACGCCCGAAGGCCTGTTCGTGCAGGTCCCGGCGGACATGGCCCTGCCCGCCTTGAAGGCCGGCCAGACGCTGGAGCTGCAGGGCAGCCTGCACGCTGTCTCTGGCGCGAGGACGCTGGCACTGGCGCATCTGCGCGTTCTGCCCGGCAAGGCGACGGCACCGGCGATCACCACGCTGACCGCACCGCCGGCCGACTGGGCGGCACTGGACGGCATGCGCGTGCGCATCGACGCGCCGCTGACCCTGGACGGCACCGACACCCGGTATGGCCAGACCATCGCCAGCTTCGGCGGGCGCATGTGGACCCCCGCGGAGCAAGCGGTCGCCGGGACCCCGGCCTTCGCCGCGATCAACGCGGACAACGCGCGGCGCCGCATCGTGCTGGACGATGCAAGCGACGCGCGCGATCCCGCCACGCTGCCCTACCTGCCAGCCGGGCCGGTGCGGACCGGATCGGTCGCCACCGGCGTGGAGGGCATCGTCGACTATCGCCATGACGCCTGGCGCCTGCAGGTTACCCAGCCGCTGCACGTGCAGGCCGCGGCGCGCCCATCGGCGCCCACGGTGCCGGGCAACCTGAGGATCGCGGTGTTCAACCTGGAGAATCTGTTCAACGGCGATGGCGCCGGTGGCGGCTTCCCGACCATGCGCGGGGCCAAGACCGAGGCGCAGTGGCATGCGCAGGTCGCCAAGCTCATCGCCACCCTGATGCCGCTGCATGCCGACATCGCCGCACTGATGGAACTGGAGAACGACGGCTACGGCCCCCGCTCGTCGTTGGCCCAGTTCGTCGATGCCCTCAATGCCGGTGGCGGCGACTGGACGTACGTGAATGCCGGCAGCGGACCCGGCGACAACCCGATTCGCGTGGGCCTGATCTACCGCGCCTCGAAGGTCACTCCGGTCGGCAAGCCGGTGGTGCTCGAAGGCGGCCCCTTCGCCGAGCACAGCCGGGTGCCGTTGGCCCAGGCGTTCCGGCGTGGCGACGGCCCGGTGTTCGTGGTGGCCGCCAACCACTTCAAGTCCAAGGGCTGCCGCGACGCCAGCGGCACCGATGCAGACCAGCACGACGGCGCCAGCTGCTGGAACGCCACGCGTACCGACTCGGCGCGCCGCGTCGACGCCTGGCTCAAGTCCGATCCCACCGGCCAGGGCGCCACGCGCAGCCTGATCGTCGGTGACCTCAACGCCTACGCGCAGGAGACCCCGCTGCGGACCCTGCGCGCCGCTGGCTGGGCCGACGCCTTCGCCCTGGCCAAGGTCGAGGCTCCTTACAGCTACGTCTACGACGGCCAGAGCGGGCGCCTGGACCACGCATTGCTGTCCCCGGACCTGGCGGCGCACCTGAAGGGCGCGGCCGAATGGCACGTCAACGCGGACGAGCCCTTCGACGTCGGCTACGAGGGCCTGGACGCGGCCGGCCCGTGGCGCAGCTCCGACCACGACCCGATGCTGCTGGGCTTCGATCTATAGCCGACGGGGGACGAGGGATGGACCTGACCACGCGCAGCGATGCCGAGATCCTGGCCGTCGTCGAACCGATCATGGATCGGCTGATGGCCGCGTCCACCGCCATCGACTATGCAGGCCACGTGCGTGACTTCACCCCGCGCCTGCTGGCGCAGTTGCCGCCGGAGCGCTTCGGGACGCTGTGCCATGCGTACCAGGCCGAGCGCGGGACGTTCGCAGGGCGCGAAGTGGTCGCGGTATTCCGTCGACCCGCGTCCATCGCCGTGGTCTGGCGCCGGGGGTTCGACGGGGTCGCAGGCGAGTTCGTCGCCGAGCTGGTCCTGGTCGAGCAGGATGGCCGCTCTCTGGTCGATCACGTCATGGTGTTCTGAGCGCGGCTGCCCTCAGCCGTTGGCGCAGGTCGCATGCGGACGGCGGCGCCAGTTCCAGACATGCGCGCTGGCCAGCAGCAGGCTGCCGGTCACGGTGAGCGGCGTCTCCAAGGCATGCAGCACGGCCCCGGCCACCAGGCCGGTCAGGCCCAGCAGCGCCAAGGCCACCAGCGCAGGCGGCAGGGGGCGGTGCCGGTGCGCGCGCCACAGGGCGGTGCCGGCCAGCGGCGCGGCGATGGCCGCGAACACCGGATGGACCCATTCGGCCTGTGCCCAGGTCCCCAGGGCCGGCAACAGCGCGGCCAGGACAGGCAAAAGCAGGCAGTGGGCCAGGCACAGCATCGACAGACCGATGGCGGAAGCGTCGCAGGCCGCATGCGCGGCCGAGGAAGTTTTCATGGGGGGCGGCCCTGATTTCGTTACATTGTAACGATACAGGAGGCGTCAAGCCCCCCGCCGACGTCAGCCCATGCCCCGGCTGATCAGGGCGATGGCCAGCACCGCCAGGGGAATCGCCAGTCGATTGAGACGGCCCAGACGCTCACCGAAGCCCGCCACGCCCACGACGGTCCCCACCAGCACCACACCGATGTTCATCGCCGCGAACACCGTGGCCGGCGCATGCGGCAACGCGCGATGCGCGGCCAGGTAGAACCCGATGTTGGCGAAGTTGAGCGCGCCCAGTCCCAGCCCGGCCACCAGGCTGCGCAGTCGCAGCGGCGTGCCCTGTGCGTGGCGCCACAGCTGCCAGGCCAGCATCGGCACGAAGGCGATGGCGAAGGTCGCCAGCAGCGAGGCCGACAGCGGTGCGCCGTCGGCGGCGATCCGCTTGAACAGCACGTCGGTCGTCGCCCAGCCCACCAGGACCACCAGTGGCAGGCCCCACGCCGGCGCTTCCAGGCTAGCGTCGCCGCGCGGCCGCGCCAGCAGGCAGGGGATCGCGATCAGGCCCAGGACCAGCCCCGCCACCTGCCAGGCACCGGCGCGCTGCCCGAACAGGGTGAAGGCGGCGATCAGCGACAACAGCAGCGACAGACGCTGGGCGATATCGGTGCGCACCACCCCGGCGCGCCGGATCGACGCGGCCAGCACCAGGAACAGGCCCGGCAGCAGCAAGCCCAGCGGCAGCCACCAGCGCCACGGCGCGCCCTCGCCACGCAAGGCCTCCAGCCGCGGGTGCAACAGGGCCAGCGCCAACACCGTGCCGGCCAAGTAGTTCCAGGTCACCGCCTGTGGCACGTCCACCTGCCAGCGTGGCGCCAACCGGAACACCGCCGAGACCGCCACGCTGCACAGCACGGCCAGCAACAGGAACCACATCGCCACACCACCAGGAACGCCTTGAGGAGGCGCGCATTATCGCCGCCGGCCACACAGGCCGTATGCCTGCCTATTGCGGCGGGGCGGCCAGTTCGCGGGCATCCAGGTACCCGTCGTGGTTGCGGTCCTGGCGGCCAAACCGGGTCCGCAACTGCTCGACCAGCACCGCACGCGAGACCGGCTTGCCGCGGCTGCCGGGCAACTCGGCCCCTTCCAGCACGCCATTGTGGTCGGCATCGCGCGCATCGAAGGCGTAGGTCATCCAGGCCACGTACTCGTCGACGCTGACCCGGCCGTCATGGTCGGTGTCCAGGCGCGCCAGATAGTCCGAGGTGCGATCCGGCACCTGGGCCAGGGCCGCAGGCACGCAACAGGTCAAGGCGATCAGGAGGGGCAGGCGCATGGTCGCCAGTGTCGCAGGAGCTGGGGTCGGACACGACACGCCCCGGACGGGCCGGGGCGTGTGCAAGCCGGGCAGACCGACTGATTCAATGCGCCAGCGCGTAGCCCTTGAGCCGGCGCGAGTAGGCCTGCAAGGAGGCGATGCCACTTTCCTCGGCCTCCTTGCACCACTGCTGCAGCTGGCGCAGGCGTTCGGCGGCATCGTTGGAACGTGCCTCCAGGACGGCGGCCAGACGCTTGCGATGCTCCACCAGCGCCTGCATGCGCGGCCGCTGCGAGACCCAGGAATGAAGGGCATCACGCGCATCGGGCTTGAGCCAGCGACCGTCGTCGACCAAGCCGCGGCGCATCCGGCTCGGCAGCAACTGGCGCAGCTTCTGCCCGGCGTTGGCGGCTTCCTCGGCCAGCACCGGCTTGAACACATTGCGCTGGTAGTCGGTCATGGCCTGGAAGCGATGCGACAGCAGCGCCTTCAGGGTATCCGCATCCGGCACGGCGATATTGGGGCGAATGTCCAGGCGTGGGGCCACGCGCAGCACCTTGGCCAGACGCAGTGCTTCCAGGCCCTTGATCGCGGCCCAGCCGATGTCGAACTCGAAGCGACGCATCGCAAAGCGCGCCGAGCTGGGGAAGGCGTGGTGGTTGTTGTGCAGTTCCTCGCCGCCGATCCAGAACGCCCATGGCGTCAGGTTGGTCGAGGTGTCGGCCGATTCGAAGTTGCGATAGCCCCACCAGTGCCCCAGCCCGTTGACCACGCCGGCGGCCCAGAACGGGATCCACGCCATCTGGATCGCCCACACCGCCACGCCCGGCAGGCCGAACAGCGTGGCCTGCACCAGCAGCAACAACACCGGCCCCCAGTTGGCACGCGGGGTGTAGAGGTGACGCTCGATCCAGTCTTCCGGCGCACCGCGCCCGTACTGCTCGATATCGGCACGCTGGCCGCGCGCTTCGCGGTACAGCTCCACGCCTTCCCAGAACACCTTGCCGATGCCCTTGGCTTGCGGGCTGTGCGGATCCTCGTCGGTTTCGACCTTGGCGTGGTGCTTGCGATGGATCGCCACCCACTCCTTGGTGATCATCGAGGTGGTCAGCCACGTCCAGAAGCGGAAGCCGTGGTTGAGCACGGGATGGAAATCCACGCCGCGATGGGCCTGGCTGCGATGCAGATACAGGGTGACCGAGAAGATGGTCAGCTGGGCGCACACCAACAGCACCAGCAACAGCTCCCACCACGTGAACTGCAACAGCCCGCCGGTCAGCAGGTCGATCAGGGTTGCGTGCATGTGTTCCCCCTCCAGGGACGAAGCGCCGGCAGCACGCGCGACGCAGGCCTCCATAATGGAGCCTCCCACCGCAAACTTCACCCGTCGCGGACGTATGGCGTTCAGCCCCGTGCACGGTGTCCCCAGGAAATCATGCCGTCCGTCACTGAGTCATCTTCCCCAAACGCCCTGATCGAGCTGGACAACGCCACCGTCGTGCGCGGCGAGTCGCCGGTGCTGCATGCGCTGGACCTGCGCATCGTGCTGGGCCAGCACACCGCCCTGCTGGGCCCCAACGGCTGCGGCAAGTCGACCTTCATCAAGCTGATCAATCGCGAGCTCTATCCACTGGCGCGCGAGGGCCAGGCCCCGGTGCGGGTGTTCGGCCAGGACCGCTGGAATGTGACCCAGCTGCGTACGCGCCTGGGCGTGGTCACCAGCGATGCAACCCGCGACCTGCAGGAGATGTACCAGTTGCGGGTGGAGGACGCGATCGTCACCGGCTTCTTTGCCAGCTTCGTCCTGCCCATCGACCAGGAGGTCACCGCCGAGATGCGCGCGCGGGCGACCGAAGCGCTGGCCCGGGTGGACGGGCAGGCGCTGTCCGGGCGCCTGGTCGCCGAGTTGTCCACCGGCCAGATGCGCCGGGTCCTGATCGCCCGCGCCCTGGTTCACCAGCCGCAGGCCCTGTTGCTGGATGAGCCCACCGCCGGGCTGGACGTGATCGCCCAGCAGCAGTTCTGCACCTTGATGGGCGAACTGGCCGCCCAGGGGATCACCCTGGTGCTGGTCACCCACCACCTGGAGGAAATCGTGCCGGCGATCGACCGCGTGGTGCTCATGCAGGACGGTCGCATCGTCGCCGATGGTTCCCGCGCCCAGACCCTGACCGCCCCCCTGCTCTCCCAGGTCTACGGGGGGCCGCTGGACGTGCGCTGCGAGCGTGGCATCTACCGGGCCTGCGCCGCCTGAGCCGCACCGTGGCCTTGGACGCCGCCCGGCACGGCCCCACCTGTGTGGATCCGGCCGGTTCCTGCGACCGCGGTGAATTCCAGGACCTCTGCCCATGCCCGAACTGCCCGAAGTCGAAACCACCCGCCGCGGTCTGGCCCCGCACCTGGAAGGGGCGATCGTGCGCGCGGTCCTGCAGCGGCGCGACGATCTGCGCTGGCCGATTCCCACCGAGGTCCGAGCCCATCTGCCGGGCGCGCGCATCGACGCGGTCCGCCGCCGCGCCAAGTACCTGCTGCTGGACACCCAGGCCGGTAGCGCCCTGCTCCACCTGGGCATGAGCGGCAGCCTGCGGGTGCTGCCCGCGGCCACGCCGGTGCGCGCGCACGACCACGTCGACCTGGCGCTCGACAGCGGCCAGGTCCTGCGCTTCAACGACCCACGCCGGTTCGGCTGCCTGCTCTGGCAGGCGCCGGGCACGGTGCATCCGTTACTGCGTGACCTGGGGCCCGAGCCGCTCTCGGACACCTTCGATGGGGCCTATCTGTTCGCCCGCAGTCGTGGACGCAGCGCCCCGGTGAAGACCTTCCTGATGGACCAACGCGTCGTAGTGGGCGTCGGCAACATCTACGCGGCCGAAAGCCTGTTCAGCGCGGGCATCCACCCGCTGCGGCCGGCAGGCAAGGTGTCCCGGGCGCGCTACGACGCGCTGGCCGACGCGGCGCGGGCCATCCTGGCCCACGCGATCCAACGCGGCGGCACCACCTTGCGCGACTTCATCAGCCCGGACGGCGCGCCGGGCTACTTCGAACAGGAGCTGTGGGTCTATGGCCGCGGTGGGCAGCCCTGCAAACGCTGCGGCAGCGCGCTCAAGGCCGAGCAGATCGGCCAGCGCACCAGCGTGTGGTGCCCGCGCTGCCAGCGCTGAATGAAGACGCGGTTACGGCACCGGGCCGGCGCCAGGGCGCTATGATTCACGCGGGGAGCCGAGGGACGTGCAGGTATGGAACGCGGGGCCGACATCACTTCGTGGCTGGATTCTGCGCGTGCGGGCGACCGTGCGGCGCTGGATCGCGTGCTCTCCACGCTCTACCAGGAACTGCACACCATGGCCCGCCGGCAACTGGCGGGTCACCAGGGCCATACCCTGGACGCGACGGCGCTGGTCCATGAGTCCTATCTCAAGCTGCTGGGCGCGCAAGGCGCGGCGCAGTTCGATGATCGGGCGCATTTCTTCGCCTACGCCGCCTCCTCGATGCGTTCGGTGGTGGTCGACTACGCGCGCAGCCGGCTGGCACGCAAGCGTGGCGGCGATCTCAAGCGCGTGGCCGAGATCCCCGAGGACGTGGAAAGCAACCTGCTTCGGCTGGACGAAACCACCCTGGCCCTCAACAGCGCGCTGGACAAGCTGTCCGATGCCGATCCGCGCCTGGCCAAGGTGGTGGAGATGCGCTATTTCGCCGGCCTGTCCGAACTGGAGATCGCCGAGCTGATGCAGCGCTCCGAGCGCAGCGTCCGCCGCGACTGGCAGAAGGCCCGCCTGTTCCTGCTGGCCGCGATGCAGGACGAGTAACCGGGCCTGGGACACGCGATGGACCCTGCCCGCTGGAAGCGCGTCTCCCCGCTGCTGGACCTGTTGCTGGACATGAATCCAGAGCAGCGCGCGCACCAGCTGAAACGGGTGGCGCAGGAGGACCCGGACCTGGCCGAGGACGTCGCTGGCCTGCTGGCGCTGGAGGAAGACAGCGAGGAGGCCTGGCCGCCGCCCCTGCACGAGCCCCAGCCAACCCTGCGCGCCGGTGCCCGCATCGGGCCCTACCGCTTGGAATGCGTGCTGGGCGAAGGCGGTATGGGCATGGTCTGGCGCGCCGCGCGTGCCGATGGCAGCTACCAACGCCGGGTCGCGCTCAAGCTGCTCCGCCCTGGGTTCGCGGACCACCGCTTGCGCCTGCGCTTCTCGCGCGAGCGCGACATCCTGGCCCGGCTGGAACATCCGCATATCGGCCGCCTGCTCGACGCCGGTGTCGGCGAGCAGGGCCAGCCCTACCTGGCGCTGGAATACGTCGAAGGCCTCCCCATCACCGAGTACTGCCAGCAGCACGCGCTGGGCCTGGAGGCGCGCCTGGCCCTGTTCCGCCAGGTCTGCCAGGCGGTCAGCCACGCCCACGCCAACCTGATCGTCCATCGCGACCTGAAGCCTTCCAACATCCTGGTCACCGCCGAAGGCGACACCAGGCTGCTGGACTTCGGCATCGCCAAGTTGCTCGACTCGCCCGAGGGCGGTGGCGCGCGCACCGAGTTGCGGGCCTTCACTCCGCACTATGCCGCGCCCGAGCAGATCCGCGGCGAGCCGGTCACCACGCGCACCGATGTGTACGCCCTGGGCGTGGTCCTCTACGAACTGTTGGCCGGCACCAAGCCCTACCGGCTGACCGGCGAATCGTCCCTGGAATGGGAGCGGGCGATCGTCGGGACCGAGCCTCCCCGGCCGTCGCAGGCCGTGCTGGGCATGGACGCGCCAAAGGAAATGCGGGGCGAACTGCACCGCCAGGCCCGCCGCCTGCGCGGCGACCTGGACCGCATCGTGCTCAAGGCGCTGCTCAAGAAGCCCGAGCACCGCTACCCCTCGGTCGAGGCGCTGTCCTCGGACCTCGGGCGTCACCTTGAAGGGCTCCCGGTACAGGCGCGCCGGCAGAGTATCGGCTACCGCCTGGGCAAGTACGTCCTACGTCAACGCTGGTGGCTGCTGGCGGGCAGCCTGGCCTCGCTGATCCTGCTGGGCGCTGCCGCGATCAGCCTGCGCCAGGCCAGCCAGGCCGTGCACGAAGCCCAGCGGGCCCAGGCGATGCAGGATTTCGTGATTGGGCTGTTCGACAGCGCTGGCGCCGCCCCACGCGGCGACGCCTTCGATACCCGCAAGCTGCTGGAGCTCGGGGTGGCGCGTGGCGAGCGCGAGCTGGCCCAGCAACCCCTGGCCCACGCCGAACTGCTGGCGGTGGTGGCCCGGCTGCGGATCGGCCTGGGCGACTACGAGCAGGCGCTGGCGCTGCTCGAACGTGCCCAGGCACTGCTCCCTCCCGACCGGCAGGCGCCCGCCAATCTGCAATTGCAGATCGCCGCCCAGGAAGGCCGCGCGCTGCGGCTGCTCGATCGCGGCGACGCCTGCGCACACAAGCTCGCCCCGCTGGAGCCCTTGACCCACAAGCCCCTGACTGACGATGCGGAGGTCGCGGACTTCCTGTCCCAATACGCCCGCTGCCTGCGCCCCCGTGGCGACCTGGAGCTGGCCCGACAGCTGCTGGACCGCTCGCTGGCACGGCGCCGGAATCAGGGCGACGAGGTCGGCGTGGCCGAAAACATGCTGGACCTGGCCATGCTCGATACCGACCTGGCCCGCGAACAACAGGCGCTGGAGGGCTACCAGGCCGCGCTGGCGCACCTGGACCAGCATTCCGGACGCGAGCATCCGCTGGCCGTGGAAATCCTGCGGGTCTTGGGTGCGGCCTGGCGGTTCCGCGGCGAGACCGCACGCGCGCAAAGCACCTATCAACAGGCGCTGGCGCTCTCCAATCGCCTCAACGGCACCGATCACCCGGTCACCCTGAGCCTGCAGCGCCAGATCGTCGCCCTGCAGGTGGACATGGGGCAGATCAGCGCCGCGGCTGCGCGCATGCGCATTTTGCTGCCCGAGACCGAGCAGGTGCTTGGGCCGCACCACCGGGAAACCGGCCTGGCCTGGAACACGATGGGCATCATCGCCTGGGAGCAGGACGACCTGGAGGCCGCCCAGCGCGACATCGCCCACGCGGTGGAGATCTGGCGCACGCCGGAGGGCGCCGGACAGCTGGCGGGCGGACTGTTCAATTACGGACGGGTCCTGCACGCCGCCGGCCACGACGGCCAAGCCCTGGAAGCCCTACGCGAGGCGCGCACCCTGCGCATCCAGAACTACGGCGCCAACCACCCCCTGGTCGGTGACACGGACCGCATGATCGGGCAGATCCTCGCCGACGGCGGCGCGCCGGAGAAGGCCGAATCCTGGTTCGAAAATGGGGCAACGCTGATCCGCAACGGTTACCCCGCCGACCATCCACGCCGCCTGGAGGCCGAGTTGGCCGTGGCCCGCAACCAGGCGCGCCTGGGCCAACTGGAACCGGGACTGTCCCGCATGGACGCCCTGGCCCGACGCGCCGGAACCGGCAGCGAG
The DNA here is from genome assembly GCF_058448525.1 of Pseudoxanthomonas sp. JC1303. Lineage (NCBI taxonomy): Bacteria > Pseudomonadati > Pseudomonadota > Gammaproteobacteria > Lysobacterales > Lysobacteraceae > Pseudoxanthomonas > Pseudoxanthomonas sp. JC1303. The sequence continues at coordinate 2,041,682 of NZ_CP185958.1, read as the reverse complement.
GCCATCCGCCTGCGCTGGAGCGCGAGCGCCTACGCGGCCGAGGCCCGCTGCAGGATCAAAGCCTCCAGCGCCCCGCTCAAGCAGTTGGATGCCTTGCTGGAACAGATCGACCAGGCGCGCCCGGATGGCGGCACCCTGGCCCGTGAGATCCAACAGATCCGCGATCGCTGCGCGACCCAGCGACTGGCCCAGCGCTGAAGCGACCGCGGGCGTGCCATCGATCGGAAATTGACGACACGCCCTAGAGCGGCAACCTGGCCTGCAGCGGCGGGGCCATCGCCGACTCGCCGCGGGTGATCTTCTTGTACTCGGCACGGCTGACCGACACGTAGGCCTCGTTGCCGCCGATCTCCACCTGCGGACCGTCCTGCACCACCCGTCCCTGACCATCGACGCGCACGGTCATGGTCGCCTTGGCGCCGGTGTGGCAGATGGTCTTGATCTCGCTGAGCTCGTCGGCCCAGGCCAACAGGTACTGGCTGCCCTCGAACAACTCGCCGCGGAAATCGGTACGCAGTCCGTAGCACAGCACCGGGATGCGTCGCTGGTCGACCACCTCGCTCAGCTGCCAGACCTGGGAGCGGGTGAGGAACTGCGACTCGTCCACCAGCACGCAATGCAGTGCCCCGTGCGCGGCGATATCGGCATCGACCACGCCCAGGAGGTCATCGTCGGCACCGAAGGCGGTCCCTTCGGCACGCAGCCCGATGCGCGAGGCCACCACGCCGGAGCCGGCGCGGTGATCCAGGCGCGGGGTCAGGATCAGCACGCGCATGCCGCGCTCCTGGTAGTTATGCGCCGACTGCAGCAGGGTCGTGGTCTTGCCGGCGTTCATCGCCGAATAATAGAAATAGAGCTTGGCCATGGCCGTAATTGTGCGGGCGCGACCTGGTCACCGCCACACGCCGGTCCAGGATCACTTTTCCCCTGAATGCGCCTCGGACTCACTGGCATCGGGATCAATGGCACCCACCTTGACTTGGCCCTTGCCGTAATCCATCCAGCCCTTGTCGACCCATTGCTTGTATTGGACCGGATCCCAGAACTGGGATTTGTAGAACTCCGAGGCTTGGATGCTGCGCCCTCCAAGAGGGCCAAGGAACTGAATCTCCACTTGACCGGTGAGCGCCCCGGTCCGACTCCCGGTCATGGCACGTTGCCCGCGCTGGAGCTCCTTGGCGATACGCGGCAACGCGACCTCGTCCGCGTATTCATCCCACAATGCCTGTCGCTGAGCCTGCGCCTGCTGCCACTGGGCCGGATTCAGCGCCGCGCGATAGCGGTCGCGTAACTCCACGAACGTGGGGTAGTCACGCTCTGCCGCCAGTTCCATCCACAAGAACGCCTTGACGTGATCTGCCGGCATGTTGACGCCATACCAATACATCTCTCCCAACGTCCCTTGCGAGGCTTTGTCTGCATAGCGCGCCGCGCGGCGGAAGTATTCCATGGCACCAGGTGCGTCACCTGCACGCAATGCCTGCATGCCCCGATTGTGGTTGGCCATGTCCGGGTGGTAATCCAGAAACCCACCGTTGAGGACATCTTGACGAATCTCCGCCGATTCTTGTGCTGGCGCGACTTGGACGCTCAACGGCAAAAGCAGCGAAGCTGCCACCCAGTGTCTCCAGCGCATGCACATCTCCTTCCGTGATATTGGCGTCGATCATGACCTACATGCTGGGGCGCTAAAATAGGCCGATCGTCATCGGCCGTGTGTTCATGGACTTCCTCAACCCCCCACAGCGCGCGGCGGTGCTGCACGTGCATGGTCCGCTGCTGGTGCTGGCCGGCGCCGGCAGCGGCAAGACGCGCGTGATCATCGAGAAGATCGCGCACCTGATCGCGTCCAAACGCATGCCGGCCAAGCGCATCGCGGCCATCACCTTCACCAACAAGTCGGCCAAGGAGATGCGCGAGCGCCTGGCCAAGCGCGTCAAGGGCGATGCGGCCGAAGGCCTGACCATCTGCACATTCCACGCGCTGGGACTGAAGTTCCTGCAGATCGAGCACGCTGCGGCCGGGTTGAAGCGTAATTTCTCCATCTTCGACGCCGACGATGCCAACGCGCAGTTCAAGGACCTGATGCCCGGCGCCAAGCCCGACGCGGTCGAGCAGATGAAATCGCTGGTCTCGCGGGCCAAGAATGCCGGGCTGTCGCCCGAGCAGACCGCCGAACTGGCCCGCAGCCCGCGCGAGGTGGAGGCCGCCGCGCTGTACGCGCGCTACCAGGCGCGGCTGACCAGCTTCAACGCGGTGGACTTCGACGATCTGATCCGCCTGCCGGTGCAGATCCTGGAGGGCAACGCGGAGATCACCGCCGCCTGGCGCGAGCGCATCGGCTACCTGCTGGTGGACGAATCGCAGGACACCAACGACGCCCAGTACCGCCTGCTCAAGGCCCTGGCCGGCCCGCGCGGCGACTTCACCTGCGTGGGCGACGACGATCAGTCGATCTACTCCTGGCGCGGCGCCAACCCCGAGAACTTGATGCTCATGGCGCGCGACTATCCGCAGCTGGAGGTCATCAAGCTCGAACAGAACTATCGCTGTTCCAACCGCGTGCTGCGCGCGGCCAACGCGCTCATCGCCAACAACCCGCACGAGCACCTCAAGCAGCTGTGGTCCGACCAGGCCGACGGCGAGCGCATCCGGGTCTGGGAATGCCGCGACAACGAGCACGAGGCCGAGAAGGTCGCCGCGGAGATCGCCTTCCTGCAGAGCGCCAAGCAGGTGCCGTGGAACGAGTTCTGCATCCTGTTCCGCGGCAACTTCCAGTCAAGGGTGATCGAAAAGGCGCTGCAGCTGCTGCGTATCCCCTACCACCTGACCGGCGGCACCGCGTTCCTGGAGCGACAGGAGGTCAAGGACGCGCTGAGCTGGCTGCGCCTGGTGGCCAATCCGGATGACGATGCGGCCTTCCTGCGCGCGGTGCAGGCGCCCAAGCGCGAGGTCGGCGCGACCTCGCTGGCGCGCTTGGCCGAACTGGCCCAGGCCCGACATCTGCCGATGGCGCGTACGGCCGAGATTAGTGGCGCCCTGCAGGCCCTGCCGCCGCGCGCGGCCAATGGCCTGGCCGCGTTCAACGATGCCCTGCGCGACCTGCGCAGCCAGGCCCCCAAGCTGCCGGCGGCCGAACTGGTCCTGCTGCTGGCCGAGCGCTCGGGCCTGCTGGCCGACCTGCGCGTGCAGTCCAAGGACGAAGCCTCCTTCCAGCGCCGCAAGGCCAACCTGGAGGAACTGGCCGATTGGTTCGGTGGCGGCCCGCGCGGCGCCAGCGCGGGCGACCTGGCCGCGCAGCTGGCGCTGCTGTCGCGCAACGACAAGGACGATGGCGGCAACCAGGTGCGGATGATGACGCTGCACGCGGCCAAGGGGCTGGAGTTCCGCTATGTGTTCATCGTCGGCTGCGAGGACGGCGTGCTGCCGCACGAGGCGGCGCTGGAGGAAGGCTCGCTGGAGGAAGAGCGCCGCCTGATGTACGTGGGCATTACCCGCGCCAAGCAGGGCCTGTACCTCAGCCACAGCCGCACCACGCGCAAGTTCCGCGAGCTGATGCGTCTGCAGCCCAGCCGCTTCATCGACGAGCTGCCGCAGAGCGAGCTGCAGCGCGACGGCGCCGACCCGGTACTGGACGCAGCCAGCAAGCAGGAACGGGCCAAGGCCGGCCTGGCGGCGATCCAGGCACTGTTCGACGACTGAGCGGGCGGTGCTTACCGCCTACGGGGCGTCGTTGGATCCCGATGGCGGGGTCGAGATATCGGAAGCAGGCGCGGCGCTCTGCTGGGCCTTCGCCTGCGCGGCGGCGGCTTCGGCCGCGGCGACCTGGGCCAGCACCTGGCGGACCAGGGCATCGGTGGCCTCGGCGGCGGTCATCCGCGACCGCGCGCGCGTTGCGGTGCGTGCAGGCGTGGCCGGGGTCGAGTGCGAGGCGCCCGGCGCGGTCTCCCGGACCAAGGCGTCGGTGGCCTGCGCGGCCGTCCGCGGCGCTGGCGTGCGCGCAACGGACGCTACCGGTGGCGACACCGGGGTCCCGGACGCCTGGGACGCGGCCTGTGCCACCAACGTCCCGGTCGCGCGCGCCGCCGGCGTGGAGGGCCTGGGCGGGGCCGGCGCCGGCTCGGCCGTGCGTCCCGCGGCGCGTGCCGGGCTCTGCGCTGCCAGCGTCTCGGTGGTCGTTGTGGCGGCGCGCGGCGCCTTCGCCCGCGGCGGGGTCGAGACCGGAGGCGCAGCGTTGTCGGCCCGCCCGGCGACGCGCACCGACGCCTGGCTCGCCAATGCGTCGTTGCTGCGCGCGGCCTTGCCGGGACTGACGCTGGGCGCGGGCGCCCGCGGGGCGGGCGTTTCGACGGGGGCCTTGGCGGTAGCTTCACTGACGTTTGCCGTCGACGTGGCCTTGGCCGGCGCCGGGGCCCGTGTAGATGTGGCTTGCGGCGCGGGCCTGGCTGCGGGGGTGGCCGCCGCCACAGCCGAGGGCACGGGCGAACGCGTCGGGCGCGCCACCGGCTGGGCCGGGGCGGGCGTCGCCTCCGCGACCACGGGGCGCCTGGGCGTGACGACGGCGGGCACCTCGGCGGCGGGGGTTGCCGCAGCGGCAAGGTCCGTCTTCTTTGCCACTACCGGGGGCGCGGCGGCGACCGCGCGATTCACCGTGGGCCCTGGCGCAGGCTGCCGCTCCGGGGGCGTTGCCGGGACGGGCGTGGGTACATTGGCGATAGAAGCCGGTGCCGGTGGCGCTGCCGGCGTCGAAGCCTCGATCGGCGCCGACGCTTGCTCCGATGCCGGCTCAGGCACGGTGGTCGTTGCCGTTGTCGTGGCGGGCTCGGTCGCCGCCGGATCGGCATCGGGCAATGCAGCGGGAGGCGGCGCGAGGGCCTTGACCAGCAGATCGGAGGTCGCCGACGCCGACGGCAGCGCACAGGCCAGGTTACGGCCGTACAGGTCGGCGGCGACCTGCCCATGCAGCAGGACGAAATCCACCCCGGTGCGCTTGTAACGCAGGCCGACCGGCGAGGGTTGCACGAACACCACCGCGTGCTGGCTCCCGTAATCCAGCACCGCGAATGACGGCTTGATGGTGTCGTAGAACTGCGCCTGCAGCGCCGTGCCGGTCCCGCGACAGCCGAAGGACAGGGTGAAGCGCGGCTGGGTGGCCGGGTCCTGCAGGACCAGTTCGGCCAGGCGCGTGCGGCTGGACTCGGCCACGCAGTCGCGCGGGTCGGCCGCCTTCAGGCAGGTCTCACGGTCGGTCTCCCACTGCTGCTGGGCATGCGACATGGCCGCACGGTTCACGCCGCCGCGCAGGCGCGCGGCGACATACGCGTCGTGCACCTGGTGGTCGAGCATGGCCAGCTCGACCTCGTCGCAGATCAGCTTTTGCAGATCGGTCAGCGGCTCGGCCAACGGCAGCATCGGCTCGCCCTCGACCGGGCGCGAGGGGCATTGGAAGGAGGCCTTGATGGTGCGCGGCGGCGCCGGCGGCAGCGTCTCGGGGATGGCGTTGAGCGCAGGCTCGGGCGCGCTCGACACCGCCTGCCGGGGCGGGGCGGGCGGCTGCGGTTTGCAGGCTGCCAGCAGCAGCGCCAGCGACAGCAGCGCTGCGGCAGTCAGGGTCAAACGCATGGAGCACCGGTCATGAGGGGGAGGTTCTTGCGGTTTCACGCGCGCAGCGGGTCATTCAGGACAGCTGGGCACCCGCGCCCGGCGCGGGATCGCTGCCTCCGTGATCCCCCAGCCGCGCCTCCAGTTCGGCGACGCGGGCCTCCAGCGCAGCCAGGCGGTGTTCCAGCTCGCCGGCAGCCGCGGGGACCGCCCCTGTGGTGCGCGCCTGCACCGCCTCCACGTCCACTGGGCCAGCCAACAGGTGCATCCAGCGATCCTCGCGCTGGCCGGGCCCGCGTGGAATCTGCACCACCAGCGCGGGACTGCGATGGGCCAGCCGGTCGAGGTGATGGCGCGCATCCTCGGCGTCGGCCAGGGTGGTGAGCCGCTCGGCGCGGGCCAACAGTTCGTTGACCGTCTGCGGCCCACGCAGCAGCAGCAGGCCCAGCAGCGCGACCTGCTGATTGGGCAGGCCGAAGGCCTTGCCGGTCAGGTGCTCGTAGCGCTCGGCGCGGGAGGAGAACTGCTGGCGCGCCAGGCCCAGCGACTCCAGGGCGCGCAGCGCGTGCTGCACGGCCCCGGCCTGCAGGCTCATCAGCGGATCGCGCGCGGTCTTCTGGTTGGCGGCCGAGACCGCGGCGTTGACGGTCAGGGGGTAGACGTCCGGCGTGGTGGCCTCCTTCTCGATCAGACAGCCGAGCAGGCGCGCCTGGGCGGCGTCGAGCACGGGCAGTTCGGTGGCATCGGTCATGGGGCACCTGTTGGAGCGGAAGCGGGGCGCAAGGATAGCTGCCGCGCGCAGATGGCTGGGTGCAGGGCAGAACGGCGGCCATGCGCCGCGCCGCCCACCTCGGAGGTCTTCGATTCCCGCAGCCTGCGCCGGGAGCCGGGCCACAGCCGGAATTCCCCGGTCTTGCTCGGCGCTAGGCGACCGCGTGGCATCGCACATTCTGGATCAGCTGCTGGCGTGCGTGGGTCTCCCGCGAATTGGGCTGCCCCGCCGCGGGTGGTCAGGCGCACGCCTGCGCGCTGACTCGTGCGCCAGGCCACCCTGCGTAGTTGCTTGAGTTGCGGCCATCGGGCCGCCCGGACAGCGGGCGCAGCACGGTGGTCATGGTCAGCCGTTAAACTCGCGCATCCTTCAAGCCTTGCCCTTCGTCTCGTGACCCGACCCCGCACCCTGCTCCTGAGCGCCGGCACCGTGCTGGCGCTGGCCGCCTGCAAACCGGCCCCCGCCCCGGACACCACGGCGACGACGCCCCAGTCCTCCGCCCAGGCCAGCGCCGATCCGGCCCCGGCCACCACCGAGGTGCTGGCCGACGACAACCTTAACGCCGTGCTCTGGGTGCAGCGCTCGGCCGAATACAAGGCCATCGCCGAGCAGACTTACCGCGCCGCCGCCGACCACCTCGATGCCGCGCTCAAAGACAAGACCTGGGACGCCCTGCCCGAGGACGAACGCGGCGGCGCGGTCGGCGATCTCAAGCCGGCGGTGATCCTGGATGTGGACGAGACGGTGTTGGACAACTCGCCCTACCAGGCCCGCCTGATCCGCGACAACGCCGAATACGACGAAGTCAGCTGGGACCAGTGGGTCGCCGAGAAGAAGGCCAAGCCGGTCCCGGGCGTGGTCGAATTCGCCAAGGCGGCCAAGGCCCGCGGCATCACCCTGTTGTACATCTCCAACCGCGCCGTGCACCTCAAGGACGCCACCCTGGCCAACCTGCGCAGCGCCGGGCTGCCGGTGGCCGATGACAGCGTGTTCCTGGGGCTGGGCACCGTGCTCAAGGGCTGCGAGCAGAACGGCACCGAGAAGACCTGCCGGCGCAAGCTGGCCGGGCAGCAGTACCGGGTGCTGATGCAGTTCGGTGACCAGCTCGGCGATTTCGCCCAGGTCATCGCCAATACCGAGGAAGGCCGCGCCGGGCTGCTGGACAAGTACGACGCCTGGTTCGGCCAGCGCTGGTGGATGCTGCCCGGTCCGACCTACGGGTCGTGGGAACCGGCGCTGTTCAACAACGACTGGCAGCAGCCGCGCGGGGTCCGCCGGGCCGCCAAGCGCGCACAGCTGGATTTCGCCCAGTGAGCGCGCTGACCCTGGGCCCGCGCGAACGCCTGATCGTCGCCCTGGACGAACCGACCGGCGCGCAGGCGCTGGAATGGGTCGACCGCCTGGGCGATGCGGTGCAGTTCTACAAGATCGGCATGGAGCTGCTGGCCTCTGGCGACTACTTCACCGTGCTCGACGCGCTGGCCAAGCGCGACAAGAAGATCTTCGTGGATCTGAAGTTCTTCGACATCCCCGCCACCATCGCCGGCGTCATCGGCGGACTCTCGCGCTGGCCGGTGACCTTCGCCACGCTGCACGGCTGGCACGCACCGATGATGGAGGCCGCCGCCAACGCGCGCAGCGGCCAGCTGCGCCTGCTGGCGGTCACCGTGCTGACCTCGATGGACCGCACCGACCTGGGCGCGATGGGTATCGACGCCGATCCGCAGGCCGTGGTGGTGCAGCGGGCGCTGGCCGCCAAGGCCGCCGGCATCGACGGGGTGATCTGTTCGGGCCAGGAAGCCGGGCCCGTGCGCGCGGCGACCGGCGCCGGCTTCGACATCGTCTGCCCGGGCATCCGCCCGGCCGGCAGCGCGACAGGCGATCAGAAGCGGGTGATGGGCGTGGCCGAGGCGTTCGCCGCCGGCGCCAGCGCCATCGTGGTCGGCCGGCCGATCCGTCAGGCGCCCGATCCACGCGCCGCCGCGGAAGCGATGCAGGCGGAGATCGCCAATTCACTCATTTGAAATCAACAACTTGCATCAATTAACTTAAAGTATTGCCTTGGATTCATTCAGGCGCTAGGCTGTGCGCCGTCCGGTTTCGACCGGGTCGTTGCCACAACCAAGTCCGCCGGGATGTTTCCCGGATTTACCAGGCCCGCGCGTCGTGATCGACCGGGCCTGTTTTTTTGCCCCGCGACGGGGTTTCTTGCCCACGCCACGGCGCTGCGGCCAAGATGAGGCTCCACAGGGGATTACGCATGCGACTGGCCAAGCGCTCCATTGCTGTCCTTGCCTGTGCGCTGCTCGCGCTGGGCGCCTGCACACCGGACACCGCGCCGCAGGCGCAGGTGCCCGGCCCGCCCGACGGCCCGGCCGCCACCGTGATCCATCTGGCCCAGCGACTGGGCCAGGACGATCTGGCCGGATTCGCCCGCGACGCGGTGCCGGCGGCGGACTACGCCACCTTCGCCCGCGCCTGGTCGCAGGACCTGAGCCGCTGGCCACTGAGCGAACTCCCCCTGCCCGAACGCATCGTGCCGATGCTGGCCACGTTGTCGGCCAACGATGCCGAGCGCCAGCTGGGCATGGACTACGACCGCCAGCTGGCGGGTCAGACCCAGGACCTGCGCAACGCTGCCCAGACGCTGGGTCTGTTCGCCACCCAGTACGTGCGCAACCAGGGTGATTTCACCCCGGCCCAGCGCAAGCATCTGGCCCAGGTCATCCCCGCGCTGTCGTCCTGGGCCCAGGACGCCCCGCTGGCCGACGCGCCGCGCGCCCACACCGCCCTGCGCGAGCTGGTGGCGGCTGCCCGGGCCACCGGGATCGACAGCGACCTGGACCTGCGCGAGGCGGGGATGGAAGCCTCGCTGCGCAGACTCGATCCCTTCCTGGCCACCTTCGTCAAGGTCCTGGACGACTACGGCCTGTCCCTGCACGAGAGCCTGGCCCAGCTGGTGACCGGGGCGGTCACCATCGAAGGCGATGTGGCCACCGTCCAGGTCCGATACCCGCTGGCCGGCAAGCCGATCACCCTCACCGTCACCCTGCGGCGCCAGGCCGGACACTGGTATGTGGCCGACTACATGGACCGCGCCGAGGCCCTGCGCAAGCGGATGGAACAGACGCCATCGGCGCCGGACCCGGACCAGGCACCCGCCGAACCGGCCCCGGCCGAAGACAAGGTCGCCCTGCGCCTGCGGGCGGGCGCGCGCGGGCATTGGGCATAATGCCGCCGATGCCCGAACAGACTCCCCTCCCCCTCCCGGACGACAACGCTCCGCAGCCGCCGCGCGCGGGCCAGCCCGAGACCGCCGAGCACGCCGCCGCGGCCAGTGCGCCGGTGGACGGCGAACACGCGCACCTGCCGGTGCCGGTGTCCGCGCCGATCGGCCGCAGCGGCAAGGCGCCCCTGTGGGCGCGCCTGATGCACCGCCTGGTCGACCCGTGGGTGAACCTGGACATCGAACCGGAGGCCCCCGGGGCGATGATCGACAACCGGCCGGTCTGCTATGTGCTGGAAGACTATGGGCTGTCCAACGCCCTGATCCTGGACCGCGCCTGTCACGCCGCCGGCCTGCCGTCGCCGCTGCAGCCGATCCCGGGCGACCCGATCCGGCGCAAGCGCGCCTACCTGGCGCTGTCGCGGCGCAGCTCGCCCACGCTGATCCCCGAAGCTGGCAGCGCCAAGACCCATTCGGACTCGCTGGCCCGGCTGCTGCAGGCACACCGCCATAACCTGGCCCTGGACGTGCAGCTGGTCCCGGTGTCGATCTTCGTGGGGCGCGCGCCGGACAAGCAGAGCGGCTGGTTCGCGGTGCTGTTCTCGGAGAACTGGGCCCTGGTGGGCCGCTTCCGCCGGCTGCTGGCCATCCTGCTCAACGGACGCAACACCATCGTGCGGTTTTCGCCGCCGGTGTCGGTCCGCGATACCGTCGCCGAACAGCTCCCCCCCGAACGCACGGTGCGCAAGCTCTCGCGCGTGCTGCGCACGCACTTCCACCGCATCCGCGAATCGGTGATCGGCCCGGACCTGTCGACCCGGCGTTTGCTGGTGGACCAGGTGCTGGCGGCCGAGTCGGTCAAGCAGGCCATCGCCGACCAGGCCCGCCGCGACAACACCAAGCCGGAGGACGCCTGGAAGAAGGCCCACGCCATGGCCTGGGAGATCGCCGCGGACTATTCCAACCCGGTGGTGCGCTCGGCCAGCTTCCTGCTGTCGCACGTGTGGAACCGCATCTACGCCGGCGTGCTGGTGCACCACCTGGACAAGTTCAAGGACGCCGCGCCCGGGCACGAGATCGTCTACGTGCCCAGCCACCGCAGCCACATGGACTACCTGCTGCTGAGCTACCTGCTGTACGAGCGCGGCATCGTGCCGCCGCACATCTTCGCCGGCATCAACCTCAACCTGCCGGTGGTCGGCACCCTGCTGCGCAAGGGCGGGGCGTTCTTCGCCCGGCGCTCGTTCCGCGGCAACCCGCTGTATTCGGCGGTGTTCTCCGAATACATGGCGCAGCTGGTCGCTGGCGGCTATTCCATCGAGTACTTCGTGGAAGGCGGACGTTCGCGTACCGGCCGGCTGCTGCCGCCTAAGGGCGGGGTGATCTCGATGACCGTGCGCGCCTACCTGCGCCAGCCGCGCAAGCCGGTGCTGTTCCAGCCGGTCTACATCGGCTACGAGAAGCTGATGGAGGGCAAGAGCTACCTGGACGAACTCTCCGGCCGGCCCAAGCAGAAGGAATCGATCTGGGGCCTGCTGTGGAACATCCCCAAGGTGCTGCGCTCCAACTTCGGCCAGGTGGTGGTGAACTTCGGCGAGCCGATCGAACTGAACGCGGTGCTGGCCGAGCACGCGCCGGAATGGGACGGCACGCCCCTGCCCGACGAGGAAAAGCCGCGCTGGCTGTCCGATACGGTCGATGCGCTGGCCCAGACCATCAATGTGCGGGTCAATGCGGCCGCCGACGTCAACCCGATCAACCTGCTGGCGCTGGCCCTGCTGTCCACGCCCAAGCACGCCATGGCCGAGGGCGACCTGATCGCCCAGATCGAGCTGTCCAAGGCCCTGCTCAAGGAACTGCCGTATTCGGACCGGGTGACCGTCTCCCCGCACAGCCCCGAGCGCATCATCGCCCACGGCCTGGACATCAACGTCCTGCGCCGCATCTCCCACCCGCTGGGCGATGTGCTGGACGTGGTCGACGAAGACACCGCGGTGCTGCTGAGCTATTACCGCAACAACGTCCTGCACCTGTTCACCGCGGCCTCGTGGATCGCCTGCTGCTTCCAGAACAACCGGCGCATGTCGCGCCAGCGCCTGGTCGGGCTGGGCGTGCAGCTGTATCCGTTCCTGCAGGCCGAGCTGTTCCTGCCGTGGACACCGGAGCAGTTCAGCGCGCGCATCGAGCGCACCATCGACGTGTTCATCCAGGCGCGCCTGCTCGAGCAGGTCGGCGATGACGACGGCGGCATCCTGGCCCGCAACGCCGGCCAGACCGACGAGGTGTTCCGCCTGCGGGCGATCGGCCACTCGCTGCAGCAGGCCTTCGAGCGCTATTACATCGCCATCTCGGTGCTGGTGAAGAACGGCCCTGGCACCCTGGGCTCGGCCGAGCTGGAGAGCCTGTGCCAGCAGGCCGCCCAGCGCCTGAGCCTGCTCTATGCGCCGGCCGCCCCGGAATTCTTCGACCGCACCCTGTTCCGCGGTTTCATCCAGAAACTGCGCGAACTCAAGCTGGTCTGGCCCGACGAAAACAGCAAGCTGCTGTTCGACGAGCGCCTGGACGCCTGGGCGCGCGATGCCAAGATCATCCTCGGCCGCGAGCTGCGCCACACCATCGAGCGGGTCAGCCCCGAAGCGGCGCGCCCGCAGGACACCGCCCCGGAACCGTCCGAATAAGCCAAACCGGGCCCGCCCGGCTCAGCCCAGCATCGGAAAGGCCTGCGCCAGCCAGGCGTGGGCCGAGGCTCCGATCTCCGGCTGCTGCACCAGCTCCAGCAGGGGCGAGCCGGTGGCGCGGAAATCGGCGGCGTGCTCGCAGACCATCACCATGCGCAGCACCGCGCTGCCGCCGGGCAGGATCGCCGGCGGCAGGTATTCCTGGAAACCGTAGAAAGCGAACAGCGCATGCAGCTCCGGCGGGCACATGATCAGGCCGAAGCGCACCCCGGAATCGCGCGACAGCTGGTAAGCCTCACGGACCAGCGCATCGATCACCGGCCGCACGCGATGCTCGGCCAGCACCGCCAGGCGCGAGCCGACCACCAGGCTGGCGGCCGGCCAGGTCCCGGCAAAGCGCTCCAGGCGCAGCAGACCGGCCATCTCCTGGCGCAACTGCGGGGTGTCGGCCGCATGCAGCCGCAGCGCGGCCACCGGCTCCTGCCCCTGCAGGACAACCACCTGGGTGGCGCTCATTTCCAGGGCATCGTCCTGCAGCCAGTGGTCCTGGCCCTGCTCGTCTAGCAGTCGCGTGCGCAGACGGCGCAGCATGGCGCCCCCCTGGCCGGGCCCCAGGCGCACGGCGTGCAGACGCCCCTGCCCCGACGACGGGCCGTGGCTGGAACTGGCGGAGGAAGCAGCGGCTTGCATGGAGCGGGTACCGGCTGGCCCGAAGACGCGGGTCGATAGGGGTGCCCAAGCAAACATCGCGCCAACGGCCGGACCCCGCCATCGCCTTGCCGTGCAGGGTCCAACGCCGGGTGCGCAGGATGCGGGGTGACGTGACGGGTCACAAGCGGCCCGATCCGGCTAGCGCAAGGTCAGGCCGGCTCGTCGGGGATCAGGGCGCTTTCCAGCCGGGCGATGCAGTCCTTCAACCACAGCTTGCGCTTCTTCAGACGCTTGACCGACAGTTCATCGGCCTGGATGCCCGCGAGCAGGCGCAGGATCTCTTCGTCCAGATCGCGGTGTTCCCGCCGCAGGCGGGTCAGCCGGGAGACCACCTCTTCGGTCGCGCCGTTGTCCATGGGCGCAGCATACCCCGCGCACGTGGCGGCGGTGAGGCCCGCGCCACGGGCCGGTAAAATGCCCGGCATGAGCACGCCTTTGCCCCTGCAGCTGCTGGACGATCCAGCCCCCCGCCCGGCCGACCGGCACGGCCGCGCCTACCGCGAGCAGACCAAGCTGGCCAAGCGCCTGCGTCGCCAGGTCGGCCAGGCCATTGCCGACTACGGGATGATCGAGGCCGGCGACAAGGTCATGGTCTGCCTGTCCGGCGGCAAGGACAGCTACACGATGCTCGACGTGCTGCTGCAGCTGCAGAAGAAGGCCCCGGTGGACTTCGAACTGGTGGCGGTCAACCTGGACCAGAAGCAGCCCGGCTTCCCCGAGCACGTGCTGCCGGCCTATCTGGAATCCTTGGGCGTGCCGTACCACATCATCGAGCAGGACACCTACTCGGTGGTCAGCCGGGTGATCCCCGAAGGCAAGACGATGTGCTCGCTGTGCTCGCGCATGCGCCGCGGCGCGCTGTACAGCTACGCCGCCGAGCACGGCTTCACCAAGATCGCCCTGGGTCACCACCGCGACGACATGGTGGCCACCTTCTTCATGAACCTGTTCCACCACGCCAAGCTGTCGGGCATGCCGCCCAAGCTGCTGTCCGACGATGGCCGCCACGTGGTGATCCGGCCGCTGGCCTACGTGCGCGAGGCCGACATCGTCGACTATGCCGAGGCAAAGGCCTTCCCGATCATTCCCTGCAACCTGTGCGGCAGCCAGGAAAACCTGCAGCGGCGCCAGGTCGGCCACATGCTCAAGGCCTGGGAGAAGGAATCGCCGGGGCGGATCGAGCAGATCGCCCGGGCGATGGGCGACATCCGGCCCTCGCAGCTGGCCGATCCGAAGCTGTTCGATTTCCTCGCCCTGGGCGCGCGCGGGGCCGGCGCGCCGCCCGATGCGCGCGCTTGGCTGGGCGGTGGCCAGGACGAGCACCAGGACTGAGGCCGCCCCGGCCCGATTCCGGGCGCCCTGGGGCGATCGCTGTCAATGGTGTCGGCCGCGGCGCCAGCAGCGATAATCGCCGGTCCATTCTTTCGCGCCGGACGCTTTGCCAGCGCCGCGCCCCCATCTGGTCCCTCGCATGTTCTTTCGCAACCTGACCCTGTTCCGCTTCCCCACCTCGCTGGATTTCTCCGAACTGGACAGCCAGCTGCAGCAGGCCCCGCTCAAGCCGGTTGGCCCGCTGGAGATGAGCTCGCGCGGCTTCATCTCCCCGTTCGGCCGCAACGAGGAGGTCGCCAGCCATCGCGCCGACGAGGCCATCTGGGTCAGCGTTGGCGGCGAGGACAAGATCCTGCCCGGCGCGGTGGTCAACGACCTGCTGGCGCGCAAACTCGACGAGATCGAGGAAAAGGAAGGCCGCCGCCCCGGTGGCAAGACCCGCAAGCGCCTCAAGGACGACCTGCTCCACGAACTGCTGCCGCGCGCCTTCGTCAAGCCCTCGCGCATCGATGCCATGCTGGACCTGAAGTCCGGCTTCATCGCCGTGGACGCCTCCTCGCGCAAGAGCGCCGAGAACGTGGTCTCCGAGCTGCGCGGGGCGATGGGCAGCTTCCCGGCCGTGCCGGTCAACGCCGAGGTCGCCCCGCAGTCCATCCTCACCGCCTGGATCGCTGGCGAGCCTTTGCCCGAGGGGCTGAGCCTGGGCGAGGAATGCGAGATGAAGGACCCCATCGACGGTGGGGCCGTGGTCAAATGCCAGCATCAGGAATTGCGCTGCGAGGAGATCGACAAGCACCTGGAAGCCGGCAAGCAGGTCACCAAGCTGGCCCTGGTGCTGGACGACCACGTGTCCTTCGTCCTGGGCGATGACCTGATCATCCGCAAGCTGAAGTTCCTCGATGGCGTGGTTGACCAGCTCGAATCGACCGGCAGCGACGACCTGCGCGCCGAACTGGACACGCGCTTCGCGCTGATGAGCGCCGAGGTCCGGCGCCTGTTCACCATCCTGGAAGGCGCGCTCAAGTTCAGCCGCATGGAATGAGGCCGCGCGGCCGCGCCGAGTGACACGCGGCTGTCGCACCGGCGCAGGACGTCGCGCCCTAGAATGGCCCCATGCTGCTGCGCCGGCTCACCGCCAAACCACCCCGCAGCGTCGAGCGCGACACCATCGTCGTGCCGGCGCGTGCCGGTGCGCCCCCGATCGAGGTTCAGCGCGTGCGCGACCCGCGCGCGCGCCGCATTCGCCTGAGCGTGGATGAGCGCGGCGCGCGCCTGACCCTGCCCTCGCGGGCCAGCCTGCTGGCCGGCGAGCGCTTCCTGGAAGAACACCATCAATGGCTGTGCGAGCAGCTGGCCCGCAGCGCCGTGCCCGAGACGGTGCAGCCGCTGCGCCCGCACGCGACCCCCAGCCTGCCGCTGCGGGGACAGGACATCGCCCTGCACTGGCGCAGCGGCCGCTATACGCAGCTGGACCTGCGCGAGGATGGCCTGCACCTGCAATGGCCCGGGCGCGCCAGCCAGGCGACCCTGGTCCGCACCCTGCGCAGCTTCTACGAAACCCAGGCCATGGCCGACGTGCAGGCCTGGACCCCGCGCCACCTGCCCGGCCTGCCGCGCGCGCCGGGCCGGGTGCGCTTCAAGATCATGTCCTCGCAATGGGGCTCGCTCAGTCCGGACGGGTCGATGGCGCTGGACCTGTCCCTGGTCCTGGCCCGGCCGTCGGCCTTTGAGTACGTGCTGGTCCACGAGCTGTGCCACCTGGCCCAGGCCAACCACTCGCCGGCGTTCTGGGCCGAGGTGCAGGCGCGCTTTCCCGACTGGCGCGCCGAACGCGCCTATTTCCACGAACACGGCCGCATCCTCAAAGCGCAGCTGCGCACCCTGCTGCAGAGCTGACCACCTCGCTGGGTGGGAGACGCCATGGCGGCGATGCGGCTTTCCCGATAGCGCCCTATCGCTGCCATGTCGGCTCCCACAGCGGTCTGTGAGTGCAGCGGTCGGCTCAGTCCTCGCCGAGAAAGCCGCCAATGACCCCGGCCACGGCCGGCGCGTCATCCATGTGTAGATGGTGATGGCCGGGCAGGACCGCGACGTGGCCACGACGCAGGCGCGCGGCGCGCTGGCTGCGCAGGGGTTCGGGGAAATAGTGCTGCGCCGGGGTCGCCAGGATCACCTGGGCCGGGCAGTCGATGGATGCCACCAGCGCATCGACCTGGTCGTGCGTGGCGCGGTACAGCGAGGGCAGCATCAGGCGCGGGTCGCTGCTCCAGACCCAGCCATCGTCGACCCCGCGCACGCCGCGTTCGACCAGCAGCCGTGCGCTGGCCTCGCTCAGGCCGTTGGCCTGCATGCGCGCGCGGATCGGGGCCGCGAGCGCGTTGAAGACCCGCAGCGGGCGGCGCGAAGGCAGGCGCGCCTGCGCAATGGCATCGCGCATCCGCGCCGGGGCCTGGTCCGCCGCCTCGCCCAGGCCGCCCAGGGCCTCGATGCACACCAGCCGCCGCACGCGCTGCGGACAGGCCGCCGCGATCAGGCTGGAGATGCCCGCGCCCATCGAATGGCCCAGCAGGGCGAAGCGCTCCCAGCCCAGGGCATCGGCCGCATCGAGCACCGCGTTGATCGCCACGAATGGCGAGTACTCGGTGCCCGGCGGCAGATGCACGCTGCGCCCATGCCCGGGCAGGTCCAGCGCCAGCACGTCCAGCGGCTGCGGCAACAGGTCCAACAACGGAATCCAGCTGGCCGCGTTGTCCAGCCATCCGTGCAGGGCGATGACCTTGGACCCCTCCGGATCACCGCCACGCAGGGCGTGCAGCGCGCCGACGCTGGCCGGCAGCACGCATTCGACCAGGTTCATGCGCGCATCGGCCCCAGCTGGCGCTCCAGCATGGCCAGCAGGGCCTGGGCGTGTTCGGGCGAATCGTTGAGGCAGGGGATGTAGCGCAGAGTGCCACCGGCCTCGGCGAAGCCCTCGGCAAACTGCATGCCGACCTCCTCCAGGGTCTCCAGGCAGTCCACCGCGAATCCGGGACAGACCACGTCCACCTGGCGCACGCCGCGCGCGGCCAGCGCGGCCAGCTCGGTATCGGTGGCCGGCTCCAGCCAGCGCTCCTTGCCGAAGCGCGACTGGTAGGTCAGCGTCCAGTCGCCTTCGGCCAGGCCCAGGGCCTGGGCGATCAGCGCGGCGCTGCGCTCGCACCGCTGCGGGTACGGGTCGCCGTTGTTGGCCACGCGCTGGGGCAGGCCATGGAAGGAGAACAGCAGGTGTTCTCCGGTGCCGTTGGCCTGGCGCCAGCGCGCGATGGAGGCCACCACCGCCGCGATCCAGTCCGGATCGTCCGAGTAGTCGTCCACCCAGCCCAGTTGTCCCGCGCCAGCGCTAGGCAGCACCGCATCGACCACGTCGCGCACCGAGGCGGTGGTGGTGGTCGAGTACTGCGGATACAGCGGCAGCACCCGCAGTGGCGTGCCCTCGCCCTTGAGCCGTTCCAGCAGCGCGCGCAGCGCCGGCTGGCCGTAGCGCATGGCCGGCACGACCCGCCAGCCCGGCAGCAGCGCCTGCATCCGCGCGGCCAGGCCAGTGGTGTACACGGCCAGCGGCGAACCGCCGTCCAGCCACACCTTGGCGTATTTCTCCGCGGACTTGGGACCGCGCAGCGGCAGGATCAGGCCACGCAGCAGCGGCTGCCACAGCAAGGGCGGGATGGCGACCACGCGTCGGTCACTGAGGAATTCGGCCAGGTAGCGGCGCACCGCCGGCGCGGTCGGCGCCTCGGGGGTGCCCAGGTTGACCAGCACCAGGGTGCCGGTGGCCGGCAGTGGCACGGGGCCGGCGGCATCAAGGGAGGTCGTTTGCATGGGCACATGATGACAGACCCACGGTGTGGGCCTGGCTCAACTCATGGCCGATTCACCCGTCCGTGACTAGGCTCGCGCCGGTGCATGGCGGGTCATGTCACCCGCGCACAGATCGGTTACAACGCCATTTCCTCGCTCGGAGTCGCCCCGCATGTTCCTGTCCCGTCTTTCTCCGCGCCCTCTGGCCCGATTCGGCGTGCTGATGCTGGCCGCCCTGGTCAGTACCCAGGCCATGGCCGGGACCGAGCAGGACGAGCGCGCGATCAATGCCACCCGCGTGCTGACTGACATCCAGCGCATCCCGGAAGAGTCCATCCCCGACAAGCTGCTCGACGAGGGCAAGGCGATCATCGTCATCCCCGATTCGCTCAAGGTCGGGCTGGTGTTCGGCGGGCGCAGTGGCCACGGCCTGATGTCGGTGAAGAACCCCGACGGCACCTGGTCCCAGCCGGTGTTCGTCAAGCTCACCGGCGGCAGCATCGGCTTCCAGGCCGGCGTGCAGTCGTCTGACATCATCCTGGTGTTCCGCAACGAGCGCTCGCTCAACAACATCGTCAACGGCAAGTTCACCCTGGGCGCCGATGCCTCGGTCGCTGCCGGCCCGGTCGGGCGCAATGCCTCGGCCGCCACCGACGGCCAGCTCAAGGCCGAGATCTGGTCCTGGTCGCGCGCGCGCGGCCTGTTCGTCGGTGTCGCGCTCGATGGTGCGGTGCTGTCCATCGACAACGACGACAACGTGGCCGCCTACGGGCCCACCGCCACGCCGCGCGCGATCTTCGAGAACCGCGCAGGCCACCCGTCCTCGCAGATCGTCAGTTTCCGCGACGAACTGGAGGAAGCCACCGCCGCGGCACGCGCCAACCGCGGCACCGATGCCCGCCCGGTGGTGACCACCGGCACGCCCTACGCACCGCCCGCCCCCGCCCAGCCGGCGCAGGCCGCCCCGCAGGTGCAGACCGCCCCGGTCGGCACCCAGCCGGCCACGACCGAGCCGGCGCCTCAGCAGGGCTTCCAGCCGGTGGAGGAAGGCGAGATCCGGACCGAACAGCTGAACTGATCGGTCAAAACAGCGCGATCCCGCGGTCCGCAGCCACACCGGCGGACACTTTGCCGATGCGGCTGCGGTATCCTGATCGTCCACTTTCCCCAGCGAGTCGGTCATGGGCAGTCTCAGCATCTGGCATTGGTTGGTCGTGTTGGCCATCGTCCTGTTGGTCTTCGGCACCAAGCGACTGACCAGCGGCGCCAAGGACCTCGGCAGCGCGGTGAAGGAATTCAAGAAGGGCATGCGCGACGAGGACAAGCCGGCTGCACGCCTGTCCGACGAAGCGCGCGGCGCCGACGAGGCCGCCGCCAAGGAGCGCGAGCGCGAACGCAGCGGCGAGGACCGCTGATCGCCACCGCTGACGTGCCAACCCTCCGAACGCCCGCCTGACGGGCGTCAGTCGCCATGTTCGACATCGGCTTTCCCGAACTCATCGTCATCGCCATCGTGGCCCTGGTGGTGCTTGGTCCCGAGCGCCTGCCCAAGGCCGCGCGCTTCGCCGGACTGTGGGTGCGCCGGGCGCGCAACCAGTGGGACTCGGTGAAGAGCGAACTGGAACGCGAACTGGCCGCCGACGAACTCAAGCGCAACCTGCACGAAGCCCAGGAAGCCCTGCGCCGCACCGACCAGTCCATGCGCCGTGGCCAGGACGACCTGCAGCGCGAGTTCGACAGCGTGGGCGAGGAAGTCCGCTCGACCGGCGCGGAGACCGAGACAGCACGCGATGTCGCGGCGGCGTCCGCACCGGAGGCCGCCGCGCCTGCGACACCCGCGCAGGGTCACAAGGAGGGCGGCGATGAACGCCCCAACCCCTGACCACGAGGCCGAAAGCAGCCTGATGGAGCACCTGATCGAGCTGCGCACGCGGCTGATCCGGGGGATGGCGGGGGTGGCGGTCGCGCTGGCGGTCGCGCTGCCCTTCGCCAAGCGCATCTTCGAGCACCTGGCCATGCCGCTGCTCTCGCAGCTGCCGGTGGAGCAGGCCTCCAAGATGATCGCGGCCGACCCGACCTCAGGATTCTTCGCGCCGATCAAGCTGGCCCTGTATCTGGCGATCTTCGTGTCCTCGCCGTGGCTGATCTACCAGGCCTGGTGCTTCGTCGCGCCCGGCCTGTACAAGCACGAGAAGCGCCTGGCCGTGCCGCTGCTGGTGTCCTCCATCGCGCTGTTCTTCGCCGGCTGCGCGTTCGCCTATTTCGTGGTGCTGCCGGCGGTGTTCCACGCGCTGACGCTGTTCACTCCGGACGTGGTGACCCTGGCGCCGGATCCGGGCAAGTACCTGGATTTCGTCGTGGTGATCTTCCTTGCCTTCGGCGTCAGCTTCGAGCTGCCCGTGGCGATGGTCATCCTGGTCGCCCTGGGCCTGGTCACCCCGGCCCAGCTCAAGCATTCGCGCGGCTACGCGGTGGTCGGCGTGTTCGTGGTGGCCGCGGTGATCACCCCGCCGGACGTGGTCTCCCAGCTGTTGCTGGCCCTGCCGATGTGCCTGCTCTATGAACTGGGCATCCTGGCCTGTCGCTGGGTGGTGCCGCGGAGCCTGGCGCGCGGCTAGTTGGACAGGCGCCACGCTTCATAAAAAAGCCCGCCATTCGGCGGGCTTTTGCATTCCAGTGCAGCGCGCGTGCGGCTCAGGCCTCGAACGTGGAGCTGGACACCGGCGCCGCAGGCGGCATCGCCGAGGCGCCCGCCGCCCCGCCCAGGAGCTGGCGCCAGGCGCTGGCCACGCAGCCGGCGATCAGGGGCAGCATCACGCCCATCAGCAGCACGTTGGTGACCAGCACACCCAGCAGCTGGCCACCGACCATCGTCATCGCCAGACCCAGCAACTGGACCATGATCATCAGCGGCACCAGGACGATGAACAGCAGCACGTAGAACAGGATCACCGCCGGCAGGTTGTGCAGGCAGGCGCGCAGGCTGTTGAACATGGCCTCGCCCCCGCGTCGATCGCCGAACACCACGTCCGGCACCGCGACGAACACCAGCAGGCTGGCCACCAGCGCACCGGCCACCAGCAGCGCCAGCCACAGCAGCAGGCGACCGGCCGGCAGCTGAGACACCAGCGCCGGGTCGGGCTGCCCCCCAGAAGCGGCCTGCTCTTCCAGGTGGGCGATCACTTCCTGCAGCTGCTGCACGCCCTGGCTGCCCAGCAGCGCCATCAGCAGCAGCCCGGCCGCCAGGGCCAGCAGCACCTGCGGCAGCAGCGTGGCCACCAGGCTGGGCACATGCCCGGTGCGGAAGCCTCCGAACAGGTCGCCCGGCACCACCGCCTGTCCGGTCTGCGCCTTGCGCACCGCACCCAGCACCCCGGCGAACAGCACCGGCGAGGCCAGCCCCAGCAGCAGCTGCAGGAACAGCCCGGGGACCGTGGCCAGCGCCATCACCTGGGCGGCCAGCAGCGACAGCAGCGCCCACAGCGCGCCCAGCAGGCCCAACTGCAGGGGCGCCCGGCGCAGGGTGGCCAGGCCGTCCAGCAGCCATTGCGCACCGGCGCTGGCCGGCACCTTGTTGATCATCGACATCGGGACTTCCGAAGAAACGGGATTGTGCAGGGCGACAGTCTACGCAAGCCGCACGCCGCCGGCTCAGCGCCCGCGGACCTGCCGGGCGTGGCGCACGAACCGCCGCAGCAGCGCGCGCGCCTGCGGCGCGGCGCTGACCTCGCGGCTGATCCGCAGCGGGCATTGCCCGCTGCTGCGCAGGTGCTCGGCGCGCGCGGCCACGTAGCCGCGCATGTGGTGGGTGGCGAACTCCGGGTGGAACTGCACGCCCCAGGCGCGCGCGCCCCAGCGGAAGGCCTGGCAGCCGTCGCGCTGCGAGCGGGCCAGCACCGTGGCCCCGTCCGGCGCGCGCAGCACGGTCTGCACGTGGCTGGTATGGGCCATGAAGCCGGTCGGCGCATGGGCGAAGAGCGGATCCTCGGCCGCCGGCGGATGCAGATCGATGCGCACCGTGCCCGATTCGCGCCCGGCCGGGTTGTCGGCCACCTCGCCGCCCAGCGCATGGGCCAGCAGCTGGTGGCCGTAGCAGATGCCCAGCAGCGATTGCCCGTCGTGGGCCGCCTCGCGCAGCCACGCGGCGGCGCGTTCGCTCCAGTCGGCGCGATCGGTGACCATGGCCGAGGACCCGGACACGATGATCCCGGCGAAATCGCGACGGTCCGGGAGCGCATCGCCGCGTTCGACATTGGCCACGACCGACGCGTCGGCTTCCAGCCCGGCGGCGACACGGATCCAGTGGGCGAAGCCGCCGTGGCGCTTGAGCGTGCGCAGCGGCTGGCCGGTTTCGACGATCAGGAAAGGCGCGTTCATTCCCGTGGGGGCAGGACCGAGACAACTTCCTCGATTGTCGTCAGACCACGCGCCACCATGTCAAGGCCGGCGTCGCGCAGGGTGCGCATGCCCTGCAGGCGCGCGGCGCGGGTGAACGCGGCCAGATCCATGTCGGCGCGAATCATGTTGCGCAGCTGCGGGGTCAGCGGCATCAGCTCGTACAGGCCGACGCGGCCCATGTAGCCGGTGCGGCGGCATTCCAGGCAGCCCACCGGTGCGTTGGGCGCGGCGTCGTCCGGCACCTGGCGCCCGGTTTCCAGCAGCGCATCCCAGGCATGAGCCGGCAGCGTGGTCGGCTGGCGGCAGTGCGGACACAGGGTGCGCACCAGGCGCTGGGCCAGCACGCCGCTCAGGGTCGAGGCGACCAGGTAATGGGCCACGCCCAGGTCCAGCAGGCGGGTGATGGCCGAGGGCGCGTCGTTGGTGTGCAGCGTGCTCAGCACCAGGTGGCCGGTGAGCGAGGCCTGGACCGCCATCTGCGCGGTTTCCAGGTCGCGGATCTCGCCGATCATGATGATGTCCGGATCCTGGCGCAGCAGGGTGCGCACGCCGGCGGCGAAGTCCAGGTCGATGTTGTGCTGGACCTGCATCTGGTTGAACTCGGCCGAGATCATCTCGATCGGGTCTTCCACCGTGCACACGTTCACATCACTGGTGGCCAGCTTGCGCAGGGTCGAATACAGCGTGGTGGTCTTGCCCGAGCCGGTCGGCCCGGTGACCAGCACGATGCCGTGCGGCTGCTCGACCAGCCCGTTCCAGCCGGCGGCCTCGGTCGGACTGAAGCCCAGCTCGGCGATCGGCTTGAACGCGGTGTCCGGGTCGAAGATGCGCATCACGCACTTCTCGCCGAAGGCGGTGGGCATGGTCGACAGGCGCATCTCCACCTCGCGCCCGCCGGGCGAGCGGGTCTTGATGCGGCCATCCTGCGGGCGGCGCCGTTCGGCCAGGTCCATGCGGCCGAGCACCTTGATGCGGGAGATGACCGCGGTCATCACCGGCGGCGGCAGGTCGAAGACCTTGTGC
Source organism: Pseudoxanthomonas sp. JC1303 (assembly GCF_058448525.1). Classification (NCBI taxonomy): domain Bacteria; kingdom Pseudomonadati; phylum Pseudomonadota; class Gammaproteobacteria; order Lysobacterales; family Lysobacteraceae; genus Pseudoxanthomonas; species Pseudoxanthomonas sp. JC1303. Next base: position 2,018,104 of record NZ_CP185958.1, on the reverse strand, counting down.
AGCACCCCGTCGATGCGGAAGCGGATGCGGCCCAGCTCGCGACGCGGCTCCAGATGGATGTCCGAGGCACGCTGCTCGTAGGCGTACTGCAGCATCCAGTCCACGATCTGCACCACGTGGTGGTCGTCGGCGCCGACCTCCCCGCTCTGGCCCAGGTCCACCAGCTGCTCGAAGCTGGGCATGGCGGTGTTCTGCTCGCGATCGCGCAGGTCCTTGGCGCCGCGCACCGAGCGGGTCACGCCGAAGAACTCCATCGTGTAGCGGTGCAGGTCCAGCGGATTGACCAGCGCGATCTCGATGCTGCGCCGGGTCAGGTGCGACAGGTCGCCCTTCCAGGCGATGTCCAGCGGCTCGCTGGTGGCGATCAACACCCGGTCCGGACGCACCGCCAGGGGCAGGATGCGGTGCCGGCGCGCGTAGGCCTGGCTGACCACGGCGGTGACCTCGGCCACGTCCACCCGGGTCGGGTCCACGCGCAGGTAGCGCACGTCCACGCGCTTGGCCAGCCATTCGGTCAGGCGCTCCAGGCTCAGCTCGCCGCCGGCGGCGGCGGCCAGCTTGAGGTTGGCCAGCAGCACCAGCGGATGCACCTCGCTGGCGCTGCGCGCACCGGCGGCGGACATCTGGATGCGGCCGGTGTCGGCCTCGGCCACCAGGCCATCGGCCAGCAGCGCGCGGGTGACCTGGGCGAAGTCCAGCCGGCCGGATCCCAGCACGGTGGATTCGGGCGAAAAATCGGCCCTGCGCTGCTGCTCCATCGACACGTCCGGCTCCCGGCACATCGCGTGCGGCCAGGGCGGCCACACCACGCTGCGTATACTAGCCCACCCCTTTTTCCAGCCCTTTGCCGCATGACTGTCCAGACGGCCACCCCCATCACCTTCCAGGGCCTGATCCAGACCCTCAACCAGTACTGGGCAAGCCAAGGCTGCGTGCTGATCCAGCCGCTGGACCTGGAAGTCGGCGCCGGCACCTTCCATCCGGCGACCTTCCTGCGCGCGCTGGGCCCGGAGCCGTGGAACGCGGCCTACGTGCAGCCCTCGCGCCGTCCCACCGACGGGCGCTACGGCGAAAACCCCAACCGCCTGCAGCGCTACTACCAGTACCAGGTGGCGATGAAGCCCAACCCGGACAACATCCAGCAGCTGTACCTGGATTCGCTCAAGGCCCTGGGGATCGATCCGCGCGTGCACGACCTGCGCTTTGTCGAGGACAACTGGGAATCGCCCACGCTTGGTGCCTGGGGCCTGGGCTGGGAAGTCTGGCTCAACGGCATGGAAGTCACCCAGTTCACCTACTTCCAGCAGGCCGGCGGCCTGGAGTGCCGGCCGGTGCTCGGTGAGATCACCTACGGACTGGAGCGCCTGTGCATGTACCTGCAGGACTGCGACAACGTCTACGACCTGATCTGGACCTACGGGCCGGACGGCACGCCGGTGACCTACGGCGATGTCTACCACCAGAACGAAGTCGAGCAGAGCACCTACAACTTCGAATACGCCGACGTGGACGAGCTGTTCCATCGCTTCGACGCCTGCGAGCGCGAGGCGGTCAAGCTTGTCGAGGCCGGCCTGCCGCTGCCGGCCTATGAGCAGGTGATGAAGGCCAGCCATACCTTCAACCTGCTCGACGCGCGCCGCGCGATCAGCGTGACCGAACGCCAGCGCTACATCCTGCGCGTGCGCACGCTGTCCCAGGCCGTGGCCAAGGCCTACTACGCCCAGCGCGAAAAGCTCGGCTTCCCCGGCATCAAGCGCGCAGCGAGCGAGGCCGCGGCGTGATCCTGATCGGCATGTTCGATTCGCCGTTCGTGCGCCGCGTGGCGGTGAGCATGACGGTGCTCGGCGTGCCGTTCGAGCACCGCAACTGGTCGACCGGGCGCGATGCGGCGCTGATCCGCGCCTACAACCCGCTGGGCCGCGTGCCCACCCTGGTGCGCGACGATCAGGAGGTGCTGTTCGAATCGGCCGCCGTGCTCGACGCGCTGGACCAGGACGCCGGTCCGGAACGCGCCCTGCTGCCGGCCGGCGGCGCCGAGCGTCGCCAGGCCCTGCAGCTGATCGCCCTGGCCACCGGCGCGGCCGACAAGGCCGTGGCCATGGTCTACGAGCGCGTGTACCGCCCCGAAGACAAGCGCCACGGCCCCTGGCTGGAGCGCTGCGCGGCCCAGGTCCACGGCGCGCTGGCCGCGCTGGAGGCGCACTGCGTGGACCGCGCAGACCACGAGTGGCTGATCGGCACGCGCATGAGCCAGGCCGACATCACCCTGGCCTGCTGCGCCACCTTCACCGCCGAGGCGGTGCCGTTCGATCTTGCGCCCTACCCGGCCCTGGCCGCGCGCGTGGCGCGCTACGAGGCCCTGCCGGTGTTCCAGCAATTCCACGTGGCTTTCGACGCCCCTGCGCCGGCGGCAGCGACCTCCAACTGAGCGCGTAAGGACACACCCATGAACGCCCAGATAGTGCACGCCTTTGCAAGCGGTCTGATGCTGTTCTACAGCGCACCGATGGCATTTGGCCTGTTCTGCGCGTGGTGGGCACAGCAGCATGGGCGCAACGCCTGGGCTTGGTTCTTTTTCGGCCTGCTGCTGATGCCGGTGGCGGGCATCTGGCTGCTGGCCATCAACGGCGACCTCCGAGACGCCGCCCGCACAACACGCAGCTCCGCGACCGTACCCCGCCACGATCTGCTCTCCACCCGTAAGGACGTTCCATGAGCAACACGCTTCCCCTCCTGATCGAACTGGGCACCGAGGAGCTGCCGGTCAAGGCCCTGCCCGGCCTGGCCGATGCGCTGTTCGACGGCATCAAGGCCGGCCTGGAAAAGCGCGGCGTGGCCGTGGACGCCACCGACGCGCGGCCGCTGTTCACCCCGCGCCGGCTGGCGGTGCTGCTGCCGGGCGTGTCGGCCGAACAGCCCGAACAGGCCAGCGAGGTGTTTGGCCCGTACGTGAACATCGCCCTGGATGCGGACGGCCAGCCGACCAAGGCCCTGAGCGGTTTCGCGGCCAAGGCCGGCGTGGAGTGGACCGCACTTGAGCGCACCACCGATGCCAAGGGCGAGCGCTTCGTGCATCGCGCGGTCAAGCCAGGCGCGCGGACCGCCGCGCTGCTGCCGGAGGTGATCGCCGAGGCCATCGCCGCCATGCCCATCCCCAAGCCGATGCGCTGGGGCGACCACGACTACGCCTTCGCCCGCCCGGTGCAGTGGTTGGTGGTGCTGTTGGGCAGCGAGGTGGTGGAGATGCCGCTGATGGGCATCAAGTCCGACCGCATGAGCCGCGGCCACCGCTTCGAGCACGACAAGCCGGTGTGGATCGGCGCGCCGGGCGACTACGTCGAGGCGCTGGCCGCCGCGCGCGTGCTGGTCGACCCGCAGCAGCGCCGCGCACGCATCATCGAGCAGGTCCAGGCCGCCGCGCGCGGCGTGGGCGGCGATGCGCGCATCACCGATGACAACCTGGAGCAGGTGGTCTGTCTGACCGAGTGGCCGGGCGCGGTGGCGTGCAGCTTCGAGCCGGCGTTCCTGGCCGTGCCGCAGGAAGCGCTGATCGAGACGATGGAGATCAACCAGAAGTTCTTCCCGGTGCTGCGCGATGGCACGCTGACCGAGCACTTCATCGGCATCGCCAACATCGAGTCGCGCGACCCGGCCCAGGTGCGCGCCGGCTATGAGCGTGTGATCCGCCCGCGCTTTGCTGATGCCAAGTTCTTCTTCGACGAGGACCTCAAGCAGGGTCTGGTGTCGATGGGCGAAGGTCTTGCGACCGTCACCTACCAGGCCAAACTGGGCACGGTGGCCGACAAGGTCGCGCGCGTGGCCGCGCTGGCCGAAACGATCGCGCCGATGGTGGGCGTGGACGCCGCGCAAGCGCGCCGCGCTGCGACGCTGGCCAAGAACGACCTGCAGTCGCGCATGGTCGGCGAGTTCCCCGAGCTGCAGGGCATCGCTGGGCGCCACTACGCGCTGGCCGCCGGCGAGCCGGCCGAGATCGCCCTGGCCATCGACGAGAGCTACCAGCCGCGCTTTGCCGGTGACGACATCGCCCTATCGCCGCTGGGCAAGGTGTTGGCGATCGCCGAGCGCCTGGACACGCTGGCCGGTGGCTTCGCCGCGGGTTTGAAGCCGACCGGCAACAAGGATCCGTTTGCGCTGCGGCGCAATGCGCTGGGGCTGGCGCGGACGATCATCGAGAGTGGGTTTGATCTGGACGTACGCGGTCTGATTGGCTCGGCCGTCATGCAGACGGGCACCGCTGTCGCAGCGCATGCAGCTCGGAATGAGAAAGCAGGAAAGCCGGCCGAAGCGAATGCACGGATCGAGCCTGCTAAGGGCGACGACTTCGTGACCGATCACCTCAAGGGGCACTTTGCGGCGCAAGGCAAGACCTTGATGCAGCTGGATCTGGCACCGCTTGTTTCAGAGCTCTACGACTTCATCCTCGACCGCCTGAAGGGCTACTACGCTGACAAGGGCGTGCCGACCACGCAGTTCAACGCGGTGGCCGAGCTCAAGCCGGCCTCGCTCTACGACTTCGACCGCCGCATCGACGCGATCGGCACCTTCGCCGCGCTACCCCAGGCCGCGACCCTGGCCGCCGCCAACAAGCGCATCGCCAACATCCTGAGGAAGGCCCAGGCCGAGGACTTCCACATCCCCGACCACATCAACCGGGGCCTGATCGAACACCCGGCCGAGGCCGCGCTGGCCGAGGCGGTGGAAGCGGCCATCGGCGACACCGATGCGGCCCTGCACCAGCACGACTACGTGCAGGTGCTCTCGCGCCTGGCCTTGCTGCGCGAGCACGTCGATGCGTTCTTCGACGGGGTGATGGTCAACGCGGAAGACCAGGCCGTGCGTGCCAACCGCCTGGCCCTGCTGCAGCGCCTGTCCCAGCGGTTCGGCGCCGTGGCCGACATCGCCCAGCTGTCTGCGTGATCGATCCGACGGGGCGCGCCGGCGCGCGCCCTCATGACGCCTTAACCCGGCCGATGCGAGGCGCCGGGTATGCTCCGCCCATGCGCTTTTTTCCCCCGTTTGCCATTGCCGCCGTGTTGTTGCTGCTGCCCACGGCCTCACTGGCGGCGGTCATCGTCGACAAGGTCCAGATCAAGGGCCTGAACGAGGACAACGACACCGAGCGCGCGATGGCCGAGAACATCCGCGTCTCGCTGACCTTCAACGATGCACTGGGCAAGCGCCTGGGCGAGGCGCGCCTGGAATACCTGATGGACCAGACCAAGGCCGAGGCGGCCAAGGCGCTGGAGCCGTTTGGGTATTACACGCCCACCATCGAGGTCAGCTCGCAGCGCCAGGAGGCCGCGGGCGCCGACACGGGACAGCCGGAGCCCGGCGCCGCCAGCCCGCAGCGCGAGACGGTGCAGGCAGCCGAGGACAACGACAAGGACGATGGGGATCCCGACGACGCAACGTCCAGCGAGCCGAAAGGCCGGGTAGAGCGCGACAACGGCGATGCCGACGGCCAGGTGACTACCTCCACCGCCCCGGCCGACGCCCAGGACGACCGCGCCGCGACCGCCGCCTCCGCGCAGGCGGGGCAGGCCCAGGACCGGCCGCGCCGCCCACGCCGGCCGGCCGACCACATGACCATCACCGTGACCGTGACCCCGGGCGGGCCGGTGCGCGTGCGCGACGCGGATATCCGCATCGAGGGCCAGGGCGGCAACGACCGCTACCTGGCCGAGGACCTGGCGGCCTTCACTCCGCGCGAGGGCGACATCTTCGACCACCAGACCTACGAGGCCAGCAAGCTCAAGATCGTGCGGCGCCTGGCCGAGCGCGGCTACCTGGATGCGGACTTCCTGGACCGCAAGGTGGAGGTCACCCGGGCCGAGCACGCCGCCGACATCGACCTGTCCTGGATCAGCGGCATCCGCTACGACATGGGACCCACGCGTTTCCATCAGGACTACTTCCGCCCCGGCCTGCTGGACAAGCTGGTGTACTGGAAGGAAGGCAGCTACTACCACCAGGGCAAGCTGGACCGCCTGCGCCAGTCGCTGGTGCAGCTGGACTACTTCAGCGGGATCGACATCCAGGCCAATCCGGAAGAAGCGGTCGACGGCCGCGTGCCGATCGACGTCAACCTCAAGCTGGCCCCGCGCAACATCTATACCGCCGGCGTGAGCTACGGCACCGAGTACGGCGCGGGTTTCCTGGCTGGCGTCGAGCGGCGCTACGTCAATTCGCGCGGGCACAAGCTCAAGACGCTGCTGGACTACACCCAGAACCGCAAGTCGCTGACCACCACCTACCGCATCCCGGCGTTCAAGTGGCTCGACGGCTGGTATGCAGCCACCGCGCAGGTCTACGACGAGCAGACCGACTACATCGATACGCGCCGGGTCGAACTGATCGGCAGCCGCAGCGGCGAGCTCAACGATCAGTGGACGCTGACCGCCTCGGTGCATGCGCTGCGCGAGCGCTGGCTGTTCCAGATCGCCGACGATGGCGACGGCGCGCTTTCCCGCCGCCCGTACCGCTATGCCACCTACGTCTACCCGCAGGTGGAGGCGCAGTACGTCAACGTCGATGACCGCCTGTTCCCGCGCAGCGGCTATGTCGGCAAGGCCACCCTGCGCGGCGGCCTGGAGGGCGCCGGCTCGGACACCAACTTCGCCCAGATCCAGCTCGGCGCCACGTGGTATCGCGGCCTGGGCGACAACGACCGCCTTATCGTGCGCGGCGAACTGGGCCAGACCACCTCTGGCTCACAGGACGCGCTGCCGCCCAGCCTGCGCTTCTACGCCGGCGGCGACCACAGCATCCGCGGCTACCAGTACCGCGAGGTGGGCCCGCGGGTGGAGACCGACGGCGGCGAGTATTCGGTGGGCGGCAGCAAGCTGGTCACCGGCAGCGTCGAATACGAGCACTATTACAAGGGTGGTCCATTCGGCGGCGCGATCTTCGTCGACAGCGGCAGCGCCTACGACGACTCGCCTGACTTCAAGACCGGTGTCGGTATCGGGGTGCGCTACAAGTCGCCCATCGGGCCGATCCGGGTGGACATCGCCCACGGCCTGGACGACCCCGATTCGGTGGTGCAGCTCTACCTGAGCATCGGGGCGACGCTGTGAAGCGGCGCATCGATCCCAACCTGAGCCCGGAAGAGCGCGAGGCACGCATCGCCGAGTTGCGCGCGCGGCGCCGGCGCCGCATGCGCACGCTGGCCATCCGCAGCGCCATCGGCACCGGCGTGCTGGTAGTCGTGCTGGCCGTGGCCCTGTACTGGCTGTTGCAGACCGTCGCCGGGCGCGACGTGCTGTTGGCCCAGGTCAAGGCACGCCTGCCGGCCGGGGCCACGCTGAGTTACGACGGCGCCGAAGGCCCCTTGGCCGGCCCGCTGACGCTGACCAACGTGCACTTCGTCTACGACACGATCGACTTCACCGCCAAACGGATCACCCTGGACCCGGACCTGCGCCCCTTGCTGGGCCGGCGCCTGCGCCTGGACAGCCTGCAGATCACCGATGCGCACCTGGAGATGGCGCCCAGCCCGGATGAGCCCTTCGAGCTGCCGCGCTGGCCGGAGGTGATGCCACAGATCGAACTGCCCCTGGACCTGCAGGCCGACCAGCTGGTGGTGGATCGCTTTGTCTACACCTCCGGCGGCGAACAGGTGATGGACATCAGCAGCCTGCGCGGCGGCATCGACATGGGCGATGGCTACGTCGAGGCGACCGCGATCAAGGCCCGCACCAACCTGGGCAATTTCAGTGTGGACGGCTACTACCGGCCCGGCGACCGTTACGACACCGATCTGACGGTGTCGGCCGGCTTCCCCGCGCCGCGTGGCAAGACCCCGGCACGCCTGGGCCTGGTGGCGCGCGGCGATGTCCGCCACATGGAGGTCGCCATCGGCGGCAACGCGCCGGCGCCGGTGCGCGTGCACCTGGACGTGCGTGGCGCCAGCAAGCCGGACTGGGCGCTGCGCGCGCGCAGCAAGCAGCTGGACTTGGCGCTGTTCGGGGTGGGCGCCGCCGATGCACCGCCATTGGCCTTCGACCTGCGCGCCAGCGGGACCGACGGCGGCGCGGCGGTCAGCGGCACGGCGACCCAGGGCGAGAACACCGTGGTGATCGAGCCCTCGCACGTGCGCATCGCCGACACAACCTTGACCGTCGAACCGCTGGCGGTGCAACTGCTCGGTGGCCGGGTGACGCTGCGCGGCCATGCCGATTTCGCCGACACCGCCGATCCGACCTTCAAGTTCGCGGTCAACGCGCGCGACCTGCAATGGGGCGCGGGCGAGCAGCACATCAGCGCCGACGCCGACCTGGGCGTGGCCGGGCGCAAGGCGCGCTGGGTGGCGATCGGCAAGGCCGACCTGGCCCGCGGGCAGGACACGGCCAAGGTCGACTTCGACGGGCGTGGCGACCTGGAGAAGGTCCTGCTCAAGACGCTCAAGGCGACCACGCCGGCCGGCGCGCTGGACGTCACCGGCCAGGTCGGCTGGGCACCGCAGCTGTCCTGGGACGTCAAGGCGACGCTGGATGACTTCGACCCGGGTTACTTTGCCGCCGGCTGGGATGGTGCGGTCACCGGCACCCTGGCCAGCCAGGGCGCCCAGCGCGATCCGGCGGCCGGCAAGGGCAGCGGCTTCGATGCCAGCCTGGACATCCCCAGGCTTGGCGGCCGGCTGCGCGACCGCAAGCTGTCCGGCAGCGGCAATTTCACCGTGCAGGGCGCCAATGGCGACGGCAAGCTGGACCTGACCCTGGGCAGCAGCCACCTGCGCGCGCAGGGCTCGGTCGCCGACACGCTGGACATCGATGCCGATCTCTCACCGCTGCAGCTGGCCGACCTGCTCCCGGGTGCCACCGGTCGCCTGTCCGGCACGCTCAAGCTGAGCGGGGCACGCACTGCACCGACGCTGGACGCCGACCTGTCCGGCAACGCCCTCACACTCGACAGCTACGCGGCGGACACCTTCAGCCTGCGCGGCCGCCTGCCGTGGAAGGGCAGCGGTGGCGATCTGGCCTTGCGCGGCACCGGCGTGCAGGCCGGTCTACTGCTGGACACCCTGGCCGTGGACGCGCGCGGCGCCGTGCAGGATCTGGAACTGGCCGTGCGGGCCGACAACCCCACCGTCTCGCTGACCCTCGGCGGCCAGGCGCGGCAGGCCCAGGATGGCAGCTGGTCCGGCGCACTGGACACCCTGCGCCTCGTGCCGTCCAAGGGCGATGCCTGGGCGCTGACCGACCCGGCGCGCTTCACCCAGTCCGGCACTGCCTTCACCCTGTCCGACAGCTGCCTGTCCGGTGCCGACGATGGCAGCCTGTGCCTGTCCGCGGACTGGCCGCGCAACGGGGTGAGCGTGCACTCGGACAAGCTGCCGCTAACCCTGATCCAGCCGTGGCTGGCGCCCAGCGACGGACGCCCGCTCACCCTTCGCGGCGAGATGACCCTGGACGCCAACCTCAAGCCGCAGGGCAATGCCTGGCAGGGCCAGATCCACCTGGCCTCGATGGACGGCGGGTTGAAGATGGGCCGCAATACGCGCGGCGAGATCGTGCACTACGACCACTTCAGCATCGACGTGGACATGACCCCGCAGCACATCCACGGCCGCCTGGGCACCGGCTTTGCCGGCAACGGCTACGTGGACGCCACCTTCGACACCGGCTGGGACGACTTCGCCCCGCTCAGCGGCGACATCTACCTCTACAACGATCGCCTGTTCTGGCTGGAGCTGTTCTCCCCGGATCTGGTCCGGCCCAGGGGCAAGCTCAAGGGCCACGTGGGACTGGCCGGCACCCGCGGCACACCGCTGCTGAGCGGCGAGGCGGACCTGAGCGAGTTCACCGGCGACCTGCCGGCGCTGGGCATCACCCTGGTCGATGGCGCCGCGCAGCTGACCGCGCTGTCCGACGGCTCGGCCAAGATCACCGGCAGCATGAAATCGCAGTCGGCCACCGGCGGCGGCGATACCGGCGGCACCCTGTCTATCGACGGCTCACTCGGCTGGCAGGGCGGCGACGAGCCCCTGCTGTTCAAGGTGCGCGGCGAGAACTTCCTGGCCTCGGACACCACCGAGTTGCGTGCGGTGGTCGCCCCGGACATGACCATCGCCCTGCAGGACAACGTGCTGGGCGTGGGCGGCAAGGTCACCGTGCCCTCGGCCACCATCAACCTGGAAAAACTCAGCGAGGGCGTGTCCACCTCCGAAGACGTGGTGGTGCTGGACCCGGCCGATCCGGAAGCAGGCGGCAGCTCGCTGCTCAAGCTGGACCTGGCCATCAGCCTGGGCAATGCGGTCAAGCTCAATGGCTTCGGCCTGGACGGCACGCTGCAGGGCGACATGAGCGTGCACTCGCGCGCCGGCCGCGCGATGTCGGCCACCGGCCAACTCAACGTGGACGGGCGCTACACCGCCTATGGGCAGAAGCTCTCCATCACCCGTGGCGAGCTGAGCTGGAGCAACGACGACGTCTCCGATCCCAACATCAACATCCGCGCCGAGCGCGAAGTCGTCAGCGCCGGGGTGACGGCCGGCATCGACGTCACCGGCCGCGCCAGTGCGCCGCATGCCAGCGTGTGGTCCAACCCGGAAACCTCCGAGTCCGACGCACTGGCCTACCTAGTGCTGGGCCGCCCGCTGAGCAACGCCAACAGCCAGGAGAGCGCGCAGGTCAGCGCCGCCTCCTCGGCCCTGTCCGCCGGCGCCGGCCTGGTCGCCTCGCAGCTGGGCGCCAAGATCGGCCTGGACGATGCCGGCGTGCTGGAGTCGCGCACGATGGGCGCCTCGGTGTTCGGCGTGGGCAAGTACCTCTCGCCCAAGCTCTATGTCAGCTACGGCGTGTCGATGGTCGGCTCCGGCTCGGTGGTCACGTTGAAATACCTCCTGCGCAAGGGCTTCAACGCCGAGATCGAATCCTCCACCGTGGAGACGCGCGGCTCGCTCAACTGGCGCAAGGAAAAGTAGCCGGCGCTCGCCCGATGCACCGCGCCGTGTCGATCAGGCCGCTTCAGAATCCCCGCCGGCCGCCGCTATCAGTGCCTCAAAATCACGATGAGGCCAGAATTGAACTCCTGCCCAAGCTTTTTCTGCTGACCGCGCTCTTCGCCGCCGCTTCTTCGGCAGCCGCCCTCCCCCTCGGCGACGATGACGAAGACGAGGATCAGCGCCAAGTCAATCCCGACAACCAGGCCCGCATCCGCTTTTTCGGACAAGCCGTGATCGGCCTGGAGTTCTACCGCAACACCCTGTGCTACGGCGGCGATGCGGAAAGCGAAACGCCCTCCAGTCGCGGGTTCGGCGGCGCCTTCGGCAGCAAGAAGAGCATCTCGCTGGGCATGCCGGTCACCCCCAACGTCATCAATCTCAAGCAGCGCAACGGCATCCTGGCCAAGGCGTTCTATCGCGAGTACGCCATCACCGCCGGCGAACCCATCGCCATCCATGGGTCGTACTACGAAGCCACCAGCCACATGTCCCGTGGCTGCGAGGACTTCGGCGTGTCCTTCGTCCCCGAGAAGGATCAGGACTATGAAGTGGCCCTGGATCTCACGGACAAGTTCTGCCATCTGGTTGTCTCCAAAATCACCCAGACCAGCGGAGGCGTGGCGCTGGCCCCGGTCGAACTCAAAGACGCGCAGGAATGCAGCGACGAATAACGTCGGTTCGCGTACGAGCCTGACTCCGTCGAAGGCGTGATGCCCGGACCGGCGTCGGCTTGCATAGCCGCTCGGAAAGATCCCGCCCACCACCCCGCTGCCGCCCACCGGAATAGAGCCATGAGACGCGGCCCGTTACACCCACGCTTCCGACGCGTATCTCATACATCTTCGATACCGATGCTCCAGCGGGACTGGCATGGGCGTCCAACCACCGCCAAGCCACTGATTACGCGAGGAACTGCGGCGTTGACAGCTGCGCGGGCGTGCTGAATATTCTCGTGCAACGCCCCGCTTATGGGGCCTAATAGTTGTTAGGGCGCTTATGGAGAGATTCGAAGCAAATGGATAAGTCCCACGCAGACGCAATCGCTAAAGCCATCCTCGAGCCGGATCTCAAGGCCCAGGAGGAGCTAAATCGGAAGCGTGCTACTCAAGAGCGCAGTCTGGCTGACCGCCGGTTGGTCGCGTGGTTCTCTCTACCCGGATTTGCTATCGGTGCAGCCGTGGCGTACTTCACCGGCCATCGCCTATCAAACGGGGTTATCTGGGGCGGTGTCGCCGGCGGCGCTGTGGGCTGGGCAGTGATCTGGTGGCGCCGTCGCCGGTCCGCGCCCTAACAATTCGTTCAAGCCGATGCTGCTTCGCGGCACGGCTTAACTGAGGTTTTAGGCATCTGTGACAGATAATCACGTCCGCATAGTTCTTCCGGATCCGCACTACACGCTCTTTGAAAGCAATCGCAATGATCTTCCGGAGGTCATTGTGGTTAACGACGCGCTGCTGTCCTTCCAGCACTCGGAGATATTCCCATGGCACTTAGAGGTAAATATCCAAGCCGAGGAACTTGCCGAGAAAGGCATGCCAACCCCTGAGGAGAGCAAACTCTTGTTCGAGATTGGCGACAAGATTGAGTCCGCTATTGAGGGCAAGAATGCGTTGTTTCTGGCGCGCAGCACCTGGGACGGCCTCCGGCAGCTATCATTTCGCGTGCATGACCCGGAGCTAGCCAATGACACCTTGCAGTCACTGCTTGCGGACAAGCCACATGCCCGGTTCTGGGAGTTCCGCATGCACCACGATCCAGGGTGGCAAGAGGCTGGTTACATCTTCAAGCTTTTCCCATTGGCTAACGGGGCAGATGCCTAACAATTCATTCAAGCCGAACCCGCTTCGCGGATCGGCTTAATTCAGGTGATAGGGCTCAAGGGGAGCGCTTCGTGATCATCGATATCACTTGCAAGACTGATCGCTTCAGCCTTTCTGTAGTCGGCCCCGACTTTATTAATGATTGCTGCTTTGGCGAGGACTTCTCCAAGTGGCTTGTCTCTGCTCTCTCAGAAGCCGGCGTCAATGCCGATGTGATTTGTATGGAGGACTTTGGATGGGCAAATCAGGCTGACTACCTAGGAGTCTCCTACCTTGTGTGCGTGGCCGGCAACTCAGACGAGGACCCTAGTCGCCCCAACTACGGGGAATGGCATGTCATGCTTGAGCGATCTCGCTCGTTCACACAGAAGCTTCTGGGCAAAAACAAGACTTCTGCCAGTGACCCGCTTGTTAGCAAGGTCACGGGTGCGCTTCGTGCCGCAGGATTCGCAGATGTCACGGTTGAGCCCTAACAATTCAATCAAGCCGAACCTGCTTCGCAGGTCGGCTTATTTCAAGCGTTAGGCCGCAATGGACAAAATTCTGAGAAAATGCGATGAATGCGAGAGCCAATATGCCGCCACCGCTTCAAACATGTCGTCGCTTTGTCCAGAGTGCTCTCATATTCTGTATGCCACACCCGAATGCCCACATGAGTTCGTTTCAGGGCAATGTGTCATCTGCGGCTGGGATGGCTCCAGCTCGCCATACATTCAATCGCTACTGCGGCCGCCTCAGTCGTCAGCCTAACAGTTCAATCAAGCCGACGCGATAGTTCCCACGGTTTAGTGGACACCCTGATCTAACTTTTCAGGAGTGTCCCATGCCCAAGCCAGGCCCTAGAACCACGACCCGCTACAGCGAGCAATTCAAAGCCACCGCCGTGCGCCTCAGCCGGCTCCCCGGCGTCCAGGTGCAGGACGTTGCCGCCTCGCTTTACATCCATCCCTTCATGCTGTCTCGTTGGCGCAAACAGGCGCGCGAGGGCACGATCATGGTCAAGGGTGTGGACGTCGATCCGGCCGTCGCGGCCGAGCTGAAGGAACTGCGTCGGGTGAAGAAGGCCTACGAGCAGCTGAAGGTCGAGCATGACCTTTTAAAAAAAGCGATCGCGTTCACTACCGAACGAAAAGCGAGCGCTTCGCCTTCATCCAGACCCAGCAAGAGCACTGCCCGGTGAGGCGGCTGTGTCGCCTGTTTGGGGTCAGTGCCAGCGGCTTCTACGCTTGGCGTGCCCGTCCGCTCAGTGAGCGCGCGCAGGAGGATGGACGGCTGATCGCAAAGGTTCGCCAGGTGCATCGGGCGAGCCGGGAAACCTACGGCAGTCCGCGCGTGCACGCCGAGCTGCGCCGGCAGGGCGAGCCGGTCGGGCGCCGCCGGATCGAGCGCCTGATGCGCGAGCACGCGGTGCGCGCGTGCTCGGCCTCGCTGTATCGCCGTCTGCCCGGCCTGGGCCGGTTCTATGCCAGCGTCGACAACCAGATCCATGCGTTGACCATTGAGCGCTGCGATCAGGTGTGGGTGACCGATGTGACCTACCTGAAGGTCGCGGGCACCTGGCGCTATCTGGCCACGGTGATGGACCGCTATTCGCGCCGCCTGCTGGGCTGGGCGCTGGGCCTGGAGAAGACGGCCGCGCTGACCTGTCGCGCGCTCGCTGCGGCCGTACGCCACCGACGCCCTGCACCGGGCACGCTCGTGCACAGCGATCGCGGCGTCGAGTTTCTCGCCAGCGACTTCAAGCAAGTCCTAAGCAGGGCCGGCCTGGTGCAGAGCGTGAACCGCCCGCGACGCATGACCGACAACGCCCACGTGGAGTCGTGGAACAAGTCGATGAAGTCGGACATGTATCACCGCCAACGCTTCACCGACGACCGGACACTGCGCCACGCGCTTCGCAGCTACATCAATTTCTACAACCAACACCGCTTACACTCGGCCTTGGGATATCGTTCGCCGATCGAGTTCGAGGCACAATGTGTCTGACCCACGGTGTCCACCTTTTCGTAGGAACTCTCCGCCGCTTCTCGGCGCGGCTTAATTCAGGTGTTAGGCGCTATGGCTAGACCTCCACATCCGCCAGATATCGAAGCAGACATTAGCTTCGTCAGCACCGAGGCTGGCGGAAAGAAGAACGCCGTTCGCTCTGGCTACAGGCCGCAACACGATTTCGGCCTTGAGGGCATGTTCAACGACGCGCATCATGAGTACATTGGCGTTGAGTCTGTAGCGCCAGGGACAACTGCGAGGGCACAACTCTGGCTACTCGCTCCGGAGCTCCAGGCCGGGCGCCTTTTCGCTGGCTTTAAATTCTCGGTTCACGAGGGATCACACCTTGTCGCACATGGAGTTGTTGTCAGCGTAAACAATCCGGCGTTGCGGGCAAGCGCCTAACAATTCAATCAAGCCGATGCCGCTTCGCGACACGGCTTATTTCCAGCGTTAGGCCTAAAAGCATGGACTTCCAAACGTCACTGGTGCTGAGCTCAAGTAACGCGGATGGGCCAGCTTCGACCACGCTCTATTCAAATGCGCCTGGCGCGGGGGTCTACTCGGAAGGCTTATTGGTCGTGCTTGGTCAGCAGCTATCGAAACAACTCGCGCAAAGCTGGCAGTGGTTACTAGGTCACGATGCGACGCCGCTAGCTCATACCGCGTTTGGAGATTTCTTTTTTTGGTCGCAAAAGCACGAGTCTGTCTTTTATTTTGAGACTCAACGTGGCAAATCGACGTTCGTCGACCGAAGTAAGGAGTGGTTCTTTGAGCAGTTCATTCCTCAGAGCAGCGTACTTGAGCAAGTGTTGGAATTGACCAAAGTCCGCCAACTAGTAGAGCGCTTAGGTGCCATTGCCTATGGCAGCTGTTTCATCGCTGAGCCTTGGCAATGTATTGGTGGAAGCGGCACTTTGAATGACTATTCCATTGGAAACATTGCGGTCTACAACTCATTGGTGGCTCAGCACGTTCACGGTGTAATGTCTGGGCTGCGTAAGGCCTAACAAATCGTTCAAGGCGGACGGCTTCGCCGCCGCTTAACTCAAGCGTTAGACCGCTCATGCCAACAACACTGCCAGCTGCTGAAAGAACTTGGTTTTCCGTTGCGCCGGACGGCACGGAGCATGAGGTGGTGTTGCGCGTGGGTACACCGACACTAGCGCCTGGCGGCGAGTGGCGAGCCGCTGTTTCACTCGGCGTTTTGGAGTCTCGCGTCCACAGCATTGCTGGTGTTGACGCTTGGCAAGCCGTTATCTTGGCCATGCGCTTTGCGGCTACGCGGGTTTCTCATTTCGCGGAGGACGGCTGGCTGTTCTACTGGGATCGCGGCGGTGACCCAGCATCACCATCGGAGCTTGCGGATGCGCCATGAGCGGTCTAACAATTCATTCAAGCCGACGCCGCTTCGCGGCGCGACTTAATTCAAGCGTTAGGCGGCTTTCCAGCCGCCATCTCTGACTGAGGTTAAGTGTATGAGTATGTTTGAGTGGATAGTCATCGTGCTGCTCGTCCTGATCTGGCTTAAGCCTAGCGGTAAGCCTTTTCGCTTGGAGGGCAATGCCTTGACCTTCATGCAGCAATACGAGATGCGCCTAGCAAGCATGGAGACGCACCTTGCGGAGATTTCCGCATCCAGCCACTCAACTAGCCTTGACATTGGTGCAATGCGCATTTCTCAGCTCCCAGAGTACCCGCCTAGTGGACCGTGAGCCGCCTAACAATTCATTCAAGCCGACGCCGCTTGGCGGCTCGGCTTAACTCCGGCGTTAGCTGCTAGCAAACATGGCCGCGATCTTTGCATTTACCTGCTCATGCTGCGGAGAGCGGCATGAGGGCTCGCCCAGCTTCGGGTACAAGACCCCAATGCCCTTTGACCACTTGTCAGAGCATGACAAGCAATCAATCGCGCAGATCAACGACGACCTTTGCAAGATCGACCACCCGGAAGGCACTGACTACTTTGCTCGGGTTGTTTTGGAGCTTCCCATCAATGGAGCTGAGGAGCCGTTCCTATGGGGTGTCTGGGTTTCCCTTAGCAAAGAGAGCTTTGACAAGTACACGTCAACCTGGGGCGAGCATGATGAATCAGACAGCTACTTTGGCTGGTTTAGCAATCGCCTTCCGTATTACCCTGACACAATCAACCTAAAGACAAATGTGCGGCCTAGAAATGCAAACGCGAGACCATATCTTGAGTTGCAACCAAGCGACCATCCACTAGCCGTCCACTATCATCATGGCCTGAGCGCCCAGGAAGCTCAGAAGATCGCAGAAGAGGCTATGCATGGACGCAGCTAACAATTCATTCAAGCCGACGCCACTTCGCGGCGCGGCTTAATGACGTTGATCGTGCGGTACTGCTCAAGGTCAAGCGTTGAGACCAGTTGAAGCAGCTTGCTGATTACATGCGCGGATGCTGCGCATGTGGCTTGTGGCTTACCTGACACGCATCGAAGGCCGCGCCATGATGATCGATCGCCCAGCCTGCGGGCGAGCTTGTTGGCCACGCCCGCCGTTGCCTTGTGGTGGGCTTGGCGCTGCTGTAGCTCCAGTGCCCAGGGCTGCAGCGGATCTACAGTGTCGGCAAGACCACGTGCTCGATCAGCGCTTTCACCTGCGCGGCGCGTCGTCGCGTTTGTCCGCGTGGCGGCCGCCGGCCACCGGGAGCTGCCAGCCGCGCCGGATGGCCATCATGCGCAGGGTGAAGCAGCAGGCGGCACCGGCAAACATCGTCGCGGCCGATGCAAGCCCTAGCATGGCGCCGATCACCACCACGCCTGCGCCGAGCAGGGCGGCCACCGCATACAGGTCCGCGCGCAGGACCATGGGCACGTCGGTGAGCAGGACATCGCGCGCCATGCCGCCACCGATGCCGGTGAGCATGCCCAGCAGCGCGGCCATGGGCGGATTGAGGCCGGCGGCGAGCGCCTTCTCCGCGCCGGCCACCGCGAACAGCGCCAGGCCGGCGGCGTCGAACATACGCACGGGCGTCTGCAGCCGCTCGATCAACGGTGCCCACCTGAAGGTGATCAAGCCGGCGCACAGCGAGGCGGCCAGGTAACGCCAGTCGCGGATCGCCGCGGGCGGGACTGCGCCGATCAGCAGGTCGCGGGCGATGCCGCCTGCGTTGGCCGCGGCGAAGGACAGCACCAGCACGCCGAACAGGTCCAGGCGGCGGCGCATGGCCGCGGTCGCGCCGCTGATGGCGAATACGAACGTGCCGGCCAGGTCGGCGATCAACAGCAACAGGTGGGTACTGGGCATGGCGGTCTCTTGCAGGACGCACACTCTAGCGGCCGCGGCCCGCCCGTCCCAGCCACGCTGCCGGGATGTCGCCGACTCGCGCGCCGGAACTGCTCTCGTGGCAAGGCAGTGCGCGTGTCTTGTGACGCGCTAACACTCGCAGCGGCGTTCGTCCTCTCCCCGACGGTCGGCGGCCTGACCTGGGTAAGCAGGCCGCCATGCACCCGCTGCCCGGGCATGGCCCAGGCTTGGCGGTGCCGGACGCTGGAGGCCGCGCTTGCCGGGCTGCGGTGTTTTGCTGGCGAGGCACGCGCATGCGCGCAGCTGCAGCAGGCGGTCAGGACGTACGATGACCGTACGGTCATGCGCCTGGGGTTTGCCCGCGTCCCGTGTGGCCGCTACTGTCGCGCCCACGTTCGACTCGCCCTGGCCCATCGCATGACCCGCACCCTGCCCCTGGCCGCCTCGCTGGCGCTGCTGCTGTCCTCCACCGCCCGCGCCGACGAAGGCATGTGGATGCCTTCGCAGCTGCCGGCCCTGTCCGACCCGCTGCGCGAGGCCGGCTTCCGCGGCAATCCGCAGGACCTGGCCGATGTCACCCAGGCCCCGTTGAGCGCGGTGGTGAAGGTCGGCGGCGGAACCGGGGCGTTCGTCTCGGGTGATGGCCTGCTGCTGACCAACCACCACGTGGCCTACGGGGTGATCCAGTACAACACCAAGGCCGGCGCCAACCTGATCGACGATGGCTTCGCGGCCACCGATCGCGCCGGCGAACTGCCGGCCAACCCGGACTTCCGGGTGCTGGTGACCACTGCGTTCGACAAGGTCAACGACCAGGTGCTGGCACAGGCCAAGGGCAAGACCGGCCGCGCCTACTTTGACGCGGTGGACCAGGCCAGCAAGCGCCTGGTCGCCGATTGCGAGGCCCAGGGCCATGTGCGCTGCAGCGTGGCCAGCATGAACTACGGCAGCGATTTCTATCGCATGACGCAGCTGGAATTGCGCGACATCCGCCTGGTGTACGCACCGCCGCGCGCCATCGGCAACTACGGCGATGAGATCGACAATTTCATGTGGCCACGCCACGCCGGCGACTTCACCTTCCTGCGCGCCTACGTGGGCCGGGATGGCAAGCCGGCCGACTACAGTGCCGATAACGTGCCCTATCAGGCGCCTGCGTTCCTCAAGGTGGCCGTGGACGGACCGAAGGAAGGCGACTTCGCCATGCTGGCCGGATATCCAGGCACCACCTATCGCAACCGCACCGCGGCCGAGTTCAAGGCCCAGGTGGAACACGTGCTGCCGGCGCGGGTAGCGGTGTTCGACGCGATGATCGACACCATCGAGCAGGCCGGCAAGGCCAACGCCGACGCGCGCACCCGCTATGCCTCGCAGCTGCAATCGCTGAAGAACAACCGCAAGCGCGCCGCCGGTGAGTTGGAAGGCCTGCTGCGCAGCGATGCGGTACGCCTGCGCGGCGAGGACGAAGCCGGCATGCTGGCCGCCACGCGCGGCGCGCGCGCCCAGCAGATCGCGCAGCTGCAGACGATCCTGGCCGAAGGCGGCGCCCAGGGCGATCGCGACCTGCTGCTGGGCCTGATCGCCACTCAGACCCAGCTGATGCGTTCGGCGCTGACGCTTGAGCGCCTGCGCATCGAATCGGCCAAGCCCGACGCCGAGCGCGACACCGGCTACCAGCAGCGCGACCAGGCGCTGATCGAAGGCATGCTCAAGCAGGTCCAGCGTCGCTACGACCCGGCCACCGAGCAGGCGCTGCTGACCGTCCTGCTCTCTCGTTACCAGCAACTGCCCGAGGCGCAGCGCGTGCCGGCGTTCGACCAGGCGTTTGGCCGCACCAGCCAAAGCCTGGCCCAGGCGCTGGATGCGCTCTACGCCGACACCGCGCTGGGGACCGAAGCCGAGCGCCTGTCGCGCTTTGCCGCCGCGCGCCAGGGCAAGCCGCTGGCCGAGGATCCCCTGATCGCGCTGGCGGCCAAGCTGGTGCCTGCGCAGCTGCAGCTGGACGATGCCCGGAAGGCCCGCGAGGGCGATCAGCTGCGCCTGCGCCCGGCGTACATGCAGGCGCTGACGGCCTGGCGCGCCAAACAGGGCCGCGCCAGCTATCCCGATGCCAATAGCACGCTGCGGGTGAGCTTCGGGCGGGTGACCCCGCTCAACCCGCGTGACGCGGTGACCTATGCCCCGGTGACCACGGTGGCCGGCATCGTGGAGAAGAACACCGGCGTGGCGCCCTTCGATGCGCCTGCGCCGCTGCTGCAGGCCATCGCCAAGGGCGATTTCGGCAGCACCGCCGACCCGGTGCTCAAGACCCAGACCGTGGATTTCCTGACCAACCTGGATACCACCGGCGGCAATTCCGGCTCGCCGGTGCTCAACGCCAAGGGCGAGTTGATGGGGCTGAACTTTGACAGCAACTGGGAAGCGGTCAGCGCCAGCTGGTGGTACGACCCGCGCTACAAGCGGGCCATCCATGTCGACGCGCGCTACATCCGCTGGCTGCTGGCCAAGGTCTATCCGGCGCCTGCCCTCCTGCAGGAAATGCAGCTGCCGGCCGAGTAAGCCACGCGCGCCTGCACGCGCTGCACAGGCGGGGCCGGCCACAATCGCCGGCCCCGATACGTTCGAGGCCACGCGATGGCGCCTGTGTTCCGTCCCCGCTGGCGCCTGTGCGGCGCCGCCCTGCTGCTCGTCCTGCCCTGGGCGGCGGCAGCCGATGACATTCAATTCGATCGCCCGGGGATTCCGTTCTCGCCCAGCACCCTGGGCCGCGGCGGATTCGCCTGGGAACAAGGTTTGCCCGATGTCAGCTGGGAACGCAGCGATGGCGGGATCCAGCGCGAATACGATACCGGCACCGTGTTGCGCCTGGGACTGAGCGACCGGCTGGAACTGCAGCTGTCCAGCGACACGCAGGTGTGGCACCGCGATACCGGCCCGGACGCGTTGCGCGGCCATGGGGCCGGCAGCACAGCGCTGGCGGCCAAGGTGGTGTTGCCGAGTTCGCGCGAGAGCTTCGCCTGGGCGCTGCTGGCCCAGGCCGATCTGGACAGCGGCAGCCGGACCTACGGCAGCGACGACCACCTGCGCTCGATCGCGCTGACGGGCGAGTGGACGCTGCCGCAGGACCGCGCCCTGGCCCTCTATGCGCAGCTTGCCGACAGTCGTGCCGGACACAGCTGGACCTTCGCGCCCAACTACACGTTTGTCAGTGGCGAGCACTGGCAGGCCTACGTGGAGGCCGGGATCGGCCATGGCCCGGACAGCACACGCGCGGCGGGCGCAGGCATGGCCTGGATGCTGGGCCAGCACGCGCAGCTGGACGTGTCGCTGCTGCGCGGGACGGCCGCGGATGCGCCGGATTGGCAGGGCGGGCTGGGCCTGTCGATCGGCTTCCAGTAGCCGCAAGCGTCAAGCAGGTGGCGAGCGCGCCGGTGAAGACGCGCACGTCCTGGGTCAGGTGACCTTCTTGAAGACCGTCACGCCGAGCACGAGCAGGATCACGGCGATGATGATGAACGCCCAGAACAGGAACTTGGCGATGGCAAACGCGCCGCCGGCAACGCCGCCGAAGCCGAGCACGCCGGCAATGACGCCGATGATGGCGAAGATGAGGGCCCACTTGAGCATGATGTCTCCAGATGTCGAGTCGTTGCCCCGAGGCTAGGCGCGTGCGGGTGACGCGCCTGTCACGCTGATCGGCGACCGCTCACGGCACCGGCAGCTTGAACACTTGGTCTGCCGCGCGCATGGCGGCGATGAAGTGGCGCAGCTTGGCCGGCTGATAGCGCGCATACGGGTAGACCACGTGCACCGGCAGCGGCGCCGGGCGCCAGTCCGGGACCAGGTGCAGCAGCCGGCCCTGGGCGATGTCCTCGGCCACCACCCAGGCCGAGACCATCGCCGCGCCCAGTCCAGCCAGCGCCGCCTCGCGCAGTGGATAGAGGCTGTCGGTGCTCAGGCGGGGGCGGATCGGGAAGCGCGCCACGCGCCCGTCCCCACCTTCTTGCAGGACCACCTCGTTGCGGTAGAAGGTCTGCATCGCCAGCCATGGCAGGGTGGCGAGCGCCTCGGGCGTGGTCGGCCTGGGGCGGCCTTCCAGCAGGCTGGGCGCCGCCACCACCACGCGCGGGACCTGGCCGATGCGCGAGGCCACTACGCCATCGCCGGGCAATTCGCCCACGCGGATGGCGCAATCGATGCCCTCGGCGATGAAGTCGGGGTTGCGGTCGTGCAGCAGCCATTCCACCGAGACCTGCGGCCAGCGGCGCAGGTAGTCGGTCAACGGCACCACCAGCTGCGACTGGCCGAAGGCGTGCGGGGCCACCACGCGCAGCAGGCCCTGCGGCTCGTCCTCGCGGCCACGCAGACCGTCCTCCATCGCCTGCCAGCGCGGCAGCAGCTCGCTGGCCTGCTCGTAGCAGCGGCGGCCGTCCTCGGTCAGGGTCATGGCGTGGGTGGACCGGCGCAGCAGGCGCAGGCCGAGGAACTGCTCCAACATCTTGAGCCGCCGACTGACCGTGGGCTGGGTCGTGCCCAGCTGGGCGGCCGCGGCCGAGAGGCTGCCAGCCTCGACGATGCGCACGAAGGTCTGCATCAGGGCCAGGCGATCGACACTCAGGGCAGGCTCTTTCATACGTTCTGCGTATAAAACTTGTCCGGCCGGCGAGGCTACCACGCCCTCACAACGCAGATCAGACTGCGCGCCACGCTTTCCACCGTGTTGGAAACCCCATGTCCACCATGCATACAACGAATACCCATCCGGACGGCCTGCCGCGCTCCCTGATCCTCCTGCTGGCCATCGGCGCCGGCGTGGCCGTCGCCTCGCTCTATTACAGCCAGCCGATGCTGGAAGTGATCGCGCGCGACCTGCGCGTGCCGGCTTCCGCCGCCGGGCTGCTGCCCATGCTCAACCAACTCGGCTATGCGCTGGGCATCGCCCTGCTCGCCCCACTGGGCGACCGCTACGACCGGCGCCGGGTGATCCTGGCCAAATCCGCCCTGCTTGCCCTGGCCCTGCTGGCCAGCGCCTGGGCCGGCGGCCTGACCTGGTTGCTGGTCGCCGGGCTGGCCACCGGACTGGTGGCCACGCTGGCCCAGGACATCGTGCCGGCGGCCGCGGTGCTGGCTCCGCCGGCGCACCGCGGCCGGATCGTCGGCACGGTGATGACCGGCCTGTTGCTGGGCATCCTGCTCTCGCGCGTGGCCAGTGGACTGATCGCCGAACACTTGGGCTGGCGCGCGGTCTACCTGGTGGCCACCGCGCTGGTGCTGGGCGTGGGCGTGGCCGCCTGGCGCGCGCTGCCGGCCTTCGCACCGACCACCCACCTGGGCTACGGCGCGCTGTTGCGCTCGCTGGGCACGCTGTGGAAGCGGCACCCGGCGCTGCGCCGGGCGACGCTGGCCCAGGCGCTGCTGTCGGTCGGCTTCAGCGCGTTCTGGTCGACCCTGGCGGTGATGCTGGCCCAGCCACCGCTGCAGCTGGGCAGCACGGTCGCGGGCGCCTTCGGCCTGGCCGGAGCGGTGGGCGCGATCGCCGCGCCGCTGGCCGGCCGCCTGGCCGACCGTCGCGGTCCGGGCTTCGTCACCCGCGCCGGCGCGGGCCTGTCGGTGGTCTCCTTCGCCAGCCTGGCGCTGATGCCGACCCTGTCGGTGCACGGGCAGCTGGCGCTGCTGGTGGTGGCGACGATTGGCTTCGACCTGGGCGTGCAGGCCACGTTGGTCTCGCACCAGACCATCTACTACGGGCTGGATCCCGATGCCCGCAGCCGCCTCAATGCGGTGTTCTTCACCGGTGTGTTCATCGGCATGGCCACCGGCGCGGCGTTGGGTGCCTGGGCGCTGGCCCAGGCCGGCTGGATGGGCGTGGTCGGCCTGGCCACCCTGACCTCGCTGGCGGCCCTGGGCGTGCGCCTGTGGCCGCCGATGCGCGGGACCGGCGCGCTCAACGGAAGAACTGACTCGGCGTCTGTCCGAAACGGCGCTTGAACATGGTCGCGAACGCGCTGGGGCTGTCATAGCCCAGCGCCAGCGCGACATCTATCACCTTCTCGCCAACGGCCAGGCGTTCCAGGGCGCGCAGCAGCCGCGCCTGCTGGCGCCACTGGCCGAAGGTCATGCCGAACTCGCGGGCGCACAGGCGCTGGATGGTCTTGACGTCGACCTTCAGGCGCGCGGCCCAGTCCTGCAGGGTGGAGGCATCGTCGGGCCGTTGTTCCAGGCGCCTGCCGATGGTGCGCAGGCGCGCATCGCGCGGTTCGGGCAGGTGCAGCGGCAGCACCGGCAGGGTCTGCAGCTCATCCAGGATCAGGCGCATCAGCCGGCCATCGCGCGAGTCGGCCATGTACGGCTGCGGCACCTCGGCCGCAGCGTGGATCAAGGCGGCCAGCAGCGGCGTCACCGACACCGTCGACGGACCCGCTGGCGGTTGCGACATCGCACCGGGCACGATGTAGAGGCTACGCATGCGCACCAGGCCGATGCAGTGCACGACATGGCCCATGCCCGCTGGCATCCACAGCGCGCGCGTGCTTGGCACCACCCAGCGTCCGGTGCCCGCGCGCACCACCAACACGCCGCCCTCGGCATAGACCAGCTGGTGGCGGTCCGGGTGGTGGTGCAGGCCGATCATCGTGTCCGGCGCGTAATCGCGCGCCTTGCAGTACACCGGCACGTCCGGGCCAGCGGGCAGGCGCTTGGCCGCCCCCGCCGAGACGCCGATGTCCTTTTTGCGGGATGTCATGACCAGATCGCGCGGGAAGGGCTTTGCGGGCGACTCTAGCATGCGCACCGACCTCGCCCGAACGCGCCACCCGCCATGTCGTCCACCGCCTCGCCCCTGCCCGCCGCGTCCACCCCGTCCCGTCGCCCGGTGGCCGTGGGCGTGCTCGCCGCGATCACCAGTTCGCACCTGGTCAACGACATGATGCAGTCGCTGATCCTGGCGCTGTATCCCATCCTCAAGGGCCAGTTCCAGCTCAGCTTCGCCCAGGTCGGGCTGATCACGCTGACCTACCAGCTGACCGCTTCGCTGTTCCAGCCGCTGATCGGCCTCCGCACCGACCGCAAGCCGGCGCCGTACTCGCTGCCGATGGGCATGGGCTCGACCCTGTGCGGGCTGTTGCTGCTGGCCTACGCGCCCAACTTCGCGATGGTGTTGTGTGCGGCGATGCTGGTCGGCATCGGCTCGGCGGTGTTCCATCCCGAATCCTCGCGCATCGCGCGGCTCGCCTCGGGCGGGCGCCACGGGCTGTCGCAGTCGGTGTTCCAGGTCGGCGGCAACACCGGCACCGCGATCGGCCCGCTGATCGCCGCGGCGGTGATCGTGCCCAACGGCCGCAGCAGCGTGGCGTGGTTCGCCGGCGCGGCGCTGATCGGCATCGGCCTGCTCAGCTATGTCAGCCGCTGGTATCGGCAGCATCTGGCCTTGCATGCCGGCTCGCGGAAGACCGTCGCGCACAGCGAGGCCCCCGCGCTGCCGGCGCGCACCGTGGCCTGGGTGGTGGCCGTGCTGCTGGTGCTGATCTTCAGCAAGTACTTCTACATCGCCGGGTTGAGCAGCTACTACACCTTCTACCTGATCCAGAAATTCCACGTCTCGGTGCCCAGCGCGCAGCTGCATCTGTTCGGCTTCCTGCTGGCCTCGGCAGCGGGCACGCTGATCGGTGGGCCGGTCGGCGACCGCATCGGCCGCAAGCCGGTGATCTGGACCTCGATCCTGGGCGTGGCGCCGTTCGCGCTGGCGCTGCCCTACGCCGACCTGGGCTGGACCACGGTGCTGACGATGATCATCGGCTTCGTGCTGTCCTCGGCGTTCTCGGCCATCCTGGTCTACGCGCAGGAGCTGATGCCCCACCGCATCGGCACGGTGTCCGGCCTGTTCTTCGGATTCGCCTTCGGCATGGGCGGCCTGGGCGCGGCGGTGCTGGGCGTGCTGGCCGACCACACCAGCATCTTCCGGGTGTACCAAGTCATTTCGTTCCTGCCGCTGCTGGGGATCGTGGCGGCCTTTCTGCCCAATCGGCGCCATCCCTGAGCCGATCAAAACCTGGCGCGCGTGCAAACGCCTACCGCGAGCCCACGACGTTCATCAGCAACACCAGGATCAACGCAAGCGCGACCAGCAGCACGGACAACCACAGTCCGAGGCCCGATCGCCGGGTCCGCGGATCCGCGTGACCCAGCAGGCCTGGCGCTGCAGGCGGTCCAGGCCTGGTGGCGTCTCCCGGGTGAGCGGGCAACGACAAGGTCAGTTGCGCGAGCCGAGCCACGTAGCGGTCGGCGAAGGCGATCTGCTCGGCTTCGGGCAGATGCTGGACGGCGGCCTCCAGCGCGCGACCCGCCTGCCGCAGCATCCGGTCCTGCGGACCAGCGAATTGGCGCGCGTGCAGTTCTGCCAGCTGTTCCGGGTCGGGTGTCATGGCGACGTCCTGTCGGTGGTGATGGCCGCGGCGGCCGACGCCCTTGGGCGCTCGATCTTCTAGCAGCGGCCAGGCATGGCGTCAAACCGCCGTCTGCCCTCGCGCAGTGAAAGTCAACGGCTTGGACTGGCGCACGCAGGACGCCACAATCGCCGGCCCTGTAGTCCCGATTGAACCCAACGCATGGCAGAACTCTCCGCGGCGCTTGCGCGCCAGATCGCCCAGACCATCGCCGACGAGATCGGCGCCCAGGCCGCGCAGGCGCTGGCCGCCATCGCCCTGCTGGATGAAGGCGCCACGGTGCCGTTCATCGCGCGCTACCGCAAGGAAGTCACCGGCGGCCTGGACGATACCCAGCTGCGCAACCTGGAAACGCGCCTGGTCTACCTGCGCGAACTGGAAGACCGTCGCGCCGCGATCCTGTCCAGCATCGACGAGCAGGGCAAGCTCACCGACGAGCTGCGCGGCGACATCCTGGCCGCCGACAGCAAGTCGCGCCTGGAAGACCTGTACCTGCCCTACAAGCCCAAGCGCCGCACCCGTGCGCAGATCGCGCGTGAAGCCGGGCTGGAACCGCTGGCCGATGGCCTGCTGGAAGATCCGACCCGCGTGCCGGAGGAATTCGCTACCGGCTTTGTCGATGCCGACAAGGGCGTGGCCGATGCCAAGGCGGCGCTGGAGGGCGCGCGCGCGATCCTGATGGAACGCTGGGGCGAGGACGCCGCGCTGCTGGGTGAGCTGCGCAGCTGGCTGGACGCCAACGGCGTGATCCGCGCCAAGGTGGTGGAAGGCAAGGAAGAAGCCGGAGCCAAGTACCGCGACTACTTCGACCACAGCGAGGCGCTGGCCAAGATTCCCTCGCATCGGCTGCTGGCGCTGTTCCGCGCGCGCCGCGAGGAATTTATCCAGCTCGAACTCGACCCGGGCAGCGACGTCGATGCCGGCAATGCCTACGCAGAAGGGCGCATCGCCCTGGCCGCCGGCATCCGCCCGCAGGGTCGCCCCTCCGACGCCTGGCTGTCGCAGGCCTGCCGCCTGACCTGGCGCGCCAAACTGCACCTGCACCTGATGCTGGACCTGTTCAACCAGGCGCGCGAGAAGGCCGAGGGCGAGGCCATCGAGGTGTTCGGCGACAACCTCAAGGACCTGCTGCTGGCCGCGCCGGCCGGCCCCAAGACCGTGCTCGGCCTGGACCCGGGCATCCGCACCGGCTGCAAGATCGCCGTGGTCGATGCCACCGGCAAGCTGGTGGCCACCGACACCATCTACCCGCACGAACCCAAGCGCCAGTGGGACCAGTCGCTGCACACGCTCAAGCGCCTGTGCGAGCAGCACAACGTGGCGCTGATCGCCATCGGCAACGGCACCGCCAGTCGCGAGACCGACAAGCTGGCCGGTGAGGTCATCAAGGCCTGCAACAATCCGGCCTTGCAGAAGATCGTGGTCAGCGAGGCCGGGGCGTCGGTGTACTCGGCCTCGGAAACGGCGGCCAAGGAATTCCCGAACCTGGACGTCTCCATCCGCGGCGCGGTCTCCATCGCGCGCCGCCTGCAGGATCCGCTGGCCGAACTGGTGAAGATCGAGCCGAAGGCGATCGGCGTGGGCCAGTACCAGCACGACGTGGACCAGTTCCGTCTCGCGCGGGCGCTGGATGCCAAGGTCGAGGACTGCGTGAATGCCGTGGGCGTGGATGTGAATACCGCCTCGGCCGCGCTGCTCACGCGCGTGTCCGGCCTGTCATCGACGGTCGCCGAAAACATCGTGGTCTATCGCGACCAACATGGCCCCTACCCCACGCGCAAGGCGCTGCTGAAGGTGCCGCGCCTGGGCGAGAAGACCTTCGAGCAATGCGCGGGCTTCCTGCGCATCAGCGATGGCGAGGAGCCGCTGGATGCGTCCTCGGTGCATCCGGAGGCCTATCCGGTGGTCGAGCGCATCCTCAAGGAAGCCAACGGCAAGGGCGTCAAGCAGATCATCGGCGATACCGCCTTCCTGCGCGGGCTCAAGGCCGAGCGCCTGACCGACGAAAAATTCGGCGTGCCCACCGTGCGCGACATCCTCAAGGAACTGGAAAAGCCCGGCCGCGACCCGCGTCCTGAGTTCAAGGCCGCGCGCTTCGCCGAAGGCGTGGAAGACATCAAGGACCTGCGCGAAGGCATGATCCTGGAAGGCGTGGTGAGCAACGTGGCCGCCTTCGGTGCGTTCGTCGACATCGGCGTGCACCAAGATGGCCTGGTCCACATCTCCGCGCTGTCGGATACCTACGTCAAGGATCCGCGCGAGGTGGTCAAGGCCGGCGACATCGTCAAGGTGAAGGTGCTGGAGGTCGACGTGGCGCGCAAGCGCATCGCCCTGACCCGCCGCCTGGACGACGTGCCCGGCGCGCCGTCCGCGCGCGACGAGCGCAATGCCGGTGGCCGTGGCAACGGCCCTCGTGGTGATCGTGGCGGTCGTCCCGGTGGCGGTGGCGCCCGTCCGCCCAAGCCCAGCGCCCCGCCGGCCGACAA
The DNA here is from genome assembly GCF_058448525.1 of Pseudoxanthomonas sp. JC1303. Taxonomy (NCBI): domain Bacteria; kingdom Pseudomonadati; phylum Pseudomonadota; class Gammaproteobacteria; order Lysobacterales; family Lysobacteraceae; genus Pseudoxanthomonas; species Pseudoxanthomonas sp. JC1303. The sequence continues at coordinate 1,989,132 of NZ_CP185958.1, read as the reverse complement.
CGCGCTGGCCGCCGCCTTCGCCCGCGCGCGCGGCAAGTAAGCGCGCTCCCAGGCATTGCCGCGCCGCGCGTTGCGGGCGCGCCGCGACGCCTGCGCGGCGGCGCTACAGGTCCAACACCAGGCGTGCGCTGCGGGCGCGCGAGCAGCACAGCGTCATCTGGTCGTTGCGTGCGTGCTCGTCCGCCGAGAGGAACTGGTCGCGGTGCTCCGGCGTTCCTTCCAGGACGGCCGTCACGCAGGTCCCGCAGATGCCCTGCTCACAGGACACCGGGACGAAGACGCCCGCCTCGTCCAGCACCTGGGCGATGCTGCGCCCCGGCGGGATGGTATGGACCTCTCCAGAACTGGCGACCTGGACCTCAAAGGATTGCTCCCCGGCGTCCACCGGTGACGGCGCGGCGCTGAAGTATTCGCGGTGTAGACGCGTCGGGTCCCAGCCGGACGCCTCGGCCGCCTGGAACACGTGGTCGATGAAGCCGGCCGGGCCACAGACATACAGATGGGCTCCGTCCGGCGCGGCGGTCAGGGCCTGGGCCACGTCCAGACGCAAATGCGCGGGGCCATCGTCGAAATGCAGGTGAACCCGATCGCCCCAGGGCGCCGCGCGCAGACGTTCCAGGAAGGCGGCCCGGCCGGGACCGCGCGCGCTGTAGTGCAGCTCGAAGGAACGATCGTTGCGTGCGAGGTGCTCGGCCATGGCGATCAGTGGGGTGATGCCGATGCCGCCGGCGAACAACAGGCTGTGGGCGGGCGCCGGGTGCAGGGCAAACAGGTTGCGTGGCGCGCTGATGGTCAGCACGCCGCCTTCGGCCAGGGCATGCATGGCCTCCGAGCCACCGCGCGATGCGGATTCGCGCAGCACGCAGATCAGGTAGCGATGGGTCTCGTGTGGCGCGTTGCAGAGCGAGTACTGGCGGGTCAGCTTGCCGGGCAGCTGCACGTCGATGTGCGCACCGGCCTCGAAGGCGGGCAATGCGCCACCGTCCGTGCGCCGCAACTCGAAGCTGCGCAGGTGTTCGCCCTCCTCGCGCACGGCGACCACCTGCACCTCGATCATGCCGCGGCCTCGGCGCCGGCGGCGCGCTCGGCCGCCAGCAGACGGTCGATGATGCGGCGCGACTGCACCCCCCCTGCATCGATATTGAGCTTGAGCAGCGCGCGTTCGGGGTGTTCCAACAAATTCTGCTGCTGGCGTTCCAGCATCTCCAGGTCCTCGGCGAAGATCTTGCCCTGGCCCTCGCGGATGCTGGCGGTGAGCTCGGCGTCGTCGGGCCGGAAGTTGCGGGCCATGCCCCAGAAGTACCAGTGCGAGGTCTCGGTCTCCGGCGTGATGAAGTCCACCACGATGCTGCTGACCTTCTTTTCGGCCGGTGCGTCATAGCCGCCGTGGCCCGCATGGGCGACGCCCACTTCGATCAGGACGTGGCTGGGCGGGGTGAAGCGGCAGATCTGCCAGCGATCCACCGGCACATCGTCCGCCAGTCCGTTGCCACGTAACGCCATCCGCCAGAACGGCGGCGCGGCGATGTTGTCCATGAAGCGGCTGGTCACGACCTGCTCGCCTTCCATGCGCGTCTTGACCGGCGCCTCGTCGATCTCCTTCTGGCCGATGCTGCTGGCGTGGACGTAGGTCTCGTGGGTCAGGTCCATGAGGTTGTCCACCATCAGGCGGTAGTCGGACCTGATGTGGTACATGCCGCCGCCATAGGCCCAGTCCGCACGCTCTGCCCATTCCAGGTGATGCAGCTTGGCCGGATCGGCCAGGGCCGCCTCCCCCGGCCACACCCACACGAACCCGTAGCGCTCGATCACCGGATAGGCCTTGTTGCAGGGGAACCCCTGGACACGCTGGCCCGGCATGGAAACCGGCTTGCCATCCCCGCCCATCACCAGTCCGTGGTAGCCGCAGACCAGGTGGCCGTCCTGCATGAAACCCAGCGACAGCGGCGCGCCACGGTGCGGGCAAAAATCCTCGACCGCCTGGACCGCGCCATCGGCGCCCCGAAAAAAGACGATCTTTTCCCCGCAGATCCTGCGACCGAGTGGCTTGTCGGCCAGTTCGTCGGGCATGCAGGCCACGTACCACGCGTTCTTGGGAAACATCGACAGAGTCCTCTAGTGGGTTAATCTCTGCGCCGCACTTTATTGGATCCAATATCGCGGGTAATCATCCTTTGGTCTAAGTAATTTGGATATTTTGGATCCAAAAAACCCCGGCGAAGCGCTGTGCTTAAGATGCGACTCCCCTCCAGATCCGCACGAAGCATCCCCTTCACCATGGAATCCAAGCCCGGGCAGCGCGTCCTGATCTCCTTGCGCAACATGATCGCGTCCGGTGCGTTGCCCGCCGGGGTGCGCCTGGCCGAAATCCAGACTGCCCAGTCCCTGGGCGTCTCCCGCACGCCGGTGCGGCTTGCGTTCCGCACGCTCGAACAGGAAGGCCTGCTGGTGCGATGCGGTGCGCGCGGCTACATGGTGCCGAGCGTGGAAGCGCAGGACCTGGCCAATGCCGTGGAGGTGCGCGGCGTGCTGGAGGGGCTGGCCGCGCGCCAGGCGACCGAGCGCGGCTTGCCGGCCGCGTCACTGGCGGTTCTGGAGCAATGCCTGGAACGCGGCGATGCGCTCTTCGCCAAGGGCCACATCGTGGCCGACGACATGCAGGTCTACCACGAGCTCAACATGACCTTTCACCAGGTGATCGTCGAGGCCAGCGGCAACGCGGCCGTCGCCACCGCGCTGTCGCGCAACGACCACCTGCCTTTCGCCTCCAGTAGTGCATTGGCGTTCGACAACAACAACCTCGCCGGGGAGTGGACCCGCTTCAACTTCGCGCACCTCCAGCATCACGCCATCGTCGATGCCATGCGCACCGGCCAGTCGGCACGTGCCGAAGCCCTCATGCGCGAACACGCCAACGCGACCCTGCGCTACGCCGAAATCTTCACCAAGGCACGCGCGGGACAGCGCCCCCTGGAAGTGCTCCACGGCGACGCCGACGCCAGCAAGACCCGCACGGACTGATCGGACTGCGGGCGGGCCAGCCCTCGCCCCGCCCCGCCGCCCACCTGTCAGGGGCGGCCTTCAGGCCTTGCGTGGTCCAGATGACGCCCCGCGAAGTCAGAAGCGCGCCTGACCCTTGGTCTTGCTTCCTGAACGCGCCATCGGCCAGAGCGGCGCGAGGCCATGCTAGACAAAAGTCTCATGCCAAGCGTTCGAATATCGCCCGTGCATTCGATATTCGAACTTGAATGGTGCGGGGCGATAAACCTAGCGTGTAAGCCCTGCTGAGAAAGGGTCGGCAGGCACCGGTGGAAGGACGCCGGTCAGCGCGCACGGACGATACGCACATCACTCAACAACGATTCCTGATTTCCGGGAGAGGGGAAGTCATGCCAACGAAAATCCGGGCGCTGCGCCTGACAGGTCTTGCGGCCGCCTTGCTGTTTGGCCAGGGCCTGCCGGCCCTGGCTGGTGCACAGCAGGCCGCCACGACGGCGACGCCGCCATCAGCGCATGACTCACAGGATCCGGTGACGGTCCCCGATGCGCAGCACGGCCGCGTGCCGGCCAAGCAGGTGCCAAACCCGCGCATCCTGCCGCCCAATGCAGGCAAGGGGCCGCCGGTGGGCCCCTACCGGCTGATCCGCTACAACGACGTTTACAAAGGCCAGGACACCGGGCCACTGCACGCCTGGAAAAACCGCCCGATCGGCGACACTGGCGATGTGACCCTGACCCTGTTCGGCGAAGAGCGCGTGCGCTCGGTCTGGCAGACCTGGAATTCCTACACCGGGGCGGGGGAGCGGGACCAGCGCTTCATGCTGCTGCGCCATCAATACGGTGCGGACCTGCATGTCGGCGAGGGTTTGCGCTTCTTCGGGCAACTGATCAGCGGCCAGCAGTTCGGCAGCCACTACCCACGGCCCGAGTCACCGCGCCAGTCAAACGATGTAGATCTGTCGCAGGCCTTCATCGAAGCCAAGCACAAGACACGGACGGGCACGCTGGGCGTGCGCGCGGGCCGCCAGCAGGTGCACTTCGGCACCGGTCAGGTCTTCGCACTGCAGGCGGCGCCGAACGTGGAACGCAATTTCGACGGCGTGCGCGGCTATTACGACTGCCCAACCTTCAAGCTGGATGCGTTCCTAATGCGACCGGTCGCCTATGGACGCCACAGCTTCGACGACGACACCGACCACGATACCGCGGTCTGGGGTCTTTATGGCTCCCTGCCACTGGTGCGCAAGCAGGAACTGTCGCTCAACCTTGATCCCATCTACGTCGGCCAACGTGACGACAGCATCGCTTTCAACCAGCTTCGGGGCGCAGAGACCCGGCACACCTTCGCGACGCGCTTCTGGGGCAAGGTCGGCGCTGCGGCCATCGACTACACCCTGCTCTACCAGACCGGTAGCTTCAACGGGCGCGATATTCGCGCCAGTGCGGTGATGACCACCACCTCATTCAACCTTGGCCAGGACAAGGACGCACCGGTCCTGGCCTTCAACCTGGACATGGCCAGCGGCGGCAAGCGCGATGGCAGCACCGTGAAGACTTACAACCCGCTTTACATGTCCGGCGAATACGTGAGCCTGAACGGATTCATGAGCCTGTCCAATATGTACAGCGTCGCGCCCTCGCTGTCCTTCAGCCTCCCACACGATCTGAGTCTGGAGATTTACAACCGTTTCTACTGGCGCTACTCCACCGACGATGCGATCTACGGCCAGAACTTCGGCACCCTCGCGCCCTCGCTGCGCACCGATGCCCGTTACACCGGCCAGCAGCCGGCGATGGACCTGCGCTGGCAGGCCTCGCCGAACCTGCAGCTGCGAGGCTCGGGCGCCTATTTCGAGCCATCCAGCCAGATGCGCGTGGCCGGGCTGCGACATACGCCCACCTTCCGCATCGACCTCACCTACATCTTTTGATCCAGGACCTCACATGTCACACATGACATTCAGGGCCTCCCTGCTCGCCCTGCTGTTGGCGGTCGCTCCGCTCGCGCAAGCCCAGCCCCCTGCCAAGCCGGTGATGCCCGCGATCCGGGTCACCCTGTTGGGTACCGGGACGCCCAGCTTGAACCCCGAGCGCTTCGGCAATTCCACGCTGGTGCAGGCCGGCGGACTGAATCTGGTCTTCGACGCCGGCCGTGGCGCGACCATCCGCCTGGCGCAGTTGAAGGTGCCGCTGGGCAAGATCGATGCCACCTTCATCACCCACTTCCACTCCGACCACCTCAACGGGTTGGCCGATCTGTGGACCACCAGTTTCCTGCGCACGCCGCAGAACGGCCGTACCACGCCGTTCGAACTGTACGGGCCGACCGGCATCACACCCATCGCCCGGGCAATGGAAGCGATGTTCGCGCCCGACGTGGCAATCCGTGAGGCCGATGCAGAGGTTCCGCCGGCAGCGACCGAGGTGCGGGTGCATGCGTTCGATGCTCCCGCCGTGGTGTTCCAGCGCAACGGCGTCAGGGTCAGTGCGTTCAAGGTCGACCACGGCAAGGCGATCCAGCCGGCGGTGGGCTACCGGATCGACTATGCCGGCCACTCGGTGGTGATCTCCGGGGACACGCGCTATGACCAGCGGGTCATCGACCAGGCCAAGGGCGTGGACCTGCTGGTGCACGAGGTAGGCGCCATCTCCACGCACCACCTGCACGAGTCCTGGGCCAAGCCAGTAGCCGGACATCACACCTCGCCAGAAGAGGCCGGCAAGGTCTTCGCCCTGGCCAAACCGAAGATGGCCGTGTTCTCGCACATCTCCCGGCCCGGCCCCAAGGACCAGAGCAACACCGACCAGGCCATCCATGACCGCGCCGCGACGGCGTGGGACGGCCCGATCGTCGTGGGCGAGGACCTGATGTCCTTCGACATCGACTCGACCGTCACGCTACATCGCTTCGAACCCCAGCATTGAGACCCAACCGGGAGCAACAGACATGAGCATTGATCGACGCAAGTTCATCGCCGGCATCGGCATGGGAGGCGCGAGCCTGCTGATGGCCCGCCATGCCGCCGCGCAGGCCGTGAGCGGTAATGACAAGCCGGGCGCCGCCTCGGCGCCAGCCGACCTGACTGCCGAGCGCGGCACGGTGCTCTACACCATCGGAACCAAAGGCGGCCCACGCGTGGGCGGGCGTCGCGGCAATCCAGCCAACCTGCTGATGGTCGACGGTGTGGCCTTCGTTGTGGATTGCGGCTACGGGGTCTCGCGTGGGCTGGTCGACGCGGGACTGCCACTGGACAAGCTGAAGTATGTCTTCATCACCCACCATCATTCCGACCACAATCTGGAGTACGGCAACCTGTTCTACAACGGCTGGGTCACCAACCTGCGCACGCCGGTGAAGAGCTATGGCCCGATCGGGATCGAGCAGATGACCCGGGATTTCTGGGCCCTCAACCGGATCGACGTGGCCACGCGCATGGCTGACGAGGGACGCGTGGATCCGCACCCGCTGCTCCAGGCCCATGATCTTCCTGGCCCGGGGAAGGTCATGGAAGCCGACGGCGTGCGCGTGACGTCGGCCCACATGCTGCACCCACCGCTCGAGCATTGCTTCGCCTATCGTTTCGACACGCCGCACGGCGCGGTGGTGTTCAGTGGCGATACCGCCTACAACCCCAAGCTGGCCGATTTTGCCAAGGGCGCTGATGTGCTGGTGCACGAGGTTGTCTATCCGCCAGGCGTGGACAAGCTGGTGCAGAAGGTCGCAAATGACAAGGAGGCCTTTAAGCACCACCTGCTGGCGTCGCATACCACACCCGAGGACGCCGGAAAGATCGCCCAGGCTGCTGGCGTCAAGACCTTGGTGCTGAGCCACTTCGTTCCCGGCGACATGGACTGGATCACCGACACCATGTGGCAGGAAGGCGCAGGAAAGCATTTCAAGGGCCAGATCGTCATCGCCCGCGACCGCCAGCGCATCCCGGTCGGTTGACCGCCGCCTCAACCGTCGTAGCGCCCAACGAATCAGGATTCAGCAATGACCGCACCCACCGCCGCTTCCAGCAACCTCGCGCTTGATCGCATGAGCCCATTCCAGTGGGTGGCGATCGGGGTCTGCATCGTCCTCAACATGCTGGATGGCTTTGACGTGATGGTCATGGCCTTCACCGCCCCGCACGTGTCCAGCGATTGGTCGCTGTCCGGCAGCGAGTTGGGCCTGATGCTCAGCGCCGGGCTGGTGGGCATGGCGGCTGGCTCACTGTTGCTGGCACCGTTGGCCGACCGCTTCGGGCGGCGCACCATGATCCTGTGGTGCCTGGTCATCCTGACGCTGGGCATGGCCAGTTCGGCCCTGGCCAACAACGCATGGCAGCTCGGACTGCTGCGCGTGTTCACCGGGCTGGGCATCGGCGGCATGCTGGCCTGCTCGGGCGTGATCACCGCCGAATACGCCAGCGCCCGCTACCGCAGCACGGCCGTGGCGCTGCAGGCCACCGGCTATCCGGTCGGCGCGACCATCGGCGGCCTGATCGCCACACTGATCCTGCAGCACTTCTCCTGGCATGCGGTGTTCCTGTTCGGCGCGCTGGCCTCGCTGCTGTGCATCCCCCTGGTGTTGTTGCTGCTGCCCGAGTCGTTGGACTTCCTGATGAGCCGTCGTCCGGCCGGCGCGCTGGAGCGACTCAATGGGCTGTTGCAGCGGATGCGCCAGCCGCGGCTGGAAGTTCTCCCGTCCCCGCCCGAAGTAGCGCCACGCACGGGCTACGGAGCGCTGTTCACGCCACAGCTGCGCAGGACCTCGCTGCTGATCGCGGCCAGTTTCTTCCTGCACATGTTCACGTTCTACTTCGTGCTGAGCTGGACGCCCAAGCTGCTGGTGCAGGGCGGCATGTCGGCCGAACAGGGCATCACCGGCGGGGTCCTGCTCAACCTGGGCGGCATGCTGGGCGGCAGCATCTTCGGCTGGCTGGCCTCGCGTTATCTGCTGACCCGGTTGACCGCGGGCAGCTTCCTGCTGGCGGGGGTGTCGATGGCGGTCTTCGCCATGGCCGGGACTCAGCTGCAGGTGGCCTTCCCGACCGCCTTCGTGATCGGCATGGCCCTGTTCGGCTCCATGGCGGGCCTGTATGGCATGGCGCCGGCGGTCTTCGACCCGACGGTGCGAACCACGGGCTTGGGCTGGGCGATCGGCATCGGCCGGATCGGCGCCATCCTCTCGCCGATGACTGTGGGCGTGATGGTCGATGCCGGCTGGCAGCCGGCCAATCTGTATTACCTGCTGGCCTTGCCGCTGGTGCTGGCGATGGTGGCGGTGCTGTCGATCCGCCTGGCCGCGCCCCGCTAGCCCACGCCCTGGCGGCGGCCCCGGCTCCTGAACGCACTGGGTGCGCAGCCGGCGCTGCGGCTGAACCAGCGGCTGAAGTACGCAGCATCGGAAAATCCAAGCATCGCCGCGACCTGCTGCACGTCCAGGGTGGTATAAGTCAGGCTCCGCTGTGCCTCCAGCAGCAAGCGCCGCTGCTGCAGCTGCAGCGCAGTCGCGCCGGCCAGGCGCCGACACAGTGCGTTGAGGTGGCCGCTGCTCACCCCCACCTGCTGCGCATAACGTTGCAGCGGCCAGTGCTCGCGGTAGTGCGCATCCACCAGTGACAGATAGGCCTGCAGATGCCGCGCGCCCCGTGCGTGCGGCGTCGCGTCCTGCATCGGGGCATCCACCCGGCTCTGGCAGGCGCGTGCCGTCCACACCAGCAGTTGGGCCACCAGGGCCTGCAGCATCTCCCCGCGCGCGGGCCGACGCCCCTGGTACTCGCCGGCCACTGTGTCGAACAGGTGGTCGAGCATGCCGGTGTCCGCGCCGGCGTCCAGGCATGCCGGCTGCGCGAGTCCACGTCCCAGCGCCGGCCACTGATTGCAGAACTCGGCCATCACCTGGGCCGACAGGGTCAGCACATGCCCCTGCACGCGGCGATGGAAGCGGAAGCCATGCACGCTCAATGGCGGCAGCAACACCAAGGTGGGCGCGTCCACCCGCTGCGTCGCATAGTCGATCTCCAGGTGGGCCGGACCGCGCTGCACGTACATCAGCTGCAGCAGGTCGCTGTGTCGATGCGGGCGGATATGCCAACCGTGCAGGCGGCTGCGCGCCGGGATGGATTCCCAATGCATCCGATCCAGCACCTGGCTGGACCAGGTCTCGCCGTAGAGGCCGAAGGCAGGCACCGCATTGGCGTGGACTGAATCGGCGGCGTGGTTTGGCATCTGCGAAAAGTCCAAGGACTGGCCCGCATCGTCCCTTGGACACGGGCGTTTGGCAATCGACACTGGCCGCCATCACATCTGAAGTGTCGGGAGGGCGCATGAGGACCACAATCGCCATCGTCGGGGCGGGCCCGGCCGGCCTGCTGCTGGGCCAGTTGCTGCAGCGCGCGGGTATCGACAACGTCATCGTCGAGCGGCGCAGCGCGGACTATGTGCTCTCGCGCATCCGCGCCGGCGTGCTGGAACAAGGCACCGTGGATCTGTTGGACAGCGTCGGTGCCTCGCAACGGCTGCATGCCGAAGGCATCATCCACCATGGCTTCGAACTCCTGCTGGACGGACGCCGCGAGCACATCGACCTGGATGCCGGCGGCGTGCCGGTGACCATCTATGGCCAGACCGAAGTGACGCGCGACCTGATGGACGCACGCGCCGCGCAGGGCGGGCAGACCCTGTACGAGGTCGATGATGTCGCCATCGGCGGTGTCGATGGCGACCGCCCCTGGCTGGACTTCACTTTGGACGGCGTGGCCACCCGGCTGGATTGCGACTACGTGGTGGGCTGCGACGGTTTCCACGGCGTCAGCCGACGGACGATTCCCGAAGGCGTGCTGCGGACCTACGAGCGCGTCTATCCGTTCGGATGGCTCGGCATCCTGACCGACACCGCGCCGGTCAATGACGAACTGGTCTATGCACGCCACGCGCGCGGCTTTTCCCTGTGCAGCATGCGCTCGGCGAGCCGGTCGCGTTACTACGTGCAAGTGCCCACGGACGAACGCGTGGACGACTGGTCCGACGCGCGCTTCTGGAACGAACTGCGCGCGCGCCTGTCGCCGGACCTGGCCGAACGCCTGCAGACCGGTCCTTCCCTGGAGAAGAGCATCGCGCCGCTGCGCAGTTTCGTGGTCGAGCCGATGCAGCACGGTCGGCTGTTCCTGGCCGGCGACGCCGCCCATATCGTGCCGCCCACCGGCGCCAAGGGCCTGAACCTGGCGATGGCCGACGTGGGCTTGCTGGCCAGCCTGTTCGACAAGGCCTATGCCGGTGGCGAACCTCAAGCGCTGGCTCGCTATTCGGAGTTGGCCCTGCGCCGGGTCTGGCGCGCGCAGCGGTTCTCCTGGTGGATGACCTCCATGCTGCACACCTTGCCGGGACTGGATGCGTTCACTCGCCGCGTGCACGGTGCCGAACTGGACACCCTGCTGGCCAGCCGCGCCGGCCGCGCCACCATCGCCGAAGCGTATGCAGGCTTCCCGGGGCAGACATTGGGCTAAGACGCGCCTGCCATCGCGAATGCGGAACCGGTGCGGACAACAAACACGCGGCCCGGACTAGGCGCAGGTCCTTTCAACGCCTCAAGCGTGGGTCGAAGCAAGCAGCGACTCAGCGAGGCATGCTGAGCCGTGGTTGTCGCTTTCAGCCCAGTGCCTTGTGCATGAACACCGCGCTGTCCGGGCACAGCCCGTTGAACTGGCGCGTGGCGGCAATCTGCGGTGGCGCGTGTTCGCGTGCGATGCGCGTGTAGCCCAGCCTGACGAACAAGGCCTCGGCGCTGGTGGTGAGCAGGTAGAGATCGCGCACGCCGGCACGGGCCGCATCCTGCTCGGCATGGGCGACCAGCGCGCTGCCCACGCCGGCCAGGCGCTGCTCCGGGGCCACGGCCAACGAGCGCAGCAGGCCGCAAGCGGCGTGCAGTTCGACCGCGACCACGCCCAGCAACTGTTCGCCGTCCCACAGCGCGTGCATCGCGCGCGGCACGGGATCGTGCAGGTCATCGGTGGGCAGGCCGACGCGTTCCAGCAGCGCCAGGGCCTGCGGGCCGGGTTCGATCAGGGTGATCCGCTGCGCCATCGTGCCTCCAGGGCCGGTCGGCTGCGGGGAGTATTCCCAAACCACGCGCCGACCGCCACCGGCGCCTAAATGGCGTCTTGTGCCACGCGCGTGGACAGGCGCTCGGCCGCCTCGTGGCGCTCGCTGTAGCGATCCACCAGGTGGTCTGCGACGTCACGGGTGAGCAGGGTGAATTTCATCAGCTCCTCCATGACATCCACGATGCGCGCGTAGTAGGGCGAGGGCTTCATCCGCCCGGCCTCGTCGAACTCCTGCCAGGCCTTGGCCACCGAGGACTGGTTGGGGATGGTCAGCATCCGCATCCAGCGTCCCAGCACGCGCATCTGGTTGACCGCGTTGAACGACTGCGAGCCACCGGAGACTTGCATCACCGCCAGGGTCTTGCCCTGGGTCGGACGCACCGCGCCCACCGACAGGGGGATCCAGTCGATCTGGGTCTTCATCACCCCGGTCATCGCGCCGTGACGCTCGGGCGAACTCCACACCATGCCTTCGGCCCAGGTCGCCAGCGCGCGCAGTTCCTGGACCTTGGGGTGGTCCTCGTTGGCTTCGTCGACCAGTGGCAGGCCGGTGGGATCGAACAGGCGCGTCTCCCCGCCCAGCGCGCGCAGCAGGCGCGCCGATTCCTCTGCGGCGAAGCGACTGAACGAGCGCGCGCGCAGCGAGCCGTAGAGCAGCAGAAAGCGTGGCGCGTGGGTCACGCGTTCGACCGGGAACAGGCGCGACGGATCGGGCTGGGCGAACGACGCCGCATCCAGGTTGGGCAACGTCTCCAGCGACTCAGACACGCTCGCCTCCCGCATCCACCACCGGCGCGCCGTCTTCCTTGTTGAACGCGCCACGCTGCGGCTGGGGCAGCAGATCGAGGACTCGCTCGGAAGGCCGGCACAGGCGCGCGCCGAGCGGGGTGACCACGATAGGCCGGTTAATCAGGATCGGGTGGGCCAGCATCGCGTCGATGAGTACGTCATCGCCGAGTTCCGGATCGTCCAGGCCAAGCTCGGCGTAGGGCGTGCCCTTCTCGCGCAACAGCGCACGCACGGGGACGCCCATGGCGGCGATCAGCGCGGTCAAGGTGGCGCGGTCCGGCGGGGTCTTGAGGTACTCGACGATGGTCGGTTCCACACCGCTGTTGCGGATCAGGCCGAGCACGTTGCGCGAGGTCCCGCAGTCGGGGTTGTGATAGATCGTGATGGGGCTCATGGGCGCCTCAGCGGGGGAAACAGCGAAGGAAAAGGGGCCTTGGGCATCCGGCGTTGCCGCACATCCGCGCGACCACGCGTGCGGCGATCGCCGGGCTTCGTGTCAGGGCGGAGGATGTCGACAAGCCGCGGTTCGCAAGCGGGTTCGGCATTGGGCTCATCCCTCGCACACCTGGCGGGCGGCTGCGGCGGATGCCTCGCAGGTTCCGCCCTGGCAGCAGTGCTCGGTCAGGTAGTCGAGCAGGCCGGTCATGCGGTCATAGCGGGCGCGGTAGATCAGGTTGCGGCCCTGCGGCTCGATGTCGACCAGCTCTGCATGGGCCAGTTCCTTGAGATGGAAGGACAACGTGCTCCGAGCCACCTCCAGCCGCGAGGCCAGCACGCTGGGGACTAGTCCATCCGGTCCGGCCACCACCAAAGCCCGGAACACGCGCAGGCGCTGGGCATGGGCCAGGGCGGATAAAGCGGCGACAGCTCGATCTTCGTCCATGTGGCGACAATACACGAACTATCGAACTGTAGGGAACCACGCCACGACGCTGGCGCGGCCCATATCGGCGGAAGACGCGTGATTCTTTGGCTTTGCGTCGACGGCAATCGGCGCCGGGCGGCCCGCGCGCGACCTTCGACGGCGCCAGGTATTGGACCAAGGTCGTAGACATTACGTTCGAATATCGCCCATATAAGCGATATTCGAACTTGCTGACTGACAGCTTCGCCACCTAGCGTGTACGCCCATGTTCAGGCCGCCTCCGGACGGCCGTCATCGGCGCCGCGCTGCGCGTGCGCCGCAGCGTGTCGGACCCAAGCGCGGGCCTGGCGCCTTTCCTGTCTGCTGGAGTGCTGTATGCGTCGATCCGTTTCATTCGCCGGTCTGTTGCCGGTGGCCCTGCTGGCCTGGCTGCCCGTGGCGGCCGCCCACCAGGCCGAGCCGACACCGGCGCCGCGCCAGGTGCTGACGGTGGACCGCTACGCGGACGACGACGCACCCGGCTCGCTGCGCTGGGCCATCACCACCGCCAACCAGGCCCCGGGCACCTACCGGATCGAGATCGCCGCGGTCGGCACCGCGCCATACGTGATCAAGCCTGCCAAGCCGCTGCCGGCCATCAACGGCCCGGTCGCCATCGTCGGGCTGCCCTGGCAGCAGGCCGGGCAGTACGTGGCCATTGATGGCGCGGCCTACGTCACCGGCGAAGGCACCAAGGCCTGCCCCGGCGCGGTCGAAGGCCAGTACGGCACCAACGTGCGCACCACCACCCTGCCCGGCCTGGTCCTGCGCGATACGCAAGGGGTGGAACTGGCCGGCCTGGAGATCCGCAACTTCTGCATCGGCGTGCTGGTCAACCGCGCCTCGGGCAGCGAGATCCACGACAACCGCATCGTCGCCAACAAGGGCGGCGCGGGCGTAATGCTGACCGGCGACGACGGCAGCGGACAGTCGACCGCCACCACCACGATCCACAACCGCATCGTGCGCAACGAGTTCCTGGACAACGGCGACGGCCTGGAGCTGACCCGGGGCGCGGCCTGGAACCTGGTGGCCGACAATGTGTTCCGCTCCACCGATGCCAATCCCGAACCCTCGCAGGGCATCGAGATCCTATGGGGCAACGACAACACCGTCATCCGCAACCGCTTCGAGAACTACTCCGACGGCCTGCAGATCAACTGGGGCAACCGCAACACCATCGCGGCCAACACCTTCACCGGCAACTCCATCGGAGTGAGCCTGACCGGGCGCGACAACGTGGTCGATGACAACACCATCACCGGCAACGGCATCGGCGTGGCCGTGCGCCCGCAGCCCACCTCGCTGCCCAACCGCATCAGCGCCAACAGCATCACCGGCAACGGGCTGAAGATCATGCGTTGCCAAGCCGGTGGTGCCTGTGTCCCGGGCCAGCGGCGTGGCGCGATCGTGTTCGGCGTGCCAGGCCTGGAACACGCCGGTTTCGTCGGCTCGCGCGGCGGCGGCGTCCACAGCGATCCCGACAAGCTGGCCAAGATCTGCAGCGATCGCGTCAACGAGAACTGCCAGCCCGCGCCCAACGGGGGTATCGTCGCGCCCGTCATCGACAGCGCACGACGCGATGGACAGGACCTGAGCGTAACGGGTCATTTCCTGGGCGCGTCCAACACCGTGCATCGCATCGAGGTCTTCGGCAATGCCAAGGCCACCGACGACGAAGCCGCGCACTACCTGGGCAGCGCGTCGGTCGCCACCGACGCCCAGGGGCAAGGCCATTTCCGCCTCACCCTTTCCGACGCGGCCGGCTTGAACGGCGTGACGGCCACCGTGACCTCGCTGGAAGGGGCCACCTCGCCGTTGTCCGCGCCGCGCGCCGTGGGTCGCTGACATCGCAGGGCTGGCATCGGATCGAAGCCTGCCCGCGTCCCACCTCCCTCACATCAAGGTTCCTGTTTCCATGTCGTACCGCCCCACCGTGTCTGCACGCCCCTCCCTGGCCCTGGCGCCACTCGCCGTCGCGCTGCTGTGCGCGCTGCCCCACCCGGCCGCCGCCGCCGATGCCTACGACACCGACAACCTCTTCGGCGGCTGGAACGGCGAGCGCGCCGCGCTGGTGGACAAGGGCGTCACCCTGCGCGGGGACTACACCGGCGAAGCCATGGGCGTGGTCGACGGCGGCCTGGACTCCGGCGCGCGCTATGCGCAGCAGGTGCGCGTGGGCTTGGACCTGGACATGGGCAAGCTGGCCGGCTGGAACGGCGGCACCCTGCGCTTCACCCTCAACGACCGCCGTGGCAACAGCACTTCGGCCGACCTGGTGGGCAACCGCTTCCCGATCCAGGAAGCCTACGGCGGCCAGTACACACGCCTGAGCGAATTCAGCTACGACCAGAAGTTCAACGACGGCCGGTCCTATTTCAAGCTGGGCTTCTACGCGATGGGCAATCAGTTCGGCGGCCTCAGCGCGGGCACCAGCTTCGTCAACGCCGCGTTCTGCGCGCACCCGCTGTCCATGAGCGGCAACAGCGGCTGGTACAACTACCCCACCGCACGCTGGGGCGGCGAGTTCGCCGAGCAGCTGACCCGTTCGGTCAACGTGCGCGCGGGCTGGTTCCAGGTCAATCCCAACCTGTCCGGCGACAATGTGCACAACGCCTTCCGCCCTGGCGTGTCCGGGACTACCGGCTCGTTGTTCCCCGTGGAAGTGACCTGGAAGCCCTTCGCCGGCACGCGCCTGCCAGGCGTCTACAAGTTCGGCGGCTACTACGACTCCTCGCGTGTTTCCAAGAAGGGCCTGGACACCGGCGCGGTCACCGGCCGCGATGGCGCCTACGTGCTGGCCGAACAGAAGGCCTATACCCCGGGCGCCAATCCCGAGATCGGCCTGACCGCCTTCGCCGAATACATGGCCTCGGACAAGGACACCGCGCAGATCACCCGGTGGTACGCGATCGGTGGCCTGTGGCAGGGCATCGGCCACCGGGAGAAGGACCGCATCGCGCTGGGCTATGTCGGAGCGGACATCAACCACCGCCTGATCGATGCCCGGCGCGCCACGCTGGCCAACGCCGGCGTGCCTGCCGACTCGCCCCTGTATGGGCTGACCGGCGCCGAAGAGCTGGTGGAGCTGTCCTACAGCTTCCAGGTCAACCCCTGGCTGATGCTGCGCCCGGACGTGCAGTACATCACCAACCCCGGCACCTTCGCCTATACCCAGACCGATAACGCCCTGGCGGTCGGCCTGCAGGCCAAGGTCACGTTCTAACGCTTTCGCGCGCCTGGTCGCGCCATGAAATCCACCTGGGAGGGACTCACATGCTGCTTGCCCGTACTACCCTAGCCGCCCGCGTGCTGCTGGCCATCTCGATGACGGCCGGCGTCAGCACCGCCGCCGCCGCTACCGACATGACCGACGCCTCCGCCGCTGCCGTTCCCGTCCGTACCATCGCCGTCAAGGGCGTGGTGATTGGACAGGGCGCGCCCAAGACCATCGTGCCGATCACGGCCAAGACCGCGGCCGAGGCGATCGCCCAGGCCGAGCGGATCGGCGCCAACGCCGACACCGACGTGGTCGAGTGGCGCATCGACTACCTGGACATCGCCACCGACGCCAAAGCGCTGGTCAAGCTGGCTCCGCAGGTCGCCAGCGCGGCGGAGGGCAAGCCGGTGATCCTGACCTTCCGCACCAAGGCCGAGGGCGGCGCCACCGCGATCAGTGATGCCGACTACGGCAAGCTCTACGCGGCACTCATCAAGGCCCATGCCGCCGACCTGTATGACGTGGAGATGTTCCGCGACCAGGCGGTGGTCAAGTCGATCGTGGCCGCCGCGCACCGGGCCGGCGCCTACATCGTCATGTCCAACCACGATTTCCACGCCACGCCGGACACCGCCGAGATCGTCGCCCGTCTGCGCAAGCAGCAGGCGCTGGGCGCCGATGCGCTGAAGATCGCAGTGATGCCGCAGAACCCGGGCGATGTGCTCAAGCTGCTCGATGCCACCTGGCAGATGCGCCAGAGCAGCGACCGCCCGCTGCTGACCATGTCGATGGGTCCGACCGGCGTGGTCTCCCGCCTGGCCGGAGAAACCTTTGGCCAGGCGATGACCTTCGGCATGCTCGGCACCGCGTCGGCGCCGGGGCAGATCGAGGTCGGGACGCTGCGCGGCATCCTGACCACGCTGGACAAGGCCACCAAGAAGACGCCGTAACCGCGCGCATGGCCGTGCCCGCGCGGCGCGGTCATGCCCCATCCGCGCGGTGTGACGCGCCGCCATCCGGGCACTAAAGCGATCACAGGAGCTGCCCGTCCTTTCCCGGGGAGGCGCCAGGGCCGAGGCCGCTGCGCCCCCACTGTCACCCTGCGCCGCACAAGTCGCCTCTCCTCCTCGCATCGCCGATGCATCGGCACCAGCTTCGTGCCGGGCAGGCTCGATGGCGCTTGCCGGCTCGCGTTTGATGGCTTCGATGCGTGTCCGCGCCCTCGACCGCACGATTCGTCCTGCTCGCGTGCTTCAGGCTAAGTCGGACATGCTGCGGGTCAAGGCCGTCGTGCGCACGACGGTGGCCGATGCCGTCCTGCGTTGCATCGCCTGTGCGGCACCGTGCGCGCAAGCGGCGACTGGCGCACATTGCGCTGGAGGCTAGTCCCGAATTGATTCGCAGGGCGGCGGGCGACGCCACGGGCGTGCAACAGCCCGAACGCGCCGCTGCGCTCGCGTCCCGGACCGATCTACAGGCAGCTGGAGCGAGACCGGACGCCGGGCACCCTGCCCCGCAACTCTTCCGCGCAAGACCGTCGGACTGGATGGCGGGATGCAGAGTCACGGGCTCATCGCCCGCCACGGTGCTGGCCGCGCCCCTGATTCAGGTCGCCAGGCCCAAGCAACCCGCGCCGCGACACCGACCTCGGCCGCCCTGCATACCTGGCGCGTGCGTACCGCACCTCCGTGACGACGCCGCCTGTCGAGGCGTGACTCAGCATGCTGCACTGCAGCTTTACCATAATAGTTATTAGTCATAACTTTTATTTCGTTGAGCGATTGCCGAATGGGCGACGCGAGTTGACGCACGCGGGATGACCGCAGCGGCCCCGGTCCAACGCTCCAATCGGCCCCAACACCACGATGCGCAAGCGGAACGATCCAATGCCTGGAATCAACAGCAATCGCGTGTGCGCCACATCCCGCTCCCTGGGCGGGGCGTGCGGGCGAAAGGGTTATGCTGTGTCATCCACCCTTTCCCACGCCTGGTCGTGCGCACTTGAGCAGCCCGCCCCCCGCCGATCCCAGCGAGTCGCTCGATCCGCTCGACCTGAGCAGGCTGACCTGCCTGCTCGGCTTCAGGATGACCCGGGCCGAGTTGCGTATTCGGCGGATCTTCGTCGATTGCGTGCAGTCGTTCGACCTCAAGCCGGTGGATTTTTCGGTGCTGGTGCTGGTCGATGCCAATCCCGGCACCAACCAGCGGCTGCTGTGCGAGGCGCTGGATGTCTCACCGCCCAACCTGGCCATCGTGATCGCACGGCTGGTCAAGCGTCGGCTGCTGCGCCAGGTGCGCGGGCGTCAGGACCGTCGCATGCAACACCTGCATCTGACCGCCACGGGCAAGGCGCTGCTGGAACAGGCAGAAGGCCGCGTCCAGCGAATGGAAGCCGCATTGACCAACGCACTGAGCAAGTCCCAGTCCGGATCGCTGCTGCGCGCTCTGGATCTGCTGTCGCGCGTCGAGATCGACCCGAGCTAATCCGCCTTCCCCCGGCCCATGGCGATGCCATGGCGTCCCAGCCCGACACCCTCACGCCACCTGCGCCTTGCGCGGTGGCCGTCGGCGTGCGCGCCTCGATTCCTCCCCACGTCCCACCCTCCCCTGTCACTCAGGAGATCTCATCGTGAACGACGTTTGCGCTCCCATCGGTGTGCGGCGCCTTGGGCTCGCCGTGCTGAGCTGCCTATTGGCAATACCCGCAGCAGCACAGCAAGTACCCCAGACCGTACAGCTGCCCAATGGGCTGAACACAGGCGGCACCAGCTTCCTCGATGGATTCACCCGGACCACACCGGGCTGGGCGGTGGTTCCCTACCTGACCATCAGCCACCTGGATGAGATCAAGGACGCCAACGGTGACGACGTCCCTGCCTTCCGGCGCCCGCGTATCGACTCGACCCTATTGCTCACCCAGGTGGCCTACGCCACCAGCTACCGTCCGCTGGGCGGGGTGCTGGGCTTCACCGCTCTGGTGCCATTGGTGAACCTGGACGCGTCGTTCGCGGCAAACAGCCCGGTGCGGCTGCGCGACAACGGCTTCGGCATGGGCGATGTCACCTTTGGCCCTTACCTGCAGATGTTGCCGGTGATGCGCGAGGGGCGGCCGGTGTTCATTCAGCGCTTTGAATTGGATGCGGTCGCGCCGGTCGGAAAGTTCGACCGCGACCTGGATCTGAATCAGAGTTCGGGCTATTGGTCGGTGATCCCCAACTGGGCCTTCACCTTCCTGCCGACCCCCGAGTGGGAGATCAGCGGGCGCCTGAACTACGTCTACAACTTCCGCGCCGACAAGGCCTCCAATCCACCGCCCATCCCCGGCTTCGTGTTTCGCAACGGCAAGGCCGGCGATGCGGCATGGCTCAATTTCGCAACCTCTTATCAGGTCGCACCCACGTTGCGCCTGGGGATCAACGGCTATTACCTGCAGCAGCTGCGTGACAACCGGACCAACGGCGTGCGCGTGGCCGACAGCAAGCAACGCAAGTTCTACCTGGGGCCGGGCACGTCCTGGCAGATCGACCAACGCAACATCCTCAATACCAACCTGTACCTGCCGGTCGACGTGGAAAACGCCGCGGCCGGCAACAGTCTCAACCTCCAATACATCCATGTGTTCTGAACCGAGGTCACGCCCATGAATCTGCACAACAAAACGCTCATCGTCACCGGGGTGTCTTCGGGCATCGGCGGTGAGGTGGCCAGGCTGGCTCGCTTCCAGGGCGCGCGCGTGATCGGCGTGGATCGCAATCCGGCCAGCATGACCCTGGACGGCTTTCACCAGGCCGATCTGGGAGACCCGGCGGCGATTGACGCGCTGGTCGCGCAACTGCCCGAGCGCATCGATGCGCTGGCCAATATCGCAGGCGTGCCCGGGACCGCACCGGTGGACCTGGTAGCCAGGATCAACTACCTGGGACTGCGTCATCTGACCCAGGCGCTGCTGCCGCGCATCGTGCCCGGTGGCAGCGTGGTCAACGTCGCCTCGATCCTGGGCGCGGAGTGGCCGCAGCGTCTGCAACTGCATCGCGAACTGGCGCAGACCGCGGACTATGCCGCCGGTGCACAGTGGCTGGCCCGGCATCCGGTGGAGCAGGCCACCTGCTACCAGTACTTCAAGGAGGCGCTGATCGTGTGGAGCGCGCTGCGCTCGCAGGACTGGTTCGCCCAGCACGACGTGCGGGTCAACAGCGTCGCGCCCGGCCCGGTGTTCACCCCGATCCTGGGCGACTTCGTGACCATGCTGGGCCCGGACCGGGTCGCCGCCGACGGCGCCAAGATGAAACGCCCGGCCTACGCCGACGAGGTGGCCGAAGCCATCGTGTTCCTGGCGTCGGACGCGGCGCGCTGGATCAACGGCGTCAACCTGCCGGTCGATGGCGGCCTGGCGGCCACCGCGATTTGAAGCCCTCCTTTCCCATCCTTCAGAGCACATCAATGGACATCACCACCACTTCCCTGGCTCGCGTCGAGACCTGGCGCGGCAAGATCTTCAATGGCGCTTGGGTCGATGCGCAGGGCGGCACCCTGGACGTGATCGAACCAGGCAACGGCGAGTCGCTCTACCGCGTCGGCCAGGCCAATGCCCAGGACGTAGCCAGCGCCGTCGCACGCGCACGCGCGGCCCAACGCGCCTGGGCGGCAACGCCACCGCGCGAACGCGCGGCCGTGTTTCATAGTGCCGCAGCGATCCTGCAGGAGCACGCGGCGGCGGCCTCGGCACTGGTGGCGCGCGAGACCGGCGGCATCCTGCCCAAGGGCGAGCACGAAGTCCGCGAAGCCATCGTCCTGCTGCAGCGCGCGGCAGCCATGCCGCTGCAGGCCAACGGGCAGGTGTTGCCGAGCGTGCCAGGCCGTTTGAGCATTGCGCGCCAGCTGCCGCTGGGCGTGGTCGGGGTGATCTCGCCGTTCAATTTCCCGCTGGTGTTGTCGCTGCGCTCGGTGGCGCCGGCATTGGCGGTGGGCAATGCGGTCGTGCTCAAGCCCGACCCGCGCACGCCTTACGCAGGTGGCTTTGTGATCGCCGAAGTGCTGGCCGCTGCAGGCTTGCCCGAGGGCCTGTTGCACGTCGTCCCGGGCGGGGCCGAGGCCGGGCAGGCCCTGGTCGAGGCGCCGGGCGTGCCGATGATCGCCTTCACCGGCTCGACCGGCGCCGGGCGCCGGATCGGCGAGCTGGCCGGCAGGCACCTGAAGAAGGTTTCACTGGAACTGGGCGGCAAGAATTCGCTGATCGTGCTGGAGGATGCCGACCTGGACCTGGCGGTCTCGGCCATCGCCTTCGGTGCCTACTTCCACCAAGGCCAGATCTGCATGGCCACTGGCCGGGTGCTGGTCCAGCGCAGCATCGCGGCCGAACTGACCCGGCGCCTGGCCGAAAAGGCACGCCATCTGCCGGTAGGCGACCCGGCCACCGGCCAGGTCGCGCTGGGCCCGATCATCGACCAGCGCCAGCTGCAGCACGTCAAGGACATCGTCGATGCCTCGGTCGCCGCCGGCGCGGTGGTCGAGGCAGGCGGCACCCATGAAGGCCTGTTCTATGCGGCCACGGTGTTGTCCAACGTCACCCCGGGTATGCGCGCCTTCGACGAGGAAGTGTTTGGCCCGGTCGCCAACATCATCAGCTTCGACAGCGACGATCAGGCGGTGGAGCTGGCCAACGCCACCGAGTACGGCCTATCGGCCGGGGTGATCTCCGCCTCGGTCGGCCGCGCCATGGCCATCGGCGAGCGCCTGCACACCGGCCTGCTGCACATCAACGACCAGACCGTGGCCGACGAGGTGATCAACCCGTTCGGCGGCACTGGCGCCTCGGGCAATGGAACGAGCGTGGGCGGGCCGGCCGATTGGGAGCAGTACACCCACTGGCAGTGGGTCACGATCAAGGACGCCGTGCCGCAGTACCCGTTTTGATTCTTGGGGCAAGGGTCCGGCGCGAAAGCGCATCGCGGATTCAAGCGCGCAAGGCCTCGCCCGGACCCTCATCCGTCCCTCCAGGGCACCTTCTCCCAAAGGGAGGAGGAAGTCCCCATTCTCCCCCCACTGAAGGTGATCCACATGAGCAGCAACACTGAACACGACACCGTCGCCTACGCCGTCGAGGACGGCGTGGCCTGGGTGAAATTCAACCGCCCGCAGAAGCGCAACGCGATGAGCCCGGCGCTCAATCGCCGCATGATGGCGGTGCTGGACGAACTGGAATTCCGCGACGATGTCGCCGTGCTGGTGCTGACCGGTGAGGGTAGCGCCTGGACCGCCGGCATGGACCTGCAGGAGTACTTCCGCGACACCGAGGCCGACGGCCTGGCCGGCACGCGCAAGGCCCAGCGCGAGAGCTACGGCTGGTGGCGTCGCCTGCGCTGGTACCAGAAGCCCACCATCGCCATGGTCAACGGCTGGTGTTTCGGCGGCGGCTACGGCCCGCTGTTCGCGTGCGACCTGGCCTTCGCCGCCGAGGAGGCCAAGTTCGGCCTGTCGGAAATCAACTGGGGCATCCTGCCGGGCGGCGGCGCCTCCAAGGTCGCCACTGAGTTGCTCTCCTTCCGCCGCGCGATGTATCACGCGATGCTGGGCGAGCCGATCGACGGCCGCACCGCCGCCGACTGGGGCCTGGTCAACGAAGCCCTGCCCGCCGCGGCGCTGCGGGCACGCGTGAACGAGGTGGCCCAGGCGCTGCGCAAGAAGAACCCGGTCGCGCTGAAGGCCACCAAGGATGCGGTCCGCCGCGTGCGCGAGATGACCTACGACAATGCCGAGGATTTCCTGGTGCGCGCGCAGGAGGCGGCCAACAGCTACGACGAGGGCCGCAAGGAAGGCCTCAAGCAGTTCCTGGACGAGAAGAGCTACAAGCCTGGACTGGGCGCCTACGACCTGACCAAGCAGCGCGCCTGAAGGCCGACCGGGAGGACTCGATGGACATGCAGACGACCCGGCCGCCGTCCCTGGGCACGCGGCACTCCGCGGTGGAACGGCTGTTGATGCCGCGTTCAATCGCCATCGTCGGGGCCTCGCCGACGCCAGGCGCGCTGGGCGCCTCGGTGCTGGCCAACTTGGAGCGCAATGGCTATGCCGGCGACATCCATCTGATCAATCCCAAGCGCGACCGGATTGGCCATCGCCCCTGCCTGGACGCGATCCAGGCCCTGCCCGAGGGCGTGGACGTGGCGGTGTTGGCCATCCCACAACCGGCGGTACTAGAGGCGGTGCGGGCCCTGGCCGAGCGCCGGGTGGGGGCCGTGGTGATCTTCTCCGCCGGCTTTGCCGAGGCCGGTGAGACCGGCCTGAGCCAGCAGCGCGAGATCGCCAGGATTGCCGCGCAGGCCGGCATGCTGGTGGAAGGCCCCAACTGCCTGGGCAGCATCAATTACCGGCAGCGCATCCCGCTGACCTTCATCGAGGTGGACATCGCGCCCGAACAGGCCAGTGCCGCCCGCGACCGGTCCGCCATCGGCATCCTCTCCCAGAGCGGGGCGATGATGGCCGTGCTCAACACCACCCTGGCCAGCCGCGAACTGCCGCTGTCCTATGCGGTGTCCACCGGCAACGAGGCCGCCAGCCACCTGGAGGACTACGTCGAGTTTCTGCTCGATGACCCGGGCACCCAGGTGATCACCATGATCGCCGAGCAGTTCCGCCAACCGCAGCGCCTGCTGGCCCTGGCCCGGCGCGCCGGTGAGCTGGGCAAGCGCATGGTCCTGCTGCATCCGGGCAAGAGTGGCGCGGCGCGCGCGGCGGCCGCGACCCACACCGGGGCGATGGCCGGCGATTACGCGGTCATGCGCACCCTGGTCGAACACGCCGGCGTGGTCATGGCCGAAACCCTGGAGGAACTGGGCGACATTTCCGAAATCGTGTTGCGTTGCCCGGCCCCGCCCACGCCCGGCACGGCCATCGTCGGCGAGTCCGGCGCGTTCAAGGCGCTGTGCCTGGACCTGGCCCAGGACCTGGGGCTGGACCTGCCCACGGTGGACGACACCAATGCCCCGGCGCTGCGCGCGGCGCTGCCGCCGTTCGTGCCGGTGAGCAATCCGCTGGATCTGACCGCCCAGGGCCTGGTCGATCCGGATCTGTATACCCGCACCCTGGCGGCCCTGTTCGAGGATGGGCGCTTCGGTTCGATCGTGGTAGGACTGATCCAGACCGACCTGGTCACCTGTGCGATCAAGCTGCCGCCGGTGCTGCGCGCCGCGCGCGAGCTGCACCCGGACAAGCCGGTGATCTGTGCAGGCCTGGACGAAGGGGCCGTACTTCCGGCCGAGTACTTGGCCGAGCTGCGGACGCTGGGAATGCCGTACTTCCCCACCAGCGAACGCGCCCTGCGCGCGCTCACCCGGTTGACCGCCCACTCGGCGCGCCAGGCCACGCATCGCCAGGCCGAGCCGGCGCTGACGACCCTGGCCTTGCCCGCTCGCGCGGGCGTGATCCCGGAGTACCGGGCCAAGCAGCTGTTGGGCCCGGCGGGCATCGCCTTCGCCCGCGGCGAGCTGGTCACCACGCTGGAACAGGCGCAGGCCGCTGCAGCGCGGCTGGGTGGGCCGGTCGCATTGAAGGTGCAATCCGAACAGCTGAGCCACAAGAGCGATGTCGGCGGCGTGGTGCTGGGGCTGGAAGGTGCCGATGCCCTGGCCCAGGGTTGGCAACGACTGCAAGCCAATCTGGCCGAGCACGCCGCACAGATCCCGATCGAGGGCGTGCTGGTGGAGACCATGGGCGCGCGCGGCATGGAGATGATCGTCGGCGCACGCAACGATCCCCAGTGGGGGCCGGTGATCCTGGTCGGCTTTGGCGGGGTCACCGCCGAGGTCCTGCACGACGTGCGTCTGCTACCACCAGACCTGTCGGTGGAGGCGGTGATGGCCGAGCTGGACCAGCTCAAGGCCGCACCGCTGTTGCACGGCTACCGGGGAGCACCCGCCCTGGACGTGACCGCCCTGGCCACGCTGGTGGTGCGCCTGGGCGCACTGCTGTGCGGCACGCCCCGGATCCGCGAAATCGACCTCAACCCGGTGGTGCTCTACCCGCAAGGACATGGCGTGGTGGCGCTGGATGCGCTGATGCTCATCGATTGATCCCGGCGCGACGGCGCGCTGCACTTTGGAGATTTCATGCAAGCAGACCCTTTCGACCCGGCCCGATTGACCCCGGACGTGCTGGCGGTGCTGACCCGCATGGCGGCCTCCGGCGCGCCGGCGCTGGAGTCCTTGCCCATCGCCGAGATGCGCCAGGCCTATCTGCAGGTCGGCGCCCTGCTGGGCGGGGAACCCATGCCGGTGGGCCAGATCCTGGAACTGCAGGCCGCCGGCCCGGCCGGCCCGATTCCCTTGCGGCTCTATCTGCCCTGGACCGGCACCGCGCCCTATGCCACCACGATCTACCTGCACGGCGGCGGCTGGTCGCTGGGCGACCTGGACAGCCACGACAAGGTCTGCCGCCGGCTGGTCCACACGGCCGGGTGCGCGGTGGTCGCGGTGGACTATCGACGCGCGCCCGAGCACCCGGCGCCCGCCGGGCCTGACGACGCAGTGGCCGCGGTGCGCTGGATCGCGGCGCAGGCCACGGAGGTGGGGTTGGATGCCAGCCGACTCGCCGTTGCCGGCGATAGTGCCGGCGGCAGCCTGGCGGCGGTGGCCTGCCAGCAGTTGCGTGGCAGCGAGGTGGCGCTGCGCGCCCAGGTGCTGTTCTACCCAGCGACCGACCTGAGCCCGGCCGGGGACGCGTTCGACTCGCGGCGCAGGAACGGCGCGGTGCCTCCCCTGACCCTGGAAGCGATGCAGGCCATGTCGGGCCCGTTCCTGTGCAGTGGGTTCGATACCCGCGATCCGCGCGTGTCGCCACGGCTCGCAGCGGACCTGCGCGGCCTGCCGCCGGCGCTGATCATCACCGCGCAATGCGATGCCCTCCTGGACGACGGCCGACTGTACCGGGACGCACTGAATGAGGCCGGAGTGCCGGTGGAGTACATCGAATACCCGGGCATGATCCACGGCTTCATCGAAATGGCCGGTGTGCTGCCCGCGGCACGGACCGCGATGGAGCAGGCCGCGGCCTTCCTCGGCGTGCATCTGGATCTGGCCGCGATCCGGGCGTAGTGCCTGGCGTTCGCCGTTCGCCGACCTGTCCAGCGCGTGACAGGGAAGGTCTTGTTCGAGGGGCACCACACGAACGTGCCAGCCTGACCGCGCATCCAGGCGCTGCTGGCGATTCGGCCCCGCAGCCGGTGACGGCCGACGCCTGGGTCGGCGCCGGAATCCCTGCAGATGCTCGCGCGACGGCGTGGGTTGGAGGGGCAGGCGGCGCCGGTCCGAACACAGCAGTCACCGAAGGCCCTTCAACAAGTCGCCTGACCGGCCGATAGTGCTGCGAGGAGTCCGCGCGTGCGGCACGCGCTCCCGTTCAGGAAGCGATTCGGCATGTTGAAAACGATCAGATCCGAGCAACTGCGTCCCGGCATGTACCTCCACCGGTTTTCCGGTTCGTGGGTGGACCATCCATTCTGGCGTCGCGCGTTCCTGGTCGAGCAGTCGGAGGTCGACCGCATTCGCGCCAGCCGGGTCGCTGAGGTGGTGATCGACACCAGCCGCGGCCTGGATCTCGAGGACGCCGCGCCCTGCGACCTGGCCGCGCCGGAGCCCGCCGACCCGTACGCCAGCGACGAGACCTCGCAGGCGGGCGACGCGACCGAGCCCGAGGTCGCCCATGTCAGCCTGGCCGCCGAAATGGTCCGCGCCCGCAAGATCCTGGAGCAGGGACGGGAAACGGTCGAGGCCATGTTCAGGCAGATCCGGCTGGGCCGCAGCGTGGACACCGAGGCGGCCATGCCGCTGGCCCAGGCGATCAACGATTCGGTGCTGCGCAACCCGCAGGCACTGATCAGCGTGGCCCGGCTCAAGACCGCCGACGACTACACCTATCTGCATTCCATGGCCGTGGCGGGGATGATGAGCGCGCTGGCACGCCAACTCGAGCTTCCCGAGGAACAGGTCCTGGAAGCGGCCATGGGCGGTCTGCTGCACGACATGGGCAAGGCCTCCACGCCCATGGAGATCCTCAACAAGCCGGGCAAGCTGACCGACGAGGAATTCGCGGTCATGCGCCTGCATCCCCAGGCCGGCCACACCCTGCTGGCCCAAGGCGGGGTGGAAAACACGGTCGTCCTGGACATCGCCCTCCACCATCACGAAAAGGTCGATGGCAGCGGCTATCCGCATTGCCTGGTCGGGGAGGGCATTAGCCTGATGGCGCGCATGGGCGCGGTCTGCGATGTCTACGACGCGATCAGCTCCGACCGTCCCTACAAGCGCGGCTGGTGCCCGGCCGACTCGATCAAGCAGATGGCCTCTTGGAAGGGGCACTTCGATCCGACGGTGTTCAAGGCCTTCGTGCGCTGCCTGGGCATCTACCCGGTCGGCTCGCTGGTCCTGCTGGAATCGCAGCGGCTGGCCGTGGTGATCGAGCAGAACGCCGGCCAGCTGCTCAAGCCGCGGGTGCGGGTGTTTCATTCGGCCAAGCGCCGCAGCCACCTGCTGGTGCAGGACATCGACCTGTCGCGCGATGAATGCCAGGATCGCATCGTCCAGCTCGAGTCCCCGAGCAAATGGGGCTTCCGCGATCTGAACAAGCTCTGGATGAACTGAACGACCGCGCGGCCTGCGGGTCATCATTGCCTGATCCTGGGCCGGCACATGAAAGCCGCCTGGCGGGCCAACGCGCTCCGAGGCGGCCGCAGAAGCAGTCGCCAATGCGGGCCGTCCGGCATGATGCGCGCCAGTGCATCTGTTCGGGAATGCACCCGCCCGGACGCACCTGCGAGGTCCCCATGGCATGGCCAGGACGCGTCAGCCCTGGGCTCGCCTCCACCACGAGAATAGGGGTCGCGGACTGCACGACGGGCCAACAGCTTAGACCTTAGTTCAATTTGTTCGAATATCGCCCATTAATCCGATATTCGAATTGACCTTGCGCCGCGTGGCGCGCCACCTTGCGCATCTTCCACGCGCGCGGTGCGCGTGAGCCACGTAGAAGACCGCTTCCCATGGCCCATTTCCTCCACGCCACGCGATGCACCAACGCCGGGGCCGGATGCTGACATGATCGACAAGACTTTCCCCTCCTGCGCCGCGGCGGTCGCCGACATCCGCGATGGCGCCACGGTGATGATCGGCGGCTTCGGTACGGCCGGCATGCCAGACCAGCTGATCGATGCGCTGATCGAACACGGCGCGCGTGAACTGACCATCGTCAACAACAATGCCGGCAACGGCGAGACCGGCCTGGCCGCGCTGATTAAGCACAAGCGCGTGCGCAGGATCGTGTGTTCGTTCCCACGCCAAAGCGATTCGCAGCACTTCGATGCCGCCTACCGCGCCGGTGAGATCGAGCTGGAACTCGTGCCACAGGGCAACCTGGCCGCGCGCATCCATGCCGCCGGCAACGGCCTGGGCGCCATCTTCACCCCGACCGGCTACGGCACCGAACTGGCCGCCGGCAAGGAAACCCGCGAGATCGACGGCAGGCACTACGTGCTCGAGTATCCGATCCACGCCGATGTCGCGCTGATCAAGGCCTATCGCGGCGACCGCTGGGGCAACCTGGTGTACCGCAAGACCGCGCGCAACTTCGGCCCGCTGATGGCCATGGCGGCCAAGTGCACCATCGCCCAGGTCCATGAGGTGGTCGAACTCGGTGCGCTGGACCCGGAAACCGTGGTCACGCCCGGCATCTTCGTCCAGCGGGTGATCGCGGTCGGGCACAAGGAGGCATGCGCATGAGCGGCTACCAGCGACTGACCCGCGAACAGATGGCCGCGCGCGTGGCGCGCGACATCCCCGAAGGCGCCTACGTCAACCTGGGCATCGGCCTGCCCACCCAGGTCGCCAACTATCTGCCGGCGGACAAGGAGATCTTCCTGCAGAGCGAGAACGGCCTGCTCGGCATGGGCCCGGCGCCCGCGAAGGGCGAAGAGGATCCGGACCTGATCAACGCCGGCAAGCAGCCGGTGACCTTGCTCACCGGCGGCTGCTATTTCCACCACGCCGACTCGTTCGCGATGATGCGTGGCGGCCATCTGGACATCTGCGTGCTCGGTGCCTTCCAGGTCTCCCAGCATGGCGACCTGGCCAACTGGAGTACCGGCGCGCCCGACGCGATTCCCGCCGTGGGCGGCGCGATGGACCTGGCCATCGGCGCCAAGCAGACCTACGTGATGATGGACCTGCTGACCAAGACCGGCGAAAGCAAGCTGGTCGCCGAATGCAGCTATCCGCTGACCGGCCTGCGCTGCGTCAGCCGCGTCTACAGCGACCTGGGCGTGTTCGACCTCGGTCCCGACGGCGCACGCGTGGTCGAACGGGTGGACGGACTTTCCATTGACGAGCTGCAGCGCCTGACCGGCCTGACGCTGGCGCACTGAACGGAGTGATGCAATGAACGAGGTCTTCATCATCGATGGCATCCGCACGCCGGTGGGCCGCTACGGCGGCGCCCTGTCCGGCGTGCGCGCCGACGACCTGGGCGCGGTGCCGCTCAAGGCACTGCTGGCCCGCCATCCCGATCTCGATCCGGCGCTGATCGAGGACGTGTATCTGGGCTGCGCCAACCAGGCCGGCGAGGACAACCGCAACGTGGCGCGCATGAGCCTGCTGCTGGCCGGCCTGCCCTTCAGCGTGCCGGGCAGCACGATCAACCGCCTGTGCGGCTCGGGGCTGGATGCCATCGGCACCGTCGCGCGCGGCATCCGCGCCGGCGAGCTGGGGCTGGCCATCGCCGGCGGCGTGGAATCGATGTCGCGCGCGCCATGGGTGATGGGCAAGGCCGAGGGCGCCTTCGCCCGCAACCAGAAGATCGAAGACACCACCATGGGCTGGCGCTTCATCAACCCGAAGATGAAGGACCAGTACGGCGTCGACCTGATGGGCGAGACCGCCGAGAACGTGGCCGCGCGCTACGGCATCTCGCGCGAGGACCAGGACGCGTTCGCCCTGCGCAGCCAGCAGCGCACCGCTGCCGCGCAGGCGGCCGGCTTCTTCGATGGCGAGATCACCGCGGTGACCACGCCGGGCAAGAAGCGCGGGGAGACCATCGAGGTGAGCGTCGACGAGCATCCGCGCGCCGACACCACGCTCGAAGGGCTGGCCAAGCTGAAGGCGATCTTCCGCCAGCCGGGCACGGTCACCGCCGGCAATGCCTCGGGCATCAACGACGGCGCCGCCGCGCTGCTGCTGGCCTCGGCCGAACAAGTCGAAGCGCTGGGCCTGGCACCGCGCGCCCGCGTGTTGGGCTTTGCCTCGGCAGGCGTGGAGCCGGCGTACATGGGCATCGGCCCGGTGCCGGCCACGCGCAAGCTGATGGCCCGCCTGGGCCTGAAGATCGAAGACTTCGACGCGATCGAGCTCAACGAGGCCTTCGCCGCACAGGGCCTGGCCTGCCTGCGCGAACTGGGCGTGGCCGACGACGCCACGCACGTCAACGCCAATGGCGGCGCGATCGCCATCGGCCATCCGCTGGGCATGAGCGGTGCGCGCATCGCGCTGACCCTGCTGCGCCAGCTGGAGGCCAGCGGAGGCCGACGTGGCCTTGCGACCATGTGCATCGGCGTTGGCCAGGGCGTGGCCCTGGCGATCGAGCGGGTTTGAGTGGCCCGAGGATCGCTCTGCCTGGTAGAGCGGAGCTTGCTCCGCTGAGGCTTTCCCAACGCGCTGAACACCTGCGCGTCTTTCGCGTGAAGCAAAATCAACAGCAACAACAACAACAGCAACAGCAACAGCAACAGCAACAGCAGCAACAGCGGCGGAGCAAGCTCCGCTCTACATGAAGCAACAGCGGCGC
The DNA here is from genome assembly GCF_058448525.1 of Pseudoxanthomonas sp. JC1303. Lineage (NCBI taxonomy): Bacteria > Pseudomonadati > Pseudomonadota > Gammaproteobacteria > Lysobacterales > Lysobacteraceae > Pseudoxanthomonas > Pseudoxanthomonas sp. JC1303. The sequence continues at coordinate 1,958,306 of NZ_CP185958.1, read as the reverse complement.
CTCGGTGTCGCCCAGCCAACGGAGCCCGCGATGAGCGAATCCAAGCCTCTTACCGGTTACCGCAAGCCGTATCCCGGCTCGCAGCCTCCTTTCATCCACGCGCCCTACGCATCCACCGTGTTGCGCGGCGTCGGCAGCGAGCCGATCGCGATCCCGGTGACGCTCTCGGAAGTCACCGGGCCCACGCTCGACCGCCTGACCCTGGGCGAGCACGCCGCGGACATGACCGCTGGCTTCCCCGGCCAGCCGCTGGGTGAGCGCATCATCGTCTCTGGTCGTGTGCTGGACGAGAACGGCAAGCCGGTACGTAACACCGTGGTCGAGGTCTGGCAGTGCAACGCCGCCGGCCGCTACCTGCACAAGGGTGACCAGCACGACGCGCCGCTGGATCCCAACTTCAAGGGCACCGGTCAGGTGCTGACCGACGCGCACGGCCGCTACCGCTTCAAGACCATCAAGCCCGGCGCGTATCCGTGGCGCAACCACTACAACGCCTGGCGCCCGGCGCACATCCACTTCTCGCTGCACGGCGGTGGCATCGGCCAGCGCCTGGTCACGCAGATGTATTTCCCGGGCGATCCGCTGCTGGCTTTTGACCCGATCTACAACTGCGTGCCCGACGAGAAGGCCAAGGCCCGCATGGTGTCCTCCTTCGACTGGGAGACCACCGAGAACGAATACGCGCTGGGCTACCGCTTCGACATCGTGCTGCGCGGTCGCAAGCAGACCGTCTGGGAGTAAACCATGAGCTTTCAATCGACCCCGTGGCAGACGGTCGGCCCGTACTACCGGATCGGCCTGGAACCGCTGTACCACACGCAGATCGCCCCGGCCGATGCCAAGGGCGAGCGCATCACCATCACCGGCACGGTGTACGACGGCCTGGGCCAACCGGTCAGCGATGCGGTGCTGGAACTGTGGCAGGCCGATGCCGACGGCATCTACGACCACGCCGAGGATCCGCGCCGCGACGCGCACGACCCGGCCCTGCACGGCTGGGGACGCGTGCCGACCGACGAGGCAGGCCGCTTTTCCTTCACCACGATCAAGCCGGGCCGGGTGCCGGGGCTCAAGGGCGTGGCGCAGGCGCCGCACATCGTGGCGCTGGTGTTCATGCGCGGCCTGCTCAAGGCGGCGCCAACGCGCATCTACTTCTCCGATGAGCCCAGCAATGGCGAGGACGGCATCCTGGCGCTGGTGCCTGAGGCGCGCCGCGGCACGCTGATCGCGGCGCAGACTGCGCCGGGGCAGTACGTTTGGAACGTGAAGATGCAGGGCGAAGGGGAGACGGTGTTCTTCAGCTACTGAGCCTTCTTGTTTCGCTCTTTTGCATTAGCAGTTGCGTTTGATTTGGCGTTGCTGTTGCTGTTGCTGTTGCTTCAACTGCCTGAGCCGTAAAGCACGCCGAGCACCGCAGCGAAGCAGGGCCGAAGAGGCGCGCTGTTTGAGCGAAGCGAGTTTGGGCGCCGTGCCCTGCTTTGCGAGGAGCGCAGGGCACCGATGCGCAGCATCGGCGTGCGTCCGGCGAGAAGCGGTTTTGCCTTCTTTTGCCGCGACAAAAGAAGGTCGCGCCCGAAAGGGCGTGAAAGCTCTTGATCTTGCTTAAAGTCCTGAACATCGCCTCGAACGGTCAATGGAAGCAAAGACAGCACGCTTGCAGCGCGCCAGGAGCAGAGCTTTCGCGCCTGCGGCGCGAGCTACTTTTGTCTTGTCAAAAGTAGCCAAAATCGCTTCTCGCCGGGACGCGAGCCGCCGCTACGCGGCGGTCCCCTGCGCTTCTCGGAAGAAGTGGCACGTCGCCCAAACTCGCTTCGCTCAAACAGGGCGACTCTTCGGCCCCTTCTTCCTGCGATGCTCGGCTCGCTTTACGGCTCAGACAGGGAGAGCAACTGCAACAGCGACAAGCAAAAGCAAAAGCAAAAGAAAAGCAGCGGCAACACGTTGACGTCATCCTTCCTGCCAACACTCGACCATAATCCCCAAACGTCTCACCACCGAAGACACGCATCGATGACTTCCCGCCTGCTCGCCCCCCTGTTCGGCGATCCCGACATCGACGCCCTGTTCGATGACCGCGCACGGCTGCAGGGCATGCTCGACTTCGAAGCCGCCCTGGCCCGTGCCGAGGCACGCTGTGGGGTGATTCCGGACAGTGCCGTCAGCGCGATCACCGACGCCTGCGTGACGGACGCCTTCGATCTGGACGCGCTGGGCGCCGCTACGGCGCTCTCCGGCAATCCGGCCATCCCGCTGGTCAAGGCGCTGACCGCCAGGGTCAAGGCCACCGATGACGACGCTTCGCGCTGGGTGCATTGGGGCGCGACCAGCCAGGACGTCATCGACACCGGCACCGTGCTGCAGCTGCGCGCCGCACTGGACGCGATCGCGCCCAAGCTCGACGCGCTCTGCGCCACGCTGCGCACGCTGGCCCAGGCCGAACGCCAGACCGGAATGCCCGGTCGCACGCTGCTGCAGCAGGCCGTGCCGGTCACCTTTGGCCTGAAGGCCGCCGGCTGGCTCGACGCCCTGCAGCGCGCGCGCAAGCGCCTGTCCGCCCTGCGCGAGGACGCGCTGGCGCTGCAGTTCGGCGGCGCCGCCGGCACCCTGGCCTCCCTCCAGGAGCGCGGGCTCGATGTCGCGCAAGCCCTCGCCGACGAGCTGAGGCTGCCGCTGCCCGCCCTGCCCTGGCACACCGCGCGCGACCGCATCGTCGAAGTCGGCACCGCATTCGCCTTGTTGGCCGGCGCGCTGGGCAAGATCGGCACCGACATCGTCCTGTTGATGCAGTCAGAAGTCGGCGAGGCCTTCGAGCCCAGTGGTGCCGGCAAGGGCGGTTCCTCGGCCATGCCGCACAAGCGCAACCCGGTGGGATGCGTGGCGGCCATCGCCGCGGCCACGCGCGTGCCCGGGCTGGTGTCCACGCTGTTCGCGGCGATGAACCAGCCGCATGAGCGCGCGCCCGGCCAGTGGCACGCCGAATGGGAAACCCTGCCGGAGATCATCCGCCTGACCGCCGGCAGCCTGGCGCAGATGCGCATCGTGCTCGATGGCGTAGAGCTGGATCGCGCGCGCATGGCCGCGCACCTGGACAGCTTCGGTGGCCTGCTTTACGCCGAGGCCGTTTCGGTCACCCTGGCCGGCACGCTGGGCAAGGCCAGCGCGCACGCCCTGGTCGAGTCCGCCGCCAAGCGCGCGGTGACCGAGGGCCGCCACCTGCGCCAAGTGCTGGCCGAGGATGCACAGGTCAATGCCGTCCTCGACACCGACGCCCTCGACGCCTTGTTCGCCGCCGACAGCTGGCGCGGCATGGCCAACACCTGGATCGACCGCGTGCTCGCGGCCGACTGATCTTTCCTCCCGACGGAGCCCGCGCAATGGCATTTCTCGACCTGCCCACCCACCGACTGCACTACCGGATCGACGGTGTGGAAGGCGCCCCCTGGCTCACCTTCTGCAACTCGCTGGGCACCGACCTGACGATGTGGGACGGCCAGGTGGCCGAACTGGCCAACGACTTCCGCATCCTGCGCTACGACCGACGCGGACACGGTCAGTCGACCGCGGCCGAGGGGGTGTACACCATCGACCAGCTCGGCGGCGACGTGCTTGCGCTGTGGGATGCATTGAACATCCAGCGCACGCATTTCTGCGGGCTGTCCATCGGCGGCCTCACCGGACAGTGGCTGGGCCTGAACGCGGCCGACCGGCTGGACCGGCTGGTGGTGTGCGCCACGGCCGCCAAGATCGGCACCGGCGAGAGCTGGGAGACGCGCATCGCGCAGGTGCGCGAGCAGGGTCTCAAGCCGCTGGCCGAGGGCACGGTGATGCGCTGGTTCACCGAGCACTACACCGACACGCACGAAGAACAGGTGCGTGCGGTGCTGGACATCTTCCTGGCGACCTCGCCCGAGGGCTATGCCGGCTGTTGCCATGCGGTGGGCAACGCCGACTTTCGCAGCGACCTGGCCGGCATCGGCGTACCGCTGCTGGCCATCGCCGGCGACGACGACCCTGTGTGCCCGCCGGCCGATTTGCAGTTCATCGCCAAGCACGTGGCCAACGGCCAATGCGCGCAGGTCGGCGGCCGGCATATCTGCAACATCGAGTCGGCTGCCGAATTCAACGCCACGCTGCGCGATTTCCTGCGCGCCTGATCCCCCACATCACACCGAGACCCCCAATGGACGAACAAGCCCGTTACGACGCCGGCCTGGCCGTGCGCAAGGCCGTGCTGGGCGAGGCCCACGTGCAGCGCTCGCTGGAAGCTCGCACCGATTTCACCACCGAGTTCCAGCACTTCATCACCCGCGCCGCCTGGGGCGAGGTGTGGACGCGCGATGGCCTGCCGCGGCACACGCGCTCGTTGCTGACCATCGCGATGATGGTGGCGCTGGGCCACGATGAGGAATTCAAGCTGCACATCCGCGCGGCGCGCAACAACGGGGTCAGCGCCGATGAGATCAAGGAGGTGCTGCTGCAGGCCGCGATCTATTGCGGGGTGCCGGCAGCCAACCATGCCTTTGCCTTGGCCAAGCCCATCCTCGAAGAGCAAGCCGCCGAGTCGGCCGCTTAAGTCTCTCCCCCGGTCGCTGTAGACGTTGCCGTTGCCGTTGATTTTGCTGTTGCTCCTGATCTTTCGAGCCATAAAGCCCGCCGAGCACCGCAGCAAGGTGGGGCCGTAGAGGTGCCCTTGTCTGAGCGAAGCGAGTTTGGGCACCGCGCCCCACTTTGCGAGGAGCGCAGGGGACCGGGCCGCAGGCCCGGCGGGCGTCCGGCGAAGACGGTTTTGCTTCCTTTTGCCAAGACAAAAGGAAGTCGCGCCAAAGGCGCGAAAGCCTTTGATCTTGCTCTACGTCCTATGGCTGCAGTGCTCTACTAAGGCCAGAGCGAAGGCCAAAGCAAGTGCGGGAGCAAAGCTTTCGCGCTTGCAGCGCGAGTGACTTTTGTCTTGGCAAAAGTCACCAAAACCGCTTTCGCCGGACGCCCGCCGAGCCTACGGCCCGGTCCCCTGCGCTCCTCGCAGCATCGGGGACGGCGCTTAACTCGCTTCGCTCAAACAGGCGCGCCTCTTCGCCCCGATGCTGCTGCGGTGCTCGGCGGGCTTTATGGCTCGGAGATTCAAGAGCAAAAGCAAAATCACAAGCCACAGCCACAGCCACAGCCACAGCCGCCGCCGCAGCAGCAGCGGGAGCAGCAGCGGGAGCGGATTTCTTCTATCCAGACGCTTTGCGCACCGACCCCTGTGGGGGGAGAAGTCGTCGCCAAGCCGTGACGTTGCACGCACCATCGCCCCGCCTCGTCACCCGAACACGCGCACCAGCGCGCGGGGTACCGCTCAGCTCAGCTCAGCACCGCTCCCAACCGCAACGCCGCCTGACGCAGCGGCGGCAGCAACTGCGCATGCATCGTCTGCAGGCTCACCCGGCCAGCCTGGGTGCCGATGTTGAGTGCGGCGATGACCGTGCCAGCGCGATCGCGTACCGGCACGGCAATCGAACGCAGGCCGATTTCGAGCTCCTGGTCGGTCAGCGACACTTCCTCGCGCCGGACCTTGGCCAGTATCTCTAGCAACTCCTCAGTGCGGGTTACGGTGCGCTCGGTGCGTGGCCGCAACGGGTTGCGCTCCAGATACGCATCCAGCGTGTCCTCAGGCAGCGCCGAGAGCAGGATGCGCCCCATCGAGGTGCAGTAAGCCGGCAGGCGGCTGCCCGAGCGCAGGCCAATGGACATGATGCGCACGGTTTCGGCGCGCGCCACGTACAGCACGTCGTCGCCGTCCAGCACCGCCAGGGAGCAGGATTCATGCACCGCATCGCGCAGCGCGTCCAGCACGGGCTGGGCGGCGACGGACAGCGAGGCCGAGGCCACGTATGCACCGCCGATGCCCAGCACGCGCGGCAGCAGCACATACCCGCGGCCGTGTTCACCCACGTAGCCCAGCTTGGCCAGCGTATAGAGCGCCCGGCGCACGGCCGCCCTGGGGATCCCGGTATCGGCGCTGATCTGCGACATGCTCACTTCACGACCGCCGTGTTGGGCAAAGACACTGAGCACCGCCATGCCGCGCGCCAGGGAGGTCATGAAATCGGGATCCCCCTGGGCGTATTCGATCTGGCGCATGATCTCGCGCGCCAGGCCACGCTCGCCCGGGGTAGGCGAAGGGGCGGTGGCGTGACGTCGGGCGCGCGGGCCCCGGGGTGGTTCGGTCATGGGCGCGTGTTCCGGGCATAGGTCCGATGAAACACGTCATGGTAAGCCGATGCACCCGACCCGGGCGCATCCCCATGCACAGAGGGCGGATCGCATGGCGACCCGCCCCCGGTCCGAGCTTGCGCTCGCGCAGCCGGTCAGGACTGCGGCAGCGCGTAGGCGATCACATCGTCGCCGCGGTCCGGCGACTGCCGCGCACCACCGGCAGTGATGACGATGTACTGCCGGCCGTTGATCGAATACGTCATCGGGCCGCCCTGGCTGCCGACGGGCAGGCGCTGCTTCCACAGCACCTTGCCGGTGGCCGAGTCGAACGCGCGCAGGTAGTAGTCCTGGGTGCCTGCGATGAACACCAGGCCGCCCTGCGTGGACAGCGTTCCGCCCAGGGTCGGCATGCCGATCGGCATGGCCATGTGCATCTTGATGCCCAGCGGACCGGTGTCTTCCACGGTGCCCACCGGGACCTGCCAGGCGATTTTGCGGGTCTTCAGGTCGATCGCGGTCAGCGTGCCGAACGGCGGCGCCTGACAGGGAATGCCCAGCTTGGACAGGAAGCGGTTCTTGTTGACCGCGTAAGGGGTGCCCTTGAGCGGGACCGCGCCCATGCCGGTGTTGACCGCCTCGCCACCGCCTGCGGCCGCGTCCCGGTTGGCCGAGGGAATCATCTGGCTCCACAGGCCCAGGCGCATGTCATTGGCGAAGATGTAGCCATGCACCGGGTCGGTCGACAATCCGCCCCAGTTCAGGCCGCCCAACGAGCCGGGGAAGCTCAGCGACAGGTCGGTACCAGGCGCGGTGTACAGACCGTCATAACGCATCGACTTGAAGGCGATGCGACACAGCATCTGGTCGATCGGCGTGGCCCCCCACATATCCGACTCGGTCAGGGTCTGCGCGCCGATCTGGGGCATGCCCACCGACCGGGGCTGAGTCGGAGAATAGGGTTCGCCCGGGATGTTGGAGGCCTTGACCGGCACTTCCTTCACCTCGGTCAGCGGCCTGCCGGTGGCGCGGTCCAGCACGTAGATCTGCCCGGCCTTGGTGCCGATGACCACCGCGGGGGTGGTGCTGCCATCGGCGTTGGGGAAGTCCACCAGGCTCGGCTGCATCGGCAGGTCGAAGTCCCACAGGTCGTTGTGTACAGTCTGGTAGACCCACTTCTGCGCGCCGGTGCTGGCATCCAGCGCCAGGACCGAGGCTCCGTAGGTGTGGTCCAGCTTGGTGCGCTCTACGCCGTAGATGTCGGTCGAGGAACTGCCCATCGGCAGGAACACGGTGTTCATCGACGCGTCGTAGGACATCGGGGCCCACGAATTGGGCGTGCTGCGCGCATAGGTCTTGCCGTCGGCGGGCGCCTGCCTGTCCTGCGGATTGCCCGGATCGAACGCCCAGCGCATCTGCCCGGTCACCACGTCGAAACCGCGGATCACCCCGCCGGGCATGTCGGCCTGCACGTTGTCGGCCACGCGTCCGCCGACCACCACGGTGGTGCCGGCGACGATCGGCGGCGAGGTCAGCTGATAGAACGGATCGGGCGCAGCGCCCAGGCCCGCCTTCAGGTCGACCTGGCCGTTGTCGCCGAAGCCCTGGCAGAACGCACCGGTATCGGCGTCCACGGCGATCAGGCGTGCGTCGATGGTGTTGGTGAGGATGCGACGGGTGCAGTTGGCGCCCTCGGCCAGGGCCACGGGCGGCACCGGGCTGGCGCCTGCGACGGTGGGCTGCACCAGCGGCTTGCTGGCATCGAAGTAGGCCAGCCCGCGGCAGCGCTGCCACACCGAGGACGTCGCGTTGATGTCGTGCTTCCACAGCTGCTTGCCGGTGGCTGCATCCAGGGCGATCAGGTTGTTGTGCGGCGTGCACAGGAAGACCTTGTCGCCGACCTGCAGCGGCGTCATCTGGTCCTCGGCGCCGTTGCCGTTGCTCTCGGCCACGTCACCGGTGTGGTAGGTCCAGGCGACCCGCAGCTTGTCCACGTTGCCGCGGTTGATCTGGTCCAGCGCCGCGAAGCGACTGCCGCCCTTGGTGTTGCCGTAGGCGGACCAGTCGGTCTGTGCGTGCGCCGGATCGACCTTGGTCAGGCCCGGGCCATCGCCGGTGGCCGGCACGGTCGGGTGCGGGACAAACATCCGGGCGAAGCCGGCGATGAAGCCCACGCCGATCAGCCCCGCCAGCGCGTAGCCGGCGCGACCGGGCTTGCCGCCCAGGCGGTTGAGCGTCGGCCAGGCCAGCGCCACCAGCACGGCGAAGCCGGCCGGCATCATCAAGCGCGAGACCAATGGCCAGAACTGCAGACCGGCATCGGCCAGCGCCCACACGATGGTCGCGGCGAACGCGATCAGGTACAGCCACGCCCCCGCGCGCCTGCGCAGGGCGACCAGCACGCCCGCCACCAGCGTGGCCAGTCCCATCACTGCGAAATACAGGCTGCCACCCACGGTCAGCAGCTTCACGCCACCAGCCAGCAACACCACGCCCAGCAGGGCCAGCACCACGCCCAGCAGCGTCAGTGCGCCCCGGCCCAGCGCCGAAACACCAGTTTGAGTCTTCACGACATCGTCCTTCATGATTCAGATGGAAGCGCAAGGCCAGCGGCCGCGCCGTCTTCCCACGTGCGCGCAGCGCCACGAGGCGGGGGCGTCGTACAGGTCCGGTCGATCCGAAGACGCGCGTGTGCGGCGGGGTTCCGCCGAGCGTTGCCAGCGAGGCGCCGCCGCGCTTGCCGCGCATGTGCACGGCCCATGCGCAGGACATCGCGGTCCGGATGACGTGCGGATTATCGGCGCCTGCGCCGTGTCAGGGAGCGCACGTGGCGTGAAGGCTCCGCGGGGCTGAATCAATCGCGCGGATCACGTCAGCGAACTGACGCAATCCCCTCAATTGAGCGCGCGGTCCCGCAGCTGCGTTGGCGACGGAACGCCCGATGGCGTGGCAGATGCGTCGACGCTCAGCCGATGACGGTGCGGAAGAACACATCCAGCCGCGCTGCCTCGCCGGTGCCAGCGCCAAGTTGCGGTGGATGCGCGCCCATGCGCGCCAGCATGTGGTCCAGAAAGTCGCTGATCACCGGATCACGCGGGCCGTCGCCGACCTCCGCACTGGCGCGCTTGACCACCAGCAGGCGGTCGACGGCCTCGCGGAGCGGCCCCTCTGGCAACAGGCGCGTCAGCAGGTCCTCGAACGCCATCGGCGGCAGGGTGCCGACCTGCTCGATCCACAGGCAGGCCAGCATCGGGCGCAGCACGTAGAGATATTTCTTGGTCCGCACTCGTGCGCCATGCAGGTAGCCACGATCATTGCTGCGCGCCATGTTGAAGTAATGCCACCAGGTCGCCAGCGGCGAATGGAACTCGGCCAGCAGCGGCAGCAGGCCGGCCATGAAGACCGGATCCTGCCGGTAGACCACCGGCGAGCGGCACCACTCGGACAGGGTCGGGTTGGACTTGGACAGCAGGCGCAGCGCCTTGCGCAAGTCCCAGCCACTGACGTCCAGCTCGTCGCTGATCGGCAGCTCGATCACATCGCGCTGCGGCTCACCTGGCCCGGTGCGCTCGTTGACCGTCAGATACCAGTCGCGCGGATGGACGTAGATGAAGCGTCCGTCGTAGTCACTGTCCGGCGAGGAGAACCCCCCAGCCACGGCTGCCGGATTCGCAGGCATACAGCACGCGCACATCGTGGCTGCGCTCGATCTGCGCCAAGGTGTCGAGGATGGCCTCGCACTTGTCCGGCGCGATGGGGTGGATGTCGTCCATGGCGATACAGGTCCTGTCAGCGGATCGGCTTCCTACGCGACGGCCGTGCGTCGCGCCCGCTCCAGATGCACCAGCAGCAGCGAGATCGCCGCCGGGGTCATGCCCGGGATGCGCTGGGCCTGGCCCACGGTCTGCGGGCGCACGCGTTCGAGCTTGCCCTGCACCTCGGCCGACAGGCCGCGCACGCTGGCGTAGTCGAACCCCTCGGGAATCGGGGTGCCCTCGTTGCGCTGCTGGCGCTCGATCTCCACGCGCTGGCGGTCCAGGTAGCCGGCGTACTTCACGCCGATCTCGACCTGCTCGGCCACCTGCGCATCGTCCACGCCCGGGCCGATGCCCTCCACGTGCATCAACTTGCCGTAGTCCAGTTCCGGACGCTTGATCAGGTCCAGCGCGTTGGTCTCGCGGCTGACCGCCACGCCCAGCGCGGACTCCAGCCGGCGGCCGAGCGCATTGGCAGGCGTCGCCCACAGCGCGCGCAGGCGCTGGGTTTCCTGCGCCACGGCCTCGCGCTTGGCCTCGAAGCGCGCCCAGCGCGCGTCATCGACCAGGCCCAGTTCGCGTCCGACCGGCGTCAGCCGCGCATCGGCGTTGTCCTCACGCAGCTGCAGGCGGTACTCGGCGCGGCTGGTGAACATGCGGTACGGCTCGGTGGTGCCGTGGGTGATCAGGTCATCGACCAGCACGCCCAGATAGGCCTCGTCGCGCCGCGGCGACCAGGCTTGGAGGTCCTGAGTGAAGCGCGCGGCGTTGAGGCCGGCCAACAAGCCCTGCGCGCCAGCCTCTTCATACCCGGTGGTGCCGTTGATCTGGCCGGCGAAGAACAGCCCGGACACCAGTTTGGTCTCCAGCGAGGTCTTCAGCCCACGCGGGTCGAAGAAGTCGTATTCGATCGCATAGCCAGGGCGGGTGATATGCGCGTGCTCGAAGCCGCGGATCGAACGCACCAGCTCCAGCTGCACGTCGAATGGCAACGAGGTGGAGATGCCGTTCGGGTAGATCTCCACCACGTCCAAGCCTTCGGGTTCGACGAAGATCTGGTGGCTGGCCTTGTCGGCGAAGCGCACCACCTTGTCCTCGATCGAGGGGCAATAGCGCGGACCGATCCCCTCGATCTGACCGGAGTACAGCGGCGAGCGATGCAGCGCGGCGCGGATGATCTCGTGGGTGCGCTCGGTGGTGTGGGTGATCCAGCAGCTGACCTGACGCGGGTGGTCGGCGACCTGGCCCAGGAAGGACATCACCGGCATGGGCGTGTCGCCCGGCTGCTCGTCCATCACCGCGGTGTCGAGCGTGCGGCCGTCGATGCGCGGCGGCGTGCCGGTCTTGAGCCTGTCGATACCGAATGGGCGCTCGCGCAGGCGCGCGGCCAGGGTGGTCGCCGGCGGATCGCCCATGCGGCCGGCGGCGTACTGGGTCTGCCCGACGTGGATCTTGCCGGCCAGGAAGGTCCCGGCGGTCAGGACCACCGCCTGCGCCTCGAAGCGCAGGCCGGTCTGCGTCACAACCCCACGCACCGCGTCACCTTCGTGCGCGTCGTTTTGAATCAGCAGGTCATCCACCGCCGCCTGGAACACCGTCAGTCCCGGCTGGGCCTCGACCATGCGGCGGATGGCCATGCGGTACAGGTTGCGGTCGGCCTGGCAGCGGGTGGCGCGCACGGCCGGACCCTTGGACGCATTGAGCGTGCGCCACTGGATGCCGGCCTGGTCGGCCGCGCGGGCCATGGCGCCGCCCAGCGCATCGATTTCCTTGACCAGATGGCCCTTGCCGATGCCGCCGATGGCCGGATTGCAGCTCATCGCGCCCACCGTCTCGATGTTGTGGGTCAGCAGCAGCGTGCGCGCACCGGCGCGGGCGGCGGCCAGCGCGGCCTCGGTGCCGGCGTGGCCGCCGCCGATCACGATGACGTCGTAGGCGTGGAAGGAGGCGTTCATGGGCGGGATTTTCTCATGCGCGGAGCCGGCCTGCGCCGGCGCCCGGAAAAGTTGGCACGGCTTCTGCTTGAGACAAGCTGCACCCATCGTGGCAAGCGACTTCGGGCGCCTAGGCTGGATTTGGAACAGGGGCCAGCCGCTAGCGCACGTTGGGGATGCCGGGGCCGGTAGTCGGGGGACTACCGGCCCCACTTTTATCCGGCCCCCGATCCGGGGAATCGGCTGCGGGACACGAATTGCAGAAAGAACAACGCCCGGCACTGCCGGGCGTTGTTCGTATGGGAGCCGACGGCCGGCAAGGGCCGGAACAGGGGGGATCCAGATTTCCCCACCGGACGTCGGCATGGAAGCCTTAGCCCGTGTTACGTCAGAAAACGACGCAACCGGTCAACGTTCGCTAGCTTGCGGTGCGCCTCCGCTCCGCGCAAGCGCTCATTGCTCCTGCCGGCGGAGTCGTATTCCATTTTGAGACGCCCTTGGCAAAGAGGGGGGTGAAGCGCGCGGACGGGGCGGGGCGACATTCGGGCTCGCCCGCCGCGGCGGCTGCGCCACGGCCGGGCGGGGCGCCCCGCCGGAGAGGCGTGCCGGGCCCTCTCGCCGGCCCATGGGCCTGGGCCCATCGCCATCGAAATCGGGGACCCGTGGTCGCCCACCCGGACCAATGAGATGGTCCGGCCGGCCGCCGCGCACCATGGGCGGCGCGGGGCGATGACCATCGGGACGATCAGGCCGGTGGTCTCCGTCATGGTCATGGCCATGGTCATGGTGTCCACCGTGGTGATCGTCGTGGCGGTCAGGAGGCCGGCGGATCACGTAGTAGGTCGGTCCGGGATAGCCGTAGCCGGGGTAGCCATAGCCGTAGCCGCCGTACGACCCATAGGCCCCACCGTAGTAGCCGCGGTAATACCCGTCCGGATAGGTGTACTCGTAGGTCTGACGCCCCTGGTAATAGCCGCCGGGCCCACTCCCACTCGCGTAATCGTAGGTGGCACATCCACTCAGGCCGGCCACGGCCAGGGCGGAAATCAAGAGACGGTTCATGGCGGACCCCCTGGTCTGCACCTTTTCGTATGGATCCCAGCTTGGGCGTCACGCATTGAACCCGTCATAAATTCTTGCCAGCGCTGACACATCGCAGCCATTGGCGCCTGCATCCAGAGCCATCGGGTAATCTTGACCCATGCCGCACGTCCTTCCCTGCTTCGACGACGTCCTCGACGCCGCCGCCCGGATCGCGCCGCATGCGCGCGTGACGCCCACCCTCACCAGCCGCACGCTCGATGGACGCTCCGGGGCCCGACTGTTCCTCAAGGCCGAGCACCTGCAGCGCAGCGGCGCCTTCAAGTTCCGCGGGGCCTGCAATTCGGTGTGGTCGCTGACACCTGAACAGGCGGCCTGCGGCGTGGTCACCCACTCCTCGGGCAACCACGGCGGCGCCCTCGCCCTGGCGGCCCAGACCCGCGGGATCGCGTGCCATGTGGTGGTGCCCGAAGGCGCCGTGGAGGCCAAGCTGGCCTCGATCCGGCGTTACGGCGCCACCGTGCACCCGTGCGCACCGACCATCCATGCGCGCGAAAGCGTCGCTGCCCAGGTGCAAGCGGCCACCGGCGCGCAGCTGATCCACCCCTATACCCATCCGGCGGTGATCGCCGGACAGGGCACCGCGGCGCTGGAGCTGCTGGAGCAGGCCGGTCCGCTGGACATGATCGTCGCCCCCCTCGGTGGCGGGGGCCTGGCCTCGGGCACGGCCCTGTCGCTGCATGCGCGCAATCCCCAGGCCATGCTGTGGCTGGCCGAGCCGGAAGGCGCGGCCGATGGCGCCCGTTCGTTCGCCGCCGGCACCCTGCAGCTGGATTTCGTCCCCGACACCATCTGCGATGGCCTGCGCGGCACCCTGGGCGCACCCAACTTCGAACTGCTGGGCCAGCATGGCGCGCAGGTGTTGACCGTCAGCGACACCGACACGCGGGCGGCCATGCGCCTGCTGTGGCAGGTCACCAAGCAGACGGTCGAGCCATCGTCGGCCATCACCCTTGCCGCGGTGCTGGCGCACCCGGCGCGGTTCGCCGGCAAGCGTGTCGGCCTGATCCTGTCCGGCGGCAATATCGACCTGGACGCACTGCCCTGGGCCGGCGCATGAGGCGACGACGACGCGGGCTGTGGGGCTGGCTGTGGCGCCTGGGCGCGCTGGGCGTGCTGTGGCTGGCCGGCGTGTCGGCCTACATCATCTGGGTCGGCGACCGCGACCAGGCGGCGCCGGCCGACGTAGTGATCGTGCTGGGCGCGGCGGCCTACGACGCGCGCCCTTCTCCGGTGTTCGAAGAACGCCTGCGCCACGGGATCGACCTGTACAAGCGCGGCCTGGCCAGCCGGCTGATCTTCACCGGCGGGTTCGGCGGGGCCGGGGCGCGCTTTTCCGAATCCCAGGTCGGACGTCGCTATGCGCTCAAGGAAGGCGTGCCGGCCGACGCGATCCTGATCGAGACGGTCTCGCGCACCACCCGCCAGAACCTGCACCAGGCCGCCCGCCTGATGCGGGAGAACGACCTGCACCGGGCGATCATCGTCAGCGATCCGCTGCACATGGCGCGCGCCATGCGCCTGGCACGGCAGGAGGGCATCGATGCGCTGGCCTCCTCCACCCCGACCACGCGCTTCCGCAGCTTCAACACCAGCTGGCGCTTCCTGCTCAAGGAGCTGTACTACTTCCACCGCGACCTGGTCCTGGAGGCGGTCTAGGGCCTGCGCCCACAGGCGCTATGATGCTCGGGACTCCCATTGCGAAGATGCAGCAGATGAAGATCGACGGATCCCGCCGGCAGGATCGCGCCACGGAACTGGTGCTGGCCTACTACGCCGCCTTCAACCGTGGCGATCGCCAGAGCATGCTGGCCCTGCTGACCGACGACGTCGCCCACGACCTCAACCAGGGCGCGCGCGAAACCGGCCTGGAGGCCTTCGTCGCCTTCATGCAGCGCATGGACGCCTGCTACAGCGAGCAGTTGCGCGACATCGTGGTGATGGTCTCGCCCAATGGCGAGCGCGCCGCGGCCGAATACGTGGTGCACGGCACCTACCACCACAGCGACGAGGGCCTGCCGCCGGCCAAGGGCCAGACCTACGTGCTGCCCGGCGGAGCGTTCTTCGAAGTGCGCGGGGATCGCATCGCGCGGGTGAGCAACTACTACAACCTGCAGGACTGGATCGCCCAGGTCTCGGCGGACTGAGTCCGCCTCCACGCCTGCTGCACTGCACCGGCCGCTCCCGCGGTTGCGTGCCATGCTGGTGGACCCCGCGCCGCTTCCACCCGCCATTGCTGGAGTGAAACCGATGATCAAGGTCAGCGTCATGTATCCGTTCCAGGCCGGCGCGCGGTTCGACCACGACTACTACGCCAATCGGCATATGCCGATGCTCGCCCAGAAGATGGGCGATGCCTGCCTGTACTACACCGTGGACAAGGGCATTGCCGGCGGCCTGCCGGGCAGCGACCCGGCCTTCGTGGGCATGTGCCACATCTTCTGCGCGTCAGTGGACAGCTTCAGCGCAGGGTTCGGCCCGCATGCGCAGGAGATCCTGGGAGACATCCCCAACTACACCGACCTGGAGCCGGTCATGCAGATCAGCGAGGTCGTGGTCGGGCATCCTCCGGGCTGACGCGCAGGGCGCATGCGCCTCACCCGCCGCCCGGGCCAGCCGGGCTGGGCGGATCAGCTCCGACGACGGATCGGGATGCGTGAGAGCGGCACGGCCGCCACGTCATGACCGCCCTCGCGGATCGGGGTCCCGGCCTCGGGTGCCCAGGCATGGGCATAGATCACTTCCCAGGTGCTAGGCAGGCGTCCGTCGGCGTCGCGTGCGCGGGCATAGGCGGCCCTGGCGGCGTCGAAGCGGCCTTTCCCGGTCAGGCTGGTGCGACGCGCGGACAGGGCGTTGGTCGCACCCAGCGCCCGCAGCTCGCGCATCAGCGCCGACAGATCCGGATAGGTCAGGGTGAACAGGTCGCGGTCCAGCACCGGGTCGCGGAAGCCGGCCATCATCAGCGCATCCCCGAACTGGGCGATCTGGGCGAAGGGATGCACATGCGGCGCGGTGTCGCCCGCGAAGGCCTCGCGCAGTTCGACCAGGGTCTCCGGCCCGTAGGTGGAGCACAGCAGCAAGCCGCCCGGACGCAGCACGCGGCGGAAGCCGGCAAAGACCGCGGGCAGGTCTTCCAGGTCGTGCAGGCACAGGTTGCAGAACAGCACATCGACGCTGTGCTCAGCCACCGGCAGCGCGCGCGCATCGGCGCAGACACGGGCGAACGGTTTCCACCAGCCGGCCTGCTTCCTGGCTTCGCGCAGCATCGGCAGGGCAACGTCCATGGCGATGACCCGCGCCTTGGGCCAGCGCTTATGCATGGCCGCGGCGGCGTGGGCCGGGCCGCTGCCGACATCCAGGACGACCTGCGGCACGCGCGCATCCAGGTACTCCAGCGAGTCGAGCAGGCGGCTTTCGACCTCGCGCTGGAGCGCGGCGGCATCGGTGTAGTGCGGGGCCGCGCGCGCGGCGGCGCGGCGAGACTGGCGGACATCGAAGATCGGCATGACGCTTATTGTCCGTCAGCTGCCGCAGGCGCGTCAGTCCGGCGCGCCGAAACACTGCGGCCGCGATCCTGGCTCACCGGCGCGCAGGTGGATCCGGACGGTCCATCGCCTGCTGCAGAAATGGCACCAGCGCCGCTTCCACCGCATCGAGCTGGGCCAGGAACGGCGCGTGCCCGCCTCCGGCGATCTGGGCGAAGGTGCCATGCGGCGCCAGCGCCGCCGCGGCCTGCATGCCCCGCGGCTGGACCAGGCGATCGCGGGCGCCAGCGATCCACAACGACGCCATGCCCAGCCCAGGCAGCACGTGGCGCAGGTCGCTGCCCTCCAGCAGCGCCAGTCCGGCGCGCAGCGCTTCAGGCGCCGGCTCGCCACGGGCGAAGAGCATCGCGCGCAGGGTGCACAACGTGTCCTGCCCGTGTGGGCTGCCCAGCGTATCCAACGCGATGAAGCGCTCCAGCGTTCCCCGGTAATCCCGAGCCAGGTCGCGCTCGAACTGGGCGAACACCGCCGGGGGCACCGCATGCGGCCAGTCCGGCGCCGCCGTGAACCGGGGCACCGAGGACACCATCGCCAAGGCCCGCACCTGCCCGGACGCCGCGGCTGCCTTGAGCGCGACCAGGCCACCCAGCGACCAGCCCAGCCAGGCCGCTGGCGGGGTCACCGCGCAGATCGCCTCGGCGCAGGCCTGCAATGTCAGGGGCACGCCGCAGTCACGACTGTGGCCGTGCCCGGGCAGGTCGACCACATGCAGCGCGAACCGATCCCGCAGGCGCGCCACCAGCGGCGCGAACACCCCGCCATGCAGCGCCCAGCCGTGCAGCAGCACCAGCGGGGGCCCGGCGCCGACGACCTCGACGTGCAGGCTCATCGGCAACGCCAGCGCTGCTGGCCGCAGGATCTCCAGCGCATCGATTCAGGCGTCAGGCGACGGTCTCGGCCTGCGGGGCCGGCACACGGGTGGCGGCCAGCGCGTCGACCAGGCCATCGACCTGCTCGGGCGTGTGCAGCGCCGAGAGCGTCACCCGCAGGCGGGCGGTGCCTTCGGGCACGGTCGGCGGGCGGATCGCAGGCACCCAGTAGCCTGCCCGCTCAAGCGCCGCCGACCAGGCCAGCGCCTGGGCATCGGGCCCGCACAAGAGGGGTTGGATGGGGGTCTCCGACAGGCCCAGGTCCAGCCCTGCGGCTGCGGCGCGGGTGCGGAAACGGTCCACCAGCCCGGTGAGCTTCTCCCGGCGCCATTCGTCGCGTCGCGCCTGGCGCAGGGCCTCGCTGCTGGCCGCGGCCAGGGCCGGCGGCAGGGCCGTGCTGTGCAGGTAGGGGCGCGCGGTCTCGGCCAGGTGCTGGATCAGCGCGGCATCGCCGACCACCGCCGCGCCGTAGCCGCCCAGCGCCTTGCCCAGCGCCACCAGTTGCAGCGGGGCGTCCTCGACGCCCAGACGGGCTTCGGCCACGCTGCCGCGGCCCTGCGGTCCGCGCACGCCGATGCCATGCGCATCGTCCACGTACAGCATGGCCTTCTGCACGCGCGCCACCAGGGCCAGGCCACGCAGCGGTGCCACGTCGCCCTCCATCCCGAACACCCCATCGGTGGCCAGCATCGCCGCACCCTCGGGCACGTTGCGCAGCTGGCGGATGGCTCCTTCGGCGTCGGCGTGTGGATAGCGCCGCAGTCGGCATCCGGCCAGCCGCGAGGCATCGAGCAGGCTGGCGTGGTTGAGCCGGTCCTGCACGCAAACATCGCCCTCCTCGCCCAGCAGGGCCTGCTGCACGGCCAGGTTGGCCAGGAAGCCGTTGGCGAACAGCAGCGCGGCCGGGCGCTCCAGCCACTCGGCCAGCTCCCGCTCCAGCGCCACGTGCGCGGCGTGATGGCCGCTGACCAGATGCGAAGCGCCGCTGCCCACCCCGTCTCGCCCGGCGGCGTCCTGCAGGGCGGTGGTCACCTGGAACTGCTGGGACAGGCCCAGGTAGTCGTTGCTGCTGAAGGCCACCAGCCAGCGCCCTTCGGTTTCCACCCGCACGCCATCGCGCCGGCTCACGATGCGGCGCACGCGCACGCGATCCTGCGCCACGCGCAACTTGCGCAGCGCCGCGATGCGGTCATGCAGATCCGGGCGGGCCATGGTCCATCCTGTGCGTCGGCGAAGCTGGCTAGCGTAAAGCAGCGACCCCGCGTCGTGGCGACCGGCCAGGCCCGGTTTCGTGCCGCACGTCGCGCTGTGCGGTTCTGGGTCCGCGGCACGATAGAGTCTGCTGCGACCCGACAGGCTGACACGGACCGTCATCGGCATGGATCACAAGGGAATCGCACACTGGCTGCGCCAGGCTGGGCGCGTGCATGGGCACCGAAGTGCCTGATGTGCGGCGAGGCGGGTGCTGGCGGGCTGGACCTGTGCGCCGGCTGCCTGGCCGCCCTGCCCTGGAACCACAACGCCTGCCCGCGCTGCGCGCTGCCCACGCCCCACGGCGAGCTATGTGGCGCCTGCTTGCGCCGGCCGCCACCCCTGGACGCCACGACGGCCTGCTTCACCTATGGATTTCCGCTGGATCGCCTCGTTCCGCGCTTCAAGTTCCATCAGGATCTGGCGGCCGGACGCCTGCTCGCCGAACTGGCCACGCCGCACCTGCGCCAGGCCGCGCGTCCCCAGGCGCTGGTGCCCGTCCCGCTGCATCGCGCGCGCCTGCGTGCGCGCGGCTACGATCAGGCCCTGGAACTGGCGCGCCCGCTGGCGCGCGCCCTGTCACTGCCCCTGTCCGCAGACGCGCTCCTGCGGCCCCGCGCCACCGCCCCGCAGTCCGAGCTGGACGCCGTGGCCCGACGCCGCAACCTGCGCCAGGCCTTCGCGGTCGACCCGGCCGCGAAGCTGCCCGGGCACGTCGCGCTGGTGGACGATGTCATGACCACTGGCGCAACCCTGGCCGCCTGCGCCCGCGCCCTGCGCCGCGCCGGGGTCCAGCGCGTCGACGCCTGGGTCATCGCCCGGGCCCCTTGAACCGGCGTTGCCGTCTTGATGTTCAGCCCGCGGGCGTCGGCATCACTGGCGGCACGTAGTCCAGGGTCATGCCCAGCAGCCACAACAGGCCGATCACCAGCGGCACATGCACCAACAGCTGGATGAAGGTGAAGCCGACGATGTCGCGCGCCTTCAGCCCCAGCACGCCCAGCAGCGGCAACATCCAGAACGGATTGATCAGGTTGGGCAGCGCCTCGGCCGCGTTGTAGACCTGCACCGCCCAGCCCAGGTGGGCGTGGAGTTCGTTGGCGGCCTGCATCACGTACGGCGCCTCGACTAGCCACTTGCCGCCGCCGGAGGGCACGAAGAACCCCAGCACCGCCGAGTACACGCCCATCACCGCCGGGAAGGTGTCCTGCGTGGCCACGTGCACGAAGGCCTGCGACAGGTGGTGGGCCAGGGTGTCGCCATCGGCGCCCTTGGCTCCGGTGAGGATCATGGCGATGCCGCCGTAGAGCGGAAACTGGATCAGCACGCCGGTGGTGCTGGGCACCGCCTTGGCCACCGCGTTGAGGAAGCTGCGCGGCCGCCAGTGCAGCAACAGGCCAAACGACAGGAACAGGAAGTTGTAGGTGTTGAGGTTGGCGATGGCGCTGACCAGCGGCTTGGACGCGAACTCGGAAAACAGCCAGCCGAAGGCCAGCAGCGAGAGCAGCACGGTCAACAGCGGGCTGTATTCCAGCCACTCACCGGGGCGGGTGCGCGGCGGCAGCACGGCCTGCGGCTCGCCCGCCCCGGCCTCTTCGAACTCGGCCTGGGTGCGGGCGGCCTGGCCGGTGGGCGCGGTGACCCAGCAGATCACCAGCGACACGCCGATCAGCACCGCGGTCAGCACGATGGACTGCCACAGGAAGATGGTCTCGGTGAACGGCAGCACGCCGGTGATCTGCAGCAGGCCCGGCGGCATCGAGGCCGGGTTGGCCTGCAGCTGCGCGGCCGAGGAACTCAGGCCCATCGCCCACACCGCGCCCAGGCCCAGGTAGGCGGCCGCACCGGCGGCGCGATAGTCCATCTTCAAGTCGACGCGCCGGGCCAGCGCGCGCACCAGCAGTCCGCCGAACACCAACGAGAACCCCCAGCTCAGCAGCGAGGCCAGCATGCTGACCAGGCCCACGTACACGATCGCCCCGCGGCCGCTGCGCGGCACCTTGGCCAGCTGGTCGATGAAGCGCGCCACGATCGGCGCGGTCGCCACCGCATAGCCGCCGATGACCACGAAGGCCATCTGCATGGTGAAGGGGATCAGGCTCCAGAACCCGCCGCCGAAGGCCTCCGCCGTCGCCTTCGGGCTGGCCCCGGCCAGCAGCGCGGCAATGGCCACGATGACCACGCCCAGTACCGCGAACACATAGGCATCGGGGAACCACTTTTCCGCCCACGCCGCGCTGCGCAGCGCCGCGCGCGCCATCAGCCCCTGCCGGGGCGCTCCTTCCACCTGTGCCATGTGCCGCTCCCGATCCGCCAGTCAGCGGCATTGTGTGGAAGCGATTGCGTCGCGGTCTGCTGGACCTTGGTCTAGCGCTGCGCGCCGGGCGGTCAGTGTCCGAGCATCAGATCGGCCACGATGCCGGCGAACACCGCCGCCCCGACCCAGTTGTTGTGCAGGAAGGCCTTGAAGCACGGCCCGCGCGCGCGGTGTCGCGTCAGGAAGAATTCGTACACGACCAGAAGCACGCCCACCCCCAGGCCGCATCCGTAATACAGCCCCAGTCCGGCCTGCCGGCCGACCAGGGCCAGGGTGGCGAAGGTCAGCGCGTACAGCACGCCCTGGATCACCAGGTCCAGGTCGCCGAACAGGATCGCGGTGGACTTGGACCCCGCACGCAGGTCGTCCTCGCGGTCGACCATGGCATACCAGGTGTCATAGGCCGTGGCCCACAGGATGTTGGCGGCGTACAGCAGCCAGCCCAGGGCCGGCACCGTGCCCTGGATGGCGGCGAAGGCCATCGGGATGCCGAACCCGAACGCCAGCCCCAGGTAGACCTGCGGCAGATAGGTGTATCGCTTCAGATAGGGGTAGCTGGCCGCCAGGAACGCGGCCACCACGCTCAGCACGATGGTCAGCCGGTTCATCGTCAGCACCAGACCGAAGGCCACGAGCATCAGCACCGCAAACACCCACAGCGCCTCGCGCCCGCTGACCTGGCCCGATGCCAACGGCCGGTAGCGGGTGCGCTCGACCTGCGGGTCCAGCCAGCGGTCGGCGTAGTCGTTGATCACACACCCGGCCGAGCGTGTCAGCCAAACCCCGGCGGTGAACACCAGCAGCGTCCACCACGGCGGCATCCCGCCAGCGGCCAGCCACAGCGCCCACCAGGTCGGCCACAGCAGCAGCAGCACCCCGATCGGCCTGTCGCCGCGGACCAGCTTCCAGTACAGCGCCAGGCGCCCGGGCGGCGTCACCACCGGCGTATCGAAACGTTCGTAACCCATGTGCAAAGCGTAGCAGCCCGGCAGGCGGCGGCACGCCGGGCCGCCACGCCGACGCTGCGCCGTCACGGGTCGTCCGCTCCGGCTCGCGACCGGTCTGGTGGCCCACCGACGCGATCCTTGGCATCCGGTTCGCTTCGCGGCGCGCTTTCAGGGATAATGGCGCGCTCCGCCGGCCCTGCCGCGCGGAATGCAGCATCCATGCGCCTGTAGCTCAGCCGGATAGAGTAGTGGCTTCCGAAGCCATTGGTCGGGGGTTCGAATCCCTCCAGGCGCACCATCTGATCCTCCGCAGTTGTCCGGAGACGTCCAAAACCCTCGAGACATCGGGGGTTTTTTGTTGCCTGAGGTTTTTGGGATCAGGCCTTGAACTATCGGGAGACAAAGCAGACTCACCGACGGGTCCGCCAGCGTGCCTGCCTGACCGGGGCGCGGTGAGAACGCCGCATGACGCCGCGGGGCGCCGACGCCGAAGGCAAGACCGGTGTCGGCTGGCCGCCGCGCGAAACCTTGGGGCTTTGCTACCTGCCACACGAGGTCCTGGATCAGCCGGCAGGCGGTGAGCGCAGGTCCTGTTCCTGGCCGCGCGCGATCTCGTAGCCACCCGCCCGCCAGGCGCTCAGGCCGCCGGCCAGGGGGAAGACCTGGCGGAACCCCATGGCGCGAAGCTTGCGATAGGCGATGACCGCCGAAACCTCGGACGGGCAGTCGCAATACACCACCACCGGCGCATCGCGCTGGGCGCGCATCGCCGGTCCCGTCCAGTCGACGCTCTCGAAAGTGGACGCCCCATGGATCCGCTCCTGCTCCCAGAGCTTCCTCTGGCGGACATCGACCAACAGCACCCCATCGCGCCCCTGCAGCATGGCGTTGAGTTCCTGCACGGACAGACGCGCGACCGATACATCGCGGCTGGAGAACCGGTCCCAAGCCTTGCGCGCCAGGTACAGCGCCAGCAGCGCGGCGACGAGCACCAGCCCCCAGCGCCCGAGGCTGACCAGCGTGTCGAGCAGGCGCTCGACCGCATCGGAAAAGACCCAGCCCAGCGCCAGGCCCGAGGACGCCCATACCAGCGCGCCCACCGCGTCGTAGACGATGAAGGTCCGGCGCGGCACCTGGGTCGCGCCGGCCATGGCGGTGGCCACGGTCGCGAAGCCAGGGATGAACTTTGCCACGATCAGCGAGCGCGCGCCCCAGCGGTCGAACATCGATTCGGTCTGCGCAACGCAGCCGTCGGGCGTCAGTGACAGCCGGCACATGCCGCGCAGCACGCGCGCGCCATAGCGGGACCCGGCGGCGTACCAGCCGAAGTCGGCGATCACGCAGGCCAGCACCGCGGCCAGCGCCGTCAGGCCCAGGGACTGTTCCCCGGTCGCCGCCAGGGAGCCGGCGACCACCAGGAGCGGAAATGCGGGGATCGGCAAGCCCGCCTGCTCGACAAGCACCCACCCGAACACCAGCAAGACACCGTACTGGGTGATGAGTTCGATCAGGGCGTACATGCGGGATCCATCGGCGCGTGGCGCGTCTTTGCTGGGAATGCCCGACGCGTGGCGGGCGGCCGGCATGCAAGGCGGACGCAGCGTACACCGCCGCTGCAAGCGCGACGAGGCGATGAACGTCACGCTCCGTCCCAAGCTCTATCGGGCCTGGGTATCTCTTAATTAATGCTCTGCATCTTGACCTGCTTCGCGTAACAGCGGGCGCAACGACCAGGCAAGCTGGCTGGCGCCGCGCAAGACCGTCCGCAAGCTCGCCTCAACCCAAAGGCTTGGACGCAAAGTCCTGCTCAACACTGACCAATGGAGCCGGTACGCCATCACTCTATCGCCTGCACCGCAGCCTAGGGCGATTCGCGAGCAGATGACGCTGGCACCATAAGCATTCGGATATCCGAGATATCCGACCACGTTAATCCGGCCACCCAATTGATCGAGAGTGATTGAGTGGGTCGCCAGAGCCGCGTCGCGCGGCCGGACGAGACCAACTACACCACCTCAACACAGACAGGTCGATCGTTTTGGTCCGCAAGCCTCAGCCGTGTGGCCCCTTCGCAGAAGACGCGTCCGCCGCCGCCCCTGTTCATCCCTGCCATCACGCATCGGGCACGCCGCCGACAGGATGCTGGCCGTCCACCGGCTGCTGGATGCGCGCCATGATGCGTTTGATGAGCTCCACGCTGTTTTTCGGGCTGGGTCTCGGAATCGGGACCCTGCTCAGCGATGCTGGCGGAACCGCTGGCACGGCGGGTGTCTCGGCTGTCCAGGACGCACGCCTCACCGCCGGGGACGCCGCCCCCCTGGACCGCGCGGCCGAACGCGTCCTGCCCATGCCGGCCAAGAGCCAGGATGGTCCCCTGCAGCGCCTGGACGCATGCCCCGGCAACTGTGTGAGCGCCGAAGCGCACCGTCCGGCTCAAAGCTGAGCGCCCCCAGGCGCTTGCGCGCCGGTGAATTTATCCACATAATGCGCGGCTCGCTGCGTCCGGCTCCTGCCGGATCAGGGTCAGGAAGCGCGATTTCCGACCCGCCCGGCAGCGAATTCATTCCCGTATCGCATGGCCTTTGACGCGTTCCGCGGCATCGGCCGGGGCCGCCATCTCCCAGGCTATGGGCGATTCAATTTCATCGAGGTGCACAGATGTCCCGCGTATGCCAAGTGTCCGGCAAGCGAGTGATGACCGGCAACAACGTCTCGCACGCCAACAACAAGACCCGCCGCCGTTTCCTGCCCAACCTGCACGAGCGTCGCTTCTGGGTCGCCAGCGAGAACCGCTGGGTCAAGCTGAAGGTTTCCGCGCACTCCCTGCGCACCATCGACAAGAACGGGATCGACTCCGTTCTGGCTGAGCTGCGTGCGCGCGGCGAGAAGATCTAAGGAGAATCATCATGGCAGGCAAGCGCGACAAGATCCGCCTGATTTCTTCGGCAGGCACCGGTCACTTCTACACGACCGACAAGAACAAGAAGAACACCCCGGGCAAGATGGAAATGAGCAAGTACGACCCGGTCGTGCGCAAGCACGTGATCTACAAGGAAGGCAAGATCAAGTGACGCAACGGCGCGGGTGCTGGCACCCGCGCTTGCATCGCGTCATCCCCGAGAAAGCGGGGATCAAGCGCCTCAAGAGAAAGCCCGCCGCAAGGCGGGCTTTTTCGTGGCGATTCCAAGGCCTTCCGGCCTGATCCGCATGACCGCCGCGTCAAGTAAGCGCATGACGGCAAGGCTCCGCTATCCGATCGACGAAAGCCTTGTCACAATCCGGACCTTGACCCGATCACCGAGACTTCGATGACCGAGCCGTCCTCCATCGGCAGCTGGCTGCTGATCCTGGACTGGGTGATCCGCCTGGCCGCGCTGGCGTGGATTCCCTCCCGGACCACGCCGGCGGCAGCGCGCAGCTGGCTGCTGCTGGTGTTCTTCGTCCCCCTGGCCGGGTTGCCGCTCTACCTGCTGTTCGGTCACCCGTGGCTGTCGCGCGAACGCATCCGGCGCCAGGCCGAGGCCTCGCAGCTGATCCGTGAGGAACAAAAGCCCCTGGGCGAGCTGCGCTGGCATCCAGCCGGCGACGGCGCCGATACCGAGATGGTCCCGCTGGTCGAACGCCTGGGCGATTTCATGCCCACCCACGGCAACGCGGTGACCCTGCTGGACGATTACGAGGCCTCCCTGCGCGCCCTGCTGGAGGACATCGCCACCGCGCAGGACCGCGTCCACCTGCTGTATTACCTGATGTTCGACGACCGGGTCGGGGACATGGTCTGCCATGCCCTGCTGCAGGCCGCCGCGCGCGGCGTGGAATGCCGGCTGATGCTCGACGCGGTGGGCGCCAAGCGCGGCATGCGCGCCTACGCCACGCGCCTGCGCGCCGGCGGGGTGCGCGTGCAGGAACTGCTGCCCGGCGGCCTGCGCTGGCGGCGCAGCGGGCGCATCGACCTGCGCAACCACCGCAAGGTGGCGGTGATCGACAACCGCGCCGGCTACATCGGCTCGCAGAACCTGGCCGATCCGGGCGCCTTCGTGCGCGGCCACCCCAACCGCGAACTGGTCGCGCGCGTGGAAGGCCCGGCGGTCTCGCACCTGGAGGCCATCTTCGCCAGCGACTGGTACCTGGAGACCGGCGAGCGCCTGGACGTGATCGTGACCACGCCGGTGCGCGAATCCAACGTGGCCGCGCAACTGCTGCCCAGCGGGCCAGCCTATCCGTTCTCCAATGCGCGCGACGTGGTGTGCGCGTTGATCCACCTGGCCCAGCGCAAACTGGTGCTGACCACGCCGTACTTCGTGCCCGACGACGGCACCCTGAGCGCCCTGCGCATCGCCGCGCTCTCCGGCGTGGACGTGCAGCTGATCCTGTCGGCCAGCAACAACCAGCGCCTGACCGCCTGGGCGCAGGAGTCCTACTACGGCGAGCTGCTCGAATCGGGCGTCAAGATCGCCCACTACCGCCCGCACTTCCTGCACGCCAAGCACCTGAGCGTGGACGAGGACATGGCGCTGGTCGGTTCGATGAACCTGGACATCCGCTCCTTCGCCCTCAACGCCGAGGTGGGCATGCTCTGCTATGACGCTGGCGTGGTGGCCAGCATGCGTCGGATCGAAGCCGGGTACCTGGCCGAGGCGGAGGTGCTGACGCTCGAGCGCTGGAACCAGCGACCGGCCTGGAAACGCAGCCGCGAAGGCATTGCGCGGCTGGCCGATTCGTTTATCTAAGCCGACGTGCTGGCAGCCGCCAGGCGCATCGCACCCCACGCCAGCAGGCCCAGCCGCGTCATGCGACATGCGCGCGTGCGGGGCGTCGCATGGCGTTCGCATGCAGCGCCCGGATCACTGCAGCGTGCTCAGGCCGCCGCCCGGGCCGGCAGCGCATCGTCGAAGCGGTAGATATCCATCGCCAGAAGGCCCATGTCGATGCCCGCATCGATGCGCGTGGCGCGGAACGTGTCGCCCGCCGCGCCCATCGCCACATAGATCGGCTGCCAGTGCTCGTCGGTGGGATGGGCCTGCTCGGCACCCGGCGCACGCCGCCGATAGTCCAGCAGCGCCTCCACGTCGCCGGCTGCCAGCGTGCGCTCGACCCAGTCGACGTACGGCCGCACGTACGGCGCCTGTCGGCCTTCGCCGTAATTGCGCAGATCATGCAGGTTGTGGGTGATGCTGCCCGAGCCGATCACCAGCACGCCCTCCTCGCGCAGCGATGCCAGCGCGCGGCCCACGGCCAACTGGTGTGCCGGGCCAGCCAGGGGCTGGATCGACAGCGGCACCACCGGCACGTCGGCGTCCGGATAGAGCAGGCGCAGCGGCACCCACATGCCGTGGTCCAGGCCGCGCCGCGGATCGATGTGCGGCTGCAGGCCGGCCGCGTCCAGCAGCTGGGCCACGCGCAGCGCCACCTCCGGTGCGCCCGGCGCCGGATACTGGATGTCGAACAGCGCCTGCGGGAACCCGCCAAAGTCATGAATGGTCTCCGGCGTGGCCGCGCTGCCCACCAGCGGCGCGCGGGCCAGCCAGTGCGCCGAGGCGATCACCACCGCCCTGGGCCGGGGCAGGTCGCGGGCCAGTTCGGCCAGGCGCTGGCCCACCTGCCCGGGGTCGAGCGCGGTCATCGGCGAGCCGTGCGAGATATACAGCGAGGGCAGGCGGGCGGATGCGTTCATGGCAGGGTCTGTTCCAGCACGAAGAAAGTGCCGCAGCGTATTCCCGCCAACCCAAGGGATAAACTGCGCGGGAAGCCAGAATTTGTTGCGGAGGCAGAAACAATGGACACGCTTGAGGCCATGCGGGTCTTCGCCACGGTGGTCGAGCGCAGCGGGTTTTCCGCCGCGGCCGACGCCCTGGACATGTCCACCCCCAGCGTCACCCGCCACGTCGCCTGGCTGGAGCAGCGCCTGGGCACGCGCCTGCTCAACCGCACCACCCGCCATGTCAGCCTGACCAGCGCCGGGGCCACCTACCACGAGCGCTGCCTCAAGCTGCTGGCCGAGTTCGAAGCGACCGAGGCGGCGCTCACCGCTCAGACCCTGGAGCCCTCGGGCACGCTGCGGGTCAACGCCCCGGTGAGTTTCGGCATCGCCCGCCTGGGGGATCTGGTCACCCGGTTCTCGCGCCTGCATCCGCAGGTGGTCGTGGACGTGGATCTGTCCGACCGCCTGGTGGACCTGGTCGAGGAAGGCTACGACGTGGCGATCCGGATCACCCGCGAGCCCGCGCCCTCACTGATTGCCCGGCCGCTGGCCGAGGCGGAGATGATGCTGTGCGCCGCGCCCGCGTACCTGCGCCAGGCCGGGACGCCGCAACGCCTGTCTGAACTGGCCAGCCACCAAGTGCTGGGCTACCGCTACTGGGCGGGCGGCGACGAATGGCGCCTACATGGACCCGACGGCGAGGAGAGCGTCCGCGTGCGCGAGTCCATGCGCGCCAACAATGGCGACCTGCTGCGCGAAGCGGCGATCGCGGGAATGGGTATCACCTTGCAGCCGGACTTCATCGTCGGCGAGGCGGTGGCCGACGGCCGCCTGGTGCGCCTGCTGCCGCAGTACCAGGTGCCCGCCGTGCGCATCTACGCGGTCTACGCCAGTCGCAGTCACCTGGCACCCAAGGTGCGCAGCTTCATCGACTTTCTGGTCGAGACCTTTGGGACCACCTGTCCGCGCCCTGCCTCCGACCTCACCCAGGCCGCCTAGGACCTCCCCATGTCTTCCCTGCCCCCACAGGACATTGCCATCATCGGTGGTGGCGCCGCCGGCACGCTGACCGCGCTCCACGTGCTCCGCCAGGCCACCGGTCCGCTGCGCATCGCCATCCTCGAACCCCGCCCTGGCCTGGGGCTCGGCGGCGCACACGCCACCGAGCATGCCGAGCACTTGCTCAATGTCCGTGCCGGCGGCATGAGCGCCTTCAACGCGGTGCCGGGCGACTTCGTGGACTGGCTGCAGCACGACATGCCCGAAACCACGCGCGAGGCGCTGGCGGCCAGCTTCCAGCCGCGTCGGCGCTTTGCCGCGTATCTGGCCGCGCGTCTGGCCCAGGCGCAGCAAGCGAGCCGTGCCACGCTGATCCACCTGCGCGTGCGTGCGCTCGGGCTGGAACAGGCCGACGACGGCTTTGTGCTCGCTTTGGCCGACGGCACCACACTGCAGGCCGCGGCGGTGGTGCTGGCGACCGGCAATGCGCCGCGTCCGCTGCCGGCGCGCGGCGCGTCCTCGCTACCGGCCGGGCGGCGGGTCGAAGCTTGGGACATCCCCGCGATCGAGCGCATCGCGCCCGAAGCGCCGGTGTGCATCATCGGTTCCGGCCTGAGCATGGTCGATGCCGCCATGGCCCTGCTCAGCGCTGGTCACGCCGGGCCGTTGCACGTGGTCTCGCGCCATGGGCTGATGCCACTGCCGCACGTGGACGGGCAGCCCGCCCATGCGCTGGACATCGACGCCTTCGCCGCGCTGCCGCTGCGCGCACGCATGCGCGCGCTCCGGCAGGAGGTCGCCGACGCCCAGGCACGCAGCGCGCCGTGGCAGTCGGTGATCGACGCCCTGCGCCCCCACGTGCAGCGCCTGTGGACCACGCTGTCGGCCGACGACCAGCGCCGCTTCCTGCGCCATGTCGTGCGCCTGTGGGACGTGCATCGCCATCGTATCGCCCCGGCCATCCACCAGCAGCTGATGGCCGCGATGGCACGCGGCCAGCTGCAGCGACATCGCGCGCGCCTGGCGACGGCCATCGCCGGCGAGCGCTGCGTGCAGCTGCAGGGACAGGGCCGCGTCGGACAGGTACTCGCGCTGGACGTCGAACACGTCATCAACGCCACCGGCGTTGAACTGCGCACCCAGGCGATGGGTAACCCCCTGCTCACCGAACTGGCCGGCCGCGGCCTGGCCCGCCCCGGCCCCCACGGTATCGGCCTGGACACCGCCCCCGACGGCCGCCTGCGCGACGCCGATGGCCACGCACAGCACGGGCTGTTCGCCCTGGGTAGCCTGCGCATCGGCACCCTATGGGAATCGCTGGCGATCCCGGAATTGCGGGGGCAGGCAGAGGGAATTGCTTCTGTGGTGTTGGCCGAGCAGGGCGCTATCTGAGGGTGCAATGCCTGCCCGGGATATAGATAAGGGGCATGTGGTTGCGTGACCGCTGCCCACCCCAAGCGGGCATCAGGCGGCACGCGAGCGTATCTGGCGTCTCTCCCGGGCGTAGCCACTCGGGGATCGACCCACGTAGCGAGTGAAGGCAGTACTGAACGTGCTCGCAGACGAATAGCCCACGCGCTCGGCTACCTTCTCGATCACAAGATCCTGACGATCGAGGATGTCCTTCGCAATTGCCATCCGCCAGGCGAGCAGGTACTCCATCGGCGGCATGCCGACCGCGCGCGTGAAGCGCTGGAAATAAGCCGACCTCGACAGCGCGGCGGCCTTTGCCAACTGCTCCACCGTCCAAGCGCGAGATGGGTCGCGGTGCATCTCCCGGATCGATAGGGCCAGACGCTCGTCCGCGAGGCCGCGTAACAGACCTGCCGGCGCGGCGTCGCCCGGGGCTGCGCGCAAGGCTTCGATAAGCAGAACCTCGACCAGCCGGGTCAGGACGAGGTCGCGCCCCGACCTCGTTTGCATGGCTTCCTCACGCACGAGCCGCGCCAGCACGCCGAAGCGATCCTCGCCTCGGACGTGGATGACCGGCGGGAGCAGCGCCACCAGCAGCGCCGTGTCGGGCGAATCGAAGACGAAATAGCCGCCCAGCATGCGTACGTCGGGCTCCCCCTCGATGGAGCCATGGCGCAATTCATGGCCTTGGTCCGCGATGGCGGTGGGATCGACCTGCTGCGGCTCAGCGGGCTCGAACCCGGACAGGATAAATCCCGGAGTAGCAGGTAAGAACACGAAGTCGCCTGCCTCTAGATGCAGCGGATCCGCGCTATCGACCTGCAGCAGGCATGCGCCATCGGTCACCACGCAAAAGCCCGGGTGCCCGAATGGCGCGTAGCGGACGCTCCATGGCCCGGTGCCGGAAATACTCTTGCCCATGACTTTGTCGGGTCGGAGCAGGGTGATCAGCTCAGCCAGTGGATCGGTCATGACAGGACTCAGGCCAATGTTTTCTGGACGATACAAGATCAATAGTCCTTTGTCGCACGTCTATCGTGGTCACACCTATCAACCACGGAGGCACCACAATGAAAACCGTTCTGATCACTGGCAGCTCTTCCGGCTACGGGCTCGAAACCGCGCGTTACTTCCATGATCGCGGCTGGAACGTCCTCGCCACGATGCGCCGCCCGAATCCGGCCCTCCTGCCCGCGTCCGACCGCATCAAGCTGGTCGCGCTGGATGTCACCGACGCCGACAGTATCGCGCGCGCCATCGACGGGGCCGGTCAGATCGATGTTCTCGTCAACAACGCCGGCATCGGCGTCGTCGGCGCCTTCGAGGCCACGCCGATGCAAACGGTGCGCGAGGTGTTCGAGACCAACACGTTCGGCACGATGGCGATGGTGCAGGCCGTGATTCCGCAGATGCGCGAGCGCCGGGCGGGCACGATCGTGAATGTCACCTCGAGCGTCACCCTGGCCAGCATGCCGCTCGCTGCCGCCTACACGGGAAGCAAGACGGCGGTCGAAGGTTTCACCGGCTCTTTGGCGCACGAACTGGGCGCGTTCGACATCCGGGTCAAGCTGGTCGAGCCCGGCTATGGCCCGGCCACGCGGTTCGCCGAGAACGGGGCCGAGCGCATGAACGGCCTCATCCCAGAGACCTATGCGGACTATGCCCGACCGATCTTCGAGGCTTTCGCTCGTCCGCATGCGACAACGCGCCCCGAGGATGTTGCCGAGGTCGTCTGGCGAGCCGCGCACGACGGCTCCGACCAGTTCCATTTCCCCGCTGGAGCCGATGCCGTCGCATTGGCAGGGCCGCGGTGAAGACGCCGGCACGATTGCCCCGACCTGGAAGGCAGCAGCAGCGCTGGATGTCGGTCCTCGGGTTGCTCTTAGCAGCGGCGCTCGTCACATGTCCTGGCCAAGCCGCTAGTGCTTCGCGCGCTCCGAACGTCTGCTCATGGACGAGGCTGGAGGCCATTACGTCCAAAATTCCTGAGCAATCCGCTCACCCCACCACCCTCCCCCACATCTCCCGAATCGCCAGCCCACCACCGCCGATCAGCACGCCGAAGTACACGATGCTGGCCAGGTTCATCAGGTGGCCGAGCAGCACCGCCACGCCGTCGCGCTGCATCAGGCCGATGGCGAGCAGCAGCAGGGCGATGGCGGGCAAGGTGTTGCTGAAGGGCACGAAGCCGAACGGGGCCATCAACAGCACGGCGCCCAGGACCAGTCCGGCATCGTTGAGCATCTGCGCGGGGCGTGGATCGACCAGCCCGGGCAGGCGATGCGGGCGGCTGACCTTCTGCAGGCGGCCGACCCAGGTCAGGCCGCGCGTCAGTGCAGCCCGTAGCCGGTCTGCTGGCAGCCGACGCTGGCGCAGGCGGGCCGGCAGCCACGGTGGGCGGCGCAACAGGCGCGAGACGCCCACCAGCAGGATGCCCGCGCCGAACACCGTGCTCACCCCCGGGATGGACACCGGGATCAGGAACACCAGGGTCAGCAGCGCGGTCAGCATCAACAGGCCTTGTGGGCCGAACTGCTCCAGCAGCGCATCCAGGCTGAGCTGGTCCGGCGGGAGGCGATCGATGGCGTGCTGCAGCTGGTCGCCCAGCGTCTGCTCCGAGGCGGTCGAGGACATGCGCGAGGGACGTGTGGTGGGGGAGACGCCCGAGCCTAGCCCGAAGGCCGATGTCGGCGCTGTCAGGCACCGATCGGACGGGAGCTGGCGTTCAATCAGGCGTGCCGACGCTCGCTGTGGGCGGCCAGGAACGAGCGCAGCGAGGCCGGCTTGACCGGCTTGGTCAGCAGCCGGTAGCCGCGCTCGCGCGCCTCGACCTTGAGCTCGTCGCGGCCATCGGCGGTGAGTAGGGCCCCGGCAATGGGCTTCGGACTGGCCGCGCGCAGCGCATCGAGCGTATCCAGGCCTTCCAGGCGATCGTGCAGGTGGTAGTCGACCAGCATCACCGCCGGTGCATCGGCGACCACGCGCTCGAGCGCGGCATCCACCGTGCTGGCACTGACCACCTCCACGCCCCAGCGGCCCAGCAGCACGCGCATGCCGTCCAGGATCTCCTGGTCGTTGTCCACGCACAGCACCTTCAGGCCGGTCAGCGAGTCGCTGGCCGGTGGGCGCCGCTGGCGCACGGCCGGAGCACTGACGGCGGCCGCGCGCGGCACGGTGATGGAGAACATGCTGCCCATCCCGACGTTGCTGCGCGCATCCAGCGGCGCATCGAGCACGCGGGAGATGCGCTGGCAGATCGACAGGCCCAGCCCCAGGCCCTGCTCGCCCCAGTCGAAGGGCTGCTGGTAGCGCTGGAATTCATCGAAGATCTGACGCATGTGCTGGGGCGGGATGCCCGGGCCGGTGTCCCACACTTGCAGCTCCAGCTGCTTGCCGCGCCCGCGCATGCCCAGCACGATGCGGCCCGAGCGGGTGTAGCGCAGCGCATTGGCGATGAAGTTCTGCAACACGCGACGCAACAGGCGGCGGTCGCTGCGCACCGGCGCGCTGGCGCGGGTATGCACGCGCAGCTGCAGGCCGCGATTGGCCGCGACAGGCGCGTACTGGGCGGCCAGTTCGCGCAGCAGCTCGGCCGCGTCGAAGTCGCTCAACTCGGTGCGCAGGCGATTGGCGTCCATGCGCGAGACATCAAGCAAGCCGTCCAGCAACTCCTCGGCCGCACGCAGCGAAGCGTCCACGCGCTCGGCCAGGCGCACCTGCTCAGCCGCATCGCCGCCGCTCTCGCGCAGGGCCGAGGTGAACAAGCGCGCGGCGTTGAGCGGCTGCAGCACGTCGTGGCTGATGGCCGCCAGGAACCGGGTCTTGGACTGCTGCGCGGCCTCGGCCTCCTGGCTGCGCTCGGCCACGCGCTGCTCCAGCGTCTCATTGACGCGCAGCAGCGCCTGTTCGACGTGCTTGAACTCGGTGACGTCGTTGTAGCTGGTTACGTAGCCGCCGCCGGGCAGCGGCTGACCGCGCATCTCGATCACCTGGCCATCGCTGCGCACGCGCTCGAACACATGCGGGCTGCCCGCGCGCATGTAGCCGATGCGCTTGCTGACCTGCTCCTCCACATCGCCGTCGCCCAGCTCGCCCTTCTCCGCGTTGTAGCGGATCAGGTCGGCCACGGGGCGGCCGACGTAGAGCATGCCCTCGGGGTAGCCGAACATGGTCTGGTAGCGACGGTTCCAGGCCACCAGGCGCATCTCGTGGTCGACCACGCTGACCCCGGAGCTGATGTTCTCCAGCGTGGAGGAAAGGATCTCGCGGTTGAAGCGCAGCTCCTGCCCGGCCTCGTCCAGCACCGCGACCACCTCGCCCAGTTCCATGCCCGAGCCGCGCAGCACGCTGGTCAGCACCAACCGCGCCGAGGCCGCGCCGATAGCCGAGGCCAGCAGCCGCTCGGTGAACTGCACCCAGGCGCGGTCGGCGTTGGCATCGAGCTTGAGCTCGCGGCCCAGCTCCTCGGCCTGCTCGGTGAAGGCGCGGCTGGCATGGCGCTCGCCAACCACGCGCTGGGCCAGGGACATCAGGTCGGCTACGCGCACGTTGCCCGGCCACTCGCTGGCGATCAGCGCGCGCCGCTGCGCATACGGGTCCAGGAACGGCACGATGCGCAGGCGCTCGTCCAGGCTGGGTCGCCAGCGCGCCGAGACGATCATCATCGTGGCCGCGTTGAGCAGCAGGGACCAGAACGTGCCGTGGGTCAGCGGATCCCAGCCGGACAGGTGGAACAGCTGCTGCGGGCGCAGCCAGCTGATGTCGAACGGCCCGGTGCGTAACCATTCCGGCCCCAGCCAGCCCGAGGCCGACAGGGTCGGCAGCAGCAGCGTGTAACCCCACACCGCAAAGCCCACCGCCATGCCCAGCTCCACGCCGTGGCGGCTGGCGCCTCGCCAGTACAGGCCGCCGATCAGCGCCGGGGCGAACTGCGCCACCGCCGCGAAGGCGATCAGGCCGTAGCTGGCCAGTGTGCTGTCGCCATTGCTGCCCCGGTGGTAGGCGTAGGCCCCCAGGGCCAGCAGCACGATGACGGCACGGCGGATCCACAGCACGCGGGTGGCCATGTCGGCGGCGTCGTGGCGCTCGCCCCAGCCGCGACGCAGCAGGATCGGCATGACCAGGTCGTTGCTGATCATCGTGGCCAGGGCGATGCTGGCCACGATCACCATGCCGGTTGCCGCCGAGAAGCCGCCGATGTACGCGGCCATCGCCAGCTTGTCATGGCCCATGGCCATTGGCAGGGCCAGCACGTAGGTGTCGCCAGCCTGGGCACCGCGACCGCCGAACAGCTCTACGCCGGCCGTGGCGATGGGCACCACCATCAGCGAGATGATCACCAGGTAGCCGGCGAACATCCAGCGCGCACGACGCACGTCGCCCACGTCGCCGCACTCGACCACCGCCACCTGGAACTGGCGCGGCAGACACAGGATGGCCAGAAAGCCCAGCAGGGTCTGGGTGAAGAAGCCCACCGGCGGCTGATTCTCGAACAGCGTGCGCGCGGCCTCCCCCAGCGGATGCTCGCGCGCGCCCAGCCAACGCCAGGACACGAACCCCACCGCGACCAGGGCCACCAGCTTGACCACCGATTCGAAGGCCAGCGCGGCCATCATGCCGTGATGGTGCTCGGTGGCATCGACCTGGCGGGTGCCGAACAGCGCGGCGAACAGTGCCATCAGCAGGGCCACGTACAGGGCCGGATCGTGGAAGAAGCCGGTAGCCTCCGGGTTGTACCCGGTCAGCACGCCCAGGCTCATGGCCACCGCCTTGTACTGCAGCGCCAGGTAGGGAATGACGCCGAACAGCGCGATCAGGGTGACCAGCGCGGCCAGTCGGCGCGAGCGGCCGTAGCGCGAGGAGATGAAGTCGGCGATGGAGACGATGTTGTGGCTACGCGCCACCAGCGCCAGGCGCTCGATGATGCGCCAGCCGAACAGCATCAGCAGCAACGGGCCCAGGTAGATCGGCAGGTAACTCAAGCCATGGCGCTCGGCCGTGCCCACCGCGCCGTAGAAGGTCCACGACGAGCAGTACACCGCCAGCGCGGCCGAGTAGATGATCGGACGCAGCCAGCTACGGTTGGGATAGAGCGGGTAGCGATCGCCCAGCCAGGCCACGCCGAACAACACTGCGGCATAGCCGACGGAGATCCCCAGCAGGACCCAGCCTGAAATCATGGTCTCTCTTCCTGATGGCCGCCGGGCCGCCGTGGCACCTCCCGGCAAGGCGGGCCAGTGTACGTTGCCGCTGTCGGCGCACGCACGCGACACTCGGGCCGCCATGCGCGCATTGCGATGCATCGACGTGGACTGAAGAACGCCTGCGCCGTCCGGCTCGCCTGGCGAGCGGGTTGGGCAGGCGCGGTCGCTCCTGCGTGCCGGTGGTTACCGACGCCAAGGCCCGTGTGCGCCGCTTTCTGGGGGTTTGCTGTACGGCCGGGAGCGTCGGGCGCGGCAAAGCGCAGAGCGGAACACCGTCATCCTGCAAGGCGCGATCACGCTGGCCGGACCGGACAGCGCAACGCCATCAACCGTCGCGCAGCGGCAACGCATGCGGCGACACCCGCACCGCAGGCGGTATTCAGCCCACCTGCGCCGGAGCGAAGCTCAACCGCGCCACGGTACCGCGCCCTGGATCGGACTCGATCTGCATGCGCCAGCCCAGGTGCTCGCTCAGCCGGGCGATCAGGTCCAGGCCGATGCCGCCCCCGTCTCGCCCGCCCCCACCACGCGCCAGCCGGCCATAGACCGCGCTAATTTCTTCCGGCGACATACCGTGCCCGGGGTCGCGAATGACGACGGTGGCCTCGGGCTCCAGCCCCACCTCGATCCGGCCGCGGTCGCTGTTTTCCACGGCGTTGCGCAGCAGGTTGCCGACCGCGGCCTGGACGATGGCCAGCGGCGCACGGATCGCGCAGGGCTGCAGGGGCGCGACGACCAGCTCCAGGTCACGCCCCTCGGTCAGGTGTTGATGGTCGGCCACGACCTCAGGCAGCAGGTCCTCCAGCGCGACCACGTCGGCGCTGCGGTTCAGGCGCGAGGGATCCTTGGCCAGGACCAGCAGCAGAGAGATCAATTGCTCGACATTGCGTGCGGTGCGGCGCACCCGCAACAGCGGCTGGCGGGCGGCGGGCGGCAGGTCCGGCTGCTCCAGGGCCAACTCGTTGGCACCGGCGATCACCGCCACCGGCGTGCGCAGTTCATGGCTGGCGCTGTCGATGAAAGCGCGCTCGCGCTCGACGAAGCGGGCGTTGCGCTCCAGGTAGTCGTTGAAGGCATCGCCGATCACACGCAGTTCCTCGCTGGCGTCGTCGGCCACAGCGATGCGCGCGGTCCCCTCATCCGGCCGCAGTCGAACGATCTCGCCGGCCAGCGCGCTCAATGGTCGGACCGCGCGGCCCAGGCCCCAGGCCATGACCAGACCGAAGATGGTGATGGCCGCCGCCGCGGTGCCGATGGTGACCGCGGTCACCGAGCCTTCCACCCCCTCGAAGCGGGTCAGATCCAGGGCCAATGCCAGCCGCCCCAGGGAGGTGTCCTCCACCAGCACCACGTGTTCGACCCCGCCGATCTCGAAGTCGTCGTGCAGGCCTGGACTGAGCCTGGCCAGATCGGTCGGCACGTCGGGATCGGTCTGCAGGAAGTACATGCGCTCGGCCGGGTCGTCGATCCAGTTGTAGCGCGGGTCGGCGGTCCTGCGGTCTACGAAGTGCTGCATGTCCGAACGCATCAGCGAGCGCCAGACCTGACGCTCGGCGTGTTCGTTGACCACCTCGCCGCCCATGACCACCGCAGCGGTCACTACCACCAGGTAGAGCAGGGCCCAGCGCAGCAGACGCGCGCGCAGCGAGCTTCTACGCGCCATCGGCCGGCGCCGTTCCCGCATCGATGCGATAGCCCACCCGCGGCAGGGTCTGGATCAGCTTGGTGTCGAACGGGCCATCCACGCTGCGCCGCAGCTCGTAGATATGCGAGCGCAGCATGTCCCCGTCCGGTGGCTCCTCGCCCCACAGCGCATATTCCAGGCGCTGCCGGGTCACCGCAGCCGGGCTGGCCTGCATCAGTACTTCCAGGACCTTGCGGCAGGCCGGATACAGATGCAGCGCGCGGCCGGCGCGATGGGCTTCCAGGGTGGCCAGATCCAGGGTCAGGTCACCGACCTGCAGGACCCGGCGCCGGTTGCGCCCCTTGGCCCGGGCCAGCAGCGCCTCCAGGCGCACCTCCAGCTCCTGCATGGCGAACGGCTTGGTCAGGTAGTCATCGGCCCCGGTGCGGAACCCGTCGATCTTGTCGGGCAGCTCGTCGCGCGCGGTCAGCATGATCACCGGCACGTCGCTGGCGTGCTCGGCGCGCAGGCGATGCAGCACCTCGCGGCCATCCATGCGCGGCAGCATCCAGTCCAGGACCACCGCATCGAAGGTCTGCGTGGTGGCCAGATGCAGGCCGGTCACCCCATCCGGGGCGGCATCCAGGGCATGCCCACGCGGTTCGAAATAGTCGAACAGGTTGGCGACGAGATTGCGATTGTCTTCGATGACCAGCAGCCGCATGGCCGCATCCTCCTGCACAGGTGGCGGCGCGGGCAGCCCACGCGAGGCGGATTTTGCACGCGCGGGCTGTCGGAATCCCGTGGGAACCGGCGCCGGCGCCCATGTTCCCATAGCCACACGTGACTTGATTGGTTAAGCGCGGCCAACGTCGCTCCGACGGTGCTCCGACAGCGGAATGTCCAGCATGGTGGCGTTTCCGGTGAGCCGTCTGCCTTGCCATGTCCAATACCGTTCTGGTCCGGGCGCGTGCGTCCAGCGTTCCACGTCTCCATCCCGATCTCCTGCTGTGGGGCCCGCTGTGTGCGGCAGCCGTGGCCATTGCGCTGTTGCAGAGCGCTGGCGGGGATCTGTGGCTGGCTGATCACCTCTACGCCTGGGAGGGCGGGCGGTGGGCGCTGGAGCACGCCTGGGCGACCGAAACGCTGGTCCACCAGTGGGGCAAGCGGCTGGACGTGGTGGCCTGGCTGGCGCTGGCGGCGGTCCGGATCTATCTGGTCCGCAAGCCTGCCGCCCGGACCTGGGGCAAACCGCTGAACTACCTGCTGGTCGCCACGGTAGCCGGGCCCTTGCTGGTGTCCTGGATGAAGGGCTGGACGCTGGTGGACTGCCCCTGGGACCTGGCCCGCTACGGCGGCGCCCACCCCTACATCGAGCTGTTGCAAGCGCGTCCGGCTGCCTATGGACCCGGCCGTTGCTTCCCGGCTGGCCATGCGAGCGCCGGCTACGGCTGGCTGGCGCTGTTCTTCGGCCTGGGCGCGGTCCGGCCGCGGCTGGGCTGGTTCGGGCTGGCCATCGGCGCGATGATCGGCCTGGCCTTCGG
Organism: Pseudoxanthomonas sp. JC1303; assembly: GCF_058448525.1. Taxonomy (NCBI): domain Bacteria; kingdom Pseudomonadati; phylum Pseudomonadota; class Gammaproteobacteria; order Lysobacterales; family Lysobacteraceae; genus Pseudoxanthomonas; species Pseudoxanthomonas sp. JC1303. The sequence goes on along the minus strand of NZ_CP185958.1, from coordinate 1,918,911 downwards.
GATCGGCCAGCAGCTGCGCGGCGCGCATTTCCTCTCCCATGACATCGCCGCGGCTACCACCTGCTGGTGTATGGCACGGCTCGTGCAGCGCTTCATGCTGCCCTCCTGGAACACGCGTACATGAGCTCCCGCTCCACCGCCACCCATCCGCCCGCCGCCGCTGTGAAAGGGACCCGCTTCTGGCAGGACGGTCGGCCCGTGGTGTCCAGCGAGACGCTGGTACTGGTGACCAGCCTGTACTTCGCGGTGTTCAGCAACGCCCGCTTCTGGTCGGCGGCGATCAGCTCGCTGGATCGGCAGTGGGGGATGGCCCTGGCCCTGTTGGTGCTCCTCGTTGCCCTGCATGCCCTGCTGCTGGGCCTGGTGGTCAACCGCTGGACGGCCAAGCCGCTGCTGACGGTGGTACTGCTGGTCACCGCATTCGCCTCGCACTTCATGGTCAAGTTCGGCCTGTACCTGGATCCAGACATGATCCGTAACGTGCTGGCCACCGACCGGCGCGAGTCTTCCGAGCTGATCACCTGGTCGCTGCTGATCCCGCTGCTGCTGGGCGGCATCCCGGTGGCGCTGCTGTGGTGGGTGCGCCTGAAGCGGCGCCCGTGGCCGCGCGCGCTCGCAGCGCGCAGTGCGCTGCTGGCCGGCGCGCTGATCGCCACCGGCGCGGCGGCCATGGCCGGCTATCAGCCGCTGTCGGCGCTGATGCGCAATCAGCACGACCTGCGGTACCTGGCTACGCCAGGCAACTGGATCTTCTCGCTGATCAACGTGAGCGTGTCCGGCCCGCCAGGACAGAAGCAACCCAAACTGCCCATCGGCACCGATGCGGTCCAGGTGGCGGCGCGGCCGGCCGGCGCCCGGCCGCGCCTGCTGGTGCTCGTGGTGGGCGAGACCGCGCGCGCCAAGAACTGGGGCCTGGACGGCTATGCGCGCGACACCACGCCAGCGCTTGGCAAGGCCGACGTGATCAACTTCCCCGATGCCCACTCCTGCGGGACCGCCACCGAGGTCTCGGTGCCGTGCATGTTCTCGCCGTGGGGCCGCCACGACTATGACGAGAAGCGGATCCGCCAACACCAGTCCCTGCTCAACGTGCTCGACCATGCCGGCATCGGCGTGGTGTGGCGCGACAACCAGGCCGGCTGCAAGGGTGTGTGCGACGGCCTGCCGACCCAGTCGGTGACCAATGCGAAGGATCCGGACCTGTGCAACGCCGAGCGCTGCTGGGACGGCATCCTGCTCAAGGATCTGGACGGCGCGCTCGCCATGGCCAAGGGCAGCAGCGCCGACCGGGTCCTGGTGCTGCACATGCTGGGCAATCATGGTCCCAGCTACTACGACCGTTATCCGCCTCAGTTCGCACGTTTCATCCCGGCCTGCCAAAACGCCGACCTGGGTCGCTGCTCCCAGCAGGACATCGTCAACGCCTACGACAACGCGCTGAGCTACACCGACCACGTCCTGGCCAGCCTGATCGACCAGCTCAAGGCCCGCACCGACGTGGACACCGCGCTGGTGTACATGTCCGACCACGGCGAGTCGCTGGGCGAGAAGGGGCTGTTCCTGCACGGCGTGCCCTACGCCATCGCGCCGCAGGAGCAGACCCACATCCCGATGATCATGTGGTTCGGCGAGGGTTTCGCCCATGACGAGGGACTGGACACGCAGTGCCTGCGCCAGCACGCGGGCGAACGGGTCGGCCACGACAACCTGTTTCCCTCGGTGCTGGGCCTGCTGGACGTGAAGACCTCGCTCTATGACCGCTCGCGTGACCTGTTCGCGCCATGCCGAGGCAAGGTAGTAGCAAGCCGGTAGCTCGATGCAGTTGCGGTTGCGGTTGCGGTTGCGGTTGCAGTTGCAGTTGCAGTTGCAGTTGCAGTTGCAGTTGCGGTTGCCGTTGCCGTTGCCGTTGCCGTTGCCGTTGCCGGACAGCTTCTGCTTTTGCGCCTTGCTTCACCTGTCTGAGCCGTAAAGCGCGCCGAGCACCGCAGCAAAGCAGGGCCGAAGAGGCGCCTTGTCTGAGCGTAGCGAGTTTGGGCGCCGTGCCCTGCTTTGCGAGGAGCGCAGGGCACCGATGCGCAGCATCGGCGCGCGTTTTCAATCCCCTTTTTGGGACCGGCGAGTCGCGGTTTTGGTGACTTTTGCCGCGACAAAAGTCACTCGCGCCTGCAAGGCGCGAAAGCCTTGCCCTTGTCGCGCCGCAGGTGCGATGCCTTTTTCTCCACTCATCAAGCGCACCCGAGCAAAATGGGTTTGCTCAAAATTGAGAAGCTTTAAGCAGGATCAAAAGCTTTCACGCCCTTCGGGCGCGACTTCCTTTTGTCTTGGCAAAAGGAAGCAAAACCGTTACTCGCCGGACACTCGCCGCCGCTACGCGGCGGTCCCCTGCGCTTCTCGGAAGCCAGGGCACGTCGCCCAAACTCGCTGCGCTCAAACAGGGCGACTCTTCGGCCCCGTCTTCCTGCGATGCTCGGCTCGCTTTACGGCTCAGACAGGGGAAGCGAAAAGCACATGCAACAACCAAAGCGACAACAACGGCTCAGAGGCACAGGCACAGGCACAGGCACAGGCACAGGCACAGGCACAGGCACAGGCACAGGCAAGCCTGCGCCGAATCAGCCCCGATGCGGCGTCCCCAGATACTCGGCGCTCTGCATCTCGATCAGACGCGAAGCCGTACGCTCGAACGCCCCCGCCAGGCGCGTGCCCGAATACAGCGCCACCGGCGAGGCGTCCGCGCTGCAGACCAGCTTGACGTGGCGGTCGTAGACCTCGTCGATCAGGTTGACGAAACGGCGCGCGGCGTCTTCGTTGAGCCGGTCGAAGGTCGGGATGCCGCCGATCACCAGGGTCTGGAACTCCCGCGCCAGCTCGATGTAGTCGGTGGTCGAACGCGGGCCTTCGCACAGCTCAGCGAAGTCGAACCACGCCAGGTCCTGGGTCCGCCCGCGCAGGGCGATCGCGCGCCCGTCGACCTGGATCTCCCCGCCCTGTGCTGGCGCGCCGGCCAGCTCCTCCCAGCGCTGGGCCAACCACGCCTCGGCCCCGGCATCCAGCGGCGCGCGGTACACCGGCGAGCGGGTCAGGGCGCGCAGGCGATAGTCCTGCTCGCCTTCGGCGTAGAGCACCTTGCAGTGCTTGACCAGGGTGTCGATGGCCGGCAGGAAACGCTCGCGCTGCAGGCCGTCCTTGTAGAGATTCTCCGGCGCGGTGTTGGAGGTGGTCACCAGGGTCACGCCCTGGGCAAATAGGCGCTCCAGCAGGCGCCCGAGCAGCATCGCATCGCCGATGTCGGTGACGAAGAACTCGTCCAGCACCAGCACCCGCAGCGAGTCCTTCCACTCCTGGGCGATGCGCGCCAGCGGATCACTCTGCCCGGCGTGCTCACGCAGGCGCTCGTGGATGTCGCGCATGAAGCGGTGGAAGTGGGTGCGATGCTTCTGGCGCACCGGCAGGCCGTCGTAGAACAGGTCGACCAGGAAGGTCTTGCCGCGGCCCACGCCACCCCAGAAATACAAGCCATTGACCGGGGCGGGCTTCTTCCAGAACGCCGACAGGCGGTCCAGAAAGCCGTCCTGCTCCTCCTCGCACAGGGCGGCGTGGATGCGGTCCAGCTCGGCCAGCGCCGCATGCTGGGCACGGTCATCGCTCCACTGGCCGGCCTTGGCGCCCTGCGCATACCGTTGCGAGGGCAGCAGGTCCACCTGCGGCGCGCTCACGCGCCCGCCGCCGGCAGCCAGCCCTTGACCGCGTGCTCAATGGCGCCGCGCAGGTCGATCAGCTTGCGATGGAAGAAGTGACTGGTGTCGGGCATGCGCACCAGCGTATGCGGGGCCTGGTCGCCGATCTCCTCCAGCCAGTCGTAGACGGCCTGCGGATCGACCACCTCGTCGGCGTCGCCCTGCACCACTAGCCAGCGCGACGGCGGCTGGATCCCGGAAAAATCCCAGCGTCCTGCCGGCGGCGCGATGGAGACCAGCACCTGCGGCTGCAGTGCGGCGCTGGCTTTGAGCGAAACGTAAGCGCCAAAACTGAACCCGGCCAGCCACAGCACCTTGTCCGGCTGCTGATCGCGGACCCAGGCGACCACCGCGGCCAGGTCCTCCTGTTCGCCGACACCGTCGTCGAACTGGCCCTGGGACTGGCCGACGCTGCGGAAATTGAAGCGCACGGTCGTGATGCCCAGCTCGCGCAGCGCGCGCGCGGCCATCGTCACGACCTTGTTGTGCAGGGTGCCGCCGTCGGTGGACAAGGGGTGGCAGACCACGGCAATGGCGCGGACGGCCGGGACGTCGGCCTCGGGTAGGTCCACGGCCACTTCCAGGGCGCCGGCGGGCCCGTCCAGCAGCAAGGTGCCGGACGCGTTGGGGAATGCGGGGGTTGGCATGGGCGCCATGATAACGCCGACGCCTGCGCAGGCCCGATCAAGCGCTCCGCGGCGACGGGCCAGCTGCGGCGCGCTGCGCGTCCAGGCACGCAGCGACCGGTGCATCAGGGCAGTCCCGCAACCGAGACGCACCTCGGTGCCCGGCAGCCCATGGCACGCGTGTGGGCCCAGACACAGCGACGCCGGCCCTCACGGACCGGCATCGGTGTGGGCCGGCGTTCTCCGCCCCGGCCCGTGGCGCCCCTCCCAGGGAGTTGTCTACTTGGTGATATCCACGTGTTTGGTTTCACGCAGGAAGATCATGCCCAGCACCAGGGTCATGAGCGAGATGCCGATCGGATACCACAGGCCGTAGTACATGTTGCCGGTGGCGGCCACCAAACCGAAGGAGATCGTCGGCAGGAACCCACCGAACCAGCCGTTACCGATGTGGTACGGCAGCGACATGGAGGTGTAGCGGATGCGGGTGGGGAACAGCTCCACCAGCCATGCGGCGATGGGGCCGTAGACCATGGTCACCAGCAAGGCCAGGACGAACAGCACCGCCACCAGCATCGGCTTGTTCATCCGCGCCGGATCGGCTTTCTCCGGATAGCCCGCCGTGGTCAGGGCGCCTTTGAGCTGGCTGACGAACGCATCGGATCTGGCCTTGCTTTCTTCCTTGGACAGTCCGCCGCCCTCGTAGGCGTTGATCTGGTTGTTGCCCACGTTGACGGCGGCCACCGTGCCCGGCGGCGCGGCCTTGACCGAGTACGGCACGCCAGCCTTGGTCAGGGCGGTGGCGACGATGTCGCAGGAGCTGGTGAAGGACTTCTTGCCCACCGGATCGAACTGGAAGCTGCAGGTCTCCGGATCGGCCTGGATGACCACCGGGGCGCTGGTCCGGGCTTCCTCGATGGCCGGGTTGGCGTAATGGGTCAAGGCCTTGAACAGCGGCATGTACAGCACCGCGGCGAGCAGGCAGCCACCCAGCACGATGACCTTGCGGCCGATGCGGTCGGACAGCCAGCCGAAGAACAGGAAGAACGGCGTGGCGATCAGCAGCGCGCCGGCCAGCAGCAGCGCACCGGTGGTGGCATCCACCTTCAGCGCCTGGGTCAGGAAGAACAGCGCATAGAACTGCCCGCCATACCAGATCACCGCCTGGCCGGCGGTGGCGCCCAGCAGCACCACCAGCATCAGCTTGAGGTTGCCGCCCTTGAGGCTGTCGCGGAACGGCATCTTGGAGCCCTTGCCTTCGGACTTCATCTGCTGGAACAGCGGCGACTCGCTGAGCTGCATGCGGATCCAGACCGACACCCCGAGCAGGATGATCGACACCAGGAACGGGATGCGCCAGCCCCAGGCCTCGAAGGTTTCGTTGCCTAGCAGGGTCCGGCAGGCCAGGATGATGGTCAGCGACAGGAACAGGCCGACCGTGGCGGTGCACTGGATGAAGCTGGTGTAGAATCCACGCTTGTTGGCGGGCGCATGCTCGGCCACATAGGTGGCCGCGCCGCCGTACTCGCCGCCCATGGCCAGACCCTGGGCCAGGCGCAAGATGATCAGGATCACCGGCGCGGCAAAGCCGATGCTGGCGTAGGACGGCAACACGCCCACCAGGAAGGTGGACAGGCCCATGATCAGGATCGTCACCAGGAAGGTGTACTTGCGGCCGATACGGTCACCCAGGCTGCCGAAGAAGGCCGCGCCGAACGGCCGCACGAAGAAGCCCGCGGCGAAGGCCAGCAACGCGAAGATGAAGGACGTGGTCTCGTTGACGCCGCTGAAGAATTGCTTGGCGATGATCGCCGCCAGCGAGCCATAGAGGAAGAAGTCGTACCACTCGAACACGGTACCCAGGCTGGACGCCAGGATCACGCGCTTGTGGCCGGAGGTCAGCGTGCCCCCTGAGGAATGCGAAGAAGCAGTGGTGGCCATGGAGGTCTCCGGGTTTTAGAAGCTGTACTTCACGGATGTCTGGATGCGCTTGAGGTCGCCGGACCGGTCGTCTTCGAGATCGCGGCGGCCCCAGGTAAGTTCTGCACCCAGGTCGAGCTTGGGGAACGGGGAATAGATCAGGTTGGCGTGCCAGGACTGCGACCGCTCGGTCACGCCGTAGCCGGTGTACTGCGGGTCGTTGTCCAGCAGCGCGGCCGAATACATCAGATTGCCGCGCAGCTGCGGCGAGAACAGGTGGCGCCAGGCGACGTAGCCGCCATAGGCGTTTTCGACATGCAGATCGGCGTCTGCATCGAGCACGGTGTCCGGCGCCAGGCCCAGGGCCATGTAACGGCCGACGCCCTTGCCGCCATTGACCTGGAAGCGCAGGTCGTCGCGCTTGCCCATGTTGAGCTTGCCCGACACGCTCAGCGCGCCGCCGCTCTTGTCCTGGTCCAGGTACTTGAACTGCCGCAACAGGCCCGCCACGCTGAAACTGCCCCAGTCGCCCTTGGTCGCCCACTTGGCAGTCAGGTCCGGCAGCGCGTTGTCGCCGGAGTTGGAGCGCGCACCCGTCAAATAGGCGCTCATGGTGGTCTGCGGATTCTCCAGGGACATGGAGAAGCCCCCGTTGGTATAGCGCAGCTGTGCCTGGCGCACGAAGATCACGCCATCGGTGGGCCCAAGGAAGTCCACCGCGTCCGGCAGCGCCTCGGGGGCCATGAAGTTGGTCCAGGTCTGGCCGGCCAGCCAGTGGTTCCAGCTGACGTAGGCATGACGCAGGGTCAGCGCATAGGTGTTGGTCGAGGTCTCGTTGCCGGCCAGCGTGTTGCTGCCGCCACCGAACATGTCCGCCTCGATGTACGCCTTAAGCTTGTCGCCGTTCTCGGTGACGGTATCCATCGAGACGTTGAAGCGCGAGAACTGCGCGTGGAAGTCGGTGTAGCCATCGCCGCCGTCCGCGCCGGCACCGCCCACCGGAATGGAGGCCGGGACGTAGAACAGGCGGCCAGCCGAGCCGTCGGTGATGCGGCCATCGGAGGTGTCGGTGTACATGCCATCGAACTTGATGAAGCCACCGAAGGTGAAGGTGGTGTTCGGCATCGCGCCGGAGACGATGGACTGGGACTGAATCGGCGCCTTGCCGGCTGGGGCCGTGGCCACCGAGGTGCGTACCTGGTCGATCTGGGTCTGGGCCTGGGTGACCTGGCCCTGGGTCTGGGTCAACTGCGACTGCTGCTGTTGCTGCGCATTGAGCAGCGCCTGGACCTGTGCCTCGAGCTGGGCCACACGGGCCTCCAGTTCCTTTTCTTTCTTGGTGTCAGCCAATGCAACGCCAGGCAGCAGCAAGGCGATCGTCAACGCAGCCGTCAGCGGCCGGCGCGACATCGAAGCGATGCGTGTGGTCATGTCCCTTCTCTCCCAGGAAGTCCGCGTCGTACACGGTTGGAACGTCCTTTCCCCGAGGACGTGGGCGCAGACTGCGCGTGCCCCATGACCGCAACCATTCGTCTTTGGTCGAAACGCGTCTCACTTTAAGACCAAGGTCTAACGGGCTTGCTGCGTTGCGCAAACCACTGATCGGTCAAACTTGTGGACGACGAAAAGGCTGGCCGGACCCCACCCCGGCTTGTCCATATCCACCGTGTTGAGAAGGAGGTAGTTCCATGTCCGATCTGTACCCCGTCGATCCCGCATTCGCCAAGCAGGCGCTGGTGGATGCCGACACGTATGCGCGGGATTACCGCGCCTCGGTCGAGGATCCGGAGGCATTCTGGTCCAAGGCCGCCCAGCGGCTGGACTGGATGAAGCAGCCCACTCAGATCAAGGACGTGAGCTACGACCTGGAAGACTTCCGCATCAAGTGGTTCGCCGATGGCGAGCTCAACGCCAGCGTCAACTGCCTGGACCGGCAGCTGGACAAGCATGGCGACAAAGTCGCGCTGCTGTTCGAGCCGGACAGTCCGGATTCGGAAAGCTACGGCGTCACCTATCGCGAGCTGCACGCACGCGTATGCAAGCTGGCCAACGCGCTGCGCAGCCTGGGCGTGGTCAAGGGCGACCGGGTCACCATCTATTTGCCGATGATCCCCGATGCGGCCGTGGCGATGCTGGCCTGCGCGCGCATCGGCGCGGTGCACTCGGTGGTGTTCGGCGGCTTTGCGCCCAACTCCATCGCCGACCGGGTGATTGACTGCGGCAGCAAGCTGATCATCACCGCCGACGAGGGCCTGCGCGGCTCCAAGAAGATCCCGCTGAAAAGCAACGTCGATGCCGCGCTCAAGCTGCCGGGCACCAACAGCGTGGAGACCGTCTTGGTGGTCAAGCACACCGGCGGTGCGGTGGACATGCAGGCCCCGCGCGACCGCTGGTTCCATGACGTGGTCGACAGCCAGCCGGCGACTTGCGAGCCGGAGCGCATGAACGCCGAGGACCCGCTGTTCATCCTGTACACCTCCGGCTCGACCGGCAAGCCCAAGGGCGTGCTGCACACCACCGGCGGCTATCTGCTGTGGGCGGCGTACACGCACGAGGTGGTGTTCGACCTCAAGCCCGACGACATCTACTGGTGCACGGCCGACGTGGGCTGGGTCACCGGCCACAGCTACATCGTCTACGGACCACTGGCCAATGGCGCCACCTCGCTGATCTTCGAGGGCGTGCCCAACTACCCGGACAACTCGCGTTTCTGGCAGGTCGTGGACAAGCACCAGGTCACCCTGTTCTACACCGCACCGACCGCGATCCGCGCCCTGATGCGCGACGGCGAAGCGCCGGTCAAGAAGACCTCGCGCAAGTCGCTACGCCTGCTGGGCACGGTCGGCGAGCCGATCAACCCGGAAGCCTGGCGCTGGTACTACGAGGTGGTCGGCGACAGTCGCTGCCCGATCGTGGACACCTGGTGGCAGACCGAGACCGGCGGCCACATGATCACCCCGCTGCCCGGCGCCACCGCGCTCAAGCCCGGCTCGGCCACAGTGCCGTTCTTCGGCGTGCAGCCGGCGCTGGTCGATGCCAATGGCGCCGAGCTGGAGGGCGAGGCCGAGGGCAACCTGGTGATCAAGGACTCCTGGCCGGGCCAGATGCGCACGGTCTACGGTGACCACCAGCGCTTCATCGATACCTACTTCCGCACCTATCCGGGCACCTACTTCACCGGTGACGGCTGCCGCCGCGATGCCGACGGCTACTACTGGATCACCGGGCGGGTGGACGATGTGATCAATGTCTCCGGCCACCGCATCGGCACGGCCGAGGTGGAAAGCGCCCTGGTCTCCCACCCCAAGGTGGCCGAGGCGGCCGTGGTGGGCTTCCCGCACGACATCAAGGGCCAGGGCATCTACGCCTACGTCACCCTGGTGGCCGGCGAGCAGCCCAGCGAGGACCTGCACAAGGCGTTGATCGCCCACGTGCGCAAGGAAATCGGGCCGATCGCCTCGCCCGACCACCTGCAGTGGGCGCCGGGCCTGCCCAAGACCCGCTCGGGCAAGATCATGCGTCGCATCCTGCGCAAGATCGCCGAGAACGCACCGGATCAGCTGGGCGACACCTCGACCCTGGCCGATCCTTCGGTGGTGGATTCGCTGGTGTCCGAGCGCAAGGTCCAGTAGGAGGCATGGGCACCGTGGCCAGTGACGCGTCGAAAGCCGATCGCCTGGTCTGGCACTATGCCAGCCGGGCCACGTACGAATCCCCGGCGCATGCGCGCGACGGGGAGACGCACCGGCACGACCCCCACACCACGATCCCCGCTTCCATGACCACACTGCTGATTGCCGACGACCATCCTCTGTTCCGGGAAGCCCTGCGCGGCGCCGTCCAGCGCGTGCTGCCCGGCGTGCACCTGCACGAGGCCGACAGCGTCGATGCGCTGTACACCCTGGTGGAGGCCAACCCCGATGCGGACCTGCTGCTGCTGGACCTCAACATGCCCGGCGCACACGGCTTCAACGCCCTGGTCCACCTGCGCGCCCTGCACCCGCAACTGCCGGTAGTGGTGGTGTCCGCGCGCGAGGAGCCGGCGGTCATGCGCCGGGCGCTGGACCACGGCGCGATGGGCTTCATCCCCAAGTCGGTCGATTCGGACACCATCGGCGAGGCCATCGGCCAGGTGCTCGATGGGGAGCGCTGGGCGCCGGAGGAGGCGCACAACGCGCCGGCCATCGGCCGCGATGAACACGAAGTCGCCCAGCGCCTGCGCGACCTGACGCCCCAGCAGTTCCGCGTGCTGCAGATGCTGGGCGCCGGCCGATTGAACAAGCAGATCGCCTACGACCTGGGCGTGTCCGAAGCCACCATCAAGGCGCACGTCACCGCAATCCTGCGCAAGCTGGGCGTCACCAATCGCACCCAGGCTGTGCTGATGGCCGGGCGCCTGTCGGTGGATCCCGATGGCCTGATCCCGCCCCCGGAAGACCAGGAATAAGCGTTCCTCGGTGGGAGCCGCCATGGCGGCGGCGATGATGCCCTCCCGGAAACGCCCTTCGCCGCCGTGGCGGCTCCCACGAGATCTGTGGCATGGATGATGCCGCCACCTACGCCGCACTGATCGACGAGGCCTTCGCCGACTACCACGCGCGCTATGCGCGCATCACCCCGTGCTTTGCGGGTACAGAGGCCGGGAACACGCCTGTGGGAGCCGCCATGGCGGCGATGACGCCTTCCCGGAAACGCTCTTCGCCGCCGTGGCGGCTCCCACGAGGTCTGTGGCATGGATGATGCCGCCACCTACGCCGCGCTGATCGACGAGGCCTTCGCCGACTACCACGCGCGCTTTGCGCACATCACCGGGCGCGCGAAGCTGCGCTTTGCGCAGCGCGACTGGAATGGCGCGCGCGACGATGCGGTCGAGCGCATCGCGCTCTACGACGCCTGTGTGGACGAATGCCGGCTGCGCCTGCAGGCGGTGATGGGCCCGCGCGCATTCGACCGCACGCTATGGCATGCCATCCGCGAGCGCTACGCGACCCTGATCGACGCGCAGATCGACCGCGAGTTGTACAAGACCTTCTACAACACGCTGACCCGGCGCTTCTTCCGCACCCAGGGCGTGGATGCGCAGGTGGAGTTTGTGGCGCTGGACATCGCGCCCACCGAGGCCATCACCCATCCGGTCGCGCGGCACAACTATCTGGTCTCGCAGACCCGGCCGGTGGACACCTTCGCCCGGCTGCTGGGCGACTACGTGTTCGCCGTGCCCTATGCGCACCAGGCGCGCTGCGCGGCCGCCATCGCCGTACGCCTGCACGACGATCTGGCCGGCTGGGGTGAGCCGGTGCGCGCGGTGGAGCTGCTGGACACGGTGTTCTATCGCGAACGCCGCGCCTACCTGGTCGGCCGGGTGCTGGGCGAGACGCGCTTTGCGCCGTGCATGATCGCGCTGATCCACGACGAGGCCGGCCTGCGCGTGGACGCGGTGCTGACCCGGCGCGCGGACGTGGCCCAGCTGTTCGGCATCTCGCGCAGCTACTTCCACGCCGACCTGCCCACGGTCGGCGATGCGGTGGTGTTCCTGCGCACCTTGCTGCCGCACAAGCCCATCGACGAGCTGTACACCGTGCTGGGCCGCGCCAAGCAGGGCAAGACCGAGCGCTTCCGCACCTTCTACCATCACTTCGGCGATCACCCCGGCGAGCAGCTGGTGCAGGCCGAGGGCACACCCGGGCTGGTGATGGCGGTGTTCACCCTGCCCAGCTATCCGTTGGTGTTCAAGCTGATCCGCGACCGCTTCGCCGAGACCAAGCAGGTCACCCGGCAGGAAGTGCAGGAGCGCTATGCGCTGGTGTTCAACCGCGACCGGGTGGGGCGCCTGCTCGACGCGCAGCCGTATCGCGCGCTGCGCTTCCCGGTCGCGCGCTTTGCCCCGGCGCTGCTGGCCGAACTACGCGACACCTGTGCTGGCAGCCTGACCTTCGAAGGGGACGATGTGATCATCGCCCTGTGCTACGTGCAGCGCCGGCTGCGCCCGCTCAACCTGTACCTGCGCGAGCAGCCGGCCGAGGCCGCCCGCGCGGCGGCGCTGGACTACGGTCAAGCCATCGTGGACATGGCCCGCAACAACATCTTTCCTGGCGACATGCTGTTGAAGAACTTCGGCGTCTCGCGCCACGGCCGGGTGGTGTTCTACGACTACGACGAGGTGCGGCTTATCACCGACTGCCAGTTCCGCGACTGGCCCCAGGCGCAGAGCTATGAGGAGCAGATGGCCGACGAGCCCTGGTTCCATGTCGCCCCGGGCGACGTGTTCCCCGAGCGCTTCGCCCAGTTCATGGGCTTGCCCGCCGCGCTGGCCCAGGCCGTGCGCGCGGTGCATGGGCAGCTGTTCGATCCGGCCTGGTGGCGCGAATTGCAAGCCGCGCTGGCGCAGGACCGCTATCCCGACACCCCTCCCTATCCGCCCTCGCTGCGCGTAGCCTGAACGCCGCGCACACCTGCCATACACCGCCACAAAAAAGTGATTGACGCCTTTCGGATGCAGGCACAGACTGCCGCCCGCCCGGCGCAGCCACAGCGTGTCGGTTCCTTTGGTGAAGCCCCCTTCCTCATGCCCAGCGACCCTTCCAGTCGATCTTGTCTGCCGTCAACGGTGGCTGCGCGCTGAGTCCTGATCGGGTTCGGCCAGGCGGCCGTTGCGGCTGCCCAACCAGGCCGTTCCGATGAACCTGAAGCACTTCTCCTTCAAGACCACCGACGCGGTGGCCGCCCAGTTGGACGCGCTGCGTCCGCTCAACACCGCCGACGTGGTCGAGCGGCTCAACAAGCTCAAACCCGCCCTGGCCGACGCGACCTTCGCCCGCCTGTCCGACACGCGCGCGATCAATGTGCTCGAGGCGCCCGAGCTGCTGCGCGGCCCGCAGCTGCTGCAGGCCCTGCAGCGCCCGCGCCGGGCGCGCGTGCTCGAAGGCATGGCCGACGACCGCGCCGCCGACCTAGTCCAGGCGCTGGAGTTGACCGACCAGGCCGCAGCCCTGGCCGACCTGGCCGCGCGCGCGCCGGCCAGTGCGCACGCGGTGCAGAAGCTGATGCGCTACCGCCCGCGCACCGCCGGCGCGCTGATGACCACCGAGTACGTCGGGGTACCGGCCGACTGGACCGTGGCCCAGACCCTGGACCACGTGCGCGAGGTCGAGCGCAAGCGCGAGACCGTGTACGCCATCTACGTGCTGGCTCCCGGCAGCGACGTCCTGCAGCAGGTCGTGACCCTGCGCCGGCTGATCACCGGCCAGCCTGCCGACAACATCCTCACCGTGGCCCAGGTCAATCCGCCGGTCACCGTCTCGCCGCTGACCGACCAGCAGGAAGTCGCGCGCCTGATCCGCCGCCACGATCTGCTCTCGCTGGCCGTGGTTGATGAACAACGCCGCATGCTGGGCATCGTCACCGTGGACGACATCATCGACACGATGATGGAGGAAGGCACCGAGGACGCGCACAAGTTCGGCGGCCTGGAGGCGCTGGACGCGCCGTACATGCAGATCGGCTTCTGGCGGATGATCCGCAAGCGCGCGGGCTGGCTGTGCGCGCTGTTCCTGGGCGAGATGCTCACCGCCAGCGCGATGCAGCACTTCGAGGGCGAACTGGACAAGGCGCTGGTGCTGACCTTGTTCATCCCGCTGATCATGAGCTCCGGCGGCAACTCCGGTTCGCAGGCGACCTCGCTGCTGATCCGCGCCCTGGCCCTGGGCGAGCTGCGCCTGCGCGACTGGTGGAGGGTGGCCCTGCGCGAGCTGCCCACCGGCATGCTGCTCGGCGCGATCCTGGGCGTGATCGCCATCCTGCGCGTGGTGGCCTGGCAGCGGCTGGGAATCTACGACTACGGCCCGCACTGGCCGCTGGTGGCCCTGACCGTGGGTGCGGCGCTGGTGGGCATCGTGACCTTCGGCTCGCTGGCCGGCTCGATGCTGCCGTTCGCGCTGCAGCGGCTGCGCTTCGACCCGGCCAGCGCCTCGGCGCCGTTCGTAGCCACGCTGGTGGATGTCACCGGGCTGGTCATCTACTTCAGCATCGCCCTGCTGATCCTGAGCGGGACGCTGTTGTAGGCGAACCACCGTCGGTGGAGATGGGAGCCGCGATGGGAGCCGCCATGGCGGCGATGGGGCGCTACCGGTCAAGCTCCTCGCCGCCATGGCGGCTCCCACGGATGCGCTGGGCCGCCCTCGCACCGGCTTATGGGACGCCAGCGATCGGCCGCCTGATCTCAACCTCCAGCCCCGTCGTTCCCGCGTTCGCGGGAACGACGGTAAAAGTTTCGCTGGCTGGGCCTGTGGACGGGATTGCGCAGCGCGCTCGATCGCTTTGAGTGGGAGTCGCCATGGCGGCGATGAGGCGTTACCGATCAAGCCCCTCGCCGCCATGGCGGCTCCCACCGCGGCTAGCGGGGTTCTAACGAGTTCTACCAGGCCTGCGCTCGCGTAGCGCGTCATGCGAGGGCATCGCCCCGCCGTGTAACGTGTGGGGCGATGTCCCGCTTCCAGATCGCCGCTGCCATCGCATGAGCACCTACCGCCTCAAGTCCGTGTTCGCGCCGACCTCGATCGCCATCGTCGGCGGCAGCCCGCGCGATCGCTCGGCCGGGCGGGCGGTGGTGCGCAACCTGCGCGCGGCGGGGTTCCCGGGACGGATCGCCTGGATCAATGCGCGCTACAAGCGCATCGACGAGGTGGACACCGTCCCGCGGCTGTCGGACCTGGACTACGTGCCGGACCTGGTGATCGTCACCGCGCCGGCGCGGACCGTACCCAAGGTCGTGGCCACTGCGGCCGAGCGCGGCGTGGCCGCCGCGATCATCCTCACCGCCGGCCTGGGCCACGGCCCCGGTTCGCTGGCCGAAGCCACCGAGCGTGCCGCGCGCGCGCATGGCCTGCGCCTCCTCGGGCCGCATTGCCTGGGCGTGATCGCCCCGCACGCCAGGCTCAACGCCAGCATCGCCGCACACACCCCACTGCCCGGCGACCTGGCGCTGATTTCCGAGTCCTCGGCCATTGCCGCGGCGCTGGTGGAATGGGGCGTCGCACATCAGGTCGGGTTCTCCGCGGTGGTTTCGCTCGGCGACGCGCTGGATGTGGACTTCAGCGACCTGCTGGACCATTTCGCCACCGACTACCGCACCCGCGCGATCCTGCTCTACGTCGAATCCATCCGCGACGCGCGCAAGTTCATGTCCGCCGCGCGTGCGGCCGCGCGCGGCAAGCCGGTGGTGGTGGTCAAGTCCGGACGTGGGCGCGAAACGGGCGGCACGACCCACACCCAGGCCCTGGCCCGCCCCGACGCGGTCTACGACGCCGCCTTCCGACGCGCCGGCCTGCTGCGCGTGGGCGCGCTGGACGAGCTGTTCGCCGCCGCCCAGACCCTGGGTCGACTGGGCACCTTTCCTGGCCGGCGCCTGGCGATCCTGTCCAACGGCGGCGGCGTGGGCGCCCTGGCCCGCGACCAGCTCGGCGCCCTCGGTGGCACCCTGGCCGGGCTGTCGGAGGCCACCGTGGCGCGCCTGGACCAGGCCCTGCCGGACTGGTCGCGCGAGAACCCGGTGGACATCGTGGTCGACGCCGACGGTGAGCGCTACGCGGCCGCGGTCGAGGCCTTGCTCGCCGACGCGGAGAACGACGCGGTGCTGGTGGTCAACGTCCCCACCGCCTTCACCTCCTCGGCCGATGCGGCGCAGGCGCTGACCCAGGTCGTGGGCCAGCGCCCCCGCCACAGCCGGGCCAAGCCGGTGCTGGCCGTGTGGCTGGGCGGTGGCGAGGCCGCCCTGACCACGCTCAACGCCGCGCACATTCCCAACTATGCGACCGAAGCCGACGCGGTGGCCGGCTTCATGCACCTGGTGCGCTATCGCGAGGCCCAGACCGCGCTGATGGAGACGCCGCCCAGCCTGCCGCAGGATTTCGTGGTGGATGTCGGCGCCGCCCGCGCCATCGTCGAGGCGGCGCTGGCCGATGGCCGTCAGTGGCTGGACCCGATTGCCGCCACCGGCGTGCTGCGCGCCTACGGCATCCCCACCGCGCGTATCTGGGCCGCGCCCGACGCCGAGGCCGCGGTGAAGCTGGCCCAGCCATTGCTGGACGAAGGCCTGCCGGTCGCGGTCAAGGTGCTCTCGGCGGACATCCCCCACAAGTCCGACGTGGACGGGGTGCGCCTGAACCTGGTCTCGGCCGAGGCGGTGCATGCGGCCACCACCGCGCTGATCGAGCGCGCGCGCCGGCTGCGCCCGGAGGCGCGCATCGACGGCGTTGTGGTCCAGCCCACGGTGCTGCGCCCCAAGTCGCGCGAGCTGATCGCCGGCATCGCCGACGATGCGGTGTTCGGCCCGGTGATCGTGTTCGGCCGCGGTGGCACGGCGGTGGAGGTGATCGACGATGTGGCCCTGGCCCTGCCGCCACTGGATCTACGCCTGGCCCACGAGCTGATCGGCCGCACCCGGGTCTCGCGCATCCTCAAGGCCTACCGTGACGTGCCCGCCGCCGACGAGCGTGCCGTGGCACTGGTCCTGGTCAAGCTGGCCCAGCTGGCCGCCGACATTCCCGAGATCCGCGAGTTGGACATCAATCCGCTGCTGGCCGACGCCAGCGGCGTGGTCGCGGTGGACGCGCGCATCGCCGTGGCGCCCTCGCGCCAACTGCACAAGGGTCGCGGGCATCCGCGTCTGTCGATCTTCCCCTATCCCAAGGAATGGGAGCGCCACATCACCCTGTCCGACGGCAGCGAGGCCTTTGTGCGGCCGGTGCGGCCGGAGGACGACGCGCTGTTCCGCGCGTTCTTCGCCCGGGTCACCGACGAGGACCTGCGCCTGCGCTTCTTCCAGTCTGTCAAGCATTTCAGCCACGAGTTCATCGCGCGCCTGACCCAGCTGGACTACGCACGTTCCATCGCCCTGGTGGCCATCGACCCGGGCAACGGCGAGATGCTCGGCGCGGTACGCCTGCTGGCCGACGCCGACTACGACCGCGGCGAGTACGGCATCCTGATCCGCTCGGACCTCAAGGGCGCCGGCCTGGGCTGGCAGCTGATGCGGATCATGATCGACTACGCGCACTGGCAGGGGCTGCGTCAGGTCGAGGGCCAGGTCCTGCGCGAGAACCGCACCATGCTGGCCATGTGCCGGCAGCTGGGCTTCACCCTCAAGCCCGACCCGGACGATGCCTCCATCACCAACGTGACCCTGCCGATCCAAGCCGCCCGGGGGGAGCCCTGAGCGGCAAAACGGGCCCGGGGTCACCTTCCGGGCACTGGCCCCTGTCGCGGTGCATCAACCGCGCGTTAGGCTCGACCCATGCGCCGTCGGCGCGGGCTGGGCAACAGGGGGCGTGACGTGGTGCGGGTCGCAATCGTAGGCTCTGATCTCCAAACCGAAGTGGCGCTGATGCGCCGCCTGCAGCGCATTGCCGCCCTGCCCGCCAACGGCCTGACGCTGGTCCACGACCTGGACGCCTGCGATCTGCTGGTACTGCGCGAGGTGCCGGCGGCGCTACCGAACGACACGCGCCTGGCCCAGGCACGGTCCGACCGACCGCTGTGGCTGGTCGATGCCGGCGGACGCTTGTCCGACCCGAGCCAGGGAACGGCACCCCTGCACGAGCAAGCGATCCGGCAGGTGCTGCAGACCCTGCATGCCCCGCATGCCGAGACCGGCCGCACCCCGGCCGGCCCCACGCGCCCCTTCGCCGAGCAGATCCGCGAGCAACTCCGCGCCCGGTCCGCGCAGGCGGTGCTGTCCCTGGAT
This sequence comes from Pseudoxanthomonas sp. JC1303, assembly GCF_058448525.1. Classification (NCBI taxonomy): domain Bacteria; kingdom Pseudomonadati; phylum Pseudomonadota; class Gammaproteobacteria; order Lysobacterales; family Lysobacteraceae; genus Pseudoxanthomonas; species Pseudoxanthomonas sp. JC1303. The sequence continues at coordinate 1,900,888 of NZ_CP185958.1, read as the reverse complement.
GGCGTGGACGTGCTGCATCTGGATTTCGTCGCGGGCCAGGCCATACCACTGCACAGCGCGCGCCAGGCGGTGGACATCGTGCCGGGATTGCTCGGGCCGGGCTTCGACCGGCTGCTGCTGCGGGCGACATCGATCGCACCGGCCGATCAGGATCCAAGCATGGCGCTGACCCCGCTGCTGTGGCAGACGGCGCTGCGCATGCGCATGGTGCCGCAGCTGATCGCGCCGCTGACCGAGTCCACCGCGCTGCGCATGCGCCAGTGGCCGGACTTCCGCGTACTGGCCCATCGCCATGACGACTTCCGGCTGTGCACGCTGCTGCTGAAGCAGGCCAGTACCGCCAGCGAGGCGGCGGCACAGCTGAAGATGGATACCGGCGCGGCACGCGCCTTCTTCAACGCCGCCTACCTCAGCGGCCACGCCGTGCTGGAGGGCGAGGCGGACGCGCTTGGCGATGCCGCGGCCGATGCGCCCATGCCCCCGCCGCCCACCACCACGCGCCTGTCGCGGCTATGGCAGCGCCTGCGCGGCGGTGCCCGCCGTCGCGCCAGCGACTGAGCGCTCGGCTGCGCAGTGCAGGGTGCTGATGGCGGCTTGCCGAACGGCGCAGCAGCGGCGCGGTTGGTCTCGTTGGGCATGCCGACGGTAGAGACGTGGCGGGCGTAGGCAAATGGCAAGAAGCGCCTGACGCCATGCCCCCGGCGGGAAAGCGCCGCCGGCGTCTGCAGACATGCTTCTGCAACCCGCTGCAGCGACGCGACGCCACCCCAGCTCACGACACCTGACCGCCCCAGGCATTCACTTTGGTCTACTTCCACCGGCGGGCGCTTGGCGGGACATTTCGTTTCCGTCCAGCTCGGGAGCATCGCCTTGAACATCTCCGCCTTGTCGCGCTGGAGCGGGCTCTTGCTGCTCCTCGCCTCGACCTGGGCCGCGCATGCCGCGGATGTGCCCGACCCGCGCGTGCCGCTCAATGGCGTGCAGGTGCCGCTGTCGGCCTATGCCTCGCCCGAGGCGCGCGAGCGCCTCCAGGCCATGCTCGATGCGCACGCGCGCGGCGAGGGCCCCGGCAAGGACATCGCCGCGGCGCGCGCGTTCTACGACGCGCAGAACAGCGACCGCGTCGCGCGCATGCGCAAGCGATGGCCGGTGCGCACCAGCGAGGCGCGCTTCGACGGCGTGCTGGCCGACGTGGCCGAGCCGGCCGACGGCATCGCGCCGGCCAACAAGGCGCGTGTGCTGATCAACCTGCATGGGGGCGCATTCCTGTGGGGCGCGCGCAGCGGTGCGCTGGCCGAGGCCATTCCCATCGCCGGCGTCGGCAGGATCAAGGTGGTCTCGGTGGATTACCGTCAGGGGCCGGAGCACCGCTTCCCGGCGGCCAGCGAGGATGTGGAAACCGTCTACCGCGCGCTGCTGCGCGACCATCGCCCGCAGGACATCGGGATCTACGGTTGCTCGGCCGGCGGCTATCTCACCGCGCAGGTGGTGGCGCGCCTGATTTCGAAGAAACTGCCGCTGCCCGGTGCGGTCGGCACCTTCTGTGGATCGGTGGCCGCGCCCGATGGCGACTCCATCTACACCTCGGCCGCGCTGGAAGGGCAGCAGGTGCCGGCCGGGCCGCCCAGGCTCTCGGACTATCCCTATTTCCGCGGCGCCGACCTGTCCGATCCGCTGGTGTTTCCAGCCAATTCGCCGGCCATGCTCGCCCACTTTCCGCCCACGCTGCTGATCAGCGGCAGCCGCGACTTCGCGCTCAGCTCGGTGCTGCACAGCCACGCACTGCTCGACGCGGCCGGCGTGGACGCCGAGCTGCACGTGTGGGACGGCATGTGGCATGCGTTCTTCGTCGATCCCGAGCTGCCCGAGTCGCGCCAGGCGTACGCGGTGATCTGGCGTTTCTTCGACCGTCATCTTGGCCACGCATCGGTCGCTGGCCGCCAGGCGCGCTAGGACTTGCCCGTCGCGCCGAACGATGGGTATGGGAACTACCGGCGCATGGGACCAGTTGCCGCAGGGCGCCCGGGACGCGCAGCTGCCGGCCCATCCCGGGCAGCGCCAGGTTGGCGCCGAGCCTGCCCGTCATTGTGCCGGCGCACACCGCCTCGGCCAGCGTGGGTTTAACGCGCGGCTGCTAGCGTGGGCGGGTGATCCTTGCCGGCCCACTGGTCAGACGGCCCTCACCGCGCAACGGACACGCACTACAAGGTCCGCCGCCATGAAATCCATCGCCGTTGCCTCCCTGTTGCTGCTCTGCGCCCCGCTTGCCGCGCTGGCCCAGACCCAGCCGCTGAATCTCAAGCTCAAGGACGACACGCGCTTTTCCGGCGCGGGCGATCCGCCAGGCACCTACTACGGCGACCACAGCGGCCCGGCCGTGGAAGCCGACCCAGCCAGACCCGCTTCGGAACTGGACGATGGCAAGGCCCACCTGCATGGCGCGTTCACCACCGGGGTCGGGTATTCCAAGGGTTACGGCAGCAGCACCTACAACGCCGCCGACCTCAGCGTGGCCAAGGCCTTCACCAGCGACGAAGGCCGTACCAGCGTCATGCGCATGGACATCCACGTCAGCAAAAGCGACGGTCCCTTCGGCGGCGGCCCCTATGAGGGCTACTACGGGCGGCCTTACCCGGGCCCGCGCTCGGCCTCGGGCGCGGCGATGCGCTGGTCGGCGCAAGACGAGTCCCCGTGACAATGTGGACAGATCGGCCCCGATCTGAACGCCCCGCTCAGCCTGGGCGTTGACCCAGCGCGCGCCGCGCCGCGACAATCGATGACAGAAGGGGAGTAGCTCCCACGCGCTGAGATCGTCATGACGGGCCCTGTGCCCCGGTCCAGCGGCAACCGCGCCGTGATCCACGGCCGGCTGTGAGCGAGACCTTCGCCGCAACGGCGAAGGTGTGTGCCCCGGAACTTCCCCTTGGAAGACCTCCTCCGCGCAGACTGGCGCCCTCGCGTTCCCCCTTGGCTTACGCGTGGAGAAACGACATGCAGACGATTGCAAACCCCTGGCTCTGGGGCGGATTCGTGGTGGTGGTGATCGCCGCCCTGCTGGCCGACCTGGTGCTGATGCGCCACGGCGGGCCGCACAAGGTCACCTTCAAGGAGGCGGTGTGGTGGTCGCTGGGCTGGGTCGCCCTGGCGTTGGCCTTCAACGGCGGGCTGTGGTGGTACCTGCGCGAGACGATGGATATCGCCAGTGCCAACCGCATCGGCCTGGAGTTCCTGACCGGCTACCTGGTCGAGAAGTCGCTGGCGGTGGACAACATCTTCGTCTTCCTGATGGTGATGAGCTACTTCGCCGTGCCCGAGGAGCAGCGCCAGCGCGTGCTGGTGATCGGCGTGCTGGGCGCCATCGTGCTGCGCGCGATCATGATCTTCGCCGGCGCGGCGCTACTCAACCAGTTCCACTGGCTGCTGTACGTGTTCGGCGCGTTCCTGCTGTTCACCGGCATCAAGATGTGGTTCTCGGCCGGCAGTGAGCCGGACCTGGAAACCAATCCGGCGCTGAAATTCATGCGCAAGCACCTGCGCCTGACCGATGGCTACGAAGGCAACGCGCTGTCGGTCGTACGCGATGGCCGGCGCTGGTTCACCCCGATGTTCGCGGTGCTGATCCTGATCGCGGTGACCGATGTGATCTTCGCGGTGGACTCGATCCCGGCGATCTTCGCCATCACCACCGACCCGTTCATCGTGCTGACCTCCAATGTGTTCGCGGTGCTGGGCCTGCGCGCGATGTTCTTCCTGCTGGCCGGCATGGCCGACCGCTTCCACCTGCTGCCCTACGGGCTGGCGGTGATCCTGGTCTACATCGGCACCAAGATGCTGGTCATCGACCTGATCAAGATCCCGGTGCTGGTCTCGCTGGGCGTGGTGTTCGGCATCCTGGCCATCACCGTGTGGCTGAGCCTGGCACGGCCGCCGAAGCCAGCATCGGAAAACTGAAAGCGGGTTTGATGCACACGCATCGCGTTGCGACGTTCCATGGACGGGAACGTCGCAACGCTTGTTTTCGGCCCAGGTTGCCGCCATCGAAGCGGGCATGGACGCCTACCATCCCGATGATCCGCGCCACGATGCGGCTGCCCAGGCGCGTGCCGACCGGCGGCGCCTGCTGCGTGCGTTCAATGCGGCGCTGGCCTTCGTGGCGTTGCTGGTCCTGGCGTACTCGGCGCAAGGCAGCTTCGACTGGCGCCCCTATGCCATCGCGCCGCACAGCGCGCAGGGGCTGATCGGCATCCTTACCGCGCCGCTGCTGCATGGCTCGGTCGAACACATCACCTCCAATGCGATTGCCCTGCTCATGCTGGGCACGCTGGCGGGTAGCGTGTATCCCAAGGCCACCTTGCGCGCGATTCCGTTGTTGTGGCTGGGCGCGGGCCTGGGGGCATGGTGGCTGGGCCAGGCCGGGACGCGCCATCTGGGCGCCAGCGGCCTGGGTCACGGGCTGATGTTCCTGGTGATCGGGTTGGGGGTGCTGCGCCGCGACCGCGCCGCGATCGCCACCGGCTTCATCGCCTTCCTGTTCTATGGCGGCATGCTGTTGACGGTGCTGCCGCGCGAACCGGGGGTGTCCTGGCAGGCCCATCTGGGGGGCGCGGTGGCCGGGCTGCTGGCGGCCTGGTGGTTCCGTCGCGCCGACCCACCCCTGCCCCGCAAGCGCTACAGCTGGGAGCTGGAGGAAGAACAGGTGCTGGCTGACGAGGCCGACATGCTGGAACCGCCCTCGCCACGCGACGTGCCCGTGCTGTGGGAACGCCCGACACCGCCGCGTGGCGTGGTGCTGCCGTTTCCTGCGCCGACCACGCCGCGGCACGCGCCGGATGACAGACCACCGCGGCTGGACTGACCTGGCTTGGCAGACTGCGTTCAACCCGCGCACGATGCGGGCCGCATCTTCCTGTCGCGCAAAGCGCGTCTCAATCCATATTGGGGATTCGACTGCTTTCCGGGCGGCTCATCGGCAAGGCTCCAGCGGAGCAAGCTCCGCTCTCCATGACATGCGATGGCAGGAACCTGTCAGGAAGCGCACAACACCCTCTAGACTTGCCGGCGTGCTTCTTGCCGGTCTTTGACGATGATGCTCCGCTACCTGGGCTGGATTGCGGCCCTGCTGATCCTGGTCCTCAGCGTGATGCTGGCGATGCATTGGCCAGGATGGTGGTGGGTCGCCGCCATTGCCGCCGCGCCCAGCGTGCTGGGACTGGTCGACGTACTGCAGCGGAACAGCACCTTGCGCCGCAACTATCCGGTGTTGGCCCATTTCCGCTATGGACTGGAGTCGATCGGGCCGGAGATCCGCCAGTACTTCGTGCAGAGCGACCTGGACGATGTGCCGTTCTCGCGCCAGCAGCGCGCGCTGGTCTATCGCCGGGCCAAGAACGTCATGGACGTGGTGCCCTTCGGCACGCTGCGCAGCACTTACGCCCCGGAATACGAATGGATCAACCATTCGCTGGCCACCACCGACGTGCATCACCACGACTTCCGCGTGACCATCGGCGCGGGCCGACCCAAGCCGTACTCGGCCAGCGTGTTCAACATTTCGGCGATGAGCTTTGGCGCGCTGTCGGCCAACGCGATCCGCGCGCTCAACACCGGCGCGGCGCGTGGCGGCTTCTACCATGACACCGGGGAAGGAGCGATCTCGCCCTACCACCGCGAAGGCGGTGGCGACCTGGTGTGGGAGATCGGCTCGGGCTACTTCGGCTGCCGCGACGCGCACGGCCAGTTCGACGCGGAGAAGTTCACCGCCAATGCCACCCTCGAACAGGTGCGCATGATCGAGATCAAGCTCTCCCAGGGGGCCAAGCCCGGCCACGGCGGGGTGCTGCCGGCGGCCAAGGTGACCCAGGAAATCGCGGACACGCGTGGCGTCGCGATCGGCCAGGACTGCGTGTCGCCCTCACGTCACTCGGCGTTTTCCACGCCGCTGGAGCTGCTGCAGTTCGTCTCGCGCCTGCGCGAGCTGTCCGGTGGCAAACCGGTGGGCTTCAAGCTGGCCATCGGCCACCCCTGGGAGTGGTTCGGCATCGCCAAGGCCATGCACGAAAGTGGCCTGCTGCCGGATTTCATCGTGGTCGACGGGGCCGAGGGCGGCACCGGTGCGGCACCGATGGAGTTCGTCGACCACATGGGCGTGCCGATGCAGGAAGCGCTCATGCTGGTCCACAACACCTTGGTGGGCCTGTCGCTGCGCGAGCAGGTCAAGGTCGGCGCGGCCGGCAAGGTCACCAGCGCCTTCGACATCGCCCGGACCCTGGCCATGGGCGCGGACTGGTGCAACGCCGCGCGCGGCTTCATGTTCTCGCTGGGCTGCATCCAGTCGCTGAGCTGTCACACCGATCGCTGCCCGACCGGGGTGGCCACGCAGAACCCCGCGCGCTGGCGCCACCTGGACGTGCCGGACAAGGCCACGCGCGTGCACCAGTACCACACCAACACCTTGCGCGCGCTGGCCGAACTGCTGGGGGCGGCCGGGCTGGAAGACCCTGCCGAACTGGGCCCGGAGCACATCGTGCGTCGCGTCTCGGCCGTGGAGATCCGCGCGCTGTCGTCGCTGTACCGTTTCCTGGCGCCCGGCGATCTGCTGGGCGGCAACCTGCCCGAACACTCGGTGTTCCAGCAGTTCTGGCCCGATGCGCGCGCCGACTCGTTCCAGGCCCCGGCCCGCATCCGCGACCTGCGCCTGAGCAAGTCGCGTTGAACCCATCGACCTCCCTCCCGGCACGCTCGTTGTCCCTGCCCCGCCAACCCTCGCCCCACCACCGGAGATCCCCCCTGTGACCGCAGCCTTGCGCGCGGCCGTGCTGGCCGTTGTCCTGATCGCCCTGTCCGCCTGCACCAGCACGCCGCCGCCGTCGGCCCCGGCACGACCGATCAAGTTGATCGGCTATGTGACCAATGGCAAGACCCTGCCGCCGATCAGCGCGCGCAAGCTGGACGTGATCAATTTCGCCTTCGCCGTGGTCGATGCGCAGCATCGCGTGCACCTGCCCGATGCCGACGGCCCCCGCACGCTGGACGGGCTGGTCAAGCTGCGCGGCGACAACCCCGAGCTGAAGATCGTGCTGTCCATCGGCGGCTGGAGCGCGGGACATTTCTCCGAGGCGGCCGCCACGGCGCAGTCACGCCAGGTGTTCACCGACACGGCCATGGCCCTGCTGCGCGCCCATGACCTGGACGGCCTGGACATCGACTGGGAGTACCCAACCCTGGACGATGCCGGCATCAGCGCCAGCCCCGACGACACCGCCAACTTCGCCGCGTTGCTGGGCCGGCTGCGCGAGGCGCTGGACGCCGAAGGGCGCGCGCGCGGGCGCCACTACGTACTGAGCATCGCCGCGGCCGAGGGCCGCTTCGCCTCCGGCCTTGACCTGCCGCGGATCACGCCGCTGCTGGACTGGATCAACCTGATGACCTACGACTTCCACGGCAGCCTGACCCCGACCACCGGCCACGCCGCGGGCCTGGGCGCCTCGACGCTGGACCCGGCCCATGCGCGCAACGGCATCGCCGCGGTGCAGGACTTCCTCGATGCCGGCGTGCCGGCCGCCAAGCTCAACGTGGGCATGGCGTTCTACGGGCGCCGCTTCGGCGAGGTGGAGCCGGCCCAGCACGGGCTCTACCAGCGCTTCGCCAGCGATGGCGGCTTCATATCCTACCGGGAGATCGTGCAGGGCCGGCTGACCGAACACGGGTTCACTCGCTACTGGGATCCGGACGCACAGGCGGCGTGGCTGTGGAACCCAACCACCCGGCAGATGATCAGCTACGACGACCCACAGGCGCTGCGCGCCAAGGTGCGCTACGTGCGCGCGCATGGCCTGGGCGGGCTGATGTACTGGGACTACCGCGAGGACGACGGCGAGGCCCTGCTGGACGTGGTCCGCCAGGCCATCGACCAGCCGGCACCGTAACAGCGGGGCGCTCGTCAAGGGCGGCCTCGGCCTCACGCCCCCCTGAACGGAGGCCCGGTAGGGTAGGCCGCCGCCCGGCCGCTCCCGGAGCCCCCTTTGGCCCTTTTCGAAACCCTGGTCGTGTTGCTGTTTGGCGCCGCGCTGCTTTCGCAGCTGGCGCGGCGACTTGGCCTGCCCTATCCGACCCTGGTCGCGGTCGCCGGCACCGCGGCCGCGGCGCTGCCATGGGTGCCGCAAGTGGGCATCGACCCGCGCCTGGCCCTGGTGCTGTTCATCGCGCCTGCGCTGCTATCGGCCGCCTATGACACCTCGCCCCACGAGCTGCGGCACAACTGGTTGCCGCTGACGGCACTGGCGGTGTTCGCCGTGCTGCTGACCACCTTGGCAGTCGCTGCGGTCGCCGTGCATCTGGCCCAGCTGCCGTTGGCCGCGGCGATCGCGCTGGGTGCGGTGGTGGCGCCACCGGATGCCGCCGCCGCGCAGGCGGTGCTGGGCCGGATGAACCTGCCGCGCCGCACGATGGTGATCCTGCAGGGGGAAAGCCTGTTCAACGACGCCATCGCGCTGGTGCTGTTCGGTGGCGCGGTGGCGGTGATGCAGGGCACTGAGCATCCGGTGCTGTTCGGCGCCACCCTGCTGCTGGAAGTCCCTGGCGGCGTGTTGCTGGGCCTGGCGGTGGGCTGGGTGTATGCGCGGGCGGGCCGGCTGTGGTCGGGCAGCCAGAGCGCGACGATCTTCGAGTTCACCGGCACGTTCCTGGTGTGGATGGCCGCCGATCGGCTGCACGTCTCGCCGGTGCTGGCGGTGGTGGCCTACGCGATGCTGCTGGCGCGCTCGGCGCCGCAGCGCCAGCGCGTGCGCGACCGCATGCACTCCTATCCCATCTGGGATTCGGCGGTGTTCGTGCTCAACGTCATCGCCTTCCTGCTGATCGGCCTGCAGGCCCGCGGCATCGTCGCCGACCTGCCACGCCCGCAGCTGTGGAAGGCGCTGGGCACGGCCGGGGCGGTGCTCGGCGCGGTGGTCGCCGTGCGACTGGTGTGGGTGCTGGTCTATCCGGCCCTGCTGCGACGTTTGATCCGCGGCCATACCGACGAAGGACACGGCAAGACCCGGGTGCGGCTGGTGGTCGCCTGGTCAGGCATGCGCGGCGTGCTGACCCTGGCCACCGCGTTGTCGCTGCCGCATGCGTTCCCTGGCCGCGACCTGATCGTGCTGTGCGCCCTGGCCGTGGTCTTGGGCACGGTGATCCTGCAGGGGGCCACGCTGGGCGCGCTGATCCGCTGGCTGCGGATCCCGGGCGACTCCACCACCGATCGCGCCATCGATCAGGCGCGCACGCACATGGAACAGGCCGGGCGAGAGGAACTCGAACGCATGGTCGCCGACCACAAACATCCAGAAGCCCTGCGGCGGGTGCGCGAGTGGTACCGCACCCGTCCCGACCCGGCCGAAATCACCGCCAAGCGGACCCTGGTCCAGGCCGAGCGCCGTGCACTGAACGACCTGCATGCGCGAGGCGACCTGCCGGAAGACGCCTTCCAGTCGCTGCAACAGGAATTGGACCTGCGCGAGCTGAGCCTGTCCGAGCCCGGCGCGCGCCGGATCGAGGAGGTCTGAAGGCCGAACGCCGCGCGATCGCGGCGCCTGGACCCTCAGTTATAGACTTCCTCGATTTCGCTCACCTTGCCATCGTGGAAGATGATCTGGATGGTCTTGCGCAGCTGGTAGTACTCCCAGCGCTCGCCGACGTTGGCGCTGTAGTCGTTCTCCAGCTGGACCACGCGATCCGGCTTGCCAGCCACCTGCATCACCCGGCCCGCACCGTCGCCGGTGGTGACCAGCTTGTTGCCGAAACGCACGCTGCCCTGCGCCATCGCCGCGCCGGCCAACAGGCACAGCGCCAAACCCAGCAGCCTCCTGTTCATTGCGCATCTCCCTGCGATGTGTCGTGACCGGACCATCATGCGCCAGATCTCGCCGCAGAACCACGCCGGCAACGGGCGAGGTCCGGCGCGATTCCACCTGGCCGGATCAGGCCTTGGCCGGCAGCGCGGGCGCGGCGGTCGGCCGGCCCAGCGGGTCCAGGGCGATCATCACGAAACGGCCGCGCGTGCACAGCTTGCGCTCGCCGCTCAGCAGGTCCTCGGTGATCACTTCCACGTCCACGTTCATCGAGCTGCGGCCGACCTTGACGATGGTTGCGATGACCTCCACCAGGTCGCCCTTGCGGATGGGCTGGTTGAAGTCCACCTGCTCAGAGCGCGCGGTGACCACCGTGGTGCGCGCATAGCGCGAGGCCACGATGAAGGCGGCCATGTCCATCCAGGCCAGCGCCTGGCCACCGAACAGGGTCCCCAGATGATTGGTGTGGTCGGGAAAGACCATGTGCAGCAGGCGGGCTTCGGTCGGGCGCGGCTCGCCAGCGGGGACTTCGGACATCGGTGGGGCTCCTGGTGGGGTGGGACGCCCCATTGTCACCCAGGCTCAGCTGGCGCAGGCCTAGGCCGGCGCGGCGGCCGTGCCCGCCGGAGCCACCAGCACGCGGTTTCGACCTTGGCGCTTGGCCCGGTAAAGCGCGTCGTCGGCGCGCCGCAACAGGTCGGTCGGCGACTCGCCCGGCTCCAGCCAGGCCACGCCGACCGAGCAGGTCACCGTCAGGCTCCGCCCATCGATGGCCAGCGGACGCGCGCCGACTGCGTCGTGCAAGGCCTGCAGGCGCTGCGACGCAGGGGCCACCAGGCCGGGCATGACCGCGAGCAGTTCTTCGCCGCCATAGCGCCCGATCGTGTCCGACCCGCGCATGTTGCGCGCCAGGCGATCGGCCACGCCGGAGAGCACCGCGTCGCCGACCAGATGGCCATGGGTGTCGTTGACCAGCTTGAAGTGGTCCAGGTCCAGCAGCGCGATCGCCAGCGGCAGGCCCGCGCTGTGCGCACGCGCAGCCTCCAGCGCCAGCTGTTCGAGAATGGAGGTGCGGTTGCGCAGTCCGGTCAGGCCATCGTGGGTGGCCTGCTCGTGCAGGGCGGCGCGAGCCAGTTCCAGCGCGCGCTTGTCGGCCTCCAACTCGGCGGTACGCGCGGCCACCAGGCGCTCCAGGGCGCGCTTGCGCGCCATGATCGCGCGCATGCGCCAGTGCCAGACCGCCGCGATCACCCCGGCAAACAGCGCCAGCCACACGAGCAGCGCCGGCGCGCTGCGCCACCATGGCGGGCGCAGCTTGAAGGCAAAACTCGCCACCGGGGACTGCGTGCGGCGGGCCAGGTCGATCGCCTGCACCTCGATCACCTGCTCGCCATCCCCCAGGGCGGGAAAGTCCAGGGTGCGCGAGCTGGTCTCGATCCACGCATCCTGGCGCCCGCGCAGGCGATAGCGGAAACGCAGCAGGTCCGGCCCTGCCATGCTGCCGGGCGTGGACAGGGTCACGCGCACCGGCAGCTGGCCCCAAGGCAGGGTGGCGCCCGGCGTCACGCGAGCACCGCCCCGCTCGACCCGCGCGATGCGCAGGGTCACCGGGCGCTGCGCAAGTAGCCTGTCCGGTTGCAGGAGATGGCTCACGCCGCGCGAACTGCCGACCCAGACCGAACCATCGGCGTCCTCGAAGAACGCGCCTTCGGAGATGTCCTCGCTGATCAGGCCATCGGTCTCGCTCAGGCCGGTCCAGTGGCCGTCCTCCAGCACGTTCACCCCGGAACTGCCCCCGACCCACAGCCGACCCTGACGGTCGTGGCGAATGAAGTACGGCAGCGAATCGCGCAGCAGCGGGTCGTCCACCGCGGTGAGCTGCAGGGTGTCGTCGTCGCGCATTGGGCCGCGGAACAGGCCGGCATCGTCCACCGCCGCCCACAGCACCCCGTCGCGGCCGATGGAGAGTTTGTCGAACAGCAGGTTGGGCATCTTTCCGCTGATCCGGATCGGGATGACGGTCTGCCCATCCAGCCGCATCAGCCCGCTCTTGCCGGCAAACCACAGGCGCCCGCGCGCATCCTCGGCCACGTCGCCGAAGCTGACCTGCGGCAGGTCGGTAAAACGGCGCGGCTGCGGATGGGCCGGATCGTCGATGACGTAGACCCCTTCGGTGGTGCACAGCCACAGCCGCCCCTGCCGGTCGAACAACATCCTGCGCAAGCGTTGCGGCAACGTCGTCACGATCGTCACTCGCCCGTGCGCCAGGCGCAGCAGGTCGCCTCGGTACAGCGCGACCCACACCGCGCCATCGGGCCCCAGGGTCAGGCCGAACACGTCGCGGATCGGCGTCTGCAGCGCGGTGGCGACCGGCTCGATGGTCGCAGCGCCCGGCGCCAGGCGATAGATGCCGCGCTCGTTGCCAAACAGCATGCCGCCCTGCCGGTCACGGACCAGCGCCCAGTTCGGCAGGCCCTTCAGGCCATTGGCGGGGCTCCAGTTCTCGCTGGCGCCGTAACCGCGCCAGCGCAGGATCCCAAGGCCGCCGTAGGACACCCACAGCGCACCATCGGCGCTGGCGAGCATGGCATTGGGCGGCATGTCGGGCAGGCCGTTACGCGTGTCCAGCGTGTCCCAACCGGCACCATTCCAACGCAGGATGCCGGCGTCGCTGCGAGTCAGGACGCGGCCCAGGCTGTCTTCGGCCAGGTCCAGATGGCGGGTGGTGGTGGCCATTACGGCCGGTGCGGGGGCGGGATGGTCGACGAAGCGGACCGCCCCGGGCGCCAGCGACAGCACGTGCAGTGGGCTGCGCGCCCACAACACACCGTGCCGATCGCGCAGGAACGTGGTCCATGCATCCTGGGGCACGCCATCCTCGGCGGTGTAGAGGCGCACGGTGCCATCGGGGCCGCGTCGGCAGATCGTCTGCCCGCATCCCAGCCACAGCGTGTCCTGGTCCTGGTAGACCGCGCCCAGGTCTTCCAGCTCGGGCCAGCGCTGCGCGATCTGCGGCGTGAACAGCGCCGTGGCCCGCCAGCCACCTCCCGGCGCGGCGCCGATGCGCCAGGCTCGTCCCTTGCTCAGCGCCACCGCGCCGTCGTCGAAGGCGGCCACCATGTGACCGGGGGCGAAGGGCATGGGCGCGCCCTGCGGATCGGTGATCCGCGCGGCCGCCTGGCCATCCCAGAAATACAGGTTGCCGGCCGTGGTCACCCACAGCCCGTTGCCAAGGGCCGTGGGCGCGGCGTTCATCACATAGGCGTCGTCCAGCCCGGCGTCCGCCCCCACCCGTTCGAAGCGCTCACCCTCGTAGCGGTACAGGCCGCCGTAGGTGCAGGCCCAGACATTGCCGCGGGCATCGTCCACCAGGCAGTCGGCGCCCAGGCTGCGAAGGCCTTCGGCGGTGCCATAGGTGCGCAGCGAGGCGACTTGCGCCAACGCCGATCCGCTCGCCAGCAGGCACAGCGCTCCCGCGGCCGCGCGCCGGAGGCGATCAATGGCGGTGGCACGCGCCGGGGCGCGAGGGCAACGCATGACGGGCATGCAAGGTCCGGAAGGACGGATGTCCTTCCTCTAACGGCCCACCACGAGCGGACTTGAGCGCGCCAGTTCGCGCAAGCCGATGATTTGGCAGCCTTTCCCCTGTTCAGCTACGCCAGCCGCGCCTGGTCAGAACGCGTGGTCGAAGCCCACCTCGCCCTGCACGCCGACCTGGTAGGACGACACCCGGCGCTCGAAGAAGTTGGTCAGCTCCTGCACATCCTGCAGCTCCATGAAAGGCAGCGGATTGCGCACGTTGTACTTGCGCGCCATACCCAGCTTGGCGAAGTGGTTGTCGGCGCAGTGCTGCAGGTACTGGCGCATGTCGCGGGTGGAGATGCCCGCCACGCCACCAGACAGCACGTCCTCGGCGAACTGCAGCTCGCACTCGATCGCCTCTTCGAGCATGGCGTAGACCTGCTGCTTCATTTCATCGTCGAACAGGTCCGGCTCTTCCTCGCGCACCACGCGCACGCCCTCGAAGGCGAAGTTCATGTGGCAGCTCTCGTCGCGGAACACCCAGTTGGTGCCGCTAGCCAAGCCCGGCAGCAGCCCGCGCGAACGGAAGTAGTACACGTAGGCGAAGGCGGCGAAGAAGAACAGGCCTTCGATGCAGGCGGCGAAGCAGATCTGGTTGAGCAGGAACTGACGGCGGTGTGCGCGCGTCTCCAGCTTGCGCAGGTCCTGGATGGTGTCCATCCACTTGAAGCAGAAGTCGGCCTTCTTCTTGATCGAGGGGATGTTGTCGACCGCGGCGAAAGCCTTGGCACGCTCGCCCGGGTCCGGCAGGTAGTTGTCCAGCAAGGTCAGGTAGAACTGCACGTGCAGCGCTTCTTCGTAGAGCTGGCGCGACAGGTACATGCGCGCTTCGGGCGCGTTGAGGTGCTGGTACAGGTTGAGCACCAGGTTGTTGGACACGATCGAATCGCCGGTGGCGAAGAAGGCGACCAGGCGGTGGATCAGGTGACGATCGGCCGGGGTCATCTTGTCGTGCAGGTCGGTGATGTCGATCTGGAAGTTGATCTCGTCCACCGTCCAGCTGTTCCTGATGGCGTCGCGGTACATGTCGTAGAACTGCGGATAGCGCATCGGGCGCAGGGTCAGTTCAAAACCGGGATCGAGCAGCATCTGGCGGGGTTGGGCGGACATGGCAATCTCGTGATCGGTGGCGGCCCCGCCTTGTGGGCAGGGCCGCGATGGAAAGGAAGGTCCGCGCCGCACGCGGACCGGTGGCACCTCCTTGTGCCGGGAATATCCGTATTCCTTGCGTCCAGGTCGAAGGACTTACTGGCAGGCCTCGCAGGCCTCCGGGTTCTCCAGCGAGCAGCTCACCGCCTCGGTCGGCGTGTAGGCCGGCTTGGGGGCTTCGCTGGCGCCCTGGCTGAGGGTGGCCTTGGCGATGCGCGTGGCCGGACGCGAGCGCAGGTAGTAGGTGGTCTTGATGCCGCGCTTCCACGCGTACATGTACATGGACGAGAGCGCGCCGATGTTGGGGCTTTCCATGAACAGGTTGAGCGAGGCGGACTGGTCGATGAAGGCGCCGCGCTCGGCGGCCATGTCGATCAGCGAACGCATCGGCAGCTCCCACGCCGTGCGGTAGACCAGGCGCAGGGCCTCGGGGATCTGCGCCACGCCCTGGATCGAACCTTCGGCCAGCTTGATCGCATCGCGCATCTCCGGGGTCCACAGGCCCAGCTTCTTCAGCTCGTCCACCAGGTAGCGGTTGACCTGCAGGAAGTCGCCAGACAGCGTCTCGCGCTTGAACAGGTTGGACACCTGCGGCTCCACGCACTCGTAGCAGCCGGCGATGGAGGCGATGGTCGCGGTCGGGGCGATGGCGATCAGCAGCGAGTTGCGCAGGCCGTGCTGCTGGATGCGCGCGCGCAGCGCGTCCCAGCGCGCGGCGTCCTCGGGCACCACGCCCCAGGCGTCGAACTGCAGCTCACCCTGCGCGGCGCGGGTATCGGCGAAGGACGGATGCTTGCCGCGCTCGATGGCCAGCTCGCACGAGGTCTCCAGCGCGTGGAAGTAGATGGTCTCGGCGATCTTCTTGCTGATCGCGCGGGCCTCGGCGCTGTCGAAGGCCAGGCGCTTTTTGAAGAACACGTCCTGCAGGCCCATGCAGCCCAGGCCGACCGGGCGCCAGCGCAGGTTGCCGCGGCGCGCGGTCTCGATCGGATAGAAGTTCAGGTCGATCACCCGGTCCAGCTGGCGCACGGCCAGGCGCACGGTCTCGGCCAGCTTGTCGTAGTCGAAGTCGCCGTATTCGTCGAAGTGGCGGGCCAGGTTGATCGAGCCCAGGTTGCACACCGCGGTCTCCTCGGCCGAGGTGATTTCCAGGATCTCGGTGCACAGGTTGGACAGGTGGATCACGTTGCCCGCGCGCAGGGTCTGGTTGGACGCGGCGTTGCACTTGTCCTTGAAGGTCATCCAGCCGTTGCCGGTCTCGGCCAGGGTGCGCATCATCCGCGCATACAGCTTGCGCGCCGGCACCTGCTTGACCGCCTTGCCCTGGGTCTCGGCCTGCAGGTAGGCCTGCTCGAAGGCCTGGCCGTACAGGTCGGTCAGCTCCGGGGTGACCTTGGGATCGAACAAGGACCACGGCTGGTCGGCTTCCACCCGGGCCATGAACAGGTCCGGCACCCAGTTGGCCAAGTTGAGGTTGTGGGTACGGCGGGCGTCGTCACCGGCGTTGTCGCGCAGTTCCAGGAAGTCCTCGATGTCCGCGTGCCAGGTCTCCAGGTACACGCAGGCCGCGCCCTTGCGCTTGCCGCCCTGGTTGACCGCCGCCACCGAGGAATCCAGCGTCTTGAGCCACGGCACGATGCCGTTGGAATGGCCGTTGGTGGACTTGATCAGCGAGCCGCGCGCGCGCACCCGGCTATAGCTCACCCCGATGCCACCGGAGAACTTGGACAGCTGGGCGATGTCGCCGTAGCGCGCGTAGATCGATTCCAGCGAATCGCGGGGCGAATCCAGCAGGAAGCAGCTGGACAGCTGTTCGTGGGTGGTGCCGGAGTTGAACAGCGTCGGGCTGGACGGCAGGTAATCCAGGTGGCCCATGCGCTGGTACAGGGCCAGCGCCTCGGGCACGTCCTCGCTCAGCGCGCTGGCGATGCGCAGGAAGAACTGCTGCGGGGTCTCGATCACCTTGCGGGTATGCGGATGGCGCAACAGGTAGCGGTCGTACAGCGTACGCAGGCCGAAGTATTCGAACTCGCGGTCCAGGTTGGCATCGATCGCATCGTTGAGCTTGCGCGCATTGGTCTGCACGAAGCCGAGCAGGCGGTCGTTGATCAGGCCGACCTCGTGGCCGCGGCCGATCGACTGGGAAAACGCATGGATTTCCTGCCCGGAGACTTCCTTGCCGATGAAGTTGGCCAGCAGGCGCGCGGCCAGGCGGCCATACTCGGGCTCCTCGCCGATCAGCAGCGCGGCGGTGCGGATGGACAGCTCGTCCAGTTCCTGGGTGGTGGCCCCGTCGTACAGGCCGGAGATGGTGCGGGTGGCCACGCGCATCGGGTCCACCGCGTGCAGGCCTTCGGCGCAGCGCTGGATGGCGCGCACGATCTTGTTCAGGTCCACCGCCTCGTCCGAGCCATTGCGCTTGGTCACGCGCATGACCGTGGCAGTGGGCGGCGAAGTCAGCGAAAAGGCGGCATCGGCCGGGCGCGCGGCCACGGCGGCATCGGTCTGGGTCACGGTTGTGGTCTCCATGCGTGGTGCACGTCCCGCCCCCGTCCCTCGACAGGCTTGGAGCGGCGTTGGGGTTCGAGCATGGGAAGGCGGCGTCGCAAAACCCGCGACCGCGCGAGCATGCGTGGCCGGGCCCTGCTTCACCAGCCATCTCCCCCTCGGAGACTCCGCGGCCGGCACCGCGCGATGTGCTTGCGCGCGGTTCGTCGGCAGGTCTTCGGACTCATGGGCGCGAAGGCGTCTGGCCTTCTCCTAATCCGCCGCTTCCCAAGGCCGAAAAGCCTCAGTGCTGGGTGGCGGGGTCGTTCCCAAATACCGCTGCGGGGCAGTGCCGGAGTGGGCCGTCATGGCCGCACCGGCTTCCCTTTTCATCCGGGGAGTAGCGTTCCCCGGAACCGACGACCCCAAGATAGTGGGGTAGGTCCACCCCGTCAACGCCAAATATTGTGGATAACCTGTGGGAGAACGCGGCCAATACCAATGCCGACGCGGGTTTGCGCGTCTTTACGGGAGACGACTGTGGTTGACGCGGCCTTGGCGCGCGTTGCCTGATGGTCGCCAGGCACCTCACCCCCGGGCGACGGCACCCGGCGCACCCCTGCGCCCCCGCCCCCTTCAAGAGCGCCTGTTTCCATGCATGACAACGCCTTCCCGCGCGGCCCCTCGACCCTGCGTCGCGCCACGCCCTTCCTGCTCGCGCTGGTCGCGGTGCTGCTGGCCGGATGGGCGGTGCAGGCCGTGCTGGCGCGCTGGGACGAGGACGCTGGCCTGCGCCAGGCCCTGCGCGATGGCCTGATGTGCGCCGCCGCCACGGCCCTGGGTGCCCTGCCCGTGTTGGGCATCCGCCGCCTGCCGCAGCGCCTGGCCGACGGCCTGATGGGCTTCGGCGCCGGGGTGATGCTGGCGGCCACGGCGTTCTCGCTGATCGTGCCGGGGCTGGACGCCGCACGCGACCAGGGCTTTGCCGGGATCGGCGCCGGGGCGGTGATCAGTGCCGGCATCGTGCTGGGCGTGGGCATGATGCTGCTGATGGACCGCGCCGTGCCGCACGCGCACCTGGACCAGCAGGGCCACACCACCCGCCAGGTCAGCGGCCAGCTGGCCCAGTGGCTGCCGCCGCAGGTGATGCTGTTCGTCTTCGCCATCACCCTGCACAACATCCCCGAGGGCATGGCCGTGGGCGTGGCCTCCGGCTCGGGCATGCAGGGTGCGGACACCTTCAGCCTGGCCATCGCCCTGCAGGACATTCCCGAGGGCCTGGTGATCGCCCTGTCGCTGGCCACCGCCGGGGTGCATCGCGGGCGGGCGGTGCTGATCGGCATGCTCTCGGGCCTGGTCGAGCCCGTCGGCGCGGTGCTGGCCGCCCTGGCGGTCGGCGCGTTCTCCACGCTGCTGCCGTGGGGGCTGGCCTTCGCCGCCGGGGCGATGCTGTTCGCGGTCAGCCACGAGGTCATCCCCGAGTCGCATCGCAATGGCCACGAGACCTGGGCCACCGTGGGCCTGACCCTGGGCTTCTGCCTGATGATGGTGATGGATACCGGGCTGGGCTGATCAACGCCCCGGTTTCAGGGCATGCCCTAGCCCGGCGGCCCGAAGACCGTCAGCCATACCTCCCGCACCGAACGCGCGCGGCGCAGGTCGGCGAACATCCCGACCCAGGCGTGGAAGGCGATCCGCACCGGGTTGTGGCTGCGTACCGGCTCGACCAGCCCGTAGCGCAGCGGCACCTCGGGCAGCGCGCGGCGGAAGCTGCCGAACATCCGGTCGAACACGATCAGCACCCCACCGTAATTGCAGTCCAGGTACTCCG
Source organism: Pseudoxanthomonas sp. JC1303 (assembly GCF_058448525.1). NCBI lineage: Bacteria > Pseudomonadati > Pseudomonadota > Gammaproteobacteria > Lysobacterales > Lysobacteraceae > Pseudoxanthomonas > Pseudoxanthomonas sp. JC1303. The sequence continues at coordinate 1,882,009 of NZ_CP185958.1, read as the reverse complement.
GGTTGCTGGCGTGGTGCACGCGGTGGTGCGCGGGGGTGTTGAACACGTATTCAAACCAGCGCGGCAGCGGGCCGATCAGTTCGGTGTGCAGCCAGAACTGGTAGGTCAGGTTGAGCGCCAATGCGCCCACCACCACCGGCACCGGAAAGCCCAGCCACACCAGCGGGGCGAAGCACACCGCCGCGGCGGTGATCTGCCCGGTCCAGCCCAGCCGATAGGCCGACGCCAGCGTGTACTCGTTGGGCGAGTGGTGCACGGCGTGGTTGAGCCAGAACCAACGGATGCGATGGTCGGCGCGGTGCATCCAGTAGTAGCAGAACTCCACGCCCACGAAGAGCGCCAGCCATTGCCACCATGCGTCCATGGCCAGGCTCGCCACGCGCCACTTGGCCACGGCCAACAGCACCACCCCGACCAGCCCGCCCTGCAGCACACGGCCGATCAGTCCGCGCACTAACGCATCGGCCAGCGAGGCCCAGTACGACTTCCAGTCGTACGCGTGGCCGCGGCGGATGCGCAACCAGGCCTCGATCGCGGCCAGGAGCGGCAGGATCAACGGGATGACCAGCAACCAGCGCGGGGAAGCCAGACTCAGCATGACGCGTCCCTCGGAAGGCAGGCCCGTCCTTGCGCCGTGTCAGGGTTCATTGACCGGCCTGGCGCTGCTTGAACTTCTGGCCGACCGCCTGCAGCTCGGCTTTCGACAGGCGACCGTCTCCGTCGGTGTCGATCCGGTCGAAGCCACGCTTAAGCCGTGGCAGGTTGGCCACTTCACTGCGGTCCAGGTAACCATCGTGGTTGGCGTCGGCCTCGGCCAGGCGCTGGACGACCTGCTCGGCGCTGGGCACGGTCTGGGTCTGGGCCTGGGTCTGGGCCTGGGCCAGGACCGCCACGGCCACCAGCGCCGCGGCGAGCGGGGTGCGGACAACGAGGGCATTGGGTTTCATTGAAAGACTCCTTGCGGCAAGGCCGCGGTCATCGGACCGGACCGCGCGGTGAGTTGATCGGGAACCACGGCGGGAATTCAGTGGCAGGCGATCACTTCACCCGCGGCATTGGTGCAGGTGCCGGTATGGGTCAGCTGGCCGTTGCTGTAGCTGGTCGAGCCGGCATAGCTGTTGCCGTTGGCGCCGGTGGCGTTGGTGTCGCGGCCACCGGAATAGGTGCCGTCGGCGTTCTTGGTGAAGCCGCCGGTCGAGCTGGCGCTGGCGCCGTTGGCGCCCTGGACCGACGCGCTGCTGGCGTGGCTGGCATTGCCGGCACCGTCGCGGCTGGTGCTGGAGCTGCGGCCTGCCGAGCCGTAGGCGTTCTGCACCGAGGCGCTGCTGGTCCGACCGGCGCTGCCGTCGGCGTTGCGATAGCCATTGGCCTGGGCACTGGCCGTGCCGCCATAGACGGTGCTGGCGCTGGCCGAACGGCTGGCGGCGGCGTTGCCGTTGCCATCGCTCGTGAAATCGCGGCGGCGGGCGTAGCTGCCATTGACGCCACTGCCCGAGGCCTGGGTCTGGGCGGTACGTGCCCCGTTGTGGTTGCTCATCGAATGGGTGCGGGTGCGCTCGCGCGCACCGGCCTCGGCGACGGTGCCGGCAAACAGCGTGGTGACGGTCAGGGCGGACAACAGCAGGACGGACTTGGAAGCGTGCATGGCGAAAACTCCTTGTCGTGGAAATCGCGCGGCAGCGGGATGCGTCGCGGTGAAGCCACGGTAGGTGCGCCGGCCCGGGAGGGTGTTTCGCAGGTGCCAGCAGATGTTTCAGGAGCGGTCGGTTGAAACATCTGCTTACAAGCCCGGCGCTGGCCGCATTTACGGCGCCCGGGACCGGGCGCGATAGTGCGGCACATGAACGAGAACACCGCCAAGCTGCTGCTGGTCGACGACGACCCCCGCCTGCGCGACCTGCTGCTGCGTTACCTGGAGGGCCAGGGCTTCGCGGTCAAGGGCGTGGGCGACGGCGCGCAGATGCGCCAGGCCCTGGACCGGGGCCACTTCGACCTGATCGTGCTGGACCTGATGCTGCCGGGCGAGGACGGCCTGGAGCTGTGTCGGCGCCTGCGCGGCCAGGGCGACGCCACGCCGGTGGTGATGCTCACCGCCAAGGGCGATGAGATCGACCGCATCGTCGGGCTGGAGATCGGCGCGGACGACTACCTGCCCAAGCCGGTCAACCCGCGCGAACTGCTGGCGCGGATCCGTTCGGTCCTGCGCCGCACCCAGTCCATGCCGGGCGCGCCACGGGCCGACGGGGGCGTGGTGGCCTTCGGCGCGTGGCGCCTGGACCTGGGCACCCGCCAGCTCAGCCGCGACGGCGTGCCGGTGAAACTGACCACCGGCGAGTTCGCGGTGCTGTCGGTCCTGGCCCGGCACCCGCGCCAGCCGCTCTCGCGCGACCGGCTGATGAGCCTGGCGCGCGGGCGCGAGCACGAAGCCTTCGAGCGCAGCATGGATGTGACCATCGCCCGGCTGCGCAAGCTGCTGGAAGACGATCCGCGCCACCCGGCCATCGTGCAGACGGTGTGGGGCGTGGGCTACGTCTTCGTCCCGCCCGAGGCGGTGGCATGACCGGTCCACGCAGCATGTTCGCCCAGTTGGCGCTGGTGATCGGCCTGGTCCTGGCCGGGGCCTGCGTGCTGGTGGTGGCGCTGGGCCGGGAGATGGCCGTCCGCCCGGCCGCCGACCAGCTGGCGCGGGCGATGCGCGGCTTCGCCGGGATCGCCGAGGAACTGGACCGCACCAGCTCGCACGAAGCCACGCTGCGCTACTTGCGCGATGCCGGGCTGGACGTGCGCCAGCGTCCGCCGCCCGCCGCCACGCTGCGCTGGGCGCCGTTCCTGCGCGGCCTGCACAGCCGCTCGCAGGAATTGCTGGGACCCGACCACCGCGTGGTGCTGGCGCGCGAGCCCACCGGCGACCGGATGTGGATGCAATTGCATACTCAGCCGCAGGTGTGGGTGGCGTTCTCGGCTGGCCCGCTGCGCGTGGGGCGCCGACTTTCCATCGCCGTGTTGGTGGGCTGCGCGCTGCTGACGTGGCTGGCGGCGGCCTACTTCGCCCAGCGTCTGGTCGCGCCCCTGCGCACCCTGGCCAACGCCGCGCCGGGGCTGGTACGGGGCGAGACTCCCCTAACGCTGGAGGTCGGCGGCACACGCGAGGTGCGCGAACTGGCCCAGGCGCTGACCCAGGCCAGCCGCGAGGCCCGCGCGGCTGCCGAGGAGCGTGCGGTGATGCTGGCCGGCATCTCCCACGACCTGCGCACGCCGCTAACGCGGGTGCAGTTCGCCGCCGAGCTGCTGCCGGACACCGACCCGGAGCTGCGCGCTGGCATCAGCCGCGACATCGGCGAGATCGACGCGATCCTTTCCCAATTCATTGCCTATGCGCGCGATGGCCGCGACGAGGCGGCCGAGCCGCTGGACCTGGCCGAGGTCTGCCGCAGCGTGCTCGATGCCGCACCTGGACACTGGGACATCCAGTGCCCGGAGACCGCGCCCCTGCGCGGCCGCCCGATCGCGGTGCGACGCGCGGTGGAGAATCTGGTGGTCAACGCCGCCCGGCATGGCGCTGCGCCCTTCTCGCTGCGCCTGGTCGAGGCCTGTGGCGCCTGGCAGGTCACCGTGTGCGACCACGGCATGGGCATGACGCCCGAACAGGCCGAGCGTGCGCTGCAGCCCTTCGTCCACGACCCCGCCGCTGGCGGCAGCGGCCTGGGGTTGGCCATCGTCGACCGCGTCGCCCGTCAGCACGACGGCAGCCTGGCGCTGCTGCCCAATACCCCGCACGGCCTGCGTGCGGTCCTGCGCCTGCGAGGCGCGTGAACCCCTGGACTCGACGACCATGCGCGCTGCCCACCTTGCCGGCCTGACCCTATTACTGCTTGTCCCTGCCCTGTTGCTGGCCCAGACCCGCGGCGAACGACTCGGCGAGCGCCTGCGCGAACGCCTGGCTGAGCGCCAGACCGAGGCTGCCGGGCCGGCGGCCCTGCCGGCCGGCGCCCGCGTCCTGCGCGACATCGGCTACGGCCCGGACCCGGCCCAGCGCTACGACGTCTACGCCCCGGCCGGCGCGCGCAACCTGCCGATCCTGGTCATGGTCCACGGCGGCGCCTGGCGTACCGGCGACAAGGACAATCCGGGGTTGGCCGGGCCCAAGGCCGCGTACTGGCTGCCGCGCGGCTACGTGCTGGTGGTCATCAACTACCGCCTGCTGCCCGCCGCCGCGCCGGCCGTCCAGGCAGGCGATGTCGCCACTGCCATCGCCCACCTGCAGCGCCATGCCAGCGAATGGGGCGGAGACCCGGCGCGCACGGTGTTGATGGGGCATTCGGCCGGCGCGCATCTGGTGGCGCTGCTCGGTGCGGATGTCGACGCACTGCGCGAGGCCGGCGCGCAGCGTCCACGCGCGGTCATCGCCTTGGACAGTGCGGCGATGAACGTGGTGCAGATCATGCAGGCGCGCCATTTCCCGCTGTACGACCGCGCCTTTGGCGACGACGCACAGGCCTGGATCGCGGTCTCGCCCTGGCACCACCTGTCCACCGCCTCGCTGCCGATGCTGGCGGTGTGTTCCTCGCGCCGCGACGACAGCTGCGCGCAGGCACGCGGCCTGGCGCAGCGTGCACAGCACTTTGGCATTGCCATCCAGGTGCTGCCCGAGGATCTGTCGCACATGGAGATCAATCGCACCCTGGGCGAAGCGTCCGACTACACCCGCGCGGTCGACGCCTATCTGGCCAATGCGGTGAGGTGAGGCGCCCCACGCGCGCTTCCCACACCTGACGGCGTTGCCAGCGCGCACCCTGCGGCGCGAGGTGCGCCGGTGTCACGCCATGTCGGCGCGTGGCTTGTTGGATATTTGAGAATCATTTACATTTGAGCGCTGTAGGCAGCCATCCCGGTGCCTGCCTTCGTGGTCGCCAACGACCACCGCCAGCCCGCTGCCTGGGCCAGCCTCCCACTCATCGCATCGCCGTGCGCTCGCCATTGCAGCGCGCGTCGCGCCTGCCTGTGCCTTCGAGGAATCCATGTCCACCGCTGCCGTTTCGCGTACGCCCGTCGCGCCAATCCACTCCCCGCTCACCATCGCCCTGCTGCTAGCGCTGAGCCTGTGCGCTCCGCTCGCACACGCCGCCGACGGCGAGACCGATGCCGAGGATCAGGCGCGCCGCCACGCACCCAAGACGCTGGACAACGTGCAGGTCACCGGTACGCGCGCAGTGCCGTCCACCACCACGCGCCTGCCGCTCAGCATCCAGGACACGCCACAGTCGGTGAGCGTGATCGGCCAGCAGCGGCTGGAGGACGAATCGATGTTCAGCATCAACGATGTGATGCGCAACATCACCGGGGTCAACGTGTCCTTCTACGACACCCAGCGCCCGCTGTATTTCGCGCGCGGCTTCCAGATCACCGATTTCCAGGTCGACAGCCTGCCGACCTACAGCGGCTCGACCAACCAGGAATACGACACCGCCTTCTACGACCGCATCGAAGTGATCCGGGGCGCCAACGGCCTGCTCAGCGGCGCCGGCATTCCCTCGGCCACGGTCAACCTGCTGCGCAAGCGCCCGGGCCGGGACTTCGATGCGTCGGTGACCGCCAGCGTCGGCAGCTGGGACTTCCGCCGCACGCAGGCCGACATCACCCTGCCGCTGAGTGCCGACGGTCGCTTCCGTAGCCGCTGGGTCGGTGCGTGGACCGATCGCGATTACTACTACGACCGCTACGAGGAAAACAAAAAGGCCGGCATGGCTGTGCTGGAAGGTGACCTGACCGACAGCACCACCGTCACCGTCGGCTACCAGCTCCAGGACAACAACCCGACCGGTTCGACCTGGGGCACGGTGCCCTTCTTCAGCTCCGACGGCGCCGATGCCAAGGTCTCGCGCTCGACCAACTTCTCGCCGGCGTGGACGCGCTGGCAGCGCAAGACCAGCACCGCCTTCGCGAATCTGGAGCAGCGCTTCGGCGAGGACTGGCTGCTGAAGGTCAACTACGCCCACACCACCGGCGAGGTGCAGAGCCTGCGCGTGTACGGCAGCGGCTATCCCGATCCGGTGACAGGCGCAGGCACCTATCTGCAGGTCGGCGCGGGCGAGACCAACGACAGCCGCGATGCGGTCGATGTGTACCTGTCGGGCAAGTTCGCCCTGTTCGGCCGGACCCATGACGTGGTGGTTGGGGGCAGCTGGCAGGACCTGCAGTCCACCGCGCCGGGCACCGCACTGGTGTACCCGGACGACTGGAAGACGATTGCCACGCCATACGGCGATGCGATCGGCTTTAACGTGCCCGACCTGTATCACTGGGACGGCGCCGCTGGCACGGTCACCTACCGCCACACCGGCGCCTGGCGCCAGGCCCGCACCAGCCAGCGCGGCGTGTACGCCTCGGCGCGTCTGCACCTGGCCGAGCCGCTGTCGCTGATCGCCGGCGCGCGATTGAGTTCATGGGAGACGCGCACCCGCGCCTACGACACGTCCGGCAGCTATACCGATACCAGCGGCCGTTACAAGGTCAGCGACGAAGTCACGCCCTACGTGGGCGTGGTCTACGACATCGTCCCGGACGTGTCGGTCTACGCCAGCTACACCGAGATCTTCAATCCGCAGAACTACCGGGACAAGAACAACAACCTGCTCGCGCCGGTGGAAGGCTCCAACCTGGAGGCCGGCCTCAAGGCGCAGCTGTTCGAGGGCCGCGCGCTGGCCACCGCCGCGGTGTTCGAAGCCAAGCAGGACAATTACGCGGTGCTGGACACCACCCAGCCGCCCAACACGCTGCCGGACGGCAGCTCGGCCTACGTGGGCGTCAACGGCACCAAGAGCCGGGGCTGGGAAGTGGATTTCAACGGCGAGCTGCGACCGGGCTGGACGCTCAACGCCGGCTATACCCACGTCAAGGTGACACGCGCACCGACCGATGCCATCTACGCCAATCTGCCCGAGGACTACCTGCAGCTGTCCACGCAGTGGCGCCTGCCGGGCACGTGGGATCGCCTGAGCCTGGGCGGCGGCGTGAGCTGGCAGAACAAGGTGCAGGGTTTCAACATCGAGCGGCCCAATGGCGATGGCACCACCACGCCGGTCACCGTGACCCAGAGCGCCTACACGCTGGTCCACCTCAACGCCAACCTGCGCATCAACGACCAGTGGACCGCGACCCTGTCGGTGCGCAATGCGCTGGACAAGACCTACTGGGCCAACCTGGACTACAACAACTACGGGGAACCGCGCTTCGTATCGGCCAGCCTGCGCTGGCGATTCTGAGCGCGGAGCGCGCGGGACGTGGCGAGGACGCTCAGCGCGCCAGGGCCGCCTGCAGCAGCGGCAAGCCCTGGACCGCGGTGAGCGGCCAGTGCGCATCCACCGTCTCGCTCAGCGCGCTGCGGGCCGGATTGAGTTCGACCACGTAAGCGCCCTGGCGCCGGGCCAGCGCCGGCAGCGAGGCCGCCGGCTGTACCAGCCCGGAGGTACCGACCACCAGCATCACCGCGCAACGCGTGGCGGCGACGGCGCGCTGCCAGGCGTCTTCCGGCAGGCTTTCGCCGAACCACACCACGCCTGGCCGCACATCGCCCTGGCAATACACGCAGGACGGCGGCGCGGCGCGCAGTGGGGCGGCCTCCGGCGTCAGCGGTTCCAGCAGGGCGTCATGGCCACGCCCACAGTCGAAGCAGCGCAACGCGAACAGGCTGCCGTGGACGTGCGCGGCCACCGTGCTACCGGCGCGTTCGTGCAGGTCGTCGACGTTCTGGGTGACCAGTTGCATGTCCACCGCATCCGCCATCCGCGCCAGCGCTAGGTGGCCCGCGTTGGGCTGGGCATTCGCGACGAGCGCCATGCGCCACCGGTACCACCCCCACACCAGGTCACGGTCGGCGCGCCACGCCGACTCGGTGGCCAGCGTCATCGGATCGAAGCGCGACCACAGGCTGTCGTGGGTGCCGCGGAAGGTGGGGATGCCGCTTTCGGCGGACATGCCGGCGCCGGTGACCACGGTCACCGCGCCGACCTGACCGATGCGGTGGGCCAGCTCGGTGGCCAGGGCTTGGCTCACTGAGCGGGACAGGGGCTGGCGCGCCCCATCAGCCGCTGCAGGCGCGAGGGCGCCTCGCAGGGGGGCGCCTTTGGCTGGGCCGCGGCGGCCGCGGCGGCGGCGCGCTCGTGACGCAGCTGGGCCAGGCGCGCCTTGATCTGCGGCATCGCTGCCAGCGCGGCCTTCTCACCGGCCAGGATGGCGGCGCTGCGCTGGGTGAAATCGGCCGGGCCGATGTCGCTGACCTGGGGCCGCACCACCACATCGGCGCGGGCCAGTTCCTCGCGCCCGGCGTGCTGACCCATGATGGCGATGGACTGGTTGACGATACCCAGCATGCCCTCGGGCATGATCCCGGAGGCCTTGCTGGAGATGTCCACGGCAATCACGAAGTCCGCGCCCAGCTGTTTGGCCGCGTCCACGGGCACCGGGCTGACCACCCCGCCGTCGACGTAGTGGTACTTGCCGATGCTCACCGGCTCGAACACACCCGGGATGCTGCTGGACGCACGCACCGCCTGGCCGGTGTCGCCGTAGTTGAAGAACGTGCGCTGGCCGTCCTCCAGACGGGTGGAGACGGCGACGAAGGGTTTCTTCAACTTCTGCATCGGGGTGTCATGCACCTGCGCATCCACGTAGTCCTGCAGCGCGCGGCCCTGCACCAGGCCGCCGGAGAACAGGCGCACATCGCGGATGGAGGATTCGTCCAGGGCCACGGCCTTCTCCTGCAGCTGGAACACATCCATGCCGCTGGCGTAGAGCGCGCCGACCACGCTGCCGGCGCTGGTCCCGGCCACCACGTCGGGTTTGATCCCGTTGGCCTCCAGCATCTTGATCACGCCGATATGGGCAAAGCCCTTGGCCGCCCCGCCGCCCAGGGCCAGGCCGATCACCACCGGCTTGGCCGTCACCGAAGGCGGCGGCACCACGGTGGTGGTCGGTGGCGGGGTCTTGACCTGGGCACCGCCACAGGCCGAGAGCAGGATGACGCACGCGGTGAGCAGCAGGCAGGTCAGGCGCGAAGCAGGCATGGCACGAAAGGCTGTGTGAAAGCGCTCAGCTTAGCCAGCCAAGCCCAAACGGCGGGCAACCCGGCGGTTCGCTCAGGGCCCGTCTTCGCCCGCACGGCTGCGTGCCTTGCCCGGACCGATGCCCTCGAGCCGCTTGAAGAACCGCCGGAACGCCGCCTCGCTGCGATAGCCCAGCATCTCGGCCACCGTGGCCACCGACAGGCGTCGGTTGCCCAGCAGGCGCCGGGCCTCGGTGGCGCGCCACTGGGACAGGTACTGCACCGGCGGCAGGCCGACGGTGGCGGTGAACAGCTCGGCGAACGCGGTGCGTGACATGCCGGCCTCGTGCGCCATCGACTGGATCGTCCAGTCCTGGCCTGGATGCGCATGCACTGCGGCCAGCACGCGCGCCAGGCGCACGTCTGTCATCGCCGCCAGCAGGCCACGCGGACGCTCGGTGGCGCGCACGTATTCGCACACGGCCATGGTGAACAGCGAATCGGCCAGCTTGTTCTGCACCATCTGCCGGCCCCAGCGCCGGTCGCGGCTGGTCTCGGCCAGCATCTGCGCCAGTTGGCGGAAGGCGGGGCTGCTCTGCTCGGAACGCACCACGAAGCACGCCGGCAGCGCGCCGAAGATCGGATTGTTGGCGCCGGAGACGAACTCCAGCTCGCCGCACAGCATGTTGGTATCGCCCGGCTCGTCGGCCGGCGGCAGGTGCGGATCGGGCGAGGACGAGAGCAGGTGCTGCACGCCACTCGGAAACACGATCAGGTCGCCGTGCCGCAGGTGCACCGCGTGTTCCAGCGCCTCGCCGCTGACCCAGCACTCGCCCCGGGTCAACAAATGGAATTGGCCAAAGCGCGTGGCCGGCTCGCGCTCGAACCAGGTCCCGCAGAAGCGCACGTCGGCAGTGATCTCCACGCGCATGCGATAGCCGGCCAGCACGGTCTCCAGCACGCTGTCGCGTTCTTCGTCGGTCTGCAGGGCGAGGGGGGTGGACATGGCCGCATCGTAGTCGCTCGACGATGGCCCCGACCATGCCCATTCGTCCGCCCCGGCGGTCCGCACGTCCGTGCAGCATGAGCATCGTGCCCCACGCGGACGGATGGGCATATCCGCAGAACGCGCGGGAATGGTCCGCCGCCTCGCCTTAGCGCCCAATGCGTCCACCGGCCCGCTGCCGGTCACCACCACTTACGAGGACGCCATCATGCGCAACGCCATCGCCACTTCCGGCCTGTCCCTGGCCATCGCCGCCGCCGCCCTGTTCACTGGCGCACCCGCCGCCCATGCCGCCGAGCACGGCAAGGCCGAAATGGGCCACTGCATGGGCGCCAACGCCTGCAAGGGCCAGGGCGCGTGCAAGAGCGCAGCCAATGCCTGCAAGGGCCAGAACGCCTGCAAGGGCCAGGGCTTCACCGAAGCCACCGCCAAGCAGTGCAACACCGTCGGCGGCAAGTTCGAAAAGCCGATGCCGGCGCCCAAGGCCGAGGAAAAGGCCAACAGCTGACCGTCGCATCGCCGCTCGCGCCCGGCGTGCCGCGCCGGGCCGCGACCGGCCGTTCCCCAACGAGCGCCACACGATGACTCCCCTGCACGGCTTCGGCCTGGGCCTGCGGCCCCAACACTACGGCGACCTGCTCGCCGGCGATACACCGGTGGACTGGCTGGAACTGCTCAGCGAGAACTACATGGTCGCTGGCGGCCGCCCGTTGCACATGCTCGACCAGTTCGCCGAGCGTTGGCCGCTGGCGCTGCACGGCGTGTCGCTCAACATCGGCGGCAGCGATCCGCTGGACCGCGACTATCTCGCTGCGCTGGCCCGGCTGGTGCGCCGCGCACGGCCCCACATCGTCTCCGACCATCTGTGCTGGAGTCGCCACGGTGGCGTCCAGCTGCACGACCTGCTGCCCCTGCCGCAAACCGAGGCGACGGTCCATCACGTCGCCTCGCGCGTGCGTCAGGTGCAGGACGCCTTGGGCACGCAGCTGGTGCTGGAGAACGTGTCCAGCTATGCGCGCTTTGCCGGCGACACGCTGGGCGAGGCGCAGTTCCTCGCGGCGATCGCCAGCGAGTCGGGCTGCGGGCTGCTGCTGGACGTCAACAACGTCTACGTCAACGCACATAACCACGGCCTGGACGCACAGGCCTATCTGGACACGCTGCCGCGCGATGCCGTGCGCCAGATCCATCTGGCCGGACACAGCGCCGATGCGCTGGGCAGCGGCCTGCTGGTCGACACCCACGACGCGCCGGTGAGCGAAGCGGTGTGGGCGCTGTATGCGCAGGCGCTGCGTCGCTTCGGTCCGGTACCGACCATGATCGAGCGCGACGACCACATTCCTCCGCTGGCCGAGCTGCTGGCCGAGCTCGACATCGCGCGCTGCATCGCAGCCGATGCGCTGCAGGCGCGTGCGGCATGAACGCCTCGCCTGCCTTGCTGGACCATCAGCAGGCCTTGCAGGCCTGGCTGCTGCATGGCGACGCCGCCATCGGGCCGCGAATCGACGCCACGCCGGTGCGCGGCGAAACCGTGCACGACCGCCTGCGGATCTATCGCGACGCCTATGCGCTGCGCCTGATCGAGGTGCTCGGCCAGGACTTCCCGGTCTTGAAGGCGCTCTTGGGCGAAGCGCGGTTCGACGCACTGGCCCACGCCTATCTGCACGCACATCCGTCCACGCAGCCGTCGGTGCGGCATTTTGGCGCACGCTTCGCCGGCTGGCTCGCCCAGGGCCATGACCTCGACGCTGCGGCGGTGGAACTGGCCCGGTTCGAATGGACGCAGGGCGAGGTCTTCGACGCGGCCGACGACCACGCCGTGAGCCTGACCGACATGGCCGCCGTGCCGCCACAGGACTGGCCACGGCTGCGGTTCATGCTGGCCTCGCACCTGCGCTGGCTCACGCTGTCCAGCCATGCGCCGGCGCAGGTCACCGCGCATGCGGCCGGCGACAACGTGCCAGAAATGCGCGCGGCGACGCCGGCCACCTGGCTGCTGTGGCGCGAAGCCTTCGCCGTGCACTGGCGACGGCTCGACGCCGACGAAGCCGACGCGCTGCGGTCCGTGCGGGCTGGTCAGTGCTTCGGCGATCTGTGCACGCAACTCGCGCACGCGCACGGCCCGGAGGCGCCGCTGCGCGCCGCCGGCCTGCTCAAACGCTGGATCCACGACGGCCTGGTGGCAGCGCTACGCGTCATCCCCGCCGATCACGCCCACTGAACTCATTTCTCGACAGGAGCCTGCCATGCAATCCACTTCCACCCGCCTGCGCCCCTCCGCGCTGTCCTTCCTCCAGCGCATCGACTGGCTGGGCCCGCTGCTGGTGCGGCTGGTGTTCGGCTATTTCTGGGCCGAGACCGGCTGGGCCAAGCTGCACAACCTGGAGTTCTTCACCGGCCGCTTCATGGACTGGGGCATCCCGTTCCCAGCCTTCAGCGCCGCGCTATGCGCCGGCACCGAGTTCATCGGCGGCGTGCTGATCCTGCTCGGCCTGGCCACGCGCCTGACCATGATCCCGATGATCATCAACATGCTGGTCGCGCTGATCGTCGTGGTGCTGCCCGGCATCTCCACGCTGGATGAATTCGTCGAACTGGACGAGGTGCTGTACGTCACCGTCTTCGTCTGGCTGCTGACCGCAGGCCCAGGCCGCGCGAGCCTCGACCATCTGGTCGCACGGCGCCGGTCAGACAGTCCGCGTATGCCCGACGCATCGCTCCCGGCGCGTTGAGGTCTGTACAAAAAGCACAAAGCCGCCTCCCGGCGGCTCTGTGTCATGCATGCGATCGGCGACCTCAAAAGCTGTTGTCGCCGTCCAGGATCCGTCCCAGCCCGCCCAGCACCGAGCCTTCACCGCGGTTCTGGCCTCCGCCCTGCGGAGCGGCCTGCAACATGCGTCCGGCCATGCGCGAGAACGGCAGCGACTGCAGCCACACCTTGCCCGGGCCGGTGAGGGTGGCCAGGAACACGCCTTCGCCGCCGAAGAACATGCTCTTGATGCCGGCCACACGGCGGATGTCCATGTCCACGCCGCTGTGATAGGCCACCACGCAGCCGGTATCCACGTCGATGCGCTCACCGGCGGCCAGCTCGCGCTCGACCACCGTGCCGCCGGCATGCACGAACACCCAGCCGTCGCCTTCGAGCTTCTGCATGATGAAGCCCTCGCCGCCGAACAGGCCGGTGAGGATCTTGCGCTGGAAGGCGATGCCCAGCGACACGCCGCGCGCGCCGGCCAGGAAGCTGTCCTTCTGGCAGATCAGGCGTCCACCGTGTTCGGAGAGCTTGAGCGGGATCACTGTCCCCGGGTACGGCGCGGCGAAGGCAACCTTGGCCTTGCCCGCGCCGGTGTGGGTGTACACCGTGGTGAACAGGCTCTCGCCGGTGACCAGGCGCTTGCCGGCACCCAGCAATTTGTCCATGAAGCCGCCGCCGGCGCCGCTGGTGCGGCCATCGCCGAACACGGTGTCCATCTGCACGGCGGCGTCCTTGAACATCAGCGCACCGGCCTCGGCCACCGCGCTCTCGCCCGGGTCCAGTTCCACTTCGACGAACTGCATGTCGTGACCGACGATGCGGAAGTCGATCTCGTCGCTGCGCATGCCCGCACCGGGCGGCGGCGGCACCGGTGCGGGCACGCCCGCACCGCCGAAATCGGGCAACGAACTGGCCGGCTGCCAGCCCGACAGGCCTTCGCGCCAGGCCAGCGCGGACGGATTGGCGCGGGCGAAAGCCTGCGCGGCCGCATCGTCGAACGGGCCCGAGCGGGTCTGCTCGGCGCCGGTGAGGAAGTACCAGCTGCTCATGGGGTCGCTCCAAGGACGGGGAAACAGGGGCCGAGTCTAGCTTGCGGGCATGGCCGGCCGACCCGTGCCCAAGGTCACTGTGTCCTCGCTTGCTGTCCAAGACACAGTTCTGCAACATGGCCCGCGCTCCCTCCCAGGCCCAACGCCATGTCCCGATCGCTTCCGCGCCTGCGTTGTCGCCGCGTGGCCCTGTCCGTTGCCCTGGCCCTGGCGCTGCCGCCCGCGCTGGCCCAACAGGCGCCCGCCGAGCCCGAGGCCCCGCCGCCGCCCGCGACCCTGGATACGGTCCGGGTCACCGCGCAGCGCCGGGTCGAGAACATCCACGACGTGCCGGTGTCGATCACCGCGCTGAACGCCGAGAAGCTCGGCATCCTGGGATCCGGCGGCAACGACATCCGCTTCCTGTCCGCTCGCGTGCCCAGCCTGAACATCGAATCCTCCTTCGGCCGGGCCTTTCCGCGCTTCTACATCCGCGGCCTGGGCAACACGGATTTCGACCTCAACGCTTCCCAGCCGGTGTCGCTGGTCTATGACGACGTGGTCCAGGAGAGCCCGCTGCTCAAGGGCTTCCCGGTGTTCGATCTGCAGAGCGTGGAAGTGCTGCGCGGGCCGCAGGGCACGCTGTTCGGACGCAACACCCCGGCCGGCGTGGTCAAGTTCGACTCGGTGCGCCCTTCGCAGGACGCCAGCGGCTACGTCAAGACGGCCGCCGGCAACCTGGGGATGTTCAACTTCGAAGGCGCCTATGGCGGCCCGCTGACCGAGCGCTGGTCCGCGCGCGTCTCTGGCCTGTACCAGCGCAAGGACGACTGGGTCGACAACACCTATGCCGCCGGCCCGGACCGCAGTACCGAAGGCTTCGACGAGTCCGCCGCGCGCGTGCAGTTCCTCTATCAGGGCGACGGCTTGGAAGCCCTGTTCAACCTGCACAAGCGCCGCCTCAACGGCACTGCGCGCCTGTTCCGCGCCAACATCATCCAGCAGGGAACCAACGGTTTCGTCCCGGGCTTCGACAAGGACACGATGTCCACCGACGGCCTGAACGACTCCGAGCTGGACAGCTGGGGCGGCAGCGCGCGCCTGCGCTGGCAGCTGGGGAGCGTCAACGTCTACGCGATCACCGGCTACGAGACGGTCGACTCGATCAACCGCGGCGACATCGACGGCGGCTATGGCGCGGCCTTCCTGCCGGACTCCGGTCCGGGCGTGATCCCGTTCTCCTCCGAGTCGGCCGACGGCCTGCCGCACCACCGGCAGTGGACCCAGGAGTTCCGTGTCGAGTCCAACGAGTGGGGCGCCCTGGACTGGCAGGCGGGCCTGTTCTACTTCGACGAAGACGTGCGTATCGACAGCTTCAACTTCGACTCGCTCACCCCGGGCAACCCGCAGGCCGGTCACGCGGTGCAGGCCCAGCGCAACAAGACCTGGGCGGCCTTCGCCTCGGCCGACTACGACGTCACCGCGGCCTTCAAGCTGCGCGGCGGCGTGCGCTACACGCAGGACAGGAAGGACTTCAGCGCCAGCGTGCTGGAGGCCGCGCCGTTCGGCGCCCCGGTCGGCGGTCCCTACCCGGTACACACCGATGTCGATGACGTGAGCTGGGACCTGTCCGGCGTGTACACCATCAACCCGGACATCAACCTGTACGCACGCGTGGCCAAGGGCTTTCGCGCCCCGTCCATCCAGGGCCGCCTGCTGTTCGCCTTGGCGACCGCGCCCAACGGCGGGGTGACCTCGGCCGGTTCGGAGAAGGTCATCTCCTACGAGGTCGGCATCAAGGCCGATCTGTGGGATAAGCGCGCGCGCCTGGGTTTCGACATCTTCCGCTACAACGTGGATGGCCAACAGCTGATCGCGGTGGGCGGGGAGTCCAACACCGCGCGCCTGCTCAACGCCGACAGGACCCTCGGCCAGGGCGCCGAACTGGACCTGGAGGCGTATGTCACCGACAACCTGCTGATCACCCTGGGCAGCAGCTTCAACGACACCGAGATCGACGACCCGGGCCTGGCCGTTGCGGTGTGCGGCAGCGGCATGTGCACGGTGACCGACCCCACGGTGACCCTCAACGGCGGCACCTATGCGCTGATCGACGGCAACCCGCTGCCGCAGGCGCCGCGCTGGATCCACAACCTCACCGCGCGCTGGAGCCTGCCCATGGGCGACGGCGCCGGGCTGTATGTCTACACCGACTGGGCGTATCGCAGCGAGGTCAATTTCTTCCTGTACCAGGCCGCCGAGTTCCGCGGCAAGGCTTCGCTGGAAGGCGGCCTGCGCATCGCCTACGGCTGGGACTACGGCGATTACGAGATCGCGGTCTTCGGGCGCAACATCACCGATCAGACCCGCATCGTCGGCGCGATCGACTTCGACAACCTGACCGGCTTCATCAACGAGCCGCGCACCTACGGGCTGGAGTTCACCGCTCGCTTCTGAGCGCGTTCAGAACACGGCCTTTGCCCGGCCGCCAGCGACACCATGCGCCGACGCAGCAGCGGTGGTTGGCTCACTTAGAGAGGGCTGAGGGCCATCCCTGCGTTGACCGGGGTGGCTTCCGCCATTGCGCGATAGGCTGAGGATTGTGTGGCGTGAAGTCGTGCCTGGTCCTGCGCACACGATCGTCAACGGTGCCGCAAGCAGGATCGTCCCAGCGGCAATCGGATCTGCTGGACGTACATGACAGCCGCAGCCGCTCCTTGACCGCATCGCTCAAGCCCCAAGATGGCTTCGCGTGGAACGTCTTGGATTTACGCGCCAATCAGGGCATGAAGATCGAGCGTCGTAGGAAGCGCGTAAAAAACAACGCCGCCGCCCCTGTTGACAGCGGGCGGCGGCGTGGTGCGACGGCGCGGTGGGGATCAGAAGTTCGCGCGGAACTGGGCACCGATGATGCGCGGGTCGTTGATGAACCCGGTCAGGTTGTCGAAGTCGATCGCACCGGTGGCGCGGATCTGGTTGGTGCAGTTGCGGCAGAACACCGAGGCCTCGTACTGGCCACCGTTCCAGTTGTAGCCGATCTTCAGGCCGCCTTCGAACAGCGGCTGGCCGACGAACTCACGCGACTGGTACAGGAAGAAATTGACCTCGCTGCGGTAGGACCAGTCGGTGTAGACGAAGACCTCGCCGTCGTCGCCGACCGGGATGCCATAGCGGGCGTTGACGTTGCCGATCCACTTGGCCGCCTGCGGCAGCGGATTGCCATCGATGTAGGCCAGGCCGTCGGCATTGACCGGATCGGTCACCGTGCACACCCACGGTGAGCAGGTCGAGGTGGCCAGGCCGGGGTCCTTGATCTCGGTGTGGTTGTAGCTGCCGTTGAAGCCGAAGCGCAGGTTCTCGGTGGCCAGCAGTTCGAAGTCCAGCTCGGCGCCGTAGGCCTCGCTCTTCTTGGCGTTCATCAGCTGCACGGCGTTGGACGTCCCGCCCACCGCGGTGAGCTGCTGGTCCTTGATGTCCATGCTGTAGATGTCGAAGGCCAACCGGCCGCGGCGATCCCACAGGTTGGCCTTGATGCCCAGCTCGTAGGAATCCACGGTCTCCGGGCGCGCCACGGTCACCGGCACGCCGGTGGACGGCGGACCGAAGCTGGCCCCGCGATAGCCACGCGCGGCGCGCGCGTAGAGGTTGACCGCATCGGTCAGGGCAAAGGTCGCGCTGACATCGCCGGTGACCTTGGAGCCGCTGGTGTCGCCGCCGATCGGCGGCGGCGAGCTGCGATCCCATTCCAGGATGTCGAAGGTCTTGTGATCGTGCGTGTAGCGGATACCGGCGCGCAGATTGAGCGCATCGGTGGCCTGGTAGTTGAGCGAGGCGAAGGCCGCCCAGGAGGAGGTCTTCTGGCGCGTCAGGTCATAGCCGGTCAGCGCGCCGCCAGCGAGGGTGTCGTAGTCGTAGGCCTCGCCCTGCACGTTGTCGTAGAAGTAGTACAGACCGCCCTGCCAGTTCAGCGGGCCGGCGTAGTTGGATTCGGCGCGCAGCTCCTGGGTGAACTGGTCCAGGGACTTGATGCCACCAGCGGTCTCCACCGAGAACGGAATGAAGCCGGGGCCGGAGGGCTGGGTGGGATCGGTGAACACGCCCGGGCCGTAGCCGCCGTCGATGTCGCCGCGGCTGTAGTACTTGGAGATCCCTTCGTAGCCGGTGATCGAGTGGAAGGTGACATCGCCCGAACTGAAGGTCAGGTTGGCGCTGCCGCCATAGGTGGTCAGCTCCTGGGCGTTGTGGCCATCGATGTAGGCCTTGTCCTCGTCGAAGTCATCGACCAGCTGGTTGGTGCCCGGATTGAAGATGTTGGCGCGGAACAGGCGCGCCGTGCCGTTGAGCTTGCGCGCATGGGCATTGAACAGCGCACTGAAGTCATCGCCCGGCTCGAACAGCAGCTGCAGGCGCAGAGCCGAATCGTCATAGCCTTCCAGCTTCTGGCCGGAGATCTGGCTGGTCACCCAGTCATCGCGGTGCTGCTGCAGCAGCGACAGGCGTGCGGCCCAGGTCTGGCTGATCGGCAGGTTGAGCGCGCCTTCCACCGAGGTGGTGGCATGGGTGCCGTAGGACACGCTGGCATAGCCCTGGGTCGAGCCCAGCACCGGGCGGGCCGAGTTGAACTTGACCACGCCGGCCGGGGTATTGCGGCCGAACTGGGTGCCCTGCGGGCCGCGCAGGACTTCCACACTGGCCAGGTCGAACATTGGGAAGCCCTTCAGGAAGGCGTTCTCGTAGACGATGTCGTCATAGACCAGCGACACCGGCTGGGACGCGTAGGTAGTGAAATCGGTGTTGCCGTAGCCACGGATGTAGAAGCGCGGGAACACGCGCCCGTTGGAGGACTCGACGTTCAGGCTGGGCGCCTTGCCGGCCAGCACGCGCACATCCGAGGCGCTGGTGGACAGCGCATCCAGGTAATCCGGGCGCAGCACCGTGGCCGAGACCGGCACCTTCTGGGAATCCTCGCTGCGACGGTCGGCGGTCACCTGGACCGAGTCGAGCTGCGCGACGGACGGCGAGGTGGACGCCTGCTGGGCGGACGCACCACCGACGAAGGTGGCACTGACGGCAAGAGCGAGCGCACTGCGGCGCAACGATGAGTGGACAGGCATGGGTGACTCCGCGGGGAAAGTGACGAGCGTGGCCGGGCGTGCTGCCATGCAGCACAATTAACGCAAAATACACTTTCTCGACCACGGTTTGTCAACTTCCCGGGGTATGTCGTTCCTACCAAGTGGGCGCCTGGCTCAGGCGATGGTGATGCCCGCGGCTTCCAGAGCCCGGCGCGTGGGCGTATCGCCCTCGGGAGTGACCGGTCGGGTCAGCTCCCACAGGAACCGCACGGCAAACCCTTCGGCCATCGCGTCCTGCGCGGTCCACAGCACACAGACATCGCGCGCCAGCCCGCACACGTGGACCTCGGTGATGCCGCGCGCACGCAGCCAGCCGGCCAGCCCGGTCGAGGGCCGCGTGCCGTCCGGGCCGTGGTTTTCGCGGAAGGCGCTATAGGAATCGACCTGCGCGTGCGCGCCCTTGCGCAGGATCAGGTCCGCCGGCGTCCAGTCCACGCGCGGGTCCAGCGCCGCGCCCGGGGTGCCCTGCACGCAGTGGTCCGGCCACAGCATTTGCGGCTGGCCGTGCAGGTCGATCACGTCGAACGGACCATGCCCCGGATGTTGCGTGGCGAAGGAAGCATGCGCGCGCGGATGCCAGTCCTGCGTGGCCACCACCGTGCCGTAGGCGCGCGCATCCAGCAGCCGTGCGATGCCCGGCACGATGGCATCGCCCTCGTGGCAGGCCAGCGCACCGCCGGGCATGAAGTCCGGCTGCAGGTCGACCACGATCAGGGCGGTGTCGTGGGGCATGTCGGTCATCGAAGGCGCCAGCTGCGTGGGGAAGCCGCAGCCTAGCCATGCCGGCCATCGGCCTCAAGCCAGCGCCGCTTCGACTCGCGGCGTCGCGGTCGCTGAAACGACACAGGCCCCGCCGGAGCGGGGCCTGCTTGGACGCGTCCAGCGGTTCGATCAGGCGATCGAGGCGCGGTAGATCGACTCGATGGTGCTGTCGAGCACTTCGTTGAATTCCGCATCGCTCTGCTGCGCGCTCAGGCCCTCGGTCAGGGCGCGGCTGAAGCTGGCGATGATGCCGGGGTTCTTGGCCAGCTTGGCGTTGGCCTCGTCACGGCTGTAGCCGCCGGACAGCGCCACGACCTTGAGCACGCTCGGGTGGTCGACCAGCTCCTGGAAGAAGCCGTCGACGCTGGGCAGGGTGAGCTTGAGGATCACCGGGGTGGCCGCGTCGACCTTGTCCAGGCGCTCGAGCAGGCCCTGCTTCATCGTGGCCTCGATCTGCGCCTTGTCGGCGGCCTTGATGTCCACTTCCGGCTCGATGATCGGCACCAGCCCGGCGTCCAGCACCTGCTTGCCCAGCTCGAACTGCTGGTCCAGCACTGCGGCGATGCCCTGCGCATTGTTGCCCTTGATGACCGAGCGCTCCTTGGTGCCGAACACGCCCTTGGCCTTGGCCTTGGCCAGCAGCTCGGCCAGACCCGGGATGGGCTTGAGCAGCTGCACGCCGTTGACTTCGTCTTCCAGGCCCTTGTCGATCTTCAGGAATGGCACGACCTGCTTGGTGTTCCACAGGTACTGCGCGGCTTCTTCGCCTGCGAAACGGTCGTCCAGGGTGCGCTCGAAGAGGATGGCGCCGACCACCCGCTCACCGGTGAAGGCCGGGCTGGTGACGATGCGTTCGCGCATCTGGTGGACCAGGGCAAACATCTCGGCGTCGCCCGAATAGGCGGATTCGTCGATGCCATACAGCTTCAGCGCCTTGGGCGTGCTGCCGCCGCTCTGGTCGAGCGCGGCGATGAAGCCTTGGCCGGAAGCGATCTTGTCCCGCTGTTCCTGGTTGATTGACACGGTCGGCAAGTCCTGTGGTGAAGGGGGTGACCGAGTTTACGCGGGCCGGGTGTGCATGGCGTTCGTGTAACCGTTACCGGCTCACATCGGCTTCATGCCGGGCGCGCCGGATATCCACGCACTGGGACGCCGCATGGGCGCGGGCCGTTGCTGGCCCGCGCCCACGTGGCATCCGATGCGCGATCCTCAGGCTGCCCGCGCCAGGTCCGCCCGCAGGATGCGCGCGGCCTCGACCATCTGCTCCAGCGCGTGCCGGGTTTCCTCCCAGCCACGGGTCTTGAGCCCGCAGTCCGGGTTGACCCACAACTGGGCATCGCGCAGCACCGCACGCGCCTTGCGCAGCAGGTCCACCATCTCTGCGGTGGAAGGAATCCGCGGGGAATGGATGTCGTAGACGCCCGGACCGATCTCGTTGGGATACGCGAACCGCACGAACGCATCCAGCAGCTCCATGCGCGAGCGAGAGGTTTCGATCGAGATCACGTCCGCATCCATCGCCGCGACCGCATCGATGATGTCGTTGAACTCCGAGTAGCACATGTGGGTGTGGATCTGGGTCGCATCGCCCACGCCGCTGGCGCAGATACGGAAGGCTTCGACCGCCCAGTCCAGGTAGGTGGCCCATTCGCCGCGGCGCAGCGGCAGGCCTTCGCGGATCGCCGGCTCGTCGATTTGGATGATGCCGATGCCGGCCGCTTCCAGGTCGGTGACCTCATCGCGCAGCGCCAGCGCGATCTGACGACAGGTCGCGCTGCGGGCCTGGTCGTCGCGCACGAACGACCACTGCAGCACCGTCACCGGGCCGGTCAGCATGCCCTTCATCGGCCGCGGCGTCAGTGACTGCGCATACTGCGACCAGCGCACCGTCATCGGTGCCGGGCGCACCACGTCGCCGAAGATGATCGGGGGCTTCACACAGCGGCTGCCGTAGCTCTGCACCCAGCCCAGCTTGGTGAAGACGAAGCCATCCAGCTGCTCGCCGAAGTACTCGACCATGTCGTTGCGCTCGTATTCGCCATGCACCAGCACGTCGAGCCCGATCTGTTCCTGGAAGCGCACGCAGCGCTCGGTTTCGGCCGCCAGGAAGGCGTCGTACTCGGCGTCGGAGAGCTTGCCGGACTTGTGCCGCGCACGTGCCTGGCGCACGTCCTGGGTCTGCGGGAACGAGCCGATCGTGGTGGTCGGATAGACCGGCAGGTCGAAGGCGGCTTCCTGCACACGGCGGCGCTGCGGATAGGGCGATTGCCGACGGCTGTCTTGCGGCGTCAGGCGCGCCACGCGCTGGGCTACCTCGGGGCGATGCACGCGCGGCGACTGTCGGCGCGATTCAAGGTGGGCGCGTTGTTCGGCCAGGCCGGCGTCCGCGTCTGGCACGCCGTCCAGGGCGTTGGCCAACAGGCGCAGTTCGCCCAGCTTCTGGCGGGCGAAGGACAACCACGGCTTCACTTCTTCATCCAGGGTCTTTTCCTGGTCCAGATCGACCGGGACGTGCAGCAACGAGCAGGACGGAGCCAGCCACAATCGATCGGCACCCAGCTGGCCCTGCGCGTAGCGCGCCAGGGTCAGCGCGTTGTCCAGGTTGGTGCGCCAGACGTTGCGGCCATTCACCAGGCCTGCCGAGAGCACCCGCCCGGCGGGCAACGCCTGGAGGACCGCGTCGAGCTGTTCGGGTGCGCGCACCAGATCCACGTGCAGGCCGTCGACGGGCAGTTCGGCGGCGAGCGCGAGGTTGTCGCCAAGCGCGCCAAAGTAGGTGCTGAGCATCAGCTTGGGTCGCGTGGCCTGCGCCAATCGTGCGTAGGCCTCACGCAACGCGTCTTGGACCTGCGTCGACAGGTCCAGGGTCAGGATCGGCTCATCGATCTGGATCCACTCCGCGCCAGCGGCGTGCAGGTGCGAGAGCAGCGCGGCGTAGGCCGGCAGCAGGCCGTCGAGGAGCGCGAAACGGTCGCTGCCATCCACCGTCTTGGACAGATGCAGGAAGCTCACCGGCCCCAGCAGGACCGGGCGGGTGTTGAAGCCGGCAGCCTTGGCTTCCAGGAATTCGGCGACCGGCTTGTCGCCACGTAGCGCGAACCCTTGCCCGGCCTGCAGTTCCGGCACCAGATAGTGGTAGTTGGTGTCGAACCACTTGGTCATCTCCAACGCCCGCAGGTCGACGCCATCGGTCTGGCGTCCGCGCGCCATGGCGAAATAGGCGCCAAGCGGGTCGCCATCGGCCAGGGCGCGATAGCGCTGCGGGATCGCGTCGAACAGGAAGGCGGTGTCGAGCACCTGGTCGTAGAGCGAAAAATCGTTGCTGGGCAACAGGTCGGCGCCGGCCTCGCGCTGCAGGTGCCAGTGCCTGAGTCGCAGCTCGCGTGCGGTGGCCTGCAGCGTGTCCGCGCTGTCCTCGCCCTTCCAGTGGCGTTCAAGGGCGTGCTTGAGTTCCCGGCGTGGCCCGATGCGGGGAAAGCCGAGGTTGGTGACGATGGTCATGTGGATGGATCCTCATTGCGTGTGGGCATTGAGGAACGAAGGAACCGCGCGCCACGCGTCCGGACTTCCGGCTGCGACGTGCCACGCCAGCGACCTTCGCCCCCGCGGGCGAACCGGATCCACTACGCGAAACACGCACGCTCACCCCGTCCCGCCCGCGGTCGAATGCAGGGAGCGGAGTGCCCGTGCCGCTCCCGCGAGCGGTGCCAGGTCGAAACGGAAGACCGGTCTGGGTCTTCCGGCCGGGGCCGGTCTTCGGGCTCATGGACACGGCGCGGGACGCGCCACCTACTGTCCGCCGCTTCCCGGTGTCGCGTTGAAGCGACACCAGTGCTGTTGGCGGGGTTCGTTTCCAATAACCGCTGCGGGGCAGCTCCGGAATGGGCGCGCTCAGGCGCCTTCACCGGATTCCCGTTTAATTCATCGCTCCATGGGGATGAAGCGATGAAACCTTCGGCCCGCGCACAGTATGCGGAGCATCGGTTTGCGTCAAGCCGTGGAGGGGTCGGGACGCTGGACATGAAGCCTTGCCCTCAATCTGCAACCATGAGGCTTTCCTGCGTGGGTTCGGCCGATGTCCCTGGTGTTTCTGGCCTTAGGCGCGTTGCTGACGGCCGTGCTGTTCCGCTTGCGCTGGAGGCGCACGGCAGGCGTCGTCGCAAGCTGCTGGGTGATCGTGTTCTGGCTGCTGGGCAACGGCGTCCTGGCCGGCTGGATCGTGGCCATGACCCAGGCCGGTCAACGTGATCCGGTCCGACTCGCCTGGGCACCGGATTCGGTCATCATCGTGCTCGGCATGGGCATGCAGAAATTGCCGCACGAAGGCGGCATCGAGCCGCAGTCGCTGGCCTATAGCCGGATCCTGCGGGCGGTCCAGCTCTACGAGAGCTGCAAGGCGAGCACGCGGGGCTGCCGGGTGCTGATTTCCGGAGGCGATCCCGCCGGATTGGGCAACACCGAAGCGCAACTGTACGGCTCGCTGCTGCGCGAGGCCGGCGTGCCCGCCTCGGCACTGCTGGAGGAAAGTGCTTCACGTAACACCTGGGAGAACGCGAAGTTCACCTCCCGCCTGCTGTCAGAGGTCCCTCATGGCCCGCTGGTGCTGGTCACCTCCGGCCTGCATATGCGACGCAGCCTGCTGTACTTCGCCCATTTCGGCCTCCATCCCACCCCGGCGCGCAGCGACTACACCGCGCCGTTCTCGTCCTGGCTGCCCAACAGCTACAACCTGCTCATCACCGACCTGGCCTGCGTCGAGTGGCTGGGGATCGCCCGCTACCACTGGTACAACTTCCTGGGGAGGAACGACGCTCCGGTGAAGGCGATGCCCGATCCGGTCCAGCATCCACTGGATCGCCCAGTCACGCTGCCGCCGGCGCAATAGCGTTCGCATGGCGCGCGGGACACGCTATGCGCTGCGCTGAAACGCGCCACGCTTCCCCTGTCGAGTTTAGGCATCTGCCGAAGTACCGCGGCATCACCCAGCCGCTCAGATCGCTCCTACGGACCGGAGCGCCCAGCAGTGCGTGAGTTCGAGTCGCGTGGGCGATATGCAGGCAGATTCGTCGAACTTAAGCGTAGTTGGGAGTTCCTTGTTCCTTACAAGCCAGGTAGCCGGCCCACGCACGACACTGACCCGGTGCCGCCCTTGAGGAAAGCCGCCGCCCCACGCCTGCTACCAAGCCTTCTCGACTGACGGCTCGACGACACGCTGTATCCACAGATCCTGCTTTTCTATGGGCAGCGTGGCGTAGGATCTGGTCGAGCGTGGGCCTGTAATGATCCGGTGGTTTCCTGCTCAGGTGTTTCGTTGAGACGGAGACACCACGAGCATTGTGATGGAAGAGGAAATCAAGCGTTGGCCGGCGCGCAGGAAGTCGGCGCTGGTGCTGGAAATCATCCGGGGCAAGACCACCGTGTCGGAGGCGAGCCGGCGTCGGTAAGCGCTCTGGCTCTGGCTCAAGCTTGAAGCGTTCGAAGTTTTCACGAACGTGCCTCGGCATTCTGACTTCGCCGATGTTCTGCGTTTGCTGGTTGGCGGGCCGCTTTGTACCCACGACGCAACGCTAGGCTGAAAAGTCCACCTGCGTCGCCCGGTTGGTTTCCCGTGCTGTGTCTGGCGCCGTATGTCCTGACCACGGGCGCGTTGATGGGGCAGTCGCGCAGACGAGAAGTTTCTGCGATTTGCCGAGCGGTAGGCGAAGTTCGGCGGGGCGCTGGGGATTAAGTCGCTCGGCGCCATTGGGCGTTTATCCGGTTGCGGACGGACAAAGAAAAACCCCCCAGATCTTTCGATCTGAGGGGTTTTAGGTGTAAGGCCCTGGCGATGACCTACTCTTGCATGGCTTAAGCCACACTACCATCGGCGCAACTGCGTTTCACTTCCGTGTTCGGGATGGGAACGGGTGGGACCACAGCGCTAATTTCACCAGGGAGACGGTTGGAGCGTCGCCATCCAAACAACGGATGAGGCGCACAGTCTCGCGTAGTTACTTGTGATGTAGGGAGTGTATAGATGGCATCGACGTGTTGTCGAGGCTAAGTGTGTGGTGCATCGGCGTATGCCGAAGCCACTTGAGGTTATATGGTCAAGCCGCACGGATCATTAGTATCAGTTAGCTCAACGCCTTACAGCGCTTACACACCTGACCTATCAACCACCTAGTCTTGATGGTTCCTTTAGGGGACTTGTGTCCCGGGAGATCTCATCTTGAGGCGCGCTTCCCGCTTAGATGCTTTCAGCGGTTATCGCTTCCGAACATAGCTACCCGGCAGTGCCACTGGCGTGACAACCGGAACACCAGAGGTTCGTCCACTCCGGTCCTCTCGTACTAGGAGCAGCCCCTCTCAAATCTCCAACGCCCATGGCAGATAGGGACCGAACTGTCTCACGACGTTCTGAACCCAGCTCGCGTACCACTTTAAATGGCGAACAGCCATACCCTTGGGACCGACTACAGCCCCAGGATGTGATGAGCCGACATCGAGGTGCCAAACACCGCCGTCGATATGAACTCTTGGGCGGTATCAGCCTGTTATCCCCGGAGTACCTTTTATCCGTTGAGCGATGGCCCTTCCATACAGAACCACCGGATCACTAAGACCTACTTTCGTACCTGCTTGATCCGTCGATCTTGCAGTCAAGCACGCTTATGCCTTTGCACACAGTGCGCGATGTCCGACCGCGCTGAGCGTACCTTCGTGCTCCTCCGTTACTCTTTGGGAGGAGACCGCCCCAGTCAAACTACCCACCATACATGGTCCCCGATCCGGATAACGGACCTAGGTTAGAACGTCAAGCACATCAGGGTGGTATTTCAAGGATGGCTCCACTGCAGCTAGCGCCACAGTTTCACAGCCTCCCACCTATCCTACACAGACGAACTCAACGTTCAATGTAAAGCTATAGTAAAGGTTCACGGGGTCTTTCCGTCTTGCCACGGGAACGCTGCATCTTCACAGCGATTTCAATTTCACTGAGTCTCGGGTGGAGACAGCGCCGCTGTCGTTACGCCATTCGTGCAGGTCGGAACTTACCCGACAAGGAATTTCGCTACCTTAGGACCGTTATAGTTACGGCCGCCGTTTACTGGGGCTTCGATCAAGAGCTTCGCCTTGCGGCTGACCCCATCAATTAACCTTCCAGCACCGGGCAGGCGTCACACCCTATACGTCCACTTACGTGTTTGCAGAGTGCTGTGTTTTTGATAAACAGTCGCAGCGGCCTGGTCACTTCGGCCTCCCCCAGCTATTCACCAGAAGAGGCGCACCTTCTCCCG
>NZ_CP185958.1:0-1850000 GCF_058448525.1 Pseudoxanthomonas sp. JC1303 | reverse complement strand
ACGGTGGTGGTGCTGTTTGCGGAAAATCGCAGCTTCAACAACCTGTTCGCCGACTTTCCGGGGCTGGAGCAGCCGCTGGCGGATCTTCCGCCCGAGCGCGCCATCCAGCGCGACCGCGATGGCACGCCGCTGAAGACCCTGCCGCCGATCTGGGACGGCATGGTGCCCGAGGCGCAGGTGGTCAATCACCGCAGCTACCAGATCGGCGAGGAGGCGATCGTCGGCCTGCCCAACGCGCCGTTCGCACTGAAGACGCCCGAAGGCGCGCCGTTGCCGCACGGCCTGGTGACGCGCGATCTGGTCCATGAGTTCTATCGCAATCAGATGCAGATCAACGGCGGCAAGAACGATGGCTTCGTCGCCTGGGGCGACAGCGGCGCGCTGCTGATGGGCCACTACGCCGATTCGGCCGTGAACATGCGCCTGTGGCGCCTGGCCGAGCAGTACACGCTGTGCGACAACTTCTTCATGGGCGCCTTCGGCGGCTCGTTCCTCAACCACCAGTACCTGGTCGCCGCACAGCCGCCGTTCTATCCGGACGCGGACAAGAGCCCGGCGCGGCTGCACATCGCCAGGACGGCCGATGGCAAGCCGGATGGCAAGGCCCTGATCCCGGCCGACAACAGCCCCGCCAGTGCGATGGCCGGCGTAGCCAAGTTCACCTCGCGCCCCACGCTGACTCCGGACTTCTTCACGGTCAACACGATCGGTCCGCCCTACTCGCCGGGCTTCAGCGTGGACAAGACCAACCCGGCCCTGGCCGATCCCAGCAGCCCCAACACCTGTCCGCCGCAGACCCACGCACACATCGGCGACATGCTCAACGCGCGCGGGGTGGATTGGGCCTGGTACGGCGGCGCGTTCCAGGCCGCGCTGGACGGCGGCGGCGACAGCAACGACGGCAGCTTCCCCAGCCATCCCAACTTCCAGGCGCACCACCAGCCGTTCAACTATTTCGCCTCACTCGCGCCTGGTTCCGAGGCGCGCAAGCGCCACCTGCGCGACGGCGGCACCGGCGAGACCGCGGCGACCAACAAGTTCCTGGCCGATGCCGCGGCCGGCAAGCTGCCGGCGGTGAGCTACTACAAGCCGCAGGGCAACCTGAACATGCACGCCGGCTATTCGGACGTGGAGGCCGGGGACCGCCACCTGGCGGCGGTGGTCCATGCCCTGCAGAAGAGCCCGCAGTGGAAGCGGATGCTGGTGGTGATCACCGTCGACGAGAACGGCGGCTGGTGGGACCACGTAGCCCCACCCAAGGGCGATCGCTGGGGGCCGGGCACGCGTATCCCGGCCATCGTGATCTCGCCGTTCGCCAAGCGTGGGCACGTGGACCACACGATCTACGACACCGGCTCGATCGCACGCTTCCTGACCCGGCGTTTCGGGTTGGAGAAATTGCCTGGGCTGAAGTTACGCGAAGACGCCATGGTCGCCGCCGGCGGCCCGCCGCCGGGCGACCTGACCGGCGCCCTGGACTTCGACCAGGCCTGATCCGAAGGACGGGCGCCAGCCGCGCGTTCAATACAAAGGCTTGTCGAAGAGGTCGTAGCCGCGTTCGTTCGCGGCGTCGTGGAGGCGCTGGGCATCCTCGGGCAAGAGCAGGCGCTGGCGGACCAGCGCCTGGGAGGCGGCATCGACGCGCCGGATCCACGTTTCGACCGTGCCATACCGCTCCTCCAGCGAGGGGCGCGGATCGCCCGTGCGTTCGCGCTCGGCCCGGGTCCGGGCGAAGGGCAGGTAGCTGCCGTCCAGGCTGGAGAGCTCGCCTTCGGCAAAGCCTGGGCGGCGCGGGTTCCAGCCGGTGTGGGTGCCCAACGGCGCGGCCAGCAGCGGGTGGCGGATGCCGGCGATGTTGTTGCCGTCGGCGTCGTGGGCAGCCACCCAGGCCGGATACGCCGCGCCGACCGTGCGCACGGCCGGATCGGTGTCGTCCTTCACCCGCAGGACGTTGGTGACGCCGTGATAGGCGAATCCCGGAATGGCGGGAAACGCCGCGCGCGGGTCCAGCGGTGGCACGAGCGTGCCATCGGCCACGCTGGGATAGCGGCTGTCAGGCGGCGGCACGTCGTCCACCACCCAGGCCTGCAGGTCCGACAGCAGCGCGCGGATCAGGTCGCCGTTGTCCAGCGGGTTGGTCAGCTGCTGGGCCACCGGGTTGTGCGCGGGATGGTCCGAAGCCCCGTGCTGCGAGCCGCCGGTAAAGTACAGGCGCACATTCGGCGGCTGCGCGATGGGTTTGCCGTCGGCGGTGGTGCTGACCAGCGCCGCGCGCGCCTGGTAGATCTCGGTATCCGAGTCGATGTGGAAGAGCCGGGGCTGGTCGGCCGGGGCCATGGCGGCCATGATCCCGCCGCTTCGCCCACTGACCGGATCGGTGGTGGTCGCGTAGGTGAAGGGGAACTGGTCACCGCGGGCCAGGTGGGTCTCGTGCTGGCGCGAGAAGTCGCCCGCCTTGGAGAAGGCCGCGTTGGCCATGGACTTGCGCGAGCCGGCGATGATCGCCATGACCCCGTCGAACACCCGCTGCCCGCTTTCGCCGTGGTTGAAACCCTGCGCCAGCACATCGCGCAGGAAGCGCCCGCTCTGCGACACGCCCAGGCCGATCGCATGCTGCACGCCGATCTGACCGTGCGCATCCAGCAGCGGGTTGGGACTCCCCGCGTCATCGGCCGCACTGCGCCGCAGGAAATCGACCACATCGCGCGTGGCCGCCAGGCCGATGCCGGTGACCACCGGGTCGCGGGCCGGATAGATCAGCTCGTAGATGGCGCCGGCATCGAAGCCCTTGGGCCGATGGATGCGCAAGTGGGTCGCGTCGATCCATTCGAAGCCCAGGTCCTTCGGCGTCTGCTCCGCGTCGTCGACGCGCTCGCGCACAGTCAGGTGGGTGCGTGCTGGATCGAGATCGGCGGCCGGATAGGCCACCGTATAGACATCGCTGGTCGCGGTGTCGAAGACGATCTCCTCGCGCACGTCGGCAGTGACGCCCACGGCGGTGGGGAAGTGCCCGGCCAGCATGTGCGAGACGCTGCCATCGTCATGGCCGATGGCCCCGGACGGCACCCCGTCCTGCCAGCCGCTCCAGACCATCGTATAGCCCTGGCGCATCAGATAGCCGGTGCCGACGGACGAGGCCTGCGCCGGGTCGCCCGAGCCGCGGCCGTTGACCTGGCGGGTGAGCAGGAGCTGGCCGCCGCGGTTGGGCACGTCGTAGAGCAGCGTGCCGTTGCCACGCGCCAGGTCGACCGGGCGCACCAGCATCACGTCGGCACGGTAATGGACCAAGCCCTGCGCGTCGGTGGCCACCTTGTCCAGATTGACGATGCCGCGGTTGAGTGGCGAATGTGGGTCCAGCGTGCCTTCGACCTGCCCGGTCAGCAGCTGGTAGCGGCCCACGCCAGGGAAGTCGGTATTGCCGAACGCCTGCTTCGGCGGCCCATCCCAGTGCAGGCCCGTCACCCGGGCCTGCGCCGGTGGCGCCAGCATCAACACGGTCAATGCGATCCACTTTCCCCACCCGTGGCGGGCCATCGCGCCGCCCGATGCCATCTCCATGCCAGCCCTCGCTTCATGCCACCGGAAAGGCGGGCCATCGCAGCCACGCCAGAGCCGCACACCTTGCCTGCCGTAGGCGCGCAGGTCGAGTGCGCGCTTCAGCACCAAGATGGGCTGGACTCGGCCTAAAGCGCCGGAGCGTCGGCCGCGGAGGCGCGTAACGCCGCCAGGTCGGCATGCTGGCCAAAAATGCCCCAATTGGCTTCGGGCACCTCGTGGATCACCAGATAGACCGGGACACGCGCACCGATACGGGTATACCGACCGAAGATCTCGGTGACCCCCTGGATCATCTGATGCTTGGCGGCGGCGTCCAGGCCCCCCTGTATGGTGTAGATCTGCGCCGAGACCACGTGAGCCGTGGCCTGCGCCTCGCCCATGAAAACCGTCGAGACAGGATAGTCGTTGAAATACGTCCAGACCGTGCTTTTGACGAATGGCGAGGCGGGCAGCGCTTCGCACTGCAGACAGAAGACGGTCAATTCGGCCGCGACCTGCTGCTTGGCCTGGGCATCGAAGGTGCCCGCTGGACTATGGATGATGAGCTTGGGCATCTGCGGCCTTCTGGTCGGGGTTGACGCCGGACCCCCGCATTGAGCGGGGGATCCGGACACGCAAAAAAGTGCCGATGGCGTCAGATGACCTGGCCGCCGGAGACCTCGATCCGCTGGCCGGTGACCCAGCGGTTCTCCGGCCCAAGCAAGCTGGCGATCATGGGGCCGATATCGTCTGGCACACCGACCCGCCCCAGCGCGGTCATGCCGGCGAACTGTGCATTGAGGTCGGGCATGTCGCGCACCGCGC
Source organism: Pseudoxanthomonas sp. JC1303 (assembly GCF_058448525.1). Classification (NCBI taxonomy): domain Bacteria; kingdom Pseudomonadati; phylum Pseudomonadota; class Gammaproteobacteria; order Lysobacterales; family Lysobacteraceae; genus Pseudoxanthomonas; species Pseudoxanthomonas sp. JC1303. The sequence goes on along the minus strand of NZ_CP185958.1, from coordinate 1,845,638 downwards.
CACCGAGGAAGTCGGTTTCGATCGCGCCGGGTGCCACGGTATTGACGGTGATCCCGCGCCCGCCAAGCTCCCTGGCCAGATAGAGGGTCAGGATCTCGACCGCGCCCTTGGCCGCGGCATAGGCAGAAAAGCCCGGGAAGGAGACCCGGGTCAGCCCCGAGGAGAAATTCACGATGCGCCCGCCGTCGGCCAGGACCGGCAGCAGCGCCTGGGTCAGGAAGAACACGCCCTTGACGTGGGTATCGAACAGACCGTCGAACTGCGCCTCGGTGGTCTCGGCCACACCGGCCATTTCGCCGTGGCCCGCGTTGTTGATCAGATGGTCCAGCGAGGACCGGCCCCAGTGCGCGGCCAGGGTCTGGCGCACCGTGTCGGCGAACGTTGGCAGTGACCCGACCTCGGTGACATCCAGCGGCAGCGCCACGGCCTTGCGCCCCAGGCTCTGGATTTCCTGGGCCACGGCCTGGGCCTGCTCGGCGCCGCTGCGGTAGGTGAGGATGATGTCGCCGCCGTGGCGGGCGATGCTCAAGGCGGTGTTGCGGCCCAGGCCGCGGCTGGCGCCGGTGACGAGCGAGATGGTGTTCATGGGCGTTTCCCGATGTGGTGGTGTTGGGACGCACACTGTCGAACCCAGGCCCTGTGCCGTTTTGCCGGATTCCGGGCGATGTTTGCCTATTCGTGCAAACCTGGAACAGCCAGCGCCCGGTCCGCCACGCCTGCCGTGCTTCCGCCCGGCCCTATCGGCATCCATGCCCAGTCGCGTCCACGCACCTCTACGTAGGCAGGATGGGAATTCACGGGCGCTGATTCCGCGCCGTCATGGTGAGGCCACGCGCCGCGAGTCGCTGCAGCGCACAGATTGCTCGATGCTCCAGCCGAGCATTGCTGGACCGCCTGCCGCGCCCTAAGCTTGCCGGATGTCCCCGTCCCTGCTCGATCTGGCCCGACGCCACGCCGAGGCTTTCGTCGATCCCGACGGCGTCGCGCCGACGCCAATCCCGGGACTGACGGTCATCCGCCAGACCCAGCCCACCGCGTTGCAGTACGCGATCTCCAAGCCACTGGTGGCCCTGGTCCTGCAGGGCGAAAAGCGGGTCAGCTTGGGATGCCAGACCCTGGAGTTCGGCGCCGGCCAGTCGCTGCTGATCGCTGCCGACGTGCCCAACGCGAGCCAGGTCACCCGCGCCGACTTGCTGCGGCCCTATGTCTCCCTGGTGATCGACCTCGACCCGGCGATCATCGAGGGGCTGGTGGTGGAGATGGACGGGCCGTCACATCCTGCACCAGGTCCGCTGCGCGTAGATCCCACCGAGCAGGAGGTCGCCGGGACCGCGCTGCGCCTGCTCGGTCTGCTGGACCGTCCGGCCTCGCTGGCGCTACTGCAGGGCGCCCTGCTGCGCGAGCTGCACTACTGGCTACTGATGGGCCGCCACGGGCAGGCGATCCGTACGTTGGGCCTGGCCGATAGCCACGCGCGGCGCGTGGCCCGCGCGGTGAACATCATCCGCGCGGACTACGCACGCCCGCTCAGGATCGAGCACCTGGCCCAGGTCGCGGACATGAGCCCGTCGTCCTTCCATGCACACTTCCGCACCATCACCACGCTCACGCCACTGCAGTTTCAGAAGCAGGTGCGCCTGATCGAAGCCCGGCGGCTGATGCTGGCCGAAGGCGCGATGATCGCCCAGGCCGCCAACGCGGTCGGCTACGAGAGCATCCAGCAATTCACGCGCGAGTACGGCCGGATGTTCGGGTTGCCGCCTGCGCGCGACATGCGCCAGGCACGCAGCCGGTTACAGCCCGCGGCCTGAGGCGCGCGGGTGCTCCAGCGCGCGCTGGCCGTAGACCGGACCGTTGCCTGATGCGGTGATGCGCCTGGCCTGCGTGACGACCGCAAAGCCCAGGGAGCCTGGATTACCGACGCGACTCGGCTTGCTCATGGATCATGATCGCCCGCAGGAAGGCGACGATGCGCTCGCCCTGGCCCTGCTGCACCAGCTGCGCGGCGGTCATGCCGTCCAGCCCCTGGATCGGATCATGGTGGTACCAGTCCAGCACCATGGCCGGATCGCAGCCCAGCATCCGCGCCAGCGACACGATCCGCTCGTACAGGCGCGCGTGCCGCGCTTGCGCGATCGGATGGATCACGTGACGGACTCCGGCATGGGGATGCGCACCACGAAGCGCGCACCCGATGCGTCCGGATCCAGCGCGATGCACCAGCCGTGCGCCTCGCAGATCTCCTTGCAGATCGCCAGGCCAAGGCCCGCACCACCGGCATGGGCATCGGCGCCGCGCCAGAAGCGCTGGAACAGATGCGGGCGATCCTGGGGACGCACCCCATCGCCCTGGTCCTGCACGCTGATTTCGCCAGCGCCGACACTCAGCGTCACCACCGTGGCCGGGGGCGCATGGTGCAAGGCGTTTTCCAGCAGGTTCTTGAGCAGCACGAAGACCGCCCCGGCATCGGCCTGCAGCGTCGGATCCGGTCCTTGCTGGCGCAGGGCGATGTAGACCGCGCGCTGGTCCGCCAGGCGGGTCAGATACTCCACCACGTCGGCGGCGGCGGCATGGAGCGAGAGCGGCGCCAGCGTGTAGTTGTGCCCTTCGCTGACTTCGGCCAACTGCAGCAGCTGATGCACCTGACGCGCCATCAATCCGGTATCGCGCAGCAGCAGTTCCGGATTGGACACACCTCCCAGCTCGATTTCGGCCTGGAGCAGGGCCAGCGGCGTCTTGAGCTCGTGCGCGGCGCAGGCCAGGAATTCCTGCTGCACCCGGTAGCCGTTTTCCAGCCGGGCCAGCGCGGCGTTGAAGGCATCGATCAGCGGAATCAGCTCGGTGGGCAGGCCATCGGTCTGCAGTCGCGCGGACAGGTTGCGCGGGCCGATCCGCGCCGCGCTCTCCGAGGCGCGCCGCAACGGGCGCAGCATCCGGTTGATCATCGCGAACGCCACCACCAGGAAGAGCAGCAGGGTCAGAAACGCGGTGAACACCACGGCACGAAGGTAGCGCTTCCCGGTGTATTCCTTGAGCGTCAGCACCAGGCGGTCGCTGCGTGCCGCACGGATCACGTAGCGCCTGCCTTCCCGGATCACCTCGCGCTGGGCCACCTGCAGGTGCACCGCGCGGGTCTGACTGCGCACGGTCAGTTCCCGGGTATCGGCCGCCATGTGGCACAGCGCCTGCAGGGCCGGGCCTTGGACACTGCGGGCCAGCTCGCGGCCGGACACGTCGGTCACCGTGTAGGCCGAGTCCACCGGCATGGCGTCGTAGAGATCGGCGTCACTCTGAGCGAGAACCAGCGCGACCCGGCCATGCGCGATACGCAGGCTCTGCTCCAGGTCATCCAGCTCACCGATCAACTCCTCACGCAGCGTCTTCTCGCGCGCATGCGGCCAGACCCGGATGGCGATCAGCGCGGCGCCAACCGCCAGCGCGGACAGGGACGCGACCAGCGCCGCCAGCATCAGCCGTTGGCGCAGGCTAGTGCGGCGCATCGACACCGCGCAGGGCGAAGCCCTGGCCGCGCAGGTTGATCAGGTCCAGGCCGGTGCCGATGGCGACCAGCTTCCTGCGCAATCGGTGCAGGGCGACATCCAGCGCATTCGGCGTGACCGCCTCGCCGAGGCCCCAGGCGGCCGCTTCCAGTGCGCCGCGCCGCACGGTCTGGCCGCCGGCGTGGACCAGGCAGATCACGATCTGGAGCTCGGCCGGGGCCAGGGTGATGGTCTGGCTGCCGCAGCTCATGCAGCCCAGCTCGGGTTTCACGCACAGATCGAGGTAGTCCAGCTGGAGATCACGCAGCACCGGCGGGCGCCGCATCAGCGCGCGCACCCGCGCCACCAGTTCCTCCAGGGCGAAGGGCTTGGGCAGGTAGTCGTCGGCGCCGGCCTCCAGCCCATCCACGCGATCGCGCAGGGCATCGCGCGCGGTCAACATCAGGCACGGGACGCGGTTGTCTGCCGCGCGCAGGCGACGCACCAGCGCCAGTCCATCGCCGTCGGGCAGGCCGCGATCCACGACCGCCGCGGCATAGGCCCGCTCGACCAGCGGATGCCAGGCCGATTCCATGCTCGGAAAGGTATCCACCGCGATCCCGGCCGCCCCCAGCCCACGCTCGACCAGGCCGGCCAGGCGCGGATGGTCTTCCAGCAGGGCGATGCGGTTCATCGGGTCGGGACCGTGTGGCTCGGGATGGAAGTCAGGGTAGGACGCGGACGCGGGCTAAACAGCGCCGCGAGGCTCAAAAGGTTCGGCTGATGCCGATCATCAGGCCGGCCGAGCCATCGGTGTCCGGTTCGATCAACGGGCTGTCGGTGATCTCGCTGGGCAGGAACTTGTAATCGATCCTGCCGAACAGCTTCCACTTCGGGCTCAGCGGCCGGGCAATGCCCACGCTGACCTCGGGTACCAACGCCGAGCCGGGTTGATAACGCGGTGCGCCGCGGGCGATCTCCTGGTCCAGGGTGCCGTAGTAGTAGTCCACCAGGTCGCCGGACATCCAGCGCACCCCGACCCCCGGGACCACCGTGGTGCGGCCCCATCGCCAGGCATAGCCGTAGTCGACCGCCAACTCGTAGCCGCCGCTGGTATCGGTGACATCGGCCAGCGCGCGCAATTTGAACTCGCCGGCCGGGCCGCGCCATGTCGCGGCCAGTCCGGCGTCCAGCCCGTTGTCGCGATCGTCCAGCACGCGGGCGTCCACGCCGTTGGCGGCCAGTTCGCTGCGACCCAGGTCGCTGATATCGAACCCATCGAAGCGGCCGGCCACGATCGCATCCAGGTCGAAGCCCTCGCGGCGCAGCAGGTGCACGCCTCCGTACAGGCCGCTCCAGAACAGGCGCTCGCCGCTGTAGCTCACCACGGGAAAGGGCTGGGTGCGGTTGCCTTCGCCCGCGTAGGGGCTGTCGCTGATCGACACCCCCAGGCCCAGGGTCCAATGCGTGTCGGACGACTTGGAAACCAGTTCCGCGCTGTTGGAGGCGATCTGGGCCAGGGCGGTACAGGGCAGCAGCAACGGAAGCAGGACGGCATAGCGTCTGGACATGGCGGAGGTCGGTTTGGTGGAGGGCCCGCAGTCTTGTCGCCCCCCTCTTACCGGCGCCTTACGGCGTCCGTGCCGTTTGCCCCTGGGCCAGGGCGAGCAGGTGCTGCAGCGCGGGCGAGGCCTGTGCCTGCCCGGGCATGGACGCCAGTGCCAGACGCGCCATCGGGACCTGGCCTTCGATCTCCAGATAGCGCACGCCAGGCAGCTGCACCTGAGCGGTGGACTCGGGCACCACCGACACGCCCAGTTCGGCCGAGACCAGGTTGACGATGGAGGACATCTGCGGCGCTTCCTGGGTGATGGCCAGGCTGAAGCCGGCCTGGCGACAGGCGCTGAGGATTTCGTCGTACAGGCTGTTGCCGAAGCTGCGCGGAAACAGGATGAAGGGTTCGCCGACCAGCGCCGACAGCGGCGCACGGGCCCGGCTCGCCAGCGGATGCGCGGCCGGCACGGCGATCTTCATCGGCTCGTCCGGGAACTTCACCAGCTCCAGCTCGGACGGGGTGGAGACGCTGTAACGGATGAAAGCCGCTTCCAGGCGGCCGCTGGCCAAGGCCTCGAGCAGGCCGGCGGTGTTGGTTTCCTCCAGGGCCAGCTCGACCGCCGGGCGGGCGCGGCGGTAGTCACGGATCAGCGCCGGCACGATCGGGTTGAACGCCGCCGAGGCGGTGAACCCCAGGCGCAGGCGGCCACTTTCGCCACGGGCGGCGCGACGTGCCGATTCGGCCGCGCGGTCCACGTCGACCAGCACCCGGCGCACCTCGACCAGGAAGGCTTGGCCGGCGTCGGTCAGGCGCGCGCCTTGCGGGGTGCGCACGAACAGGGCCGTGCCCAGCTCCTTCTCCAGCGCCTGGATCTGCTGGCTCAGCGGCGGTTGGCCGATGCCCACGCGGGCGGCGGCGCGGGTGAAGTTTGCTTCCTCGGCCACGGCCAGGAAGTAGCGCAGGTGTCGCAGTTCCAATGTGGGGGTTCCGGTTGTGCGGCGCGGGCCCTAGGCCTGCCCGGGCGATGGCGCAATAGCCCGAAGTCGCTAAAGGCGTCCACGGCCGGCATGCGTACCTTACGAGGCTGCCATTGGTGGCCTGGGAGGGACGCATGATGCAGCAAGACCTTGGAATCGAACCGCGCGGCCGTGGCCGCATCCGTGCCGGCAAGCTGGCCCTGGCCCTATGCGGCGCATTGGCCGGCGTGACCGCGAACGCTGCCACCACCAAGCCGGGCGACGCGCCCGGGCTGGTGGATGTCTCCGGCGAAGCCGCGCCCAAGCCGGCGCCCTGCCCGTCCGACCTGCCCGACACGGTGACCTGCCTGTCCGGCCAGGACAGCGCGGGGGCGTACTACATGATCGCCAAGCCCCGCGACTGGAACGGCGTGCTGGTCATGCATGCCCATGGTGGCCCGACCCTGGGCGATCCCAAACTGGCACGCGCGCAGGCCGACCTGAAGCGCTGGGCGGTGTGGCCGCGCAATGGCTATGCGGTGGCGATGTCCAGCTATCACCAGGGGGGCGTGGAAGTGCACGCCGCCGCGCAGGACACCGAGCGACTGCGCAGGATCTTCCTGCGCGATGTCGGCAAGCCGCGCCTGACCATCCTGCACGGCCAGTCCTGGGGCGGGAACGTGGGCGCGATCGCCGCAGAGCTGTACGGCACCGAGCGCGACGGGGGCAAGCCTGCCTACGACGGCGTATTGCTGACCAGTGGCGTGTTGGCCGGCGGCACGCGCGCCTACGACTTCCGCATCGACCTGCGCGTGGTCTACCAGGCGCTGTGCCACAACCATCCACTGCCCAGCGAGCCGCAGTATCCGCTGTGGATGGGCCTGCCGCCGGACTCGACCCTGACCAAGGAGGCGTTGGCCAAGCGCGTGGACCAGTGCCTGGGCGTGGACCATCCGCGCGCCGAGCGCACCGCGGCCCAGCAGCAGCGCCTGGACACGGTGACCCGGGTCATCGGCATCCAGGAGGACAAGGTGGTCTCGCATCTCAACTGGGCGACCTGGCATTTCCAGGACATCGTCCAGCACCGCACCGATGGCAAGAACCCGTTCGGCAACATCGGCGTGCACTACACCGGCTCGCCCGACGACGCCAAGCTCAATGCCGAGGTGGCCCGCTACCGGCCCGATCCGCAGGCCGTGGCCAAACTGCGCGCCGATACCGACCCCACCGGCAAGATCACCCTGCCCGAGCTGACCATGCACGCAGCCAACGACCCGACGGCCTTCGTGGAGATGGAGCACACCTACCACGACATCGTCGCCAAGGCCGGGCGCAGCGAGCACCTGGTGCAGGTGTTCACCAGCGACCACGAGCACAGCTACCTCACCGACGCCGATTACCTGGCGGCGATGGGCGCATTGCTGGACTGGGTGGAGCACGGGCACAAGCCTACCCCGCAGTCGGTGGCCCAGCGCTGCCAGGCCGGCGCGCCCTACGATCCGCCCTCCGAGTGCACCTTCCTGCCGGACTACCACCCGGCGGCCCTGGAGACCCGTTCGCCCGCGCGGGGCGGGTGATCGCCGGCGGACGCCATATTTTTTGAGTATGGCGTCCGCCTGATCCATCTATTGGACCAGGGGTCTGGCCGGGGCAGATACTGCCCGCCCCTCCGTGGAAGCCCCACGTCATGCCCGGCCCTTCGGCTCCCACTTCCGCTCCCGCCTCGGTGGCGCCCGATAACACCGCCGCCCTGCCGATGGGTCGCATCCGCCTGGCGCTGTTCCTGGCCGGGTTTGCGACGTTCTCGCTGCTGTACTGCGTGCAGCCGCTGTTGCCCGAGTTCGCCCGCGACTTCCACGTCAGCGCCGCGGCCAGCTCGCTGCCGCTGTCGCTGGCCACCGGGGGGCTGGCCATCGCGATCTTCTGCGCGGGGGCGGTGTCGGAAAACCTGGGCCGGCGCGGCCTGATGTTCACCTCCATCGCGCTGGCCGCCGTGCTCAACGCGGTGGCGGCCTTCATCCCGCACTGGGGGTCGCTGGTGCTGGTGCGCGCGCTGTCCGGCGTGGCCCTGGGCGGGGTGCCGGCCGTGGCGATGGTCTACCTGGCCGAGGAACTGCCCGCGCACAAGCTGGGCGCGGCCACCGGGCTGTACGTGGGCGGCAACGCCTTCGGCGGGATGATGGGCCGGATCGGGATGAGCTTTCTGACCGACCACTTCGACTGGCGCACCGCGCTGGCGGTGATCAGCGGCCTGGACCTGCTGTGCGCGATCGGCTTCGTCCTGCTGCTGCCGCCGTCACGGCACTTCGTGCGCAAGGCCGGGGTCAACCTGCGCTACCACCTGCAGGCCTGGGGCGGGCACCTGCGCCATCCCCACCTGCCGTGGCTGTTCGCCATCCCGTTCCTGCTGATGGGCACCTTCGTCAGCGTCTACAACTACGCCGGCTTTCGCCTGGGGGGCCCGGAATTCGGCCTGAGCCAGAGCCAGATCGGACTGATCTTCTCGGCCTATGTGTTCGGCATCGTGTCCTCCTCGATCGCCGGGGCGGCCTCGGACCGCTTCGGGCGCGGGCCGGTGGTGCTGGCCGGGACGGTCTCGGCCATCGGCGGGGTGCTGCTGACGCTCTCGCACACCTTGCCGGTGGTCATCGTCGGCGTGGTGCTGCTGACCATCGGCTTCTTCATCGCCCACTCGGCCGCCAGCGCCTGGGTCGGCCGGCTGGGCCAGGCCAGCAAGAGCCACGCCGCATCGCTGTACCTGCTGGCCTACTACGTGGGTTCCAGCGTGGTCGGCTCGGTCAGCGGCTGGTTCTGGGAACACGGCGGCTGGGGCGCGCTGGTGGCCTTCTGCCTGGCACTGCAGGCGCTGGCCCTGGTCGCCGCGCAGGTGCTGCGCCGGGGCGCGGACGATTCCAGGCCCTACGGCCGCTTCGCCCCGCATCCTCCGCGCGGGGAGTGAGAGCCTGCCGGCCGCACGCGGCGGCCGGCAGGTGCGTAGCGCAGTTCAGCGCGCCGCGTTGGCGTCCATGACCGCGTTGCGGCTGGCATCCAGGTACTGCGCCGGATCGCGCATCCCGCTGGTGTGGCACTGCCCGGTGGTATGCCCGCGGTTGATCGCACCGGGCAGCTGGCCGTAGGCCTTTTCGGTAGTACCGTCCTCCGGGTCGCTGAGCACCAGGTCCGAGGCGATGTTGCAGTAGTCGTTGACCCACCAGTGCGTGGTCTTGAACGAGGTCGTGTAGTAGTTGACCTTGGCCCGCGCCCAGTTCGGGATGCCCGCCAGCCAGTTGGCCGCGCCGTCGTAGGTCATGTCGCTGTTGGCCCCGCAGGCGATGCCGAACCACGAGCCCACCGTGGCAAGGATCCCCGACAGGTTGGTGCCCTGGTAGGGCGTGCCCACCGACTGCATCAGCCGCGCGCCGCTGGCCTGGTCCAGACCGCTCCAGTAGTAGGTGTACAGGTGCAGCGCCGCCGCGCCGCCCTGGCTGTGCGCCACGGTGCCGAACGAAGTCCACTGGCTGCCAAACTGACCCAGCAGTTGGGCGAACTGGTCATGGCTGCGGTTCTGGTTGGCATCCAGGAAGGTCGAGGCGTTGCTGAACTGGCTCTGCGGCCACACGCCCTCCGAACAGTAGCCGTGCACCAGGAGCAGGCGGCCACCACTGGCCGCCTGGGCCTGCAGCCGGCTGCGCTGCGGTCGCGGGCCCATACGCATGGCCTCGTCGATGGTCACCGCTGTGGCCGGCGTGCGCAGGGCCGTAGCCAAGGCGCGGCTGGCCGGCAGGGTGACCGGCAGATCAGCGGCCTGGTCCAGGACCACGAACTGGTCCGGGTCCTCGATCCGCACCTGGCGCAGGGTGAACGGCGCCCGCGCCCCGGCCCGCGCCGCCCAGCGCGGATCGAAGCCTACCGGCAGCCGCCCGTCGCGCGGCGCCACCATGCCGCCGACCCAGGCCACCGGCACCTGAGCGCCATCCCGCGCCGTGCCCCAGACCTGGGCATAGACGCGGTAGTGGTCTGTGGCGGCGGCCGTGGTCGCCACCGGCAGGTCGAGCAGCAGGCGGCCACCGGCCGCATCGGCCGCCAGTGCGGTGTCGCCGGCCAGGCGCAACGACCGGGCAACCACCGGCACCACGTGCTCGGCGGTGCGCACGAAGGCCTGGCCATCGGCGCTGGTGCCGCGCACGACCACCTGGGCCACGTAGGTGCCGGGCGCCATCGCCGGGAAATCCCCGCCATAGCGCCCGTCCCCGGCCGCGCCGTCGGCATGGCGTCCATCGTCGAACATCGGCCAGGCGGTGATGGCGCCATCGGGCGCGATCACCCGCAACTGCGCGCTGCCGATCCTCCCGGCCTGCAGGGCCACGCGGGTACGGCCAGCGGCATCGCTGCCGGTCAGCACCGCGTCCAGGCCAATGCGCTGGCCTGCCCACTGCCCGCCCGCCTGGCGGTAGGAGGCCAGCTGGGTGCCGGCATCGCCTTCGGCCAGCACATAGCCGTGGCCTGGCGCGGCGCCGCGCAGCTGCAGCGACCAGGTGCCGGGTGTGGCCTGGTCGAGGCGGAATTCAGTACCGCGCTGGGCCTGCGGGCCCTGCCCCAGCACGGTAGAGGCCGCCGACAGTGCACCAGCGCTCGCCGCAATCCCGGCACGCGGTGTCATGACCTGGCCGTCGGGTCCGCGCAGGGTGGGCTGCCACGACGCATCGCCGGTGAACATCACCCATCGCAGGCGGCCGCCTTCGGCCGGCAAATCGACGTGCGCCCGCGCCGGGGCGCTCGCATCGGCAGGATCTGCGGTCAGTTCGACCGGCAACAGCGCGCTGCGCGAGAGGATCGGCGAGGCGGCCGGATCCGGGCGCCGCATCGCGGCGAAATCCTCCGGCGGGCCGGACAGCTGCTTGGGCACCAGGGGTGCCTGCTGGGCCAGCGTCGGGGTGGACAGGCATGCCAGTAGGCATGCGGCGGACAGGTTCCAGGTCCTGGACATCGGGCTCTCTCCTTTTGCGGGATGTCCGGTGCGCAGGCGGGCACGGCGGCAGCCGGCCGGTGCGTCATCCGGGCAGCGCCCCCTCGCCACGCCCGGTGTGATACGCAGGTGCGCCCCCTTTTGCACGGCGCGACGCAACACGGCGTGCCGGCGCGGCTGTGCTTGCGTTGTCGTCGGCGGCGCCCAACATGCAAATGATCTTCCCGCGCCAAACCCCACCCGCGCGTGCGCTTTTTAACGCCTCGCGGGCGCGCGAGCCGCCGCTCCAGTCTCGAAGGCCAGGGATCGCGCCTTGCCCGGATCAACCTATTCGACGACGAAGCGCACTTCGACCCGGCGATTGGGCAGCAGGCATTCCAGCAGCGCCGCGCGCGGCTTCACCCCGGTGCATTGCTGTACCTGCTGGGTGTCCCCGCGGTATTGGTCGTGGATGCGCTCGGCGGGGATGCCGCGGCCGATCAGCAGCGCGCGCACGGTGCGCGCGCGGCGCTCCGACAAGCGCTGGTTGTCGTCGTGGCCGCGGCCGTCCATCCGGTCAGCATGACCGACCAGCTCCACCCTCTGCAGGGTCAGCTTCTCTTCGGCGATGCGCCCCAGCGCGCGATCCAGGCTTTCCAGCGAATGGGTGCGGATGTCCTTGTAGCCGTCGCGGTCGAACTCGAACAGCACGTTGGCCACCAGCGGGATCGGCGCGGCGGCTGGTGCGTCCGGCCGTTCGGGCACGTCGCACTGCCGCGCCAGCGCCTCGGCGTCGTTGACCAGGTCCTCGGCGATCTGGATGTAAGGCTTGGCATGGCGCCATTGCTGCTGGTTGAACTCGTTGCCGGCATGCACGAGTTCCACCTCGCCGCAGGCGGCCACCTGCTGCGCGCAGCTGAAGCCGGCGTTGCCATGCAGCGCGCGCAGGCGCTGCCACAGGTCGTCGCGCAGGTACTTGGCGTCGTTGACCAGCGGCGTCTCGGTCGGGATCGTCGCGGCGTCGTGCTCCATCAGTTGCACCAGCTTCTCCGATTCGCTCAGCGCGCCTTGCGGAAACGCGCTGCGGTCGTTACGCGTGTACTCGTGGAAGGACACATCGAGCCAGCACTGCGCCTTGGCCATGCCGTAGTCTCGGATCGGGCGCCCTCTGTCGTTGAGCCCCTGGATCCGGTCCTGCATCGCCTGATAGGCCTGCAGGTCGGCATCGATGGCCTGGTCGGTGATGCGCGCCTGCTGCGGCGACAGCCGGGTCTGCTGCGCGCTCGTACCGGCGCACACGCCCAGCAGCAGGATCGTGGCCACGGTCCGCGACAGGGGAAGCGATTTGCGAGTGGTCGTCATGTCATGGCTCCTCAGCGCGCCGGGTCGCGGTAACGGACGGGATCCCGGCGGAACAGGTCCTCGTCGAATTTGAAACGCAGTCGCAGGAAGACGCCCTGCTGGGTGTACTCATAGCCGGTCAGGTCGGCGTCGCCGGCGAAGCCCGACCAGTTGTAGCCAGCCGACAGCCACAGGTTCTGACGCAGCAGCCGCCCGACCTCCAGGCCGTACGCGTACTGGTTGGCACCGCGCTGGCCGCGGAACGCGGAGCCCAGCACGCCGACGTCCCAGTTCTCGGTGAGGTCGTAGACCACGCGCCCCGATACCAGCACGGCGTGGAAGCGGCTTTCCACGCGCGCGCCGTCGGCGTAGGCGAACTGGTCGCGCTGCAACTTGCCGGCCACGCGGCCAGTCAGCCACCACGGGCGCGACGGATGCCAGTCGGCAAGAGTGGAGACGATGTGGGCACGTGTCCGCACGTCCTGGCTGGTGCCCTCCACCGCCTGACCATCCAGCAGGGTCAGCCCGCTGTCGTCGCGCTCGAGCTTGTACTCGTAGCGCGCCAGCAGGTTGATCCGGTTGGTATCGGTGTCGCGATAGGCGGCGCCCAGTTGGAACCGGTTCTGCAGGACATCGCCGCGCGCGGCGTAGTCGGTGCTGAGCAGGTAGTTTCGCCCCAGCAAAGTCCAGTCGCGGCTGAGCTTGCGCGCCACCATGAACTGCAGCAGCGTGGTGTCGAACGCTTCGTCGGTGTCCGTGGAGCCAACATCACCGGAAATACGGTACTCGACGCGAGCCGAGCCATGCCACAGCGGATTGGCGCTGTAGTCCAGCGCCAGCGCCAGGCCGGTGGCATCGCCGGTGTTGCCGTCGTAGACCTTCACGTGCTCGGCCGAACTGCTCAGGCGCAGGCCTTCGCGCACGTCCCAGGTGTTGCGCACGCCGGAGGCGGCCTGCACGTCGCGGCCGCTGATCGCATCGCGCAGCCGGTACTCCGAGAACGCCTGGGTGTCGCGCATGTAGCTGCTGTCGATGCCGAATACCAGCGCATCGGCCTCACGGTCGGTGGTGGTGATGCCATAGGCGCTGGTCAGGCCAGTCTGCTTCTCGTAGCGGCCGTACACGCGGCTGCGTTCCATGAGCTGGTAGTCGACCCCGGCGGAGATGCGATTGCGGTCTTCTCCGGACACGCTCTGCTCGTATTCCGCGCCCAGCGACAGCTTCTCGCCGACGCGGTACCCGGCGCCAAGACGCGCGCTGTCCGATTCCAGCCGGGTCCCGATCGGAAGATCGCTTGCGGTCCCGGTCAAGGCGCTGCTGGAGCCGATGACCGGCAGGCCGGTCAGGGTATCCAGCGGTTGCTGGCCATAGCCCAGCGCTCCGCCGCCCGAACCGGTGGCAAAGCCGCCCGTCAGCCCGCCGGCATCGCCATAGCCGGGAGAGGAGGACCAGGGTGAATACGCGCCGACCGTCTCGCGGATCGAACGCAGGCCGACATCCAGAGTCAGCTTCTCGGTCGCGCCGACGCGCACACCGGCGCCGCCGGCATCGCGCTTGCCGCCGTCCGGATTGCGATCCTCGCTGCGCAGGCCTTCGGCGTAGAGGTCCACGCGTTCGGTCAGGTGGTATTCGACCTTGCCGTTGTACTCGCCACGCCCGCCGTACAGCGGCGAGGCCGCGTTGTTGAACGCCGGATCGGTGCGTGCGGCAAAGACATTGGCATCCAGCTTCTCCCCATCGTGGCCGAACTCCAGGCGCCAGGCATCACCGCTGACCTTGCCGCTGAGATCCTGCAGGCCCGGTGTCACCGCCTGGTTGATGGCGTTGGTATTGATCTCGCTGCGGGTCTGGGCGAACTCGGCGACCAGGAACGTGTTGGGTCCGAACCGGTAGCCGGCATTGGCGCTGCCCATCTGGAACTCGGCGAACGGATTGCGGTCGTCAACCAGGTTGGCGCCCACTTCGAGCTTGTCGGTGACCTTGAATTGTCCCTGGGCGCCAAACACCCAGAATTTCTCGGTGCCCTGGTCCAGTTCGTAAGTGATCCGCAGCGACACCGGATTGAGGCCGCTATCGAAGCTGGGCAGGAACTGGTTGAGCAGGATGCGTCCGGAGAACGGCTCGAAGCTGTAGTCGACCAGCCGCGCCAGCGGCTGCACCGAGACGATGCGCGAGGGCTGGTTGCGGTCGCGCACGATCACTTCTACCCGTTCGCTGCCTTCCAGCACGGCGTTGTTGCGTAGCGCATAGGGGCCGCTGCCCTGGCTGGCGAACTCCTCGATCACCTGCCGCAGCGAGTCCTGGATGGCGAACACGTTGGAACGCAGGCGCGCGTCCTCGTAGTGCCAGCCCAGGCCGGTGGCGGTGCGGTTGTAGGTGCCCAGGGAGCGCTGCGGGATGCTGCCGCGCGTACCGATTCCGGTGGCCGTGGCCAAGGTGTCGCCGGTCTGGAAGTCTCCATACAGCAGGTAGCTGCAGCGGTTGTCCACGCGCACGTACAGGCGCTCGGCAGAGCGCGCATCGAAGCCACGCAGCGAGGCATCGCCGTAGACCGGATAGAACTCTTCGGGCTGGATATCGCGCAGCAGGCGCCCACGCACCTGCTTGTCCGAGTCGTAGGCGGCGGTGAGCAGGTACTCGCCCTTGATCCGGCCCTTGACGAAGAACGCGGTGCGCGCGGCGGCGCTGGCCTTGCCGTTGTTGAACTGCTTCTCCCAGCGGCGGATGTCGCGCTCGAAGACATCGTCGTGATCGACCGGCGCGAGGATGCCGCTGTTGTCGCGACGGCCGAAGTTGATGACCCCCTCGATCAGGCCGGTGGCGATCATCTCGCGCATCTCCGGCACGAACCCGATGGTGCCCTCGGCGCTCTGGCTTCCGGCGGTGACCCGCAGCACCACGTCCTGCGGCTGGTCGGGCGCAAGCAGATCGAACTCGGCCACGCCATCGTCCACCGGCAACTGCACCCCGGGAGTGACCTTGTCGGCGTCGGCGGCGCCCGGCCCCAACTCGTCGGTGCGCGAGCCGGGCAGCAGGATCCTGCCGCCGCTGTTTTCGATGGTGGCGAAGGAGCGTCCGGCCAGCGGTTGGCCGTCGGCACCGAGCAACTGCACCTTGACGTGGACCGGCGTCTGCCCGTCGGCCGGCGCGCCGTCGCGGTCCACCTCCACCAGTACTTGGTCCACGCCGTGATTGACCCGGTAGTCCACCTTGCCCGACCGCGTCACCACGGCCTGCGGTGCGGCATCGACGGTCGTCGGCGAGCGCGGGTACAGCGTGCCGGCCTCACCCAGCACCGGCGTGAACCGGCTCGTGCCCACGTTCTGCTGGGCCATGGCCGGAAGCGCCGCGAGCGCGCAGGCGAGCAGGGTCAGCCGCGGCAGGCGGCGCGTGGTGACGGGCCGGCTCATGGCTGCACCTCCGCAGGAACGGATGCATCGGGCGGTGGCGTGCCCCGCGGTTTGACGATGGGCTGCTGGTTGGATGAATCGGCGGCCTGCTGCGGCGCGCGCAGCGGCTTGCTGCTGAAGCGCAGTGGCGCCTGCCCGGTCTCGCTCTCCGGCGCGCGCACCTCGCCCTGCGTGCGCCGCGCCTTGACCTGCTCGATCACCGGGTTGGAGCAGCTGCCCTCGACGAAGTCGGCGCGATGCAGCTCGCCGTTCTTCAGATCGATGAACAAGCTGTCGGCATCGCCCAGGTTGCGGTTGCTGCTGGTGGTCAGGCGCACGCCGACCGGCAGCGTGGACGCATCGACCTTGAGGGTGTGGCTCTGCGGCGGCAGGCCGCAGTAGCTGTACTTGCCTTCCGAATCGCTGACGACCCACGTGCCGTCCTCGAAGTACAGGCGCACGCCGGGGATGCCGAGTTCCTCGCGGTCCTGGACGTGGTTGGCATTGCAGTCCACGAAGACCTTGCCGAGCACGCAGCCTTCATCGGTGAACACCCCACCGGTGACCCGCACGCGGTACTGGGCCTGATTGGAGGGCAGCGAGCCGGACAGGGGCTGCAACGTGACCGGATCGATGCAGCCACCGGCGATGGAGCAGCCGTGGGCCTGGGCGCGGTTGATGCCGTCGCCCTGCTGCGCACCGACGCCGACGCGGACCCGGTAGGTCAATGCGATCTGCTGGCCGACCTGGATCGGCCCGGTGGTGAAGCCCAGGATCGGGCCCGGCTTGCCCAGCGGCTCGGGCGCGGCCGCGCCGTTGGCGCGCGCGGTGCCGTCGATGTAGGTGAAGCCGCGCGGCAGGCGATCGACCACGTTCACCGTCTGCAGCGCACTGCCGGCGGTCTGGCGGATGGTGATGGTGTATTGCACGGTGTCGCCCACTTCCACGGTCTGCCGATCGCCGGTCTTGGTGATCGCCAGGCCCGTGGTCACCGCGGTGTCCAGCGGGATGTGGTTGTGGACGATGCCGGCGGTGGCCGACCCGGCGAACAGCCGCAGGTAGTACTGGGTGGCCGTGCCGACCGGTCCGGTCGGCGCCAGCGCGTTGGGCTGGACCTGGTAGTTGCTGCCCACCGCGCCGGACGGCGACAGCGAATTGCCTTCTGCCGGGATCAGCGTGGAGACGAAGACGTAGCCGCCCGGCGGGGTCACCGTCAGCGCGAACTCGCAGCGCGCCGGGGCCGCCGGGCCGAACAGGAACTGGTAATAGCCGTCGTTGCCGACGGTCATCGACACCGCATTGCCTTCGATGCGGTAGCCGCCGGCCGTGGTGTTGAGCAGGCTGGTAGCCGGGTCGTAGCCTGCGCAGACACCGACCGGGGCCAGGGTGACGATCGCACCGGGCACCGGATCGCGGGTGACCGCGTCATAGACCACGCCCGACGGATCCACCGGCAGGCTTTGCTGCGGCAGGTTCTCGCCGGCCTTGAGCACCACTTCCAGCTGGCTGACGCCGCCGTCGCTGACCCGGCACGAGCTGGTGCCGCCGTTGCTGATCGCCGCGTCGGCCGCGCACGAGGCGGCGGCGCCGGAAGCGGTCTCGCCGCTGACGGGGAACGCCCAGATCACCCCAGAGCTCGGATCGCGGAAGCGGATGTGCCACTTCTTCGCGGGGATCACGTCGCCGAAGCGGTAGCTGCCGTCGGCGGCGCTGAGCGTGGTCTTGACCACCTGGCCGCTGGCCGGATCGACCAGTTCGACGATCCAGCTCTGCAGGCGCTGATCGCCCCCATCGAGCATGGTGTCCTCGTTGCCGATGTCGAACCACACCGTGCCCGACACCGAGGCGGCCAGCTGCACCTGCGTGGGCAGGCGGCAGGCGTTCTGGGTGATCGCCGGGTCGCACACCGGCAGCTGGGTCACCTCGCCGTCGAACGCGCCGCGTTCGGCCGCGCTCGGGCTGTGCGCGGCGTCTTCGCCGCCGCCCTGCACCAACACCGCGTTGTTGACCGGGCTGCCCGTCGCCGCCGCCGCACCGACCGCGACCTGCACCTGGATGCGGTCGCCTGCCGTCTGCCCGGGCGCGATCAGGGTGCTGGCCTCGCAGCTGAAGCGGTCGGCGCCGACTGCGCCGGTGCAGGTCCAGCCACTGCCGGTAGGCAGCGCCGCCAGGGTCACGCCCGGCGGCAGGCGGTCCTGCACCTGATACACGCCCGCGGTCGGACGCGGGCCGATGTTGCGCACGCTGATGGTGTAGGTGGCGGCGTTGTTGACGGTGAACTTGACCGGGTCGGCGAGCTTGCTGACGACCAGGTCCGGGGTATTGGCGATCTCGCCGAAGTTGTTGTCGATCGACTGCGCGCCCGGTGCCAGGACCACTGCGGAAATCGCAGACGGCACGGTCTCGCGCGGGGTCGCAGTCCCACGCGTGACGCTGCCGACGGTGCCGGCGGTGGTGAGACCATTACGGGTGTCGGCCGGCTGGTCCGGTTCGGTCACCGTGTAGGTGCCAGGACGCAGGTTCTCGAAGCGGTATTGGCCCTGCGCATCGGTCTGCACGCTCAGCTGCACCGCGGCGCCGAGGTCGTCGGTGCCGGTGAGTACCACGCGCACGTTGGCGATGCCCGACTCGTCGCTGCCGACCACGCCGTTGTCGTCGTTGTCGTAGTACACGCGACCGGACAGCGACGCCGCCGCCACTTCGCCGAAGTCGTAGTGCTGGCCCTGCTGGTTGGCGCCGAGCACGATGGTGGCGATCGCCGACGGCGTGGTGGTCACGCCGGTGGCGGTGCCGCCCTTGTCTCCGGGTACGGTCTTACCGTTGAGGGTGCCAGTCGGCTGGGTCGGCTCGGTCACCGTGTAGGTGCCCGGCAACAGGCCGAGGAAGCTGTAGTTGCCGGTCGCATCGGTCCTGGTGGTCAGGTTGACCGCCTGGCCGTTCTGGTCGGTGCCGGTCAGCACCAGCTCCACGTCGGCCAGGCCGGTCTCGGTCGGGTCGATCACGCCGTCGTTGTCGTCGTCGCGCCACACCCGTCCCTGGATCGCGCTGCCGCTGGGGTTCTCGCCGAAATTGAACTCGGTGCCGTCCAGGCCCGCGCCCAGCTGGATCTGCGAGATACGGTCGGTGCTGGCCACGTCCGGGCCGCCGGGCGCGGCCACCGCGGTGCCGGCCACGCAGCTACCCGGCGCGCACGCCGCGCCGCCGATCTGACCAGGATTGATCGCGCTGGGACGGTTGCTGTACTGCCCGCTCGGCAGCGGCTCGCGCACGCTGTAGGTGAGCGTCGGATCCAGGTCGTCGAAGCGGTAGGCGCCGTTGCCGTCGGTGCTGGTGGTGGCCAGCACAGCCCCGGTGGAGGCATCGAGCAGTTCCACGGTGGCGCCGGCGATCGCCGGATCGCTGCCGTCATGCACGTTGTTGAAGTTCAGGTCCACATAGACCCGGCCGGACAGACTGGGGCGACGCACTTCCGGGAAGTCATAGCGCAGTGCCGCGTCGGCCGCGCCGACCGGGATGGTGGTGTAGCCGGAATCGGGATTGCCGGCGGCGTAGGTGCCGCCCAGCGACGGCGCGCTGGCGCCCGCGGTCGGCGGGTCCACCGGCCCGTTGCGATAGCCGGTCGGCTGGGTCTGGCTCAGCGTGTAGCCGCTGACGCCCGCCGCGGCCAGGTTGTCGAAGCTGTAGCGGCCGTCGGCTGCGGTGGTGGTGCTGCGGTTGACCGCATTGCCGTAGGCGTCGGTGCCGCTCAGCACGAGGGTGACGCCGGCGATACCGGGTTCGCCGTTCTGCTGGATGCCGCCGTTGGCGCCGGCGCGGTCGCGGTCCTCGAACACGGTGCCGGCCAGCGACGCGCGGGTGACCAGGATCGGCACGGTGGCGGTGTTGTTGCCCGGAACCCGATCGACCTGTTCGGTGGCGATGGTTGCGGTGTTGTTGATCGACGCCGCGCCCGGATAGGTATCCCAGCGCACCGGCACCACGATGCGCAGCTTGCCGCCGACGGTGACGTCGCCGAGGGTGCAGGTCAGCGTGGCCGAGGCCTGGGTGCAGCTGCCGGTGCCGTTTGGCACTTCGCCACCTCCGCCGCCGGGGACCGGCCCCTTCTTCTGCCAGGTGACCTGGCCCACGACCACCAGCCCGGCGGGCAGCGTGTCGCTGACCACGGTGCCGGTGCCGTTGAGCGGACTGCTGCCGCTGCGGTCGCGCGACAGGCTGGCGCCGGGGCCGTTGTTGATGCCGTCGATGACGTAGAAGAACGGCTGGCGCAGGCCCACCGAGGTGGCGTTGGCCGGCAGCGCCACGTCCGGATCGGCATCGGGCGCCGTGGTGACCACATGCTTGCTCACGCCCATATCGGCCGACGCGCGGATGGTGGTTTCCTGACTTGCGCTGTTGTTGGCGGTATTGCTGTCGGTTTCAGCCGATGTGGCCTGGGCCAGGTTGGTGACCGTGTCGCCGGACGCGCCGGGCGCGGTGTCGTAGCGATAGCGCAGGTACAGCGTGCTGGTCTGGCCGGAGGCAACCACGCCGGCGACATTGGTGCTGAAGCCGATGCCGGGCATCACGCAATCCAGCACCTGCGCCACGCCCACGGTGGGATTGCTGCCGGAACTGATCGCGCAGGCGGTGGGATCGAAGCTGCCGGTCGGCGTGGGCGAGGCACCGATGAAGGTCACCGTGCGCCCCGACGGCGGGGTGAAGGTATCTGTCAGGCGCACGTCGGTGGCGACCGACGGACCATTGTTGCGAATGGTGACCCGGTAGGTGATCAGGTTCGCGCTGGGATTGATCGCGTCGTAGCCGAGCGGATCCACGCCGCCGGTGAAGCCGGTGTCCACTTTGTTGGTGATCAGGTCGACCTGGCCGGCCTCGAACGGCAGCTGCGCGCTCTTGCTGTCGTCGCTGGTGTCGGTATTGAAGTCGTAGGTGTTGCCATCGCCGTCGGTGCCCGCGGTGGCATCGCCGTTGCCGTCGCCATCGAGGTCAATCACGAAGTCGGCGGTGTTGTCGAACTGGCGGCCGGTGTTGCCGCTGTTGACGTTGGGCCGGATCACCACCTGCAGGGTTTCGGTCTGCTCGTTGGTGAGTGAGGCCAATGCCGGACACTGCACGGTGACCTGCGCCGGCGTACCAGTCGGGTTGGCATAAGAGGTGCCGCCGGCATCGACGGTGACGGTCACCCCGGCGCCGGCGGTGGCGGTGCAGGTGCGGTTGCCGGCACCGGTGCGCTGGGCAGACACCAGCACGAAGCCCGAATCGTTGGCCGGCAGGGTGAACACGTCGCGGAAGATCACCCCGGGCACCGTCGACGGGCCACGGTTGATGTAGGACATCACGTAGGTGGTATTGACGCCGGCGCGGCCGGGCGTGCCCGAGGAAATGGTCTTGGCGGTGGTGGCGACGTTGGCCACGCGCGCGATGCGGATCCAGTCCGAGGCTTGGTTGTTGGCCCCATTGAGCTCGCCCACCGAGCCGGCCACGGCCGCGTCGATGCCCACACCGGCGGTGTTGCAGAAGGCGCCGCTGATGGCCACGCCGCCGCAGGTGCCGGCGGCCTGGTTGTCGCTATCGAACAGCGCGCGCTTGACCTGGATGACGATCTGCGCGGTGGCGCCGTTGCCCAGTGCGGTCGTGCCCGAACGGCACACGACCGAGGCGTTGTTGATGGTGCAGTTCCAGCCCGCCGGGGTGGTGGTCACGCTGATCTGGGTGCGGCCGTTGACGAAGCCGGGCACGGTGTCGTTGACCACCACGCCGGTGGTGCTGTCCGGGCCGTTGTTGGTCACGGTCAGGGTATAGCTGAGCGTGTCCTGGTTGGCCGCCAACACGTTGTCACCGTCGCCGGGACCGTTGGTCTGCTTGGTGATGGACAGGTCGGCGCGCTCGTCGGTGGTGCGCGTGCCCGCGCCCGAGCAGTCGTTGCCGGTTTCCGGATCGCGGTCGATGCCGTTGCCGGTCAGCGGCTCGATCGAGCCGCCGGAACCGCCCGTACAGGCGTTGTTGAGCAGGTTGGCCGACGAACTGCGCGCGCGTGTCAGCAACTGCAGGGTCGGTGCCTGGGCGCCCACCGCCAGCGGCAGCGAGCCGGCGCCCAGGTCGCAGCTCACGTGCTGCACGCTGGAGCCGCTGTAGGCCTGGTCCACGACACAGGTCCACGCGCCTGCGGCGAAAGCCACACCCGGCTGCGCCACAGTGCCGTCCGGCTGCAGCAACTCTTCGCCGCTGGCCAGCGTATCGACCGCCTGCACCTGGCCGGTCGCCGCACGTGGGCCCAGGTTGCGGACCACGATGGTGCTGGTCATGCGGCTGTCCTGGTCGCTGCCGACCCCGCTCCACACCGGCACCAGTGCCGGCGTCTTGGTCTTCTGCAGCGACAGGTCGGCGCCGTCGGCGAGCACGGTGAAGGTGGTGCTGCCGGTGTTGTCGACGTTGTTCGCATCGGGCGTGTCGGAGGTGACCGTGGCGCTGTTGGTGACATCACCGCTGCTGTTGGTGCCCGACGCCGGCACCGTGCTTTCGATGGTGAAATCGGCCACGGCGCCCACGGCCAGGCTGCCGTTCAACGCGCAGGTGCGGGTGGCGTTGCCGTTGCTGTCGGTACAGGTCCAACCGGTCGCGGCGGTGCCGCCGGTGACCACGAACCCGGTCGGCAGGTTGTCCACGAAGCGCGGATTGACCGCCGCGCTGGGGCCCTGGTTGCGTACCTGGATGTTGAAGGTGACCGGTTGGCCGGAGATCGCCGGCGAGGGATTGACGCTCTTGCTCAGCGCCAGGTCGGCGCCGGCGGTGACCGCAGTGGTCACGCTGCCGGTGTTGTTGTCAGGCAAGGGATCCGGCGTGCCGCCGGCCTCCACCCGCGCGGTATTGATGATGTTGCCGCTGGCGGCGGTGACGCGGGCGCGGAAGGTGAAACTGCTGCTGCCGCCATTGGCCAGTGCGCCGGCATGGGTGGCGGTCATGCTGCCGCTGTTGAAGGTCCAGCCGCTGCCGCTGAAGCTGTTGGCCACGTACTGCACCGCCGCCGGCAACGTATCGACCACCCTGAAGCCGGCTGAGCTGCTGGGGCCGGCGTTACGCACGGTGACGGTATAGGTGACCTCGGCGCCGGCCACGACCGGATTGGGCGTGGCGGTCTTCTCCACGCTCAGGTCGCCTGCCGATTCCAGCGTCGTGGCTTCGAGGCGCCGGTTGTTGGCGGGGTTGCTGTCGCCGGCGAAGAACGCATCGGTATCGGCCAGGGAGGCGATCGGCGTGCTCGCCGCGGGCAGACCGGCTTCCACGCCAATCGCGCCGCGGATCTCGATCGTGCCTGGAGCCAGACCTACGGTGCTCACCGGCAACTGGAAGGTCACCGGCGCGCCGTCTGAGGAGAAGGTGCCGACCAGCGTGCCGACCCGGCATTCGATGCGCTGCGCATTGCCGGCGGCGACGCTGCAGGTGCCCGGCAGCGGCGTCCCGGCCTGGGCGCCGGCGGGGAGGTCAAAGATCACCACCGCATCGTTGACCGTGTCGGCAGCGCTGTTCTCGACGGTGACGCTATACACCACCATCGCACCTGCCGGACTGGGGTCATAGCCGGTGTCGGACAGATTGGTGAGCTGCAAGTCCGCCGCCGCAGCCAGGCTCGGCGTGGTCAGTACGAACAGGGCCAGTGCAGCGCTCCGGAGCCACGTTCCGCGCTGCGCACCGGCCGCGGGGAGCCCCGCACGCAGCCACGCACGCAGCGCCGCCGCACGGCAGCCGCTCATCAAATCCACCATGTCCCTGTTCCCCGCGTTCCAGTTCCTGATCGCGATCAGCGCAAAGGACCAGGCTCGAGAGAGTCCGGTCAGTCGTGATCGAAGATCAATCCGGGAACGGCGTGCCCCCCGCCCCGATTGACGGCGGCGATCTTGAGGCGAGGCGGCGGTTCAATCAGTAGCAATTGCTGACACTTGCTCTCACTCGCTCACAGACCGCGCGATCAAGTCGCCTTGGCACAGCAGCGGCCAGCGCGCGTGGCGAGACCGCGACGGTGGACTCAGCGGATCGTCGATGGTGTGTCGTAGAGATGCGTCAGACAGGCACATCGCATGGCCGAGGCGAATGCGACCTACTGCTTGCTCAGCATGTAGCCCTGACCACGGACCGCGCGTAGCGGCAGTGGTTGATCGAGCGTGCTCGCCACGCGGCTACGCAAGCGGTGGACGAGCACTTCCAGGCGATGGGGATCGAAGTCCAGGGGATGCTCGGTCAACGAGGCAATCAGCACTTCCCGATCCACGGGTTGACCACGGTCGGCGAACAGCACGGTGAGCAATCCGCGTTCCTGCTCGGTCAGGGCCAGGCCGCGCCGATCGGGGCCGTGCAGGGTCCAACCGTCCTTGCTCAGGCGCCAGTCCGATCGATCTGGCTGCGGGTCACGTTGCACCCGCCGCATCACACTCTGGAGCGCGGCCACCATCAGCGCGTGGTCGTGTGGCTTGAGCAGATAGACGTCGGCCCCCTGCCGCAGGCCAAGCGCCATGTCATTGACGGCGGCCCGCCCGGTCAGCATCACGATGCCGAGTTGCGGCGCGATCTGGCGCAGGTATTGGGCGGCCTTGTAGCCGTCCTCTCCCGGCAGGGACACGTCGAGGATCACCGCATCGCAGGGATCGCCCAGAAGATGGCGATAGAGCGCCTCGGCGCTCTCCAGGCCGAACGCCAGCGCGCCCTCCTGCCGCAGCTCGGCAACGAGGATGTCCGCCAGCTCCCGATCGTCCTCGACGATGGCGACCTTCAGGCCGGCCAGCGCGCCACCACGCTCGCCCGCAGGCGCATGGTCCTGTCCGGGCGCGCTCAACCTCCAACTCCTGCCGGCAAGCGGGACCGGGTATGCAGGTAAGGTCCCTTCCCTGCGCGGCTGAAAGCGCTAGACGGGCTTGGATAGGAGACAAACATGGATCAGGCCTGCTCCTCGACCGTCGGGCTTGGCAGGTGCGCCGCCTCTGACGAAAACTCCAACAGGAAAGCACTGCCCACCTCGGTGCTGTCATCGAGCCAGATGCGGCCGGCGTGGCGCTCCATCAGGCCCTTGGCCATCGCCAGTCCCAGCCCCGTGCCGCCACCTTCGGGCTTGGTGGTGAAAAAGGGCTCGAAAATCTTCTCGCGGATGGCCATCGGAATGCCGCCACCGGTATCGGCGCAGCGCAGACGCACCCCATCCCCCATCGGGGCTGCGCTGATCTGGATCGTTCCACCCTGCGCCATGGCATCGTCGGCATTGGTCACCATGTTGAGCAGGATCAGTTCCAGCTGATGCGGATCGAACCAGACCCGCAGTCCCGCAGGAATGTCGCTGACGAGCTTGACGCTCGGCTTGGCCGCCTGTTTGAGCAATGGCAGCACATTGTCGACCAGCTTGGCCAGGTCCATCAGCTGGGGCCGCTCATCGCCCTGGCGGGTGAAGTTCAACAGCTTCTGGCTGACGGCCTGCGCACGCCTGGCGGCCGCGTCGATCCCATCCAGTGCGGCTTCGCGCGCCTGGGCGTCGGGTGCCTTGCGCGCCTGCCGCGCATAGCCCGACACCAGGCTCAGCAGGTGATTGAAATCGTGATTGAGTCCAAGGGCCAGGCGTGCAACCGCCTTGACCTTCTTCGTGTTGACCAGGTGGTCTTCCACGCGGCGGCGTTCTTCGATCTGGTGCTGCAAGCTGTCGTGTGCCAGACGCATCTGCTCCGAATAGCGTTGCGACTCGCGCAGGCTCTGTCGCAACGCTGCGGAGGTTCTGTCCATGACGATGGCCAACAGCAGGAAGATCACCGCGCTGATCACGCCATCGCCAACCGTATCCGCAATGCCGAAGCTGCGCGCATCTGCCCGTACACCGATGGCAAAGGCCAGCATGATCGACAGGAACATGCTCCACAGCGCCGCACGCCCCAGCGCGAGGGCGGCGATGGCCAGCGGGACGGCCAGGATGGGCTGTTCGAAGCGCTGTCCGGTGAAACCACTGGCGGCGTAACTGGCACACACCGAGATCGCGAACACGGCCAGGAGCTGGTAGGTGGCCCAACGAAAGCGGCCGGTCCTGATGAGCCAGAAGCTCAGCAGGCAAACCGCACTGAACAGCAGGCTCAGACCGAGGCTTGCCAACTCTCCCTCGCGCCAGGGCACGGGCACGGCGATTCCCCTGTATAGCCACGCCATCGGCGGGAGCGTGACGAACAGCAGCAGCACAATCTGGAACATGGGCGCATTGCGCCGGTCCACCGGGTCGGAGACCGGAACGCTGCGCAACCAATCGCGCATCGATGCCACGGGCTTGTTCAGCATGCAGAAAATCCCATCGTGTGGTCGCGACCCTCGCGCCATTCCAGGCAACCCACCTGCGTCAACCTCGCCAGCACGAACGTCGGACCGCGCCAGCGCAGCGCTCGTAAGCTTAACCGTCTGGCGGCTGTTTTCATCGGCGGGCCTGTATCGTTCCGTTCCATGATCACGCCGCCGTTGTCCCCATCGTGGGTCCATCATTGGGCCATGGTGTTTCGATTGACGCGTTCGACCGTGCATCCCGCGCCGCTCGCGCGCAGATGCGCCCATTGCCCGGAGACGCGGAGGTGAGCGTGCTGCAGGGCCTGCGCACCTTCGTCGAGCGCCACGACCGGATCTTCGTGCTGACCGGTGCGGGCTGCAGCACCGGCTCGGGTATCCCCGACTACCGCGATGCCGAGGGCCAGTGGAAGCGCGCCCAGCCGGTGACCTACCAGGCCTTCATGGGCGAGGCCGCCACGCGCCGACGCTACTGGGCGCGCAGCCTGGTGGGCTGGCCCCGGTTCCTGGCCGCGCGGCCCAATGGCGTGCACCGAGCGCTGGCTGCATTGGAAGGGCGCGGCCAGGTCTCGATGCTGCTCACGCAGAACGTCGACCGCCTGCACCAGGCCGCCGGTAGCCGCGAGGTCATCGACCTGCATGGGCGCCTGGACGTGGTGCGCTGCGTGGGCTGCGAGCGCCGCACCCCGCGCGAGGCGTTCCAGGCCGAGTTGATCGCACGCAACCCCGGGTGGCTGGAACTGGAGGCCGGGATCGCACCGGATGGCGATGCGGATCTGGAAGCGGACTTCGACGCCTTCGACATCCCGGCCTGCGCGCACTGCGGCGGCATCCTCAAGCCGGACGTGGTGTATTTCGGCGAAAACGTACCGCGCGAGCGCGTGCAGGCGGCCCGGCACGCGCTGGACGGCAGCGACGCGATGCTGGTGGTGGGTTCCTCGCTGATGGTCTATTCCGGCTTCCGCTTCGCCCAGTGGGCGCACCAGGCCGGCACGCCGATCGCCGCCCTCACCCTGGGCCGGACCCGCGCCGACGATCTGCTGACGCTGAAGGTGCAACATGACTGCGCCGAGGCGCTGGGCTTCCTGCGCGACGACGTGCCTGCCTGACCGCAGGCGCCGCCATGGCGGTGTGAGCACACCAGGCGCCGCCGCCCGCCGCACCGCGCGCGGATCCGCGCCGCACGCTGCCGTGCGCCCACCGCCAATGGCGCCGAAATCCCTCCATGCGTTCCGGATTCGGCGCGGCCGGTCCCGCGCCACGGCCTATACTGCGGCCCACCCGCCCGACGATTCGCCATGCGCCTTCGCGCCACCGCGGTCATCCTCGCTGTCGCCCTCGCGCTGATCACGCCGCGGGCACATGCCGGCCCATCCGATCCCGGACACTGGGCCGACACCACGCTGAGCTACGACGGCGCCGCCATCGACAACCTGCATGGCGGAACACGGACCGGCGGCACCTATGTCGGCAACCTGCACCTGCGCAGCCTGCTCGACCTGGAACACGCACTGGGCTGGCAGGACACGCACGTCTTCGCCGACGCGCTGTGGATTCACGGCGGCCAGCCCGACGCCCGGGTCGGCGACGCGATGGGGGTGAGCAACCTGGCTGCGCCGCCAAACCTGCAGCTGGAGGAACTCTGGCTGGAGCACAACGTGCAGACAGCCAACGTCTCGATCCTCGGTGGGCTGTACGACGTCAACAGCGAGTTCGACCGGCTGCAGTCGGCTGGGCTGTTTCTCAACAGCTCGTTCGGGATCGGCCCGGAATTCTCGCAGACCGGCATCGACGGTCCGTCGATCTTCCCGCGTACCGCACTGGGCCTGCGCTTGGCCTATAAGCCGCTGGCCAACGTGGTGCTGCGCGCCGCCGCCATGGATGGCGCGCCGCTGATCCGCGACCACGATCGGCTGCGCGCCTTCCAGCCCGGAGACGGCTGGCTCTATGTGGCCGAACTCGCCCTGCTCGAACGCCCCGGCGCGCGGCCCCCACCGGACGCGCGCCTGCGCATCGGCCGCAACGCCATGCTGCCGATGTACGCCGGCAAGTTCGCCGTTGGCGCCTGGCACTACACCACCACCTTGGACCGCCTGGTGCCGGACGAGGGCCGCACTACCCAGCACGGCGCCACCGGCTATTACGCCGTGGTCGATCGCACCGTTTGGCACGCACCGCATGATGGCGAGCGCAGCGTGTCGCTGTTCGGCCAGTTCGGTGCCGGCGATCCGGAGGTCGCGCGCTTCGGTCGCTATTTCGGCGCGGGCGCGGTGCTGGCCGGTCCGTTTGCCTCGCGCCCGCAGGACGAGCTCGGCCTGGCCCTCGCGGTGGCGCGCAATGGCCGTCCCTGGCGGCAGCAGGCGGCGCGACCGACCACGACCACCGAGCGCTCGATCGAGGTCACCTACCTGGCCCAGGTCTGCGGCTGGCTGGCCGTGCAGCCGGACCTGCAATACGTGATGCATCCGGACACCGACCCGACCGTGCGCAACGCGCTGGTCTTCACCTTGCGCTTCGAACTGTCGACCACGTTATAGCGTGCCTGGCGCGATGGGCCCAGCTGCCTGAAATTGGCGCGTCTCGCCGCTCACCGTGCAGCACCGGTGCGCTGGTATGCGCGACAAGGCGACCACCTGGAAGGTGTCGCCACGCGGCCTGAACGCTTCGTCTTCATCGACGGGCTCTGGGCGTGACGCTGCGATCCAGCCGTCCCGGTTGATGCGTGAACGCGCAGGGTGCCCAATGGCACGCCCCCTCGCTTTTGAACCGCCCGTGAGCCAGCTGTTCTCGCCCCTGTCCCTTGGCCCGTTGACCCTGCCCAATCGCGTGGTGATCGCGCCGATGTGCCAGTACTCGGCCGAGGAAGGCCAAGCCACCTCGTGGCATGCGCAGCACCTGGGCAACCTGGCCCAGTCCGGCGCCGGGCTGCTGATCCTGGAAGCCACCGCCGTCGAGGCGCGCGGCCGCATCACCTGGGGCGACCTGGGCCTGTGGGACGACGCCACCGAGGCGGCGCTGCGCGGGGTGGTCGACAACCTCCGCGCCTGGTCGCCGATGGCGCTGGGCATCCAGCTGGCCCATGCCGGGCGCAAGGCCTCCACCCACAAGCCATGGGAACATGGCGGCGCGGCCATCGCGCCGGACGCCGAGCACGGGTGGCAGACCGTCTCGTCCAGCGCGCACCCGTTCAACGCCGGCGACCCGGCCCCCGAGGCACTAGATCAGGCCGGCATCGACGCCATCGTGGCCGCCTTCGCCGACAGCGCGCGCCGCGCGCATGCGCTGGGCTTCGACCTGATCGAACTGCATGGTGCCCATGGCTATCTGCTGCACCAGTTCCTCTCGCCGCTGAGCAACGATCGCACCGACGGTTATGGCGGCACGCTGGAACACCGGATGCGATTGCCGCTGGAGGTGTTCGACGCGGTGCGCGCGGCGGTGCCGGCCAGTGTGGCGGTGGGCATGCGCATCTCGGCCAGCGACTGGGTCGAGGGTGGCTGGGATGTCGCCCAGAGCACGGTCCTGGCCCAGGCGCTGGAGGCACGCGGTTGCGATTTCCTGCATGTCTCCAGCGGCGGCCTGGATCCGCGCCAGCAGATCACCCTGGGCAATGGCTACCAGGTGCCGTTCGCCCGTGACATCAAGGCCCAGCTCAAGGCGATGCCGGTGATCGCGGTCGGCCTGATCACCGACCCGCAGCAGGCCGAGGGCATCGTCGCCAGCGGCCAGGCCGATGCGGTGGCCCTGGCCCGCGGCGTGCTCTACGACCCGCGCTGGCCGTGGCATGCCGCCGCCGCGCTGGGCGCCAGCGTGCATGCCGCCCCGCAGTACCTGCGCTGCCAGCCGCGCAGCGCGAAGGACTTGTTCGGCTGATCCCAGGCCGGCGTCCGCGCATCGCTCACGGTGCGCGGATCACAGTGAGGCTTTCTCTTTTCGGAGTCATGAAGATGCAGATCGGATTCCTGGGCCTGGGCAACATGGGCGCGGCGATGGCACGCAACCTGCTCAAGGCCGGCCACACGGTACAGGTGTGGAACCGCAGCCCCGCCTCGCGCGAGGCGCTGGCCAAAGAGGGCGCGCAGGCCTGCGACACTCCGCAGGCGCTCGCCGGCGCGGAGGTGATCGTCTCGATGCTGGCCGATGACGCGGCCGTGCGCGAGAGCGTGGTCGACAGCGGCCTGCTCGCGGCGCTGCCCCGGGGCACGGTGCACGTGAACATGGCGACCGTCTCGGTCGCCTTCGCCCGCGAGCTGGCCGCCCAGCACGCCGCACGCGGCGTGGGTTACGTGGCCGCCCCGGTGATGGGCCGTCCGGACATGGCCGCCGCGGCCAAGCTCAACATCATCGCCGCAGGCAAGGCCGACGACCTGGCCCGCGTGCAGCCGGTGCTGGACGCGCTGGGGGTGAAGACCTGGGTGTTCGGCGAGGCCCCCGAGCAGGCCAACGCGATCAAGCTGGCGGTGAACTTCTGCCTGGCCAGCGCGGTGGGCACGATGGGCGAAGCCAGCGCCTTCGTGCAGGGGCATGGGCTGGCGCCAGCGGACTTCATCGAACTGATCACCAGCACGGTGTTTGCCGCACCGGTGTATCAGGGTTATGGCGGCCTCATCGCGCGCGAGCAGTACGCCCCGGGCGGTTTCAAGCTGGCACTGGGACTGAAGGACGTGGGCCTGGCGCTGGCGGCGGGCGAAGCCGTGCGCGTGCCGATGCCGCTGGCCAGCACGCTGCGCGACGGCCTGCTGGAAGGCGTGGCGCAGGGCGACGGCGACCTGGACCTGGCCGCGCTGGCCAGGGTCAGCGCGCGCCGCGCCGGGCGAGGATGATTTCGCTCCCTGGACCTGTTCCCTCGGGCAAAACGATGAAGTGCGGGATTCTCCGCTTTGCTGTTGGCGGCGCCCGCCGGTTGCCCGATGCATCTTGATGCTCGCGCCGCCGGACAGCCTCGGTGGACCGCCGCCAGTGAGCGAGGCCGCAACCCGCTGAACGCCTGGCCACGCTGTGCGCCGCGCCACGGATCGCCGCGGCGCGGCTTGAGCATGGCCATGCCCTGCCGCTAAGGTGCGATGCGGCGCGCACCAGGCGCGCGAGGTGTCAACGGAGGACACATGCACCATCGCCACGTGAGCCCCTGCCAGGAGCGAGCGCCGCAATGACGGCGGCCACACCCGCGCAGGCCCACACCTCCGAGGTGATCGGCCCGGACCATCCCGAGCATCCCGAGCACCGGCTGTACGCGCAGATCGCACGCGGCGTGCACCAGCTGGATGCGGAAGTCGGCCGCGCGCCGGACGAGGCCAGCGCGCGCATGATCGCGCGGCTGATGCCGCTGGCCCGCGAGAAGGGCTTCCGGCGCGTCGACCACGTGGTGCTCAGCCGCCACATCGGCTTGGTCGAACAGGGCGAAAACGTGTTCCTGGTGCAGGGCCGGCTGGACGATCCCGCGCACAAGCGCGCCTTCATCAGCACCGACGAGGCGACCGGCACGCCGGTGGCCGATTCGCTGCGCCGGCTCGATGCCGCCAACGCGCGGCGACGCCGGCGCAACAAGCGCGGCCACGCCGAAGAAGACGACGACTGAAACCGTCGCGACCGCGCGCGGGGTCCGCGTAAGATGCGCGGCCTATGCGTGACCACATCCTCACCCTGTCCTGCCCGGATCGCACCGGCATCGTCTACCGCGTCAGCGGCCTGCTGTTCGAGTCCGGCTGCAACATCCTGGACGCGCAACAGTTCGGCGACGCCGAGAGCGGCCGGTTTTTCCTGCGCGTGCATTTCGATCTGCCGCAGGCGCTGGACATCGAGGCGCTGCGCGCGCGCTTCGCGCCGTTGGGCGAGGCGTTCGGCATGGACTGGCAGCTGCACGACGCCAACGCCAAGGCACGGCTGTTGGTCCTGGTCAGCAAGCAGGGCCACTGCCTCAACGACCTGCTGTTCCGCACCCACAGCCGGCAACTGAAGGTGGAGATCGCCGCGGTCGCCTCCAACCACGCCGACTTCGGCCCGCTTGCGGCCTCCTACGACGTGCCGTTCCACCATCTTCCTGTCGATGCGTCCAACCGCCAAGCCCAGGAGCAGGCGATCATCGACCTGGTCGAACGCGAGCGCATCGACCTGGTGGTGCTGGCGCGCTACATGCAGATTCTCTCCCCGCATCTGTGCCAGGCCCTGGCCGGACGCGCGATCAACATCCATCACAGCTTCCTGCCCAGCTTCAAGGGCGCCCAGCCTTACCACCAGGCGCACGCGCGCGGGGTCAAGATCATCGGCGCCACCGCGCACTACGTAACCCCGGACCTGGATGAAGGCCCGATCATCGAACAGGACATCGCCCACGTGAACCATGCCATGACCCCGCGCGACCTGGTCCGCCTGGGCAGCGACATCGAGTCGGTGGTGCTCGCGCGCGCCGTGCGCCGCCATGTCGAGCACCGCATCCTGCTCAACGGCCACCGC
This sequence comes from Pseudoxanthomonas sp. JC1303, assembly GCF_058448525.1. Lineage (NCBI taxonomy): Bacteria > Pseudomonadati > Pseudomonadota > Gammaproteobacteria > Lysobacterales > Lysobacteraceae > Pseudoxanthomonas > Pseudoxanthomonas sp. JC1303. Next base: position 1,813,227 of record NZ_CP185958.1, on the reverse strand, counting down.
ACCGTGGTGTTCCGATGATGGGCTGGGGACAGCTGCTGAGCCTGGCCTTGATCGCGATGGCCGCCGGGCTGGTCATCGCCCTGGTGGCGGTGGGAATCAAGCTGCTGCTGGAGAAGCGCGGCAAACGCTGACCGCAATGCGCGTGGGAGTCGCCATGGCAGCGATGAGGCTTCCCCGGTGGGGCCTTTCGCCGCCATGGCGGCTCCCACACCGCGATCGCGCTAGGCTGGGGCATCCACGTCGTCTACGAGGATCACATGCACGAGCCGGTCTATCACATCGTGGGCAGCTACATCTCGCCCTACGTGCGCAAGGTGCTGGTAGTGATGGCCCACAAGGGCCTGCGCTACAGCATCGATCCCATTGCCCCGTTCCTGGGCGGCGACGCCTTCCAGCAGCTCAGTCCGTTGCGGCGCATCCCGGTGCTGATCGACGGCAAGCGGGTCATCAACGACTCCACGGTGATCTGCCAGTACCTGGAGGAGCGCCATCCGACGCCGTCGCTCTACCCGGCCGACCTGGGTGAGCGCGCGCAGGCGCGCTGGCTGGAGGAATACGCCGATGCGCGCCTGGGCGAAGTCATCGTCACCGACATGTTCTACCAACGCGGGCCCAAGCGATTCCTGTTCAAGGAGCCGCTGGACGAGGCGCGCTTCAACCGTGCGCGCGATGTGGAATTGCCGGCCAGCCTGGACTGGCTGGAGGCACAGATGCCGTCCGATGGCTTTGTGCTGGGGGCACTGTCCATCGCCGACATCACCATCGCCAGCTTCTTTCGCAACGCGGCGATGGTGCGCGTGGAGGTCGATGCCACGCGCTGGCCGTTGACCGCCGCCTGGCTACAGCGGGTGCTGTCCCTGCCGGAGTTCGCGCGGCTGGCCAGGATCGAGGACGCCGTCGCCCGGGTGCCCCTGCCCGAGCAGCGCGACCTGCTGCTGTCGATGGGCGAACCGCTGAGCGCGGACACCCTCGGCACCATGACGCCCCGCAAGGGCGTGATGCGGCTGGATTGAGCGGGCCGGGAAGGCGTCGGGTGTTTCGGGGCCACGCGGGTAGCTGACCCACGGGCCACGACGCCGGAAGCAGAAGCCGGTCAATCGCAACCAAGCGTGGAGCGTGGCCTAGCCTGAATCTCCTGCCTGATTGACAGCCACCTCGACGAACTCCGCAAATGCGCGGGCCTTGGCCGTGGCCATGCGGCCGCTGGGGAACACCGCCCACAGGTCGATGTCCGGCAGCGACCAGTCCGACAGCACCGCCTGGACGCGGCCATCGGCGAGCTCGGGCGTGAACATCCATTCGGATGCGATGGTGAGGCCCATGTCGGCCAGCACCGCGGTGCGGATGCCTTCGGCGGCGCTGAAACGGGCCCGGCCGCGGACGCTGACCGAGACGCTGCGGCCGGCGCGCTGGAACTCCCAGGTGCTGTCCTGCTGGCTGAAGACCAGGGTCTGGTGCGCGGCAAGATCGGCCGGGGTCTTCGGTCGACCGGCGCGCGCGAGATAGGCCGGACTCGCGATGACCAGGCGTCGTGTCCTGGCAAGTCGACGTGCGACCAGCCCGGTGTCGGCCAGTCGGCCCATGCGCAGCGAGACATCGATGCCTTCGCCGATGAGGTCGATCGGCCGATCATCCAGCACCACGTCGATCTCAAGCTCGGGATGTGCCTCCAGGAACCTGGGCAACGCCGGGATGACGTGCAGCCGCGCAAAGGTGGTCGCAGCCGAGACGCGCAGCCGGCCGGACAGGTTGGCGCCGGCACCACGCGCGGCCAGCTCGGCTTCTTCCACCTCCTGCAGCACCACTTGCGCGTGCTCGTAGAAGCGCAGACCCGCTTCGGTTGGGGTCAGGCCCTGGGTCGAACGCATCAGCAGGCGCACCTGCAGGTGCTGTTCGAGCTGGGCAATGGTCTTGGAGACCGCGGGCTGGCCCAGGCGCAACACACGGGCGGCGGCGGAGAACGATCCGGTCTGGACCACCTGGACGTAGGTGGACATGGCCTGCAGACGATCCAAGGCTATTCCTGCCGGGAATGAGGATTATCGATTCTACCTGTCTGCCATTCCGAGCACGTGGTGTCCAGACTTTGCTGCACCGGGCGCCCGCCGCCCTTCAAAGCACACGAGCCTGTCATGATCGAGGTCTACGCATTCGCCACCCCCAACAGCGTCAAGGTCCCGATCGCGCTGGAGGAACTGGGGCTGGACTACGCCCTGCACACGATTAACGTGAAGCAGGGCGCGCAGCGCCAGGACGCGTTCCGCGCGCTCAACCCCAACGCCAAGGTGCCGGTGCTGGTGCAGACCGATGCCGCCGGGCAGCGCCAGGTGCTCACCGAGTCCGCCGCGATCCTGATGCACCTGGCCGAGACCGCCGGGCAGCTGCTGCCCACCGAGCCGCAGGCGCGTGCACGGGTCTTCGAACAATTGTTCTTCCACGCCTCGGCGGTGAGCCCGGCGTTCGGCAACGCCGGCTACTTCCGCACCCTTGCCCCCGAACCGCAGCCGCTGGCGCTGCAGCGCTTTGCCGACGAGGCCCGCCGCGTGAGCGCACTGCTCGACGGCCTGCTGGCCGAACGCACCTGGGTCGCCGGCGACACCTATTCCATCGCCGACATCGCCCACTTCGGCTGGTTCTGGCGTCGCGCGTTTGCCGGCATTGCGCTGGAGGACTTCCCGCATTTGCAGCGCTGGTACGCCGCCATCGAAGCGCGTCCGGCCGTGCAGCGCGCCATCGCACGCGTCAACGCCCTCGTCCCCGCTCCCTGATCCGTTCCCGTCCCCAACCCCCACCAACCAAGGCACACCCATGTCCCGCTTCGATCGCTACCGCAACGCCTATCCCAATGCCCGCCTGACCCGTACGCCTGCCGGCGTGCTGGAGGTCGCCCTGCACACCGACGGCGGCAAGCTGGTCTTCAACGGCCACACCCACGAACAGTTCGTCGACCTGTTCCACGACATCGGCTCGGATCCGGACAACCGCGTGGTGATCCTCACCGGCAGCGGCGATGCCTTCATGGATGCGATCAGTCCGGATGGCTTCGACTTCTTCACCCCACGCGGCTACGACAAGATCTTCCGCGAGGGCAAGAAGGTCCTGATGAACCTACTCGACATCGAGGTGCCGCTGATTGCCGCGCTCAACGGTCCGGTCCTGCTGCACTCCGAGTACGCGCTGCTGGCCGATATCGTGCTGGCCACGCCGGAGACGGTGTTCCAGGACAAGCCGCACTTCGACTTCGGCATCGTGCCGGGCGATGGCGTCAACCTGCTGTGGCCCGAAGTGGTCGGCAGCATCCGCGGCCGCCATTTCATCCTCACCCGCCAGGTGCTGGACGCGCAGACCGCAAAGGAATGGGGCGCGGTCAACGAGATCGTGCCGGCCGACCAGCTGCTGGTCCGCGCACACGACATCGCCGCCTCGCTGGCAGCGCTGCCGCCGCTGACCGCGCGCTACACCCGCATCGCCCTGACCCAGAAGCTGCGCCGCATCGTCGATGAAGGCGCCGGCTACGGCCTGGCGCTGGAAGGCATCAGCGCCGCCGAGGTCGCCCGCAACGCGGCGCAGGCCAGCTGACCTCATGCGCGGCGTGGCTCCGCGCCATGCCGCGCGCTTCCCGTCCCGACATCCCTGGAGTACACCCATGACCCTGCAAGACAAACTCGACGCCTTCAAGGCGGATTTCGAAGCCGGCAAGCCGCCTTACAGCGTGCCGCGCTCGGTCATCGACACCATGCACAAGGCCACGGCCGAGCTGATCGCCTCCGGCGCCGCACAGCGCGCACGCAAGGCCGGTGACCGCGCACCGGACTTCATCCTCAACGACCCCGATGGCAAGCAGGTCTCCTCGGCCGAGCTGCTGCAGCGCGGCCCGATGATCATTAGCTTCTACCGCGGGGTGTGGTGCCCGTACTGCAACATGGAACTGCAGGCCCTGCAGGCGGCGCTGCCCGAGCTCACTGCCACCGGCGCCAGCGTCGTGGCCATCTCGCCGCAGATTGCCGCCAACAGCCGCAAGTCGGTGCGGCAAAACGGCTTGGACTTCCCGATCCTGTCCGATCCGGGCAATGCAGTCGCGGCTGCGTTCGGTTTGCGCTTTGCCCTGCCGGATTACTTGGTGGACCTGTACGCGTCCATGCGCAACGACCTGCCGGCGTTCAATGGCGACGACAGCTGGACCCTGCCGATGCCGGCGCGCTACGTGATCGCCCAGGACGGCACGATCGTCTATGCGGAGGTCAACCCGGACTACACCTTGCGCCCGGATCCCTCCGAACTGCTGCCTGTCCTGCACCAGCTCGCCAGCCGCGCCGCCTGATCCATCAAAGGCACGCCCGCGTGATCGCGGCCGTGCCGCAAGGAACCCTCATGTCCCGTACTTTCCTGATTACCGGCGCCGGCAAGGGCATTGGCCTGGCGCTCGCCGAGCGGCTTGCCGCCGATGGCCACCATGTCATCGGCATGGCGCGGAACGCGCCACCCTCGTTTCCGGGAGCCTTCATCCCCGTCGATCTGGGCGACGATATCGCCGCCGCGGCCGCCTTCGCCGTGGTCGCCGAGCGCTTCGACCTGGATGGCGTGGTCAATAACGTCGGGCTGGTGCGTCCGGCACTGCTGGCCGACACGACGCTGGCCGATCTCGATGCGGTCATGCAGCTCAACCTGCATCCGGCGCTGCTGGCCGTCCAGGCCACGCTCCCAGGCATGCAGGCGCGTGGCTGGGGCCGTATCGTCAACATCGCCAGCCTGACCGTGCTCGGCACGACGCAGCGTACCGCCTATGCGGCCGCCAAGGCGGCGCTGGTCAGCTTCAGCCGCACGTGGGCGCTGGAGCTTGCGGGCACTGGCATCACCGTCAACACGGTCGCGCCCGGACCCACCGAGACTGAACTGTTTCGTGCCAACAATCCCCAGGGAAGCGCCGGCGAACACCGCTATCTTGCCGGTGTTCCGATGGGGCGCTTCGGGACACCGGAGGAGATTGCCGCAGCAATCGAATTCCTGTTGACCGAGGATGCGGGCTTCATTACCGGGCAGACGCTGCATGTCGATGGCGGCGCCTCCATCGGCAAGCTGGCAATTTAGCGGCGCTCGGTCATGACGTCTGCGCCAGGCGGGCTTCCTCGCAGGTCCCAGGCGAACCGAAGTCAGGCTCCGGCCTGATTTCCATGGAGTCGAGGAGCGGGGTCACATCCCGTCGCTGCTCAATGCGGGTTTGAGCAACTCGTCTCCGAAAAGGGCAGCACGAGGGCCGCCAAGTCCCCTCCGCCCTCCGTGGGATGACTTTGGATCTAGGACATCGCCCTTGGTCTGCTGTACTACTGCGCGCAAGCTTCTCGCTGATCACGGTCGTTCAACCAAGGAATCGGAGGCAGCCATGCGTAGGGATTCTTTCCGCCTGCTGTTGGGGACGTTCGTTGCGCTGATGGCCACCGGTGCCTGGGCGCGGACGTCCAACGCGCAGATCGACGAGGCCGTCAGGGCAGCGATGGCCCGCACCCATGCGCAAGGTGCCGCCATCGCCCTGATCGACGAAGGACAGGTGGCCTATGTCCAGACCTACGGGGCGCGCAACGCCAAGGGCGACCCGCTCACGCCCGACACCATCATGTATGGGGCCTCCCTGACCAAGGCCGTGTTCGGCTATCTGGTCACGCAGCTCGCGTCCGAAGGCAAGCTGGATCTCGATACGCCCATCGCCAGGATGCTTCCCGAGCCACTGCCAAGCTACGGCAACCTGGATGCCTACGGCCACTGGGGCGACCTGGCGGCCGATGCACGCTGGAAGCGCGTGACGCCCCGCCACGCGCTCAACCACAGCACCGGCTTCGCCAATTTCGCCGACCTGGAGCCCGATCAGAAGCTGCGGTTCCATTTCGACCCAGGCAGCCGCTATGCCTACTCGGGAGAAGGGATCTCGCTGCTGCAGTTCGGCATCGAGCAGGGCCTTGGCCTGAGCGTGGAAGGCGAACTGCAGGCGCGCTTCTTCAAGCCCCTGGGGATGACGCGCACCAGCCTGATCTGGCAGGACAGCTTCGGCGGCAACCTCGCCGATGGCTGGGACGAAGCCGGCAAGATCGAGCCGCACGACGACCGCAGCCGGGTCCGCGCAGCGGGCTCCATGGACACGACCATCCAGGATCTGGCCAAGATGGCGGCCGCCATGGTGCGCGGGGAAGGGCTTCCGCCGAAGTGGCGCCAGGCCTTCGCCGCAGGCACCCAGCCCATCACCAGCAAGAGCCAGTTCCCCACGCTGGACAACCAGGCGCCTGCCGCCGAGCAGACCTCGGCCAAGGCCGCCCTCGGCGTGATTGCCTTCACCGGCCCCCAGGGACGGGGATGGTTAAAGGGTGGCCACAACGAAGTCACCGCCAACACGCTGGTCTGCCTGGAAGAGCGCCAGCGCTGCCTGCTGGTGCTGGGCAACGATGTCCGGATCGAAACTGCGTTTCCCGCCCTCGTGCGCGTGGCGCTCGGCGAAACCGGTGTTCCGTATCGCTGGGAGTATGGGGCGGCCAAGGTGCCCGATTCGCCACAGTAGGCCTACGGCGATCGCCTCAACGAGAAGCGCGATCTTCCACCTGTAGCAAGACACAGGCTTGTAGTAGGGAAGGGCATCGTATGGGCGTCGTTTAGGATTGGCCAGCTTTCAAGGACAGTCCCCGGCGGGGCATCGATGCGCGCGGTGCCTGCGTGGGCGCGTCGACGAGGCGAGCCGGGTTGCCTCGGTGGAGATCGCGTTAGTGTCGACAAGCGAATGGGAACGTCCCTGACCGCGCACCGCCGTTGACGAGACGCCTGAGGCTTGTCGGCCGCTAGGGCGCGTGGATCTTGCCGGCGATGGTGCGCGTCCACATGGCCCGGCCGCTGCCATCAGCGAACTGCGGCAGCGACCGGGGACCCACCGGCTCAAGGCGGCGATTAGGTCTTGGGCGGCAAGCCCATCTTCTCCAGGGTCAGGGTCTCGTCGGCACGACCCCAGCCGCCGTCGGCGACTTCGTCGACCAGCACCATCGTGTAGGGGCGAACACCTTCGCCGAAGTATTCGACGAACATGGCGGTGGTGCGGTGGATGATCTCTTCCTTGCGGGCGGTATCGAGGAGGCCTTCGGGGAACTTGTAGTTGGCAAAGGGCATGGTAGCGAATTCCAGAGAGGGGTTAATCGAAAGTGCGCATGGATGCCGCCTGTCATACGCCCCTGCGCGGCCGGCGGCGTGCGCCGCGCAGGACATGCAATCAGGCCGCCGTACGGCCGTGACCCACACGATGCGGAAGGCTTGCGGCCAACCAGCCGGCGATCGAGCCCAGCAGCACCGCTGTGGCCAGTTCCAGCAGCAATCGCACCGAGGGCGGCTGGTGCGCGGCGAACCAGCAGACCAGGCCGAGGAAGTAAGCCAACGGATTGTTCAAAGGCGTCACGCGCGAGGCGGTCAGCACCACCAGCGCGACCACGAACACCACCATTGGCAAGGTGGCCGCGCCCAGTGACGACGCCAGTGCCGCCAATGCCATGGAGGCCACCACGCCGATCGGGAGACCCGCCAGCACACAGCTCAGGTTCGACAGGCCCTGGCGTAGGTTGAGACCGCGCGAGAAATAGCCGATCCAGCCGATGAACATCGCCCAGACCGGGACCTCGATCAGCAGCGTGGCCGTGCCGGCGGCGGCCGCGGCGATCGCCGATTCGCCCAAGGTGCGCGGCAGGCTCTGGGCAGGTGCGGACATCACGCCACCTCGCGCGGGATCTGTGGGCGCAGCAGATCGCCTAGACCGATACGGCGCAGGAACTCGGCGCGCACGCGGTCGGCCACGGCATTGACCACCGCCGCGCCGTCATCGGACGGATCGACATGCACGCGGAACGGTCGCTGGCCCGCCGGCGTGTTGACGATGCCGACCATCGCGCTGGCGACCTCGGCCACGTCGCTGTCCGGTGGCTCGGCCGCCGCAAGACCGTCGTTGGCCTGCTGCGCCAGCCCGCGCGTTGCGCCCTCGGCGTACTCGGCCGCGCGTGCGGTGTCGGCCGGTGTTCCGCTGTGGGCGAAGTGGTTGGTGCCCTGGGTGAAGGCGCCCGGGACCAGGATGCTGGTCTCGATGCCCCAGCGCGCCAGCTCGCTGGCGTAGCTCACCGCCAGCGCATCCATGCCGGCCTTGGCCGCGAAGTACGGCGCCAGGAACGGCGGCGTGCCGCCGCGGGTGCTGGAGCTGCCCACCCACAACAGCAGCCCGCTGCGCTGGCCGCGCAGGTGCGGCAACGCGGCGCGGTTGACCCGCTGGGTGCCCAGCACGTTGACGTCGTAGAGCTGGGCGTACTGCTCGGGCGTGAAGGCTTCGGCCGGGCCGAACACCATGTGCCCCGCGTTGTGGACCAGCACGTCCAGGCGGCCGTGGTCGGCGATGACCTGGGAGATGGCGGCATCGGCCGATGCCTGCGATTGCACGTCCAGTTCCAGCGCGCGCAGGTCGACGCCGTGGCGGCTGGCGTGTTCGCGCAACGCCTGCACCTGCGGCGCGTTGCGGCCGGCGATGTCGCGCATGCTGGCGTAGACGGTATGGCCGGCGGCGGCCAGGGCACGGGCGCCCAGGGCGCCGAAGCCGCTGGAAGCGCCGGTGATCAGGATGACCTGCTTGTCTTGGTGCGTGTTCATGGCATGGGGACTCCGTCGACGCTGCCTGGCGGCAGCGCCTGTGTGGAATGCAGCGGTAGGAAGCGGCGTTGGTGCTTAGGCGAAACCGCCGTTGGCGCGCAGCACCTGGGCGTTGACCCAGCTGCCGTCGGTGCCGGCGAGGAAGGCCACGACGGCGGCGATGTCCTCCGGCGTGGCCAGGCGCTCCAGCGGCGGCAGCTTGGCCAGCTGGGCGATCTGTTCCTCGCTCTTGCCGGTCAGGAACAACTCGGTCCCGGTCGGGCCGGGGGCCACGGCATTGACGGTGATGTTGCGGCCGCGCAACTCGTTGGCCAGGACCTTGACCAGGCCTTCCACACCGGCCTTGGTGGCGATGTACGGGCCGTAGCCAGGGAAGGACTTGGCAATCACGCTGGTGGACAGCGCCACGATGCGTCCCCCCTCGGCCACATGTTGGGCGGCCTGGCCCAGCACCAGGAAGGCGCCACGCAGATTGGTGGCGACCATCGCGTCGAACTTGTCCAGGCTCTCGGCCGTGACCGGCGCCATGTCCATCACCCCGGCGCTGTTGACCACCACATCCACGCGTCCGAAGCGCTCGACGGTCTGCGCGAACAGGGCCGCCACGGCCGCAGCGTCGGCCACGTCGGCCTGCACCGCGATGGCCTGGCCACCGGCGCCGACGATGGCATCCACCGTTTCGGCGGCCTTGGCCGCGTTACCGGCATACCCCACCACCACGTTGAAGCCATCGGCGCCCAGGCGCTGGGCGATGGCGCGGCCGATGCCGCGGGAAGCGCCGGTGACCAGCGCGGTCTTGTTCGAAGTGCTCATGGCGAAATCCTCATCGTGTGCCGGTCGGGCCGGCGGGATGGGGACAGTCTGGCCATTGGCCCTGCTTGGATAAACCAGCGGCAGTTGCCAGAACCATTCAATCTGGGACAACAATAGTGCGTATGGACCGCTTCGATTCCCTGCACCTGTTCGTCCGCATCGTGGAGCTGGGCAGCTTCACCCGCGCGGCGGCCGAGCTGGACCTGCCCCGGGCCACCGCCACCCATGCGATCAAGCAGCTGGAGGCCCGCCTGGGCAGCCGCCTACTGGAGCGCACCACGCGCCAGGTGCGCACCACCGTCGATGGCCAGGCCTTCTACGAGCGCTGCGTGCACCTGCTGGCCGAGCTGGAGGAGGCCGAAGGCGCCGTGCGCAACGTTGCCGCCCGCCCGCGCGGTCAGGTGCGCGTGGAGATGCACGGCAGCCACGCGGTGCAAGTGGTACTGCCGCGCCTGCACGAGTTCCACGCGCGCTATCCGGACATCGCGCTGGTGATCAGCAGCGGCGACCGGCTGGTGGACCTGGTGCGAGAAGGCGTGGACTGCGCGCTGCGCAGCGGGCCGCTGCGTGACTCCTCCCTGGTGGCTCGGCGGGTGGCCACCCTGCACGAGGTGGTCTGCGCCAGCCCCGCCTACCTGGCCGAACACGGCACGCCCACCCATCCCGAACAGCTGGCCCAGCACCAGGCGGTGGGCTTCTTCGCGCCCAACCACGACATCGACTATCCGTTTGCGTTTCTCGTCGACGGCAAGCCGCGCGACTTCCCCATCGGGGGCTGGTTGAAGGTCAACGAGTCGCGCAGCTACGTGGCCGCCGCCGTGCGGGGATACGGGCTGATCCAGATCCCGCCACTGGGCGTGGCCGATGAACTGGCCAGCGGCGCGCTGGTGCAGGTGCTCGCCGACTGGGCCCCACCGCCGATTCCCGTGCACCTGCTGCTGCCCAGCCGCAACCCGCCGCCACGCGTGCGGGTGTTCGTGGAATGGATCACCCAGGTGTATGCCGAGGCGCTGGGCTGACCGGCGCGTCGTTTGAGCGCAGAAGCGCGCTGCCACGTGCAACGACGCGGCGGCGCCCACGGTCAGCGCGTGAGGTTGCGATCCAGGAATTCCAGCATCGCCTTGGCAATCGCATCGCCGTGCGTCTCGATCGCGAAGTGTCCCGTGTCCAGGAACTGCACCTGCGCCTCGGGGAGATCGCCCTTGAAGGCTTCCGCGCCCGCGGGGACGAAGAACGGATCATGCTCGCCCCAGATGGCCAGCAACGGCGGCTGGTACTGGCGGAAGTACGCATGCAGCTGCGGGTACTGTTTGACGTTCTCGCCGTAGTTGGCGAGCAGGTCGATCTGCGGCGCCTCGCCGATGCGGGCGATCGCCGCCGAGGCCAGCTGATACGTTTCCGGCGCGATCAGCGAGGGCTCCTTGACCCCTTCCTCGTACTGCCACCGGATCATCTCGGGCGTGTTGAAGTGGCGCAGCGCCTCGCGGTTTTCGGCGGTCGGATGCGCCCAGGCGGTGCGCGCATCGGCCCAGCCCTCGCTCAGACCTACTTCGTAGGCGTTGCCGTTCTGGCTGACGATCGCGGTGATCTTGTCCGGATGCTGCACGGCCAGCCGCCAGCCCACCGGCGCGCCGTAGTCGAAGACATAGAGGGCGTAGCGGTCGACGCCCTTGGCTGCGGTAAAGGCGTCGATGACCGAGGTCAGCCGGTCGAACGTGTAGTCGAAGCGCGTCCCGGCCGCGACCTCGGTCTGGCCGAAGCCCGGCAGGTCCGGTGCCAGCACGTGATAGCGCTGCGCCAACACGGGAATCAGGTTGCGGAACATGTAGGACGAGGCGCCGAAGCCGTGCAGCAGCAGGACAGTGGGCGCGTTCGCAGGTCCGGCCTCGCGATAGAACAGGCGAACGCCCTGCACGTCGAGCGTGTGGTGGTGCACCGGAACGGCGGCAGCCAGAGCGGGTGTGATGCTCATGAGGAATTCCTTTGCGGATGGGTTGAGAGTAACCTTTCAAAATCACTTTTGAAGGTTACTTGCCCGCAGTCTAGGCGTGCCCGTGATAACCTATCAATCGGTATTTAAGAGGTTATGTTGATGAGCGAGGCACGACGCGATCCCGCCCCGGGTGAACCGCCGCTGGTGGGCGATCACTGGGCGATGGATCTGCTCAACACGCAGGTGCGCAGCCAAGGCCAGGACGTCGATCTGTGGCGCACGGGCGCGGACGTGAGCGCATGGCTGTCGCGCCTGGGGCTCGAAGCCGCTGAGCCGGACGCGCGCAGCCAGGCGGCGTTGCTGACGCAGGCCCGGTCGCTGCGCGCGCTCACGCGCGCACTTGTCGTCAGTCGCAAGGCGGGCCAGGCCGTGCAGCTCGATGACCTCAACCAGCATCTGCACGCGTACCGCAGCACGCCGCATCTGGCGCACGACATCGACGGCCACCTCGTGCTGCAGCGACGGGCGGCGGGTGACGATGCAGCGGCACGGCTTGGGCCGGTTGCCGAGTCAGTGGCCACGCTGCTGGTCGAGGGCGATTTCGCGCTCGTCAAGCAATGCGAGCACCCCGACTGCATCCTCTGGTTCTACGACCGCACCAAGTCGCACAAGCGCCGCTGGTGCAGCATGGCCCAGTGCGGCAACCGGCATAAGGCCGCACAATTCAGAAAACGCAACAGCGACACCGCGTCGTAACGGCGTCCCTTGCCGCAGCGCGTCAGTCGGTCGACGGCGCCTCAGTCGCCCACGCGCACCTTGCGTCCCAGCGCACGCAGGACGCCGTAGATCAGCACCAACACGAACAGCGCGACGCCGATGGCGTGCCATTCCTTCGAGGAGAGCGTGGTGACGATGGCGGCCATTGCGGCCACCGCCAGCAGCGGGATCAGCGGGCCACCCCACAGCACGAAGGGTTCGCCGCGCTCGCGCAGGTCCAGGCGCTGCGCCTGCCAGGCGGCGATGGCGACCAGCAGGTAGACCAGGCAGTTGGACCCGCCGGACACCAGCGCCAGCGCATCGAAGCTGCCGCCCAGCGCCAGCGACCATGCCAGCAGTGCGTGCACCACCAGCGCCAGCAGCGGCACGCGGTGGCGCGGCGTCACCTTGGCGAAGGCCGAGGGCAGGAAGCCGTCGCGGCCCAGCGCGAACAACGAGCGCGAAGAGGCCAGCAGGTTGCCCAGCAGGAAGCCGGCCATCGAGACACAGGCCGTGATCAGCAACAGCACCCGCGCTGGTGCCCACAACGCCGCGGCGGTCTCGGCCAGCGGCACGCCGCTGTTGGCCAGGGCCGGCCCGAGCAGGCCCTGGCCCACGATCTGCAAGCCCAGGTAAAGCGCCACCACCAGCAGGATGGCCACCATCGTCGCGCGCGGCACGTTGCGCGAAGGGTCGCGCACTTCACCAGACGGAATCAGCGCGGTCTCCACGCCTGAATAAGCAAAGATCACCAGCACCATCGACATGCCCAGCGCGCCCCAGGACGGCACCTCTCCGGGCAGGAAACTCACCTGGCTCCAGTCCACGAACCAGATCCCGCACGCCACCAGGACGAACAGCGGCGTCAGCTTGATCGTGGCCAGCGTGGCGATGGCGCGCGAGCCCAGCTTCACCCCGAACGCGTTGAGCGCGAACATCAGCCCATAGACCGCCGTAAGGAACGCCATGCGCGCGGTCGGCGTGCCCAGCGCAGGGATCAGGTTGGCGACCTGGCTGGACAGGGCCGCGGCCACCCCCGCACTGGAAGCGACATTGCCGATCCACATCAGGGAGCCGGCGATGAACCCCGCAAACGGCCCGAACGTGGTGCCCACGTAGGTATACGGCCCGCCGGTGGCGCTGGCGCGGCTGCCGATGGCGGCAAAGCACAGGGTCACCGGGATGATCGCCAACGCGCCGGCCAGCAGCGCCAGCGGCGCGGCCGCGCCCATCTGCAGCGACAGGGTGGCCGGCATGCGGAAGATGCCCCCGCCCACGATGATGTTGATCACCGCCGCGGTCAGGGCGAAGGCGCCCACGGCGCGGATCAGGGCGGCGTCGCCCTGCAGGGGTTTGGGGGTGGGTTGGCTTGGCATGGAAGGGGGTTCGACAGGACGGCGCAGCCTCGCACGGCCGGCGCCCGCGCGCGAGGTTCAGCAACGGCCTTCAGGGTTCCATCCGATCCCGCAGCCGCCTCATCCCGGCCGGCAGCCGAGGACCCGCCCGTACGAAGCATATTCAATGCACCGAAAGCGCCGCTAGACGACTGGTCTACTTTTCGGTAAGGTAGACGCATGAACGCTGCGATGACTCCCCAGACCAAGGACGTGCGTGAGTCCCTGTTGGAGATAGGTCAACAGACCATGGCCGCCAAGGGGTTTTCCGCGGTCGGGCTGAAGGAAATCCTGGACGCCGCAGGCGTGCCTAAGGGGTCGTTCTATCACTACTTCGCATCCAAGGACGCGTATGGCCAGGCGCTGCTGGAACGCTATTTCGCCGCGTATCTGGCCGAGATCGATGCCACCTTGCGTCTGCCGGGGCTGACCATCGCCCAGCGCCTGAAGCGCTACTTCCAGAACTGGCAGGACACCCAGTCCTTCGCCCACTGCCAGGGCAAATGCCTGGCGGTGAAGCTGGGCGCGGAGGTGGCGGATCTGTCCGAACCGATGCGCCTGGCCATGCAACGCGGCACGTCGGGCATCGTGGATCGTCTGACCGCTGCGCTGGAGGCCGGGGTCGGCGAAGGTTCGCTCTCGATCCAGGGCCAGCCGCGGCAGGTGGCCCAGAGCCTGTACCAGCTGTGGCTCGGTGCCAGCGTGCTGGTCAAGGTCTCGCGCGACGTCCAGCCGTTCCAGGCGGCGATGGCCACGACCCGCCAGCTCCTCCAGCTTCCCCAGTAACCCCCGGCCGCACTCGACTCGCACGCGACATCGCACGCCTCCACCCTAGACGACCGGTCTACTTAGTACGTTCGATCCACTGTCAACAGGAGCAACCACATGAAGATCCTCATGGTTCTGACCTCGCACGACCAACTCGGCGACACCGGCAAGAAGACCGGCTTCTGGCTGGAAGAGCTGGCCGCCCCGTACTACGTGTTCAAAGACGCCGGCGCCCAGATCGTGCTGGCCTCGCCCAAGGGCGGCCAGCCACCGCTGGACCCCAAGAGCGACTCGCCCGATGCGCAGACCGATGACACCCGCCGCTTCATGGCCGATGCCGACGCCAAAGCGCAGCTGGCCAACACCGTGCGCCTGGACAGCGTGTCGCAGGCCGATTTCGATACGGTCTTTTATCCTGGTGGCCACGGCCCGCTGTGGGACCTAGCCGAAGACCGCACCTCCATCGGCCTGATCGAGTCCTTCATCGGCGCCGGCAAGCCGGTGGCCCTGGTCTGCCATGCGCCCGGCGTGCTGCGCCACGTCAAGGCCGCCAATGGCCAACCGCTGGTCCAGGGCAAGCAGGTCACCGGCTTCACCAATAGCGAGGAAGCGGCGGTACAGCTGACCGAGATCGTGCCGTTCCTGGTCGAGGACGAACTCAAGGCCAAGGGCGGGCTGTATTCCAAGGGTGAGGACTGGAGCAGCCATGTGGTCAGCGACGGCCTGCTGATCACCGGCCAGAATCCCGGTTCATCCAAAGAGGCCGCCAACCTGCTGCTGAAGCAACTGTCGGCATCGGCGGCTTGATCCATCGGTGAGACCGGCCGGGCTGGACGCGGGATGCCCCTCGTCTCGAAAGGACGCATCCAATGCCGGTCCCCCTGGGCAGGCCCACGCTTTCTCCGCGAAGGCGTGGGCCTGTGCCGACCGACCAACGGGTCCTGCACCAGCCCATTAGCCCCGATCCGTCGGCCCTTCGCGCAGAAAATCCACGAACACCCGCAGCTTCGGCGGCAGGTGCTCGCGCGCCGGGTAGTAGATGTGGAAGCCGGCGAACGGCTGCTGCCAGTCCTCCAGCACGCTGACCATCCGACCGGCCGCCAGGTCGGCCTGCGCGAATTCGCTGAAGGATTGCACCAGCCCCATGCCGCCGCGCGCGGCCGCGTAAGCGACCTCGCTGTCGTTGCTGATCAGCGGCCCGTGCACCTCGACCTCGAAATCGCGTCCGTCGCCGGTGAACTCCCACGGCATCAGCCGACCACTGGTGAGCCGGTGCACGATGCAGGCGTGATGCACCAGGTCGGCCGGCGTCTGCGGCACGCCGTGACGGGCGAAGTAGTCCGGCGTGCCGACCACCACCTGGCGGTGCATCGGTCCGATCGGCAGCGCCACCATGTCGCGCGCCAGCGACTCGCCCAGGCGCACGCCGGCATCGAAGCCCTCGGCCACCAGGTCGACCATGTAGCGGTCCACGAACAGCTCCACCTGCACCTGCGGATAGCGCGCGTGGAACTCGGGCAGGCGCGGCATCACCAGGCGTTCGGCCACCAGCCGCGGCAAGGTGATGCGCAGCAGCCCGGCCGGCGTATCGCGCACGGCGTCCAGGTCTTGGAAGGCCGCATCGATCTGGTCCAGCCCCACCCGCACCTGTTCCAGGAAGCGCGCGCCGTGTTCGGTCAGGCCCACCCGGCGCGTGGTCCGGTTGAGCAGGCGCACGCCGAGCTGGCGCTCCAGCGCGCGCACGGTCTGGGACAGCGCCGATGGGCTGACGCCCAGCTCGTCGGCCGCACGGCTGAAGCTGGCATGGTGGGCGACGCGGCTGAAAGCGACGACGGCGGGGAGCGGACTGGGCGACATTGTGAAGCTGGACTTCAAGGCAGATGCGGATTGGCCCAGTTTATCCACATGGCGCCCGGGGGCGATCCTGTTCATCCCTCCCCACGCGGTGACCGCCATGTCGCTCGACCATTACCGCCTGCTGGGCCGCTCCGGCCTGCGTGTCAGCCCGCTGGCCCTGGGCACGATGACCTTCGGCCAGGACTGGGGCTGGGGCGCGGATGAAGCCGAGGCCGGCCGCATCCTTGACGCCTATCTGGAACGCGGCGGCAACTTCATCGACACCGCGAACTTCTACACCTTCGGCAGCGCCGAAACGCTGCTGGGCAAGCTGCTGCGGCACCGGCGCGAGCGCGTGGTGCTGGCGACCAAGTACAGCCTGAGCATGGACGCGGCCGACCCCAACGCCGGTGGCAACCATCGCCGCGCGATGCTGCGCGGGGTCGAGGCCAGTCTCAAGCGGCTGAACACCGATGCCCTGGACCTGCTCTACCTGCACGCCTGGGACGGCACCACGCCGGTGGAGGAAGTGATGCGCGCCTTCGATGATCTGGTGCGCGCCGGCAAGGTCATGTATGCCGGCATCTCCGACACGCCGGCCTGGCAGGTCGCGCGCATGCAGACCCTGGCCGACCTGCGAGGCTGGAGCCCGCTGGTGGCGCTGCAGGTCGAATACAGCCTGCTCCAGCGCAGCGTCGAGCACGAGCTGCTGCCGATGGCCGCAGCGCTCGGCCTGGGCGTGGTGGCCTGGTCGCCGCTGGGCGGTGGCGTACTGACCGGCAAGTACGGCGCGGCCGATCTCACGCCACCGGCCGAGGCCGGACCGACCGGCACGCGCCGCGAAGTGGCCATCGCCAATGGCGCGCTCACCCCACGTGCGCTGGACATCGCCGCGGTGGTGCGCGCGGTCGCCGCCGAGACCGGCCACAGCGCGGCACAGATCGCCCTCGCCTGGGCCCTGCAGCGGCCCGGCCCGGGCGCGATCCCCATCATCGGGGCGCGCACGCTGGCGCAGCTGGAAGACAACCTGGGCGCGTTCGAGGTCCACCTCACGCCTGCGCAATGCGCGCGCCTGGACGATGCCAGCGCATGTCCGGCGCCATTCCCGCACGACTTCCTGCGCTCGCCCCTGGTGATGCGCAACCTGTTCGGCACCACGCGGCTGGAGCCGCGCGCCTGATTCCGATTCCACGCAAAGGAGCATCGACATGAAGACCCGCACGCTAGGCCGCAACGGCCCCACCGTCTCCGCCCTGGGCCTGGGCTGCATGGGCATGAGCCACGCCTACGGCGGCTACGACGACACCGAGTCGCTGGCCACGTTGGACCGCGCGCTGGAGCTGGGCATCAACTTCTGGGATACGGCCGACATCTACGGCCCGCATAGCAACGAGCAGCTGGTTGGCCGGGCGCTGCAGGGCCGGCGTGAGCGCGTGTTCCTGGCCACCAAGTTCGGCTTCATCGCCAACAGCGGCCAGTTCGGCACCGCGCAGGGGCCGAAGGTCGACGGAGCGCCCGCGTACGTGCGCCAGGCGGTCGAAGCCAGCCTGCAGCGCCTGGGCACTGACCATATCGACCTGTACTACCTGCATCGCCTGGACCCGGCCACGCCGATCGAAGACACGGTCGGAGCGATGGCGCGCCTGGTCCAAGAAGGCAAAGTGGGCTACCTGGGACTTTCGGAAGTCTCGGCCGACACCTTGCGGCGCGCGCACGCCGTGCATCCGATCACCGCGCTGCAGAGCGAGTACTCGCTGTGGACGCGCGAGCTGGAAGGCAACGGCGTGTTCGACACGGTCCGCGACCTGGGCATCGGCTTGGTGCCGTTCTCGCCGCTGGGGCGCGGCTTCCTCACCGGCGCGATCACCGCGCAGGACCAGCTCGGCGAGGGCGACTTCCGCCGCAGCAATCCGCGCTTCCAGGCCGAGGCGCTGGCCGCCAACCTGCGTCTTGCCGACACGGTCAAGGCCATCGCAGCCGACCTGGGCGCCACCCCAGCCCAGGTCGCCCTGGCCTGGGTCCTGGCGCAGGGCGAGCACATCGTGCCCATCCCCGGCACCAAGCGCCGCAAGTATCTGGAGGACAACGCCGGTGCCGCCACGCTGGTGCTCGATGCCGACGCGCTGGCGCGGCTGGACGCGGTGTTCCAGCCCGATGTCGCCGGCCCGCGCTACGGCGCGACTGAGCTGGCACTGGTCGATCGCGGCCATTGAGCTGCCCTCCCCCCTTTTCGTTCCGTCAGGAGTTTCCGCATGAAGACCCGCACGCTGGGCCGCAACGGCCCCACCGTCTCCGCCCTCGGCCTGGGCTGCATGGGCATGAGTGCCTTTTATGGCGGCCGTGGAGAGGACGCTGCGTCCATCGCCGTCATCCACCGCGCGCTGGAGCGCGGCGTCACCCTGCTCGACACCGCCGACATGTATGGCCCGCACACCAACGAGGTGTTGGTCGGAAAGGCGATCGCCGACCGGCGTGACCAGGTGTTCCTGGCCACCAAGTTCGGCATCAAGCTCGACCCGGACGATCCGTCGGTGCGCGGCATCGACGGCAGCCCGGCCTATGTGCAGGCCGCCGCCGAGGCCAGCCTCAAGCGCCTGGGCGTGGATCACATCGATCTGTACTACCAGCATCGTGTCGATCCGTCCGTGCCGATCGAAGACACGGTCGGTGCGATGGCGCGCCTGGTCGAACAGGGCAAGGTGCGTTACCTGGGCCTGTCCGAGGCCGGGCCGGAGACGATCCGCCGCGCGCATGCCGTGCATCCGATCACCGCGCTGCAGACCGAATACTCGCTGTGGTCGCGCGATCCGGAGGACAACGGTGTGCTGGACACGGTGCGCGAACTGGGCATCGGCTTCGTGCCGTACTCGCCGCTAGGCCGCGGCTTCCTCACCGGCGCGATCCGCTCGGTAGAGGATTTCGACGCCGATGACTACCGTCGCCACAGCCCGCGCTTCCAGGGCGGCAACTTCGCCGCCAACCTGGCGCTGGTGGACCAGGTCAACGCCATCGCCGCCGACAAGGGCTGCACGCCGGGCCAACTGGCCTTGGCGTGGGTCCTGGCCCAGGGTGAGGATCTGGTGCCAATCCCGGGCACCAAGCGCCTGCAGTACCTGGAGGAAAACCTCGACGCACTGGACGTGCATCTGAGCACGGCAGACCTGGCCGCGATCGAAGCGGTGTTCCCCACCGACGCCGCGTCCGGCACGCGCTATCCCGAGACGATGATGTCCTCGCTGAGCCGGTGATACCGGGTGCAGGCACGCGAACGCCCCGTGCTTGCGCGCGGAGCCGCGTGTTGCCGGTTTCGCCATCGACCAGCGGCGTGATGCCTGCGGAGCCGGCCCGCGGGCACACCGGGGCCGGCCGCGCCATGCGCACCATCTGGAACAATGCGATTCGCGGTGATTGCCTTGTCTCGACGTCACCGGTCGGCGCGTGGACGGACAATACGCACCGATCCGTTCGACCCACAGGAGTTACCGCGATGAAGACCCGCACCCTCGGCCGCAACGGCCCCACCGTCTCCGCCCTGGGCCTGGGCTGTATGGGCATGAGCCAGTCCTACGGCAACCGTGTGGACGATGCCAGCGCGATCGGGGTGATCCACCACGCGCTCGACCACGGCGTGACGCTGCTGGACACCTCGGACATGTACGGCCCGCACACCAACGAAGTCCTGCTGGGCAAGGCCATCGCCGGCCGGCGCGATGCGGTGTTCCTGGCGACCAAGTTCGGCTTCACCTTCGCTCCCGGCGCGACGCGGCCCAGCGGCGTCAGTGGCCGACCCGAGTACGTCCGCGCCAGCCTGGAGGCCAGCCTCAAGCGCCTGGGCACCGACCACATCGACCTGTACTACCAGCATCGCGTCGATCCGACCGTGCCGATCGAGGACACCGTCGGCGAGATGGCGCGCGCGGTCGAGGCCGGCAAGGTGCGGTTCCTCGGCCTGTCCGAGGCTGCCCCGGCGACCCTGCGCCGCGCGCATGCCACCCATCCGATCACCGCACTGCAGACCGAGTACTCGCTGTGGTCGCGCGATCCTGAGGACAACGACGTGCTGGCCACCGTGCGCGAGCTGGGCATTGGCTTCGTGCCGTACTCACCGCTGGGGCGCGGTTTCCTCACCGGCGCGATCCGCTCGCCGGAAGACTTCGACGAGGACGACAACCGCCGCAACCACCCGCGCTTCCAGGGCGCCAACTTCGCCGCCAACCTGGCGCTGGTGGACAAGGTCAACGCCATCGCCCGCGACAAGGGCGTCACCCCGGGCCAGCTCGCGCTGGCCTGGGTGCTGGCGCAGGGCGAGGATCTGATCCCGATCCCCGGCACCAAGCGCACTGCCTATCTGGACGAAAACCTGGACGCGCTGAACCTGAGGCTGGACGCGAAGGACCTGGCCGCCATCGAAGCGGTGTTCCCAACCGGCGCAGCCTCGGGCACGCGTTATCCGGAAAGCAGCATGGCGACGTTGAACCGCTGAGTGATGGCCGCGCTCTCAGACCTCAGAGGCCAGGCAGCATGCCGCCATCCACGCGCAGGTTCATGCCCGTGATGTAGGCGGCCTTCGTGCTGGCGAGGTAGGCCACCGCGTCGGCGATCTCGTCCAGCGTTCCCACACGGCCAACCGGCACTTGGGCGAAGTGTGGCAGGGCCATGCGCTCGACCTCTTCCCACGGTGCGTCCTCCGGTACCCCGCCGTCCCGCGCGACCTCACGAAAACGCTGGTCGAGCGCCGCACTGTGAATGGTGCCGGGAGAGATTGCATTGACCGTGATGCCCTCGCTGGCAACGGCCTTGGCCAGCGAGGCGGTCATGGCATTCATCGCCAGCTTGCTGGCCGCATACTCCGGCCGCGATGGCGGCGGCATCAACGCAGCCAGGCTCGAGATGTTGATCACCCGTCCCCAGCGTGCCTGGCGCATGTCCGGCAGGACGCGCGTGATGACGCGTACGGCAGCCAGTACGTTGCGGTCGTAGGAGGCCTGCCACGTCGCGGGCTGCGTGTCTTCCCAGGTTTGCTGCACGCCACCGGAACCCCCGGCGTTGTTGACCAGGATGTCGATTCGGCCGGCCTGCCGTCGTGCCGCGCTGAGCAGTTGGTCCACCGCCGCCTCATCCGTCAGCTCACCGGTGACCACATGCGCCCGGCCACCTGCCTCCAAGATCCCGCGCGCGATACGTTGCGCCTGGACCGGATCGCGCCCGTGCACCACCACCGTGGCGCCTTCATGGGCAAGCGTCCCGGCAATGGCGGCGCCGATGCCCTTGCTGCTGCCCGTCACCAGGGCCACCCTTCCAGCGAGTTGTAAATCCACAGGCCTGCTCCAATGTCTTCCGCTTCGAGACGCCATGGTTGGGTGATGCAGTGGGTGGGACAAGTACGCACGAAAAAGTGCCTATCGCGAGCGCGGCCCGATCCGCCTGCCTGGGGCCAGACGGCTCGGTGGCCCATGTCACGCGGGTGATCCGCATGATCCAGGGGCGATGGAAGTTGCCGATCCTGTTTCGCCTCTATGCCGATCCATCGCTACGCACCGCGCAGCTGCTGCGCGACGTGTTAGGAGTCTCGCAAAAGATGCTGACCCAGCACCTGCGCGAACTGGAGCAGGACGGGCTGGTCGAACGCATCGACTTCAGGGAAAAACCGCTGCGGGTCGAATACCGCATTTCGGAGACCGGCAGGCAGCTGATGCCGGTCCTTAGTGCAGCGCGGGCGTTCTCGCAGGGCTGTCTGCCCTCGCTCCAGTCAGCGAAGCGCTATCGTAAAATAAGCACATGAACACCCCCGAAGATTCCTTGCTCGGCCGCGAGGTCGCCTATCCGTCGCAGTACGACCCTGACCTGCTGTTTCCCATTCCCCGCGCCGCGGCGCGCGCCGAGATCGGACTGGATGCCGACGCCCTGCCCTTCACCGGCCACGACCGCTGGCATGCGTACGAGCTGGCCTGGCTGGATCTGCGTGGCAAGCCGCAGGTGGCGACGGCGACACTGACGGTGCTGGCGCAGGCGCCGAACCTGATCGAGTCCAAGTCGCTCAAGCTCTACCTCAACTCGCTCAATGCCACGCGCTTTGAGGATGTCCAAGCGGTCTGCGCGCGCGTGGCCGCCGACCTGTCGGTCCGCGCCGGTGGTGAGGTTACGGTGCAGGCTGGCCTGCCGCCGTTCGGCGAGCAGCCGGGCACGCTGATCGACACCCTGGAGCTGGACATCGACGATTACGGGCCGCCGAATCCGACGCACTTGGTGGCCGACGCCGGGGACGCCGCCAGCGAAACCCTGGTCTCGCACCTGCTCAAGTCCAACTGTCCGGTCACCGGTCAACCGGACTGGGGCACGGTGGTGCTGCGCTATGACGGGGGGCGCATCGACCGTGCCGGTCTGCTGCGTTACCTGGTGAGCTTCCGTGATCACGCCGGCTTCCATGAGCAGTGCGTGGAGCGCATCTTCGCCGACGTGATGGCGCGCTGCGCCCCGCAGCAGCTATCGGTGGAAGCGCGCTACACACGCCGCGGTGGACTGGACATCAACCCATGGCGGATCACCCCGGGCTGGGAGGCGGGCATCACCGCGCCGATACGCGAACTGCGGCAGTGAGTTATGGGGTGGGAGCCGCCACGGCAGCGATGAGGGCTTACCGGTAGAGCTTCATCGCCGCCATGGCGGCTCCCACGATCGCATCAGCGCGGGGATTTCCCACTGCGCGCCATGCTGGAAAACACGCCGTCGCGGCGCACCCAGGCATGGAACAGCGCCGCGCCCAGGTGCCCCAGCACGGTGGCGAACAGCACATAGGCCAGCACCGTGTGCGCCGGCCGCAGCACGGCGTACAGGTCCGCGCTGTGCGGGGCGATGGCCGGCAGGTGCACGCCGCCGCCCAGGGTGATCGGGTAGCCGCCGGCCGACAGCATCGCCCAGCCGATCAGCGGCATGGCGAACATCAACCCGTACAGCACCCAGTGCGAGGCGTGCGCGGCCAGCTTCTGGATCGCCGGCAGGTCGGCCGGCAGCGGCGGCGGTGGGCTGCGCAGGCGGTTGACCAGGCGCACGACGACCAGCAGCAGGATGGCGATGCCCAACGGCCGATGCAGGTCCAGCAAGGTCGGCCGCCACGCCAGCGAGACCACCATGCCGGCGCCAATGAACAGCATGGCGAGGATCGCGGCGGCCATCAGCCAGTGCAGCGTGCGGGCCAGCGCGTCGAAGTGTCCGTGGCGGTTCATTTCGCTTCTCCCTTGGCGCCGGCGGCGTCGGGCGCCTGGCCGGTGCCGATCTCATGTTCGCGGCGGTTGAAGGACACCGAGTACACGGCCGAGCGTGCGGCCAGGATCGGGTCATCGGACGGCGCCATGCCATCGGGCAACACGGTCGGGTCGTAGTTGAGGTCGCGGCAGGGGCCGGTGTCCTGCGGCTGCATCGCATTGACGGTCAGGGTGCCGGCCACCACCTGCGGACGCGCGTCCGGCCAAGGCTGGGACGGGTCGTCGATGGCATCGCCGTCCTGGGCCAGGGTTACCACCAGATCCCACTGCTGCGGGCCCTGGGCCAGGCGCGTGGCGAACTCCTCGCTGAGGAAGTCCGCGTCGGACTGGGCGCGCTGCTCGGCGCTGAGGTCCTGGAACGGCGCATGCGGCCGCATCGACCAGCGCACTGCGCGGCGCAGTCCCTGCGCGTTGGTGAACCAGAAGCTGTCCACGCCGTTGAACTGGGTGTTCGCCCAGCTGTTGGACCACGGCGCGGACTTGGCCCAGGCGATGAACTTCTTGGCCTCCGGATACTGCTGCAGGAAGGCCGCCATCTTGGCCGGGTCCGGCTTGCCGGTGGCCGGGTCGGGCCGCGAGGCCAGGTTCTGCGCCTGGAAGCCCTGCGGGGTGGCGACAACGAAGAACGGGAAGCTGTTCATCGCCGTGCGCCATTCCTGGCCATCATCGGTCTTCAGCAGCAGCGCCAGGCTGCGCACGCGCGCCTGCGCATCGGCGCCATGCGGGTCGCCGCCGGCGATGGACAGGCGCCCGACCACCGGCGTGCTGGGCTGAGTGAAGATGCGCGCGCGCGACAGCTGCGGCGCCTGCGCGCTGGGCTGGAAGTTGCCCGCCACGCACACGCCTTTGCTGTGGGCACGGCGGAAGCCGGGATGCGGCTTGCCGTTCTCGATGGTGTCGGTCATCTGCTGCGGGGTCAGGCCGCGCCCGCCCAGCCAGCCGCCGACCCAGGCAAAGGCGCCGGCGATGACGGCCACGATCGCGGCGATGCCCAGCAGCGCAGGCCATGCGCTGCGCCGGGCCGGGGGTGGATTGGGGGGAAGAGGCTGCGACATGCGGGTTCCTGCCGTGGGGTGGGATATGGGTATGACGCGCCTGCGTGGAAATTATTCCCGCCGCTGCACACGGCCCCGCGATCCACCGGCGGGAAGCGGGCGATGGAATATCCTGAGTGCCTGCACGTCTCACCCAGGACGCCCCCTTCGGCCCCGACGATGCCTGCCGCCCACGACCTCGATGACGCCACCCTGCGCGCGCTGATTCCGCGCCTGCGCCGCTTTGCGCGCTCGCTGGTGCATGAGCCGGCCGCGGCCGACGATCTGGTCCAGGGCACGCTCGAACGCGCGCTCACCCATGGACGCACGCGGCACACGCCCGACGCGCTGCAGAGCTGGCTGTTTTCCATCCTGTACCGGCAGTTTGTCGATGAACACCGCCGTGGGCAGCGCTGGCGCCGGCTGGCGCAGCTGTTTGGCGGCGGCGAGGCGGACACCGCGCCGTCGGCCGAGCGCGTGGCCAGTGCGCACGCCAGCCTGGCCGCCTTCGACACCTTGCCCAGCGAGCAGCGCGCGCTGCTGCTGCTGGTCAGCGTCGAGGGCTTCAGCTATCGCGAGGTCGCCGACACGCTCGAGGTGCCGGTCGGCACGGTGATGTCGCGCCTGGCCCGCGCCCGCCAGGCCCTGCGGGCGGCCAGCGAGACCGATCCCAAGCCGGCACGTCCCACGTTGAAGGTGTTGCGATGATCCACCTGGCCCCCAGCGAAGCCGACCTGCACGCCTACGTGGACGGGCAGCTTTCGCCCGAGGCACGTGCCGACGTGGAACGCTGGCTGGCCGCGCATCCCGCGCGCGCCGCGCGCGTGGCCGACTGGAAGCGCGATGCCGAACACCTGCGTGCACAGCAGGCCCTGCCCGAGCATTGGCCGGCCAACCCGCAGCTGGACCCGGCGCGGGTGCGACGCCAGGTGCGCGCACGTCGGCGCTCCCGGCTGGGGATCGCCGCCAGCGTGCTGCTGGCCCTGGGCGTCGGCACCGGCGTGGGCTGGCAGGCCAAGCAGGCCCAGGTCGCCGCCGCGCGCCTGCCAATGGCCGACGCAGTCTCGGCCTACCGCATCTTTGCAGCCAGCGACACCGTCCCGACGCTGGACACCGCCTCGCGCGCGCAGCTGCAGGACTGGCTGGAACGGAACTTCGGCGCTGTAGGCACGGTGCCCAACCTGCAGGCGCAGGGCTTCCACTTGGTCGGCGGGCAGCGCCTGTCCACCGAGCAGGGCGCGGCGGCGATGCTGGTCTACGCCGATGCCCAGGGCGCGCGGATCGGCGTGTATCTGCGGCCCGGCGGC
This sequence comes from Pseudoxanthomonas sp. JC1303, assembly GCF_058448525.1. Taxonomy (NCBI): domain Bacteria; kingdom Pseudomonadati; phylum Pseudomonadota; class Gammaproteobacteria; order Lysobacterales; family Lysobacteraceae; genus Pseudoxanthomonas; species Pseudoxanthomonas sp. JC1303. The sequence goes on along the minus strand of NZ_CP185958.1, from coordinate 1,787,472 downwards.
TGGTTCCGCGAACCGGGACAGCGTCGTGATGGTGACCTGCTGGCCCAGTACTGGTCCCATGGCAACACCAGCTTCGCGGTGGTCGGCCCGTTCGACGATGCGCGCGCGCGCCGTGTTGCCTCGGTCCTGGGGCCGCGCGGCTGAAGGCTATTCCTGTGGGAGCCGCCATGGCGGCGATGCGACTTCCCCGGTGGAGCCTTTCGCCGCCATGGTGGCCCCTACCTGAGCCCGAAGGGCTCTATGTCGCCGGGGCTGCGTTGATCTCCACGGTGACGTGGACCAGTTCCTCGTGCACCGCCAGCGCCTCGCGCACGCCCTGGGGCGACAGCGGCACGCTGCTGACCAGGCTGACGATCACCGCGTACTGACCACGCCCGACGCGCCAGACGTGCAGATCGCTCAGGGCGGTGGGCTGCGGCAGGGCGGCGACCACTTCGCGCACCTCGGCCACGACGGGGGCGTCCATCTCCGCATCGAGCAGCACCCGCCCGGTGCTGCGTAGCAGGCCGATCGCCCACACTGTCACCAGCACCGCGCCGACGATGCCCATCACCGGGTCCAGCCACACCACGCCAAACAGGCGGCCAGCCAGCAGGGCCACGATGGCCAATACCGAAGTCGCCGCGTCGGCCAGCACATGCAGGTAAGCCGCACGCAGGTTCAGATCGGCGTGGTGGTCGTGCTCGCCGTGGGCGTGGTCATGCCCGGGGTGATCATGGTGGTGATGCGCATGGCCGTGATCGTGCCCGTGGTGATGATGATGGTGGTGGTCGTCCTTCAGCCACCAGGCGCAGACCAGGTTCACGCCCAGCCCGACCACGGCCAACACGATAGCCTGGTCGTAGTGGATCGGCAGTGGCGCCACCAGGCGCTGGGCCGACTGCCAGGCCATCAGCAGCGCCACGCACAGCAGCAGCACGGCGCTGGTGTAGCCGCCGAGGATCTCGATCTTCCACGTGCCGAAGGCAAAACGCCCGTCGCGCGCGTAGCGACGCGCCGCCGCGTAGGCCAGCAGCGACAGGCCCAGCGCCAGCGCGTGCGAGCTCATGTGCCAGCCATCGGCCAGCAGCGCCATGGAGTTGAACACCCAGCCGCCGACGATCTCCACCACCATCATCACCGCGGTCAGGATCACCGCGCGGCGGGTGTTGCGCTCCCCGGCGCTGTTGCCAGTGACGTACTGGTGGTCGTGGCGGTGGGCGGCGAGCGCGGCGTCGAGGGACATGGGGACCGGGAGGCGGGTGTAGGATACCCCCCCATGGTATGCGGAGCGGCCGCGCGATGTCCCACCTGATCCACGATGCGCCGCGCCTGTCGCCGCGCGTCAAACGCCTCAAGGGCCAAGTCGCCGCGCTGGAGCGCGCGCTCGCCGGCGAGCCGGAATGCCTGGCCGTGCTGACTCAGATCGCCGCGATCCGTGGCGCGGCGCAGAGCCTGTTGCTGGAAGTGCTCGAGGGCCACATGCAGTCCCATGTCGCCGACGAGCAGCACGCCGCCACGCGCCGCGAGGAGGTGGCGGCGGTGAACAAGCTGCTGCGCTCGTATCTCAAATAACGGGACACCGGAAAGCAGCGTTGTCGGCATCGACGCGCGGGCACAGGCATCCTGTCGGCCTCCCCTGCGTTCATGGATCCACGCGTGACCGACCTGCACTTCTATCGCCCCGCCGAAGGCCACCGCCTGGCCCACGACCCGTTCAAGGCCATCATCGCGCCGCGCCCGATCGGCTGGATCGGCTCGGTCTCGCCCGACGGCGTGCGTAACCTGGCGCCCTACAGCTTCTTCGGCGCGTTCGGCGATAGCCCGCCGCTGATCGGCTTCAGCAGTTCGGGCTGGAAGGACAGCGTGCGCAATATCGAGGCCACCGGGGTGTTCACCTGGAACCTGGCCACTGCCGCCCAGGCCACGCAGATGAACCAGAGTTCGGCGCCTTACCCGGCGCAGGTCGACGAGTTCGAGCGCAGCGGCCTGCAGGCCTTGGATGGGCAGGTGGTCGACGCCCCGTTCGTGGCCGGCACGCCGGCGGCCTTCGAGTGCCGCCTGACCCAGCTGCTGCAGCTCACCGATGCACGTGGCCAGGCCCTGGAGCAGTGGCTGGTGCTGGGCGAAGTGGTCGGCGTGCACATCGACCCGCGCTACCTGGTCGACGGCGTGTACGACACCGCGGCGGCCGCGCCGATCCTGCGCGCCGGCGGCCCGGGCGCCTATGCGCGCCTCACCCCGGAAGCCATGTTCGACATGCGCCGACCGACCTCGGCATGAGTGCGCGCCCCGACCTGCTGCTGTTGCCCGGGCTGCTCAACGATGGCGAACTGTGGCGCGACCAGCTCGAGGCGTTGTCCGACATCGCCGACTGCCAGGTCGGCGACCTGACCGGTGCTGACACCCTGGGCGAGGTCGCCGAACAGGTCCTGGATGCCGCGCCGCCCGCGTTCGCCTTGGCCGGGTTCTCGCTGGGCGGGTATGTGGCCCAAGAGATCCTGCGTCAGGCGCCGCATCGCGTGACGCGCCTGGCCCTGCTGGATACCTCGTACACAGCCGACACGCCGGAGCGAGCGCAGCAGCGGCGCGCGCAGGAGGCTGCGGTGCGCAAGGGCGCCTTCCACGGCTTCGGCGACAGCCTGATGCGCGCCTACACCGATCCGGTGCACCACGGCGATACCGCGTTGATGCACCGCATCCGGGCCATGACCCAACGCCTGGGCGCCGAGGTGTTCCTGCGCCAGAGCGGGTTCGAGCGCCAAGACGGCGGCGCGGTGCTGCGGGCCTTCGACCGGCCCGCCCTGGTGCTGGTGGGCGAGCACGACGGCATCACCCCGCCAGCCGTGCACGAACAGATGGCTGCCCTGTTGCCCGACGCCACGCTGGTCCGTGTGCCGCAGTCCGGGCATCTCAGCCCGATGGAACAGCCCGAGGCGATCAGCAGCGCGCTGCGCGACTGGCTGCTGCGCTAGCCGCGGCGACTCAGGTCCCGGGGACGGCGGCGAACGCCTGTCCGGTGATCGGGTCGCACGTCGGGTCCGGCACCGCGGCGATAGCCCCCCGCACGTCGACACCGGGCACGTCGAGGTGCAGGTCCCATCGCTGGCCGGGTGGATACGCTCCCACCGCGCAGAAATCGCGCGTGGCCTGCAGGCTCCGATGCGGGGTGCCCGCCGGCAGCAGCAGTGCATCGCCCGGCCCCACGCGCAGCTCGATGCCCTCCGGACCGCCGAGCTGCAGCAGTGCCTGGCCGGCGAACACACCCAGCGCCTCGTGCGCGTTGGCGTGATAGTGCTGCTGGCGGTACAGCCCCGAGCGCCACTGCGGACACCAGCCGTGGGCGATGAAACGCGCCTCGAAGCCGGCCGCATCCAGCGGCTCACCACCTTCGTCCAGCACGCCGCGATACAGGCGCACGGGCAGCCGTAAGTGGTCCGGCATCGGCACCGGCAGGAATTCGATCTGCATGCGGCAAGGCCTTCGATCGTCGAGGAAGGGGCCGCTCAGTCCAACGGCATGTCGGTCTCGATCCAGCGGGTGACCGAATCGTGGCGTGGCGCCCAACCCAGTTCCTCCCGCGCCCGCTTGGCGCGGACCCGCGCATTGGAGCCGAACAACGCAAGCGCCTGGTCATGACCCCACTCGGCAGCCGCCTGTTCGAGCGTCCAGGGCTGCACCGGCCCCAGGTCCAGCCGATTGGCCAAGGCGCCGCCGATCTGGGCGAAGGAGGCCTCGCCGTTCTCCGCGAAATAGAACGCGCCGTCCGGGCCGTGTTCCAGCGCCAGCAGGTAGAGCTCGGCCAGGTCGTCCACGTGGACGTTGGACCAGCGGTTGGCCCCTGCGCCCAGCACATGGACCATGCCATCGCGCTGGGCCGGCTTGAGCAGGCCGGGGATCTGGGCGCTGTGACGCTGCAGGCCACGACCCTCGCCGTAGACCATGGCGTTGCACAGCACGATGCCGCGCAGGCCGCTGTCACCGCCGGCGAGTACGGCCTGGTCCAGCGCGCGGCGTGCCTGCCTGCCCGGCGCGACCGGCAGCGGGTCGTCCTCGTCGAAGATCCGCGCATCGCCGGCCTGGCCGCGGGCGTCGTCGGCGATCACGCCGATGCCGCTGGTATGGATGAGGGTCTTGCCGGTGTCCTGCAGCGCGGCGAGCAGGGCGGTGATGGCCGGGCGATGGTCGCTGCTGGCGGCATTGATCACCGCGTCGGCGCGGCGCGCCTCGCGGGCGAGGATTTCGCCGTCATCCAGGGTGCCCAGCACCGGGGTGATCCCCGCCGCGCCGAGCCGCTCGGCCAGATCCGAGCGCCGGACCAGGCCACGGACCCGATGCCCGGCCGCCAGCAGCCGCTCGGCAACGGTGCCACCGATATAGCCGGTGGCGCCGATGATGAAAACGTTCATGCGCACTCCCATTGCAATGATCGGCCGCGTCCTGGCCGCAACCCGCACGGGTGCGACGCACGACGGGCGGCGGCCCGAGCTTCAAGCTTGGCCGCTCGTGCGTGATCGCGATGCGCAGGCGCGACCCGGCCGGGGGCGCCCGGCCAGGGCCGGGCTCGGTCAGCCCCTGGGCGGCGGCAACAACTCGAACTGCACCGGCGTGCCGCTGGCCGAGCACTGGCTGACCCACAGGTCGAATGCCCCCGGCTCGGCACCAAAGCTCAAATCCGCGCCGGTGAACGCCAGCAGGCTGCGGTCCAGGGTGAAGCTGACCTCGGCCGATTCGCCCGGCTGCAGGGCCACCTTGGAGAAACCCTTCAGTTCGCGCACCGGGCGGACCCGGCTGGCGACCTTGTCGTGCACGTACAGCTGCACCACGGTCTCGCCGGCGACCTGCCCGGTGTTGGTGACCGTGGCGGTGACGGTGAGCGTGTCGTTCCAGCCCAGCGTGGCGGTTGAAAGCCGCGGTGGGCCGTAGTCGAAGGTGGTGTAGGACAGGCCATGACCGAACGGGTACAGCGCATCGGCGGTGATCTCGCGCCAGCGCGACTTGTATTCGGTCACGCCGGGCAGCTCAGGGCGGCCGGTGCGCGGGCGGTTGTAGAACAGCGGCTGCTGGCCCGAGTCCTGCGGAAAGCTCACCGGCAGGCGGCCGGCGGGGTTGTAGTCGCCGAACAGCATGTCGGCCACGCCATGTCCGGTCTGGCTGCCCAGGTACCAGGTCACCGCGATCGCCGCCGCCTCGCGCACCGCACCGGATAGTGCCAGCGCGCGGCCGTTGCGCAGCAGCACCACCAGCGGCTTGCCCGTGGCGGCCAGCGCCTCGGCCAGGGCCTGATGCGCCGGCGGCACGACGATCTGGGTGCGCGACTGGGCCTCTCCGCTGTAGCGCTGCGGCTCGCCGATGGCCAGCACCACCACGTCGCTGGCCTGGGCCGCGGCCACCGCGGCCTCGATGCCGCCCTCGATGGGTGCTTCCAGTCCGCAGCCATCCTCGACCAGGAGCGAGGCCTGGTCCCCCAGGGCGGCACGGACCCCGGCCTCCAGGGTGACGTAGCGCGACTTGTCGCCGAACAGCGTCCAGCACCCCTCGATATTGTCGGTATCGCGCGCGAACGGCCCGACCAGGGCGATCTTCTGCCCGGTCTTCTTCAACGGCAGCACGTCGCCTTCGTTCTTCAGCAGCACGATGGAGCGGCGCGCCGCATCACGACTGAGGGCCTCATGGGCCGGCAGGTGCGAGGTATCGGCTTCGCGCGCCGGGTCGAGCGAGCGGTATGGGTTGTCCAGCAGGCCGATGCGCTCCTTCACATGCAGGACCCGGCGCACACCTTCGTCCAGCTGGGCCATGGACACCTCGCCGGTCTCCACCAGCTCGCCCAGGTGCTTCTCGTAGAAGCCGCTCTGCATGGACATGTCCAGGCCGGCGGTGAAGGCCTTGCGGGTGGCGTCGCGGTCGTCGGCGGCGTAGCCGTGGGCCACCAGCTCCATGTCGGCGGTGTAGTCGCTGACCACCAGGCCCGGAAATTGCCAGGCACCGCGCAGCAGGTCGGTCATCAGCCAGCGGTTGGCGCTGGCCGGCACGCCGTTGATGTCGTTGAAGGCGCTCATCACGGTGATCGCACCGGCATCGAGCGCCGCCTTGAACGGCGGCAGATGGACATCGCGCAGGGTCTGCACAGAGATGTCCACGGTGTTGTATTCCATGCCGCCCGCCACCGCGCCGTAGGCGGCGAAATGCTTGGGCGTGGCCAGCAGGCAATCCTCGGCCTCCAGCCCGGCCTCGCCCTGGAACCCCTTGACGCGCGCGGCGGCGAAGGCGCAGCCCAGCACCACGTCCTCGCCGGCGCCCTCGGCACCGCGGCCCCAGCGCTGGTCGCGGGCGATGTCCACGGCCGGCGCGAAGGTCCAGTGGATGCCCGCGGCCGTGGCCTCGACGGCGGTGGCGCGCGCCGTGCGGCGGGCCAGGTCCGGCTCGAAGCTGGCTGCCTCGCCCAACGGGATCGGGAACACCGTGCGCATGCCGTGGATCACGTCCGACCCCAGCAGCAGCGGGATGCCCAGGCGCGACTCTTCCACCGCGATGCGCTGGGCCTCGCGGCCCAGGGCCGCGCCCACGCCGTTGAACAGCGCGCCGATGCGGCCGGCCCGGATCCCCTCGCGCACCTCGGCCACGCCCTGGGCGTTGGCCTCGGGATTCACATCCGGTGCGAACGGGCGCAGGGCATCGGCAAAGATGCCGAGCTGACCGACTTTTTCCTCGACCGTCATCTGTGCGATGAGGGTTTCAATCCGTTCCGAGTTTGACATCCCATCCCGCCGTGAAAACGTTTACATACATTCTAAGCCACGCTCCGTCGATGCCAAGCCCCATGCGCTGGCAAGCGTGGGAATCTGAACTGCTCCGCCTCGTCTGTCGAGCCCGGCGGGCGTGTTCAGTGAAGCTGGCCAGGATTGTCGGGATCGGTGGCGGGCGGGTCGCCGGCCTGGATCGGAGCGGGTCGCTCCTGCGCGCCGGGTGGCAGGCGCGGCAGTTCGCCCGGGTCGGACGGTGTCGGTTCGGTGCGGGGTGTGGGCATGGCGACCTCCATCGCCGCCCATGCACGGCCGGACGGTCGCAGGCACTCTCGCGCGCGCCGGGTAAGCGCGCGGTGGAGGCCGCGCGCCCTGGATCATGACGTGACATCAACCCGCGCTGGCCTGGTCCAGAGCCTGGAGTTGGTCGGCAGTGAGCTGCAGGGCGGCCGCCTTCATGATGTCCTGCAGCTGCTCCACGTTGCTGGCGCTGGCAATCGGGGCGGTGACCGAATCGCGCGCCATCAGCCAGGCTAGTGCGACCTGGGCCAGGGTGGCCCGCTGCGCGGCCGCCACCTCGTCCAGGGCGGCCAGGATCGCCTTGCCGCGCGGGTTGAGATAGCGCTTGACGACCTGCGCGCCGCGCGCGGTGCTCTTGGCGGCGTCGCTTTCCTGTCGGTACTTGCCGCTGAGAAAGCCGCTGGCCAGCGCGTAATAGCTGATGACCGCGATGTTTTCGGCCTTCACCAGCGGCTCCAGTTCGTCCTCGTAGCCGGCGCGATCGTAGAGGTTGTACTCCGGCTGCAGGCTCTCGTAGCGCGGCAAACCCTGCTCCTGGGAAACCTTGAACGCTTCGGCTATGCGTTCGGCGCTGTAGTTGGAGGCACCGATGGCGCGCACCTTGCCCTTCTGGATCAACCTGGAGAATGCGCCCAGGGTCGCCTCGAGTGGGATGGAGGTATCGTCCTCATGGGCCTGGTAGAGATCGATGTAATCGGTCTGCAGGCGGCGCAGCGAATCGTCGACCGCTGCCTCGATATTGTCCGGCGACAGGCCCAGACGCTCCCCCCACTTGGCCACCTTGGTCGCCAGCACCACCTGGTCGCGCTTGCCACTGGTCTTGAGCCACTGGCCGATCAGTGCTTCGGATTCACCCCCTCGATTGCCCGGCACCCAGGCGGGATACACATCGGCGGTGTCGATCAGGTTGAAGCCTCCCTCGACGAAGGCATCGAGCAGCTTGCCGGCGCCGGCCGCGTCCTTGACGCTCCAGCCGAACACATTGCCGCCGAGGGCCAGAGGCGCCACGGTGATGCCAGAGGCGCCCAGGGGACGCTGGATGGGCTTGGACATGAAGGATCTCCTTGCAACGGGGGGAAGCAACACCGCTCACCGTAAGACGCCTGCGTTTAACCTGACGTGCATGCAAGGTCTGACGCGCCCTTGCGTGCTAGCTTCGGATCCCACCATTTTTGAAGGAAACGGGTCATGCGACGATCACTCGCGGCCTTCGCGCTGTGCGCGCTGATAGCTCCGACCAGCCTCTCGGCACAGACGCCCACCCCGGCTTCGGCCTCGCTGCAGGCGGCGGTGGACGGGCCCTGGCGCCCCGCCGATGAAACCGCTCGCGACCGCTACCGCCATCCGGCGCAGACGCTGGCCTTCTTCGGCATCAAGCCCAGCGACACCGTCGTGGAGATCACGCCCGGCAGCGGCTGGTATTCGGCGATCCTGGCCCCGTACCTGAAAGACGCCGGCCACTACGTGGCCGCGGTGGTCGACCCGGCGGCGGTGGCCGAGGGATCGCGGGCCTACCAGCAAAAATCCCGGGACAGCCTGCAGGCCCGCTTCGACGCGGCACCGGCGCAGTTCTCAGGCGCTCGGATCGTGGGCTACGCACCGGCCACCCCGGTGTTCGGCCCGGCCGGCTCGGCCGACGTGGTGCTGACCTTCCGCAACGTGCACAACTGGCGCATGTCCGACAACGCCGAGGCGATGTTCAAGGCGTTCTTTGCCGTGCTCAAGCCCGGCGGCACGCTGGGTGTGGTCGAGCACCGGGCCAAGGCCGACGTCGCCGACGATGACAAGAGCGGCTACGTCGGCCAGCAGCAAGTGATCGCCCTGGCGACGGGCGCCGGCTTCAAGCTGGCCGACCAGAGCGAGGTCAACGCCAATCCACGCGACACCAAGGACTATCCGGGCGGCGTGTGGACCCTGCCGCCGACCAACCGCCACGCGCAGGCCGAGGACGCCAAGTTCCAGGCCATCGGCGAAAGCGACCGAATGACGCTGAAGTTCGTCAAACCCTGAGCGATGGCGCAGATCCAGTTCAGCGCCGAAGAGAAGGCGGCCATCGTCCGGCGCATCCAGCTGTATTTCGACCAGGAGCTGCGTCAGGAGATCGGCCGCTTCGATGCCGAATTCCTGCTGGATTTCTTCACCGGTGAAATCGGCGGCTATTTCTACAACCGGGGTCTGTACGACGCCCAGGCCGCGTTGTCGGCACGGCTGGACGACCTCAGCGAGGCGATCGTGCAATTGGAGATGCCAACCGAGTTCCCGCGCTGACCCCGGGCCGGTCAGGGGCCGCCGCGGACCGGCGGCGCCTGGCCTGGTGCCTCGGGTTGTCCCACGCCCTGCTGCGGTGCGCCGGTGTGTTGGGCCGGCGCAAGCGACTGCAGCTGGCGCATGGATTCCTGGATCGGCGGGGCCGGCTGCGACAGGTCGATCTGCGCGCGGTAACCGGTCGTGGTGCCGACCACCCACAGGCGACCTTCGCGCTCGACCGCGCCGCCTAGCGCCCCCGGCGCGATGCCTTCGCGGCGCGCCTGCACGGTGGCCTGCATGACCCGCTCATCGGCCATCGTGGCGGGCAGCTGCGCACGCAGGGCCTGGTAGAGCGCGGCATCGGCATGGGCCATGCCAGCGGTGGGCGACGCCGGGACCGGCGCGGGGCGCAGATCGCTGGACGTGGGCGCCGGCACCGGGACACCGACGCCGACCGTCTGGCACTCGAAGCGATCGCGCAGGGCCACATCGACCGGCTCGGCGTTGTAGGCGTCGGGCACCTTGTCCACCTGGCGCTTGGGGACCAGCCGCTCCACGTAGCCTTCCGGTTGCAGCCGGTCGACCTTGCTGCCGATCCGATAGATCAGCATGCCTTCCTCGGAGCGATGGATGACATCGCGTCGCGGGTCGTCCATCACCGGGCGCTTGTCCAGGTAGGGCTGGTCGCTGAGCGCGTTGAGGTAGTCGATCATCAGGTTGCCGCTGCGCGTGGACAGCCCGTCGCGGTGATAGCCCCCGCCGACATCCGAATGTGCACCCGGCACGTAGACGCCCAGGAAGCGTCCATCGGCTGTCTGCCCCGGATCGATGATGTGCGTGGACTTGAACAGACCGCGCCGCTCATCCTCGGAAATCAGCTGGAAGCCGGAGATCACCGAAGGCGGCAGGCGTCGATCCTGATGCTTGACCGGATCGCCCGTGCCCACCGGGTCGAACAGCCCCACCGCCTGCGCCACTTGCCCCGGCGCGACCAGCGGCGGCTTGGTGTAGCTGACGCCCTTGATCTGGCCGTCGCTGTCGCGCTCATAGCGCGCACCGGACGGATCCTGGATGCCGCGCTCATCCACCAGACGCGAGAAACCCGCCGCCTGCTCGGCGCCGCGGCTGAAGCCGATATCGGCGACCGAGATCTGAGCGTTGGGGTTCTCCTGTCGCCATCGCGCCGCCTGATCGATGAACTGCTTGTACATCGCCTCAAGGCGCTGATCGTAGGTGTGCCCGGTCGCTCCATCCAGCGTCCGTGCGAGAATGCCATCCTGCGTCCCTGGACCAGCGACATACCCCACCATGACCTGCGTGTCACCGCTCTTCTTCCTGTCGTTGATCTGATCTCGGATTGCAGCGACGTTGGTGGCGTGATTCGGATCCTTATCCGCGTCGTTGCCCGTCCCGTCGAATGCGGCGACGAAGAGTTTGCGGTCTGGGTGGTCCGGGCCAATCAGCGCGGGGACTTCGAACCCAGAAAGTCTTTCGCCCGCCGCTTGGAATTCATCGAGCCTGCCGGGCCCGGCCGCATAAAAAGAGACGCCGTCTCCAAGGAGACCGTCAGCATCCTGCTTGTGTGGTTCGCCATCCTCTTTGCGGCCACCCATCGTCGTGCTCCTTAGTAGGTCTTGCTCCAGGCCTTGATGAGGTCATCGCGGAAATAGCTGTTCGCGTTTCCCGGAATCTGTGGTTCCTTGGTCGGGATGAGCATCTTCATGTAGACCGAAACCGTTCGGTCGTTGACCTCGATGAAGATATTGGGTTCGCCGGCCGGACCTTCGAAGCTATGATCGGGAATCTGCGCATCCGGCACGGAGTGCAGCACGCGTTCGTCGGCAAAGATCTTGCTTAGATCAATGCTGTCTTCGTGCGTCTGCCCGTCGAGCGAAGTCCACTTCAGCTGCGCAGGCGCGGGGAAGTTCTTGACGTCCAGATACGAGGCTCCCCCCCAGGTTCGCTCCTTGTAATCGGCCGCAGGGGGTGGGCCAGAGCGCTGGCCGGTCGAAGTGCGCGTGTGATTCGTGCCGTCGTAAACGACCTGGCAATCCAGCGTGTTGTAGCAGTACGCGTCGAAGTTGTGTCGTTTGAAGCGCAGCGGCAGCGTGTTGCCTGAGGCATGCATCGAAGCAGAGGCGGCTTGTGTGGACATGGCGGACTGACACCCTGCGATGAAGAAGAAAGTCGTGATCACACCGATCGGTAACCAGCGCGTGATCGCTTGGCCGATATGAGGTGATCTCCGGGGTGGACCATACATGCGTGCTCTCCGGAATCCTTGAAAGCTTGAGGGCTCGAACCTTGACGGCTGGCATGGACCGTCCCGGTCCCGAAGCGCAACGGTAGGTCGCATCGATATGCGGGTCAAATCCACGCCCCTGGCCTTGACCGATAATGCGGCGCCCGTCCCACCGAGCCCGCAACGCGTGCTGATCGCCCTCAACAAGCCCTTCAATGTCCTGTGCCAGTTCACCGACCGCAGCGATCCGCCACGGCGCACGCTGGCCGGGTTCGGCCTGCCAAAGGACGTGTACGCGGCCGGTCGACTGGACTACGACAGTGAAGGCCTGTTGCTGCTCACCGATGACGGCGCGCTGGCGCACCGACTCACCGATCCACGCCACAAGCAGCCCAAGACCTATCTGGTGCAGGTGGAGGGCGCGCCCAGCGAGCCGCAGCTGCAGGCCCTGCAGCGGGGTGTGCAACTGAAGGACGGCCTGACCCGATCGGCGCGCGTGCGCCTGCTGGCCGAGCCCCCCACGCTGTGGATGCGCGACCCACCCGTGCGCATACGCAAGACCGTGCCAGATGCCTGGCTGGAGCTGACCATCAACGAGGGGCGCAACCGGCAGGTGCGACGCATGACCGCAGCCGTCGGTCTGCCCACGCTACGCCTGGTGCGCGCGTCCATGGGCGAAGTGGCACTCGGCAGACTCCAGCCCGGTGAGTGGCGCTTCGAACAGTCCTAGCGGCTCTGCACAGCACAACGCCCCGCTTAGGCGGGGCGCCGGGATGGTCATGACACTGGCTCGACCACATCGCCCCGCGGTGGCGAAGCGGCGTGGTCGAGGACTCAGTTCCGATGATCAGGCGTCGGTCGGGGCCTTCGGCGCCGCCCGCGTATAGCGGGTGACCCGGGCTGCACGCACGCCCGCGTTGCCACGCGTGGTCGCCGGCTCAAGGCGGCGCGAGGTGCTCTCGATCGCCTGCGCCTGCTTCTGCTTGTAGCGCCGGAACACGGCATACCCAAGCAGACCAACGCCCACTGCCGCCACGGCGCTGACAGCCACCGGATTGCGCTTGACGAACGTGCCGGCGGCCTTGCTGCCGGTGCGCACCGCGCCGATGGCGGCGCTGTTGCGGATGAATTTCTGCGTCTTCGAGCGACGTGACGGGATCATGTCGCGCACGCTGCTGCGCGCACTGCGCAGACCGCCGCTTGCCTGGTGGACCAAGTCCAACGCGGTTTCCAGCGCGCGGTCGCTGATATTGGAAAGCTTGCTCATTGCCGGGCCCCGTGAGGATGGAAGGCATTCAGTCTCGCCCCGGCTGTGTGGACAAGGCGTGTGCGGGCATGGATGCAGCCTTCCGCAAGCTGAACCGGCCCGTCAGGTGCCGCGTGGCTTGGCCCGGTACGTGGCCGTTGCACTCCAGGGGTCATCGGGCCAGGGATGCTTGGGATAGCGCCCCTTCATTTCCTTGCGCACCTCGGCGTAGGTGTTGGCCCAGAAGCTGCGCAGGTCCTGGGTGACCTGCAGCGGTTTGCCGCCGGGCGAGAGCAGATGCAGGGTCAGCGCCACGCGGCCGTCGGCGATCCGTGGCGTGTCGCCCAGGCCGAACAGTTCCTGCAGCTTGACCGCCAGCACCGGTGCGCGCGGGCTGCCGTCGTGTTCCACCCCATAGTCGATGCGGCGCTCCAGGCCGGACGGCACGATGATGCGCGTGGGTGCCAGCGTGTCGATGCGCTGGCGCAACGACCAGTCCAGCCCAGACCGGAGGGCTTCGCCCAGTTCGCTTTCGTCCAGGGCATCCAGCCGGGTCTTGCCGGCGAACGCGGGCTTGAGCCAGTCATCCAGCGTATCCAGCAAGGCCGCGTCGGACAGGTCGGGCAGGTCCAGCTCGGTCATCCACTGCCGCAGATTGCGCACCCGGGCGCGCCACTGCTGCAGGCCTTCGGTCCAGGGCAGCGCGTCGATGCCGAGCTCGCGCACCGCCGCGGTCAACGCGTCGGCGGCCTGGGCCGGGTCGACCCGACCGGCCGGTCGTGCATCCAGCACGATCGCATCGAAGCGCGACTCGCGCTGCGCCACCAGCGCCCGCCGCTCCGCATCCCAGCGCACGTGGTCGCCAATGGAGAACCGCGTGGGAAAGGCGCCGCGCAGCGCCGTTTCGTCCACCGGCGCACCGCGCAGGATCAGACCATCGCGCGCTTCGAAACGCAGTTCGCTGGCCACGATCCACGGCTCGCCGCGCAGCGTGCTGTCGTCAAACAGACGCGCGGTGCGGCCGTTGCTGAGGGCATAGCGCAGCGGATCGGTGGGGTGGCGGAAGCCGATGCGATCGGGGAAGGCGTGGGCGAGCAGGTCGCCCAGGACGTGCGCGTCCAGTTCGCGTGGCGCGACGGCATCCTCGCGCACCCGGCGACGCCATTGCCTGGCCGCTGCATCGATAGCCGCCAGGCCACCACGATGTGCATCGCCGGGCACGCGCCCGCCGCGGAACGCGGCCAGCGCGCGCCAACGTGCGGCCAGGCCGTCGCCGGCCTGGCGCAGCGGATCGCGCGCCTCGATGAGTGCGGCCAGGTCGCACGCCACTGCACGCTGCGGACCAGCCGGCGCAGCCAGCAGCATGGCCGCCAGGCGCGGATGGGTGCCCAGGCGCAGCATCCTGCGGCCCGTCTCGGTGATGGTGCCGGCGTCGCTCAGCGCACCCAGCTTGCGCAGCAGGTCGCGCGCGGCGGCCAGGGCGCCGGCCGGCGGTGCATCGGGAAAACGCAGGTCATCACTGCCCCAGGCCCCCAGTTCCAGCGCCAGCGAAGCCAGTTCCACCTGGACCAATTCCGGACGGCGCTGCGGCTCCAGTCGCTGCGAGGCCGGCCACAGTCGCCACGCGACGCCTTCGGCCACGCGCCCGGCGCGGCCGGCACGCTGGTCGGCCGAGGCCTGGGCGATGTGGACCACATCCAGCCGCGAGAAGCCGCTGTTGGGATCGAAACGCGGCTCGCGCGCCAGCCCACTGTCGATCACCACCCGCACGCCGGGCAGGGTCACCGAGGATTCGGCCACGTTGGTGGCCAGCACCACGCGGCGGCGACCCTCCGCATCGGGTTGCAAGACTTCGGACTGGCGCTCGACCGGCAGCTCACCGTGCAGGGCCAGCACGCGCACCTCGCCCAGCGCGCTGCTGTGGCCCAGCGCGGCCTCAACGCGGCCGATCTCGCGCTGGCCGGGCAGGAACACCAGCAGGTCGCCGGGCTGTTCGGCCAGGGCCTGTTCGACCGCGCGGCGCACCTGCGACTCCAGGGCTTCATCGCGACGCGCGGGGAAGTGCGACACCGCCACTGGAAAGCTGCGTCCGTCGCTGGTCAGGCGCGGGGCGTCCAGCCATTGCGACAGGCGTTCGCCATCCAGGGTCGCCGACATCACCACGATGCGCAGGTCCTCGCGCAGGCCGGCCTGCACGTCCAGCGCCAGGGCCAGGCCGAGGTCACCGGCCAGATGGCGTTCGTGGAACTCATCGAACAACAGCGCGCCAACGTCTTCCAGCAGTGGGTCGTCCTGCAGCATGCGGGTGAGGATGCCTTCGGTGACGACCTCGATCCGCGTGCGCGGGCCGACCTTGTTCTCGAAGCGGATGCGATAGCCGACGGTCTCACCGACCGCCTCGCCCAGCTGGCGGGCCATGAAGCCGGCCGCCGCGCGCGCGGCCACGCGGCGTGGTTCGAGCATCACGATCCTGCGATTCTCCCGCCACGGCGCGTCGAGCAGCGCCAGCGGCACCTGGGTGGTCTTGCCGGCGCCGGGCGGCGCTTCCAGCACCAGGCGCGGATGCGTGGCCAGCGACGCGGTGATCTGCGGCAGCAGCGGTGAAATGGGAAAGGACGGCGCGGACATTGCGCACAAGGATAAGGGGCGTGGCGCCAGCGCCCTACAATTGGGCACCCCACATCACGTTTCGCCCTGCATGCAGCTTATCGATATCGGCGCCAACCTCACTCATGATTCCTTCGACCGCGACCGCGACGCCGTGCTGCAGCGCGCGCGCGAGGCCGGCGTGGCCCAGCTGGTAGTCACCGGCGCCAGCCGCGAGCACTCGCCCAAGGCGCTGGAGCTGGCACGCGCGCATCCTGGGTTCCTGTTCGCCACCGCCGGCGTGCATCCACACCACGCGGTCGAATACACCGAGGAGTGCGATGCCGAAATGCGCGCCCTGCTCTCCCAGCCCGAAGTCGTCGCGGTGGGCGAATGCGGCCTGGATTACAATCGCGACTTCTCCCCGCGCCCGGCGCAGCGCAGGGCGTTCGAGCGCCAGCTGCAGACCGCGGTGGACACCGGCAAGCCGCTGTTCCTGCACCAGCGCGATGCCCACCAAGACTTCATGGCGGTGATGAAGCAGTTCGACGGCCAGCTGCCGCCGGCGGTGGTGCATTGCTTCACCGGCACCCGCGAGGAGCTGTTCGACTATCTGGACCAGGACTGGCACATCGGCATCACCGGCTGGCTGTGCGACGAGCGCCGCGGCGCGCACCTGCGCGAACTGGTGCCGCATATCCCGGCGCACCGGCTGATGATCGAGACCGACGCGCCCTATCTGCTACCGCGTACGCTCAAGCCCCTGCCGAAGGATCGTCGCAACGAGCCGGCGTTCCTGGCCCACATCGCCGAGGAAGTGGCGCATGATCGTGGTGAGGCACTGGCGGTCACGGCCACCCAGACCATGGAGACGTCGCGGACGTTCTTCGGACTGCCGGCCGCCTAGCGCGGCACCGGCATCGGCTCACTCCACCTCGTCATCTTCGCGCTTGGCGTCTTCCATGGCTTCGGGCTCCAGCGCTTCGGCGGCGCAGTTGAGCTTGACGAACACGCCCCAGGCGATCAGCAACGCCGCGGCGGCCAGGCCAATGGTCCCTGCATAGGGCAACTTGCTGGGGTCTTCGTGGACCAGTTCGAAGGTCATGACCAGCGTTTCGATCGACAGCGCAATCACGACGACCACCATGAAACGCGACAGGTAGCGACGCACACGGGTCGGCCCGCTGACCTTGACGTCGCGCATCACCTCTTCTTCGAAGATGGTCTGGGCCAGCTCCATCGACACCAGCGCGATGGTCAGCAGGCCAATGCACTCCAGCACCAGATTGAAGCGCGCGCGGGTGTTCTCAACATCCTGCTGGAAGGCGTGCAGCAGCTCGGCGCCGGCCATCCACATCAGGCCCACGCCGCACAGCACGAACAGCGCGATCACGGCCACGTGGCCGATCAGGAACACCTTCTCGAACGCCTTCATTGCCCTGCTCCACGCCGATCTTGGCGTCGGAGCATCGGCAGTGCAGCGTCACCGCGGCGCGAAGGCCTCAGCTGTCAGTCGCCGCCTGGAACACCTGCAGATGGATCCAGGCGGTTTCAAGGCGCGGCGTGCGCAAACCCGCATGCGCGGCGCGATGGACCATGTCGCCCACGATATGCGCCGCCTCCACGCGCTGGCCGCTCTGCAGGTCGCGCAGCATCGAGGCGGTCAGCGGGGAATCGGGCTGGGTCAGCAGTTCCAGCATTGCGACCTGGGCGCTTTCCGGAATCGGAGAGCCAGACGCATCGGCCACCTCCAGGCACTCCCCGTATAGCCCGGTCATGAAGTCGCGCCCGCCCTCGCTGGCCACGATCTGGCCGATGCTGCCGCGCATCAGGCACGTCGCCGCCGCCAGCGCGGTGAGGAAGCTGTACTTGGTCCATTGCGCCACCGCGATATCGGTGCGGTATTCGTAGTCCACGCCCGCCTGCTGGCAGGTGCGGGCCAGGGCCTGCAGCCGCGCATCGCCCGCGCCGTGCCGCTCGCCGAAGGTGAGCGAAGCGCGCTTGCCCAGGTGCAGCACTTCGCCGCGCTCGCCCTTCGTCGCACTGATGAAACACAGCCCACCCAGCACCTGATCCGCGCCGAAGCGGGCATCCAGCGCCGCGTAATGCAGCAGGCCATTGAGGATCGGCAAGACGACGGTGTGCGGGCCGACGGCCGGGGCGATGGCGTCGATCGCGCTGTCCAGGTCATAGGCCTTGCAGCTCAACAGGACCAGGTCGAACGGCTGCTCGGCCGCCAGCGCAGGCAGCGCATCGGCGGTGACCTGTGCCACTGGGAACTGCGCATCGCCCAGCGGGCTGCGGATCACCAGTCCATCGCGCTGCAGTTGCGCCGCCCGCGCCGGCCGCACCAGGAAGGTCACGTCCACGCCGGCCTGGGCCAGTCGCCCACCGAAATACCCGCCGGTCCCACCGGCGCCAAGAACCAGAATGCGCATGCACGTGCCTTGCTGTAGGGGACTCCCATGGAATCACGCAACGGCGGCCAGGGCGACCTGCTGTGTTCAACACAGCGGGCCACCACGCATCATGCTCAGCGCTTGACCAGTTCCACGCGCCGGTTCTGCGCCTTGCCCGTTTCGGTCGCGTTGTCGGCGACCGGATCGGCATCACCGAAGCCGGCCGCGCTCAAGCGCGAGGCGTCGATTCCCTGAGCCGTCACGGCAGCCACGACGGCCTTCGCCCGGCCTTCGGACAGGTCCGTGTTATGCGCCGGGTCACCGGTGTTGTCGGTATAACCGTTCACCGCCAGCTGCAAGGTGGGGTCGTCCTTGAGCAGCTGCACCACCTGGGCGATCTGCGGCTGCGAGTCTGGCAGGATGTCGGTCTTGTCGGTGGCGAAGTTGACGTGCAACGCAACCTTGCCGGCCTTGTCGATCTGCGCCTTCATCTCCGCCGCTGGCAAAAGACCTGCAGTGATCTGGAGCGGCTTGGTCTCGGCGATGACCAGACCGGCGCCGAACTGATAGCTGGCCAGATTGATCCAGATGTCTCGGTCGGCACGATGGACCACGAAGACCTCGACCTGGTTTCCCAGCACGTTGCCCAGGCCATCGTTGAACCGCACGAGCGGCTCGCCGGGCCAGGACTGGAGCTTGTCCTTCGCTTCGTCGGGAATGTTTCCGTCGAAGATTTTCTGACCGCCCATCATGGTGACGGCACGCTCGATGTTGCGGATCAGCTCCAGAGGGGAAAACGTCTTGCCATCGACTGCACTGACGCCGCTCCACCAGATCTTTCCTTCGACGGGTTCAAGTCGATCGCCGGTCCACAGCGGCACTTGATCAAAGTCCGCCTGTTCGGTCTTGTTGGTCGGCTGATAGCCATCCGGCAGCCTGATATAGGGAAATTCGCCCAGCGCCACGGTCGACACGGGCAGGTTGGCTGGATCGAAGGGCTTGGCGGCAGGCAGCGCGGCGTCATTCGACGCGGCAGAGGCCGGCTCGGCCGGCGCACTGGCCGCGGGTGCGGCAGCGTCCTGTGCCGGAGGGCGCTGCGGCTTGCACGCGGCCAGCGCCAATGCGCCGCCCAGCACCGCCATGGTCATGACCAGTTGCCTCATGTCGCACTCCTTTGCCTTGGGGGATGGCCGGCAAGTGTAGTGCGCTGCGGCGCGGCACTGACAGGCCGTGCGTCTAGGACGCACGGCGCTGGGCGGATGTCAGCTGCGCAGGCCCACGCCACGCTTGAGCAGCCACAGGCCCAGTGATCCCAGTGCCACCACGAAACCGAGCATCAGGGTGTAGGCCACCCACAGCGGCACGTCCGAGGTGCCCAGCAGGCCGTAGCGGAAGGCGTTGACCATGTAGAAGATCGGGTTGAGATGCGTGGCGGCCTCAGCCCAGCCCGGCAGCAGCTTGACCGAATAGAACACGCCGCCCAGGTAGGTCAGCGGGGTCAGGATGAAGGTCGGCACGATGGCGATATCGTCGAACTTGCGCGCGTAGGCGGCGTTAACGAAGCCGGCCAGCGAGAAGATGGTCGCGCCCAGCAGCACCGTGGTCAGCGTCACCAACGGATGCGGCACGCGCACCGGGGTGAAGAACATCGCGATCACCAGCACGATGGCGCCGACCATCAGCCCGCGCAGCACCGCGCCGGCCACGTACCCCAGCAGGATCACCCAGTTGGGCATCGGGCTAACCAGCAGCTCCTCGACGTGGCGGCCGAACTTGGCCCCAAAGAAGCTGGAGGAGATGTTGCCGTAGCTGTTCTGGATGACGCTCATCATCACCAGGCCCGGCACGATGAACTGCATGTAGGTGAAGCCGCCCATGTCGCCCACGCGCGAGCCGATCAGCCCGCCGAAGATCAAGAAGTACAGGGTCATGGTGATCGCCGGCGGCACCAAGGTCTGGCCCCAGATGCGCAGGATGCGCGCCACTTCGCGGCGGGCGATGGTCCACAGCGCGGTCAGGTTGCGCTGGGTGTTGCTTGGGCTTGGCGCCAGCTGTTGGGAATTCATGCGGTGGCCTCCTGGGCGGTGGCGGGCGTGGCGGTCATGCGCACGAACAGCTCCTCCAGCCGGTTGGACTTGGTGCGCATCGAGCGCACGCGGATGCCGGCATCGGCCAGCGCGGCGAACACGCGGTTGAGGTCCATCTGTCGTGGCATGTCCAGATCCAGGGTGTGCGGATCGGTGGCGATCAGCGTGGCGCCTTCGATCTGCGGCAACTGCGCGGGCAGCTCGCCGTCGATGTCCAGCAGGAAGCCTTCCACATCCAGCTGCGCCAGCAGCGTGCGCATGGGGCCCTGCTGGACGATGCGGCCGTGGTTGATGATGGCCAGGTTGCGGCAGAGGCTTTCGGCCTCTTCCAGGTAGTGCGTGGTCAGGATGATCGTGGTGCCGGCGGCGTTGATGTCCTTGAGCGTCTTCCACATGCCGCGGCGGATCTCGATGTCCACCCCGGCGGTGGGCTCGTCCAGGATCAGCAGGCGCGGGCGGGTCATCATGGCGCGGGCGATCATCAGCCGGCGCTTCATGCCGCCGGACAGGGTGCGGCTCATCAGGAAGGCCTTGTCCCACAGCTGCGCGCGCTTGAGCTCTTCCTCGGCCCGCGGACCGGCCTCCGCGCGAGGAATGCCGTAGAACCCGGCATAGTTGACCAGGATGTCGTAGGGCTTCTCGAACAGGTTGAAGTTGATTTCCTGCGGCACCAGGCCAATCAACTGCATGGCCGCGCCGCGGTCGGCGTTGATGTCCACGCCGAACACCTTGGCCGAGCCGGAGGTCAGGTTCACCAGCGAGGAGACGATGCCGATGGTGGTGGACTTGCCTGCGCCGTTGGGACCGAGCAGAGCGAAGAAATCGCCGGGCTCGACATTGAGTGATACACCCTTGAGCGCCTCCACACCGTTGTCGTAGCGCTTGGTGAGATCGACGATGGACAGCGCCGGCACCGTGCCGGCGGCGGGGGAAACAGTCATGAAAGAGGCCTTTGCGCGGGCGCCGCGGCCCGCTTGACAGTCGACCGCCTATTATAGGCGTCCCGCCCGGCGCGCCCGGGCATCACACCGTTCCATCGCCTTGGCCATCGTCCAGTTTCCGCTCAAGCTCGTCGAACGGCGCATGATCGCGCCGAGCGTGGGCCATTACGCGTTCGCGCGCGATGACGGGCAGCCGTTTGCCTTCACCGCCGGGCAGTTCCTGCAGGTGCACTTCGACTATGCCGACGGCACGGCGACGCGGCGCAGCTATTCGCTCGCCAATGTCCGCGCGCCGGACGCCACCGCCGATCCCCAGGTTGAGATCGCGGTGAGCTATGTGCCTGGGGGTGCGGCGACGGCCTTGTTCGAGGGCCTGGAGATCGGCGAGACGATCCAGGCCAGCGGGCCCTTCGGACGGTTCTGCCTACAGACCGGTGACCAGAACGCACGTTACGTGCTCATCGCCACCGGCACCGGCGTGACGCCTTATCGCTCGATGCTGCCCGCGCTGGACGCGCTGATGTCCACGCGCGGGGTCGAGGTGGTCCTGCTGCAGGGCGCACGGACGGTGCAGGAGATGCTCTACCACGACGAGTTCCGCACCTTTGCCGATGCGCATCCGGGTTTCCGTTACCTGCCTTGCCTGTCGCGCGGCCTGCCCGGCCAGGCCCATCCAGAGATGCGCCACGGTTACGTGCAGCAGGTCCTGGCGGAGATCGCGCCGGACCCGGCCCGCGACATCGCCTACCTGTGCGGCAACCCGGACATGGTCGATGCCTGCTTCGAGGCGCTGAAGGAATCCGGCCTGCCGGTCCCGCAGGTCCGTCGCGAGAAGTACGTCAGTTCGAAGTAGTCGGCCGCGCGCCGCCAGCGACATGTAAAGCACGCTTGACATGCGCAGAGAGCGGCGCGCAGGATGGTGTCAACTTTCCTTGACACCGGATGCATATGGAGATGGTCCTGCCCGGATTGGCGCTTTGCGCCGGCACCGTCGAACCCGGAGCCACCGCGCGACCGGTGCGGCGCTTGGCCGATGCACCGAACCTGCTGGAAGCCCGGAGTGGCCGTGGCCTGTCTGCGATCGACACGCTCGCCACGCTGGCGCTGATCGGCGCGTTGCTGGTCAGTGCCCGTGTTCTGTATGACCTGGACGCGCTGTGCCGGAGCCTGTTGCCGGTGGTCGCCGCAGGAGCGCTGGTGGCGATGTTCGTGACAGGACGTTGGTACTGCCCGGCCCACGCGCTGATGCCCACGCACGGGAACGTGCCGGAGGATCGAGCATGACCCAGGACAAGACGCAGCCGCCGCGGTCGTTGCGCTGGCGGCTGCCACTGATCGCCGTCTTCGTCGTGGTCACCGCCCTGCTGGCCCTCGTGCCGGGCCTGTTGCCGCAGCTGAGCGCATCGCAGCACGACACGCTACGCGGCATGGCCGCCGGCGCGGCCAGTGTGTTCGCCATCGTGTTGCTGGTGCTGGCGGTGCCGGCCGCGCGCCGCACCTACTTCCAGCTCTTGGAGACGCGCGAGTCGGGCTGTGCACGTGACAGGCGCGTGGCCTGGCTGTCCTGGGCCGCCGTGGCGCTTTACGTGGCCACCTTGGTGCTGGCGCGGTGGGCGGTGCCGCACGCGGCCACGCCGGCCACGGTCATTGGCCTGGGCGTGCTGCCGCTGCTGGCCATGGGCCTGTACACCGCGGCCATGGTGCTGCACCTGCGCCAGCTGGACGAGTTGATGCGCAAGATCGAGATGGAAAGCTGGGCGTGGGCGGCGCTGGTGGTGGCGCAGGCCTACTTCGCCGCCTGGGTGTTGCTCAAGGCCGGCGTGGTCCATGTGGATGCCAGCAACGCGTTACTGTGGCTGGGCGTCTGGCTGTTGATCGTGCGCACCGGCTTCTACGTCCGCTTGATGCGGAAGTACCTGTGAACAGCCGCGTGCGCGAACTGCGCGAGGCACGGGGCTGGTCGCAGGCGGCGCTGGGCGAGCGCCTGGGGGTTTCGCGCCAGACCATCAATTCCATCGAGACCGGCAAGTACGACCCCAGCCTCCCGCTGGCCTTCCAGATCGCCCGCCTGTTCGAGGAGCCGATCGAGGCGATCTTCCTGTTCGAGCCGTAATCCGCGGCCGGGCCTTCTGTCACATCTGCCGGTCCGCGGCGTCATGTCAGCATCCAACACCGGATCGTGATCTACCAAGGAGAGAGTCCCATGCAGCAACGATGGTGGTTTCCCGTCCTGCTTCTGGCCGCCTGCGCGCCCGCGGCCCAGGCCAGGACCCTGGGGAAACTGGAATTCAAGCCCTGTGCGCTCAGCAGCCCGCTGATGCCCACGGTGGTGGAGGCGCAGTGCGCCACCCTGCAGGTGCCGGAGGATGCCAAGGCCCCACAGGGCCGCAAGATCGGCCTGCGCATCGGCTGGATCCCCGCCGAGCAGGACGCCTCGGCCGCGCCCGATCCGGTCTTCATGATTGCCGGCGGCCCCGGGCAATCAGCGCTGGACAGCTATCCGCAGGTGCAACCGGCCTTCGCCAAGGTCACCAAGCTGCGCAACATCATCCTGGTCGATCAGCGCGGCACCGGCGGCTCCAATCCGCTGCAGTGCCCCCAGCCTGAGAAGGCCTTGAACACCGACACCGCACAGGGCGCTGCGGACTATGCGCGGACCTGCATGCAGGCGCTGGAGAAGAAGGCCGACCTGCGCGACTACACCACCGGCGATGCGATTGCCGATCTGGACGCCGTGCGCCAGGCGATCGGCGCGGACACCATCGACCTGGTCGGCGTGTCCTACGGGACGCGCGTGGCCCAGCAGTATGCGGCCACCTATCCGGCTCACACCCGGGCGGTCGTGCTCGACGGTGTGGTGCCCAACTCGCTGGTGCTGGGCAATGAGTTCGCCAAGAACCTGGAGGACGCGCTGGATCTACAGTTCGGCCGCTGCGCCAAGACCCCGGGCTGCACCGCCAAGCTGGGCGATCCGCGTGAGCGGCTCAATGCCTTGATGCGCACCCTGAAAGACGCGCCGCCAGAGGTGGATTTCCGCGACCCGGTCACCGGCCAGGCGCGTCACGAAGCCCTGCACGCCGGCGATGTGGCGATGCTGGTGCGCATGTCCGCCTACCTGCCGCTGATGTCGGCCACCCTGCCCCTGCAGTTCGCCGAAGCCGCGCAGGGGCGCTACGACACCCTGGCGGCCACCGCCAGCATGATCGGCGGTTCGCTCTCCGATGCGATGGCCATGGGCATGCAGCTGTCGGTGATCTGCGCCGAAGATGCCGACGCGCTCAAGGAGGATCCGACCCAGGACGGCTCGCTGCTAGGCAATACGATGGTCGACGCGCTCAAGGCGCAATGCGCGGTGTGGCCCAAGGGCACGCGCGCGGCCGACTTCCGCAAGCCGCTGTCCACCGACGTGCCCACGCTGCTGCTTTCAGGTGAGTTCGATCCGGTCACCCCGCCGCGCTACGGCGTTGAGGTGGCCAAGGCGCTGCCCAATGCCCGCCACCTGGTGCTCAAGGGCCAGGGTCACAACGTGATCGCGGTGGGCTGCACGCCGCAGCTGCTGGGCGAATTCCTCGACAAGCGTGATCCCAAGGCGCTGGATGCCAGCTGCCTGGACAAGCTGACCTACACCCCGCCGTTCACCGGCTTCTATGGA
The DNA here is from genome assembly GCF_058448525.1 of Pseudoxanthomonas sp. JC1303. Lineage (NCBI taxonomy): Bacteria > Pseudomonadati > Pseudomonadota > Gammaproteobacteria > Lysobacterales > Lysobacteraceae > Pseudoxanthomonas > Pseudoxanthomonas sp. JC1303. The sequence continues at coordinate 1,763,050 of NZ_CP185958.1, read as the reverse complement.
TGGGATCCATGATCACCCTGCAGAACCTGCACAAGACCTTCAAGACCAAGAAGACCGAGGTCAAGGCCGTCAGGGGGGTGGACTTCACCGCTGCCGATGGCCAGATCACCGGTCTGCTCGGCCCCAACGGCGCCGGCAAGACCACGACCCTGCGCATGCTCTACACCCTGATGCAGCCCGATAGCGGCCAAGTGCTGGTCGACGGCGTGGACGTCGCGGCCGATCCGGAAGCCGCACGCCGTGCCCTGGGCGTGCTGCCCGACGCGCGTGGCGTCTACAAGCGCCTGACCGCACGCGAGAACATCGCCTACTTCGGCGCACTGCACGGGCTGGACAAGGCCACCATCGATGCACGCACCGAGCGCCTGGTGCAGGCGCTGAACATGCAGGACTTCATCGACCGCCGCACCGAGGGCTTCAGCCAGGGCCAGCGCACCAAGACCGCCATCGCCCGCGCCCTGGTCCACGACCCGCGCAACGTGGTCCTGGACGAACCCACCAACGGCCTGGACGTGATGACCACCCGCGGCCTGCGCGAATTCCTCAAGCAGCTGCGCGGCGAAGGGCGCTGCGTGGTGTTTTCCAGCCACATCATGCAGGAGGTCGCCGCGCTGTGCGATCGCATCGTGATCATCGCCAAGGGCACCGTGGTCGCCGCCGGTACGCCGGACGAGCTGCGCGCGCTCTACGGCGAAGACAACCTGGAGGAGGCCTTCGTCAAGGCGATCGGTTCTGAGGAGGGCCTGCTGGCATGAACAGTCTGAAGACGCTGTGGGTCGTGATGCGCAAGGAGCTCAAGGACTTCTTCCGCGACCGTCGTACCGTGATGCTGTCATTGGGCTTGAGCCCGATCCTGGTGCCCGTGTTGTTGATCGGGATCTTCACCCTGACCGAGCACCGGATCAACGACCTCACCGACAAGCCGTTGGAGCTGCCAGTGATCGGCCGCGACAACGCCCCCAACCTGGTGGCCTGGCTGGAAGGCCAGAACGTGGCCATCAAGCCGGCACCCAAGGACGTGGCCGATGCCATTGGCTCGCAGCGGGCCGATGTGATCCTGCGCATCGGCGATGACTACGGCGAGAAGTGGCGCAAGAGCGAGCCGGCCCCGGTGGAAATCCTCAGCGACTCGACCCGGCAGAACGCCGAGGTGCCGGTCAAGCGGTTGAAGGCATTGCTTGGCGCCTACAACGGTCAGGTCGGCGCGCTGCGCCTGCTGTCCCGCGGCGTCAGTCCCGCCGCCGCCGCGCCGCTGCAGATCAGCGATACCGACATGGCCTCCGAGGCCGCCAAGCGCGGGCGCCTGGTCGGTATCCTGCTGCCTTACCTGCTGATCCTCAGTGCGTTCATCGGTGGCGCCTATCTGATCATGGACGGCACCGCGGGCGAGCGCGAGCGGCAGTCGCTGGAACCGCTGCTGGCCACGCCGGCCGCACGCGGCGCGGTGGTCAGCGGCAAGGTCGCCGCGGCGTGTGCGGTGGCCTTGCTGTCGCTGGCGCTGACCCTGCTCGGCTTCAAGCTGGCGGCGGTCTTTTCGCCCACCGTGGGGCGGCAGCTGGTGGTGAGCTTCGGCACGATCGTGGTGCTGCTGCTGATCCTGATGCCGATGGTCTTCATCGGCACCACGCTGCTGACCTTCCTGTCGGCCACAGCCAAGAGCATGAAGGAGGCGCAGAGCCACATGAGCTACCTCATGCTGCTGCCGATGCTGCCTTCGATCATCCTGATGGTGAATCCGGTCAAGACCCAGCTGTGGCAGTTCGCCGTGCCGTTCCTGGCGCAGAACCAGCTCATCCTCAAGGTGGTCCGTGGCGAGGTGGTCAGCGTGGTCCAGTGGGCCATCTACCTGGGCGCGAGCTTCGGCCTGGCCGCGGTGATGTGGCTGCTGGCGGTGCGGCGCTACCGGGGCGAGCAGTTGGCCATCTCCGGCTGACACCGCATCGCACTGGGAAACAAAAAGGGCCGGGGAATTCCCCGGCCCTTTGCGTTGATCGGCGCGGTGCGCGGCGCCTCAGCCCGGCTTGAACACGATGGTGCGCCGCGTGGTCATGGTGCTGCCGATCGGCTCGAACTTCCAACGGCGTACGGCGTTGATCGCCTCGCGATCGAACACGCGTGTGGGCGTGGCCCGGACCACGCGGGCATTGGACACCGACCCGTCCGGGCCGACGGTGATCTCCACGACCACCTCGCCACTGGTCCCGGCGCGGAAGGCGTCGGGCGGATAGCGCGGCGCCGGCGCACTGACGATGCGCAGTTCCTGCGCGGCCTGGGCGGCGGCCACCGGGGCCGGGGGCGGCGGGGCGGCCGGCTTGGGCGCGGCGGCCGCCTGCTTCTGCTGGGCTTCCGCGGCGCGGGCGGCGGCGGCTTGGCGTTCCTGCTCGGCCTGGGCCTGGGCCTGCTGGGCGGCCAGTGCCGCGGCGGCCTGCTTCTGCTGGGCCGCCTGCTCGGCCAGGCGCTGGGTCTCCTTGGCCTTGGCTTCGGCGGCCGCCTTGGCCTTGGCCTCGTCGCTGACCTCCTGCTGGGCGGCGAGCTTCTCCCCGGCCTCGATGGCGTGGGTCAGGCGCGGCAGCGCGGGTGCTGCCGGGTCGGCCTTGGCAATCAGTCCGGCCAGGCGCCCGGCTTCGCCGAAGTCCTTGCGGTTGATGCTCTGCTCGGCGGCAATGACCGTATAGGGCATCAGATCGGTCAATGCGCTGGCGGTGGCCGCATCGTCGGGCTGCTTGTCGCGCAGCGCCAGGTAGTACTCCACGGCGTTGTCGCCGCCGGGCGCGTAGATGCGGTTTGCGCTGAGCGCCTTGCGCGCGGCTTCACGCAGGTCGTCGGCGCTCATCGCCTTGACCTGGGTGGAGGCCTCGGCGGCCGGGCGGGTGGCATCGGCCGCGGCGGGCGTGGATGAGGTCTGCGCTGCGGTCGGCGTGCTGGCTGCCTCCCCCGTCGCGGTCTCCGGCTGCTTCGGCGAACAAGCCGCCAACAGGCCGAGCAGCGCGAACGCTGCCACGGGCCGCAGGGCGGTCGGTGTGTGCTTGGACATCTGGTGATTTCCCCTGGGTGCGCATTTCTTGACGAATGCCTGCACCTGAAAAGTCGCGGCAAGCACCCGGTGTTGTCAACAGGCGAGGGCCAGCTACTTGCCGATGCAGAACGTGGAAAAGATCCTGCCCAGCAGCATGTCCGGCGAGATCTTCCCCGTGATCTCCCCCAATGCATCGTGGGCAAGCCGCAATTCTTCAGCGGCTAGCTCGAGCGTTTCGTGATCGACTTCGCGTTTTGCATGATGCACGTGCGCCAATGCCTGGTCCAGGGCCAGCACATGCCGGGAACGGGCGGAGAACTCGCCCTCCGCCGCATCGCCGGCCTCGCCAGTGACCAGCGCCTGCAGCGCGTCCACGACCTGCCCGATCCCCTCACCGCTACGGGTCGACATCCCGTAGGCGCCGTCCGGCACGCGATGACCCGGGAGCAGATCGAGCTTGTTGTGCAGCCAGAGCTGGCGGGTCGCCGGATCCAGCACATCGGCCACGGCGGCCGCGCCGGCCTGCGGGTCGGCGGCATCGACCACCACCAGGGCGACATCGGCCCGCTGCAGTTCCTCCCCCGCCCGACGCATGCCTTCGCGTTCGATCGCATCGCCGCCCTCGCGCAGTCCGGCGGTATCGACCAGGGTCAGCTCCAGGCCATCCAGGCGGATGGTTTCGTGCAAGGTGTCGCGCGTGGTGCCCGCCACGTCGGTCACGATCGCCCGCTCGCGCCCGGCCAGTGCGTTGAGCAGCGAGCTCTTGCCGGCGTTGGGCGGGCCGACGATGACCACGTGCAGGCCATCGCGCAGGCGGCGGCCACGCTCGGCCTGCGCCAGCAAGGTCTGCAGGTCCTGGGTCAGGGCTTGGAGCCCGCGCTGGACGGCGGCAAAACCCAGGGTGTCCAGCGACTCATCGACGAAGTCGATCGCCGCCTCTACGTGGATCCGCAGGCGCACCAGCTGTTCGGAGGTGGCGTCCACCTTGCGCGAGAACACGCCGTCCAGCGACCTGCGGGCCGCGCGTGCCGCGCGTAGGTCGGCGGCGGCGATCAGGTCGGCCACGGCCTCGGCCTGAGCCAGGTCCAGCTTGCCGTTGAGGAAGGCGCGCTCGGAAAACTCGCCCGGCCGCGCGGTGCGCGCGCCCAGCGCGCAGGCCCGCTCGACCAACGCCCGCAGCACCACCGGACTGCCATGAGCCTGCAGCTCGACCACATCCTCGCCGGTAAAGCTGGCCGGGGCCGCGAACGCCAGGGCGATGCCGTCGTCGATCACCGTCCCGTCGCCATCGACCATCCGGACGTAGCGCGCCTTGCGCGGCTGCAGTCCTGGCGCGCCCATGGCCGCGGCAATCTGCAATGCCTGCGGCCCGGACAAACGCACGATGCCGACCCCGCCTGCACCGGCGGCGGTGGCCACCGCCGCAATGGTGTCGGTGCGCATCACAGCTGCTCGAGCTGGCTGCGCACATGCGCCGATGCGTCGCCCTCGGGCTGCAGCGCCAGGTACGTGGTGTAGGCCTTGCGCGCACGCACGGGGTCACCCGCCTTGGCGTAGGCGTCGCCCAGGTTGAGGTAGGCCACCGCACGCGAGGGATCGATCTTCAAGGTGTTCTCCAGCCAGCGTGCCGCTTGCGCGTATTGACCCTGCCGGTAATACACAAAGCCCAGGTTGTTGGCGGCCAGGGCGAAGTCCGGACGCAGCTTGAGCGCTTCGGTGAACTGGGCCGCGGCCTCGTCGTAGCGCTTTTCGCGATAGAGCTGCAGGCCGCGGTCGTTGGCGCGCTGGGCCAGCTGCCGGTCGCTCTGTTTGACCGCAGTGGGCAGGACCAGACTGGCGGTGCCGCCTTGCAGGTCGTTCACCTTGACCGGTGCCGGGCTGGGCTGGCCGGGCTCGGTTGCGGCAGCCGGGCGCGAGGCATCGACACGGTCGTTCAAGGCGATGGCCTCGGCCGACAGCTGGGTGGTATCGGCGGTCAGGAACTCCTCGCCTTCCGGCACCTGGAACACGAACTCCCCTCCTTGCGAGCCCGGCAAGCTGCCAAACGCAGGGGTCTGCGCCGAAACCGCCGACACCGCGGGCGCAACATAGGCGGCCAGCTCGGTGCCGGTGATCAGGCCATCGCCGTTGAGATCGCCCTTGCCCGACAGTGCCTGCAGCAGCACCCAGGTGAACACCGAATGGCCGCTGGGTCCGCTGTCGGCCACCTGCTGGTCGGCACCGCCGGCGGTGAGCATCTGCCGGGCGATGCGGCGGGCGTTTTCGCGCAGGTACGCCGATGACGACGGCCCGCCGCGGGTCAGCCCCAGGCCGCTGTAGCAGGCGTCCATCACGAACAGCACGTGCTTGGCTTCCAGGCTCTCGGCGATGTTCTGGATCTCGGTCATCGGGATGGCGTCGGTGGCCAGTTCATCAGGCTGCGCGTCGGCCGGGATGATGTAGCCCAGGTCGCGGCCGGAGGCCAGCTTGCGCGTGGCGCCGTGGCCTGCGAAGAACACGAACACCCGGTCGTTCTTCTGCGCGCGGCCATCGGCCAGGCGGTCGTGGAAGGCGGCCAGGATGTTGTTGCGCGTGGCCTGCCCGTTCTTCAACACGATCACCTGCGAGCTCGGAAACTTGAAGGCACCGGTCAAGGTCTCGGCCACGGCCTGCGCGTCGTTGGCGGCGTACTCCAGCCTGGGCCAGTGCGCGTAGTCGTCGATGCCGATCACGATCGCCCAGGATTTTTCGTAGCCGGTGGTGACCGTGGCCGTGCTGGCCGCGCGATTGCGCACACGCGGCACGGTGAACTCGCGGCCGTTCCAGCCGGCAAATTGGTAACCGTCGGCGATCAGCCGGTCCAGGATCTGCGGCAGCGCCTTGACCGCGCGGTCGTGGATGTCATGGAACAGGATGATCCCGCGCTGCTGGTGGTTCACCTGGTCCAGCACGCGCTGGACGATGGACTCGGGCACCGGGTCGGCCCAGTCCAGCGAATCGATGTTCCACATGATCGATTTCAGCCCTGCCGCGCCCAGCACCTGCAGGCCTTCGGCGTTACGCGCGCCATAGGGGAAGCGGAACAGGGGCGCACGCTTGTCGTCCACCGCGCGCAATAAAGCATCGGTATCCAGGACCTGATGCTTGAGCGCATCGCCGGTCTGCTTGGAGAGCTGGACATGGGTCAGGCTGTGGTTGCCGACCGCGTAACCGGCCTCCATGAGGTTGCGGCTGACCTTGGACAGCGGCGCCAACTCGGTCTTGCCATCGGCATCGAGCTTGCCCAGGTTGCGGCCGACTTCAAAGAACGCGCCGGGCACGTCGTAGCGCTGCAGGATGGCCACGATCTCATCGGTGTATTCACGATGCGGGCCGTCGTCGAAGGTCAGCACCACGGTCTTGGCCGGCAGGTCGGTGCCGAAGATCTCGCGGTCGCTGTCCTTCATCGACATGGGATAAGGCTGGATCACCCCGTAGTCGCGCAGGATGCGGTCCCGGTCATAGATCGTGCGCAGGTGCGCCACGTAGTCGGCCCACTTCTCGCGCTTGAGCGGGATCGCACGGGTGCGGTCGAAGCGGCTGAAGATGCGGGTGAGTTCGTCGTTGTAGTTGCGCTCGATCTCGTCCAGCGCCTCCAGGTCTTCACCGATGCGCTTGTGCAGCTTGACCGCCGGCAAGGCCGAATCCTGGCCCACGCGTTCGTGCAGATCGCGCAGCGTTTCGCGAAAGGCCAGGCGATCGGCGTCGAACAGATCCGGCGCCGATTCCACCTCATCCAGCACTGTCGACAAGGTGTCGAAGCGGCCCGGGCCTGCGCTGGATAGCAAGGCGTCAAAGCGCTTGGACACCGCCTCACGCTGCTCCAGACCTTCATGAAAAAGCTGCTGGCCCACGCTGTTGGCTGCTTGCTCGGTCGACTGCGCTGGGTCATCGAGCAGCACGATGATCTTGCGCTGGCGTGCGAGCTGTTCGCGCAGCATCCCAATCAACGCCGTGGCCTGCGGATCGACGGCAGGCGAGGCAGCAGCCGCGTTCGACGTCGCCGCGCCCGTCGCGGCGGCCGCTTCCACCGGAGGCGTGCGATGGCAGGCACACAGCGCAAGGCTGACGGTCAGCAGCAGCCCACCGCAACGTGTGGCCAGGGGTGAGAGGTTTTTCATCAACAGGCGTCCAGGCATCGGGCGGCAGCGCCGCTTTTCCAGAGGTTACATAACGAAAACCCGCCTTGCGGCGGGCCTTCGTCCAATCTCATGCAAGGCGGCGCGGGCTTACTTGCCCTTGTCCGCGTCTTTCCCATGGCCCTTGCCATCGGTGCCGGGCTTGGCCAGCGCCGGCTGGCCGTGGGTCTTGCCCATCCACCATTGCTGCAACAGGCTCAGGCTGCCGTTGGTGACCCAGTACAGGACCAGGCCCGACGGGAAGAAGGCCATGGTCACGCCGAAGATCAGCGGCATGAACTGCATCATCTTGGCCTGGGTCGGATCCATGCCGGCGTTGGGTGTGAGCTTCTGGGTGAGGAACATCACCGCCACGTTGATGATCGGCAGGATGAAGTACGGATCACGCGCGGTCAGGTCCTGGATCCACAGGATCCACGGCGCCTGGCGCAGTTCGACCGACTCGTTGAGCACCCAGTACAGGCACAGGAAGATCGGCATCTGGATCAGCACCGGCAGGCAGCCACCCATCGGGTTGATCTTCTCCTTCTTGTACAGGTCCATCATGGCCTGCTGCAGCTTGGCGCGGTCATCGCCGTAGCGCTCGCGCAGCTGGGCGATGCGCGGCTGGAACCGGCGCATCTTGGCCATCGACTTGTACTGGGCCGAGGACAGCGGGAACAGCACCAGCTTGATCACCACCACCAGGCCGATGATCGACCAGCCCCAGTTGCCCAACAGGGTATGCAGGTGGCTGAGGATCCAGAACAGCCCCGAGCCGATCACCGCCAGCGGCGCGAAGCGACTGTAGTCCACCGCGCTGTCCAGCCCGGCGATGCCGGAAGCATGGATGGCCTTGACCAGCTTCGGGCCGACCCACAGGCGCGCATCGGTGGCGCTGGTCTGGCCCGGGGCCACGGTCAGGCTCGGACCGGTCTCGCTGATCAGGTAGCGGTGGGTGCCACGCACGGTGCGCTCATCCAGCGACACCAGGGCCGGCTGCTTGGGATCGGGTACCCAGGCACTGAGGAAGTGATGCTCCAGCATCGCCACCCAACCGCCTTTCATGTCGTGGTTGAGCTTGCCGTCTTCCAGGTAGTCGTCGCCGAACTTACGCCGTTCGTAGGCACCGCTTGCGGTGCGCCAGGCCGAGCCGACCAGGCTGAAGCTGTGCGGGTTGGTGAACCCCCCCTTGACCGGCGGCGGCGGGGTGCGCTCGAGTTGGCGGTAGACCACGGCCGTCCACGGCGCCGCGCCGCTGTTGGTGATCTGGTCGGACACCCCGACCAGGTAGTCCCCGCGGTGCACGGTGAAGGTGCGCACGATCCGCACGCCGTTGCCTTCCCACACGAAGGGAATGCTCAGGCTGTCCTGGCCGGCGGCCAGGCGGTAGTCACGCTGCGCCTGTTCGGGGCGGAACACTGCGTCCGGCCCCGGCGCGGTCCCGGCCTGGTTGGTCCAGGCCAACCCGGCGATATAGAGGTGGGCCGGGTTGTCGTCGAACAGTTCCACCGGCGGCGAGCCGGCGTCCTTGGTCTGTGGGTACTGCAGCAGCTGGGCGCGCAACACCTTGCTGCCATCGATGGCCAGCTTGAGGGTGTCGGTGGTGACCGTGACCGTGGTGGCCTGGGAGGCCGGCGCAGCGGCGGCAGCGTTGGCCGGGTCGGTGGCCTGCGCGGCGGTGGCGCTCGACGGCGTGGCCAGCCCCTCGGTGCTGGGCACGCCGTTGCCGGCATCCGGCACGTTCGCCGTCTCGGCGGCGACCGGGGTGACGGGCTGGTCCTGGGCGGTCTTCCACTTGCCCCACTCCATCCACAACAAGGTCGCCACCATCAGCCAGGCGAAGATCAGGAAAACACGGGTCTGGTTCATCAGGCAGGCAGTCTCAACCGGTTGCAGCGTCCGGCGTGGAATGGGAAGAAGGTGGCGTCATCTGCGCGGGGCGCATTGTGCCGTCGGGGCCCGGAGCGGGCAACGCACCGGCGCGTTGCAACAGGCCGTCGAAGGCCGCGCGCAGCTGCGCGGGCGAGGCCTTCGCCGCCGGTGGGCGGGCCACCAGGACGTAATCGCCCGCGGGCAGCCGCGGACGCAGGGAACGGAAATATTCGCGCAGCGCACGCTTGATCCGGTTGCGGCCCACCGCATGCCGGTCGACCTTGCGCGACACGGCCAGGCCCAGCCGGGCGCCCTCGCCGCCCGCCGCGAAGTGCAGGGCCAACATCGGCGCCGCCGTGCGACGGGCCACGTCGAACACCCGCGCATACTCGGCCGACGTCCGCACGCGGGCGGATCGGGGAAAGGTGCAGCGGGCCGATTCAGGACTCATGGCACGACAAAGCCCGCACCGTTGCGCGGCGCGGGCTTGGTGTGCAAACGCAATGCGGTGGCGGAGCCGCGCGCCGGGCGCGGCACCGGCATCAGGCGCAGAGCGTCTTGCGGCCCTTGGCGCGACGACGGGCGAGGATCTTGCGGCCGTCAGCGGTCTTCATGCGGGCACGGAAGCCGTGGTCGCGCTTGCGCTTGAGGTTGCTGGGCTGGTAGGTGCGCTTGGTGGCCATGGGGCACTCTAAGGCGTATGCGTGGAAAGAACCGGAAATTCTACGGGGCGATATTTCCGCGCGTCAAGTCTGGCTGTGGATGAGACTGTGGATGAGCCGTGGGTAGGTCCATCGGGCGTGGTAACCTGCCCCGCCCATTTTCCCACGTGCCACGCTGGTTCCGCGACGGATCCGGCGGGGTCGGATGATTGATCTCAATGGAAGCCTGGCCCCGCTGTCTCGAACGCCTGGAAGCCGAACTGCCGGCCGAAGACGTCCATACCTGGCTCAAGCCGCTGCAGGCCGAACAGCGTCCCGACGCGGTCGTGCTGTACGCGCCCAACGCCTTCATCGTCGACCAGGTGCGCGAGCGCTACCTGCCGCGCATTCGCGAACTGCTCGACCACTACGCCGGATCGGCGCAGGTGTCGCTGGCGGTCGGGTCCCGGGCCAAGGCGCCCGAGCCGGCCACGCAGGCGCCCGCCCCGGCTTCGCTGGGCACCACGGCCACCGCCTCGTCCGAGCCGTTCGCCGGCAACCTGGATTCGCACTACACCTTCGACAACTTCGTCGAGGGCCGCAGCAACCAGCTGGGGCGCGCCGCCGCTTGGCAGGCCGCGCAGAAACCGGGCGACCGCTCGCACAACCCGCTGCTGCTGTACGGGGGCACCGGCCTGGGCAAGACCCACCTGATGTTCGCCGCCGGCAACGAGCTGCGCCGGCAGAACCCGGCTGCGCGCGTGCTGTACCTGCGTTCGGAGCAGTTCTTCAGCGCCATGACCAAGGCGCTGATCGAACGCTCGATGGACCAGTTCAAGCGCCGATTCCAGCAGGTCGACGCGCTGCTGATCGACGATATCCAGTTCTTCGCCGGCAAGGACCGCACCCAGGAGGAGTTCTTCCACACCTTCAACGCGCTGTTCGATGGCCGCCAGCAGATCATCCTGACCTGCGACCGCTATCCGCGCGAGGTCGAAGGCCTGGAGCCGCGCTTGAAGTCGCGCCTGGCCTGGGGCCTGTCGGTGGCCATCGACCCGCCGGACTTCGAGACCCGCGCGGCGATCGTGCTGTCCAAGGCCGCCGAGCGCGGGACCCACATCCCCGACGATGTGGCCTTCCTGCTGGCCAAGAAGATGCGCTCCAACGTGCGCGACCTGGAAGGGGCCCTCAATACGCTGGCGGCGCGCGCCAACTTCCTGGGCAAGGCGATCACGCCCGAATTCGCACAGGAGACCCTGCGCGACCTGCTGCGCGCCCAGCAGCAGGCCATCGGCATCCCCAACATCCAGAAGACCGTGGCCGACTACTACGGCCTGCAGATCAAGGACCTGCTGTCCAAGCGCCGCACGCGCTCGCTGGCACGTCCGCGCCAGATGGCCATGGCCCTGACCAAGGAACTGACCGAACACAGCCTGCCCGAGATCGGCGATGCCTTCGCCGGGCGCGACCACACCACCGTGCTGCACGCCTGCCGCCAGATCCGCACGCTGATGGAGTCCGACGGCAAGCTGAAGGAAGACTGGGACAAGCTCATCCGCAAGTTGAGCGAATGAGGCGCGCCCCGTGCCCGGCCAGTGGCTATGCTGTGCGGACCACGCCGGGGCTGAACAAGCGGTGGGTGGCAGGGGGTCCAAGCTGTGGATAAGAGGTGGATCGAATCGAAGCGTAAAACTGTCCACAGCTTTTCCCGCAGGAAGTACCGCCGCTATGCACCGGGTTTCGTTGCTAAAAAGTTGATAAGAAACAGTAACTTAGGTGAGTTTTACCGTTAAGTCCGGGCAACCATCACCACCAGATTTTAAGATTTATACACTTCTAAAAACCTAGAGCACCGGGACATCACACGATGCGTTTCAGCCTTCAGCGAGAAGCTTTCCTCAAACCCCTGGCGCAGGTCGTCAATGTTGTGGAGCGTCGTCAGACCCTCCCCGTGCTGGCCAATTTCCTGGTGCAGGTGCAGAACGGCCAGCTTTCCCTGACTGGCACCGATCTGGAAGTGGAAATGATCGCCCGCACCGCGGTCGAGGATGCCCAGGACGGGGAAACGACGATTCCGGCGCGCAAGCTGTTCGAAATCGTGCGCGCCCTGCCCGACGGCAGCCGAATCACTGTCACCCAGACCGGGGACAAGATCACCGTGGCCGCCGGCCGCAGCCGGTTCACCCTGGCGACCCTGCCAGCCAACGACTTCCCCTCCGTGGATGAGGTCGAGGCGACCGAACAGGTCACCGTGCCGGAAGCGGCGCTGAAGGAGCTGATCGAACGCACCGCGTTCGCCATGGCCCAGCAGGACGTGCGCTACTACCTCAATGGTTTGCTGTTCGACCTGCGCGATACCGCGCTACGCTGCGTGGCGACCGATGGGCATCGCCTGGCGCTGTGCGAGTCGGGCCTGGAGACCGGCGGTAGCCTGACCAAGCGCCAGATCATCGTGCCGCGCAAGGGCGTAACCGAGCTGCAGCGCCTGCTGGAAGGCGGGGATCGCGTGCTGGAACTGGAAGTGGGCCGTAGTCACATCCGGGTCAAGCGCGACGATGTCACCTTCACCTCCAAGCTGATCGATGGGCGCTTCCCCGATTACGAAGCGGTGATCCCGATCGGCGCGGATATCGAAGTGAAGCTCGACCGTGAAGTGCTGCGTGCCGCGTTGCAGCGCGCCGCGATCCTGTCCAACGAGAAGTACCGCGGCGTGCGTGTCGAGGTGTCGCCGGGCCAGTTGAAGATCAGCGCCCACAACCCCGAGCAGGAAGAAGCGCAGGAAGAAATCGAGGCTGACACCAAGGTGGACGGCCTGGCGATCGGCTTCAACGTGAACTACCTGCTGGACGCGCTATCCGCCCTGCGCGGGGAACACATCGTGATCCAGCTGCGTGATGCCAATTCTTCAGCTCTGGTGCGGGAAGCCGGCAGCGATCGGTCGCGGCATGTGGTGATGCCGCTGCGCCTCTGACGCGATGCGGTTCCACGTGAAACACCCTGCAACGCCCGGATTCGTCCGGGCGTTGCGCTTTCCATCACAGGTAGACGGTCCGATATGCAGGTCAGGCGACTCACAGTGGCAGGTCTTCGGCGGTTCGAGCACGTCGAGCTGGCTCCTGCGCCGGGGTTGAACCTCATCACAGGCGATAACGGGGCCGGTAAGACCAGCCTGCTGGAAGCGCTGCACCTGATGGCCTGGGGGCGGAGCTTCCGCGGACGTGTACGCGACGGGTTGATCAGGACCGGGGCGACTGCCGTTGAAGTCTTTGTTGAGTGGGACGAAGGTCCTGAGGCTCGGGTGCGCCGTGCAGGACTGCGTCATTCCGGGCAGGAGTGGGCCGGCCGCCTGGACGGGGAGAAGGTTCATCAGCTGGGCGATTTGTGCGCGGCGCTCGCGGTGGTGAGTTTTGAGCCAGGCAGCCACGCGTTGGTCACCGGGGGCGGCGAACCGCGTCGTCGCTTCCTGGATTGGGGCCTGTTCCACGTGGAACCTGACTTCCTGCCGGTCTGGCGGCGTTACAACCGTGCCTTGAAACAGCGCAACGCGCTCCTAAAAGCCGGTGGATCCACGCATCAGCTCGACGCTTGGGACGCGGAGCTTGCCGATAGTGGCGAAAGCCTCACCCTGCACCGTCTGGCTTACCTGGATCGGCTGTCCTCGGTCCTCCAGCAGGTGGCTGGCGACTTGGTCGGCATGCTGGGCGAGGCCGCACTGCAGTTCTCACCTGGCTGGAAACGACAGGAACTTGGGCTGGCAGACGCGCTGCTGGTGAACCGTGAGCGGGATCGTCAGTTTGGGCACACCGGTGTGGGCCCGCATCGCGCGGACTGGCATGTCGGCTACGCGACCCTGCCCCAGCGCGAACCGTTGTCCCGGGGGCAGGCCAAGCTCACGGCCCTGTCCTGCCTGCTCGCACAGGCAGAGGACTATGCCTCGGTCCGCGGTCAATGGCCCATCGTCGCCCTGGACGACCTGGCCTCGGAACTGGATCGCCGCCACCAGGCGTGCGTGCTGGCGCGGTTGCAGGCCACCGGCGCCCAGATCTTCCTTACTGGGACCGAGGCGCCCCCTGCCCTGGATCCGACGACCGTCCAGGCGCGGTTCCACGTGGAACACGGACAGGTCACTCCCACGTAACCTGCTATCCGGCGTTCTGAGGGGGACCGAGGGCGCAGTGGTACAATTCACGTTCCCTTTCAAAGCCCTGGACCTGCCCGCACGCCTTGCGGTGCCGGGACGCGGCGCAGGCGATCGATACGCGAATGACCGAAGAGACCACCCCCGCCGTCCCCGGCCCGAACGGCAATTACGACGCCAACAGCATTACGGCCCTGGAAGGCCTGGAGGCGGTCCGCAAGCGTCCTGGCATGTACATCGGCGATGTCCATGATGGCACCGGCCTGCATCACATGGTCTTCGAGGTCGTGGACAACTCGGTCGACGAGGCGCTTGCCGGCCACGCCGACAGCGTCGAAGTCGTCATCCACGTGGATGGTTCGGTCTCGGTCTCGGACAACGGTCGCGGTATTCCGGTCGGCAAACACGCCCAGATGAGCGCCAAGCTCGGGCGCGAGGTCTCCGCGGCCGAAGTCGTGATGACCGTGCTCCATGCCGGCGGCAAGTTCGACGACAACAGCTACAAGGTGTCCGGCGGCCTGCACGGCGTGGGCGTCAGCGTGGTCAACGCACTTTCGGAAAAGCTGTTGCTGGACGTGTTCCAGGGCGGTGCGCACTACCAGCAGGAATTCAGCAACGGTGCGGCCGTCGCCCCGCTCAAGCAGATCGGCGAAACCACCAAGCGCGGCACCACGGTGCGCTTCTGGCCCTCGACCGTCGCATTCCACGACAACGTCGAATTCCATACCGACATCCTCGCCCGGCGCCTGCGCGAACTGTCCTTCCTGAACTCCGGCGTCAAGATCGTCCTGATCGACGAGCGTGGCGAAGGCCGCCGCGACGATTTCCACTACGAAGGCGGCATCGCCAGCTTCGTCGAGCACCTGGCCAAGTCCAAGAACCCGCTGCACCCGCACGTCATTTCCACCACCGGTGAGCACAACAATATCACCGTGGAAGTGGCCCTGCAGTGGACCGACTCCTACCAGGAAACGATGTACTGCTTCACCAACAACATCCCGCAGAAGGATGGCGGCACCCACCTGGCCGGCTTCCGCGCCGCCCTGACCCGTGTGCTGAGCAATTACATCGAGCAGAACGGTATCGCCAAGCAGGCCAAGATCAGCCTCACCGGCGATGACATGCGCGAAGGCATGATCGCGGTGCTGTCGGTCAAGGTGCCCGACCCGAGCTTCTCCTCGCAGACCAAGGAGAAGCTGGTCAGCTCCGACGTGCGCCCGGCGGTCGAAAACGCCTTCGGGGCCCGCATGGAAGAATTCCTGCAGGAAAACCCGAACGAAGCCAAGGCCATTGCCGGCAAGATCGTCGACGCCGCCCGCGCCCGCGAAGCCGCGCGCAAGGCGCGTGACCTCACCCGCCGCAAGGGCGCGCTGGATATCGCCGGCCTGCCGGGCAAGCTGGCCGACTGCCAGGAGAAGGATCCGGCGCTGTCGGAGCTGTTCATCGTCGAGGGCGACTCGGCTGGTGGTTCGGCCAAGCAGGGCCGCAACCGCAAGAACCAGGCTGTGCTGCCGCTGCGCGGCAAGATCCTCAACGTCGAGCGCGCGCGTTTTGACCGCATGCTGGCCAGCGCCGAGGTCGGCACGCTGATCACTGCGCTGGGCACCGGCATCGGCAAGGACGAGTACAACCCGGACAAGCTGCGCTACCACCGCATCATCATCATGACCGACGCGGACGTGGACGGCTCGCACATCCGCACCCTGCTGCTGACCTTCTTCTACCGGCAGATGCCCGAGCTGATCGAACGCGGCCATGTGTATATCGGCCTGCCGCCGCTGTACAAGCTCAAGCAGGGCAAGAGCGAGCTGTACCTCAAGGATGACGCGGCGCTCAACGCCTACCTGGCCAACAGCGCGGTCGAAGGCGCAGCCCTGGTCCCGGCTACGGACGAGCCGCCGATCTCCGGGGAAGCCCTGGAAAAGCTCCTGATCCTGTTCGCCAATGCGCGTGACACCATTGCGCGCAATGGGCATCGCTATGATCCGGCGCTGCTGGAGGCGCTGATCGACGCCGCGCCCCTGGACGCCCTTCAGCGCGCTTCCGATGACGACCAGCGCGTCCAGCTCACCAGCCTGGAGCGGGCGCTCAACAGCGCCAGCATCGGTAGTCCTCGTTACACTCTTGAGCTGCAGCAGGCCAATGACCAGCGCCCGGCGGCCCTGCTCGCGACCCGCCGGCACATGGGCGAGGAGTTGACCCAGGTTCTGCCTCTGTCGGCATTCGAGTCGGGCGAGCTGCGCTCGGTGCGCGACGTTGCCGCGCAACTCCATGGCCTGGTCCGTGAGGGCGCGCAGATCCAGCGTGGCAATCGCAGTCAGGAGGTCACCACCTTCGCCCAGGCGCAAGCCTGGCTCCTGGATGAGGCCAAGAAGGGGCGGCAGATTCAGCGATTCAAGGGTCTGGGCGAAATGAATCCGGAGCAGCTGTGGGACACCACGGTCAATCCCGATTCCCGACGCCTGCTTCAGGTCCGGATCGAGGACGCGGTGGCGGCCGACCAGATCTTCAGCACGCTGATGGGCGATGTGGTCGAACCGCGCCGCGAGTTCATTGATGCCAATGCGCTGAAGGTGTCCAACCTCGACGTCTGACGCCGCGCTCGCGCACGCAAGCCTGCGTCGTCATGGTCCCCACGCCATTAGACCCGCCCCCGCTGCCACTGGGCCGTGCCCTGCGGCGCTTTGCACTGGACGTGCTGATCGTGGCGGTGTTGTTCGCCCTGCTCTCGCTGCTGGGTGGGGTGGGCTGGGGCGTGTGGCGCGGCGTGATGATCGCGCTGCACGGCGAAGCGAACGGCCAGGACGCGCATGCCATCATGGCAGCGGTCGGCCAGCCTGGGCCACTGGCCACGATGCTCCTGAGCATCGTCGGGGTGGGCGGGACGGCCTTGATTGCCCTGCTGTGGCGCGCCCCGCCCCGTGCGTCCGAGCGCCAGGTCGCGCGCCAGGCCATGCGTCTGCCCGCCACGTGGTTGTTGGCGCTGATGGCCGGCAGCGTGGCGATCCTGTGCAGCATCGTCGTCAGCCAGATCGCGGCCTCGATGCAGGAACAGCTGGATCCGTCGAACATGAGCCTGGTGCGCGGCACGCTGGGGCGCTACCCCGCGCTGCTGGTGCTGTTCGCGGTGATCCTGGCGCCGATCTACGAGGAGGTCCTGTTCCGCCGCGTGCTGTTCCGTCGGCTGTGGCAGGACGGCTGGCCGATCCTGGGCATGGCGGCCAGCGGGCTGCTGTTTGCCTTCATGCACGAGCCTCCGCTGCTGGGCGGCAAGTCCCTCGCCGCCGCGCTTCCGCTGTGGGCGGTCTATACGGCGATGGGCATCGTCTTCGCCTGGGTCTATCGTCGCACCGGGTCCCTGGCCGCCTCGATCCTGGCCCACGGACTCAACAACGCGTTCGCGATCGGGATGATGCTGGCATTCGGCATCTCCACCTGATCAATGGCGTTGACACCGATTTCAGCACGGCATGGCAAGACTGACACGCTATGACAAACCCAAAAACTCGCCTTCGCTCAGCCCTGACCGGCCTTTCACTCGCCCTGCTGGTGACGGCGTGCGCGACCACCACCTCTTCGACCGGCCGCCGCCAGCATGTGGGCGGGGTATCCGAGCAACAGCTCGAACAGCTCGGCGCACAGGCCTTCGCCGACGCCAAGCAGAAGCAGGCCCTCAGCCGTGATCCGAAACAGAACGCCTATGTGCGCTGCGTCGTCGATACCCTCGTCGCCCAGCTTCCCGCCCAGCAGCGCGGGATCGGCTGGGAGGTGGCGGTGTTTGCCGACCCGGAAGCCAATGCCTTTGCCCTGCCCGGGGGCAAGGTCGGCGTGAACACGGGTATTTTTCCGGTGGCCAAGACGCAGGATCAGCTCGCCGCCGTTGTCGCCCACGAAATCGGGCATGTGGTCGAACATCATTTCGACGAGCGTCTGACCAACCAAGTTGGCGCCTCCACGGCACTGCAGGTTCTCGGGGCACTGGCTGGCGACTACGGCAGCCTGGTGACACAGGGCGGCGGCATCGCCGCCAATACCTTGTTCCTGCTCCCCAATTCCCGAGCGCAGGAAAGCGAGGCGGACATCGTGGGCCAGCGTCTGATGGCGCAGGCCGGATTCGATCCACGCCAAGCGGTGACCCTGTGGCAGAACATGCTGGCCGCTGGCGGCAACCGTCCGCCCGCGTGGCTGTCCACGCATCCCGATCCCCAGGCGCGGATCCGTGAACTGGGTAGCCGCGCGGCCAGCCTGACCCCGGTCTGGGAGCAGGCCCGCGCCGCTGGTCGGCGCCCCACCTGCGGCTGAAAACCGCATGCGGTCCTACGCATCGGGTTAACAACGAAATCCGTACACATTGTTAAGACGATTCTGCTAGTTTCGCCGGCCCGGTCGATTCCCGGCCCGTCATCCAGCCCCCCGCATCCACGCTGCACCGATCCATGTAAGAGGTGATTCATGTCCTTGCGCACTCCGAAACACGCCCTGCTCTCCCTGGCCGTCATTGGCCTGCTCGCCGGTACCGTCGCGGTCGACGCTTCGGCGCAGACGCGTGAGCGCGCAGAACGCAGCAAGAAGGGGGGCGACTCCAAACAGGAGGAGATGTACCCCAACGCCACGCGCAAGGCGCCGGAAGCCAAGAACTCGCGCAAGATGGCGTCCAAGGCCAGCAAGATGATCGACGCCTACAACGACCAGGACTGGGCCAAGGCCCGAACCGACGCCGACGAGATCATCGCCAACAGCGACTCGAACGATTACGACAAGGCGCTGGCCGCGCAGATCGCCTCGCAGGCCGCGTACAACACCGACGACGAGGCCGCGACCAAGGCCTATCTCAAGCAGGCCATCGACCTCAACGCCCTGGACAACAACGGCCACTACCAGGCTATGTACATGCTCGCCCAGCTGCAGCTGCAGGACGAGCAGTACCAGGAAGGCCTGGCCACGCTCGACAAGTACATGACCGAGACCCAGTCCACCAAGCCGGAGGATCTGGCGCTCAAGGGGCAGGCGCTCTATCAGGCCGAGCGCTACGCCGAAGCGATCCCGCCCATGAAGCAGGCCATCGAATCCTCGCCCGAGCCCAAGGCGCAGTGGGTGCAGGTGCTGATGGCCAGCTACGACGCCAACAACCAGAGCGGCGAGGCGCTGAAGCTGGCCGAGCAACTGGCGGCCAAGTCACCGGACGACAAGAACGCGCAGATGAACCTGGCGGTGATGTACTCCCAGAACGACCAGCCCGACAAGGCGGCCGCGATCCTGGACAAGCTGCGCACCTCGGGCAAGCTGACCGATCCCAAGGAGTATCGCCAGCTGTACGCCACCTACAGCAACATGGACGGCCACGAGAAGGACACCATCGCGGTGATCAACGATGGCCTGTCCAAAGGCGTGCTGCAGCCGAACCTGGAGGTCTATCAGATTCTGGCGCAGTCGTACTACTATTCGGATCAGCCTGCACAGGCCATCGATGCCTGGCAGAAGGCGGCTCCTTTGGACAGCACGGGCGAGACGTACCTCAATCTCGCACGCGTGCTGATGCAGGAGAATCGTCCCGCAGAGGCCAAGAAGGCCGCCCAATCTGCGCTGGACAAGGGGGTCAAGAAGCCGCAGGACGCGAAAGCGATCATTTCCGCGAAATGATCGTTTGAAACCGCTTTCATGACAGCGAATAACTGTTGTCAAAGCGGCGAGAAATTGGGTTAAGCTGGGGATTCCCCTGCACTTCTGCAGTGGAATCCAACCGAACCGACACCGGTGTGTGTACTCCACGCACACCCCGTTTCCATTGAGTCCACTGGCGCATGGCTGAACAATTTGTCATTAATCGCTACAGAGAGCAGGAGGCCCCGTCCGGGCTGAACTGGTCCCGCATCATCGGCATGGCCTTCGTCATCGCCCTGCACGTTGCGGTGTTCCTGCTGCTGTTGATCCCCGCCGTCGCGCCGCCGGCGCAGCAGGAGGAGGAGCAGAAGATGCTGGTACAGATCGTCGATCCGCCGCCGCCTCCCCCGCCGCCGCCGCCGCCGCCGCCGAAGCAGGAAACCCCGCCGCCGCCGGTCAAGGAACTGTCGCCGCCGAAGCCGACTCCGGTCCCGCCGCCGCCGGAAGCACCCCCGGTGGAAGTGCCCGATCCGCGTCCGGTCGATACCTACACCCCCCCGGCCCCGCCCGCCCCGCCTGCTCCGTCCCCGGACATCGGCGCCAGCGTGGACATCTCCTCGAAGAACATGAATCCGCCGCGTTATCCGCCGTCGGCTGCGCGTTCGGGCATCGAGGGGACGGTGATCCTGATCATCGACGTGGATGCCAATGGCAACGTCACCAACGTCTCGGTCGAGAAGTCCAGCCGCAACCGCGATCTCGACCGCGCCGCGATGGAAGCAGCACGCAAGTGGCGCTTCAACCCCGGGACTTCAGGCGGCAACAAGGTCGCAGGACGCGTTCGCGTGCCGGTCGACTTCAGCATGGGCCGCTGATCCCACTGTTTTACCAATAAGCGTCACCTAACCTAATCCACCAAATTTCCAACAAAGGTAAGCGTCATGCTGCAGGAAACTCTGATCGTTGCCGCCGCGGGGGGTAACAACGCCGCCGCAGCCCTGAACCAGATGGGCTTCTCCCACCTCATCGGTGAGATGACTTCCAACCCTGGCGCCTTCGTGGTGTCGTGGGTCGTGCTGCTGGCCCTGATCTTCATGTCGGCCGGCTCCTGGTACTGGACCATCGTGAACATCATCAAGGCCGTGCGTCTGCGTTCGCAGGCCGATCGCGTGACCACCGCGTTCTGGGAAACCAGCAACGCCCAGGACGCCATCCGCATCATGGAAGAGCAGCCGCGCAACGAGCCGTTCTCCAAGATCGCGCTGGACGCCGCCCAGGCCGCTGCCCACCACCAACGTGCCGAAGGCACCGGCACCGGCGAAGCCCTGAGCCGTTCCGAGTTCGTCGACCGCGCCCTGCGTCAGGCCGTGACCCGTGAGAGCACCAAGATCCAGAGCGGCATGATCTGGCTGGCCACCGTGGGTGCGACCGCACCGTTCGTGGGTCTGCTGGGTACCGTGTGGGGCATCTACGGCGCGCTGATCCGCATCGGTGCCACCGGCAACGCCGGCATCGACGCGGTGGCCGGCCCGGTGGGTGAGGCGCTGATCATGACCGCCATCGGTCTGTTCGTCGCGATCCCGGCCGTGTTCGCCTACAACTTCTTCAGCAAGATCAACGCCAGCACCATCGCCAAGTTCGATACGTTCGCGCATGACCTGCACGACTTCTTCGCCACCGGCGCCCGCGTGCGCTGATCCGGCGTAGAACCGAACTTTACGATACGCATCCGGAGGCCATATGGCATTCAGTAGCGGGGGCGGCAGTGGCGGCCCCATGGTAGACATCAACGTGACGCCCCTCGTGGACGTGATGCTGGTGCTGCTGATCATCTTCATCATCACCACGCCGCTGATGCAGCAGAAGGTCAAGGTCCAGTTGCCCGAAACGACCTATCTGCCGGACCAGGACGAACTGTCCAAGCGCTCACCGCCGGTCAACATCGCGGTGCTCGAGGACGGCTCGATCTACTGGAACGACGAGCCGGTGACCAAGGATGTGCTCGAGTCGCGCTTCTCCTCGGCGGCCCAGCAGAC
Organism: Pseudoxanthomonas sp. JC1303; assembly: GCF_058448525.1. Lineage (NCBI taxonomy): Bacteria > Pseudomonadati > Pseudomonadota > Gammaproteobacteria > Lysobacterales > Lysobacteraceae > Pseudoxanthomonas > Pseudoxanthomonas sp. JC1303. The sequence continues at coordinate 1,741,607 of NZ_CP185958.1, read as the reverse complement.
GCCGCAGCCGTCGATCAACCTGCGTGGCGACAAGACCACCAAGATGTCCACGATCAACGAGATCACCCGCATCGCCCAGAGCCAGGGCATGCTGGACGTCGGGTTCGTGTCCACGAAGCCGAAGAAGGGGGGCTGAGCCATGGCCTTCAGTAGTGGAAGTGGCAAGGGTGCCATGGCCGAGATCAACGTCACCCCGTTGATCGACGTCATGCTGGTGCTCTTGATCATCTTCATCGTGACCGCGCCGATCATGACCTACCCGATCGACGTGGCCCTGCCCCAGCGGTCGCAAACGCCACCGCCGACGACAGAGCCGCCGCCGCCGATCGACCTGCGGATCGATGCGTCCAACACGGTGTACTGGAACAACAGCCCGGTCGCGATCAGTGCGTTGCAGAGCATGATGGAGAACGAGGTCCAGAAGGACCCGACCAATCAGCCGCAGCTGCGCATCGACGCCAACCCGGACTCGCAGTACCAGACCATGGCCCAGGTGCTCGCCGCGGCCAAGAACGCGAACATGCTCAAGATCGGTTTCATGCAGCAGTAACCGTTCGGCGCATTGTGTTCACGAAAACGCCACCCTCGCGGGTGGCGTTTTTGTTGATGCGCGACGGACGGCAAGCGCCACGTGGAACGTGAGCGTTACGCCGGCGCCGGACGACCAGGACCGGGCGATACGCGGAGAACACTCCGGTCCTCACCGACCAGTCGGCCCTTGATGGATATTGGGTCGCGCGGCCCAGGCTTGAGGTACACACGCGCGGCGAGTGCGACGCGAAGGGCTGCAGCCACCGCCCGACGATGCCTTAATGAGCCTCAGGCAGCGGCGCGGACCGACTGGGCGATGATGGCCAGGTAGCGCTGGATCGTGGTCTCCAGGCCCTCATAGAGCGCTTCGCCGATCAGCGCATGCCCAATCGACACCTCCCTGACGGCCGGCAGGGCGCTCAGGAAAGGCCCCAGGTTGTCCTGGCTGAGGTCGTGGCCGGCATTGACCGCCAGCCCGAGCGCGCCTGCCTCCGTGATCGTGGCCTGGCAGGCCGCCAAGGCTTGCTCGGGCGCGCCGGCAGCCCATTGCGCGGCGTAGGGTCCGGTGTAGAGCTCGATGCGGTCCGCGCCCATCTGCGCCGCGCGTGCGAGTCCGACACACCCGGCATCGACAAACAGGCTGACGCGGCAGCCGAGCGCCTTGAAGCCTGCGATCAGCTCGGCCAGCGCCCCGGTGTCGGCGGTGAAATCGAAACCGTGGTCGGAGGTCAGCTGTCCATCCGCATCGGGCACCAGCGTGACCTGAGCCGGCCTGACCTGCTCGCACAGGGGGAGCAACCCGGGATATCCGGCCCGTGGTGGCGCGAACGGGTTGCCTTCGACATTGAACTCGACCTGGAACTGGTTGGTCAGCGCCGACAACGCCACCACGTCCTCGGCGGTGATGTGCCGGCGATCGGGACGCGGATGCACGGTGATTCCCTGCGCGCCCGCGGACAGGCAGGTGCGCGCGGCGCGCAGCACGTCCGGTTCGCCCTCTCCGCGCGAATTGCGCAGGACCGCGATCTTGTTGACGTTGACGCTCAGGGCCGCGCCGGGCTCAGACACCATCACGCGACTCCCCGCTCAGCGGGTCAGTGCCGTCGGCCTGCTGCGCGGCGCGGCGTGCCTCGGCCTGTTGGCGCAGCCGGTGGAGTTCCACCGGGTCGACCATGCGCCGGCCGCTATCGCCCTGGTTGCCCACCCGGGCCGAATACCACCCCATCGCCCAGGCCAGCAACAGGCCCAGCGCCGCCAGCAACGCCACCACCATCAGGGCCATCGAGGTCGTGCGCAGGGCCACGGCCATGGCCCCGAACGAAAGCAGAAGGAAGAGCCAGTACATGGAGCCGGTCCGCATGGGAGACGCCGCCGATTCTACCCATCCCGGCACGCCGCGCGAGGCTTAGAGGAAGGGCGAACCCAGCCGGGCGAGCGCCTCGGGCAGGCGGTTGCGCCACAGCGAGCGGTTGCGCTCGTTGTGGACCTTGGATGCGCGCTCGAACTCGCCTTCCAGCAGCTCCGACAGCCGTGCATTGAACGCCGGCTCGCGGAACAGCAGGGCGACTTCGAAGTTCAGCCGGAAGCTGCGGTGGTCGAAGTTGGCGCTGCCAAGGATGGCCAGGTTGTCGTCGCAGATCAGCGCTTTGGTGTGCAGCATGCGCGGGCCGTACTCGTAGACCTTGACCTTGGCAGCGAGCAACTCGTCGAAGTAGGAGCGCGCGGCGAAGGTGACCAGCCTGGAGTCGCTCTGCTTGGGGACGAGCAGGCGCACGTCCAGCCCGGCCAGCGCCGCGGAGGTGAGCGCCATCGTGGCGGCCTCGCCGGGGACGAAATACGGCGTGACCAGCCAGACCCGCTCCTTGGCCTCGTGGATCGCCGAGACCTGCACCCGGTGGATGGCTTCCCAGTCCGAGTCGGGACCTGAGACGAGCACCTGGATGGCAATATCGCCCACCGGTGCGTCGGCGGCCGGCGCCCACAGCACCGTGCCCCTGAAGTGTTCCCGCCCGTGCCCGGTGGCGTAGATCCAGTCTTCCACGAACACCTGCTGCAGGCCGCGCACGATCTCGCCTTCCAGCCGCAGATGCAGGTCACGGTAGGCGTTGGGATTGAGCCGCTCGTTCTCTTCGTCGGTGATGTTGATGCCACCGGCGAAGGCGACGGTGCCATCGATGACCGCGATCTTGCGGTGGGTGCGCAGGTTTACCCACGGTCGGGTGAAGGGGCGGAACTGGGTGGGATGGAACCAGGAGTGCTCGGCGCCGGCGTCCAGCAGCGGTGCGAGGAAGCGCTTGTTGACCTTGCTGGCGCCGACGGCATCCAGCAGCAGGCGCACGTGCACGCCCGCCCTGGCGCGCTCGATCAGTGCGTCGCGGATGCGCGTGCCGGTGCGGTCGCGCTCGAAGATGTAGTACTCCAGGTGGATATGGTTGCGCGCCTGGCCAATCGCCTCGACCAGCGCGTCGTAGGTCGCAGCACCATCGATCAGCAGATCCGCGCGCGTGGCCGAGGAAGGCGGCAAGCCGGTCACGGCCTGGCCCAGCAGGGACAGCTCGGTGCAGACCTCGTTGGGCGGGCAGATCGCCTCGTGTGCATCCATGCCATCGCGAGAGCGGTTGCGGCGCAGGCGTTGGCGCTTGATCTTCTGCGGGCCCAGCAGGAAGTAGATCAGAAAGCCCAGATAGGGCAGCGCGGCCAGCGACAGGACCCAGCTCAGGGTGGCGACCGGTTCGCGCTTTTGCAGAATGATCCAGCCGCCCAGCACCAACAGATAGGCCAGCCAGGCCGTGGTGAGGTAGGTCTTGAGGTGCGGGATATCCGCGATGTCGTGCCACAGGGTGGCGAGCAGGGCGAGCATGTCCGGATTCTAGGGGGAGCCGGGTGACATCGCATGGCGTGAGACCACCGCCGCTTACCCTGGCGCGATGGGCGAGGCGATCAAAGGGCGCGGTTCGACCGGCTGGCTGCCGGGACGATTCGCCGTGACCACCAACGAGGCCAGCGACGATGGCTGGCACGACCGCGACCAGGAGGGCGAGCCCGACCTGCTGCCACGCACCCGGGTCACCGAGGAACGGGCGCGCAGCATCATCAGCCGCAATCGCTCGCCGGACATTCCCTTCTCCCAGTCGGTCAATCCGTATCGCGGGTGCGAGCATGGCTGCAGCTACTGCTTCGCGCGCCCCACGCACAGCTATCTGGACCTGTCGCCGGGGCTGGACTTCGAGACCCGGCTGTTCGCCAAGACCAACGGCCCCGAACTGCTGCGGGCCGAACTGGCCCACCCGCGCTACCAGGTCAGCCCGATCTCGCTGGGCATCAATACCGATGCCTATCAGCCGCTGGAGCGGCGCCTGCAGCTCACGCGCCGCCTGATCGAAGTCTTCGCCGAAACCCGGCACCCGTTCACCGTAATCACCAAGAACGCGCTGGTCACCCGTGACCTGGATCTGCTGGCACCGCTGGCGGCAGACAACCTGGTGCACGTGGCGTTCTCGATCACCTCGCTGGACAACCAGCTCTCGTCCAGGCTCGAACCACGCGCCTCGGCACCGCATGCGCGGCTGAAGGCCATGCAGGCCCTGAGCGAGGCGGGCGTACCGGTGGGCGTGATGTTCGCTCCGGCCATCCCCTGGGTGAACGATGCGCACCTGGAAGCGGTGCTGGAAGCCGCGTCCCAGGCAGGTGCGCGTTCGGCCGGTTACGTGCTGCTGCGCCTGCCGCACGAGGTCTCGCCGCTGTTCCGGGACTGGCTGGAGACCCACCTCCCGGATCGCGCCGCGCACGTGATGAGCACGGTGCGGCAGCTGCGCGGAGGCAAGGACTACGACAGCGCTTTCGGTAGCCGCATGCGCGGGCAGGGCGTCTATGCGGACTTGCTGGAACGCCGCTTCGCCCTGGCCCACAAGCGCTTTGGCTATGACCGCGCGCGCTGGCCGGCGCTGGATTGCAGCAAGTTTCTTGCGCCGAAGACGCCTTCCCCGCAGGGGGATTTGTTCTAGTCCGAGCGGGAGCTACCACCACAACAGCGATGAGACGTGCAGTAGGCCGGTTGCCGCCACGTCGGTTTCCATAACGAAAACGGCGCCACCAGGGCGCCGTTCCGCATGCAACACCAAGAAGGTGTTACATGTCCTTCTTGCCGACCATCAGCTTGCCGGCCTCGACCTTCTTGACGCCCTCGATGCCCTTGGCCTCGGTAATCGCGCGGTCCTTCTGGTCCTTGGTGGCCACGTGACCGCTCAGCCAGACCACGCCGTTCTTGGTCTCCACCGAAATGTCGGTGCCCGGGGTCTTGCCGCTGGCGAGCAGATCGGCCTTGACCTTGGTGGTGATCCAGGTGTCGGTGCCTGGTTGGCTGGAGTCGGCCGCGTGCTCATGGCTCATCTTGTCGTGGTCCATGTTGCCGTGCTCCTGCGCCAGCAACGGCGCGGACAAGCCCAGGGTCAACAGGGCGGACAGGACGAGCGGAGTGTGGTTCCTTTTCATGATGCGCTCCTTGGGATGCGCGATTGGGTGAGGCCATCCTGCCGGTCGGGCGGTTCACCAGCTGTGTCCGGAAACGGTTGCGGTTCGTCGCACCGTTTGAACACGCCCTGCACTCAGTTCAGTCCGGGCTCGTCCAGGCGCAGGGTCAGGCACTTGGCCGAGCCGCCCGCCTTGAGGAACTCGTCCAACGGCGTCTCGCGCACGCGATACCCATGCGCGGCCAACGCCTCGCGCAGGGCGGGCGTGGCGCGATTGAGGATCACCACGTTGTCCAGGTTGACCGCATTGCAGGCGAAGGCCAGCGCGTCTTCCTCGGACACGGCGATGCGCTGGTCCTCGGGCACGCGCGCGGCGATGGCCGCCTGCGCGGCTTCGTCGAACGCCGCCGGGAAGTACAGCAGCTGACCGCCGGCGAGCGGGCACAGGCAGGTGTCCAGGTGATAGAAGCGCGGGTCGACCAGGCGCAGCGGCACCACTTCGATGCCCAGGCGCGCCTGCAGTGCGATGGCCGCGCGCGCATCACTGCGATGGCCGTATCCGAACCACAGCCGTGGCGCGGCGCGGTCCAGCAACGCGTCCCCCGCACCCTCGAACTCGATCCCGTCCAGCAGATCCACCGCGAAGCGCTGCTCGGAGAACCACTGGGTGAAGTGGGATTCCTCGCCGGCGCGCTCGGCGTGGCGGAATCGGCTGGGCACGGCCAGGTCGCGATAGACCAGCCCCGCGTTGGCGGTGAACACCATGTCCGGCAGGCCGGCCACGTGCGGGATCAGTTCCACCTCGGCCGCGTCGGCCACCAGCGCATGCAGGTCGTCCCACTGGCGCTGGGCGCGGGCCCGATCGGCCTGGTCGCGTTGGCCGGTCATCCAGGGGTTGATGTCGTAGTCCACCGAAAAGTGGGTGGGCGGGCACATCAGCACGCGGGGGCGGGGCGAAGTCGACATGGTCAGGACGTCTCGTGTTTGGCGTTATGCCATCCTAGGCCGCGCGGAAATCAGTCTGAACCACGCAGATCGCCAGTTTTTCGCGAGATTCTGTCAATCTGGTGACAGGCAACTCCCGGATCGAAAGAACCACCGCCATTGGCAGGACATTCGCATGACCGACGCCCTCGACACCCTGGACCAGGATCTCATCGCCTTGTTACGCGCCGACAGCCGCACCCCGGCGGCGCTGCTGGCCAAGCAGCTCAAGGTCTCGCGCGGCACCGTGCAGAACCGCATCACCCGCCTGCAGCGCAGCGGTGTGCTGCTGGGCTTTACCGTCAAATTGGCCAGCGAAGGGTTGCGCGGCGTGCGCGCCATCACCCAGATCGAGGTGCGCGGCGGCGCGACCGACAAAGTGGTGGCCGCGCTGCGGCGCCTGCCGGAGGTGGTCAGTGTCTACTCCACCAACGGCCGCTGGGACCTGGTGGTGGAAGTGCGCACCGAGGACCTGCTCGGCTTCGACCAGGCCCTGCGCCGGTTGCGCGACATCGAAGGCATCGCCGCCTCGGAAACCAGCCTGCTGCTGGCCGAACAGCGCTGAGGCTCAGCGGCGCTTGGCGTCCAGGCGGGCGAGGCCACGCACCCGTGCCCGATCCACACCGGTTGGCGGCGGCCAGCGAACCAGCCGGACGCCGATCGAGCTTCCCGGCACCCTCAGCACCGCATGGTGCATTGCGCGTCCATCCATGCACGATCGCACCGGCAACGCGGCGACCGCCATCGGGTCTGCGGTCAACGCGCAACCTGCACTTTCAAGCGGGATGTGTGCATCGCATCAGTTGAAGGTGGGGACCTGGGACAGCCACGCGGTGGCGAAGGCCAACAGCACGTGCAGCGCGAACAGCCCGTAGGCGATACCCCGGCGCGTCCAGCCACCGCGGTGCCAGGCGATGGCCAGGCCGCTGGCGAGCAGGCCGATGCCCAGCGCCGGCACCAGCAGCCAAGGGTCGAACCAGGGCGGCTGCTGGCGAGGGGTGAACGGAATCACGAACAGCGCCAGGGCGGCCAGCCAGAGCGCCTGGGTGCTTGCGGAACGTTTGCCGGCTTCGTCCATGAAGCGCTCCGGAAGGTCAGCTGGCGCCGTAAAGCTTTTCAGCGGGCTGGAAAAGCGCCCAGCTGGTGGCGATGTACTTGTCGCCCCCCTGCGGCCGGTTGCCGCGATGGGTATGGGTGAAGGCGGCCGGGGCGATCAGCAGGCTGCCGGTGCGCGGGACGACCTTGCGCTGCTGGTGGAAGAACTCGGTCTCCCCGGCCTCGAAGCCGTCGTTGAGATACACCGTCCACAGCAGGTGGCGATGCAGGGTCTCGGCGTGGCGGTCCTTGGGATACAGCTCGCAATGCCAGTACGGATAACCGCCTTCGCCCGCGCGATAGCGCTGCAGGTTGATCCGGCCCGGACGCAGCACGGCCATGAGCAGTTCGGACAGGGTGGCATCGTCCAGGTCCAGCACGTCCTCGTATTCGATGCGCCGCGGTGTCCCGCCCGGCGGGGTGTGCTGCAGCATCACCGGTGCGATCAGGCTGAAGGGATAGCGCCGCAGGTAGTCCAGCAGGCCGCGGAACACCGCTTGGTTGAGCGCCTGTTCGACATCGCCCCAGCCGTGCTGGCCGCTGATGCTGATATCGCTGCTGCGCTTGAGATCGGGATGGTGGCCCCCGCCCACCAGGCCGGGATGCTCCTGGCCGCTGGCCTCGAAGCGCTCGACGATCGCCCGGCAAACCTCGGCTGGCACCGCCTGGTGATAGACCTCGATGAAATCGGACTGCGTCATCACCTCTACGATAGCAGCGTGCCGGCGCCGCGCTGATCGCTTGTGCCGATGCCCTCCATTGAGGCCGTGCATGGTGCGCTGCAACTGCCCGCGCGCGATTGACTCGGTCCGGAGATCGTTCGCCCGCAGGCAGACGCGCGACGTGGTGCACGCAGGGCGCCGCGTGCCTGCCATGGAATCGAGGGCCTGATATCGCCGAACCAACAGACCTCCTTCGACAGTGCCGCCCCGGCCTGACGGGCACGCAGGATCGAGTCGGCGAAACCTTCCCTGATCCATCAGGCCGACGCGGGATTGGCCCGCCGGACGTCTTTCAAGGCGTCGGAACTTGGCAGCAGCCTTGAGCCGGCTGATGCGGCGGCCCTACGCACGCCACGGTCTGCCCGCATGCCGGACAACCGCGTGGAGCGTCATTGGCAACCGGCTGCGCGCAGCTGGGGGAGGTAACGCCGGTCCAGCGGCTTGGGCACTGGTCGCGTTCGGAATGCCGCTCGACCTGACCATGCCCGTACCGCCGGTCGTGGGTCACACGGTGGCTACGTTGCGGCGCCTGGGCCGGGCAGTGCCCGACCCAGACCGCACAGGTCTTCAGCCCTGCGCGTGGTAGCGCTCGGCGGCCTCGACTTCCTCGCGCGAGCCGATGAACACTGGCACGCGCTGGTGCAGCTGGTCAGGCTGGATGTCCAGGATGCGTTCGCGGCCGGTGCTGGCCAGGCCGCCGGCCTGTTCGATCAGCATGCCCATCGGGTTGGCCTCGTACATCAGGCGCAGCTTGCCCGCCTTGGACGCGTCCTTGGCATCCCACGGATAGATGAAGATGCCGCCGCGGGTCAGGATGCGGTGCACGTCGGCCACCATCGAGGCGATCCAGCGCATGTTGAAGTCCTTGCCGCGCGGGCCGTCCGTGCCGGCCAGCAGGTCGCCCACGTAAGCCTGCATCTGCGGCTCCCAGTGGCGCTGGTTGGACATATTGAGGGCGAATTCCTTGGTCGCCGGCGGCACCTGCATGTCGCGCTGGGTCAGCACGAAAAGACCCTGCTCGCGGTCCAGGGTGAAGGCATGGGTGCCATGACCGGTGGTCAGCACCAGCATGGTCTGTGGCCCGTAGATGCAGTAGCCGGCAGCGACCTGCTCACGGCCGGGCTGCAGGAAGTCCTCGTCCTTGGGCTCGGTGCAATCGTCCGGGCAGCGCAGGACCGAGAAGATCGTGCCGACCGAGACGTTGACGTCGATGTTGGAGCTGCCGTCCAGGGGATCGAACAGCAGCAGGAAGTGGCCCTTGGGGAATTCGTCCGGCACCGGCTGGCAGTGGTCCATCTCCTCCGAGGCGCAGGCGGCCAGATGGCCGCCCCAGGCATTGGCTTCCAGCAGGATCTCGTTGCTGATCACGTCCAGCTTCTTCTGCGCCTCGCCCTGCACGTTGCCGGTGCCGGCTTCGCCCAGCACGCCACCCAGCGCCCCCTTGCCCACCGCGATGGAGATGGTGGTGCAGGCGCGCACGACCACCGAAATGAGCTGGCGCAGCTCGGCGCTGATGCGCCCGGCGCGTTGTTCTTCGACCAGGTAGCGGGTGAGGGTGACTGGCTGCATCGTGGACGGGGCCTCTGACGACGTGGGGGGGCCCGCATTGTCGCCGCATTCGTGTGACCGTGGCGGTGTGTCCCGTGCCGACCCGGTCAGATCACCCGCAGGGTGATCGCCTTGAGCACGGCGCGGGTGCGGTCGCGGGTGCCGAGCTTGTCCAGGATGTTGGAGACGTAGTTCTTCACCGTGCCCTCGGCCAGGAACAGCGTGCGCGCGATCTCCTTGTTGGAATAACCACCAGCCAGCAGGCGCAGGATGGCGACCTCGCGCGGGTTGAAGGCGTCGGCCGGGGCGTGTTGCTCGTGGTACTGGTAGCGCGCGCGCACCGGGTCGGTGCTGACCGGCTGCAGCAGGGTCTGGCCGCCGGCCACTTGGGCGATGGCTTCGCGCAGGTCTTCGGGCGCGGCATCCTTGAGCAGGAAACCCTGCGCCCCGGCCTGGGTGGCGCGCAGCAGCAGTTCGCTGTCGTCGAAGGTGGTCAGCAGCATGAGCGGCGTGGTGTTGCCGGCCGCGCGCAGCTGTACCAGGGCCTCGATGCCATCCACGCCGGGCATGCGGATGTCGCTGAGGATCACGTCCACCGGCGTGTCGGCCAGGCGCGCGATCAGGTCGGCGCCGGCGCTGGCCTCGAAGGCCACGACGATCCCCTGCTGTTCCAGCAAGGCACGCAGACCGGCGCGGACCAGCGCCTGGTCGTCGGCCAGGGCGACGGTGATGGCGGGGGTCTGGTTCATGCGGGCATCCTGGCGGTCAGGCGCAGCGCGCCGGTCGGGGTGTGGTCCAGCTCCAGGGTGCCGTGCGCGGCGGCGATGCGCTCGCGCATGCCCGCCAGGCCGTTGCCCTCGCGCAGGCGGATCGCGCGCTGGCCATTGTCCTCGATGCACAGGAGCAGGGCGTCGCCTTCGCGGCGCAGCTGCACGTGCAGGGTGTCGGCTTCGGTATGGCGCGCGGTGTTGGTCAGCGCTTCCTGCACCACCCGCAGCAGCGTCTCGGCCAGGGCTGGATCGGACACGGTGACCTCCGGGGCGATGTCCAGCGCCAGGGCCGGGCGCGGCAATGGCGCGGCCAGGGCACGTAGCGCCGTTTCCAGGTCCAGCCCGCGCGTATCGCGCAGCGCCTGGACCACGTTGCGGATGTCATTGAGCAGTTCGGCCGAGAGCTGCTGGGCAATGCGCACTTCGCTGCGCCCAGCCAGCACCGGGTCGCCGGCCAGTGCACGCAGGTTGAGCTTCATCGCGGTGAGCTTGTGCCCGGCCACGTCGTGCAGCTCGCGCGCCACGCGCAGCCGCTCGGCATCGCGCGCACTGTCGGCCAGCAGGGCGCGGGTGGCCAGCAGGTCGGCGTTGACCAGGGCCAGGGTGTCGCGGGCATGACTGGCGCTGATGGCGTAGTGAACGCACAGTGCGGCAAACACCTGGAAGCTGGCATTGATCAGCACTACGGTCAGCGGATTGCCAAAGCCCGCGTGGCGCAGGATCAGGTAAAAGCCGACGTTGGCCGCCACCGCGGCGGGCAGCAGGGCGCGCCGCGGCCAGCGCCCCATCGCCACGGCGATCCAGATCACCAGCAGGACCGGCGCCACGCCGGGCCGCGGGTCTACCGAAATCAACGCCAGGGCCAGGAGCGGCATGGGCACGCTGGCGGCCCACATCAGGCGGCCACGCGGGCAGCTCTGCGGTAGCGCGTTGACCAGCACGAACAGCGCGCCGAAGGCGGCGAGCAAGCCCCATCCCATCGCGCGTGACGCAGCGGTGTCCAGGTACCGGATCACCAGCGCCACCGCGCCCAGCGCGAAATAGCCGGCAAGCGACAGCGGTTCCAGCAAGCGGCGCACGACTTCGTTCATCCCCAAGATGCTGAGCCCGCCTGTCGTCCTTCTGCAATGGGCGCGCGGCAAGTGGTGACTTCTGGCAGGTGATGGCGATGACCGACAGCACCTGATCGCGGGCCGGGTGTCGCGCACACTGGCTGCATCGGGCATTGGCCCCTATGCAAGCACAGAGCCCCATGCGCATCGAACTCCCCCAACTGTGTTTCTGGATCGCCTGCGCCTCGTGGTGGGCGATGGAGATGCTCCTCAGCCATCGCCTGCGCAGCCAGGACGATCCGACCCGGGACGCCGGCACGCTGCGTCTGCTGTGGACGGTGCTGTATGCGGCCATCGCCGTGGCGGTTGTGCTGGCCATGCAGGGCATCGGCCGCTGGCCGCCCGGTGCGCGTGTGCCGCTGCTGTGGGCCGGCACGGCGCTGGTCGTGGTCGGCCTGGGCTTCCGCCTGTGGGCGATCCGGGTGCTGGGTCGTCAGTTCACCGTGGACGTGGGCATCCAGCCCGGCCATCAGCTGATCACCGCCGGGCCGTACCGCTGGCTGCGGCATCCGTCCTACACCGGCGCGCTGGCCTGCTTCTATGGGCTGGGCGTGGGGCTGGGCAGCTGGGCGTCGCTGGCGGTGATCGGGGTGGCCGTGACTGCGGCCTTCGCCCGGCGCATGCAGGTGGAGGAGGCGGTGCTGGCGTCGGCCTTCGGCACGGAGTGGCAGGCCCACGCGCGACGCACCTGGCGGGTCTTTCCCGGACTGTGGTGACGTGCAATCCAATTGGTCTTACCAATAAGTTCGAGATACGGTGATGGGTAGCGGAGAGGCCGCATCAAGCGCATTAATAGGCGCATGCACGCAAAAATTGGTCAGACCAAAATACAGGGCGCACGGGCGTCGGACCGCGCCGCCGCGCAGCTGCAGGCGCTGATCGCGCGGCGTGGCCTGCAACCGGGCGACCGCCTGCCGGCCGAGCGCGCGCTGGCCCTGGAGCTGTCGGTCTCGCGCCCAGCCCTGCGCGAAGGCATTGCGCGCCTGGCCAGCCAAGGCTTGTTGGTCAGCCGGGGCGGCGGCGGCACCTTCGTCCAGGCACCGGCGGCGGCGCAGCGGGGCATGAGCGCCGCGCTGGCGCCTTACCTGCCGCTGTTCCAGGACGATCCGGAATACCGCTTCGACGTGCTGGAAATCCGCCACGCGCTGGAAGGGGCAACCGCCTGGCATGCGGCCCAGCGCGCCACCGACGTCGACCGCGCGCGCATCGTCGCGGCCTTCGAGGCGATGCTGGCCGCGCACGGCAAGGACGATCCGGCCGGCGAGGCCCGCGCCGACGCCGCCTTCCACCTGTCCATCGCCGAGGCCTCGCACAACCTGGTCCTGCTGCAGGTCATGCGCGGGCTGTTCGAGCTGCTGCAGTCCAACATCTCGCAGAATCGCGAAAAGCTTTACACCTCGCCGCGCACCTTCGAACCGCTTTCGGTCCAGCACCGCGAAATGATGGACGCGGTGCTGGCCGGCGATCCCGAGCGTGCGCGCAACGCCGCGCAGGACCACGTGGAGTTCGTCCACGGCTCGCTCAAGTCGCTCGACGAGGACGAGGCGCGCCGCGCCCGGGCCTCGCGCCTCCCTCCGCATCCGGCCCGCCCATGATCATTTCCTCCTCCACCGACTACCGGGCGGCGGCGCAGCGCATCCTGCCGCCGTTCCTGTTCCACTACATCGACGGCGGCGCCTATGCCGAGCGCACGCTGCAACGCAACGTGGCCGACCTGGCCGACATCGCCCTGCGCCAGCGCGTGCTGCGCGACATGTCCCAGCTGGACCTGTCCACGCGGCTGTTCAACGAGACCCTCGCCCTGCCGGTGGCGTTGGCACCGGTCGGGCTGACGGGCATGTACGCGCGCCGCGGCGAAGTCCAGGCCGCGCAGGCGGCCGCGCGCAGGGGCGTGCCGTTCACCCTGTCCACCGTGTCGGTGTGCCCGATCGAGGAAGTCGCGCCGACGCTGGACCGGCCGATGTGGTTCCAGCTCTACGTGCTGCGCGATCGCGGCTTCATGAAGCATGCGTTGGAGCGCGCCCAGGCCGCCGGCGTGGAGACGCTGGTGTTCACCGTGGACATGCCGGTGCCCGGCGCGCGCTACCGCGACATGCACTCGGGCATGAGTGGGCCGAACGCGGCGATGCGCCGCTACTGGCAGTCGCTCACCCATCCGCGCTGGGCCTGGGACGTGGGCCTGCGCGGGCGTCCGCACGACCTGGGCAATGTCTCGCGCTACTTGGGCAAGCCGACCGGGCTGGAGGACTACATCGGCTGGCTGGGCAACAACTTCGATCCGTCGATCTCGTGGAAGGACCTGGAGTGGATCCGGGCGTTCTGGAAGGGTCCGATGCTCATCAAGGGCATTCTGGATGCGGACGATGCACGCGATGCGGTGCGCTTCGGCGCCGACGGCATCGTGGTCTCCAACCACGGCGGGCGCCAGCTCGACGGCGTGCTCTCCAGCGCCCGCGCGCTGCCGGCGATCGCCGATGCGGTCAAGGGTGAGATCACCCTGCTGGCCGATTCGGGCATCCGCAACGGTCTGGACGTGGTGCGCATGATTGCCCTGGGCGCCGACGCGGTGCTGCTGGGGCGCGCCTGGGTCTACGCGCTGGCTGCAGCGGGCGGGGCCGGTGTGGAACATCTGCTGGGCCTGATCGAGAAGGAGATGCGGGTGGCCATGACCCTGACCGGCGCCCGCACCATCGCCGAGATCAGCGCCGATTCGCTGGTGCGGGAAGGCCTGTGAGCGCGGCCGTGTCCCCGGCGGGCGACGCACTGCTGCGGACCCTGCGCGGCATCGTCGGCGCCGCGCACGTGCTGACCGACGACAAGCGCACCCGGCGCTTCCGCAAGGGACAGCGCTTCGGTGAAGGGCCGGTGCTGGCGGTGGTCCAGCCCGGCTCGCTGCTGGAGCAGTGGCGCGTGCTGGAGGCGGCGGTGGCCGCCGATGTCATCGTCATCATGCAGGCGGCCAACACCGGCCTGACCGGGGGCTCCACGCCCGACGGCGACGACTACGACCGCCAGGTGCTGCTGATCAGCACCCTGCGCCTGACCGGCGTGCAGGTGATCAACGACGGTGCCCAGGTGGTGTGCCTGCCCGGCGCCACGCTGGACCGGCTGGAGCAGGCCCTGGCGCCGCTGGGGCGCGAGCCGCACTCGGTGATCGGCTCCTCCTGTATCGGCGCCTCGGTCCTGGGCGGGGTGTGCAACAACTCCGGCGGTGCGCTGGTGCGTCGCGGCCCGGCCTACACCGAGCTGGCCCTGTACGCGCAGGTCGGCGCCGATGGCGTGCTGCGCCTGGTCAACCACCTGGGCATCGCCCTGGGGCAGAGCCCCGAGGAGATCCTGCCGCGCCTGCAGGCCGGGCAATACACGCCGGAGGACATCGTCAACGACCCGGCCAGGGCGGCCTCGGATCACACCTACGCCGCGCACGTGCGCGATGTGGATGCCGCCACGCCGGCGCGCTTCAATGCCGATCCGGCGCGCCTGCACGAGGCGTCCGGCTCGGCCGGCAAGCTGGCCGTGTTCGCCGTGCGCCTGGATACGTTCCCCAAGGAACGGACCGAGGTGTTCTACATCGGCAGCAACGACCCGGACGACCTCACCGCCGTGCGTCGCCACCTGCTCACCGCGCTGCCCTCGCTGCCGGTGGCCGGCGAATACATCCACAAGGACGCCTACGACATCGGCGAGCAGTACGGCAAGGACACCTTCCTGTTGATCGACCGTTTCGGCACCGCGCGCGTGCCCAGGGCCTTTGCCCTGAAGAGCCGCGTGGATGCCTTCTTCGAGGGCCTGGGCCTGCGCGGGGTCACCGACCATGTGCTGCAGGCGCTGACCCGGCTGCTGCCGAGCCATCTGCCCAGGCGCATGACCGCGTTTCGCGCGCGTTTCGAGCATCACCTGCTGCTGCGCGTGGCGGAGGACAGCGCGCAGGCCACGCGCGACTTCCTGCAGCGGCACTTCGCCGCGCGCGAGGGCGACTGGTTCCACTGCGATGCCGAGGAGGGTCGCAAGGCGTTCCTGCACCGCTTCGCCATCGCCGGGGCCGCGATCCGCTACCGCGATGTGCATCGATCAACGGTGGAGGACATCGTGGCCCTGGACATCGCCCTGCGCCGCGACGAGCGCCAGTGGCAGGAGCACCTGCCCGAGGCGCTGGAATCACAGATCATCGCCAAGCTCTACTACGGGCACTTCTTCTGCCACGTGTTCCACCAGGACTACATCGTGCGCAAGGGCGCCGACCCGCTGACCATCGAGCACGCCATGTGGACGCTGCTGGACGCGCGTGGCGCCGAATACCCGGCCGAGCACAACGTCGGCCACCTCTACCGCGCCAAGCCAGCGCTGTCCGGCTTCTACCGGCAGTTGGATCCGACCAACCAGTTCAATCCCGGCATCGGGCAGACGCCCAAGGCCAAGCACTGGGGGCGGTGCGCACACGATCCCTGAGCGTGCGCGCTGGCCAGGCGCCAAACAAAAAGCCCCGCCGTTGCCGGCGGGGCTTCCGCTGCGAGCCAGCCCGCATCCCGAAGGATGCCGGCGAGCCGATTCAGCCCTTGACGACCGCGGCGATCGCGGCGGCCACGCGGTCCAGGTTGCCCTGGTTGAGCGCGGCCACGCAGATCCGGCCCGAGCCCACCGCGTAGATGGCGTGCTCCTCGCGCAGGCGGTCGACCTGGGCCTTGGTCAGGCCGGAGTAGCTGAACATGCCGGCCTGCTGGCTGATGAAGCTGAAGTCACCGGCGCCGGCTTCGGCCAGCTTCTGCACCAGGCCCGCACGCAGGGCGTGGATGCGCTCGCGCATGGCGGTCAGTTCCAGCTCCCACTCGCCGCGCAGCGCCGGGTCGGTCAATACGCCGGCCACCAGAGCCGCACCGTGGTTGGACGGGCTGGAGTAGATGGTGCGGATGATGCGCTTGACGTGCGACTGCACGGCCTTGGCCTGGTCGGCGGTGGCCGCCACGATGGACAGCGCGCCCACGCGCTCGCCGTAGAGCGAGAACGACTTGGAGTAGGAGCTGGCGACCACGAAATCGGTGATCCCGGCCTCGACGACGACCTGGATGGCCGCGGCGTCCTCGGCGATGCCCTTGTCGAAGCCCTGGTAGGCCATGTCGATGAAGGGGAACAGGTCGCCGGCCTTGAGCACCTGGGCCACTTCCTTCCACTGCTCGACGGTTAGGTCCGCGCCGGTGGGGTTGTGGCAGCAGGCGTGCAGCAGGACCACGGTCTTGGGCTTGAGCGCCTTGAGGTCGGCCAGCATGCCGGCGAAGTCCACCCCGTGGGTGGCCGCATCGAAGTAGGTGTACTCACCGACCTCGTAGCCGGCGGCCTCGAACACGGCGCGGTGGTTCTCCCACGAGGGCTTGCTCAGCGCCAGGGTGGCGTGCGGCAGCAGCTTGCGCAGGGTTTCCGCGCCGACGCGCAGCGCGCCGCTGCCGCCGACGGTCTGGGTGGTGGCCACGCGGCCATCCTTGAGCAGCGGCGAGTCCTTGCCGAACAGCAGTTCGCGGGTGGCCTGGGTATAGGCCGGCAGGCCGTCGATCGGCAGGTAGCCGCGCGGTTTGCCTTCGCGCGCCAGGGCGTCTTCGACCTTGGCCACGGCCTTGAGCAGCGGGATGCGGCCGGATTCGTCGTAGTAAATGCCCACGCCCAGGTTGACCTTGCCCGGGCGGGTGTCGTGGTTGTAGGCCTCGGTCAGGCCCAGGATGGGATCGCCCGGGACCTGTTCAACGGATGCGAAAGAAGACACGGCGTGACTCGATATGGCGGGAGGAAGGGGCCGCGCACTGGTGCGCGCGTTTCGCATCGCCAGCAGCGGTCGCCACCGGTGCGCGAAAGGGCGCCAATCGTAACAGGCCGATGCCGCCCGGACTGGCCAACGGCGCGGGTTTTGTCCCACTTTTGAATGGTTGCAGGCGACAACGTTCAGTCGGGCGCGCGATTGCTAGCGGGCCGGCGCGGGACCACACTGGACCGCCTGCCGCGCCGGAGCCATCCATGCATTTCCTGCTGCTGTACCAGACCGCCCCCGACTATCTGCAGCGGCGCCCGCTGCACCGCGCCGCCCACCTGGCTTATGCCCAGGCCGCGGTCGCGCGTGGCGAACTGGTGCTGGGCGGCGCGGTCGGCGATCCACCGGAGTCGGCGCTGCTGTTGTTCCAGGGCGAGGACGACAGCGCCGCACGTCGGTTTGCGGAAGGCGATCCCTATGTGGTCGAGGGCGTTGTCACAGGCTGGAAGGTGAAGCCGTGGACCACGGTGGTCGGCCCCGACGCGGCCCATCGCGTGTCGCTGGACTGAAGGCGCGCGCGATGGACACCGCGAACTTGGTGTGGGGGATGCTGTTCGGTGCGATCGGCAGTGGCTACCTGATCTATGGCGTGCGCCAGCGGGCGTTGGTGCCGGCGCTGGTCGGGGTGTTGCTGGGGTTGTTCACCTGGTTTGTGGACAGTGCGTGGTTGACGGTGGTGATGGGGGTGGGGTTGATGGCGGTGCCGTATTTCGTGCGGTTTTGAATGCGCCGCGCCGCGCTTGCTGCAAGGGTTAGAAGTTCAGCTGCTTGAGGCAGACGCCAGGAGCAAAGGCTTTCGCGCCTAAAGACGCGACGTCCTTTTGTCTGGTTAAAAGGAAGCAAAAGCAGGAGCTTTCACGCCCTGCGGGCGCGACCTTCTTTTGTCGCGGCAAAAGAAGGCAAAATCGCTACTCGCCGGACGCACGCCGATGCTACGCATCGGTCCCCTGCGCTCCTCACAAAGCAGGGCACGGCGCCCAAACTCGCTGCGCTCAAACAGGGCGCCTCTTCGGCCCTGCTTTGCTGCGGTGCTCGGCGTGCTTTACGGCTCAGACAGGTAAAGCTCACAGCAACAGCAAGGTGCATCTGCGAGCGGACACTTACTATCGGTGGTCGTGAAGGCCTCGACGCGTCATCCCCGCGAACGCGGGAGGTGCCCTACAACAGACGAATGTGTGGTCATCCAGGGACGTTGCTTTTGCTCTGTTTTTGCTTTCAGACCCCCGTTAGGCACGGCGGAGGGACGGGGACAAGACCCGCAGGGCGCCACGCATGGATGCGTGGCGTTTTTGGAAGGGACAGGGAGGTCCCTTCCAAAAATCCCTCGTCATGTAGCGGACCCGCGAAGCGGGCGTGCCGCCCGGGGCGTGTTGACCAGACATGCGTCTGTTGAAAAGCGCCTCTTTGCCTAGCTTTCTTTGCACGAGCAAAGAAAGTAGGTCGGGCCGCGAAGCGGCACGAAAGCGCTTGCTTCAAAGAACATCTGCAGAAAAAGGCCGCAACAGCGCCAACAGCCAAAGCCTAAATCTAAACCTTCCCCTCCAACTTCAGCGCCGCAAACTCCTCGTCGGTGAATAAACGCGAGCGCACCAGAAAACGCACCCCCTCGCCATTCTCCAGCGAGAACATCCCCCCACGTCCCTCGACCACATCGATGATCAGCTGGGTGTGCTTCCAATACTCGAACTGCGAAGCGCTGATGTAGAACGCCGCCCCGCCGATCTCCCCCAACTGCACGTCGCGGTCGCCGACGATGAAGTCGTCGGTCGGGAAGCACATCGGCGAGGAGCCATCACAGCAGCCGCCGGACTGGTGGAACAGCACCGGTCCGTGGCGTCCGCGCAGCTTGTCGATCAGCTGCAGGGTGGGGATGGTGGCGATGACCTGACGGGTGTCCATGGTGATCTCCTCGCGGATGTGGTGCAGATGGGCTTCAGCCGTTGTCGCCGCCCCAGGTCCAGCGGGCGCCGACCATCACCCCGCGCCCGGTGCCGGGCTCGTAATAGCGACCGTTGCCTTCGTTGACGATGACCGAGCCGATGTAGTCCTGGTCCAGCAGGTTGTCCACGCGGACAAAGCCGTCCAGTGCGCCGCTGGCGAACCGCCAGCGATACCCGGCCTGCACGTTGGCCAGGAAGTAGCCCGGCGCCTTGGCACTGCCCTCATCGTTGGCCGTGACATCGCTTACGCCTTCGCCTTCCAGCGAGGCGTTCCAGGCCCCGTGGCGCCAGCCCAGCGTCGCATTGAACTCGTTGCGCGCCGTGCCGGGGATGCGCGTGCCGGCGCCGACCAGCGTGGTCGGGTCGCTGCAGCCGCTGCCGGTACAGATCGGGAAGCTGTCGCGGAAGGTGGCATCCAGGTAGGTATAGGCCACGTCCAGCGACCAGTCCCGGGCCAGCGGCAGTCCGGCGCTCAGCTCCACGCCCTGGCGCCGGGCGTCGCCGACGTTGCGATAGGTGCTGCGCCCGGCCAGGTTGGTCGCCACGGCCAGCTCGTCCTCGGTGTTGGCGCGGAACAGGGCCAGTTCGGCATGCGCACCGGACTGGGCGCGCCACTTGGCGCCCAGCTCATAGTTGCGGCTGATCGAGGGCTTCAGGTCGAAGGCCAGGCCGGCCCCGCCGTCGGCGCGGTAGCCGATCTCGTTGAAGGTCGGGGTCTCGAAACCGCGCCCGGCCGACACGTACAGGCGCAGGTCGTCGGTGGCGGCAAAGCTCAGGCCGGCCACCGGCGTGGTTTCCGAATAGGTCTTGTTGCCGCTGTCATCCGGGTTGGCGCCGACGATGTACAGGTCGTGCGAGTCAAAGCGCACCTGGCTGTGGCGCGCGCCCAGCAGCAGCGACCAGCGCGGGACGAACTCCCAGTAGGCCTGCGCATACTGGTCGAAGTTCTCTACCGTGTCGCGCTCGTTGCGGCGCAGGTCGCCACGCACGCCCAGCACGTCACCCACGTAGTTCTCGTAGCCGGTGCGATGCTGGCGCTGGCGCTCGAAGTTGGTCCCGGCGGTGACTTCCAGCGGGCGGCCGGCCAGCTCGCCTTCGTAGGACCAGCGGCCATCGGCGCCGCCGTAGTCGTTGTCCAGGTCGATCACCGCGCCGTTCTGCTTGGGATTGGCCTGGGCGCCGATCGGGATGGACAGGTACTGCACCACCTTGCGGTTGCCACCCCAGGCGGTCACGCGCAGCTTCTGATGATCGGTGAGCGGCAGGGTGTACAGCGCGCCGAGCTGGTTCTGCTGGATCGACTTGCGGGTGTTGTATTGCTCGGCCTGCGGGGTGGCCTGGGTGCGGTCCTCGTTGACCTGGTCCTTGGTCAGGCCCAGCGGGTCCTGCGCGCCGGAGAAGAAGCTGTTGCCGACCAGATCCAGCGTGCCGGCATTCCCCAGGTCGAAGGTGAACCTGGCATTGCCCGAGTTGCGGTCCGCCGCGCTGTGCTCGCGGTAGCCGTCGGTCATGAAGCGCTGCACGGCCACGTTGTAGCCCACCGCGCCGGAAGTGCCCCGCACGCGCGCGCCAGCGGTCCAGCTGTCGTCGCGGCCGTAGGTGGTCTGCACGGTGAGCTCCGGCGCCTGCGTGGGCGCCGCGCTCCACAGCTGGATCACCCCGCCCGAAGAGTTGCCGTACAGCGCCGAGAACGGCCCGCGCAGGACTTCCACGCGCTCGCCGCCGAGCAGGTTGAAGTGCGAGACCTGACCCTGGCCGTCGGGCATGGTGGCCGGGATGCCGTCCGAATACAGGCGGATGCCGCGCACGCCAAAGGTCGCGCGCGCGCCGGCGCCCCGGATGGAGATCTGCGTGTCCTGCGCGTAGTTCTGGCGGTCGCGGGCGAGCAGGCCGGGCACACCGCCCAGATAGTCGGAGACATTGACGTCGTTGTGGCCGCCCTGGCCCAGCTCCACGGTGCTGGTCGAGGCCGGCACGTCGAAGGCCGGCACGCGCTCCAGGCGCGTGGTGACCACCACGCGGTCCAACGTCACCGGGTCGATGGCGGGGGAATCGGGAGCCTCGGCCGCCAGGGCGGGCAGGCCGGTGAACAGGGCGGCCAGGCAGGCGGCGTGCAGCAGCGTCTTGCGCGGAGAAGTCATGATCGGCGTGTCTTTGCGTTGCGAAAGGGCGGTGTCTCACCGGTTTGCCGCCGGGGCGCGGCGCGGATGGGCCCGATGGCCTGGCCGGTGTGCGGCGTCATGCTACGCCCGGCCGCACCACGATGCCGTATGGACCTTGGTGGTATCTCGTCCGTTCCTCGCCGGCCTGACCCCATGCGGACGCGCCGTCAGCCGAAGACGAACGTGCCCTTCATCATCGAGGCGTGCCCGGGAAACGAGCAGAAGAAGACGTAGTCCCCGCCCTTGGTCAGCTTGGCGGTGGAGAAGGTGATCGTGTCCGATTGCCCGCCGCCAATGACCTGGGTGTGGGCGATGACGCGGTCATCTCCAGCCTTGAGGAAGCCGGCCGCCATGCCGGCCTTCATGCCATCGGCCTCGATGCCGGCCGTGTCGGCCGCAGTGGACAGCACCCAGTCGTGGCCCATGACGTTGGCGGCCAGCTTGCCGCTGTGGGTCAGGGTGAGCTTGACCTCGGTGCAGGTGGCGTCGACCTTGAGCGCGTGCTTGTCGTAGGTCATCGCATCGGTGCTGTCGATGGTCAGCGCACAGGTCTTGGCCAAGGCCGAGGGGGCCATGGCGGCCAGGCAGATCAACAGCAGGGCGGGAAACAGCTTGCGCATGGCGTCGTGCTCCAGGTGCAGGTGGGAACGAAAGAAGACCCACGCCGCACGCATCCCCCGCGGATGCGCACGGCGTGGGGTGGAACGCTAGAAGCGCCGGATGCCGCCTGCCAACGTGCCGGCCATGACTGGGCCGACCTGGCCGATGCGGCCCACGCGCGCGTGGGTGCGTTGCGGTGATGGGCGCTTGGTGTTGCGCATGTCGCCTTCCTCCTTGGGATGGCACGTCGGTGTTGCCGGCCTTGTTTAGGCAGCTGTCGCGTTGAGGCGGACCGGCTAGTGGTCCGTGCCGCGGTAGACCAGCGGTTCGGTCGACGCCTTGGCATCATCGAAGGTCAGCGCCTTGCTGCCGGCCGGATAGCCGTTCTCCTGCAGCAGGAAGGCCATGATGTCGGCGTAGACCTGGTGGTCCAGGCTGGCCGGCTGGGTGGCGGGCATGTTCTGCGAGACGATGGTGAAGATGTCGCTGACATGGAAGTTGGCCGCCGGATTGGCAAAGTGCTTGCCCTTGAGCGCCGGACCGGCGCGTCCGGCCAGGGTGTCGCCGTGGCACTGCGCGCAGTTCTCCTGGTAATCCGCCCGGCCTTTGTCGGCCTGCTCCTTGGTGTAGAGCTTGGCGGCCGGCGCAGCCGACATGGCGGTCGTCGCATTGCTGGCCAGCTGCGTGCCCCGTTGCAGCAGCGACAGGGTCATCGCGTTGGCCTTGCCCTCGCCCGCGCGCGCCGGCGTGGCCAGCACCGCGTAGGGATCCAGCAGCTTGCCCAGCGTGCCATCGGCGCTGAGCGTGGCGACACTGGCCTGGAAGGCCTGCGCGGCCGCGGCGTTGGCCGGATCGTAGAGCGCGACCAGGTTCCAGCGCGCATGCGGTTCGTCCAGTTCGGCATAGTCGAATGGCGCGGCGTCCTGGTGCTGGTTCAACCAATCCACCACCGCCGGCCGCCACAGCATGGCCGCGCTGACCTTGTGCTGCTCCAGCGCCTCGATGGCATCTTCGTTGGTCAGGTGCACGTCGGCCTGGAGCTTGGGGTAATCGGCGAAGTACAGGTTGGGCGTGGTCTGGTAGGTCACCGCGACCTGGCTGCCGGCCGGGAGCGTGGACAAGGACGGCGTGTTTGCGCCCTTGGGCGTGACCAGCACGAAGCCCGTGCGGCCGTAGGCCGCGGTGGCCTTCAGCCCCTCGGGCAGGCCCGAGGCGCTGGCATCGACCGGAAAGCCCATCACCAGCTGGCAGTCCCTGGTGGCCATGGCGTTGAACTGCTTCAGGTCGAAGCCTTCGTCATCGCCACTGCCATCGAATGTATGCACCGACAGCGTGGTGTGCTGCTGTTTGGCCACGGCCGCGGCGATGGCCTCGTCCATCGCCATCGTTGGGCTGGAGGTGTCCACGCAGACCGAGACCGCGGCGTGGGCGGCGCCGATGCCGCCGGCGCAGAGCGCCAGCGACACCACGGTGCGCAGGAGGGAGGAGTGCGTGTGTTTCATCTTCCTGGCTCCGGTTCGCTTACAGCGAGAACACATACAGATGTCCACCCAGCGGGATGTTGCGGACCGCTGGGTCCTTGGCCATCTCACCGCCCCAGATCGGCACGCCGCCGCCCCAGCCGGCCCACACGCCCACGTACTGCTTGCCGTCCACGGTCCAGGTGCTCGGCACGCCCAGCACGCCGGAGGCCATCTTCGGGCTCTTCCACAGGACCTTGCCGGTCTTGGCGTCGAAGGCGTACAGGTAGCCATCGGCGCTGCCGGAGAACAGCAAGCCACCGGCGGTGGACAACATGCCGCCGTTCCACGGCAGCTCGGAGGGGAAGGTCCAGGCCTGCTTGCCGGTGTTCAGGTCGATCGCCTGCACCGAGCCCCAGTGGTTGGGGAAGGCCGGATCGCGCTTGACCAGGAAGGTCTCGCCCAGGAACGGCAGGCCCGCCTTGTAGCTGACCGCCGCGCCCTTCATGGTCATGCAGGTGTGCAGGGTCGGCACGTAGGCCATGTGCGTGTCGGGGCTGACCGAGATCGGCCACCAGTTCTTGCCGCCCAGGAAGCTGGGGCAGGTGAACACTTCCTTGTCCACGGTCGGGCGCATCGCCGGGTCGGTGACCGGCTTGCCGTCCTTGAAGCCGCTGACCGAGGTGGCCGTGGCGAACTTCTCG
Organism: Pseudoxanthomonas sp. JC1303; assembly: GCF_058448525.1. Taxonomy (NCBI): domain Bacteria; kingdom Pseudomonadati; phylum Pseudomonadota; class Gammaproteobacteria; order Lysobacterales; family Lysobacteraceae; genus Pseudoxanthomonas; species Pseudoxanthomonas sp. JC1303. The sequence goes on along the minus strand of NZ_CP185958.1, from coordinate 1,717,716 downwards.
GCGTAGATCAGCTTGCCGTTGGTGCGGTCGATCGCATAGAACCAGCCGTTGCGGCTGGCGCTGACGAGGGCCTTGTACTGCTTGCCCTGGTAGGCGAGGTCGGTCAGCACCGTCTCGTTGGTGCCGTCGTAGTCCCAGGTGTCGTTGGGCGTGTACTGGTAGTGCCACTTGATCTTGCCGTCGGCCGGATTCACCGCGATGACCGAATCGGTGTAGAGGTTGTCGCCCGGCCGCAGCGTGGCCAGCCACGGGCCCGGGTTGCCCACGCCCCAGAACAGCGTGTCGGTGTCGGCGTCATAGCTGCCGGTCAGCCAGGCCGCGCCGCCGCCGGTCTCGGCCGCACCCTTGGGCCAGGTGTCGCCGCCCGGCTCACCCGGCAGCGGGATGGTGTGCAGCTTCCACAGCTGCTTGCCGGTCTTGGCATCCAGCGCCTCGATGAAGCCGCGCGCGCCGTACTCGCCGCCGGACACGCCCACGATCACCTTGCCCTTGACGATCAGCGGCGCCAGGGTCATCGCATAGCCCACGTCCGGGGCGTTGAGCTGCTCGTTCCACACCACCTTGCCGGTCTTGGCGTCCAGGGCGACCACGCGGTTGTCCAGCGTGGCCATGTAGACGTTGTCCCCGTACAGGGCCACGCCCCGGTTGACCACGTCGCAGCAGATGGTCTTCAGGCCGACCTCGGACAGGTCGTGGGCGTACTCCCACAGCTGCTTGCCGGTGCTGGCCTGGAAGGCGATCAGGTGGTTCTTTGGGGTGGTGATGAACAGATAGTCGCCATTGACGATCGGCGGGGCCTCATGGCCCATGTCCAGCGGACTCTTCCAATCCCAGGCGGGCTTGAGCCCGGCCACGTTCCTGGTGTCGATGGTCTTGAACGGGGCATAGCCGCGGCTGGTGTAGTCGCGGCGGTACATCAACCATCCGTTGTCGGACGCGGCGTTCCTCAGGCGCGCATCGGTGACCGGCGCGTAGTCGGCATCGGCCGCATTGGCGACGCCGATGCCGGTGCAGGCCAGCACGGTGGCCACGGCCAGCGCCTTCAGCGCCTGGATGGTGGGACGATGGACGTTCATGTGTTGCTCTCCTGGGTGATGTGCATGCCTGGGATCAGCGGTTGGTCAGAAGCGGTAGCGGGCCCCCACCCAGCCACCACGCGGGGCGCCGGGCCCCAGGAACCGGGGATCGGAATCCCCGGGGAAGACCTCATCCGGCTCGCCCAACGTGCCGAAGCTGGCGTAGCGCTTGTCGGTCAGGTTTTCGATGCGCGCGCTCAGCTGCAGGCGCGGAGTCACCTCCCACGTCGCATGCAGGCCAAACAACGCGTAGCCGCCGATCGGGGCGAGCTGGTTGGATTCATCGCCCCGCAGATACTGGCTGCTGCGGTACTGGCCATCGGCGCCGATGCGTAGCGCATCGGTGATCGCCCACTCGATGCCAGCCTTGAGCTGGTGCCGCGACAGGCCCGGGATGCGATCCCCGCGCTGCACGGTGATCAGGCCGTCGTCGTCGGCTTCCGGGTGGTGGACGGCGTTCTCGGTGAAGCCGTCCTGGTAGGTCGCATCCAGCCAGGTGTAGCTGGCCGACCACGCCAGGCGCTCCTGGGCCAGGCGCCCCTGCGCGGACAGTTCCAGGCCCTGGCGGCGCGTGTCGCCGACATTGGCGAAGAAGCCTTCGTTGGACGTGGCCCCGCCGACGGCCTGGAACAGGATGTCGTCATGGGCGGTGGTGCGGAACACGCCGGCCTGCCATTGCAGGCCCGCGCCGCGGCCGCGCACGCCGGCTTCCCAGCTCTTGGCCACGACCTGGTTGAGCGGCGGATCGGCGACGAACTGGTTGGGCAGCTTGCACGGCGCGTCCTCGTCCGAGCAGGTCAGCTCGACCGGCGTGGGCGCGCGGGTGGACTCGCTGTAGCTGCCGTAGGCGGTGACTGCGTCGCTCAACTTCCAGGCCAAGCCCGCGGCCGGGTTGAGGCGCGAGAACACATGGTTGCCGTTGAGGTCGGGGTTCTCGCCGGAGCGGTCGGCGATGCGCGTGCGCGTTTCGTTGTAGCGCGCCGAGACCGTCAGCGCCAAGGCATCGGTGACGTTGAAGGTGTCGGTGGCATACCAGGCATAAGTGCGCGTGCTGGCGAACACGTCCAGCGCGTCTTCTGGAATTTCCAGCCCCGAATCGCGCGAGGTGCTGCGGTCGTCCAGCAGCACGGCCGGCTCGACGATGCTGGAATAGCGCACGTGGCCGCTCAGCCAGTCGCCGCCGACCACCAGCTGGTTGTCGTGGCCGCCGAGCGGGTGCGAGAACACCAGCTGCACGTTGCCGCCATGCGCGCGCTGGCGCCGGTGGCCGATGTTGTTGATGGCATCGTATTCGGAGGAGATCGGATCGCCGTTCTGGTCGGTGACGAACTCCTGCTCGCCGGCCTCGTCTTCCTCCTCGCACAGGAAGTCCTCGTCGTCCTCGCATTCCTCCGCATCGCTGCCGTCGCCGTTGAACGAGCGCGTCTTGACCGTGCGGTCGTAGACCATCGCGCTCAGCACCAGGTCGTCGGCGAAGGTGTAGCTGCCATGCAGGCTGGCCTGGGTCAGGTCGTTCTCGGTCTGGTCCGGCGCGGTGAAGATGCTTTCGTCATCGCGCCGCAGCGCCTCGATCGACTGCGCGCCGTTGCCGGTCAGGTTGGTCCTGGCCTTGGACAGGTTGAGGTCCAGCGAGGCGCGCTCGCCGCGCCAGCCGACGTTGGCCAGGTAATGCCGCGCATGGGTGGGCGACAGGTCGCGCCAGCCCTGTTCGTAGAGGTTGTCGGCCAGCAGGTAATAGCCCAGCGTGCCGTTGTTGCCGCCGCTCTCGACGCTGGCCACTTCGCGCCCGAACGAGCCGGCCTCGTAGGACAGCGCCGGGCCCGGATTGTCGAAGCCGTTCTTGGAGTGCAGCACGATCGCGCCGCCCAGGGTGTTCAGGCCGAACACCGGATTGGCACCCGTGACCACGTCCAGCCGATCGATGCCCTGCTGCGGCAGCAGGTCCCAATTGACCGTGTCGCCGAAGATCTCGTTGACCCGCACGCCATCCTGGTAGACCGCGATGCCCTGGGCGATGCCCAGCAGCGGCGAGCCGGTGAAACCGCGGAACTGCACGTCCGGCTGCAGCGGATTGCCCTGCACGCTGTTGAGGCTGATGCCGGGCACGTTGCGGTCCATGGCCTGCGTCAGGTCGACCGAGCGCATCCGGTCCAGTTGGTCCGCATCCAGGCCGCGTACCGGGTACGGCGACTTGTCGGCCGGCAGCGTGGCATCGCCGTTGGGCGTTACCCCGACCACGTCGAGCGTGGGCAGGGTGGTGATGCTGGCTGGGGTCTTGTCGGCGGCCAGGGCGGGCATGGTCAGGACACAGGTTCCTAGCAGGGCCAGCGACAGCGCGTTGCACAACGCGCGCCGGTGCGGCCTGTGAAGGGGGCTGAAAGCGGGGACGGAAGACGCATCGCGCGCCATGCCGGTGGCATGGGACGTGCGCGCGCAATACTCCTGCTGCGCGGGGCGGCGGAAGGCCATGTGACGCTCCTGGACAACGGTTGCGGGGAGACCGCGCAGTTGCCAGGCCCGTGACGACCCCACGCCTACGCGGCTGTTGGTCGCACCCCGACGCGGGGAGGAGGCAGTGCGAGCAACAGTCAACCGATCAGAAGAAGCCGAGCGCCTTGGACGAGTAGCTCACCAGCAGATTCTTGGTCTGCTGATAGTGATCGAGCATCATCTTGTGATTCTCACGACCGATGCCGGACTGTTTATAGCCGCCAAAGGCCGCGTGTGCGGGATAGGCGTGGTAGCAATTAGTCCAAACCCGACCGGCCTGGATGGCCCGACCCATGCGGTACAGACGCGCCGCATCGCGGCTCCACACGCCGGCGCCCAGGCCATAGAGGGTGTCGTTGGCGATGGCCAGGGCCTCGGCCTCGTCCTTGAAGGTGGTCACCGACACCACCGGCCCGAAGATCTCCTCCTGGAAGATGCGCATCTTGTTGTGGCCCTTGAACACCGTCGGCTTGACGTAGAAGCCGCCTTCCAGGTCGCCGGAGAGTGGGTTGCGCTCGCCGCCGGTGAGCACCTGCGCGCCTTCCTGCTTGCCGATGTCGATGTAGGACAGGATCTTTTCCAGCTGCTCGCCGGAGGCCTGCGCGCCGACCATGGTGTTGGGATCCAGCGGGTTGCCCTGCTTGATCGCCTCTACCCGAGCGATGACCTTCTCCATGAACTTGTCGTAGATCGACTCCTGGATCAGCGCCCGCGACGGACAGGTGCAGACCTCGCCCTGGTTGAAGGCGAACAGCACGAAGCCTTCCACCGCCTTGTCCAGGAAATCATCGTCCTGCGCCATCACGTCGGCGAAGAAGATGTTCGGCGACTTGCCGCCCAGCTCCAGGGTTACCGGGATCAGGTTCTGCGAGGCGTACTGCATGATCAGCCGGCCGGTGGTGGTCTCGCCGGTGAAGGCGATCTTGGCGATGCGCGGGCTGGAGGCCAGCGGCTTGCCCGCTTCCAGGCCGAAGCCGTTGACCACGTTGAGCACGCCTGGCGGGAGCAGGTCGCCGATGACTTCCATCAGCACCAGGATCGAGGCCGGGGTCTGCTCGGCGGGCTTCATCACCACGCAGTTGCCGGCGGCCAGGGCCGGGGCCAGCTTCCAGCACGCCATGAGCAGCGGGAAGTTCCACGGGATGATCTGGCCGACCACGCCCAGCGGCTCGTGGAAGTGGTAGGCGATGGTGTCCTTGTCGATCTCGGAGATGCCGCCTTCCTGCGCGCGCACCGCGCCGGCGAAATAGCGGAAGTGGTCCACGCACAGCGGCACGTCGGCGTTGAGCGTCTCGCGGATCGGCTTGCCGTTGTCCCAGGTCTCGGCGTAGGCCAGCAGTTCCAGGTTCTGCTCGATGCGGTCGGCGATCTTGAGCAGGACGTTGGCGCGGTCGGTCGACGAGCTTTCGCCCCAGGCGGTCTTGGCGGCATGGGCGGCGTCGAGCGCGGCCTCGATGTCCTCGGCATTGGAGCGCGGGATCTGGGTGAACGCCTTGCCGCTGATCGGGGTGATGTTGTCGAAATACTGACCACTCTTCGGCTCGACCCACGCCCCGCCGATGAAGTTGGCGTAGCGCTTCTTGAAGATGGACTGCGGATCGGTGGACAGGGGCTTGGTGCTGGTCACGGCATTCATCTGCGATCTCCTGCTGCGGGGTGTCGGGTCGTTGCCCGTTCGGTCTCCCCACTCGCGCAAGGGCGATGCCAAAAAGCCGGTGCTGCGGCGCGTCACGGTGTTTTTCCAGCGCCTTCGGGAGCACGCCCCTCGCGACTGTTGCGGCGCATCACGCCTGCCCGTTGCACGGACGCCCCGGCTGTGATGTTTATTGGAACGGCGCGCTGTTTCGGTGTCGCAGAATGCGACACCTAAGGAGGGGACGTGGCACACCCGCAATCGCAGTCCGAACGACATCTGGGCCAGGCCCGGCGGGCGTTCTTCGAGCACGGTGGCGCGCCGGTCGGCAAGGTGCCCGACACGATCCTGCGCTCCTGGATGCGCTGTCAGCGCCTGGGCCTGGAGTCGGCGGGCGCGCCGCAGATCGAACCGGTCACCGCCGCGCGCCTGAAAGAAATGCGCGAGCGCCACGAGAAGCTCTGGCGTCTGGCCCGCGCCGAACTGGAACTGCTGTCTTCCGATGCCGCCGCCACCGGCAGCATCGTGATCCTCACCGACGAGGACGGCTGGATCCTGGATGCCGAGGGCAGCGCCAAGTTCCTGGATCGCGCCGGCCGCGTCGCGCTGATGCCGGGCGCCTGCTGGAACGAAGCCCAGGTGGGCACCAACGCCATTGGCACAGCCATCGTCGAAGGCCGCTCGGTGGTCGTGCATGGCGGCGAACACTACCTGGTGCCGCACGGCATCCTGAGTTGCTCGGCCTCGCCGATCTACGACCCGTACGGCACCCAGGTCGGCGTGCTGGACATCTCCGGCGACGCCAAGGTCCAGCACATGCACGCGCTGGGCCTGGCGCGGCTGGCGGTGGCCAACATCGAGCATCGCTATTTTGACGACGGCATCCCCGATGCCGAGTTGCTGCGCCTGCATCGCGACCCAGCGCTGTTGGGCACCGCGCGCGAAGGCTTGCTGGCGTTCCGCAACGGGCGCCTGGTGGCGGCCAACCAGGCCGGCCTGCAGCTGTTCGGGCTGGAGCGGGGTGAGCTGGGCCGGGCGTCGTATACCGGATTGTTCGAGGATGCGCCGGGCAAGCTGCGCGACGATGGCGTGCTGCTGGACCGGCAGGGGCGCGCGCTGTACGGCCGGGTGGAAGACGGCCAGGCGCGTCCCAAGCGCCCGGCCGCGCGCCCGCCGATCACCGTATCAGCGGCGTCCAACCCGCCGCCGTCCGACGCGCCCTTGTTCGACGCCGCGCAGGAAGCCGAACTGGTGCGCGCCTGTCGCGTGCTGGACGCGGGCCTGCCGGTGCTGGTGCAGGGCCAGACCGGGACCGGCAAGGAGGTCTTCGCGCGCGAACTGCATCGACGCTGCGCGCGCGCCGGCAAGCCGTTCGTGGCGGTCAATTGCGCCGCGCTGCCCGAGGGCCTGATCGAGGCCGAGCTGTTCGGTTACGAGGACGGCGCGTTCACCGGCGCGCGCAAGAATGGCAACCCGGGACTGGTGCGCCAGGCCGATGGCGGGGTGCTGTTCCTGGACGAGATCGGCGACATGCCGCTGGCCTTGCAGCCGCGGCTGCTGCGCGTGCTGCAGGAGCGAGAGCTGTCACCACTGGGCGGCGGCAAGCCGATCAAGCTGGATTTCGCCCTGGTCTGCGCGACCCACCGCGAGATGGACAGCGCCATCGCCGAGGGGCGTTTCCGTCCCGATCTGTACTACCGCATCGCACACCACACCGTGCGCATCCCCTCGTTGGACGCGCATGGCGACCGGGCCGGCCTGGTCCGCGCGCTGTGGCAGCGCCTGGGCCAAGGGCGTCGCCTGACCGATGAGGCCCAGGCCCAACTGGCCGCCTACAGCTGGCCAGGCAACCTGCGCCAGCTCAGCGCCTGTCTACGCACCCTGGTGGCCTTGAGCGATCCGCAGGACGTGATCGGCATCGAGCTGTTGCCGTCCTATCTGCACGACGCGCGTCCCGCGTTGCCGGGGCCGTCACTGGCCATCGGCGTGCCACCTGGCACCGACCTGGAGACCCTGACCGAAGCGGCCATGCGCGATGCGCTGGCGCGGTGTCAGGGCAACATCACCCACGCCGCGCGCATGCTGGGCATCAGCCGCAGCACGCTGTACCGCCGCCTGGGACAGGACGTGCGCGATAAGCAGCATTGAGTCTTCGATCGGGCAGCCCGGCTCCCGATCGGTCAGGCGGCGTTCGCTTGCGCCACCCGGCGCCGGAACATGGCATCGAGCAGGGCGCGCATGCGCTCCAGATCGCGTGCGGCCTTGACCGATGAGGTCTCGTCGGTCGCGTCCATGACCCGCTGGGCGGCGTCGGACAGATCATGCAGCACCGCGGCGGCATGGATATCCAGGAAGATCCGCAGGCTGCGCACGTGACGCTGCAGGGACTGCTGGAGCGGCAGGTCCGCGCTGCCCGCCTGTTCGGCGATGGCGTCCAGGGTCAGGTCCAGCTGCGAGAGTTCTTCGAACAGCTCATCGGCACTTGGGCGCATTGGGTCGTCTTCCATCGTGGGCCCCTGTCATCCGCCTGAGCGAACGGGGTTTTCGCGATCCTCAGGTCAGGCACGTGAACGCCGGGTTAGGACGCCGGGCGCTGTTCAGCGACGCACGTCCAGCCGGCCCTCGACCATCAGCGCGCGGATCTCGGCCTCGCTGGCCAGGTTGAAGTCCCCTTCGATGGAGTGTTTGAGGCAGCCGGCGGCTAGGCCGAAGGCCAGGGTTTCGGCGTCGGGCAGCGAGCGCAACAGGCCATGCAGGATGCCGGCGGCGAAGGCATCCCCACCGCCGATCCGATCCACCACGCCAGGCAGTTCGCGGGTGGGTGCTTCCAGGCAGCCACCGTCGCGGGTCATCAACATGGCGCCCAGTCCGTGGTGGTCCACGCTGTAGGTGGTGCGCAACGTGCACGCCATGTAGCGCAGGTGCGGGAAGGCTTCGAACGCGGCCGCAGCAGCGGCCCGGTTGCGGGCCGGGCCTTCGGTCTGCGCGAAGTCCTGGCCCAGGACCACGGCCATGTCGCGGTGGTCGGCGAACAGCACGTCGGCCTGCTCCATCAACTGGCGCAGGATGCCGGGCGCATCGCCCCCCCAGGCCTCCCACAGCTTGGGCCGGAAGTTGCCGTCGAACGACACCCCCAGGCCCGCCTGACGCGCGGCCCGGGCCGCGTCGAGGGCCGTTTCAGCGACTTGGGGCCCCAATGCGGGGGTGACCCCGGACAGGTGCAGCCAGCGTGCCCCGTCCAGCAGCGCCGGCCAGTCGTAGTCGGCCGGCGTGCCCCGGGCGAAGACGGAATCGGCCCGGTCGTAGACCACCTCGCTGGGCCGCTGCAGGGCGCCGGTGGTCAGAAAGTACAGGCCCATGCGTCCAGGCACCGCCTGAACCGACGCGGTCTGCACCCCGTGCCGGCGCAACTCGCCCAGCGCGGCCTGGCCCAGCGGGTTGTCGGCGACCCGGCCGAGCATGCGCACCGGATGGCCCAACTGCGCCAGCGACACACCGACATTGGCTTCGGCACCCCCAATGTGGACGTCCAGCTGCGGCGATTGAAGCAGGCGCTGACGCCCTGGTGCGCCCAGGCGCAGCAGCAGCTCGCCGTAGCAGGCGATGGTTCCGGTCATCTCTGGTCTCCTCCCGAAGGCCTAGGCCACCGCTCGGTGGCGCATCTGGTTGCGGACGATAGCCTGCCACAAGCCATGACCATCGGTGTCATTCAAGGCCGCTTTGCCGCGTGAAATGGGGCCCTCAAACACAGAAACAGCGATTTAAGAGGCCAATTCGGCAGGTTATGGTGCGCCGCAAGATGCCTAGTCGTTACGACCCTGTTAGCTTTTTGACCAGCGGTGTCATTTCGCGAAACCACCGGCGCTTGATGCCGGCCTTGCGCAAAAAGATTCGGCTTCATGCGCCCTGGGAGGGGATCTCATGCAACAGACACGTCGTTCACGCCTGCCGGTCACCGTGCTGGCCCTGTCCGTAGGACTGGCCCTCCATGGCACTGGTTGGGCCCAGCAGACCCCGGCCCCGGACGCGGACAGCGCGGTCCAGGCCGCGCCAGCACCCCCGGCCGACGCGCCGGCCCCGCAGGACCCGACCGCAACCTCACAGGATGCGGCGGTCAGCCTGGAGACGGTGACGGTCACCGGCTATCGCGCGAGCCTGGAGAAATCCATGGACATCAAGCGCGCCGAAAAAGGCATGGTCGATGCCATCGTCGCCGAGGACATCGGCAAGTTCCCCGACAACAATCTGGCCGAGTCCCTGCAGCGCATCCCGGGCGTGGTGATCACCCGCGATGCCGGCGAGGGCCGCAACATCTCGGTGCGGGGCCTGGGCCCTGACTTCACCCGTGTGCGGATCAACGGGATGGAGGCGCTGACCACCGTGGGTGCCAGCGACCAGAGCGGCGGGACCAATCGCGGTCGCGGTTTCGACTTCAACGTGTTCGCCTCGGATCTGTTCAGCCAGCTGGTCGTGCGCAAGACCGCCTCGGCCGACGTGGAGGAGGGCTCGCTGGGCGCCACGGTCGACCTGCGGACGGCGCGCGCGTTCGACTACGACGGTTTCACCTTCGCGGCCAATGGCCAGAGCAGCTACAACGCCATGGCCGAGAAGGCTGATCCGCGCGTGGCCGCGCTGATCGCCAACACCTGGGCCGACGGCACCTTCGGGGCGCTGCTGTCGGCGGCCTATTCCGAGCGCAATGTGCTCGAGGAAGGCAGCGGCTCCACGCGTTGGGCCAATGGCACGACCAACAACGGCTACAGCCCGGCATCGCCGTTTGCCGAGGCCAACAGCGCCTCGGTGTTCAGTCCGCGCATCCCGCGCTACACCCAGATGGAGCACGACCAGAAGCGGCTGGGCATCACCGGTTCGCTGCAGTGGAAGCCAGGCGACAACACCGAGTTCTCGTTGGACGGCCTGTATTCGAAGATCGACGCCAAGCGCTACGAGCACTACATCGAGGCGATCAGCTTCAGCCGCGGCCGCTCGCAGAACGGCAAGCCGGAGATGGTGGTCAACGATGGCTACGTCGATCCGGACAGCGGTGCGCTGCTCTACGGGCAGTTCGACAACGTCGACGTGCGCTCGGAGAACCGCTACGACGAGTGGGACACGGTCTTCAAGCAGCTCAGCCTCAACGGCGAGCACCGCTTCAGCGATACGTTCAAGATCACCGGGCAGGTGGGCACGTCCAGCTCCAAGCACCGCAATCCGATCTCGACCACGGTCATCATGGACAAGCTCAATGTCGATGGTTACAGCTACGACTACCGCGACAGCCTGACCTCGCCCAGCTTCGACTACGGCATCGATCCCACCGACGGCAGCGGCTGGACGCTGGCCGAAGTACGCATGCGGCCGCAGTACGTCAACAACGACTTCGATACCGGCTCGCTGGACTTCGAATGGAACTTCGGCCCCAGCTTCACCCTGAAGGGCGGCGTGCTGGCGAAGAACTATTCGTTCGACACCAAGGAATTCCGACGCAGCTCCGAGTCCTCGGTGCCCAACTTCGCCGATGGCACCAGGATCATCCCGGAGCAATACACCGAACTGGCGAGCCTGGGCGGCATCAGTGGCGATCCGGGGACCTGGGTGGTGCCCGACCTGGGCGCGATCGCCGATCTGCTCGACATCTACAGCGGCACGGGGACCTGGGCCCTGGCCGAGCGCGCCAGCAACACGCGCAGCGTGGAGGAAAAGGATCGCGGCGGCTGGTTGATGGGCGAGTTCGGTTTCGATGTCGGCAACATTCCGTTCTCGGGCAACGTCGGCGTGCGCTACGTCAAGACCAACCAGTCCTCCACCGGCTTTGCCACCGTGGGCAGCGCGTTGGTGCCGACCACGGTCGAGCGCAGCTATGACGACACCTTGCCCTCGTTGAACCTGGTGGCCGAGGTCACCCCGGATTTCCTGATCCGCTTCGGTGCGGCCAAGGTGATGTCACGACCGGGCCTGGGCAGCCTGACCCCGGGCGTGACCGTCAACGTCTCCGGGGGCTCGCGCACGGTCAGTGGCGGCAATCCCAACCTGGATCCGATCCGCGCCAAGACCGCCGACCTGGGCTTCGAGTGGTACTTCCAGGAAGGGGCGATGTTGGGCCTGGCCCTGTTCTACAAGGACATCGAGAGCTTCGTCCAGACCACCCGCACCGTGGCGTCCTACGCCAGCAGCGGGCTGCCGGTGAGCCTGCTCGACGGCACCGGCGCGGCGGCCAGCGACGACTTCGTCTTCAGCGTTCCGCTCAATACGCCGGGCGGCAAGCTCAAGGGCGCCGAGTTCAACTACACCCAGCCGTTCACCTTCCTGCCGGGCAAGTGGGCCAACTTTGGCACCCAGCTCAACTACACCTACGTGGACTCGCAGATCCAGTACGTCACCAGCAGCGGCGCCAACTCGTTCAACACCGACCTGACCGGCCTGTCGAAGAACTCCTACAACGGCACGCTGTTCTATGAAGGCGACAAGATCAGCGGTCGCGTGTCCTACACCCATCGCGATGGCTACCTGACCCAGGTGCCGGCCACCGAAGCGGGCTTCGACGTCCACGGCATGAATGCCTCCAACACGGTCGATGCCAAGCTCACCTACAAGGTCGACGAGAAACTCGACATCAGCATCGAAGGCAGCAACCTGACCAATCAGCCCTACGACGAATGGGTGCAGGTCAGTGGCTCGGGTGCGCGGCTTCCGTTGACCTACGCCGAAACCGGCCGCCAGTACTCCATCGGCGTGCGCTACAAGTTCTGATCCGACCGGAACGCCCAGCCGTGCCATCGCCGCCGTCGCGGCCATGGCGCGGCCGGGTGAGCTGCGTCATGTCCAACCAAGACAGGCAGATCCCCGGTGTCGTCACCGCCTCGGTCCGGCCTGAACAACCAACAAGGAATCACCATGACCATCATGAACTCCGGCACCCCCACCGGTGGGCGTGGAATCAGGCGTGCGGTGCTCACCGTGGCCGTTGGACTGGCGCTGCAGGCCGGCGCCGCCAACGCCCAGGACAACGCCGGGCAGGACCAGGCCGCGACGGGGCCCACCCAGGACGAGCAAGCCGTCAACCTGGATGCGGTGTCGGTCACCGGCTATCGGGCCAGCCTTGAAAAGGCGATGGACATCAAGCGCGCGGAGACCGGCATGGTCGATGCCATCGTGGCCGAGGACATCGCCAACTTCCCCGACCTCAACCTGGCCGAGTCCCTGCAGCGCATTCCCGGCGTGGTGATCACTCGCGACGCAGGCGAAGGCCGCAACATCTCGGTGCGTGGCCTGGGGCCGGACTTCACCCGCGTGCGCATCAATGGCATGGAAGCCTTGACCACCGTGGGTGGATCGGATCAGAGCGGTGGCTCCAATCGCAGCCGTGGCTTCGACTTCAACGTGTTCGCCTCGGACCTGTTCTCGCAGCTGGTGGTACGCAAGACCGCGTCCGCCGATGTGGAAGAAGGCTCGCTTGGCGCCACCGTGGACCTGCGCACCGCGCGGCCGTTCGACTACGACGGCTTCACCTTCGCCGCCAGCGGTCAGGCGGGCTATAACGACATGGCCGACAAGGTCAATCCGCGCGTGGCGGGGCTGATCGCCAACACCTGGGCCGATGGACGCTTCGGCGCCTTGCTCTCGGTGGCCTACTCCGAGCGGCAGGTCCGCGAGGAAGGCAGCAACTCCGGCCGCTGGTACAGCGGCACCAGCAACAGAGGATTCAATCCGGATTCGCCGTACTCCCAGGCAGTCAGCCCGGATGTGTATGCGCCGTACTTTCCCCGCTATACCTTGCTTGAACATGATCAGAAGCGGCTCGGGGTGACCGGCTCGCTGCAATTCAAGCTGGACGATGACACCGAGTTCTCCCTGGACGGCCTGTACTCGAAGATCGATGCCCGGCGCGTGGAGAAGTACATCGAGGCCATCTCCTTCGCCTATCCCAACCAGAAGCCGAACATGGTGGTCACCGATGGCGAGATCGATCCGGTTTCCGGCGGCTTGCTGTACGGACAGTTCGACAATGCCGGGATTCGCTCCGAGCAGCGCCTGGACAAGTGGAACACGGTGTTCAAGCAGCTGTCGCTGAGCGGCGAGCATCGGTTCTCGGACAGCTTCAAGATCAACGGCCAGGTGGGCACGTCAAGCTCCAAGCACGACAATCCCATCCAGACCACCATCATCATGGACAAGGTGGGGGTGGACGGCTACAGCTACGACTATCGCGACAGCGCGAAATTCCCGGTGTTCGACTACGGCGTGGACCCCACCGATCCCAACGGCTGGTCCCTGGCCGAGATCCGCCTGCGGCCGCAGTATGTGGAAAACCAGTTCGATACGGGCAGCCTGGATTTCACCTGGAACATGGGGCCGTCGTTCTCGCTCAGGGGCGGCATCCTTGCCAAGAACTACACCTTCCGGACCAACGAATACCGCAGGAGCTCCGAGGCGGTGGTGCCGACCTTCGCCGACGGCACCACGACCGTGCCGGCCGAACTGACCGAGCTGGCTCAACTGCAGGGCATCACCGGTCATCCGGGCAGTTGGGCCATTCCGGACCTGACCGCCATCTCCGACTTGCTGGACATCAACAGCGGCACCGGCATCTACACGCTGAACCAACGCACCGCCAACGTACGCAACGTGGGCGAGAAGGACCGGGGCGCGTGGCTGATGGCGGACTTCGGCTTCGACGTGGGATCGGTGCCGGTCTCCGGCAATGTCGGTGTGCGCTATGTCCAGACCAGCCAGACCTCGACCGGCTACGCCACGGTCGGGACCTCGTTGCTGCAGACCACCGTGTCGCGCAAGTACGACGACACATTGCCCTCATTGAATCTGGTCGCGGAAATCACCCCGGATTTCCTGATCCGCTTCGGCGCGGCCAAGGTCATGGCCCGTCCCAGCCTGGGCAGCCTCAATCCCGGTGTCGCGGTGAGCGTCACCAGCGGTCACAACTACGTCAATGGCGGCAATCCCGCGCTGGACCCCATCCGCGCCGACACCGCCGACCTGGGCTTCGAGTGGTATTTCCAGGAAGGGGCGATGCTGGGACTGGCCCTGTTCTACAAGGACATCGCCAGCTTCGTCCAGGGCACCAGTACGGTGATGCCGTATTCGCAAAGTGGATTGCCGGCCGCGCTGTTGAACGGCACCGGGGCCACGGTCAACGACGAGTTCACCTTCACCGTGCCGCTCAACACGCCCGGCGGCGAACTGAAAGGCGCCGAGTTCAACTACACCCAGCCCTTCAGCTTCCTGCCGGGCAAGTGGGCCAACCTGGGCGCGCAGCTCAACTACACCTACGTCGATTCGCAGATCCAGTACCTGACCGCCACCGGGGCCAGCTCACTGAAGACCGACCTCACCGGACTGTCGAAGAATGCCTACAACGGCACGCTGTTCTATGAAGGCCAGCGCCTGGGCGCGCGCGTGTCCTACACCCATCGCGATGGCTATTACACGCAGGTGCCGGCCAGCGTCCCCGGCTTTGACTTCCACGGCATGAATGCGGTCAATACCGTCGATGCCTCGCTATCCTGGAAGCTCAACAAGCGCCTGGAGCTGAGTCTGGAGGGCATCAACCTGACCAATGAGTCGTCCTACGAGTGGGTGGGCACCTCGTCCTGGAAGCTGCCGTTGACCTACACGGAGACTGGACGCGAAATCCTGCTCGGCGTGCGCTACAAGCTGTGAGGATGCGCCTCGACATGCTGTCCAACCTGTTTCACCGGTCCCTTGCGCGCCCACGCCGGCGTTGGCGCCAGGCTGCGCTGCTGATCACGCTGGCGGTGCTGGCCAACCCGGTCCTGGCCAAGGACTGGCTGGTCGCACCCGACGGCTCCGGTGATTTCACCACGCTGCAGCAAGCCCTCGACGCAGTGCCCGATGGCAACCGCACACGCCAGGTGATCCGCCTGCGGGCGGGCTTCTATCCGGGCGTGGTCACCGTGGGCAAGGCCAAGTCGATGGTCAGCATCGTGGGCGCCGGTGCCGGCGCCACGGTGCTGAGCTGGAACAACTACGCCGACCGGATCGATCCCAAGACCGGCAAGGCCATGCGCACCAGCGGCTCGTCCACGATGTACGTGTACGGCGACCACTTCATCGCCGAAGACCTGACCATCGAAAACACCGCCGGCAACGTCGGCCAGGCCCTGGCCCTGTCGGTGCAGGCACCGCACGCAGCTTTCAGGAACGTGCGTCTGCTGGGCAACCAGGACACGCTCTACACCCATGTCGGCAGCGTGATCCATTTCAAGGATTGCTACATCGAAGGCACCATCGACTTCATCTTTGGCGGGGCCACGGCGCTGTTCGACGACTGCACCATCGTGGCCAAGGGCAGGATCAGCTACATCACCGCGGCTTCCACGCCGGAAGGGCAGCGCTTTGGCTATGTCTTCCGTCGCGCCATCGTCCGCGGCGAGGGCATCGGGACCACCTACCTGGGTCGGCCCTGGCGGCCTTACGCGCGCACGGTGTTCATCGATAGCGATCTGGGCGCCAACATCGTGGTGGCTGGCTGGCACAACTGGGACAAGCCCGACGCCGAAGCGACGACCTACTACGGCGAATTCGGCAGCCGTGGCCCCGGCGCCGCCCCGGAAGAGCGGGTGACCTGGTCCCATCACCTGTCCGGCGAGGAGGCCGCTGCGTACACCGAGCAGGCCATCCTGGGCGACTGGCAGCCCTTCGCAGCGCCCTGAAGCGGTCATGCGTAGACCGGATCGAACACGCCGCCAGACCATGCAATGGGTCGGCAGATCCCATCGGAGAACATGATGTTGAAAGCAGTTGCGATGCACCTCGTCCGCCTGGCCTGCCTGGGATCGGCGATGACGCTGTCCTGCCCGGTGATGGCAGCGCAGGCGCCGCAGCTGCTGTTTCGCGTGTCGGCCGATCACGGCTTCGATGCCGATGTGGCCAGCGGCCAGGCGGTGCCCAACTTCCGCGACAAGGTGAAGCTGGTGGACACCGGCAAGTCCGGCAAGGCGATCGAGTGGGCCGACGACGGCGTGCTGTCCTGGGAGGCACCGGGCAACCTGTACACCCAGCGCGGCACGCTGGCGTTCTTCTGGCGCCCGCGTTATCCGGTGGGGCAGGCGCCGTTCGTGATCTTCCGCGCCGGCTACGCCGACCACAGCAGCTGGGACATGGCCTGGCTGCGCATCGACTGGAACGGGCATGGCTTCGATGCCTTCGTCACCGACGCCAACCTGGCCCGGGCGCGGGTGTCCTTCGACATGCCCACCCCGCCGGCGGCCGATGCCTGGACCCACATCGCCTTCGCCTGGGACGAGACCCTTGGCGTGCGCCTGTACGTCAACGGCCAGGAGGTCGCGCGCAAGGACGCCGCCCTCGACCTGGATGCGGGGCTGGACCAGTTCGGCCTGGCCGGGCGCGTGATGTCGCCGCACCAGGTGCAGAGCCGCTACAACTTCCTGCGCGGCAGCGACTTCGACGAGCTGCGCGTCTACGACCACATGCTCGATGTCGCCGGCGCCACTGCGCTGGCCCGGTTGCGCGAGCCGACCACCGCGGTGGCCGCGCGTGACGAAGGCCAGGTGTGGTGGCATCGCTATGGCTGGGACCGGGGCGCGCCGCCGGTACTCGACGCACCGGTGACGCGCATCCGCAAGGTCGAGTTCGCCGATGCGCGCGACCTGAAGGAATGGATGTTCAAGGGCATCGACGGCATCGACGAGACCACCTGGCCGGGCGTGTACAACCGCTCGCGCCTGCCCGGGCGCACTGACTATTTCGAGCTGCCGGACTGGAATGTCTACGTGGAAGGCGGCAAGGCGCTGGACCTGACCCTGCCCGACGAGCCGTTCAACCGTATCGAGCTGCGCGGCGCGGCCTACGGCCAGGCCAGCTACGGGCAAGACAAGGCCGGCGCGCTGTCGCCCCTGTTCCAGCGGCCCGAAGGCGTGGTGCGCAGCGTCGGCCAGTTCGCCACCCGCCGCGGCGGCCACCTACGCTTCACCAACGTCGCGCAGGAAACGCCCATCCAGGAAATCTGGGCCTACAACGTGACCGCTGCTGAAGTGCCCAAGGGCAGCGCCCGCCTGGATTACACCGTGCAGGCCGATGTCGCCCCGGACTACGACAACCTGGCCGAGCTGCGTGCCTACATCGCCGGACGCTACCCGGCCGCCGAACGCAGCACCGTGGTGGCCCTGCCGCAGCGCGCCCCCGCGCGTCCGCGCCCTACGGCCAAGGCTGCTGGCGACCTGCGCCCGCTGGTGCACGTGCTGATTCCATCCACCCTGGGCGATCCGCCGCCGGACCAGCCGCTGATGCGTAGCTGGGCCTATGGCTGGACCAACATGCACGATGGCCTGGACGGCATCGCCTTGGACCTGCCGGCGCTGGACCTGCCGGCCGCCGAGGATGGCCTGATCCCGCTCAACATCACCGTGGCCGACCCGATCTGGCCGGCGCGCAAGCTGATCGATGTCAGCGTCTCGGTGAAGCCTGGCCAGGCGCGCACGCTGTGGCTGGATACGCGCGACCGCATCCTCGACGACCACAGCCTGATGCTGTCGGTGGCCTCGGCCGCGCCGGGCTTCGATGCGCGTGCGCTGGACGGCGCCCACGTGCATCTGGTGTTCAAGCCACGCGTGCAGGCCCTGGCCGAACACACCGCCGACCGCTTCAACCAGGCCCGCGACAACTGGGGCTTCCTGGTCGAGGAACACACCACCTCGCGTCGGCAGCTGCTGTACCGGCGCCTGGAACGCGACATGCACGACTTGCTGCGCGTGGACCCGGACCACGCCCTGGGCCGGGTGTTGTGGAACGACATCAGCTACGACAACCAAGCCCCGCTGCCGGTGGAGCAGCCCACGCCGCCCAAGGACGTGCCGGACTGGGCGTTCTGGCAGCTGGAGGACCTCAAGCTGTCGCGGGCCTTTGCCAACTGGTGGATCGACCAGCGCCAGGTGGACTACGGCGATTTCGGCGGGGGCATCTCCGATGACACCGACCTGACCCAGCAATGGCCGGGCCTGGCGCTGATGGGCGTGGACCCGGACAAGCTCAACGCCTCGCTGCTGGCCCTGTCCGCGGCCAACTACCGCAACGGCATGTTCACCAACGGGCTGTCGACGATCGAGACCGACGAGCTGCACAGCTACGAGGAGGGCATCAACCTCAATAGCGAGCTGCTCTACCTCAACTGGGGCGATCCGCGCACGGTCGAGCGGATCATGAAGACCGTGCATGCGCTGACCGACATCATCACGGTCAATCCGCATGGCAACCTGCTGTTCTCCAGCAACTGGTTCGGCGGGCGCAAGGTCTATCGCGAGCCCAACTGGCAGTGGCAGAAGCCGTACTCGTTCCCCATCGTCCATCCGATCATGCAGCTGGGCGCCTACAACGCCGACCCCACCGCGCGCGGCATGATCACCGGCCTGGCCGATGGCTATCTGGCCCACGCCTACACCAATGCCAAGGGCCAGTGGGCACTGCCCAACGAGATCAACTGGGCCACTGGCGCCACCCGTGGCGGCGAGCTGTTCGACGGCAGCGGTGGCTCGGAGCTGATGCACACCTTCTGGGCGGCCTGGCGCTTCAGCGGCGATGACAAGTACCTCAAGCCGCTGGACTACCGCGTGGACCGCGCCGGCCCGGGTGGGCTGTCGCTGTTGACCGAGAACTACCTGGACGTGCTGGGCAAGCGCGACACCTGGGGCGCGAAGATCGCCGCTGGCGCGAAGCAGGACGACGCCTCGCCCTTCGCCCGCTACGTGGCCTGGCAGGACAGCGGCGACACCGCGCAGCTGGCGGCGCTGTTCCGCGAGGAAGCGCGCGCCAAGCAACGCGACTTCTACCTCAACACCGACGGGCAGTGGTGGAGCGACCGGGTCGAATCCCCGACCGAATGGCTGCAGCACGTGCGCCTGGGCGGGGTGGGGCTCAAGCGCAACCAGACCTGGCAGGGCAATACGGTGAGCTGGCGCTTCGACGATCCGCAGGCCGCCGTGCAGGTGGCCCTGCTGGTGCCGCGGCCCACGCGCGAGCGCTTCACCGTGATCGGCTACAACCTCTCGGACCAGGCGCAGGCCGCGCAGATGACCGGCTGGAACATCGCCGCCGGACGCTGGCGCATGACCACCGGCGTGGACCGCGATGGCGATGGCAAGATCGACGGCAAGGGTGCAACCCGCGAGTTCGACTGGCAGAAAAGCGGGACGGTCGAGGTGCGATTCCCGCCGGACGCGCAGTGGGTGATGCAGCTGGAGCTGGTCACCCCGGCAGCCACGCCGATCGAGCAGCGCGCCGATGTGGGCATCGGCTTTGACGATGTGCAGACCACCGATGGTGCGCTGACGGTGACCGTGCACAGCCTGGGCCACCTG
Organism: Pseudoxanthomonas sp. JC1303; assembly: GCF_058448525.1. NCBI lineage: Bacteria > Pseudomonadati > Pseudomonadota > Gammaproteobacteria > Lysobacterales > Lysobacteraceae > Pseudoxanthomonas > Pseudoxanthomonas sp. JC1303. The sequence continues at coordinate 1,698,166 of NZ_CP185958.1, read as the reverse complement.
GACGCACCGGCGGGGCAGGTGCTGCTGGAAGACGCCAAGGGCAAGGTCCTGGCCCAGGCGGCGTTCCCGGCGCTGCGGGCGCCGCGCGATCTTCAGCCCAAGACGGCCCAGGTGCGCTTGCCGCTGCCGGCTGGCCTGGACATCTCAGGCGCGCAGCTGCGCCTGGTCACCGAGGGGCAGGTGCCCGAGGTGACCCTGCGCAACAACCACGTGGGGTTGCCGCAGCGCCAGGGAAACGAGGCAACCCCGGCGTCCCCGTAGCGCGGCGCTTGCGCCGCTGTTCTTTTCGACCGGATCCTCGCGAGAGCTTCAGCGCAGCGAGCTGCGCTCTACAAGGGGAACAGGACCGCTCGCCTCAGCCTGCGCGCTCGCGCAGCTGCAGGCCGGCTTTGCTGGCCTCTGCCTGTAGGCCGAGGAAGTCACGCGCGCTGCGGTGTGGGGTGTCAACGTGCCCGGCATGGGTAGCGGTGATCACCAGCACCTCGGCACCGGCGGCCTCGGCCGCGCCGATCCCGGCCGGCGCGTCTTCGAAGATCAGGCAGTGCGCGGCGTCTACGCCCAGGCGCTGGGCGGCCAGGCGGTAGCCGGACGGGTCGGGTTTGCCGCGCTCCACGTCCTCGGCGGTGACCATCACCGGGCCCGGCGGCAGTCCGGCGGCCTGCAGACGGCGCAGGGCCAGTTCGCGCGGGGCGGAGGTCACGATCGCCCAGGCGTGCGCCGGCAGGCTGGCGGTGAAGGCCGCCGCGCCGGCGATGGCTTCCACGCCGTCCACGTCTTCGATCTCCCAGGCGGTGATGCGCGCGGCCTCGGCCTGCGCGTCGGCGTCGGGCAGCACCCGGCGCACGGTGTCCAGCGCCCGCGCGCCATGGATGCTGGGGACGAAGCCCGGGTCCAGCCCGTGCAGCCGCGCCCAGCGCGTCCACACGCGCTCGGCCGCGGCGATGGAGGTCAGCAAGGTGCCGTCCATGTCGAACAGGAAGGCGGGGTAGGTGCGGTCCAGATCCAAATCGAGCTCCGGGCAGGGGGCGCACCAGCCTAGCAGCGGGGCTGCGAGCGGACGGTGCGGGCGGTTGTCTCGGCGGTGGTGGCCACGCCGATGCGCATGCGCCGCATAGGTTCGCTCGTCGCAAAGCATTTCCTGATGCGGGCAGGGCGACTGACCCACGAAGCGGACTTGGAAGCGTCGTGCACATCGTCCCACCGCAGTTGAGCGCGTCGCCGTCGATCAGGAATCCAGGCCGCCCGCCGACATCGTGGGAGATGCCGGGCGGGTCATCGCAAGGCGGATGTCACCGACCCGGCGCAGAAGGATTCGCCCGGCGCGCGCGTGAGGCCGCTCAGCGCTGCTGGACCGTGACGCGATACCCCAGCCGATGCCGGGCACCCGGCGCCAGCACCACCACGTCGTCACCGGCATTGGCGGTTTCCAGGCACACGTAGTGGCGCCAGCCGGAGCCGATGTCCGGACTGCGGGTCTGCGCGGCCACGCCGGGGTTCCAGGTCACCAGGCTGTGGCTGCCGGTGGTGTCCAGGACGATGCGCCGGTCCAGCACCGGATCGTCCAGCACGTAGTGCCCATCGGTACCGGTGTAGATCCGGTCCACCTGCCCCCCGGCGGCGGTGAGCGACCAGGGGCCCTGCTGCACGTAGGCAGTGGCGAAGCCTTCGGCCTTGTTGCGGTACGTCGCCCCCTGCAGCCCATCCACGCGAACCTGCATTGCATCGCCCACCCGGTAGTAGCTGTGCAGCGCCTGGGTGAAGCGCACCGGCGTAGTCCCGATATTGGTGGTGGTCAGGGTCTGCTCGAGCGCCTGGCCCACGCGCAGGGTCATGCGCAGCGCCAGGCCGGGCACCGGCTGCGGAGGGGCCAGCACCAACGTCAGCGTGCCGTCGGGCGCACGGGTGGCCTCCATCACCTGCCAGCGCACGGTGCGCACCAGTCCGTGCGCGGGCAGCGCCGCGGTCTGTCCTTGCCTGGAAAAGTACGGCCACAGCACCGGCACGCCGCCGCGGATGGGCTGCGGTGGCCGCGCGGTGTCGGGCGACAGCCACAGCACGTCCTGCCCGCCACGTGGCACCCAGGACAGCAGGTGGCCGCCGAACAGGGCCACGACCGCGGTGCCGCCGGGGGCCTCCAGTCGCAGCGCGTCGAAGCCGGCGAAGGTCACCCGGCTCAGGCCTTCCACCTGGGGGAGCGGCGCTTCTGCAGCCGGCGCGGCTGCGGCGGGCAGGACGAAGGCGGTGTGCGGCGGGAAGGCGTGCTCCGACTCGCGCGTCGGCATCGGCGCGCAGGCCGCAACGGCCGTCGCCAGCAGCAGGCAGATCCCCGCCGTGCGCGTCGTCCTGGCCGTCATCAGAACGTCCCGCGCTGGACGAACGGCGCCTGCGCGTAGAGTCGGCGTTCGCCGCCGCGGGGATCGTGCGCCTGGCGGCTGGGGGTGTCGAAGACCATGGTCTCGCGCTGGGCCAGCGAGTACGGCGCCCAGGCCGGCAGACCGGCGTGGTTGGGGTCACCGTGGCGGGCGAAGGCCAGCAGGGTGTCGCGCATCTGCCTAGCCATGCGCTGCGCGCCTTCGCCCGTGCCGGTGCGCGAGCCGGGCTGGGCGATGTTGCCGAACACCAGCGGGATATCCAGGGTGTGGAAGGCGCGCAGCCTGGCCGCCTCGCCTTCATGGTCGTACCAGTCCAGCTGATAGGCCCAGGTCGGCGCGCCCTGGCGCGCACGCGCCTCCAGTTCCTCCACCGCCCCGCGCCACGAGCGCCCGGCCGTGGTTGCGGCGAAGAACACCTCCGAGGGACTGTAGTGCGGATACAGCTGGCGGTAACCGGCCACCACGATCGAGGGCAGCAGATCCACGTACTGCTGCCGCTCCAGCAGCGCCGGCACCTCGTCCCAGCTCAGCTCGAAGTGGTGCGGATCGCGGCCCAGGAAGGCGCGGGTCTCATCGTGGGTGTTGCCGATCACCATGGGCAGGCGCGCCGACTGCAGCGGCGCGGTCGGCCAGAACGGATGGCTCGGCAGCACCCCCCCATCGAACACCGGGCCGACGTACAGCGCGGTGTCCTCCACCCGCGAGGGATCGCGCGTCGCCATGCCGTCGAGCAGGCGCTGGGCCGGCAATGCGCGCAGTGCGGCGGCGTCCTTGACTCCGAGCGCGTCCATCAGCAGGCGCGCGCGCTGGGTGGCCGCGCGCGGGCCGCAGGCGGTGACCTGCTGGCCGCTCATCGTCCAGGCGCGGTGGAACAGTCCTTGGGCTGTGGGCATCGCCATCAGCGTGGCGATCTTGGCCCCGCCGCCGGACTGCCCGAACAGGGTGACGTTGCCAGCATCGCCGCCGAACTCGTCGGCGTGGCGCCGCACCCACTGCAGCGCCTGCACCAGGTCCAACTGGCCCACGTTGCCCGACTCGGCGAAGGACGCATCGCCCAACTGCGCCAGATACAGGTAGCCGAAGGCGTTGAGGCGATGGTTGACGGTGATCACCACCACGTCGCCGGCCCGCGACAGGTTGACCCCGTCGTAGAGCGGGTCGCCGCCCGAGCCGTTGTTGAAGGCGCCGCCGTGGATGTAGACCAGGATCGGCCGCTTGCCGCCATCGCGCAGCGCCGGGGTCCACACGTTGAGGAACAGGCAGTCCTCGCTGGTCGGCTCCTCGGTTCCGGTCTGCGGTGCGGCCGCACCCAGCGTAGTGGCCTGGCGCACGCCCTTCCAGGGCTGCTCGGGCAGGGCGGGCATGAAGCGGCGCGGCGCGGTGTCCGCGCCGTAGGGCACGCCCTTGAACACGGCGATCCCCCGATCGGTATAGCCGCGGATCTGGCCGCTGCGGGTGGTGGCGATAGGTGCGTCGCCCAGCGGGCGAGCCGCGGCCGGCCACAGGGGCGCGGTGGCCAGGGCCAGGCCGCCCAGCGAGGCCTGGCGCAGAAACGCGCGGCGGCTGCCGTCTTCATGGTGCATGGGAATCCTCCTGCTTGTTCGTATCGCGCGTGGCGTATTGCCAGCGCATCCAGTCCAGGGCCAGCCGCGGCCAGGCGGCCACGGTCAGGCCGGTCGTGCCGCGCACGCCAAAGCCGTGCCCACCCTGGGGAATGACATGCAGCTCGGTCGAGACGCCGTGCGCCAGCAGCGCCTGCGCGTAGACCAACGTGTTGGCCACCGGGACCACGTCATCATCTTGCGCGTGCAGCAGGAACGCCGGCGGGCTGGCGGCGGTGACCGTGTTCTGGGCCGAGTAGGCGCGCATGCTCGCCGGGTCCGGGTGCGCGCCCAGCAGGCGCTGGCGCGAGCCGGGATGGGCGATCACCGGCCCCAGGTCGATCACCGGATACACCAGCAGCTGCAGGTCCGGCCGCGCGGATAGCGCATCGGCGGCGTCCACGCGCGGATACACGCGCGCATCGAAGCGGGTGGCCAGGCTGGCCGCGACGTGGCCACCGGCGGAAAAGCCCATCACCCCGACCTTGTGCGGATCGACGCCGTACTCGGCGGCATGGGCGCGGATCAGGCGGATCGCGCGCTGTGCATCGGCCAGCGGCACCTCGCGCGGATCGGGATGGCCCTCGGCCGGCAGCCGGTAGCGCAGCACGAACAGGGTTACCCCGCCGCGCGTGACCAGGTCCGGCACCAGCGCGCTGCCTTCCCTGTCCAGGACCACGCGCTGGTAGCCGCCGCCGGGGACGACCAGCAGGGCGCTGCCATCGGGCCGCGCGGGCCGGTAGACGACAAGATAAGGATGGCTGACCCGGTCGATGTAGCGGTCCGGCATCGCCGGGTCGGCGCTGCGTTCGACGATGTGCTCGGCGCCGGCCAACGCGGTGTCGCCAGGCGCCAGGCCGCCGGGCCACAGCATCAGGCGCGAGGCCTGTTCGGCGGGCGTCTCGCCTCCTGCCGCCGGTACGGGCCCGGCGTGCGCCGACGCCGCGGCCAGCAGCCCGCCGAGCAGGCAAGCCAGCACGCGGTGGACGATTCCGGTCTGCTGCATGGCAACCCCTCCCAAGGTCGTCGACGCCAGGTCCGTCATGCGGCGATGTCGCAGTGCACATTGCCAATGACACCGGTTTACCATATACATCGACCACAGGCGCTGTCGATGGGCAGTGCAGCAACGCTCGCCGCCAACGGGGACATCGCCTTGAGCCAGGAACGCCATCCTTCCGCAGCACTGCCCGCCGACGCCGAGGCGATCGCGCACGCCTTCGTGCAGGCACGCCAGGCGGGGCAATCGTTGCCGGATTTTCCTGGGACCATTCCGCCAGACCTGGTCAGCGCCTATCAGGTGCAGGACCTGGCCATTGCCCAGTGGCCCGATACGGTGGTCGGTTGGAAGGTCGGCTACATCGCCGCCGAGCGCCGCGATGCCAGCGGCGACGAGCGCCTGCTCGGCCCGATCTATGCGCGCCAGCTCTGGAATGCCACCGGTGCCATCGTCGAGTTCCCGGTGTTCGACGGCGGCTTTGCCGCGGTGGAAGCCGAATACGTGCTGCGCCTGGAACAGGACGCGCCGGCCGACCAGCTGCACTACACGCCCGAGCAGGCCGCGGCCATCGCCTCGACCCTGCTGCTGGGCGTGGAGATCGCCAGCAGCCCGCTGGCCACCATCAACCAGCTCGGCCCGCGCGTGGTGGTCAGCGACTTCGGCAACAACAACGGCCTGATCCTGGGGCCACAGGTGCCCGACTGGCGGGCCCTGGACGAGGACGGTCTGCGCGCGGAGACCTTCATCGAAGGCACCCGCGTCGGCACCGGCGGGGCGCAGCTGCTGCCCGGCGGCCTGCGCGCGGCCTTCGCCTTCGCCCTGGGCCGCTCGGCGCAGCGCGGGCGCCCGCTCAAGCAGGGCGACCTGATCGCCACCGGCAACGCCACCGGCATCCACGACATCCGCATCGGCCAGCAGGCATTGGTGCGGTTCGAGGGATATTTCGACATTCCATGCAGGGCCATCGCCGCCTAGGGTTGCGGACGATGGAGTGAACACGCGCGGGAGGGCGCCATGATCACTCGCAGGACCATGCTCGGCGCCGCCGTCGGCGCGCTGGCCACCTTGCCCACGCCGGGCCGGGCGGTCACGCGCCTGGACGGCGGCGGCCAGCTGCTGACCGCCAGCGATGTGCACGTGGCCGACTATCCCACGGTGCAGGCGGTGAACTGGATGGGCGAGCGCCTGGCGCGCGAGACCGACGGCCGCCTGCGCCTGCGCATGTACCACGCAGGCCAGCTGGGCCGCGAGGCCGAGGCCATCGACATGGCCCGTTTCGGCGCCATCGACATCACCCGCGTGTACGCCGGGGCGCTCAACAACGCCTTCCCGCTGACCAGCGCGCTGTGCCTGCCCTATGTGTTCGACTCGACCGAGCACCAGCGCCGCGCGCTGGACGGCGGGGTGGCCGACACGGTGCTGCGCGGCTTCGAGACCCGCGACCTGGTGGGCCTGGCGATCTACGACTCGGGCGCGCGCAACTTCTACAACACGCGCAAGCCGCTGGTGGAACCGGGCGACCTGCACGGGCTCAAACTGCGCGTGGCGGCCTCGGACATGTTCATCGAGCTGATGCGCATGCTGGGCACCAACCCCACGCCGATGTCGCTGGGCGAGACCTTCCAGGCGATGGAGACGCACATGCTGGACGGCGCGGAGAACAACATTCGCAGCTTCCACTCCAGCCGCCATTTCGAGGCCGCGCACTACTGGTCGCGCAGCCAGCATTCCTTTGCACCGGACGTACTGTTGATGTCGCGGCGCAGCTTCGAGCAGCTGCGCCCGGACGACCGCGCCCGCGTGGTCGCGGCCGCGCGCGACTCGGTCCCGGTCATGCGCCAGCTGTGGGACGCCTCCGAAACGGCGGCGCGCGAGGCCGTGCAGGCCGCTGGCGTGCGCTTCAACGACGTGGACATGGAGGCCTTCCGCGCCGCCGCCGCGCCGCTGGTGCAGCGCTACCGGCAGCTCCCCGGAATCGAGCCGCTCTACCGTCGCATCCGCGACTTCGCCTGAGGATTCAATGCGCATGCCCCACGTCCATGCCGCCTCCTCCGCCCCGCCGCTGGTTGGCGTGCAGCGCGCGCTGGACCGCCTGGCCTCGGCGGCCATCGCCATCGCCGCCGCCGCCCTGCTGGCCCTGGTCGCCGTGCAGGGCTGGCAGGTCTTCGCCCGCTACGTGCTCAACGATTCGCCCAGCTGGACCGAGCCGGTGACCCTGCTGCTGCTGAGCACGGCAATGAGCCTGGGCGCGGCCTGCGGCGTGCACGAGGCGCGGCACTTCGGCTTCTTCCTGCTGGCACAGCGCACCCCGGCCGCCCTGCGCCGGGTGTTCGAGGCCATCGCACCGCTGGTGATGCTGGCCCTGGGCGTGGTGCTGGCTGGCTGGAGCGCGGTGCTGCTGGCCGACGGCTTGCACATCAAGACCGCTGGCGCGCCGCTGCCGCAGAGCATCAACTACGCGCCGCTGTGCCTGGGCGGGGCGCTGATCGCGGTGTTCGCGCTGTTCCGCCTGGTGCGGGTGCTGGTCGGCGTGGGCCAGGACAAGGAGGCTTAAGCGATGGCGATCGCATTGCTGTTTGGATTGTTCATGGTGTTGCTGGTGATCGGGGTGCCGGTGGGCTTCGCCCTGGCCGGTGCCGCCCTGGCGACCCTGCTGTACCTGGACCTGCCCTCGGTGGTGCTGGTCCAGCAGATGCAGGCCGGGGTGGGCTCGGCGTCGCTGATCGCCATCCCGCTTTTCATCTTCGCCGGCGAGATCATGCTGCGCGGCGGAATCTCCGAGCGCCTGATCGCCTTGGCGGCCTCGCTGGTGGGGCGCTTCCGTGGCGGCCTGGGCCAGGTCAGCGTGCTGTCTTCGCTGTTCTTCGGCGGGGTCTCCGGCTCGGCCATCGCCGATGTCTCGGCGGTGGGCGGCACGATGATTCCGCAGATGGTCCAGCGCGGGTACGGACGCGATTTCGCGGTCAATGTCAGCATCACCGCCGCGCTGGTGGCGCTGCTGGTGCCGCCTTCGCACAACCTGATCCTGTTCTCGGCCGCGGCCGGCGGCGGGTTGTCCATCGCCGACCTGTTCGCCGCCGGCATCGTCCCGGCGTTGCTGATGACTGTGGCGATGATGGGCACCGGCTATGCGGTGGCGCGCCGGCGTGGCTACGGCACCGAGCCTTTCCCCGGTGCGCGCGCGGTGCTGCTGCGGCTGGTCTCGGCGCTGCCGGGGCTGGGGCTGGTGGCGCTGATCTTCTTCGGCATCCGCGCGGGCATCTTCACCGCCGTGGAAAGCGCAGCGCTGGCCGTGCTCTATGCGCTGGGCGTGACCGCGCTGCTGTACCGGCAGCTGGGCTGGCGCACCTTCCTGGCCACGGTGTCGCATGCGGCGCGCACCACCGGGGTGATCCTGTTCGTGATCGCCACTGCGGCGGTGTTCGGCTGGCTGCTGGCCTATCTGCAGGTGCCCACCCACGCGGTGGAATTCCTGCAGTCCTTCGCCCACGACAAGATCACGGTGCTGCTGATGATCATCGTGATGCTGCTGGTGCTGGGGACCTTCATGGACCTGGCGCCGATGATCCTGATCTGCACGCCGATCTTCTTGCCGGTGGCCAAGGCCTACGGCATCAACCCGATCCACTTCGGCCTGGTGCTGGTGCTGACTGGCGGCATCGGCCTGGTGACCCCGCCGGTGGGCTCGGTGCTGTTCATCGGCACGGCCATCGGTAAGATCTCGGTGGCCGAGTGCATGCGCAGCATCTGGCCGTTCTGGCTGGCGGCGCTGGCGGTCCTGCTGGTGGTGGCCTTCTTCCCGCAGCTGTCGATGTGGCTGCCGGAGCTGATGCGGGCCTGAGCCACCAACGCGCCTGCGCCTCAAAGCGCATCCCGACGGCAAGACTTGGGCGCAGCCGCCGGTCCGAATCGGGCAGGCGCCTGTCGTGGTGTCCGCCACCGCGCGTTAGATCGCGCCGGCGTGGCGCCGGCGACCGGCTAGAATCTCTCCCTTCCACGCTACGGGCTCCGCCATGCCGCGCAAGAAAGCTGCCGATGCGCCTTCGCCCACGCTGCCGAGGCTGCCGGACGGGCGCGTGGCGACCATCAACGACATCGCGCGCCTGTCCGGGGTGTCCAAGAAGACCGTGTCGCGGATCATCAACGATTCGCCGCTGGTGCGGCCGGACACCCGCGAGAAGGTCCAGGCGCTGATGCGCGAGGTGGGCTATTCGCCCGATCCGCTGGCGCGCGGCCTGGCGTTCCGTCGCTCGTTCCTGATCGGGATGGTCTACGACAACCCCACCGCGCAGTACGTGGTGGACATGCAGAACGGCGCCCTGGATGCCCTGCGTGGTTCCAGTTACGAGCTGGTCGTGCATCCGTGCGATACCCGCAGCCCCGGCTACATCGAGGGCGTGCGCCGCTTCGTCCAAGCGCAGAAGCTGCACGGGGTGATCCTGGTGCCACGCGCCTCCGAGGACCAGGCCCTGGCCGACATGCTGGCCCAGATCGGCTGCCGCTACGTGCGCATCGCCTCGCTGCCGCTGGATTCGACCTCGCCGACGGTGGTCACCCACGACCGCGAAGGCGCCACCGAGGCGGCCGATTACCTGCTCTCGCTGGGCCACCGCGACATCGGCCTGATCACCGGTCCCAATGTCTATCGCTCCAGCCAGGAGCGCACCGCGGGTTTCCTGGAGGCGCTCAACCGACGCGGCATCGAGCTGCCCAAGGCGCGGGTGATCGAGGCCGGCTACACCTTCGAATCCGGCGTGGCCGCCGCCGAGAAGCTGCTGCTCAAGGGCACCCGGCCCACGGCGATCTTCACCGGCAACGATGAGATGGCCGCCGGCGCCTACAAGGTGGCCTTGCGCGCGGGGATGACCCTGCCGCGCGAACTGTCCATCGTCGGCTTCGACGACAGCCCGCTGGCCTCGCGGCTGTGGCCACCGCTGACCTCGGTGCGCCGCAACACCCGCGATACCGGACGCATGGCCGCCGCCATGCTGATCCAGCCGGAAGGCTCGCCGACGACCCTGCCGGCCGCCAGCGTGCGCCCGCACCTGGTGGTGCGCGATTCCTGCCAGCCACCGGAAGACTGACCGGCGGATGGTGCAGCCCTACCTGGCCGTCTCCGTGGGAGCCGCTACAGCGGCGATGAAGCTTTCATGGGGGAGTGACCGCGACCCAAGCCCCCATTATCGAAGCCAGATCGCGTCCCAGTACGGATAGTCGCCCACACGCTTCACGATCCCGGCCCGGACGGGATTGGCCACGATATAGCGGGCGATCGCCAGCGCGTCCTCCTCTCGTCGTAACGCATGGTCGTGGAACCCTTGCGCCCACAACCGCGTTTGATCACGCCCCGTGGCACGCCAGGCCCGGCTCGCGGCCGCCTTGGCTCGGCCCACCGCACGGCCCAGCGATTCCTCTCCGAGCTCCAGAAGGCCATGCCAGTGATCCGGCATCAGCACCCAGCACAGCAGACGGTTGCTTCCCCAGTGTGCCGGGTCGGCGAGATGACGGGCGGTATGACTGGCGTGGCACCAGCGGCGAAAGTGAGGGAGGCGTCGGTACGTGGTGAAGGTCACCAGATAACGTTGGCCGGGCGAGGAAAACCGTCCCTTGCGCAGATGGTGGGAGTGAGGAGGCGGCATGCACGCCAGGCTAGGTGCATGCGGCAGCGGCGGGTATCGGGATCGTTCGCAGGAGTCGGTCAGAACTTTCCGATGTGCCAGCGGGCACCAGAGCCTGAGGATTGCACCGGGAGAGCCGCATCGCTGCTGTAGCAGCTCCCACACAGGCGCCCAACCCGCCTTCCTACCTCAGACTCAAAATCACCGCCGCGTCGTGCACCGCGCAATGACACCGGTAGCCAAAGATCGTTAGACTGACGCGATCCGCCCACGGCCGGCGCCGATTGCCGGTGCCCGCCCCCCGCTACGGAGCACGCCATGTACTGCAAGACCCACTACGCCACCCACCCGGCCGCCATCGAGGGCGTCGACAACGACGCCTTGCGCGACCTGTACCTGCTCGACGGCCTGTTCGAGCCCGGCAAGGTGGTCATGAAGTACACCCACTACGAGCGCTTCGTGCTCGGCGGCGTCAGCCCGGGTGCCACGCCGCTGCGCCTGCCCGACCAGACCGAGCCGGCCGCGGCCGCCGGGCATCCGTTCCTGGAGCGGCGCGAGCTGGGCGTGATCAACGTTGGTGGCGGCACCGGCACGGTCACGGTCGACGGCACCGAGTACACGCTGACGCCCAAGGATGGCCTGTACATCCCGATGGGCAGCAAGGACGTGAGCTTTGCCTCGGCCGATGCGGCCAACCCGGCCCTGTACTACCTGGCCTCCACGCCGGCGCATGCGCGCTTTGAGACCAAGAAGATCTCCATCGCCGACGCGGTCCCGCTGGAAAGGGGCGCGCTGGAGACCAGCAACGAGCGCACCATCTACCAGTACATCGTGCCGGCCACCTGCCAGTCCTCGCAGCTGCTGCTGGGCCTGACCATCCTCAAGCCGGGCAGCGTGTGGAACACCATGCCGCCGCACCTGCACGACCGGCGCAGCGAGGTGTACTTCTACTTCGACCTGTCCGACAACGACCGCGTCTACCACTTCATGGGCAAGCCGGAAGCCCAGCGCCACATCGTGATGAAGAACAACGAGGCCGTCGTCTCGCCGCCGTGGTCCATCCACATGGGCGCGGGCACCTCCAACTACGCCTTCATCTGGGCCATGGGCGGGGAAAACCTGGACTACACCGACATGCACGTGCTGGACATCTGCCAGCTCAAGTAAGCCCCCTGCGTCCGCTACGGAGTCATGTACATGGCAAGTCATCCTTTCAGCCTGGAAGGCAAGGTCGCCCTGGTCACCGGCGGCAACGTGGGACTGGGGCAGGGCATCGCCGTGGCGCTGGCCCAGGCCGGCGCGGACGTGGTGTCGGTCGCGCGGCGCGCCTCGGACGAGACCGGCGCGCTGGTGCAGGCGGCCGGCCGACGCTTCCTCGGCATCGAGGCCGACCTGGGCAGCCTGGACCCCATCGCCGGCATCGTCGCCAAGACGCTTGAAGCCCTCGGCGGCCTGCACATCCTGGTCAACAACGCCGGCATCATCCGCCGCGCCGACGCGGTGGATTTCACCGAGGACGACTGGGATGCCGTGATGGACGTCAACCTCAAGTCCACCTTCTTCCTGACCCAGGCCGTGGGCCGGCACTTCATCGCCCAAGGCCACGGCAAGGTGATCAACGTGGCCTCGATGCTGTCCTTCCAGGGTGGCATCCGGGTGCCGTCCTACACGGCCAGCAAGTCCGGCCTGGCGGGCATCACCAAGCTGCTGACCAATGAGTGGGCCGGCAAGGGCATCAACGTCAACGCCATCGCCCCTGGCTACATGGATACCGACAACACCGCCCAACTGCGCGCCGACCCCGCGCGCAACCAGTCCATCCTGGAGCGCATCCCCGCCGGACGCTGGGGCACCCCGGGCGACCTGGGCGGGGCGGCGGTGTTCCTGGCCAGCAGCGCCTCGGACTACGTCAACGGCGCCATCCTGCCGGTCGATGGCGGGTGGCTGGCGCGCTGAGCGGCTGCGCTTCTCTTTTGCGGGGACACTGGCGAATCACGCCAGACCCGGCACTCCGGTGCGAGCGGCTTCCATCGCATCGGGCCATGACCGTGTGACAACCCTGGGGTGTGTGACCGCCCCACCGCGATGCGGACGCAATTGCCGCTGAAGCCGCTCCCATGACACACATGGTCCTGGTCGATTCTTCGCCGTAGGGCCGGTTTCGGTCGTCCTTTGGTGCGTTTCGTCGCAGCGCGGTGGCGGGGGCGGGAGTGCGACGCCTAGCATGTCCTTCGACGCCTCCTTCCAGGTGGCCAAAGAATCCGGGAGACGTGCATGGCGTGGAGATGGGGAATTGCAGCGGTGGCGGGGCTCATGCTGTCGTGCGGCCAAGGTGTGGCCGGTGCGCCGAGTTCCGGCCCGATGACCGCCGCGGATCTGGACCGGGTCATTGCGCAGCAGATGGACGAATCCAGCCTGGTCGGGGTGGGCGCGGCGATCATCGTCGACTAGCGCGTGGTGTGGGCAAAGGGCTATGGCTTTGCCGATCGCGACCGGGCCATCCCCTTCACGCCGGACACGGTGATGAACATCGGCTCGATCAGCAAGACCGTCACCGGCGCGGCCCTCATGCGCGCGGTGCAGGAGGGCCAGCTTTCGCTGGACACGGACATCAATGCCTATCTGCCGTTCAAGGTGCGCAATCCGGCGTTCCCGGAGGTGCCCATCACCCTGCGCCAGCTCGCCACGCACACCTCCTCCATCACCGACCGTTGGGTGGTCTACGCGCGGACCTACCACTACGGCGGCGATTCGCCCGAGCCGTTGGCCACCTTTCTGGCCGACTACTTCAAGCCCGGCCGCAAGGACTATGCGCCGGAGAACTTCCTGCAGGTCAAGCCGGGCACCCACCGCGAATACTCCAACATCGGCGCGGCGCTGGCCGGCTACATCGTCGAGCGCGCGGTCGGCCAGCGGCTCGACCGCTACACCCAAGACCACATCTTCGAACCACTGGGCATGCGCAATACCGCCTGGTTCCTGGCCGACATCCCGGCGCACCGGCACGCGCAGCTGTATGTCGCCCAGTCCGGCATGGCCATTCCGATCCCGCTCTACGGCGGCACCACCTATCCCGATGGCGGCGTGCGCACCTCGGTCGCGGACCTGTCGCGTTTCTTCATCGCCCTGCTCAACGACGGGGCCTATCAGGGCGCGCGGATCCTGGAACCGGAGACGGTCGCGCGGATGCTGCGCTTCCAGTACAACCCCGCCAACAAGCCGGACAACGTGAAGCTGGACCAGAAGAACTCCGGCATCTTCTGGTCAACCAAATACAACGTGACCCGGATCGGCCACGGTGGCACCGATCCGGGCGTGAAGACGGAAATGCTGAGCGATCTCAACAAGGACATCGGCATCATCTTCTTCACCAATACCTCGCTGGACGAGCAGCAGTTCCGCGACTACGAACGCATCCTCGATGCGTTGTGGCAGCGTGCGCTCACCTTGAAGCAGGAGGCGGCGACGCGGCACTAGGGCGGCAAAGCGCAGACGCGCCGTCGGCCAGGTGCCCTATCGAACGCACGCACGGTTCAGCGCGAACCACCTTCAGACATCCCCACCCTCGGCCCAGCCTTCGCCCGTGCCACGGTGGAACACCTGGTCGCCCTCCTGCACCCGTCCGGCTGGCAGCGCTTCGCGCGGGGCCTGGCGGGCGTAGAGCGGGGTGAAGTCCACCGCGGTGGCCTGGATCAGTTGCTCGAAGCTGTCGATGACGAAGTAGGTCTTCTGGAAGTCGTCGATGCGGTAGCGGGTGCGCATGATCCGCTCCAAATCGAACCCGATCCGGTTCGGCGCGGGAGACTCCAGCGAATACAGCGACTCGCCCTTGGACGAGACGATGCCGCTGCCGTAGATGCGAAGCCCCTCAGGCGTGTTGATCAGGCCGAACTCCACCGTGTACCAGTACAGGCGGGTCAGGTTGACCAGCGCCTCCGGGCCGATGCCATGGGCCTTCACCCCGCCGCGCCCGTAGGCCTGCATGTAGTCGGCAAACAGCGGGTTCATCAGCAGCGGCACGTGGCCGAACAGGTCGTGGAACAAGTCCGGTTCAGCGATGTAGTCGATCTGCTCGGGCCGACGGATCCACCAGGTCACCGGGAAGCGCCGGTTGGCCAGGTGCTCGAAGAAGGTCAACTCCGGCAACAGACCTTCCACGCCCACCAGCTGCCAGCCGGTGGCCGCCCCCAGCACCACATTGAGGTCGTCGAAGCGCGGAATCTCCAGCGGCGTCATCCCCATCGCGTCCTGCGCGGTGAGGAACTCCTCGCAGGCCCGGCCCACCAGCAGCGCGCGCTGGCGTTCAAACAGCTGGCCCCAGGTGTGGTGGTCGGCCGCGCTGTAATCACCCCATGGCTGGTCTACCACCGCGGTGGTGTAGACCGGCACGTAGCCCTTGTCGGTCAGCTGGTTTTCGACGCGGCGCGGGGCGCTGTTCATGGCGGAACTCCGATACGAATCCGGCCTTCCACCGTACCGACAAGGCCGCGCAACAGGCTTGCGAAACTTGCGCGCAATCCAATAACTGGCGCAATCTTATTGCGTCACCGAATGTTGCGACGCGCCATATGGCTGAAAAAGTCGAGCTGGACCGCACGGATCTTCGCCTGCTGGCGCTGCTGCAGACCCAGGGGCGGGCCAGCAATGCCGACCTGGCCGCGCAGATCAACCTGTCACCCTCGGCCTGCCTGCGCCGCACCCAGCGGCTGGAGGCGGCCGGCGTGATCGCCGGCTACGGCGCGCGCCTGGATGCGCGCGCGCTCGGACTGGGCCTGCAGGCCTTCGTGCGCGTGCAGCTGGCCGAGCACGATTCGCCGGCCATCGATCGTTTCGCGGCGGCGGTGACCAGCTGGGACGAAGTGGTGGCCTGCCACGCCCTGACCGGCGACATGGACTACCTGCTGCACGTGGCCGTGCGCGACCTGGATCATTTCTCGCGCTTCCTGCTGGACAAGCTGCTGGCGGCCTCCGGGGTGTCCGACGTCAATTCCAGCTTCGTGCTGCGCACGGTCAAGGACGCGGCGGGCCTGCCGCTGCCGGCTGCTTGAGCCGCAGCGGGCGGACACCACAAGGACGAACTCGCTGTGATGGTTCGTGCCCGGCCGCGCCGATGACGGCGCCAGCCGAGGGTCGTTCGTCGCGCTGGATTTCGTCGAGGCAGGTGACGCCGGCGAGGTAAGCGAATGTCGTGGCGGGTCGGGGTCCTTCATGCTGCAGGACTTGCAGGAGGATCGCGTGGCCCACCCCGATGCTGCGCATCGGCGTGGCCAAAGTGCAGCCGAGGGAGGCCGAGTTTCCCGGGCACGGGCGGACCGACTTTCCCTCGGGCCACGAAATGCACATGATCGATCTGGCCGGCGTGTGCCGGCACAGCGCCCGCGACTGAGCCACCTCGATGCTGAAACTGCTCGGCAAGCCGACCTCGATCAACGTGCGCAAGGTGCTGTGGCTGGGCGAGGAACTGGCGCTGCAGATCGACCATGCGCCGATGCAGGCGCCCGGCGATGCCGAATCGCTGCGACGCCTCAATCCCAACGGCCTGGTCCCGGTGCTGATCGATGGCACGGCGGTGTTGTGGGAGTCCAACACCATCTGCCGCTACCTGGCCGCGCGCCAGCGGCGCCACGACCTGTTGCCGGCCGAGCCCCTGGCGCGTGCGCGGGTGGAACAGTGGATGGACTGGCAGGCTACCGATCTCAACAGCGCCTGGCGCCCGGCGTTCATGGCGCTGGTGCGGCACAGCCGGGCCTTCCAGGATGGCGCCGTGATCGACCACAGCGTCGCGGCCTGGAATCGGCTGATGACCGTGTTGGATGCGCAGCTGGCCACCACCGGCGCCTTCGTGACCGGCGCCGACTTCACCTTGGCCGACATCGTGCTGGGTCTGTCGGCGAACCGGTGGCGGATGACGCCGATGGCGCGTCCGGCGCTGCCGGCGGTGGACGCCTGGATCGCACGGTTGGAGACGCGGCCGGGCTATCGTGCGCACGCCGGCAACGGCATTCCCTGATCGAGGCACTCAGATGGCAACCGATGCGGATTTCATCGACTACGTGCATGCCCAGGCTGGGCTGGGTGCGGCGCTGGAAGCAAGGAAGATGTTCGGCGAATACGCGCTGTACCTGGACGGCAAGGTGGTCGCGCTGGTGTGCGACAACCAGGTCTTCCTCAAGCCCACCGCCGCCGGTCGCGCGCTGCTGCACGAGGTGATCGAGCAGCCACCGTATCCGTCGGCCAAGCCGCATTACCTGTTGGCCGACGCGCTGGAAGACACCGACGCCCTGCAGCGCCTGCTGCGCGCCACGGCCGACGCGCTGCCGGCACCCAAGCCGAAGGCGGCGAGAAAGCCCCCTGCCAAGCAAGCCGCGGCCCGCAAGTCGCCTGCCAAGGTTCCGCCTGGCGCCTGACGCGCGCGCCGTTGGCTACCATCGGGCGCTTTCCGATGACCAGGCGCGCCCGATGCATGGACCCAGCCCCGACAACCCGCATCCGATGGCCGGCTTCCCGCAGGTGTGCTTCATCCGCAACACCGTGCGCAACCCGTTGATCGAAGTCGGCGAATACACCTACTACGACGATCCGGAGGATTCGGAAGGCTTCGAGCGCAACGTGCTTTACCACTTCCCCTTCATCGGCGACCGGCTGGTGATCGGTCGCTTCTGCGCGATCGCGCGCGGCGTGAAGTTCATCATGAACGGCGCCAACCACAAGCTGTCCGGCCTGTCGACCTATCCGTTCCAGATCTTCGGCAATGGTTGGGAGGAGGTCATGCCGCAGCCGGGCGAGCTGCCGTACAAGGGCGACACGGTGATCGGCCACGACGTGTGGATCGGCTACGAGGCGCTGGTGATGCCCGGCGTGCGCATCGGCAACGGCGCGATCGTCTCGGCGCGCTCGGTGGTCACCGCCGACGTGCCGGCCTACACCCTTGTCGGCGGCAACCCGGCCCGGCCGATCAAGGCGCGCTTTTCGCAGGCCGAGATCGCCCGGCTGGAGGCCATCGCCTGGTGGGAATGGCCCATCGAACACCTCACCGCGCATCTGCCCCTGGTGGTGGGCGGCGATCTCGACGCGCTGGAGCGCGTTGCGCCATGATCCGGCACACCCAGCGCGGACCGGACCCATGGCCCATTCCCTGATTCCCCAGCTCATGTTCCAGCACGGCGAGTCGGAGGCGGCGATGGCGCTGTATACCGGCCTGTTTGCCGATTCGCGCATCGACGAGGTGCTGCGCTATGGCGCGCAGGGCCCGGGGCCGGAAGGCAGCGTGATGCGCGCGCGCTTCACCGTGGCCGGGCAGGCGCTGGCCTGCACCGATTCGCCGGCGACGCACGCCTTCGATTTCACCCCGTCCTTGTCGCTGTTCGTCGAGTGCGCCGACCTGGCCGAGTTGGAGCGCGCCTGGGCGGCGCTGTCCGAAGGCGGCACCGCGCTGATGCCACCGGGCGACTACGGCTTCAGCCAGCGCTTCGGCTGGGTGAACGATCGCTTCGGCGTGAGCTGGCAACTCAATCTGGCCTGACGGCCCCTGGGATAGCGTCTCGATGCTGCGTCAGCGGTGACTTCGCAGTCGAAGCCGAAGCCGCAGCGACAGGGCTCAGCCAGCCGAACCCCTCAGCTCGGTCGATCGGATCTCCCGCATGCGCGCGCCCATGATCCGCATGATCCGGTCGGGCTAGCGCACGTCGACCGGCAGCACCGGAACCAGGCGCCTACGCGCCTTTCTTGCCGCGCACGCCACGCCACATGTTGGCCAACAACGATCCCGCCCCGCGCGTGGCTTCCGCCGAACCGGGTGTGCCGGCCTGGGGCGTGCTGGACTCCACCTGCGCGTAACCGGTCAGCCAGGCGGCATTGAAGAACGCGCGCGCGGCGCCGGTGTCCACGTCCAGCGCCTGGCCGGCCTCGGCGGCGGTACAAGGGCGGTGCAGCAGCAGCGAGCACATGCGGAAGTCATCGTGGCGATGGGCCAGCACGCGGAAGTCCGGCCAGCGCGCCAGGCGCATCCGGCAGCCTTCGTGCAGGGGCTCCAGCAGCACTGGCTCGACCTGCATGCGCAGGGTGGCCTGCCACAGCAGCGGGATCAGCGGCACGCTCGGCAGGTCCACGAACAGCGCCGAGTAGCGCGACGCCTGCAGCGCATGCTGCGACAGCCGGAAAAAATGCCGGCCCAGGAACTGCTCGGGCGACTGGCCCTGCAGATCGGCACCGGGAGCGGCCAGCGCAAGCAGGCGGCGGAAGTCCAGCAGCAGGCACACCTTCCCGTCCAGGGCCAGCGCGCTGACCGTGTCGGCCGCGAGCAGCCGTGACCGGATCGATTCGCCGAGCGGGCCAGAATCGGCAGGTGGCGGCGCCTCGAAGGTCAGTGCGGATGGCTGGGGTGGAGGCGGGGGCGACCGCGTCGGGACGGGCTCCACGGGGCGCGGCGGTGTCGCCGGGGCCTGCGCCTGCACCACGTCCGGTTCCAGGGCACGCAAGGTGGCGCGGACCTGGGGCAGGTCCAGGGCACGCGGAGGATCCTGCAGGGCGTCGAACAGTTGGCCGTCCTCGGCCAGCGACCACATCGGCAGGTGCGGATGACTGACCAGGATGCGCCGTGCCGCTTTGCGCAGCACCGGGTTGTCGCGGACCACCATCAGGTCGCAGTCGGCCAGGTCGTGGCACAGGTCCAGGACCAGGCCTGGCGCATCGGCCGTGGCCTGCAGCTCCTGCAGCAATGCGAGCTCGCTCTGCAGATCCGAGCCCATGATCAACACCTTGGCCACGAAGTCCCCCTTAGCTCTTGATGGCGCATTCGGACCAGCCGCCACCCGGACGACCGCTGTCCGGGTGAGGCTATTGCAGCGTCAGGGCAACACAGGGTGATGAAGTCTCCACCTTCGCAGCACCGCCTTGCGCGGTGAGCTCACGCGGCGCGCCCACCCGCCGGCCCCGGTCCGGGGCCGACAGGCGCGCGCGTGTCCTACTTGCCCAACTGTGCCAGCGCGTCGTTGAAGGTCTTGCTGGGGCGCATGGCCACCGCGCACTTGGCCAGGTCCGGGTGGTAATAGCCACCGATGTCCTGCGGCGTGCCCTGGGCGCCATTGAGCTCGCCCACGATGGTGGCTTCCTGCTCGGCCAGGGTCTTGGCGAGCGCGGTGAACTTGGCCTTCAGCTCGGCGTGCGCGTCCTGCGCGGCCAGGGCCTGGGCCCAGTACAGGGCCAGGTAGAAGTGGCTGCCGCGGTTGTCGATCTCGCCCACCTTGCGCGCCGGCGACTTGTTGCTGTCCAGGAACTGGCCGTTGGCCACGTCCAGCGCCTTGGCCAGCGCGGTGGCGGCCGGGTTGTCGTAGGCCTGGCCCAGATGCTCCAGCGAGGCGGCCAGAGCCAGGAACTCGCCCAGCGAATCCCAGCGCAGATAGCCCTCTTCCAGGAACTGCTGCACGTGCTTGGGCGCCGAACCACCCGCGCCGGTCTCGAACAGGCCGCCGCCGGCCATCAGCGGCACGATGGAGAGCATCTTGGCGCTGGTGCCCAGCTCCATGATGGGGAACAGGTCGGTCAGGTAGTCGCGCAGCACGTTGCCGGTTACCGAGATGGTGTCCTGGCCCTTGCGGATGCGCTCCAGGGTGAACTTGGTCGCTTCCAGCGGCGGCAGGATGCGGATGTCCAAGCCGTTGGTGTCGTGGTCCTTCAGGTAGGTCTCGACCTTGGCGATCACCTGCGCGTCGTGGGCGCGGGCGGTGTCCAGCCAGAACACCGCCGGGGTGTCGCTGAGGCGGGCGCGGGTGACGGCCAGCTTGACCCAGTCCTGGATCGGCGCGTCCTTGACCTGGCACATGCGCCACAGATCGCCGGCTTCCACCGCGTGCTCGAACACGGTCGCGCCCGAGGCATCGGTCACCACCACCTTGCCGTCGCCGGCGATCTGGAAGGTCTTGTCGTGGCTGCCGTATTCCTCGGCCTTCTGCGCCATCAGGCCCACGTTGGGCACCGAGCCCATGGTGGCCGGGTCGAACGCACCGTGCTCACGGCAGTCATCGATGGTGGCCTGGTACACGCCGGCATAGCAGCGGTCCGGGATCACCGCCTTGGTGTCCTGCAGCTCGCCCTTGGCATTCCACATCTTGCCGCTGTCGCGGATCATGGCCGGCATCGAGGCATCGATGATCACGTCCGAGGGCACGTGCAGATTGGTGATGCCCTTGTCCGAGTTGACCATCGCCAGCGCCGGGCGCTGGGCGTACTCGGCCTCCACGTCGGCCTTGATCGCCGCGGCCTGCTCGGCCGGCAGCTTGGCGATGACCGTGTACAGGTCGCCGATGCCGTTGTTGGGGTTGAAGCCGACCGAGGCCAGCGCGTCGGCGTGCTTGGCCAGCACGTCCTTGTAGAACTCCTCGACCACCACGCCAAACAGCACCGGGTCGGAGACCTTCATCATCGTGGCCTTCAGGTGCACCGAGAACAGCACGCCCTGGGCCTTGGCATCGGTGATCTGCGCATCGATGAAGCTGGCCAGCGCCCGCTTGCTCATCACCGCCGCATCGACGATCTCGCCGGCCTTGACCGCCACCTTGTCTTTGAGGACGGTGGTGCTGCCGTCGTTGCCGACAAAGCTGATCTTCAGCGCGCCCGCCTCCTTGAGGGTGGTCGACGTTTCGCTGCCGAAGAAGTCACCGGACTCCATGTGCGCCACGTGGGTCTTGGACTCGGTGGACCACTTGCCCATGCGGTGCGGGTGCTTGCGGGCGTAGTTCTTGACCGACAGCGGCGCGCGGCGGTCGGAGTTGCCTTCGCGCAGCACCGGGTTGACCGCGCTGCCCTTGGTCCGGTCGTAGCGGGCCTTGATGTCCTTCTCTGCGTCGGTCTTGGGTTCATCCGGATAGTCCGGCAGCGGATAGCCCTGGTCCTGCAGCTCCTTGATGGCCGCCTTGAGCTGCGGCATGGAGGCCGAGATGTTGGGCAGCTTGATGATGTTGGCTTCCGGCGTGGTCGCCAGCTCGCCCAGCTCGGTCAGATCGTCGGAGACCTTCTGCGCATCGCTCAGCAGGTCCGGGAACTGCGCCAGGATGCGTCCGGCCAGGGAGATGTCGCGGGTCTCCACGACGATCCCGGCCGTATCGGTGTAGGCATCGATGATGGGCAGCAGGGACTGGGTGGCCAGGAACGGGGCTTCGTCGGTCAGCGTGTAGAGGATCTTGGGCGTGTCGGACATGCGGGATCGGTCTCTCTTGCGAAGGCGGGGATAGGCGATGGGGACGCGCACGAACGGGGGGACGCGCGCCACCCTTGGCCGGAACGGCCCTGGACACCGGTGTCGTCGACCCGGCGAGGAGGACCGCCGAAGCGGCCAAGCACGCCATTGTCGCGGCTAATGCGTGACGGGGCAAAGCGCGCGGCGTGCGCCGCAGTGTTGCGGGCGGGACGATTTGGTTGCCGTCGCAATCGTCCACGCACCTTGTTGTGGGAGCTGCTCCACCAGCGACAGGGCGTTACAGGAGAGTCCCATCGCCGCTGTAGCGGCTCCCACCAAACGGTGAGGCGTCGCCGCTGGAAACACCCCGTGGGAGCCGCCATGGCGGCGATGGGCTTTCCCTGGAAGGCTTCATCGCCGCCATTGGCCGAAAAGGCCACAAGGGCGACTCCCACCGCGCACGAAGGCGGGGGCCTGGCCAACACGCGAGATCGGTTCCAAACGCCGTGGCCTTCTACAATAGGCCGATGAACATGCCCAATCCTGCCGTCCGCCTGAAGAACGCCTGGCGTTCCAGCCACCCGTGGATCTTCCAGAAACTGGTGGACAAGCCGCCGCAAAAGCCCAAGCCGGGCACCATCGTCGATGTGTTCGGCGTGGACGGCGACTGGGTCGGCCGCGGTTTCTACAACGGCCATTCGCGCATCGCCGTGCGCATCCTGGAGACCGATCCGGACGTGCAGGTCGACGCGGCCTGGTTCCACGCCAAGATCGCCCAGGCCGTCTCGCTACGCCGCGAGGTGCTCAAGCTGGACGCCACCACCGATGCCTGGCGCGTGGTCCACGCCGAGGGCGATGGCCTGTCCGGCCTGGTGGTGGACCGCTACGGCGACCTGATCGTGGTGGAGTTCTTTGCCGCCGGCATGTTCCGCCACCGCGAGTGGATCTACGACGCCCTGCGCGCGCAGTTCCCCGGTTGCCGCTTCCACAGCTTCGCCGACGAGCACGTGCAGAAGCAGGAGAGCTTCGACTTCCACAACACCGCCGGCACCGAGGCCGAGGTGATCACCGAGTACGGGGTGAAGTTCCGCGCCGACCCGGCTGGCGCGCACAAGACCGGCTTCTTCGCCGACCAGCGCGAGAACCGCCAGTGGCTCAGCCAGCACGTGGAAGGCAAGACCGTGTTGGATCTGTGCTGCAACACCGGCGGCTTTGCCGTGTATGCGGCCGCGCGTGGGGCGACCGAGGTGCTGGGCGTGGACATCGACCAGGACGTGATCGCCATCGCCAAGGGCAATGCACGGCTGAACAACGTGCGGCCCAAATTCGTGCAGGCCGACATCTTCCCCTACCTGCGCGATGCGGCCGCGCGCGGCGATGCCTATGACGTGGTCATCCTGGACCCGGCCAAGATGACCCGCGACCGCGAGCAGGTCATCACCGCGCTCAAGAAATACCTGGACATGAACAAGCTGGCCCTGGGCGTGGTCAAGCCCGGTGGGCTGTTCGCGACATTCTCCTGCACCGGCCTGGTCGCCGAGGACCAGTTCCTGGACATGCTGCGCCGCGCGGCCTATTTCTCCGGCCGCACCATCCAGATCCTGAAAGTCGCCGGGGCCGGACCGGACCATCCGTTCATGGCCCACGTGCAGGAATCGCGCTACCTCAAGGCGGTGTTCTGCCGGGTGTTCTGAGGACCGTCATGACCTGACGCGGCGATCCCTGCCCATGCATGGTCTGCGGCCGTGAAAGCGGCTGCTGGGTCCATCGCAGGTCACTGGCCGTGCGCGGAGCGGATTTCACCGATCCAGTGGACTCACCACGCCGCGTGCGCCTCGGTTGAGCACGTGGGTATAGATCTGCGTGGTGGTCACATCCTTATGGCCCAGCAGTTCCTGGACCGTGCGGATATCCGCGCCGGACTCAAGCAGGTACGTGGCAAAGCAGTGACGCAGGGTGTGAGGGGAGACCGGCTTGTCCATTCCCAGACCGAGCGCCGCGCTCCTGACCGCGCGCTGCAGCACCTTTTCATCGATGTGGTGCCGCTTGCGCGCACCATCGCGCGGATCGACCGAGCAGCGCGTGGCGGGAAAGACGTATTGCCAGGCCAGTTCCCGGTAAGCGGCCGGATACTTGCGGGCCAGCGCAAAGGGCAGGTAGACCGCGCCTAGCCCCTTGGCCAGGTCGCTCATGTGGAGCGATCGCACGCATTCGATCTGGCGGCGCAGATCGGCCCGGACTGCCGTGGGCAAGACCGTCACCCGGTCCTTGCTGCCCTTGCCGGCGCGGATGGTGAGCTCACCACGCGCATAATCCACATCCTTGACCCGCAAACGGACGCATTCCATCAAGCGCAGGCCACTGCCATACAGCAACGCCGCCATCAGCGCCTCGCGTCCGGACAGACAGCCGAGCAAGGCCGTCACCTGTCCGGTGGAGAGGACCACCGGCAGCCGCTGGGGGCGCTTGGCCCGCACGACGTTCTCCATCCAGGGCAGATCGATCGCCAGCACCTCCCGGTACAAGAACAGCAGGGCGGAGAGTGCCTGGTTCTGCGTACTGGCGGCGACGCGGTCATGCACCGCCAGTCGGGTGAGAAAGCTCTCCACCGCGACCCCGTCAAGTTCGCGCGGGTGCTTCAGTCCATTGGCCCGGATATACCGGCGGATCCAGTACAGGTAGGCCTGTTCGGTACGCAAACTGTAGTGTTTGAGCCGCATACGTGCCCGAACCTGGTCCAACAATCGCGGAGCCGCCTGCGCCGCCGCTGCTTTGGATATGGGGGTCTGCGCGCCGTCATAAGACATATCGGGGTCTCCTTACCCTCTATCTGCACACGGTAGCGGAAGTGACTTGCACCTCCCCTCACCGCAAACCGCGACGGGACGTAGGAAATGCCTGATTGACGCCGGCTAAAGGCACACACAGAATCCGGATAACGCCCCTTCGAGGGGTCTACTAGTAGTTAGGCCCCGAGGAGCAACAATGTCGCCCGCGCAAGAACGTAAATTTCTCCGTGCCGTACTGAAGCACCTAGACAACTCCGATACTTCCACGCGAACCGCTCGACGCAACCTAGTTCTTGCTTGGTTCGGGCTCGTCTTTGTCTGTGCGGTCGCGGCTGCGCTTGGGCACGTGCTGCCGCTACTGGCCATGCAACTGCTGTTTGTCGCTATCGGTGCCGTTGCCGCTGTTGCGTGTTTTTACATAACCGCGGGGCGTGGCTGGGGCGTACTCAACCCATACGTGCATCGTGAAGCAGTTGAGGCTAGGCTCCGCGAGCTCGGGGCCTAACAATTCATTCAAGCCGAACCTGCTTAGCGGGTCGGCTTAATTCAGGCGTTAGACCAGCTTAGAGACTATGCAGAGCTTCGAGACAATGCATGATGCAGTCAGGGTCGCTAGGCAAGTTCTCTCTAGAGATATGGACGCAAATTTAGGTTGCGGTTTGATCGCTGCGATTGCAGAAAAATCAACTACCCAACCGTCCTACTTGGCTTTACTCTTCTTAGCCATGAGCAGTACGGGCACGAGGGTGTTGGCATTACCGCTTAGTCTTGCGTGCCCGAGATTCTGGAGGCTTGCCGTGAGTTGGTCGCAGCGCAGGTCTAACAGTTCATTCAAGCCGAACACGCTTCGCGTGTCGGCTTAATTCAAGTGTTAGGCGTGTGGCTTCTACTTTGGCTTGGTGCTCCCGCTTGCACCATCCTTCGCGCCGTCTGACACTTGGCAGGTCACCTCATCGGACGGTCAACGTGGCGAGCCCTGCATCGGACGCAGTACAAGACGGCCAGCCTGTCGGCGCGCACGCCTCGCCGGCCACGTGCGTTTGGCCGTCCTGGCCTAACAAGTCAATCAAGCCGAAGCCGCTTCGCGGCTCGGCTTATTTCCAGCGTTAGGCGGGTTCCATCTTTCTCGGTGTGGTCGTGCGTTTGCTTTGAGCACACCGGCTGACGGACACTTGGTTGAGGGCTTGGTCGGAGAGATCACTTGGTAGGCACCGCATCGGATGCATCGCGTGACAGGCCGTTAGCTGGCTTGCCAGCAAGGCCGGCCACTTGCCTTGGGCGTCACTGGCCTAACAACTCAATCAAGCCGAACTGATAGTTCCCACGGTTTAGTGGACACCCTGATCTAACTTTTCAGGAGTGTCCCATGCCCAAGCCAGGCCCTAGAACCACGACCCGCTACAGCGAGCAATTCAAAGCCACCGCCGTGCGCCTCAGCCGGCTCCCCGGCGTCCAGGTGCAGGACGTTGCCGCCTCGCTTTACATCCATCCCTTCATGCTGTCTCGTTGGCGCAAACAGGCGCGCGAGGGCACGATCATGGTCAAGGGTGTGGACGTCGATCCGGCCGTCGCGGCCGAGCTGAAGGAACTGCGTCGGGTGAAGAAGGCCTACGAGCAGCTGAAGGTCGAGCATGACCTTTTAAAAAAAGCGATCGCGTTCACTACCGAACGAAAAGCGAGCGCTTCGCCTTCATCCAGACCCAGCAAGAGCACTGCCCGGTGAGGCGGCTGTGTCGCCTGTTTGGGGTCAGTGCCAGCGGCTTCTACGCTTGGCGTGCCCGTCCGCTCAGTGAGCGCGCGCAGGAGGATGGACGGCTGATCGCAAAGGTTCGCCAGGTGCATCGGGCGAGCCGGGAAACCTACGGCAGTCCGCGCGTGCACGCCGAGCTGCGCCGGCAGGGCGAGCCGGTCGGGCGCCGCCGGATCGAGCGCCTGATGCGCGAGCACGCGGTGCGCGCGTGCTCGGCCTCGCTGTATCGCCGTCTGCCCGGCCTGGGCCGGTTCTATGCCAGCGTCGACAACCAGATCCATGCGTTGACCATTGAGCGCTGCGATCAGGTGTGGGTGACCGATGTGACCTACCTGAAGGTCGCGGGCACCTGGCGCTATCTGGCCACGGTGATGGACCGCTATTCGCGCCGCCTGCTGGGCTGGGCGCTGGGCCTGGAGAAGACGGCCGCGCTGACCTGTCGCGCGCTCGCTGCGGCCGTACGCCACCGACGCCCTGCACCGGGCACGCTCGTGCACAGCGATCGCGGCGTCGAGTTTCTCGCCAGCGACTTCAAGCAAGTCCTAAGCAGGGCCGGCCTGGTGCAGAGCGTGAACCGCCCGCGACGCATGACCGACAACGCCCACGTGGAGTCGTGGAACAAGTCGATGAAGTCGGACATGTATCACCGCCAACGCTTCACCGACGACCGGACACTGCGCCACGCGCTTCGCAGCTACATCAATTTCTACAACCAACACCGCTTACACTCGGCCTTGGGATATCGTTCGCCGATCGAGTTCGAGGCACAATGTGTCTGACCCACGGTGTCCACCTTTTCGTAGGAACTCTCACTGGCTTCGCCAGTCGGCTTATCTCGGGCGTTAGGCGTGTGGCTTCTTTCTTGGCATGGCGCTCCCGCTTGCAGCGGTCATCGTGCCGCCTGACACTTGGCAGGTCACCTCATCGGATGGTCAACGTGGCACGCCGTGCATCGGACGCAGTACAAGACAATCGCCGTGTCGGCTCGCGCGCCCTGTCGGCCATCCGCGTTGGACCGTCCTGGCCTAACAAGTCAATCAAGCCGAAACCGCTTCGCGGTTCGGCTTATTTCCAGCGTTAGGCCGCATGAGAGATTTCCGCAAGATGCTCAGATGGATTCTCTTGACTGCCGGGATTATCTGGGGCCTTTTGCAGCTCAACGGTGCCATTTTTGCTGCATGGGTCGCGGGCGGGCCGCCTTCACCCAACCCAGACGGCTGGTTATTTGTCGCAGGCAACCGTTTGGCCTGGGCCGCCGCATCTTTCTTGGCGGGAGTCGGTCTGTTCATCCTGCTGCGCCGCGATCGCCCTGCTAGCCGCTATGCTGTAGTGGCACTGGTGGCAGCTGTTCTTCTTACAGCCTTGCCGTATATCCGCGAGTTCATCGGCTCGGATGCTTGCTTAGACTCAGGTGGTCGCTGGTCGGATCTGCAGTGTGTACATAGTGATCCGTCTGCGGCCTAACAATTCATTCAAGCCGACGCCGCTTTGCGTCGCGGCTTAATTCAAGTGTTAGGCGCTTATGGGCATGGCAGCCACGACCAGAGGTCTTCTTATTCTCGTTGGCCTGATCGTTTCCTGTTTCGAGACGGTGTTGGGCTCGTGGTATTTCTTGCCCTTGGCGTCGCTACAATCGTTCAGCTAGTTCGAGTCGCGCTCGGCAGCGGAAATGGCAAGACTCTCAAGCAGTTGTGGGGCGCGTTTAAAGATGCATTCTGGGGAATCGGATGAGCCCGCATGAGTCAAGACGCGTCTAACAATTCATTCAAGCCGAACCCGCTTCGCGGGTCGGCTTAATTCCGGTGTTAGGCGGCAATGGGCGATCAGTCTCACGTCAAGTTATACTCGGAGCTACTCGCCTCTCTGGAAGAGCACGGTTGCTCGCTGATCGAGCATGGCTCAGCCGAGCGCGGTCTAGCTGCGGGGGATGCCCACGCTTTCGTAGAGCTTCTCCAAACCAATCATGTCCCCCTGCTCGGCATTGAGCTTTGGCGAGCCACCGATCGTGGTTTGGAGCTGGACATCCAAGAGATCTGGTATTCCAGCCATGCTGATGTAACGGCTCGCTACCCAGACGCATGGCGCTACTTCAACCGGGTAGAGACGGGAGAAGGTGATGTTTTTGCCGTCCAGTTCGGCTAGGTTGCCGCCCAACAATTCATTCAAGCCGAAGCCGCTTCGCGGCTCGGCTTGATTCAAGTGTTAGGGCCCAATGGGAGCAATCGATCATTCCGTCGCAACACTCCGATTCTTCGGAGACGACCTCGTGCCTGACGAGATCACCGCACTGCTCGGCGCAAGTCCAACGGAGTCGTGCTGGAAGGGCCAGGAGCTTATTGGTAGCAAGACCGGCATCGTGCGTATTGCCAAGACCGGGAGCTGGCGACTTAGTGCGGCTCGTCGCGAACCGGAGGACCTTGAGGCACAGATCTTGGAGATCCTCGGGCAGCTTACTCAAGATCTCAGTATCTGGGAGTCGTTAACCCACTATCAACCCGACTTGTTTTGTGGCCTTTTCATGGGCAGCAGCAATGACGGGCTGCCCCTTTCGGCAAAAGTCCTGCTCTCCCTTGGCCAGCGTGGCATTGCACTGGGGCTGGACATTTATGATGTCGGTGACCAAGGGTCCAGCGTTGGGCCCTAACAATTCATTCAAGCCGAAGCCGCTTCGCGGCTCGGCTTAATTCAGGTGTTAGACCTTCTTCTTAACTACTCGGCCAACAGGTACTGAATTCAGTGGAAATCAAAGACATTGTCGGCCTCAGCAAACCGCTCACTCGCTTGATCGAAGTAATTTCGCAAGGTATTGGCGCAGTCTCTGGGCCGTACCTAGTCAGGAAGAACGCTGATGCCAAAGCACATGAGGTCCGCGTTATATCGTCAGCGCTAAAGGAAGTTGCTGAGCAGCATCATCTCCCTGTCGTCTTTAAAGATGGTCAAGTAGAGATCTGGCAAAAGCCAGAAGACAAGACGCTGATCCTAGAGCAAATCGACGGCGAGACTAGGGCTACACAGCGCCTTGAATACAAAGAGCGAAAGCGCCAGCGCAACGTGGAGAGCATCACTTCAATCTCTGCCATAGAACTGCAAGATCAAACAGACGTTCCGGACGAAAGACCCGACGAAGACTGGATAAATCGATTCTTCAGCGCTGCCGAAGATGTTTCGTCTGAGCAAATGCAAGAACTCTGGGGACGGATCCTATCGGGTGAGATTAAAAAACCAGGTAGCTACTCACTCAAAACACTCGATTTTGTGAGAAACCTGACCAAGGCTGACGCAACGCTGCTCGAACTCATGACAACGCTAGCGGTTATATATAACGGCTCTGCTATTTTGTCGACCCACGACAAAGAATGGCTTAAAGATCAAAGAAATATTTACCCAGGGCACCACTTCGCCATTAGTGAGCTAGGGGCAATGTACCCCACAGATTTAAACTATCGCGTGTTCACAGATCCTTCCATCCAACAAGTCGTATTTGTATCTGGTGGTCTAATTCTTCTTGTGGACCGGGGTTCGATAACAAGCGAAATCCAGCTTCCCGTCTGGAAGTTTACCAGTATCGGGGAGGAGCTTTTGCAGCTTACTCCACCTGTTGGCGATGAAGCTTATCTAGAGAGTCTTGGGCGATTCTTTATTTCTCGCAACGCCACTGCTAAGCTAGCGCGGGTCGTGGAGCAACTGCCCAGCGGGCATATTCGATACAACTTCTTGCGAGATATCACGCCAGAAGCATCGCCGTCGGACGAGAAGGTCTAACAATTCGTTCAAGCCGAACTTGCTTCGTTACACCAAAGCCATGGCGGAAAAAGCTTGCCATGGCTTTGGCTCCACTACGCAAGTCAGCTTAACTCAGGCGTTAGACCACAGGAGAGGCATCATGGAAGGTCCACTCAAGAGCATACTGGCGGGCACTTTTTCCGGGGTCTTCACTTGCGGCCTGGCGGTCCCGGCGATAGGCGCCACCGCCGCTATAGCCATGCCAGCTGGATGGACCGTCACTCTATGGGACGCTCTCATAGTGTTCGGCCTAGGGGCCTTCCTGCCGGCTCTGATCATCCACTCCTCTGCGCTGCTCATTACGCGGGCTAACGCACTCAACGCGCTCGCCAGCTTCTGCTTTTCAGTGATCGCCACCACTGCTCTCACCTCCGGCCTGACTTACGCGGGTAACGCACTCGCCGCATTTGGGGTCGGCGCGATTACAGCGACACTTTTGACCAGCACTCTGTGGTCTAACAATTCATTCAAGCCGAACCGATAGTTCCCACGGTTTAGTGGACACCCTGATCTAACTTTTCAGGAGTGTCCCATGCCCAAGCCAGGCCCTAGAACCACGACCCGCTACAGCGAGCAATTCAAAGCCACCGCCGTGCGCCTCAGCCGGCTCCCCGGCGTCCAGGTGCAGGACGTTGCCGCCTCGCTTTACATCCATCCCTTCATGCTGTCTCGTTGGCGCAAACAGGCGCGCGAGGGCACGATCATGGTCAAGGGTGTGGACGTCGATCCGGCCGTCGCGGCCGAGCTGAAGGAACTGCGTCGGGTGAAGAAGGCCTACGAGCAGCTGAAGGTCGAGCATGACCTTTTAAAAAAAGCGATCGCGTTCACTACCGAACGAAAAGCGAGCGCTTCGCCTTCATCCAGACCCAGCAAGAGCACTGCCCGGTGAGGCGGCTGTGTCGCCTGTTTGGGGTCAGTGCCAGCGGCTTCTACGCTTGGCGTGCCCGTCCGCTCAGTGAGCGCGCGCAGGAGGATGGACGGCTGATCGCAAAGGTTCGCCAGGTGCATCGGGCGAGCCGGGAAACCTACGGCAGTCCGCGCGTGCACGCCGAGCTGCGCCGGCAGGGCGAGCCGGTCGGGCGCCGCCGGATCGAGCGCCTGATGCGCGAGCACGCGGTGCGCGCGTGCTCGGCCTCGCTGTATCGCCGTCTGCCCGGCCTGGGCCGGTTCTATGCCAGCGTCGACAACCAGATCCATGCGTTGACCATTGAGCGCTGCGATCAGGTGTGGGTGACCGATGTGACCTACCTGAAGGTCGCGGGCACCTGGCGCTATCTGGCCACGGTGATGGACCGCTATTCGCGCCGCCTGCTGGGCTGGGCGCTGGGCCTGGAGAAGACGGCCGCGCTGACCTGTCGCGCGCTCGCTGCGGCCGTACGCCACCGACGCCCTGCACCGGGCACGCTCGTGCACAGCGATCGCGGCGTCGAGTTTCTCGCCAGCGACTTCAAGCAAGTCCTAAGCAGGGCCGGCCTGGTGCAGAGCGTGAACCGCCCGCGACGCATGACCGACAACGCCCACGTGGAGTCGTGGAACAAGTCGATGAAGTCGGACATGTATCACCGCCAACGCTTCACCGACGACCGGACACTGCGCCACGCGCTTCGCAGCTACATCAATTTCTACAACCAACACCGCTTACACTCGGCCTTGGGATATCGTTCGCCGATCGAGTTCGAGGCACAATGTGTCTGACCCACGGTGTCCACCTTTTCGTAGGAGCTCTCCGCCGTACCCGCGCCGCTCAACTCCAGCGTTAGGCAATCAATGGACATTTCCGAAAAGCGATCCGGCGCAGGAAAGGTCAAGCGGCGTTTGGATCGCCAACTCTCGGGTCTTGGATTCAAGAGAACGAAACCTACGTTCTGGACGCGGCCCAACGCATTGACTATAGAGTTCGTGCATTTGCACCTTTACACGTTCGCCGCCTCCTTCAGAGTTCATTGCGGGACTAGGACCTGGGACGACCCCTTTGAAGCGATCGCGCTCAACGGCCCGTCAAGTGATGGTGCGCCCGGCAGCGGATTCTCATTCGACACATCTGAGAGCTCACAGCAGGAATGCGCGGAGCTGATCAGTGCGTATGTTCACAGCCAAGAGCTATGGTTTATTGACCAACGCGGCCAACTGGATGGCGCACCGTCAGGGGCGCGCGCCGCACTCGAGCAACCGTTCTCAGCCAAG
Organism: Pseudoxanthomonas sp. JC1303; assembly: GCF_058448525.1. Taxonomy (NCBI): domain Bacteria; kingdom Pseudomonadati; phylum Pseudomonadota; class Gammaproteobacteria; order Lysobacterales; family Lysobacteraceae; genus Pseudoxanthomonas; species Pseudoxanthomonas sp. JC1303. The sequence continues at coordinate 1,665,896 of NZ_CP185958.1, read as the reverse complement.
GTGTCGCAAGAAAATCAGGCTCGGACAGAGATATTGCTTGGGCTCAAGCGTTGATTGCCTAACAATTCGTTCAAGCCGAGGCCGTTTCGCGGCCACGCCGCCGTGCGGTAGATTGTCACGTCGCTGCGGCCGCAAAACGGCCCGGCTTAACTCAGGTTTTAGGCGCAGTTGACCGAAAGGAGAGGATATGGATTTGCGTCGCGGCAGGCTCGTTGATCACCTCCATCTTCGCGTGCGGAACTTGGAAGCAAGCAAGCGATTCTACCGAGGTGTTCTCACGGCGATTGGACGGCAAGACGCCATTCAGGAGACGGAAAGCTACTTTGCCGCGGACGAACTTTGGATTGATCAAGCGGAGGCACGGACGTCCAATGTGCATCTTGCTTTTCAAGCGGCCGATCGCGAAGCCGTCCGTGCATTTCATCAAGCGGCATTGGCGGCCGGCGGGAGAGACAACGGCGCACCGGGGGAGCGCGCCTATCACCCCGGCTACTTTGCCGCGTTCGCGCTGGACCCGGACGGCAACAACATCGAGGCGGTCTATCACGGGCCGACCGAAGTCTCGGCGCAGTCCATCGTCGTCAAGCCGGCGCACGAGTCGTAAACCTTGCTCAAGCGCCGACGCAGCGTGGCAATCCATCCCGATGGGCGCCGCTGCTGCCGAGGCTGACCGTCAAGCCGTTCCGCCGCAGCGAATGGCTTAGCAGGGAGGTTGGTCGAGTGTGCCGAGATCCGCAGTGCTCGAAATCTTGGCGCGAACACTATTCGGCTGCGGGCAAGCGCGTGAACCGCTCAGCGCCAAGGGCTGAAGTGGCCCTGCACCCGGCCGTCGGAAAAGTCGTTGAATTCATAGGATGCGCGGCCAAATCTCGCTGCGCGCTTTCGCCGCGAGCGCAGTGCGAGTTCGAGACATTGCCGGCTCGCTGCACGCCCTACGACGATTGCCTTGTGTCCTGTGTCGCGAGTCCGAATGGATCCTTTGTCGGCGGCCGCTGTGCTCACGTCTGCGCGTCTCCTGTCCGCCCGGGCGGCCCACGCCCACCGACGGTCGAGGCGTGCAAGAATCTGCAAGGGCGCTCAGCTCCAGATGTGGAATCGCCGCGTCGCAACACATTCGAGTCGCATCCGCTTCGCGGGTCGGCTTCACTGAAGCATAGACCTCGCCGGAGGACACCATGCCGCTCATCACGCTCACGGTTCAAAAGCCCAAGACAAGGCACTTCAAGGATTCGGTCCTGGAGGCAGTTCATGCCGCATTGGTCAGCATTGGTGTGCCGGAGGCTGACCGATTTCAGCGAGTCTTGGAATTGACCGATGAAGACTTCCGCTTCGATGCAGGCTATCCCGACGTCAAAGGAGCCAGAAGCGAAGACTTCGTCTTGATCGAGATCCTTTTGTCGGCTGGGCGAAGCGTCAAGATCAAGAAGCAGTTTCTGTCCAAGCTCATGGAAGGCCTCGCGGCAGCCGGTCACGACCCAGAGAATGCCATGGTCGTGTTCAAGGAAACGACGTGGGAAAATTGGGCGTTCGCCGGTGGTCGCCAACTTCATGTGTAGGCCGTTTGGTCGCAGATGCTGCGCGTTGCCTTAGCCGACAAGCATTGGGCCAAGGCAGCTTTCGTGCAGCGCCTAAGGCTTCTTCAAAGTCGGTCTCGCTTCGCAACGCGTCTTACCACCGGCATTAGGTCCCTTGAACATGGCACGAGACACCAGACTGTTCGTCAACGGAACGGCGCCTATCGGATTTTCGTCTTGCAGCGTCAAGACCTCTCACAAACGTGAGCGCTCGCACAGCTGCGCGCTTACCGGGACCTGCGCGCAATAAACTAGGGCGCTGAATCACACATAGCGGCCGACCACGCCGTCTTGGCTTGGGCGTCAGGCGCCAGGAGAAGTGTCATGGCAGGTGCGGTATCGGGGGGTGTACGGATCTTGCTTCGCCTTGAGGGGCTCTGCGTCTTCGTCGTGAGCCTGCTGGCCTATGCAAGGTATGGCGGGAGTTGGGGAGCATTTGCCCTCTGCTTTCTCGTGCCGGACCTGTCTTTTTTCGGCTATCTGGCCGGACCCAAGGTCGGTGCCATGGCCTACAACGTCGCGCACTCCCTGATCGGCGCGCTGGCGACGCTGGCGGCGGGAATCATGCTGTCCGCGCCCCTGGCCGTCATCGCCGGCATCATCTGGGTGACCCACATCGGCCTCGACCGCGCGCTAGGGTATGGTCTGAAATATTCGAATGGATTTGGAGTGACCCACTTGGGTCTGATCGGGCGTACGCGGGTTGACGCCTGAACTTCAGTCAAGCCGAAGTCGATTCGTGGCTCGGCTGGGTGGGGAGCCGGGATTGCGGAGGTGAAGGTCCAGCGTTCGCAATCGTCCAGGTCGGATGTGTTGCCCACGCGCGCGCCCAGTGCCAGGCCGCGTCAAAAAGCATTGCAGTAGACTGAAAGCATGCAACACGACGCGCTTTCCCTGTCCCAGTACATCGTCTATCGCAACGGGGTCCCTGCGGGCGCGCGTGGCGGCCTGCGGAACATGTTTCATCGCGCGTTTGGCGCCTCGACGTTCGCGGGTTTCTGGCGGCACTGGAATCCCGTCTTTGGCTATGTGCTGGGCCGTTACATCTACTCGCCGCTGCAGCGTGTTGTTCCAAGGCCGCTGGCGCTCATCCTGACGTTCGTGGTCTGTGGTGCGGTCCATGACCTGGTGACCATGGCGGTGCGTGGGGCGCCCGCGTTCTTCTTCGTCCCCTGGTTTATTCTGTTGGGCACTGGCGTCGTGCTCGGACGCGCCGCTGGGCTGGATCTTTCAGGGCGGCCGTGGGTCGCAAGGGCCGCGGCCAACCTCGCCTATGTGCTGGCCTGCCTGGCCATCACGCTCGCGGGGGAGCGCCTCATCTGGTAGGGCTGCGCCCCGATCGTCCCATCAATCCTGGGCCGGGCTTCGGCTTGCTCCCGTCAGCGTCAGCCAGAGCGGACTAGGCCCGATGCGCCGTAGTCACGAAGGATCGTTCGTGGCGCGACAGTTGCTCGTGCTTATCAAGCGACGCCGTGGCTCGCGCGCGAGATCTTTATGGAGCAAACGCGCCACGCGCTGCTGCGTCTTTGGTACGCCTGGGTGGCGCTGCTTGGTGGCGTCGCGATGAACGCAGGCCGTGTGCCCGGTGCGGGCCCGGATTTGCACGCCATCGCCGGCTGCGGCACAGTGCGCGGCCTTTTCGCGCAGGCACGGCGGGCGTCATGAAGCTCGGCATCGATTTCGGCACCAGCAATTCAGCGGCGGCAGCGGTCGTGGAGGGCGCGGTCGTGCCGGTGCTGTTCGGTGAGCAGGGGCAGTTCAAGACCTCGGTGTATTTCCCCGAGGTCATGCAGGAGCTGGATCAGTTCCAGCTCACCGCCGCGCAGGAATACCAGCTGCAGCAGCTGATCGAAGTGGGGCGGCGTGACGCGCTGGCCGCCGGCCAGGACCGCGGCGAAGACGCGTTGCGCCGTGATGCGCTGCGCGCGGTGAGGCGCGAATGGATGGAAGACCAGATGCGCCAGCCGCGCAGTTCGGCCGCGCTGCTGCAGAATGCGGTCTATGGCGACGACGCGCTGGACGCCTATTTCGCCGAAGGCCAGGGCCACCTGGTGCAGAGCCCCAAGTCGATGCTGGGTTACGACCTGCATCCGCGCGCGCGGCAGACCATCACTGGTATCGCCACCCACATCCTGGAGCACATCCGGCTCACCGCGCAGCGCCAGTTCGGCCAGCCGGTGCGCGCGGCCACGCTGGGGCGGCCGGTGCAGTTCCGCAGCTCGCTGGGCGAGGCCGGCAACGGCCAGGCGCTGGAGATCCTGCGCGAGGCAGCGCTGGCGGCGGGCTTCGATGCGATCGACTTTCTGGAAGAGCCCTCGGCTGCGGCGATGGGCCACCACGCCGACAGTCCTGCGCGCCACGAAGTCGTGGTGGTGGATATCGGCGGCGGCACCAGCGACATCGCCCACGCCGATGTCGGCGGCGCGCAGGCCCCGCAGGTGCGTCGGGCGTGGGGCGTGGCGCGTGGCGGCACCGATGTGGACCTGGCGCTGAGCCTGGCCGGCTTCATGCCGCTGTTCGGGCGCGGGCTTACGCGCGTGCCCAATCATCACTACACCGATGCGGCAACCGTGCACGACCAGACCCGGCAGCGGGACTTTGCCCGCGCCCGCTTTGGCGAACGCGTGCCGCAGCCGTTCCGCGACCGGCTGCAGGCGCTGCAGGACACCGGCAACACGGCGCGCCTGTCGCGCAGCGTGGAGCGCAGCAAGATCGCGCTGAGCGCCGCCGACGCGCATGTCGACGCGTTGGACTACATCGAGCCGGACCTGGCGGTGTCGCTGCAGGCCGCGGGCCTGGCAAGCGCGGCCGGCGGATTCGTCGGCGAGCTGCGGGCGTTGCTGGCGCAGGTGGCGGCCGACATCGGCCATGCCCCGGACGCGGTGTTCCTCACCGGCGGCATGTCGCGCGCGCCTTACGTGCGCCAGGTGGCGGCCGAGGCCTTCCCCAGCGCGCGGCTGGTGCACGGCGATCCGTCCTTCGGCGTGGTCCAGGGCCTGGCCCTGGCCGCGGCACAGGGCTAAAGCGCGGTCAGCGCCGGCTCGGCAACGCGGGCAACACCGTCGGTGATCAGGCGCGCGGCGTGTTCAACGTCAGTGGGTAGCCGGAGAACGGTTTGACCTCGTCCATCAGGAAGTGGGAGACGATCTTCTCCACGCCGTAGTCGCCGCCCAGCAGGGCGCGGGCGATGTCCTTCCAGTGGTGCACGTCGTGCACGATCACCCGCAGCAGATAGTCGTAGGAGCCGGAAACGCGGCTGGCCTCGACCACCTCGGGCATGTCCAGGATGCGGCGGTCGAACTCGGTGAACTCGTCCAGGGCGTGCTGCTTGAAGCTCACCTGCGCCAGCACGATGGTCGCCGAGCGGATCCGGTCCACCGCGACATGGGCGCGATAGCTGCGGATCAGGCCACGTTGCTCCAGCGCCCGCACCCGCGCCAGGCAGGCGCTGGGCGACAGTGCGACCCGGTCGGCCAGGGCCTGGTTGGTGATCCGTGCATCCTGCTGCAGCACGTCGAGGATCTTCAGGTCGGTGCGATCGGGCAATTTGGCTGACATGGCGGGGTTCTTGTGGCGGTGGGGCCGCCCGCCACGCTGCACGATGTGCGCAATTGGCGGGCCGGGACTGCAGATCCTGCGTTATTGCCGATGGTAACCCACCGTTCCTGCGGCGTGTTCGGAATAAATTCCTTTCTAGATCAAGTAATTGAGCGCGTGAAAGGCTCCGTGGTTTCTGCTGGACGCGGTTTGGAATTTCACCTACTACTGGTCTCGAGCAGGAGTTCGCTGCCAGGCGATGGGGAGGTCGCGCTGGCCATCAGGGGGACATCGGAGGTTCCGCCAACCCGCCAACCGTCCAAAGGGGACCGTCCGCCATGAAGTCGTTGCCGATCACCGCTCTCTCCCGCGCCGTGCGCGCCGCCTGTCTGCTTGGTTTCGCCGTGTCCAGCGCCACGCCAGCCTTCGCCCAGGACAGCGACAGCGCCGCCACGCCGCAGACCAAGGAGCTTGAGACCATCGTCGTCACCGCCGGCAAGCGCAACGAGTCGGTGCGCGAGATCGCCGGCTCGGTCAGCGCCGTCACCGCGGCCGAACTGGACGCGCTGGGCGCGCAGAGCCTGTCCGACTACATCCAGCGCACCCCGGGCGTGGTGTTCAACAGCTACCAGCCGGGCGTGTCGCAGGTGGTGATGCGCGGCATCGCCACCAGCGCGGGCAATGTGCAGGGCCAGGCCACCACCGGCTTCTTTCTCAACGAGGTGCCGCTGACCGAGCCGGGCTGGACCATCGTGGTGCCCGACATCGACACCTTTGACCTCAACCGCGTCGAGGTGCTGCGCGGCCCGCAGGGCACGCTGTTCGGCTCGGCCTCAATGGGCGGCGCGATCAACTACATCGCCAACGTGGCCGATACGAGCGGCTTCGACGCGGCGGCCGAGGCCACGGTCAGCCAGACCAAGAACGCCGATGTCGGCTTCGGCGCCAAGGCCATGGTCAACGTGCCGGTCAAGCAGGACCTGCTGGCGTTCCGCGCCGTGGCCCAGTACCGCGACGATCCGGGCTACCTGGACAACATCGGCACCGGCAAGCAGGGCGCCAACACCACCAAGCTGGCCGGCGGGCGCTTCTCCGCGGTGCTGACCCCGGCCGAAGGCACCACGCTATCGTGGTTGAGCCTGCTGCAGAACACCGACTCGGACGATAACGCCTACCAGATCGAGGGCCTGGCCGACCTGACCCGCAACACCGCCGTCCCCGAGTACACCAACACCAAGGTGGCCGTGCACAGCCTGCGCCTGGACCAGGACCTGGATGGCATAACGCTGACCGCGCTGCTGGCCTACCAGAAGAAGAAGCAGGACTGGCGCTTCGACTACACGCCGATCCGCGGCGCCTACAACGCCGACCTGGATCTGGACCTGACCAGTCCGCTGGCGATCTATTCCGGGGGCGAGAGCACCGGCAAGAGCCTGGAAGTCCGCCTGGCATCGGACACCGGCAGCCGCTTGGAGTGGCTGGTTGGCGGCATGTACTTCGACACCAGCAAGGACCTGTACGAAACCATCGGCGCCGACGGCGCGGCCGCGGCCTTCGACAACTCCTCGCTGTACGGCCCGGGCGCCGGTGCGGTGATCGCGCCGGATGGCCGCATCTTCAATGCCTTCTACACGCACCTGGACGGCTCGGAAGCGGCGCTGTTCGGCGAAGGGTCGTTCTCCTTCACCCCCGAGTGGAAGCTGACCGTCGGCGGCCGCCTGTTCCGCACCAAGATCGAATCGATCTCCACCCAGGTCGGCTTCTCCACCTACCCGGGCAACCCGATCGTCACCCCGTCGCAGACCAAGGAAGACGGCTTCAATCCCAAGGTCTCGCTGTCCTACACGCCCAACGGGAACGTCATGTTCTACGGCCTGGTGTCCGAAGGCTTCCGCTTCGGCACGCCCAACACCAGTGGGCTGAGCGCCTATCCGATCCCGTCCGGCTCCAAGTCCGACAGCCTGGTCAACTACGAACTGGGCACGCGCACCAGCTGGGCCGATGGCCGCTTCCTGCTGGATGCCACCGCGTTCTACGTCGACTGGAAGGACATCCAGCTGCGCCTGCAGACGCCGGATTTCTACAACTACGCGGCCAACGGCGGCAAGGCGTACAGCCGCGGCATCGAGCTGTCCACGCAGTGGCGCCCGAGCGGCCAGTTCGAGTGGGCAAGCAGCGTGACCTGGCAACACGCGCGCCTGGATGAGGATCTGTTCATCCTCTACTACGGCACCGCGCCGGCTGGCTCGCAGCTGCCGGGCTCGGCCGACTGGTCGGTCAACAACACGCTGCGCTACTACTTCGATGCGGCCTATGCGCCGACCGTATCGCTCTCGCACCAATACCTGTCCAGCGGCATCAGCGACCTCAACTCGGCCGTGCCGGGCGTGACGCCGAACGTGCAGGGCAACTACAACCTGTTCGACCTGCGCTACAGCATGACCTTCGGCGGTACCGAGGTCAGCCTGTGGAGCACCAACCTGACCGACAAGCGCGGGGTCACCCGGGAAGTGGCCGAGGTCAACGGCATCGGCCAGGGCATCGTGCGGCCGCGCACCGTTGGCATGACGGTGCACTGGAAGTACTGAGCCGCCAGCGGGCCGATGCGTCGCCGCGTCGCGGCGCACCGGCCCGGATCGAATCGATGCGCCGCTTGAGCCTCCACGACCTGTCCGTCTCCTTCGCCATCGATGTGCGCGACAGCGCACGCACGTCCCATGACACCCAGGATCCCCGCCATGGCTGATACCTCCCGCCCGCTGGACCGCTGGCGCCAAGCCCTGCACCGCAAGTCGATCGATGTGGTGGTGGCCGATACCGAACGCGCCGGCCTGCAGCGCAAGCTTGGCGCAGGCAGTCTGTTGATCCTCGGCATCGCCAACATCCTCGGCGCCGGGATCTACGTGATGACCGGCGAGGCCGCGGCCAGCTTCGCCGGCCCGGCGGTGCTGCTGTCCTTCATGCTGGCCGCGCTGGCCTGTGGCTTCACCGGGCTGTGCTACGCCGAGCTGTCCTCGGTGATCCCGGTGTCCGGTTCGGCCTACAGCTATTGCTATGTGACCCTGGGCGAGGGCTGTGCCTGGGCGCTGGGCTGGATGGTGATCCTGGAATACGTGCTGTCGGCCTCGGCGGTGGCGGCGGGTTTCGCCGGATACCTGACCAGCCTGCTCGGCGATGTCGGCGTGCACGTGCCGGCATGGCTGGCCACCTCCACCCTCACCGCGCTCCAGCAGGACGGCCATACCGTGCTGGCGGGCAGCGGCGGCATCAACCTGGTCGCGGCGCTGGCGGTGCTGGTCACCGCCTGCGTGCTGATCGCCGGGGTCAGCCAGTCGGCGCTGGTCAACGCGGTGCTGGTGGTGATCAAGGTCGCCGTGCTGGTGTCCTTCATCGTGGTCGGCGTGCGCTATGTCGACGGCGCGCACTGGCAGCCGTTCCTGCCGCCCAACGAAGGCGGCTTTGCGTACGGCTGGCCGGGCGTGCTGCGTGCGGCGGCGATGCTGTTCTTCGCCTACCTGGGCTTCGAAACCGTCTCGATGGCTGCCTCGGAGACTCGCAATCCGCGTCGCGATGTGCCGTTCGGCATCCTCGGTTCGCTGGTGGTGTGCACGCTGCTGTACATCGCCGCCGGCGCGGTGCTGACCGGCATCGTGCCGTTCCGCGAGCTGGGCGTGCCCGATCCGGTCGCGGTGGCGGTGGATCGCATGGGCTGGCCGTGGTTCGCGGTGTTGATCAAGATCGGCGCGCTCACCGGGCTGGGTTCGGTGTTGCTGGCCAATGGTTATGGCGTGTCGCGCGTGGCGGTGAATATCGGCCGCGATGGCCTGCTGCCCAAGCTGTTCGCCCATGTGCACAAGACCCGTCGCACGCCATGGCTGGGCAACCTGACCTTCGGCGTGATCGCTGCCGTGCTGGCGGCGCTGCTGCCCATCGGGGTGCTCGGTGACCTGATCTGCTTGGGCATCGCTTCGGCCTTCATCGTGGTGTGCATCGCGGTGATGTGGCTGCGCTCGGTGCGCCCGGAACTGGTCGGCGGCTTCCGTGTGCCGCTGGGCGGCGTGTGGATCGGCAAGGCCTGGATCGGCACCGTGCCGGTGCTGGGCATCGTGCTGTGCCTGACCATGATGGCGCCGGTGCTGGGCGACATGGTCCAGCAAGTGCGTCGCGGCGATCCGCTGCCTGCGCTGATCTTGGCCGGCTACGTGCTAGCCGGCGCGCTCATCTACTTCTTCTACGGCCAGCGCCACGCCCGGCGCCTGGCGCATGCGAACCCGCCATCCCCGGAATCCTGATGTCTTCCCCTGAAGTCCCTTTGTCCCAGGCGTGCTCGCTGGGGCGCCTCGATGCGCACGACCAGGCCGCGTTGCTCGCACGTGGCGAAGTGTCGCCAGCCGAACTGACCGCCGCGGCGATTGCCCGCGCGCGGCACTTCGCGCCAACGCTGGACGCGCTGAGCCAACCCGATTTCGCGCGCGCGCTGGCGCAGGCCACGACGCTGCCGCCCCCCGATGCGCAGGCCCCGATGCGCGGCGTGCCGTGGCTGCCGAAGGACTCGCTGCGCGTGATCGGCATGCCGACCCGCGGCGGTTCGCGCAGCCGCACCAGCGCGCCGGCCACCGACCAGCACACTTTCGCGCAACGTTGCGCGGACGCGGGCCTGGTCGCATTGGGCAAGAGCGCGATGCCGGAGTTCGGCCTGATGGGCGTGACCGAGCCGCTGCTCGGTCCGGTCACGCGCAACCCGTGGTCGCTCGCGCACTCGCCAGGCGGCTCCAGCGGCGGCGCGGGCGCGGCATTGGCCGCAGGCGTGGTGCCGCTGGCGCATGGCAGCGACGGCGCCGGGTCGATCCGCATTCCCGCCTCGGCCTGCGGCGTGGTGGGCCTCAAGCCCGGCCGCGGCACCACGGTGCGCGTACGGGCGCGTCATCCGATCGAGGACCTGATCGTCGCCGACAGCCTGATGTCGCGCAGCGTGCGCGATAGCGCCTGGGCCTTCGCCGCGCTGCATCCGGATCGGCCCGCAGCGGTGACCGCGCCGCTGACACGACCGCTGCGTATCGCGCTGGCGGCCGATACGCTGCAGGGCGTGGCGCCCGATCCGCAGGTCGCCGACGCCCTGGCGCAGGTCGTCGGGCTGTGCGAAGCGTTGGGCCATCGTGTCGAAGTCGTGCCGTTGCCGCTGCCTGGCGCGCAAGTGTTCGAGGCGGCGATGACGCTGTGGTCGCACCTGGGCGCCGATGCGCTGGAAACGGCCGAAGCCGCGTTCGGTGCGGCCGGCGCGCGCACGGCGCTGGAGCCGTTCACCGTCGGCCTGTCGGACTGGAACCGCGCGCACTGCGGCGTGGCCGAGCTGGAACGGGCCTATGCGGTGCTGGCCACGTTGCCGAGCGCGTTCCATGCCTTCCACGCACGCCATGACGTGCTGCTGACCCCAACCCTGCGCACGCCGCCGCCGCGGATCGGCCGCTTCGCGCCGGACGGCGACTTTGCCGCGGTGTTCGCCGGCATGTTCGACTGGATGGGCTATACGCCGCTGCAGAACCTGGCCGGCACCCCGGCGATCAGCCTGCCCCTGGCGCATGGCGCCGACGGCCTGCCGATCGGCGTGCAGTTCGCCGCCGACCGCGGCCAGGAGCCGCTGCTGCTGGCCCTGGCCTTGCAGCTCGAATCGGCCGCGCCCTGGCGCGACCGCTGGCCGCCGGTGTCGGTGGCCACCCCGGAACCTCGCAAGGACACACACTGATGGGACATGCCCGCGACAGCCGCTTCGCCGCGCGCGACAGCAACGACCTGCTGCGCCTGCTCGCCACCCAGCCGCTGGCCTGGCTGGTGTCGGCCCGCGGCGAGGATGCCTGCTTCAGCCCGCTGCCGTTGCGCGCGCAGCTGGACGCCTCCGGCGAACTGGTCGGCCTGATGGGCCACCTGGCCAGACGCAATCCGCACGTCGCGCGCCTGGCACGCGATCCGCAGGCCACCGCGCTGGTGCTGGGCCCGCAGGCCTACGTTTCCCCGAGCTGGCTGGACGACCGCACCCAGGCGCCGACCTGGAACTACGCCGCGGCGGTGTTCCAACTGGAGGTGACGCTGAGCGAGGCGCCGCAGGACATCGCGGACGAACTCGACGCCCTGGTCACGCAGATGGAAGCCGGGCGCGCCCGCGCCTGGGCGCTGGAGGAAATGGGCGAGCGCTATGCGCGCCTGGCGCTGGGGGTGACCGCGCTGCGCGGCCGCATCGTCGCCCGGCACTCGACCTTCAAGCTGGGCCAGGACGAGGCCCGCCACGACTTCGCCCAGATCCTGGCCGGGCTGAGCGCCGGCGGCGAGGACACGCTGGTGGCCTGGATGCGCGACTTCGCCGCGCGCGAACATGGAGACATGCCATGAGCGCGGCGCTGGATGCACTGGACCCGCAGCTGCGCCGCTTCGTTGAGGACGTATGCGAGGAGGGCGCGCGCCTGCGCGCCGGGCGCGCGCTGGACTGGCCGCAGCGACGCCAGATCGCCGCGCAGGTGCGCGCGCCGTGGTGCGCAGGCGGTCCGGCGATGCAGCAGGTTCAGGAGCATTGGCTGGAAGCCGACGGCCACGCCTTCCGCGTGCGCGTGTTGCGCCCGGCCACGGCGCCGGCGGTCGCTCCGGCCCTGTTCTATCTCCACGGCGGCGGCTGGTGCATGTTCAGCATCGACACGCACGACCGGCTGCTGCGCACCTATGCGCACGAGGCGGGCGCGGTGGTGGTGGCGATTGATTACGCGCTTGCGCCCGAGCATCGCTATCCGTTGGCGCTGGACCAGTGCGTGGCCACGCTGGCCTGGCTGCGCGCGCAGGCGCAGGCGCTCGGCATCGATGCCGAGCACCTGGCGCTGGGCGGCGATTCGGCCGGCGGCAATCTGGCCGTCGCGACCGCGCTGCGGCTGCGCCAGGCACAGGCCTTGTCCGGCGTGCGCGCACTGCTGCTCAATTACGGGGCCTTCGACACGCGCATCTCCGCCGCCGCGGCGGGCCTGGGCACGCCGGAGGATCTGCTGACCGTGGCCGAGATGGAAGAATTCTGGACCAGCTACCTGGGCCCCGACGCGATGACCAACGACGACCCCCTGGCGCAGCCGCTGCGCGCCGACCTGCACGACCTGCCGCCAGCGCTGCTGCTCTATGGCGACCGCGATGTGCTGGGCGAACAGAGCGTCAGCATGGCCCAGCGCCTGCGCGAGGCGGGCGGCCAGGTCGAACTGCGCCGCTACCCGGGCGCCCCGCACAGCTTCGTCGAGGCGATGGTGGTGTCCGAGCAGGCGCGCGCGGCAGTGGCCACGGGCGCGGCCTGGCTGCGTCGCCATCTGGTTCCTTCCTCGCAGGAGAGCGCCGCATGAAGCGGATCGTGCTGAGCTGTCTGTTCGCCGTGTTCTACGGCGCGGGCGCGATGACCGCGGGGGCGCAAACGCCCACCATCCCGCATCGGCCGACGCCGGCCGACTTCGTCGCGCTGGCGCAGGTGGGCGATCCACAGATCAGCCCGGACGGCGCGCGCATCGCCTACGGCGTGGCCACCCCGCAGGGCGATGGCAAGCCCGCGCATCGCCAGCTGCAGCTGATCGCCGCGACAGGCAAGGCCGCGCCGCGGCCGCTGGACGGCGCCGGCACGGCCGACGACAGCACGCCGCAGTGGTCGGCGGATGGACGCCAGCTCCTGTTCCTCTCCGATCGTGCCTTGCCTGTTGCCGAGGCGACGCCCAAGCCCGCGGCGACCCAGGTCTGGCGCGTCGATGCGCAGGGCCACGACGCCAGGGCGCTGACCCGCGCGGCCAGCGACGTCGCCAGCTTCGCCCTATCGGTCGACGGCACCCAGCTGGCCTACCTGGCGGTGGATCCGCCCTCGCCGGACATGCAGGCGCGCATCGCCGCCAAGGACGATGCGGTCGAGGTCGATCATCCCCGCCTGTTCAAGCGCCTGTGGGTGCAGGACTTGGCCAGCGGAACGACGCGCGTGCTGAGTCCGCCCGGCCTGCAGGTGCAGGACGTGGCCTGGGCGCCGGATGGCCGGACGCTGGCGCTGCGCGTCTCCGACGACACCACGCTGAACGGCTACTGGTACCAGTCGCGCGTGGTGCTGCTGTCCCTGGCCGACGGCACGCTGAGCCCCCCACTGGAAGCATTGGCCTCGGCATTCCCGCTGCAGTTCTCGCCCGACGGCACCCGGCTGCTCTACGGCCATATCGCGCCCTACGGCATCGTCGCCACGATCTACGCCCACGACCTGACCAGCGGCAAGCGCGTGGCGCTGGCCGAGGACTGGCCCGGCACGCTGTGGCTGGCGCGCTGGCAGGACCGCCGCACGCTGGTCGCGCAGGGGCTGCATGGGGTGCGTGGCGAATTCCTGCGCGTCGACGCCGCTACCGGTGCGTGGCGTACGCTGGCGACCCCGCAGATCGCCTATCCCAGCTTCAGCACCGCGCGCACGGGCCGCACCGCCTTCATTGGCCTGCGCGACGACCAGCCGGCCGAGGTGTGGACGCTGGACGGCGGCAAGCTGGCCGCGCGCACCGACAGCAACCCCCAGGTCGCCGGCTGGGCCCATGGCCAGGTGCGCGAACTGGCGTGGGCTTCATCCAAGGATGGCCGCCGCATCACCGGGGTGCTGGTGACTCCGCCCGGCTGGAAGGCGGGCACGCCGCTGCCGACCCTGGTCCAGGTGCACGGCGGCCCGGCCGAGGCCTGGTGGTCGGGCTGGATGGGCTCGTGGCACGACTGGGCGCAGCTGCTGTCCACGCGCGGCTATGCGGTGTTCCTGCCCAACCCGCGCGGCTCGGAAGGCCAGGGCCATGCCTTCGCCGAGCTGGTCCGGCACGACTGGGGCGGGGCCGACTTCCAGGACCTGCTCGACGGCGTGGACATGCTCGAACGCGAAGGCGTGATCGACCCGCAGCGCCTGGGCATCGGCGGCTGGAGCTACGGCGGCTACATGTCGGCCTGGGCGGTGACCCAGTCCAAGCGCTTCAAGACCGCGATCGTCGGTGCGGGCGTGATCGACATCGGCGCGGCGGCGCTGACCACCGATGTGCCGACCTACGCGCCGGGCTACTTCGGCGATCCGGTGACCAACCGTGCCGAGTACGACGCGCATTCGCCAATCCGCTACGTGGACCGGGTCAGCGCGCCGGTGTTGATCCTGCACGGCGAGGCCGATGCGCGCGTGCCGCTGAGCCAGGGCCAGATGTTCTATCGCGCGCTCAAGTTCCATGGCGCGCCGGTGGAGATGGTGACCTATCCGCGCGGGCCGCACTGGTTCACCGAGCAGGCCGCCGGCCGCGACGTCCAGCAGCGCGTGCTGGACTGGCTGGATACGCACCTGCGCTGAGCGCTACGGCGATGGCGTCCAGGTGAAGGTCGCCAGGCTGCGGCCGGGCAGGGTGTAGCGGAAGCCCTGATTCCCATCGCGCACCGAGAAGGTGCGCGGCACCGGCGCGCTGTTGGCGACCACCAGCACGCGGCCGCCATCGGGATTGACGAAGGCCACGTTGTCCACGCCGTCCATCGCCGTGCTGGAGGCGACGCGATGCGCGCCGGGCGGGACGAAGCGGCTGGCGTGGGCCAGGGCGGTGTAGTCGTCGGTGCGGGTGACCTGGCCGCTGGCCGGGTCGATGGTGACCACGCCGCGACAGGTGCCGCAGCCGCCGGCATGCGGGCCGCCCTGCGGATCCAGGGCGAGGTTCCAGAACAGGACCCCGCGCGCGTCGTGGCGCACCGAATCGATGATCAGCCGCCGTGCCTGCAGCACCAAGCCGCCGCTGCGCAGCGGCTCCCAGTCGCCGCCGGAACACTCGGTCATGTACACGTCCTTGTCCGGGTAGGCGGCGTGCACGGGCGACTGCGCGTCCGGGCTGCCCTCGTAGCAGTGCCAGGCCACGGCATCCACGTAGCGCCGGGCGTCGGGATCGGCGAGCACGGCCAGCGGCTCCTCGGGCTTGCTCCAGTTGTGGTCCCAGTCGAACAGCATCGGCGAGGCAGCGCCACGCGCGGCCAGCAGCGGGCCGAGGTGCTGACCGATGAAGCGCGCGCGGGCCGGTGCGTTCAGGCGCATGCCTGGGTAGCTGCTGGGTTCGAAGTCCGGCTCGTTCTGCACGGTCAGCGCCCAGATCGGGATGCCCTGTCCGGCCATGGCATCGACGTAGCGCAGCAGGTAGCGGGCGAAGGCGTCGTAGGCGGCCGGGTCCAGCGTGCCCTGGATCAGGCTGCGGTTGGACTTCATCCACGCAGGCGCGCTCCACGGCGAGGCCATGACCTTGAGCTGCGGGTTGATGGCCAGCGCCGCGCGGGTGACCGGCACGACGTCGGCCAGGTTGGGCGCGATGGAGAAGTGCGCCAGCATCGGATCGGGCGCGTTGTCCGGCGTGTCGTCGAGGGTGTAATGGCGACGGGAGAAATCGGACGCTCCGATGGTCAGCCGCGCAAAGCTCAGGCCGATCCCGTCGCCGTCGCGCCCGAACAATTCGTCCAGCAGCGCGGCGCGGGCGTGCGCGGGGAGCTGCTGGATCAGGTCGGCCGAAGCGTCGGTGATCGAGGCCCCGAAGCCGACCATCGCCTGCTGCGGTGATCCGGCATCGATCTCGACGGCGATGGGCAAGGTATGCGGCTCCCCCAGCGTGGCCGGCGCCATTGGCGCCAGGGTGTACTGATGCGAATTGGTGCTCAGCCAGACCCGGGCCTGCCGGCTTGCGCCCAGGGCGCTGGCGGACACAAGCGCGGTCATCAACACGGCACAGCGAAGGAGACGGGACATCGGAACGGGGGCTGGCGGGCGGGCCAACACCCTGCCGCAGTGGCGCGCACAAGACATGCTGCGTCGCCGCATATCCGCACATCTGGCCGAGGCATACACGGCGCAAGCGGTTGGCCTGACTGGAAACGATTTTTGCCGGGACCTAAAACGTTTGACACGCTCTGTCACGGTCTCGTATGACAGCGTTGTCAGCTCAACGCCCTGGGAGGGGACATGACCAAGACTTCCATGCGGAGGCCTCGTGCTTCCGCGTCCGGCGTGCCCGTTGCGCGCCGCCTCGCCACCGCCTGCTGCCTGGCCCTGCTGGCCGTGCAGGCGCAGGCCCAGCAGGCCGCCGATCAGGCCCGGGCCGCCGACGACACGCAGGACCAGGCCACCACGCTGGACAGCGTCAAGGTCACCGGCATCCGCGCCGCCATCGCCAATGCGGTGGAGAAGAAGAACGAGGCGACCTCCATCGTGGAGACCATCTCGGCCGAGGACTTGGGCAAGCTGCCGGACGTGTCCATCGCCGACTCGCTCTCGCGCCTGCCGGGCCTGGCCACCCAGCGCGTGGACGGCCGCGCGCAGGTGATCAACATCCGTGGCATGTCCGAGCAGTTCGCCGGCACGCTGCTCAACGGGCGCGAGCAGGTCAGCACCGGCGACAGCCGCGGCGTGGAGTTCGACCAGTACCCGTCCGAGTTGATCAACGCGGTCACCGTGTACAAGACCCCCGATGCCGCGCTGATCGGCCAGGGCCTGTCGGGCACGGTCGACCTGCAGACCATTCGCCCGCTGGACCTGAGCGAGCGCCGCGTGGTCTTCGGCGGTCAGGGCGAATACAACTCGCTGGGCGACCTCAGCGATGACGGAAAATCACGTGGCTATCGCGCCAGCGCGTCCTACGTGGACCAGTTCGCCGACGACACCTTCGGCGTGGCGTTGGGAATCGCGCGGCTCAACTCGCCGTTCCAGGAACAGCACTACAAGTCGTGGTGGTGGGCGGACCTGGATCGCGTGGACTGGGATGGGCCGTACCAGGCCGGTCGTCCGCTCAATGCCATCGCCCTGCAGGGTGACGAAGCCTGGATCAAGTCGCGCGACCTGCAGCGCGACGGCGTGATGGCCGTGTTCGAGTTCAAGCCCAACGACCAGTTCCATTCGATCCTGGACCTGTATTACTCCAAGTTCGACCAGGACGAGGTCATGCACGGGACCATGTGGTCCAACGCCTCGGATTTCGTGGGCGAAAACGGCCTGGGCACCAGCTACACCAACGCCCAGACCACCGACAAGGACGGCTATCCGGTCGTCACCAGCGGCACGCTCAACAACGTGCAGCCGATCGTGCGCAACGACAGCAACCAGCGCCAGGACAAGCTGTTCTCGGTCGGTTGGAACAACGCCTTCAAACTGGGCGAGCGCAGTACCTTCACCGCCGATCTCAGCTACTCGCGCGCCAAGCGCAACCAGTCGGCGCTGGAGCTGTACGCCGGCCGCCTGGACGGCCAGAGCATCGACTTCGACCTGATGACCACGCCGGGCTATTCGCAGTTCGCGCTGCCGGACATGGCCGACGCCGGGGCGGTGTACCTGTGGGACCCGCAGCACTACAACCATGACGGCCGCCTGGAATACTCCCGGCAGAAGGACACCATCAAGGCCGGTCGCTTCAATTTCAGCCATGACCTGGACAACGAGGTCATCCGCAGCGTCGATGTCGGCGTGAACCTCAACAAGCGCACCAAGGAGAAGTCGGCCGACGTGTTCTTCGCCTTCCTGCCGGGCGAGACCCCGACGCTGGTCGATCCTTCGCTGCTGCAGTCGCCGGTGTCGCTGGACTTCACCGGCATGGGCGACGTGCTGGCGTTCAACCCGTGGGCGCTGCTGGACCCGTACTACGACGTGGTGCTGAGCGAATCCAACGACGACCAGCGCAAGGATTTCGTGGTCGAGGAAAAGGTCAACACGTTCTACGTGCGCGCCAACATCGACATGGACCTGACCGACCGCATCCGCGTGCGCGGCAACGCCGGCATGCAGTACATCACCACCGACCAGTCCTCGACCGGCTTCAACGCCTCCAACACCTCGGTGATCACGCCGTTGACCAATGGCGCGCAGTACAGCGACTTCCTGCCCAGTGCCAATCTGATCTTCGACTTCGGCGAGGGCTGGCTGATCCGCGCCTCGGCGGCCAAGGTGATGATGCGCCCGCCGATCAACTACCTCAGCGCCGACGCCGGCGCCGGCGTGGCCACCACCGGGCCCGAAGCGGGCCTGTGGTCGGGCAGCGGCGGCAATCCGACCCTGGAGCCGTACCGGGCCAATGCCTTCGACCTGTCCTTCGAGAAGTATTTCGGCGAAGGCAGCTACGTGGGCCTGGCGCTGTTCCGCAAGAACCTGCAGACCTACATCTATCGCCAGAACCTGCAATGGGATTTCAGTGGCTATACGCCCGACCCCGATGCGCCGACGCCGATCTCCAACATCGGCACCTTCAACACCTGGGCCAACGGCACCGGCGGCTACATGCGCGGCGCCGAGCTGTCCACCGCGCTGTCCGGCAGCCTGCTTGGCGACTGGCTCGATGGCTGGGGCACCCAGCTCAACGTCAGCTATACCGAGTCGTCGATCGATCCGGACCCCAACGATGACTCGGCAGGCACCGACACCATTCCGGGCTTGTCCAAGGTCGTGGCCAACGCGACGGTGTACTACGAGAAGCACGGCTTCTCGGCACGCCTGAGCCAGCGCTACCGCGACGGCTACCGGGGCGAATACAGCGCCCTGTTCGGCCAGCGCCAGTACCGCAACACGCTGAGCGAACGCACGCTGGATTTCCAGCTCAGCTACGCCTTCCCCGAAGGCAGCGCGTTGGCGGGCCTGACCCTGATCGGCCAGGTCAACAACCTCACCGACGAGCCGTTCCGCACCGAGGTCAGCGAGAGTACCGGCACCGGGCTGTTCTTCCCCGAGGAGTACACCAAGTACGGCCGGCAGTACCTGCTGGGCTTCCGTTACGAGCTGTAGGCGACGCGGAGGTCGTGGGAGCCGCCATGGCGGCGATGTGGCGCAACCGGGAAAGCCTCGTCGCCGCCGTGGCGGCTCCCACCCGTCCATCGGCGGCGACGCGGTTCATGCAACACTGCTTGAACCGCTGACAGAATCGTCAGCGCACTGTCAGGAAGGCGTTGGGCCCCGGTGGACACACTGGCCCGGTACCTTCCGACAGGACCGCCGCATGAGCATCGCTCCCGCCTCCTACCACGACGCCATGAAACTGCTGATCATCGAAGACGAGCCCAAGACCGCCGGCTACCTGACCCGGGGCCTGGGCGAGCAAGGTTACAGCGTCGACCACGCCGCCAACGGCGTCGATGGCCTGCACCTGGCCCTGACCGGCGACTACGACGCGATCGTGCTGGACGTGATGCTGCCGGGCATGGACGGACTGCAGGTGATGCAGTCCCTGCGTGCCCAGCGCGACACGCCGGTGATCATGCTCACCGCGCGCGACCAGGTCGACGACCGCCTGCGCGGCCTGGGCGCCGGTGCGGACGATTACCTGATCAAGCCGTTCTCCTTCCTGGAACTGCTGGCGCGCGTGCAGGCCATCACCCGTCGCGGCCGCGCCCACGAGTCCACCCAGATCCAGGTCGGCGACCTGCACATCGACCTGCTCGCGCGCCGCGCCACCCGCCGCGGCCGCCGTTTGAACCTGTCGGCCAAGGAGTTCGCGCTGCTGGCCGCGCTGGCGCGCCGCCGCTCGCAGATCCTGTCCAAGACGGTGATCACCGAGACGGTGTGGGACATCAACTTCGATACCAACACCAACGTGGTGGAAGTGGCGATCAAGCGCCTGCGCGCCAAGCTGGAATATCCGGGCGAAACCAAGCTGCTGCACACCGTGCGCGGCATGGGCTACGTGCTGGAGCAGCGCGAGGAAGACGCGGCGTGACCACCCGCTCCATCGCGGCGCGCCTGGGCCTGATGTTCGGTCTGGCCGCCACGGTGGTGCTGGCGATCCTCGCCGTCTCCCTGTTCCTGTTCCAGTCCTATGAGCTGCAGCGCCACAAGCGTGAGGAGCTCAGCGCGCGGCTGGTGATCATCGAGCGCCTGTCCCACCAGGCCAGCGACCTGAAGCACTGGGCGTACTTCCGCGACAAGCTGGCCGACTTCACCCCGGAGGACGGCAGCCTCTACTTTGCGGTCGAAAGCGCCGACCCGCGCTTCCGCGTGGGTGAGCGGTTCCTGGATCAGGCGACCTTCGACGAGCATGGCGAGGGCTTCGGCAACGCCATCCTGCCCAACGGCCAGCGCTATCTCACCGTGGCCCATGTCTTGCCGCCAGAGGGCGACCGCCCCGCGGTCCGCCTGATGGTGGCCGCCGGGCAGCGTGACATCGAATCGGCCGAATGGCTGCTGGCGGTGGGCATCGTGGTGCTCTCGCTGGTGGCCATCGCCGCGGTCTCGGCCACCGGCTGGTGGATCGCCCGTCGCGGCCTGGCCCCGGTGGACCGGCTGAGCGAGTACGCACGCCGGCTGGATGCGCGTGATCTGACCCTGCGCCTGCCGGCCGACGACCTGCCGACCGAGCTGGACGGCCTGGTGGTCTCGCTCAACGAGGCGCTGGCCCGGCTGCAGCGCGCCTACGAGCAGCTCAACGCCTTCAACGCCGATGTGGCCCACGAACTGCGCACACCGCTGGGCAACATGATCGGCGAGACCCAGGTGACCCTGTCGCGCGCGCGCTCGACCGACGCGCTGGAGTCCACGCTGCAGTCCAACCTGGAAGAACTCGAGCGCCTGCGCAACATCATCAACTCCATGCTGTTCCTGGCCCGCGCCGACCGGGGCGAAACTGCCCGCGACCTGGTCGAGGTCTCCCTGCACGAGGCCACCACCAAGTCGGCCGAATTCATGGAAATGCTCATGGAGGACGCCGGGCTGGAGCTGCGGATCGTCGGCGACGCGCGTGCCTGCGTGGAACAGTCGCTGTATGCCCGGGCGATCACCAACCTGCTGGACAACGCCCTGCGCCATGGCGCGGCGGGCAGCACCGTACACGTGGACATCGCCGACGGGCCCGACGCGGTGAGCGTCACCGTGCGCAACCAGGCCACGCCCATCCCGCCGGACAAGTTGGCGCATCTGTTCGACCGCTTCTACCGGGCCGACCCCTCGCGCACCGGCAGCGACCAGAACCACGGCCTGGGCCTGGCCATCGTCAAGGCGGTGGCGCAGCTGCACGGCGGCTCGGTCTTCGCCGAGTCGCGCCAGGGCGAGGTAGCCATCGGCCTGCGCCTGCCGCGGGTGCCACGCACCGACCCTCCGTCCCGCCCGGACAGGCCGGCTGCCCGCGCCGCCCGCGATTCAGCGCTGCCCAGCGCCCAGCCCAGCCACTGAGCCAGGCGCCGCTGGCCGCTGGGCGGCCGCCGCGTTTACAGTGCGGCCCTGCGTTGTGAATGGGCGCGCGCCGCGCCGGGATCAGGAACTCCATGCTTGCCCTGCTGCTCGCCGCCGCGACTGCCGTCGCCCCTGCGGACACCCGTGAAGTCACCGTGCAGACCGCCGTCCCGGCGCCATGCCTGGCGGTCTACCAGGGCCCGCCGCAGGGCAGCCACCTGCTGATATCCGCCCAGACCCTGGGCAAACTGGCCCATCAGGATGCCGACGGCCTGCCCCTGGACGCACGCATGGCCCGGATCATGGCCAAGCGCGCCCAGGCGCTGCTGGATGCCGCCAAGGGTGCCGCGCCCGATCCGCAGGGCTGCCAGCCGGTGTCGCTGGCCCCGCTGCACGATGCCGGCTACGTCGTCATCCCCCTGATCGAGGCCGGCCGGGTCGCGGTGTGGTCGCAGGCGCGCGGCGCCCTGGCGTCCACGATCCACACCCGGCAGAACGCCTGCACCCTGGATGCACCGGCCGGTGGCTTCAGCGCCACGATCGAAGGCGAGGCCACCGCGTTCTTCGCCATGGTCACCTGCGTGACCTGAGCGCCATGGGTGTGGGCGACGGGTGGGGTCCGGCACATTGGCGAGTGGCTTGATCGGGAAGGTCTCGTCGCCGCCGTGGCGGCTCCCCCAGCAGCGATGCCCTCAACGCTTCCTCGAAAGCGGACTCAGGGCGGGGCGAACAGCGCCTGCAGCCGCTCGGCCAGCAGGGCATGCAGCTGGCGCACCGCCGGGGAGAACTGACGCCGGTGCGGGCATGCCAGCTGGATCGGAAACGGCTCGCCGTGGTCGGGCAACAACCACTCCAGGCGACCGGCGGCGATGTCGGCCTGCACGTCCAGCCACGACTTGTAGGCGATCCCGTGCCCGGCCAGCGCCCACTGGCGGGTGATGTCGGCGTTGTTGCTCAGCAGGCTGCCACGCACGTTCACCACCTGGCGCTGGCCGTCCACCTCGAAGTTCCAGCGGTCGTAGGCGCGCGCGCCCACCATGTACAGCACCGCCTCGTGTTCGCGCAGGTCCTCCAGCCGCGTCGGCCGTCCACGCCGCGCCAGGTAGTCCGGCGCGGCGACCAGGACGTGGCGGTTGTCCGGCAGCAGCGGCAGGGTCACATAGCGCGCATCGTCGAAGCGGCCCTGGCGGATGGCCGCGTCCACCGGCTCGCGGAACACATCGGCCACCTGATCGGACAACAGCAGCTGCAGGGTCAGCTGGGGATGGGCGGCGCGGAACACGTCCAGCCACGGCAGCAGCACGTTGCGGCCAAGGTCGGACGGGGCCGACAGGCGCAGCGTGCCGGTCAGCGGCGCATCGTCGCCCCGCAGGCGTTCGCGGCCCTGGCGCAACATGTCGAGCACCTCGCGTGCGGTGTCCAGGTACTGCTCGCCCTCGGCGGTCAGGCGCAGCGCGCGGGTTGTGCGGGCGAACAGGCGCAGGCCGAGCTCGCGCTCCAGGCGCTTGATCGCTGCGCTGGCCTGGCCCGGCAGCAGGTCGGCCTCGCGCGCGGCGGCCGAAAAACTGCCCAGCGCGGCGGTGCGCACGAACAGGGCCAGGTCGTCGAAGCGGATCATTTTCCCTCTGACGGTGAAAGTGATGCTCGATTGTGCCGCTTACCGGACACAAACACCTGGCCGAAGATACTGGGCCATCCCCCTTGTGGAGTTCCCCCATGAAAGCCGTCGCCTATTCCCAGGCCGCCTTGCCGATCGAAGACCCCCAGGCCCTGGTCGACCTGGACCTGCCCCTGCCCGAGCCGGGCCCGCGCGATGTGCGGGTCAGGGTTCACGCCGTGTCGGTCAATCCGGTGGATACCAAGCTGCGCCGCCGGGCGCGGGTAAGCGAACCGCGCGTGCTGGGTTTCGATGCGGCCGGCACCGTCGATGCGGTGGGCGCGGCGGTGACCCTGTTCAAGCCGGGCGACGCGGTCTACTACGCCGGCGCCATCGACCGCGCCGGCAGCAATGCCGAGTACCAGCTGGTGGACGAGCGCATCGTCGGGCGTAAGCCGGCCAGCCTGGACGATGCCCACGCCGCGGCACTGCCGCTGACGGCCATCACTGCCTGGGAACTGCTGTTCGACCGGCTGTGCGTGCCCGAGGGCAAAGGCCAGGGACAGGTGCTGCTGGTCACCGGCGCCGCTGGCGGGGTCGGCTCGATGCTGGTCCAGCTCGCGCGCAGGCTCACCGGCCTGACCGTGGTGGGGACCGCCTCGCGCCCCGAGACCCAGGCCTGGGTGACCGAACTGGGCGCCCATCACGTCATCGACCACCATCAGCCCTTGCTGCCGCAGTTGAAAGCGGCGGGCATCGAGCAGGTCCAGCACGTCGCCAGCCTCACCCACACCGACAGCTATTTCGAGCAGTTCGTCGAACTGCTGGCGCCGCAGGGCCAGCTGGCGCTGATCGACGACCCGGCCACGCTGGACGCGCTACCGCTGAAGTCCAAGAGCATTTCGCTGCACTGGGAGCTGATGTTCACCCGCTCGCTCTACCAGACTGCGGACATGCAGGCCCAGCACGACCTGCTCACCCGCGTGGCCGACCTGATCGACGCCGGCACCCTGCGCACGACCTTCGGCGAGCACTACGGCGCGATCAACGCGGCCAACCTGCGCCGTGCCCACGCCTTCATCGAAAGCGGCAAGGCCCGCGGCAAGGTGGTGCTGGAAGGCTTCGACTGAGCCCCGCCGTGGTGCGATGCGTTGTAGGCCCCATACTGGCGCGTCGATGGGACAAAAGGACAGGGACGGCATGGCGGCGCACAGCACGCCCTCGCGCCGGTATCGCGCCGGCGCCGCCACTTGGTTGGCCACCGGCGGCCTGGCCGCGCCGCTGCTGGTCTTTGCCGGGGTGGCCGGCGTCCGGGGCAGCCTCGGGCTGGCGCTCATCGCCGTGGGCATCGCCGGTCTGCTGCTGGCGGGCACGGCGCGCGTGGAACTGGTCCTGACCCCGGCGGGTGTGCGCTACCGGACGTTGTTTAGCACCTCTGCGCTGGCCTGGCCGCAGATCGCCGGGGCCTGGCTGGCCGCGCCGCGTGGACTGTGGTCCTACGGACGCGCGCTGCCGATGCTGGGCGTGGTGCCGCGGCAGGGCCGGACCCTGGTGCTCAGCCTGCGCGCGCTGCCGCGCGAGGCGATTGTCGATTTGGCGCGCTGCCTGGCCGCGGGTGGCACGCCGGTACAGGTGGCCAATACCGGTGCGGCGCGTCGGGCGGCGGCCAAGCTGTGGGGGCCACGCCCACAGCGCTGAGGCCCATCGGCTCAGGCCGGGACGCCGGCCTGCTGGCTGCAGCCCCAACCGGTGCCATGCCCGCCGAAATGCTCGGCCACCTGCTGCAGGTACTGCTCGAAGTGCGTGATCTCGGCATGCCGCGGCAGCATGTTGGCCACCACCAGCACCGTCCACGAGCTTTCATCCTCGCCCTCTTCGGGCGCTTCCAGCTGGACCTTCAACTCGTTGCGAAACAGGAACATGCCGCAGTCCAGCGCGGCCTGCTCCTCGCTGAAATCCAGGGTGAAGTCGATCTCGCGCGGGATCGACAGGTCGTCGCCGGCCGAGGCCAGGCGCCACAGCACCTCGCCGTTCTCGTCATCGGGAAAGAGCAGGGGATTGCGCTGCATGGGCGGGTCCTTGCGCCAAGGATCGGGGCGGGCAGGATAGCGCTCCGCAGCGACGCCGCAGTACCGGATCCAGGCCGGCCGGCCGTGCAGGGGCCGGCCACGCGATGCGCGCGTCTCCAGGCCGCCCGAAGCAGGTTCTGAGATCGGCGACCGATACACTGGCTCCATGCAACCTGACACCCTGATCCTTGGCGGGCTGATCGCCGCCGTCCTGGTCCTGCAGCTGGTGCTGCTGCTCCGCCGCAACGCCAACACCGGCCTGGAGCAGGCCCTGCGCGAGGAGCAGCGTATCGGCCGTGGCGAGCTGCGCGAGCAGCTCGAAGGCCTGGGCCGCCAGCAGGAGGCGCGGCTGGACCTGTTCGCGCGCAACCTCACCGACCTGTCCACCCGCACCGACGCGCGCCTGGACCAGCTGCGCGAGGCCCTGGGCGAGGACGCGCGCAAGGCACGCGAGGAGGGCGCGCTGTCCCAGCAGCGCACCGCCGAGGCGCTCGGCGCGCGCCTGCAGGACATGCGCACCCAACTGGAGGCCTTCGGCCAGCAGCAGGAGACGCGCATCGTCGCCTTTGGCCAGCAGCTGGCCGAGCTGATTGCCCGCACCGACACGCACATGGCCGCCCTGCGCGAGCAGTTGGCCGAGGATGGCCGCAAGGCACGCGCCGAGAGCGGCGAATCGCTGGCGCGTTTCAGCGAGCAGCAGGGCCTGCGCCTGGTCGAGCTGACCCAGCGCAACGAGGCGCGCATCGCCGAGATGCGCACCACACTGGACGAGCAATTGCAGCGCCTGCAGGCCGACAACGCCGCCCGCCTGGAGCAGATGCGCGTGACCGTGGACGAGAAGCTCCAGGGCACGCTCAACGAGCGCCTGGATGCCTCCTTCAAGCTGGTCTCCGAGCGCCTGGAGCAGGTCCAGCGCGGCCTGGGCGAGATGCAGCAGCTGGCCACCGGCGTGGGCGACCTCAAGCGCGTGTTGACCAACGTCAAGTCGCGCGGCGGCTGGGGCGAGGTGCAGCTGGAGAACATCCTCGAGCAGACTCTCACCGCCGAGCAGTACGGGCGCAGCGTCAAGCTGCGCGCGGACAGCAACGAGATGGTCGACTTCGCCGTGCGCCTGCCCGGGCGCGGCGACCACGATGCGCCGGTGTGGCTGCCGATGGATTCCAAGTTCCCGCACGAGGACTACGAGCGCCTGCTCGACGCGCAGGAGGCCGGCGACCTAGAGGCCGTGCGCGCGAGCGGCACGCAGCTGGAGCGCGCCATCCGCCTGCAGGCCAAGTCCATCGGCGACAAGTACATCGCCCCGCCGCAGACCACCGACTTCGCGGTGATGTTCCTGCCCACCGAAGGGCTCTATGCAGAGGTCATCCGCCGCCCCGGGCTGGTGGACCTGCTGCAGCGCGAGCACCGCGTGGTCATCGCCGGACCGACGACGGTCACCGCGCTGCTCAACAGCCTGCAGATGGGCTTTCGCACTCTGGCCATCGAGCAGCGTTCCAGCGAGGTGTGGGCGCTGCTGGGCGCGGTGAAGGGCGAGTTTGGCAAGTTCGCCGGCATCCTGGAAAAGGCCGAGAAGCAGATCACCACCGTCGGCCGCAGCCTGGGCGAGGCCAGCCGCAAGACTCGCACGATCCAGCGCAAGCTGCGCGGCGTGGAAAGCCTCGGTGCGCCGGAGTCGCAGGCCCTGCTGGGCGATCTGGGCGGCGAGGCGCCGGACGAGGACGCCGACGGGGCCGACGAGGATCAGGCGGGCTGAAGCCGGTCGCGCGGCGACCTACAATCCAGGGCATCGCGTTGCTGCGATGATGGCTCGTCCCCGCTCAGACCTTTTGATGTTGGGGCAGGCATTTGGAATGCTCCGCATCCATCCCAGGGCGTGGACCCGGTCGGCAATTTATCGGCCTGGTGCGATCCACGCACTCCCGCTTCACGTCCCCGCCGAGGAGAGTCCACGCATGCATCGTCTCGTTTCCGCCACCTTTCTCGCCGCCAGCCTGGCGGTGACCCACCTTGCCGCTGCGCAGACCCCGGCCGATGCGGTGACCAAAGCGCTGGCCAATCCGGCGCGCGCCGACCAGCGCGATGACGATGGCCGACGCAAGGCCGAGCAGGTGCTGGTCTTCTCCGGTGTCAAACCCGGCGACACGGTGATCGACTTCGTGCCCGGCAGTGGCTACTGGACGCGCATCTTCAGCGGCATCGTCGGCCCGTCCGGCCATGTGTATGCGCTATGGCCCAAGTCCTTCGCCAAGTACGCGGCCAAGCCGCTGCCGGTGTTGCAGGCGCGCAAGCTCGACAATGTCACTGCGCAGGTGCAGGACAGCGATGCGCCCAGCGTCCCGCAGCCGGCGGACCTGTTCTGGACCGTGCAGAACTACCACGACATGGCCAACGGCGGCGGCGATGCGCAGGCCGCGCTCAAAGCCTTCAATGCGGCGGTGTTCAAGGCCCTCAAGCCCGGCGGCACCTACGTGGTGATCGACCACGCCGATGCGGCCGGGGCCGGGCTGGGTGGCACCGAGGCCCGCCATCGTATCGACGAGGCGGTGGTCATCGAACAGGTCAAGGCGGCAGGTTTCACCCTGGCCGGGGAATCGGACGTGCTGCGTAACCCGGACGATCCGCACACCGCGACCGTGTTCGATCCGTCGATCCGTGGCAGGACCGACCAGTTCGTCCTGAAGTTCACCAAGCCCAAGTGAGGGGGCGGCCTTGTCGTCGTCTCGCCGAAACACCCCGCCAACATCGCACTAACGTCCGGGTACGCACCGTCTGCTTAGGCTGTGCGACCCCTTCTTCTCCTTCCCCGTGCAAGGCCTTGCCATGACCACGCTTTACGACCTCCCCCTCAAGACCATCGAAGACCAGCCGGCGACGCTGGGCGACTACCGCGGCAAGGTTCTGCTGGTGGTCAACGTCGCCTCCAAGTGCGGCCTGACCAAGCAGTACGCCGGGCTTGAGGCGCTGTATCGCGCCAAGCAGGACGCCGGGCTGGAAGTGCTGGGTTTCCCGGCCAACAACTTCAAGGAGCAGGAGCCGGGCAGCAACGCCGAGATCGCCAACTTCTGCAGCACCGAATACGACGTGACGTTCCCGCTGTTCTCCAAGATCTCCGTGGCCGGCAACGCGGTGCACCCGCTCTACCAGGCCCTGGTCAACGCCCAGCCGGTGGCCACCGGCGAAGGCCCGATGCGCGACAGGCTCAAGAGCCTGGACATCAAGGTCAACCCGGCGCCGGGCGTGCTGTGGAACTTCGAGAAGTTCCTCATCGGCCGCGATGGCCGGGTGGTGGGCCGCTTCGCCCCGGACGTGGAGGCCGACGACCCGCGTCTGGTCGAGGCCGTGGACGCGGCGCTGGCTGGCTGAGCCTCCGGCTGGCCCGATCATGAAAAAGGCCGCCTGGACAGGCGGCCTTTTCTCTTTCCTGGAATCCGGTGGTCGCGGCGGGCAGCTCAGCCGCCGCCGGCGGGGAACACCGTCGGCATGGCGTCCATCGGAACGGTCGGGTTGCCCTCGTCTTCCAGCAGATACGGCGGCAGGTCGCTGTTCTTGTCCTTGTTGCGCTGGCCGGCGTCGTCGATCTGGTAGTTGCGGCGCTGCAGCCAGCCATCGCGGAACAGCGCGTACTCGTCCAGTGCACCGGCGCGCAGCGCGTCCAGCGACATCAGCTGGGTGCGCACGTCCACCAGCTGCAGGCCCTGCAGGAAGATGCGGGCCTTGTCGTTTTCCACCCGCTGTACCGGCGAGAACGGGGCGTCGCCCACCAGGCCGAAGGTGTCGCGCACCGTGCGCGGCCCGAACAGCGGCAGCTCCACGTAGCGCGACTGCCGCCAGCCCCAGACCGCCAGGGTCTGGCCGAAGTCTTCGCTGTCGTTGGGCACGTTGTCGCGGCTGGCCGGATCGAAGATGCCGGCCACGCCGACGGTGGTGTTGATCAAAAACCGCCCCAGCGCGTCCCAGGCTTCGCCCGGCTTGCCCTGCAGCAGGCTGTTGACCACCGTCAGCGGCTGGCCGAGGTTGTCGAAGAAGTTGGTCACTCCGTTGCGCACCGGGCGCGGCACCACCTTGACGTAGGCGGTGGCCAGCGGCTTGGCGACGAAACGGTCGACGCCGTTATTGAAGCGGTGGACCTTGCGGTTCCACTTTTCCCACGGGTCGTAGCTGGGCGGTGCGCCCGGCGCCGGCGGCGGCAGGGTGGGATCGGCCACCGGATCGTAGGGCGAGCTGCCGTAGATGGCGCCGTAGTCCTGCTCGGCGGCGGTCGGTGCGGGCGCCGGCGCGCCGGCGGTGGCGACCGCCTCCGGGGCGGAGGCCTGCGGCGCAGCCGGCGTCGGGTCGGACACGGCAGCGGCCGGTGCCGGTGCATCAGCGGGGGCCACCACCTCAGAGGCCGGTGGCGCGGAGGCGACCGGCTTGTTGGAGGCGCAGGCGCCCAGCAGGGCGCTGATCAGCAGGACGGGGACAACACGCAGCGTTTTCATTTCCAAGTTCCCTATGGGAGGCACTCCCCGGTGGGGGGACATGCAGGGCCGATCAAGCCGGCCGTAGCGCGGGCACGTAGTCCAGCGCGGGGGTCAAGCGATAGGCCGCGCACAGCTCGGCCAGTCCAGTGGGTGCGCCGTCCACCTGCACCTCGCCGGCACCGCCGGCACGCAGACGCGTGGCGGCGGCGACCAGCAGGGCCAGCCCGGCGCTGTCCACCGAGGCGACCGCGGTCAGGTCCAGCCGCCGCGCACCGTCCAGTGCGCGTTGCGTGGCCGGCCACAGGGCCTGGGCGGCGGCACGGTCCAACGCCCCGGTGAACACCAGGGCATCGCCGTCACGCTGGACCGTGGACTGGCTCATGCGCGGATCAACGGCCGCCGTTGCTGCCAGCGGCCTGCAGGCGCCCGGCGCGCAGATCGGCGGTCACCTGCTGGATGGACTTCTGCCGCAGCGGGGCGTCGAACTGGTTCTTGAAGGTCTGCACGTAGGAGATGCCCTCGACCATCACGTCGAAGATCTTCCACTGGCCGTTGACCTGGTGCAGCAGGTAGTCCACCGGCACCGGGTCGCCGGTCTCGCGCAGCATCTCGCTGGACACGCGCACGCCGCGGTTGCCCGGCAGCGGGGTCTCGGACTTGATCCGCACGCGCAGGCGGCTGTTGAAGTCCAGCAGCGACTGGCCGTAGCGCGCGGTCAGGTTGTCGGCCAGCGCGTTGGCGAAGTCATTGACCTCCGCGTCCGAGGCGCCACGGCCGTGGATGCCCAGCACCAGCCGCGCGGCGTAGTTGCCGTCGAACGCGGTGTCGAACTCGGTCTTGACGAAGGACTTCAGCGCGGCCGGGTTGGCCTTGAACTCGGCCCGGCGGTTCTCCAGCGTGGTCAGCACGCGGGTGGAGTTGCTCAGCACCAGGGCGCTGGCCGAGCCCTGCGTGGGCGCGGCGGCGGTGGTCTGTGCGGCCAGGGCCACGGTGGGGGCCGTGGCGGCCAGGACGGCGGCCAGGGCCAGGGTCATCATCGAACGTTTCATGGGGTCTCTCCCGTGGGGGCGGCGGGCGCATCGGGCGCGCTGGCCGAATCGTTGCCGGCGGGCTTGCCACCGCCGCTGAACATGTATTTGCCGACCAGCTGCAGCAGATCCACCGCCGGTTGGGTGAAGGCGATCTCGTCGCCGGGCTTGAGCGGCTGCGGGTCACCGCCCGGCGACAGGCCGATGTAGTTCTCGCCCAGCAGGCCGCTGGTGAAGATGCCCGCCGAGGTATCGCCCGGCAGGTCCTTGTACTTGCCGTCGATGCTCAGGGTCACCACCGACTCGAACTGCTTCGGGTCCAGGGTGATGTCGCTGACCTGCCCGATCACCACCCCGCCGATCTTGACCGGCGCCTGCACGCGCAGCTGGCCCAGGTTGGTGAAGCGCGCCTTCAGTTCGTAGTGGCCGCCACCGCCGAAGCCGAAGGAACGGTTGGTCGAGGCCAGCGCCAGCACCAGCAGCGAGGCCAGTGCCAGCAGCAGGAAGGCACCGACGGCGAATTCGAGTCGTGGTCCGCGTGCGGCCATGGTCATCTCACTCTTGAGTCTTCAGGTCGCGCTGCGTGGTGCGCCGCGACGGTTGGCAGGAGGCGCGCATCACTGGAACAACAGCGCCGAGAGGACGAAATTGAGCATCAGCACCAGCAGCGAGCCGTTGACCACCGCGCGGGTGGTGGCCACCGAGGTGCCCTCGATGGTCGGCTCGGCATGGAAGCCAACGTACGAGGCGACCAATGCCGCCACGCCGCCGAACACCGCCGACTTGAGCAGGGCCACGCCGAAATCGTCCCAGGCATCCACACTGCCCTGCAGCGCCGACCAGAACGTGCCGTTGTCCAGGCCCAGCACCTTGACCGCCTCGAACCAGCTGGCGCTGATCGCCAGCGAGCAGAAGAAGCCGGTCAGCAGCGGCACGGTCAGCACCGCGGCCCAGAACCGCGGCGCCACGGCCTTGGCGATCGGGTCGATGGCCATCAGCTCCAGCGCCTTGATCTGGTCGGTGGCGCGCATCAGGCCCAGCTCGGCGGCGATGGAGCTGCCGGCGCGACCGATGAACAGCAGCGCGGTCAGCACCGGACCCAGTTCGCGATACAGCGACAGGCCCAGCAACGTGGACAACGCATCGGAAGCGCCGAAGGTGGTCAGGGTGCGGTAGCCCTGCAGGGTCAGCACCAGGCCGACGAAGGCGCCGCCGACCACGATGATCGGCAACGAACGCGCGCCGATCTTGTAGATCTCGCGGGTCAGCTCGGCCCAGAAGTCGCGCGTGGGTGCCGAGGCGCGCAGCACCGACAGCGAGAACAGCCCGGCGGCACCCAGTGATCGGATGGAGGTAGCGAAGGCCATCAGGACATGCCCTTATGCGGCCCGCGCCGAGGCGGCGCTGTCGAAGGGGATCGGGCCATCGGGCGCGCCACGCAGGAACTGCACCACCAGCGGATCCTCGCTGGCTTCCAGCTGCGCCGGCGTGCCGGAGAACACCAGCCCGCCGTTGGCGATCACCAGCGCCTGGTCGCAGACCGGCAGGGTCTCGTGCACGTGGTGGCTGACGATGATGCTGGTCAGCCCCAGCGAATCGTTGAGCCGGCGGATCAGCGACATGATGACCCCCGAGGCGATCGGGTCCAGCCCGGTCAGCGGCTCGTCGTAGATCATCAGCGGCGGGTCCAGGGCCAGGGCGCGGGCCAGGGCCACGCGGCGGGCCATGCCGCCGGACAGCTCGCGCGGGTACAAGCCCTCGGCCGTGCGCAGGCCGACCGCGTTGAGCTTGAGGTCCACCAGCTGGTCGATCAGCGCCTCCGGCAGCCGGGTGTGTGCGCGCAGCGGAAGGGCGACGTTCTCGGCCACGGTCAGGTCGGTCAGCAGGCCATTGCCCTGCAGCAGTACACCGGCGTTCTTGCGCAGCTCGCGCAGGGCGCGGGTGCCGCGCGGGATCGGCTGGCCGAACAGTTCCACCGTGCCGGCGGCCGGCACCAGCTCGCCGGTCAGCGCGGCCAGCAGCGTGGACTTGCCGCTGCCCGAAGGCCCCAGCACCGCGGTGACGCTGCCGCGCGGGGCCGACAGCGTGACATCGCGCAGGATCGCGCGCCCGCCGCGCTCCAGGCGCAGATTGGCAAGACGGATGGCGATGTCGTCGGACTGGGTCATTGGGGAGCAGGTAGGGGCGGCCCACGGAAGGTGAGCAAAACGACGAAGCAGCTTCGTTGGCGCGCCCTGAATAAAACCGCACTGGTCAGTACGTTTATTGTGACAGATCGGACCGGTTGACCGGGATGGGCGGAAGTCACGGTCTGCGGGACGCGCTGTTGCGCACGTCTCGCGCGGCGCGACGGGCATGCCGCATCATGCCCGGATGCAGGACGCCCGACCGGATTTCCGCCTCTACCCTTCGAACGCGCTCGACCTGCTGGCCGGCCTGCTGGCCGCGGAACTGCGCCAGCCCGTGCCCGGACAGTCGATCCTCACCCCCGAGGTGATCCTGATCCCGCAGGTGGCCATGCGCCGCTGGCTGCAGGCCACGCTGGCCGCCGAGCACGGCGTGGCGGCCAACCTGGAGTTCCTCACCCCTGGCGAGTTCGTCGCCCGTGCCCTGGAAGCCAACCCCGAACAAGCCTCGGCGCCAGTCCTCGGCAAGGCCCAGGACGAGCTGGATGCGGCCACCCTGCATTGGCGCCTGTACGCGGCGCTGACCGACCCGGCGGTGCTGGCCGATCCGGCCCTGGCCCAGCTGGCCGCCTACCTGCATGGGGACGACGCCCTCAAGCCCTGGGCCCTGGCCGGCGAGCTGGGCGGCGTGTTCGAAAAATACCAGGCCTGGCGCCGCGACTGGCTGCTGCGCTGGGAGGCCGGCGCCGACCCGGCCGATCCGCAGGCGGTGCTGTGGCGGCAGGTCGCGGCCGGCAGCGCGTATCGGGCGCGGCGCATCCAAGCCTACCTGGACCGGTTCGAGCGCGGCGCGCTGCCGCAGGGCCTGCCCAGGCGCGTGTTCGCCTTCGCCACGCTCAATGTCTCGCCCGACGTGCTGCGCGTGCTGGCCACCCAGGCGCGCGTGGGCACGCTGCACTTCTACCTGCCCACCCCCGCGCAAGGTTACTGGGGTGACCTGCAGGCCCTGCGCCCGCGGCGGCGCGTCGATGCCGATGTCGGTGACGGGGTGATCGACGGCCTGCTCGACGCCACCGGCGGCGAGAACCCGCTGCTGCAGGCCTGGGGCGCGGCCGGGCGCGACTTCATGGCGATGCTGGGCAGCTACGAGGTGGTCCACCCCAGCGCCGAGATCGATGTCTATGCCGATCCGCTGGCCACCGGGCAGCGCCCGCTGCGCGCCGGCGGCCTGGGCGACAGCCTGCTCAAGCGAATGCAGAGCGACCTGTTCCATCGCCGCCGCCCCGCCGTGCCGGCGCCGCTGGCCGCGCTGGACCGCACCGACCCCAGCCTGCAGGTCCACGCCTGCCACACCCGCCTGCGCGAATTGCAGGTCCTGCACGACCAGCTGCGCGGCCTGCTGGAGGACCCGCGCTTCGATCCGCCGCTGCAGCCGCGGCAGATCGCCGTGCTGGCGCCGGACATCGACCCGTACATCCCGTACCTGGAAGCTGTCTTCGGCGCCAGCCAGGACGCGCCCGGCGCGCGCATTCCCTACGCGCTGGCCGATACCAGCCCGCTGGCCGGCGAGCCGCTGGCCGAGGTGTTCGTGCGCCTGCTTGGCCTGCCGGTCTCGCGCCTTGGCCTCAACGAAACCCTCGACCTGCTGGCCAGCCCGCCGCTGGCCGAGGCCGCCGGACTGGATGCGGCCGCGTTCGAGCGCCTGCACGGCTGGCTGCAGGCCGCCGGCGCGCGCTGGGGCGTGGATGCCGCCCATCGTGCCCAGCACGGCGCGCCCGCCGATGACGCCTACACCTGGACCTTCGCGCTGGACCGGCTGCTGCTCGGCCATGCCAGCGGCAGCACCGAGGACATCGCCGGGGTGGCGCCGTTCGATGCCCTGGAAGGCGGCGCCCTGGACGCGCTGGACGCCCTGGTCCGCCTGCTGCGCGTGCTCGCGCGCTACCAACGCGCCTTGAACGAGGCGCTCTCGCCTTCGGCCTGGCGCGAACGCCTGCTCGGCCTGCTCGACGCGCTGCTGCCGCAAAGCCCCAGCGCGCCGGCCACGCAGCGCGCGCTGGACCGCCTGCGCAAGCTGATCGACGACTTCGCCAAGGAGGCGGGCAAGGCGGGCTTCGACGCCGCCGTGCCGGCCGAGGTCGTGCGCGCGCATTTTGCAGGCGTGCTGGCCGAGGCTGACACCCGCGCCCCGCTGCTCACCGGCGGCCTGAGCGTGGGGCGCATGGTGCCGATGCGCCTGCTGCCGTTCCGGGTGATCTGCCTGCTGGGCATGAACGATGGCGACTTTCCGCGCCGCGACCCCGCCGCCGGCCTCAACCAGCTCACCGCGCAGTTGGGCACCGACAAGCGCCGTTACGGTGATCGCTCCACGCGCGAGGACGACCGCTTCCTGTTCCTGCAATTGTTCGCCTCGGCGCAGGACGTGTTCTATGTCAGCTACCTGGGCGCCGATGCGCGCGATGGCAGCGTGCGCGAGCCCTCGGTGCTGGTCACCGAACTGATCGGCGCGGCCGCGGACCAGCACGTCGATGCGCCCGCCGCACGCACCGCACTGACCGTGCGCCACGCGCTGCAGCCCTTCGCCCCGGCCGCGTTCGGCGCCGAGGGCGATCCGCGCCGTTTTAGCTATCGCGGCCAGTGGCAGCCGGCCTCGGCGCGCCTGGGCGGTGCGCGTGCGCCGCTGGCGCCGTGGTTCGATGCGCCGCTGCCGGCGCGTGATGGGGAAGAACGCGACCTCCCGCTCGAGGCGCTGCGCCGCTTCTTCACCGCCCCGGCCGCGCAGTTCCTGCGCCAGCGCCTGGACCTGCGCCTGCCCGAGCTGGACGAGGTGGGCCAGGACGTCGAGCCGCTGCTCACCCCCGGTGCCGGGCTGGACAAGGCGCTGCTGCAGCACCAGGTGTTCGACGCGCTGCTGACCGGGAACGACGCGGCGTTGTACGACCGGCTGCGCGCCCGCGCGCTGTTGCCCTCCGGACCGCTGGGCCGCAGCCAGCTGGCCACGTTGGTCGCGCAGCTGCGGCCGTATGCCGAGGCTTTCGCTGGCTGGGCCGGCAACGCGGAACGCCGCACGCAGGCCATCGACATCGAGTTCGACGGCCTGCGCCTGCATGGTCGCCTGGAGGGCGTCTACGACACTGGCCTGGCCCACGTGCGCCTGGGCGCCATGAACGGCCCGGCGGCGATCCGCCAGGGGCTGGACTGGCTGGCCGCCAACGCCGCGGGCCTGGCCCTGCCGCTGGTGCGCTTCCACGAGGCCGAGACCGGCGTGGGCCCGTTTGTGCGCGATCCCATCGATCCCCCCCAGGCAAGGGCCGCTCTGCAGGGCCTGCTCGCCCTGCGCGCGCGAGGCCTGCAGGCGCCGCTGCCCTTCGGCCCCTACAGCGGCTGGGACTTCTTCAACGCAGACGATCCAGACAAGGGCATCAAGGCCGCGGCGACCCGCTGGCGCGGCACCGAGCGCTCCTGGGGCGAAGGCACCGGCGAGGCCTATCGACTCGCCCTGCGCGGCCGTGATCCGTTTGCCGACGCCG
This sequence comes from Pseudoxanthomonas sp. JC1303, assembly GCF_058448525.1. Classification (NCBI taxonomy): domain Bacteria; kingdom Pseudomonadati; phylum Pseudomonadota; class Gammaproteobacteria; order Lysobacterales; family Lysobacteraceae; genus Pseudoxanthomonas; species Pseudoxanthomonas sp. JC1303. Next base: position 1,629,813 of record NZ_CP185958.1, on the reverse strand, counting down.
CGCTGCTGCGCCAGTTCGCCGACACCAGCTACGCGATCTTCAGCGCAGTGGAACGCGGTGTGGTCCACGCAGGCTTCGATGACGACCGCGGCTTCGCCGTGGATGCCGACACGGAGGTCGAGGCATGACGCCCGCCGATCCCTTCCTCGCACTGCCCCTCACCGGCACCCACCTCATCGAAGCCAGCGCCGGGACTGGTAAGACCTTCACCCTGGCCACCCTGGTGACCCGGCTGGTGGTCGAGCAGCGCCTGCGCATCGGCCAGATCCTGGCGGTCACCTTCACCGATGCGGCGACCCAGGAGCTGCGCAAGCGCATCCGCGAGCGCCTGGTGCTGGCCGCCTCGCTGGTGCCTGACACCGCCGGCAAGGGCCCGCTCGACGTGGGAGCCGCCATGGCGGCGATGGAACCCACAAGCGACGGCGATGTCTCCCCGGCGCTGGCCGAGCCTCAAGGGACGGCTTCAGGGGAAGGCCTCTCGCCGCCATGGCGGCTCCCACGGGGACAGGCGACGCCAGACGAGGCACCGGATGCCGCGCTGAGCCGCGCCATCATCGCCGCGCACCTGCAGGCCGGCGACGAAACCCCGAGCCAGCTCAAGCGCCGCCTGCAAACCGCCGCCGACGAGATGGACCTGGCGGCGATCTTCACCATCCACGGCTTCTGCGCGCGCGTGCTGCGCGAACACGCGCTGGAAAGCGGCCAGACCTTCGCCCCACCCGAGCTGCTGGCCAACGACCGCGCTCTGCGCGCCGAGCTGGCGGCCGACCTGTGGCGCAGCACGGCCGCCGACGAAGCGCTGGCGCCGCTGCTGATGTCGCTGTGGCCAGGGGGCCCGGATCCGCTGGCCCGCGACCTGGGTGAGCTGATCCGCCAGCCCAACCTGCTGCCGCCGATGCCGGTCGAAGCCGAACGCACCGAACGTCTCGACGCCGAGCTGCAGCGTGCGGGGCAGGCGCTGGCCGATGGCTTCGCCGCGCATGGCGAGACGTTCCGCGCGGCGCTGCTGGAGGCGGTCGAGCAGAAGGTGCTCCACAACGGCAGCTACAAGGCCGACTGGATTCATGCGCTGTGGCGCGACCTGGCACAATGGTGCGCCGCGCGCGACTGGTCTGTCCTGCCGCACGCCAAGCTGCCGGCCTTGTCCCAGCAGGCGCTGGAAGCAAAGACCAGCACCAAGCACACGGGAAAGACACCGACTTCGCCGCTGTGCGCACTGATTGCGTCCTACCTGGCCGCGCTGGCCGATCTGCACGTCGCGCAGGAGCGCGCCCGTGTGCGCCTGCTGCACGCCTTGCGCGACCAGGCCCGCCTTCGACTGGTCCAGCGCAAGCAGCAGCTGCGCGTGCAGACCTATGACGACCTGATCGACGGCGTGGCCGATGCGCTCAAGGGCCCGCACGCCGACGCGCTGGTCCAGCGCCTGCGCGCGCAGTACGCCGTCGCCCTGGTGGATGAGTTCCAGGACACCGATGCGCGGCAGTGGGGCATCTTCCGCACCGTGTTCGGCGACTCGGAGGAAACGCGCAACGCATCGCTGACCCCGGCGCTGTTCCTGATCGGCGATCCCAAGCAGGCCATCTACGGCTTCCGCGGTGGCGACGTGCAGACCTATCTGCAGGCCGCCAAGCACGCGCAGGCCGCGCCGGCGCTGGAGCGCAATTTCCGCTCGCGCCCGGCCGTGCTGGCCGCGATCGAGGCCCTGTATACACAGGCCGGCGAGCGCGCCTTCCTCGATGACAGGATCCGCTTCCACCGCGTGCTGCCCGGCACCCAGCGCGCCGATGCGGATTACCAGCGCGCCGGCGCCGACGCCCCCGCGCTCACGCTGTGGCAGGCGCCTGCACCGCAGCCCGACGACAAGGGCAAGCGCAAGCCGCACAGCGCCCAGCGCGCGCGCGAACTGGCCACCCAGGCCTGCGTGGCCGCCATCCACCAGGTGCTCAGCGACGCACGCGCCGGCACCGCCACGCTCAACGGCAGGCCGGTGCAGCCGGGCGACATCGCCGTGCTGGTGCGCAAGCATGGCGAGGCCATGCGCATCCAGCAGGCGCTGGCGGCCGTCGGCATCCCGGCCGTGGCGGCGGGCAAGCAGAGCCTGTTCGCCACGCCCGAGGCGCACGAGCTGCTGACCCTGCTGCTGGCCCTGCTGCATCCCGCTGATGACGGCCGCCTGCGCGCGGCCCTGGCGACCGTGTTGCTGGGCGTGGATGCGGCCGGCATCGCCGCGCTGGAAGGCGATGGCACCACCCACGCGCAGTGGCAGGGCAAGGCGCTGGCCTGGCGCGAGCGCTGGCAGCGCGGCGGTCCGCTGGCGCTGGTGTCGGACCTGTGCGCCGACAACGCCGAGCGCCTGCTCGGCCTGCTCGATGGCGAGCGCCGCCTCACCAACTACCTGCAGCTGGGCGAACTGCTGCAGCAGGCCGATGCGCGCGCGCTGGGCCTGCAGGGCCTGGTCGACTGGCTGGGCCAGCAGCTCGCCCAGGCCGATCCCGACGACGAGACCCAGCTGCTGCGGCTGGAGTCCGACGCGCGCCGCGTGCAGATCGTCACCCTGCACAAATCCAAGGGCCTGGAATACCCGCTGGTGTTCCTGCCGTTCGTGGGCATCGGCGGCAAGGCGCCCGATCCCGGCCGTGCCTGCGTGGTCGCCGACGAGGACGGCCAGCGCTTCCTGCACTGGAAGCTGCAGCCGGAGCTGTTCGGCTGGGACGCCGCGCGGCAGCTGTGGATCGAGGCGCAGCGTGCCGAGGACGCGCGTCTGCTGTATGTCGGCCTGACCCGCGCCGAGCACGCGCTGTGGATCGCCACCGGCGACTTCTACAACGCGCAGCAGACCGCGCTCGCGCCGATGCTCGACGGCCTGCCCGAGACCGCCGGCATCGTGCGCGACAGCGCACAGCCGGGCACCCTGGCGTGGCTGCCGCCGCTGAGCGAAGGCGATGCCCCCATCGCGCGGCCCGTCACCCGCCACATCGCACCGGACTGGTGGGTCTACAGCTTCACCCAGCTGGCCAACGCCGACAGTGGCGGCACGGACCTGTCCACGCGCGCCACGGTGGCCGTGGCCGGTGGCAGCGACGAGCCGGAAGGCGAGGGCGGCGACGCCACGCCGCAGCCGGCCGAGGTGTTCGACCCGCGCTTTGCCGGCAATCGCTTCGGCGTCGTGCTGCACGAGGCGCTGGAAGAAGGCGACTTCGCCGCGTGGCGCGACTGGCAGCCCGGCGATGCCGCACCCGCCGACGAGCGCCGCACCATCGAGACCGCGCTGAAGGGCGGCGGTTATGCCGCCGACGAACTGGACGACGGTGTCGCCGTGCTCACCACACTGATCGGCCAGACGCTCACCGTCGCCCTGCCCGAAGGCGTGCGCCTGTGCGATGTGCCGGCCGAGGCCCGCCGTGCGGAAATCGAATTCCAGTTCCCCCTGCAGCCCACCGCCATCGAGGCCCTGCTGGCGTTGCTGCACGCGCACGGCGTGGTGCGCGATCGCCACGGCTTCGGCCTGCGTCGCACGCTGGAAGGCCTGATGACCGGCCTGATCGATCTCACCTACACCCATGCCGGCCGCTGGTACGTGCTGGACTACAAGTCCAACCGCCTGCCGGCCTACGACGCCGCGGCGATGCAGCGGGCCATGGCGCACAGCGAGTACGACCTGCAGGCCTTGATCTACACCCTGGCGCTGCACCGCTGGCTGCGCTTCCGCCTGGGCGACGGGTACGACTATGACCGCGACTTCGGTGGCATTCGCTACCTGTTCTGCCGCGGCCTGGACGCGACGCGTGCCGATTCGCCCGGCGTCCATGTGCAGCGCTTCGCGCCCGCGCTGATTCATGCGCTGGATGCGCTGTTTGCGGGTGCGGCGGTGGAGAAGGCGGCATGAGCCTCCTCAACGTCCTCTTCGCCGGCGGCCACCTGCGCACGCTCGACCACGCCTTCGCGCAGAGCCTGCGCCGGCTACGCCCGGACACACCGGACGAGGTGCTGGCCGCCGCCGCGTTGGCCTCGCTGGCGGTCGCCAACGGCCATGCCGGCTTCGATCCCGCGCGACCGCGCCTGCTGGTCGATGCGGACATGGCCTGGCCGCAGGCCGATGCATGGGCCGACAAGCTTCGCGCCTCGCCGTGGATCGCCCAGCCGACCGATCCGCTCATGCCGTCGGCCCCCGATGCGCCGCTCGCCTTCGAGCGTGGCCTGCTCTACCTGCGCCGCTACCGCGAGTACGAGTCGCGCCTGGCCGCCGGCCTGCAGCGCATCGCCGACCAGCCTGCGCACACCGATGACCTCAACGCCGTGCGCGAGGTCTTCAACGCTTTGTTCCCCAACGCGGCGCAGGGCGAAGACCGCCAGGCGCGCGCCGCCTCCCTGGCCCTGCGCCGCGCGCTGCTGCTGGTCACCGGCGGCCCCGGCACCGGCAAGACCACCACCATCACCCGGCTGCTGGTGCTGCGCATCGCGCTGGCGGCGGCATCCGGTCGGCCGCCGCCGCGCATCGCCCTGGCCGCGCCCACCGGCCGCGCCGCCGAGCGCATGGCCGAAAGCCTGCGCCGTGCGGTGACGGCCATCGTCGCCAGTGGCGTGGACGCCGCGCTGTGCGCCGCGCTGCCGGAGTCCGCCAGCACGTTGCATCGCCTGCTCGGCGTGATCCCCGACAGTCCCAGCTTCCGCCACACGCCGGACAATCCGTTGCCGCTGGACGTGCTGGTGGTGGACGAGGCCTCCATGGTCGACCTGCCGCTGATGTGCAAGCTGGTCGAAGCCGTGGCCGCCGGCACCCAGCTCATCCTGCTGGGCGATGCCGACCAGCTGCCCTCGGTCGAGGCCGGCGACGTGCTGGCCGCCATCCTCAGCGCCGCCGGCCCTGGCCACGCCTTACGCGCTGATGACGCCGCCGCGCTGCAGCCGCTGCTCGGCGATGCCACGCCCGTCGATGGCGCCACCGGCGGGCTGCGCGGCCACCGCGTGCAGCTGCTGCGCGGCTATCGCCAGGATGCGGACTTCGACCTGGCCCCGCTGGCCGATGCCGTGCGCGAAGGCGATGCCGACACCGCCCTGTCGCTGCTGCGAGGTGGCGCCTTGCGTGGGGTGGAATTCCACGAGGACGTGCTGGACCCGTTCGAGGTGCGCCGCGAGGCGTTGCTGGCGCACTGGCGCGCCTTGAGCGAGGCGCCCGACCCGGCCACCGCCCTGGCCATGGCCCAGCGCCTGCGCCTGCTCACCGCCGTGCGCGAAGGCCCGCAGGGCGCGCGCGGCCTCGACGCCCGCATCGAGGAACTGCTGTCCGGCCGCCGTACCGGCCCTGCGCCGGCCTACTTCCACGGCCGCCTGCTGCTGATCACAGAAAACAGCTACCGCCACCGCCTGTTCAACGGCGACATCGGAATCTGCCTGCGAAGCGCAGCGAGCCCCTTTTCGGGGCGAAGCGCAGCGAGCCCCTTTTCGGATCGAAGCGCAGCAAGCCCTTCTTCGGGAAGCGACGAAAGCGGCGCGCTGATGGCCTGGTTTGCCGGCGAGGCCTCCGGCCAGGTGCGCGCCTTCCATCCGGCCGCGCTGCCCGCGCACGAGAGCGCCTTCGCCATGACCGTACACAAGGCGCAAGGCTCCGAGTTCGACGAGGTCTGGCTGCAGCTGCCGCGCGGTGACAGCCGCGTGCTCTCGCGCGAGCTGGTCTACACCGCCATCACCCGCGCCCGCACCCGTCTGCATGTGGCCGGCAGCGCCCAGGTGCTACGCGACGCCCTGGCCCGCCACGCCGTGCGCATGTCCGGACTGGCGTGGCGGCTTGGCAATGGATCACCCGCCATCGCGGCGCGGCCGTCGCTTGCGCCTGTACAGGGCGCGCTGTTCTGATAGTCCGGCTGCCCCCGGGGCGTGATGCGCAGTAGGCCTTGATGATGTTCCCAAGCAACGTTGCTAGATCAAAGACCTGACGTGGCGGCCCATCCAGACACCAGCGCCTTCGAACTCGGCCGCCAGGCACGACATCGCTTCGGATTGGGACAGTTCGAAGCCGCATGTGCGCTGTTGTCCACCTTGGCCGACCAGGTGCCCGACAATCCCTACGTACGGATGGATCTGGCCACGGTTCTGCAGCAGAGCGGACGACTGCGTGACTCCACCCAGCATTTGCTCGAGGCTGCCCGCCTGCCTGCGCTTGATCCGGCGTTTGCCGTGCATCTGGCGCGGGGCCTGTTCCACGGCGGGGAAGCCCTGGCGGCGCGTGCGTGCCTGGATCCGATCGAGCGGATGCCCCATCTACCCGCCACGCTGCTGGCCGAGATGGCGCATCTGCACTGGACGATGCTTGACGTGCCCGCCGCACGGGTGGCCATCGACCGCGCCGTCGCCGCGGGGGCACAGTCGGCAAACGAGTTGCACCTGCAGGCCATGCTGATGCAGTTCGCTGGCGATCTGGAGCAAGCGGAGGCAGCCCTGCGACGGTGCCTACAGCGCTGGCCGGGCTTTGGCAGCGCCGCGCTCGCATTGGCCAACCTGCGCCGCCAGACGCCTGTGTCGCAACTGCTCGATGTCCTGCGCCAGCAGCTGCAGCGCCTGCCGACACACGGCGATGCGGCGTCGATCGCCAACCGCGCTGCATTCGAGGCGGCGCTGTTCAAGACGCTCGACGACCTAGGTGAAGCCGATGCGGCGTGGCAGGCACTGGTTCGGTGCAACGCCCTGATGTGTCAGGTCGTGCGCTATGACGCCGCCGCCGAGACCGCGCTGGTCGATGCGCTGCTCCAGGCAGGCACCGCGCTGGCCCAGCGGCCGCTGCCTGAAATCACCAGCCCGGACGAACCGCAGCCCATTTTCATCGTCGGCATGCCGCGTTCCGGCACCACGCTGCTGGACCGCATGCTCTCAAGCCACTCGCGCGTCGCCTCGGCCGGGGAGATCACGGACTTCATGCGCCAGCTACGTTACGTGACCGATGTCCCGCCACAGGGCGTGCAAGGCAATCGCATCGCGATCGAACGCAGCGTGCGCGCGGATCTGGCCGAGCTGGGGCGTCGCTATCTCGCCCAAACGCAGTGGCGGGCTGAAGGTCGCGCCTACTATCTCGACAAGCTGCCGGGCAATCTGCGCATGGTGGCCCACATCCGTCATGCGCTCCCACACGCGCGCATCCTGCATATAACGCGCGACCCCATGGACGCATGCTTCTCAAATCTGGCCACGATGTTCGGCAATAGCTCGCCCCACAGCTACGATCAGGCCACGCTTGCCCATCACTACGGTCAGCACGCGCGACTGGTGCGCCACTGGCGTGAGGTCATGCCTGGCGCAATGTTGGAGGTGTCGTATGGCGCGCTGGTCCAGCAGCCCGAGACGACGCTACGTGCGGTCCTGGATCACTGCGGCCTTGCGGAGGAGGACGCCTGCTTCCATCCTGAACGCAACACCGCCCCGGTGGCGACCCCGAGTGGAATGCAGGTGCGCGAGCGTATCCACACGCGCGGACTGGAGCGCTGGCGCCGTTACGCGCCTCATCTCGACATTTTGCAGCGCGCTGTTGCTGCGGCGGACGAGTGACAAGCACAGCGCGTCATGCAAGTTTAAAGACTTTGGCGGCGTCACCCCGGTATCGGCCATCAGGGGCCAGCCGGGTTGGACCGACCGGTGGCCGTGTGTACAGTCCCCCCGTGTCGAAACGCGCGGTCTGGGGAGGCCGAGACTGCATGAAGCGCAAAGCAGGACCGGCGGTGCGCGTGCTGCGCGTGGTGATGCCGCTCGTCGCGCTCGCCTGCCTGGTGGTGCTGCCGCCATGGGCCGGGATCGTGGCCTGGGTCAAGCCGCTGCCGGATACCGTGCAGCAGCAGGTCGATGACGCTGGCGCCGCAGGCCTGGAAGGGTTGACTGTCTACGTGGACCGGGCCGGTCAGCCGCCGCGCACCTATGTCGCGGCCGGCCAGCACACCGATCCGCACGCGCTGTTCAAGATCGCCAGCATCAGCAAGCTCTACATCGCCGCGGCCACCGTCAAACTCGTGGATCAGGGTGTGCTGTCACTGGACGACACCGTGGCCCAGCGCCTGCCGCAGCTGGCCGGCCACATCGCCAACGCCGACCGCATCACCGTGCGCATGCTGCTGCAGCATCGCAGCGGCATCCCCAATTTCGTCGACGCCAAAGGCTTCGACTGGGGCCAGCGCCAGCACGATCCCGACGACAACCTGGCCCTGGTGCTGGACCAGCCGGCCGACTTCGCGCCGGGCGCCGAGCAGCGCTACTCCAACACCAACTATCTGCTGCTCGGCAAGATCCTGGACCAGGCGCTGGGCCACAGCCACCGACGCTACATCCGCGAGCACCTGCTCGCCCCGCTGGGACTGACCCATACTTACGGGCAGCTGGCCGATGTGGACCCGGCCGCGCTGGCCAGCGGGCACGACCGCAGCGTGCCGGACGACCTCAAGACCCTGGACTTCAACACGCCCGGCGGCGCGATGATCGCCACCGCGCAGGATGTCGGGATCTTCGTGCGTGCGCTCAACGACGGCCGCTTGCTCACTCCGCGCCAGCAGGCGCTCTACGCCAGCGTCTCCGACACCAGCCACGACGGCTGGCTGCCCGGCTACCAGAGCATCGCCCGCTACGACGCCGGCCTGGATGCGGTGGTGGTGCAGTTTGTCGGCGTCACCGGCGGGCGCGGCGAAACCGAGCTGCTGGCCAAGGTGAACGTCCAGCGCGTGCTGCGCCTCCTGCGCGGGCAGGCCCAGGCAAGTGCCCATTCAAAGCAGTGACGCGCAGCGGTGCGCCGCACCGATCGCGTAGGGTGTCCGCCCCAGTCCATCGTCTCGAGGCACAGATGATTCCAGACCAGGCCATCGCCCGCGCCAACGCGCTACTGAGCCATGGCGGCCGCCGCATCCTGGGTATCGCGGGGCTTCCAGGGGCCGGCAAGTCCACGCTGGCCGCGCAACTGGCCGAACAGTTGGGCGCATCGGCGATGGTGGTGCCGATGGATGGCTTCCACCTGGCCAACGCCGAGTTGCAGCGCCTGGGCCGTGCCGCGCGCAAGGGCGCACCGGACACTTTCGATGCCGCCGGCTACGTGGCCCTACTGGGCCGCATCCGCCAGCAGCGGCCCGGCGAGGTGATCTACGCGCCTGCGTTCCATCGGGAGATCGAGGAGCCCATCGCCGGCGAGATCCCCATCCCCCACGACGTCCCGCTGATCATCACTGAGGGCAACTACCTGCTGATGGAAGACGGCGCCTGGGCCGGCGTGCGCGCCCAGCTGGACGAGGCCTGGTTCGTCGATATCGATGCCCAGCAGCAATATGGCCAGCTGTTGGCGCGGCACATGCGCTACGGGCGCAGCCAGGCCCAGGCCGAGGCGTGGATCGCGCAGTCCGATGCGCCCAACGCACAGCGCATCGCCGCCACCGCCCACCGCGCCGACTATCGTGTGCCGTGGGCCAGCCAGGCGATGGGCTGAATCCAGCCGCCCGGCCGTGTGGACGGCATCGCGCCATTCCACGCGGGCTTCCCCGCACGGCGCGCACAAAAAAGGCCCGCAGCGCGGGCCTTGTCGTGCCAGCGTCAGGCGCCTACTTGGTCTCCACGCGCCGGTATTGGTCGCTGCCGGTATTGAGCTGGCCGTTGGCCTCGTCGATGGCGAAGGTCACCGTCTCGCCGTCGTTGTTCACCTGCAGCGCGCCGTCCTTGTAGATGGCCGGGTAGCTGTCGGTCTTGGGCTTGCGGCTGAAGAACTTCGGCGTGGTGCTGCGGACCATGAAGGCCTCGCCGCTGCGCTCGATGTCCATCGTCTCGTCCTGCGTCTGCACGTTGACCCAGTGGCCCACGAACTTCTCGCCTTCCACCTTGGCGCAGCCGGACACCAGCAACGCCGCGGCCAGTGCGGCCCCCATCCACTTCATCATCGTATGTACTCCGTCAGTTGTGCTGGCGGCGAGGATGCGCGGCGGGGGATGTAGGGAGGGTCAAGGTGTGGCGTGAGTCAGGCGCGCCTTGCAAAGAAGCTGCATTCTGACCGTTGTCCCCGGTGGCCATCGCGTGACTTCTGGGCCTTCCAAGGATTGCGCCGGGCGGCAATGATGCAAACGCGGTGATGGACGTCCATCTGCCGCCACGATCAGGGGAATCACTTTGAAGAACGTCTTTGCCGTGCTGCTGCTGGCGCTGGCCTTTTCCGGCTGTGCGTGGGCCAATGACCTGCGACCGTCAGCGCAGGAAGCCGGCGCGTCCGCGTGCACCTCGCCCCGGCAGCCGGTGAACGAACAGGGCTTTGTCCAGATCGGTGGCATTCCGCAATGGATCACCATCAAGGGCGATGACTGCGCCAACCCGATCGTACTCCTTGTGCATGGCGGTCCCGGCAATCCGATGAGCCCGTATGCCGACACCATCTACGCCGGCTGGCAGAAGCATGTCACCCTGGTGCAATGGGATCAGCGCGGCGCTGGCATGACCTACGGCAAGAACAAGCCTTCGGAAGAAACGCCGCTGACCTTGAAGCAGATCCGCGATGACGGGATCGAAGTGGCCACCTACCTCACCCGGCAACTGGGCCAGCGCAAGGTCATCGTGATGGGCGGCTCGTGGAGTTCGATTATCGCCATCCACATGATCAAGGCACGGCCGGACCTGTTCACTGCGTATCTGGGCTGGTCGCAGATAGTCAGCTACAGGACCAATCCGCCCGACACCTATCAACGGCTGCTCACCCTGGCACGGGCCGCTGGCGATGCCGAAAGCGTAGCCAAGCTTGAGCGGCTGGGCGCGCCGCCGTGGAAGGACCCGCACAACTTCGGCATCATGCGCCGCATCGACCGCAAGTACGAAGCGATGAACACGGAAGACGCGCCCAAGGCGTGGTGGCCGCCGGCACCGCTGTACGCGACCGCGCAGGCGCAGGCCGACGCCGTCGCAGGCGACGACTATTCTTACCTGCAGTTTGTCGGGCTGCACGGCGACGGCATGTTCGCCACCGTGGACCTGCCCGCCCTGGGCACCGACTTCGATGTGCCGATCTTTCTGCTGCAGGGAGAGGAAGACCTGCTGACCTCGCCCGCCATTGCAAAGCCCTACTTCGACAGCCTGTCGGCGCCGAAGAAGGACTTCGTGCTATTGCCCCGCACCGGCCACGACCCCAACCCGATCATGGTCGATGCGCAATATCGCCTGCTGACCGAACAGATCCTGCCGTCGGCGCAGTAGCGGCCACCGCCTGCGCGATAGGGCTATCCGTGTCGTGCGGCCGTCCCTGATGGGGCATCCGGCTACCACGCGTGTCGATGCTGGGTGGCATGGCCATCGTGGAAAAATCCGCCGGTGGGCCCCAGCGGGTTGGCCTGGGCCAGCTCGACGACGACCCTGGCCGCCTCCTCGACCGAGCGAAAGCCGGCGTGTCCATTGAGATCGGTCGCGGTGTAGCCCGGATTGACCGCGTTGACCTTGATGCCCTCGGCCAGCAGTTCCTTGGCCAGCTTCACGGTCAGCATGTTCAGAGCGCTCTTGGACGCACTGTAGCCGGCGTAGCCCACGTCCCAGAACAGGCCGGCCGGGTCGTTGGTCTCCGCGATCGATCCCAGCGAACTGCTCACCATCACGATGCGCGCGCCCTTGGCCTGGCGCAGGCAGGGCAGAAAGGCCTGGGTCACGCGCATGGGGCCAAGGGTATTGACCTCGAACATGGTGCGCATGTCCTCCAGCGACTCCTGGCTGGCCTGCACCGGCGAGCCCAGGCTGATGCCGGCATTGTTGACCAGCACGTCCAGTGGGCCAGCCTCCTGCTGAAAGCGCGCGCTGGCGGCTTCCACGCTGTGGGCATCGGTGACGTCCAGCACCAGCGCATGCGCCTCGAGGCCCTCGCTGCTCAGGTCGGCGGCGGCCGCCTGGCCGCGCTGGTGATCACGACAGCCCAGCCACACGGTGTAGCCCAGGGCGCCCAGCTGACGCGCAACGGCCAGGCCAATGCCCTTGTTGGCACCGGTGATCAGGGCGGTTTGTTGACGGGACATGCAAGACCTCACGAACAGGGAAGACAGGCATCCACTATCCCCGGCCGGCGCGCGGACGGCCGCCCTCGAAGACCCATTGTCTTGCCTGATCCTTCCAATCCAGTTAGCGTCGCCGCGGTCGGTGCGGCGGCCTGCTGTGGATCCGGCGCGAGACGGCCCAGGCCATCGGCGCTTGCCGCCCGCGGCCCGTGCATTCAGCCCGCTCGCGTCGATGCAAGGCTCCCACCACCCCGCAGACGCGTGTCGCCCACATGATCCGAGGTTCCGCCAGCATGGACAGCCGCCTTTGAGCGACCCCGCCGCACTGCTTGAACCCCTGATCGCCATCGCAACCCGGCATGCCAGCACGCGCGACGCGCGCACCGCCGTGCCCGGTCTTTCGATCTGGTCGGCGCACGCGCGCAGCAAGCCGATCCCAGGCCTGTTCGAACCGGCGTTCTACCTGCTCGCCCAGGGCGCCAAGCGGCTGAGCTTCGCCGACCGGGAATACGCGTTTGGACCAGGCATGTGCGCCGTCGCGCTGGTCGGCCTGCCGTTTTCCAGTCGCGTGGTCGACGCCTCGGCCAGCAAGCCGTACCTGGGCCTTTCAGTCAGGCTTGATGCCAGCGTCATCGCCGGCTTGCTGATCGACATGTCCGATCCGCCCGCCAAGCGGCCGGACACCATCACCATCATGCAGGCCGACCAGCGGGTGCTGGAGCCCCTCGGCCGCCTGCTGGGGCTGCTGGATTCACCGGCGGATATCGCCATCCTGGCGCCGCAGTTCGAGCGGGAGTTCTGCTACCGCCTGCTGCAAGGCCCGATGGGCAGCCAGCTACGCGAGATGGGCGGCTATGGCCCGCGCTTCTGGCAGATCAGAAAGGCTGCCGAATGGATCGCGACCCACGCCGACCAGCCGATGCACATTGCGCAGCTGGCCGAGGAGATCGGCATGAGCGTCACCTCGTTCCATCGCCATTTCAAGGCCATCACCGGCCATGCGCCCCTAGCCTACCAACGCTACATCCGCCTGCTGCATGCGCGTCAGCAGCTGGCTGCCGGCACCGGCAACGTCACCTCGATCGCCTTCGCGACCGGCTATGCCAGCGCCTCGCAGTTCAGCCGCGAATACAAGAAGTGCTTTGGCGTGTCGCCAGTCAGCGATTTGCTGAAGATGGCTTGATTCAAGTGAATCGACCAATAAGGGGGAAGAACGCGATTTCATGGTGCTAAGGGTGCCAGCCACGCACTGTTGCATGCACGGGAACTGCGCTCTATCGCAGCTTTTCGCATTTAAGTCGCGCCGCGAAGCGGCGTCAGCTCGGAAGAATTGTTACGACCTGGCCGGGGCTTGCAGTATCCGCGGTAGGTCCACTCCGAGTAAAAAAACTTTTCGGTTATCTTGCCTGTGTTGGAAGAAACTTGATAAATCCTCCACGAATCATCCGTGCCGGAAATGCTGAAGACGTAATACACGGCGCTCGCGTCATCGGACGGGGTGGCGTTGAAGAACTCCAAGGACTCATTGCCTGAGTTGGCGTCCGATAAGGCCTGGGCGACAACCCTTTTATCGGCCTCGTAGGTTCTCTCGTAGAGGCGGATACAAAAATCGTCGTGTCCTATTTCCGGGATTGTAGAGACAGGCGGAGTGCTAAAAGCTGTCGCAACAAGAATGAGAAGTGAGGTCAGTCCCATTGCCTATCCCTTATTCCAAGCCCTAATGCTCACCCGCATGTCGGTGCTCGCGCCCTGCGCCCGGACAGTTAACCGAGGTCGCCCTCGAACTGATAAGCGTGGGCCTCAGGCGCGATGCGCTCGACCAGTCAACTCTATCGAAGAGCGCGCACGGCCGCAGTAGGGATCGTCGTGGGCAAGGCGGCGTTGGATGTGGCCATGGGAGAGTGAGGTCAGGGCGGCCTTATAAGAAGGTGCAGTCTGACGCCTGCTTCGATATTGCGGTGCCCACCTCGCTCTTCTCTTTCATGAAGCGCTCCGTGATACCTATTGTTTCCTGAGGTGCAGCGCTTCGATCCCGGACACCTTGCCGTCCGTATCCAGATTGAAGGTGATCACGACAGATCGCGCATCCGGGTCCAGCATGGCCTGACCATGGTTGTCGCGTACCACCAGCTTGTCCGCCGTGTCCTCGACTACCTTTGAGGTAGAGGATTTTGCGAACGCATCAATGACGGTGGCCTTGTCGGTGCCGACGGGGAAGTACCTGCGCACGATGTCGCTGACATCCAACTGCTCGAACCGGACAGGTTTCTGGGACGCGTAAATCTCTTCCAGCATGGGACCAACGCCTGATCTCACGGATGCTTCCCGTGTCGGCGCGCGATGCACCGCGTCCGTGTTGGTGCACGACGCAAGCGGCAGCGACGCCCCGGCGATCAGGACAATCGATGCAGTCCAGCCGAAAGGCGTGGCTCGCGGCATGGCGGTCTCCGTTTCCCTGTGGTCCATCGCATGAAGCGAGCGCCATGGCGCCTGACACTTCCTCACCGCGCCGGCGAAGCACGGTCGGATTTCCTCGCGGTCGCAGGCTCGGTGCGAGCGTGGAGTTAGGGTGCATCTTTTATAAGAAAGTGTGCTCTGACCCTGCTTCCCTAACTACATCGACATCCGCAACTCCTGCCCCTGCTGCTGGGTTTGCTCCATCGTCTGATGCCGGGCCTGGGTCTGCTGGAGCACTTCGGCCTGCTGGAGGTTCTGTTGAGCGGGTTCCTGTGCTGCCTGGCGCCCGTCCACGTGGGCATGGAACAGCGGGCCTTTGTCCATACCGAACGGCGCGTAGACCGCAAACACGTTCTGGGCTCCGTCCTTGCCTAACGCACCGGTCACGGCATCCACTCGCTTGATGAGAGGGTCATCGACCTGCTGCTTGTAGAGCGACGCCGTGACGTTCCGGCCCTCTTCCTCGTTCCAGTTGCCCGTTCCCTTCACCCAGGAGTGGATCTGCTGGTATGTGTTGTGGTCGGCGTGGGCGGGGTTGTCCGCAAGCACTACCGATGAGGCGCGCGACATCGCGTCGGGCGCGATATCCGGATGCCCCGTGCCCACGCGCCCGACTTGTCTGACCTCAACGAGCCGAAGCTGACCGCCGGAGGTGTCGGTGAACCCGAAGGCCCTGCCTTGACCGCCCAGATCAATGCCAGCCGCCTCGACTTGAGCAGGCGAACTGCCAAGCTCGGCCATGTTCAATCCCACGCGTGGAATCGATTGGGTGGACGATTGGTCCAAGTCCCGGGCAACGGTTGCCGCAGCCGATACCACGTAGGACAGGTAGTAATCGTTGTAGTCCGATTTCCCCAGCACTCCCAAGCCAACGCCCGACCGGTCGAACTGGCATGCGCCAACCGCGTCTACTGCCGAGCTTTGTATCTTGCCCCCAGTCAGAACAATGCCTCGATCGTCCAACGCAATGCCAGGCTCCAATCGGCCGTTGGTGACGCAGGGGGTGGTGGGGTCTAGCCGCCGCAGCAGGTAGCCATCGCTCGCGCTGGGGCTCTTGTGCTTGACGCGGCTGGACACGGCATTCATCGAAACCAGCTCCGCTAGAGCTTCATTCTGACGCGATGCCTGGACGTAATCCTTTGCCATTGGGGTGATGTCCACAGTGGCGTCCCCATAGCGTGTGCCTTCCTTGAGGGACTGCTCGACATCGTAGAAAAACTTGTAGGTGCTCATCTCATTGGAACGGGCCATCAAGGCATGTCCCGTTTCGTGTCCCAAGATGCCGGTCAGTTGGTCCACTCGCTCTTCGGTTTGGGCCTTAAGAAGACATCAGCATTGATACTGATTGATCGCGCCTCGTGGCTGTAATGCCCGCCCTCGTTCGGGGTCTTTGACACGCTGATGTGCTTCAAGTCGCCATTGTCGATGGCCTTGGTCATGACTTCGGTCAAGTAGGGCGACGACTCCACAGCTTCTCGCAGGTTCTTAGCTGCCCACGGAGGCAAGGAAGACTGTCTCTCGGCTTCCTGGAGCATGTGTTCCAGGCGAGGGTCAAGCATCGCGGCGATCCAGCTCGAAGCTCACGACCGTTACGCACGTTGGCGCGTCCCTGCTGTCCGGAGTGGCGGCGATGTAGAGGCCCAGAGAGGCCCCCACCGCCTTGTCGAACGTGATCCGCTTGTCGTCACCAAACGTGGGCACAAATACCCGGAAGCCGTCGGCCACCAGAGGAGCCTTCATTGCCTCGTAGGCCAGGCATGCGTCCGGCGTCAGGGTGAGCTCGACGATGTGGCCTGGACGCTCGGGATACGGCTTCCAAACCGCCCACGTGTAATTCCCTTTGCCCACACGCCCGGCCACCCCTTTCCGCTCGTGTTCGACATCTGCAGGCAACGCCATCCCCAGCACCTGCTCGACCTTGCTCGGATCGGAATCGCTGTAAGTGCGAACCTCTTGGGCCAATGCCTCGACTTGCTGAAGCAATCGATCAGGGGTGAGCTCGGGGCCTGGGGACAGTTGGGGGTAGCCTTTCCACGGCTCCTTCGGCGCCGACCCCCCGGATGCGGCAGCATCGACCAAGGCGGCTACGCGGTCCTGCTCGCGTTGAAGGTCCGAAGCGGTTGCGTCCTGCATCGTTTTCTCCTGGTGCGCGTTTGATGGCGCTGCGCACGCCGCTAACCCAGCGAGCATCGCTCCCGTCGCAAGGGCAACTGCGCAGCATCCTTTGCCAAAGATTTCCATGTCCCACACTCGGTGCTGGGTTGCCATCAGGTTACCCCTTGCACCGGGGGGCAAGCCAACCTCAAGCGTGAAGGGGGTTACACCCACCCCCTGGCCGCCAGGCTTTCGGCCTGCGTCCCGAAGGAAGCCGATGATCTGTCCTTCGGTGAAAAGTGTCTTCATGTCCAATCTCCTGATGGGAGGGAATTGGACTCCAAACCCTGGGGCTACTCAAAACCGGAGGGCGTTGCTTATAAGAAAGTGTACTCTGACCCCTGTTTCCCCCCTGCGTGCACTGCCTGCGGCAGTGCACGAACAGATGACGCTGGTGCTGTAAAACGTGGGGATACCTTAGAACCTGACCTCGTTAGTCACACGTCAACTCTCATCGGCGGTTGCGACAAGAACCATCTCGTCGTAGTGCTTCTTGTCTACTTCTTCGAGCCACTGAAAGATGTGGCCAATGACGCTGTGGCTCTCACCAGCCAAGCTTTCTGCCGAATCCTCGGTTATCTCAATTACATCGCTATGTGAATACTTATTGATAAAGCGGTAGATTTTTTCCTTAAGCTCTGGTGTCGTGACGGTGCAGCCTTTCAGGCCGACCTCCATTAATTGACTAATGTCGCTTCGCCGCTTTGGATATTTGAAGGTGAAGAACGATTCAACTAGCTTGCGCGCGAGGTTGGCGGTCAAGAATGCCTCATCTCGATTGAGAGTCGTATGTGCCCTGTATTCATAGAGCTTCTTGAAGATATAGTGGTACTCCGATCCGTAATTCTTCAGAGAGTCGTCGGCATCCACAAGCAGGGAGTGACGAGGGGAGCCAGGTGGCGCATCCAGGCGATAAAAGAAGCAATTCTTGGCCTTGTTTTTGTTAGTTCGGTTCCTGTTAGTGCCAGTAAACCAGTCTCTCACCAGCTTGAAGTAGGTGAAGTTGTGGGTCAGCACGAAAAGCTGCTTAGCTTCAGTGCATTGAGTTCTCAGGAACGAGTAGGCGTGGAAGAGGTGATTGGAGTCAAAACTTGAAACAGGATCGTCTACGACGACAATCGTGTCCTTGATGTTGTTTCCGTTTTCCTTGAGCTTCGTGATGAAGTAAACAAAGGCAATCGCAGTCTTCTCGCCTTCGCTCAAATTCCCATCATGCTCACCCACGCCGTTTCTAATGATCTCATAGCCTTTCTTCTTCTGATTAAAGTTCAGGCAAAGCTCGGATCGGCCGATGAAGCGATGCAAGATGTCATTGAATTCCTTTGCCCCAACCGTTTCGTTTGAGAGCAGCGCCTCTATCGCTCCGATCTCCTGACCAAGCTTTTCAATTTCCTTGTGGTCATTCTTTGCCTCAGCCTCAAGGTCATTGCACTTTTTCTCACTTCCAGCATAGTCGAATTCCTGCACCTCAGCTGCGGCAAAGTGAAGTTCCAATGCCACCTTGCTCTTTGATGTCTCAGATTTGAAGTTTGAAGTCTTATTGTTGTGCCTGCCGACGAGCGCAACAATCGACTTTAGAATGTCATTGAAATTGGTGATATCGCCTTCAAACACATCCGAGATCTGAATGTCTGTCTTCCCAGGGTCCGTGATTTTGGCCCTCAGGGCCTCCCGCCATCCGTCCATTTGCTGGTCGATCTTCTCAGCAGCAGTTGCGTAGTCCTTTTGGAGCTGCTCTGCCTCGGCCGATAGTTCTTTATAAAACTCTGTTGTAGCGGGCAACTGATTGGTTGGGGCGCCTTGAGACTCAATCCAAGTCGCCGCGCTCTGAAGTCGGCTCTGAAACTCGGTGAACTCTTTGCTGAAGTGAGCAGCAAGTGCCTCGGCACGAAGTTGGGTAAACGGAGAGCCGCAGAACTCGCAGGATTGTGAATCGTGGTTCTTATGGATTTTCAGGCCTGTTTGAACCCATTCACGGATGTCCGGGTTATCAGTCAGTCGCTGGATAGCTTGATTGACCGCCGTAGTCCCAATCAAATCTCTGATGCGACCCGCCGCCTTCTTAAAGTAGTCCGGCTCAATGGCCGTTGAGCTGAAAGCAATGCTTGGAAGCTGGTCTGGCTTGGCGGCATTCGTAAGGTCGATAACCTTGTCATCTGGAAGAACTGACTCCGCCTTCGTGATGGCAGCGCCATTATTCTGAATGAAGTTGGAGAGCTTGCGCCGGTCGTAATTCAAGTAATAGCTGTCGCTCGTATCAATCGCCTGAAGGCCAAGCTTCATCTTCTTGGCAGCATTGGTCAGAAATTTCTCCAATGCCTCACGCTGCTTCGTGATATCGCTTTGTTTGTCGTAGTGAGCCTTCTTTTTTGACTGAAGCTCTCCCTTCAGCTTCTCCAGCTTCTGCAAGTCATCAATCTTCTCTTTCGCAATAAGAAGGATGCTTTTTACGGATTTATCCCAATCAATATTCTCATGCACGAAGCGCTGATTGAAAACATGAATATTCAATTGGGACGTATGGAGTGTTGCTTCCGTGATCGTTGATCCGTCCTCTAAAGCGACTGAAAACTGCGCTCCACTAAAGCGAGGGACTATCGAGCGTAGCTCAAAGCAAGAAAATAGATTAGAAAGGGTTGACTTGCCTGTTCCGTTCCAGCCATAGATAAGATTGTATTGGCCGAACTTCTGGATTTTTGTCCCGTTAAAATCGCTGAAGATGCCGAATTGCTTTAGACGATTTATGCCCACGATCATTTTTAGTACCTCCATGCTCTTGCTTTGGCAGCGACTAAAGGGGTCCGACCAACAGGACCAATAGGGTCATGTTCACTTACCCTTACCCTTAACCTTAACCAGCCCCCCGGCACCTCGGAAACTGACTACACCCAAGAAAGCCTTCCCCAGTACGACGATTGGTCCGTCGCACCAACGCACTACCGCAACGCGGGCAGACAGGCGATGTGGTCGATGCCGGCATGACCACCGCAGGCCTAACCACCGGTTCGATCCGCGCCTGCAGTGAGGGCGATACACCACCTTCCCGCTGCACAGCCCGGATCATCTCCAGCAACCGCTCTCCACCGATCATCTCGATCGGCTTGCCCTGAGCAAACCGCTCGGCGTCCTGCGTGTACGACCCGATACAAACGATCCTCACCGCATCGGCCTGATGGTGCGCCAGCAGGCCCGCCATCTCGTGCGCCACGCTGATGCCGACCTGCTGGCGCTTCCACTGTTTGCACTGCACCAGCGTGCGTTGGCCGTTGCGGCGCAGGATCAGGTCGATGCCGCCATCGGTGCCGCCCAGGCCGGCTTCCTCCACGGCGTAGCCCTGGCGGCGGAAGGCTTCGCCCACCAGCGGCTCGAACTGGCGCCAGCCGCCTTGGCGGAGGCTTTCAAGATCGGTGCGCGCATCAAACAGCTTGCGGCGGCGGTGGGCGCAGACGAACGGCGCGGCCGCGCCGATCCAGCAGATCGTCAGCACTAACCACGCCAGCGGCGAGAGCAGGGTGCCCATGCCCTGATTGAAGCCTTGCGTGAGCAGCCCGCCCTGATGACTCATCCACCAGGTAAAGCCGTAGCGCACGCCGCGAAAGCCGATCAGGCCGGCGGCCACACCCAGCGGCCACGGCAAGGCGGCGAATACCTCGATCCCGTTCTGCTTGCGCCTGCGTCCCATGCAAGACCTCCAGTTCCCCGCGCGAACGATAGACCTCGGTGGGCCCGGCTGTCAGCGGTGAACGAGGTTGCCCAGGTGAGTAAAGGGAGCGCCTAAGGCGCTGCGGCTACAGCGAGGCTGCCGTGAGCGATCAAGTGCGGCGCCGCACCAACGAACGCCCCCTGTGGTCAGCCGGCCAGTGCTCGCTCAAACTTTGAAACGAACGCCTTGAGAGAGCTGCCACAAGCGATGCAAAAATCACGCAGTTGCAGCAGATCCATCCGCCGCCCGCCGCGTTCAACATCGCTGACGTAGGACTGGGGACGGCCCAGTGCGGCGCTCAGCCCCGCCTGCGTCAGCCCCGCAGCCAGCCGAAGATCGCGCAGCTGCTGAAGCAGAATTGCGTACTCCGCTTTATGGATCGACTTGGTGGACATGGCGGGGAACGTCGCGCGGGAGCACCGACGCTATATCCCCTTTTCAAATATCCGAAAACCAGATAAATTCGGACTGCGGACACCCCGTCCGCCATGTCGAGGAAGGATGCCGTGACGAGTCCGAAAGCCTTGAGAAAAGCCGCCAAAGCCCAGGCCACTGCCACTGCCACTGCACCGCCGAGCGCGGTCTACCCATTCGGCGCGACGCTGGCGCAGATCGACCGGTTCCATCAGCTGCTGCGCACGATCAGCGCGCATAGCGACATGGTGACCGTCTGCAGTGGCGCGCAGATGGACGATGCCAGCCTGAGCACGCTGGGCGAGAGCATCTTCAACGCGGCCCACGAGGTGCGTGTGCTGGTCGATACGATCTATACGCAGCGGCTGTGCGAGGGCAGCCCATTGGGCAATGGTTAGTGGTCGCGTCGGGCTGGTCGCTCAGGGTTGTTCGCGGGGTGGCGGTTTCGCTCCATGCCGGCTCGTTCCACCGCTGGCGCCTGGCATGGGGCCGCCACGCCTGCGCTGGTGCCAGTTGCCTGTTGCGGCCCCTTTTCCGCCCGCATGCCAGCGGCCGTCCGCCTGCTTGTTAGCGGTGAACCGCGCTGCGGATGAGCTTGGGCATCCGTCGCCGGAAGCTCGGCGCGCCCGGGCGTGGCGGAGTTGTCGTGGTGCGCGCTGGCGGATCGAGATTGCGCGTCTGCACTGATCGATTGATCAGTCGCGCAGGCGCGTCTCCTTGCAGACGGTCAGGACGGTGTCGCGCAGCCAGCGATGGGCGGGGTCTGCATGCAGGCGCGGGTGCCAGATGGCCGAGACCTTGATCGCCGGGGTGCGGACCGGCAGCTCGAAGTACTGCAGGCCCGCGTCGGTGGCGATCTCTTCGGGCGATCCGCTGCCCAGGCTCGAACGCGGAACCAGGCCAATCAGGTCCGAATTGCGCACGATCCGCATGGCGTTGGTGTAGCTGGGCACGACCATGACGACCGTTCTGCGCAGGCCCAGCCAATCCAGGGCATCGTCCACCGGACCTGAAAACTGGCGCTTGCGCGATACGACCACATGCCGATGGCTGGCGTAGCGCTTCGCGGTGATGCCAGGCCTTGCCAGGAGCGGATGTCCGGTCCGGCAGATCCCGACGAACCGGTCCTGCAGCAGCAGCCGCGTCTTCAACTCCGGCGCCTTGGTGCCGATCACCCCGATCTCCAGGTCGATCATGCCGTCGCGTAACGGCTGTGCGTCTTTGTCGAGCTTGGGAACGAAGCGCAGGCGCACGCGCGGCGCGGCCTGGGCGATCGCCGCCATCAGCGAGGCGCCGATCAGGTCGATGAACCCGTCGTTGGCCCGCAGGGTGAAGGTCCGCTCCAGAGTCTTCAGGTCGAGGTCGTTGTTCGCCGGCTGAAGCACGGCGCGTGCACTGCGCGCCAGTTCATGCACCTGCGCGGTCAATTGTTCGGCGTAGGGCGTTGGCACCAGCGTTCTGCCGGCCTGGACGAGCAGTTGATCGCCGGTGGCGAGCCGCAGCCTGGACAGCGTCCTGCTCATGGCCGAGGGGCTCAGGCCCAAACGACGCGCGGCGCGTGTCACGTTGCGCTCGGTCAGCAGCATGTCCAACGCGGTGAGGAGGTTCAGGTCGACGTGCTGGCTCATGAAGGTCCGGGATCAACTGTGCATCAGACGCATTCGATTATTGCATCCCACGCGTCTGGTGCATGCACTGATCCACCCGCAGAATCGATGGCAGACCCATCGTTGAGAGGTGTACGCCATGAACAACGCGAATCAGCTTGAATCCCGCCCGCGCGTCCTGCTCGTCGGGGCGTCGCGTGGCCTGGGCGCGGCGATGTCGGCCGAACTTCTCCGCAGGGGCTGGGACGTCACCGGCACCGTCCGCGGACATGGCAGGACCGAACTGCATGACCTGGCCGATGCCCACGCCGGCCGCGTGGAGATCGAACAGCTCGACGTCACCGATCAGGCGCAGATCGCCGCACTGTGCGAGCGCTTGTCCGGTCGCAGCTTCGACATCCTGTTCGTCAACGCCGGTACCGCGAACACCCACCAGGAAGAAACCATCGCCGAGGTCTCCACCGAGGAATTCACGCGTGTGATGGTCACCAACGCGCTCGCCCCGATGCGCGTCATCGAGGCGTTGCAGGACCTGGTGCCCACGCACGGGCTGATCGGGATCATGTCGTCCGGGCAGGGCAGCATTGCCGATAACGAGAAGGGCGGGCATGAGGTCTATCGCGGCAGCAAGTCCGCCTTGAACCAATACATGCGCAGCTACGCGGCCCGCCACGCAGGGGAATCGCGTGCCATGTTGCTGCTGGCGCCCGGCTGGATCCGGACGTCCCTGGGCGGGCCGGAGGCACCGTTCAGCGTGGAGGAAACCGTCCCCGACATCGTCGACACCCTGCTCTCCAAGCAGGGCAAACCGGGGCTGGAATACCTCGACCGCGTGGGCCGCACCGTGCGTTGGTGACACGGGCAGATGCCGCGCCTGTCAGCGCGGAACGGAGGGTGGTCGCTGGAGCCGCGGTTGCGGACCGTGATGCGCTGCACGGGGGCCGGGCGCTGGCCAAGGCGCCCGGCGCGACCTCCCGCGGCAGAGACCAGGGTGAGCTGAGTAAACGCCAGGAGGTTGTATGAAATTGATCGGCATCGAAGAACACGTGCTGACCCACGACGTCCTCAAGGCCTGGAGCGCGGCAGGCCTAGAGGCCACCGATCCAAGCGTGGCGTTCCATTCCGGCGTGATCGAGGGCCGCCTGCTGGACCTGGGCAAAGGCCGGATCGAATTGATGGATGAAACCGAGCTGGACGTGCAGGTGCTGTCCCTGACCACGCCGGCGCTGCACGATCTCGGAGCGGACAGTGTGGAGCTGGCAAAACACACCAATGACGCGCTGGCGGCGGCTGTTGCCCGTCATCCGACCCGCTTCCAGGCGATGGCGACGCTGCCGATGGCCGTCCCCGAGGCCGCGGCCCGCGAACTGGAGCGCTGCGTCAGGACGCTGGGCTTCAAGGGCGTGCTGTTGTGTGGAAAGGTCGGCGAGCGCCACCTGGACGCTCCTGCCTTCTTTCCGGTCTTCCAGACGGCGGCGGCGCTGGGCGTGCCAGTGTTCCTGCACCCCCGCGTGCCCGCCCCGTCGGTGCGGGATGCTTACTACTCGGGCTTCTCGCCGGAGGTCGATGCGGCGTTGGCCACCTACGGCCTTGGCTGGCATTACGACGCCGGCCTCCAGTTCATCCGCCTGGTCCTTGCCGGGCTGTTCGACCGCTTGCCGAGCCTGCAGGTGATCCTCGGTCATTGGGGCGAACTGGTGCTGTTCTACGCCGAACGCTTGGCCGCGATGGATCGTGTGTCCGGTCTTGAACATCCGATCGCCACGTACCTGCGCAGGAACCTCTATGTCACCGCAAGCGGCATGTTCCTCCCGCACTTCTTGGAGCGTGCCGTGGCCATCGTCGGGGCCGAGCGGCTGCTGTTCTCGACCGACTTTCCCTACCAGTACCGTCCAGGCCATGAGGCGAGGGCCTTTCTGGAGCGCTGCGGGCTCTCCGATCAATGCAAGGCCGGGTTCGCCCACGCCAATTGGACGCGGTTGACCGGCTGAAGCGTCACGCGCACGACAAGGAAGCGGACGCGCTCTTGGCCGCGGGTTGGCTTTACGCAGTGGCGCATGACCAGGCACGGAAGCGTCGCGTCCATCAAGCGACGCAGGGCAATGGTCTTGCGGTCGCTTCGCGTTTTCCGGGTGCTTTGAGCGCTTGCATCTCGGCGGCAGCATCCGGGGCGCGGCCCGAGCGGGCTGACCGGGGAGCGCGCATCGGGCGGCGGTCCGGCAAGGAGTCCCTCTCGCGTGTTCCCTCAGCCCGGGGACGGACGTCGTGATGGTCCATGCCGAGCATGGGGGCGCATGCGAGGGGACAACTGGAGACGTCAGCGCGCCATGACGATGCGTGCCCGAGGGGGTCGACCGGTCGCCTCCGCGCTGTGACAGGTTGCGCTTTCTGGTCGATCAGGCCCTTCTTTTGTCGGTTTAACGTTTCGTTACCTTGCGTGTAGTTTCGTTTTCGCTCTATGTTCGCTGCGCGCGGGCCGGTCGGCCGGCGCGCGTGGACAGGACGCAGGCGCCTTGGGTGGGCCCTGTCCGCCACGCCTTTCGCACATCCCCGGACGGAGCAGGCAGATGAAAAGACATGGCGCGGTACGCAGTTCGTTGGCAACGATGGTGGGCACGGTGGCGTTGTTCACTGCGGGCGTGGGCCTGGCGGTGACGGTGCCCCCGGCCAATGGCAAGTTCGATTACCAGCTGGGCGGGGCGTACACGCCCAAGGCCGACGTGGCCATCGTGGACCGGGACCGCACCGACGCGCCGGCCACGGGCAAGTACAACATCTGCTACATCAACGGCTTCCAGACCCAGCCCGGCGAGACCGCGTGGTGGAAAAAGAACCACCCGGACCTGCTGGTCAAGAAGAACGGCAAGTACCTGGAAGACCCCAACTGGCCGGGCGAGCTGCTGTTCGACACCTCCACGGCGGCCAAGCGCACCGCGCTGATGCAGGTGGTGGGCCCGTGGATCGACGGCTGCGCCGCGGCGGGCTTCAATGCGGTGGAGCCGGACAACCTGGATTCGTGGACGCGCTCGTCGGGTCTGTTGAAGCGGGCCAACAATGTGGCCTTCGCCACGCTGATCGCCGCACGCGCGCACCAGGCCAACCTGGCGGTGGCGCAGAAGAACGCGCCGGAGCTGTCGCTGCAGGGCTATACCAAGATCGGCTTCGACTTCGCCATTGCCGAGGAATGCCAGGTGTGGTCCGAGTGCGAGGACTACACCGATGTCTACGGCAAGCAGGTCTACGAGATCGAATACAACGACGTGACCGAGGACGCCGATGGCAACCCGGTCGATCCGATCAGCTTCTACAACGCGGCTTGCAAGGCCCGCGGCCAGAACATCTCCGTGATCTACCGCGACCGCGCGGTCACCACGAACACCGGCGCCGGCTACGTCTACAAATCCTGCTGAGGCGACGCCGGGCGCGGGGAGGCGCCCGGCCGACCGCCGCCCAGACCTGTGCGGCGGCGGCCGCGCATGCGGTTGGCTGCGCGTCCAAGAGGCGAAGGCCCAGCGCGCCATGTAACAGTTGTAAACGTCTGTGTCGGGCGCGACACCAGCGCCCCGCGCGCCGGCGCCATACTCGCCCGGCCGCCCGCGGCTGGCTGCAATGGCGCTCGGCGGTGCGTGACACCACGACCTTGTGGTGATGCGCGCGCGACCTCTGCAGCTGTGGCCAGCGGGCCGGATCGATGACCCGGTGCCACCGGGTGCGGATCCGCACGCGCCGGACCGTCGGCGCCATCCCCTTGCATGCACAGGAAAACCAACATGGACCTGAGGACCGAATCCAGGGTGTACACGGTGGGCGAGGCGAGCGTCACCCGCATCACCGACCGCGTGCTGGACACGTTGCGAGGCCCGGACATCTTTCCCGACTGGACGCACGAGGCGGTGCGGGACCACGCCCAGCCCATGCGGCCCGAGCACCTCGGCGAAGACGGCGAGCGCCTGCTGATGAGCGTGCATAGCTGGCTGGTGCGCGTGGGCGGCAAGACGGTGCTGGTCGACACCGGGATCGGCAATGGCAAGTCGCGACCGTTCAACCCGATCTTCCACCAACTCAACACCGACTACCTGCGCAGGCTGGCGCATGCCGGTGTGACGCCCGAGGCGGTGGACATGGTGCTGCTGACCCACCTGCACGTGGACCACGTGGGCTGGAACACCATCAATGTCGATGGTGCGTGGGTGCCGACCTTTCCCAACGCACGCTACGTCTATGCGCAGGCCGAAGAGGATTTCTACGCCAGCGACGAAGGCGCGTCGCGCCGAATGGTGTTTGACGACAGCGTGCTGCCGCTGATCGAGGCAGGCCTGGTCCAGCGCATCGGCGATGGCGGCGGCGCGGTCGATGCGCACTTCCACTTCCATCCAACGCCCGGGCACTGCGTGGGCCACATGTCGATCGGGCTGGCGTCGGCGGGTGCGTCGGCGCTGTTCGGCGGCGATGTCATGCACCATCCGCTGCAATTACGGCATCCGGCGTGGAACGCGGTCTTCTGCGCGGAGGCGGAGCAGGCGCGGCGCTCGCGCGCCTGGGCGCTGGCGTACGTGGCCGACACGCGTGGGCTGTATTTCAGCTCGCACTTCGCCGGGACCTCGGTGGTGCAAGCCACGGGGCCGGACCCAGCGCACTGGGCTTTTGTTTGAGCGGTTCGCCGGCTGCGTGGCGGCGCCGTCCCGGCGGGCAAGGCGCCAATGACCTGCATGGTCGTCCGCCATCGGCAGCACCAGCGGCGTGCATGTGCCAGGCCCTGACGCCCGGACGCGTATGGCCGGCTGGCCCTGCGATTCAGGCATTGGTATCGCGATACCGGGCATTGACGAAGCAGTACACGCCATAGGCCACCAGCCCCAGCGCGACCACCAGCAGCAGCCAGGGCCCAAAGGGTTGCTGGGCCAGCGTCGTGAGCGCGCCACCCAGGCCCTTGGCCTCGCTGGGGTCGGTCTGCAGCGCCGCCAGGCACAGGAATCCGCCAATCATCAGGAAGACCAGCCCACGCGCAGAGAGCCCCCAGCGGGCGATGCCCTCGGCCACCCTGAGTTGATGGGCCGGCATGTCCTCGGTATGCCAATGCGCGCGATAGCCGCGTTTGATGGCGCGGCGGAACTGGGCCACGCCCACCAGCGCGATGATGATCCCCACCAGGCCGACGGCGATCAGCCCGCCCGCGTGCTGCATGACCATGGCGGTGCGCTGCGGGGTGCTGGAGGAATCGCTGCCGCTGTGCATCAGCAGGCTGATGCAGCGCCAGGCCAGCGCCGCATAGCTCAGGCCGCTGATGACGAACCCGGCGCGCATCAGCAGGCCCTTGGCGTCGTTGCCCTTGTTTTCCGAATCGAGCACGGCCTGGATCAGCCGCCAGGCGGTGTAGCAGATCAGGCCCACCGCCAGGAACACCAGCAGCGTGGTGCCCATGGGCTGGGCGGCCATGTGGGTGATGGCCTCGGAGGCACCGCCGCGTTGACCGCCCAGGCCGAACGCCGCCATCGCCGCCAGGCCGCCGATCAGCAGGTAGACCACGCCCTTGGCGGTGTAGCCGATCCGGGCAGCCACGGTGACACCGCGCTGCGTGTTCCCACTGGGGTGTTCCATGCCGAGTCCTCTGCGTTGGGGCAGGCGATTGCGCCACTGGCCGTGCCAACGCGCATCACGCTACCGCCCGGCTCGGAAGGTGACGTGATGTGCGGGCCTCGGCACCCCGCGCCGTGCTGAAGGGGCGACATGGACTGCGTGTCCGCGTGGACCGCAGACGCGCGTTGCCGGCTCGATCCAGCCACGCGCGCCGCCGGCGATGCGCGCAGTTACACCTGCGCCTGGCCCCCATCGGCGAACAGCTCCGCACCGTTGACGAAGCTGGCATCGTCGGAGGCGAGGAACACGGCGGCGCGCGCGATCTCGATCGGCTCGCCCACGCGTCCCAACGGCACCTGGGTGGCCAGGAAGTCCAGCAGGCCCTGCTGCTGGGCGGCATCCGGGCCGGCCAGTTCCACCAGCCCGGGCGTACGCGTCGGGCCCGGCGCCAGGATGTTGAAGCGCAGCTTGCGTGCCTTGTCGACTTCGAGGATCCAGTTGCGGACCAAGGCCCGCACCGCTGCCTTGGACGCGCCATAGACGCTGAAGCCCGGCGAGCCGGTGGAACCGGCGGTCGAGCCGGTGAGGATGACCGAGGCGCCCTCGGCCAGGACCGGCAGCAGCGCCTGCACCGTAAACAAAGTGCCCTTGACGTTGCGATCGAAGGTGTCATCGAAGTGCGCTTCGGTGATTTCCCCCAAGGGGACCAGGCTGCCGCCGCCTGCGTTCACGAACAGCACGTCGAGGCGGCCGTGGTCGGCCTTGATGGTCTGCGCCAGATGCGCGAGTTCGCCGAGTTTGGCCGAATCGACCTGGATGCCTTTCGCATTGGCGCCGATCGAGGCCACCGCGGCATCGAGCTGTTCCTTGCGGCGACCGGTGATGTACACCGTGGCCCCTTCGAGGGCGAACTGGCGCGCCGCCTCCAGGCCGATGCCGGTGGTGCCGCCGGTGACCAGGGCGATCTTGTTGTTGAGCTTGAGTGACATGAGGAAAACCTCGACAAGTGGTGGGTGACCAACAAGGTATCGACCCCACACCCTCAACAAAATAGAATCATCTGAAAGCCATCGTTTCAGGAATTTCATGTCCAAGCTTCCCGACTTCGAAGGCCTCGCGCTGTTTGCCAAGGTCGCCGAATGCCGCTCCTTCGCCGCCGCGGCGCGGGAACTGGACCTCTCGGTGCCCACGGTGTCGCGCGGTATCGCCAGGCTCGAGACGCGCCTGGGCGCACGCGTGTTCAATCGGACCTCAAGGCAACTCGCACTGACCGGGTTCGGCCAGGACCTATTGGGTCGGGCGACCCAGCTGTATCGCGATGCCGAAGAGGCCGAGGCCATCGCACGCGACCAATCGGCGTCACCACGTGGCACCGTCCGCCTCGCCGTGCCCATGAGTTTCGGCGTGCGCTGGATCGCGCCCCTGCTGCCCGGCCTGCTCGAACGCTACCCGGAGCTGTCGCTGGACCTGCACCTGTCCGACGCGGTCGTGGATCTGGTCGGGGAGGGCTTCGACGCCGCCCTGCGCATCGCCTCCTTGCCGGATTCGACGCTGGCCGCGCGGCGCCTGTGTCCGGTCTCGCGCTATACGGTGGCCGCACCGAGCTATGTCGCCCGCTACGGCCAGCCCGGTCACCCGCGCGATCTGGATCCGGCGCACTGCCTTGCGTTCGCGCTGCGCGCCGGCGGCGATACCTGGCGTTTCAGCAACGGGCGCAGGAAGGAAACCGTGCATCCCCTGGGCCGCCTGCGAGTGACCAATTCGGAGGCCTTGCTGCCCGTGCTGCTGGCGGGCCAGGCCGTCGCCGCGCTCCCCGAGTTCATCGCCGCCGAATACCTGCGCGACGGGCGGCTCGTGCCACTGCTGACCCAATGGAAGCAGTCGGACGGCGGTCTGTACTTCGTCACCCCCACCACACAGAACCGCCCGGCGAAGGTGGAAGCGGTGGCCCGCTATTTCATCGAGATGTTCGCCGCGCCGCCGTGGCGGCAGTGAGGACAGCGCCAGCAGGGCCCTCGCGGTGCTGACCAGGCAGCGAGGTTCCAGGCGCGGTCTCAGATGGCGGATACGGCACCGTGCACCGGAGCAGCGGGCCGCACTCCGACGTCCATCCCCCGTCACGACTGACCGCCGTACCACAGCATCTTCGTACTCGAAGCAGCTGGGCGCTGGGAGGCCAGGCTCCAGGACAGATGTCCGGGCAGAGTGCCCGACATCCGCTCCGCACCCCCGCTTCAACCAAAGACGCAGGCGCGTTCTGATTGGAACCCGTCGGGGCGATTCCGCTCGATTGCGGGAGGCATAGCGAGCATTGCGCGGCCAAGGTCGGGCGATTCCAGGGTGCTACCATGGCCCCGCACAGGGGAGGCATCATGCGCCGAGTTGGGTCTTCGTTCCATCATCCCATTGCTTTTTGGATGGGATGCGCCTTGATCACGGCGGGTGTTCTCTCGCATGGCCCGATGTTCATGATGGGCCGATATACACATTGGCACATGGTCGGCATGCCGATGACGAGTGGGATGTTGATTGGCATGGCGATCATTCCGCTCGGGCTTGCGCTATCGGCTTACGGCATGTTGCCGCGCCCGCCCAAGGACACGCAGCTGGGCGCCGGCGCGGCGCCACTGAGCTTCCATGTAGCGGATGGGGCATCGCTCAACCGCGAGCATTGGACCCTGGTCACCGTGCTTGTCGTCGCACTTGCCATCGACGTCATGAAGCCCGCTACGCTCGGTTTCGTGATGCCGGGCATGCGCGCCGAATATGGCATGGGGACCTCAGGCGCCAGTCTGCTCGCATTGTTCGCGCTGACCGGCACAACGGTTGGCTCGGTGGTGTGGGGCCGCGTGGCAGACCGCTTTGGTCGGCGCTCCGCGATCCTCTTGTCGGCGCTCATGTTCATCGGCACCGCAATCTGCGGCGCGATGCCTTCATTCCGTTGGAATCTGGCGATGTGCTTCCTGATGGGAGCATCGGCAGGCGGATTGCTGCCCATTACCTTTACCCTCATGGCCGAAGCCGTTCCCGCCCGCCATCGCGGCTGGTTGCTCGTCGCACTGGGCGGACTGGGAACGTCAGGTGGCTACCTGCTGGCGTCCAGCGCGGCAGCGGTCCTGGAGCCGATGTTCAGCTGGCGCGTGCTGTGGCTACTGGGGCTGCCGACCGGCGCGGTAATCATCGCGCTCAATCGCTTCATTCCCGAATCGCCGCGTTTCCTTTGGAGCATGGGCATGCACGCGCAAGCGCGTGCCCTGCTCGCGCGCTTCGCAGGATCCAGCGAACAAGTCGAGCGCGACGACAGCGCACACCCGGCCCCCCCCGTCGTCGAAGAAGGGCATCCGATCGCTGGAACCCGGGATCTGATTCGCGGCCGGCATGCGCTAATTTCATGGAGCCTGTTGGTCGCAGGTACGGCATGGGGGCTGGTGAACTTCGGATTCCTGTTATGGCTTCCGACCAACCTCACCGAGTTGGGCATTGATTCGGCGGCCACCAGCGCGCTGCTCGCCAAGTCGGCGATCTACGCTCTTCCAGGCATCGCGTTGGTCATCTGGCTCTACTACCGCTGGAGCAGCTACAAATCGCTGGTGCTGTTTCTGGGACTTACGTCGGTCTCCTTGCTGGTATTCGCCGTGCTTGCCGCCATGTCCGTATATTCTGCTTTCTTGACCACGGCCGCGATCGCCGCCCTGCTGATCAGCGTGAGCGGCGTGATTGCGATGCTGATTCCCTATGCGGCCGAGATTTATCCGTTGCACCTGCGCGGAACAGGTTCGGGCGTGATTGCGGCTAGTTCCAAGTTCGGCGGTATTCTCGGCGCGGGGCTGGGAATCGTCGGATTCTTCGATCACTTTGCCCTATCAGCGGCGCTTCTCGGCCTTCCCATGGCGGCATCCGCGATCATGCTGGGGCGGAGTGGCGTGGAAACGCGCGAACAAGGGCTCGAGGAAATCCAGGCGCACTTTTCCTGATCTCGCATCGATTCGTTGGCTGGCCAACCGTCGCCCAGTCTGGCTATCCCAAGGTGCGTTGTCGCGGCTTGGCACAAGAACACCGCGCGGGTCTTGACGTTGCTCGCCCTGCCCAACCTGGGACGGCGCGCCGGCAGTTGCAGCCGGCGAAGGGACCCGTGCGCCTGTAAGGCGCAAATTCCGTCAAGGGCGTCAAATCGGGCCCCTTCATCGGCCCTGAGCCGAACCACAGCGCGATCCGGCGCAAATCGAGCATCAGGTGGTGTTGTCCAGATCCCTTTCACGGTCTCAAGCGCATGACAGCTGGTCAGCCCTTATGCCAGGCATATGAAGGTCGAGCTGGTTTTCGCGATCTCCAGTCGCATCCATTACGGTCAAGGCTTGAAAGACCGCCCGGTGCGTCATGGCGCGTGGCTATGGGTCCTGCTGGTTCGACTGCGAGGACACCAGTATCGAGCAATGGCTGCAGCCCGGGTGCGCCACGCGCAAGCCATATTCGGCGATACGGATCGGTAGCGAAGCCTTGGTCAGACCATGGCCGTTGGAGCTGGTATCGCGCCGGCTTGATGGCATGCGATCGCTGCCGCCAGTAGTCTTGGGCCGGATGACGCTGACGGCATGGGAACGTGGGAAACCCTAGAGTCCGATCCCGCTTCCCGAAGCGCGCGTGATCTGCAGGCAGAAGTCCAGGAACGCGCGCACCTTGGCCGGCGGATGCCGACGCGAGGGATAGATCGCATAGAGCGGGAACACCTCGTCCGGCCAGTCAGGGAACAACTCCACCAGCGCTCCGGACGCCAGGAGCGGCTGGAGGCCGAGCGACATCAACTGGGCAATCCCTGCCCCTGCCACGCACGCATTGATCATCGTTCCCACGTCCGTGAGCAGCAGCGTTCCGCGCGTTGCCACCGGCAGGGTCACCCGGCCTTTCTGAAATTCCCAGTCAAAGGGATGGCCGGTCTGCGGATCGCGAAATTGCAGGCAATCATGGGCTTCCAGCTCCTGCGGCGTGGCCGGCCTCCCGCAGCGCTCCAGGTAGGACGGTGCGGCGACGGTGAGGATGCGGGTTTCCAGCAGGCGTCGCGCGACCAGCGATGAACTCGGCTGGGGACCGAACCGGACCGCCACGTCCACGCCATCGGACACCAGATCGCCGATCACCTCGCGGGTCAACACCTCGATGTGCAGGTCCGGATAGCGTTGGCAGAATGCGGGCAGATGCGGCGCCATGACCAACGCCGAGAAGAACGGATCGACCTGCACGCGCAACCGCCCTTCGACACGGTGGGCGGCTCCCGAGGCACGCCCGGCGGCCATCCCGATCGCCTCCAGGTGCGGTATCACCTCCTCATAGAACCGCTGGCCTTCGGAGGTCAGCCGGAGCGAGCGCGTGTTGCGGTCGAACAGGCGGATCCCCACGCTCGCCTCCAGACGGGCGATCGCGCGGCTTACACCCGAAGGCGACATCTCCAGGCGCTCGGCCGTCCTGGCAAAACTCCCCGCTTCGACCACCGCCGCCAGCAGACTCACGCCACCCAGCAATCGACCATCGAACTGCATCACCTCTCCTGGCCAAGACACGCCCGCGGGCGCAACGGTCACGACTTCAGCGCGCTGGCCATCGGCCGACTCGTGCATTCGAGTCAAGAGTCTACTTCCCTGGATTCGCTTCAGTCCCAGGCCAGCGCCCTGCATGATGGCCGCGCCCTGTGACCGCACAGCCCGGCGTAGCGCACCGCCCCGGTGAGCCCCGTGCCGCCGGCCGCCCCTGGAGTCCGTCCCGCTCCGCGCGGGGCGTCACGCATGACACCACGCGTGCCGCGCACGGCGTCTCGGCCGTCCACCCTGGGATCCACACGGCCCTGCCTGATCGGCGCTCCAACCGGCCGCCCCAACCCCGGAGATCTTCCGTGCCCCCCAAGAACACCATCCTCATCATCGGCGCCTCGCGCGGCCTGGGCCTGGCCCTGACTGAAGCGTTCTGCCAGCGCGGCTGGCACGTCATCGCCACCACCCGGGGCCCGTCCGCGGCGCTGGATGAAGTCGCCCAGCGCTTCCCCGCCAGCCTGGAAGCCGAGCGCGTCGACCTTGCAGAGGCCACCAGCGTCCAGGCCCTGCGCGACCGCCTCTCCGGCCGTTCCCTGGACATGCTCTTCGTCAACGCCGGCATCGCCAAGTCGATCACCGCCACCGCGAGCACGGCACCCCAGCAGGACTTCCTGGACATGATGCTCGTCAACGCCTTGGGACCCATGCGCCTGATCGAGCTGTTCGAACCCTTGGTCGCGCCCCACGGGACGATTGCGGCGATGTCCTCCGAGCTTGGCAGCATCACCCAAAACAGCGGCGCCTGGGATCTCTATGCCTCGACCAAGGCCGCGCTCAACATGCTGATGAAGTGCTTCGCCGCGCGGCGCCCCCACGATGGCCGCGCGATGCTCGTGGTCGCCCCGGGCTGGATCAGGACGGACATGGGCGGTGACGAAGCGACCTATTCGATCGAGGAGGCCATTCCGCGCGTGGTCGACACGCTGGAAAAGAACCACGGCCGCCCAGGCCTGCGTTACGTCGATCGCTTCGACGCCACGCTGCCCTGGTAGCGACCGACGGGCATCGGGATCGTTGCTGGATGACCACCTGGATCCGCCGGTGACGCCCGGCGTGGACCGGCGCCATCTCCAGGATGATGCAAGTGCTCGGACGGGGCGACGTGAGATGGTTCAGTGCGCGCCACCGTCGTACCGGCGCGCCGTGCGGATTCGCGCCAACCTGCCCTCGTGATCCCGAGCCTCAGCCCGGGCAAATAAAAACGGCGCCAGGGTGTTGCCACCCGGCGCCGCCGCTGTCCCGCAAGCCGATCAGGCTGGCCGGGGAAAGCCGCTTACTTGTTCTTCTTTTCAGCCTTGGCCGCGCGCTTTTCCTTCAGCGTCTTGGTCGGCTCTTTCTTCTGGGTCTTCTTCTGGTCCATTCCCTTGCTCATGACACCCTCGCGTTCGGCGGTTGGATCGGTCTGGCATCGCCAGGGCCCTGGCGTGCGCGGCTAATGTACGCCTGGTGCGGTGCGTGGTGTCAGGGCCAACGCGGGCGCTGGATCTTCGTTGGCCATCCAGTCATGCGCGGCCTGCGCGGGGTCGCATCCCACGGTCAAAACAACGGGCTGGTACGCCTGGGTCGCCGTCCTCCGCGCGCCGCCTGAGGTCCGGGTGTGGACCATCGCGGCCGCCTTTGAACGATCTGCAAGCAAGGGCGGCAGGTCGAGCTGGCCCCCCTGCAAGGGTGCTAGCGTTGCGCCGGGCCGGCCGCGTGATGGGATGGGGGAGCGAGCAATGACATACCGAGTCGAAGCGCAGGCGCGCGGCGCACGTCGCGGGGCGAGCGTCACCGGCATGGCCGGCGTTCTGCTCTGGCTGGGCCTGGCCGTTGTCGGCGGCAGCTTCCTGCATGCGGCGTATGGGAAATACGCCTCGCCGGCGTCGCCGGCGTATGCGATGTTCGTGGCGCGGCAGGGATGGCTGTGGTGCCACCTGGCCGGGGGAAGCGTGGGCGTGTTGCTGGGACTGGTGCAGCTGCTGACCCAGCGCTGGCCGCGGCTGTGGCGTGTGCACCGCGTGTCGGGTCGCGTGTACTTCGCCGCGATGCTGGTGGCCATGGTCGGCGCGGTCGGCCTGATCGCGACCTCGCCGGCACCGATGGGCATCCGCGTGGCCTTCAGCGCAACCCAGCTGGCGTGGTTGGTCACCGGCGGTGCGGGCCTGGTGGCCATCCTGCGTCGCGACGTGGCGGCGCACCGGCGCTGGATGCTGCGCGCGTATCTGGTGACGCTGGCCCCGGCCGTGTTCCGGCTGGCGCTTGCGGCCGTGGTGGCGCAGGGTATCGCGCCATCGCCGGGCCTGATCGCGTGGATGCTGTGGGGCAGCTGGGCCGTGCCGTTGCTGGCCTATCAGGCCGGCACGTGGGCGACTGGCAGCGCTGCCCGGCGAGACGCGCGCACCGCCGCCGCCTGAGGCCGTCCGGAGCGCAGAGCTCACAAGCACCGAGGCTGAAGTGTCGAAACAGCGCGACTAGGTTGCCGAATCGATCATCGGGAAGTGCCTGGCTTCGCGGGCGCTTCATTCCCGATATCCCGATCCAGCAGGCAGTCGATAAAGGCACGCAGCGCCGGCAGCATGTAGCGCCGGCTCGAGTAGTAGAGGAACAGGCCGGGGACCGTCGGCGACCAGTCGGCCAGGACGCGCCTGAGGCGTCCGTCCTGCAGTGCTTCGGCGATGTCCGCGTCGTTGTACGCATACAGGATGCCCAGTCCCTGCAGCGCGGCGGGCACGATGATGTCCTGATGGTTGGAGATCACCTGTCCCTCGCCGAAGAACTCGATGGCCTTGTCCTTTTTCTTGAAGGGCCAGCCGGCGACCTTGCCGCTGCCGGGGAAGCGCCAGTTGATGCAGGCATGGCGGCTCAGATCCGCTGGCGTCCTGGGCTCGCCATGCCGGGCCAGGTAGTCGGGCGAAGCGACAGCGAGCAGTTCGAAGTCCGGCGTCAGCCGGACCGCCACCATGTCCTTCTGCAGTCGGCCGCCGACGCGGATGCCGGCATCGAAGCCTTCTCCGGCGATGTCGCTCAGGCCATCGTCGATGACGATGTCGAGCACGACATCGGGGTTGGCCTGCGCGAAACGCCCCAGCCGCGGCGCGAGCACGCGCTTTGCCGCCATGCTCAGCGTGTTGATGCGCAGGGTGCCTGCCACGCGTGCGCGCGTACCCACCGCCTGCGCCACGGCCTGGTCCATGTCGCGAAGCAGGGGGGCCATGCGCTCATGCAGTCGCCGGCCGGGCTCGGTCGGTGAAACGCTGCGGGTGGTGCGATTCAACAGGCGCACGCCGAGCCGGGCTTCCAGCTGGCGGATGATCTGGCTGAGCGCGGAGCGCGACAGCCCCAGGTGATCGGCGGCACGGGCGAAGCTGGCCCGGTCGACGACGGCCACGAAGGCCTTGAGTTCCGCAAACTCGGCGCCGCGCATTGTGCACTGATTCCTACATAGCCTGATCAGATCATAGGCGATTCTCTAACCTCGCCAAGCGGATCAATCTTGCGCTGCACACCCAACTGGAGCATCGCAATGAAAGACCTGGAGCTGCCCGAGCCGATCTCGGCCTACTTCGAAGCCGACCGCCAAGATGGCCAGGCGGTGGCCCACTGCTTCACCAAGACTGGCGTCGTCCTCGACGAGGGCGGCACGCACGCCGGCGCAGCCGCGATCGAAGCCTGGAAGAACGCGGCGTCCGCCAAGTACACCTACACCGCCAGGCCGCACACGCTGGAGGTCCAGGCGGGGCGCTACATCGTCACCAGCCAGGTGTCGGGAAACTTCCCGGGCAGCCCGCTGGACCTGCGCTACTCGTTCGCCCTGGAGCGCGGCAAGATCGCCTCGCTGGAGGTGGCGTGATGCACTTCGACCTCCAACTGGCAGGCAAGCGCATCGTCGTCACCGGCGGCACGCGCGGCGTCGGGGCGGCAGTGGTCGAACTGCTGTCCCAGCTCGATGCACGGGTCGTGGCGATGGCGCGCTCGACGCCGAAGACGCCTGTCGAAGGCGTCCACTACGTGGCGGCCAACCTGGCGTCGGCCGACGGCGTCCGTCAAGCGGTCGAGGCGGCACGGGAACGCCTCGGCGGCGTCGACATTCTGATCAACGTGGTGGGCGGTTCTTCGGCGCCCGCAGGAGGCTTCGCCAGGCTGGACGATGCGCAATGGGCCACGGCGCTCGACTTGAACCTGATGTCAGCCGTGCGGATGGATCGCGCCTTGCTTCCGGCGATGCTGGCGCAGGGATCCGGCGTGATCCTGCATGTGACCTCGATCCAACGCATGCTGCCGCTGCATGACGCCACGATCGCCTATGCCGCGGCGAAGGCGGCGCTGTCCACCTACAGCAAGGCGCTGTCCAAGGAAGTGACCTCCCAGGGTGTGCGCGTGGTCCGCGTCTCGCCGGGCTGGGTGGAGACGGAAGCGGCGGTCGATTTCCTCGGCGCCATCGCGGCCAATGCGGGCACCGATTACGAAGGCGCCAAGCAGAAGGTCATGGAGGCGCTGGGTGGGATTCCGTTGGGACGTCCGGCCAAGCCGAGCGAAGTGGCCGATCTCATCGCCTTCCTGGTGTCGCCCCGCGCCGAGTCCATCTCGGGGGCCGAGTACACGATCGATGGCGGGACCGTGCCGACGACGTAAACCTCCGATCGGCACTCGCGGCACCACGGCGCCGCGCGCCTCGCGGGCAGGCGCCTTGCTGGACCGCCCACCGACGGTGGGCGGCTTTCCGTTCGCAGTCGATCAGTCCGGGGTCACCGCTGATCGTCCTCGCGCACCGGTCTGTCCGAGGCATCGATGCCGGCGATCAGGAGATCGACCATGGCCCTTGCCGCCTGCTGCCCGTTCGGCCCGGCATTGACGTTGGCCACGCCGGCCAGCGCGCGGAGCAGATCCAGCGGCTCCAGGCCGAGCCGGATCGGACGGTGCTCGCCAAGTCCGTCGACCAGTCGGCGCACGGCCTGCTTGAGCTTCAGGCTCGACGAGGCGTAGACCTCGGACGCCTGGCCGCTCATGGAACCCAGCACTTCATGCATCCCGTGCTTGGCGGCGAGGTAATCCACGAACAGCAGCAACCATTCGCGCAGCGCCGTGATCGGTGGCCGACTCGCGGCCAGGCGTTCGGCCGCAGCGAGTAGCTGCGCCATCTCATTCTGGTAGACCGCCAGCACGAGCGCGTCGCGGCTGGGAAAGTGGCGGTACAGCGTTCCCGGTCCGACCCCGGCGACGCGGGCAATTTCGTCCAGGCTCGCGTTCGAACCCTTTTCGGCAAACGCCGCCTTGGCCGTTTCCAGCAGGCGAAGACGATTGCGTTCCGCGTCAGCTCGCGGTTTGCGTACCGTGGACGTCGCGCCAGTTTTGCTCATGCGGATGCCTTCCTCTTGATAAACGGAGGTTGTCTCCACATAATAAACGGAGAGCACTTCCTTTTAATTTCGTGATCAGGCTCATGGTAGCCGCGATCGCGAGCCCGCCGTCACCCACCAAGGAACCCCCATGTCGAATGTCTTCGGAGCCAAATCCACCACGGACGATGTCCTGGCCGGAAGGGATCTCAGCGGAAAGCGCGTCCTGGTCACAGGCGTGTCGGCCGGTCTGGGCGTCGAAACCGCCCGCGCCCTGGTCGCCCACGGTGCCCACGTGGTTGGCGCGGCGAGGAATCTCGCCAAGGCGAAAGAAGCCACGGCTGGCATCCACGCCCAGGCGGCGAACGGCGGGCAATTGGACTTGATCGAGCTGGACCTGGCTTCGCTGCAGAGCGTGCGGAGCTGCGCCGACGCGCTGCTGGCCGATGGCCGCCCCTTCGATGTCGTCATCGCCAACGCCGGGGTGATGCGCACGCCGTTCGGTCACACCGCCGATGGTTTCGAAACACAGTTCGGCACCAACCACCTGGGCCACTTCGTGCTGGCCAACCGGATTGCCTCGCTGATCGCGCCAGGTGGGCGCCTGATCTGCCTGTCGTCCGCCGGGCATCGCTACTCGGACGTGGATCTGGACGATCCCAACTTCGAACGGACCCCCTACGATCCGAGCGCG
Source organism: Pseudoxanthomonas sp. JC1303 (assembly GCF_058448525.1). NCBI lineage: Bacteria > Pseudomonadati > Pseudomonadota > Gammaproteobacteria > Lysobacterales > Lysobacteraceae > Pseudoxanthomonas > Pseudoxanthomonas sp. JC1303. The sequence continues at coordinate 1,590,338 of NZ_CP185958.1, read as the reverse complement.
GCCTACGGCCGCTCCAAGACCGCGAACATCCTGTTTGCCGTCGAGTTCGATCGCCGTCACAAGGCACAAGGCGTCCGCGCAGCCGCCGTGCACCCGGGCGGCATCATGACCGAGCTCGGTCGCCACCTGGCACCCGGCGAACTTGAAGCGACGGTGGAGAAGATCAACGCGCAGTCCGCGGCCGAAGGCCATCCCCCGTTCGAGTTCAAGTCCATCCCGCAGGGGGCCGCCACCTCGGTCTGGGCCGCTTTCGTCGCCAACGCGGACGACATCGGCGGGCGATACACCGAGGACTGCCAGGTGTCGTCGGTGACCGACGGACTGATCACGCCCGGCACCCCTGGCGTCCGCTCCTACGCACTGGACCCGGAGCGTGCAAAGGCACTGTGGGCACTGAGCGAAAAGCTGGTGGGCGAACGTTTCTGACGGCTCCAAGGCGAGGGAAGCACACGGATTCATCGGCCTCGGTGCCGTCGATGACTCCAAGTCGCGGGGGCGGGTTCCATGCCCCAGCTCCCGCGCGCCCCGGGAACTGACGGCATCCCGGGAAGTCCTTCCCCACTGCCGCGACGTGATTCGCTCCCTTGAAAGTCGTTGCACGTAGGTGTGCTGAATTCACGGCTACCATGTCGCGCGTGGTCGCAATGCCCGCCGTTGCCCGGTGCGCCCTTGGCGTCTGCGCTGGCGGGTCGAGGGGGATGCCGGCATCGGCATGACCTGCGGTTTCGGCCTCACGTCGTCGTGTTTGCCTGGATGTCCGTCTTTCAGGGGTAGGTGGTGGATTCAAGAATTTGCCGGCTGTTGCGCCGGTCGATGTTGCTATGCGGGTGCTGGTTGGTCACCGTGTGCGCCGCGCACGCGCAGCTGCCGCAACCACTGCCTGATCCGCCTGCGATTCCCAGCCCGCGCGAGCAGCCGTTCGACGGCGTGATCACGCTGCAGGTCGATGCGACAGACACCGCGCACGCGCTGTTCAAGGTGCGCGAATCGATCCCGGTCTCCGCGTCCGGCCCGGCGGTGCTGCTGTATCCCCAATGGGAGCCATCGAGCCACGCGCCGAGCATCTCCGCCGCGCAGCTGGCCGGCCTGGTCGTCCGCGCCGGCCAGCAGCGGCTGGAATGGCGCCGCGATCCGCTGGATCCGCACGCGTTCCATGTGCAGGTCCCGGACCACGTCGACCGGCTGGACCTGGAGTTTGCCTACGTCACGCGCCGCAGCGATGGCCTCCTGCGCCCCGACTTCGTCAACGTGCAGTGGCAGCACATGCTGCTGTATCCGGCCGGCTGGTTTGCGCGGGACATCCCGGTGCGCGCCGGCATCACCTTGCCGCCGGGGCTGCAGGTGGTCTCCTCACTGCAGGTCGAGGGACGCAGTGGCAACGCCTACACACTGGCGCAGACCACGCTGGATCGGCTGACCGACGCGCCCCTGTTCGGCAGCCGCCAGCTGCGCACGCTCGACCTGTCCACGCCGGATTCGCCCGGGCTGCACCTGGATCTGGTGTCGCGGGACGCGGCCGCGCTGCAGGTGTCCGATGAGCAGATCGCCGCACTGCATCGACTGGTGGCGCAAACCTCGGCGGTGTTCGGCCGCGCGCCGTACCGGCACTTCGATGCGATCACTATCCTCGACGACGACGCCAGTTTCGGCGGAATCGAGCACGCCGAGTCGGCGGAGATCTACCTGCCGGCCAACTACTTTTCCGACCCGGACGCGCAGCTGGGCCTGGCCGACATGTTCGGGCATGAGCACGTGCATGCGTGGAACGGCCGTGCCCACCAGCCGGCGGACCTGTGGACGCCCACGCCCAACATGCCGATCCGCAATAGCCTGCTGTGGGTCTACGAGGGCCAGACCGAGTTCTGGGGCCGGGTCCTGGCCGCCAGAAGCGGCATGCGCAGCCGTCAGCAGGCGATCGACAACCTCGCCCTCGTGGCCGCCGAGGTCGCCGCCAGCGACGGACGGGCCTGGAAGACGCTGCGCGACACCGTCAACGATCCGCTGTATGTCACCGGCGCTTCGACGGTGTGGCCTGAGTGGCAGCGCCGCAAGGACTACTACGGCGAGGGCGTGCTGCTGTGGCTCGATGTCGAGATGACGCTGCGCGAGCGCTCGCATGGCCGCTACGGCCTCGACGACTTCGCCAGGCGCTTCTTCGCCGCTCCCCAACCCGGAAGCGGCCCGGCGACCTACACCTTCGAGGATGTCTGCGCCGCGCTCGCCGCGCTGGTGCCGATGGACTGGGCCGGCTACCTCAACGCCCGCCTGGACGCGCATGACGCCATCGTGCTGCAGGGCCTGGCGCGCGGCGGCTGGGCGCTGGTCTACGAGACGACGCCCACTGCGGCCTTCGCGCAGAGCGAGCGCGACCTGGGCGGCACCGACCTGCGCTATTCGATCGGCCTGGTCGTCGCCGATTCCGGCAAGCTGCGCTCGGTGGCGATGGACAGCCCCGGCTACAACGCCGGACTCGCCCCCGGCGCCGTGCTGACCTCGGTCAATGGCGCGACGTTCTCGCCTGCCGCACTGCGCGCGGCGGTGGCCCATTCCGCCCGACAGCCGGTTTCGCTGGGTTACACCGTCGACGGTAAAGCCCTGCAGGCCAGGCTCGACTATCACCAGGGCGCCCGCTATCCGAGCCTGGTGCGCATCCCCGGCAGCGAGGACAGGCTGTCCGCACTGCTCGCCCCGCGCCCGGCCGGCGGCTGATGCATCAAGCCTGCGCTGCGGCCGGTGATGTTGCGCGCGGCCACGCATTCGGCGGCCAACGGAGGCGCGGGTGAGGCAGAGGCGTTCACCTTTCGCCAGTGGGGTGGCTGCGCGCGCTCACTGTGGCGGGCGGGGGATTGAATTTCCTCCGTCGCCTTTGTCGCTTTGTGGCAAAACCCCGGGCCGGCTGCGAAAGCGCGGGGGCAGGTCGACGTGGCTTCAGGCCTCCCCGAAACCAGCTGACCCGCCCCCGCACCGGCGCTCGTCACAAGGCGGCTACTGATAGCTCGGCTGCGAGAGGCGCGATGCGATGCCAGCAGGCACAGGCGCCGGTGGCACCAGGTAGCTGGCAGGCACTTCGCGCACGCTGCCCAGCGGGCGCTCGGGACTGAAGCGCTGCGACGCGTAGATCTCCTCGACGATGTCATGGATCCTGCCCACATCCCGGGAGATGGCATCGCCCATCACCACCAGCGTGGCTTCTGCGTACTCGGCATGATCGGCGCAGCCGACCACGTTGCCGATGGCGCGCAGGCTTTCGAGCAGCAGATTGATCTCGTCGATCTGGTGCAGGGTGATACCGGAGAGGTAGCGCTTGCCCGTCGCCGGATGGATCAGGCCTCCCGCCTCGATGCCTGCTGCCGATGCCTCATCCGGCGCCCCGTGCGCATCGCGCTCCATCCCGGACGCGACCGCCTCCTTCCCAAGTTTGGCCGGCCAGGCAAGTGCTTCCATGACCTGGGCGATCTGTTGCTTCATCTGCCTCAGGCGCCTCGCCACCTCGCCCAGGCGCCGCGCCGCGTCTCCTTCGGCGGTGTCGTCCCTTTTTCGCGTCCGGGCCAGATTGGCCAGCTCGGCCACGTCGGTGTGCAGCTGCTTCAGCCGTCGCTGGCTGTCCTCCGGCAGGAAATAGCCGGTCGTTTCCTTATCGTGCGTATCGTGCGTCGACATGCTTGCCTCCTCGTTCCATGAAGTACCCGCACGCCGGGATGGCGACGGGAAGTCGGGAGGTTCGAAACCGCTAAGAGCCGGCGGGCGTATTCCCCCGAAGGGTGTTGTATTAGCCGCCCTCCCGACGCAGGCATCGCATCGGTTTGCACCCAGAGATCCAGGCACAAAAAACCCACCGGTTTGACGGAGGTGGGTACCGCTCTTAGAGGAGTTTCGACGCTCCTTGGTAGGAAGACTGCTACCGGTAAACGCGCGTGTCAACAGGATTCCAGCCAATCACGGTGCGCAATGTTTGAGAGGCGCGCTCGATGTAAGGGAGGCGATGCCTACGGCCCCAGCAGGCTGACTGTGGTGAGCGAAACGGCTCGCACATCAACGCATCGGCTGCTCATCTCTTTGGGTGCTGGTGCCGAGGCAGACGGCCTGCCATTCGCACCGCACCTCGCCTGCGGGAGGGATGCAGGCGCGCGCTGCGTAAATTCAGGGCAACCCGGCCGCGTTACTTCCGATCCGCTGGATGATTGACGCCGTCACTGGTGGGGACATCCGGGATGGCGAAGGGATCGATGCCCTCAAGGCACCCCACGTTGTACCCGTACAGGCCTGGGTTGGAGCGGCGCTGGTGGTGGGTGTAGATGCCGCAGTTCGAGCAGAAATAGTGCTTGGCGGTGTGCGTATTGAACTGGTAGAGCTTCAGGTGCTCGGCGCCCTTGAGGATGCGGATGCCACTCAGCGGGACCGAGGCGACAACGGCCCCTTTGCGCCTGCAAATGGAGCAATTGCAGCGGCGTGGGTCGACGATGCCGTCTGGCAGATCGAGTTCCAGCTCCACCAAGCCGCAATGACAAGAAGCCCGATGCTTGTGCTGTACCTGGACACCACCAACTTCCTTCAACACTGAGGGTCTCTCCTGTGTAGCCAATCGTCTGAACTACGCCTCGCCGCGAAGCGGGTTCGGTTTGAGTGGATGCGAGAGCCGAAGGCAGGGCGCGGGGTCTCACTTATGAAACTACACTCCGCACCTGCTTCGCTCAGTTACCGCTGTGGGTAGAAGACGCTGCATCAGCGGTCACTATAGCGGCGGTTGCAATAGCTCCGTAGGGGTTGGCCAGCACGCTCTGGCGATACTCCCTTTTCCACCGCGGCGCGCTCGGAGGTGAAGTTCTGCTCGTCCACGTTGAGGTTGGACAGGCGCTCGGCCTCAGCCCACAGCAGGGGCTGCAGTTAGTTGGCCGGGACTACTTAGAAATAGCTAGTGACATCGTCGCCGGTGGAGGCGTTGTTGGCGCCGCCCACATCCTCGGTCAGCCTATCCATCTGCTCGGCATGCATGTGTTTGGTGCTCTTGAACATCAGGTGCTCGAACGGATCCGCAGAGCCCGAGCGCCCTGCGGATCGTCCTTGGAGCCCACGTGGTACCAGACCCGCACTGTCACTGTCAGGCTGGCATGGTCCTCCACGCTGATTACCTGCAGCCCGTTGGCCAGGGGGCGCTCGTGATAGCGAACCGGCGGTACCTGCAGCTAGGCGTCACACAGCGGGGCCACCGCCAGCAAGCCGCAGAAGCCGAGCAGCGCTCTTTGTGGGAGGGGCTTCAGGAGGTTTCTGGGCGTCGCGGTGGTTCCTTTGGAAGGTTAAAGCTGAAGATTGAGTGCAGGTTTTGAGTTATGAACGTGCACCCCGGCCCCTGTTATTCTTATTTTAGTGGCTTCACGCCACCACGACGGCCCAAGCCAAATGCAATTCTATAAACATCTGGCATCTGGATTCTGCCATCGGTCAGTCGCTGAACTACGCCGAGTCCTTCTAGATCAGCCAGCACTCCTTCATAACCCTCGTCTAGCCGCTGAGGGGGGAGCTTGACGAGAGCACTGGGGTCTCCGGCCGAGTCCTGCAACTCGGACAAAACTCTAGACTTCTTCCAAATAACATTTATATCTCGCGCCGTGCATGGCACCGTTAGAACTCCCTTGAGAGGTCTCATGAGAGTATCCACCCACGGGTAATCTTCCTTTACCAGCTCATCCACCCTTACCTGTGACGCCGCTTGAACACCCACTTGGATCGCGGTGAAGTGTAGAGGAAGCTTGTGGGTTGGGAATTCGTTCTTCGTCCCGTCTGCGGCCTGCCTGAGGGCCTCCGAAAAACTTCGTGGGCTAACTTGATCTCGCCCGTCTTGTAAGTGATTTACAAGCCAAGAGTAAGGCTTGCCTCGCTTCTGACCAGTTGGTGACGCCGACATGGCTTTACCGGCGATTGCAATGAACAATTTCTCCTGCAGAATTTCATCCCCTCGCAGCACAGGGGGAATCGCCCAAAGCTTTCCAATTTTCTGATACGGAGCATTAAAACGATCCTTAACGAAAGATCGGAAGTTTGCGCCGCCACTCGGGGAATTTCCAAGGCACTGAAAAAGCAATGCGTACAAATCGACCCGCCGCCAGTTCAGTACAGTTCGCCTAGCGAGCAACTTAGATGCGTCAGGAAATCCAATAATTTCCCGATCTTCAAGCATGTCGGGCCGAACAAACATTTTAAAGCGAATCCGTCGAGTGGCACGCACGTCCAAGCCTACTTGCAACAGGCTTCGTGCCAAGGGGCGAATCTCGTCCCAAGTGTCAGCTAATCTATCCAGCGCATCAAAAAGGATCACTAAGTGCCGCCCTTTTTTCTCCAGTGCGCTGTCAATTTCCCTTAGCTGCTCGTCGAAGGTCTCTGGATTGTCGATAACCCACCTAATCTTTCCCTCCCAATTGGACTTCGAACCTGCCACGAGAGCCTTATAGGCCCCGGAAAAGCCCGCCATTTCCGCCAGTACAGCGCGCCATAACGCTCGTGGCGGCAGCTTCTTCCCGACCAGAGAAGCGATTACATCCTTGCTCGGAATTGAAGCTGACAAAGCGTCACCAAAACCGTGCTCAATTGTTACAGCATCTGACAAGTGGGCATCAGGGAAAGCTGCTGAAATGAATCCTTTATGCGTCTCAGATCCAAGCGCAGACCACCAGAAACTCTTGCCCGCGCCTCGGATTCCCTCGATCAGGGAACTGTCTGGGTCGAGCGCTTTCGCATGACTGGGCGGAACGTAGGTGTAGGCCTCATGTTGACCAACATCTAATCCCGCCCTATCAATTGAAGGGGCTGACTCCCTTATCCCAGTCCTAATTTTCTTAGCGTCAAAGTTCAAGGCTGGTCCTCGATAACGAAATCCAAAACTCGCTCAACAAAGCCACCAAACGCGAGCTTCACTTGGTGGTCAGAAAGACCTCCGCGATCATCCCGTAGCAACGGATCGTACTCTTGAAACCTTGGGTCCCAAACAATTAGTGGCGGGAAGTGGGGAGCGTACGTATCATTCAAATCAAAAGAGAACAGGCCGACTTCTGAGACAGATCCATCTACAACGTCGTATAGATGTCTACTGAAAAGATCGAAAGACTTCTCTAAGAAGCGATTGAAACCCTCTGCTCTAGCTGAATCGCCCGCCAGCGCCCTCACGATGAGCAATTTTTCGCGAACCTGCTTTAGCACCTCTGGACGAGACTGCCAATGCGCGAACAACTGACCATATCCTTCCCAGTTCTGAGGGCTGTCAATTGCGAAGAGCAGACTCACGTCTGATAAACGAGAAATAGCCACCGCGGCTACCTCGTGAAGGCCCGCCCTACTGTCAATTAGAACAAAATCAGGGCTCTCCGCGGCTTCGAGATCAGCGATCAGTCTGGATAAACGATCAGCGAATCGCTCTTCACGATCAACACCTTGGACGTCTCGATACGCACGCCCCAATTTTGCCACGTATTCGCTTTCATCCTTGCCACAAGCGGGCGCAATAAGAATTGAGCCACGCAAATCCCGTGACAGCCGACTTTCCGCAAGCATATCCCTCAAGACCAAGGATGCTTGATGGAGGCCGTCCTCGATGAGCCAATCCATGACCCCAAAGGCGGGGGCATCCCATGGATCCAACATCAAGCCAGTGACGCCAGGTGATTCCAAATCCAAATCGATAACTAAGACCTTACTTCCACGGCCTGCCAATTCGCGAGCCAGAACTGTCATTGCAGTAGAGCGACCAACCCCGCCTTTTAGTCCATGAAACACTATGCGCTTAGATGTTCGCCCGACTTTCCTAGGCTCGATGTGCAGCCAATCCCTCCCCCATGTAGGCAAATCAAGGAGCAAGAAAGGAATGTCATCTTCACATCGCGGGATATTTGTATGACACCAGCCATTGTTGAAGAATTCGTCAGGATCCGAAAAGTCGTCCCGAAACTTAATTTCTGCTCCCGAGTGGTATATGCCTATTTCTCTTTGGCAATCTCTTACAACATCCAACGCGCCATCAGGCATTTCTTCCCGTGCACAGTCCACCGCGAAAGTGATGCGGCCATCCCCCTCGCGAATTAGGCGCAAGTCCGTTGAATATTCAGCCAGTACCCTTTTAGCAGCCTCACCTGCAGTTCTAAGTGCGGGAGTAAAAAAAATAGGCATCTATTATTCCTTCTGATACCGAAAAAATGGCTTCGATCAAGATTTCATATTCTGCGGATATTTCGCACGCACTTTACACAGCGCATGACTGACCTGCCCCAAGCTAGGCATCTTCATCGCTTTCATCAGCGCCTCGAACACATCGCGTCGCTCGCGTGCCGCGCTCTGAAGATACGCGAGACCGCGGCCTTCGTGAACCGGAAAGCGGGGTTATGCGGTTCCTCTGCATCTGGGGAACTGGCTGCAGCCAAGGAAGGGTTCGCGGGTGCGGCGGTGCGTTCGCTGCACCAGCGTGCTGCCGCAGCGCGGGCAGTGTGGTTCGGTGGTGGCGATGGGCGGGGTGGCAACCAGCACCGGTTCTACGCGCAATGAAGGAGTCGGCGGAATCGCCGCGTCCTGCCGCACGGCGTGGATCATCTGCAGCAGCTGCGTGCCGCTGATCAGTTCAATTGGCTTGCCTTGGGCAAAGCGCTCGGCGTCTTGCGTGTAGGTGCCGATGCAGACGATCTTCACCGCGTGGGCCTGGTGATGGGCGAGCAGGCCGGCCATTTCGCGCACGGCGCTGACGCCGACCTGCTGGCGCTTCCATTGCTTGCATTGCACCAGGGTCCGGCGGCCGCCCTTGCGCAGGATCAGGTCGATGCCGCCATCGGCACCGCCCAGGCCGGTTTCCTCCACGGCATAGCCTTGGCGGCGGAAGGCTTCGCCCACCAGTCGCTCGAACTGGCGCCAGCCGCCTTGGCTGAGGCTTTCAAGATCGGTGCGGGTGTCGAGCAGCTTGCGGCGGTGGCGGCTACCGGCAAAGGAGGCCGCTGCGCCGATCCAGCACACGGCCAGTACCAGCCACGCCAGCGGCGCGAGCATGGCGCCCATGCCTTGATTGAAGCCTTGTGCCAGCAGCCCGCCGTGGTGACCCATCCACCAGACGAAGCCGTCGCGCACGGCGAAGAATCCGATCACGCCGAGGGCGATGCCCATCGGCCACGGCAACGCGCTGACCACCTCGATGCCGTGCTGTTTGCGTCTGCGTCCCATGCAAGAAACCCCCGTTCCCGACCGCACCATAGCCGCCGGTGACCGCGTTGTCAGCGTGCAGCACGGCACGGTGTGGCGGGGGCACGTGCGTTTGCGGTGGCCTCGCCACCGGAGGTGACGCGCTGCGTTAGCGCCCGGCGTTGTCGTCCGGCATCAGCAGCACCAGTGGGGCGCAGGCGCGGTCCGAACAGCCGAACGTGCGCACACGTTCGCCGTGGATCCAGGTGGAGGTCGCGGCCGCGTTGACCCGGTAATCCCAGGTCTGACCATCGGCGGTGAGCTGACCGCTGATGGTGCAGGGCAGTGCATAGAACGCGTCCCGGGTGCCCTCCGGATACTCGCGGCTGGCAGCGAAGAAGCGCGCCACCTCGTCGCGGTCCAGCGTCCAGGCCTTGCACGCACGCTGCAGCCCGGCATCGGTCGCGCGGCCGGGCTCGGGCGCGTAGACCGGTGCGCCGACGCTGCGCACCACGACGCTGGATCGGTTCGCGCCCGGGGCTGCCGGTGCGTCAGCGGGACGGGCCGCTGGGCTGCTGCACGCCGCCAGCAGCAGCGCCAGGCTGGCACTGCCGGCCTTCGCGTTCGCCTGCCGTGGCCTGGCAAAGCGTGTCGTCGCTGTCGAGGTGGTGGGCATTCCTGGGGTCCTGTTGTGGTCGCGCGCGGTTCCGGTGATGCGGTGGGCCGGATTGCCCTGCGAACGCGCATCGCCGTGCGCTGTGTTTCATCTTCGCTCAACGCGGTTCCCATCACCGCGCAAAGCCTTCAACCAAAGGCCTTTTGCCGCACTGCGGAAAGTCGCCGATCCCGCCGGAAACGCCTTGAAATGCCGCTTATTTCGCGATGTCGGCTTGGGTGAACAGGGCAATTCTGTTAGACTGCGCCGTCTTCGGATTCAGCCCGCGACCTTCGCTCCCATCGCCGAGCGGGTGTTCGGATCCCCACAAACCAGGCGCGCGATTGAGCCTGCTCTCGCGCCGCACTGCGCTGCTGATCTGCTTCTCCCTTCTGCCGATCGTGTGCGTACCGGGTCATCGCCCGGACACCGCAGGTCGGCTTGCGTCCGCATGTTGGGCGCGCGCATCTTTATCTTCGCAACAAAGAGGAATTGCTCGATGTCTGCTTCTGCTGTCTCCCCCCTGCCGCACCCCTTCCCCGCGCAGACCTTGGCGCCCTGGCGGCGTGCGGTGATCAAGGTGGGCAGCAGCCTGCTGACCGATGGCCGTGGCGCGCTGGGCACGCATAACGCGGCGGCGCTGGCGGCGCTGATCGCGCGCTTCCGCGCGCAGGGCCGCGAGGTGCTGCTGGTGTCCTCTGGCGCGGTGGCCGCTGGCCGCGGGCTGGTGGCGCGGCGTCGCGGCAGCCTGGTGCAGCGCCAGGCGCTGGCCTCGCTGGGGCAGACGCCGATGCTGGCGCTGTGGCAGGGCCTGGTCGACCAGCCGGTGGCGCAGGTGCTGTTGAGCCATGACGACTTGCGTAACCGCCGCCGCTACCTCAACGCGCAGGCCACGCTGCAGGAGCTGCTGCGCAGCGGCGCGCTGCCCATCGTCAACGAGAACGACACCGTGGCGGTGGACGAGCTGAAGCTGGGCGACAACGACAACCTCGCCGCGGCCGTGGCCACGCTGGTGGATGCGGACGTGCTGTTCATCGCCACCGACACCCAGGGCCTGTACACCGGCCACCCTACGCGCGATCCCAACGCGCGTCCGCTGACCCGGGTCGAGGCCATCACCCCGGAGATCATGCGCATGACCGCCGGGGGCGCAGGCGCGCTGGGCACCGGCGGCATGGCCACCAAGCTGGAAGCCGCCAGCAAGGCCGCCGCGGCCGGCATCGACACCGCGCTGTTCTGCGGCCGCGATGCCGGTGCGCTGGACGCCCTGGGCCAGGACGTGCTGCACGGCACGCTGATCCCCGCGCACGGCCCGCGCCTGCTGGCACGCAAGCTGTGGTTGCATCACCAGCCGGCCTGTCGCGGCCGCCTGCAGATCGACGCCGGCGCCTGCCGTGCCCTGGCCGAGCGTGGCGCCTCGCTGCTGCCTGGCGGCGTGGTGAACGTGGAAGGCGACTTCAGCAGCCGCGCCGTGGTGGACCTGATCGACCTGGACAACCGCCGCATCGGCCGTGGCCTGGTGCAGTACCACGCCAGCGACCTGCAGCGCATCGCCGGACGCCACAGCCAGGAGATCGAGGACGTGCTCGGCTTCCACAACGGCCGCGCCGTGGTCCGCCGCGACGACCTGGTCCTGATGGACCGCATGCACTGAACACGGAGACCCCATGACCGCACAGAACGACCGCTATATCCGCACGCTGGCCACCCGCGCCCGCGCCGCTTCCCACGCCATCGCCGCGCTGGACGCCGACCGCCGCGCCGCGCTGCTGCAGGCCATGGCCCAGGCCGTGGACGCCGGCCGCGCCGACATCCTGGCCGCCAACGCCGATGACTTGCAGCGCGCCCGCGCCGCCGGCACCACCGGTGCGATGCTCGACCGCCTGGCGCTGGACGACGCGCGCCTGGATGGCATCGTGCAGGCTATCGCCGAGGTGGCCGCGCTGCCCGATCCGGTCGGGCAGGTGACCCAGCGCCAGACCCATCCCAACGGCATGACCGTGGAGAAGGTGCGCATTCCGCTGGGGCTGATCGCGATGATCTACGAGGCGCGCCCCAACGTGACCGCCGATGCCGCCGCGCTGTGCCTGCGCGCGGGCAACGCGGTGCTGTTGCGTGGTGGCTCGGAAGCGCGCGGCAGCAACATCGCCATCGCCCGCTGCCTGCACGCGGCGCTGGCGCAGTTCGGGCTGCCGGCCGAGGCCGTGGCGCTGGTGGAAGACACCGCGCGCGAGCACGTGCTGGAACTGCTGCAGCTCACCGACCTGGTGGACCTGGCCATCCCGCGCGGTGGCGAGCGGCTGATCCGCTTCGTGGCCGAGAACGCGCGCGTGCCGGTCATCAAGCACTACAAGGGCGTGTGCCATCTGTACGTGGACGCCGCCGCCGATCCGGTCCTGGCCACGCGCCTGGCCGTGGACGGCAAGCTCTCGCGCCCGGGCGTGTGCAACGCGCTGGAGACCCTGCTGGTGCACGCGGACATCGCGCAAGACTGGTTGCCCGGCGCGCTGCAGGCGCTGGCCGCGCGCGGCGCGGAGATCCGTGGCTGCGCGCGCACTCAGGCGCTGTTCCCTGCGGCTAAGGCGGCCACCGAGGAGGACTACGACGCCGAGTACCTGGCGCCGATCCTGACGGTGCGCGTGGTCGACGCTTTGGACGACGCCATCGCCCACATCCATCGCCACACCTCCGACCACACCGAGGTGATCTGCACGCGCGACGAGGCTGCGGCCACGCGCTTCATCGGCGCCATCCGCAGCTCGGCGGTGATGGTCAACGCGTCCTCGCGCTTCAACGACGGCGGCCAGCTGGGCCTGGGCGCGGAGATCGGCATCTCCACCACCCGCCTGCACGCCTACGGCCCGATGGGCCTGGAATCGCTGACCATCGAGCGCTGGGTCGTGCGCGGACAAGGCCACGTGCGCCACGCCGAGTCCGCCGAAGCGGCGTGATCCGCAGGTCTGGTCACCGCGGCGCCTGGCGCTGACGGTGACCGGCGGCCGCCCTGGCTCACGCCGTCGCGGCGATCTTGCGCAGGGCCTCGGCCAGGGCGTGCATCTGGCTGACCGGGGTGAAGGTCTGCGGGGTCACGCGCACGTTGCAGCCGCTGGCCAGCTCCTTGCGCACCACGGTGAAGATGCCGAATTGATCCTGCAGCCGCTGCTGCAGCGCGTTCACCTGCGCCTCGCTGGTGCGCCCGCGCAGGCGCACGCCGCCCATGCCCGAGGCGTTGGCCATGCTGGCCGGGCCGAGGATTTCGATGTCGGCGTGGTCGTGGAACGCGTCCGTCCACGCCTGGCGCAGGTACTGCAGGCGCACCTGCTTGTTGGCGCCGCCCAGCGCGTGGTGGAAGGCCAACGCGTCGGGCACGGCGAGGAAGGCGGCGAAGTTGGAAGTCGCCAGGTGCACACGGTTGGCCACGTCCTCGTCACCCGCATGCTCGCCGGGGAACGGTGCCACCGCCGCGCGCGTACCCGCTCGCATGTACAGCGCGCCCACGCCGACCGGCGAGCCGATCCACTTGTGCAGGTTGAACACCGCCCAGTCCACGTCCAGGTCCGGCAGGGTGAAGTCCATCAGTCCCCAGGACTGGGCGCAGTCGCAGATCACGTGGATGCCACGCTGTCGTGCCAGCGCGGCGATGCGCTTCACCGGCAGCACCAGCCCATGCTGATTGCTGACGTGGGTCACCACCATCAGCTTGAGGTTGGGGTGCGCGTCGAAGGCGTCGCTATAGGCCTTGAGGTAGTCGGCATCGGTGCCGGTGGCCGGCAGCGCCAGGCGGTGGCCTTGCGCGCCGCGCGTGTCGGCCAGCCAGGCCATCATCTTCTGGAACTCGGGGTAGTCCACGTCGGCCCACAGCACCGCGTCGCCCTGGCCCAGACCCTGGTACTGGGTGACCAGATTGACGAAGGACTCGGTGGCGTTGCGGGTGAGCATCAGCGCGCTGGCGTCCACGCCCAGCGCCTCGGCGGTGCGCTGGCGCGCGTGCTGGAAATCGGCCGGGTAGTCGCGGCGTGCGTACCAGGACAACGCGTGGTTGACCCGATGCGTATGGCGCGCATACGCGGCCTCCACCGCGTTGGACATCTTGCCCCAGTAGCCCTGCTCGAGATTGATGATGTCCTCCTGCGCCGGATAGAGCGCGCGCACCTGCTGCCAGTGCGCCTCGTCGCGGGCCAGCACTTCGGGCGCGGCGGTGGAAGCGGGCACCTGGGCCGGCGCCGGATCGGCGCAGGTGGACAGGGCCGGGCCGGCCAGCGCGCTGCCGGCGAGCGAGGCGGAAGCCTTGAGGAAGGTCCTGCGATGGGTCATGTGGGGGAGGGCGCTGCGGGGGTTCTCGAACGTAGCAGCCGGTGGTGACCGCCGCCAGCGCGTCCGCGCCTGACGGCGCGGGGCATCGCGCATCGGCGACGCCAACGCGGGCGTTACGGACGCGAGTGCGTGGAAAAGATCGCGTGCGACAGCGGCCTTTCGCACGGTGGGCCTTCTTCATGCCCGACGTGGGTAGCGCGATCGGAGGGGCACGCCAGGTCCGCGCGGCGGCGCGGTATCGTTGTTTCGCCGCGCTTCGTGGTCGCGCCCGAACGGTGGCAGGCGCGTGGACGACTGGGCGCCGGTGACGAACTCCGCGCGCGCCGGCGTGTCGTCAGCGATACGGGCCCGGTCCCTTCCAGACCAGATCGCCATGGTGGTAAACGCGCAGCATGTTGATGATCTGCCGCGACTCGCCGATGTTCGCCAGCTCGGGGGAATCCGGCGGCAGCGCCCGGCACGCGCCCGAGCCGTGCTTGAGCACGATGTCCAGCGGGCAGACCATCAGATATTCGGTGCCGGGCAGGGGGATGGCGAACTCCTTCATGCCCTGCGCCATCCAGGCGCGCACGCGATCCTCGCTGCGCGTCTCGTAGATCGCGTGATAGCCACCGACCTGCAGGCTGGGGCCGTTGTCGCCGGTGTCGCGCCCGCTGCCCTGGCGCACCGCCGGGCTGTCGTCCCAGCCGGCGTTGACCGGCGCGCTGTCCTGGGCGATGTAGCCCGGCGGGTGACCCCAGGTGGGGGAGCGGCGCCCGGTCGGCGGCGGATTGGAAGGCGGGGTCTGTGAGGGCTGCGGTGCCTCGCGCGGCTGCTCGGGCGTGGGGGCCTGCTCGCTGGTCGCGGTGCTGGGTGGTGCGTCCTGCTGGACCAGCAGGGGATTGTCGGAGCGGTCGGTGCGCGTGGTCTGCAGGCGCGAGGCGGCCGGCGGCGTGCGTGCCACGCGCGGCTTGGCCGGGCGCGGTGTGGGGGGCGTCTTGGCGCGCGAGGGCGGTGGGCTGGGCGGGGCGGTGTCCGCCGGCGCGGTCGAGTCACCGATGAAGTCCACGCGCATGCGTCCGCCGGCCGGTGCGCCCTGGCTGGTCTCCACGGTCGGTGGGTTGGAATGCAGCAGCACCAGCAGCATCAGCAGATGCAGCAGCAGGCTCAGCAGCGCGCCGATCCACGACTGCAGGCGTTCGCTCCAGGGCTGGGCCCGCTGTTCCGCGGGGATCGACGCGTCGCTCATGCCGTCGGGGCGTCGATGGTGCGGGACTTCATGCGGGCTCTGCGGGGGTGAAGCCGGTGGGGTGTGCGCATCGTAACGCGCCCGCGGGCCGGTTCCGTTTGCAGGCGATGACAAGGCGAACCGCGCCGGCCGGGACATTCAGCCAGGACGCAGGTGGTCCGGGCAATCGTCCGGTGCGCAGGATCGCGCGAACCTCCGCGGTTACCTGCCCAGCGCGGACGGGGTCTGAAGCGACTGCGTGGGGGCCTGTGTCTCGGTCGCCAGTGCCTGGCTGCGTGCCAGTGATTCGGGCAGCGTTGGAGGCGGCTGGGTCAGGTCCGCCCTGATCCGCAGGCCCGGGTCTTGCGCGGAGTAGACCCAGGCGATGTCCTGGTGCACCGCGGCCTGTGCGTGCTCGGGCCTGAGGCCCTCGCGCTGTGCCTTCACTGCGCTGTCCAGGACATGCGCATCGGACACCGAATCAGGCAACTGTTCGCGCAGGGTCTTGAACATCGGCGCGGCCGGGTGGTCGCGGTCCAGCGGTTGGACCGGTGCGACGGGCGCGGGAATCTGCCCGGTGCTGCGCAGCCAGGGCACCACCGCCGTGTCGTAATGGCTTCCGTAGTAGTCCCGGTAGTCGCCGGCCGGGGCGACCGAAGGGTGCTCGTTGCCAAAGGCGGTGGCGATGCGCGAGAGCGCGGTCTCGCGGTCGATCGTGCCTGCGGCATGCTCCCCGGCGATGGTGGCGTAGGTGGCCGCGTTGGCGCCGGCGATGCCGATGTCGGGCCCGCCGGCAGCCCGGATCTCGTCGCGCACCACCGCGTTGCTCAGCGTGGCGGTGGCCTCGTCGCGCAGCGACCGGGTGATGTAGGCATCGCGCGAGCTGTAATCCTCCGGCTCGTTGAAGCGGTGATGCCCGCACTCATGGGACAGGGACTGGGCAATGCTGTCGCCGTGCCCCATCTGCCCGCGGTCAATGACGATGCGGGTATTGGGCGCATCGTAGTAGGTGCCGCCGCCGGCGGTGCCCCACTCCACGGTGAAGCCGTCGTGCCGCAGCTGCTGCAGTTCCTGTTGCAGCGTGGCCGACTGCTGCATCAGGGGGACCAGGCTCGGGTCCTGCAGCGGGGTCGCCGGCGCGGGCGGATTGGGAGGGGTCGGGTCGGCCATGGTGCAGGTCCTTTGCAGCCTGGGAAGCGATCGGAATCAGTGTTGGCGGATGGAGAGCTGGACCAAGTGCTGTTGCGCCGCATCCAGCCCCAGGATCACCGTGGCCTCGCCCTCATGGGCTTCCCAGTAGGCCGTGGAGCCCGGCGCGTTGGGGCGTGGCGGCTTGGGCATCGCGCCGGGCCACTGGGCTCCATCGAACGGCACCTCGCCCGCTTCGAAGGACAGCAGCAGGACGCGCGCGCCCTGGCCATCGGCGCTGGTCCGCACCGTGATGTCATGGACGGGCAGTCCCGCGAGCCGGCCCTGCGCGGCTTGTCGGATCCGCCAGCCATCCTGCTCGGAGGTGGGCCCCAGGGCGCTGCCCAGCAGGGCATCCAGGCGCTGGGCGTCGTCGAAGGGGGTGGCGATCAAGCGATCCACATCCTGTTTGATGCGTTCGATCACGGCAGTGCTCCTGCTCGAAGTGGGGGTGGCCGGGGCGGCCGGCGGTTGAACGGGCGAAGTCGCACATGCGGACACCGTGCACGCGACGGCGAGTGTCAGGGCACGGGCGGCGACGGGGAAAGCGGGGTTCATCCTGGATCCGCAGTGCTTTCGAAGGGCCCGAATCTAGAAGATTGGCTGGCCCGTGTAAAAGCCCACGCGCGGAACCGTGATGGAATGCGCAGGCGTTTGAGGCCGGGGCGCGGCGCCATTCCTATGCGCCGCCGCACTCGGCCAGCAGCGGCGCGGGCGTCGGCGCACAGGCGCCGGCACCCTCGTAACGATGCGCTCCGGCCGGCCGGTTTGGCCAAAGAGGCAAGGGCGGCCACGCGGGTGGGCGCGCCAGCAGGGCCGGATTGAACATGTCCCCGCGCGGCTTGGCCGCCCACCACGCCCACCCGCGCGCTGCTGTTGATGGCGTCGGCTCGGTGATGGCCGGCAGGGGCGGTCCAGGCGCGCGCCAGATCAGCGAGGAAAGCACCCCCGGCTGGCCGACACCGCCCGCCCAATGTGGCCGCGCTGGCCTGCAGCATCTGGACTACCCGGGGCGTTTGTTGCCGTGGCGAAGCGCGGTTCAGGCGTCTGCGACCGCCGGGGCCGGCGGGGATTGTGCCGACGCGCCAACATCCGGGTCGTACCAGAAGGGGATGGCATAGTCGCGCCTGCGCAGCACGCCACGCTCGCTGCCCTCTGAATTCCATCGCAGGTGCAGGTCGTGTCGGCCGGGTGCCTTGCCCTGCAGGTCGAGGTAACCCACCAAGCCGCGCATGCCCAGATCGCGACGCTCCATCGGCACGAAGTCTGACAGCGCGACCGGTTGGCCATCGAGCGTCACGGTCCAGATGCTCGCCATGCAGGCAACGGCCGCATCGGCCGCTGCGCGGTCGGTTGCGATGTTGTCGCCATGGTCGACGCATACGGTCTGCGCCAGTGCATTGTCCAGACGCGGACGATGTGGAATGAACAGCCGCAGCCGCGCCTGCTCGATCCGGTCGGAGGGAATCAACGGATAACGCAGCATCGCATCGTCCGGCGTGCGCATGGATTCGTAATGCGCGCTGAGCATGCCGTGGTCGACCGCTTCGCTGGTGACGACGCGATAGCGGCTGAGGAGCGAGAAGCTGGTCGAGGAGACGATCTGGAGGCCGCCGATCGTCATGGCCAAGAAGATCACCAGCAGATACACCGTATTGAAGCCGACACTGCCCATGTTGCTCTGCAGGGTGAACTGGACCGGTCCGCCCAGGCGCTGCAGGGTCACCGCTGAGAACACGCGCAGCAGGCGGTTCATCGCGAGCTCGAGCCCCTGGGCAGGTTGACGGCGCCGGGCGCGGCGCATCATCAGCTTGTCGAGCGCGAAGATCGCCATGCCGCCCACCAGGAAGGCGACGTAAGGGACCGCGAAGGCGATGAAGGTCGCACGTTCGCTGTCTTCGAACAGCAGACCGATCAGCGATGCGGGGATCAGCAGCGACAGGCCGATCACCCCGATCCACGTCAGCGTCAAGGCCAGCAGGATGGTCATGGCGAACAGCACCGAGGCGGTGCGGTCCACGCGGTCGATCGTCTCGCCCAGCTCGCCAATCATGCTGCGATAGAAGCGTTGGGAACCGGCGCCCATCGACGACAGCCGCTCCCAGCGGATGCCGGAGGGAAAGTGCGACTTCAACCCGACCAGGCCGACCCAGTAGCCGCGGATCGCCAGGTGCACCACGAAGGCCGAGCCCAGGGCATAGGACAGGCCGACGCCGATATTGAAAGCGAACTGCAGCACGTACCAGGTCGCGCCGTCGGCGTGCAGCTCGCTGCCGACCCAGGCCTGGAACAGGTGCGTCGGCAAAGTCAGCAGGGCGAAAGCGAGCAGACCGGAGATCAGTAGCTCCAATTCGTCAGTTCGCTCGCGCAGACGCTCGAAGCTGATACGGCGGCCCGCAGGCATGGCGTTTTCGCCCTGTGGCGCGGCCTGGTCGATGTCGTTCATCCTGAATGCCCCTGTCTCCCCGCGCCGGAGTGTAGGGGCACCGCCACGTCATCGCCTAGATCGGGGCGGCGGGGGACCCACATTGGCGGACGCACGACGGGCGCTGCTAACGTGTGCGCCTGTCTTCCTCAACGGGCGTGTCATGGGCCGGGCATCGGGCATGGTGAGCTTCAGGGCCAGGTTGCTGCGGCCGGCCGCACCGGACGGTGCAACGTGGTGCTTCCTGCTGGTGCCTGCGGCGGCCAGTGCGAAGCTGCCGGCGCGTGGGATGGTGACCGTGGACGGGACGCTGGCCGGTACGCCGTTCCAGGCCACGCTGCTGCCGGACGGGCAGGGCAGCCATTGGCTCAAGGTCGAGGACGCGCTGGCGCAGGACGCCGGGGTGGCGGCGGGCCAGACCGTGGCGGTGGCGATGACGCCGGTCGCCGAGGAGCCCGAGCCGGTCGTGCCCTCGGATCTGCGTGAGGCGCTGGAAGACCACGTGGTCGCACGTGCGACCTGGGACGACATCACCGCCGTGGCGCGGCGCGACTGGATCTTCTGGATCACTTCGGGCAAGCGGACCGAAACCCGCATCAAGCGCGTCGGCGTGGCGATCGACAAGCTGGCCAAGGGCAACCGCCGTGCGTGCTGCTTCGACCGCTCCGGGATGTACGACAAGAGCCAGCACGCGCCGAAGGCGGCGCTCGATTGAACGGGCGCGTCGGCGTTGCGGGCAGCATCGGCTCGCGTCGCTCGGCACCCGTTACGCGCCGCGTGACGCGTCCCAGGCCGACATGATCGCGGTGACGGCAAGATCCATGACCGGATAACGGACGCCATCGCGGGCCAGGGTCGACAGGCCCAGCAGGAAGGCGTCGAACACGCTGGCCAGGGCGCGCGCGTCGGTCCCGGCACGCAACTCGCCGCTGTCGATACCCCGCTGGACGCAGGCGGTGATGCCAGCGCGTGTCCGCGCGCGCGAGCGTGCCAACGGCGCGGTGACCGATGCGTCCTCGCTGGGCGCACTCATGACGCCCAGGCCGACCATGCAGCCCTTTGGGTGGCCGCGTTCGCACTGCATCCGGGCCGAGCTGCGCAATGCGGTCTCTAGCGCATCGCGCGGGTCCAGTCGCGTATCCCACAGGCATTCGGTGACCTGGGCGAAGGTGGCCAGGTAGCGCTGCACGCACTCCTGGAACAGCGCCTGCTTGGAGCCGAAGGCTGCGTAGAAGCTGGGCGCCGAGATACCCGCACCGATGGCGCCTTTCAGCTGGCTCAACGAGGTCGATTCGTACCCGTGCTGCCAGAAGATATGCATCGCCTGTTCGACCGCCTGGTCCCGATCGAAACCGCGCGGACGTCCCATCACTGCCATGTCACGCTCCACGAAGGCCACATTAGTTAAATACTAATCGGTACAGATCTCGTTGACAACGCGTCGAGTGCCGACTAATTTACCGTTCGATACATAAGTGCGGCTGGCCCCAGTCAGTGCGCTCCCCTCAAGCGCCAACGCATGCCGCTTTCGACCGTCCGGCGATCTGCATTGGATTCGCCAAAATATGGATCGATCGATACACATGTCGCCAGATGGCATGGCATGCACGGCTCCAAGCCCTTACGACCAGGATCTCCATGAAGACATCGGCACCGCCCCCTCCTGAACGCGCGGACGCGCCCTTGCCCCTGGGCGCCCTGCTGGCGCTGGCGATGACCGGCTTCATCTGCATCGTCACCGAGACGCTGCCGGCCGGGCTGCTGCCCCAGATGGCGGCTGGGCTCGGGATCTCCCAATCGCTGGCGGGGCAGTCGGTGACCGCTTATGCGCTGGGCTCTCTGCTGGCCGCCATCCCGTTGACCATCGCCACGCAACGCTGGAGGCGACGCAACGTGCTGCTGCTGACGATCCTTGGATTCCTCGTCTTCAACTCGATCACGGCCTGGTCCACGCACTACGGCGCGACGCTGGTGGCGCGCTTTCTGGCCGGGGTCGCGGCAGGCCTGGCATGGAGCCTGCTGGCGGGTTATGCGCGCCGCATGGTGGCGGTGCGGCAACAGGGCAAGGCCATGGCGGTGGCCATGCTGGGCACGCCCATCGCGCTCTCGCTCGGCGTGCCGCTGGGTACCTGGCTGGGCGCCGCGATTGGATGGCGATGGGCATTTGCGGCGATGTCGGGACTGACCGTGGTGCTGGTCGTCTGGGTGCTTGCCAACGTGCCGGATTATCCGGGCCAGGCTCGCGCCGAGCGCCTGTCCTTGGCCAAGGTCTTCGTCGGCCCGGGCGTGCGGCCCGTGCTCGCGGTGGTGGTGGCCTGGATGCTGGCGCACAACATCCTTTACACCTACGTGGCGCCTTTCGTCGCGCGGGCCGGGCTGGCGACGCACGTGGACGTCATCTTGCTGATCTTCGGCCTGGCGGCGCTGGTGGCGATCGCCTTCACCGGGCGTCTGGTCGACCACCATCTGCGCACCCTGGTCCTAGGGAGCCTGGCGCTCTTCGCGGTGGTCTCCCTGCTGTTCGTCTGGCTGGGACGCGTGCCGGCGGCGATCTATATCGGCGTGGCGGTATGGGGGATCACTTTCGGGGGCGCGGCGACCTTGTTGCAGACGGCGCTGGCGGACACCGCGGGCGAGGGAGCCGACGTGGCGCTGTCAATGAATGTCGTCGCGTGGAACTCGGCCATCGCCGGCGGTGGCCTTCTGGGCGGCCTGCTGCTGAAGACCTGGGGTGCAGCCGCCTTCCCACCGGCGATGCTGATGCTGCTTGTCGCCGGATGGTGCGTTGCCTGGTCGGCGCGAGCGCACGGCTTCAGGGCAGGCGCGCGTGACGTACATGCGGCCGGGCATTGAAGCCATCGCCGCACCTAGCGATCCAGCGGATAACGCAAGGATCCCGCGCTGTGCGGCATCCGGTTTCGATTCGCCCAACGCCGTGGTGAGACGGGCGGTGCGGCTCAGTTGGCGGTGTGCATTCGCAGGGTCATGCCCCGCGCCAGCGCGGCATGGTCGATCCACGGCAGCGGCGTGGCCTTGCCATCCAGCGTGGCGTGGGTGATCGCCGCACCGTGTCCCTCGCGTTCGATGGTGATGGTGCGCCCGGGCCGCGGATGCAGCTGGATGCGGGCGAAGGCCGGCACGGCGCCGATGACATAGCGCGGTTCGCCCAGGACCAAAGGGTACAGGCCCATCGAGGCCCACACGTACCAGGCCGACATGCAGCCCGCGTCGTCGTCCATGCCGTCGGCAAAGCCGACGGGATCCAGCGCGAAGCTGCGCCCATGCCAGGGCGTGCGACGCTTGCCCTCGTTGGCATAAGGATGGTCGATGGGCTGGGTGAGCAGGCGCTCGACCAGCGCCTGGCCGCGCTGCGGCGTGGCGGTCAGCGCATACAGGAACGGCGCCTGGATGTCCGGCTGATTGGTCATGTTGTAGCGGTCCTCGTCGAAGAACCGCTGCAGCTGCGCATCGAAATCCCGCGCGCCCAGCGCTGTGCCGCGCAGCCAGTCCAGGTCGAACACGCCCGCCCAGCGGTACTGCCACAAGGTGCCCTGGTACAGACCGCGCGCACGCACCGTGTCGAACTCCGGGGTGATGTCGTGGAAGACCCGCATCCACATCGGCCTGTAGGACAGCGCGCGCTGCTTGAAGTCGGCGGACAGCCGCTGGTCGCCCAGGTCGTCGGCCAGCTGCCATACCGCCCAGTCGTCGTAGGCCGCCTCGATGACCTGGTCGGGCGTTTGCCGCTGCAGCGTGGCGCTGTCGGCGGCCATGCGCGGCAGCAGGGCCTTGGCGTCGATCCCGGTGATGCCCTTGCGCAGATAGTCCAGCAGCGCGATGCCGGCGTGCTCGGTGCGCACGGTGATGAAGGGTTCGGTGCGCGTGGACCACTGCGGCTTGCCGACCGCGTACAGCTCGGCCAGCGAGGCGCCGATGTCGCCGGCGCGCTGCGGGTCCAGCAAGGCCAGCAGCGGCAGCTGGGTGCGGTAGTTGTCCCACACCGCCCAGCCGGAATAACGATGATGTCCGGCGGCCACGGTGCGCACCACGCCATCGGCCGCGCGATAGCGTCCATCCACGTCGTCGATGCGCGACGGCGACTGCATCACATGAAACAGCGCGGTGTAGAACAGCGCCCGGCGCTCGGGCGCGCCGCCCTCCAGGGTGATCCGCGAGAGCGCGACGTTCCAGGCATCACGCGTCTGTTGCTGCACGGCCTCCAGGGTGCGGTCGCCCAGTTCGGTGGCCAGCACGCGCGCGGCCGAGTCAGCATCCACGGTGGAGAACGCGCTGCGCAGTTCCAGCGTGTCGCCAGCCTGCACATCCAACCCCAGGCGCAGGCGGTTCTGGGCGTCGGGCTGCACCGTTTGCGTGACCGGATGGCCGTTGTGCAGCAGCGTGCTGGCGAACCACAGTCGGTACACGCCTTCGTCGCAGACGGTGCCGCCTTCCAGCGCGCCGCGCAGCGCGTCGAGCCGGGTCGATTCCCAGCGCGCGTCGATGCGCTTGGCATAGCTGTGCATCGGGTCCAGCGTCACCACCACGCGTCCGGCCTGCGGCACGGTGAACCGGGCGATGCCGGCGGCACTGGTCGCAGCCAGGTCGGCCACCAGGCCGGTGCGACCGTAGCGCACGTGGTAGCGGCCGGGCGCGGCGGTCTCGGTGGTCTTGTCGATGGGTGCCGGGCGGTCCTGGTCGCCTTGCGCATCCACGCGCACCAGCAGGTCACCCCCGGCGCCGCCGCAGCCCACGCCGACCGCGCGCGTATGCGAGAAGCCGCGCAACAGCCCATCGCTGTCGTCGTAGCCCATGTGGTTGCCCGGCGCGGTGTCCGGCCCCAGCAGCACCATGCCGAACGGCGCGCCCACCGCTGGCGTCAGCTGGCCATGATCCCCCTGTGTACCGACGAAGGGATCGACCGCGTCCACCGGTGCGGTGCCGGCCCAGGCGGGACAGGCGAGCAGCAAGAGGGCGGTACATAGCAGGCGCAGCGGACGGAGCGCAGGGGACATCGGCATTCGGCCTCGGAGCAGGGCGGAAACGCCACATGATTCCAGATGCGCATGGCAGACGACATCACGCGCCCTGCGGGGCCGGGCGTTGACTCAGTAGTGGTCGACCGATTCGACGTGCGCGTCGACCTGCTCGCGCGTGGTCCACAGGGTGCGGTACTCGCCCTTGGCCAGCAGGCCGAGCTGGTCGTTGTTGTGCGGAGTGCCCGGCATGGTGGAATTGCCGTAGCTCATCAGGCCGCGGGCTTTGAGCGGGGTGCTGAACTCGACCATCGACACCCAGGTCTCGCCGTGCTGCGGCAGGCGCTCGCCGTCCTTGATCGGGTCCCAGGTGATCACGCCGAACACGCCCAGGTTGCCGAAGCCGCCGCGGCCGGGCAGGTCGACCTCGCCGATGTGGAAGCGCGAGACCTCGCCATACGCAAGGTCGATGCTGCCGTAGCGCTGCTCGGTGATGCCCACGGCCTGCCTGAGCTGCTGCAGCGCCAGGGCCGGATCCTTCAGGCCGTTCGGCGTGGCCAGCGGATCGTCCAGCGTCCACGGCGTCCTGTAGCCCTGCTGGGAGGTGAACTTGTAGTCGCCGGTGAACAGGCGACCCCACTCCTCGAACAGCAGCGCCCCACGGCTGTCGGCCTCGAAGTTGCGGTCCCATCGGGACAGCACGTCGGCGGCGCGGAGGATATCCGGATCGGGGCTGCCCTTGGCCTGCGCCAGCAACGCCGGCAGCAAGCGGTCGGCGGCCAGCGAATGCACCGAGCGCTTGCGCGCGATGAAGTCATCGAAGGACAGCTTTTCATCGCCGGCCATCGACAGGACCGAGGTCTGCGAGCGCAACGACATCGGGCCGACCGGGGCGACGTAGGACGGATAGTCCTTTGGGTCCAGCACGCGCGGCCAGGTCGAGACCCACGGCGGGTCGTTGGTGTTCTGCACGAAGCCGCCGGCCGGGTTGATGACCTTGGGCAGCTCCCTGAAGGTGTGGATGTCGGCCTCGTCCCACAGCGTGTCCGAGGTATCGCCCGGCACCAGGCCCTCCCAGAACGCCAGGTCGCCGGACTTGTGGCGCGGCAAGATGCCGTTGTCCAGGTACATGACATTGCCTTCGCGATCGCCGTAGACGATGTTGAACTTCGGCACCTGGACCTGCTCCACCGCGGCCAGGAACTGTTTGAAGGTGTGCGCCATGCCCATGTCCCAGTACTGCTTGAGCATGCCGGGGCGGTCCAGCCCGGCCACGCGCAGCGCCACCAAGGTGCCGTCGTGCCGCTCGAACACCGGACCGTGCACGGTGTGCTTGACCTGGAAGCGCACGGTCTTGAGCGAGCCGTCGGGCTGGCGCACCCGCATCTGCCTGTCGCTGACCTTGAACGGCAGCACCTTGCCGTCGAACAGGTAACCCTCGCCCTTGGGCGTGAGCTTGTAGGTGGTCGACCCCAGCAGGGTGTTGACCGTGTTGGTGAAGCCCAGGTCGTTGTTGAAGGCGAAGCGAATGATCGGCAGTCCGATCTGGGTGGCGCCGTAGAGGTCGATGCCCGGCCCGTTGAGGTGCGCCTCGTAATAGGTGAAAAAGCCTGGTGCCCATGGCAGATGTGGGTTGGCCAGCAGCATGGTGTGGCCGTCTTTGGTGCGCCTGGGCATCAGGGCCCAGGCGTTGGAGCCGTCACGGCCCTTGGTGTCCGGCGGCGGGGCATCGCCCAGCACGTTCTTCTCGTTGGCGATGTAGATGTAGTTCATCAGGCGCTCGGCGTGGGCCACCACGTCCACGCCGGTGATCGGCAAGACCTGCATCAGGGAGGGATCGATGCCTTCGGGATGCGTGCGCGCGGCTTCGGTCATGCCGCGCGCGAAGGCGTCCAGGTCCTGCTTGAACTGCGGGGTCTGCTGGTCGTACCAGATCCGCGCGCGGGGGTAGACATCGTTGCTGATCATCCAGCGATCCTGGTCGGCGTACTGCGCACCCCAGTATTCGGCGGCGCGGCCGCGGGCCTCTCCGTAGAGATGCAGGACGATGTTGGCGTGGCTGCGTACCTGCGACCAGCCAAAGCCATAGAACACGTCGGCTTCGGTCATGCCGTAGATGTGCGGTACGCCGTAGGTGTCCCACAGGATTTCGCCATGCTCGCCCGCTCCGGCGGCCAGTGCGGGGGTGGCCAGGGCGAGCAGGCCGATGGCGAGCACATGGCGCAGCGCGAGCGCGCAGCGGCGCAGGCAGGACGGGCGGGCTGGATGCATGCGAGGACACCTGTGGGAGAAGGACGCCACCGCCAAACGCGATCCCGCGTGGGTGGGATTGCGGCGCGTCCCACCGTCCGCAGTCTAGGCAGGCGGCCATGGGCGCGGAAGCCGCCGCGCGGGTGGGTCGTGGCCGGGCGGGTAGGAGGTGTGCACCGTCGGAGCACTACGACCTGGCCAGAGATGGGGCGCGCGTCGGGCCAGACCCTGCAGGGCTGGCCGCTCGCCCTGATTCAGCCAGGCCTGCGCGATGGCTTTGCGCTCAAACGATTGGCCGCGGAGGTCGGCGACGATCGCGAGGCCGCGTTGTCGCGGACCTTCCGCGCCAAGGCCGGGCAGGCGCAGAGCCGAGGCAAGACGAGCGGGTCGGCGCCCGACCTCCGGAGCACGGACGAGGGTGGCGTGATGGGTGCAGGCAGAGGAAGCCCGTCAAGGCAGTCAGGCCATGCCGGGCGGGCCGATCAGGCGGATTTTGCAGCTTCTTCCACGATCCGATAGAAACGCAGGATCACCTCAATCTCCTGCGCCGACAGTTGCCCGAAGGTGGCCTTGCGCAATGCGGTCAGCTGTCGCTCCAGCTGCTCGCGCAGGGCCTCGCCCTCGGCGGTGAGCCACAGCAGGTTGGCGCGCCGGTCGCTGGCATCGCACTGGCGCTCGACCAGACCGGCGGCGGCCAGCTTGTCCAGGATCCGCACCAGCGAGGGGCCCTCCACCCCGATCAACTGGGCCAGTTCGACCTGGCGGAGGCCGCCCCCAGCGCGGCCGATCATCAGCAGCGGCGTGGTCATGGCATTGGAGATGCCCTGGCCGGCCAACGCGTTGTCCACCACCTTCTGCCACTGCCGCGCCACCGGGATCAGCCCGGCGGAAAGCTGGAAACGGAGCTGTTCGGCGCTGGAGATGGGCATGGGACAACCGGTGGTTCGTGGGGCTCCTATCTAAACACCGAAGCGATTTGCCTGGGAAACGCCTTGGCCTTAATGCGCTACGGAGCCTGCAGGCCTGGCGGTGTTCGCGATGTCCGGCGTGCTGGTGGCGGCGCGCCAGCGGGTGGATGCGGCCGGCGCGTGCGTTCTTGCCCTGGCCGCGTAGCCAGGCAATGCGGGAGGATGTGCCCCCGCCCCCACGTCATCGACGTGTCATCGCTCCGGCCTACCTTGCCCGGTTCACAGGGGCGGCAAGGGGAGCGGGTTGGGCGAGCCGGCGAAGCGGGGACTGGCGCGGATGTTCGCCGAGCAGCAACCGGTGCTGCGCGGCTTCTTCGTGCGCCGGGGTGCACATGAGGACGCCGACGACCTGGTGCAGGAAACCTACCTGCGCCTGCTGCGCGCGCACCAGCAGCCCGGGGCGGCGATCGCCAACCCGGAGGCCTATCTGTTCACCGTCGCGCTCAACCTGGCGCGCGAGCAGGCCGTGCGCCGGCGCCGGCCGCACGTGCCGATCGAGGAGTTCGAGCAGCTGTCCGGCGGTCTGGAGGGAGGGGAGGCCGTGGAAGATGCCGCCGAGCGCGCGCAGCGCCACCAACGCCTGCAGGAACTGCTTGGCACCTTGCCCGAACACACCCGTGCCGTGCTGGTCATGCAGTACCGCGACGGCCTGAGCTACAAGCAGATCGCCGAGCGGATGGGGGTGTCGGCGCACATGGTCAAGAAGCACGTGACCCGGGGGCTGTCGGTGTGTCGCCGGGCGTTGGCCGATCGGGTGCCGGCATGAGCGCGGTGCAGTCCCTGCCCGGCGCGGCCACCCGCGAAGCCGCGCACTGGCATGCCGTGCAGCGTGCCGGCGGCCTGGACCAGGCCCAGCAGGCGCGCTTCATGGACTGGCTGCTGGCCTCGCCCATGCACCTGCGCGAATACCTGGCGGTCTCGCGCGTGGCCGGTGAACTGGGCGAGGTGCTGCGCGACATGGACCTCGACCTGGATGCCCTGCTGGCTGGCGGCAGCCCGTCCGCCGGAGCCGACAACGTGGTGACGCTGCCACAGCGACGCGGACCCGCGCAGGCACGCCCTGCGCGTGGTGCGGCGCCACGCCGACGCTGGCCGCGCCTTGCCGCGGCGATGCTGGTGGTGGCATGCGCCGGCGCAGTGCTCTGGACCGCGATGCCGCGGACCACGCACTACGTCGCCGGCCATGGGGCGACACGGCGCTTCACCTTGCCCGATCACACGGTCGTGCACCTCAATGCCAGCAGCACGCTGTCCGCGCGCGTGGGTTGGTTCTCGCGTGAGGTTCGGCTCGAGCGAGGGCAGGCCAGCTTCGAAGTGGCCTCAGACCGGCGCCCGTTCACCGTCCAGGTCGATGGCATGGAGGTGCGCGACATCGGCACCACCTTCGATGTGTCGGTCCTGCCCGGGCACACGCGGGTGGACGTGATCGAGGGACGCGTGCGCGTGATCGACCATGCGGGCCATGGGCGCATGCTGGCCGACCTGGGCATGGGGCAGCGCGCACGCATTGGATTGGGCGACCGCGTGGTGAGTGTGACCCAGGAGGATGTCGACACGATGACTGCCTGGTGGCAGCGCCGCGTCGTGTTCCGCGATACGCCGCTGCGCGAGGTCATCGCGCAGTTCAACCGCCTCAACACCACGCAGCTGCAGGTGGACGATGCACGCGCCGGCGCGCTGCGCCTGACCGGCAACCTGCAGGGCGACGACCTGGCCTCGCTGCGTGCCTTCCTCAAGGACCAGCCGACGCTGCAACTGCGCCAGGCCACGGATGCCGTGCACATCGCCAGCCGCACGGCCGCACCGACGGCGACACGCCGCTGAGCATGCCCACGCGCTGGCGTGCGGCGCGTGTCAAAAAAAATTCATGGGCAAACCGGTACCCGATCCAGGTCGAAGGCCGTCGTAGTCGTGGCAGGTGCGGACACGCGGTGTCACGCACGGCCACCTCCGACCCCACCACCGGATTCCCATGATGCGTCGCACCCTGTTCCTCTCCATCGCCCTGGCCCTCAATCCCCTGGTCGCTACCGCCCAACAGGCCGCGCCTGCCACGCAGGCCATGCCCGCCCAGTCGCTGGACCATGCGCTCAATGCGCTGTCGCAGCAGACCGGGCTGCAGTTTGTCTACGACAGCGCCGCGGCGGGCAACCCACGCACCGTGGCGATCCCCGCCGGGCTCAGTGCCGAGGACGCGCTCAAGCGCCTGCTGCAGGGCACCGGGCTGCGCTACCGCTATCTCAATGCCGGGACGGTGACCATCGAGGCCAATGCCGCCGCGCCGCAGGCCGCGACCGGCATCGGCGCGGCCACTGGCGGTCCCGGCCCGCAGGAGGCCTCGCTGGTCAGCGCCCGCCTGCAGGACCTGGACGGGGTGCAGGTCACCGGCAGCTACAGCCGCAGCCTGGAACAGGCGGTGGACCTCAAGCGCGCCAACATCGGCTTCTCCGATTCGATCGTGGCCACCGACGTGGCCGACTTTCCCGAGCAGAACCTGGCCGAGGCGCTGCAGCGCATGCCTGGCGTGGCGATCGAGCGCAACAAGGGCCTGGGCACCAAGGTCAGCGTGCGCGGCCTGCCCACCGAGTACACCCACGTGTCGATCAACAACTTGGCCACCGCCTCGGGCAGCGGCGGGCGCGACGTGGAGTTCGACATGTTCGCTTCGGAGATCATCCAGCAGGTCACGGTGAAGAAGTCCCCGACCGCCGCCGACGAGGAGGGCGGCATCGCCGGCTCGGTTGACATCAGTACCGCGCGCCCGTTCGACTATCCCGACCGCAAGCTGGTGGCCTCGGCCGAGGGCGCCTACAACTCGATCTCGGAAAAGACCGATCCCAAGTTCGCCTTTCTGGCCAGCGAGACCTGGGGCGACTGGGGCGCGTTGGTGTCCTTCGCCTCGGCCAAGCGCACCAATCGCACCGACTCGACCTCGGGCATCAACTTCCGCCCGCTGACGCGCTTCCTGGGTGCGTCGGGGACACGCAGCAGCCAGGCCGTGGACGTGCTGGCGCGCGATGCCGGCATCGTGGTCAGCGACCCGAAGGACACCGACGTCACCGACCGCCTGGTGTTCCAGGACAAGGTCGGCGATCGGGTGTATCTCAACGAGCAGGACAAGTGGGGGGCCACCGCCTCGCTGCAGTACAAGCCCAGCCAGGACTTCAGCCTGACCTTCGACGCGATGCTGGGCAGCTACGACACCCACGAGGACGAGTACGACGCTGCGGCCTACTCGGCCTCCAGCAAGAGCACGCTGCAGCGGATCTACGATTACGACGCCGACACCCTGGCCGATGATGGACTGGTGGTGCTGCGCGACGTGGCCTACACCGCCACCCAGCACGAGTTCCTGAGCAAGGAGCGGACCAACAAGACCGACTACAGCCAGTACAGCCTCAACCTGGACTGGAAGGGCGACACCTGGCAGCTGGATGCCATGGCCGGCTACTCCGGCGCGGACAAGTCGCTGGACTACGCCAACCTCAAGCACGTGGCCTATGCGCCCTCGCGCACGCGCTGGACCGGCCACAGCGGCGAGACCATTCCCAGCGACGACCCCAACACCATCGACATGTACAACGCGCCGGAGCGCTACCTGTTCGAGGCCTACGAGACCTCGCTGGAGAAGATCTCCGATGACAAGTACGCCGCGCAGCTGAACTTCCGCAAGTCGCTGGACCTGGGCTTCTTCCCCGCCCTGCGCGCGCTGCAGTTTGGCGGCCGCTATACCGACAAGTCCAAGGAACGCCGCTACGGCGAACTGAAGATCACCGGCCCCACGGCCGGCAGCAGCGCGTGGGTGGGCACGCGCACCCTGGCCGACAGTCCGTTGCAGCCCATCGGCGACATCGTTCCGGGCGGCGGCTACAGCCTCAAGGGGCTGGACTGGATGATGATCTCCAATGACGATGCGCGTGACCTGTTCCGCTATGACGGCTTCTATACGCCGTTCGACGAAGGGCAGTACTACCGCGTGGACGAGACCGCCAGCGCGCTGTACGCCATGGCCGACCTGGCTTTCGACGTGGGCACGGTGCCGGTCACGATCAACGCCGGCACGCGCTACGTCGATACCCAGGTGACCTCCTACGGCTATCACCCGATCCAGAACCCGGACGGCAGCACCGGCTATTCCGATGCTCCGGTCTCCCAGGATGGCGATTACCAGCGCTGGTTGCCCAGCTTGAACGCGACCGCCGAGCTGGTGCCCGACCTGCTGCTGCGCGCGGCCGCCTCCAAGACGATGATGCGCCCGGCGCTGTCGGACATCGCCTACAAGCGCACGGCTAGCTGGAGCTCCTATCGCTTCACCGACGGCAATCCGGACCTTCAGCCGACCTATGCCAAGCAATGGGAGGTGGGCCTGGAGAAGTACCTGGACAACGGCGGCCTGCTGGCGGCCTCGTATTTCTACAAGAAGATCGACGGGGTGGTGATCAGCGCGCTGACCGGCACGGTGCCGGATGTGACCGTCTACAACGCCAACGGGACGGTCAACGGCGTGTACGACTTCGACGTCTACCAGCCGGTCAATGCCGAAGGCAGCTATGAGGTCGACGGCTGGGAGCTGGTGGCGCAGCTGCCGCTGGGCATGCTCCACCCGGCGCTGGAGGGCTTCGGCATCAATGCCAACTACACCATGCTCGACAGCTCGCTGGCCGGTGAGTCGGACCTGGGCATCAAGACGCCCATGCCGGGCCTGGCCGACAAGGTCTACAACTTCACCGCCTACTTCGAGAACGACCGCTTCGACGCGCGCGTGTCCTACAACCACAAGAGCGCCTACGTCGAGTCCATCGGCTACAACCTCTACCCGATCTGGCGCGACGCCTACGGCCAGGTGGACGTGTCCATCGGCTATCGCATCAACGATGTGGTCAAGCTGACCCTCAAGGGCATCAACCTGACCGACGAGGCGACCACCGGCTACACGATGGATCCGGCGTTCCCGACGATGTACGAGCTGTCCGGTCGGCGCATCAGCCTGGGCATCCGCGCCGACTTCTGATCGGGCGCCGTGGGCGATGCGGTGGTGCCGCGTGCGGCCATTGCATTGCCGTCCCTTATCTCCGTGCGGGGGCGCCGTGCCTTCCCGCGCGGAGGTGATGCTCAAAGGAAACGCTGATGCTCTTTTATCGACATGCGCTGCGGCCGGTGCTGCTGGGCCTGCTGTTCACCGCAGGATCGGCCCAGGCCGCGGACGACCCCGACGCCGGACGCCAGTGGCAGCCCGGCGATCACCACGTCCATAGCGAGTGGAGCGTGGACTGGGACCGCAGCACCAACCCGCCCACGCCCGTGCGTGGTGGCGACTCGCACTACACACGCACCCGCAATGCGCAGGCGGCCCATGCCTACGGGCTGACGTGGATGGTGCACACCGACCATGGCGGTCCTGGACATGCCGCGGTGGATCGCGACCAGGCCTGGCCGGCGCTGCAGCAGGCGCGCCAGGCGGTGCCGGAACTGGTCCAGTTTCATGGCATGGAGTTCAACGTGCCGGCGGGCGAGCACGCCTCGCTGATCATCGCGCCCGGCGCGGACGAACGTGGCCAGTTGTATGAGATCGAGCGGCGCTACAGCCGGGGTGACGCCTTTCCCGAAGATCCGCGTGACGACCGGCCGCAGCGCATGCTGGAGGGGTTGGCCTACATGCGCCAGCTCTCGCCCACGCCGTTGATGATCATCAACCACCCCTCACGCACCGCCACCGGCATGGGGCGCTGGGGCGATGTCACCCCGGCCGAATTGCAGGCCTGGCATGCGGCCGCGCCGCGGGTGCTGGTGGGGATGGAGGGTGCGCCTGGGCACCAGGCCTCCGCGCAGCATCGCGGGCTGTATCGCAACGCCCCGGCGCCCACGCTGGGTGGCTTCGACCAG
This sequence comes from Pseudoxanthomonas sp. JC1303, assembly GCF_058448525.1. Lineage (NCBI taxonomy): Bacteria > Pseudomonadati > Pseudomonadota > Gammaproteobacteria > Lysobacterales > Lysobacteraceae > Pseudoxanthomonas > Pseudoxanthomonas sp. JC1303. The sequence goes on along the minus strand of NZ_CP185958.1, from coordinate 1,557,328 downwards.
ATGGTCGCCGTGGTGGGCGGGGTGTGGGACCAGCTGCTGGCCAGCGGCACGCGCCTGTGGATCACAGCCAACTCCGACTCACACGTCAACGTGCGCGATGGCGGTGAGGAGTTCGACCCGGGCCAGTACAGCAAGACCTACGTGTGGGCGCGACACACGTCGCAGGACCTGATGGACGGCCTGCGCCAGGGACGGGTGTTCACCGTCACCGGGGATCTGGTCGATGCGCTGTCGCTGCAGGTGGGCACACCGGACGGCCGTGCCGTGGCGCAGCTGGGCGGGCAGGTGGCGCTGTCGGCCGGCGCGCCGATGCAGGTCCGCCTGCGCACGCATCGGCCCGCCGGCGTCAACGCCCATGGCCAGCGTCCGCCTTTGGATCATGTGGAGCTGATCGTGGGCACGCCCGGTGCCGAGGGGCCACGCATGCGCAGCCGCGTGTTCGGCGAGCAGGACTGGCGGCGCGAGGGCGACTGGATCGTGGCCGAGTGGACGCTACCGGTGCCGGCGGGCGGCGCCTTCGTGCGCGCCCGTGGCAGCAGCACCCCCGAACGCATACCGGCACCGGATGTGCCCGGCGAAGACCCCTGGCAGGACCTGTGGTTCTACACCAACCCGGTGTTCGTGGTCCCGGCGTCCTCCTGAAGCGGCCTGCAGTGTTCCGTACGCCCCGCGCTGACGCGCGCGGGGCAGTCCGGTACGATGCCGGCCCCTTCCAGCTGTCCCGGACAAGGTCTGCGGCCATGAGCGATTCCGACAACATCCGCGGCGGCGTCAGCCGCGACCAGGCCGAGGACGCCGTGCGCACGCTGTTGCGCTGGGCGGGCGAGGATCCCGCGCGCGAAGGCCTGCTGGACACGCCCAAGCGCGTGGCCAAGGCCTATGGGGACTGGTTCAGCGGATATCGCGAGGATCCGCACGACTATCTGGCCCGCACCTTCGAGGAAGTGGCCGGCTACGACGAGCTGATCGTGCTGCGCGACATCGAGTACGAAAGCCACTGCGAGCACCACATGGCGCCGATCATCGGCAAGGTCCACGTGGGTTACCTGCCCGATGGCAAGGTGGTGGGCATCAGCAAGCTGGCGCGCGTGGTCGATGCCTTCGCGCGGCGCTTCCAGGTGCAGGAGAAGATGACCGCGCAGATCGCCCAGTGCATCCAGGACGTCCTGGCGCCGCGCGGGGTGGGCGTGGTGGTGGAGGGCGCGCATGAGTGCATGACCACCCGTGGTGTGCACAAGCGCGGGGTCAGCATGGTCACCTCCAAGATGCTGGGCGCGTTCCGCGATGACGCACGCACCCGCGCCGAGTTCCTGCGCTTCATCGAGGTCGGCGGCAAGCGCTGACGGCACTCCGACCTTGCCCGGGCTAGGATCGCGTTTCCGCGATTGGCACAGGCTCGTCATGACCGAAGTGATCCCCGCGCGCTACAGCCGGCGCGCGCGCGTCTTCCACTGGGTGACCGCGCTGCTGATCGCCGGCGCCTACGCGACCATCAACGCCCGTGGCTTTCTGGAGCGCGGGACCCCCGAGCGCACGCTGGTGATGCAGTCGCACTTCCTGTTCGGGCTGGCGGTGCTGCTGGTGGCCCTGCCGCGGCTAGTCTCGCGCCTGGGCACGCATGCCCCGCCAATCCAGCCGCCGCCGCCCCACTGGATGCACCGCGCCAGCCAGGTCACCCACGTGCTGCTCTACGCCTTCATCATCGTCCAGCCGCTGCTGGGCCTGGTCTCGGGCATCGTCGACGGCGGGGGTGTCGGCCTGCCTGGCGGCCTGCGCATCCCGGGGCTTCCCACCGAACACAAAGCCCTGTCCGACACGCTGAAGTCGGTGCACGTCTGGCTGGGCACGGCCTTTTACTGGGTGATCGGGCTGCACATCGTGGCCGCGCTGTATCACGCGCTGTTCCGCCGCGACAACGTCCTGCGGCGCATGCTCTGAGCGCAGATGCACGGGCTGCCTGGCCCCTTGCCCGCGTGGTCGCCGGTCCAGTTGCGGACGTTGCCTGTGTATACTGCGCGCCCCGCTCGCGGCCCAGTGCCGTGTCGCGGGATCTCCTTGGGGAGTAGCCAGCTCGGCCCGCATCGCGGCCAGAGCGCAGCCGTCAACATGCTTGGCTTCAAAAGGCCATGGCGGCTGCAACCACACCAGGTTGGCAAGACCAACGAGCAGCCCGACGCGGCAGATGGCCGGCGCGTGGGGTTTGTTCGTTCGTCCACGTTTCCGGCCGTGGTGACTTCATCCGATGAATCCGATTTCCATCCTCCTGCTCGGCCTGGCCATGTCCACCGATGCGTTCGCCGCGGCCCTGGGCAAGGGCGCGGCCATGGCCAAGCCCACGCTCGCCCAGGCGCTGCGCGTGGGCCTGATCTTCGGCGTGGTCGAGGCCATCACCCCGGTCATCGGCTGGCTGATCGGCTCGGCGGCCTCCAGCTACGTCAAGGCTTACGACCACTGGATCGCCTTCGTCCTGCTGGGCGCGCTGGGCGCGCACATGATCTGGAAGGCGCTGACCGAGGACGATGAAGCCGACGAGGCCGAGGCGTCCGCCGACCGGCACGGCAACCTGGTCACCCTCGCCCTGACCGGCCTGGCCACCAGCATCGATGCGATGGCCGTCGGCGTCGGCCTGGCCTTCGTCAACGTGCCGATCTTCGTGGTGGCCGGGGTCATCGGCGCCTGCACCTTCACCATGGTCACCCTCGGGGTGATGGCCGGGCGGGCGCTCGGGGCGATGATCGGCCGCCGCGCGGAGCTGGCCGGCGGCGTGATCCTGATCCTGGTGGGCGCGGCGATCCTCTACGAACACCTCAGCGGCGCGGCGGGCTGACGCCATGCGGACATCCACTCTCCCCAAGATCTGTCCGTGCGATACGGGCCTTCCCTACGCCCGCTGCTGTGGCCCGCTGCATGCCGGTACCCCGGCGGCCGACGCCGCGGCCCTGATGCGCTCGCGCTACAGCGCTTATGTGCTGGGTGATGCCGGGTATCTGCTGGCCAGCTGGCATGCTTCCACGCGCCCGGAGACCTTGTCCCTGGACGATGCCCCCGGGCGACGCACCGCCTGGCTTGGGCTGAAGGTCGAATCGCACACCGTCACCGGGCCGGACACCGCCGAGGTGGCATTCACCGCACGCCTGCGCATCGGGGGCGGCTCTGCCCAGCGCATGCATGAGCACAGCCGCTTCGTGCGCGAGGACGGGCACTGGTTCTACCTGGACGGCGAAGTCGACTGAGTCACGGGCTGGGGCGATGAGCGCGCAGGTCAACGCGATCGACGCGCGCAGGCTCAGACGCACTGCGAAGGCCCGCCCGGTGAGGGATCCGACCAGGCTGCAGAAGGTTGGGTAAGACGCGCTCCCACGGCGACCCCACGGGCGTCTGGCTAGACTGGCGGCCCGCTTTCGTTCGCGAGCCACCATGACCCACGCCCTGACCGAGACCACGCTGCGCGGCCTGCCCGTGCTGGAGATCGAATCGCCGCTGTGCACCGCCCGGCTGTCGCTGCATGGGGGCCAGCTGCTGTCGTTCGTGCCGGCGGGGGGGCAGGAGACGTTGTGGGTCTCGCCGACGGCGGTCGGTGCGCCCAAGGCCATCCGCGGCGGTATCCCGGTGTGCTGGCCCTACTTCGCCAAGGAGAACCAGCCGGCCGACGCCGTCCAGCATGGCTTCGCCCGCACCCAACCATGGACGCTGGAGGAATCGCGCGAGGACGGCGATGGCAACGTGCATGTGCGGCTCTCGCTCCCGGCCGATCCGCGCACGCCGCTGCGGCTGGAGCAGCTGCTGGTCTTCGGTGCCGGCCTGCAACAGGCGCTGGTGACCCACAACCCCGGTGCCGAGCCCGTGCGCATCACCCAGGCGCTGCATAGCTACTTCCAGGTGGGCGATGTGCGCCAGGTCGGCGTCGAAGGCCTGGCCGGGCTGGACTACACCGACAAGTTCACCGGCCGCGTGTTCACCCAGGACGGCGACTGGACGCTGGCCGATCCGCGTGATCCCGGGCGCAGCGACCGCGTCTACCACGACGCAGGCGGACGCTACCTCATCGTCGATCCGGTGCTCGGGCGCCGCCTGCGCCTGTCCACCACCGGCAGCGCCGCGGTGGTGGTGTGGAACCCGGGGCAGGAGGGCGTGCAGGGCTTCACCGATGTTCCGCCCCAGGCCTGGCCTGATTTCCTGTGCGTGGAGGCGGCCAATGCGGGCCGTGACGTCGTGAGCGTGGCGCCCGGTGCGTCAGTAACCCTGGCGCAGACGCTGGAGGTTCTGTCGGCATAAGTAAGCCGTTCGGTGCGCGACTACAGCCGCTGGTAGGCGTAGCCCCCCAGCAGGGACAGGCGCTTGAGCGCCTCGTCGCGCTCGAACTCGTCCAGGCCGTCGGTCAGAAAGACCAGGGTCTTGCCATCGCGCGAGATCGACAGCACCGCCATGTCGGCCAGCACGCCGCGGTCCGGGTCCCGACGCTCGACCACGGCGGTGGCGTAGTGCCCCATGCCCTCGACCGGGACCAGGCGGACGCGGTCCAGGTCCGGCTCACTGCCATCGGTGAAACCCCGCGCCAGGTCACGCACTTCTTGACGCGGCGTGTGGCCCTTGGACGGCCATTGCTGCACCAACAGCCGTCCGAACTCGCCATTCCACTCGCATGACGCGATGCCGAAGGCATCGTGCTGTTCCTGCCTGGCACCTTCGGCCAGCGGGAACACCTTGCGCAGCTCGTCCCGGGTGATCAGCTCGCAGGGGGTCGAGGCGATCTGACGCGGTGCCGGTGTGCGCGCCGCCGGTGCGGTGACGGCGGCCTCGGGCTGCGAATCGGCGCAGGCCACCAGGCAAACGGCCAGCAACAGCGTGACCAGGCCGTGTCGGGCGCGCCGGCGCCTGGAGGCCGTGGTGCGGGCAATGCGCATGTCGATCCTGGACGCCTGCTGGACGGGGGAACCCAGCTTCTCCAGAACGTAACCCCATTTGCAGGATTTTTAGGACACGAAGCACGAAAAAAATGCGGGGTTAGCCGCAAAAAACCAAAAACAGAGCCGCCCAGGTGACCCGGGCGGCTCGTAAAGCAAGGCATGACAGGCCGGCGTGACGAGCGCGCCGGCCCGAGATTCAGTCGTTCTCCACGTGCAGGATGGCGCCGTCGTCCGGGCTCAGGTGGATCTCGACCTGCTTGCCGTCGGCGCGTTCGGCTTCGGCCTGCCACATGCCGTCGTCGAAATCGACGTCATGGATCTTGGCGTAACCGGCGGCGGCGAGCTTGGCCTTGATATCGTTCTCGCTGAGATTGGAGACCTGGGCATCGGCGAAGACGCGGCCACTGGCCGGGTCCACCCGCACGTCCGTGCGATTGCCGTTGGCGCTGGTGGCATCGGCCTCCCACATGCCGTCCTCGAAGTCGATATCGTCCACCTTGGTGTAGCCCTTGTCGGCCAGCAACTGGCGCACCTGGGGTTCTGTCAGGCCCTTGGTCTTGGGCGCATCGGCCGCGGCGGCGGCGCCGGCGGCGGTCAGGGCGAGCAGCAGCGTCGTGGTCTGGATGATCCGCATGGTCCTTCCTCCTCACTCTTGGGTGGGGACCACTGAGCCAGCGTGGACGTGTAGGCGGGGTCAGCAATGCGCTGCTGCCAGCTGAACGCGCCCCGCGCCGACGCGACAACGCCCGCTATCACAAGGATTGCAGCGCTGGCCGCTGGCTGAACGGTCGTGGCGACCCTGACTCGAAGTTCCGATGGTCGGGAGCCGCGTGCGAGCGCCGGCCGGGCTTTTGATTGGTCATCGGCGCGGGCGCTGTTAGGCTCGCAGCGGCTGGGGCGGTTCTCCTGGCCCTGTGCCGCTCATGCCCCACGCCTGCCATCCCATGTCCCCCGTTCCCGACCTTGCCCCACCGCCTGCCGCGCGTTTCCTGCGCGAGGCGACTGCGCAGGCACATGCTGCAGTGGAGGCACTACCGCACATGCCCGCGCTGGCGGCCGGCACCCTGGAGCCAGCCCTCTACGGCCGGGTCCTGCAGGCGCACCTGTCCATCCTGGCGCCCTGGGAGCACGCGCACGCGGCCTGGCTGGCGGCGCTGCCGGTCCATGGCTGGCGCTACCGGCCTCGCGTTCCGGCGCTGCGCCATGACCTGCATGCCCTGGGCGAGCCCCTTCCGCCGACGGCCGGATCCGCCGAGGCGTCGATCGAAGCCGCCCAGGCCTGGGGCATGCTCTACGTCGTGGAAGGCTCGATGCTGGGGGGGCGGGTGATCGCCCGACAGTTGCGGCGTCAGCAGCCCTCCTTGGAAGGGGCGCTGGCCTATTTCGACCTCGGCAGCGAGGAGCCCGCCGCCTGGCGACGGTTCCAGGACTGTCTGGAAAGGGCGCTCACCCCGCCCGGCGCGCGCGAGCAGGCGGCGGCCGGTGCGAGGGCGATGTTCGCCCGCTTTCACCAACAGCTTTGCTTCGGAAGGTCCGTATGAACGTTGTCGTCGATCCCGTGGACATGGATGCGTGCGCGCGCGAGCCCATCCACATCCCTGGCTCCATCCAGCCGTTCGGCGCGCTGCTGGTCATCGACCCGGCCACCGGATGCATCGTCCAGGCCAGTGAGACGGCCGCGGCGGTCCTGGGCGTGGACGATCCGCTGGGCCGGCGTTGGGACGCGTTGCTGGACCTGGGCAAGCGCCAACTGCCCGATCCGGCCAGCGTGACCGAGTGCGTGCACCTGTCCTACGCGGCGGTCGAGTTGCCGCTGCGTGACGCGACTCCGGAGGCGGCCTGGGTCGGCGCGTGGCATCTGTCACCCACGTACTGGCTGGTAGAACTGGAGCCGCGCGACTCGCGTGGCTCCGACGCCGGACTCAACGATGCGCTGCCGACCCTGCGGCTGCTGGAGCGCGACGGTTCGGTCGCCGAGGCCAGCCTGCGCGTCGCACGCGAGATCCATGCATTGCTCGGCTATGACCGGGTGATGGTCTACCGTTTCGACAACGACTGGAACGGCGATGTCATCGCCGAGGCGCGCGCGCCGGACCTGGAGGCCTACCTGGGCCTGCATTATCCGGCGACCGACATCCCGGCCCAGGCCCGCGCGCTGTACCTGCGCAACCGGGTGCGCCAGATCGCCCATGTCGGCTATCGCCCCTCGCCGATCACACCGGTGCTCAACCCGGCCGATGGCCAGCCGGTGGACCTGAGTGACGTGAGCCTGCGCAGCGTCTCGCCGGTGCACCTGGAGTACCTGGCCAACATGGGGGTCTCGGCGACGCTGGTGACCTCCATCGTGGTCAACGATGCGCTGTGGGGCCTGGTGGCCTGCCATCACTACAAGCCGCACTTCGCCAACCATGCCATGCGCGATGTGGCCGATGCGCTCTCTCGCGGCCTGGCCGGGCGCATCGGGGCACTGCAGGCGGTGGAGCGCGCACGTACCGAGTCGGTCCTGCTGACCGTGCGCGAGAAGCTGATCACCGCGTTCAACGACGCCGACACCATGACCCCGGACATGCTGGCCGAGATGGCGCCGGACCTGATGGACGTGGTCGATGCCGACGGCGTGGCGATCTTCCACGGAGATCATGTCACCCGCCACGGACAGCTACCGCCGGAGCGGGACCTGGCGCGGATCCGCGCCCAGATCGAGTCGGGCGATTACGAGGCGCTGCGCGAGGGCGCGGTCGGGGCCCTGCATACCGACACCATCGGGACCACCTTTCCGCCGCTGGCCGACCTGGCGCCGCTGGCGGCCGGCCTGATCTTCGTGCCGCTGATGGCGCAGGCCCGCAGTGCGTTGCTGTGGACCCGCCGCGAGCAGGTCCAGACCGTCAACTGGGCCGGCAACCCCGCGTTAGCCAAGCTGCCGGACATCCCCAACTCGCGCCTGTCTCCGCGCAAGAGTTTCGATCTGTGGCAGGAAACCGTGCGTGGCCGCGCGCGGCCGTGGTCGCAGCTGCACCTGGAGTCGGCCCGCAGCCTGCGCGTGCTGATCGAGCTGATGGAGCGCAAGCGCTACCAGCAGGATTTCACCATGCTCGAGGCCTCGTTGGCGCGCCTGCGCCAGGGCGTGGCCATCATCGAGCGCGGTCCGGCGGGCATCGTGCGTGTGGTCTTCGTCAACGGTGCCTTCGCCGATCTGGCCGACCTGGACAATTCGGACATGATCGGCCTGGACATGCGGACCCTGCTGGATCCATCAGTCCGCGCCGAAGCGCTGGCCGCCCTGGAGACCCAACTGCGCGCTTCGACACCGACCGCCGAGGTCCTGCCGCTGCGGGTGGCCAATGCCGAACCACGCCTGATGCATTTCGACTTCGAGCCGCTGCCCGCACGCGGCGGGCAGACGACCCATTGGCTGCTGCAGCTGAGCGAGCCCGACTGAAGCCCGGCAGCAGGCGGTCTGCCTCAGTCGGCCAGCACCCGCCAGCGCCCTTTGTGTTTCGCCTCGGTGAGGACCTGGCGAGGCACCAGCCTGCGGGGTGAGGAGGAAGCCGAAGCGGCGGGTGCGGTGCTCGCCGGGCGGCCCGCCGCCACGGGAGCGGCGGAGATCTTCGACTGAGACGTCGCGGCCGAGGCACCGGTTGGTCGTGAGGACTGCTTCGACCGGGACGGCTGCGAAATCATGATGTGGGGCGGTGTGGAGGTCGGTGCGACGACGGGCTTGGCGCTCGTCACGGCGCGCGCGCGATCCGCGAGGATGCTCATCTGGGGCTTGGCCGTTCCATTGCTGTTGGGTTGAACGCTGAACATGTAGTCCCCCCACCACGGGCCGCCGGCCCAATAGGACCAGCCAAGCCACACATCGGCATTGGCTTCCATGTAAGCGAGCATGTTGTCCAGCGAGACCAGGCAGGTGCTGTTGGCGGCGGCGCCGAATTCGCCCAGGAAGCCGATCTTGTGATGGGCCCTCAGCCAGTCAGTGAAGCTCTTGAGCTTTTCCGCGCCAATGCTCGTGCTCACGCAGGTGGAATGGGTACCCGAGTAATCCGAATCGAGATACTGGTGCACCTCGAACGCCACCTTGTTGGCCGGATCGGTGATCGCGAGCAGGGCATCGCCATTGGACGTGCCACCTCCGGCGCCTGCGTTGGTCCAGCTATGGGCGCCGGTCCAGGACACGCCGGGCACCAGGATCAGGTTCTTGGCGCCCGTGCTGCGAATCGCGGTGATGGCCGCCTGGGCGCTGCGGGACCAGGTGACCGCGTCGATGCCATAGGGTTCGTTCATAAGGCCAAAGACCACGGCGGGATCGTTGGCGAATTGCTTGGAGAGCTGGCGCCAGAGATCGGCGAAGACCGTGTTGGGAACCGCGCTGGTCCCGATACGGTTGCCGTAGTACTTGGCGTAGTTGTGAGGGTCCAGAATAACGGTGATGCCGTGGTTCTTCGCCCGTGTGACCGCCGTGCGGATGTAGGACAGCTGGGTGGCGTCCAGGGAAGCACCGGCGCTGGGCTGCAGACGCTCCCACAGGAAGGGAAGGCGCACGACATTCATGCCTTTGCTGGCGTAGTAGGCGAAGTCGGAATCCGAGGGATAGACGTAGTTCTGGTACAGCACGCCCGGCTTGGCCGAGGAGTTGAACTCGGCGCCGGAGAGATTGACGCCGGCGTACTTGAGCACGTTGGTGGCGCTGGCGGGATGGGCGTGGGTCAGCAGAGCGACCAGGAGGGCGGCGGAAGTGGCCAGGGACGGGAACAGACGCATATGGGCTCGGGGGACGTGGTCGCCTCGTCGTGCCGTCCGGCCGATCGAGGCGTGGGCCTCGCAGTGCCTTGGGGAGGCAGCCGCGGGCCCCTGCATCGGGAGAAGGAGGTCATGACCCCATGCGATCCTGCGCGGTCAGTCGATGGCCCCCCACGGAGTGCTGTTCTCGGCATCGCGTTGCCATGGCGTCCGCGATGCGGCAGGCCACCCCTGGCCCGCTTGCCAAACAGTTACTGAGTCCCGAGCAAAGCTCGTGCCGTTTTTGGTCGTTTTCACACACGATGTGTAGAAAGTGTGACGACCTCCGCCGTACGGCGGTCTTGTTATTTCGAGGAGGAGAGAGGTTCGGTTCTGGGGTCCGGTTGCTACGTGACCGTCATTGCAAAACCGTGCGCAGTCGCCTTGAAAGTCGGTCACCCTGGTCGCGTCGGCTTTCCGTCGCGTCAAAAGCAAGTGCCGTAGTAAGTCACTTTCTGCGGTGCCGGGCGACGTATCCGGTCCAATCAAGAGAAGACCAGGCGGGCCGGACATCGCGTCCTGCCCGCCCGGTTAGGACTTACTTGCCGCTGACCTCATGGGCGTGCGGAGCAAGGATCTTCATCTGGGGCCGGGAGGCGCCCTTGTAAGGCTGCACGTTGAACATGTAGTTCGAGGGCCACCATGCGCCTGCGGCCCAGTAGGTCCAGCCCAGCCACACGTCCTTGTTGGACTGCATGTACTCGAGCATGTTGTCCAGCGCCACCATGCAGGTGCCGTTGTTGGCCGCGCCGAACTCGCCAAGGAAGCCGACCTTGTGGTGGGCGCGCAACCAGGAGGTGAAGCTCTTGAGCGTATCCGCGCCGATGGTCTTGCTGACGCAGCTGGAGTGGGTGCCCGAATAGTCCGCATCCAGATATTGGTGGACCTCGAAGGCCAGCTTGTTGGCGGGATCCTTCAACTTGAGCAAGGCATCGCCATTGGAGGTGCCGCCGCCTGCCGAGGCGACCGTCCAGTTATGCGCCCCGGTCCAGGCGACACCCGGGACGAGGATCAGATTCTTGGCACCGGTGTTGCGGATGGCGCTGATGCCCGCCTGGGCAGCGCTGGCCCAGGTCACCGCCTTCATGTCGTTTGGCTCGTTCATCAGCCCGAACATCACCGCATCGTCGTTCTTGAAAGCAGCGGCCAACTGGCGCCACAGGTCGGCGAACACGGCGTTGGGGACGGCGCTGGTTCCGATGTACCTGCCGTAGTACTTGGCGTAGTTGTGCGGATCCAGGATGACCTTCATGCCGTGGTTCTTAGCGCGCGTGACCGCCGTGCGCAGGTAGGACAGCTGCGTCGCATCGAGCTTGCCCCCCGCACTGCGCTGCAGCCGTTCCCACAGGAAGGGAAGGCGCACCACGTTCATGCCCTGCCTGGAGAAATACGCGAAGTCCGAATCGGACGGATAGACGTAGTCGTTGTAGAGCACGCCAGGCTTGGCCGCGGAGTTGAACTCGGCGCCGGACAGGTTGACGCCGGCGTACTTGAGCACGCTGCCAGCCTTGGCGGCGGGGGCGCACGCCAAGGCTGCGGCGGCGCACGCCAAGGCTGCGGCGAGTGCGATGGACGAGACACGAAGGGTTTGGAACAGGCGCATATCGGGGGATCTCAGCGTCGTTACTCGGCAAGCGAGTGGAGGTTTCATGGGAGGTGGGTTCAGGCCGCGGCATCCAGGCAGCACCGGTCATCGGGCCAGGCGCCCGCTCGCACGGGCAGTCAGGCCGCTTTTGCATTGAGGAGGAGCCGTTACCCCGCGCGATCCGGCACGGTGCTCAATCGACCCCAAGGCGTGGTGCCACAGGCGGCCGGCCATTCGGTCCGGCGATACCTGACAATCGCGACATCACGTGGCCGATCCTAGGTGGGTTTTGCGTGCAGTTCACACCCGGCGTGTAGAAGGTGTGACGCCGTCGTGAATATCACATTCGTGAACAGGGGTCTGTGCCGTTTCGAGGACTGCGTCTCGCTCCGGTTGTTGACCCGGATAACAAAAAAGCCGTCACGTGGACGGCTCTTGTCATGTTACTGCTAAGCGCTTGCGCGAATCAGTGGGGTGAAGTCACCGCCCGGGCATGGCGAGAGAGGATGCGTATCTGCGGCTTGTCGCCGCCATCCCGGCCGGGCTGCACGCCGAACATGTAGCTCGGCGGCCACCAGGCTCCGGCCGCCCAGTAGCTCCAGCCCAGCCAGACATCGCCGTTCTTTTCCATGTAGCTCAGCATCCCATCCAGCGCGGCCATGCACTCGGGCCGCGTGCTGGCGCCGAACTCACCCAGGAAACCGGTCTTGTGGTGCTTGCGCAGCCAGCGCGTGAAGCCCTCCAGGCGCTGCACGCCGACCTGTTCATTGACGCACGTGTCCTTGGTACCGGAGGAATCCTTGTCCAGGTACTGGTGCGCCTCGAACGCCAGGTTGTGAGCCGGGTCGCGGATGGCGAGCAGGGCGTCGGCGTTGGAGCTGCCGCCCCCGGCACTCGTGCTATTCCAGCTATGCGCGCCACTCCAGGCCGTGCCCGGGACCAGGATCAGGTTCTTCGCGCCCGCCTCGCGGATGGCATCGATGGCCGCCTGGGCCGAGCGGGCCCAGGCGCGCGCGCTGATGCCGTGCGGTTCGTTCATCAGCCCGAACAGCACGTCCGGCTTGTTGGCCAAGGCCGGCTCGCGGGCCAACCGCGCCCACAGGTCGGCGAACACCGCGTCGGGTACCGCGTCGCTGCCGATCTTCTGTCCGTTGTATTGGCCATAGTTGTGGACATCCAGCAGCAGGGCGATGCCATGCCGGTGGGCGTTGTCCACGGTCTTGGTGAGCATCTCCAATTGGGTCGGGTCCAGCTCGCCCTTGGGCTCGGGCTGCAGGCGCTCCCACAGGAACGGCAGGCGCACGATGTTCATGCCCTGCGCGGCGAAGTAGGCGAAGTCCTTGTCCGACGGATAGGTGTAGTCCTTGAACACCCTGCCCGGCTTCTGGCTGGACTTGAACTCGGCCCCGGCCAGGTTCACGCCGGCGTATTCCAGCACGCGCTTGTGCTGGGCCAGGCCGGTCAGCGGCAGGGCCATGAGCAGCAGGGCCAGGAACCGGGAAGGTCGGGACGGATGCAAGCGCATGCGGAAGCTCCGGTGGGCCGTCATTGCGGCTCCTGGTCGTGGTGAGCGACGGTTTCGCCGATGCGGTCTGGGTGGGTGCGGCGGAGGGTGGGGGATGGCCGCCTCGTCGTGACGAGCCTAGGACACCTAACGCAACTGCAGCATGAAACCGGCGCTGACCATCGCGTCAGCGCTCAGGCGGCAGCGTCAGCCGCGCTTGGGCGGGCGCAGCGCCAGCATCACCACCACGCCAGCCACCAGGCCCCAGAAGGCCGAACCGATCCCCGCCAGGCTCAGCCCGGATGCGGTCACCAGAAAGGTCACCAGCGCAGCCTCGCGCCCGGTGTCGTCCTTCAGTGCGCCGTGCAAGGCGCTGCCGAGCGTGCCGAACAGAGCGATGCCGGCCACGGCCATCACCAGTTCCTTCGGAAACGCCGCCAGCAGGGCGACCACCGTGGCGCCGAACACCCCCACGATCAGATAGATCACCCCCGCCCAGGCGGCGGCCATGTAGCGTCGCGCGGGGTCTGGATGGGCTTCGGGCCCCATGCAGATCGCGGCGGTGATCGCCGCCAGGTTGAGGGAGAACGCGCCCAGCGGCGCCAGCACGACATTGAGCACGCCAGTCCAGCCGATCACCGGCGACACCGGCACCTGGTAACCGGAGGCGCGAATGACCGCGACCCCGGGCACGTTCTGCGACGCCATGGTGACCACGAACATCGGCAGGGCCAGGCCCAGCAACGCGGCCAGGGAGAAGGTCGGGCTGACCCAGACCGGCTGGGCCGGGGCGAGCGCCACGCCGTCCAGGTGCAAGAGGCCGCGCGCGCCAGCCACGACGATGCCAGCCAGCAGCGTGGCGATCACCGCATAGCGCGGCCATTGCCGGCGCATCAGCAGGTAGACCGCCAGCATGACCAGCACCAGCAGCGGCTGGCTGCGCACCGCCACGAACGTATCCAGCCCGAAGCGCAACAGCACGCCTGCCAGCATGCCGGCCGCCAGTGGCAACGGGATGCGCCCGAGCATCCGTTCGAACACCCCGGAGAACCCCGCCATCGCCACCAGGACGGCGCAGATCACGAATGCACCGATCGCATCGGACAGCGGCAGGCCGGTCGTCGTGGCCGCCAGCATCGCGGCCGCCGGTGTCGACCACGCGGTGACGACCGGGACGCGGTAACGCAAGGACAGCCCGATGCAACTCAGGCCCATGCCGAGTCCCAAGGCCAGGATCCACGAGCCGATCTGCGCCTGATTGGCGCCGACTGCCTGCGCGGCCTGGAACACGATGACCGCCGAACTGGCAAAGCCCACCAGCACGGTGACAAAGCCTGCGGCCAGCGCCGACAGCGAGGAGTCGCGCCATGGGCGCGCAAGGGACAAGCGCATCTGAGCAACCAAGGGAAGGGGGCCAAGGCCGAGCAATCGGCCTTGGGATATCTCACCTCAGGCTATCAGAACCATCTGCGTCGGATCACCGATTCGCCACCGCACGACGATCTACAGATGCAAGGGACGGCCATGAAAACAACAGATTGAGCGCGGGAAGCCTGTCCGATTTGCGGATCAAGCTGACCATCCAGGGAATGATGACACCCACCGCCAGCAGCGTCAGGAAGATCAGCGTTCCATCATCGAGCCTGCGACGTAGCAGGAAGGCCAAGCCGACGAAGATGGGGAAGTGCACCAGGTAGAACACGATGGAATGTCGTCCGACATAGCTTATCCAGGCGGATGCGGGGCGTTTGCTGGCCCACACCGAGAGCTGGACGATCAGTGGCAGACAGGCCAGTACCAGCGGCAGGTATCCGGGCCACGCCTTGGGGAACGATGCCAAGTTGGCCATCAGCACCACCGCGCATAACGCTGCTGCCGACAATCCCAGGATGGGCCGGCTGGGTGTCGCGGCGAGATCGACCCTGGTCCTGGTGATGTAGTCACCCAGGTAAAAGTAGATGTAGAAATAGAACAGCGCCGAATGATGATAGAGCTTGGCTGGCACGACAAAGGCCAGGGCCAGCGCGCTAAGGACCACCGCGAGGACGTTGAAGCGCCGCAGGTATGGCGTGACCAGATAGAACAGGAACAGGTCGTATAGAAACCACGTCAGCGCGGTATTGCCCGATAGCACGCGGCTGAGTCGCTGCCACTCGACCGGCTCGCCCTTGGCCAGGACGGACCCGCCTTGGCGCATGGCGAAAATCACCAAGGACCAGAGCAGAAACGGGTAGAGCACGTTGCGTAACTTGCCTATGAGGTAGGGCGAATGTCCTTTGGACAAGCCATGCGCGACGAAGAACCCCGACAGGAGGAACATCAATTCCATCCGGAAGGGCGCCACCGAGGTATTGATCATGTCCACAAGATCTGTCAACAAACTGCCCTGTATGGTCTGCCCGGGCGCCAGATAGGAGTTGAAGGCGAACTCGTGGGCATGCAGCAGGATCACTAGCAGCACGCTAGCCCCCCTGAGAACGTCGACCCAAGTCTGTCGTTGCGCCGAGGACGCGCTCGTTTGTGGCATATCGCATGGACTCCTGGAGAAGTGCCGGCCGCCCCATTGCTTTGGCCAGCACAACGGGCCGAGTGGCCCAGGTTGAAAGACACCTGAACCCCAGGTGTGCTCGTGTCCGCGATATTAGTGTGATGTTTGTCAAATATTCATGATCGCAACCGAGCCTGCTGCCTGCCGTCAGACGAATCCATCCGACAAAGCGCCAGGCCATGCCCCTGTCACCGCCGACGACACGCGCGGGTGCGTCAGCTTGCACGCTGAGCGAGCAAACCGCGCTCACGCCTGCGCGCCGGCCACGAGAACAGCCAGTCGACGGCCGGCGTCCCGATGCGGTCGCGCGCCAGGCAGATCAGCGCGGGAGTGCCGATCCCGGTCAGCAGCAGGACGCCCAGCGAGACCGTTCCGTCGAGGGTGACGGTATGCAGCAACCAGGCCACCACCAGGAACGGTGGGTAGTGCGCCAGGTAGAACACGATCGAGTTGCGCCCCACGTAGGTCAGCGGCGCCGACCACGGATGAGCCGCGGCATGTTCTGCGCACCACACCAGCAGCGGCAGTGTGCCCAGCACCAGGGGCAGGTAGACGGGCCAGACCTTGGGCATGCCACTGAAGTTGGCGAGCAGGACGATCGCCAGCAGACACAGGCCGGAGAAGCTCAACAGGCCCTTCGAACGATAGGCGGCCAGGTCCACGCCGCGCCGGCTGATCCAGTCGCCCAGATAGAAATAGATAAAGTAGTAGAACAGCTCCGGCTTCACATAGAGCGAGGTCGGCACCAGCCAGGCCAGCGCCAGCGCGACGGGGATCACGGCCAGCGGCGAGAAGCGCCGCAGATACGGGGTCACCAAGAAGAACAGGAACAGGTCGTAGAGGAACCAGGTCAGGGTGCTGGTGCCGGTGACGATGGCGCCGAACTCCTCCCAGGCAAACGGAACCCCCTTGGCTGCTGTCGCGCCGCCATCGCGCACCAGGATGATGACCAGCGACCACAGCAGGAACGGATACAGCACGCTACGCAGCTTGCCCGACAGGTAGGTCGCGCTGCCCTTGTCCAGGCTGCGTGCCACGAACAGGCCCGACAGCAGGAACATCAGCTGCATCCGCATGGGCGCCAGCGAGACATTCACCAGGCGCACCAGATCGGTCAGCAGGCTGCCATCGACCGTGGCGCCGTCGGGCAGGTAGCCGTGGAACGCGTACTGGCGCGCATGCAACAGGATCACCAACAGCACGCTGCCGCCGCGCAGCAGGTCGATCCAGGGTTGACGGGCGCGCGTGGCGCTGACGAGTTTGGGCATCGGGGGCTGCCTGGCTTGGCGCAACACGGCGCGACCACGAGAACAACGCACGCATCCGCACGCCCGGCCATGACGGCGCGGATCATCGTTCAACGGAAGGCTTGCGTGCCCGGGATGGTCGATCTTGGGGGACCGCGGCCCGACCAAATAGCACGTCGCGCTGCGAAGACCCCGTCAACGCGGTGCGGCGTGGTTGCGCAGATCCCGCCGTCGCTTCAGGCCAGCAGCAGCTCGGTGATGCTGGCCGCCGCGTCGCGGCCTTCGGCTACGGCGGTGACCACCAGGTCAGCCCCGCGCACAGCGTCGCCACCCGCGAACAGCCTGGGGTTGGTGGTCTGGTAGGGCAGGCGGCCGGCGTCCTCGCCCCCGGCCACGATGCGGCCGTTGTCCAAGGCTTCCACGCCGACGGCCGAAAGCCATTCGGGCAGGGTCGGGGAGAAGCCGAAGGCGATGATCACCACGTCGGCGTCCAGCACCGATTCGCTGCCTTCGATGATCACCGCGCTGCGGCGGCCGCGGGCATCGGGCTCGCCCAGCTTGGTCTCGGCCACGCGCACGCCGGCGACCTTGCCGTCGGCGCCGGCGTCGATAGCCAGCGGCTGGCGGTTGAACAAAAAGCGCACGCCTTCCTCGCGGGCGTTGGCGACCTCACGCGCGCTGCCGGGCATGTTGGCTTCGTCGCGGCGGTAGGCGCAGGTGACCTTGGCCGCGCCCAGACGAATCGCGCTACGCACGCAGTCCATGCCGGTGTCGCCTCCGCCCAGCACGACCACGCGCTTGCCGGTCAGGTCGGGCAGGGCGATCTGGTCTTCCCAACCGGCGATGGGCCGGCCCCAGGTGTCGCCGCCGGTGACGATGCGTGCGTTCTGGACCAGGAACGGCAGCGCCGGCAGCACGCCGTCCAGGTCCTGTCCGGTCAGACCGCCATCGGTATAGCGATAGGCGCCGGTGCCAAGGAACACCGCGTCGAACTCCTCCAGCAACTGCTCCATGGTCACGTCGGTGCCCACTTCCACACCCAGCCGGAATTCCACGCCCATGCCCTCGAGCACCTCGCGGCGGGTGGAGATCACCGACTTGTCCAGCTTGAAGCTGGGGATGCCGAACTGCAGCAGTCCGCCGATCTGCTCGTACCGGTCGAACACCACGGCCTGCACGCCGGCGTGGGCCAGTTTGTCTGCGCACGACAGGCCCGCCGGACCGGCGCCGATGACCGCCACGCGCTTGCCGGTGGGCGTCACGCTGCTCATATCCGGGCGCCAGCCGGTGGCCAGGGCGGTGTCGACGATGTACTTCTCCACCGCGCCGATGGTCACCGCGCCGAACTCCTCCAGCGTGCAGCTGCCTTCGCACAGGCGGTCCTGCGGACACACCCGCCCGCAGACCTCCGGCAGCGGGTTGGTGGTGTGGCACAGGGTGGCCGCTTCGTGGATGCGGTTTTCCTGGACCAGCTGCAGCCACTGCGGGATGGCGTTGTGCACCGGGCATTTCCAGCTGCAGTACGGGTTGCCGCAGTCCAGGCAGCGACCGGCCTGGTACTGGGCATCGGCCTTGTCGAACTTGCCGTACAGCTCACCCCAGTCGCCGGAGGTGCGCAGTTCCACCGGGATGCGGGTGGGCATCTGGCGGGGCAATTCGAGGAACTGGAAGGCGTGCTTGCGGCTCATGGGACTCTCGTGGTCTTCGTGCGCCCGGCGTGGCCGGGCGGTGCGTGGGTTCACCGTGGGACCGCCATGGCGGCGATGAGGCTTTGCAGGGAAAGCCCATCGCCGCCGTGGCGGCTCCCACAAGGGCGCAGGTCAGGCGGCCCTGCGCAGCGCGTCGGTCAGCGATTCGATACTGGCCGCCTTGGGCTTCACCAGCCAGAACTTGCCGATGTAGTCGCGGAACTCGTCCAGGATCTGCTGGGCCCAGATGCTGCCGGTGAGTTCGCGATGGCGCTGGATCAGCGTGTGGATGTGCTGGCGATAGTTCTCGAACCCTTCCGGACTGATCCGGTGGATGTCGATCAGCTCGTGGTTGTAGCGGTCCACGAAATCCCGGTCCAGGTCCAGCACGTAGGCCAGGCCACCGGTGAAGCCGGCACCGAAGTTCAGACCCGTCCGGCCCAGCACCATCACGATGCCATCGGTCATGTACTCGCAGCAATGGTCGCCGGCGCCTTCCACCACCGCCAGCGCGCCGGAGTTGCGCACCGCGAAGCGCTCGCCGGCGCGGCCGGCGGCGAACAGCTCGCCCCCGGTGGCGCCGTACAGGCAGGTGTTGCCCAGGATCGCGGTGTTGCGGGCCTCGAAGCGCGCCCCGCGCGGCGGACGCACCACCAGGCGGCCACCGGCCATGCCCTTGCCGACGTAGTCGTTGGCTTCGCCTTCCAGTTCCATGTTCAGGCCGCCGGCGTTGAACGCGCCGAAGCTCTGCCCGGCCGTGCCGCGGAAGCGCAGCTGGATCGGCGCATCGGCCATGCCGAGGTTGCCGTGGGCACGGGCGATGGCGCCGGACAGGCGGGTGCCGATGGAGCGGTCGGTGTTGTGGATCAGGTGACGATGCTCGCCACCGGCCTTGGTGCGGATGGCGTGGGCCAGTTCGGAGTCCAGCTGCGTGGCCAGGCTGTCCGGCGATTCGTACATGCGCTGGGCCGCGCAGGTATCGCTGTCCAGCTGGGCTCCGGCCAGCAGGCGGGAGAGATCCACGTGCACGCCTTCGCGCGGGCTGTGCACGATCTGCTCCAGCAGGTCGGTGCGGCCGACGATCTCGTCCAGCGAGCGTGCACCCAGGCGCGAGAGCCAGGTGCGCACTTCCTCGGTGAGCAGGCGGAAGAAGTGCTCCACGCGCTCGGGCAGGCCGGTGAAGTACTCGGCGCGCAGGCGCTCGTCCTGGGTGGCCACGCCGGTGGCGCAGTTGTTGAGGTGACAGATGCGCAGGTACTTGCAGCCCAGCACGATCATCGGCGCGGTGCCGAAGCCGAAACTGTCCGCGCCCAGGATGGCGGCCTTGATCACGTCCAGCCCGGTCTTCAGGCCGCCATCGGTCTGCAGGATGGCGCGGTCGCGCAGCTGGTTCTGGACCAGGGCCTGGTGGGCCTCGGCGATGCCCAGTTCCCACGGCACGCCGGCATAGCGGATCGAGCTGATCGGCGAGGCGCCGGTGCCACCGTCGTGGCCGGAGATGGTGATCAGGTCGGCGCCGGCCTTGACCACGCCGGCGGCAATCGTGCCCACGCCGGCATGGCTGACCAGCTTGACCGACACCAGCGCGGTCGGGTTGACCTGCTTGAGGTCGAAGATCAGCTGGGCCAGGTCCTCGATCGAGTAGATGTCGTGGTGCGGCGGCGGGCTGATCAGGCCGATGCCGGGCTTTGCGTAGCGCAGCCGGGCGATGGTCTCGTTGACCTTGTGGCCGGGCAGCTGGCCACCCTCGCCGGGCTTGGCGCCCTGGGCGACCTTGATCTGCAGCACTTCGGCGTTGACCAGGTACTCGGGGGTGACGCCGAAGCGGCCCGAGGCCACCTGCTTGATCTTGGAGCGCTTCTCGGTGCCGTAGCGGGCTGGGTCTTCGCCGCCCTCACCAGAGTTGGAGCGCCCGCCCAGGCGGTTCATGGCGATGGCCAGGGCCTCGTGCGCCTCGGGCGAGAGCGCGCCCAGCGAAATGGCGGCGGTGTCGAAGCGGCGCAGCACGTCGCCGGCCTCGGCGACCTCCTCCAGCGGCAGCGGCGTCTCGGCCAGCTTCAGCCGCAGCAGATCGCGCAGGGTCGAGGGCGGACGGTTGTGCACGGCCTCGGCATAGGCCTGCCAGTC
Source organism: Pseudoxanthomonas sp. JC1303 (assembly GCF_058448525.1). Taxonomy (NCBI): domain Bacteria; kingdom Pseudomonadati; phylum Pseudomonadota; class Gammaproteobacteria; order Lysobacterales; family Lysobacteraceae; genus Pseudoxanthomonas; species Pseudoxanthomonas sp. JC1303. Next base: position 1,536,943 of record NZ_CP185958.1, on the reverse strand, counting down.
CTTGGTCTGCCCGGAGCGGGTCGCGCGCTGCAGCGTCATGACCACGTCCGGATTGAACATGTGGTACTCGCCGCCGTGGACGTACTTGATCAGGCCACCGACCTCCGGCTTGCGCAGGTCGTTCCAGGCGTTGCGGCTGAGCTGGCGGGCTTCGGTATCCAGGCGGCCGAAACCCACGCCGCCCACGCGCGAGGCCGCGCCGGGGAAGCACAGCTGCGCCACCTCCGGGTCCAGACCGACGATCTCGAACAGCTGCGCGGCGCGGTAGCTGGCGATGGTGCAGATGCCCATCTTGGAGATGATCTTGGACAGGCCCTTGTAGATGCCCTTGCGATACTTGCGGCCGATCTGGGCCACCTCGCCGCCGTCCTTGAGCTTGAGGATGCCGCGCCGACCCAGGTCGAACAGGGTCTGGTAGGCGAGATACGGATACACCGCCGTGGCACCGCAGCCCAGCAGGCAGGCCATGTGGTGCGGATCGCGCGCGGTGCCGGTCTCGATGATGAGGTTGACCTCGCAGCGCAAACCGACATTGGACAGGTGGTGGTGCACCGCGCCGGTGGCCAGCAGGGCGTGGACCATCGGCCGGCCGGCCTCCGGATAGCGGTCGGACAGCAGCAGCATGACCATGCCTTCGCGCGCGGCGGCCTCGGCCTGCGCGCAGATGCGCTCGATACCGGCCTTCAGGCCTTCCTCGGGCGCGTAGGACAGGTCGATCAGGCGGTTCTTCTGCGCGTACTGGTCCATCTTCAACAGCTGGCGCAGCTTGCGCTGGGACAGCACCGGCGAGTTGAGGATGACGTGGTTCACCGTCTCGGCGGCCGCGTGGAAGATGTTGGTCTCCTTGCCCAGCTGGGTGGAGAGCGACATGGCGATGCCTTCGCGCAGCGGGTCGATCGGCGGGTTGGTCACCTGCGCGAAGGCCTGGCGGAAGTAGTCGTACAGCGGCCGGGTCTGCTGGCTGAGCACCGCCATGGGCGTGTCATCGCCCATCGAGCCGGTGGCCTCCTGCTCGGTCTCGGCCAGCGGACGCAGGATCTGCTCCACCTCCTCGGTGCTGAGCTGGAACAGCTTGTGGTAGCTGCGCAGGGTCTTGTCGTCGAACGGCTCCTCGACCAGCGACGGGTCGATCAGTTCGGTCTGCAGGTAGGTCACGCCCTGCTGCAGCCACTGCTTGTACGGGGCGCGGCCCCGGTTGATGCGGTCGATCGCCTCGGTGTCGAGCAGGTCGCCGCGCTTGAGGTCGATGGCCATCATCTCGCCCGGGCCGAGCTTGCCCTTGCGGGTGATGCGTTCGGCCGGCAGCTCCCACACGCCGGCCTCGGAGGCGACCAGGAAGTGGCGGTCGGAGGTCAGCATCCAGCGCGCCGGGCGCAGGCCGTTGCGGTCCAGCATGCACGCGGCATAGCGGCCATTGCAGGCGACGATGCCGGCCGGGCCGTCCCACGGCTCGGTGTTCAGGCCATAGAACTCGTAGAACGCGGCCAGGTCGGAGTCCTTGAACTCCAGCGCGGCGGTCGCCGGCGGCACCAGGATGCGCAGCGCCTGCAACAGGTCCATGCCGCCCGAGGTCAGCAGCTCGAGCATGTTGTCCAGGCTCTGCGAGTCCGAGCCATGCATGGAGATGACCGGGTTGAACTCGGCGATGTCGAACTTCGGCGTCTTCCACACCTTGCTGCGCGCCTGCGCCCAGGAGCGGTTGCCCTCGATCGTATTGATCTCGCCGTTGTGGGCCAGCAGGCGGAACGGATGGGCCAGCGGCCAGCGCGGCATGGTGTTGGTCGAGAAGCGCTGGTGGAAGACGATCGCGCTGGAGGTCAGGTCGCTGCGCTGCAGGTCCGGGTAGAACACCGGCAGCTTGTCCGGCAGCACCATGCCCTTGTAACCGACCACGTGCGGCGACAGGGTGACCACGTAGAAGTCGTTGGTGGCCTCGCGCAACGCCTGTTCGGTGCGGCGACGGGCCAGGAACAGCGCCAGCGCGAAGGCCTCCAGATCCTGGCCTTCGCCGGCTTCCACGAAGATCTGCTCGATCCGCGGCAGTGTGTTGCGGGCCAGCTCGCCGCAGACCGACTCATCGGTGGGCGGCACGCGCCAACCGCGGACCACCGCGCCGGCGCGGGCCAGTTCGGTTTCCAGCGCGCTGCGGCAGTCATCGGCCAGGTCGCCGCTCAACGGCAGGAACACCAGGCCCGCGGCGAAGATCGCGCCCACCTCGATGTGCGCCTCGTGCGCCAACGCACGCAGGAACGCGTCCGGTTTGCGGATCAGCAGGCCGCAGCCATCCCCGGTCAGGCCATCGGCGGCCACGCCACCACGATGGGTCATGCGCGACAGGGCGGTGATGGCGGTATCGACGAGCTGGCGCGAGGGCTGGTCGTCCAACTGGGCGACCATGCCGAAGCCGCAGGCATCGCGTTCGTCGTTGGGGTCGTAGAGCCCGTGGCGGTTGCGGGGGGCCATGGTGCTACCTCAGGAATACAGGGAGGGTGAGGCGGCACCCGTGCCCTTCCGAGGGCGGCGCAGACGTGAAGAAGGTGTCACCGGACTTGCGATAACACCACATCTTGGTGCGGCGCCGCAACGGCTGCCTCATCCGGGTGCGTAGACGGTTTCAGAGGCAACAAAAACAAGGCCTTGCGCGTCGCCCAGACACGCTGGATCCGCCGCTGTTTCGAGCGGGCTCAGCCGCAGCGCACCGCGCTGGCCGCGCCCTTGTCGTCGACCTCCACATTCAGGCGCGCGGCGTTGAATTCCATGGTCACCACCTGATTGGGCTTGAGCACACGCACGCTCTCCGCGCCCGTGTCCTGCTTGGCCTGGTCGAGGTCGGCCTGGGCCGGCGTCTTCCCGACCAGCCACTGGGCCTGGGTGGCATCGCAGGCGCTGGCATCGGCTGGCGGTGCCTGTTCGCCGGTCGCGGTGGCGGCCGCCTCGGCGCGTTGTTCGGACTGGGCCACGGCCCGCTGCTGCTCGTCCGGCTGCGGTCCGCTGCAGGCGGACAGGCCCAGGACCAGCAACGACATCGGCAGGGTGATGCGGAACATGCAGCGCTCCTCTAGGAAGAAGGACCCATGTTAACCACGTGCCGCGGCCGCAGGCGATGCGCTTGACGGCTCCTTGATGCGCCGTTGCACATCGTGCACGCCATGCCTCGCGACCCACGCCCCCAGCCCGCCGCCTCCGCCGCCGCCCTCAACGAGGCGGCCGTCATCGCCGCGCAGGCGGGCCTGATCTACGTCACCGATGCCGAGCCTGGCTACTCGCGTCGGCGCGCGGGAAAGGGGTTCGGCTACCGCGACCCACAGGGCCAGGTGGTGCGCGATGCGCTCACCCTGGGTCGCATTCGCGCCCTGGCCATCCCGCCGGCCTACACCGATGTGTGGATCTGCATGGATGACCGCGGCCACCTGCAGGCCACCGGGCGCGACGCACGGCGACGCAAGCAGTACCGCTACCACGCGCAGTGGACCGAGGTCAGCGGCGAAGGCAAGTACGACCGCATCGTGCAGTTCGGCACGCGCTTGCCCCGACTGCGCCGCCGCCTGCGCCAGGATCTCAAGCTGCGAGGCTTCCCGCGCGAGAAGGTGCTGGCCATCGTGGTGGCGGTCATGGCCGAGACCCTGGTGCGCATCGGCAACGCAACCTACGCCCGCGACAACCGCTCCTTCGGCCTGACCACGCTGCGCAACCGGCATGTCGCCTTCGCCCGCGACCGGGTGCGGCTCAAGTTCCGCGGTAAGGGCGGGCTGGAACATGACATCGGCATCGACGATGCCCGCCTGGTCAAGCTGATCCGCGCCGTGCAGCACCTGCCCGGGCAGGCGTTGTTCCAGTACCGCAATGACGAGGGCGCGCTGCAGCCGGTGGACTCCGGCGCGGTCAACGCCTACCTGCAGGAGGTGATGGGCAAGGATTTCACCGCCAAGGATTTCCGCACCTGGGGCGGCACGCTGGCGGCGTTCAAGCTCTTGGCGGCCACTCCCCTGCCGGAGCCTGCCAGCAAAGCCGCGTTGACCCGCGCGAAGAACGCGGTCATCAAGGAGGTTGCCCGCGCGCTGGGCAATACCCCGGCGGTGTGTCGCAAGGCCTACATCGACCCGTGCGTGTTCGTCGCCTGGGAGGATGGTCGCCTGCAACGCGCCGCAGGCACCGCGCGTGGCGAGCGTCAGTGGGAACAGGCCGCGCTCAAGCTGCTGGCCCGGGTGCACAAGGTCTCGCTGCGTGGCGAGCGCCGCGCGGCCAGGGGCTGAGTCCGAGCCGGTGTAAACGACAACGCCGGCGTCATGCGCCGGCGTTGTCATGCATCGTGGCCTGCGGCGATCAGTTCATCGCCATGCTGCTGCCACTGCAGCCGATCGCGGTGATGGCGTTGTTGTCGCCCACCTGCACGTGCACCGTGGAGCCGCCTTCGGTGGCGCTGGCCACATCGCCGCCGGTGGACAGTTCGGTGCTGTCGCTGTCCACACGGATGCGTTCCAGGGTCGGCTGCGCAGCGGCCAAGCCCACCGCGCCCTTGACCATGTCGGTATGGCAGGTGCCGGAGATGTTGCCGTCCAGCGGCTCGAAGGCCAGCGGCGCCGAGGCGCAGGCGGACAAGGCGAGGGACACGGCGGCGGCGGTCAGGGCAAGGCGCATGGATGGCTCTCCGGGTGGTCTGCAACGCGCGCAGCATTGCCTGTGGGATGTTGCGGCGTGATGAAGCCCCCGGACACGCCGCGCCGCGGCAGCGTGGGCAAGGCGACCGCCCACCGTGGCAGCGCAGCCTGGCGGTGCGTGCAGCGACGCGCGATCACCCCGCAGTCGATCACGGGCCGAGAATTGATGCGTTTTTTACGCGGCGGCGGCCGGGCAGGCGTGGAGCCTTTACGGGCCCGGGGCGGACGATGGCGGCCTTCCGGCGGACCTGACGTCCGTCTCCTGCGAGCCCGCATTGATCATGTTGTCGTTCCTATCCGTTCGCGCTTTGCCGGCCCTTGGCCTGGCGGCGCTGTCGCTTGTTCCCCCCGCCGCTGGCGCGTCCACGCTGGCCGGTAACGCCGCGCTGACCAGCGACTACGTTTGGCGCGGCACCACCCAGACCCAGGGCGACTTCGCAACCCAGGCGGGCCTCAAGGCGTCGGCGGCCAACGGCCTGTACGTGTCGGCCTGGGGTTCGAACGTCGAGTTCGCTCCCGAGACCCACGCCAGCAGTGAGCTGGACCTGGTGGCTGGCTGGAGCGGCGCGCTGGCGCGGGACTGGGCGCTGGACGCCAACCTGACCCATTACCGCTATCCGTCCAGCGCCGTCGACCTGGACTGGACCGAACTCGGCGCGACGCTCACCTGGACCTCCAATGTCTGGGTGCAGCTGGGCTGGTCCAGCGACGCACTGGCGACCCATCACACCGGCACCTACGCGCAACTCGGTGCGCGGATGCCGCTGGGCGAGGCGTTCCGGCTGGAGGGCGCGGTCGGGCACTACTGGCTGGACGACGCCTACGGCCAGAGCTACTCGCACATGCAGCTGGGTGGGGTGTGGGCGTTCAAGGCGCCGTTCGAACTGCGCCTCACCTGGCACGACACCGACCGCGCCGCGCGCGACCTCTTTCCCGATCTGGCCGGCTCCCGCGTGGAAGCCGCGTTCCAGGCCTTCTTCTAAACCGACCGGAGAACTGCCATGCCTGGCTGGCTTGCCTTGATCTGCGGCGCACTGGTGATCGTCGCCGGCGCCTACCTGCTGTACGTCGTGCTGCGTCCCGAAGACTTCTGAGCGCGCCGCCATGATCGAAATCCTGTTGATCCTTGGCGCCGCGATGGCGCTGGCCTGGCCGCTGGGGCTCTACCTGGCGCGGGTGATGCGCGGGGCGCCGATGTGGGGCGACGCGGTGTTCGGCCTGGTGGAAAGGCCGCTCTACACGCTGCTCGGGGTGGACCCGGTGCGCGGCATGTCCTGGCGCGGCTATGCCGGCGCCTTCGTGCTGAGCAACGCGGTGGTGGGCGTGCTGGTGTGGACGATGTTCATGACCCAGGCCTGGCTGCCGCTCAATCCCGATGCGGTGCCCAACATGCGCTGGGACCTGGCGTTGCACACGGCGGTCTCGTTCCTGACCAACACCAACCAGCAGCATTATTCCGGCCAGGCCCAGCTGTCCTACCTGTCGCAGATGGTGGCCATCACCGGTTTGCAGATCGTCACTCCGATGATGGGGTTGGGGCTGGCGGTGGCGACGTTGCGCGCGTTCTTCGGCAAGCGCCACGGCGAGGCACAGCAAGATGAGCCGCGCGCGGTGGACGTGGGCAACTACTACGCCGACGTGGTGCGCGCCTGCGTGCGCTTCATGCTGCCGCTCTGCCTGGTGTGGACCTTGCTGCTGGGCAGCCAGGGCGTGCCGTCGACCCTGCAGGCCGGTCCAAGCGCCACACCGGTCGAACACAGCGCCACCTTTACCGCCCAGAAGCTGCCGCTGGGCCCGGTCGCGGCGATGGTCGCGGCCAAGCAGCTGGGGACCAATGGCGGTGGCTGGTACGGGCCCAACAGCTCGGTGCCGCTGGAGAACCCGACGCCGCTGTCCAACGCGCTCGAATGCCTGGCGATCATCCTGGTGCCGATCGCCGTGGTGTTCATGGTCGGCGCCTTCACCGGGCGCCGGAAGCTGGCCGGGCTGATCTTCGGCAGCATGCTGCTGATGTCGGCGGCCTCCACCACCGCGCTGGTGTGGGCCGAAGGGCATGCCGCCACGTCGGCCAGCTCGATGGTGATGGAAGGCAAGGAAGTGCGCTTCGGCGCCGATGCCTCCGCGCTGTGGGCAGCGCTGACCACCCAGACCTCCAACGGCTCGGTCAACGCGATGCACGACTCGCTCAGCCCGCTGGGCGGCGGGGTGGCCATCGCCGACATGCTGGTCAACGCCATCTGGGGCGGCATCGGCTGCGGCCTGCAGGCCTTCATGGTCTATCTGTTGCTGGGGGTCTTCCTGGCCGGACTGATGACCGGGCGCACGCCGGAACTGTTCGGCCGCAAGATCGAGACCCCGCAGGTCAAGCTGCTGGCGCTGCTGATCCTGCTGCAGCCGATCGTGCTGCTGCTGTTCACCGCGATCGCGCTGGCCGTGCCATCGCTCACCGGCAACTCCAATCCCGGCTTCCACGGCATCAGCCAGGTGTTCTACGAGTACGCCTCGGCCTTCGCCAATAACGGCTCGGGCTTCGAGGGGCTGGGCGATGGTACCGCCTGGTGGAACCTGAGCTGCACGCTATTGCTGCTCCTGGGTCGCTATCCGGCGCTGATCGTGCCGTTGGTCGTGGCCGCGCAGCTGGCAGCCAAGCGGCGCACGCCCGAATCGGCCGGCAGCCTGCAGATCGAGACTCCGACCTTCGCCCTGACCCTGATCGCGGTAATCGGCGTGCTGACCGTCCTGCAGTTCATGCCGGTGCTGGTGCTGGGGCCGGTCGCCGAACACCTGGCCCTGATCGCTCATTGAAGGCGCATACGATGAATACCCAAGTCCATTCCCACCGGACCCGGCAGCGCCTGCTCGACGGCGCCGCCATCAACGCCGCCCTGCGCGATGCGGTGCGCAAGCTCAATCCCGCCACGCTGGTACGCAGCCCGGTCATGGCCGTGGTCATGGCCGGCACGCTGGTCAGCCTGCTGGTCACCCTGAGCGGCCAGGCGCCGCTGGGCTTCGGCCTGGCGGTCAGCGCGATCCTGCTGCTGACCGTGCTGTTCGGCAATTTCGCTGAAGCCATCGCCGAGGCCCGCGGCCGCGGCCAGGCCGCCTCGCTGCGCAGCGCCCGCCAGGACCTGGTCGCGCGCAAGGTCGATACCGCGCTGCCCGGCGCTGGCGAGTCCCGCCTGCCCGCGTCGGACCTCAAGCAGGGCGACTACGTGATCGTCTCGGCCGGCGAGTTCGTCCCGGCCGATGGGGAGATCGTGCGCGGCCTGGCCACCATCAACGAGGCGGCCGTCACCGGCGAATCGGCGCCGGTGCTGCGCGAGGCCGGCACCGACCGCAGCGGCGTGATCGGCGGCACCAAGGTGCTGACCGACGAAATCGTGGTCAAGATCACCGCGGAGCCCGGGCACAGCTTCCTGGACCGCATGATCGCGCTGGTCGAAGGCGCCAATCGGCAGAAGACGCCCAACGAGGTGGCCCTGACCCTGCTGCTGGCGGCCATGACGCTGACCTTCCTGATCGTGGTGGCCACGTTGCCGGTGATCGGCGCATTCGTGGGCGTGCGCGTCGATCCGCTGCTGCTGATCGCGCTGCTGGTGTGCCTGATTCCCACCACCATCGGCGGCCTGCTGCCGGCCATCGGCATTGCCGGCATGAACCGCGCGCTGGCGGCCAATGTGCTGGCCAAGTCGGGCAAGGCGGTGGAAGTGGCGGGCGATGTGGACGTGCTGCTGCTCGACAAGACCGGCACCATCACCTACGGCGATCGCCAGGCGACTGACTTCCACGCGCTGGCAGGCGTAGACGGCGCGCGACTGCGCGAGGCCGCGCTGCTGTCCTCGCTGGCCGACCCCACGCCGGAAGGCAAGTCAATCGTCGCACTGGCACGCCAGCATGGCTGCGCGACCGCCGAGCCCGACAAGGCCGAGTACCTGGCGTTCACCGCGCAAACGCGCATGTCCGGTGTGGACGTGGCCGGCCGCGCGATCCGCAAGGGGGCGGTCGATGCGATCTCGCGCTATGTCAACGAGCAGGGCGGCGGGGTGCCGACGGAACTGGCCGCGCGCGTGGAGCAGGTCGCTCGTGGCGGCGCGACCCCGCTGGTGGTGGCCGAGGGCCGCCACGTGCTGGGCGTGATCGCGCTGTCCGACGTGGTCAAGCAGGGCATCAAGGAGAAGTTCGCCCAGCTGCGCGCGATGGGTATCAAGACCGTGATGATCACCGGTGACAACCCGCTCACCGCCGCGGCCATCGCCGCCGAAGCCGGCGTGGATGACTACATCGCCGAGGCCAGGCCCGAAGACAAGCTCGCGCGCATCCGGGCCGAGCAGGCCGGCGGGCGGCTGGTGGCGATGGTCGGCGACGGCACCAACGACGCGCCCGCCCTGGCGCAGGCCGACGTCGGCCTGGCGATGAATTCCGGCACCCAGGCCGCCAAGGAGGCCGGCAACATGGTCGACCTGGACAGCGACCCGGCCAAGCTGCTGGCGGTGGTGGAAGTGGGCAAGCAACAGCTCATCACCCGCGGCGCGCTGACCACCTTCTCGCTGGCCAACGATGTGTCCAAGTACTTCGCCATCCTGCCGGCGCTGTTCGCCGCCGCCATTCCCTCCATGGCGGCCCTGAACGTCATGCACCTGTCCAGCCCGCGCAACGCGGTCCTGGCGGCGCTGATCTTCAATGCCCTGGTGATCCCCGCGCTGATCCCGCTGGCGCTGCGCGGCGTGCGCTTCCGGCCGGCCACGGCCACCGCGCTACTGCGCCGGAACATGCTGGTCTACGGCGTGGGCGGCGTGCTGCTGCCGTTCGTGGCGATCAAGCTGATCGACCTGCTGCTGGCCGCGGTGGTGGGCGCATGAGCCGCGCCGACCTTGCCCCCGCCTTGATGTCTCCCACTTGCCAAAGAGGTATCGCCATGTCGCCCCACCCCCTGCAGGACCGCGCCGCATGGCGACCGGCCCTGGTGTTCCCGTTGGTGGCCCTGCTGATCATGGGGCTGTCCTACTCGCTGCTCGGCACCGGCCTGGCGCGCGCGGCCTTTCCTGACAAGGCCACTGGTAGCCTGCTGCGCCGGGGCGACACGGTCATCGGTTCAGCACTGGTGGCGCAGCCGTTCACCGGCGATGCGTGGTTCCATCCGCGTCCGTCTGCGGCCGGGTACGACCCGATGTCGGCGGCCGGCAGCAACCAGGCGCGCAGCAACCCCGAGGCGATCAAACGCGTGGACGATGCCATCGCCGAGGTCGCCAGAGCCGAGGGCGTGCCGCCCTCGCAGGTGCCGGCGGACATGGTGACCGAGTCCGGCGGGGGGCTGGACCCGGACATTTCGCCGGCGGCGGCGCGGATCCAGGTCGCGCGGGTGGCGCGGGCGCGGGGAATGTCTTTGGAGAAGGTGACTGCGCTCGTGCAGGCCAATACGGCTGGGAAGCAGTTTGGGGTGTTTGGGCAGCCGCGGGTGAATGTGTTGAAGTTGAATCTGGCGTTGGAGGCGGAGGCATCCAAGCAGTGACCGACTGTTTCTGGCTTTCTCTTTAAGAGCAAGCGCTTTCGTGCGGCTTCGCCGCCCGACCCACTTTCTTTGCTTGTGCAAAGAAAGCTGGGCAAAGAGGTGCGTTTCAACAGACGCATGTCTGGTCAACACGCCCCGGGCGGCACGCCTGAGCTTCGCGCAGGTCCGCTACGCGACGAGGGATTTTTGGAAGGGACATCCATGTCCCTTCCAAAAACGCCGCACCTCCTTATGCGGCGCCCTACGGGTCTTGTCCTCGTCGCTTCGCCGTGCCTTACGGGGGGTCTCAAAGCAAAAGCAGAGCAACCGCCTGCTCTCGCTGTTGCGGTTACTCCTTGCTTCCCTGTCTGAGCCGTAAAGCGAGCCGAGCATCGCAGGAAAAGACGGCCGAAGAGGCGCCCTGTTTGAGCGAAGCGAGTTTGGGCGCCGTGCCGTTTTTTCCGAGAAGCGCAGGGGACCGGCGCGCAGCGCCGGATCGCGTCCCGGCGAGTAGCGGTTTTGGTGACTTTTGCCGCGACAAAAGTCACTCGCGCCCGCAGGGCGCGAAAGCACTGCTTTCATGCGATTCACAGCGCAGCAACCCAAACACCAAAACCAACAGCAACCCACGCACAATCACCCCCATGACCGACTCCCGCACCCGCCAGGCCGACGCCCTCATCGAGGGCCTCGCGCGCGAACACGGTGGCAAGCTCACGGTATTCCTGGGCGCCGCCCCCGGCGTGGGCAAGACCTACGCCATGCTCAGCCGCGCACGCGAGCAGCTCAAGCGCGGCACCGATCTGGTGGTGGGCATCGTCGAGACCCATGGCCGCAGCGAAACCGCCGCCCTAGTCCAAGGGCTTCCCCAGCAGCCGCGCAGGCACCTGGCCTACCAGGGCCACCTGCTGGAGGAGCTGGACCTGGATGGGCTGCTGGCGCGCAGGCCGGCGCTGGTGCTGGTGGACGAACTGGCCCACCGCAACGTGCCGGGTAGCCGACATGAGCGGCGCTGGCAGGACGTGGCCGAGCTGCTCGACGCCGGCATCGACGTGTGGACCACGGTCAACGTACAGCACCTGGAAAGCCTCAACGACATGGTGCTGCGCATCACCGGCGTGCGCGTGTCCGAGACCGTGCCCGATGCGGTGTTTGACCGGCTCAACGACATCGTGCTGGTCGATATCCCGCCGCGCGAACTGGTCGAGCGCCTGCAGCAGGGCAAGGTCTACCTGCCCGAACAGGCCGCCCAGGCGCTGCAGGCGTTCTTCTCGCCATCCAATCTCACGGCCTTGCGCGAGCTGGCGATGCAGACCGCGGCCGAGCATGTGGACAATGCCCTGCGCGAGGACGCGACCGCGCGCGGCCAGACCGGGGTGCCGTTGCGCCGGCGCGTGCTGGTGGCCATCGATGGCGGCGGCCAGAGCGAATACCTGGTGCGCGTGGCGCGGCGCATCGCCGAGCGCCGCGGCGCGCCGTGGACGGTGGTGACCGTGCAGCGGCGCGCCTTCGACGCCAAGACCCAGCAGGAGATCGATCGCGCCTTCGCCCTGGCCCGTCGCCTGGGCGGCGAGGCCGAGCTGCTGCATGGTCCGACCATCGCCGACGCGCTGCTGGACCACGCCGCACACAATGGGGTGTCCACCCTGGTGCTGGGGCGCACGCGCGAGCGGCCGCTCGCGCGCATGGTCAACCGCACCCTGACCCAGCAGCTGATCCAACGCGGCGCGCACCTGGAGATCAACATCGTCAGCACGCCCGCGGCGCGGGCGCGGGCGCGCCGTGGCATCCATGCGCTGCCGCAACGACTGAGCCGGCACGACCTGGGCTTTTCGCTGCTGGCGACCGTTGCGGCGGTCGGCTTGTCATGGCTGGCGCAACGCTGGATCGGGCTGGACGACCTGTCGATGGTGTTCATCGTCGCGGTGGTGGTGGTGGCCGCGCGCACACGCATGGCCGCGGCGGTGCTGACCGCGGCGCTGTCGTTCCTCTCGTACAACTTCTTCTTCATCGCTCCGCGCTACACCCTCCACATCAGTGCCCAGCAAGGCGTGGTGACGGTGTTCCTGTTCCTGGCCGCGGCGCTGGTGGCCGGTCGCCTGGCGTCGCGCCTGCGCATGCAGGTACTGGCGCTGGCCGCCGCCAATCGCCACGCCACGGCCATGCAGCAGCTCGGACGCGAGCTGGCCACCGCCGCGGACCTGGGGCAGGTGCTGCAGGCCGGTCGCCGGGCGATGGAGCGGGCGCTGGACCTGCAGGCCTGGCTGCGGGTGGGCGAGGTGGTCGAGGCCGCGCCGTCGGCGACGCTGGGCGAGATCGACCTGGCCGCCGCGGCATGGAGCCAGCGACATGGCGCGCCCAGCGGGCGCCACACCGATACGCTGGCGGGCGCCGGCTGGTGGTTCGTCCCGATGACCGCCAGTGAAAAGGCCACCATCGGCGCGGCCGGCCTGCGCCTGGAGCCAGGTCAGCCGCGCCTGGGCCTGGAGCACCGTCGCCTGGCCGAGGCCATGGTCGAGGACATCGCCCAGGCCGCGCTGCGCACGCAGCTGGTGGGCGACCTGGAGAGCGCGCGCATGACCGGCGAGACCGAGCGCCTGCGTTCGGCATTGCTCTCCTCGGTCTCGCACGATCTGCGTTCGCCACTGGCGGCGATGATCGGTTCGGCCAGCAGTCTGTCCAGCTATGCCGAAGCGATGCCGCTGGAGGACCGCCGCGCGCTGCTGGAGACCATCCTCACCGAAGGCGAGCGCCTGGACCGCTACATCCAGAACCTGCTCGACATGACCCGCCTGGGCCACAGCGGTTTGACCCTCAACCGCGACTGGATCGGCGTGGACGAGCTGGTGGGTTCGGCCGTGCGTCGTCTGCAGCGCTACCAAGCCAGCGCCAAGGTCGAGGTGTCGCTGGCGCCGGAGCTGCCGATGATGTGGGTGCATCCGGCGCTGGTCGAACAGGCCGTGTTCAACGTGCTGGAGAACGCGGCCAAGTTCTCGCCGCCAGGCGAAGCGGTGCGCGTGTCCGCGCGCCTGGCCGAAGGTGCCCTGCGCATCGATGTCGCCGACAGCGGACCGGGCATTCCCGAAGCCGAGCGCGCGCGGATCTTCGACATCTTCTACACCGTCGAACGAGGCGATCGGGGCCGCCACGGCACCGGCTTGGGGCTCACCATCTGCCAAGGCATGATCGGCGCGCATGGCGGCAGCGTGGAAGCACTGCCCGGTCAGGATGGACGCGGTACGCTGATCCGCATCACCCTGCCCCTGCTGCAGCCCCCGCCCCGCGATGACACCGACGACTCCGACTGACGCCTGCACCCCGCCCGCCCGCGTGCTGGTGATCGACGACGAAACGCAGATCCGCCGCTTTCTCGAGATTTCCCTGCGCGCGCAGGGCTACGCGGTGCTGCAGGCCCACGATGGACGATCCGGGCTGGAAACCCTGGTCATGCACGGCGCCGACCTGGTGATCCTGGACATTGGCCTGCCCGACCTGGATGGGCACGAGGTGCTGGCGCAGTTGCGGCAGTGGAGCCAGGTGCCGGTGCTGATGCTCAGCGTGCGCGCGGCCGAAAGCGAGAAGGTCGCCGCGCTCGACGCCGGCGCCAACGACTACGTCACCAAGCCGTTCGGTACCCAGGAGCTGATGGCGCGTGTGCGCGGCCTGCTGCGCCAGCAGGTGCTGGCCGATGCCAGTGCGCCGCCGGTGTACGACGATGGCCATCTGCGCGTGGACCTGATCCATCGCGAGGTGCAGCTCGATGGCGCCCCGGTGACGCTCAGCCGCAAGGAGTTCGCGCTGCTGTCGCTGCTGGTGGCCAACGCCGGCCGCGTGCTGACCCAGCCGCAGCTGTTGCGCGAGGTCTGGGGCCCCACCCATACCGAGGACACCCACTATCTCCGCGTCCTGGTGGCCAAGCTGCGCACCAAGCTGGGCGACTCGGCGCTGCAACCGCGCTACCTGGTGACCGAGCCGGGCGTGGGCCTGCGCTTTGTGGGGGGGTAGCCTCAGCGCGAGCGGTCCACCCGCACGCAGCCGTGTCCATTGCACGCGGTGGTGCTGCGGTGCGCGGGCTCGGCGGGTCTGACCACGGTTCGGCCGGTGTGGGCACAGCCCTGGTCATTGCAGGCCGTTGCGCCACGGTGGACCACGGTGACTGAGGGCTCGCTTGGCCAGTGCGGATACCAGGGACGGCCCACGTAGTGGCGCTCCCAGTAGCCATGGTCGAAATGCACGACGGTCAGGCCGATGCTGGGGGCCAGCACTGGCGTGAGGACCACCAGGCGCTGCGCCTGGACCACGCGGATGTAGGTCGCCGACACCCAGCCTCGATGACCGCCCCAGGCGACGTCGCACCAGGTGTAGCCCGGCGTGCAGCCATAGGTGACCAGGGTGACCTGGGCCGGCATGGCCACGACCAGCGGATACGTGGTGGCCGGACCGGCGCGCAGGTTGACCCGGGTGGCGGTGACCACGGTGGTGGCCTGCGCGGCGCCGGTGGTCCCCAGGACCAGACCGGCCGCGATGAGCAGGAGAACGAAACGATGGCGTTGCACGAGAAGGCTCCTTCGACGAGGCGAAAGTGCACGGGAGGTGGGCAACTCCGCGCGCGGATTCAGAACCGACGCGCGACGAACAGCGACATGCGCACCGGGGTGTCGTCTTCGACCAGGGGACTGTCGCGCGCGTGGCCATGGAGCTGCGCCAGCTGCAGGCCGGAGCCGACGATCCACTGCGGACTCAGGGCGATGCTGGCGCCCAGGTTCAGCGCGATCTCCTCCAGGCCGCCTGCCGGGTCGTAGGCCGCATAGCGGGCGCTGCCGGTGGGCACGCCATACCAAGTGCGCATGTGTTCTCCATCGGACCAGGTGGCCGACGGCCCGAGGGTCAGGCGCAGGCGTGGGTTCGGCTGAAAGGTGCGCTGCAGGCGCAGGGTGGCGGTCTTGCCCTGGTCGCTGTCACCCATCGATCGGGTGGCGGTGAGTGTGGCCGAGAACCCGTCAGCCGCCCAGCGGGCGAAGACCGAGCCCATGCCCGCGCGGTCGATGTCCTCCACGCCGGCCGCGCGCTGGGCATCGGTCGCCTCGCGCGGATCGTTGGCCTGCGCGGACAGCGCCGCGCCGAAGGTCCAGTGCGCGCCGACGGGCAGGGCCATCCCCGCCTGCAACGGCGTGCCGCCAAAGGGATTGCCCAGGTAGAAAGGGACCTGGGTGAAGCGCACGTTGAGGACCGGCAGGATGACGGTGCGTTGGTCGTCGCCGCCGGGCGTGTCGGGGATGGACGCCACACCCAGGCCGACCAGGCCGTGGGCGGCCGTGTCGTCGGCTGCCGAAGGGGGGACGTCATCGGCGGCCAGCGCCGGGGTAGCCAGGGTGACCAGCGCCAGCAGGGTGGACGAGGCAGTCAGGGAAGCCATGGCGGATCTCGCGAAAGAAGGTCCCTGCCCGCCGGTGGAGGGGGTCCGGTGGTGCCTGTTGGCCCGGCGGGCAGGGAGAAGGGAGACGTGGGGGAGGGTGCGGCTCAACGGCCGCCCATGGCCTGCTGGGAGAACGCCTTGATCTGCTCGAGGGTCACGTAGCCGTTGCCGGCCTGGTCGATCTTGGAAAAATTCTTGGCCAGGCGCGGCATGCCTCGCTCGGCTTCGGCCTGGGTCAGCTTGCCGTCGTGGTCGGCGTCGGCCTGGTTGAAGCGCGCTTCGAGCTGCTGGGCGGCCTGCTGGGCGCGGCCACCGCTTTGCGGTGCAGCCAGGGCCAGGGTGGGCAGGACCAGCAGGGCGGTCATGACGAGTGTTCGCATCGGGTTCCTCCGGGGGTTCATGAAGTCCGGCCGGTACGATTCCGGCGCGGTGAAGTCATGCTAGGAACCGCCCGGGCGCCAGGTGTTGCGCCGGGTAGGGAGGATGTTTCAAACCCTGACAGTGGGCCTGCGTCGACAGCGCCGCTTCAGCTGCCGGGCGTCTCGATGGGCAGCAGCAAGGTGGCGCGCAGCCCGCCCTCGTGCGGGCTGTCCAGGCGCAGGCGGCCGCCGTGCACGCGCGCCAGGCGATCGACGATGGCCAGCCCCAGGCCAGTGCCGCCACCGCCCGAACGCGCCGCATCGGCTCGGGTGAACGGGCGCAGCAGGTGCTCGACCTGATCGGCGGGAATGCCCGGTCCGCGATCACCCACGCAGATCGAGAGCTGCTGGCCGCGGCGCTGGGTCTCCACGGTCAGACCCTGCCTGCCGTAGCGCGCGGCGTTCTCCATCAGGTTGGCCACCGCGCGCTGCAGGGCCAGGGCGCGCATGGGCACCGTGCCCACTGCATCATCCAGGTACAGCGCGAACCAGCTGCCGCTGTCCTCGAACTCGGCGGCCAGCTGCCGGATCAGGGTGTTGACCTCTACCGGCGCGGGCGCCTCGTCGCCTTCGGTGCGGCCGAAGTCCAGGAACTTGGTGAGGATCCGGTCGATCTGCTGGATGTAGACGCCGGCGCGCTGCTCGTCGAGCCGGCCTAGCGCCAGGGCCAAGCGCAGCTTGGTCAGCGGCGTGCGGATGTCGTGCGAGATGCCGGCCAGCATCAGCGCGCGCATGCTGTCGTTGCGCTCCAGATTCTCGGCCATCCAGTTGAACTGGCGTGCCACGGCCGACAGCTCCGAGGGCCCGTCCTCGTCCAATCGCTCCGGCGCGCGCCCGCTACCGACCGCGCGCGCGGCGCGTTGCAGTTGGCGCAGCGGACGATTGATGCGGCGCTGGATCAACCAGGCGGCCAACAGGCTCAGGCCGGCGACGATGGCCGACACCGTGACCGCCACGGTCATGGCGCGGTTGCGAAGCTGCGTGTGCAGCGGCACAGTGACGTGATAGGTCCGCGCTCCCAGGCTGACGCGCATGAAGACCTGCCCGTCGGCGTTGACCATCGGCTGGCTGTCCGCCGGCAGCCGGGCCTTGAGCTCCCTCAGGAAGTCCTGCATCCATGGTCCGCCATCGAGCTGCGTGGCGGGTCCAGGCTGCGTCGGCGCCTCGGTGATGCGCAGTGGGCCCTCGGCGTTGATCCGCGCGATCGCCGCGCGCCGCGCCTCGGGCGAGAGACTGGATAGCACGATGCGCTGGGTGCTGATCTGCGAGACCACCAACTGCGCCAGCCCCTCGGCGCGCGGGCGCTGCACCAGGTGGTAGAACACCGCGAAGGTCGACACCACCAGGGTCACCGTCAGCGCCATCAGCAGCACGACGTTGCGCGCCAGCAGCGAGCGTGGCCAGAAGCGCTTCATTCGGCCGAATCGGGGACGAACATGTAGCCCACGCCCCACACCGTGCGCACGAAGCGTGGGTTGGACGGATCCACTTCGATCTTGCGGCGCAGGCGCATCACCTGCACGTCAAGGCTGCGATCCAGCGCCTCGTATTCGCGCCCGCGCAGGCGGTCCAGCAGGTGCTCGCGGCTCAGCGGCAGGCCCGGGCTAGCCGCCAGCACGCGCAACAGCTGGAACTCGGTACTCGACAGCGGCACCGACGCATCGCCGTTGAGCACTTCCATGCGGGTCAGGTTGAGGGTGTAGGGGCCAAAGCGCATGACGTTGCTGCCCGTCCAATGGCCTTCGCCGGCGCTCATCGACTGACGGCGCAGGGCCGACTTGAGCCGGGCGATGAGCTCGCGTGGATCGAACGGCTTGGCCAGGTAGTCGTCGGCGCCCATCTCCAGGCCGACGATGCGGTCCACCGCCGCCCCGCGCGCGGTCAGCATCAGGATCGGCAGGGTGCTGCCTTCGGCGCGCAGCCGGCGCAACACCGACAGCCCGTCTTCGCCGGGCATCATCAGGTCCAGCACCAGGGCATCGTAGGGCTCGCGGCGCAGGCGTTCGTCCAATTTGCTGGCCGAGGCCAGCGCCTGCACTTCGAAACCGTGCTCGGTGAGATAACGGCGCAGCATGTCGCGCAGTTCCAGGTCGTCGTCGACGATCAGGATGCGGGAGGACCTGTCTTTCACGTGAGCTCCGGCGCGTGGATTGGGCGGCATTCTTTTCGTCGCGCCGCCGCTACGCAACCGGCCCGAATGCCGGGAAAAATCCCGCGTATCGCGCAAATCCCGCCGCCACGGGGGTTTGCGCGCACGGCAGCGGCTTTTGCTGTTACCGCTTGTTACAAAGTCGGTGCAGTTTGAAGCGGACCGGCGTGCGTGCCTGCCTACCATGCGCCCGGCCTCGTCGGAACGCGAGGCCCGTCCGGCGGCGCATGAGTCGACCGGTGCCACCCTCACTGCCTCCCTCGGTGAACTTCTTGAAGACGTCCCGCTGGCGCCGCTTGGCGCTGCCTGCATTGCTCGCCGGTGTCCTGCTGATGATCGTGGTCGCCCTGACGCGCCATCACGGGCAACAGGACGACCAGGCCGCCCAGCCACGGGTGGTGCGTACCCGCACCCCGCAGGTGCGCGACATGCCGGTTTACCTCGACGCGGTGGGCACGGTGGTACCGGCGTCGATGGTCACCGTACGCACCCAGGTGCAGGGCACGCTGGCCACGGTCGAATTCCGCGAAGGCCAACCCGTGCAACGCGGCGACCTGCTGGCCACTATCGACGATCGCGAGCTGCGCGCCCAGCTGCAAGCTGCCGAAGGCGCGCTGGCACGCGATCGGGCGCAGCTGGCCAACGCGCGCCGCGAGCTGGAACGTACCCGCGCGCTGGTGGACATCGGCTCGGCCTCGCGCCAGCAGCTCGATGCGCAGGACACCGCGGTCAAGCAGGCCCAGGGCGTGGTCGAGGCCGATACCGGCAGCGCGGGCCAGCTGCGCGTGCAGCTGGGCTACACGCGTATTACCGCGCCCATCGACGGCATCGCCGGCCTGCGCCAGGTCGATGCTGGCAACCTGGTCAGCCCGGGCGATGCCGATGGCTTGGTGACCCTGGCCAGCACCACGCCGACCACGGTCAAGTTCGCCGTGCCGGTGGCGCAGCTGGCCCAGGTGGTGGCCGCGCGCAAGGCAGGCGAGGTCACCGTGGACGCCCTGGCGCGTGATGGCGGCGATGTGCTGGCCAGCGGCACGCTGCAGGCCATCGACAACCGCGTGGATGAAGCTACCGGCACGGTGATGCTGCGGGCGCGCTTCGACGATGCTGCCGGTGCGCTGTTCCCCAACCAGTTCGTCAGTGCGCGCCTGCATGCGCGGATGCTGGATGACGCGCTGGTGGTGCCGCTGCCGGCGATCCGCCAGGGCACGCAGGGCGCGTACGTGTTCACCGTGCGCGAGGGCAAGGCGCACCTGCAGCCGGTGCAGACCGGCCCCAGCCTGGATGGGGTGGGCGTGGTCAGCGGCGACGGCCTGGATGCCAAGGCACAGGTGGTCGTCGAGGGTGTCGATGCGCTTGAGGACGGTGTTGCCGTGCGCGTGGTCAGCGACGCACCGGTGGACACCGCGCCGGCCGACGCCGGGCGCTGAGCGGCCTGCCCATGAACCTGTCTCGTGTCTTCATCGGCCGACCGTTGGCGACCGCGCTGCTGATGGTCGGCGTGCTGGTCGCTGGCCTGATCGGCTACCGCAGCCTGCCCATCTCGGCCCTGCCCGAAGTGGATTACCCCACGCTGCAGGTCTACACCGAGTATCCCGGCGCCGGCCCGGACGTCACCGCCGACACCCTGACCGCGCCGCTGGAGCGCCAGCTCGGGCAGATCGCCGGCCTGGAGAAGATGCGCTCGACCAGCGCCAACGGCGCCTCGGTGATCACCCTGCAGTTCGGTCTTAGCACCTCGCTGGATGAGGTCGAGCAGGACGTGCAGGCGGCGATCAACGCGGCCAAGGCGCGGCTGCCGGACGACCTGCCGTATCCGCCGGTCTACAGCAAGGTCAATCCGGCCGACACCGCCGTGCTGACCCTGTCGATGACCTCCGACATCCTGCCGTTGACCCGGGTGCAGCAGCTGGCCGAGACCCGCATCTCGCAGAAGGTCTCGCAGATGACCGGCGTGGGCCTGGTCACCGTCAGCGGCGGCCAGCGCCCGGCGGTGCGGGTCACCGTGGATACGCGCAAGCTGGCGGCGCATGGCCTGAGCCTGGCCGATGTCGACAGCGCACTGGCCGCCGCCAACGTCAACATGCCCAAGGGCACCCTCGACGGCCCGCAGGTGGCCTATGCCATCGGCGCCAATGACCAGCTCGAGGACCCGCGCGACTACGCGGCCCTGGTGCTGGCCTGGACGCATGGCGCCCCGCTCACCCTGGGCCAGGTGGCCGATATCGTCACCGGCGCGGAGAACACGCGCCAGTCCGCCTTTGCCGGCACCACGCCGGCGATCCTGATCAGCATCCAGCGCCAGCCCGGGGCCAATGTCATCCAGACCGTGGACGGCATCCGCGCCGCGTTGCCGGCGCTGTCGGCCGCGCTGCCGGCCTCGGTCCACCTGACCGTGCTCGGCGACCGCACCGAGACCATTCGCAGCTCGGTGCACGACGTGCAGGTCGAATTGGGCATCGCCATCGTGCTGGTGGTGGCGGTGATCTGGGTGTTCCTGCGCAACTGGCCGGCCACGCTGATCCCGGGCATCGCCGTGCCACTGTCGCTGGTGGGCACCCTGGCGGTGATCTACACGCTGGGCTTCAGCCTCAACAACCTCACCCTGATGGCGCTGACGGTGGCCACCGGCTTCCTGGTCGACGACGCCATCGTGATGATCGAAAACGTCAGCCGCCACATGTCGCTGGGCAAGCCGCGCATGCAAGCCGCGCTGGAAGGCGCCGGGCAGGTAGGCTTCACCATCGTGTCGCTGTCGGCGGCGCTGATCGCGGTGATGATCCCGCTGCTGTTCATGGGTGACGTGGTCGGGCGACTGTTTCGCGAGTTCGCCGTGACCCTGTCGGTGGCGGTCGTGGTCTCGGCCGGCGTCACCCTGACCCTGGTGCCGATGCTGTGCGCGCGCCTGCTCCAGCCCGAGGCCGAGCCCGACCAGCATGCGTTCTTCGTGCGGCTTCAGCGCGGCTACGCGCGCCTGCTCGAGCGCCTGCTGCATCGGCGGGCTGCGGTGATGCTGGCGGTGGCGGTCGCCACCTTGCTGACCGCTGCGCTGTTGTGGGGGTTGCCCAAGGGGCTGTTCCCGGTACAGGACACCGGCATGCTGCAGGGCGCGGTGCAGGTCGATGCCGGCAGCGCCTTTGCGCGCATCCAGCAGCGCCAGGAGGCCGCGGCCCGGCTGGTCGCCGCCGACCCGGCCGTGGACCACGTGTCCATCAGCGCCGGGGTGGACCAGACCAACACCACGCTGGGCACCGTGCCGCTGCTGGTGGCGCTCAAGCCCGGGGGCGAGGGCAGCGCCGAGGTCATCGCGCGGCTGTCGGCCAGGGCGCGTCAGGCCGGCCTGGGGCTGCAGCTGCGTCCGGTGCAGGACCTCACCCTGGACACCCAGTCCTCCGCATTGCCCTATGCGATGGGCCTGGAATCCACCGACCGTACCGCGCTGGCGCAGTGGACGCCCAGGCTGATGGCGGCGATGCGCACCGACCCCGCCTTCGCCAGCGTCGAGAGTCAGGCCATGCGACGCGGCCTTGAAGCGCGCCTGGACGTAGACCGCGTGGCGGCCTCGCGCCTGGGCGTGAGCATGCGCAGCATCGACCAGGCGCTGTACGCGGCTTACGGGCAGAGCCAGGTCTCCACCCTCTACACCGACCTGAGCCAGTACCACGTGGTGCTGGCCGCCAGCGGCGGCCTGCGCGATGTGCAAGAGGTGCTGGACCGCATCCACGTGCCGGGCGCCAATGGCACACCCATCGTGCTGTCCACCCTGGCGACGCTACGCGTGCAGGCCGCGCCGGTGACGCTGGAACGGCAGGGCCAGTTCCCCTACGCCAATATCGGCTTCAACCTGGCCCCGGGCGTGTCCCTGGGCGATGCGGTGGACACACTGTCCCGGCTGGAACACGACATCGGACTACCGGACTCGATCACACCGCATCTTGAGGGTGCGGCGGGCAGCTTGTCCGGCGCCATGTCCGGCCAGGCGGTGCTGATGCTGGCCGCGGTGCTGGTGGTCTACCTGGTGCTGGGCATGTTGTACGAAAGCTTCATCCACCCGCTGACCATCCTGTCCACGCTGCCCTCGGCGGTGCTGGGCGCGCTGGCCGCGCTGTGGATCGGCGGTCTGCAGTTCGACGTGATCGGCACTATCGGCGTGGTGCTGCTGGTCGGCATGGTGATGAAGAACGCGATCATGATGATCGACTTCGCCCTGGAGCTGGAGCGCGAGGAGGGACTGGACGGCATCGAGGCCATCCGCCGCGCCTGTGAACAGCGCTTCCGTCCGATCCTGATGACTACCCTGGCCGCGCTGTTGGGCGCGGTGCCGCTGGCCTTCGGCAGTGGCATGGGCGCCGAGCTGCGCCACCCGCTGGGCCTGGCCATCATCGGCGGGCTGATCGTCAGCCAGCTGCTGACGCTGTTCTCCACGCCGGTCATCTACCTGCTGCTGCGCCCGGTCGAACAGGCGCTGGCCAGGCGGATCTGACGCCATGGCCCGCGACCTGTCCGGCCCGTTCGTGCGGCGCCCGGTGGCCACCACGCTGTTGGCCATCGGCATCACCCTGTTGGGGTTACTGGCATTCCGCTTGCTGCCGGTGGCCTCGTTACCGGATGTGGAATTCCCCACCGTCCAGGTGACCGCCAACCTGCCCGGCGCCGATCCGCAGACCGTGGCCACTGCGGTGGCTACGCCGCTGGAGCGCCAGTTCACTTCGATCGCCGGTATCACCGACATGACCTCGGTCAGCTACACCGGCTCGGTGCGCATCGTGATCCAGTTCGACTTGGCGCGCGACGTGGACGGCGCCGCGCGCGATGTGCAGGCCGCGATCAACGCCGCGCTCAGTCGCCTGCCCGACGACATGGATGGCGTGCCCACTTACCGCAAGGTCAACCCGGCCCAAGCCCCGGTAATGGCCCTGGCCTTGACCTCGCAGACCGAGGACACCGCCAGCCTGTACGACGCGGCCTCCACCGTACTGCAGCAGAAGCTCCTGCAGAGCGAGGGCGTGGGCGACGTGCAGGTCGGCGGCGGCGCCCTGCCGGCGGTGCGTGTGGAACTGGACGGCCAGCGCCTGAACCAGCACGGCATCGGTCTGGACCAGATCCGCCAGCTGCTGGGTGGGGCCAATGCGCGCGGCGCCAAAGGCAACGTGCAGGTGGGCGATGCCGATTACGCGCTGGCGGCCAACGATGGCCTGCAGCAGGCCGCCGCCTACCGCGATCTGGTGGTGCGCGACCACGACGGCGCGGTCACCCGCCTGTCCGAGCTGGCGGCGGTCACCGATTCGACCGAGAACACGCGCAGCTACGGTGTCATGAACGGCAAGCCCGGCGTGGCCCTGATCATCAGCAAGCGTCCCGGCGCGAACGTGGTGGACACCGTTGACCGCGTGCGCGCGCTGCTGCCCGAGCTGCGCGCCGCGCTGCCGGCGACCATGCGGCTGGAGGTGATGCTGGACCGCACCCAGACCATCCGCGCCTCGCTGCACGAGGTGGAGCTGACCCTGCTGGTGTCGGTGCTGCTGGTGATCGCAGTGACCGCGGCGTTCTTCCGCGACTGGCGCGCCACGCTGGTGCCGGCGGTGGCCGTGCCGCTGTCGCTGCTGGGCACCTTCGCGGTGATGTGGGCGCTGGGTTACAGCATGAACATCCTCTCGCTGATGGCACTGATCGTCGCGGCGGGCTTCGTGGTCGATGATGCCATCGTGGTGGTGGAGAACATCATGCGGCACCTGCAAATGGGCAAGTCGCGCGTGCAGGCCGCGCTGGATGGTGCGCGCGAGGTGGGCTTTACCGTGTTCTCCATCAGCATCTCGCTGGTGGCGGTGTTCATTCCGCTATTGCTGATGTCCGGGCTGGTGGGGCGGCTGTTCCGCGAGTTCTCGGTGACCTTGGCCGCAGCGGTGCTGGTGTCGATGGCGGTGTCGCTGACCATCACCCCGATGATGAGCCGCATGCTGCTGCGGCCCGGGGCCGGCAATGCGCACGCGGACGGCCAGGGCGCCTCGCCCGACGGCTTCTATGGGCGCACCCTGCGCTGGACGCTGCAGCGTCCATGGTCGATGGCCTGGGCCACGGCCGGGGTGGTGGTGCTGGGGCTGGCGGTATTCGCTCTGATGCCCAAGGGCTTCTTCCCCCAGCAGGACACCGGGCTGCTGCTGGGCCAGGTCTACGGGCCGCAGGACATCGCCTTCGCCCCGATGCGCCAGCGCTTCACCGGCCTGGTCCAGACCCTGCGCCGCAACCCCAACGTCGACCAGGTGATCGGTGTGATCGGTGCGACTGGCGGAACCGCCTCTAACACCGGTGCGCTGTACGTGACCCTCAAGCCGCTCGGCGATGCGCGCCAGGACAGCGCCGATGAGGTGGTCGACCAGCTGCGGCATGCCTTCGCCGACGAGGCCGGCATGCAGGTCACCCTGCAGGCGGTGCAGGACATCGGCGTGGGCGGGCGCCAGGCTGCCGGGCAGTACCAGTACACGCTGTCCGGCGACGACCGCGCCGCGCTGGAAGCTGCCGCACCGAAGGTGGAGGCCGCGATGCGCAGCGTCGGCCTGATCACCGATGTCAGCTCTGACCTCATGGACGGCGGCCTCAAGGCACAGGTGCAGGTCGACCGCGCCGGCGCCGCGCGCCTTGGCCTATCGATGCAGGCCATCGACCAGGCGCTGTACGACGCCTTCGGCCAGCGCAGGGTGTCCACCATGTACCGCGAGATGAACCAATACCACGTGGTCATGGGCCTGGACCCGGCGCAGGCCGGCAAGGCGGCCACCCTGGACCAGCTGCACGTCACCGCCGCCGATGGCGCGCTGGTGCCGCTGTCGGCCGTATCGCGCTGGGACACGCGCAGGACCAGCATCTCGCAGTCGCACCAGGGGCAGGTCCCGGCGGTGACGCTGTCTTACAACCTCAGTCCCGGCGCCTCGCTCGGCCCGGCACAGAAGGCGGTGGAGCAGGCCGTGGCCCAGCTGCACCTGCCCGCAGGGGTCACCGCCGCGCCCGCTGGCAACGCCAAGGCGTTCAAGGACACGGCCCGGACGATGCCGTTGCTGATCCTCGCCGCGCTGGTGGCGGTCTACATCGTGCTGGGCATGCTCTACGAGAGCTTGCGCCATCCGCTGACCATCCTGTCCACGCTGCCCTCGGCCGGCATCGGCGCGCTGCTGGCGCTGGCGGTGTGCGGGTTCGAGTTCAGCATCATTGCCTTGATCGGCGTGATTTTGTTGATCGGCGTCGTCAAGAAGAACGCGATCCTGATGATCGACTTCGCCCTGCAGGTGGAGCGGGCCGAACACCTCACTGCGCACCAGGCCATCCTGCGCGCCAGCCTGGTGCGCCTGCGCCCGATCATGATGACCACCCTGGCCGCGCTGCTGGGCGCAGTGCCGCTGGTGCTGGGCAGCGGCTACGGCTCCGAATTCCGGCGCCCGCTGGGCACGGCCATCATCGGCGGGCTGATGCTCAGCCAGCTGCTCACCCTGTATTCCACGCCGGCGATCTACGTGCTGATGGATCGCTTCGGCCGACACCCTCGCCATGAGGTCACGCCATGACCCGACTCCCCCGATCACGCGGGCGCCTGCTCGTCTGCGTGCTGCTCCCGCTCACGCTCGCCGGCTGCATGGCCGGCCCGGACTACGTGCGCCCCACCATGCCGGTGCCGGCGCAGTTCACCGAGGGCGACACGGTGTGGAATCGCACCCAGGCGCCTGCCGCCGATTGGTCTGGCGCCGCCTGGTGGCAGGCCTGGCACGACCCGGTGCTCGACGCCCTGCAGCAGCGGGCGCAGCAGGCGAACCTGTCCATCGCCACGGCGGACGCCGCCTGGCGTCAGGCGCAGGCGGCCATCACCCAGGCGCGCGGCGCCGCCCGGCCGCAGGCCAGCGTGGGCGTGACCCAGGGCCGCAGCGAGAACAGTGTCGCCGCCCAGGGCCTGGACGAATTGGCCGACGGCCGCCCCCGCGACACTGCCCAGGCGCAGGCGACGCTGAGCTGGGAGCTGGACCTGTGGGGCCGCACCCGGCGCGCGGTGGAAGCGCAGGGCGCCCAGGCCCAGGCCTCGGCCGAAGACCTTCGCGCGCAGTGCCTGAGCATCGCCGCCAGCGTCGCCAGTACCTATCTGTCACTGCGCCAGGCCGATGCCCAGCTTGCGCTGCTGGACGAGCAGGTCCAGGCCAACGCCGCGCTGCTTCAGATGACCGAGGCCGCGCACCGGCTGGGCGCCGCCTCGCCCGATGACATCGTCCAGGCCCGCAACAACGTCGATGCCAGCACGCTCGCGCGCGAGGCCACCCGCGCGGCGCGGGCCAAGGCGCTGCATGCGCTGGCCGTGCTGACCGGGCAGGCACCGGCCGGCTTCACCGTGGAGGCAATACAGGGCTACGTCTTCGCCGCGCCGGCTCCGCCGACGGTGCTGCCGGCGGATCTGCTGCGCCGCCGCCCGGACGTGCGCGCGGCCGAGGAGCAGGTCCGCGCCGCCAATGCGCAGATCGGCGTGGCCAGAGCGGCGTACTTTCCCAGCCTGGGACTGTCGGCGAGCGGGGGCTATGTCGGCGCCAATGTCGACGACTTGTTCGACGCGCCGCTGCGCACTTGGTCGGTCGGCGGCCAGCTGCTGGCGACACTGTTCGATGGCGGCGCACGCCGCGCCCAGGTGGCCCAGGCACAGGCCGCCTACGACGGCACCGTGGCGCGCTACCGGCAGAGTGTGCTGACCGCGTTGCAGGACACCGAGGACGCGCTGTCCGACTACCAGCACCAGGAGCGCCAGGCCCTCTGCGCGCGCCGCATGGAAGACGATCGCCGCGGCAGCTGGCAGCGCCGTCAACAGGGCCTGGCGCTGGGCACCTCGGCCAAGCGCGACGCCCTGGTGGAGACCCTCAGCCTGCTCGACGCGCGGCAAAACGCGCTGGACACCCAAGCCACGCTGTCGCAGGACGCGGTGGCGCTGTACAAGGCCATCGGTGGCGGCTGGACACCCTAAGCGCGTACCCACGGCACCCGCCTCACGCGTGTCGCCGCGTCTGCCGGCGCTACGCCAGTAGCGCGGCCATGCGCGCGGCATGATCCTGCAGGCCCGCAGCGATGACCCTGGCCTACCGCAGGTTTCACGCAGCGCGCCCTCGCTCAGAAGGCGCATGGCATTAAGCCGAGCCTAATAACGATTGGAAGGCGGTTGCTAGCGAGAAGATGGACCCTGAATTTTCGCCGCATTGATGTTGTGGGAGGCTCGCATTCCTCCGGGAAGTCGCTTCGCCTATGGCTTCTTCCCGAGCGCAGGGAGATCTCTCCACCGCTCGTCGGCAATGACCTTCGGCATGCTTGACTACAGGTGTCGTCACGACTAGCTTTGACTACAAATGTAGTCAAAGGAGACGGCCATGCGCCGCAAGAGCATCGGGGACCAGGAACTGGCCCTGCTTCAGTACATCGGGGAGCGGGGCGAGGCGACGGTGGGTGAGGTGGCGGCCGGCTTCGGCGAGGCGCGCGGGCTGGCGCGCTCGACCGTGCTGACCATGATGGAGCGCCTGCGTACCAAGGCTTACCTGAGCCGCAAGCAGGTCGGGGGCGTGTACCGCTATGTCGCCACGGCCGGTCAGGATGATGTGGTCCAGGGCGCGGTGGCCAGCTTCGTGGAAAAGACACTGCAGGGCTCGGTATCGCCCTTCGTGGCCTGGATGTCCCAGCGCAGCGAGGTCAGCGACGACGAGCTGGCCGAGCTCGAAGCCCTGGTCTCCAAGCTGCAGTCGCAGCGCAAGGAGGGCTGAGCGTGGACGCCTTCGCTTCGGAATTGATCACCCGCCTGGCCACGACCAGTGTGCAGACCGCACTGCTGGTGGCGTTGGTATGGGCGCTGTGCCGCGCGCTGCCGCGCCTGCCGGCGTCCACGCAGTGCTGGCTGTGGTGGACGGTGGCCCTGCAGGTCGTGATCGGCCTGGTCGCCGCCCCGCTGGAACTGCCGTGGCTGCCCGCCGCCGCACCCGTCGCGGAGGCGCCTGCCACCTTCGTCACCGCCACCGAAGCCGCCGCGCCGCTGGCGCTCGCATCGGGCGCCGCGCCGCTGTGGACGCTGCCGACCTGGCAGACGGCGCTGCTGGCGTTGTGGATCGCCGGGATCGGCGTGATGGCCTTGCGCACCCTGCTGGACTGGCGTGCCAGCCGCGCGCTGGTGCGGTCCTCGCGTGCGTGCGATGACGCCACGCTGGTCGGTGCATTGCGCCTGGCGGCTGAAGCACATGGCCTGCGCGAAGCCCCGCCGCTGCGCCTGTCCCATCACATCACCTCGCCGCAGCTGGTGGGCGTTTTGCGTCCCGTGCTGTTGCTGCCGGCAAGCGAAGCGGCCCGCATCGGCGACGACGACCTGGACATGGCGCTCACCCACGAACTGGTCCATCTGCGTCGTCGCGACCTGTGGTGGGGCCTGCTGCCCGCGCTGGCCCAGCACGTGGCCTGGTTCCATCCGCTGGTGCATGTCGCACTGCGCGAATACGGCGTGGCCCGCGAGGCCGCCGTCGATGCCGCGGTGGTGGCTGGCAATCGCCATTGCCGCGGCGACTACGGCCGCCTGCTGGTCCGTCTCGGTGTCGCGCCGAAGCCAGGCGTCGGCCTGGCCAGCGCCTCCCCGTCCTTCATCACCCTCAAACGGAGACTGCTCATGCTGCAGAACACCCGCACCTTCCCGCGTCTGGGCGCGGGCTTGATCCTGGCCGTGGTCGCCGTGGCGGGCGTGACCCCGCTGCGCCTGGTCGCCGCTCCGCAACAGGTCGATCCCGCACAAGCGGCCGCATCCGCACCGGATGCACCGCCCCCACCGCCTGCCGCGTTGCCGGCAAAGCCCACCTTTCCGCCACCACCGGCCAACAAGAGCAAGCGCGTCCCACCGCCGCCTCCGGCGCCGCCCGCACCTCCGGTGCCGCCGGCCGCGCCCGCGCCACCGGCCACCTCCATCACCGGCCTGCATATCCCGGACAAGGGCAGCAATACGGTGTGGTTCGAGCGCGATGGCGCGCAGTACGTCATCAAGGACGCCGCCACGGTTGACCGCCTGCGCACGCTGCACGAACCCAGCAAGCGCCTGGGCGCACAACAGGGCGAGCTCGGCCGCCAGCAGGGCGCACTGGGACGTGAGCAGGGGGAGCTGAGCCGGCAGATGGTGGCCATGGGCCGCGAGATCGCACGCAAGGCGACCGAGGAAGCGCGCATTGCGATGCAGGCCAGCCACGGCGCCGCGCAGGACGAAGCGATCGCACGCCAAGCGGCGGACGCCGCGCGCGCCGCAACAGAGCGGGCGACCGAGGCCATGCAGCGCAGCGGCTTGACGGCAAAGATCGAGGCCTTGGCGCGGGAGCAGGCCGAACTGGGCGTGCAACAGGCCGAGCTGGGCAGGCAACAGGCCGAGCTCAGCGAGCAGGCGGCCAAGGATGCCGAGGCCGTCCTCGAGCGCGCCATGCGCAGCGGCCTGGCCCAGCGCATCGACGGCTGATCTGCAGACCTCGATCGCTTTGTTTCCCCGCGCGCTTGGCGACGTGACGCGGGGATCCGGTCGCTCCGGAATCGGAGCGGACCTTTCTCGCGCGACCGTCCGCGCCCTTTGCGATGGATGACGCAGATCGGGCAGTGCCGTGCCTTGGCGCGTTGATCCCAGTCGCGAATTCGGGTTAGATCGGGGCAGGCCTGCTGGGAGCCGGCCGATCTTCTCCTCGCCAAGGACGCTGCCCATGAAATCCGCATCGGTCATCGCGCCCGGCCTCATCCTGGCGCTCGCCGCCACCGCCTGTGGATCCACGCCCATGCACAGCCAAGTCCCGCGCACCCACGTGGACGTCAAGGACAACCAGCCGCCAAAGCCGGTCATCCAGCGCAACCCCCATCCCACCGCCTATGAGGTGACCCTCGCCATCAAGGACGCGCCGGGGCCATTCGAGGTGGTCAAGGCCGCGATGCAGTACGAGGTGCTGGAGCCGAGCTGCCGTCCTGACCTCGGCGGCATGGCCGGCACCCGCGCCAGCCTGCTGGAGTGGATCCCCGTCGAGCTGCACAAGCAGGCCGACGGCACCTATCGCGGCACGATCTACGACGGCTTGTTGAAGGACGAGGACTACTACGGCCTCGGCGTCTGCCACTGGTCGCTGGTGACGGTGCAGTTCAAGCTTCTTAAGAGCCTTCAAGAGAGCGACCCAAGTTTTTCGTACCACCTTTGGCACGAAGATCTTCAGCACGCTACGCAGGTGCCCGCCTATTTCCCCCGGAGCGCCTACAACGACACGAGTTCCGAAGGCATCGCGTTCCCTGGTGTCGACTCGCCTGAGAAATTCAAGCCTGAAGCGCGCGACAAACTCTTTGTGATGAGTATTTCCATCAATTAGGAAGCATCATGACGGTCTCGACGGAAGCGAGAGCTGTACTGGCAGCGGATGCCTACGAATTCCACCCGCGCGATAAGTGGGAGGAAGGCGTTGATGCCGATGGTGTCAAGTACGTAATTGTCAACCAGGTGTCGCGCCCGAGCGGATACCAGGGAACGCTCTATAAAAATATCGACACGGGCGAGCTTGTCGTCGCGCATCGTGGGACGGAATTTGACCGACAACTGGTCAAGGATGGTGTGTTGGCGGACGGCGGCATGGTGTTGGCGGGCGTCAACAGCCAGGCAGAAGACGCAAAAGCTTTCACCGAATCGGCGATGCGTGAATATGAGCGCCTGGGCCGTCACGGCTACGAGACGTCTCCTCCCATCGTAGTTGGCCACTCCCTCGGCGGAACGCTCGCCCAGATCACTGCGTACGAGTACGGACTCAAGGGCGAAACCTTCGACGCATATGGCGCAGCTGGGCTAACCCTGCACATCCCGGAAGGCGGGCAAGACGTCATCAACCACGTGCGTGCGACCGATTTCGTGAGCGCGGCCAGCGCGCACTATGGCGATGTCAGAACCTACGCGACCGAGCAGGACATCGCCGCGCTCAAGGAGCATGGCTATGCAAATGATCATCGCGTGCTGACCGATCTGCGCAATCCCTTCGGGGTGGCGTTCGGCGTCGGAATCGCCGCGCACTACAGCAGCAACTTTTTGCCCCACAATCCCGAAGGCGGCGGTTCGATCATCAACGCCGACAACGCGGCGCGCTACGCCGAGTATCAGCCGATGGTGGACAAGTACCGCAACGACATCCATCTGGTGCATCAGGGCCTGGCGCTGCCTCGCAACGTCGTACATGGCATCGGCGATGTGTTCGGGCACGGCCGGGAGGCGTCGCAGCCGGTCGGCGGCGTGGTGCAGCCTGCTGTCGTGCCGGTGCCAGCGCACGCGGCGCTGCGCCTGGACCCGATGTTCCAGCAGATCCGGGGTCACGTGGCGCAGCTGGACGCAAGCCTGGGGCGCACCCCGGACGCGGCCAGCGAGCGCATGAGCGCCAGCCTCTACGCCAAGGCCGTCGAGTCCGGCATGACCCGGGTCGATGGCGTCCATCTCAGCGTCGAGGGCACGCAAACGCGTGCCGGCGAGCGCGTGTTCGCCGTGCAGGGCACGCCAACCGACCCCGCGCACCTGCGGACCTCCGTGTCCACGGAGGAAGCGGTCCAGGCACCGGTCGAACAGTCCTTTACCCAGGCCGCGCAGCAGCGGGCCATGCGGCAAGGCCTTGCGCAGCCGCCGCAGGTGCAGGCCGAGTCCATGGGCGCGCTGTCGCGCTGAGGAGCATCAGGCGGGCCAACGCCGTTCACGAGGCGGCGGCGTGCCGTCCAAGCTCCTGGTGCGATCCTGACGATCACTGAGGCAACCCGCCACGCGGTCTTGGCTACGGCGCTTCCTCGAACACCAGCACCTCCCGGTCGTCTTCCTCGGCCTGGACCAGGCGCTGGAGGAGCTGTGCCAGCGTGACCACGTCCTGGTGGTTGTGCTCGGCCACGCGGCGCAGGTTGCGGGCGCTGCCGCCGCGTAGGTAGGACAGCCACGCGGCAGGCGCTTCGGAACCTGGCAGGTCGTCTTCGCGCACGATGCGCAGCAGCTGGCGTTCGATGGTGGACAGCTTGCAGTTCTCCCAGGTGCCGCGATACCGGCGGCGCGTGGGGTGCAGCAGGTCCACGTGGTCCAGCGCCGACAGCGGTTCGACCTGGCGCGCCAGCCGGTAGCGGGCCTTGAGCAGCGGTGCGTCGTAGCTGCGCCCGTTGTAGCTGCACAGCACGGTCCGCGGCGACAGCCACTCGGCGAAGGTGCGCAGCATCGGGCCTTCGGCCGCCATCGTGGACATCATCAGCTGGCGGATGCGCAGGCCTTCGGCGCCGTCGGCCTGCACGTGCCAGTCGGCCGCGCCGATCATGAAGGCGCGCGTGCCGGTGCCCCCGGCCAGTCCCGTGGTCTCGGTATCGAAGAACAGCAGGTCACGCGGCGGCACCGCGTCCTCGTGGCGCCGCGCGAAGGCCAGCGACAGCGCAGCGCGCGGGATGGCCTGCGGCAGGAAGGCCTCGATCAGGTGCAGGCCCGGCGAGGTTTCGCGGCCGGGCAGCTGGCGATCCAGCGAGGCGGGTTTGCGTGCCGGGACAGACGCGGCGCCGGGCCTGCGTTCTCGTGTGGCGATCAGCTTGCGCAGCGCGTCCACGTTGCGCGGCTGCAGACTGCCACGTGGCGCTTCGTTGGCGGCGGGACCGGACGGTGCATCCATCCAGTCCAGGACCGAACGCGCGCGCTGCGGCTTGGCCACGTCCGCGCTGTGGTCGTGCGGCTCCCTCACATGCGTGGTAGCTGTGGCTGGCCGACCTGGATCGCCATCCGACAGCTGGTGGGAGAGATGTTGGTTCGTTTGGTTGAGGGCTGCCTGCTGCGGGCGCCGCGATGGCTGCACCGCCTGGGCGTTGGCAACCCCGGCAGACACCGGTGCAGCCGACGCGGCAGGTGCCTGAGTCGAAGACTGCGCCACAGGCGCCTCGCGCACGGTCCTGTCGCCCGCCTGTTTGCGCAGCGCTCGTAGCTTGTCCAGGCTCATGCTCATGGGCGCGGCCCGGTGTGGTGTGGGAGCGGCCATGGCCGCGATGGCTTGGCCGGGAAAGCCCGATCGCCGCCATGGCGGCTCCCACGCATGCAGGCTGGATCGCGTGCCGGAATCACGGCAGCGTCTCCAGCGCCGCGCGATCGTCTTCCAGCGCGTGCAGCGCCGGATCGAGCGGTGCGAACACTGGCTGGCCGTCGAAGGCCTCGCCATGCTGCACATCGGCGTCCAGGTCCGACAGCAGCGCCAGCACCTTCAGCGCCAGCGTCTTGGGCGAGGCACCCTTGGCGTCCTCGTGCGCGGCCAGCACCGGGCCGACGCAGGCCGGGCAACCGGCCTTGCAGTCGCAGCGCTGCACCAGCTCGCCCGCGCGCTGCACCAGTTCGCCCTGCCGCAGCCACAGCGGCTCGCTCAGGCCCACGCCACCGGGAAAGTTGTCATAGAGATACACGGTGGGCACGAAGGCCTGCTCCAGCTCCACCGTGCCTTCCTGCCCGTCCACGCCGCGCAGTTGCCCGCGGCCGGTCTGGTCGGCCATCGCGAACCACGCGCCATCGCCGTTGCCCACAGCCTTTTGCAGATCACGGGCATCGGCCATCACCGCCACCGTGGCGACCACGTGCAGCGCATACGAAGCCCCTAGGAACCCATCCAGCGCATCCTGCTTGCTGGCGAACGCCTTGCCCAGCGTCGCCTGCGGCAGCTGCCACCACAGCGCGGTGGTGTGCAATTCCTGGTCGGGCAGGTTGACCGGGCCGTAGCCGATGTTCTCGTGGGTGTAGTAACGGATCTTCTTGTAGCCGCTCACGCGCCGCACCACGTGCACCTCGCCGTGATGCGCATCGCCGCGTCCCGCCGGCCCGCCGTCGAAGCGCTCCAGCACTTTCAGCTTGGTATAGTCGATGCTGTCGGTGTAGTAGTCCACGTGGGTGCGGGTGACGTAGGCCTTGCGCCCGTCCCAGTCCAACCGCTCCACCTGGTAGGGCGTGGACTGGACCATGTGGATGGCGCCTTCGTACAGGGTCAGCGCCGCGGCCGAATAGTCCACCTCGGCGATGATGGTCTGCTTGCCGTCGGTCTTGTCGACCACCACGAAGTTGCCGTCGGCCACCGAGCGCAGGCTCACCGCGTTGGCCGGATAGCTGTCGGCGATCCACTCCCAGCGATCGCCTTCCTGGTGCACCACCTCGCTTTCGGCCAGGGCTTCCAGGTACACCAACGGATCGACCGGACCGAATGGCTCGCCCGCATTGAACGGCAGCTCGAACGCCGCGCAGCGGATGTGGTCGAACAGGATCAGCGGCTGGTCCGGCGCGGTGCGCGCATGCTCGGGCGGTGCATCGGCGAAGAAGTCCGGATGTCGCACCACGTACTGGTCCAGCGGCTGGCTACTGGCCACCAGTACGCCCAGCGATGGCTGCTGGCGCCGGCCGGCCCGGCCGAAGCGCTGCCACGTCGCGGCCACGCTGCCCGGATACCCATTGAGGATCACCACATCCAGGCTGCCGATATCCACGCCCAGCTCCAGCGCCGAGGTGCTGACGATGCCGTCGATGGTGCCCGCGCGCATGGCGCGCTCGGCCTCGCGGCGCTCGGTCGGCAGATAGCCGCCGCGATAGGCGCGGATGCGTGGAGCTTTGCGCGGGTCGTGGTCGAAGATGTCCTTCAGGTACTTGGTCAGCACTTCCACCATCAGCCGGCTCTGCGCGAACACCAGCGTCTTCAGGCCCGACTTGATCGCAATGCGCGCGATGCGGTTGGCCTGCGAGCGCGCCGAGGCGCGCAGGCCCAGGTCGGCATTGACCACCGGCGGGTTCCACAGCAGGACGTGCTTGTCGCCAGTGGGCGCGCCCGACTCGGTGATGGCGTGCACGCGGTCCTCGATCAGCGCCTCGGCATGCGCCTGCGGATTGCCGATGGTGGCCGAGCACAGGATGAATTGCGGGTTGGCGCCGTAGAACGCGCAGATGCGCTTGAGCCGGCGCAGCACGTTGGTGACATGGCTGCCGAACACACCGCGATAGGTGTGGATCTCGTCGATCACCACGTAGCGCAGGTTCTCGAAGAACTGCGCCCACTTGGTGTGATGCGGCAGGATCGCCTGGTGCAGCATGTCCGGATTGCTCACCACGATGTCGCCATGCAGGCGGATCGCCTGGCGCGCATCGCCTGGTGTGTCGCCGTCGAAGGTGAAGGCCTTGACCCCTAGCTCGCCGGCGCGATTGAGTTCCAGCAGCTCGGCCACCTGGTCCTGGGCCAGCGCCTTGGTCGGGAACAGATACAACGCCTTGGCCTTGGCCGTCATCGCCGCGCTCACCACGGGGAGCGTGTAGCACAGCGACTTGCCGCTGGCGGTGGGGGTGACGATGGCCACATGCGCGCCACGCTGGCTGGCCGACCACGCCTCGGCCTGGTGCGCGTAGAGCTGCTCGATGCCGCGTGCGCGCAGGGCTTGCGCCAACGCGGGCGGCACGTCCTCGGGGATCGGCGCATAGCGGCCCTCGCGCCCGGGCAGGGTGAAGCTGCCGGTGATGCGGTCGGCATAGCGGCGTTCCAGTCGCGCGGTGAGCAGCGCGCCGTCCTTCGATGGCTGCCCGTCGGTGGTGGCCAGGGCGCGCTCGGCGTCCTCGGTGCGGCGGGCCAGTGCGTGGGCCATGGCGGATCATCCCCAAAGACGCGTAGGGAAGCCCATGGTCGTCTCAGCGCGTGAGACGCCTTGCCGGCCAAGCACTTAGACGCCGGTGGGACCTTCAGGCCACCGATGCATTCGCTTGCTCGATACCGAACACGGGCACCCGAAGGTGCCCGTGCGGTGCTTTCAATGCGGCCTTGCAGGCGTTGGATCAGAACGCGTATTCAGCCGAGATGCCCAGCAGCGCGGTGGAGCGCTTGGGGCCATCGAACTTGTCGCCGGTGACCGGGTCGCGCAGTTCGCCGGACTTGGCGCGGAAGTAGTCGTAGTGCAGGCCCACGCTGAAGTTCTTGGTGGCATTCCAGCCGGTGCCCACGCCGGCATACCAGCTGTTGCGCCCGTCGTTGCCGCCGCTCTTCAAGCCCAGCTCCTGGCCTGCGGAGTTGTAGTAGTTGGCGTTGTTGTCCGAGGCGCGGAAGTAGCCACCGCGGGCGCCCAGGTACCAGGACGGGGTCAGGTTGAAGCGGGCATTGCCGCCTAGGGTCCAGCCGCGCAGCGCGTTCTCGCTGTCGTGCTCATCGACCGGGTCGTCGTTGAAGGCATTGCTGACCTTGATGTTGCCCAGGTCGGTGTATCCGCCTTCCACGCCCAGGCCCCACTGCGGGCCCAGCTTCCAGCGATAGCCACCGCCGAGCTGGTAGCCGGTACGGCGTCCGTCACGGCTGTGGAAGGTGTTGAAGTCGCCGCTACCAAAACGATCGGCCGTGCCGCCGTCGGTACGGCCCACACCGCCGGACACGAACCAGTTGCCCTGGCCAGTGGCCAGGTCCGGGCGATAGGTATCGCCACCGGCGCTCTGGGCAAAGGCGGCAGGCGCGGAAAGGGCAGCCACGATGGCTGCAGGGATCATGATTTTTTTCACTTATGACTTCCTTTAGTGCTGGGCGGTCCATGTCAAATCAAAGCGACATGCCGCAATTGGACGCCGACCGGACTGGGTGCGACGTGGGCGCCAGTAGAGACTTTTCGACCTGAAGCGCGTCGAAATATTCACGTTCTTCGAAGCTTCCTTTAACGCGTGATTCAAAGCGGGTTCAAAGGCATGAGCGTGGCGCGAAACTCAGTGCGAAAGTGAACTGCCGGACTAACATCAGCGCTAGCCGTGGCTGCTGAATACAGCGTCAAGCGGTTGCTTGACGGCTGCGCCTCGATTGCGGCGCTGCTTGCGTCGCGCGATGGAGATCGTTGCGGGCGGCGCGGTCTCGAGATGCGTTCGTGCCGAAGATTCGCGACCGCTCGCTTGGTCGTCATCCTCGATCAAGGTTGCCGAAGCCAAACGCTGCCTCATGGAGATGGGTGGCGGGCTTGTCCGGTGCGCCAACCGTGCTGGTGCTCGCGCCTGCCGATGGCATCGGTGGCACGCCCGCACGCATCCGGTTCGTTCCGTTGGCCGCATCAGCCCGCGCGTCGCGTGCGAGACATCCGCGTGGTTGGGTGAGGAATACACCGGCGTATCCGAGGCGGCGCTGAGCGGAGCATCCCCGGGAGCGATCGCAAAGCGGGCGTCTTCAACGCGGGCGCATGGTGAACGACCAACGCGCCTGGGGGACGGGCGCACTGCAACGGTGGGATGCATGCGCAGGCCGCCGCGCCACGCGACGATTCGGCGACAGCGTCGCAGACCCGCTGACGGAGGTGCACGACCCCGGTGGCCGCGGCGTGGGAACGCCACGTCTGGAGCGAGGTGCGGCCGATCTCCACCCCGGGATCGCCGTCGACACAGAGCAGCACCGGCCACCCTGTGGGTCGCAACGGCGGCGGTATCCAGTGTCGTCTCGGTCACACAGCCGGGAGAGCGAGGCCTTGCGGGACGCGGCCACGCGCTGGCGGATGGCCGCCTTCGCTCGCTGTGCACCTGCCCGCCGGCATTGTCGCGCCTTGCCCCTCCCGGATGCTCCCTGATGGAAGTCCCCGCCGCCCCCGCCCCGAGTCCCCTGCGCGCTTTCGCCGCGCGTGTGCTGGTCGTGCTGGCGTTGGGCGCGCTGGCGCTGCTAGCGTGGAAGCTGTCCGAACTGCTGCTGATCATCTTCGGCGCCGTGGTCGTGGCGGTCCTGCTGCACGGCCTGACGGCCTTGTTGCGGCGTGGCCTGCCGGTGCCGGAATGGGCGGCGCTGGGCCTGGTGATTACGTTGCTGGTCTTGCTGCTGGCCGGGGTGATGACGATGTTCGGTGCCGAGGTCGCCGGACAGATCGACGCCTTCCGCACCACGCTGCCGGCGGCCTGGAACAAATTCCACGCCTGGTTGCAGTCCGGCCCGCTGGGTCCGCAGCTGGAGGAGCTCCCCGATCAGCTGCGCCAGGGCGCCTCGACGCTGGCCACGCATGCCGGCGCGATCCTGCTCTCCGCCGGTGGTGGCATCACCGACGCGGTGCTGATGGCGGTCGGCGGCGTGTACCTGGCCGCGCAGCCGCGGCTGTATCGCCATGGCGTGTTGCGCCTGCTGCCGCTCGACCAGCGCGGCGTGGCCGACGAAGCGCTCACCGCCAGCGGCACCGCGCTGCGCGCCTGGCTGGGTGGCCAGCTGCTGGCCATGGCCGTGGTCGGCACGCTCACCGCGCTGGGCTTGTGGATGTTGGGCGTGCCGGTGGCCCTGGGCATCGGATTGTTGACCGCGCTGCTGGACTTCATTCCCATCGTGGGCCCGATCCTGGCGGCTGTCCCGGCCATCCTGCTGGGCTTTACCGTCAGCCCGCAGGTGGCGCTGGGCGCGCTGGTGCTGTTCGTGGCGCTGCAGCAGATCGAGGGCCATCTCCTGCAGCCGCTGATCCAAGCGCGCGTCGTGAACCTGCCGCCGGCGCTGCTGCTGTTTTCACTGTTCGGCATCGGTGTGTTGTTCGGGCCGATGGGCGTGGTCCTGGCGGCACCGCTGACGGTCGTGGTGTTCGTGCTGGTCCGGCATCTGTACGTGCGCCACGCGCTGGGCGATCAGGGCCAAGCCGCCTGACCTGCGCGGCAACGGAAAACAAGCCACGGCATCCCACGCGCTCGCTACAGTCCAGCCTGGCCGAGGCAAGGCAGGCGCGCGCATCCCTTGCGCACCGCCCGGCGCGCAAGGAGCGAAGCAGGTGAAGCGAGCACCACACATAGGGCGATGCATCGTCGTGATCGCCGGCTGGGTGGTCGCAGCGATGGCCCAAGCGCAGGATGTCGCCGAGGCCCCGCTCGCGGTCGCGCAGCAGGCGCCCCCCGCGACCGACGCGCCACCTTCTCGGCTCAGCGCCGGCGATGCGGTGCCCACCCTGGGCGAGGTCAAGGCGCTGCCGCCCGACGAGGAGGAGGCGCTGGATCTCTATCGCTTCCGCAATCCCATCCAGGTCGATCCCAATCCTTTTGCGAAGGGCTATCGCCCGCCACCCTCGCCGAAGGAGATCTCGGAGAACGGCGGCTATCTGGTCTACGGCCTGTCCAAGCTGATCGATGCGGCGGCCAAGGGGCTGCAGAACGTGCCGGGCGTCCGGGGCCAGATCGAGCCCGCCACCGCCAGGCCACCGCCGCTGAGCTTGGAACAGATGGACCGCGCCGCACGCGTCTGCGGCGCCGACGGTGCGGACTGCACGGCGCCAGCCGTCGTGCCCGCCTCGCCATGAGCCGCGTCGTGCATGCCTTTGGCGGTCTGGTGATCGGCGGCCTGTTCGGCGCGTCGCTGCCGTCCGCGGTGGCGCAACAAACCTCGACCCTTAGTGCGATGCAGGCCGCGCCTGCCACCACGCCCGCGGCCGAGCCAGCACCGTCCGCCGCTGTGGCCGCCGATGCCCGTGTGCCCACGCTGGGCCAGGTGCAGGCCCTGGCCCCGGAGGACACGCATGAGGCCCTGGATCTGCAGGCCTTCCGCAACCCGGTCACCGTCGACCCCAATACTTTCAGCAAGTCATACGCCCCGGGGATCAGCCCCGAGGAGATGGCGCTCAAGTACGACGGCTACGTCAATTATGGGCTCAACATGGGCTTGCTGCAGACCTGGAAAGGCATCAAGCGCATCACCGGCATGCGCCCCTACGAGCACCCCGCCAGCGCCCGCCTGCCGCCGCTGACGCAGGCGCAGATGCGCAGGGCGGCGCAAGGCTTGGAAACCGAGGACGAGTGACGCTCCGTCGCTTGTTTCAACCCTCGCGCTTCCCGCTCAGGACATGATCGATCGCCGCTTGCGGCGTTGCGCACCCACGGCCAGCCACAGTGCCGACAGCAGGAAGTAGACCGCGCCCACCGCCGCATAGCCGGCGATGCGGTCGATCGAGGGCATCTCCGGCTTCAGTGCCTGCTGCAGGAACAAGCCGCCGGCCAACGCTGACTGTGCGCCGCTGAGCATCATGGCCCACTGCCCGCCCACGGACTTGCGGCGTGCGATGGCAGCGCCAAGCTGCAGCAGGCCGGCGGCGATCGCCCAGGCGCCGTACACCTGCAGGACCGCATGCATGTCCGCGCGCAGGGCGATCAGGACGGCAATCGTGGTGGCGCCACTGACCAGCGCATTGATCGCTTGGCTGCGGTTGCGCGCCAGCCCGCCGCTGCACTTCGCATCGACCACGTTGGCCAGGGCATCCCAGGCGGGATAGATCACCAACAGGACGGCGGCCACGACAGGGACGTGCAGGCCAATGCCGAAGGCGGCCGCGACCCAGATGAGGGAGAACACGCCACGGCCGGTGTAGTAGCGGGTCAGCCAGCGCTGCGGGGCAGGTGAGGGGGAGGCATTCGAAAGCTGGTTCATGAGGAAACTCCGTTTGTTTGGGGTGCAGCGGGACGCTGGCGCACGCAGGCGTGCCCAGACCGGGGACAACCTTTGGAGGTGCGCTTAGCTGGGCGCGAGTCGCTCCAGCGCGCGCTTCATCACCACGCCGAAGACCTCCGGCTCGCCGTAGGCGCGAGCCGACAACATGGCGCCATGCACGGAGGCCATCAGGGCCTCGGCTTCCACGCCCGGCGTATCGACTAGCTGGAATTGGCCCTGCGCCGCGCCGCGCTCCAGCACGGCGGCCAGCCAGGTCGACAAGTCGCGGAAGTGCCCCTTCACCTCGGCGGCCACCTCGTCCGGCAGCTGCGGCAGTTCGCTGGCCAGCAGCGCGCAGACGCACAAGGGCGCCGTGCCGTCGGCAATGCAGCTTTCCCAATAGCCCACGTAGCGCTGCAACTGGAGCGCAGGGCTGGATGTGGTGCGCTCCAGCTCGGCCAGGCCCCAACGAGCCTCCTGCCGATAGCGTTCCAGCAGCACGTGGACCAGTTCGGCCTTGCTGGGGAAATGGTGGTGGATGCTGGGCTTGCGGATGCCGACGCGGCTGGCGATATCGGCATAGCTAAAGCCGTTATAACCGCCTGCCAAAAGCAGTGTGCGGGCCTGGAAGAGGATCTGGTCCGCGGTGGAGGGTGTCGATTGCATGCAGGCATACTACCTACTAGTAGGTAGGCATGCAAGTCTTTACCGATGCAAGGCAGCGAGGGGCTGCTCTGAAGCCCCGCTGGACCGTCGGCTCCAGCAGGTCTCGGCGTTGATCACCGGAGCGGTCAAGGTCCTGCAGGCGGGTGGCGCGATTACGTGAACTGGTTGAGACGGAAGTCGTCGCACTCGGAGTGGATCTCGTTGCGCATGCGATCACCGGAATCGCCGCGGAGGCAGCGGCCTGCGCACAGCCTGGGAGCACGCACTCAAGCCAGCGAACGCGCACCGTGGTTCGGGTCATCCTGCTGTGGCGCCAGATTCTGGCTAGCTTGAAGCGCAGTCTGACGCTGCTCGACCCGGGCAAGCTCACGAAACGAGGATTCAACCGAAGTGTTGATCGCCTGGTCGGTGGACATGTGCGCGCGCAGATGCGCGGGGTTGCTCGGATCACCCTGCACGATGAAGACTTTTTGTCCGGCCTGCACTTCAGCGGAGCGGACACTGAGCGCGAGATGGTCGACCCGCTCGAATCCGTTGGCGGCGGCGAGCGTCGTCAGACTTGCCTTCATGCATGCGCTGCCGTGGTCGGACTGACGGCCGAGTTGTTGGTCAAGCGCATCGACGTGGCATGACACCGATGCATAGAGAGCCCGGTGTGCATGATCGCTTCCGGGCTGATCGAGTCGCGTCGCACCCAGGTCGCTCGAGGTGCGCGGCTCAGGGGAGGTCGCTTGGGGCGTATCGAGTTTGGGCTCCAGCGAGTCGGTTGGCGAAAGCCCATGCTGGCCTACCTTGACCCAGTCGCTCCAGGCAAGATTTCCGTCTTTATCCACAACCATCATGCGGCCTTGGCTCACCGCATCACCGACGAATCCGGCGAGCTCCTCGGCGGACGCATCAGGGTGCTCCGCCGCGATCCTCCTGCCGACCTGATTGTTGTAGAGGTCCATCGCCTCGCGATTGGCGGGATTGTCAGGCAGTCCTTCGTGCGCCGTCCCATACGCACGCGCCCAGTCCTGACCAAATTCCTTTGCCATCAGGGCATTCCAGTAGGCGTGTCGAAATGCATCCCGATGCCCATCGTTGCCCTGCCACTCTCTGGTTCTGTCGGGTGGAACATGGGCGGGCAGCGCAGTATCTGGATAACGTCGTGCACTCTCGTCAAAAGCGCGATCGTGGATACCCTTGAAGTCCATCAAGCCATCGATGCCACGACTGGCGGTCATTGCGTTGAGGAGTTCCCCTTCGGTGCGCGTGATCCGTACCGTCGCGACGGGAATCGGAAGG
Source organism: Pseudoxanthomonas sp. JC1303 (assembly GCF_058448525.1). Lineage (NCBI taxonomy): Bacteria > Pseudomonadati > Pseudomonadota > Gammaproteobacteria > Lysobacterales > Lysobacteraceae > Pseudoxanthomonas > Pseudoxanthomonas sp. JC1303. Next base: position 1,494,472 of record NZ_CP185958.1, on the reverse strand, counting down.
ACGCCGCCCAGATGCGGGTGGTACTTGATGACCTCCTCGCTGGAAACCTGATATTGCTGGCGAATCTCTTCTAAGTCTGGCCGGGGGCGCTGCTCCGAATGCGCTCCCCACTCTGGTTGATTCGACATGATCGTGTCCTTTTGATCAGAGGGTCTTTAAGCCTTACCAGCGGCTCCAGCGATGACTGACAAGCCTGTCGTCCTTGTACTCGACTCGATAGACCTCCCCGTCGATGCCGACCGACGAAACACCGAGCTCATACGTATCGATCCCCCTCTTCTGATCCGAGGCATCGGGTGGTCCGAGCAGATCAAGCACCTCTCTGCGACTCATCCCGGTGTGGAGCTTGGCTTCCAGGTCATCCACCATCGCGAGGCGCTTGTTCTCACGAAGATCGACGCCGCGCTGGGCTTTCCAAGTCGTAGAGTCGAAGTTTGCTGTGTCTTCCATGGCGCATGCCGAGAGTGAAAAGGAAAAGACGACGACAACGTATGCCGTCAGGCGCCAGAGGCGCGGTCTTATGAGCAGGGTCTCGCTGCCGCCCCGCTTTGGAGACCGAATGTAAGAAACGTGAGGCGGCTCCAGGCATTCAAGTCTGTGCGCTGATCTCATGCATCCTCCAATGATGCAGGGTCTTTCACGATCTTGATTAAAGCATAGGGCTCGTTTCCGGCTCCGACAACAAGGTCAGGTCGCCTTTCATCGAGTGGGATCCGTGTGCCGCAGCCGCATTTTGAATCTTGCATGCCGGGCGCTCATTCTCCTCACGGCACCAGATAGAAATCCAGTGGAATCAACTCCACCGCCCAATCGCCTTCCTCGCCGATCTGGGCGGCAGGATGCATGGAGGCAATGCGCAGCGCCTCGTCCTCGTTATCCGCCTCGATGATGAACAAGCCGCCGACGACCTCCTTCGATTCGGTATAGGGGCCATCGGTGATCTGGGTCTTGCCATCGCGCGGGCGCAGCGTGCGCCAGTGCTCCAGGTCGCCAAGCGAGGCCGACAACAGCAGCTTGCCGGTCGCACGCATCTTCTCGTCCAGCGCCGGGCACTGGCTCACGATGGCTTTCACCGCATCGGGGGACAGGGCCGCGAATTTCTCGGGAGTGAAGTAGGCCAGGCCGAGGTATTTCATGGGAGATCCTTGGATTGGGAAGCGCACTGACGACGAAGCAGTCGGCCGCAAATCGACAATAGCGCTGGCGGCGTGCGGGGTGGTGGCGGGCCGGGAGGTTTTCGGCCCGGGCGTGGATCACCTGTCCATCGACCTCCCGCCTGCCCGGGACAAGCGATGCCCACAAAAGCACGCCTGCCAAGCGGCAGCACGTCCGGACCGAGATGCGTTCCCAGCGCACTGGCTTTCCGCTACGTTCCGGTGGCGGGGCCACGCCCCGCATCGACAGCCACGCGCGCCTGCCTGGGCGCACATCGGAGAGCACCATGAAAACGCGTCGCGATTTCCTGACCCAGGCGCCCGTCGGCCTGCTGGGCGCCGTGGTGGCCGGCAGTGCCACCGCCCAGACCGGCGCGCAACTGCCGGCCACGCCGCCGCCACCGCCGCCGGGTTCGCCCGGAGCGTTCAATACCGCGCCGCCGGTGGGGCCCAAGCTGGAGACCGCCACCTTCGCCCAGGCGGAGAAGCTGATGCAGGTGACGATGACCGAGCCGCAGCGGGCCATGGCGGTCGCCAACTGGCCGACCTCGCTGGCCGGCTTGCTGGAGCGTCGCACCGGCCCGCGCAAGGTCGCACTGGAAGAGGGGCTGGCGCCGGCCACCACCTGGTTCCCGGCGATGGGGCGCGCGCAGGTCGGCCCGGCGCGTGATCGCTTCATGCCGTCCAAGGTTGCCGAGATGCCGCTGCCGGCGAAAGACGAGGACATCGCCTTCGCCTCGGTTGCTCAGCTGGGCGCGTGGATCCGCACGCGCCAGCTCACTTCCACCCGCCTGACCAAGCTCTACCTTGAACGTTTGAAGCGCTTCGACCCGCAGTTGCGCTGCGTGATCACCCTGTGCGAGGCACACGCGCTGGAGCAGGCCGCGCAGGCCGACCGGGAGATCGCCGCTGGCCACTATCGTGGCCCGCTGCACGGCATCCCGTGGGGCGCCAAGGACCTGCTCGATACCGCTGGCATCCCGACCACCTACGGTGCCGAGCCGTTCAAGCATCGGGTGCCAGAGGACGATGGCGCGGTGACCCGCAAGCTCAACGCGGCCGGCGCGGTGCTGGTGGCCAAGCTCAGCCTGGGTGCGCTGGCGCTCAACGACATCTGGTTCGGCGGGCAGACCATGAACCCGTGGTTGCCACAGGAGGGTGCCTCCGGCTCCAGCGCAGGGCCCGCCGCGGCCACGGCGGCGGGGCTGGCGGCCTTTGCCATCGGCAGCGAAACCCAGGGCAGCATCATCAGCCCGTGCATGCGCTGCGGCGCCACCGGGCTGCGACCCACCTATGGGCGCGTGCCGCGCACCGGCGCCATGACCCTGTGCTGGACCATGGACAAGCTGGGCCCCATCACCCGTTCGGTGGAGGACACCCTGCTGGTGCTGCAGGCCATCCACGGCACCGACCCGGGCGACACCGCCAGCGTGGCCGCGCACCTGGACTACGACGCAGGTGCCTCGATCAAGGGCCTGAAGGTCGGCTACTTCCCCGCCTGGATGCAGGAGGCGCCGGCCACGGAGCTGGACCGCGCCGCGCTCGACGACCTGCGCGCACTGGGCCTGGTCCCCACCGAGGTGTCATTGCCCGATTGGCCCTACGACGATCTCAACCTGCTGCTGTTCGCCGAGGCCGCTGCCGCCTTCGAGGAACTCACGCTTTCAGGCCAGGTTGAACAGCTGAGCGAGCAGACCCCGGACGCGTGGCCCAACCTGTTCCGCGAGGCGCGCTTCCTCTCCGCGGTGGACTTCGTGCAGGCCGACCGCCTGCGCCGCAAGGTGGCCGCGGAGATGGCGCGCGTGATGGGCGAGGTGGACCTGCTGCTGGTGCCCTCACTGCGCGACGAGATGATGGTCATCTCCAACATGACCGGCCAGCCCGCGCTCACCCTGCGCACCGGCTTTGTGGAAGTCAGCCAGGTCCGCAGCGATTGGGCACCCGATCCCAAGCACCCGCGCCCGACGCTGGCCAAGCCGCACCGCGTGCCCTACGGCGTGACCCTGGTTGGTCGATTGTTCGAGGAAGGCACGCTGGGCCGCGTCGGCCGCGCGCTGGAAGCGAAGGTGGGCGTGGCGGGGGAGCGGCCGGTGGGGTTTTGAGGGTTGGGGCGCCCGGCCTGCTGAAAGACGCTGAGGGGGGCGGATGCGAAGCGCGGTGCAGAGGGAAAGGAGGTTAAGAACTGCATTCCAACTCCAGTTCCCGTCACCGCATCCACAGTGTCGTCACGAAGGGGTGCGCGCATGCGAGGTGGCTCGCAACCATTGATAACGGGGCCGGACCGGACGCACCGAGATCATCCGGCGGAGGGCTCCTGCCCGGTTTCGATCTTCGTGGCCGCGCACTCCTTCTCGAGCTAACGCCATCCAACACCCGTAAACGTTGCGGCCCGCGACGTGGACGGAACTCCGCGCAATATCGGGGTATGCGCGCCCCGTGATGTTGTACCGGGGCCTGCCCGCCCCCTATCCGGACACGCGGCGAGCAACTCACGCGCTCAATGGCGCCGCAAGCACCTGATTACTTTCGGGAATTCTAAATTGACGCCGCCAGCGGCGACAGCACAGAATCCGGATAACGCCCCTTCGAGGGGTCTACTAGTAGTTAGGCGTGTGCCTTCTACTCTGGCTTGGTGCTCCCGGTTGCACCAGCCACCGCGCCAGCTGATAGTTGGCAGGTCATCTCAACGGACGGACAACGTGGCAAGCCCTGCATCGGACGCAGTACAAGACAATCGGCCTACCGGCCCGCACGCCCTGCCGGCCACCTGCGTTGGGCCATCCAGGCCTAACAAGTCAATCAAGCCGAAGCCGCTCCGCGGCTCGGCTTATTTCCAGCGTTAGCAGGCAGATGATCCTTTATCGCGACTGGGCGAAGAGCGCCGCAGACAACGCCACTCAACTCGTAGTTGAATCCCGGCTATTGGAGAGACACGGGCATCTGCCAAGGGCTTATTACTTGTGTCACATGTCGATTGAAGAGTCCTCAAAATCTATTCTGTTATCGGCTTCGTACCAGAATGGTGTAGAAGCATCTCAGCTCCCCAAAATCAAATCTCTCTTGCGCGACCACAAGAAGAAGATCTCCCTTGTTGTTCAGCTGGCTAGAGAGACATCACCAATTCTTGCGGAGGCGCTACAAGGCAAAGAGGCTGAGCTCGTAGATCACATCAACAGCCTCAAGAACGACACGATGTACGTTTCACTTGGGGCCGAGAAGATCACCACTCCGGAGGAGAGGATCAAGCAAGTGCAGGTAGAGGCCCACCTCCAGTTGGCGGAGCGCATGGCGCAGTGGGCTGGTGCCATGAGCTCTGCCTGCTAACAATTCATTCAAGCCGAACCCGCTTCGTGGGTCGGCTTAACTCATGTGTTAGGCGTCTTGAGCACCGCTATGACCATTCCACTGGAGACCTGGTACCTCCTGCGTGACCTCATCGACGACGGTGATGCCGTCCGCGCTCGGTTTGTTCCAGATCACTTCAACGCTGAGATCGTTGAGCCAGTCCTGGTTCTGACAGTGCATCACCCCGACGATCCTAGAGGCGCAAAAGAGAAGCTCAATCGGTTTCGCGAAGAGTGCCTCATTGAGGTCTGCATTTCGGAACAAGAGGCGGAGCTGTGGGCCGAGTACGACGATGCTGCTTCATTGATATCTGGGCAGTCGGTTACGTCGCAACGCGAGGACTATTCATCGGCAGACCTACTTCACGTAATTGCAGATCTGGCCACCCATCTAAATAGCACTCAAGCTCAAGTTGTTGCTCTTCTAAACAAGAGCCACGAAGTCAAATCCTTCATCGGAGAGTTGCTGCATCGGGCCACAACCAAGAAGAACTTGACGACGAAGCCGACGACGGCAGTTGATGCACAAATCCAAGTTCTGGAGAGAGTCCTTGAAAAATTTCGAGACGCCTAACCAGTCGCTCGAGCCGACTCGCGTCGGCAAGCCGCCGCTCGCGGCTCAGCTTCAACGTTAGGCCTGCTTTGACAGACCCATGACGATCTCACAGACCTGCTCCAGCTGCGGGCAGATCCACGCTCTCGACGACATGGAGCTGACCTTTGCTCGTCCGGAACCCATCGACCAAATACCAGAAGCTGAGCGAGCAGGTCGGGTCAAACAAACCAAGGATTTGGCGTCCATTGGAGATGACAGATTCTTTGTCAGAGCGGTTCTTCCCTTACCGGTTCAAGACCGCAAACTCCCGTACAGCCTTGGCGTATGGGCGGAGGTCACAGAGGAGGCGTTCTTTCGTATCTTGGATCTGTGGGACGATCCTCAGCAGGACAAGGAGCCCGCATTCCCTGCGACCTTACAGAACCGGTTGCCTCACCTGCCAGAGACCTGCGATTTGCCGGTAACGCTGCATTTGACTGGTCCTAAAACACGGCCACGACTTGTCGTGCCGCCGTCAGGCCACCCGCTGCATAAGCAGCAATGGCAAGGTGTGACAGCGCACGTCGCAAACCAGTACACGCTAGGCCGTGGCGCGCAGGTCTAACAATTTCTTCAAGCCGACGCCGCTTCGCGGCGCGGCTTAAGTCAGCAACTGTCTTCTGATGGGTGGTCGGGTCGCCAGGGAAGTCCTGGCCATCAGTTCATCGCGGCGCCGCGCATTTACGGTCGTTAGCAGCTTGCGCATGCAGGCGCGCCAGCGCTGAACAACCGGGGTCAGAGTGTAATTGCGCCTCTACCCACCCTCACACCGCTGCCATCCCCCTTCCGTCGCCGACACCTGCTCCCAGCCGTTGCTCAGGCGCTTGAGGGCGCGGCCGCTGACGCAGGCGTAGCCCAGCTTCTTGGCTTCGGGCGTGCCCAGTGCGGGGAGCGCGATGACCGAGCGCGAGGGGGCGGGTTTGCCCTGACGTTGTGCTTCGTTCTGGAGCAGGGTGTGCTCCAAGCCCTCGCAGTATCGGACCATGCCGGGATTGGGATGGTGGCGGTACTGCTCGCAGTGCAGCGGCGTGGCGTCCCTGGCCGTCGAGCTGTAGGGCTGGTGCGTGGGGGGAATGTAAGGGCGATGCGAGGTGCCGACCGCCGCGCGGGTCTGTGCGGTGGTGGGCGAGGCCAGGGCCATGGCCGCGGCGATCAGGCCCAGCGATGCCGTGCGGATGGCGGCCGTGATGCGTTCCATGCGATGCCCCTTTGTGCGTCCACGCCGATCGTAACTAAGCCGGAGGCTGTTGCGCGTGGGGTGATCGGGATTGGCGGGTGAGGCGATGCGCACACGCCACGTGTGGTTTAAGGTCCTTGCCTGTCGCTGCAGGGGGCCGCGGCGTCGGGGGAGTCGCATGTTCAAGCCAATCGCGCGGTTGCTGGTGCTGTTCGCGCTGACCATGGCGATGGGCGCGTTGGCCAATACGCCGTGTTCGGGTGCCAAGGGTGGGGTGCACCACTGCGCCAACGGCCGCTTCGTCTGCAACGATGGTTCGGTCAGTGCATCCAAGCGGGTGTGCGGCGGCGGCGAAGGTCCGACGAGTGCTCAGCACCTGACACCGCCGCCGGCCGCGTCCGGCAGCTGTCCCTGCAGCACGGGCACGTTCTGCACCGGGCCGCGTGGCGGCCGCTACTGCCTCACCCCATCGGGTCACAAGAGCTATATCCCGAGGGACTGACTCCCGGGCGCCCCCGCTGGTCGGCGCGTCGTTGCTCGCGGTGTATCCAGGATTTCTGCGCACAGGCGAAACGTCGTATCAGGCCAAACGTGCGCCGCGGCTCAGTTTCCACCTCTGTAATCGCTCCCTGGAGCCTGCGCCATCAAGTCCGCCTGAAGCGGGCCGATGCCCGGGGCGGGAACGTCGTCGTTGTCGGGAGTGATCCGGCATCGCGGCGTGGCGTGGGGACATCGGGGTATGGGCAAGACGCAGCGCGCAACATCCACGGAGCGACGGACCGTCTGGCAGGGCGGTCTGCTGGTGCTGTGTGCCGGGCTGCTGGTGACGGCCGGGCTGGTCCGGCGCGAGCATCTTCACGGCCAGCAGGAGTTGCAAGCCGCCGTGCGCGCCGACACCGAGCTCTACGCCAGCCAGATCAGCGGTGCGATCCATCGCTACCACGCCGGCCTGCGCGGCCTGCGCGGTGCGGTGCTGGCTTCGGAATACGGTGAGAAGCACGCCGACCTGAATGTCTACAGCAGCGCTCAGGACCTGGAGCTGGACTTCCCCGGTGCGGTGGGGCTGGGGTTCGTCCGACGCGTGCCGCCGTCGCAGCTGGAGGCGTATCTGGCCCACATGCGGCGCGAAGGCCTGACCGACATGAAGCTACGGCAGTTCGCCCCGCACGAGGGCGACCTGTACATCATCGAATCGCTGCAGCCCATCGCGCGCAACCAGGCGGTGATCGGCCTGGACCTGGCTTCGGAGACCAGCCGACGCGAGGCGGCCGACGCCGCCGCGCGCAGCGGCGAGCCGCGCCTGACCGCGCCCATCACCCTGGTCCAGCAGCCCGACCATGCGCGGCAGGGCGTGCTGCTACTGTTGCCGGTCCGTGCGCCGACAGGCGCGGCGCGCGCCGACGGTCCACAGGGCGTGATCGGCTGGGCCTATCTGCCACTGCTGCTGGACGAGGTGCTGCTGCAGCTGGAGCCGGAGCGCTGGAACCTGTCGGTGCAGATCGCCGACGTGACCGATGCGCACGACCAGACCCCGTTCTACGCGTGGGCGCCGCCACAGACGCCTGCCCTGTCCCACACGGTGGTGGACCGCCAGGTCGATGGTCGTCATTGGCGCATGACCTTCGGGGTGTTGCCCACCTTTCCGGGCGCCGATCCCACGGCGACGTTGGTGCGCCTCGTCGTGGCCGGTGTGGGGGCCAGCGTGGCGCTGGCGCTGATGACCAGCATGCTGCTGCTGCGTCGTCTGCGCCGGGCGCGCACGCGGCGTCAGCAGGAGCTGCTGGAGGCAGTGGTCCATGGGTCGGCCGACGGCATCATCGGCAAGCGCCTGGACGGGGTGGTGATGAGCTGGAACCGCGCCGCCGAGACGCTGTTCGGCTATACCGCCGAAGCGGCGATCGGGCATCGCCTGCTCGATCTGATCGTGCCCGAAGCGCTGGCCCACGAGGAAGAGGCGGTGCTCAAGCGCATCGGACGTGGCGAGGTGATTCCGAACTTCGAGACGGTACGCCGCCGCGCGGACGGGACGCAGGTGGACGTGCTGGTCAGCGTCTCGCCGATCTACGACGCGGACGGGCGCGTGGTGGGGGCGTCCAAGACCGTGCGCGACATCTCCGAACAACGCCGGGCGCGCGAGCAGATCCTGCAGCTCAATGCGCGCCTGGAAGAGCAGGTGGCTGTCCGGACCGCCGAACTCACCGCGTCGAACGCGCTGCTGCAGGGCGTGCTGCATGCGGCGTCGGAAGTGGCGGTCGTGGCGACCGATACGGCCGGCACCATCGTGCTGTTCAACTCCGGCGCCGAACGCATGCTGGGCTACCGGGCCGATGAGCTGGTTGGCAAGCACACCCCCCACGTGTTCCACGTGCAGGCCGAGATCGATGCCCGCAGCGAGGAACTCGAGCGGACGTACGGCGTCACGCTGAAGGGCTTCGATGTCCTGGTGGAGGTGGCCCTGCGTACCGGTGTCCAGACCCGCGAGTGGACCTATCTGGACAAATCCGGGCACGGTCGCCCGGTCAATCTGTCGGTCAGTACGATCCGAGACGCCGATGGCGTGCTGACCGGCTATCTGGGTGTGGCCTTCGACATGAGCGAGCAGAAGGCGGCCGAGCGCAAGCTGTCCTACGCCAACCAGCAGCTGTCCATGGCCACCGACGCGGCCCAGCTGGGGATCTGGGACCACGACCTGGACAGCGGCGCACTGGACTACAACGCACGCATGGCCGAGATCTACGGCTGGCCGTTGCCAACGCCGGGGTACACGATCACCTTCGAGGACTGGCGGCGCAGTGTCCATCCCGACGACCTGCCCTGGGTGGAGGACTTGCTGCGTCGCTCGTTGACCGATGGCAGCGAATACGCGCCGGTGTTCCGCATCATCCAGAGCGACGGCGCCATCCGCCACATCCAAGCCGCCGCCTATGCCGAGCGCGATGCCCATGGCGCGGTGGTGCGCCTGGTGGGCATCAACCGCGACATCACCGGACAGCTGGAACTGGAGCAGGCGCTGCGCGATGCCAAGGCCGCGGCCGACCACGCCAATCAGGCCAAGTCCGAGTTCCTGGCCAACATGAGCCATGAAATCCGCACCCCCATGAATGCGGTGCTGGGTATGCTGCAACTGCTGGGACGCAGCCGCCTGGCGCCCTCGCAATCCGAGTACGTGCGCAAGGCGCAACTGGCCGGCGGCATGTTGCTGCAGTTGCTCAACGACCTGCTTGACTACTCCAAGATCGAAGCGGGCAAGCTCCAGCTGGATCCGCATCCGTTCTCGCTGGACACGCTGCTGCAGGAGTTGGGCGTGGTGCTGTCCTCCACCCTGGGGGACTCGGACGTGGAGATCGTCTATCAGGCATCGCCCGAAGTTCCGCTGGAACTGGTCGGCGACAGCCTGCGGTTGCGCCAGGTGCTGATCAACCTGGCCGGCAATGCGATCAAGTTCACCCACTCGGGCAGCGTGTGCATCCGCCTGGCGCCTGCGCCGGTGGACCATACGATGGCCGAGGGCACCGCCTGGCTGCGGGTGGAGGTGGAGGACACCGGCATCGGGATCTCACCCGAGCAGTTGGCGCGGTTGTTCAAGGTGTTCACCCAGGCCGAGGCGTCGATCAGCCGGCGCTATGGCGGCACCGGGCTGGGGCTGGTGATCTGCCAGCGCCTGGTGCAACTGATGGGCGGCACGCTGCAGGTGGCCAGTCGGCCGGGCCAGGGCAGCCGGTTCTGGTTTGACATCCCCATGCAGCTGCAGCCCGGCGCGCGGCGCCTGGGCACGGCGCTGGCGTGCTGCCCGGGCGGGGGACTGCATGTGTTGGGCGGCAGTCACGCGCTCTGCGGCTTGGCAGGGGCGCTGGCCCAGGCCAGTGGCCTGGACATGCGGCATTCGGCGGTCGATGCGATCGAGCCCGCCGGGATCGCGGCGGATTGCCGGAGCGTGGTGATGGAGTGGCATCCCGAGCGCGCCGCGCAGGTGCTGGACCTGGCAAGAGCCCTGCGCGCCCGTGCCGCCCCACCGCGGCTGGTGGTGGTGTCCAGCCATGCCAGGGCCCTGCAACGCGCACAGCTGGACGATGCGGCATGGCCCTTCGACGCGACCCTGGCCAAACCGGTCACCGCCCTGCAACTGGGCGCTGCCCTGTGCGCCACGTCGACCTCGCCCGCGCTGCCGCCGATCAGCGACGACCTGCCCCTGGCCGCCGTCCACGTGCTGGTGGTCGAAGACAATGCGATCAACCGCGAGGTGGCCGCCGAGCTGCTGGTCGCCGCCGGCGCCACCGTGGAGCTAGCCGAGGGCGGGCGTGACGGCGTGGCCCGTGTGTTGGGCAAAGGCGAACCGCTGGACGCGGTGTTGATGGATATGCAGATGCCCGACCTGGATGGGCTGGAAGCCACGCGCGAGATCCGTCGTGATCCGCGCATGGCCCAGCTGCCGATCCTGGCGATGACCGCCAACGTCTCCACCGATGACATGGCCGCCTGCACCGCCGCGGGCATGAACGGCCATGTCCCCAAGCCGATCGAGTCCGCGCGCCTGGTCGCCAGCCTGCTGGCGCTGTTGCCCGCCCGGGCCGAGCGCGGCGCGCAGGTGGCGGCAACCGCCCTGGCGCAGGCCGAGGCCGATGTGGATCCCGAGGCGGATGCCATGGTCGAGCCGATCGCGCGGGTCCTGGATCGCCTGGGAGGCAATGCGGCCCTGCTCCAGCGCGTGCTGAAGCAGTTCGATGACCAGGCGCGACTGCAGCTGGACGCGGGCGAGCAGGCGCTGTCCCACGGCGACTTGGCCGAGGCGGCCGGGCGCATGCATACCTTGCGCGGCATGGCCGCCAACCTGGGTGCCGTGGCCCTGGCGCTGGCCTGCGGTGAATTGGAAGACGGGTGCAAGCGGGGCCTGGCGCCACCGGCGCAGGCAGTCCTGGCGCTGCGTGGGCTGACGGGCCGTTCGATCGAGGCGCTCCAGCACGCCCTGGCGACACGGGTGCAGGTGCAGGTCGGCGCCGCGTCCACACCCGCACCTTCCTTGCCGACCCTGGAGAACGTGAGCGATCAACTGGAGGCGCTGGCCGTGCTGGTGGGGGAGTCCAACCTGGCCGCGCTGGAGCTGTTGACCGACATGCCGGCGGCCATCGATGGACCGCAGGGCGCGCACTACGCGCAGCTCCTGGAGCTGGTGAATCTGCTGGATTTCCAGGGTGCCAGGGTGGCACTCGAGACCTTGCGTTGCGGGAGCGCGCAATGAACCAACAACCGACCTGGGGATGGCCCACGAACCGACTGCCGCGGGTGCTGGTGGTGGACGACCAGGCCATCAACATCCGCGTGGCCTTCGAGGCCCTGCGCGGGGACCACGAAGTGTTCATGGCCACTTCCGGCGAACAGGGCCTGCAAGTTTTCCGCGATGCCCGTCCGGACCTGGTGCTGCTGGACGTGGTGATGCCGGGCATGGACGGGCACGAGGTCTGCAGCCAGATCAAGGCCGGCCCCGATGGCGCGGATGTGCCGGTGATCTTCATCACCGGGCATGACAGTGACCAGGCGCAGGTGCAGGGGCTGGGCCATGGCGCGGTGGATTTCATCGCCAAGCCATTCCACCCCGAGGTCTTGCGCGCCCGCGTGCGCAACCACCTCCTGCTGAAGTTCCAGACCGACTACCTGCGCTCGGCCGCGCTGTACGACGGCTTGACCGGCCTGGCCAACCGGCGCCATTTCGAGGAGGTCTTCGCAGGCCGGTGGCGCGCGGCCGAGCGCAACGCGCAGCCCTGCGCGGTGCTGATGATCGATGTGGACCATTTCAAGCAATACAACGACTGCTACGGCCACCAGGCTGGCGACGAGTGCCTGCGCCAGGTGGCCGGGGCAATCGGCAAGGCGCTGATGCGCCCGATGGATCTGGCCGCGCGCTATGGCGGCGAGGAATTCGTCTGCCTGCTGCCCGAGACCTCGCTGCCCAACGCCGGTCCGGTGGCCGAGCGCCTGCTGTGCAACGTGCGCGAGCTGGCCGTGCCGCATGCCGCTTCCGGCGCCGCGCCGGTGGTGACGGTCAGCGTGGGCATCGCGACCGGCCTGGCCGGTTCGGGACGGGCCCCACAGGATCTGCTGGCCGATGCCGACGCCCAGCTCTACCGGGCCAAGGCCGCTGGTCGCAATCGCGCGTGTGCCGCATCTGACTGAGGCCACGTGGTGCGGGTCGCGTGCGTGGGCGATCCGGGTGTCACGCGCGATGGAGCCTCGAGGGGCTGTGGTCACCCGCAAACGGACAAGGTCAGGTTGACTGGCATCGTCTTCAGATACGGACCCATGCGGCAGCACGAAGCCGGTCTCCACCGCACCTAACTGGCGAGCCGCGCCTGTGCCTCGGTCACCTCCCGCAGCAAGGCGATGAAGGCCCGGAGCGGCGGCGGCACGTGGCGCCAGCTGGCGTAGTACAGGGACAGGCCGGGATCTGCGGGCGACCAGTCCTCCAGCAGCAGGACCAGGCGGCCGTCATCGAGCGCCGGGCGCGCGAACGGTTCGGGGACGAAGGCGATGCCCAGGCCCTGGATGGCGGCGTCGACCATCAGGTCGCTGTTGTCCAGCAGCAGCGCGCCGGGAACATCGACGGCCATCTCGCGCCGGCCCTTGGCGAATTCCCAGCGATAGCGCTTGCCGCTGGGCAGGCGCTGGCGAATGCAATGGTGGTCGTGAAGCGCTTCGGGCGTGGCGGGTCGCCCGTGCGCGGCGACATACGCGGGCGCGGCGACGGCCACAAAGCGCAGCGTGCCGCCAAAGGGGATGGACACCATGTCCTTGGGCACGGCTTCGGCCAGGCGCACGCCGGCATCGAACCCCTCGGCCACGATGTCCACCAGCCGGCCTTCGCTGACCAGCTCCAGCGCCACGCGCCGATGGCGCTGCAGGAACGCCGGCGCCACGTGTTGCAGCAGCCAGCGCGCCGCGCCGGTGCTGGCGTTGATGCGTAGGGTGCCGACGATTTCATCGGGCCCGTGGCTGATGGTGTCCAGCACGGTGTCCAACTCGTGGAGCAGGGGCGTCAGCCGCTGCAGCAGGTGTTCGCCGGATTCGGTCGGCGCCACGCTGCGCGTGGTCCGGTGCAGCAGGCGCACGCCGAGGCGCTGCTCCAGCCCGCGCAGGGCGTGGCTGAGCGAGGAGCGCGACACGCCCAGGCTGTCGGCCGCGCGCTGGAAGCTGCGATGGCGGGCCACGGCGGCAAAGGCTTTGAGATCGGAAAGGGTGACATCGGCCATTGGTGATAAATCCTCACCAGCTCGTGCGGATTGGTGAGGCTTATCCTACGCGCCGGCCGCGCCTATCTTCGTTGCAACTCAACGAAGGAGCTTGCCCATGAAGACCTGGCTGATTACCGGTGCGTCCTCCGGCCTGGGACTGGAAATGACCCGCGCGTTGCTGGCGCGTGGGGATCGGGTGGTGGCCTGCGCGCGCCGCGTGACGCCGTTCGCCGAACTCGAGCAGCAGCATGGTCAACGCCTGCGGGTGGCGCAGTTCGACCTGACCGACACCCCGGCGCTGCGGCGCGAAATCGATGCCGCGTTCGCGGCCTTCGGGCGCATCGAGGTGGTGGTCAGCAATGCCGGCTATGGCCTGTTCGGTGCGGCCGAGGAAGTCAGCGACGAACAGATCGATCGCCAGCTTTCCACCAACCTGACCGCCTCGATCCAATTGGTGCGCGCGGTGTTGCCGCACCTGCGCGCCCAGGGGGGTGGCCGGCTGCTGCAGGTGTCCTCCGAAGGCGGGCAGGTGGCCTACCCGAACTTCAGCCTGTACCACGCCAGCAAGTGGGGGATCGAGGGGTTCCTGGAAGCAATCGCGCAGGAGGTGGCACCGTTCGGCATCGAGGTACTGATCGCCGAACCCGGTCCCACCCAGACCGGCTTTGGCGCGGGGCTGGATCATGCGTCGCCGATGGAGGTCTACGAGGCGACCCCGGCCGGCGAGCTCAGGCGCGCCATTGCCGATGGCAGCCTGGCGATCAAGGGCGACGCGGCGCGCAGCGTCGCGGCGATGATCGACGCCGTCGATGCCGCACGGATGCCGAGGCGACTCGCCCTGGGCAGTACCGCCTTCGACAACATCCAGCGTGTCCTGCAGGCGCGCCTGGAGGAGCTCCTGCCGCAGCGGCAGGTGGCCTATGGCGCGGACCAGGGGTGAGTGTGGCGGATGTGCGTGGCGCGATCAGTGCGATGACACATACGCCGCCACCGCCTGCTTCGGCGGCACCGCGAAGTGTTCGCGCATGCGCTGCACTTCGCGCGCAGGCGTCAGGCCGAACAGGCGCTTGAACTCGCGGTTGAACTGCGAGGGGCTTTCGTAACCCACCGCATGACAGGCCGCGGCTGCGGTCATGCCTTCGCGCACCATCAGCAGGCGCGCCTGGTGCAGGCGCGTGGACTTGAGGTACTGCATGGGCGAGGCGCAGGTGACGGCCCTGAAGTGGCTGTGGAAGGACGGTGCGCTCATGCCGGCCTCCTGCGCGAGTTGCGCCACGGTCAGCGGTTGCGCGTAGGTCGTATGCAGGTGCTGCAGCGCCTTGCCGATCTTGCCGAAGCGGCCCTGCATGGCCAGCGCCGCGCGCAGCGTATGGCCCTGCGGCCCGGTGAGGATGCGGTAGTAAAGCTCACGCAGCAGCTGAGGCCCAAGAATGGCCGCCTCCATCGGCGCGGCCAGCGCCTGCAGCAGGCGTTGCACGGCCTGGTGCAGCGTCGGGTCGATCGGGCTGGAGACCATGCTCTGCGGCGGCGCGCTGGCTGGCACGCCGCCGTGGCGGTCGATCTGCAGCATCAGCTCGGCGGCCAAGGCAAAGTCCAGATGCAGGTACAGCGCCAGCAGCGGCTCGGCCGCGCTGGCGTCGGTTTCCATGGTGAACGGCACCGGGACCGAGACGGCCAGGTATTGATGCGCGTCGTACACATAGGTGCGCTGGCCGAAATACCCGTGCTTGCGGCCCTGGCAGACGATGACGATGCCCGGGTCGTACAGCACCGGCGTGCGCGCCAGTGGCCGGTCCGAACGCAGCAATCGCACGCCCTCCAGCGCGGTGAGGGTGTAGCCCTCATGCGGGGCCAGCGCCGCGACCATCGGGGCGAGCGGCAACAGGCCTGGCGCGTTGGGCGTGGTTGGGGATGGGATGTCGATCATAGGAATAGGCAATGATTCGAGCCGGAATGGCCTTCGAATGGCGCGCATGCCTCTCTATTGTGCACATCTCTCGCACAACAGGAGTTTCTCCATGTCGACTTCCAAACGCTTCCTGATCACGGGTGTCAGCAGCGGCTTCGGGCGCGCGCTGGCCATCGAAGCACTGGCGGCCGGGCATCACGTAGTCGGCACGGTGCGCGGCGCGCAGGCTGGCGAATCGTTCGAAGCGCTGGCGCCGGACCGGGCCGTGGCACGGGTGCTGGATGTCACCGACACCGCCGCGATCCAGCCTACCGTCGAGGCCATCGAGGCCGACATCGGTCCCATCGACGTGCTGGTCAACAACGCCGGCTACGGCCACGAGGGCGTGCTGGAGGAATCACCGCTGGATCAGATGCGTCGGCAGTTCGAGGTCAACGTGTTCGGCGCGGTGGCGATGATCCAGGCGGTGCTGCCACACATGCGCGCGCGCCGCGCCGGCCACATCCTCAACATCACCTCGATGGGCGGCTTCATCACCATGCCGGGCATCGCCTACTACTGCGGCAGCAAGTTCGCGCTGGAGGGCATTGGCGAGGTGCTGGGCAAGGAAGTGGCCGCGCTGGGCATCCGGGTGACCTCGGTGGCACCGGGCTCGTTCCGCACCGACTGGGCCGGACGCTCGATGGTGCGCACGCCGCGCAGCATCGGCGACTACGACGCGCTGTTCGACCCCATTCGCCAGCGCCGGCAGGCGGTCAGCGGCCGGCAGCTGGGCGATCCGCGCAAGGCGGCCCTGGCGATGCTGACGGCGATCGAAGCGCCCGAGCCGCCCGCGCACCTGCTGCTGGGCAGCGATGCGCTGGGCCTGGTGCGCGAGAAGCTCGACGCGCTGAAGGCCGAACTGGCGCAGTGGGAAGCCTTGACGGTCTCCACCGACGGGTCGCAGGCGTAGTGCAGCCGAGGCCGCGGGTCAGCCCAGGGGCCGGGCCTGCAGGGCGGGCGCCGGCCGGCGCGGGACCGCAAGCGCCGGCCGGACGCGCTGGACCCACATCTGCCCCATCAGGGCGTCCAGGCCCTTGTCCAGGCCGGTGACCAGTCCGGCCCCTGGGGTGAAGGTCAGCTCGCCGAAGTAGATGCGACCGGCCTGGATGTACCAGTCCACCCGGACGTAATCGAACTCCGCCGCCAGCGCCTTGCTCAGCTCCAGCGCGTGCTGCAGCTGGGCGCCCGTGCATGGCGGGCTCAGCCCCGCATCGCGGATGCCGTGGAAGGGCACGCTCAGGCTGTTGACGAAAAAGGTCATGGACAACGGTGCTCCGCTGCTGCGGTAGATCACCTGCAGCACGTACTGGAAGCGTCCATCGCGCTGGCGGAACATGTGGAACTTGTAGTCCACGGGGGGCTGCGCCCCGTCGCCAATGTACTGCTCCACCAGCAGCCGTGGCGGAATGCCGCGGTAGTGGATCTCGCGCACCGCCTTGGAAAAATCGGTGCGCAGCCAGCGTTGGCAATCGGCCACCAGCGCCTGGCGTCGTGTCTGGTCGGGCTCGTCCAGCATCAGCGCGACCATGCCCGAGCCGTGGCTGGACTTGATCACCGTGCGCTGCCACTGGGTCCGCTCCAGCAGCGAGGCCGGGTCGGTGGTGTCATGGAGCAGGGGAATCAGGTACTGCCGGCCGACGCGCGCGGCCACGTGCGCGCGCACGGCGAACTTGTCGGCCAGCCGGCGATAGGTCGGGTGGTCCCCGTAGACACGCTTGCGGTAGAGCACTTTCTCGTTGAAGGTGCGCGGCTGGCGCAGGTTGGGCCATCGCCTGAACGTCGCCAGGAAGTAGATCCGGTCCTGCAGGCCCCAGGGCAGTTGCACGACCAGGACGTGCGCCAGTTTGCGCGCCAGGCGCATCACGGTCCCACGTATCGGACTTGGCGCGGGCGTGTAGGGGCCGGTGGCCGCTTGGGCAGGTGGCTGTGCGGGAGCAGGCCGGTCAGCGTCCTGCAACGGATCCGGAAAGGACGTCTCCAAGCTTGGCCGCTCGATGGCGATCGTATGGCTGTCCAACACCAGCAGCTCCATGGCAACCGCGACACAAACTATGACTCGTGTCACTCCACAAACAGGACGTGCATAGTAAAAGAAGCGAGACTTACGTCTTTTTCACAATGTGAAACGTGCATTCTCGGCGGCAGGGTGATCGCCGAACGGGATCGCTGGGAAAGGCGGTCCCGCGGTGCGGAGAGACCTGAGCTGGCAGGGGTATCCGGCTGACCCGCGCGGCGAAGGTGCTGCTATGCCCGGCGTATGCGTCCCGATCACCGGGTGCCGGTCGGCCGTCGGCGGGCGTGCTGTGCTGGCAGGTCCCCATGCGAATGATGGGCGCTGTGAAGCCGGAATCGCGCGGGTCCTTCGGGACGCCCTGGACCGGAGCGGTCGGTGCGCCCGACCGAACGAGGCGTGGGTCAGGACGTCGCGGAGTGCGACGAGAGCCGTTCCCAGAGCTGCCGGTTGGCGTCCTCGTCCGGCTCCAGGGTGGCCAGCATCGCCAGGGCGTTGTCCTCGGTCTCATCGTCGCTGCGCACCAGCATGGTGAGCACGGCGGCCAGGCGGCCGTAGCGCAACGCCTTGCCCAGGGCCGTGGTGGGCACGGTGTGGTCGCGTTCGGCGCGCTGGTCAGTCAGGGCTTCGGCCAGGGTCGGGGGCAGTTCCCAGCCCACCGCCACGGTGCGTGCGGTCGGGGTGACGTGCCGGTCCAGCAGGGCCGCGGCCGTGACCAGCTCCTTGGGCACGCCGGGGTGGCGGGCATAGGTCTCGCTGAGCACGCGCATCACGATCACCGCGCCCAGGCCCTGCAGCAGGCCGAGCAGCTGGGCGTGCAGGGCATCGTCAAGCGTGCCGTTGCGCTGGGCGTGATGCGCGGCGGCCACCGCCGTGCGCAACGCGTAGTCCCAGATCGCGGCCGGCAGCCGCGCAAACAGCCCGCTGTCCAGGCTGAGCACAGGCTGCATCAACGCCGCCACGACGATCTGGCGGACCCCGTCGGTGCCGATCTGCGCCACGCCGCGTTCGATGCTGTCCACCGCGTGGCCGTCGCGTGGCCGGTACAGGGCGCTGTTGGCGATGCGCAGCAGGCTGGCGGCCAGGGCCGGATCCTGCGCGATCACCGCGGCGATCTGGTGGTTGGAAATGTCCGGGTCGTTCACCGCGCGCATGAGCTGGGGAAGCAGGTGCGGGCGACGCGGAATGTTCTTGGGCCGCACGTCCAACTGGGCCAGCTCGGCTGCCGCTTCGGACAGGATCTGCGCCTGGATGCCACCGATCGGCGTGGCCGGGTCGATCAGTTCCGGGGCGTGCATGACGGCCGCGTACATGCGCCGGACCAACGGGCGCAGCGCCGGCGGCGGCAGGGAACTGGGTGCCGCCGGCGTGGTCGTGTCCTGCGCGTCGGCCTGCGCCGGGGCGGCGGATGGCGGGGCGGGGCGCGTGTCGCGGCGGCGTTGCCACCACAGCGCACAGGCCACGCCCAGGACAAGCACGATCAGCAGCGGGATGGCGATATCCATGGACGGGCGGTTGGCGGGACGGCCTTACTATCAGGTGCCGCCCTGGTTCAGGCAATGGCCGCTTCCCTGGCGCAATGGTGCTGCTGCGCACCATGCAGGCATGTCCAGCCGGCGTGCCGCGTACGGCGTCGACAGCGCGGGCAGAGGGAGGGTCTTCGATGCAGCGCCCCCAAGCCGGAGTTTCTCCGGAGCGGGATGAAGCTGTCCGATGGATGGGAACCGCAGCGGCGTCGGTCACGCATGAGGATGGCGCCGACTAGACCGGTGGCCCTATCGACAGTCCACAGCGCCATGGCACCGCGGGGCCTGCAGGATTTCGGCCTCAACCCCTGGAGCTGGATTGCGCAGCGATGAAGCGGCCGTTGCACGCATCCGCCGGGCCGGTGGCGAGCCAGTGTGCGAGGTACACGGCAACTCCCGCCACGAGGACACGCCCGACGACGGCGGCGTGTAGGCGTGCGCGCGATGGGGATGGGCATGTTGATCGAACTGCAGGCCGTTCCCTCCGGTGACACCCGTGGCTTGGACAGCGAAGTCCAGGCCTGGCTACTGGCGCGCGCCACCGGGGACGGAGCCGCGCATGTGGCGCCGCGGCGGGTGGCGACCGCGTCCACCGTGGCATGCTCCTGGCCCGCCGACCAGGAGCTCGACCGCCGCATGGATCCCACACCTCGCCTGCTAGCACGCTGTTGGCTGGCTGTCCTGTTGCTGACGGTCTGGGGCCAGGCGCGCGCGCAACATCCCCTTCCCCCGGCGCCGCAGTCCGACCAGGTCATCGCCGTGCAGGACTACCAGGACCGGGTGCTGGCGTCGTGGCTGGGCCAGATCATCGGCAACACCTACGGTCTGTCCTACGAGTTCAAGTACATCGACGCACCGGGACCGGACCGGTTTCCCTACGGGTTTGGCGAATACCTGCAGCAGGTGAAGGCGGTCAACGGCGCCTTCTCCGACGACGACACCGATATCGAGGTGATGTACCTGCTGCAGATGGAGCGGCATGGGATCACGCCGAGCTATGCGCAGCTTGCGCAGGCGTGGCAGTACCACGTGCGCGAGAAAGTCTGGGTCGCCAACCGCGCGGCGGTGACCCTGATGGCGGCTGGCTATCAGCCACCGCTGACCGGTGCGCGGGCCTATAACCGGCAGTGGTTCCAGATCGACCCGCAGCTGGTCAACGAGATCTGGGCGGTCACCGCGCCGGGGATGGTTGGCTATGCGGTGGACAAGACGCGCTGGGCGGCGCGCATCACCAGCGACGACTTCGGCACCGAACCGGCGATGTTCTATGGCGCCCTGTACGCGGCGGCCTTCTTCGAACACGACATCGACCGCCTGTTGGACCGTGCCGAAGCCGCCATGCCGGCCGACAGCCGCTTCGTGCAGACCGTGCGCCACATGCGCCGTCTGCACGCGCGCTACCCCGATGACTGGCAGGCCGCACGCAAGGAAATGGCGGCCGCCTATTACCGGGACCTGGGCTACAACCACGACGCCTGGCGCGTCGTGGACGCCAACCTCAACGGCGCCTGCGCGATCCTGGCCCTGCTCTACGGAGGCGGCGAGGTCCAGGCCACGCTGGATTACGCCAGTGCGATCGGCTTCGATGCCGACAACCAGGCCGCCACCATGGTCGGCCTGCTCGGGATCATCGGCGGGACGCGCGCGCTGCCGCACGACCTGTTGTTCCCCTTGCCGGAGGCCGGCTGGCGCAAGCCCTACAACGATCGCTACATCAATGTCAGCCGCCACGATCTGCCCGATGCCTCGATCGAGGACCTGGCCCGGCGCATGGCCGTGCAGGGCGAGCGGGTGATCCTGGCCAACGGCGGGACGCGCTTTACCCGGGATGGACGCGACTACTACCGCATCCCGGCACAGGCCGCCTTCCTCGCCCCGCTGGCCTTGCCGGCGGCTCCGGCACAGGTGGCCGAGGTCGGCCGCCCGTTCTCGCTGGAAGTGCTGGTCGATGGCAGCGCGGGCGAGCGCCTGACGATGGCCGATGGCACGCTGCCGGCCGGCGTGGCCCTGGATGCCACCGGCGTGCGTGGTACGCCACGGCAGGCGGGCGAGTTCGCCTTCACCCTGCTGCGGCAACGCGGGACGGCGCAGGCGCGCCAGCACTACGTCATCCAGGTGCATTCGCCCAACCTGGCGCCAACGGCCTCTCAGTTGTTGCACGGCACCCCGGGGCGCGACCTTTCGGCGATGCGTGATGGCCGGGCCGAGCCCACCTACTACAGCCCACACACGGCCGCGCCCGGCCGTGTCGTCTACGGCTACGCCTGGGAGCGCGCGCAGGACATCTCGGTGCTGGTGTTCAATCCGGGCACGCCGGAGGAATTCGGCGGCTGGCTGACCTCGCTGGCGGTCGAATTCCAGGATGCGGACGGGCGTTGGCGGCCGGTCGACGGGCTGAAGGTGACGCCGATGATGGACCTGGAAAACAGTCAGTGGCGAAAGGGCACCGATATCGACCACACCCTGCGGTTCGCGCCGGTCAGCACCCGGGCCATCCGCCTGGTCGGGACCTCCGGGGGCGTCGAGCGCGACGCGCGGAATGGTGGTGGGCGCGTCTACTACAGCAGCCTGGGCGAGCTGGCGGTCTACGGGCAGTGATCGGCCAGGACGCAACACCGGTCACAGTGCGGAGCTGAATGGGAAGCGCGTTTTCCCCTCCTCGCACGCGTGTTTCACGCCTGCCAACCGATCCGGGGCCTAGCTTGGAGGCTCCCCCGAATGTCTGCAGGACGCACCATGTCGCTCACCGAACCTTCCGCCCGGCGCATGCCGCGCACCGCTGCGGCGGCGCTAGCCGCACCACGAGGCCCGGAAATCCGGCTGGCCGCACCGACCCGATCATCGCGCATAAAGGCCCGCTCGGCCGGGCGTCGCCCCGGCTCGCCCGCGCTTGCCGAAGCCGTCGCGGCCTTCGGCCGGGCACTGGATGCGCGGCTTCCCCTGGTCGAAAGCGATGAAGCGTGGTGGGCGGCGCTGACGCCGGTCCATGTCGCCCTGGCGTCCCGTGTGCCTCCGTGTGAGGCCGGACGCTTCGAACTGGAAGTGGACACGATGCTGGCCCGTCGCGGATCCCCGGGCTGGGCCGTGCGCCAGATGATGGCCAAACTCGGCTGCTGACAGGCCCTCAAAACGAAAACGCCCCCGACGGAGCGCGTCCGTCGGGGGCGGTGCGGGCAGTGCCGGTCGGCACCGCCAAGTGACCATCAGGCGAAGACGCGGAAGCGCTCGCTGTCGTCCATGAAGTCCTTGTCGCCGAACGGCGCTTCGTGCGAACCAAACGGCATTTGCGCGCGCAGCTTCCAGCTGGCCGGCAGATTCCACTTGGCGGCGGCCGCCTCATCGGGCAGCGGGTTGTAGTGCTGCAGGCTGGCTCCGATTCCCTCATTGGCCAGCGCCGTCCACACCGCGTACTGGGCCATGCCGCTGGACTGCTCGGACCAGATCGGGAAGTTGTCCGCGTACAGGGGGAACTTCTCCTGCAGGCCCTTCACCACGTCCTGGTCTTCATAGAACAACACCGTGCCGGCGCCGGCGGCGAAGCTGTCGATCTTCTGCTCGGTGCTGGCGAAGGCGTCGGCCGGCACGATGGCGCGCAGCGCATCCTTGACCAGGCCCCAGAACGCATCGCTCTGCGCGCCAAACAGCACTACCGCGCGCGAACTCTGCGAATTGAAGGAGGTCGGCGAGTGCTTGACGGCTTCCTGGATCAGCGAGGTCACTTCTTCCTGCGACAGCGGCAGGGACTTGCCGAGGGCGTACTGGGTGCGACGGACCTTGATCGCGTCGATGAGCTGGTTGGTCATGGGGATGGCCTGTTGGGAGAGTCGGCCTTCAGCGTAAAGACCCGACGCAAGGTCAGCCAGCACGCTTGGCGAGACAATCCGTTACTGCAATCGAAATTGCGCGCGAAGATGAAACGATGCCCCATCGCGATCCGGGTGCGCGGCGCAGGTTCATTCGGACGCGGCAGGCGCGGTCGCCCCACGCGCCAAGGTCTCCTCGATGGCGCTGAAGGCCGAGTGCCGCCCGGGCGGGCTGCCGCCCACCCCGGTGGCGAAATAGGCCACGCCCGAGCCGGCCGCGCGGTCGATCCATAGCCCGGACAGCAGTCCGTAGGCTTCGCCCGCGTGGCCCACGCGCGCCACGCCGTCGCCGAACAGGTCATCGCCACAGTCGCTGCCCGGCGTGGCCAGGGTCTGCACCGCCAGCCCGTAGCGGCAGATCATGGCCCGCCCCGGCGTGCTGCCGTCCTCCTCGTAGGCCACGCCATTGCCGGCGTGCCAGGTCCACACCGGCGTGGTCAGTGTCCGCACCGAGGCGGCGCTGAGCAGGCGCACGCCATCGACCTGGCCATCGCCCAGCAACAGGCGCCCGATGCGGGCCAGGCCGTCGGCCGAAATGCGCAGGCCGCCCTGCGGGGAGAACGTCGCGCCGTTGGTACCGGGTGTCCATACCGACAGGTCGCAACGGCCGTCCCGGGCCGGCACCACCGAGCAGGCCGGGCGCGCACCGTGGTTGTCGTCCTTCACCGGCGTGCCGTCGGCGTCGTACAGGACGACCGCGCGCGCAGCGCTTGCGGCGCTGCAGGTGTCCCAGTTGTAGCAGGCGTCCAGCTTCAACGGCGCGAGCACCAGGCGTTGCATCAGGCTGTCGAAGCGCTCGCCGGTGGCGCGCTCCATCACCGCGGCGACCAGCGGGAAGTTGAGGTTGGTGTAGCGGAAGAACGTGCCCGGCGCGTGCGCGCCATCCCAGGCGCGCGGATCGTCCAGGATCTCCTTGAGCTGGCCGTCCAGCGGGGTGGCGTAGTAGCCGGCCGCATCGGTCAGGCTGGAGCGGTGCGAAAGCAGCAGGCGCAGGGTGATCGGGGTGTCGGGGAAGGCCGGGTTGCGCAGCGGCCAGCCAAGCTGGTCGGACACATCCGCGTCCAGGTCCAGGGTGCCGGCCTCGACCAGGCGCATCACACCGATGGCCACCACCAGCTTGGAGATCGAGGCCACGCGCACCGGGTCGTCGGCGGTGACCGCACGCCCGGTGACGCGGTCGGCCACGCCATGCGCCTGGCGTGACTGGATGCCCTCGCGATCGAACGTCACCCGGACCGCCGCGACCGGTGCGCCAGCGTGGGCGGCGACGCTGAGCAGCAGCAGGACCGACAGGGACAGGCGAGGCAGGAGGGAGCGAGTCATGGTGGACCCGGGCAGTCACGATACGGAGGATGTTAGCGACCAGCGGGCGTCCGGGCAGCGTGCGCGCGATGTGACGCCTGCGGTCATCGCGCCCTCACCTGGCGCAAAGGAGCACGGTGGTTTGCTGCGGCCCTGCCCCCGCCCGAAGACGGCGCATCATGCCCAACGCAGCCATCAAGACCCCTGGCCCCGACCACCCGATCACGCTCGCGGCCCATGCTGGCCGTGTGGTGGTCACCCTGAACGGCACGACCCTGGCCGATTCGCCCCGCGCCCTGCTCCTGCAGGAGGCCGGTTACCCGCCGGTCTACTACCTGCCGCGCGCGGATGTGGACATGCGCGCCCTGGCGCGGACCCCCGAGTCGACCTACTGCCCGTACAAGGGCCATGCGGCGTACTACGCGCCGGTGGGAACGGCCGGCCCGGGGATCGCCTGGAGTTATGAGCGCCCGCATGCGGCGGTGCACGCCATCGCCGGCCACCTGGCGTTCTATCCCGATCGGGTGGACGCCATCCAGGTCGACTGAACGCGTCGGCCCAGGCCAGGGCGGCCCGAGGGTGGTCGATCGGCGGTGCCGTACGGTTGGCCAGCACCAGCGTGGTGCCTGCCGCCTGTGGGTGTCCCGGCGCGTCCGAGCCGCGTGCGTTGGTGGCGTGGGCGACGGGTGTTTGAGAGCTGGAGGCGGGCTTGCCACGGTCGACAAGCACACGCCGCGACGGGCTGCGGCCGAGCCACCGGACGTGGTCGAACACCGGCCGGATGACGGCCGGCCGGCCTGCATCGGCGCGCGGCCGACCAGGTGAAGGGCCAAGCCGGGCCGGCGCGTGCCGTGCCCGGACCGAGCGAGCGCCGGTGACCTGGATTCACCCCCGGCCACCGGTAGAATGCGCGCTGGCCCCTCAACCCACACCGGCCCGGCCTTTGTCGATGTCGAACTTTCCTTCGGTCCTGTACCTGCTCACCGTCGCCCAGAAGCGCGCGATCCTCGAGCGCCATGGCTATACCCTGCATCCGGAAGATCGCGAATCGGACCTGGACTTCACCCTGGCCGGCGATGTGGACAGTGGCGCCATCGGCCTGAAGGAACTCGAGCAGGCCATCGGCCGCTGAGTTCGGGGGTCGGAGTTTTCCTACAGCCGCCCGCGCCGATGCCCGACAGACGGCCCGGCCGGCCGGGCGCATGCTGGCTCTGCCTCCGGCGGCAACCCTCGCATCAGCATTGGATGCTGCTCGGCACGGATCCCAGGGCGCGACATTGAGCACGTCGCATCGCACGGGCCGGAGGCTACCCCTTCTATGGCCGGTCACCCCGGCCTTCTTTTTTTCCCGGCTCAGGCCGGCGCCGGCACGCCTGGCATGACATGCACGCCCCGTTTCAAGCGCTTGGCCTCGCGCTTGGCGCCGGCCGCGCAGGAGGCGATCGCCTCGGCTCCTTCGAACCGGGCCGCGTCGGACGGGACGATGCCGATGGTCAGGGTGGTCAGCGGGAAGCTGGCCTGGCGCCCGCTGCGGTCCTCGCCTTCCAGCATGCCGCGCGCGACCTCGCGTGCGTCGAACAGCGACAGCGCCCCCTGATTGAAGTCGGCCACGATGGCCTGGCAGCGTGCCAGCCAGTCCTCGCTCTGCATCAGGATGACGAAGTCGTCGCCTCCGACATGGCCGACGAAATCCCACTGCGGGTCCACATGCGAGGTGATCACCGAAGCGACCAGCTGGATCATGCGATCGCCGCGAAAGTACCCGTATTGGTCGTTGTAGGGCTTGAAGTTGTCCAGGTCGCAGTAGCAGGCCACGAACGCCCGCCCGCTCTCCAGCAGGCGGTTGATGTGCTCGGTGATGGGAATGTTGCCTGGCAGCAGGGTCAACGGGTTGGCGTAGCGCGCCGCCTCGATGCGCAGTTCGGTGACCCGGCGCACCAGCGCCTCGCCCGCGCCCACCCCGCGGTAGCGACCGTGCTCGGTGACGATGAACCCGTCATGCAGGTAGCGCTGGTCCTCGCCGAGCAGGATCTGCGACATCTCGTCGATGCTCTGGCCCACGTCGCACAGCACCGGCGAGGCATGCATGTGCACGGTGCAGGGCTTCTTGCCGATCAGTTCGCGGGCGAAGGGGATGGCCATGCGCTCGTTGAATACGCGGCGGTTGATCAGGCCCACCGGACGCTGCTGCGCGTCCAGGACCGGGATCGCGTTGAGCTCGGGATTGGCGCGGAAGATCGCTTCGGCATCGTTGTTGGTGCTGTCCACCGGGATGCTCGGCGCTTCGACCAGCATGTGCTCGGCGGTGACCCGGCGGATGCCGCTGGGGCGCCCGCTGCGCGGCCACACCGGGGTCTTGCCATGACCCAGTGCCTCCAGCTCCGCGGGCACCGTGGTGGTGGTGTGGAACGCCGGCCGTCCCAGCAGGTAACCCTGCACGTAGGGAATGCCCAGGTCCTGCAGCAGGCGCAGATCCTCGATGCGCTCCACGCCTTCGGCGATCAGCTCG
Organism: Pseudoxanthomonas sp. JC1303; assembly: GCF_058448525.1. Taxonomy (NCBI): domain Bacteria; kingdom Pseudomonadati; phylum Pseudomonadota; class Gammaproteobacteria; order Lysobacterales; family Lysobacteraceae; genus Pseudoxanthomonas; species Pseudoxanthomonas sp. JC1303. The sequence goes on along the minus strand of NZ_CP185958.1, from coordinate 1,467,817 downwards.
GTGCCGTAGCTGTCGGCCACCTGGACCAGGGCGCGCACCACGGCCAGCTTGCCGGGGCTTTCGGACAGGCCATCCACCAGGTACCGGTCGATCTTGACGAACTCCGGCAACAGCTCGTGCCACAGCTCGAAGTTGGAATGCCCGTTGCCGAAGTCATCCAGGGCCACGCGCGCGCCAGCCGCGCGCAGGTAGCCCAGCACGTGGGCCAGGCCCTTGGCGTCCTCGACGATGTCGCGCTCGGTGATTTCCACCACGAAGCGGCTCAGGTCCTGGCCCGAGCCCTGCAGCGCGCGCAGCACCTCGCCCGAGCGCACGGCACCGCGCAGCAGCGCATTGGCACTGAGGTTGAGCAGCAGGCGGCCGCCGGTGGCGAAGTCGAACGCGCGCACGGCGGCCTCGACCGCGCGGGTCTCCAGTTCGCCCAGCGTGCGGCGTTGGCGCGCGGCCTCCAGCAGGGCCAGTGGCGAGCGCCCATCGTCCGGGCGCATCAGGGCTTCGTGCCCGGCGACGCTGCGGTCGCGCAGGCGCACGATGGGCTGGTAGGCCATGCGGAAGCCGGATCCGGATGCGGGCGTCGGCGCGGTGGCAGCGGGCGTGTCGAGGACCGCGTCGGCCGACGCGGCAGGCAGAGGGTCCATGAAGGGCGTCCGAAAAGTGGGGTCGGGCGCGCCGGGGGACGCCGCCAGCAGGACGGGCATCCAGTCACCGTCCACGGGGCGGCATTTTCGGGTCGCGGCCATGACGTGTGCATGACAGCGACCGCATTGGAGACGGGGCTTACTTGGCGAACAGGCGCGAGAGGTCGGCAAAGGCCTTCAGCTCGATCGCGTTGCCGCTGGGGTCCAGGAAGAACATGGTCGCCTGTTCCCCCGGTTCGCCCTTGAAGCGAATGTAGGGGGCGATGACGAATTCGGTACCGGCGGCGGTGAGGCGCTGGGCCATCGCCTTCCACGCCTCCATCGGCAGGACCACGCCGAAGTGCCGCACCGGCACGCCGTGGCCGTCGACCGCATTGGTCGCCGCCGCGCCGGTCTCCTGCGGGGCCAGGTGGGCCACGATCTGGTGGCCGTGGAAGTTGAAGTCCACCCATTCCGGCGAGCTGCGTCCTTCCGTGCAGCCGAGCAATCCGCCGTAGAAGCCGCGCGCAGCCTCCAGGCTGTGGACCGGAAAGGCCAGGTGGAACGGGGGCAGGGTGGCGGCGGTGTCCATCGTGCGGCTCCAGGCCTTGGGTGCGGACTCCCGTTTTACCCATCAGCAGTCGCGATGGAAAACGATATATTCGAGCCCTCAGCCCAACTTTTGGTGATGCACGCGTGATCGCGGAGCTCCGCACCCTGTTGGCCGTGGCCCGCCACGGCACCTTTGCCGCCGCCGGCGCGCGCATCGGCCTGACCCAGGCGGCGGTGAGCGGGCAGATCAAGCGGCTGGAGGCGCAGCTGGGCCTGCGTCTGTTCGACCGCACTGGACGCTCGGCCACGCTCAATGCCGACGGCCTGCGCACCCTGGCGCGGGCGCAGGAGCTGGTGGCGCGCTTCGACGCGCTGGCCGACCCGGCCACGCCCGACACCGCTCAGGCACGGCTGCGAATCGGCGCGATCGCCTCGGTGCAGGCCGACCTGCTGCCCGGCGCACTGGCGCGCTGGCGTCAGGCCCATCCGCGGCGTCCGCTTCAGGTCGTCCCGGGGATCTCCCTGCACCTGATGGATCAACTGGATGCCGGCGAGCTGGAGCTGGCGGTGATGATCCGCCCGCCTTTTGGCATCCCGGCGGGGCTGGCGTGGACCCCGCTGCGGCGCGAGCCTTACATGCTGCTGGTGCCGGCCACGCTTCGGGCGCGTGCCTGGCGCAGCGTGCTGGAGGCGCATCCCTTCATCCGCTACGAGCGCAGTTCGTTCGGCGGGCGCCAGGTGGATCGCTTCCTGCGGACCCAGCGCCTGCAGCCGCGCGAATCGATCGAGGTCGATGACCTGCCGGCCATGACCGCCCTGGTCGCCGCGGGCCTGGGCGTGGCCCTGGTGCCGTGCGCGGACGACGGGACTGCACTGCCGCCCACGGTGCGCGCCATGCGCTTGGGCGAGGCGGCCTTCCATCGCGAGATCGGCCTACTGCGGCCGAGGCAGGGCATGGACGATCCGGCGCTGGAGGAACTGGTCGCCAGTCTGCGGGCCGAGGCGGCCACGCCGGCGTCGCGTCGGTCGCGTTGACCCGGCCTGCGGGACAATCGGCGAACCTGCTGGACTTGTGCGCCGCAACCGGCACCCCGTGTCGCAGCGAGATGGCTTAGCGTGGTGGACCGCGTCGCGTCTGTCCGCGCTCTGGCCTGGGCATGACGAACCGGTCATGGACGCCATCGCGCGGCAATGCAGGAGCGAGACTGTGTCGCGACGATCCGGGTGTTTGCCCGGATCGCGTAGGATTCCGCGACTTTGCCCCCCACCGCCAAGCCCCTGCCCACGATGCGTCGAGTTGCCTGTTTCCGATCCTCTTCCATGTCAGGACGTGTCAGCGCATGGGCCGGCTTGCTGGTGATCGCGGCATTGGCGCTGGGGGGTTGCCAGGGCAAGGCCGACGCGCCGGCACGCACGACACGCCAGGTCCGGGTAATGACCCTGGCCCCGCAGTCGGTGGCCCTGGAGACCGAACTGGCCGGCCGCACCGTGGCATCGGAGGAATCCGAAGTGCGCCCGCAGGTCGGCGGCGTGCTGCGCAAGCGGCTGTTCACCGAAGGCCAGACAGTCAAGGCGGGCCAGCCGCTGTTCCAGATCGATCCCACGCTCTACCAGGCGGCCAGCAACGAGGCGCGCGCGAACCTGGCCACGGCCGAGGCCGCGCTGGCCACCGCGCGGCTGCAGGCCCAGCGCTACCAGCGACTGGGCAAGACCCAGCTGATCTCCCAGCAGGAGGTCGACGATGCGGTCGCCACCTACAAGCAGGCCGCCGCCGCCGCCGATGCCAACCGCGCGGCGCTGGAGACCGCACGTACCAACCTGCGCTTTGCCACGGTGACCGCGCCGATCGGCGGGCGCATCGGCCGCGCCCTGTTCACGCCCGGCGCCCTGGTGACCTCCGCCCAGGCCGATCCGCTGGCGCGCATCCAGCAGCTGGATCCGATGAACGTGGACATCACCCAGTCCAGCAACGAATACCTGGCCTTGCGGCGCGCGATCGCCGCCGGTGGCGTGGAAGCTTCCAGTGCGCAGGTGCACCTCACCCTGTCCGATGGCACCGGCTATCCGCTGCCCGGCACCCTGGAATTCGCCGATATCGACGTGGACCAGGCCACCGGCAGCATCACCCTGCGCGCGCGCTTTCCCAACCCGGAGGGCGAGCTGTTGCCGGGCATGTACGTGCGCGCGCGCGTCGGCCAGGGCGTGCGCCAGCAGGCGCTGCTGGTGCCGCAGGCGGCGGTGGACCGCACCCCGCGCGGCGATGCCCAGGTCTGGGTGGTCGGCCGGGATGACGTTGCCCACCTGCGCCAGTTCACCACCCTGCGCTCGGTCGGCAACCGCTGGCTGGTCGACAAGGGTCTCAAGGCGGGCGAGCGCATCGTGACCGGTGGCGGTGAGGGCCTGCGCGACGGCGAGAAGGTCGTGGTCAGCGCGGCCGCGCCGGCCGCCGCCGCTGCCGAACAGGGCTGAGCCGTGCTGCCGCGCTTCTTCATCCACCGGCCGGTGTTCGCCTGGGTGCTGGCGATCTGCATCATGGCCGCCGGTGCCATCGCCATCGCCACCCTGGCGGTGGAGCAGTACCCGGACATCGCCCCGCCGCAGGTCAACATCAGCGCCACCTACAACGGCGCCTCGGCGCAGACGGTGGAGAACAGCGTCACCCAGGTGATCGAGCAGCAGCTGACCGGCATCGACCACCTGCTGTATTTCTCATCGACCAGTTCGTCCGCGGGCCAGGCCCGCGTGAGCGTCACCTTCGACCAGTCCGCCGACCCGGACATCGCCCAGGTCCAGGTGCAGAACGCGGTCAACCAGGCACTCAACCGGTTGCCCGAGGAAGTGCAGTCGCGCGGCGTGCGGGTGTCCAAGTCGCAGGGCGACAGCCTGATGGTGGTGGCCCTGTACGACACCACCCACCAGCTCACCCGGGTGGACATCGCCGACTACATGGTCAGCTACGTGCAGGACCCGGTCAGTCGCATCAACGGGGTGGGCGAGGTCAACGTGTTCGGCGCGTCCTACGCGATGCGCATCTGGCTGGACCCGCACAAGCTGACCGCCTACCAGCTCATGCCCGGCGATGTGAGCGCGGCGATCCGCGCGCAGAACACCCAGGTCACCGCCGGCGAACTCGGCCAGCAGCCGTCCGGGCCGGAGCAGACGCTCAATGCCACGGTCACCGCACAGTCGCGCCTGCAGACCCCCGCGCAGTTCCGCGACATCATCCTGGCCACCCAGCCCAGCGGCGCCAGCGTGCGCCTGGGGGACGTGGCCCGGGTGGAGATCGGCGCGGAGTCCTACCAGGACGCCAGCTTCCTCAACAACTATCCGGCCTCCGGCTTCTCGGTCTCGCTGGCCTCCGGGGCCAATGCACTGGAGACCGCCGATGCGGTGCGCGCGGAGGTGGAGCGCCTGAAGGAGACCTTCCCGCCGGGGCTGGAAGTGGCCTATCCGCGCGACAGCACCCCGTTCGTGAAGCTCTCGATCGAAGGGGTGGTCCACACCCTGCTGGAAGCGATCGTGCTGGTGGTGCTGGTGATGTACCTGTTCCTGCAGAACGCGCGGGCCACGCTGATCCCGGCGATCACCGTGCCGGTGGTGCTGCTGGGCACCTTCGGCGTGCTGGCGGTGACCGGCTTCACCATCAACACCCTGACCCTGTTCGCCATGGTCCTGGCCATCGGCCTGCTGGTGGACGATGCCATCGTGGTGGTGGAGAACGTCGAGCGCATCATGCACGAGCAGCACCTGCCGCCGCGCGAGGCCACCGAGCAGTCGATGGGCGAGATCACCGGCGCGCTGATCGGCATCACCGTAGTGCTGGGCGCGGTGTTCCTGCCGATGGCGCTGTTCGGCGGGTCCACCGGCATCATCTACCGGCAGTTCTCCATCACCATGGTCTCGGCCATGGGCCTATCGGCGCTGGTCGCGTTGACCCTGACCCCGGCCCTGTGCGCCACGTTGCTCAAGCCGGTGGAAGCCGAGCGCAAGCCGGGGCGGTTCTTCCGCTGGTTCAACCGCAACGTCGAGCGCGCCCAGGACGGGTACCAGCGCCGCCTGGGCCGACTGCTGGCGCGGCCCTGGCGCTGGATGGCGCTGTATGTGGGCATCGCGCTGGCCGTGGGCCTGCTCTACGCGCGCATGCCCACCGGCTTTCTCCCGGTGGAGGACCAGGGTCAGATCCGCGTGCAGTTCAACGCGCCGGAAGGCACGCCGCTGCCGGCCACCGAGCAGCTGGCCAAGCGGGTGAGCGACTACTTCCTCACCCAGGAGAAGGCCTACGTCGAGTCGGTGTTTTTGGTGGTGGGTCGCAACAACGCAGGCGTGGGCCAGAACGCGGGTCAGGGCTTCCTCTCGCTCAAGCCATGGGGCGAACGCGGCAGCGAGGGCACCGCGGCGGCGATCATCGCGCGGGCCAACGCGCACTTCCGCAAGTCCACCGAGGACAAGGTCAGCGTGTTGGCGCCCGGCGCGGTGCGCGGGCTGGGTCAGTCCAGCGGCTTCGAGCTGTGGCTGCGTGACAGCAACGGGGCCGGCCGCGAGGCGCTGCTGCGCGCCCAGCAGGCCGTGCTGGACCAGGCCGGCGAGGACAGCCGCCTGACCGCTGTGCGCCTCAACGGCCTGGGCGACAAGCCTCAGCTGCACGTGGACATCGACCAGGCCCAGGCCAGTGCACTGGGCCTGGCCCAGTCGGACATCAACGCGACCCTGTCGGCCGCCTGGGGCGGCACCTACGTCAACGACTTCATCGATCGCGGCCGGGTCAAACGCGTGTACATCCAGGGCGACGCGCCGTATCGCGCGCGGCCGGAGGACATCGGCCAGTGGTATGTGCGCGGCAGCGGCGGACAGATGGTGTCCTTCGACACCTTCGCCAGCACGGGCTGGACGCGCGGCGCCCAGCTGCAGCAGCGCTACAACGGCCTGGCCGCGCTGGAGCTGCAGGGCAGCGCGGCCGACGGGGTCAGTTCTGGCAAGGCGATGGACATCATGCAGGGCCTGGTCGATGCGCAACCCGGGTTCGACCTGCAGTGGAGCGGGCTGTCCTACCAGGAGCGCATGTCCAGCAACCAGACCCTGCTGCTGTACGGCGCCTCGATCGCCTTCATCTTCCTGTGCCTGGCCGCGCTTTACGAGAGCTGGTCGATCCCCGTCGCGGTGCTGATGGTGATCCCGCTGGGCGTGCTGGGTACGGTGCTGGCCACCACGCTGGCCGGCTTCGACAACGACATCTATTTCCAGGTCGGCCTGCTGACCACCATCGGCCTGTCGGCCAAGAACGCGATCCTGATCGTCGAGTTCGCCGAAGCCCGGCGGCGGGCCGGGCGCCCGGCGCTGGAGGCGGCCCTGGCCGGTGCGCGCCTGCGCCTGCGGCCGATCGTGATGACCTCGCTGGCCTTCGTGGCCGGCGTGATCCCGCTGGCCCTGTCCACCGGCGCCGGTGCGGCCAGCCGCCGCGAGATCGGCATCAGCGTGATCGGCGGCATGGCCACCGGCACCGTGCTGGCGGTGCTGCTGGTGCCGTTGTTCTTCGTGCTGGTGCGGCGCGTGCAGGGCGCGCGCGCCGCGCACTGACCGACGCGCGCCTGAGGCCGAGCGGGAACGGCCCGCTCCAGGTGTACCCTGCGTTCGCCAGCATGGGCCCGGGCGAAAGCCTCGACAGGCCTGCTCGCATTGCCTCGCCCCATGCCTCGGTACGCACCACGCACTTCCCCCCCCGCGATGGCTGGCGTCATCTGGCCGGCCTAGCCTCAGTCGTTCCCGCCCTTCAACCCGGAGCACACGATCATGAGCACAGTCACCACCCAAGACGGCGTCGAGATCTTCTTCAAGGACTGGGGCCCCAAGACGGCCCAGCCCATCATGTTCCACCACGGTTGGCCGCTCTCGAGCGACGACTGGGATGCGCAGATGCTGTACTTCCTCGGCAAGGGCTTCCGGGTCGTCGCCCACGACCGACGCGGCCACGGCCGCTCCAGCCAGGTCAGCGAAGGCCACGACATGGACCATTACGCCGCCGACGCGGCCGCGGTGGTCGAGCATCTGGACCTGCGCGAGGCGGTGCACATCGGGCACTCCACCGGCGGTGGCGAGGTGGCCCGCTACGTGGCGCGTCACGGCCAGCCGGCCGGGCGCGTAGCCAAGGCCGTGCTGGTCAGCGCGGTGCCGCCGCTGATGGTCAAGACCCCGGACAACCCGGGCGGCACGCCGATCGAGGTGTTCGACGGCTTCCGCCAGGCCCTGGCCGGCAACCGCGCGCAGTTCTTCCTGGACGTGGCCGCCGGTCCGTTTTACGGCTTCAATCGCGAGGGCGCACAGGTCTCCCAGGGCGTGATCGAGAACTGGTGGCGGCAGGGCATGGCCGGCGGTGCCAAGGCGCACTACGAGGGCATCAAGGCGTTCTCGGAAACCGACCAGACCGAGGACCTCAAGCAGATCACCGTGCCGACCCTGGTGATGCATGGCGACGACGACCAGATCGTGCCGATCGACGATGCCTCGCGCCTGTCGGTCAAACTGCTGCAGAACGGCACGCTCAAGGTCTATCCGGGCTTCCCGCACGGCATGCTCACCACCCAAGCGCAGGTCCTCAACGACGACCTGCTGGCCTTCATCCAGGGCTGATTCGCGTTGGGTTTCCCGGTCTCGCTCCGCAGCGGAGCGTGGCCGGGAAAACCCCGCGGCTGGCCCCGCGCGCGAATATTCGCCTCCTGGCAGCGCGATCGGATGGCGCCGGGGATCGGTGCGCGATCCACGCACGCGCATCGATGGCCGGCCGTCGCCGGGTCCCTCGGCAGCGCATCGGTGATCTGAACGGCAGGGGCCTGCGACGTTCAATACGGCGGCTGCTGAACCGGGCAGGCCGCACTGCGGGATGACAAGCCGGCGCCATTGCGCGATCTTCGGCGGCGCCCGCGGCTGGCGGGCGTGATGAGGAATGCCGATGTTGCTGTCCCGCTCGCTGCTGCCCACGCTCGCGCTGTGCGCCTCGCTGGCACTGCTTTCCGCCTGCGCGACGGGATCCGATGCCACGCCGCCAGACCAGGTACGCATCGACACCGGGCGCCTGCAGGGCGCGCGCGCCGATGGTGTGACCGCGTTCAAGGGCATCCCGTTCGCCGCCCCGCCGGTGGGCGCGCTGCGCTGGCGCGCGCCGCAGCCGGCCGCGGCCTGGTCCGGCGTGCGCGATGCCAGCGCCTATGGTCCGGACTGCATGCAAAAGCCCTTCCCCAGCGACGCCGCGCCACTGGGCACCACCCCGGCCGAGGACTGTCTGTACGCCAATGTCTGGAAGCCGGCCGATGCCAAGGGCAAGCTGCCGGTGCTGGTGTGGATCTACGGCGGCGGCTTCGTCAACGGCGGGGCCTCGCCGCCGACCTATGCCGGCGCGGCGTTGGCCCGGCAGGGCATCGTGGTGGCCAGCTTCAATTACCGCGTGGGCCGCTTCGGCACTTTCGCCCATCCGCAGCTGACCGCCGCCGATGCCGACCACGGGCTGCTGGCCAACTACGGCTACATGGACCAGCTCGCGGCCTTGCGCTGGGTCCAGCGCAACATCGCGGCCTTTGGTGGCGATCCGGACCGGGTCACCATCGTCGGCGAGAGTGCAGGCGGGATGTCGGTGCACATGCTGCTGACCTCGCCGATGGCGGCCGGGCTGTTCGACCAGGCGGTGATCCAGTCCGGTGGCGACGGCATCAGCAAGGGCGACCTGGCCGGGGCCGAAGCGACCGGCGTGCGCTTCGCCCAGTCCAAGGGCATCGCCGCCGATGATCCGCAGGCGCTGGCCAAGCTGCGCGCGCTCTCGCCGCAGGCGGTCACCGACGGCTTGAACCTGGCCACCGCCTTCGCCCCCAGCGATGCGCTCACCAAGACCTTCAGCAGCCCCATCGTCGATGGCAAGGTCGCCGTGGACATGGGGACGGCGTACGCCGCGGGACGGTTCAACAAGGTCCCGGTGATGGTCGGCGCCACCAGCAACGACATCGGCGGGCGCGAGGGCTACATGGTCACCGGCGCGCGCAAGGTCGCCGGCCTGCTGGCCGACCAGGGCATCCCGACCTGGTACTACCGGTTCTCCTACGTGGCCGGTTCGGCGCGCACGCCGGACAACGCCGGCGCCAACCACGCCAGCGACATCCCGTTCTTCTTCGACACCGCCGACATCAAGTACGGCGCCGACACCACCGCGCAGGACCGCACGGCCGCGCGCCTGGCCAGCGGCTACCTGGTGAACTTCGTCAAGACCGGCGATCCCAACGGCGCGGGGCTGCCGACCTGGACGCGCTACGACAGCGCCACTCACCCGATGCTGGACCTGACCGCGCAGGGCACCGCGGTGGGTGAGCCTGACCCCTGGGCGCCCTAGGGGCGGGACGACACGCCCTAGGCGATCCAGAAATACAGCAGCGCCAGGTTCGCCAGCGAGATCACGCCGAACAACAGCCACGCCAACGCCGCCACCGGCACGCTGTTGGCAAAGCGCCCCATCAGCGTGCGGTCGGAAGTGAAGCGGATCAGCGGCCACAGCGCGAGGGGCAGCTGCAGGCTCAGCACCACCTGGCTGAGCACCAGCAGCTTGCCCACCGCGCCCTCGCCCAGCCACACAACGCCGGCCAGCGCTGGGGCCAGGGCCAGGGCGCGGGTGATCAGGCGCCGCTGCCAGCACGGGATCTTGATGTGCAGGAAGCCATCCATCACCACCTGCCCGGCGATGGTGCCGGTGAAGGTCGAGCTCTGCCCGGAGGCCAGCAGCGCCACGCCGAATAGCAGGCTGGCCACGGTGCCACCGACCAGCGGATCGAGCAGGTGGTAGGCGTCCTGGATCTCCACCACCGTCTGCCCGCTGCGATGGAACGCCGCCGCGGCCAGGATCAGGATTGCCGCGTTGACCAGCAGTGCCAGCGACAGCGAGCCAATGGTGTCCACACGGGCAAAGCGCACCGCGCTGGCCTTGGCGGCGTCATCGCGTCCACCCGCGCGGGTCTGCACCACCGAGGAGTGCAGGTACAGGTTGTGCGGCATCACCGTGGCGCCCAGGATGCCATGGCCAGATACAGCGGCTCCTGGTGGCTCAGCATCTCCCAGCTCGGGCGCAGGCCTGCGGCCACGTCCGGCCACAGGGGCTTGATCAGCAGCAGTTCCACGGCGAAGCAAACGCCGATCGTGACGATCAGGCCCAGCACGATGGCCTCCAGCCGGCGGAACTTCGCTCCCTGCAAGGCCAGCACGATCACCGTGTCGAAGGCGGTCAGCACCACGCCGGTGGTGATCGAGACCCCCAGCAGCAGGTGAAAGGCCAGCGCCGCGCCCAGCACCTCGGCCAGGTCGGTGGCCACGATGGATAGCTCGGCCAGCAGCCATTGCCCGCGCGCCACGCGCGGCGCGTAGCGCGCGCTGGACAGCTGCGCCAGGTCCTGCCCGGTGACGATGCCCAGGCGCGAGGCCAGGTTCTGCAGGACCATGCCCGACAGGCTGGCCAAGACGACCACGAACAGCAGCGCATATCCAAAGCGCGAGCCGGCTTCGATCGCCGTGGCCCAGTTGCCCGGGTCCATATAGCCCACCGAGATCAGCAGCCCGGGGCCGAGGAAAGCCAGCAGCCGGCGCGGCAGCGAGGCTCCGGCCGGCACCGCGACGCTGTCGCTGACCGCGGAAGGACAGAACGGCGCCGTGGCGGTCGTGGGGAGCTTGTACATCGATGCGGGACAGCTTGGCGGAAACGATCCCGCTAGCCTAGCCGCTGGCGAGGCGCCGCCGGCCATGCGCGACGCATGCGATCATGGGGCATGCGGTGCAGCACACGCATGCGCCCGGCCTGCCGCACCAGGACGTGTTGTTTCACGGCACTCCAACCCAGGCTCTGGGATGTTCGATCGACGGGGAAATCGGAACAAACGAGGGGTCACGATGGGGACTGCGAAGGATCCGCGCGACGCGGGTCATCAGTTGGTGTGGTGTCTGAACCGCGAAGAAGAGTACTGGCGCACGTACTGCGCCGGGCAGGGCATGTCCACGGAAGAGTTCGACGCGCGCTGGCCGGTGGTCAGCCTGGCCTACCGTATCGCGCTGGATCACCCGCGCGAGTCGGTGGAAGAGGCGCTTCGGCGCTTTCTGCGCGACACCAACGGATCGGGCCTTGACGAAGACAGCCGGCGCCAGGCGTTCGGCCGGATCTGGGGCCGGATCCTGGCCCACCAGCATGGGGATCTTCCGCCGGGCACGACGCTGGAAGCCGCCCCGCCGGGGTCTTCAGCGGTGGAATAGGTCGCCCCGCCTGCCCAGGCGATCCGCAGCGTGTCGTGCACGGGTGTGAAACCGCCCGCCACAAGCGTGGACAATAGGCGGGTCATGAATTCCGAACGTTTCCGCCACGCCATGTCACGCCTGGGCGCGGCCATCAATGTCGTCACCACCGCAGGCCCGGCCGGGCGCCACGGCCTCACGGCCTCGGCCGTGTGCAGCGTGACCGATGCGCCGCCGACCGTCCTGGTCTGCATGAACCGCCGTTCCGGCTCGCATCAGGTGTTTCGCGACAACGGCGTGCTGTGCGTCAACGTGCTGTCCCGCCACCATCGCGTCGTGGCCGGCCGCTTCGCCACGCCGGCCGATGCCGGGACCCGCTTCGAGCACGACACCTGGGAGGTGCTGGAGACCGGCGCCCCGGTGCTGGCCGATGCCAGCGCCGCGCTGGACTGCCGCATCACCGACATCAGCGAGGTGGGCACCCACAGCGTGTTCTTCTGCGAGGTGGTGGCCGTCAGCACGGCCGCGCAGGCGGGAGGATTGGTCTGGTTCGACCGCGCCTACCATCCGCTGGGCGATCCCGACTAGCGGCCGTCGGGCCGGGTCGAGCGTGCCGCGTCGCCGCGCCTGCCTTGCTTGCGTCGCGCTCGCCGCCGATGGCACCGACATCGGCCTGATCGTCCAGTGCCCTGCCAGGGCCTTGGACAAGACGCTTAACCTCAAGGATTTCCACCATGCAGTTGACCGATTTCAAGGCCCTCACCTTCGACTGCTACGGCACGTTGATCGACTGGGAATCGGGCATGATCGAAGGCCTGGCCGAGTTGACCGCCAAGGCCGCCAGGGCCGGTCTGCAGCTCGGCCGCGACCAGATCCTGCAGGCCCACGCTCGCCACGAATCCACCCTGCAGCGCGACACCCCGGCCAAGCGCTACTGCGATTTGCTGGCGGTGGTGTACAAGCGCCTGGCCGACGAATGGGGTGTTGCGGTGTCGGTGGATGCGTGCGAACACTACGGGCGCTCGGTGCGCCACTGGCCGGCGTTCCCGGATTCGGCCGAGGCTCTGCAGTATCTGAAGAAGTACTACAAGCTGGTGATCCTCTCCAACGTCGACAACCGCTCCTTCAGCCATTCCAACGAGAAGCTGCAGGTCCAATTCGATGCGATCTACACCGCCGAGGACATCGGCTCGTACAAGCCGTCTCCGCGCAATTTCGCCTACATGCTCGAAAGCCTGGCCGAGCTCGGCTTGGGCAAGCAGGACATCCTGCATACCGCCGAGAGCCTGTACCACGACCACCAGCCGGCCAACGCCCACGGGCTTGCCAGCTGTTGGATCTACCGTCGCCACGCCCAGCAGGGTTACGGGGCGACCATGGACCCGGGCACCAAGCCCAAGACCGATTTCTGCTTCCACTCCATGGCCGACCTGGTGAAGGCGCACCAGCGGGCCCTGCGGTAAGGCGCAGAAGACCAAGACAGCCGCCATGGACAAGCCACCCAAGCTCGACCGCATCGACATCAACATCCTGGCCGAACTGCAACGCAACGGGCGGGTCACCAACGCGGACCTGGCCGAGCGCGTCGGCCTGTCGGCCAGCCCGTGCCTGGCGCGGGTCAAGCGACTGGAGCGTGCTGGCTACATCGCCGGCTATGGCGCGCGCCTGGATCTGGCCAAGCTGTTCCGGGTGCAGGTGGTCTACACCTCGGTGACGCTGGTCAATCACCGGCGCGAGGATTTCGACAAGTTCGAACACGGCCTGCGCAGCATCGACGAGCTCAACGAATGCCACCTGGTCAGCGGTGGCTTCGACTATCTGCTCAAGTTCGTGGTGCGCGACGTGGCCCACTACCAAGAGCTGATCGAGACCCTCCTGGACCGCAACATCGGCATCAGCAAGTATTTTTCCTACATCGTCATCAAGTCGCCGATCGTCAAGGTCGATGTCTCGATGAAGTCGCTGGTCTGAGCGCACCTGCGTTGGCGGTCAGGGCATGGACACCACGCGCCCCAGCGGTGACACCCCGGCCTCGTTGAATGCTTCCACCGACACCGAGTACCCGGGCTGCACGTTGAGCGCGCGCAGCTCCAGCGTGGTGCCGTGGTCGGCGAAGACCTGGTAGGACAGGGTGAGCCGGTCCGGGCGCACGCCCCAGCGCACGTTGTAACCGGTCGCACCGGGCACGGGTGTCCAGGCGATCGTCGCGTCGCGGAGGTCGTCATGGCGCGTGGCGGTGATGCCGGTGGGGGCGGCCGGCGGCGGGCCGTCGGCATTGCCAAACACGCGCAGCCCGCTGATGGCCAGGTGCGCGCCGCCGATGTGGCCATGCACGTAGCGGACGTAGCGGGTACGCACCGGCGTGTCGAGCTGCAGGTAGGCGTTCGGCCGGTCGCGGCGTGTGGCCGGGTCGTCGTCGATGCGCGCCAGCGGCGCCCAGTGTGTCCCGTCGTGCGACTGCTGCAGCTCGAAGCTGGTGTAGATGTCCGGCGCATCGACATAGCGCCCGGCCCGGTAGTCGGCGAAGTTCACCTGCACTGCGCGCACCGTCATCTCCGCGCCCAGGTCCACGCGCAGGGTCTGCCCGGTCTCGGTCCTGCCCGCCACCCAGAAGGTCCGCGCATCCTCGTCCGTGGCACGACGCGCTTCGAACTCCCCGAGCGTGGAGGAGGCGAGCACGGGCTTGTGCCAGGACAGCAGCATCCAGCCGGTGAACAGCGCTTCGGGATCATCGACCCTGTTGGTGGGCATCCAGTGCGGAAAGTCGCCGAAGCGGGTGGACACCGCCATCTGGCCGTCGTCGTAGAAGCGCGCCGGATACATCCCGATGCGGCGCTCGAAAGTGCCATTGACCCCGATCCATGACGTGCCTGTGTTCCACCAGTTGCCGTGCGCATCCTCGAAGGTGGAGCCATGCCCCGCGCCCACCACGAAGCCGCCAGGCTTGTAGGCGATCGGGTTGTACTCGGCGTAGGTGAACGGCCCCAGCGGCCCGTCGCCCACATAGGTGCCATTGCCGTAGACGTTGTACTCGGTCCCCGGTGCGCCGTACTGCAGGTAGTAGCGCCCACCGTGCCGGGTCATCCAGGCGCCCTCCAGGTAGTTGCCGATCGGCTTGCCGTCGGGAAAGCGCGCGCCGTGATGATCGGGGCCGAAACGTTCCCAGCCATGTCGGTCCGGCTGCAGGGTCAGCAGCGGCTTGGGCTTGCCGCGGTAGGACCAGCGCCCCGGTGCGCGGTCCAGCGCAATGCCGTAGAGGGGATAGACATCCGACGAGCCCCAGTACAGGTACCACTGGCCGTCGTCATCGATGAACAGGTCCGGATCCCACGGACCGGACGGGATCATGCCCTTGGGCACCTGATCGTCCAGGTTGGCCTTGACCGCATCTGGCAGCGGCGGCAGCTCGCGGGTCAAAAAGTCCAGCCGCCCGCTGGCCGGATCCGTGCTTTCCAGCACCGGACGCGGCGCGTAGGCCGACTGCATCAGCACCAGGCGCTGGCCATCGGAGACCGCCGCTGGCGCAACCACCGGCTCGAAGGACCAGCGGCTGGGCGTGATGAACGTCCAGTCCAGCAGGTTGGTCGACCGCCAATAGCCCTCGGCGATGGTCAGGAACAGGTAATAGGCCCCGTCGTGGCGCACGATCACCGGGTCGGCGCCGGTGCGGTAGCTCACCGCATCATTGAGGTGCTCGAAGTTATAGCGATAGTCCACATCGACCGGATTGGCGTAACTGCGCCGCATCTCCTGCGCCTGCGCGGCACAAGCCGCCGTACAGGCCAGCAGGGCAAAGACCGCGTGCGCTGCGCGGACGAATCGGCGGGGACGGGACATGCAGCAGATCCGGGGGCGAACGGGCGCCCATGGTGCCGCCACGTTGTAACCGATGCCTTCCGCGTCGCAGCATCTGACGTCGAATCAGCCAAGCGCGCCTGCATGCGGTCCTGAGCCACTCTTCCCTGGGGCACCGCCCGTTGGCGTGGTGCCAAGCCGGGCAGGACATGCGCAGGTGCGTGCGTGGTGGTTGGAGCTGGGTGGGCCGAATGCAGCGCGTCGGCGCTGCCCGCATCCGCACCTGTTCAAAATCAGATGCCCGCGCGGAGCGGGCATCTGCCGGCGCAAAGTAGCGCGCCGAAACGTTTCGCCGCATGTCGTCACATGGCACGGCGTCGCAGCAGACTAGTGCACCCAACCCCACTGCCAGCCAAACGGGCGCTCACATCGGGCAGAAAGAAGCCCGCACGGCGGCGGGCTCTTTCAGGCTGACGCGGGCGCGGGACTTCAGAGTTCGATCACGTCGAAGCGCACGTCCGGGTTCACCTCGGCGTCGTAGTCCACGTCGTCACGCTCGAAGCCGAACAGCTTGAGGAACTCGTGCTTGTAGCTGGCGTAGTCGGTCAGCGCGAACAGGTTCTCGGTGGTGACCTGCGGCCAGATCGCTTTGGCAGGGTCCTGCACTTCGGGCTTGAGCTCCCAGTCGTCCAGGCGCAGGCGGTGCTCCTCGTCGACTTCGGCCGGGGCGCCATCGGCGCGGTACATGCGTTCGCGGAACAGGCGGTCCAGTTGCTCGATGGTGCCTTCGTGCAGGCCGAGCTCCTTCATCACCTTGAAGGCGATGGCGATGTACAGCGGCAGCACCGGGATGGCGGCGCTGGCCTGGGTCACCACCGACTTGAGCACCGCCACATTGGCGCCGCCGCCGGTGGCGGCCAACTGGGCATCCAGACGACGTGCGGTGGCGTCCAGATCGGCCTTGGCCTTGCCCAGTGCGCCGTGCCAGTAGATCGGCCAGGTGATCTCGGTGCCGATGTAGCTGAAGGCCACGGTCCTGGCGGCCGGGGCCAGCACGCCGGCCTGGCTGAGCGCGTCGATCCACAGCTGCCAGTCCTGGCCGCCCATCACGGTGACGGTGTCTTCGATTTCCTGCTCGGTGGCCGGCTCCAGCGTGGCCTGGATCACCTGGTCCTTGTTGGTGTCGATGGCGCTGGAGGTGTAGGGCGCGCCGATCGGCTTGAGCGCCGAGCGCTTGAGCTCACCGGTGGACGGCAGCTTGCGCACCGGCGAGGCCAGCGAATACACCACCAGGTCGACCTGGCCGCCCATCTCGGTCTTGATCAGCTCGATGACCTTGGCCCGCGCTTCGTCGGAGAACGCATCGCCATTGATCGAGCGGCTGTACAGCCCTTCGGCCTTGGCGAACTTGTCGAAGGCCGCGGCGTTGTACCAGCCGGCGGTGCCGGCCTTCTTCTCGCTGCCGGGCTTTTCGAAGAACACCCCGAGCGTGTCGGCGCCGAAGCCGAAGGCGGCGGAGATGCGCGCGGCCAGGCCGTAGCCGCTGGAGGCGCCGATGACCAGCACCTTCTTGGGGCCATCGGTGCGCACGCCCAGGGCGCGGGTGGCGGCGATCTGGTCGCGGACATTCAGTTCGCACCCGAGCGGATGGGTGGTGGTGCAGATGAATCCGCGGACCTTGGGATGGATGATCAAGACGATGCCTCTTGGAAGAACGTTGCGCGCGGCATCTTAATCCCCGCGCCGCCATACGACCACGTGCGCAGGCGTATGGCATCTGGCTTGGGAACGCTGCAGGCCGGCTGCCTGGCGCCGCGATGCGGTTGCCGTGCACACCGCCAGCCCGGCCAGGACGGCGCCCATGAGTCAGCGCTGCCAGGGGGGCGCTGGGCCATGAACACGGCGATGCTGCCGGCCAACATCGCGAGCACCGCGTCGAACGCCGCGCGGAGGGCGATCCGGGTCGGGCCCAGCCCCAGCGACTGGGTCAGGACCATGGCCAGGGCGATCAGGGCGAGGCGAGCAGGTGGCTGGCTTCGGGCATGGCGACATGCTCCCTGTGGAGGCGGGGAGGGCGATGGCGAAAACGGCGCGGCCATGACGCGGGGCGACCGGGATCGCCCGTGCACAGCCCAGCGTCCAACCCGGCCGCCCCGACGTGCGAAGCCAGAGGCGGCGACATCGTCGGGTCAAGCGAATCTGATACCGTCCCGCCCCTTGTTTCCAGCCTGTTTCCGCCATGCCCCTGTCGCTGCGCCGCGTCTCCGCCTTCCTTGCTGTCTCCCTGGCCCTGGCCAGCTGTGCCACCACGCCCGCCGCCCGGGCACCGCTGGCCGACGGCGCCACCGCGCAGGTGGCGATCCTGGAGACCACCGATGTGCATTCCAACGTGCTGAGCTACGACTACTACAAGGCGCGGGAAGACGATTCGGTCGGCTACGAACGCGTGGCCACGCTGATCCGCCAGGCGCGCGCCGAGTTCGCCAACAGCTTCCTGTTCGACGATGGCGACACCATCCAGGGCACGGTGCTGGCCGACTTCCAGGCCAAGGTGCAACCAGTCGGCTGCGACGAGGAACTGGGCGTCTACAAGGCCTTCGACGCGATGGGCTACGACGGCGGCACCGCGGGCAACCATGAGTTCAATTACGGCCTGCATTTTCTGTCGCAGGTGACCGGCACGCCGATGAACGTCGAGGGCGGCACCACCCAGCGCTGCAAGGGGCCGGACTATCCGCTGGTGCTGTCCAACGTGTTCAGCACCCGCGACAACCAGCCGATCTTCAAGCCCTGGGCCGTGGTGACCAAGAACATCGTCGTCACCGGGGCCGACGGCAAGCCGCAGGTGGTGCCGTTGAAGGTGGGCATCATCGGCTTCACCCCGCCGCCGATCCTGGCCTGGGACAAGCAGAACCTTGAGGGCAAGGTCACCGTCACCGGCCCGGTCGAGGCGGCCAGGCGCTATCTGCCCGAGCTTCAGGCGCAGCATCCGGACATCGTGGTCGGCATCCTGCACGGTGGGCTCAACGCCGCGCCGTATACGCCGGACATGGAGAACGGCGGCTGGCACCTGGCCGGGGTGGACGGCATCGACGTACTGCTGCTGGGCCACTCGCATACCGAATTCCCGGGGCCGCGCTACAAGGACCTGCCCGACACCGATGCCACACGCGGATTCGTGCGCGGCAAGCCGGCGGTGATGGGCGGCTTCTTCGGCAAGGACCTGGGCGTGATCGACCTGCGCCTGGTGCGCAGGGACGGCCGCTGGACCATCGACCCGGCCACCACCCACAGCGAGGTGCGGCCGATCTGCAAGGGCAAGGGTGACTGCGTGCCGGCCGACCCGGCCATCGCCCCGCTGGTGGCCCAGGCACACGCCGCCGCACAGGCTTACGTCAACACGCCCATCGGCAAGAGCGATGTGCACTTCACCAGCTACTTCGTCGACGAGGGCAACAGCTCGGCGCTGGCCGTGGTCAACGCCGCCCAGCGCGACTACGTGCAGCGCGCGCTGCCGGCGCTGCATCCGGAGCTGGCGGGCGTGCCGGTGCTGTCGGCGGCCGCGCCGTTCCGCACCGGCTTCGGCGGACCGGACGATTACACCGACGTGCCGGCCGGCACGCTGACCCTGCGCAGCGCGGCGGACCTGTACTTCTTCCCCAATACGCTGAGCGCGGTGAAGGTGGACGGCGCCGGGCTCAAGGTCTGGCTGGAGCAGTCGGCCGAGCGTTACAACCGCATCGATCCATCCAAGCCGGATCCGCAGCCGCTGATCAACGCCCGCTACGTGGCCTTCAATGCCGACCAGATCCAGGGGGATCTGTCCTACACGATCGACCTGACCCGGCCAGCCGGGCAGCGCATCACCGACCTGCGCTACCAGGGCAAGCCGGTGCGCCCGGACCAGCCCTTCATCGTGGCCACCAACAACTACCGCGCCAGCGGCGGCGGCAATTTCCCTGGCCTGGACGGCAGCAACGTGGTGCTGGCCGCGCCGGACGGCAACCGCGAGATCCTCGCCGCCTGGCTGAAGGCCAAGGGCACGGTCACCCAGGCCGACCTGGAACCGACGTCCTGGCACTTCGCCCCGATCAAGACCGCCGGCCCGCTGACCTTCGACTGCCCGGCCGGCAAGCTGGACATCGCCAAGGCCCAGCACCTGCCGCCGATCCGTATGCTCAAGGACAACGGCGACGGCACGGCGGTGTGCGCGATCGAGCTGTCTAAAAGGTGATACAAGCCGGATAGGCAACAATGCGCATCCCTCACCTGCAAAGGACATGCATGCATGATCAATGGCGTCGGCTTCTGCGTGATCTATCGGGCGCGCGTGCGTCCTGAGCTTGAATCGAGTTACATCGCTGCCTGGTCCAGGTTGACCCTGCGACTGCGCGAGCAGCGCGGGGCCCTGGGATCGCGTCTCCATCGAGGCGCCGACGGCGTCTTCTATGCCTACGCGCAATGGGAAAGCGCGCAAGCACGCGCCCATGCCTTCAGCCTGCCATCGGTGGATCCTGTTGCGAGTCAGCAGATGGCGGAGGCCATCATCGAATCGCTTCCCGAGATCGTGCTGGATCCGATCCTCGATCATTTGCTGACGCCTGGTGAGGCGTCGATGTCCGCGTCACACTGAGCGCGTCACTGGCCTTTCCACAACCCTCGGGGGAGTGTCTTGATCCATTCCCATCTCGGGCGTTATCTGTTCCTCCTCGTGCTAGCGACAACCTCTGTGGCTGTGCTCGCCCAAGATCCAGACAGCGGCGCCCGTCACGTCAAGGGGTTCGACCTCCCAGCCTCCGCATATCTGAGTGCCCAGGCCAGGAAGAAAGTCATCGCGGACGCCAACAGCGTCGACCCGCTGGCGTCCATGGACAACGCGGCGCTTGTTCGCAGTCTTCAACACCTCAGGGAGGGGACCGATGCCTGGGCGAAGGGCGAAGTGGCCAAGCTCCGGGCGCGTCATGCGGTCGGGGTTTCCCATGAGCAATGGGGCGGTGTCCCCGTGGTGCTGGTGGAGCCCAAGGGCGCGCGCGGCGAACAGCTGCTGATCGAGTTGCACGGCGGAGGGTTCGTCCTGGGCCGCGCGGAGTCGATGGGGCTGCTGGATGCGATTCCTGTCGCGGCGGCTTCCGGCATGACGGTGGCCGCCGTCGAATATCGGCAAGGCCCGGAATCCCACTTTCCCGCCGCTACCGACGATGTCCTGCGCGTCTATCGCGCGGCACTGGAACGTCTGCCGCCCAGTCGTATCGGGCTCTTCGGCTGCTCATCCGGAGGCGTGCTGACGGCCGAGGTACTGGCCCGTATCGCCGTGGAGTCGCTGCCCATGCCGGGCGCGGCAGGTGTGTTCTGCGCGGGCGGCGATGCGCGCTACGGCGGAGACTCCCAGTTCATCTCCGCCGCCATCAATGGGCTTGCGCCACCGCCATCCCAGGCCCGCACCGAGATCATGGAAGACCTTTACTACGGCGATGTCGACTTCCGGGACCCGCTGGTCTCGCCGGCCTTTTCAGACGATGTGCTTCGCCATTTTCCGCCGACGCTGTTCGTGACCGCCACGCGTGCGCCGGAGTTGAGCAGTGCGGTGTATATGCATGGGCGCCTGACGCGCCTGGGCCGCAGGCCGCAGCTGAATATCTGGGACGGACTGGGACACGCGTTCTACTTGGACGCGGACCTGCCCGAGAGCCGGGAGGCGTTCGAGGTGATCGCAGGTTTCTTCCGCGATCACCTCGTCCCGGCGACGCCAGACGCAGCGCAGCAACACCCCGTCGCTGCTTCGTAACCGTCAGTCCTTCGCCAACACCGCATTGCGCCGGCCGTACAGCACGTACGCCACCAGGCCGACGACGTTCCAGATGCCGAAGTACAGCTGGGTGCGGCTGGGCAGGCTGAAGAACAGATACAGGCAGCCGAGGATCGCAACCGGGCCGACGATCCAGGCCAGCGGGGTGCGGAAGGTGCGGGGGCGGTCGGGCTCGCGCTTGCGCAGCACCAGCATGCACGCGGCCACGGCGGTGAAGGCGGCCAGGGTGCCGGCGTTGGCCAGCGCGGCGATCTCGTCCAGGCGGGCGATGCCGGCCAGGGCGGCGACCAGCACCGCGGTGAAGGCGGTGGTGGCGATCGGGGTGCCGGTGCGCGCGCTGACCTTGGACAGCCCGCGTGGCAGCAGGCCGTCGCGCGACATCACGAAGAAGATGCGGCTCTGCCCGTACAGGAAGGCCAGTAGCACCGTGGGCAGGGCGATCACCGCCGCCGCGCCGATGGCCTTGGCCGCCGCGCCTTGGCCCAGTTCGCGCATGATCAGCGCCAGCGGCTCGGGGCTGTGGCCAAACACCGTGTAGCTCATCGCACCCACCGCGGCCAGCGCCACCAGCACGTAGATCAGGGTGCAGCCGATCATCGAGCCCACGATGCCGATGGCCAGGTCGCGCTCGGGCTTCTTGGTTTCCTCGGCGGCGGTGGAGATCGCATCGAAGCCGTAGAAGGCGAAGAAGATGATCGCCGCCGCGGCCATGACCCCGTGCTCCACGCCATCTGCGCCCACGGACTTGGCGAAGCCGTAGGGCATGAACGGCTGCATGTGCGCGCTGTTGAAATGCGGCAGGGCCACGGCCACGAAGATGCTCAGGGCGATGATCTTGACCACCACCAGGATGGCGTTGAGCGTGGCGCTCTCCTTGGTCCCGGCCATCAGCAGGCCGGCCACCACGAAGGTGATCAGCACCGCCGGCAGGTTGAGCACGCCGCCGGCATGCGGGCCGGCGGTCAGCGCATGTGGCAGGTGCACGCCCCAGCCTTCCAGGAAGCCCACCGCATAGCCCGACCAGCCCACCGCCACGGTGGAGACGACCAGCGAGTACTCCAGGATCAGGCTCCAGCCCACGATCCAGGCGATCGTCTCGCCCAGCGCGGTGTAGCTGTAGGTATAGGCGCTGCCGGCGGCCGGCATCATCGTGGACATCTCGGCGTAGGCCAGCGCCGCGCAGGCGCAGACGATGCCCGCTGCCAGGAAGGAGATCAGCACCGCCGGGCCGGCGAGGTTGGCGCCCACACCGATCAGCGTGTAGATGCCGGTGCCGACGATGGCGCCGATCCCCAGCGCGATCAGGTGCGGCCAGCTCAGGGTGCGCTTGAGCTGGCGTCCGGCCTCGTGGACGGTGACGGTGTTGATGTCTTTACGGCGCAGCCAGGCGGACATGCGGGCCCCTTTGGAAACACGGAAAGTCCCCCAGTGTGGCCGAATCGGCCGGCGGCTTGCACCCCGCCGGGCCTGCGGCCGCGCAAGCCCGGGGCGGCCGGCACGCGCGAAACGCCGCGCTCACCGCGTTCCAGCGCGTCGCGCAGCGGTGGCCGCCTCGCTTGCGCAGGGCTATACGAAACATATACGATTCATATATATCGAACGTGTGGAGGTTTGCCGATGGGCATCGTCAACATCGATGACGAATTGCACGAACAGCTGCGTCGCGCCTGCAAGGTCAGCAGCCGCTCGATCAACGCGCAGGCCAACTTCTGGATCAAGGTCGGGATGCTGTGCGAACTGCATCCGGAGCTGAGCTTCCAGCAGATCGTCGCCAGTGAGCTGCGTGCCGCCGGCGTGCAGCCACAGGCGCTGCGCAGCGGGCGCGCATGACCAAGAGCGCAGAGGAACTGGCGCTGATGGCCCGCGCCGGCGCGCTGCTGGCGCAGGTCTTCGACGCCCTGGGCCAACAGCGGCTGGAAGGCCGCAGCACGATGGAGCTCAACGAATTTGTCGAGCGCATGATCGTCGACGAACTGCACGCTCGGCCGGCCAGCAAGGGACAGTACGGGTTCCCCTACGTGCTCAATGCCTCCATCGACGATGTGGTCTGCCACGGCGTGCCCGCACACGAGGATGTGCTGCGCAGCGGGCAGATCGTCAATCTCGACATCACCCTGGAGAAGGACGGCTACATCGCCGATTCCAGCACCACCTATCTGGTGGGCGAGGTCGACTATCAGGCACGCCGCCTGGTGGCGGCCGCGTACCAGGCCATGTGGAAAGGCATCGCCGCGGTGCGGCCGGGTGCGCGGTTGGGCGACATCGGCCATGCCATCGCCCATGCAGCGCGCGGACAGGGCTACAGCGTGGTGCGCGAGTACTGCGGTCACGGCATCGGCCGGGAGATGCATGAAGATCCACAGATCCTCCACCACGGCCGTCCCGGCACCAGGCTGGTGCTGGAGGAGGGCATGACCTTCACCATCGAGCCGATGCTCAACCAGGGCAGGGCGGCGATCCGGTCCAAGCCGGATCAGTGGCCGGTGTATACGCGTGACGGCAAGCTTTCGGCGCAGTTCGAGCACACCGTGGCCGTCACCCGGACCGGCGTGGACGTGCTGACGCTGCGCCCGGGCGAGCGCCCACCGTGCACGCTGGGATGAGGCGAGCAGATCGGCCGGCGAGGCCGTAGCTCAGGCGGTTGGAGGCATCGCCTGACCCGCGTGGCACCAGGCTGAAATGCATCGGCATGTGCGACGCGGTTTCGGGCAGGCAGCTTGCATCGTGCGACAACGCCATCGAGCGCCACATCGCGCAATGGGCCTGGGCGGGGTGCGGTGCTTCATGCCGGGTCGACGTGGCCGCGCGCAGGCTTGATCACGGTCTCTCGGCTGCGCGTCCCGCGCCAGGCCCCGGGGCACTGCACCGGTCCGGTCCCTTCGCCAGTGACATGGCAGCGGATGCGGACCTCCCGATCACGCGCTGACGCAGCCGCGAAACAGCGCCTCGCCGGAGAAGTCACAAGCATGTGGCGTTACCTGTTCTATGCCCTGTCCCTGGTCGCCATCGTGCTGGTCGCGGCCCTGATCCCTTCCCATCCCGGCGCCGCCTGGGCGCTGCTGGCGATCCTGCCCCTGATCGCACTGGGCGTGTACGACATCGCCTCGCCGCGCAACGTGCTGTCGAACTACCCGGTGATCGGCCACCTGCGTTACATCATGGAGTTCATCAGTCCGGAGATTCGCCAGTACTTCCTGGAGGACGACAAGAGCGGCCGGCCGTTCAATCGCCAGCAACGCGATCTGATCAAGGCGCGCGCGGCCGGCAGCAGCGGGACCCACCCGTTCGGCACCGAATACGACGTGTTCCAGTCCGGCTTCGACTTTGCCTTGCACTCCCTCGATGTAAAGCAGGTGCCCAAGACCGCCGAGCGGATCAGCGTCGGTGGACCGCAATGCGATCACCCCTACGACAGCTCGCGCCTGAACATCTCGGCGATGAGCTTTGGCGCGCTGAGCAGCCATGCGGTGCTGGCGATGAACAAGGGCGCGGCGATGGGCGGCTTCGCCCAGGACACCGGCGAAGGCGGCCTCACGCCCTATCACCTGGAACACGGCGCGGATGTGATCTGGGAGATCGGCTCGGGTTATTTCGGCTGCCGCACCCAGGACGGTCGCTTCGACGACGAGGACTTCCGCAAGAAGGCCAGCAACCCGCTGGTGAAGATGATCGAGATCAAGCTCTCGCAGGGCGCCAAGCCCAGCCACGGCGGCATGTTGCCCGGCTCCAAGGTCAACGCTGAGATCGCGCGCATCCGCGAGGTGCCGCAGGGCGAGGATTGCCTGTCGCCGGCGTCGCACCCGGAATTCAATACCCCGCGCGGACTGCTCGACTTCGTCGCACGGCTGCGTGGCCTGTGCGGCGGCAAGCCGGTCGGCTTCAAGCTGTGCATCGGCCGGCGCAGCGAGTTCCTGGGCATCTGCAAGGCGATGCGGGCGACCGGCACCTTGCCCGACTTCATTACGGTCGACGGCGCCGAGGGCGGCACCGGTGCGGCGCCGGTGGAACTGTCCGACAGGCTCGGCCTGACCATCAACGAAGCCTTGCCCTTCGTGCATAGCGCGCTGGTCGGCTGCGGCCTGCGCGACAAGATCCGGGTGATCGCCAGCGGCAAGGTGGTGACCGGTTTCGACATGGTGCACAAGATCGCCATCGGCGCGGACATCTGTAATGTGGCCCGGCCGATGATGTTCGCGGTCGGCTGCATCCAGGCGCTGCGCTGCCACACCAACACCTGCCCCACCGGCGTGGCCACCCAGGACAAGCGACGTGCCCGCGCACTGAAGATCGACGACCGCGCCGAGCACGTGAAGCGCTATCACCGTGCCACGCTCGACAGCTTCATCGAGATCACCGGCGCGATGGGCGCGGCCGATCCGGCGCAGCTGACCCCGCAGCACATCCTGCATCGCATGCCCGATCAGCAGGCACGCGATTACGGACAGCTGCATCGCTACCTGCGTCCGGGCGAATTGCTGTCCGAGCCGGTGCCGGACCCGTTCGCCGACGATTGGGCCCGTGCCAGCGCCGAGCACTTCTAAGGCGGCCGATATCCGCGGGGCCCGTGCGCGTCTCAAGGGCAACGCAGTGTGCGCCGCGTAGCTCGAGCATGCCTTGGCGAGAGCAGACCGAGACTCAGGCGGGCGGCGGCGCCGTCGATCCACGAAGCATCAGGCTGAAATCCAGCGTCTGCTGCAGCGGCGTCTGGGTCGCGGCGATGATGGCCAACAGCAGGTTGACCGCACGCATGCCGATCTCCCGCATCGGCTGGGCGATGGTGGTCAACGGGGGGCTGAGGTAGCGCGAGGACGACAGGTCGTCGAAGCCGACGACGGAGAAGTCGTGCGGGACGCGCACGCCGTGTTCGCGGCATGCGGCCAGCACGCCCAGCGCCATTTGGTCGCTGAAACAGAAGGCCGCGGTCGGCGGCGCTGGGCGATCGAGCCAAGTGCAGGCGGCTGCGTGGCCGGACTCGACCGAGAAATCGCCGGGCACCAGCTGCAGCTGGCGCATGCGGCCCCGCGCCCTGGCCGCGACCTTGACGCCTTCCAGGCGCTGCCGGTGCAAAGGGTTGTCCGGTGGGCCGCCGACCACCGCGATGCGCTCGTGCCCCAGCGCGTAGAGATGCTCCATCGCCGCGCGTGCCGCCGCCGCGTTGTCGATGTGCACGCTGGGAATGCCGAGCGCGGGGTCGAACTCGCAGCCATTGACCACCGGTGCGGCGGCGCCGCGCTGCCTGACGATCTGGCGTGCCGTCGGCGGCAGCCGGTGGCCCAGCACGATCAGCCCATCGGCCTCGTTGCGGCGGAGCATCTGCGCATAGCGTTCCTCGCGCTCGGGCAGGTGCTGGGTATCGCCCAGCAGGACGGCGTAGTCGGCGGCCTGTGCGGCTTCTTCGGCGCCCTGCAGGATCTGTGCGAAGAAGGGATTGGCGATGTCCGGCACGGTGACCAGGATCTTGCCGCTGCGCTGGGTCTTGAGCGTCCTGGCCGCGGCATTGGGCATGTACCCCAGCGCGGTGACGGCCTGCTCGATGCGCGCGCGCGTTTCCGGCAGCACCTTTTCCGGGCGCGACAGCGCACGCGAGACCGTGCCAGCCGACACGCCTGCGTGTTTTGCGATGTCGTAGATGGTCGGCATGGCTCAGTCCGGCAACGCCCGATGCGATGCACAACGTGTGCACCGAGGGTCCCATGCTAGGATCGTGCAATCGATTGCATCAAGGCAAATCCGCATGCGAACGCTCAAGGGTCCGGCGCTGTTCCTGGCGCAGTTCATTGGGGACACATCTC
Source organism: Pseudoxanthomonas sp. JC1303 (assembly GCF_058448525.1). Lineage (NCBI taxonomy): Bacteria > Pseudomonadati > Pseudomonadota > Gammaproteobacteria > Lysobacterales > Lysobacteraceae > Pseudoxanthomonas > Pseudoxanthomonas sp. JC1303. The sequence goes on along the minus strand of NZ_CP185958.1, from coordinate 1,441,010 downwards.
CTTTCAACCGATTGGACACCCTGGCGCAATGGGCCTCGGGCCTTGGCTATTCTGGGGTACAGGTCCCGACCAGCGCGCCGCATATTTTCGATCTTGCGCAGGCGGCGGAGAGCCAGACCTACTGTGATGATGTGACCGGCATGCTGGCCGAGCACGGCATCCAGATCACCGAGCTGTCCACGCACCTGCAAGGCCAGCTGGTCGCGGTGCATCCGGCCTACGACAGCCTGTTCGACGGCTTTGCCCCGCAGGACAAGCGCGGCGATCCGGCCGCGCGCCAGGCCTGGGCGGTGGAGCAACTCACGCTGGCGGCCAAGGCCAGCCAGCGCCTGGGCCTGACCGCGCATGCCACGTTCTCCGGCGCCCTGGTCTGGCCGTACATGTATCCCTGGCCGCAGCGTCCGCCTGGCTTGGTGGACGAAGCCTTCGCCGAACTGGGCCGCCGCTGGCGCCCGATCCTGGAGGTGTTCGACCAACACGGCGTGGATCTTTGCTACGAAATCCACCCGGGCGAAGACCTGCACGATGGTGCGACGTTCGAGCGCTTTTTGGAGGTGGTCGACCACCACCCGCGCGCCAAGATCCTCTACGACCCCAGCCACCTGCTGCTGCAGCAGATGGACTACCTGGGTTTCATCGATCGCTACCACCCCCGCATCGGCATCTTCCACGTCAAGGACGCCGAGTACCGCCCCAGTGCGCGCAGCGGCGTGTACGGCGGCTACGAGAACTGGATCGATCGCCCCGGCCGCTTCCGTTCGCTCGGCGACGGCCAGGTCGACTTCAAGGCGATCTTCTCCAAGTTCGCCCAGTACGACTTCCCCGGCTGGGCGGTGCTGGAATGGGAGTGCTGCCTGAAGCATCCCGAAGATGGCGCGCGCGAGGGCGCGCGCTTCATCCGCGACCACCTGATCCGCGTGACCGAGCACGCGTTCGACGATTTCGCCGACAGCGGCGCCAGCCCGGAAGCGCTGCGCAAGATGCTGGGGCTTTGATCCAATCTTGATACTGACCTGGGAGGGGAAGTCATGACGTCCACCATGTCGCGCCTGGGCGCGATGATGTTCCTGCAGTTCTTCATCTGGGGCGCGTGGTTCGTGACCCTGGGCACCTATCTGGTGCAGGGCCCGCTACAGGCCAGTGCCGGCCAGGTCGCCACCGCGTTCCTGAGCCAGTCGATCGGTGCGATCGTCGCGCCGTTCCTGGTGGGCCTGATCGCCGACCGCTACTTCGCCGCCCAGCGCATCCTGGCGGTGCTGCACATCCTGGGCGCGGTGTTGATGTGGGGCGCCTCGTTGGCCACCAGCTTCGACACCTTCGCCGCCTGCGTGATGGGCTACATGCTGTTGTTCATGCCGACCCTGGCGCTGGCCAACAGCATCGCCATGCGCCACATGCAGGTGCCGGAAAAGCAGTTCCCGCCCGTGCGCGTGGCCGGCAGCATCGGCTGGATCATCGCCGGCGTGCTGATCGGCTGGCTGGGCTGGGAGCAGGCGCACCGCCTGGAACTGACCTTCCGCATGGCCGCCGGCGCCTCGCTGCTGCTGGGCCTCTACGCGCTGACCTTGCCGCACACCCCGCCGCTGGAGCAGCAGCGCAACGCCAAGCTCGGCCAGATCCTCGGCCTGGACGCACTGCGTCTGCTGAAGTCGCGCTCGTACCTGGTGTTCTTCCTGGCCTCGATCGCGATCTGCATCCCGCTGTCGTTCTATTACAACTTCACCAATCCCTATCTCAACGACCTGGGTGTGCGCGGCGCCGCCGGCTTGCAGTCGCTGGGCCAGGTGTCCGAAGTACTGCTGATGCTGGCCATGCCGTTCCTGTTCGCGCGGCTGGGGGTCAAGACCATGCTGGCGCTGGGCATGGCCGCCTGGGTGGTGCGCTACGGCCTGTTCGCCTACGGCGATGCGGGCGCGGGCTTCGCGCTGCTGGTGGGCGGCATCGTGCTGCACGGCATCTGCTATGACTTCTTCTTCGTCACCGGGCAGATCTACACCGACGCCCACGCCGGCCCGGCCTTCCGCAGCAGCGCGCAGGGTTTCATCACCCTGGCCACCTATGGCGTGGGCATGCTGATCGGCACCTTCCTGTCCGGTGCGGTGGTCGAGCACTACACCACCGCGGCCGGTCGCGACTGGCAGAGCATCTGGCTGTTTCCCGCCGGCGTGGCGCTGCTGGTGCTGATCGCCTTCCTGCTGCTGTTCCGCGACAAGCCGGTCGCGGCGCCCACGACGCATTGAGGAGCCGAATGATGAGCAAGCTCGGGATCGCCATTCTCGGCACCGGCATGATCGGCGCGGTGCATCGCCGCGCTGCGCTGCTGGCGGGCGCGACGCTGCGCGGGGTGATGGCCTCATCGCCTGCCCGTGGCCAGGAAGTCGCGCAGGACTGGGGCGTGCCGAAGGCGTATGCCGACCTCGATGCGGTCATGGCCGACCCGCAGGTGCAGGTGGTGCACGTGTGCACGCCCAACCACCTGCACCGGGCGATGGCGCAGGCCGCGCTGGAGGCCGGCAAGCACGTGATCTGCGAAAAGCCCCTGGCGACGACCCTGGAAGACGCGCAGGCGCTGGCCGCGCTGGCGCAGTCCACCGGCCTGGTGGCCACGGTGCCGTTCGTCTACCGCTACCACCCGGTCGTGCGCGAAGCCCGCGCGCGCATCGCCGATGGCGAGCTGGGCCCGCTGCGCCTGATCCACGGCAGCTATCTACAGGACTGGCTGCTGGATCCGGCCAGCAACAACTGGCGCGTCGATCCCACCCTGGGCGGCACCTCGCGCGTGTTCGCCGACATCGGCTCGCACTGGTGCGATCTGGTGGAATGGGTCGGCGGCGAGCGCTTTGCCGAAGTCAGCGCGGCGTTCGAAACGGTCATCGCCCAGCGCGCCGTGGCCGCGGGCAAGAGTTTCGCCACGCCCGCCGCGGGCGGGCAGACCCAGGCCGTCTCCAGCGAGGACGTGGCCGCGGCGATGTTCAAGACCGGCGCCGGCACGCTGGCCACGCTGACGGTGAGTCAGGTCTCGGCCGGGCGTCGCAACCGGCTGTGGTTCGAGATCGACGGCGCCAAGGCCAGCGTGGCCTTCGATCAGGAGGACTGCGAGCGCCTGTGGATCGGCCGGCCCGACCAGCGCGAGGAGATCTTCGTGCGCGGCCCGGGTGCGGGCAGCGCCGAACAACGTCGGCTGTCCTCGCTGCCGGCCGGCCACGCGCAGGGCTATGCCCAGTGCTTCGAGGCCTTCGTCGCCGACACCTATCGCGCCATCGCCGGGCAAACGCCTGAAGGCTTGCCGACCTTTGCCGACGGCCTGCGCTCGGCGCGCATCGTCGAGGGCGTGATCGCCTCGGCGCGCACGCGCGCCTGGACCCACATCGACGCGTGACCACGCGCCGCCATCCAATCCCCGGGAGGACACCATGACGCTCACCCTGCCTCGCCGCCTTGCGGCCACCGCCCTGCTGCTCTGCGCAGCGCTTCCCGCGCTGGCCAAAGAGCGCACCGCCGCGCAGTTGCCCATCGCCGTGCAGATGTACACGCTGCGCAACATCCCCACGCTGGAAGACCGGCTCAAGCTGGTCCACGATGCCGGCATCACCGCGGTCGAGACCGTCGGCATGCAGGACACCACCGCGCCGCAACTCAAGGCCCTGCTGGACAAGTACGGCATCGTGGTCACGTCCTCGCACGTGCAGCTGGACGATCTGCGCAAGGACCTGACCAGTGTGGTCGCCTTCAACAAGGCCGTTGGCAACCATGTGCTGGTCGTGCCCTACCTGGGCGATGCCCAGCGGCCCAAGGACGCTGCGGGCTGGACCGCGCTGGGCAAGGAACTGGGACAGCTGGCCAACACGCTCAAGGCGCAGGGCATGACCTTGGCCTATCACAACCATGATTTCGAGTTCGCCCGCTTTGGCGACAAGACCGGCCTGGAACTGCTGCTCGATGGCGCCGGCCCGGCGCTGAAGTCCGAGCTGGACCTGGCCTGGGTGGCGCGTTCGGGCAACGATCCGGTGGCCTACCTGGACAAGCTCAAGGGCCGCCTGTTCGCGGTGCACGCCAAGGACAACGCGCCGAAAGGCCAGGCCGCCGACGAAGGCGGCTTTGCCGCCGTCGGCCACGGCGTGCTGGACTGGAAGGCGATCCTGCCCGCGGCCGATCGCGACGGCGTGAAGTGGTACATCATCGAGCATGACCAACCGCGCGACCCGGCGGCCGCGGTCAAGGCCGGTGCGGCTTACCTGGTCGAACACCTGCCCGCCGATGTGAAGCGCTGAGGCCGGACGCATGACGCAAAAAAGCGGCGCCTTCGGGCGCCGCTTTTCTTTCATCAAACGATGGCTGCTTCGCTGAAGCAAGCCCGCACCTGGTAGGAGCCGCCATGGCGGCGAGTGGCTTTACCGGTGAAGCCTCATCGCCGCCATGGCGGCTCCCACAACTCCCATCGGGAATCGATTGAACCTACAGCTTCCGCACCCAGATGTTGCGGTAGCTCACCTTGGCGTTGTGGTCCTGCAGGGAAATCGGTGCGCAGCCGTGCGGTGCGTAGGACGGGGCGCCGATGTATTCGGTCTTGCCGGCGATCACCGTGTCGTTCTGCACCAGCACGCCGTTGTGCAGCACGGTGATGCGCGCCGGCGCGGTCAGCCCGCCACCCTGCGAGAAGCGCGGCGCGGTCCAGATCACATCGTAGGTCTGCCACTGGCCGGGCGCGCGCGAGGCGTTGACCAGCGGGATGGACTGTTTGTAGATCGAGCCGGCCTGGCCGTTGGAATACGTCGCGCTCTGGTAGCTGTCCAGCACCTGGAGCTCGTAGCGGTCCTGCAGGAAGATGCCGCTGTTGCCGCGGTTCTGTCCTTCCAGGCCCTGGGTCTCGGTCGGCGTGCGCCATTCCACGTGCAGCTGTATGTCGCAGAAGCTCTGCTTGCTGCGGATGCCCTTGCTGCTGGGCACCACGGTGACCGCGCCATCGGCCACGTGCCAGCCCGGCTTGCCGCCGTCCTCGCCGTCCCAGGCCGACAGGTCCTTGCCGTCGAACAGCACCACCGCATCCGAGGGCGCCGCGCCCACCGGCGTGGCCACCGCGGCGGGCACGGGCTTCCACACTTCGGTCTTGGCCGGGTCGCCCTGCGTCTGCGCGTAGGCTGGCACGGCCGCCAGCGCACAGGCCAGCATCGCGATCGCTTGCTTGCTCATCTTGGTCTCCCTTGGGCGATGCGGCTGCATCGCGTGTTGTTGGCCGTCAGGTCGCCCAGGCCGGCGTGCCGGGCTCGTAGGCCATGTCGCCGTCATAGCGTCCGGGGATGGCGACATAGCGCAGCACTTCGGTCGCGCCGACTTGCGAGGTGAAGAAGCCGAACAGCACCAGCTGCTTGAGCATGGTGAAGTAATGCGGCGGGGTGGCCGCGGTATCGGCACCCTGGTCTTCGGCCTTGTCCGGATCGGGACTGACGTTGCGGGCCTCGGCGTCCAGCGTGCGCAGCAGCTCGGTGCGCTGTGCCGGCGTGAGCGCCAAGAAGCCGCCCTTGGCCCGCTTGTCCACATCGGCCAGGCCGGCGCGGAAGATCGCCTGCTGTTTGGCGTCGTAGCAATCGGTCACGAATTGCGCCATGAACAGTCCCAGGCCCGCGTCCTTGGCGCCGGGAGTGTCGGTGCGCGGCAGGATGGTTTCGGCGATCTCGTCCATCAGCGCCACCTGCGCCTTGGAAAAGGCATTGTTGGCCGGCGGGACTGGCAGCTGGGCCTGGCCGAACACCACCGCCGGCAGGCCGATCATGGCCATGCCGGTGGTGGCGGCGATCATCTTGAGCAGTTCGCGTCGTTGCATCACAGATTCCCCGCCTTGAGTTCGCGCACGGCATGGTCGGCCGCGCGCGCGGTCAGCGCCATATAGGTCAGCGACGGATTCACGCAGGAGGCCGAGGTCATGCAGGCCCCGTCGGTCACGTACACGTTGGGCGCGTCCCAGACCTGGTTGTGCATGTTCAGCACCGAGGTCTTGCGGTCGCGTCCCATGCGCGCGGTCCCCATTTCGTGGATGCCCATGCCCGGCGCGTAGTCGCTCTCGTAGACCTGCACGTCCTTCACCCCGGCGGCCTCCAGCATCTCGCCGGCATCGGCGCCCATGTCCTTGCGCATGGCGTGCTCGTTGTCGCGCAGCGACACGTCCATCGCCAGCACCGGCAGGCCCCACTTGTCTTTAACGGCGTGGTTCAGACTGATAGTGTTGTCGTGGTAGGGCAGGATCTCGCCGAAGGCGGTCATGCCGATGCGCCACTCACCCGGCACGCTCAGCGCCTGCTTGAGGTCGGCGCCGATGTTGAGCTCGGCGATGTCGCGCGACCAGCCGGTGCGGCTGGCGCCGCCCTGATAGCCGAAGCCGCGCAGGTAGTCGCGTCGCTCGCCATTGAGGTTGCGGAAGCGCGGGATGTAGAAGCCGCACGGCCGGCGCCCGTAGTAGTACTTGTCCTCGTAGCCGTCCACGCGCCCCGACGCACCCACGCGGAAGTGGTGGTCCATGACGTTGTGGCCCAGCTCGCCGGAGGACGAACCCAGACCGCCTTCCCACACCTCGGTGGCCGAGTTCATCAGCAGCCAGGTCGAGTTGAACGCCGACGCGTTGAGGAACACCACCTTGGCGGTGAAGACGTAGGTCTGCCCGGTCTCCGCGTCGATGATCTCCACGCCCTTGGCACGCTTGCGGTCCTTGTCGTACAGGACTTCCTTGACGATGGAGAACGGGCGCAACGTGAGATTGCCGGTGGCCATCGCCGCCGGCAGCGTGGAGGACTGGGTGGAGAAGTACGCGCCGAACGGGCAGCCCAGGATGCACTTGTTGCGGTATTGGCAGTTGACCCGGCCCTGCTCGGGCTTGGGCTCGGTGATGTTGGCCGTGCGCGAGTGGATCATGTGGCGCGTGCCGCCGAAGGATTTCTTCAGGCGCGCGGCGACGTCCTTCTCGACGATGTTCAACGGGATCGGCGGCAGGAACTGCCCATCGGGCAGCACGTCCAGCCCTTCGGTGGTACCGGCGATGCCGGCGAAGCGCTCGACATGGTCGTACCACGGCGCGATGTCGGCATAGCGGATCGGCCAATCCACCGCGATGCCCTCCTTGGCATTGGCGCCAAAGTCGATGTCCGACAGGCGATAGCTCTGCCGCCCCCACATCAGCGAGCGTCCGCCCACGTGATAGCCGCGGAACCAGTCGAAGCGCTTGGTCTCGGTGTAGGGGCAGTCCTTCTCGTCGGCCCACATGCCGTTGGTGCTCTCCGACAGCGGATAATCGCGCTTGAGGACCGGATGATCGGCCTTCATCTGCTGGGTGGGCGTGTCGTGATGCGGATAGTCCCAGGCCTCCTTGCCCGCGTTGACGTAGTCCTTGATGTGCTCGATGTTGCGGCCGCGTTCGAGCATCAGGACTTTCAGGCCGCGCTCGGTCAGCTCCTTGGCTGCCCAGCCGCCGCTGATGCCGGAGCCGACGACGATCGCGTCGTAGTGGTTGTCTGCCATGGGTGACTGCTTCCCTCGGTGGATAGTGGGTCTCTCACACGTCGCACAGGGCGATGGCCTGGCGCAGCGCATCCATCGGGTCGCTGTGCTCGGCGCTGAACTCGTGCGCGACGTAGCCGCCAAAGCCGGTGTCGCGGATCGCGCGGCAGATGGCGGCGTAGTTGAGTTCCTGGGTGTCGTCCAGCTCATGCCGTCCGGGCACGCCGGCGGTATGGTAGTGGACGAAGTATTCATGGTTGCGACGAATGCTGGCGATGATGTCGCCTTCCATGATCTGCATGTGGTAGATGTCGAACAGCAGGCCGAAGTTGGGCGAGCCGATGCGCTTGCACAGCTCCACGCCCCAGGCCGAGTGGTCGCACAGATAGTCCGGGTGGTCCACGCGCGAGTTCAGCAGTTCCATGACCAGCACCACGCCGCGCTTTTCGGCGTGGCCGAGCAGGCGCTTGAGGCCGATCTCGGCGTTGTGCATGCCCTGCAGCGGATCCATGCCGTTGCGGTTGCCCGAAAAGCAGATCAGGTTGCGGTAACCCGCCTCGGCGACCAGGTCGATGTGGCGCATGTAGCGCGTGACCAGTTCGTCATGGAATTCGGTGGCCGCGAACCCCTTGGTCAGGCCGAGCTCGGCGCCGTTGCACATCGCGCTGTCGATCCCGTGGGCCTTCAGCGTCGGCCAGTCCGCCGGGCCCACCAGATCGATCGCCGACAGCCCCAGTTGCTTGACCGTACGACACAGCTGGTCGATGGACAGGTCATGCAGGATCCAGCGTGCCACCGACTGCTTGAGGTGGCCTTTGGTCGTTGGCGCGGCCTGCGCCAGCGCGGGCAGGCGGGTCGAGGCGGCCAGGCCGATCCCGCCCAGCAGCGTGCCGCGCAGCAGGTCGCGTCGGTTCAAGGAGGAGGTCATGCCCAGCGCTCCGCGCGAAGAGCCGCAGCCGCCGTCTGGAGGCATCTAAACGATTGAAAGCCGGCCCCAAAAAAAAACGGGTGGGCCGTGCGCCGACGATGTCCGCGCTCGGCATCGTTTCGTGGACGTGTCGTCGTCAACGGCGACAGACGTGGACCTGCAATGGGTTCGAGTCGTGCCATGGGCCGGCCTCCCAACCGGACGCGGACAGGCGCCGTATCGGCGCATGCAATCGATTGCACGATAGCAGCCACGTCCTTGATTGCAAGGGCCTGGTCGGCGGTCATTCGTGCTGCATAGCAGCATCCAGATGCTCATTGCGCGCGGTGCATCCGCGACTCTTCGAACACCGCGCGCTGCGCGGCGAAGGCGCGCTGGTAGGCCGCTCGCGCCGTGGCGCGCGCGACATAGGCGGTGAGGTTGGGAGATCCGTCGATCAGGCCGCTGCTGCCCAGGCGCAGTAGCACCGAGACCATCATCAGGTCGCCGCAGCTGAAGTCGCCTTCCAGCCAATCGCGTTCTCCCAGGGCGTCGGACAGCTCACCCAGGCGCTGGCGCACGCGCCCATCCAGCTGTGCCAGCCGGTGTTCGAACCACGGCTGCTCGCGCTCGAACAGCGTGCACATCGACCGCTCCACGACCGGCGGTTCGACCGTGTCGAGCGCGGCAAACAGCCAGGCGATCGCGCGTATGCGTGCCCGCGGATCGCGCGGCAACAGCCCGGGCCGCTGCTCGGCAAGGTGCAGCACGATGGCACCGGATTCGAACAGCACCAGTCCGTCCTCGGTCTCCCAGGTCGGGATCTGGCCGAAGGGTTGCAGGGCCAGGTGGCTCGGCTGCTTTATCTGGTCGAAGGACAACAGGCGCACGTCATAAGGCTGGCCGGTCTCCTCCAGGGCCCAGCGCACCCGCATGTCGCGGGCCAGGCCACGACCCCGATCGGGCGAGTTGGCAAAAGCGGTCAGGATCGGGGGCATCGACGACTCCGTTATGCAGCGGAATGGATAGATGGGCGACGAACGACAGCAGGCAAACGCGACACAGGGCGACGGCAACCAATCGCTAGGCTGCCGCGTGCTTCTGCACCCGCTGCGCCCCCGGTGTGGGCACCGCCTCGTCGACCAGCGAGCTCAGGTGGGTGGCCAACCACTGCGCGGCCGGACCCAGCCGGGCGTCGCGGCGGTACGCCACCGACATGGGCAGGGTGCGGTGCGGATCCCAGTAGGGCGAGGGCAGCTGGACCAGGCGGCCGGCGGTCAGGTCGTCGCGGACCATGTGCTCGGGCATGCCGCCCCAGCCCAGTCCGGCCAGCAGCATCGAGTGCTTGGCGCCCAGGTCGTTGAGGCGCCAGGTCTGGCTGGAGAACACGCCGCGGTCCGGCTGCGACAGGCGGGTGGCGCGGTCGGTAAGCACCAGCTGCACATGGTCGCGCAGGTCCTCGGTGAGCAGTTCGCCCTCGTGCCGGGCCAGCGGGTGATGCGGCGCGGCGACCGGGACCATGGTGATGAAGGCCGCCGGGCGCAGTTCCAGCTCAGGCGCCTGGGTCGCTACCGGATTGACCAGACCCAGGAGGGAGTGGCCGTCCAGCACCTGCTCGACTGCCGCGCCCATGTTGCCCACCAGTACGCGCGGCGAGACCGCCGGCCAGCGGTCGCGGAAGTCCAGCAGCGCCCGCAGCAGCAGGCACATGGGGTACATCGCATCGACGGTGATGCAGACCTCGGCCTCCACGCCGGCTGACAGCCCACGCGAGAGGGCGTGAAAGGCGCTGACCTCGCCGACGATGCGCCGCGCCCGTGGCAATAGGGCCTGACCGGCCTCGGTCAGGCGCGGACGATAGCCGGCGCGGTCGAACAGGACCAGGCCGACTTGTTCCTCCAGGCGCTGGACGGCATAGCTGATCAGCGACTGGGTGCGCCCGAGGGCGCGGGCGGCGGCGGAGAAGCTGCCGTGCTCGGCCGCCGCCATGAACACCTGCAGTTGGTCGATGGACAAGGTTTCTATATCAAGATCCTTGCTGGACATGATCGAATCCATCCTGGTTTTTTGAGTGGAGATGGGCGCGTACGTTACGCCATCCCTTCCCGGAACAGGCCTGCGCCATGACCCAGATCCTCGTCCTCCACAACAGCCTCAACCCGTCGGCCTCGGCCTCGCGCGCGATGACCGAGGCCTATCTGCAACGCGTTCGTGCAAGCGAACCCGATGTGCGCATCATCGAACACGATCTGGCCGCCCGGCCGCTGCCGCACCTGCCGCCGGAGATCCTGCCGTCCCTGTTCGGCCAGGTACCCCAGCCTGGCCCGGAAGCCGAGGTGGCCGCGCGCTCGGACGCCCTGATCGGCGAGCTGGAGCAGTCCGATGTGATCGTGATCGGGGCCCCGCTCTATAACTTCACTATCCCCTCCACGCTCAAGGCCTGGCTGGACCACGTGATCCGCGGCGGGCGCACCTTCTCCTACACCGAGGCCGGCCCGCAGGGCCTGCTGCCGCCGGGCAAGCGGGTGCTGGTCTTCACCGCCAGCGGCGGCGTCTACAGCGAGGGCCCGGGCGCGGCACTGGACCATCTGGTGCCCTACCTGAAATCGGTGCTGGGGCTGATCGGCCTGAGCGACATTCAGGTGGTGCGCGCCGAGGGCATGAAGCTGCCCGACGGCCCGGCTCGCCGGGAGGCGGCCATTGCCGATGCGGCGGCCCTGGCGGACTGACGGTTCGTCCCCACGTTCGTCCCTCCGATCCCACGGCTGGTCCCAGGCCGCCGTGGGGTGGTCCCTTGTGGGTGGCCGACGCCCGGTCGCGTCCTCAGACTCCGCTGCCAACGACAGGATGGGGAGCGGGACATGCGGCGATGGCAGGCGGGACTGGCGGGGGTGCTGCTGGCGGTTGGGGCGGCCAGCGGCCAAGCGGCCGAGGGCGACTGGGCGCACTACGGCGGTGCGCCGGGCGGCGGCCAGTTCTCGCCGCTGACCCAGGTCACGCCCGCAAACGTGCGGCGGCTGAAGGTCGCCTGGTCGTTCCACACCGGCGAGAAAGGTGCCGGGCTTCGCGATCCGGAGCGGATGCGGTTCGAGGCCAACCCGCTGGTCGTCGACGGGGTCATGTACCTGACCACCGGCACCGACATCGTGTTCGCGCTGGATGCGGCCACCGGCGCCAGGCACTGGTCGTTCGATCCGCAGATCGCCCGCGACAAGCATTACAGCGACCCGGCCTCGCGCGGGGTGACCTACTGGCGCGATTCGCAGGTGGCGGCCGGCGCGCCGTGCGCAGTGCGGATCGTGTTCGGCACCCTGGATGCGCGGCTGGTCGCGCTGGATGCCGGCACCGGCAAGCCGTGCGCCGGCTTCGGCGAAAGCGGCAGCATCGACCTGCATGCCGGCATCACCCGCGTCGACGACCCCGACAGTCCGTGGAGCAACTACGCGGTGACCTCGCCGCCGGTGATCGCCGGCGACGTGCTGATCAGCGGCAGCTCGATTGGCGACAACCGCGCGCACACCCAAGAGCAGGGCGTGGTACGCGGTTATGACGTGCGCAGCGGGCGCGAGCTATGGCGTTGGGACCCGGTGCCGCGTCGCGCCGACGATCCGCGCGCCGCCGGCTGGCAGGCCGGCCAGGCCAGCACGGTTGGTTCGGCCAACGCCTGGCCGCCCCTGTCGGTCGATCCCGCGCTGGGTCTGGTCTACGTGCCGACTGGTTCGGCCAGTCCCGATTACTACGGCGGCGAGCGCCTGGGCGACAACCGCGACGCCAACGCGCTGGTCGCGTTGGATGCGAAGACCGGCCGCCGGGTGTGGGCGCAGCAGCTGGTCCACCACGATCTGTGGGACTACGACCTGGCCTCGCAACCGGCATTGGCCACGGTGCAGACCGCGCAGGGCCCACGCGCGGCAGTGTTGCAGGCGACCAAGACCGGCTTCCTGTTCGCCTTCGACCGGCGCACGGGGGAACCCGTATTCCCGATCAGCGAGGTGCCGGTGCCGGCCTCCGATGTCCCGGGCGAACAGGCCTCGCCGACCCAGCCGATGCCCGAGCCGGCATTGCGCCTGGCGCGCCACGCGCCGGTGACCGCGGACGACGCCTGGGGCCCGACGCCATCGGAGAAGGCGGCCTGCGCCAAGCGCATCGGCGGCCTGCGCTCGGAGGGCATCTTCACCCCGCCTAGCGTGCGCGGGACCATCGCCTCGCCCGGCTGGGCCGGTGGCATTAACTGGGGCGGGATCGCGATCGATCAGGCACGGCAGCTGGCGATCGTGCCGGTGTTGGACCTGCCGATGCAGGTGGCGTTGATTCCGCGCGCGGACTACGACGCCCTGACGTCGGAAGAGGCCCGCACGCGTTTCCCGGGGCAGGAGTTCACCGACATGGACGGCACACCGTACGCGATGCGCCGTGGCTCGCTGCTCTCGCCCAATGGCACGCCGTGCGTCGCGCCGCCATGGGGGCGCCTGGTGGCAGTGGACCTGCGCACGCGCACCGTCGCCTGGGAGCGTCCTCTGGGCACGCTGGAAGACGTGCTGCCATGGCTGCCGCTGGAGGTGGGCATGCCGCTGCTCGGCGGCGCGGTGAGTACGAAGAGCGGGCTGACCTTCATCGCCGCGACCGCCGATTCCCGCCTGCGCGCGATCGACACGGTGACCGGCAAGACCCTGTGGAGCAGCAAGCTGCCCGCCGGTGGCCAGGCCACCCCATCGGTCTATGCGGTGAATGGCAAGGAATACATCGCCATCGCCGCTGGCGGGCGCGAAGGCCTGGGTAAGCTGGACGACGCGCTGGTGGTGTACACGTTGGACGGCACCGGCAAGGCGCTGGTGTTCCAGCATGGGATTGCGGTGCGCATGACGGTGCTGGCGCTGGTGACCATCGCGATCCTGGCGTTGCCGATGCTCTGGTGGCGCAGGCGGCGACGCGCGAAGGCACGCGCCTGACCCGCGCCCGGCCCTGCCCGATGTTGTAGCGCCGAGATCGCTCGGCTGCGCTCCGGCAGGGCTGCTCTTCGGTCAGATCGCCGTGTAGAGCCGAGCTCGCTCGGCTGCTTTCCGGCCAGGTCGTCGGGAAAGGCCCCAGCCGAGCAAGCTCGGCTCTACAGGGGGCGTCGGGAAAGGCCCCAGCCGAGCAAGCTCGGCTCTACGATCAGATCGCTGGGAAAGTCGTAGCCGAGCAAGCTCGGCGCTACGGGACGTGGCCCCGCCGACAGCCTCGTGCAGGGCATCGCAGTACGATGAGCTTCGTACTTCAGGAGCACCCATGAAATCCAAGCCGCACATCAAGCCCGACACCGACGACGAGCAGCAGCGCCTGGCGGTGCTGATCGATGCGGACAACGCGCAACCGTCGGTGATCGAGGGTTTGCTCGCCGAGGTGGCCAAGTACGGGGTGGCCAGCGTCAAGCGCATCTATGGCGATTTCACCAGCACGCGCATGACCCAGTGGAAGCAGGCCCTGCTCAAGCACTCCATCGCGCCGGTGCAGCAGTTCGCCTACACCAGCGGCAAGAATGCCACCGACAGCTCGATGATCATCGATGCGATGGACCTGCTGTACACGCATCGCTTCGATGGCTTCTGCCTGGTGTCCAGCGACAGCGACTTCACCCGTCTGGCCCAGCGCCTGCGCGAGGAGGGTCTGGCCGTCTACGGCTTTGGCGAGCGCAAGACGCCCGATGCCTTCGTCCAGGCCTGCGACAAGTTCATCTACAACGACGTGCTGCGCGCAGAGCCGACCGCGGCCACCACCGAGACGCCCAAGGCCACCGCCCCGCGCAAGCGCGCCAGCAAGAAGGCGGCCAACGCGCCGGCGCCCGAGCCAGTCGCGCCCAAGGGCAACACCCCGCCGCTGTCGCTGCTGCGCCAGGCCATCGAAGAGGCCTCCGACGAAGAAGGCTGGGCGCCGCTGGGACCGGTGGGCAGCTATCTCAACAAGATCCGCCCGGACTTCGACCCGCGTCTATACGGACACCGCAAGCTCAGCGAACTGTTCCGCAGCCAGCCACGCCATTTCAACGTGCAGGAGCGCCCGGCCAGTGGTGGCGGTAGCGGCACGCGCGTGTTCGTGCGCATCGCCGGCTGAGCCACGCAGGAGGATTTGCACCATGCCGTTCACCGCCCGCCACGCCGCGCCCGACCAGGCGCCCACGCGTGAAGAGATCGACGCCATGCCCGGCCTGGTCGCGCTGGAGTTCGGCACCAACTGGTGCCCACACTGCATCGCCGCGCAACAGCTGTTCCAGCGAGCCCTGGACGCCCGCGAGGACATTACCCATTTGAAGGTCGAGGACGGACGCGGCCGCCCGCTGGGGCGCAGCTACCGGGTCAAGCTGTGGCCGACCCTGGTCCTGCTGCGCGATGGCCAGGAGGTCGCGCGGTTGATCCGTCCGCGCACCGACGACGAACTGGCGCGCGCGCTGGCCCTGCTCGACGCGGCGTAGCCCGCGCGACCGCGCACCCGGTTGAAGGGTGCGAGCGCGGCGAGGGCGCGGTTGCAGTGCTGAGCCGCACCGGCGTGCCAGCGAACAGGTGTCGTCATCACCCGAGCGAGGTGCTGGCACGGATCGGCGCGGTCAGCGTGCGTCGGCGCGCCGCGCGGCCAGCGCCTTGAAGAAGGCCACGTACTGCGTGTGCCCGCCGGGGAACACCACGTCCAGCCGCAGCGGATCCTGCGCATCGGTGATGCCTTCGGCGGCGGGGAACGGATCCACCGCCGTGTCCCGGACCGCGCGCTGCAGGTGCGCGGCATCCAGTGCCGGACGCCGCACCTGGCCGCCGCTGCTGTCGACGAACACCACCGTGCTCGGCGTGCCCAGCGCCTGGCCAAGCTGCTGCACCAGGGTCAGGAAGCCACGATCGCTGCCGCCGCGCAGCCACACGTTCTGCCCTTCATGCTGGCGCCCCACGCTGGTGACCGTATCGCCCACGCCCACCAGGTGCGGCATCAGCGCCGGATCGAAATGCGCGCGCGCCAAGGCAAGCAGCGCGTCGTGGTCGCGCGGCGCCTGGCGTGCGTTGAAGCCCTCGCCGAGTGGCCACCGTCCGGTGCGTTGGTGGAAGTAGTGGTTGAGGATGACCAGCACGCCGACTTCCTTCACCGCACCGGTCAGCATGAACTGGAAATCGGTGGTGCCGGCGCTGTCGCCTTCGGCCGGCTTGAGCACTTCGTCGCCGTTTGCGTCGCGGCCCAGGTTGGGCGCGTAGTGGACGAAGAACGCCTGGTCCAGCCCTTCGCGCGCGGCCTCTTGCAGCAGGGCGCGCATGAAGCCGGCCACATCGTCCTGCAGCTGCGCGTACAGGCCTGGGCGGTCGACCAGATGGTGGTGCAGGACGTTGAGATTGAGCGTGGGCGAGGCCGGGTTGTCCAGCACCGCCGCGCCGCTGAGGGTGGCGATGACGTGCGGCTCCAGGTGGAACGGCGCGCCGGCCAGGTGCGCGGCCAGGAAGCGGCGCGCACGCACCGGCACCTCCCGCAGGAACGCCAGTTCCGCTTCGCTCACGCCCGGATGGCTCACCGTGCCGTACCGGTCCTGCAACTGCACGCCGCCTGCGGCCAGGCCGGGCAGATAACCGCCGTGCGTGCGCGGATGCGCCGCATCGCCGAAGGCCTGTTCGACCAGCGCATTCACGCCGCGAGGGCCGATGTGCTCGCCATTGGTGAGCACGTAGAAGGCGCCATCGAGCTGGCGCGCGGCCTGCAGATAGTCGCGCTCCAGGCGGCGAGTGAGGGGATCGTGGACCAGGTCCATGCACACGCCATCCAGGTCCTGGATGACCAGGAGGTCGCGCGCGCGGGCCAGGGTGTCGAGCAGGGCGGCGTGGTCCTGCGAAAAGCCGCGTGAGGCAGAAGACGTCATGCGCACAGGGTAACCCTCGGCCCGTGCAGGCCCTGCGTTGGTGCGCAGGGCAACCGCGTCGATGCGGCGCTGCGGCCAGGCCAGCGGTTCGGGCAGCAGGTGTGGGACATGCCTGCCCAGGCGGTCGTGGCAGGGCGGTTCGGAGTGGTCCTGCCGTGGGGCGCACTTTGGGCAGGCGTCGCGGAGCACGCTGGACACATGCGGCGGTGTGTCGAGGAGGCCTTCGAGGGGTATGGCGATGCGCGTCATGCGCGCGTTGCAACACCGGGCTGCCTCATGCCCTGGTCGCAGTTCCACTGCACTGTGCCGATGTCAGGCAGCGTTTGACTCGCTGGCACGGTAGGCGGCGCGCGCGGCGCGGATGGTGTCGTGGTGGGCAGCGGCCCATTGCACCAGTGCCTCGATCTGCGGCACGAAACTGCGGCCCAGCGACGTCAGCGCGTATTCCACCGCCGGCGGCTTGCTGGGGAACACGGTGCGGGTGACCAGCCCGTCTTCTTCCAGCGTGCGCAGGGTCTTGGCCAGCATCCGCTTGGACACGTCGTCGACCTGCCGCTGCAGGGCGGAGAAGCGCAGCGGCGCCTCCTTCAGCGCCTGCAGCACCAGGGTGCTCCAGCGATCGCCGAGGCGGTCGAGCACGTCGCGCACCGGGCATTGCGCGGCGTAGGGGGCGGGGGATCGGTGCAGGCTCATCGGGGGGCTCCGGGCTGGGGAGGTCACACGCAGGTCACCTGGACACGCGCGGCTCCCTTCTTGGCAGGGCGCATCCGGTTCCCCATGATGCCATGGTTCCTTTTCGTAACCACCATAGGAGTTCTCACCATGGCATCCATCGCCCTCATCGGCGGCACCGGCAATGTCGGCCGCCGTCTTCTTGCCGAGGCCCTGCGCCGCGGCCACACCGTCACCGTCGTCGCCCGCACCCCGGTGGCCGATCTGGGTGAAGGCGTGGCCTTTGTCCAAGGCGACATCAGCGCCGACCCGGCCGCACTGGGCGCCAAACTGACCGGTCATGACGTGCTGATCAGCGCGGCACGCTTCGCCACGGTCGACGCCGACCACGTGCTGGCCGCCGTGCGCGCGGCGAAGATTCCGCGCCTGGCGGTGGTCGGCGGCGCCGGCTCGCTGGAGGTCGCCCCCGGGGTGCGCCTGATCGATACGCCCGAGTTCCCAGAAGCCTACAAGTCCGAGGCCGTGCCGGGCGCGGCCTTCCTGGACCAGTTGCGAGGGGTGAGCGACGTGCAGTGGACCTTCCTGTCGCCGGCGGCCTTCTTCGGCCCCGGCGAGCGCACCGGCCAGTTCCGCCTGGGCGGCGATGCCTTCCTCACCGACGCGGCGGGCAAGAGCGCGATCTCCTACGAGGACTTCGCCGTGGCCCTGCTGGACGAGATCGAAAACCCCGCCCACACCGGCCGGCGTTTCAGCGTCGTCTACTGAGCCTGCGCCGCGGCCCGCCGTCTCAGGCGCGCCGGGTCGCGACTGGGCGCGAGCGCCGGCTCTTCGGCTTGGGTACGACGGGCTGGACGATGTCCATCGCAAAGCCCCACACGCGCTCGAACGGCGCCAGCGGCGCCATCATCGGCATGGCGCAGGCACTGAACAGCTTGAGCAGCAGCAGGATGTCGGTGGGCGTCAGGTCGGGACGGCAGCGGCCCTGCGCCACGGTTTGCTCCACCACCGGGGCGAACACCGTCACCAGTCGCATCATCGCCGCCTCGATCTCGGGCTTGTCACGCCCCTCGCTCTGCCAGTACTCCACCAGCGGGGCGTGGATCATCATCCGCTGCAGGACGAAGTGCAGCAACTGGACCAGGGCGTCCGGCGCCTGCTCCAGGCGCGCGGCCTCCTCGGCGATGTCGTCCAGGCCCCGGTCCAGCAGTGCCAGCACCAGCGTCTGCCGGTCAGGGAAGTTGCGGAACAGCGTGGCCCGGCCGACACCGGCGCGCCGTGACACCAGCTCCAGTGGCGCCTGCACGCCCAGCTCGGTGAAGACCGCTTCGGCCGCCTGCAGCAGCAGCGCGCGGTTGTGCTCCGCATCGGCGCGGCGCTTGGGCTGGGTGGGAATGGCACTCATCGGAAACGGCGGTGCGGTGACCCGGGGCACCTTACCGCCAAACCTCCCCATGCGCTGCCGTGTGGTTCAGCCGATCACCCGGGCGAACGGCGGCAGCGCATCGATGATCTGCCTGCCGTAGCGGCGGGTCAGCAGGCGCGAGTCCAGGATCACCACCCGGCCGGTATCGGTGGAGCTGCGGATCAGGCGTCCGGCGAACTGGGTGAGCGTGCGTAGCGCGTGGGGGATGGCAATCAGGCTGAAGGCGTTGTGGCCACGGCTTTCCAGCCATTCGCTCAAGGTCGCGGTCTGCGGATCGGTGGGCACCGCGAACGGCACCTGGGTGATGACCACCGTGGTGCAGGCCTCGCCCGGCAGGTCCAGGCCCTCGCCGAAGGAGTTCAGGCCGAACAGCACCGAGCCCTCGCCCGCGGCGATGCGGCGCAGGTGCTCGCCGATCAGCTGCGACTTGTTGCCCTCGCCCTGGACCAGCACGCGGTTGCGCTGAGTGACCGGGAGCAGGTCGGCGACCTTTTCCATCTTCCAGCGCGAGGTGAACAGCACCATCGAGCCCTTGCCCCAGTCCAGCTCGCGCACCAGGTAGCGGGCGACTTCCTTCGGGTGGCCTTCGCGGTCGTCCGGCGCGCAGGGGAACTTGGGCACCACCAGCTGCGCCTGGGTGGCCAGGTCGAAGGGCGAGGTCAGGGTGACTGCCTCGGCGTGCTCGGGCAGGCCGGTGTCGATGGACAGTGCCGTAAAGCCGTTGCCGCCGGTCAGCGTGGCCGAGGTCATCACCACCGAATCGACTTCCTTCCACAGCAGCTGGCGCAGCACCTGCGCGGCCGAGACCGGCGAGCAGTGGCAGACCAGGTCGCCGTCCTGGGCGCGGGTCAGCCAGCGCGCCATCGGCGGGGCGCCGTCCGGGTCCTCGCGGCGCCAGCCGGCCCACAGGTCGTACTGGGCCTGCACCATCTCCAGGGCCATGCCCAGGTTGCGCTGCACGCGCTCCTTGGTGGCGTCGTCCTGCTTGGCCTTGCCGACCAGGGGCGCGGCGGCGGTGACCCAGTTGAGCAGGCTGCGGGTGTCGTCGGCCAGCGCGTCGATGCTGGGCGACCACTCCGCCGGCAGGCGGCCGTTGGGCGCGCGCCACTGCGGCTCGCGCTCGGACGGGTCCGGCGTCCACGCGGCTTCCAGCACGTCGTGGAAGGCCTTGAGCTGGCGGCTGACGTTGACCGCCAGGTCGATGGCATCGTTGGGATGCAGCTGGGCGATGGTTTCCTTGTCGACCATGCGGTAGGTCGCTGCGATCAGCGTCTGCAGGCGGCTGGTGCGCCGGCTCATGTCGTCCAGCGGCAGCCGCGCGGCGCCCTGGTCGATGGCCACGCCGGCCACGTGGTGGCCTTCGTCCAGGACCAGCAGCATGTCGGCCGGTGCGGCGATCAGCGGCTGGCCGTTCTCGATGTCGCCCAGCGACAGGGTGGACAGCAGCAGCGCGTGGTTGGTGACCACGATCTGCGCCTCGCGCACGTTGTTGCGCGCCTTGAGCACCGGGCACTGGCTGGCGTAGGAACACTTGCGTCCCGCGCAGCCGGCGGCATTGGTGGTGATGCGCCCGCGCAGCGCCGGGCTGACCGGCTCCGGGGAGGCGTCCAGGTCGCCGTTCCAGTGGTTGTCGGTGAACAGCTTGGCCAGGCGGCCGGCCAGGGTGGCGTCGGCCGGGGTCAGCGGGCGGTCGTACAGCGCGCCCTCGTCGCCGAACATGGAATCCTGCGCAGGCGCGCTGCCCTGCAGTTCGGCCACATTGCGCGTGCACAGGTAGCGCGTGCGGCCCTTGGCCAGGGCCACGGTGGCCTCGATCCCGGTGGCCTTGAGGAAGGCCGGGATGTCGCGCTCGACCAACTGCGCCTGCAGGGCCACCGTACCGGTGCTGATGACCAGCTTCTTCTTGGTCGCCAGGGCGATGGGCACGCCCGCGGTGAGATAGCCCAACGATTTGCCCACGCCGGTCGGCGCCTCGACCACGCCCACCCCGCCGCTGCTGCCCAGGGCGCGCGAGGCCACGCCGATCATCTGGCTCTGCGCCCGGCGAGTGGTGAAGTTGGGGGTGTTCTCGCGCAGCGCCGCGTAGGTCTCGCGGATGCGCGTCTTCAGCGCCTCGTCGAGGTGCCGTGGCTGCCCCTCGCCCGTGTCCTTGCCTGCTGCTGGGCCGGTGCCATCGCTCATGCGGACATTTTCGCATGCGCGTGTCGCGGGGAACGAGATACCGGTTGGAACCTGGTGCTGCTCAGGATTGGACTGCTCTGGGTCTTGGTTCCCGGTTGGTCGAGGCTGGAGCAGGCGCTTTCGTGCGGCTTTTCGCCGCCCGAAAGCCCTGCCGCTAGCCCGGACCTGACCTCACGAAGCAACATTCACGGCGCAGGCTGCGCAATGCCGCCTCAAGCCCTCAAGCCGCCACGGGCTCTGGCGCTCCCTTCCTCAACTCCGCATACACCGCATCGGTCTGCGGCCGCACGCCGTGCCAGCGTTCGAAACTCTCGGCGGCCTGCTCCACCAGCATGCCCAGGCCGTCGACGATGGTGCGCAGGCGGGCGGTGCGGGCCCAGGCCAGGAAGGGGATCGCCACATCGCCGTAGTTGAGGTCCACCGCCGCGGTCATGTCGTTGCACAGCGCGAACGGCAACGACAAGGGGGCGCTGCCATGACGGCCGGCCGAGGTGGCGTTGATCACCAGTTCGAAATCGCCGATGTCGGCCAAGTCTTCCCAATAGCGGGTATGGGCACGACCAGGCTGGCCCAGGGCATCGGCCAGGGCATCGGCGCGCTCGGGGCTACGGTTGACGATGACCAGTTCGCGCACACCGGCGTCCAGCAGCGCGGGAGCTACTCCGCGCGCGGCGCCCCCGGCGCCGAGCAGCAGAGTGCGGCGTCCCCGCAGGTCCAGGCCGTGACGCCCGGTCAGGTCACGCACCAGCCCGGCGCCGTCGGTGTTGTCGCCGTACCACTGGCCTTCGTCCAAGCGCAGGGTGTTGACCGCACCGGCCAGGCGGGCGCGCTCGCTCAGCTGCGCGCAGCGGGCGAAGGCGGCTTCCTTGTGGGGTACGGTGACGTTCGCGCCGCGTCCGCCGCCGGCGACGAAGGCGTCCAACGCCGCGTCCAACGCCTCCGGCGCGACATCGATGCCGACGTACTCCATCGGGATACCGGTCTGCCTGGCGAAGGCGGTATGGATCTGGGGAGAGGGCGACTTGGCCACGGACTGGCCAAACAGGGCATAGCGACTCATGCACGAACACTCAGTGGAACACGGAGTCCTAGTGTCCCACGCCGCGCTCGCGGCGGGGTCGGCGCTTTCAGCGGGCGGGGCGAGCCCGGGCTACGGCGCGGCTCGCGCGCAGGAAACCGCCGGCCAACAGACAGATGCCGCTCACGGCGATCGCGGTCAGGCCCATCTGAGCCACGCCGAAGAGCATGGCGTTGTGCTGCAGGTTGCCCCCCGAGGCCAGGCTGCGCTGGATCAGGGTCGACTGCGCCAGCGCCAGGGCCAGTGCCCCGAGCTGCCCCAGCAGCATCAGGGCCGCGCCCCACCGCGCCAACGCGCGGCCGGGGGCTGGCGGGGCCACCAGGGCGGCGATCAGGGCAAAGCCGGTGGCGCACACCATCGGCAGGCCCATCAGGGCTTGCAGGATCAGCCCCACGTTCATGCGCGCGGTCCGGTCATGCCTGGCGCAGCACGCGTGCCGCATCCAGGGCGAAGTAGGTCAGCACGCCATCGGCGCCGGCGCGCTTGAAGGCCAGCAGCGATTCCATCATCACCGCCTCGCCGTCCAGCCAACCGTTGGCGGCGGCGGCCTTGAGCATCGCGTACTCGCCGCTGACCTGGTAGACGAAGGTCGGCCGGCGGAAGGTGTCCTTCACCCGCCGCACCACGTCCAGGTACGGCATGCCCGGCTTGACCATGACCATGTCCGCGCCCTCCTCCAGGTCCAGCGCGATCTCGTGCAGGGCCTCGTCGGTATTGGCCGGGTCCATCTGGTAGGTGTACTTGTTGCCCTTGCCCAGGTTGCCGGCACTGCCCACCGCGTTGCGGAACGGGCCGTAGAAGGCCGAGGCGTACTTGGCCGAGTAGGCCATGATCCGGGTGTGGATGAAGCCGGCATGCTCCAGCGCAGCGCGGATGGCGCCGATGCGCCCGTCCATCATGTCGCTTGGCGAGAGGATGTCCACGCCGGCCGCCGCATGCGAGAGCGACTGCTTGATCAACGCCTCGATGGTCTGATCGTTGAGGATGTAGCCGTCCTCGTCGGGCAGCCCATCCTGGCCGTGGGTGGTGTACGGATCCAGGGCCTGATCGGTCATCACGCCCAGCTCGGGAAAGCGGCTCTTGAGCGCCCGGATCGCGCGCTGGATGATGCCGTTTTCGTCCCAGGCCACGCGGCCATCGGCGGTCTTGGCGGCCGGGTCGGGCACGCCGAACAGGTCCAGCACCGGCACGCCCAGTTCCAGCGCCTGCTCGCCCACGCGCAGCAGTTCCTCGATCGACAGCCGTTCCACGCCGGGCATGGACGGCACCGGGATGCGGCCTTCGCCCTCGTGCACGAACACCGGCAGGATCAGGTCGTTGGTGGTCAGGGTGTGCTCGCGCATCAGCCGGCGCGAGAAATCGTCGTGGCGCATGCGGCGCGGACGCTGGGCGGGATAGGCCATGGGGAAACTCCGGTGGATCGCGTTCATTCTACGCCTGCCGTAGAGCAGGCCCGGATCGCGATGCCATCGGGATTGACGCGTTGTCGCCCGCGGATGCGGGGGAGCCCGACGCCGCCGGATCCATCCTCACGCTGCGCTTGCGAATGCCGGCGCACGGTAGCATCCGGCCTGGATTCAGTGCGCCGGGCCGATCATGCCGGCACCCTCCGGCATCGTGCCGACCTTCCTGCCTTTAGGTGTGCCATGCGCTTTCGTCTCTCTCTCGCCACCGTGTTGCTGTTCTCGCTGGCCGCCTGCGCCGGGACCTCCAAGGTCATGCTGTCCGATCCGCGCCCGCCGGTGGACCCGGCCAGCGTCAGGCTCTACAGCGCCGTGCCGCCGGGCGCGATCCAGATCGCCCAGCTGGAGTCCAAGAGCGCGGTGGGTTTCGGCACCCAGGGCCAGACCGACGCAGTGGTGCGCAGGCTGAAGAACGAGGCCGCCAAGCTGGGCGCCAACGGCGTGGTCCTGATCGGCGTGGGCGCAGGCGCGCGCTCGCCGGGTGGACTGTCGGTGGGCGGTGGCGGCTACGGCGGCCATGTCGGCGGCGGGATCGGCATCGGAATCCCGACCCAGCAGAAGCAGGGGGCGGGCGTGGCGATCTACGTCCCACCCGGCACCGCGATTCCCGCCCAGGACGCCGCGGAGCTCCAGCCGCCGCGCAGCGAGTAAGGACGTCAAACCACAGCCGCACGCGGCGCTAGGCCACGCCGCGTGGGGTGCGCTTGGCCCTTGCTTGCTAGGGCTTGGCCTTGGCTTGGCGTGCGGGCACGAACTCGGTCTTCACCGCCTCGGCCAGCTGATCCGGCGGCAGCAGGCCCTGGTCGAGCAGGAAGTCGTTGAAGGCCTTCCGGTCGAACTTCGGCCCCAGCGCCAGCTCGGTCTGCATGCGCAATTCCAGGATGCGGCTGTAGCCATAGAAGTAGCTGCCGGCCTGGCCAGGTGCGTTGAAGGTGTAGCGGTCCAGCTCCTGCCGGGCCATGGCCGGGGAGAGCATGACGTTGTCCTCCAGCACCTGGCGGGCCCGCTCGCGGTCGATCAGGCCCAGGTTGAGCATCGGGTCGAGCATGGCGCGGGCGGCGCGCAGCAGGCGGAACTGCAGGGCGATCATCTGCCCGTCAAGGGGTTCATAGGGGACCATCTCGGCTTCGGCGTACAGCGCCCAGCCCTCGACGTTGACCGAGTTGAAGGCGAACAGCGTGCGCGCCAGCGAGATGCCGCGCTCGACCATCGCCGCGAACTGCAGGTCGTGCCCGGGACGCCCCTCGTGCGCGGTCAGCGTCCAGGCCCCCGAGCCGAAGTTGAAGTCGTCGTACTGGCTGTCGGCCGCATCTTTGCCAGCGGAGGGGTTGCCCACCGGCAGCACGAACTGGCCCTGCTGGCCGGTGTTGCCCACCAGCGGCGGCGGCAGGTAATGCGGCGCCGGCTGGGCCGCGCTCTCGGCCGCCGAGCCCAGGCGCATCTGCAGCGGGCGCTTGGGCACGGTCACGATGTGCTCGCGCTTCATGATCCCGTCGATCTGGTCGATCACCCCGTGGTACTTGGTCTCGAGCTGTTCATTGGGAATGCTGTCGCGCTTGAGCGCCTTGATCACCGCGCGGTAATCGGTGGCGCCATTCAGCCCCTTGGCCTTGGCCACCAGCGGGGCCAACTGCTGCATGGCGGCGCGGGTTTCCATGAACTCCACCTGCGCGCGCTGCATGAGCAGCTGCGGATCGATGTCGATGCCGTACTGCTTGAGCTGGAAGGCGTAGAGCTGCGGTGGCAGGCGCGTGTCGGTGCGCGCCTTGGGCAGGACCGTGGTCCGGGTCCAGTTGTTGTAGGCTTTCAGTTCGCTGGCCATGCGCTCCAGCGCCGCATCGGCGCCGGCGAGCTTGTACTTGGCAAACAGCTCGCGGATGCCTTCGATGTAGGTGTCCACGTTGGAGACCGCGCGCTCGACTTCCAGCTTGGTCGGCTGCAGCAGCTTGGGATCGGACAGCCTTTCTTCGTAGCGCTGGCGGGCCAGGGTGGTAAATGCGGTCGTCCCCGGCGCCATGCCCACGTAGGCCTTGAGCCGGTCCAGCGCCTTGGCCCGGCGCTCGGGCGGGGTCTGGTCGGAGAGCAGGCCGTTAATCCCATCAAAGACCGCCTGCGGCGCGTCCAGCCACGGCAGCAGGAGCTGTTCGTTGAGCGTGCTGCCTTCGATGCTCTGGTCGGCGGCGTGGATCAGGATCTGCAGGTCCTGGCGGACATTGGGGTCCTGCTCGGTCGCCAGCTTGGCCTGCAGGGCGGTCTTGGCCCGCTTGAGGGCGGCGCGGTAGCGCGCCGGGTGGTCCGGGCCCAGGTCGGTGACTTTTTCGTCATAGCCCGGGACGCCGAAGAAACTGGCCATTTCCGGCTGGAACGGGGCCTGGGCATCAAGCAGGATCTGCGCGTCCTGGTTACTGCGGGCGACCCAGGCGGGCGCGGTGGCGTCGGGCTTGGCCTGCTGGGCCAGCGTCGGCAAGGGGGCCGTTAGGGCCAGGGCAAGGGCAAGCACCAGGGGTTTGATCACGGGAGCATCCAGGCAGCGGTGAAGGTGCCGCGACCCTACGCATCCGGGCTCGCGTCGGCAATGCGGCGAAGGTCATGCCCTGGCCGTTGCACCAGCCAGGCCTCGGCGGCGGACGCTTCGGCCGGGTCGAAGGCCTTGATCCGCGTGCTGGGGGCAGCAGCGCTTCCCGTTATCCCGCCTTGCCAGGGCAATACCTGTGCAGGGCGTGTGGCCGCCTGCTGGTCACAGGCACCGAGCGGCGGCTGCGCGGTGTTGACTCAATCTGTGGTCGTGAAGGCGGGTGGCGAAGGTGTCTCGCGTCGCGCGGGCACGCCAAGCGTGGTGCTCATCAGGACGCGCAAGGCTTCGAGCTGGCGCGCCTGCTGCTGCAGGTACCAGCGGCGTTGCTGTGGATCCAGCGACGCCAGGAAATCCGATTCGTGGGTGATGGGCTGCATGGAGCGTTCGCGTAGACGCCGACGCGCGGCGGGCCACGCAGGGGACCATCTGGCCGTCGCAGCGTCTGCGACTGGCGGACACCTCAGGTGTCTGGTCGCAAGCGCCGCGCCAGGAAGGCCTCGCTGCGCTTGTACCGGTACAGCAGGTCGCTGCCGGACAGCCCATGCCGCGCACCGGGGAAGGTCATCAGCTCGAAGGCCGTTCCGCGCGCCTGCAGTGCGTCCATCAGGCGCGTGGCGTTGGAAAACAGCACGTTATCGTCGGCCATGCCGTGCAGCAGGAGCAGGGCATCGTCGGTCAGCGCATCGAGATGGGTGAACACACTGGCCTGTGCGTAGCCTGCCGCGTTGGCCTGCGGATGATCCATGTAGCGCTCGGTGTAATGGGTGTCATACAGCGCCCAGTCGGTCACCGGCGCCCCGGCGATGCCAGCGGCATACAGCTCGGGCGCGCGGGCCAGCAGCATCAAGGTCAGGTAGCCGCCGTTGGACCAGCCATGTACGGCGATGCGCGCGGCGTCCACCCACGGCTGCGCCTGCAGCCAGGCCACGCCCGCGCGTTGGTCATCCACCTCCACCGTGCCTTGGCAGCGATGGATGGCGCCGCCGAAGGCGCGCCCACGGCGCGGCGTGCCGCGGTTGTCCAGGCTGAAGACCACATAGCCGCGCTGGGCCAGGTACTGGTTGAACAGCGCATCTCCGCGCGTGGGCCAGGTCTGGGTGACGGTCTGGGTCGCCGGCCCGCCGTAGACGTAGACCACCACCGGATAGCGGCGTGCGGGGTCGAAGTCCGGCGGGGTGATCAGGCTGTAGTGCAGCGGGGTGTGACCATCGGCCGCGGTCAGCGTGCCGAAGTGCACCGGCCGCTGGGCCGCGCGATATGGGGCGAAGGGATGGGTCGGGTCGTCCAGGTCGTTGTCCAACAGGCGCGCCAGCCGCTGGCCATCGGCGCGATGCAGGGCCAGCTGCGGCGGCACGGTGGGGCTGGACCAGCCATCCACGTAGACCTGCGCGTTGGCGGCGAAGCTCGCCTCGTGCATGCCCGGCGCCTGCGACAGCTGGACCGGCGCGCCGCCATGCAGCGACACGGCAAACAGCTGCGCCTGGGTGGGATCGGGCTGGCCGGCGTGCAGGCCGGCGCGGAAGTAGGCCAGGCCCGCCGCTTCGTCGACCGCGAGCAGGGCATCCACCGGCCAGGCGCCTTCGGTCAGTGCGGTGAGCTGCTGTCCATCCTCGCTCACCAGATACAGATGGGCGAAGCCGCTGCGCTCGGAGGACCACACCAGGCGCCCGTCTTGCAGGAAGCGCAGGTCGTCGTGCAGCGGCACCCAGGTCGGCGAGGTCTCGGTCAGCAGCACGCGCTGGGCCCCGGTGGGCAGGGCGTGCTCGATCAGCTCCAGCGTGCGCTGGTCGCGCGCCTGTCGCTGGAAGGTGAGCCGCCGCGGGTCGCGCCACGCCACCCGGACCAGGTAGATATCCGGGTCCGGGCCCAGGTCGATCCATCGCGGCTGTGCGCCGGCGCGCGGCGCGATCACGCCTAGCGTGACCGCTACGTTGGGCTCGCCGGCGGCCGGATAGCGCTGGGCGACCACCTCGGTGCGGTCGGCGTGGATCTCGGTACGCTGCTTGACCGGTACCGCCGATTCGTCGATCCGGGCGAAGGCGATGGCGCTGTCGTCCGGCGCCCACCAGTAGCCGGTGTGGCGTGCCATCTCCTCGTCGGCGACGAACTCGGCCACGCCGTTGCCGATGACCTCGCTGCCGTCGCAGGTCAAGCGGTGCTGGGTCCCGTCGGCCAGGTCCACCACCCACAGGTCGCGGGCGCGCACAAAGCTGACGAAACCACCACCCGGCGACACCTTGGCATCGGTGGCGAAGCCCTCGCCGTGGGTGAGCCGGCGCACGGCCAGCCCGGCCGGTGTTTCCAGTTCGTAGAGGTAGAGCTCGCCGCCCAGCGGAAACAGCAGGCGGCGCCCATCCGGGGAGAACTGGTAATCGACGATGCCGCGATAGGCGGCGATGCGCTGGCGTTCGCGGCGGGCCTGTTCCTCGGCGCTGAGCACTTCCTGGCCCGGCAGCAGCACGTCGGCATCAACCAGCAGCCGGTGCGTGCCGCTGACTACATCGTATTCCCAAAGATCCAGGCGATAGCGATCGGCCTGCTTGCCGCGCAGGTAGGTGACCCGCGTACTGTCGGGCGACACCGCCGGCTTGAGCAGTGCGGGCCCACTGAGCGGTGCCGTGCCGGTGATGGCTTCCAGCGTCAGCGGGGATGGCGTCGGATCGGCGTGGGTCATGAACATCGCAAGAGCGCAGCGGGACGCCCATCATCGGCGATCGCGCGTGGGAGCCACCATGGCGGCGAGCACGGCTTTCCGAGCGGACCCGCATCGCCGCCGCGGCGGCGCCCACTGCTGCCCCGTGCCGAGACGCGGACCTACTTTGCTGGCTGGCCGAACATGTGCCGGCGCTGTTCTTCGGTCAGCGGCTGGCCGAGGTCAGGATTGACCTGCGGCCCCAGCGCGTAGGCCTTGGCCGTGGCCGGGCGCGCGGTGATCGCATCGAACCAGCGCTGCACATTCGGGAAATCGGCCAGGTCCATTTTCTGCTTGGCGTGCGGGACGATCCACGGATAGGCGGCCATGTCGGCGATCGAGTACGCCCCGCCGGCGATGAAGTCACGCCCGTCCAGGCGCTTGTCCAGCACCCCGTACAGGCGCCGGGTCTCGTTGGTATAGCGGTCCTGCGCGTAGGGGATCTTCTCCGGCGCGTATTGGTTGAAGTGGTGGTTCTGGCCGAGCATCGGGCCCAACCCGGCGACCTGCCAGAACAGCCATTCCAGCACCTCGACCCGCGCGCGCGGCTCTGTCGGCAGGAATTGCCCGGTCTTCTCGGCCAGGTACAGCAGGATCGCGCCGGACTCGAACACCGTCTGCGGCGCCCCGCCATCGGCCGGCGCATGGTCGACCAGGGCCGGCATCTTGTTGTTGGGCGAAATGGCCAGGTAGTCGGCGGTGAACTGGTCCCCCTTGCCGATGTCCACCGGCTTGATCGTGTAGTCCAGTCCCGCTTCTTCCAGGAACAGGGTGATCTTGTGGCCGTTGGGGGTCGGCCAGTAGTAAAGGTCGAACATACGTGCTCCGGTCTGCGGAAAGGGCACGCCGGGCCAGGGCAGGCCGCGTGCGCGATTGCCCGCCAGCATACGAAGAGGTGTGCGCAGATTGCGTGCAGCCGCGGCTCCAGGGACGCGAGGGCAAGGAAAATCTCACGAAATTTTTGCGTTTATGTAACCGGTTTCTCACGTAGACCGCCTACCACGCGCGCATGCGCCAACCCGCATGGTGGCGGGCTTTGGCGCAATTGCCCCGACACACGATGAGCAAAATGCGCGGCCAGCCGCACATTTGTCCTTGTTGCAGTGCGGTGTGACAACGCTGTCATGCTCTGCAATAACTGCGCCCGCTTAAGGCTGAGGCGCTTGTGCACCGGGCCATAAGAACGACCACACCAGTTCGAAAATTTCCCTGGGGAGGGCTAGCTCGATGAATCGGAACACTCCTGTGCCGCGCAAGCGGCTGCTCGTCTCTGCCCTGCTGGTCGCGCTGTCCGCGCCGGCCGCCGCGCAGACCGCCGATACGACCAACACGCCGATCAGCGCCGCCGATCAGGCTGCACCCGGCAATGCCAGCGCCAACGCCAATACCGATCCGACCCAGCTGGACACTGTGCAGGTCGTCGGTATCCGCGGCAGCATGATGTCCTCGGCCAACCTCAAGCGTGATTCGCTGGGCGTGGTCGACGGCATCGTCGCCGAGGACATCGGCAAGTTCCCCGACACCAACCTGGCCGAGTCGCTGCAGCGCATCTCCGGTGTGTCCATCGACCGCAGCAACGGCGAGGGCTCCAAGGTCACCGTGCGCGGCGTCGGCCCGGACTTCAACCTGGTGCTGCTCAACGGCCGCCAGATGCCGACCGCCACCGGCGGCCGTGCGTTCGAGTTCTCCGACCTGGCCTCCGAGTCGGTGTCGGCGGTGGAGGTCTACAAGACCAGCCGCGCCAGCACGCCGGTCGGCGGCATCGGCGCGACCATCAACATCAAGACCGCCCGCCCGATGGACAACCCGGGCTTCCACGCCAGTGCCGGCGCCAAGGGCGTGATCGATACCTCCGACAATGATCTGCCCGGTAAGTACAAGGGCCAGAGCGTGACGCCGGAAATTTCCGGCATCTTCAGCAACACCTGGGCCGATGATCGCTTCGGCGTCTCGCTGAGCCTGAGCCGTCAGGAGCGCGAGTCCGGCTCGGCGCGCGCGGAGGTGGCCTCGGGCAACGGCTGGCAGGCCTATATCGATACGCCGCAGGCCGATGGCGTGGGCGGCCCCAACGCCGCGCTGGCCGCATCGCCCAATGTCACCAACCGGCCCGGTCCCAATGACGTGTACTCCATGCCGCAGAGCCTGGGATATTCGGTCAACGCCGTGCATCGTCAACGCACCAATGGGCAGCTGACCTTCCAGTTCGCGCCCACCGACAACCTGACCGCCACGCTCGACTACACGTACTCGGAAAACAAGATCCAGTCGATGCGCAACGACATGTCGGTGTGGTTCAACTTCACCCCCGACCAAAGCGCATGGACCGACGGTTCTGGCTCCTCGCCGCTGTCCTACCACGAGACCTACGGCTGCACACCGCGGACCTATCCGGGCGGTGAGACCGATCCGGGGTGCTCGGACCTGGCCATGGGCGCCTCCAAGACCGCCGTGGTGCACGAGAACAAGTCGCTGGGCTTCAACGTCGACTGGCAGGTCAACGATGCCTTCAGCCTGAACTTCGACTACCATGACTCCAGCGCCGAGTCGCGCCCGGACAGCCCATACGGCTCCAGCAACACCATGTCCACCGCAGGCTTCTTCCGCCAGGGCGCGGGCTTTGACATGAGCGGCGACTTCCCGATCCTCACCGTGGATCTTCCGGCCGGCATGACGGCCATCGATCCGGCGATGATGCAGGCCACCGGCTCGGTGTTCCGTAACGACTACCAGAAGGCCACCATCAAGCAGGGCCAGATTTCCGGTAAGTTCGATTTCGAGAACTACTCCACGCTGAATTTCGGCGTGGGCAGCACCGACTACAAGAACCGCTCGGCCTTCACCAACGTGCAGCTGGATACCTGGGGCGGCAACGTGCCCGCTGGTCCGGGTGCCTATGACGATGCCCTGTTCCCGTTGGCCCACATGGGCGATTACTTCGACTACAGCGGCGCCAACAGCCCCAACTTCACCGACGCGTTCTTCCTGTTCGATTTCGAAGCCATGCGCGAGGCGGCGGCCAACGCCCGGACCAACGCCGGCCTTGGCGTGCCCGAGGACTACTTGGCGTCCACCGATTACACCGGCGCCGCGGTGCCGGGCAGCTCGGCCAGCCGGACGGTCGGCGACAGTCGCGTGAGCGAGAAGTCGCATAGCGCCTATGTCGAGTGGAGCAATACCTTCGATGTCGGCCTGCCGCTGAGCGTGAATGTCGGCATGCGCTACGAGGAGACCAAGGTCACCGCATCGGCGTTGCAGCCGGCGCCGGTGGCGGTCAACTGGGCCGGTGCCAACGAGTTCAACCTGATCTATCAAGGCAACGAGTTCTACACGCTCAAGGGCGACTACAGCTACTGGCTGCCCAGCCTGGATCTGGCGCTGGACCTGACCGACGACATGAAGCTGCGTTTCAGTGCCGGCAAGACCATCGGTCGGCCGAACTGGGGCGACCTCAATGCCGCCCAGAGCCTGGGCAGCCCGGCCCGTTACGACGGCGGTAGCGGTGGCTCGGGCAACCCGGCACTCAAGCCGCTGGTGTCCAAGAACCTGGACGTGTCCTGGGAGTGGTACTACGACGAAGGCAGCTACGTGTCGGTGGGCTACTTCTACAAGAAGATCGACAACTTCATCGCGCGCCAGACCCAGCGCGAGACGCCGATCCCCGATCTCTACACCCCGGCCGGCGGCGCCTACTGGAACGAGGCTGTGGCTGCGGGCTGCGCCGAGACCGACCGTCCCTGCATCCGCGACTACATCTTCGCCAACCACGACGGCGATCCTGGCGTGGACGCGGCTGCGGGCAGCATCGTCGGCCAGCCGGGCGATCCGGTGCTGGATTTCAACCTGTCCAAGCCGGTCAACAACCGCTCGGACAAGCTGGACGGTTGGGAGCTCAGTGTCCAGCACGTGTTCGGCGAGACCGGCTTCGGTCTGGCGGCCAACTACACCAAGGTCGATTCGGGGTTGACGTACGACAACGGCGTGATCGGCACCCAGTTCGCGCTGACCGGTCTGAGCGATACGGCCAATTTCGTGGCCTTCTACGACAAGGGTCAGTGGCAGGTGCGCGCCGCGTACAACTGGCGTGACGAATTCCTCAGCGGGCTGGGCGACGGCAAGGGCAACAACCCGCTGTACGTCGAACCCTATGGTCAGCTAGACATGAACGTCAGCTACCAGGTCAACGACCACCTGTCACTGTCGCTGGAAGGCATCAACCTCACCGACCAGGACTACCGCGTGCACGGCCGCAACAGCAAGCAGCTGTATTCGCTGGAGCAGTACGGCCCGCGCTACATGTTCGGCGTGCGCTACAAGTTCTGATCCAAAGGTGGGATGGGCTGCGTCGCCTCGGTGGCGCAGCATGGGGAGGCCGCTGGCGATCAGCGGCCTTCTCGTTTGGGGCAACACGTGGATCGGGAGTCGGTGTGGCGGGTGAAACAGTGCGTGAGGTGGTGATCGTCGGCGGCGGGTCCGCCGGCTGGCTGACCGCGGGTGTGATCGCCGCCGAGCATCGCGACCGCAATGGTCCCACCCTGCGGGTGACCGTCGTCGAGTCGCCCGACGTGCCGGCCATCGGCGTGGGCGAGGGGACCTGGCCGACGATGCGTGACACCCTGCGCCGCATCGGCGTGGGCGAGGTCGAGTTCGTGCGCACCTGCGATGCCACGTTCAAGCAGGGGTCGCAGTTCATCGGTTGGGTCGATGGACGGCCGCAGGATCGCTACAGCCATCCCTTTTCCCTGCCGCAAGGCTTTGGGGAGGTCCAGCTGGGCGCATCGTGGGCCGCGCGTGGGGACGAGGCTTCGTTCGCGCACCTGGCCAGCGTGCAGCCGCATCTGTGCGACGCCGGGCGGGGGCCCAAGCAGTTCGCCACGCCCGAGTACGCGGCGGTTGCCAACTATGCCTATCACCTGGATGCCACTGCGCTTGGCGGCTTCCTGCGGGCGCACTGCATCGATCGGCTGGGGGTGCGCCACGTGGTGGGGCACATGGAGGGCATCGAGACGCACGACAACGGCGACATCGCGGCGCTGCGCGTGCGCGATCAACCCGCCATCGGCGGAGACCTGTTCGTCGACTGTACCGGGATGCGCGCGCTGTTGATCGGTGCGCATTACGGCGTTCCGACCACGCCGGTGGACGAGGTGCTCTTCAATGATCGTGCGTTGGCGCTGCAGGTCCCGTATGCGGCCGCCGACACCCCCATCGCGTGCCAGACGCGTGCCACCGCGCAGTCCGCCGGCTGGATCTGGGATATCGGCCTGTCGGCGCGACGTGGCGTGGGCCATGTCTATGCCAGTGCGTTCATCTCCGATGATCAGGCCGAGGCCGAGCTGCACGCCTACATCGCCGCCAGCGGGGGAGCGCCGGCGCACCAGCTGCCGGCAGCGCGGCGCATCGACCTGCAACCCGGCTATCGGCGCACGCCCTGGCATCGCAACTGCGTGGCCATCGGCCTGGCTGCGGGCTTCGTCGAGCCACTGGAGGCCTCGGCCCTGGTCCTGGTCGAACTGGCGGCCGCGCGCCTGGCCGAGGAGATGCCGACCGACCGTGCCGACATGGATCTGCTGGCGGCGCGCTTCAATCACACCTTTGCCGAGCGCTGGCAGCGGGTGGTCGAATTTCTCAAGCTGCACTACCTGCTCAGTCGCCGCGACACCCCGTACTGGCAGGCGCATCGGGCGCAGGACAGCGTGCCGCAGGCGCTGCGCGAGCGATTGCAGTTGTGGCGTCACCAGCCGCCATCGCGCGCGGATTTCCCGCGCAGCGAGGAGATCTTTCCCTCGGCCAGTTGGCAGTACATCCTGTACGGGATGGGCGTGCGGCCGCAGCCGCGCCCGGCGCGCCGGACCGAGGACCCCGCGCAGGCCCAGGCGCGGTTCGAGGAGGTCGCCGCACTGTCCAGGCGCATGCTGCCCGCGCTGCCGGCGCACCGCGCGCTGGTCGAACACATCAAGGCCCATGGCCTGCCCCGTCTTTAGATTCGAGAATGCCGATGTCGCAACCTGTGCTGCTCAACAACCTCGACCATCGCGACCTGCGCGTGTCCACCGCGCGTGGGCCCGGCTGGGGGGACGAGGTCATGTCGGCGCTCACCTTCCCCGGGGAGTTCCGCGCGCTGCAGGCCTACTACCCGATCGTCTTCAAGAAGGACCCGCAGGGGCGCTTCCTGCCGCTGGCGCTGCTGGGGCTGGAGCCGGGGCAGAACCTGTTCCTGCGCGAGGACGGCTGGGATGCGCACTACCTGCCGATGGCCATCGAACGCCAGCCGTTCCTGATCGGCCAGGACGCCAGCGGTGAGCCGATGCTGCACGTCGACCTGGATCATCCGCGGGTGGTGCCCTCGGGCGAGGCGTTGTTCCTTGAACATGGCGGTTACACCGCACTGCTCGAGCGCATGGCCTCGTTGCTGCGGGCCCTGCACGAAGGGATGGGTACCACCGAGGGCTTCATCGCCCTGCTGTTGCAGCACGAACTGCTGGAGCCTTTCACCCTCGATGTGCGCTTGACCGGCGGCGCGCACGTGCAGCTGACCGGCTGCTACACCATCGCAGAGGAACGCCTGCGCGCGCTGCCGTCCGAGGCCCTGCAGGCACTGGCCCAGGTCGGCGCCCTGGAGCCGATCTATATGGCGATTGCCTCGCTGTCCCATTTTCGCGACCTGATCGGCCGCCTCGAGCAGGCGCATGCTGGAGCACGCTGAAGCCATCGCCGAGCGTCGTGGCCTGCGCCCGGACACCCTGGACGCGACGCTGCTGGCGTCCACCCAGCCGGTGGTGCTGCGCGGACTGGTCGCCGACTGGCCGATGGCCCGTGCCGGCGCGGCCTCGGCGCGGGAGGCGGTGGACTACCTGCGCCGCTTCGCCCGCGCCGAGCCGGTGGTGGCCACGGTCGCCGCGCCTGAATCGCAGGGGCGGTTCTTCTATGCCGAGGGACAGCAGGGCTTCAATTTCCGGTCCGAGCGGGTGCCGCTCCCGGTGGTGCTCGACACGCTGCTGCGTTACCTGGACGAGGACGCCCCGCCCGCCATCTACGTGGGTTCGACCACCATCGACACCTGGTTGCCGGGCTTCCGTGCCGAGAACGACCTGGACCTGGGGCCCAATACCCCGCTGGCCAGCATCTGGATCGGCAACCGCACCCGCATCGCGGCTCACCAGGACGTGCCGGACAACATCGCCTGCGTCGTGGCCGGGCGGCGCAGGGTGACGCTGTTCCCGCCCGAGCAGTTGGCCAATCTGTATATCGGTCCGCTGGATCGCACACCCGCAGGCCAGGCCGTCAGCCTGGTCGACTTCGCCCACCCCGACCTGCAGGCCCATCCGCGTTTTGCCGAAGCCGCGCGTCATGCCCAGGTGGCGGTCCTGGAGCCGGGTGATGCAGTGCTGATCCCCTCGCTGTGGTGGCACCACATGGAAGGCCTGGAGCCGTTCAACGTCCTGGTCAACTACTGGTGGCGGCGCACGCCGGCGTACATGGATTCGCCGATGAACGCGCTGATGCTGGCCCTGCTGAGCATCCGCGACCTGCCGGCGCACGAGCGCGAGCACTGGCGCGAGGTGTTCCGGCACTACGTGTTCGATGCCGATGCGCAGACCGTGGCCCACATCGCCGAGGGCGCCCGCGGCGCACTGGCGCCGATGGACGAGGCGCGTGCCCGCGAGCTGCGCGCACGCTTGCTGCAGCGACTCAATCGCTAGGGCCGGGAGACCCTTTCCGCATGACCGAGACATCGATGGACCAGCCGATCAGGCGCGTGGTCATTGCCGGGGGCGGCACCGCCGGATGGATGGCCGCCGCGGCGATCTCGCGCATTCTCGGCAAGCATGTGCAGGTGACCCTGGTCGAATCCGAGGAGATCGGCACGGTCGGCGTGGGCGAGGCGACGATTCCCTCGCTGGCCACCTTCCATCGACTGCTCGATATCGATGAACGCCAGTTCATGGCCGCCGCCCAGGGCACCATCAAGCTGGGCATCTCCTTCGAGGGCTGGAAGACCGGGCAGGACCGCTACATCCATTCCTTCGGCTCCACCGGCAAGGATCACTGGAGCGCCGGTTTCCAGCACTTCTGGCTCAAGGGGTGCGAGCGGGGGCTGGCCGGTCCCTACGAGGATTACTGCATCGAGCTGAAGGCCGCGCTGGCCGACCGCTTCGCACACGTGAACGGGCAGCCGCTGAACTATGCCTACCACCTGGATGCCGGGCTTTACGCGCGTTTCCTGCGGGCGTTCAGTCAGGCCCACGGCGGCCGTCGGGTCGAAGGCAGGATCACCGAAGTGCTCACCGACCCGGACAGCGGCTTCATCACCGCGCTGCGCCTGGAGCGCGGCGAGGTGATCGAAGGCGATCTGTTCATCGATTGCACCGGCTTCCGCGCGCTGTTGATCGGGCAGACCCTGGGGGTGGGCTTCGAGGATTGGTCCCACTGGTTGCTCAACGATCGTGCCATCGCGATGCAGACCACGGCCGTGCGCGATGCGGTGCCCTACACGCGGGCCATCGCCGGCAAGGCCGGCTGGCAATGGCGCATCCCGCTGCAGCACCGGGTCGGCAACGGCATCGTGTATTCCAGCGCGCACCTGGACGATGAACAGGCCAAGGCCGAGTTCCTGGCCAGTGTCGAGGGCGAGGTGATCAAGGAGCCCTTCCCGGTGCGCTTCCGCCCCGGGCGGCGGCTGCGCTGCTGGGAGAAGAACTGCGTGGCCATCGGACTGTCCGGCAGTTTCATCGAACCCCTGGAGTCGACCACGATCCATCTGATCCAGCGCGGCATCGTCAACCTGCTGCGCTCCTTCCCGCAGGTGATCCGCCAGGTCGCCATCGACGAATACAACGCCCAGCTCGACAGCGAGCTGACCCATGTGCGGGATTTCGTCGTGCTCCACTACCACGCCACCGAGCGTCGCGACACGCCGTACTGGGACTATGTGGCCAACATGCCCTTGCCCGGCACGCTGCAGCATCGCGTCGACCTGTTTCGCGAGACCGGGACGGTCTTCCACGTCCCAGGCGAGCTGTTCGCGGAGAACTCGTGGATCCAGGTGATGCTTGGACAGGGCATCGTGCCGCGCCAGCGTCACCCGGCGCCGGACCTGATGGGCGATGCGGAACTGGGGCACTTTCTGGGCGCGATCCAGCGTCAGGTCGATGAGGTGACCGCCCGGCTGCCGGCGCACATGGACTACCTGCGGCGCTACTGTCCGGCGGCCCCACCGGTCCGGCCCTAGCGGGTCGGCGCCCCGTCAGGACGGCCGGGCTGGACAGGCCCGGTAGAATGGGTCGGCAATGGATGTCTCCCACCTGCTCGACGATCTGAACCCGGCCCAGCGCGAGGCCGTTTCCGCCCCTTCCGGGCATTACCTGGTGCTGGCCGGCGCCGGCTCGGGCAAGACGCGGGTGCTCACCCACCGCATCGCCTGGCTCAACGAGGTCCACGGGGTGCCCACGCACGGCATCCTGGCGGTGACCTTCACCAACAAGGCCGCGGCCGAAATGCGCCAGCGCACCGATGCGCAGCTGCGCAACGGCGGCCGTGGCATGTGGATCGGCACCTTCCACGGCCTGGCCCATCGCCTGCTGCGCCTGCACTTCAACGAGGCGCGCCTGCCCGAGGGCTTCCAGGTGCTGGACTCGGACGACCAGCAGCGCCTGGTCAAGCGCGTGGCCCAGGCGCTGGAGCTGGACGATGGCAAATATCCGCCGCGCCAGATCGCCTGGTGGATCAACCAGCAAAAGGACGAGGGCCGCCGTCCCGAGCACATCCAGCCAGAGGGGCGCGACGAATGGCTGAGCGCCATGGTCGCGGCCTATACCGAGTACCAGGCCCGCTGCCACCGCGCCGGGCTGGTCGATTTCGCCGAGCTGCTGCTGCGCGCGCACGAGCTGCTGCGCGACACCCCGGCGCTGCTGGCCCACTACCGGCATCGTTTCGGCGAGCTGCTGGTGGACGAATTCCAGGACACCAACGCCATCCAGTACGGCTTCATCCGCCTGCTGGCCGGCGACGCCGGGCATGTGTTCGTGGTCGGCGACGACGACCAGGCCATCTACGGCTGGCGTGGCGCGAAGGTCGAGAACGTGCAGCGCTTTCTCAAGGATTTCCCCGGCGCGCAGACCATCCGCCTGGAACAGAACTACCGCTCCACCGCCAACATCCTGGGTGCGGCCAACGCGGTGATCGCGCACAACCCCGACCGCATCGGCAAGGAGCTGTGGACCGACGCCGGCCAGGGCGATCCGATCGATGTCTATGCGGCCTACAACGAGGTCGACGAGGCGCGTTACGTGGTCGAACGCGCGCGCCAGTGGGTGCGCGAGGGCGGCAGCTACGGCGAGGTTGCGGTGCTCTACCGCAGCAACGCGCAGTCGCGCGCATTGGAAGAATCGCTGCTGGCCGAGCAGGTGCCGTACCGCGTGTATGGCGGCATGCGCTTCTTCGAGCGCGCGGAAATCAAGGACGCGCTGGCCTACCTGCGCCTGGTGTCCAATCGCGCCGACGATGCGGCCTTCGAGCGCGCGGTCAACACGCCGCCACGCGGCATCGGCGAGCGCACCCTGGACGAGGTCCGCCGCTGCGCGCGCGGCGCGGCGCTGTCGCTGTGGGACGCCGCGCGCCAATGCGCGCAGGGCGGCACCCTGGCCGGGCGCGCGCGCAATGCGCTGGCGGCGTTCGTCGAGCTCATCGATCAGCTCAATGCCGAAACGGCGGAGCTGGACCTGAAGGAGAAGATCGACCATGTGCTGGCGCGCTCTGCGCTGCGCGAGCACTGGGCCAAGGAAAGCAAGGGCGGCCTGGATTCGGATTCGCGCACCGAGAACCTGGATGAACTGGTCTCGGTGGCCTCGCGCTTCGCCCGGGCCGAGGTCAACCCGCTGGAACTGGACGACACGCCCGATGCGGCCGAGAGCATGAACGAGCTGGTCGCCTTTCTGTCCTACGCCGCGCTGGAGGCTGGCGAAGGCCAGGCCCAGGCCGGCGAGGACGGCGTGCAGCTGATGACGCTGCATTCGGCCAAGGGCCTGGAGTTCCCGCTGGTGTTCCTGGTGGGGCTGGAGGATGGCTTGTTCCCGAGTGCGCGCTCGGTCGAGGAGCCGGGCAAGCTGGAGGAAGAGCGCCGCCTGGCCTACGTGGGCATCACCCGCGCGCGGCAGAAGCTGGTGCTGGCCTACGCTGAGTCGCGCCGCATCCACGGGATGGACAACTACAACGTGCCTTCGCGATTCCTGCGCGAGATCCCGCGCGAGCTGCTCAACGAAGTGCGGCCCAAGGTGCAGGTCTCGCGCCCGGCCTCACTGGGCGCGGCGCGTGGCGGCGTGGGTCATGCGCCGATCGAAACGCCGGCCATGAAGCTCGGCGCCAATGTGTCCCATCCCAAGTTCGGCCTGGGCGTGGTCGTCGATTACGAGGGCGCCGGGGCCCATGCGCGGGTGCAGGTGCAGTTCGACGAGGGCGCCAAGTGGCTGGTGCTGGCCTACGCCAACCTCACCCCGCGATAAGCCCGACCGCCAGCGGCTTTGGCAAGGCAGTTGTGGGAGCCGCCAAGGCGGCGAAGGGCTTCATCGGTAAAGCGCCATCGCCGCCATGGCGGCTCCCACGGTACGGCAGCGGGTTTGATCAGGATCAAGGTATGTGCAGGTCCGCAGGCGTCCAATGGTGGCCTCAACGCCCTGGGAGCACACCATGTACGCACGCATCCTGATTGCCATCGATGGCTCGGAACTGTCCCTGCGGGGGCTGGAGCAGGGCCTGATGCTGGCCGCCCAGCTGGGGTCCAAGGTCGACCTCCTCACCGTCTCCGAGCCGTGGGCCAGCGGCATGGCCGATATCCAGGGCTGGGCGGTGGGCTATGAATCGGGCCCGGAGTACCGCGCCGAGCGCGAGCAGGCCGCCAACGCGATCCTTCAGCCGTGCCTGGACCGCGCCGCGGAACTGGAGGTCGAAGCCGAGCCGGTCCACGTCCTGGACCGCTTCGCCGCCGACGGCATCCTGGAGACCGCCGACGAACGCCGGGCCGAGTTGATCGTCATGGCCTCGCACGGCCGTCGCGGCCTGACCCGGGTGCTGCTGGGCAGCCAGAGTGCCGAAGTCCTGACCCGCAGCAAGATCCCGGTGCTGGTGGTGCGTTGAACGACGACGGCGCCGCATGATCCGGCGCCGCGAACGGCTTATTCGGCCAGCTCGCGCATCACCTTGATCAGGTCGGACTTGCCCTCGAAGCCGATGCCTGGCAGCTCGGGCATGACGATGTGGCCGTCCTGCACTTTCACTGTGTCCGGGAAGCCGCCGTAGGGCTGGAATAGGTCCGGATAGCTCTCGTTGCCGCCCAGGCCCAGACCCGCGGCGATGTTGAGCGACATCTGGTGCCCGCCGTGCGGGATGCAGCGTGACGGCGACCAGCCGAACTGGTCCAGCACGTCCAGCGTGCGCAGGTACTCGACCAGGCCGTAGGACAGCGCGCAGTCGAACTGCAGGTAGTCCCTATCCGGGCGCATGCCGCCGTAGCGCAGCAGGTTCCGCGCGTCCTGGTGCGAGAACAGGTTCTCTCCGGTGGCCATCGGGCCTGGGTAGAACTCGCTCAAGGCCGCCTGTAGCGCGTAGTCGAGTGGATCGCCGACTTCCTCGTACCAGAACAGCGGATAGTCGCGCAGCATCTTGGCGTAGGCGATGCCGGTTTCCAGGTCGAAGCGGCCGTTGGCGTCCACCGCCAGGCGCGCCTCGCTGCCGATTTCTTGCAGCACCGATTCGATGCGGCCGCGGTCCTCGTCGATGGATGCGCCGCCGATCTTCATCTTGACCACGTTGTAGCCGCGGTCCAGGTAGCCGCGCATTTCCTTGCGCAGCGCGCTGTTGTCCTTGCCCGGGTAGTAATAGCCGCCGGCGGCGTAGACGAACACGCGCGGGTTGGCCTCGCGGCCCTTCATCTGCGCCAAGTAGCGGAACAGCGGCATCCCGGCGGTCTTCGCCGTCGCATCCCAGATCGCCATGTCCAGGGTGCCGACCGCGACCGAACGCTCGCCGTGACCGCCGGGCTTTTCATTGGACATCATCGCCGCCCAGGCCTTGCCCGGATCGAGGTTGTCGCCGGCATCGTTGAGCAGGGAGTCGGGCTCGGCCTGCAGCAGGCGGTCGCGGAAGCGCTCGCGGATCAGGCCGCCCTGGCCGTAGCGGCCGTTGGAGTTGAAACCGTAACCAACCACGCGCCGGCCATCGCGGATCTGGTCGGTGACCACGGCGACCAGGCTGGCGGTCATCTTGGAAAAGTCGATGTAGGCGTTGCGGATCGGCGAGGCGATGGGTTGAGTGATTTCGACAACATCAAGAATGCGCATGGGGTTCTCCTTCTCTTTCAGGCGTGGGTGTCGGCCACGTCCGGGCGTGGCACGTCAGGTGAGGGGGTGGGTGCTGCCGCGACGGCCACCGGCATGGGTTCGCCGGCGTCCTGGCGGCGCATGAGTTCGCGTGCCTTGCTCGGATCGAAGGCGCCATCCCACTTGGCCACCGCGATCGTGGCCACGGCATTGCCGATCAGGTTCACCACCGCGCGCGCCTCGTTCATGAAGCGGTCTACGCCCAGCAGCAGTACCAGGCCGGCGACCGGCACGGTGTGTAGCGTCGAGAGCGTGGCGGCCAGGGCGACGAAGCCGGCGCCGGCCACGCCGGCCGAGCCCTTGGAGGTCAGCAGCAGCACGCCCATTAGCACCAGCTGCTGGTAGATCGGCAGGTCGGTATTGGTGGCCTGGGCGACGAACACCGCTGCCATCGACAGGTAGATGCTGGTGCCGTCGGCGTTGAAGGTGTAGCCGGTGGGCAGGACCAGGCCGACGGTGGATTTGCGCACGCCGGCCTGTTCCAACTTGAGCAGCATCCGCGGCAGCACCGCCTCGGTGGAGCAGGTGCCGAAGGTGACGAAGATTTCGTCCTTGATGAAGCGCAGCAGCCGCAGCAGCGGAAAGCCGGCCCAGCGGGCGATCAAGCCCAGCACCACGAACACGAACACCGCCGAGGTCACGTAGACACCCAGCATCAGCTGGCC
This sequence comes from Pseudoxanthomonas sp. JC1303, assembly GCF_058448525.1. NCBI lineage: Bacteria > Pseudomonadati > Pseudomonadota > Gammaproteobacteria > Lysobacterales > Lysobacteraceae > Pseudoxanthomonas > Pseudoxanthomonas sp. JC1303. The sequence continues at coordinate 1,398,635 of NZ_CP185958.1, read as the reverse complement.
AAGCGAGGCCAGCGTGCCGATGCCGTACTTACCGATGGTGTAAGCCACGCCCGCGCCAGCCCCGATCGGCGCCAGGCGCATGATCATGTTGATCATGCGGAACAGGCTCTGCAGGCCGGTGTCGATGATCTCCACCAGCGGCCTGGCGCGATCGCCCAGCTGCAGCAGGCCGATGGCGAACAGCACCGAAACCAGGATCACCTGCAGCATGTTGCCCTTGGCAAAGGCATCGACTAGCGTCGCCGGGATGATGCCCAGGATGAATTCGACGATGCCGCCTTCATGCGCGCGCTGCACGTACTGGCTGACTTCGGTAGCATCGATGGTGGTTGCATCAATGTTCATGCCCGCGCCGGGCTTCATGACGTTGACCACGATCAGGCCAATGGCCAATGCTGCGGTGGACACCATCTCGAAGTAGATCAGCGCCTTGACGCCGGTCCGGCCTACGTCGCGGATGCTGCCCATCTTGGCGATCCCTACCACCACGGTGGCAAAGATGATCGGCGCCAGCATCATCTTGATGAGCTTGATGAACCCTTCGGCCACCGGCTGCAGGGCCGTGCCGACGCCTGGCCAGAAGTACCCGACAAGGCCGCCGATCACGATGGCGATCAGCACCTGGATGTAAAGCTGCCGCAGCAGCCCTGTTTTCGCTTGCCCTTGCATGATCGTCCGCTCCCGTCGACATGCTGGCGTGATGCCAGAATTAGTGAATGGCCGGTGACGACGGTGCGTCCTTCCTCGCGGCGTCGCATCGGTTCTTGCTTCATCCTAGGGGTGGCCTCGGCGCTTGAGCCAATGCCAATGCACCGACACGTGATGCACAATGAGCATCATGGATCTGATCTGGCTTGAAGACTGCGTCGCCTTGGCCGACACCCTCAACTTCTCGCGGGCGGCCGAGTTGCGGCACGTGACCCAACCGGCGTTCAGCCGGCGCATCCGCGCGCTGGAGGAGTGGCTGGGCACACCGCTGTTCAAGCGTTCGCGCCAGGGCGTGCAGCTGACGCCGGCCGGCGAGCACTTCCGCACCCAGGCCACCGCGCTGGTGCGCTCGATGCATCAGCTGCGCAGCGAGACGCTGGAAGTGGCCGGGCGCAGCGCGCCGTCGCTGACCTTCGCCGCGACCCACGCGCTGTCCTTCACCTTCTTCCCGGAATGGATCCGCGGCAATCCGCAGCTGGCCGAACTGGGGACGTTCAAGCTGGTGTCGGACACCATGCGTGCCTGCGAGCGGATGATGGTGCAGGGCGGCTCGCAGTTCCTGCTGTGCCACCACCATCCGCGCATGCGGCTGATGCTAGACCCGGCGCAGTTCCGCAGCGTGCTGGTTGGCGGCGACATGCTGCTGCCGCTGTGCACGCCGCGCGAGGACGGCGGCCCTCGCTGGCCGCTGGGCGAGCGGCCGAATGCAAAGACCGCGTACCTGGGCTACAGCGCCGATTCGGGCCTGGGCCGGATCCTGTCCGGGCATGCGCCGCTGGCGCCGGTGATCGCCAAGGCCACGCCGGTGTTCACCTCGGACCTGGCCGCCACGCTGCTGGCGATGGCGCGCGCGGGCGATGGCGTGGCGTGGTTGCCGCGCTCGCTGGCGGCGCGCGACTTGGCCGATGGCCGCCTGGTGGACGCCGCGCCGGAGGCGCCGACGCTGCGGATCCCGATCGAGATCCGCCTGTTCCGTCCAGCTGCGCGCCTGCCTAAGACGGCCGAGGCGCTATGGGAATTCTTCGCGGCGGCCGCGCCAGTGCCCGGCGCGGAGCCGGTGGTTGCCTAGGCGGTGGCGGCTTCGCCCGCGTTGGCGAACAGCGCCGCCTGTTCCACCCGCAGACGGTCGATCAGGCGTCCGTGCGGCAGTTCGACATCGGCGTAGGTGAGCACCTGGTCCTTGGCTACCTCGTGCTTGAGCACGCAGCCCTCGGCCACGCCCATCGGCAGCAGCTGCTCGGCGGCGGTGACATCGGCGCGCTCGCACTGGCCGTAGGTCAGGTAGCCGCCCAGTGCATCGATGGTCTCGCCGGCGGCCAGGTCGCGCTTGGCGGTGGCCACCACTTCCACCAGCGGGCCGTTTAGGGGCTGCAGCACCGCGTCGCGCAGCAATACCACGCGCGCCACCGACAGCGGCACTTCGAAGTGGCACAGGTGGTAGGGCGTGTAGAAGCTGTACAGCGGGCCCTCGCCCAATTTGTACAGGTTGAGGTAGTGCTGCTGCTTAGGATCGTCGTGTGTGGCCAGCACGTACACGCCCGGCCCGGGCTGGGCGCCGACCACGTAGTCCACCGCGCCGCCGACGGCCTTGAGCGCGTCCATGTCGTAGACCTTGGTCAGCGTGTCCACGTGCTCGCGGTGGTCGTAGCCGGTCATGCCGCGCTTGAGGATGGACATGCCAGTGCCGTTGGCGACGATGGCCTGCTCGAAGCTGATCTTGGTGCCGTCGGCGAAGCTGGTGACCATGTACGGGTCCTGGCCCCACTTGGCGGCAAAGCCGGCCTGCGTGGTCGGCGTGCGGTACGGGTCCTGCAGGCCCTTGATGTTGCCGCACATCAGTGGCGTGAGCCCGATGGACTTGACGAAGCGGAACAGGTTCATCTGCACGCCGGGCTGGTCGCCGTCGCAGGCGGTGAAGATCACCCCGGCCGCATCGGCCTTCTTCTTCAGCAGCGGACCGACGGTGCCATCCAGCTCGGCGTTCATGGTGACCATGTCGCGGCCGTGGGCGATGGCCGCCAGCGAGATGTGGGCGCCGTACTCGACCGCGCCGGTGGCGTCGATCAGGCAGTCCAGGTCGTCGCATTCGTAGAGCAGCGCCGGGTCGTCGGTGACCGCGGCGGTGCCGCTGGCGATGGCCTGGGACAGGGCGCGACCGGTGTCGACCACCTGGGCCTGGACGCCAGCCAGGGCATAGGCCGCCATGGCCTTGTCCACGTTGCGGTTGCAGATCACCGACAGGACCATGCCGGGCACCGAGTGCACGATCTGGTTGACGATGCCCTTGGCCATGAAGCCCGCGCCATACAGCCCGACGCGGATGGGCATGCCGGCAGCCTGGCGCTCGCGGAGCAGGCGGTCGATCACCATGGGGTTGTCCTCAATGCTGGGATATGGGGGGTCACAGGCCGCGCAGCTGCTCGACGCCGTGGAAGTCCGGATCGAAGTCCGGCCACGTGGCGTCCTTGTCGGAAATGATCTTTCCTTCGGCCGGCCACTGGATGTCGAAGGTCGGATCGTTCCAGCGCAGGCCACGCTCGGCGCTCGGCTCGTAGAACGCGCTGGCCAAGTAGAACGCCTCGGTGTCCGGCGCCAGGGTCACAAAGCCATGGGCGAAGCCGCGCGGCACGTAATAGGCCAGGCGGTTCTCCGCGGTCAGTTCCACGCCGTGCCACTTGCGGTAGGTGGGCGAGTCCGGCCGTAGGTCGACGATGCAATCCCACAGCGCGCCGCGCACACAACGCACGATCTTGACCTCCGGTGCCGGTGGCAGTTGGTAATGCATGCCGCGCAGCGTGCCGGCCTCGGCGTTGTAGGAGTTGTTGACCTGGACGAAGCGATCGACCAGGCCGGCCGCGGCCATTTCCTTTTCGCAGAACACCCGGGCGAACCAGCCGCGGTCGTCGCCGCGCTTTTCCGGCTCGATGACATAGGCGCCCTTGAGCGGGGTTTCGTGGAACTTCATGCGGCGGCCCGCAGGTCGGGGGCCAGCACCCCGCTGTCGACCAGCCCTTCCAGGATGCGCAGGCGGATGAAGCCGCTCTGGCGGAAGTTGCGGTCGGAAAAGGCGGTGCGCTGCAGCTCGTCGCGCAGCTCGGCGATGGTGCCTTCCAGCGTTTCGATCGGCTGGTGCTCGGGCGCCAGCTGCTCGAACAGGGTGAAGTCCACGCGGTAGGAGCGGTTATCGGCTGGTGCGTTGGTGGAGATGGACACCTCTGCGGTCGGGATCGCCGCGCCCACGGCCTGGGCCAGGTCGCGGATCTGCACGTTCCAGCGGTCCGAGCCGGCGTTGACGAACAGGTAGCGGCCGCCATTGTCGGCCGGGCGCTGGATCGCCCACTCGATGGCGCGCGACATGTCGCGCACGTGGATCAGCGGGCGCCACGGCGTGCCATCGGAGAGCACCTCGACCTTACTGCTGGCCACCGCGCCGGCGACGAAGTCGTTGAGCACCAGGTCCAGGCGCAGGCGCGGCGAGGCGCCGCAGGCGGTGGCAAAGCGCAGCGCGGTGATCACCATGTCGGTGTCCATCGCCGCCAGGCCGGTCTCGGTATCGATCTTGGAGTGCGCGTAGGCGGTCAGCGGGGCGATGCCGCTGGTTTCCGAGCGCGGCGTGCCGTCGGCGGCGGCGCCGTAGACGCTGCAGCTGGACGCGAACACGAAGTGCTTCACCCCGGCTTCTGCGGCGGCCTGGGCCACCGACAGGCTGGCCTTGCAGTTGATCTGGTCGGTGACGATCTCGAACCGCTTGCCCATCGCGTCGTTGGACACCGCGGCCAGATGCACGACCGCGTCGAAGCCGCTCAGGTCCTTCGCGGTCAGGTCGCGCACGTCGCGGAACCACTGTTCGTCCAGGACGACCTCGGGCAGGCCGCGCTTGTCCGACAGGCAGTGCGCGAACCAGCCGCGGTCCACGCCGACCAGGTAAGCCTCGGGGAAACGCTGGCGCAGGTGGCGGGCCAGGACCGGGCCGATATAGCCCATGTTGCCGGTGATCAGGATACGCATCGTCTTCATTCCCAGACGCGCCAGGGCGCCTTGTTGGTGGTCCACAGGTCGTTGAGGTAGTTCTTGTCGCGCAAGGTGTCCATCGGCTGCCAGAAGCCGGTGTGCCGGTAGACGCTGAGCTGGCGCTGGGCGACCAGACTTTCCAGCGGGGCGTTTTCCCAGACCGAGTCGTCACCGTCGATGAAATCGACCACCTTGGGGGAGAGGACGAAGAAACCGCCGTTGATCAGGCCATCACCGTCCGCGGGCTTCTCGCGAAAGCCGGTGACCGCATCGCCTTCCACGTGCAGGGCGCCGAAGCGGCCCGGTGGCTGCACCGCGGTCACTGTCGCCAGGCGACCTTCGCGCTGGTGCAGCGCGATGCCCGCGCCGATGTCCACGTCCGACACGCCATCGCCGTAGGTCAGGCAGAACGCCTCCTCATCCTGCAGGTAAGGCATGACACGCTTGAGACGACCGCCGGTCATGGTGGCAGGACCGGTATCCACCAGCGTCACCCGCCAAGGTTCTGCGCGCGAATTGTGCAGGGTGGTGGTGTTGGTGGACAGGTCGCAGGTGATGTCCGAATGCATCAGGTGGTAATTGATGAAGAAGTCCTTGATGACCTCGCCGCGGTAGCCCAGGCACACGACGAAGTCGTTGATGCCGTGATGGCTGTAGATCTTCATGATGTGCCAGAGGACCGGCATGCCGCCGATCTCCACCATCGGCTTGGGTCTGACCGAGGTTTCCTCGGAGATCCGGGTGCCCAGGCCGCCGGCCAGGATGACGGCCTTCATGGATATGCCTTTCGCATCGCGCGCTTCGTCCTTCGCCGGAGGGCCGGCTGCATGCTTCCTGCGCGCACCGGAAACGATGCGCGCAAGGGGTGATGGCGGCCCTCCCGCCGCCGGATGGGTTGGGTCCTGCCGATCAGTCAGGCGGTGACGTCGTGCCTCCGCACCAGCGGTGCCCCGTGGGCGAGGTCCACCATCCCGGCCATGTGGGCCAGGCGATCAATGCGTTGCTGCAGGCGCGGGCCGCGCGCCAGACCGACGGTGTCGAGCAGCTGCCCCCAGCGATGGGCCCAGTCGTGCCGACGCAGGTTCTGGCTGACGTTCATGGCGCGGGCGCGCTCGAGGCGCGCGGTCTGCCCGCCCAGGTCGTTGAGGAATGCGCCGATGTCGGCCGTCTCCGGTGGCAGCTCGATGACCGCGTCGGGCCAGTCGAAGTGATGGGCGAACTCCAGGCAGTGCTGGGGGGAACCCAGGACGATGGCCCCGCCGGCGGTGCCTTCGAAGTACCGGGTGGCCAGCGCGTTCTTGCGCACGCCCTTGAACACGCCAAAGGTGTCCACCGTGAAGTCGTAGGCGATGAAGTACTTGGCGCGCTTGATCATCGCCGCGGTCTGATTGCGATGCTCGGCCCAGTCGGCGACCGACGCCGCGCGCAGGGTGTCGTGGACGTAGAAGAAGTTGCCGTCCTGGGCGGCCAGCGCGCTGAGCTTGGTGTGCAGCTCGGGAATGCGCCGGCCGATGCTCAGTACATCAATGCTGCGCGGCGGAGCCTCCGGATAGGGGCAGGCCAGCAGCGTGTCGCACGCACTGGGCAGGAAGGAGATCGGCGTGGACGTGTAGCGCTGCAGTGCCGGGATGCTTTCGGCATTGAGCACGAACACGTGGTCGAACTGATCCAGCATGCGCAGTTCGGCGGCCTGGTGGGGAAAGCGCTCGGGCCAGCCTTCCAGCAGATAGGCATAAGCCTTGTCGCAGCGCTGGCGCCAGCCGCGCAGCTTGCGCAGCGCGGTCAGCTCATTGGGGAACTGGCACGCGTAGAGGAAGACATCGTAGTCGCGCTGGACCGAGACGGCCTGCGCATTGGAGAACCCGGGTTGCCCCAGTCGCCGCCACGACTGTGACACCACCCGGTGGCGCAACTCGTTCCACAGGTAGCCCATGCTCGGGTTGACCCCGCGCCCGGCGGCATGCGCCGAAGGCTCGGGCACGAGGATGTCCGCATCCTCCACCTGGGCGATGACGTTGAGAAATGCGAATGCCTGCCCGTTGAAGGGCTCGGGCCACGCGTTGTAGTTGGAAGACAGCAAGACAGACCGGTCGGCCATATCCAAGTCCCTCGCCGGGCTGGGGATGTTTGACGTAACACGCTTCCGCATCACGGGAGTACGCGCCCGCGCACCCGGCGCGATCGATGTCGTCCCCTGTTGTGGATCACCGGCCGCGATATGCCTGCGGACGGCCCGCGATGTAGCCGATGTTACCGGTCGTCGCTGTCTTCCCCGCAAACGCAACGCTCACGCGGAAGTCGAACGCCTCGATGACCAGGAGCAATCCCCTGTCCGGCTACACCGCGTTACAACGCAACAACCGGCCCGGACAGGACGCAGGCCGTGCATGGGTCGATATCACGGTGTGGACACGCCGTCCCGAGGCGTCCTCAGTAGAGCTTGCGTTCGGCTTCCGGTGGCGGACTGAACTGATACAGCCAGGTTTCGCTCAGGGCACCCTGATCGTTCTTCAGGTACAGACGCAGGTCGATCTGGCTGCTGTCCATTTTGTCAGGCACCACGTCGAACATCACTCGGTAGCCGTGGATCTCGTGCAGCGGACGGCAGGAGACGGTCTCCAGGCGGCCGCCGCTGATCTGCAGCTCGGGGGTGACCTCGGCGTTGGCCGCCTCCAGGGCCGCCAGCTTGCCGCCCTTGAAATCCACCGCGAAGCGCTGCGACCAGGTCTTGCGCTTCTGCCCGACCACGCCGCCCAGGCCGGTCCGGCTGGCCACGCAGATCGCGTCGGTCGGGGTGCTGGGCGCCGCCGAGCCCCAGTAGAGCTTGTAGCCGTACAGCAATTCCTGGCCGGCCTGCGGTTTGTCCTTGGGGTTCCAGAACGCCACGATGTTGTCGAAGGTCTCGTCCACCGTGGGGATCTCGATCAGCTGGACCGAGCCCTCCCCCCAGCCGGCCTTGGGTTCCACCCACAGGCAGGGGCGCTTCTCGTAGAACACCCCGTCGTCTTGGTAATGGTCGAAGTCGCGGTCGCGCTGGAGCAGGCCGAAGCCCTTGGGATTGTTGTCGGCAAAGGCGTTGAAGCGCAGCTGTGGCGGATTGGTCAGCGGACGCCAGATCCATTCGCCGCTGCCGGTATGCAGGGCCAGGCCATCGGTGTCGTGGATCTCCGGGCGCCAGTCCCAGGCCATACGGCGGTCGTTCTCGCCGGCCTGGTACATGCTCGTGCACGGGCCCAGGCCCATGCGCTCGATGGTCGTGCGCGGGTACAAGGCGCAGTCGATGTCCATCAGCAGCGGCTCGCCAGGGGTCAGCGCGAAGCGATAGGCGCCGGCGACGCTGGGCGAATCCAGCAGGCCGTAGATCACCAGCGTGTCCTGGCCCGGATCGGGGCGCTCCAGGTAATAGGCCACGAAGTCCGGGAATTCCTCCGGCTTGCCCATGCCTGTGTCGATCGCCAGGCCGCGTGCGGACTGGCCGTACTGGCCCTCCTTGCCGACCGCGCGGAAGTAGCTCGCGCCCAGGAAGGCGGCGAAGTCGCGGTCCGGGTCGGCCTTGGTGTTCAGACGGAAGCCGGCGAATCCGAGCGAGTCGGGCAGCTTGGCCTTGGCCAGGCCGCTGCTGCCGTAGTCGAACATGCCGGGGTTGTACTTGATCTCCCGGGCCTGGCCATCGGCGACCTCATGCATGGTCACCGGCTTCTTAAAGTACAGGCCCATGTGGAAGAACTGGGCCAGGAACGCGTCGTCTTGGCCGGCCCACAGCGCATGGTCCTTGCGGTAACGAATCGCCTGGTACTGGTCCCAGGTCAGCCCTTCCAGCGCGGGAGGCAGCGGACCGCCATGCACGTGATAGGGCTTGGACGCCAGGGCACGCGCCTGGCCCTTGAGGCTGGCGTAGTCGAAGGGCTGGGCCGGGCCGAACACCAGATGCCGCTTGCCCGTGGCGGCCAAGGCCGATGGGGACAACAGCAAGGCAGGGGGCAGGCCGAGGGCGGCCAAGGTGCCGGCAGCGCGGGTCAGGAACTGGCGTCGGATCATGGAATAGAGACAGTGGCGGGGCTGCCAACATGCTATCGGCCGTCAGGGGTGACGTGGTGAGGGCCGTCTTCACGGTGCGTTTCACCTGTTCAGGTTCTGCTTGTGGATCCTTTTGCTCAGCGGTCCGCGCGAGCCGCATCCCTGGTCCCGACCCGCAACATGAATGACGTGAACCCGGTACGATGTGCCTCAATCTTTGGACGTTCCGCATGCCGCCCGCTACGCGCGCGGCGGGCTGACGCCGCGCCCTGCCGCCTGGGAGCCTGATGCTGTCGCAAACTTCCAGAGAACAGTGGGTGAGCTGGCGCCTGCCGTTACTCGTGCTGATCGTGCTGCTGATCGTGGTGGCACCGACCTTGCTGCGTCAGCAGCTGCAGGACGACACGCTGGACGCGGTCGACCTGGTCACGCATACCCGCGAGGTCCAGGCAGACATTTCCAGGCTGAATGTGGAGATCCGCGAGATCGAGCAGTCCGCGCTGTTGGTCAATCTGGGCGCCACGCTGCCACGGTTGCGTGAGCGCGTGCAGGACGGCCCCAACGAAATCCAGCGCCAGCTCGATCAGATCACCCAGTTGACCCGTGACAACGCACCCCAGCAGGTCCGTCTTGGCCAGCTCAAAGAGGTGCTGCAACGGCGCGCCATGCTGGCCAACGAGTTGCTCGACGCTCCGCCCGAGCGTCGCGCGGAGGTCGTGCAGTCGCTTGCCAACGACTATCCCGTCCGCCCGCTCATGATGGACATCTATCAATCCGAACAAGGGCTGGCGCAGGGGCGTATCACCCAGGCCGAGCGCTCGCGGCGGCTGGGTAACTGGGTCGGATGGGGCGGATTGGCGGTCCAGCTGCTGCTGCTGGCGGTGATCACCATGCTGCTTGGACGCCAGATCGGACAGCGGTTGAGCGCCGAGCAGGCCAGTTCACGCGCCGACGCACGCGCCTCGGCGGTGCTGCAGACCGTGCGCGAGCCGATCGTGCTGCTGGACGGCGAGCTGCGGGTCTTGATGCATAACGCCGCCTTCGCCGAACTCTATGAAGTGGAGGGCGATCTGAACCACCATCCGCGGCTCGTCGAGGTCAGCGAGGCGTGGGAAGACGAGGTCGTGCGCCAGCGTCTGATCGATGTGCTGGCCCGCGGGCGCGAACTGTGGGACTACGAGGTCCAGCAGGAGACCGCGGGCGGCGTGGCGCGCATCCTGCTGCTCAACGCCCGGCGCATGGTGCTGCCCGACCTGGAGGACGAGGCGGTGCTGATGACGGTCAGCGACGTCACCACCCAGAAGGTCAGCCAGCAGCGCATCATCGACCTCAACCGACAGCTGGAAGGCAAGATCGAGCAGGTGTCGGACGTCAATCGCGAGCTGGAGGCCTTCAGCTATTCGGTCTCCCATGACCTGCGCGCGCCGCTGCGCCACGTGTCAGGCTTCTCCGACAAGCTGCAACGCCATCTGGGAGAATCGGCAGACGAGCGCAGCCGCCATTACCTGCAGGTGATCGGCGATTCGGCCCGGCGCATGTCCTCACTGATCGACGACCTGCTGGTGTACTCGCGCCTGGGTCGCAGCGCGCTGCGTCTGCAGGCGGTGGACATGCAGTCGCTGGTGGCCGAGACCCGGGCGATGCTCGATGCCAATGTCAGCGCCGACAAGCACGCCTTGCCGTTGCGCGTGGACTGGGACATCCAGCCCCTGCCGATCCTGGTCGGCGACGAGAACATGCTGCGCCAGGTCTGGCAGAATCTGCTCGGCAACGCGGTCAAGTACAGCGGCAAGCACGAAGTCGCCCAGATCCAGGTCGGTTACGCGCTGGAAGGCGAAGGCAACCATCACTTCTGGGTCAAGGACCACGGCGCGGGCTTCGACATGGCCTATGCCGGCAAGCTGTTCGGCGTGTTCCAGCGCCTGCACAAATCCAGCGAATACGCCGGCACCGGCATCGGGCTGGCCAGCGTACGTCGGGTGGTGGCCCGCCATGGCGGCCGAGTCTGGGCCGAGGCGGAGCCCGACAAGGGCGCCACCTTTCATTTCATCATCCCCACCGGCCAGGACACCGCAAGCCTGCCGGCGGCACCTTCACCCTCAGAGCTCAACGCATGATCCCTGCCATCCGCACCATCCTCCTGGCTGAAGACAGCAGCGCCGATGCCGAAATGGCCATCGATGCCCTGCGCGAGGCCAACCTGGCCAATCCCATCGTGCACGTGGAAGACGGGGTGGAGGCGATGGACTACCTGCTGAGCCGGGGTGCCTACGCCGACCGCCCCGAGGGTCTGCCCGCGGTGCTGCTGCTGGACATCAAGATGCCGCGCATGGATGGCATGGAGGTGCTGCGCAGCATCCGCGCCGACAACAAACTCAAGACCATGCCGGTGGTCATCCTGTCCTCCTCGCGAGAGGAGAGCGACCTGGTGCGTAGCTGGGACCTGGGCGCCAATGCCTATGTGGTCAAGCCGGTGGACATCGACCAGTTCTTCACCGCGGTCAAGACCCTGGGGACCTTCTGGGCCGTCTTGAACGAAGCGCCGGGTCTGGATTGAGCCCGATGCCGCACAGCGCCGATCCCATCGGTCCGGTCCGCATCCTGCTGGTGGAGGATTCGCCGGAAGATGCCGAGCTGACCTCGATGCAGCTGCTGGATGCCGGGCTGGAGGCGCGGTTCGAGCGCGTGGATTCCGGGGCGGAACTGGCCAAGGCGCTGGTGGATTTCAATCCGGACCTGGTGCTGTCGGACTTGAGCATGCCGGGGTTTTCCGGCTACGACGCGCTCAAGCTGGTGCGCTCGCAGAACCCGCCGGTGCCCTTCATCTTCGTGTCCGGCACGATGGGTGAGGACACCGCCGTCCAGGCCCTGCGCGACGGGGCGTCCGATTACATCCTCAAGGACAAGACCGCACGGCTGCCCGCAGCGGCCGCGCGCGCCATCCGCGAGTCGCGCAGCGAGCGTGAGCGCGAGCGGGTGGAAAAAGAGCTGCTGCGCTCGCAGCGCCTGGATTCGATGGCGATGCTGGCCGCGGGCCTCAGCCACGACCTGCGCAACATCCTGCAGCCGCTGCTGATCGTGCCGGACCTGCTGGCCATCCACAGCGACAACCCCAAGATCCGCAAGCTCGGCGAGGTGATCGCCGAGTCCGGCCGACGCGGGCACGAGATGGCCGAATCAATGCTGTCCTTCGTGCGCGGCGCGCGCAAGGCGCGCGAGCCGGTGTCGGTGAGCGACCTGTTCCAGGCCGTGCAGGTGCTGTTGCAGGGCAGTCTGCCGGACAAGGTCACGCTGGACCTGCAGCCCCCGGCGCAGGCCATGGTGATCGACGCCAATTACGTCGAACTGCAACAGGTGCTCATCAACCTGTGTCTCAACGGCATCCAGGCCATGCCAGAAGGGGGCGTCCTGACGCTGTCTGCCTGCGTGTCCCCGAGTGATGCGCAAGGCATGGCCTGCCTCTGTGTGCGCGACCAGGGCATCGGCATGGACGAGAAGACCCGCAAGCAGCTGTTCACGCCCTTCTTCACCACTAAACCTGACGGCACCGGCCTGGGGCTGATGTCCTGCCTGCGCATCGTCGAGCAATACCAGGGGCGCATCGAGGTGGACAGTGCGCCGGGGCAGGGCACCACCTTTTCCATCACCCTGCCGATGACCGCGGGCCCTGCGCCGCAGCCGGCCGATGCCGCGCCAGGGCAGGGCCAGCGCATCCTGCTGGTCGACGGCGACAACACCCGCCAGTCGCTGTTGTGCAACGCGCTGGAGAGCCAGGGCTATGCGCCCAGCAATGCGCCCGATGGCGCCTATGCACTGCGGGCGTCGGTGGTCGACGGCATGCCCGACCTGTTCGTCATCGACAGCGATTTCGTGCTGCTGCCGGCCGTTGCCCTGGTCAAGGCGCTGGCCCAGCGTGGTTACCGTGGTCCGGTGATCCTGCTGCAGGATCCGGCCAAGCCGTTTGATCGCGACGAGCTGCCCGGCGGGGTCAATGCCTACCTCCTGGACAAGCCGCTGGAAATGGGCCAGGTGTTCCACGCAGTGGCCCAGGCGCTGTCCGCAGGGTCGCCATGATCCCGTGATCGACAAGCCCTTCGCCCCGGCCTGCGAACGCAATCGCGACCCCATCCTGACAGTCTTGCGCGGGGCTTTCGCTCAGGCGAGCAGCGTGCTGGAAATCGGCAGCGGCACCGGCCAGCACGCCGTGTATTTTGCTGGCGCCTTGCCGCAGCTGTGCTGGCAAACCAGCGAGCGCGCAGAACACCTGCCCGGCCTACGTACCTGGCTGGACGAGGCAGCGCTTCCCAACACGCCGGCTCCCTTGGAGCTGGACGTGGCCCAGGGGCCATGGCCGGCGACGCGCTTCGATGCGGTGTTCAGCGCCAACACGCTGCACATCATGGGCTGGCCGCAGGTGCAGGCGTTCTTTGCAGGACTCGACGCGGTGCTGGCCGCTGATGGGACCTTGGCGGTGTATGGGCCATTTAACGATGGCGGGACTTACACCAGCGACAGCAATGCACAGTTCGATCAATGGCTGAAGGCACGCGATCCGGTGAGTGGCATCCGTGATGTCGAAGCCGTGGACGCGTTGGCGCGCGGGATCGGCCTGCGCCTGGAGCACGACCACGCGCTGCCGGCCAACAACCGGCTGTTGGTCTGGCGGCGCGATTAGTTTTAGTTCTTGAAGCAAAGGCTTTCGTGCCGCGTCGCGGCCCGACCTACTTTCTTGCTCGTGCAAGAAAGGTAGGCAAAGAAGTGATCAACAGACGCATGTCTGGTCACACGCCTCCGGGCGGAGCGCCTGCGCTGCGCGCAGATTCGCTCCGCGCTGGGGGATTTTTGGAAGGGACATCCTTGTCCCTTCCAAAAACACTCCACATCCCTGTGTGGCGCCCTTCGGGTTTTTTCCTCAGCGCGACGCCGCGCCTCACGGAGGATTAAGAGCAAAGCCAAGGCCAAAACCAAGGCGCTTTTGGCCTGCGGATCTTATGCCTGCTTACAATCGGACGCTGGCAGCGAAGACGAGGGAGTGGGCGCATGTATCGCGGCGTAGTGGGCGTGTTGGCGGGAGTGATCGCGTGGGGCGCGCAGGCGCAGCAGCAGGCGGTGGAGGTCGGCGCGCCCAGCGCGGCCGAGCGGGCGGCGTACGCCAGTTGCATGGCGCGCGTGCGCGACGGCGCCACCGGGATTCAACCCGCGTCGTTCGATCGCTTCATGACCGGCATCGCGCCGGACATGAGCGTGCTGCCGCTACTGGATACGCAGCCCGAATTCTCCACCCCGATCTGGGATTACCTGGCGCCACTGGTCGATGATCAGCGCATCGCCGACGGCAAGGCGATGCTGGCCGAGCACGCCGAGACCTTCGCCCAGGTCGCCGCGCGCAGCGGCGTGGATGCCGCCACGGTGGCGGCGGTGTGGGGGGTGGAAAGCGACTATGGCCGGGTACAGGGCAAGCGCCCGCTGCTGGTCTCCCTGTCCACGCTGTCGTGCTTCGGGCGCCGCCAGGATTTCTTCCGCGGTGAATTGCTGGCCACGCTGCAGCTGCTGCAGGCAGGCGACCTGGATACCGATGGCCTGACCGGCTCGTGGGCCGGCGCGTTCGGGCAGACCCAGTTCATGCCCAGCACCTACCAGCGCATCGCCGTGGATGGCGATGGCGACGGGCGCCGCGACCTGGTGCACAGCGTGCCCGATGCCCTGTCCTCCACGGCGAACTACCTCAAGCGGGCTGGCTGGCAGAGCGGCCAGCCCTGGGGTTACGAAGTGAAGCTGCCGCCCGGCTTCGACGCCGATCGTGCCGGCCGCAAGGCACGGCGCCCGCTGCGCGCGTGGATCGCCGACGGCATCACCCGCGTCGATGGCGCGCCGATCGCGCCCAGCGACACGCGCGCGGCAGTATTGCTGCCTGCCGGTACCGCCGGGCCCGCGTTCCTCGTGTTCGCCAACTTCGATGCGATCTACAGCTACAACGCGGCCGAGAGCTATGCGCTGGCCATCGCGTTGCTCTCCGACCGCTTGCGCGGCGGTGGGCCGCTGGTCGCGCGCTGGCCTACCGACGATCCGCCCCTGGATCGCGCCCAGCGCCGGCAGCTGCAGACCCTGCTGCTGGCGCGTGGACACGCCATCGGCGAGGCCGACGGCATGATCGGCACGCTGACCCGCCAGGCGATCGCCGATGAGCAGCGCCAGCGTGGCCTGCAGCCGGTCGATGGCCGCGCTGGGCAGAAGATCCTGCAGGCGCTGCAGGCCGACGCGCCCGGTTCGTCCGCCACCCCGTGACGCCCACGGCGCGACGCAACCCGGGGATCGACGCCCTGCGTGGGGTGT
Source organism: Pseudoxanthomonas sp. JC1303 (assembly GCF_058448525.1). Lineage (NCBI taxonomy): Bacteria > Pseudomonadati > Pseudomonadota > Gammaproteobacteria > Lysobacterales > Lysobacteraceae > Pseudoxanthomonas > Pseudoxanthomonas sp. JC1303. The sequence goes on along the minus strand of NZ_CP185958.1, from coordinate 1,383,566 downwards.
CGATCCTGCTGGTGGTGTTGCACCACCTGGCGTTGCGCATCCCGCTGCGTCAGACCGCGCTGTCCGACGTGTTGCCGCAGCGCGTGCTGCGCGCGCTCAGCTACAACGGTTACGAGGCGGTGTTCGTGTTCTTCGTGATCTCCGGCTTCCTGATCACCGTGCATGCGCAGCAGCGCTGGCCGTCGCTGGCGCGGATCGAGCTGCGCGCGTTCTATGCACGTCGCCTCGCGCGCATCGGCCCGGCGCTGCTGCTGTTGCTGGCGGTGCTGTCGCTGATGCACGTGCTGAAGGTCCCGAACTATGTGATCGACAAGCCTGGCCAGTCCCTGGGCGGTGCGCTGTGGTCGGCGCTGACCCTGCAGCTGAACTGGTACGAAGGCCGCACCGGCTGGTTGCCCGGCGGCTGGGACGTGCTTTGGTCGCTGTCCATCGAGGAGGCCTTTTACCTCGGCTTTCCCCTGGTCTGCCTGGGGCTGCGCCGCGACGCGCTACTGGTGACGGCCCTGCTGCTATTGGCGCTCTCGCTGCCGTTCACCCGCGCCGCGCTGGCCGGTAACGAGATCTGGCAGGAGAAGGCGTATCTGCCCGGATTCTCCGCCATCGCCGTGGGCGTGCTCGCCGCACTGGCCGCGACGCGCTGGCAGCTCCGCGCGTCGACCGCGCGCTGGTTGCGCGTGCTGGGAAGCGTCGCCCTGATGGCCGTGCTGTTGTGCGGAGGAGCGCTATGGCGCGCGGTCGGCAACGCCAACATGCTGGTCCTGGTCAGTGGCGCCGGCGCCCTGGTGCTCGGCCTGCATGCCATGCCAGCGCACGCTCCGCTGCGCGCGCTGGCCGGCTTACGTGCCTGGGGCCGGCTCAGTTACGAGCTGTACCTGACGCACATGTTCGTGGTGTTCGCGCTGGTGGGGCTGTATCGGGCACTCGGCAGCGACGTGCGCCTGGGTGCGTGGTGGTATCTGGCCCTGCTGCCATTGTGCTGGCTGCTGGCGTGGACGTTCGCGCGCGCATGGACCGAACCGGCCGAGCGCTGGCTCAAGCGGCGCTGGCTGCACGCACCGTCCGGTGGTAGCACCGGCGTCCCCACCACGCATTGATCGTCGCCCTTCGCAGCACACGGCCGTGGGGTGTGCCAGCATCATGCCCATGTCGATCTTTTCCCTGCAGCGTGTCACGCGCCGCTACGGCAGCGCCGTGGCGCTGGACGCCGTCGATCTCGAGATCGACCAAGGCCGCACCACCGCGCTGATTGGTCCCAGTGGCGCCGGCAAGTCCAGCGTGCTGCGCATGCTGATCGGGCTGGAGTGGCCGGACGCGGGCGAGGTGCGCTTCGATGACCAGCCGCTGCGGCGCGACACCTTGCTGGCACAGCGCCGGCGCATTGGCTATGTCATCCAGGAAGGCGGGCTCTTCCCGCACCTGAGCGTGCGTGACAACGCCGCACTGCTGGCGCGCACGCTGGGCTGGTCGAAGGACCGTATCGCGCAGCGGCTGGAGGAGCTGGCCGCGCTGTGCCAGTTGCCACCCGACTTGCTGGCGCGGTTCCCGGCCGAACTGTCCGGGGGGCAGCGCCAGCGTGTCGGCCTGGTGCGCGCGCTGATGCTGGACCCGCCGGTCCTGCTGCTGGACGAGCCGCTCGGGGCGCTGGACCCCATCGTGCGCCACGAGCTGCAGACCCAGATGCGCACGCTGTTCGCACAACTGGGCAAGACCGTCGTGCTGGTCACCCATGACGTGGCCGAAGCGGCCTACCTGGCCGACACGCTGGTGCTGATGCGCGATGGGCGCGTGCTGCAGCAGGGCACGGCGCGCGACTTGGTGGATACGCCGGTGGACGAATTCGTCACTGCCTTCATGACCGCCCAGCGCACCCTGGAGGACGCAGCATGAGGCGTGTGCTGTGGGGCTGGGTGCTTTTGCTGACGGCGCTGGTCGGGCCGGCGCGTGCGGCCGAGCAGGCGACCGTGGGCTCGAAGAACTTCACCGAGGCGGTGATCCTGGGCGAGATCGCCGTGGCCCAGGGGCGCAAGGCCGGCGTGGAGGTCACCCACAAGCGCCAGCTGGGCGGCACGCGGATCCTGTGGCGCGCGTTGGAGGAAGGCGACATCGACGCCTATGCCGAATACACCGGCACGCTCAAGCAGGAACTGCTGCAGCAGCCCGACGCCAGCGATGCGCAGGTCGCCGCGGCGCTGGCCCGGCGCGGACTGGGCATCACCCGCTCACTAGGCTTCCAGAACACCTACGCCTTCGGCATGCGCCAGACGCGCGCACAGGCGCTGGGCATCCGCGCCCTGAGCGACCTGGCCGCCCACCCCTCCCTCAAGTTGGGGCTGAGCAATGAGTTCCTGCAGCGCGCGGACGGCTGGCCGGGCGTGCGCAAGGCCTATGGCCTGCCGCAGCAGGCCAATGGGCTGGACCACGATCTGGCCTACCGGGCCTTGCAGAGCGGTGCGATTGATGCGACCGACCTGTACAGCACCGATGCGGAGATTCCGTATTACCACCTGGTGGTACTCGACGATGATCGGCACTTCTTCCCCGACTACCAGGCGGTGTTCCTGTATCGGCTGGACCTGGCCCAGCGCGCGCCGGAGTTCCTGCAGGTGCTGAAGACCCTGCAGGGCCGCATCGACGCGGACACCATGCGTCACCTCAACGCGCAGGTGAAGCTGGAGCACCGCGGTGAGGCGCAGGTGGCCGCGCAGTTCGTCGGTGTCGACGCGCCGCAGGGCAGCGGCCGGGCCGCGCGCATCGTCCGGCGTACCGGCGAGCATCTGGCCCTGGTCGGCATCTCGCTGGGGTGTGCCCTGCTGGTGGCCCTGCCGCTGGGGGTCTTTGCTGCGCGTCGCCCACGCCTGGGCCAGATTGTGCTGTCGCTGACCGGCGTTCTGCAGACCTTGCCCTCGCTGGCGGTGTTCGTCTTCATGATTCCGCTGTTCGGTATCGGCGCCAGGCCCGCGATCGCCGCGCTGTTCCTGTATTCGCTGCTGCCGATCGTGCGCAACACCCATGCCGGCCTGACCGGCATTCCGCGCGATCTGCGCGAGACCGCCGCGGCCCTGGGCCTGCCGCCGCGCACGCGCCTGTGGCGGGTCGAACTGCCGCTGGCCCTGCGCACCCTCCTGGCCGGGGTCAAGACCGCCGCGGTGATCAACGTCGGCACCGCCACCCTTGGTGCACTGATTGGCGCCGGTGGTTACGGGCAGCCGATCCTGACCGGGATCCGCCTGGACAACCTCGGGATGATTCTGGAGGGCGCGGTGCCGGCGGCGGTGCTGGCTCTGGTGGTGCAAGGGGGATTTGAGGTGTTCGAGCGGATGATGACCCCGCGGGGCCTGCGGCTCGCCGCACGGGCTTAGCTCTTTTGCTTTGTCGTTGCTGTTTGCAGTTTGTCCGGCCGTTGTGTTTGCTGCTCGCTTCCATTGTCTGAGCCGTAAAGCGAGCCGAGCATCGCAGGAACGCGCGGCCGGAGAGTCGCCCTGTTTGAGCGTAGCGAGTTTGGGCGACGTGCCGCGTGTTCCGAGAAGCGCAGGGGACCGCCGCGCAGCGGCGGCGAGTGTCCGGCGAGTAGCGGTTTTGGTGACTTTTGCCGCGACAAAAGTCACTCGCGCTGCAAGCGCGAAAGCCTTGCACTTGTCGCGCTGCAGGCGCGATGCTCTGCGAAATCCAAAGTTGCGCTAGATCAAAAGCTTTCACGCCCTTTCGGGCGCGACCTTCTTTTGTCGCGGCAAAAGAAGGCAAAACCGCTTCTCGCCGGATACGCGCCGATGCTACGCATCGGTTCCCTGCGCTCCTCGCAAAGCAGGGCACGGCGCCCAAACTCGCTGCGCTCAGACAGGGCGCCTCTTCGGCCCTGCTTCGCTGCGGTGCTCGGCGCGCTTTACGGCTCGGTCAGGTGAAGCACCAGCACCAGCAACCGCAACAGCAACAGCAACAGCAACAGCGCCAGGAACAGCGAGCGTGACGCGCTTAGAGGCAGGCGTTGACCGCGACCTCAACCACCACTTCCATTTGCCCCGCCTCCACCGCCAAGCACGGCGCCAAGCGCAAACACGCCGGCTTGCGCGAACACATGATCCCGCGCTCCGCAAACGCCGCCGCGACCGCATCCAACCGATCCGCCGGCACCCGTAATCCAGTGAGATGCGGCGCGTGCCCCGCGGTCTTCCACGCAGACGGGCCCCGCGCCTCGAGCGCTGCATCCAGCGCGTTGGTCACCTCACCCAACGCGGCGGCGACGCGCGCCAATCCCCAGGCCTCAAGCTGCGCCAGTCCGCCGTAGGTCATCGCCAAGCGCAGTGGATCGGCCACACCGCCCGCATCGAAGCGACGTGCGCCGGATAGATAAGGCGGTGCGGCGTCCATCGGATAGACCCAGTCCGGACCCGGATCCCGCGCGCCCCAGTGCTGTTCCAGTGGAACGCCTTCGCACCGCCAGCGTGGCGACGCCCACAGCCATGCCAGGCCGCTGGTCCCCAGCAGCCACTTGTAGCCGACCGAGACGATGAAATCCGGCTGCCACCGGGTCAGCTGCACGGGCAGCACGCCCAGACTCTGGCTCAGGTCCAGCACCAGGGCCGCATGGCGGTCGTGGACGGCAGCGGCGATGGCATCCAGATCGAGCAGCTGCCCATCGTGCCAGTGGCAATGCGGCAGCGCGGCGATGGTCACGCGCGGCGTGTCGGCCAGCGTCCGCAGCACCGCGTCGGTGATCGATTCGCCTTCGCGTGGCTTTACGACTGCGAGGTGTGCGCCGACCTCCCCGCATCGCTGCTGCCAGGCGAGCAGGTTGGAGGGGAACTGACCGTCCAGGACCAGCACGTGCTCGCCACGTTGCAGCGGCAGGTTGCGAGCGGCCGTGGCCACGCCATGGGCCGCCGAGGGCACCATGGCCAACCCGTCGACATCGGCCTCGAACAGCAGGTTCGCCGCCAGCGTCCGGGTGGCCTCCAGATGGTGCAGGAAGGACGCATAAGGCAGCCATCGCGGATCGACCTCGGCCTCCAGCAAGGTGTGCGCGGCATCCAAGGTGTGTCGCAGGCGCGGGCTTTTTGCTGCGCCGTCCAGGTACATGACGCCGGGCGGGACGGCGAAGGCGGCGCTGCGCTGCTCCCACTGCAATGGTGGTAGCGATGGAAATGGATCGGGCATCGATGCAGCTTAGCGAGGCGTGAAAACGGTGACGTAACGAGGCGTTCACCGCCTCCGCCTAGCATATCGCCATGCATGCCATCGCCCCAGTGGACGCTTCCCCGCAACGCGACGCGCGTTCGGCCCTGCTGTTGCAGCAATTCCTCGACATGCGCGCGCTCACGCGCACGTTGGCCGCGCCGCTCAGCGCCGAGGACGCCATGGTGCAGAGCATGGATGACGCCAGTCCGGCCAAGTGGCACCTGGCGCACACGACCTGGTTCTTCGAGCGTTTCGTGCTGGCGCGCGATCCGCGGTACCAGGCCTTCGACCCGGCCTGGGACTACCTGTTCAACAGTTACTACAACAGCGCCGGCCCCATGCACGCGCGGGCGCGGCGCGGCATGCTCTCGCGGCCATCGCTGGCCCAGGTGTGGGACTACCGCGCGGCGGTCGAAGCGACAATGGCTGAGCGCCTGCGCCAGCGCGCCCTGGACGAGGAGGCGCTGGAGATCGTGCAGCTGGGCATCCAGCACGAGCAGCAGCACCAGGAACTGCTGCTCACCGACATCCGCCATGCGCTGTGGAGCAATCCGTTGCAGCCGGCCTATCGCGAGGACCTGCCCGCCGAGCGCGCTGGCGCCGCGCCCCTGCGCTGGTGCGCGCGGGACGAGCAGATCGTCGAAATCGGTGCTGCGGCGTGGCCGGCGGCCGATGCGTTTGCTTACGACAATGAATCCCCGCGGAATCGCACGCTGGTGGCCGCTCATGCATTGGCCAACCGGCCGGTGAGCAACGCCGAGTTCGCTGCCTTCGTGGAGGCTGGCGGTTATCGCGAGCCCGCGCACTGGCTCAGCGATGGCTGGGCCACGGTGCGCGCGCGCGGCTGGCAGCGACCGCTGTACTGGCATGAGGATGGCACACGCGAGTTCACCCTCGGTGGTTGGCGCGAGCGCGACCCCGATGCGCCGGTCAGCGGGCTGAGTTTGTTCGAGGCCGATGCGTTCGCGCGCTGGGCCGGCGCGCGCCTGCCGACCGAGGCCGAGTGGGAACTGGCGGCCAGCGGCGTGGCAGCGTCCGGAAACTTCGTCGAGGATGGCCTGCTGCATCCGCGTTCGCAGGCGGCGGCCGACGCCGGGATGTCGCAGCTGTTCGGCGATGTCTGGGAGTGGACCGGCAGCGCCTACCTTCCGTATCCGGGCTTCGTGCCGTGGCCCGGTACGCTGGGCGAATACAACGGCAAGTTCATGAACGCACAGTGGGTATTGCGGGGCGGAAGTTGCGCCACCTCCCGGACCCACATTCGCCCGACGTACCGCAACTTCTTTCCCTCCGACGCGCGCTGGCAGTTTGCCGGGATGCGCCTTGCCAAGGACGTGACCTGACGTGAATGCCGCTGCCTGTGCCCTGATGCGCGCCCGTGATGCGCTGACCGACCTGCGTCCCCAGCCCGACGACATCACCGCCGATGCGTTGGCCGGACTGTCGCAGACGCCCAAGACCCTGCCGTCCAAGTATTTCTACGACGCCGAGGGCTCGCGGCTGTTCGAGGCGATCACCCGCGAGCCCGAGTACTACCTCACCCGCACCGAGCTGGCGCTGCTGGAAGCGCGGTTGCCGTCCATCGCCCAGGCCATTGGACCGGGCGCGCACGTGGTCGAGTACGGCAGCGGCAGCGGTCGCAAGACCGAGTTGCTGCTCGAACGCCTGCGCGCTCCGGTGGCCTATACCCCGGTGGAGATCTCGCGCACGGCGGTGCTGGAAGCCACCGCGCGCTTGTCCCAGCAGTTCCCTGACCTGGAAATGCTGCCGGTCTGCGCCGACTTCACCCAACCGCTATCCCTGCCCGAAAGCACGCGCCCGGCGCAACGCACGGTGATGTTCTTCCCCGGCTCGACCTTGGGCAATTTCACCGACGCCGGCGCGCTGGCACTGCTGCGGGGCATGCGCCAGACGATGGGGGCCGGCGGCTGCGCCTTGGTCGGCATCGACCTGGACAAGGATCCGGCGTTGATCGAGGCCGCCTATAACGATGCCGCCGGCGTGACCGCAGCGTTCACCCTCAACCTGCTGGCGCGGCTGAACCGCGAGATCGGCAGCGACTTCGACCTGGACGCTTTCAGGCATCGGGCCGTGTATGTGCGCGAGCGCCTGCGCATCGAAACCTTTCTGGTCAGCCAGCGCCAGCAGACCGTGCACGTGGCCGGCCAGGCATTCGACTTTGCCGAAGGAGAGCCGATGCAGGTCGAATACAGCCACAAGTACACCGATGCCAGCTTCGCCGTGCTGGCAGCCAAGGCCGGGCTGAAGGTCACCCATGGCTGGAACGACGCGCACGACTGGTTCGGCCTGCGGTTGCTGCAACCCGCCTGAGGGATGGCGGTTCCTTCCCAGGCCATTGCCGACACGCTCCTGAGGTTACTGGCTCAGCGGGATCCGAACGCCTCGTTGTGCCCGTCGGAAGTGGCGCGTGCGCTTAATGACGATGAAGATGGATGGCGCGCCCTCATGCCGCAGGTCCGCGAGGTGGCCGCGCTCATGATTGCCGACGGCCGCCTCCAGGCCTGCCAGCGCGGCCGCCCCGTGGACATCCATAGCGCCGTGGGCCCGATCCGGCTACGGCGCGGGCCGCGCTTCACGGAGTGAGCGGCGTCAGTTGCGCAGGAACAGCTGGTAGACCGGGTTATTGGTCTCTTCCACGTACGGATAGCCCAGCGCATCGAGGAAGCGCTGGAACGCGGCATCGTCCTTCGCCGGGACCTGCAGGCCGATCAGGGTGCGTCCGTAGTCCGCGCCCTGGTTGCGGTAGTGGAACAGGCTGATGTTCCAGGTTGGTTTGAGCAGGTTGAGGAACTTCAGCAGCGCGCCCGGGCGTTCAGGAAAGACGAAGCGCAGTAGGCGCTCGTCCTGGGCCAGGGCCGAGTGCCCTCCCACCATGTGCCGCACGTGCTCCTTGGCCAACTCGTCATGGGTCAGGTCCAGCGTGGCAAAGCCGTGGCGGATGAAGCTGGCGGCGATCTTCTCCGATTCACCCTTGCCGTGCGTGGTTAGCCCGACGAACACGTGCGCCTGGGCCGCATCGCTGATGCGGTAGTTGAACTCGGTGACATTGCGCGGGCCGCCGGGCAGGTGATCGACCAGTTCGCAGAAGCGGCGGAACGAACCACGCTCCTCGGGGATGGTCACCGCGAACAGCGCCTCGCGCTCCTCGCCGACTTCGGCGCGTTCGGCCACGAAGCGCAGCCGGTCGAAGTTCATGTTGGCCCCGCACAGGATGGCCGCGAACGTCGCGCCCTTGACCTTGTGCGTGGCCACGTACTGCTTGATCGCCGCCACCGCCATCGCCCCGGAGGGCTCGACGATGCTGCGCGTATCGACGAAGACATCCTTGATCGCCGCGCATACCGCGTCGGTGTCGACGATGATGAAGTCATCCACCAGGTGCTTGGCGATGCGGAAGGTTTCCTCGCCCACCAGCTTCACCGCGGTGCCGTCGGCGAACAGGCCCACGTCATCCAGTGCCACGCGCTTGCGCGCGGCCACCGAGCGGGCCATCGCATCGGAATCGGCCATCTGGACGCCGATCACCTTGATCTCCGGGCGCACGGCCTTGATGTAGTTGGCCACCCCGGAGATCAGCCCGCCGCCGCCGATCGCCACGAACACCGCGTCCAGCGGCCCCTGGTGCTGGCGCAGGATCTCCATGGCGATGGTGCCTTGGCCGGCGATCACGTCCGGGTCGTCGAACGGGTGCACGAAGGTCAGGCCCTGCTTGCGCTCCAGCGTCACCGCATGCTCGTAGGCATCCGAATAGCTTTCCCCGCGCAGCACCACCTCGCCCCCCAGCGCCTTGACCGCATCGATCTTGAGCTGCGGGGTGGTCACCGGCATCACGATCACCGCGCGCGTGCCCAGCCGGTGCGCGCCCAGCGCCACGCCCTGGGCGTGGTTGCCGGCCGACGCACAGATCACCCCGCGCTTGAGCTGCTCGGGGGTCAGGTGCGCCATCTTGTTGTACGCACCGCGCAGCTTGAAGCTGAAGACCGCCTGCTGGTCCTCGCGCTTGAGCAGCACCTTGTTGTGCAGGCGCTGGCTGAGGGTGCGGGCGGGCTCGAGGGACGATTCGACCGCCACGTCGTAGACGCGCGCGGTGAGGATCTTCTTGAGGTAGTCGGCGGGTTTGAGGGGCTTGCTCATAGGGCCGCCATGCTACAGGCCAGGCGCACGCAACTGCGCCGTCGTTGCTGTTGCAACCAAGCGTGCTTGGCAGTGAGCCGTCATGTCGCCTGCGGCGGATTGCCGTGCGGTGCGGTGGGCCGCCTGCGCAGCGGTCAAGGCCGCGCGCCTGGGCGTCAGCCGCAGCCAGGCGCTGGAACGGGTGCTGGGGTCATCTTCAACCCGCTTGCTCCCGGGCCGACTGACACCGAGCTGGCTCGCGTCCATCGGCCGTCAGGCTCAGCACGGGGTAGCGCGACCCCTCCAGTGTCCCGAGGGGCTGCGTCGGGACGCCTGAAGAGATCGCTGCGACGGTGACGTTCCTGCCGAGCACGCTGGCTTACCGATCGGGCAGGTCCCCATGCCGATGGCGGGGTATCGAGCGGCAGACCGTGTCCTGGCATGGGCGGCTTGCTCCTCGGTTCAGGCCGCCTGGACGATGGGGATGGCCTTCGGATCGCGCCACTGTTGCAGCAACCGGGCTTCCTCCGCCTTGGCGGTCTGCAGATGACGCTCCTTGATGTGGCCGTAGCCGCGGATCTGCTCGGGAATGCTGGCGATGCGTACCGCCAGCGGCAGGCGCTGTGCATCGAGGGTGTCGAGCAGGCCGGTGACCGTGGCGCGGTAGTCGGCGATGAGCTGGCGTTCCATGCGGCGCTCGGCGGTGCGGCCGAAGACGTCGAACGTGCCGCCACGCAGAACCTTGAGCCTGGCCAGCAGGCCGAACGCGCGCAGCATCCACGGGCCGTAGGCGCGCTTGGTCAGCTCGCCCTTCTCGTTCTTCTTGGCCAGCAGCGGCGGGGCGAGGTGGAACTGCAGGGTGTAGTCGCCTTCGAACTGCTGCTCCAGCTGACGCTTGAACGCGCCGCTGGTGTACAGCCGCGCCACCTCGTACTCGTCCTTGTAGGCCATCAGCTTGAACAGATAGCGCGCCACCGCCTCGGTCAGCGCAGTGGCGCCGGGCGCCCGGGCGCTTTCGGCTTCGCGCACCTGGGCGACGAAGTCGGTGTAGTGCCTTGCGTAGGCGCTGTCCTGGTACTGCGCAAGGAAGGCGCTGCGTCGGGCGATGGCTTCGTCCAGCGTGCGCGACAGGCGCGCGTCGTCCAGCGGCAAGGCAGTAGCGCCGTCGACGGTGGCTGCGGTGGTGTCGGGCAGGCCGCGCACGCTGCGCGCGTTGTCCGGGTTGCGTGGCGCGCTGGTCGCGCCCCATTCGGTCCCTTCCCATTCGCCCGGCGGCAGCACGCGCAGGTTGCGTGGCAGGTGTTCCTCGCGGGTCTCGGTGTTGCGTACGATGCCGGCCGCCTGCTGTACCGCCGGCAGGTCGATGGCGGCCAGTCGGCCCCAGGCGAAGGCGGTCTTGTTCATGTCGATGGCCGCGCCGTTGAGTTCGATCGCGCGCATCAGCGCGTCGAACGAGATCGGCACCAGACCCTGCTGCCAGGCATAGCCAAGCATGAACAGATTGGTCGCGATCGCATCGCCCAGCAAGGCGGTAGCCAGCTGGGTGGCATCGAGCAGCAGCGGATCGCGTCCGCCAAGGGCGACCTTGACCCCGGCGATGATCTCGGCGGCGGGGAACTGCATGTCCGGATGGGTGGTGAAGGTGCCGGGCATGGCCTCGTAGGTGTTGAGCACCACCTGCGCGCGCTCGCCGCGCACCTTGGACAGCACCCAGTAGTCGTTGACCACGACCATGTCGCAACCGAGCACCAGGTCGGCATCACCGGCGGCGATGCGCACGGCATGGATATCCGACGGCTGGCGCGCGATGCGGATGTGCGTGGTGACCGCGCCTCCCTTCTGCGCCAAACCGGTCTGGTCGAGCACGCTGGCGCCCTTGCCTTCCAGATGCCCGGCCATGCCCAGCAGTGCGCCGATGGTGACCACGCCGGTGCCGCCGACGCCGGTAATCAAGATGTTCCAGGGCGTCTGCAGGTCTGACTTGAATTCCGGGGCCGGCAGGTCGTCCAGCAGCGTGGCCGCATCGCTCTTCTTGCCCTTGCGCGGCTTGCCCCCATGCACGGTGACGAAGCTGGGACAGAACCCATTGACGCAGGAATAGTCCTTGTTGCAGTTGGACTGGTCGATGCTGCGTTTGCGGCCGAATTCGGTCTCCTTGGGCAGCACCGAGACGCAGAAACTCTTTTCCCCACAGTCGCCGCAGCCTTCGCACACCAGCGAGTTGATCAGCACGCGCTTGGGCGGATCGATGAGCTTGCCGCGCTTGCGACGGCGGCGCTTCTCTGTGGCGCAGGTCTGGTCATAGATCAGGATCGACACGCCCTTGACCTTGCGCAGCGCGTCCTGCACGGCGTCCAGCGCGCTGCGGTCGTGGAACTCGGTGTCGGCCGGGAACAGGTCGCGCCGACGCGACCACTTGGCGATGTCATCGGACACCAGCACGATGGTGTGCACGCCTTCGGCGCGCATCTGCGCGGCGATGTCCGGGACGGTCAGCGTACCGTCCACCGGTTGCCCACCGGTCATGGCGACCGCGTCGTTGTACAGGATCTTGTAGGTGATGTTGACGCCGGTGGCGATGGACTGGCGGATCGCCAGCGAGCCACTGTGGAAATAGGTACCGTCGCCGAGGTTCTGGAACACATGCGGGGTGTCAGTAAACGGGGCCTGCCCGGACCAGGTGACGCCTTCCCCGCCCATATGGGTGAAGGTCTCGGTGTTGCGATCCATCCAGGTGACCATGTAATGGCAACCGATGCCGCCCATCGCGCGCGAACCCTCGGGCACGACGGTGGAGGTGTTGTGCGGGCAGCCGCTGCAGTAATGCGGCACGCGCGGGAAGCTGGCGCGGGGCAGGGCCATCTCCGCTTCCTTGGCCTCCATCCAGCGCAGGCGCTGCTCGATGGATTCCAGGCGCGCGAAGCGCTGGATGCGCGCGCCGATCACCCCGGCAATGGTGGCCGGGGTGAGTTCGCCGGTGGACGGCAGGATCCATTCACCGGCCTCGTCGTACTTGCCGACGATGGACGGCCGCGCGCCCGCATTGGCCGGCCAGTTGTAGAACAGCTCCTTCATCTGCCGCTCGATGAAGGCCTTCTTCTCCTCCACCACGACGATGTCGTCCAATCCCCGCGCGAAGGCGGTGATGCCCACCGGTTCCAGTGGCCAGCTCATGCCGACCTTGTAGACGCGGATGCCGATCTGCGCACAGGCCGCTTCGTCCAGGCCCAGATACTCCAGTGCCTGCAGCACGTCCAGATAGCTCTTGCCGGTGGTGACGATCCCCAGTCGCGCGCGCGGCGAATCCAGCACGATGCGGTCGATGCCGTTGGCACGGGCGAAGGCCTGCGCCGCGGCGACCGCATAGCGGTGCAGGCGCATTTCCTGCTCCAACGGCGGATCGGGCCAGCGGATGCTCAGGCCACCGGCCGGCATCATGAAGTCCTCGGGCAGCACGATCCTGCGTGCGAACGGATCGACGTTGACCGAGGCGGAAGACTCCACGGTTTCGGCGATCGTCTTGAAGCCGATCCAGCGCCCGGTGTAGCGGCTCATCGCCCAGCCCACCAGGCCCAGGTCGAGGATGTCCTGCACGCCGGCCGGATTGAGCACCGGCATCATCGCGCTGACGAATTCCTCCTCGCTGCCGTGTGGCAGGGTGGAGCTGCGGCAGGCGTGATCGTCCGCCGCCAAGGCCAGGACCCCGCCCAGCGTCGAGGTCCCGGCCGCGTTGGCGTGCTTGAACACATCGCCGCTGCGGTCCACGCCGGGTCCCTTGCCGTACCACATGCCGTACACGCCATCGACCGTGGCGCCGGGAAACAGCCCGGTCTGCTGGGTACCCCACACCATGGTCGCGCCCAGGTCCTCGTTGAGGCCGGGCTGGAAGGTCACCTTGGCCGCGTCCAGATGCCTGCGCGCGCGCCACAGCTCCAGATCAAGGCCGCCCAGCGGGCTGCCGCGATAGCCACTGATGAAGCCTGCGGTGTTCAGGCCCGCCGCATCGTCGCGCAGCCGCTGCATCAGCGGCAGCCGCACCAGGGCCTGGACCCCGGACAGGTAGATGCGCCCGTCGGTGCGCGTGTACTTGTGTTCCAGCGTGTAGTCGGCGTCGAGCGTGTCGATGGCCGGCGTGTCGGCGGAGGAAGGCGAAATCAGTTCGGCGGTGCTGGTCATGGGCGGCCCGAATTGGCGGGTGGCGAGGCATCGGCCTGAGTCTAGCAATGCATTCATCTGCAACTGTCTCGTGCGGCGCCATGTGCCGTTTGCGGCCGCGTTGACGGGCACCGACAATGTTGCAACGCGGCGCATCTGCGCAATCTCCCAATAGGAACCCGCCGTGGCCTTTGACGCCTTCGCCCTGATCCTGGCCATGCTGGCGCTTGGCATGCTGTTCGCGCGCTTGCGACTGTTTCCGGACGGGTCGGCCAATGTCCTGAATCTGGTGGTGCTCTACGTCTGTCTGCCGGCGGCGGTGCTGACCTTCGTCCCGCGCCTGCACATGGACCGTTCGCTGTTGGGGTTGAGCGTGACCCCGTGGATCCTGATGGCGGCCACCTGGGGCTTGGTCACGCTGGCCACGCGCATCTTGAAGCTGAGCCGCGGGGAGCATGCGGCGCTGCTGGTGTGCGTGGGCTTCTCCAACTCCAGCTTCATCGGCTATCCGATGGTGCGGGCATTGCTGGGCGACCACGCGCTGCCTTACGCGGTGGTGTACGACCAGTTCGGCACCTTTCTCATGCTGTCCACGCTGGGCATCGTGATCCTGGCGCGCTATTCGGGTGAGACCACGCCCAGTGCCCGCCACGTGCTGCTGCGCATCGCCAAGTTCCCGCCCCTGTGGGCACTGTTGTTTGCCCTGACCGTGATGCCGGCCGATCCGCCGAAGTGGATCGGTGGTGGCCTGCAGCGCCTGTCCGACGCGATGCTGCCACTGGTGATGCTGTCGGTGGGCCTGTCCATCCAGTTGCGCCTGCCGCGACGCGAATTCAAGCCGCTGGCGGTGGGGGTGGTGTTGCGCCTGCTGGTGATGCCGCTGCTGGCGCTGCCGCTGTCCTACGCATTGGGGATGCAGGGAGAAGTCTTGCAGGTGAACGTGCTGGAGTCGGGCATGCCGACCATGATCACGGCCGCGGCGCTGGCGATTTCACACGATCTGGCCCCGCGCCTGTGTGCGGCCATCGTGGGGTATTCCATCGTGGTCTCTCTGGCCACGCTGCCGCTGCTGGCGTGGGCGCTGCATGCCCTGGCGGGCTGACGGTGGCCGAGCGCCCTGCCGCGCTCAGGCTTCCTGGGCCAGCGCGATGGGCGGGACGATGGGAACGGGCTGCGTCGGGACGGGGCGCTCGGCGTGTGCCAGCAGGGCACGCAGCTGGTCGGTCACCGGGTCGAAAACCGCATCGGGAATGGCGAGCATCAGCAGTTCGGCGCCCAGGGTGTAGTCGGCCGGCTCAGGCCTGCGGGCGGTCGCCGTGCTCCAGGCGGCCAGGTCCGACAGCGCGATCATGTTCAGGCGCTGGCCGGCCCCGGAAGGGTTCTCCAGCTCGGGGGCGGCATACGTGCGGATCAGGCTGATCGCGCGATCGCGGAAAACGGCATCGGCCGCGAAGCGCTCGGCGAAGCAGTGCAGGTCCACCACGCGGGCGAAGCGGGCCACGGCGGCGTCCGCGGCGTGCTCGACCAGGGTGAAGGCGCGCACGCCCAGGCGGTCGTTCGCGCGCAGGCGCACCCAGGCATACCGGGAACGGCCGAGCCGGTAGCGCGACCAGCGCACCGGCAGGAGGGCGTCGAACAGGCGGTACACGCAGCTCTTACGACGCCAAGGCGCGCGCGGAGCCAGACTGGCCGGCGGGAACACCCCGGCCAGGCGACGTGCGGCGGGAGGCGGAAGCTGCGAGACCACCGCGCGCAGCAGCTCCGGCGGCTGGACGTTGCAGGCTCGCGCCGCGGTGGGCAGCTGCCGTGCCAGCCCCTGCGTGGCGACGCTGCCGTCCTGGCGCTGGTAGGTCAGGATCAGGCGCGAGGCCACCCGCCTCAGCGCTGCCGCGCCGTCGTCGGGCACGATCGCATTCGGGTTTTCCTGGAGGTGCTGCGGGGAGGTCTCCATCGCCGTCGTTCCGTTCCATCGGACCGTGTGGGAAACCCCAGCGTAAGACAGGGCGCGAACTCCCGGCAAGCGGCAAATGCTTGAAAATCCGGGGGTTTGTTGAGCATCGGTAACGCTTTTTTACGGAGTCACGGTTTCCGGCGTTTCATGGCGTCCGATGCCTACTCATGGCGCAGGGCTGCGATGGGATCCAGGCGCGCGGCCTGGCGTGCCGGATAAACGCCAAAGGCCAGGCCGACCGCGCCGCAGAACAGTGCCGATCCCAGGATGGGCAGTGGCGCCCAGGCCACCTGCCAACCGGCGAACACCGCGATCGCGTAGGCCAGGGCCGTGCCGAACAACAGCCCCAGCAGCACCCCGGCCACGCAGATCACCGTGGCCTCGCGCAGGAACTGGGCGACCACATCGCGCCGGCGCGCGCCCAGCGCACGCAGCAGGCCGATCTCGCGCCGACGCTCCAGCACGTTGGCCAGCATGATGTTCATGATGCCGATGCCGCCCACCAGCAGACTCACCCCGGCAATGGCCCCCATCACGACCTGGAAGATGCGCTGGGTCTTCTGGTGCTGCTGGAACAGCTGCTGCGGCACCACCAGCGTGTAGTCCTCCTCACCGGCGTGGCGCTGGGCCAGTACCTTGGCCATCACCTGCGCGCTGGCGGCCAGCTGGTCCGGATCGGCAATGCGCAGGGCGAAGCGGTCGACCTCGTCCTCCTGATCCTGGAACTTGAAGCGGTTCAGTGCGCTGTCCAGCGGCAGATAGATGCGGTTGCTCTCCAGGCCCAGCTGCACGCCCTCGAACGCGTTCTTACCCAAATCCCGATCGGCCAACACGCCGATCACTTCCAGCCAGACGTGGTTGACCTTGATCAGCTGGCCCAGGGCTTGGCCCTGCGGGAACAGGCTGTGCGCCGCCTGCGCGCCGAGCACCGCCACCGGCGCCAGATGGTCGTTGTCCTGCGTACTCAGGCCTCGTCCCTGGGTTACGCGCAGCGAGGACAGGGCGAAGAAGTCCGGGCTCACGCCATAGGCCTGGGCATCGCTGTGCCCGTGCTCGCCGAAGACCGAATAGGTGCGCACGGCCTTCTCTGCCGCGAAGCGCTCCGCGCCGGGGACCACGGCCTGTACGGCCTCGGCATCGGCGACCGACAGGCCCAGGCTGCGGGTGCGCGTCTCGCGCAGGGTGTCTGCGTCCTGCGACTTGGCCTGGGCGATCAGATTGTGCAGGCCCAGGCTCTCGACCAGACGCAGCGCCTCGCGGCGACTGCCTTCACCCACCGCCTGCATGGCCACGATGGCACCCACCCCGAAGATCAGGCCGAGCAAGGTCAGCAGGGTTCGCAGGCGCCGCCGCCAAAGCTCCTCGATGGCCTCGCGCCAGATGGGCGGCACGCGCCGCATCAGGCGGCTCATGGCCGGCCCCCGTCCTCGTCGGTCTGCGGTGGCTCGTCTGGCGGCGCGCCGGCCGCGCTGAGGATCACCTCATCGCCCGGCTCGAGTCCCTCGAGCACCTGGGTCCGCGCCGGGCCGCGCACGCCGAGCTTCACCGCGCGGCGGGCCTGGCCGTTGCCATTGCGGACCTGCACGTAGGACTGGCCCCTGTCCTGCGCCAGCGCGATGTTGGGGACATCGATGGCCTGGCGGGCCTGCAGCAGCACCACGCGGGCCTGCATCTGCTGGCCGGGCACCAGATCCAGGCGCTTGAGCGCCGCGTCGGGCACCGGGGCGCGCATGGCCAGATACTTGACCGGGTTCTGGCGACTGAGCGATTTGGCCGCGCTGGCGATCCACGACAGCGTGGTGGTGAAACGCTGTTCGGGATGGCCGATCGGATACAGCTCCACGGCATTGCCCTTGCGCACGCCCTGGGCCTGCTGCTGCGGCAGGGTGATCTCCACTTCCAGCGCGGCCAGGTCCGGCAGGCTGCCATAGGGCGTGCCGGCGTACAGGCTGCTGCCGACCATGGGCTTTTCCCCGGACCAGTTGGTTTCCAGCAGGACCACCCCATCAGTGGGCGCGCGCAGCTCCAAGGCATTCATGTCATGCTGGCGGGATTGCGCGGTCATGTCGAAGGTGGCGCGCTGGGCATCCAGTACGCCCAGCTCGGCCGCGCCGCGCTCACCGGACTGCGCGCGCTGCCAGCGCAGGGTGTCCTGGCGCTCGCCGAGGTAGTGCACGTCCTGCACCGCGTCGAGCACGTCATTGCGCGCCAGCGTGGACAGATCCGCATGGGCGTAGCGTTGTGCAATTCCCAACTGGGTCGCCACGTCGGACAGATCCACATCCACCCGCCCCTGGGCCGAGGCCAGTTCGGCCTGCTTGGCCAGGCGTTGCAGCGCATTGCGGCGCAGATCGATCTGCGCCTTGTCCAGTTCCTGCTCGCCCTGGGGCGAGGCGAAGCGCGCGATCAGTTCGCCCTGCTTCACCCGCGTGCCCTCCGGCAGCATCCATTCCAGTTGGCGGCTGTCCCAGTTCGATCCTGGGACCGACAGCGCGGTGGCCTGGGCCGCGCGGACCTGTCCCAGGCCGCTCACGCTGAGCGTCAGTGCGTGTCGCCGCACCGTTTCGGTGCTGACGGAGGTCTGGTCGTCGTGGCATCCCCCCAGCACCGTCGCGCAGGCGAGCAGGAGCGCAAGGCGCGCGGCGTTCATGATGACCCCTTGGCGTCGGTGTTCACCTCGACCCGCACGCTCATGCCAGGCTTGAGCCGGGCGTCGGCCTTGTCCAGCTGCAGCTCCACATCCAGGATGGGGATCGGCTGCACGCCCGACTTGCTGCGCACCGTGCGGCCAATGCCGACCACGCGGGCCGGGAACACCGCCCCGCTGCCTTCCAGCCGGATCTGCGCGGTCTGGCCGGGGTGGATCCGGCGGAAGTCGCGTTCGGGCAGTTCGGCACGCACGGCCACGGTGGACAGGTCGGGGATCTCGGCCACGCTCTGGCCTTTCCAGACCTTGGCGCCGATGTCGAACTTCTCGCCGCTGAAGGAACTCTTGTGCAGCATCAGCCCAGGGCGGGGAGCGGTCAGGGTCATCGCCGCCAATGAGGTCTTGAGTCGGGTCACATCGTTGTTGAGCTGCCGGGTCTGCGCATCCAGCACGCGGCGCTCGGCCGCGCGCGCGGTGGCCTTGGCGGCCTCGGTCTGCTCGGCCAGCGTGTAGCTGGCTTGGGCCAGGGTGCGGGCGTTGACCAGTTTCTGGTAGTCGACGCCGGCGATCAGTTCCTTGGGCTGGGCGGTCTTGCGACGCGCCTTGTCCAGCTCCGCCCGCGCCTGCTCGGTGACCAGGTGTGCGGTGCGCGCGCGTTCGGCCTGGTCGAGCGTGAGCTTGTCCAGCTCGCGCCGTTTCTCCTGCAGCTTGCTGCTCTTCTCGGCGAGCGTCTTGGCCAGCTCGCTGGTGTCGAAGGCCACCACCACCTGGCCGCGCTCGACCATGCTGCCGTCCGGCGCCAGCTGGGTGATGGTGAACTCGTAAAGCTCGTCGACCTGCGGCGGCAGCAGCTGCGCGCTGCTGCGTGCGTAGACTTCACCATCGATGCCCAGCGTGGTGGCATGCAGCGGCGTGGCCGGCAGCGCCAGGATCAGGCCGAACAGCCAAGCCCTCACTGGCGCGCCTCGGCGGCTTGGGGCGTCACGCGCACGCTCATGCCGGGCAGCAGGCTGGCCGTGTACGGCGCCGGGTCCAGGTCAATGTCGACCTGGAAGTAGCGCCCGCGGCCCCAGGCCGGGCGGGACTCCGGGGCGCCGGCGATGCGCAGGATGTGGCCGCCGCCGTGCTCGCCTGGCAGCGCGTCGAAATCCAGTCGCACCGCCTGGCCTTGGCGCAGGCCGGCCCGGTCGGCTTCCAGGACCCAGGCGCGGACCTGTCGGGTGCCGCCGGACACGACCTGGCCGGCCTCGCTGCCGACCATGGCCGAAGACCCCTCGTCGATGCGTCCACCCAGCCAGCTTGCCGTGTTGAAGCCATGGACCACGATGCCGTCGCGCTGCGCGCGCACCTCGGCATTGGCGGCCTGCCAGCGGGCAAAGTCGCGGTCGATCTCCAGCTTCTTCACTTCGAGCGCGGCGTCGCTGCGTCGCTGCTCCACCGCCGCGCGGGCCGTGGCGGCATCGCGGCGCTTGAGCTCGGCCTCCTCGGTCGCGCGCTTCAGTTCGCCCTGATAGCGGTCGTAGTCCAGTCCGGACACCAGCTCCCGGGGCAGGGCCGCATCGACCTTGGCGTCGGCCAACTTGGCGTCGGCCTTGGCCTGTTCCAGTGCGGCCTCCAGCGCCTTGACCTCCAGATCGGCGGTTTCCTTGTCGGCCTTGGCCCGGGCCTGCTCGATTTCCACGTCTTTTTCCTGGGCCTGCGTGGCCGCCGTGCCTGGATCGACGCGCAATACCACCTCGCCCTTCTTCACTGCCTGGCCTTCGGGCAAGAAGAAGCGGATCACCGTGGGCGACATGTTGGAACGGGGGACATAGATCGACTGCGCATCGACGACTCGCACCTCGCCGGTCAGGGCGATCACCGCGCCGGCCGGAGCCGCGCAGGCGGCCAGCGCCAGCAGCAGCAAGGCGGGGAGCTCAGTGCGTCGAGTCATGTTCCACCCGGCCATCGCGCAGGCTGACCTGGCGCGGTGCATGCGCGGCCACCTCCTGGTCGTGGGTGACCAGCACCACGGTCTGACCGTCGGCGTGGACCTCGTCCATCAGCGCCATCACGTCGGCCGCGCTCCTGGAATCCAGGTTGCCTGTCGGCTCGTCCGCCAGTAGCAGGGCCGGGCGCAACAGCAGGGCACGGGCGATCGCAGCGCGCTGCTGCTGTCCGCCTGAGAGCTCGTTGGGGCGATGCGTGATGCGCGAAGACAGTCCCACCCGCTCCAGCAATGCCAATGCACGCGCATGCGCATCGGCCGGTGGGGTGCGGTTGAAGCGTAGCGGCAGCAGCACGTTCTCCAGCAGAGTCAGCCGCGGCAGTAGGTGAAAGCTCTGGAAGACAAAGCCGATGCGCCGGTTGCGCATGTCGCTGCTGGCCTCGTCGTCCAAGCCGGCCACGTCGCGGCCTTCGATGAGGTAGCGGCCGCTGCTGGGCCGGTCCAGGCAGCCCAGGATGTTCAGCAGGCTCGACTTGCCCGAGCCAGACGGACCGGTGATGGCGACGAACTCGCCCGCGGCCACTTTCATGTCCACGCCGGCCAGCGCATGGACGGTCTGCCCGCCCGTCGCGTAGCGACGATGGACCGCCTGCAACTCGATCATTCCCGCACCAGCTCCGTCCCTGTCGCTCCACTCCAGGTCCCGACTCTCGCACGCGCGAGGCCGGTGGGCAACGCCAATGCCGGTCGCCCCGGATTAAAGAGGGAACGCCATCTTTTGAAGAAATGCGACTAGGTCGCGCCGGCGCGCACTGCGTTTGCGGGATCACCGGTCGACGGACCCGATGGGCTGACCTGGCCCAGGGCGGACGTGGTGGGCGTGCGTGCGCCGGACGCACACAAGGCGGCGCGCGTGATCTCCCGCCCGGCGCGGCGCTACGGGGCCATCTCGCTGTCGGGGGAGGGGGCTGCGCGTGATCGGGTTGCGGGTCGATATGGGAGGACGGGGTGACCGCGATCGCTTCGGTCACCCCGGTCGCCCGGGTCTAGTCGCTGCGGGGCCAGGGGCGTCCGCTTTCTGGGACGCCGCTTCAATGCGCCGGGACGGTGCGTCCGCGGGCCCAGTCGCGCAGTCCCTGGACCTGTTCGGCCATCAGCACCGACAGCGGCCGGGTACTGCGGATCTCGTGCATCAGGCCTTCGGTGTCCAGTGGACGCGCGCCGGCGTGGGCGGCGTACAGGCCCGAGACGATGGCCTGCTCGATCTCCGCCCCAGAGAACCCGTCGCTGGCCGCCGCCAGGGCCGGCAACGCGAAGGCCTCGGCGTGCAGCTGGCGCCGTCCCAGGTGCAGCTTGAGCAGCTCCACCCGGGTGTCTGGATCGGGCAGGTCGACGAAGAAAATCTCGTCGAAGCGGCCCTTGCGCAGCAGCTCCGGCGGCAGGTGCTCGACCTGGTTGGCAGTGGCGACCATGAACACCTGCGCCTTGCGTTCGGCCATCCAGGTCAGCAGCGTGCCCAGGACCCGGCGCGAGACCCCGCCGTCCTCGCCGCCTCCGCTGCCCAGGCCTTTTTCGATCTCGTCGATCCACAGCACGCACGGCGCCAGCTGTTCGGCGGCCGCCAGCGCCTTGCGCAGGTTCTTCTCGGTTTCGCCGTGGTACTTGTCGTACAGCGCGCCCATGTCCATGCGCAGCAGCGGCACGCCGAATCCGGCGGCGGTGGCCTTGGCCAGCATGGATTTGCCGCAACCCTGCACGCCCAGCAGCAGCATGCCCCGCGGCGGATCCAGGCCCGGCGGCGGGGTGGTGGAGGTGAACACGCTGCGACGCTGGGCGATCCAACGCTTGAGCCGGTCGGCGCCGGCGACCTCCTCCATCCGCGTGCCGTCGTACTCGTACTGCAACTGGCCACCACGGCCGAGCAGTTCGAACTTCAGTCTGGCCAGCTGCGGCAGGTCGTCGGGGCCCAGGGCGCCGTCGGCGTAGATCAGATGGCGCGCGATGCGGCGCGCATCGATCAGATCCAGGCCGGCCAGGTTGCGGATGATCTGCTGGGCGGCGTCGGTGTCGACCTCGACCCGGCGTCCGCCGTTCTCGGCCGGGTAGGCGGCGACCTCCTCGCGCAGCATCTTCAGCAGCGCGGCGGCGTCGGGCAGGCGCGGCGTGAAGCGGACCGCCAGGGGTTCCAGTTCCTCGGGCAGACTGACCCGCGCGCCGACCAGGACCACCACGTGGGCCTGGCAGTGGCGGCGCTGCAGGATGTCGCGCAGGCCGCGCTGGTGGCCGGCGTATTCCAGGTATGGGTCGAAATCCAGCAACAGGTAGATGCCGCGCTGGGTGGCTGCCTTGATCGCCTGCAGCGCCGCGCCGGCTTCCGGCGCGCCTTCCGGCGGATCCTCGCGCTCCATGTCCAGGCGCCGCAGACCCTCGGTGGACGACCAGCGGAACAGGGCGCGCCAGACCTGGGACAGGGCCTGCCGGAACAGCTCGATCACGCGGCCTTCGTCCTGGGTTTCAATCACGATCAGCGGCGTATCGGCGCGGATCAGGGCGGTCAGGTCACGCAGGTCGCTCATGGGGGCATCCGTTCGGGGCGAGCGCACGTTAGCAGACCCCGGCAAGGGGCAGGCAGGCGGCGGTTCTCGCATTCACGGCGCTCGGTGTACGCTCCAACCCCCGGATGAGTGCAAGGCGCGCGTGCATGAAGACGATCCTGGTCGCCAGTTCCAAGGGTGGTGCAGGCAAAACCACCGTGGCCACCAACCTCGCTGCCAATTTTGCGTTGCAGGGCAGCGCGACCGTGCTGGTCGATGCCGATCCACAGGGCTCTTCCACGCGCTGGGCCCAGCGTCGTGCCGATCTGGACAGCGCCGTGCTGCCAATCGACGGGACCGGCAAGAAGTGGGCCTCCAAACTGCCCTCCGGCACCGAGGCGGTGATCGTGGACGGGCGTGCGGGGGCGATGGCCGACGACCTGACCTCCTTCCTGGAAGCCGCCGATGCGGTGGTGGTACCGGTGCTGCCGTCGGGCCTGGACATCGAGGCCACCGTGGGCTTCCTCAACTCCCTGTCCAAGGTCTCACGCGTGCACAAGCGCAAGCTGCCGGTGGGATTGGTGCTCAATCGGGCCAAGCCCTGGACCAATGCCGCCCAGCAGGCTTTGGAAATGATGGGCCAATGGCCGTATCCGGTGCTGACCACGCTGCGCGATACCCAGGGCTATGTGGTCATGGCCGGGCTGGGACGCAGCCTGTTCGACTATCACTCAGCCAATGTGCGCGACCACCAGGACGACTGGCAGCCGCTGATGAAATGGCTCGCCCAGGCCTGACGGCAAGGTGGTTGTCCCATGCGTGAACTGATCCTGTTGCGCCACGCCCACGCCGAGCCGGCATTGGTCGGCCAGGCCGATTTCGATCGCCCCCTGTCGCCGCATGGCATGGCCGAGGCCGAGGCCGCCGGGCGCTGGATCGCCGAGCAGCGCCTGGTGCCCGACCGGGTACTGTATTCGCCGGCCCGACGCACGCGCGAAACCCTGGAGGCCGTGCTGGCCATCACCGGTTACGTGGAGCAGCGCCTGGAACCGAGCATCTACGAGGCCACCGCCGGCACCCTGATCGGCTTGACCGACGCCCACCGTGACGTGGACCGGCTGATGCTGGTGGGCCACAACCCGGGCCTGGAGCGCGTCGCGGCCCTGTTGCACAGCGGCCGAACCGGCGACTACCGCGGCATGCCCCCCGCCGGGGTGGCGGTGCTGACCCTGTCTGGGGAAGGTCCGGTGGAACCGGGCGTGGCGACCCTGTCGGCGTTCTGGTGGCCGTGAGGCTGGTGCGCTGGCGCCATGCGTGCGCGACCATCGCGCTGATGACATGCGCCACGGCGTCGGCGCAGTCGCGTGCCATGTCCCTGGACAAACAACACACACAGCTGGGCTTCGAGCTGTCCACCCGCTGGGGACAGAGCCTGGAAGGCTCGTTTCCCCGCTATGATGGCGTGGTCAGCGTTTTACCGGATGGGCGGCACCAGGTGTCGCTGCGCATGTATACCTCGGACGTGCAGATCGAGGACCATCCCCGCTATGCACAGTGGGCGCGTGGCAGTGCGTTCTTTGATTCGGACAAGTGGCCTGAAGTGGTCTTCATCTCCCACCCCTACGACACCGCCGTCCTGCGCGATGGTGGGCAGATCCGCGGCGAGCTGGTCATCCGCGGCATTCGCCGTCCAGAAACCCTGAGCGTGCAGCCAGCCCAGTGCCCGCAGCCGGCCGTGGACTGCGATGTGGTGCTGACCGGCGCGGTCCGCCGCAGCGACTACGAAATGGATAGCCTCAGGCTGGCGGTGAACGATCGGGTGGTGTTCGTGCTGCGCGCCCGCGTGCTGGCCCAAAGGGAGACGCCTTGAAGCACCTGATCGGGGGCCTGGCCCTGCTGCTGGCCCTGTTGGGAAGCGGATGCGCCAGCCTGTCCCAGGCCCAGCACGCCCAGGCCGTGGCGATTGCCCAGCAGGCGCGCTCGCAGGTGATCGACTGCGATGCGGCCAACGCCTGCGCGCAACCCTCGGCCCTGCGCACGCTGGCCGACACGGCCGATGCCGATTCCACGCCGCAGGTGCCGCGCCACTACGCGCTGCTGCTGGACCGCGGTGAGGACTCGCTGCTGGCGCGCCTGAACCTGATCCGCTCGGCGCGCACCAGCGTGGACGTGCAGACCTACATCTTCGATACCGACGACAGCTCCCGGATGATCCTGGACGCGCTGCTGGCGGCGGCCAGGCGCGGCGTGAAGGTGCGCCTGCTGATCGACCAGCTCTCGGCCATCTCCGATCTGGACGTGTTGGCTGCCCTGTCCGGCGTCCACCACAACTTCCAGCTGCGCATCTACAACCCGACCTTCAACCAGGCCATGCCGGGCTACCTGGACTATGCGGCCAGCGTCATCTGCTGTTTCCGCCGCTTCAACCAGCGCATGCATACCAAGCTGCTGCTGGTCGACGACGCGGTGGGCATCACCGGCGGGCGCAACTATCAGGATGACTATTACGACTGGGATGCGGAATACAACTTCCGTGACCGCGACGTGCTGGTCGCCGGCCCGGAAGGGCGCGACATGGGCCGCAGCTTCGAGCAGTTCTGGGATGCTCCGCGCAGCATCCCGGTGGAACGGCTCAACGATGTGGCCCACACGCTGCTGGACAAGGGCGTGCCGCCGATGCCGGCCGACGCGTTCAAGCGCCCCGAGCGCGTGGCGCAGATGGACCGCGACGCCAGCGACCCGGCGGTGATCCAGGACCGTCTGGTGTCGCGCGCGATGGCGGTGGGGACGGTGAGCTACATCGCCGATACCCCACGCAAGCATCGCGCAGAAGATCCCGAGGCGGCCGCGCCCTCGGACTGGGAGCTGGGCACGCTGCTGCGGCGCGCACAGCGCGAGATCCTGATGCAGACGCCGTACCTGGTGATGTCCGACCAGGCCGAGCGCTTCTTCGCCGGGCTGCGCAAGCGCGAGGACCCGCCACGGGTGGTCGTGTCGACCAACAGCCTGGCGGCGACCGACAATCCGATCGTGTATTCGGTCTCGGCCAAGTACAAGCGCATGTACCTGCGCAAGCTGGGCTTCCATCTGTACGAGTACAAGCCCTTCCCCGAAGATGCCCCGGTGGATTACGCCACCCTGCTGTCAGCGCCGCCGGTCGCCTTGCCCGGACAAGCGGTCGCCGACACGCGCGAGGACGACCGCAGCGACACGCGGATCCGCACCTCGATGCCGGGCAGCCGCCCGTTCGGGGTGGTCGATCGTGACGAACAGGCCGACCGTGCCGCGCGTCGCGCGCAGATCAACAATCGCGTGGACCGGCGCCTGCAGCGCACCGAGACCCGGCCCTCGTTCCTCAGCAAGGGTCCGGAAAGCGAGCCGGTGCCGCTGAAGCGGGCGGGCGTGCGCATGGGCCTGCATGCCAAGTCGATGGTGATCGACGGCGATATCGCGGTGATCGGGACCCACAACTTCGACCCGCGCTCGATCGATTACAACACCGAGGCGGTGGTGGTGATTCCCAACCGCGC
This sequence comes from Pseudoxanthomonas sp. JC1303, assembly GCF_058448525.1. Lineage (NCBI taxonomy): Bacteria > Pseudomonadati > Pseudomonadota > Gammaproteobacteria > Lysobacterales > Lysobacteraceae > Pseudoxanthomonas > Pseudoxanthomonas sp. JC1303. The sequence goes on along the minus strand of NZ_CP185958.1, from coordinate 1,357,516 downwards.
TTTCGCCCAGGAACTGGAGGCCAGCATCCATCGCGACATCGAGCCGGAAAACTCCTGGGTCATCGCCCCGCGGGAGAAGCCGCCGATCCTCTCGGGCCTGAACTACAGCCTGGACAAGGTGTCCTCCTCGCTGCCGGTCTTCGACATCTGGCCCTGGCGTTATGCCACCAGCTACGAGTTCATGCCCAGCGAGCAGTGCCCCGAGCCGCTGCAGGTCAACGATCCGATGTTCCACACCTGCTACAAGTCGGTTGGCGACTTCCCCGAGGTCAGTATCGGTCCCAAGCGCCTGTACGCCCGCATCCTGATCGCCTTCGGCGCCGGCCTGGTGCCCATCCTCTGACCCGCTTCCCGCAAGACGCAAGGAACTCCCATGGCTTTTCGCGCCCCGGTCGATCTCGACGCCCTCAACGCCCTGTCCGCCGGTAATCTGGTCGGCCATCTGGGCATCGTGATCACCGAAGCCGGCGAGGATTGGCTGCGCGGCACCATGCCGGTGGAGCCGCGTACCCACCAGCCCTTCGGGCTGCTGCATGGTGGCGCGTCGGTGGTGCTTGCCGAGAGTCTGGGCAGTTTGGCCGGGGGACTGTCGGTGATCGACCCGGAGCGGTTCGGCGTGGTCGGCCTGGAGATCAACGCCAACCACATCCGCGGCGAGCGCACCGGCATGGTGACCGGGACGGCGCGGGCGGTCCACATCGGACGCACCACCCAGGTCTGGGACATCCGGATCGAAAACGCCCGCGGCAAGCCGGTCTGCGTCTCGCGCCTGACCCTGGCCGTGGTGCCCAAGCCTGCCGACTGAGGGCGCTGGCCGAGAAAGCTGCACGATGGGAACGCTGCTTCCGTGCTGTTCTAGTAGCAGGACACCAAGGCCATCCGGTATCGTGCCGGGATGATGTCGACCCCCTCCCCGGCGCTGCAGTCCAGCGGCCCGGGCCGCGCCTTCCGCTATTTCCTCCGTAGCCCACTGCTGGTGGTGCACCTGGTGGTCATGCTGCCGTTGCTGCTGCTGACCATGGTGCCGCTGTGGGCGGGCTTGCCGGTGGCCGGGCGCACCTTCAAGCAATTCTCCGTCGAGCACTGGTCGGCCGCGCTGATGCGCATCTTCGGCTTTCGCCTGCGGCGCTCGGGCACGCCGCTGAAGGGCGCGGTGATGTTCGTCTCCAACCACGTCAGCTGGGTGGATATCGAGATGATGCACAGCCAGCGCATGGTCGGATTCGTGGCCAAGCAGGAGATCGCCGGCTGGCCGGTGGTCGGCTGGCTGGCCCAGCGCGGCGAGACCATCTTCCACCAGCGCGGCAGTACCGAATCGCTGGGTGGGGTGATGGAGGCCATGCTCGAGCGGCTCAGGGAAGGGCGGCCGGTGGCGGTGTTTCCCGAAGGCCGTACCCGCGACGGGACCGAGGTCGGGCCGTTCCACGCACGCATCTTCCAGCCCGCGGTCGAGGCGGCCGTGCCGGTGCAGCCGGTCGCGCTGCGCTACGGCGATGGCGGTGAGGCCCAGCAGCTGGTGGCCTTTGGACCGCACGAGAGTTTCTTCGCGAACTTTCTACGGCTGCTGGGCGAGCCTTCCCGCGTGGCCGACATCTGCTTTCTCGAACCCATCTATCCCGACCAGGTGCAGGGCCGGCGGCAGATCGCCGAGACCGCCCGTGCCCGCATCGTCGCGGTGATGGGCGCCTGACGATGTTGGGGTTTGGCGGACGTCCGGACCTGATCGAGGCCTCGCCGGCCCCGGCCAAGCGCGCCAGCGCGAGCCCGGCTGGGCCCCTGCAGGCCAGTGAGTATGTCCCGCCGCGCTGGCTGCGCAACGCCCATCTGCAGTCGTTCCTGAGCTCGAGCAACCTGCGCCGACGGCGTGGCCTGCGCCGGCTGCAGGCACTGGGTACGGTCAGCACCGAGCACATCTTCGACGGCGGCGCCGGGGTGCGCCTGCAGGGCTGGCATACCGTGATCCCCGGCATGGACATCCAGGGGCTGGCGCTGCTGTTGCACGGCTGGGAGGGCAGCGCCGAGTCCAGCTATATGCGCATGACCGCCGCCAGCCTGCTCGAGCGCGGCTACGAGGTCGTGCGCCTGAACTTCCGCGACCACGGCAACACCCACCACCTCAACGAAGAGATCTTCCATTCCTGCCTGCTGCCCGAGGTACTGCACGCGGCCTGTGATGTGGCCGCGCGCTTCCCGCAGCGGCCGATGGTGGCCGCCGGATACTCGCTGGGCGGCAACTTCGCCCTGCGCCTGGCGCTGCGCGCGCCCGAGGTGGGCCTGCCACTGGCGCGGGTGGCCGCGGTCTGCCCGGTGCTGGACCCGCATTCGGCGCTGACCGGGATGGAGCAGGGCCTGCCGCTGTATCACTGGTATTTCCAGCGCAAGTGGCGCCACTCACTGGAGATCAAGCGCCAACTGTTCCCCGAGCGCCATCTGTACGACGACCAGGTCCTCTCACTGAACGTGCGCGAGCTGACCCGTTGGATGGTCGAGCACGAGACCGAGTACGGCACGCTGGAGAACTACCTGGATGGGTATTCGGTCGCTGGCGATCGCCTGGCGGGCATGCGTGTGCCGGCGCACATCCTGATGGCGCAGGACGATCCGGTGATTCCCTTCGCCGATTTCGCCCGCTGGCAGCTGCCCGATACCGCGCAGCTGGAAGTCGCGCGCTGGGGCGGCCACTGCGGCTTCATCGAGAACGCGCACGGCGATGGCTTTGGCGAACGCTGGGTGACCGATCGCCTGACCCGCGCCTGAGGTCGCCGCCAGCCGGGCCGTTAGAATCAAGGGGTTCCCACCGGCAGATGGCCACACAGGCGTCATGACCGGCCTTTCGTCTTGCGGCCGGTCGCGACCCGGCAGGGCTATCCAGCCGATTGATTTCCCCCAAAAGGAGCTTTGCGCATGCGCATTCACAGTGACAGCTTCAAACACGGCGCCCCGATCCCGGTTGAATTCGCCGGCGGCGATGCCTCCGGCTTTGCGCCCGACCGCAATCCGCATCTGGCCTGGGACCAGGTGCCTGCCGGGACCCGCTCCTTCGTGCTGGTCTGCGTTGATCCGGATGTGCCGACCGTGGCCGAGACCACCAATCGCGACGACATGGAAGTGCCCGCCGACCAGCCGCGCTGCGACTTCTTCCATTGGGTGATGGTCGACCTGCCGGCCGATCTGCGGCAGATCGACGCGGGCAGCTGCAGCGACGGCTTTGTCGCCAAGGGCAAGTCCTCGCCGCCCGGGCCGCCAGGCGCGCGCCAGGGGCTCAACAGCTACACCGGCTATTTCGCCGGCAATGCGGACCTGGGTGGCGAGTATTTCGGTTACGACGGTCCCTACCCGCCGTACAACGATGCGTTGCTGCATCACTACCACTTCCGCCTGTTCGCGCTGGACGTGGAGCAGCTGGCGGTGTCCGGCGCCTTCACCGGCGAGGAGGTGCTGGCGGCCATCGAAGGCCATGTGCTGGACCAGGCCGAATGGATGGGGACTTACACCCTCAACCCACGCCTGGCCGATTGAGCGCGATCCAGCCTCGGCAAAAAAGCCCGCGTAGAACGCGGGTTTTTTTGTATCCGTCAGCGCCGTGCTCAGGCGCCGCTGGGCAGGAACAGCAGCAAGGCCGCGCCCAGGAACATGCGGTAGACCGCGAACACGGTGAAGCGATGGCTCTGGATGTAGCCCAGCAGCCACTTGACCGCGATGAAGGCGGTGATGGCGCTGGAGACGAACGCCACGGCGAACAGCCCCCAGGGCTCATGCGCCGCCTGCCCCGAGCGCACCACGTCGATCAGTTCGTAGGCGCTGGCGGCGAACATGGTCGGGATGCCGACCAGAAAGGCGAACTCGGTGGCCGAGGACCGTTTGGTCGTGCCTGCCAGCAAGGCCACGAAGATCGTGGCAGCCGAGCGCGAGGTGCCGGGGAAGACGCCGGCCACGACCTGGGCGATGCCCACCAGGATGGCCACCGTCCAGGTGATGCGGGCGCGTTCACCCAGGGCCAGGGCGCGGCGCCCGGCGAAGTATTCGGCCGCGATCATCCAGACGCCGCCGATGATCAGCGCCCAGGCGATCGGCGTCACCGTCTCGGGCAGCTCGAAGCCGAGCTTCTTGACCACCAGGCCCAGGATCGCGGTGACCACGAAGGCGGCCGCCAGCTTGAATGCATAGACCCGCGGGGTGTCGCCGTCGACCTTGCGCAGGGAGGACTGGTCGACCTGGAGGATGCCGCGGGTGAGCTCAATCAGGCGTTCGCGATAGATCAGCACCACCGCCAGGATCGCGCCGGCCTGGATGCCGATATTGAACAGGTCGCTGCGGTGGCCGAGCCAGCGCTCGGCGATGAGCAGGTGTCCGGTGCTGGAAACAGGGAGAAATTCGGTCAGGCCTTCGAGGATGCCGAGCAGTAGCGCGGCGAACAGGTCATACATGGGCGAGCGGTTGCGACGTGGGGAGCTGCGAGCATACGGGGAATTGGGTGCTGTATCGCGTGTGCACCAAAAAAGTGCTTATTGAAGATAAATGCACCGAAATTGCGCATTTGCTTGTCAGGACGCGTGAACGCGGTGTATACAAAACAGGCACTTAGTCGTGCTCGACAGTTGGCACGTGCTTTGCGTTGCAACCGTCACATATTCCACCTCACCCCCTGAATTTCGAGGAGCAAAGATGTCCGCGGACAAAGTCGAAAAGCTGATCAAGGATTCCAAGGCCGAGTTCGTCGACCTGCGATTCGTTGACATGCGCGGCGTGCAGCAGCACGTGACCTTCCCGGCCAGCATCGTCGAGCCCGGCCTGTTCGAGGAAGGCAAGATGTTCGACGGCAGCTCGATCAGCGGCTGGAAGGGCATCAACGAGTCGGACATGGTCCTCATGCCCGACGCCGACACCGCGTACCTGGACCCGTTCTACGCCGATCCGACCATCAACCTGACCTGCGACGTGCTGGATCCGGCCACCATGACCCCGTACGCACGGTGCCCGCGCGGCGTCGCCAAGCGCGCCGAGGCCTACCTGCAGGCCTCGGGCATTGCCGACCAGGCCTTCTTCGGCCCGGAGCCCGAATTCTTCATCTTCGACTCGGTCCGCTTCGCCAATGACATGGGCAACACCTTCTTCAAGGTCGACTCCGAGGAAGCGGCCTGGAACACCGGCGCCAAGTACGAAGGCGGCAACAGCGGCTACCGCCCGGGCGTGAAGGGCGGCTACTTCCCGGTCCCGCCGACCGACTCGCTGCACGACATCCGTGCCGAGATGGTCAAGACTCTGGAGCAGGTGGGCATCGAGACCGAGGTGCACCATCACGAAGTGGCCACCGCGGGCCAGTGCGAGATCGGCACCAAGTTCAACTCGCTGGTGAAGAAGGCCGACGAACTGCTGATGATGAAGTACATCATCAAGAACGTCGCCTTCCGCAACGGCAAGACCGCCACCTTCATGCCCAAGCCGATCGTCGGCGACAACGGCAGCGGCATGCACGTGCACCAGTCGCTGGCCAAGGGCGGCACCAACCTGTTCACCGGTGACGGCTACGGTGGCCTGTCGCAGATGGCGCTGTGGTACATCGGCGGCATCTTCAAGCACGCCAAGGCCATCAACGCGTTCTCCAACTCCGGCACCAACAGCTACAAGCGCCTGGTCCCGGGCTTCGAGGCGCCGGTGATGCTGGCCTACTCGGCCCGCAACCGCTCGGCCTCCTGCCGCATCCCGTGGGTCTCCAACCCAAAGGCCCGTCGCATCGAGGTGCGCTTCCCCGATCCGCTGCAGTCCGGCTACCTGACCTTCACCGCGCTGATGATGGCCGGCCTGGACGGCATCAAGAACCAGATCGATCCGGGCGAAGCCTCGGACAAGGATCTGTACGACCTGCCGCCGGAAGAAGAGAAGAAGATCCCGCAGGTGTGCTCCAGCCTGGATCAGGCCCTGGCCGCGCTGGACGCCGACCGCGAGTTCCTCAAGGCCGGCGACGTGTTCTCCGACGACCTGATCGATGGCTACATCGACCTGAAGATGCAGGAAGTCACCAAGTTCCGCGCCGCGACCCACCCGCTGGAATACCAGCTGTACTACGCCAACTGAGCAATCGCGGCGATGGCGGTGGGCCTCCCCTCCCACCCGCCGCCATCGTCGCATCCTGATTGGCCCCGCCGTTGGCGATCGACGGCGCAGGGCGCGTACCGGGGCGATCGCAACGCTGTAACGCAACACGGGGAATCCACGGGAACACCCGGAAGGCGCACGCCCTCCCTCCCAGGCCGTACCGCCGGTCCTTGCCCGGCGCTTGTCCGGCGCGTCCTCCGGGTGTGCTCCCACATGACTGCCGCGGAACCCGTGCTCGCTGCCGGGCGCCGCCACCAAGCGCAGCAACGTCGGCCGGCCATGCCGGTCGTTCCATCCACCATCGGGGAATGTGCATGAAACTGATCACCGCCATCATCCGCCCGTTCAAACTGGACGAGGTCCGCGAGGCACTGTCGCAGACAGGCGTCTCGGGCATCACCGTCACTGAAGTCAAAGGCTTCGGGCGCCAGAAGGGACACACCGAGCTGTATCGCGGCGCCGAGTACGTCGTGGATTTCCTGCCCAAGATCAAGCTGGAAACCGTGGTCACCGAGGAGCGCCTGGATGCGGTCATCGAAGCCATCCAGCAGGCTGCCGGCACCGGCAAGATCGGCGACGGCAAGATCTTTGTGACCTCCATCGACCAGGTCATCCGCATCCGTACCGGCGAAGTCGGCGCCGACGCGCTCTAATCCAACTCGGAGAGAACCCCCCATGAAGACTCGTCTGCTCTCCGGGTTGAAGACCCGCCTGCAGGTGCTGTGCCTTGCCGCCGTGTGCGGTGTAGTGGTTGCTGGTTCCGCCTTCAGTGCCGCCGCGCAGGACACCAGCGCGCCGGCCACCACCGAGGCCGCCGCGGCCGATGCCTCGGCCGGCACCGCGCCAGAGCCGGTTGCCGCGCCGGCAGCGGAAGCTCCGGCCGAAGCCGCACCCGAGGCCGCCGCGCCGACGGTCGACAAGGGTGACGTGGCCTGGATGCTGACCTCCACCCTGCTGGTGCTGTTGATGACCGTGCCCGGTCTGGCGCTGTTCTACGGCGGCATGGTCCGCGCCAAGAACGTGCTGTCGGTGCTGATCCAGGTGATCACCGTGTTCTCGCTGATCGCGATCCTGTGGGTCGTCTATGGCTACTCGCTGGCCTTCGATGGTGGCAACGCGTGGATCGGCACGACCGGCAAGGTCTTCCTCAAGGGGGTCACCGGCGACAGCCTGGCCGATACCTTCACCGAAGCGGTCAAGCTGCCCGAATACGTGTTCATCGTGTTCCAGCTGACCTTCGCCGGCATCACCGGCGCGCTGATCGTCGGCGCCTTCGCCGAGCGGGTGAAGTTCGCCGCGGTGCTGCTGTTCTCGGTGATCTGGTTCACCTTCGGCTACATCCCGCTGGCGCACATGGTCTGGGGTGCCGGTGGCTTCCTGCTGGAAAAGGGCGCGCTGGACTTCGCCGGCGGCACGGTTGTGCACATCAATGCCGGCGTGGCCGGGCTGGTGGGCTCCTACTTCGTGGGCAAGCGCCTGGGCTTCGGCCAGAGCGCGCTGAAGCCGCACAACGTGACCCTGACCTTCGTCGGTGCCTCGCTGCTGTGGGTGGGCTGGTTCGGCTTCAACGCCGGTTCCAACCTGGAAGCGACCTCCGGCGCGGCGCTGGCCTTCCTCAACACCATGCTCGCCACCGCCGCGGCGGTCCTGGCCTGGGCGCTGGCGGAGAAGGTGCTCAAGGGCAAGTCCTCGGCCCTGGGCGTGGCCTCCGGCGCGGTGGCTGGCCTGGTCGGCATCACCCCGGCCTGCGGCACCGTCGGTCCGTTCGGCGCCATCGCCATCGGCGCGATCGCCGCGGTGATCTGCGTGTGGGGCGTGACCGGCCTGAAGAAGCTGCTGGGCGCCGATGACTCGCTGGACGTGTTCGGCGTGCACGGCATCGGCGGCATCGTCGGCGCGATCCTCACCGGCGTGTTCACCGCGCCGGGCCTGGGCGGCACCGGCGCCGCGGATTTCAGCATCGGCGGCCAGGTGGCAACCCAGGCACTGGGCGTGGGCATCACCATCGTGTGGATCGGCATCGTGTCGATCGTGGGCTTCCTGATCGCCAAGCTCGTCTTCGGGCTGCGCGTGAGCGAGGAGGCCGAGCGCGAGGGCCTGGATATCACCTCGCACGGCGAATCGGCCTACGAGGCCTGATTCGATCCCCGGAAGGCGGCATTGCACTAAAATGGTGCAATGCCGCCGCCGGATGCCGAAAGACCTGATGTCGAAGACTTCGCAGGACTCGTGACCGACGCTCCCACCCCGGACGCCCTCAGCACGCCGGTGGCCTGGGCCGACGCAACCGGCACGATTCTCGGGGCCAACGACGCGTTCGTGCGCTGGCTTGGGGTCGGTCCCCGTCGGTTGCTCGGGCGCCCGCTGGCCACACTGGAAATGGACGGCGATGCGATGGCCCGCTTTCTGGGCAACACCGATCGCGACCTGCTGCGACTGCACCGGGTCGCCCTGGGATTTCCTGGCGAGGCGCCGCGTTTTGCCGAAGGCTGGCTGTCGCGGACCGAGCAGGGCGGCTGGCTGCTGGAAGCCCAGCCGGTGGAAGACTTCCCCGCGTTGGACCCGGCCCGGGCCATGCCCAGTGCGCTCACGGCCGCCCTGCGCGGACTGGCTCATGAGTTGCGCAATCCGCTGGCCGGCCTGAAGGGCGCGGCCCAGCTACTCTCGCGGCGTGCCCAGCTGCGCAGCGACAATGACGACGAGCGTGAACTCATCGGCCTGATCGAATCGGAAGCCGAGCGCCTCAATGCCTTGCTCGACCGGCTGCTCTCGCCGACCTCGCAGCGGCCGCACGCCTCACTCAACATCCATGCCGTCCTCGAGCGCGTGCTGCGCCTGGCCGAGGCCGAGGGCAGTTGGACCGTTCGCCTGCAGCGCGACTACGACCCGAGTCTGCCGGAGATTCATGGCGATGCCGACCGGCTCACCCAGGCGGTCTGGAACCTGGTCGGCAATGCCATGCAGGCCGGCGCCAGCCTGATCACGCTGCGCACGCGCGTCGAGCACGGCCTGCGCATCCACGACCAGCTGCACGCCCGCACGCTGCGGCTGGAGATCATCGACGATGGACGCGGCGTGCCGGAGGCCCTGGCCGAGCACCTGTTCCTGCCGCTGGTCTCCGGGCGCGCCGAAGGTAGTGGGCTGGGCCTGGCCCTGGCCCAGCAGGTCGCACGCGAGCATCGCGGTTCGCTGGGCTTCCGCTCGCGGCCGGGCCACACCGTTTTCACCATGTTGCTGCCGCAATCGCGCGATGCAGGCGCGGAGGAGATCCACGATGTCCATTGAGGAAGGCCAGCGCATCTGGGTGGTCGATGACGACCGCTCGGTCCGCTTCGTGCTGGCCACCGCGCTGCGTGACGCCGGCTACGATGTCGATGGCTTCGACAGTGCTGCCTCGGCCCTGCAGGCCCTGGGAACGCGCGGCGTGCCGGACTTGCTGTTCACCGACGTGCGCATGCCGGGCGAAGACGGCCTGAAACTGCTGGACCGGCTCAAGCACGCGCATCCGCAGTTGCCGGTGATCGTGATGTCGGCCTATACCGATGTGGCAAGCACGGCCGGTGCCTTTCGCGGCGGCGCACAGGAGTTCCTGTCCAAGCCTTTCGACCTGGATGATGCGGTCGCGCTGGCCGCGCGCGCGCTGCCTAGCGTGGAGGCCAGCGACGCCGCGCTGGCCCAGGCCGCGCCGGAGCGTTCTTCCGGCACGCCGGAGCTGATCGGGGACACGCCGCCGATGCGCGCGCTGTTCCGCGCCATCGGCCGACTGGCCCAGGCGCCACTGTCGGTCCTGATCACTGGAGAAACCGGTACCGGCAAGGAATTGGTCTCGCGCGCGCTGCACGACGAATCGCCGCGTGCGCGCAAGCCGTTCGTGGCTCTCAACACGGCGGCCATCCCGGCCGAACTGCTGGAAAGCGAGCTGTTCGGCCATGAGGCCGGGGCTTTCACCGGGGCCCAGCGGCGCCATATCGGCCGCTTCGAGCAGGCCGATGGCGGCACGCTGTTCCTGGATGAGATCGGCGACATGCCGCTGCCGCTGCAGACCCGTCTGCTGCGCGTGCTGGCCGAGAACGAGTTCTTCCGGGTCGGCGGGCGCGAGTTGATCCGGGTGGACGTGCGGGTCATCGCCGCCACCCACCAGGACCTGGAAGGACTGGTCCGCCAGGGGCGTTTCCGCGCGGACCTGTTGCATCGCCTGGACGTGGTCCGGCTGCAGATGCCGCCCTTGCGCGAGCGTCGCGCCGATGTGCCGCGCCTGGCCGAGAATTTCCTCGCCCAGGCCTGCATCAAGCTCGGCACCCCGCCCAAACGCGTGGCCGCCTCCGCCCGCGAAGCCCTGCGTGCGCACGACTGGCCCGGCAACGTGCGCGAACTGGAAAACGTCTGCTGGCGCCTGGCCGCGCTGGCACCGTCGGACACGATCACCGTGGGGGATGTCGAGCAGTCCATGACCCAGACCACCGCGCCGCTGGCCCAGGGGGCGGCCGAATGGGACGTGGTCCTGGGGCAGTGGGCGCGCACGCGCTTGGCCGAAGGTGCCGAAGGCCTGCATGCCCAGGCCCGCGAGCGCATGGACCGCGCGCTGCTGGAGGCGGCCCTGCAGTTCACCAACGGGCGCCGTGCCGATGCCGCTGCCCGGTTGGGCGTGGGGCGCAATACGGTCACCCGCAAGCTGGGATCGGGGCGGCGCCGCAGCTGACCGGCGCGCCGCGGCCCCTGACCGGATGGTCAGGGGAGCAAGCAACGCTTCATTGCAAGTGAACGACACCGCCGCTAGCGTGTCCCGGTCATGTCCGTTCCATCCATCCCCCGCGCCCTGCCTCCGATGGGCCTCGTGCTCCTGGCCCTCGTCTTGACGGCATGCAGCAGCGCGCCAGCGCCCAAACCCGCGCCGCCCCCGCCGCCGCCCCAGGGCAGCACTGCGCAGGAAGCCCAGGCGATCATGATGTCCGCCTCGGCCAGCCTGGTCAGCGGCAAGCTCACGCTCACACCAGAACCCGGCGGCGTGCATCTCGCCGGTACGATCGGTGGCCTGCCGCCCTCCGGCAGGTTCGGCTTCCATGTCCACGACACCGGTGATTGCAGCGCGGTCGATGCGACCTCGGCCGGTGGCATCTTCAATCCCACCCATCAGCGCCACGGCAACGCCAAGATCGGCGCCCATCAGCTCGGTGACCTGGACAACCTGATCTCCGACCTGGAGGGCGTGGCGCATGTCGATGCCGATCTGGGCGGCGTCACCCTCGGGGGTGGCGCGCCGACGGATATCGCCGGACGCGCGTTGATCGTCCATGCAGACCCCGACGACTACGCGACCCAGCCGGATGGCAAGTCCGGCCCGCGCGTGGCCTGCGGGGTCATCAAAGTACTGCGTTAGGCCGCAAGGCCGGCGCGTTCGACCTACCCGAAGCGAAGAGAGGATCTTCCGATGCGATTGACCCGTACCCTGCTCACCGCCGCGACCGTGCTTGCCCTGGCCGCCTGCAGCAAGCCCGAGCCCGAAGCCGCGCCTGAGCCGGTCACCGAGGCCGCCGCGCCGGAGGCCGCTCCCCAGGCCACCGAGCCCGCAGCCGAGGCGGCCACTGCCACCGCCACCCTCAAGCCGACCGAAGGCAACCAGGTCGCCGGCGAGCTGACCTTCACCACGGCCGATGGCGGGGTCCATGTGACCGGCACCGTGACCGGCCTGACGCCGGACAGCCAGCACGGCTTCCACATCCACGAGACCGGCGACTGCAGCGCGCCCGACGGCACCAGCGCCGGCGGCCACTTCAATCCCGATGGTGTCGCCCACGGCCAGGTCACCGCCGACCCGCATCACGCCGGCGATACCAACAACATCACCGCCGATGCGCAGGGCACGGCCACCATCGACCAGATGCTGTCCAGCAACGTGGACATCGGCAAGGGCGACAAGTACGACATCGTCGGCAAGGGCGTGATCGTGCATGCCAAGCCGGACGACTACACCAGCCAGCCCACCGGCGAGGCGGGCGCGCGCCTGGCCTGTGGGGTCATCCAGGCGGGGCAGGCCCCGGCCTCGATGTAAGTCGAACGCAGTGCCGAGCTTGTGAACCAGGCGCCCATCGGGCGCCTGGTTCGTTTCAGGCGCGGGCGCTTTCGGCCAGGCTCAGGGCGTGCGCAGGTGGTCGCAGAGATCGCCCTCGCCCGGACAGTGGGCGAAGGTCACCGGGATGCCGTGGGCGCTGAGCACGGCCGCCAACTGGCGCTGGCGCATGAGGTAATGCTCGTAGCCCCGGCTCAGGCGCTCGGGATCATCGGTCGGTGGGGCATTGCGCGTCTGCCAGGCCATCGCATCGAGCAGCGCCATCTGCACCTCGCCGCCGCTGTAGCGCAGCAGGGGTTCGGGCGGGGCGTCCAGCCACTGCTCGTCCTCGGGGGCCAGCAGCGCGGTTTCGATCACCGGCCACAGCCCGTCCAGGTTTTGGTGCTGGTACTGCAGGGCCATCATCGCGGCCAGGTCGTGCAGGGTCATGTAGCGCACATGCTCCACTCGGGCACCCAGCCCGTCCTGCAGCTGCATCGCGGTGTCGGCGCCGGCCATGCCGCGCTCGATCAATACCTCTTCCAGCGCCTCGCCAACGGCATCGACATCCTCGGGCGTGCCGCTGAGCAGGAACGGCAGCACGCGCAGTGCGCCACCGACCAGATCCGGGTCGGCCTGGAACGGGCGGGGCACCTGGCCATCGGCCGAGGCGCCGAAGGCGATCACCCGCGGGCCCTGGTCACCGCCGGGCGCCCGCTGGCGCAGTTCGTCCAGGCGCCGATGCAGTGGCCAGCCCGGGCGCAGCGCCTCGGCCGGGTCGAAATGGGCGGCGGCGAGGGTCAGTTCCAGCGTGGCCACCTGCGGGACCAGCCCGACCAGGTCGCGCGCGACCCGACCGGCCAGCTCGCCGGCCGCGTCCTGTGCCAGGGCCGCCACGCGTGGCGGGGCGCCGCCGGCCAGTTCCAGGGCCACCAAGCCCATGACCTGGGCGGTGTGCTGTGCGTGCGTCATGCCTTGCTCATCTTGCTTGGGCGCGCCAAGGGCGCGTGTCGGACGCCATTCTAGCCAAGGCGCGTGCCGGACCCGTGACCGGCGCGCTTCGGCACGGACCATTCACGCCCGGGCGTGCAAGGTCGGCCTCGTGGTTGGCCGGTCTCCTGTTGCGCCGCTACACTTCGCCATACGCCCGCGCATGCGCGGCACTCCACCTCACCGCACACGGCCGTCCACCGATGTCCTCCACGCAAGCCGCTCGACCCGTCGCCATCCTCGGTGGCGTCCGCATTCCGTTCTGTCGCCAGAACACCGCCTATTCGGACGTCGGCAACCTGGGGATGTCGGTGCGCACGCTGGGGGCGCTGGTCGAGCGCTTCGGCCTGCATGGGCAGGTCCTGGGCGAGGTGGCCATGGGCGCGGTCATCAAGCACGCCAGCGACTGGAATCTTGGGCGCGAGGCGGCACTGTCTTCCGGCCTGTCGGCGCTGACTCCTGGCATCACCATGCAGCGGGCCTGCGGCACCAGCCTGGACACCATTGCCTACATCGGCAACAAGATCGCCCTGGGCCAGATCGAGTCGGGCATCGGCGGCGGTTCTGACACCACCTCGGACGTGCCCATCGTGTACGGCAAGCAGCTGCGCGCGCGCTTGCTGGCGGCCAACCGGGCCAAGACCCCGCGCGACAAGGCCAGGGCGCTGCTGAAGGGGTTCCGCCTGTCCGAGCTCAAGCCCGAGTTCCCCGGCGTGGGCGAGCCGCGCACCGGCAAGTCGATGGGCGAGCACTGCGAGGACATGGCCAAGGAATGGAACATCTCGCGCGATTCGCAGGACGAGTGGGCGGTGTCCTCGCACAAGAAGCTGGCCGCCGCTTACGAGCGCGGCTTCTTCGATGACCTGATCGCGCCGTTTCGCGGGGTGAGCCGCGACAACATCCTGCGTCCGGATACCTCGCTGGAAAAGCTGGCCACGCTCAAGCCGGCCTTCGACAAGACCTCCGGACGCGGCACCCTGACCGCGGCCAATTCCACGCCGCTCACCGATGGCGCCTCGGCGGTGCTGCTGGCCAGCGATGCCTGGGCCGCCGCACACGGGCACACGCCCCTGGCCTATCTGCGCGATGTACAGAGCGCGGCGGTGGACTTCGTCCATGGCGAGGGCCTGCTGATGGCGCCGACCGTGGCCGTGCCGCAGATGCTCGCCCGGCACGGGCTGACCCTGCAGGACTTCGACATCTACGAGATCCACGAAGCCTTCGCCGCCCAGGTGCTGTGCACGCTGCGCGCCTGGGAGAGCGAGGACTACTGCACCCGTCGCCTGGGCCTGCCTGGGGCCATGGGCCGCATCGACCCGACCAAGATCAACCCGAACGGGTCCTCGCTGGCGACCGGTCACCCGTTCGCCGCCACCGGCGGCCGCATCATCGCCACGGTGGCCAAGGAACTGGCCCAGCGCGGCGGTGGCCGCGCGCTGGTGTCGATCTGCACGGCTGGTGGCATGGGCGTGGTCGCCATCGTCGAGCGCTGATCCCGGCCGGGCCCGTGGCCGGGCGCGGTGAGGGGATCTCGGCAACGCCGGGGCGCCATCGCCGACGCACTGGCGCATCATGGGCCGCCCCTGGTCATCTCAGCCGCGCCCGCACCAGCGCGCTGTCTTCCGTCATTGAACGACGCGTCCTCACCCCGCCCAGCGTCCGACCCGACGCCTGTCCCCGTCATGCGCCGCGTGCTGGGCATCGTGGTGTTCAACTTCGTTGGCTATTGCTGTGTCGGACTGCCGTTGGCCGTGGTCCCCGGCTTCGTCCACGGTGCGCTCGGCTACGGCACGGTGCTGGCCGGCCTGGCGGTGAGTTTGCAGTACGTGGCCACCCTGCTCAGCCGCACCGTGGCGGGGCGTCTCTGCGACCACCGCGGGCCCAAGGTCTCGCTGCTGGTCGGCCTGTTGGCCTGTGCGTTGTCCGGTGCCTGCACGCTGGGCGCGGCACTGGCCGGCGCGTGGCCGCTGGCCAGCCTGTCGATCCTGTTCGTCGGCCGCCTGCTGCTGGGCTGCGGGGAAAGCCTGGTCACCACCGCGACCATCCTGTGGGGCATCGGCGCGGTGGGAGGCCTGCATACCGGCCGGGTCATCTCCTGGAATGGCGTGACCACCTATGGGGCGTTGGCCGTCTCCGCTCCGGTCGGCGTGTTCCTGGCGGCGCGCTTCGGGCTGGCATCCCTGGGCGTCGCGACCCTGCTGATGACGTTGGTCGCACTGGTCGGTGTGGCGGTCCGGCGGGGCGTGCCGCCCATCCATGGCGAGCGCATCCCGGCGCGCCAGGTGCTGCGCCGGATGCTGCCCTTCGGACTCTGTCTGGGCCTGGGGTCGGTGGGTTTCGGCGCGATCACCGCCTTCATCGCCCTGTACTACGCCGATCACGGCTGGCCGCATGCCGCCCTGGCCGTCACCCTGCTCGGCGTCGCTTTCGTGACCACCCGGCTCATCCTGCCCAACGCGATCAACCGGCATGGCGGCTACCGCGTGGCGATGGTGTCGCTGGGGGTTGAAGCCCTGGGACTGGTGTGCATCTGGCTGGCGCCGAGCCCATTATGGGCAGCATGCGGAGCCGGGATCACCGGCGCCGGCTTTGCCCTGGTGTTTCCCGCCCTGGGCATGGAGGCGGTGAAGCGGGTCAGTGACAGCAACCGCGGCACCGCGCTGGGCATCTACTCGCTGTTCCTGGACCTGGCGCTGGCCATCACCGGCCCTGCGGCCGGTGCGCTCGCCGTGGTCTGGAGCTACGGGGCGATCTACCTGGTGGCTGGCTTTGCCGCACTCAGCGCCGCGGCCACCTGCGTGCTGTTGGCAAGGCGCTTATTGGCCTGATCGGCTGCCTGCCGGGTCTCATGGTGAGGTTTGGATCTGCCACGTTGCGCTTGTCCGGTGGGAAACGAGGGGGCACGATTCGTGGCCTGTCCACTGCACGACGTCAAGGATGCGTATGCGCGATCTCTCTACTCCGTCGAGGTCTGACTATTGGCCTTCACCCGAGGCCTGGCGCGAAGGCGGGATACTGGTGGTTCTGCGCGATGGCACGCTTCCACGCCGCTGCGTGCGATGCAACCATCCCGCCGCTTCGACCCGTGGCATGACCTTCCACTGGCACAGTCCCTGGCTTTACTTACTGTTGCTGGTGAATCCCATTGTCTATGTGATTGCGGCACTGTCGGTGCGCCGTTCCGCGCGCTTGGAAATGAGCCTGTGCGCCGACCACGAACGCATCCGTAGTCACTTCTTCGCGCTGGGCTGCGCATCGATCCTGCCGCCCGTGATCGGTTATCTCGTGGGTAGCGGTGGTGCGCTCGCAGTTGGGCTGGGTGGCATGGTGCTAATGGGCATCGTCGGTATTTGGAGGACGCGCTCGCTCAGGCCTCTCCGAGTCGATGACGCGCAATCGCGTTTTGCCGGTGCAGGAGAAGCCTTTTTAGCTTCGCTACCGAATCGCAAGTGAATCCTGCCAACCCTGAGGGATGCACCCCTGCATTCCAAACGGCGCGCGAATCAATCGCGTAAGCGCGGCATGCCGTGTTCGTCGCGTTCCTCGCCCACGGCGTGGTCATGGATCTGCTGGCGCAGGTCGCGTTCTGGCAGCGCCGTGGCGACCTCGCCGCGGCTGGCGGCCAGGGCGTTGGCGTAGCTGCGCCGGGCCAGCAGATCCTGCCCATCGGCGGCGTAGCCATCGCCGAGTTCCTCCCATGCGTCGGCACCGGCGCCCTGGGCCAAGGCGCGGTGCAGGAAGTCCTGCGCCTGCGGCCACTGACCTTGTTGCCGGGCGAGCCGCGCCAGGGTGAGCAGCAGGGCGGGGCTGTCGGGATGCGCTTGCAGCCAGCGCTGGGCGCTGGCCCGGCGAGAATCGAGCTTGCCGACCGGGAGCTTGCCGTACAGGGCGATCAGCCCTTCGTCCCAGCGGCTGTCCAGCGCGTGTTCCAGCGCATGGGTCGCCGCATCGTCCCAGTGCAGGACGGCGGCCCGCGCGGCATAGGCGGCGACCACCGCCGGCTCCACCCGCAGCGGCTTGGGCAGGGCTTCCCAGCGCTCGGCCAGGACATTGGCATCGCCGGCCTGTTCCAGAGTGCGGGCCGCCAGGTCGCGTTCGAACCGGGCCTGTGCTTCCGGGGCCAGGGCGCGCTGCTGGCGCAGCGGGCCGAGCAGGCCCCAGGCATCGCCGGCGCGTCCGATCTCGGACAGGGCCTGGGCCCGCAGGTAAAGGCCGCGCGGAGGCAGCGGCTGGGCTGCGGGTGCATCCAGCGCGACCAGCGCCTGCGCGGGCTGCGCGCCGCGCAGGGCATCTTCGGCGACCAGCAGGGCGTGGCTGGTCGGGTTGCGTTCGGCCAGCGCCTGCAGATGGCGCTCGGTCGCGGCATGGTCCTCGCGCGCCTGGGCGCCGCGTACGGCGCCGGCGCGGGCGATCGCACCGACTTCGGCATCCTGCGCGGCGCGGTCCAGGGATTTTTCCGCGCGCTGCCAGTGGCCGTGGTGCAGTGCTTCGAGTCCTTCGATCAATTGGGCTCGCGCGCGCTTGCGCCGGTGCCGCCCCCAGGTCCGGAACGGCAAGGCCAGCAGCGACCAGACGATCCACAGCAGCAGGGCGGCGGCGACCAGGGCCAGGATGGCCCCCGGCACCGTGGCGGTGACGTCGTAACCGCCGACCCGCACGAAGACTTCGCCCCAGTCGCGAATGTCCTCGCGCGAGAGCCACTGGGCACCGATGACGCCGATGGCCACCAGGACCAGCAAAACGATGGCAAGGCGCAGGGTTTTCATGGCGTGGTGTCCTCACCGGTGGAGGGCGCGGGGTCGGCCGCCGGGGCGGCGGGCAGCGGTGGCGCGGCGGGCTTGCCACGGAAGGCCTGCAGCTGGGTCAGGGTGCTGCCCAGCTCAGGCAGCGCAGGCTGCAATGGCAGCGCGGCGATCTGGGAGAATTCCTTCTCCAGCGCATCGGCCTGTGGCGAGTTGGGCCACAGGCGCGGCAACCAGCTGGCCGCGCGCTGGACCGAGGCCTGAAAGGCCGGTCGATCGTTGCGCTCGAGCGCGGCCCGGGCCAGGGTCAGCTCCAGTTGCAGAGCGTTTTCGAAGGCCGCGCGCTGGGCCGGGGCGACTGCCACGCGGCTGCCGCTGGGCCGCACGTCGATGACCGGCGCCAGGATGCGCTGCCAGGCCGGGCGCGTGGCCGGATCATCGACCACCTTCTGCGGCAGCTTGGCCAGGGCTTCGGAGGCCCGGCTCAAACGGGCTTCGACCTGGGCATGCGGCCCGGCGCCCAGACGCAGCACCGCGGCGCGCTCCTGCTCCAGGGCCTGCTTGACGTTGAGCAGACGGGGATCGTCCACGCCCTCCAGGGTGTCGGCGGCCAGCGCGTAGGCCTCCCGCGCGCCGGCGACGTCGCCGGCGATGCTCAGGCGCTGGGCCGCCAGGTGCAGTTCCAGTTCGGTCTGGTCCAGGCGCAGGGCGGCCGCGCCCTGGCGGGTGGAATCGGCCAGCTTGGCCACGCTGTCTTCCAGCAGCGCGCCGCGCTGGCTCAGGCCCAGCACCTCGTCGCGAAGCACGCGGTTGGTGGCGGCCGCATCCTGGAGACGCTCGCCCTGGGCGCGCTGGTCCTGGCGCAGGGCTTCCAGGCGCTCTTCCAATGCACTGATCTGCTCGCGCGCCGCGTCCTGTTGTTGGGTGCGCCAGGCTTGCCAGCGCTGCCAGCCGTACCAGCCCGCTGCCGCCAATGCCACCAGGACAAGAAGCCCGAACACCCAGCCCCACGGACGGCGGCGCGGACGCGGAAGCTGCTCGCTGTCGGTCAGGGTGTCGTTCAAGGGGAGCTCCTGGGAGGTGAGGGGCCGCCACGGCGGGCCCGCATGCTAACGGAAGCGGCGTGAGAACACGGCGTGGGCGGCCTCCACCAGCTGGCCTGGCCGCGGTCCCTCAGCCCGCACCACCGTCCTGAAACCCGCCTGTCCTGCCAGGTCGGCCAGGCGGGCGCTGGCGGCGATCGCGGTCGCGCCGCGCAGGGCGGCGGCCGCGTCCGAGGGAAGCCGGTCCAGCACCTGCCCCAGGGCTTCGCCGCTGCTCAGGGCCAGGAATGTCGGTTGGTCGAGGGCTCGGAGCTTGTTCACGGCCTGCGGCGACAGGGGGATGGGCATGCGGGCATAGACGTCCGCACGGAGCACCTGCGTGCCGCGGGCGGCCAGGGCGCCTGCAAGGACGCCGCGCCCGCCTGGCGCAGTGACCAGGCCGACCGGGGAGGCCTGCAGTGCCTCCAGTTCCAGCAGGCCTTCGCTATCCATGCGCGCTGGCGCCAGCGCGCCGTCGATGCCCGCGCGCCGCAGCGCCTGGCGGGTACCCGCGCCGGTCCCGATCCAGGCCTGGCCCGCGCCCGCCCGCAGCGGAAGCAGGGCATGGGCAAAGTGCACGGCGGCAGGGCTGGTGAACACCACGGCCGGTGCCTGCAGTGCGGCGCGCAGTGCGTCACGGGTAGGCGCGTCGGCGCGTGGCGTCAGGGTCCAGGGGGAGAGCGCCAGCACGCCCGCGCCCGCCTTGGCCGCCGCATGGCGCAGGCCCGCGTGTCCGCCCTGGGGCCGGAGCGAGATGACGTACCATGCGCGCGCTTGACGTGGACCCATGACCGGCAAGAGTACCTGCGATGGATGCCCAACCCCTGCTCGATCCGCTGCGCGCGCTGTGCGCATCCATGCCTCCGGTGGCGGCGATGGCGGTGAGCCTTGACCGTTTCGATGGCACCTGCCTGCATGCCTCGGCGCCGTTGTCGGCCAACGTCAACGACAAGGGCAGCGCGTTCGGCGGCAGCCTCACCGCCTTGATGACCCTGGCCGGCTGGGCGCTGATGACACTCAGGCTCCGCCAGGCGGGGCTGGACGCGGAGGTCTATGTCGCTGACAGCAGCGTGCGCTACCGCGCGCCGCTGCTGCACGACCTGCATGCGCAGGCCTGGCTGGCGCCCGAGGCCGACTGGGACGAGGTGGTGTCGGTCTTCGCCCGACGCGGCAAGGCCCGTGCCTCGCTGCAGGCCAGGATCTGCCTGCCCGACGGGGGCGTGGCCGCCGAACTGTCCGGACGATACGTGGCGCTGTCCAAGGGTTAGGATGCAGCCGGTTCTGTCGGGGAAGTCGCACGTGGCGAGAATTCTGTGGATGGCGCTCATGGCGCTGGTCTTGGTCGGGTCGGCGCTGCCGGCGCAGGCCGTGGGCAAGCGCGCCAAGCAGCGTCAGCTGACCGAGACCCAGATGCTGTTCACCAAGGCCATGCGCTGGGGCGAGTTCGAGCAGGCCTGGAGCGTGGTGGACCCCAAGGTGCGCCAGGAGCGCATGCTCAGCGCGCTGGAGCTCTCGCGCTACGAGCAGATCGAGATCAGCGGTTACAGCGAAGTGGGCAGCATGAGCGAACCCGACGGCACGGTGGTGCGGCTCATCGACGCGCGCATGGTCAACCGCAACACCATGACCGAACGCACCGTGCGGTTGCGCGAGCGCTGGCGCTGGGACGACCAGGACGAGCAGTGGTGGCTGCAGGACGGCTTGCCGGATCTATGGAAAGGGCGCTAGTGGCGATGCCCGCGGTGGACGGCCCGGCGTCGGGTGACCTCGCTCCAGTGCCTGCGGCGGGGCGGCCTGTGCGACAATCGCCGGTCTTTTAGCGCCCTGTATCCTTCTTCC
The DNA here is from genome assembly GCF_058448525.1 of Pseudoxanthomonas sp. JC1303. Lineage (NCBI taxonomy): Bacteria > Pseudomonadati > Pseudomonadota > Gammaproteobacteria > Lysobacterales > Lysobacteraceae > Pseudoxanthomonas > Pseudoxanthomonas sp. JC1303. The sequence continues at coordinate 1,336,721 of NZ_CP185958.1, read as the reverse complement.
TGTCGTGAACTTCGATCAACTCAAGGCCTTCGCGGCCGACAACGCGATGCTGTCCATGGCCCTGGTGGGCCTGACCATCGCCATCATCGTCACCGAGATCATGCGCCTGTTCCGGGGCTATGCCGGCCTGCGTCCGGCCCAGCTGACCGGGCTGATGAACGCCGAGAACGCGCTGGTCTTGGACCTGTCGGCCAGCGGTGACTTCGAGAAGGGCCACATCCCCGGCAGCAAGAACCTGTCCGGCAAGTTCGACCCCAAGCACAAGCTGCTGGCCGGCGCCGGAGAGCGTCCGGTGGTGCTGGTTTGCCGCAATGGTCAGTCCTCCTCCACGGCCGCCGCGCAGCTCAAGAAGGCCGGGTTCACCAAGGTCTACGTGCTGGAGGGCGGCGTGGCGTCCTGGCAGAGCGCCGACCTGCCGCTGGTCAAGGGCCGCGCCTGATTCCCTTCGCCTGAACAGGCGGGCCGACATCCGCCGGGCTTGAACCCGGCCGGTCGCGCCGCCACCCCATGCGATAATCCCGGGTTTTCCACCCATCACTGCAACCGCACTTTCCGGAGTACATGATGTCCGACGAGACCACCAACGGCGCCGCCGAGGCCGCCAACCAGGCCACCGGCCCGAACTTCACCGTCGAAAAGATCTACGTCAAGGACGTGTCTTTCGAGGTGCCTGGCGCCCCGGGGATCTACTCGGAGAACATCTCTCCGGAGCTCAACCTCAACCTCAACCAGCGCGTCCAGCGTCTGGGCGAGAACGCCTTTGAAGTGGTCCTGGGCGTGACCCTGACCTGCAAGGCCGGCGATAAGACCGCCTACGTGGCCGAAGTGCAGCAGGCCGGCGTGTTCGGCCTGGCCGGTTTCGATGCGCAGACCATCGACGCGCTGCTGGGCACCCAGTGCCCGAGCATCCTGTTCCCCTACGTGCGTCAGCTGCTGAGCGACCTGATCCAGGCCGGTGGCTTCCCGCCGTTCTTCCTGCAGCCGATCAACTTCGACGGCCTGTACGCCGAAACGCTGCGCCAGCGCCAGCAGCAGGGCGCCACCGGCACGCTCGAGAACGATCCGCCGGTCGGCAATGCCTGATCTTGATGCGGGCTGTGGTAACACTTGGTCCCCTGTTCTCAATGCCAGGGGATGAGATGACAAGTTTGAAGGTTGCAGTGCTCGGTGCCGGTTCCTGGGGCACCGCACTGGCTGCATTGATCGCCCGGCACGGCCATCAGGCCGTGCTGTGGGGGCGAGATCCGGGCGTGGCGCAGGCCATCGACACCACGCACGAGAATCCGCGCTACCTGCCGGGCATCGCCTTGCCGGAGACGTTGCGCGCCACCACCGAGCTGGCGGCCGCCATGGCCGACGCCGACCTGATCCTGGTCGTCGTGCCGTCCCATGCCTTTACCGAGACCCTGCGCCTGCTGGCGCCGTTGCGCCCCGACGGCGTGGGCGTGAGCTGGGCGACCAAGGGGTTCGAGCCAGGGTCCAGCCGCTTCCTGCACGAAGTGGCTGAGGACGTGCTCGGACCCGAGGTGCCGTTGGCCGTGGTCACCGGGCCATCGTTCGCCAAGGAGGTCGCGCAGGGCCTGCCCACGGCTTTGACGATCCATGGCGCCGACGACGTCTTCAGCCAGCAGGTCGCCGACGTCCTGCATGGTCCGGCCTTCCGCGCCTACACCGGCAACGACATGATCGGTGCCGAACTGGGCGGGGCGATGAAGAACGTGCTGGCCGTGGCCACCGGCGTGGCCGATGGCATGGGCCTGGGGCTGAACGCGCGTGCCGGGCTGATCACCCGCGGGCTCAACGAGATGCTGCGACTGTCCGCGGCCATCGGGGCGCGCCCGGAAACGCTCATGGGCCTGGCGGGCCTGGGCGACTTGGTGCTGACCTGCACCGGCGACCTGTCGCGCAATCGCCGGCTGGGCCTGGCCCTGGGCCGTGGCCAGTCCATCGCCGAGGCGGTCAAGGAGATCGGGCAGGTGGTCGAGTCGGTGCAGACCGCCGACGAGGTCATGCGGCAGGCGCGCAAGCACGGGATCGACCTGTCGATCTCCGAGGCGGTCAGCGACGTGCTGCACGGCGACATCACTCCGCGCGACGCGCTGGAGCGCCTGCTGGCACGGGAGCAGAAGCCGGAATATCCCGAAACCCTGTTCAAGGATGCCGCGGTGTGAAGGTCGAGCCAGTCTGTCAGCAAATGTCAATTAAGAAAGAAAACCCGCCGCCGGCGGGTTTTTTCTTATCCAAACGCCGCATCGAAGCAACGCGAGTGAGAGACATAATGCGCGAATATGAATTCTTCGGGGCGCCTGCTGTAACCGGTTACAAAACAAAAATGCCGGAGACTTAATGCTTGATCAGGTTGTTCTTCAACCGACCATGGCGCGTAGCAGCTGATAGGCGGCTGAGCGCCGGCGCGGCGACAACTTGCGCATCAGTTGCAGGACATTGCTCTCGACCTCGTCTCTTGCGACGTTCTCCGCCATGTTGGCGAGTAGCTCGCTGTGCTCGGTGGGCGCACTGGCTTCCGCGCTGATCTGGCCGCGCCCGGTGGCCAGCCACTCGAACAGCACTTGCGTGGTGACTGCGATCTGCGCCAGATGCTCGACGCTGGGGTGCGTCCCGCCAGCCCGCTCCCACTGTGCGACCGCGCTGCGCTGGACGCCGACGGTCTGTGCCAGTTGTGTCTGCGAGAGACTCCTGAGCCTGCGTGCCTGCCGGATGCGATCTGCCATGACGTGCATGTGTGAACTCCCTTGGGTGATGTTGCCTGCGGCGCGAGCTGTGGCGGCGCGTGTCGGGTTTTACTAACACAGGCAAGTTTCCAAGTCATCAGAAAGCTGGATTACCCGGCGTGTTAGTGAAACTGACACCCTCCGGGCGCTCGCTGATTTGGAAAAACGCCCGATTTGAATTATCAAAAAAAAAGCGGGCGCCGCGGAGTCACCGACGCGCGGCGTCATGCCTGATCTTTCATTTCATTCGTGGGGGCGGCTTGAACAATATTGCAGACGTCCTCGCACATTCGCGTTGATGCCGGGCTGCATCCCGCGCCTGCCACGCAGGCATCGATTAGGACCCGAGGTATCGGATTCAGCGCAAGGATGGGGGGAGCCGGTGAAGACATCCCAAAATCACGGCCGGGGGCTGGGCGTGTCGATGCGCGCCTTCGCATTGGCGGTCCTGCTCGTCACATGCTGGCCTTTCGCATCCGCCCAGGCGCAGACGGGTTGTACCGCCGGCGCCTGCGTGTCGGCTGGCCCGCGGCTGGTGAGCGTGGACAGTACGCAGGGACCGCTGCTGAATCTCCTGTTCCGCCTGCTGCTGCCCGGTACCACGGTCAATGCCAGCGTCCTGGACTGGAACGCGCTGGCGCAGTCGGATGTCAATCTCAACGCACTGATCACCCAGCTTGGCGCCAACCTGGGGCTGAGCGACACCAGCCAGATCCTCAATAGCCAGTTGACCTTGGCCCAGCTGCGGCTCGCGCTGGTGCAGGTGGCCCAGGCCGATGGCAACACCGCGGCAGTCAGTGCGCTCAACGCGCTTTCGCCGGCACTCAGTGGGCTCTCGGGCACCATCCGCCTGTCGAACCTCTTGCAGGTCAGCCTGCCGCAGGGATCGCTGGCGGATATCGATCTGGATCTGCTGGATGTCGTGACAGGCAGCGTCCAGCTCTACAACTTCTCCAACGTGGCCACCACGCCGCAACCGATCACGGTAGACACCGCGGCGCTGGGTCTGTCGGGAGTCACGGCGCTGCAGCTGTGGGCTCAGGTGGTCGAGCCGCCGACGTACGTCTGCGGTGGCGCGGGAAGCGCGTTCCACACCGGCGCCATCCGGATCAAGCTCAACGCGCAGGCGATCAGCAACTTCGATCTTGCATCGCTACGCACGGCCATCAACGGGCTGGGGGTCAGCAACACCCAACTCTCGGCCAGCGTGCTGACCGTGCAGGCCTACGCCGACATCGCGCGGGCCGAGGGCACCATCACCGCCGTCGATGGGCTGGCCAATACGGTGAGCTTCACCGGGCGCCCTGGCCTGGTGAACCTGTACATCGGCAGCATCCCGGATGCGACGTTCTTCAACCGCAGCCAGGTGATCACCAGCGCGGTGGTGACACCGACCACCCTGACCACCCTCAACCTACGGTTTCAGACCAGCGTATTGGGACTGGGGCTGGTGACCGCACAGGTGCCGCTTGCCGTGCAGGCAAAGGCGGCGGCCACCGGATCGCCCGGCATGCAGTCGTTCACCGTTTCGGCGCCGTTTCCGCAGACGCGCACTGCCAGCGCGGGCACGGTCAGCGCTGGATCCCTGATCACCAGCCTGCTGCAGAACCTGACCCTCACCACGACGGCCGGCGCAGTCTCGGCCACGTTGTTGGGCTCGCCGATCACCACGCCCTCGGCCGTCACCACGCTGGTGGGTCAGGTCGTCAGCCTGACCACCAGCACGCTCTCCACCCAGGTCGTCTCCCTGCTCACGCCGATCCTCAACACGGTCCTGGGTGGACTGGTCGACAACCTGCTGGCGCTGCTGGGCATCCGGATCGGCGAGGCCGTGTTCACCGTCGAGGGCATCGCCCGCTCCTGCGCCGTGGTGCTCAGCCTGCAGAAGGTACTGGCGCCGACCAACGATGCCGGGCGCTTCGACCTCAACATCAGCACCGGCGGCAGCGTGGTCGCGTCTGCGAGCAACGTTGGCAACGGGGGAACGACCACGCCGTTCGTGACCACGCCGCAGAGCACCTACGCACTGGCCGAGGCCGCCGCCAATGGCACCATCTTGAGCCGCTACGCCACCACCTGGGCATGTGCCGACCAGGACAACAACAGCGTCGCCAGCGGCGCGGGCACCAGCTTCGAGTACGTCGCACCGGCCCTGAGCAACGTACCGACCACCGTCGTGTGCCGGATCACCAACAGTGCGCGGCTGGCCGACCTGAGTGTGACCAAGAGCGATGCCAGCAGCAGCTACACGCCGGGCGGCGGCGGCACCTATGTGATCACGGTGAGCAACGCCGGGCCAGCCGACGTCACCGGGGCCGTGGTCAACGACACGCTGCCGACCGGTGCGACGCTGTCCGGCCCCTGGGCCTGCGCCTCGACCGGCGGCGGCAGCTGCCCGGCCTCGGGCGGCAGCGCGGGGGGCACGGTGGTCGCCATCAGCGTGAACCTGCCCGCCGGTGCCCAGGCCGTCATCAACGTCCCCGTCAGCTACAGCGCTGACGCGGCGGGTTACTGAGGCGCAAGGCGACGATGCGCCGGCCTTTCCAACCGCAGCCAGCGCGCCCGAACGCGATCGCCTGGCGGCGCGTGGGCTGCATGCTGTGGCTGACAGTTCTGCTGCTGATGCCGGCCATCGCAGCCGCGCAGACCTATCCGACCACGCTGTCCAACACCGCCAGCCTGACCCTGCCGGCGGACACCGCCGACCCGAATACCAGCAACAACAGCGCCACCGACCAGAATGCGTTGGCGCTGCAGGCCGACCTGTCGCTGAGCAAGACCCTGCTGAGTGCCACGCCGGTCGCCGTGGGGGGGGTCGTCCGCTACCAGATCGCGGTGTCCAACCTCGGGCCGTCGCGCGCGCCGGGCGTGACCTTGAGCGATGCGGTCCCTGCGCAGTTGCAGAACGTCACCTGGACCTGCGCCGCCGGCAGCGTGGCATCGACTTGTGGTGCCTCCAGTGGGAGCGGCAGCGTGTCCCTGCAGTTGGATGTCGGACCGGCCGACACCGTCACCGTGGTGGTCAACGCCACGGCCCCGACCACGACGCCGGCGACCATCGGGGCTAACACGGCCAGCCTCAGCCTGCCGCCCACCATCACCGACCCCGACCCGGGCAACAACACGTCCACCTCGCCGCCCGTGCCGGTGACCCCGGCCAGCATCGTCGCCAACGACGACAGTCTCGGCCCGGTGCAGGGGCGCGCCGGCAGCGCCAACGCCGGCAACGTGCTCACCAACGACACCCTGGCCGGTGCGTCGGTCAGCCCCGGCACGGTCACGCTCAGTCTGCAGACGCCCCCGTCCACGCCCCGCATCACCCTGGACACGGCGACCGGCGTGGTGTCGGTCGCGGCAGGCACTGCGGCAGGCAGCTATCCGCTGGTCTACCAGATCTGCCAGACCAGCGACCCATCCAACTGCGACACCGCCACGGCCACCATCGTCGTGGCGGCCGCGACCCTGGTGGCGAACAATGACACCGCCGGTCCGGTCGACGCGGCCAGCGGGGCGACGGCGGTCATCAACGTGCTGGGCAACGATGCCCTGGGCGGGGCGGCGGTCAACGCCGCCGAGGTCACGTTGACGTCCACCCCGGTCGGCCCGGTCACCATCAATGCCGACGGCAGCGTCGATGTGGCGCCCGGTGCCGCGGCCAACACGTACACGCTGAGCTACCAGCTGTGCGAAGTCCTCAATCCCAGCAACTGCGCCAGCGCCAGGGTCGTGGTCACGGTCGCCGCGACCGCCCCGACGATCAACGCGGTCGATGACGGCGGTACGGTCGGCGGCGCGGCGGGCGGAACCGCGGTCGCCAACGTACTGGCCAATGACACGCTCGGCGGTGTGCCGGCCACGACGTCCAGCGTCGTGCTGACCGTGCAGGGCGGCTCGAATCCGAACGTGGTCCTCGACCCGGCCACGGGCGCGGTCACTGTCGCCGCCGGCACCGCGGCGGGCAGCTACAGCGTGCTGTATCGCATCTGCGAGGCAGGCGCGCCGACCAACTGCGACGACGCCGACGTGGTGGTGACCGTTACCGCCGCCGTGCTGGTCGCCAACGATGACGCCGCCGGTCCGGTGGATGCGGCCACCGGTGCGACGGCGTTGATCAACGTCCTGGACAACGACACCGCCGATGGCGCGGCGCTGACGCCCGGCACGGTGACGCTGACCTCCACGCCCAACGGCCCGGTCAGCATCAACGCCGATGGCACGCTGGACGTCGCCGCCGGCGCCATGCCGGGCACCTACACAGTGAGCTACGCGATCTGCGAGGTGCTCAACCCCTCCAACTGCGCCAGCGCGCAGGCGGTGGTGACCGTCGCGGCGTCGCCTTCCGCATCGGACGCGGTCGATGACGCGTTCACCGGCCTGGCCGGCAACGCGAGCGTCGGCAACGTGCTGGTGAATGACAGCCTGGCCGGCGCCACCCCCACGGCTTCCAACGCGGTTCTCACCCAGACCAGCGGCGGGCCGGCGATCACCATCGACCCCAATGGCACGGTCGGCATCGCCGCAGGCACCGCACCGGGCACATACACCGCCACGTATCAGCTGTGCGAGGCGGCGGTGCCCGCCAACTGCGATCCCGCTACGGTCACGGTGACCGTCAGCGCGCCGCCGGTCACCGTGCATGCGGTGGACGATGCGGTCTCCAGCCTGGCCGGCAACGCCAGCGCCGGCAACGTGCTGGGCAACGACAGCGTCGATGGCGTCGGCGCGACGACGGCCAATGCGACGCTCACCCAGACTGGTGGCGGGCCGGCGATCGCTATCGCGGCCGACGGCACCATCGGCGTGACTGCCGGCACCGCGGCCGGCACCTACACGGCGACCTACCAGCTGTGCGCGCAGGCCTCCCCGACCAGTTGCGACACCGCGACGGTCACGGTGACCGTCAACACCGCACCGCCGGCGGTCGATGCCGTGGACGATGCGTATGCCGTCGTCGCGGGAGGCAGTGCCAGCGGCAGCGTGCTGGACAACGACACCGTCGGCGGCGCCACCGCGACAACGGGTAACGCCTCGCTGAGCCAGACCGGCGGGCAACCGGCGATCACCCTTTCCGCGGACGGCACCGTCAGCGTGGCGCCGGGGACGGCGCCCGGCACTTACGTTGCCAGCTACAGTCTGTGCGCGCAGGCCGCGCCGACCAGCTGCGACACGGCGACTGTGACGGTCACGGTGACGGCGGCACCGGCGGTGGTGGACGCGGTGGACGATGCGTTCTCCGCCACGGCGGGGAGCAGTGCGGGCAACGTGCTGGGCAACGACACCGTCGATGGTGCCGCGGCGACCACTGCGACGGTCAGCGTGAGCCAGACTACGGGCGGGCCGGCGCTGAGCATTGGCGCCAATGGCGTAGTCTCCGTGGCGGCCGGTATGACAGCCGGCACCTATACCGCCAGTTATCAGCTGTGCGAGCTGGCGTATCCCGCCAACTGCGATACCGCTGCGGTGACCGTCACCGTCGTGGCGACGGTCACGCCGATCGACGCGGTGGATGACAGCTTCCACATTGCCGCAGGTGCGGCCAGCGCCGGCAGCGTCCTGTCCAACGACGAGGTGGGTGGAAGCCAGGCCACCTCGCTCAACGTCACCCTGAGCCAGATCAACGGTGGCCCGGTGCTGACGATCAATCCGGGCACCGGCACGGTCAGCGTCGCCGCGGGCACGGCCGCCGGGAACTACACCGCGACCTACCGGATCTGCGATATCGCCTCGCCCGGCGACTGCGACAGCGCGACGGTGACGGTCACCGTGCCGGCACCCGTGCTGGTGGTCGACGCCGTCCATGACGTGTTCTCTGCCAGCGCGGGGTCGACGGCCGGTAACGTGCTGGACAACGACACCCTGGGTGGCACGCCGGCGACACCCGGCATCGTGACCCTGACCCAGCTGGGCGGCACCCCGGCGATCGTCATCGCCGCCGACGGCACGGTCACCGTGGCGGCCGGCACGGCTGCAGGCAGCTACACGGCTAGCTACCAGCTGTGCGAGACCGCGGTGCCGACCAACTGCGACACCGCCACGATCACGGTCAACGTGAGCGCCACGGTAGCCATCGTCGCCACTGACGATAGCTATTCCAGCGCCACCACTGGCACGGTTGGCAACGTACTGGACAACGACAGCGTCGGCGGCGCGGTCGCCACAACGGCCACGGTCAGTCTGGTGCAGACCACCGGCGCGCCGGTGCTCTCCATTGCCGCCAACGGCAGTGTGAGCGTGGCTAGCGGCGCGCCCGCGGGAATCTACACCGCGACCTATCGCATCTGCGATATCGACGATCCCGGCAACTGCGACACCGCGCAGGTCAGCGTGACGCTGACGACAGTCGCAGCGGTGGTCGACGCGGTGAGCGACAGCTACTACGTGGCGGCGGGGACCGCGAGCATCGGCAATGTGCTGGACAACGACACCGTCGATGGCGTGGCAGCCAGCGCAGCCACGGTCAGCGTTACCCAACTGGCAGGAAGCCCGGATCTGGTGATCGGCAGCGACGGCGCGCTGGCGCTGTCCAACGCCGCTGCCGGGACCTACACCGCTAGCTACCGGATCTGCCTGGTCAGTGATCCGGGCCATTGCGACACGGCAAGTGTGCAGGTCACCGCGGCCGCGGCCATCGTCGCGGCTGATGATGCCTTTGCTGCGGCCGCCGGCACGGCCAATGCCGGCAATGTGCTGGACAACGACACGCTTGGCGGCGCGCCGGCGACCACCGGGACGGCCACGGTCACCCAGCTCGGCAGTGGGCCCGCCGTGCTGATCGCCCCAGACGGAACGGTCTCGGTCACGACCGGGGCGGCGGCGGGGACGTACACCGCCACCTACCAGCTGTGCGAGACCGCCGTGCCGTCGAACTGCGACACGGCCAGCGTCAGCGTGGTCGTCAGCAGCGCCAGTGTTGTCCTGGCCGTGGACGACACCTTCTCCAGCGTGGCCGGCAACGCCAGCGTCGGCAACGTGCTAGGTAACGATACGGTCGACGGCGCACTGGCGACCACGACCGAGGTCAGCGTCAGCCAGCTGAGCGGCAGCCCGCAGCTCACCATCGACAGCAGCGGCGTGGTCGGCGTCGCTGCCGGAACCGCGCCGGGCAGCTATACAGCGACCTACCGGATCTGCCTGCTGTCCGACGCCAGCGTCTGCGACACCGCCACGGTGACCGTCACCGTGACCGCTGCCGTTGTGCCGATCGATGCGGTGGACGACAGCTTCAGCGCGTCGGCGGGCACGGCCAACGTGGGCAACGTGCTGGGCAACGACACCGTGGCCGGCGCGCCGGCCACCCCGGCCAATGCCACGGTGGTCCAGCAGGCCGGATCGCCGGAACTGCTCATCGCCGCCGATGGCACCGTCTCGGTGGCCGGTGGCACGGTCACAGGCACCTACTCGGCCAGTTATCAGCTCTGCAGCATTGCGGCACCAGGCGACTGCGATACCGCCAGCGTCACCGTGTCCGTCACCGCGATCCCGGTGGTGGCCGTGGATGCGGTGGATGACAGCTACGTGGTCACCACTGGCGCGACCACGGTCGGCAATGTGCTGGTCAATGACGCCGTGGACGGCGCGGTGGCTTCGGCGTCCAGCGTCGACCTCACCCAGACCGGCGGCACACCGGCAATCAGCATCGCGGCCGATGGCACGGTCACCCTGGCACCGGCCACGCCGGCGGGTAGCTACACCGCCACTTACCGGATCTGCGAGGCGGGCGATCCGGGCAACTGCGACACCGCGACGGTGGCCGTCACGGTCAACGATGTCGCCCCGGCCATCGTGGCGGTGGACGATGGCTTCTCCCTTGCCGCAGGCGGCACCAGCGCCGGCAGCGTGCTGGGCAATGATTCGGTCGGTGGCGTGGCGGCCACGCCGACCAACGTCAGCTTCACTCAGGGCAGCGGCGGACCAACGCTGACCATCGCGGCCGACGGCACGGTGGCCGTGGCCACCGGGACCGCGCCAGGCAACTACACGGCGACCTACCAGATCTGCGCCGTCGCCAGTCCAACCAGCTGCGCCACCGCGACGGTGACCGTGACCGTGACGGCGGCGGCGAACCCGGTCCTGGCCCAGGACGATGCGTTCGCTGCCACGCCAGGCGCGCCGGATGCCGGCAACGTGCTGCCCAACGACACGCTGGGGGGCGTGCCCGCGACGCCGGCGACCGGCACGCTGACCCAGCTTGGCGGCAGCCCGGTGGTGTTGATCGCCAGCGACGGGACGGTCTCGGTCGCGGCGGGCACGGCGGCCGGATCGTATACGGCCACCTACCGGTTGTGCGAAACCGCCAGCCCATACAACTGCGACACCGCCACGGTCACGGTGACCGTCAATGCGACGGCTGCGGCCATCGGCGCGCTGGACGACAGTTTCAGCGGGTCGGCGGGCAGTCCGGCCATCGGCAATGTCCTGGGCAACGATCAGGTGGATGGCGCGGCGGCCACCACCGCCACGGTGACCCTGACCCAGCTGGGCGGCGGCCCGGCCATCGCGATCGTGACCGACGGGACGGTGTCCATCGCGGGCGGGACCAGCGCCGGGACCTACACCGCCAGTTACAGGATCTGCGTCACCGCGCAGCCCACTGTCTGCGATACCGCCAGCGTGACGGTCACGGTGACCGTGGCGCAGGCCGTGATCGTGGCGGTGCCCGACAGCTTCTCCGCCACCGCCGGCACCGCCAATGCCGGCAGCGTGCTGGTCAATGACACGGTCAACGGCGTGCCCGCATCGCCCGCCAGCGTGACGCTGGGCCAGACCGGGGGTGCGCCGGCAGTGAGCCTGGCGGCCGATGGCACCGTCTCGGTCGCGGCCGGCACCGCGCCGGGCAGCTATCCGGCCAGTTACCAGATCTGCCAGGTCGACGCGCCCACCAACTGCGCGACCACCACCGTGACTGTGGTGGTCAATGCGACCGCGCCACCAGTTGAGGCGGTGGACGATGCCTTCAGTGCCAGCGCCGGTACGGCCAATGCCGGCAACGTGCTGGTCAACGATACGGTCGCCGGCGCCACGGCCACTGCGGGCACCGTGAGCCTGAGCCAACTCGACGGCGGGCCCGCGCTGCTGGTCGCTGCCGACGGCGGGGTGGCGGTCGCTGCGGGCGTCGCGGCTGGCACCTACACGGCGCGTTACCGGATCTGCGTGACCGCCTCGCCGACCGAGTGCGCGACCGCCACCGTGATCGTGAACGTCGGTGCGACGCCGGTCGTGGTCGATGCCGGGGACGATGTGCTCACCAGCGCGCCGGGCAATCCCAATGCCGGTAACGTGCTGACCAACGACACGCTGGATGGCACGCCTGCGACGCCGGCCACCGTGACGCTGACCCAGCAGGGCGGCGGCCCGACGATCGCGCTCGGCGCCGATGGCACCATCGCCGTGGCCGCGGGCACGCCGCCCGGTACCTATACGGCCACCTACACGCTCTGCGCGGCCAGCCAGCCGGCCCGCTGCGACACCGCCAGCGTCACGGTGACGGTCACCGCCAGCCCGGTCACGGTGGCCGCGGCCGACGACAGCTTCACGGTGCCGCCCGGCAGCACCACCGCCGGCAACGTCCTGGGCAACGACACGGTGGCCGGCGCCGCAGCCAGCCCGGCCAACGCGGTGCTGTCCCAGACCGGCGGTGGCCCGGTGATCACCCTGGCGCCCGATGGCTCAGTGGGCATCGCTACCGGCACTGCGCCTGGCACCTACACGGCCAGCTACACCCTGTGCGAGGCCGCAACGCCGGCCAACTGCGATACCGCCACCGTGCAGGTCATCGTCAGCGCGGCGACGGTCGTGGCCAATGACGACACCGGCACTCCGGTCACCGGCGCCAGCGGCGGTGCCGCGGTGGCCAACGTACTGGCCAACGACACGCTCAATGGCGCCGCCGCGACGCTGGCGATGACCACGCTGACCCAGGTGTCCTCGACCAGCCCCGGCGTCACGCTGGTGCCGGCGACCGGTGCGGTGAACGTCGCGGCCGGGACCGCATCGGGCAGCTACACCCTGGTTTACCGCCTGTGCGAGACCGCGACCCCGGCCAACTGTGATACCGCACAGGTCAGCGTCGTGGTGCAGGCCGCAGCGCTGGCCGCCAACGACGACCGCGTCGGGCCGGTGAATGGCGCGGCGGGGGCTCGGGACGTGATCAACGTCTTGGCCAATGACCAGTTCAATGCCCAGCCGGCAACTACCGCGAACGTGACCCTGGCCCCCGTGTCGCAAGGGCCGCTGTCCATCGACGCGAACGGCCTGCTGGACGTAGCGGCCGGAACGGCGGCGGGCACCTATCTCATCACCTATCGGATCTGCAGCGTCACCGACCCGGCCAACTGCGACACCGCCACTGTCACCGTGACGGTGCAGCCCGCGCTGCTGCAGGCGGTCGACGACACGGCGCAAACCCCGCAGAACACCGGACAGCTGATCGCCGTCCTGGGCAACGACACGCGCGGCGGCGGCGCCCTGAATGCCAGCACGGTGAACATCACCCAGGTCACCAGGCCAGGCTTCGGTGCGGCGGCCAGCAACGGGCAGGGCGGCATCGTCTACACCCCGCAGGCCAATTACAGCGGCAACGACAGCTTCCAGTACACCGTGTGCGAGACGGCCAGTCCGACCAACTGCGCGACCGCCACGGTCACCATCACCGTGCTGGGAAACCGGATCACGCTCAATCCCGATACCGCCGAGGCGACATCGGCCGCAGCGGTGGAGAGCGCGACGTCCGAGCCGGTGCTGATCAATGTCCTGGGCAACGACACCACCACCGGCGCGCCGCTGGATCCCGTCTCGCTGTCGCTGGCCACCCCCGCACAGCACGGCGCGGTCAGCTGCGATGCGTCAGGCTGTACCTACACGGCCAACCGGGGCTTTGTCGGCACCGATCGCTTCACCTACCGCGTCTGCGATCGATCCACTCCCACGCCGCGCTGCGGGACCGCGGCGGTGACGATCGACGTGGAGAGTCCGGACTTCATCGTCCGACTGCAGCTGTCGGTTGCCGAGCGCATGGTGAGCGTGGGCGACGTGGTGCGCTACACCGCGGTGGCCGAAAACGTCGGTCGCACCCAGCATTTGGACGACGAAGTCATGATCGTTCCGCCTGCGGGCTTCACCTATGTCGAAGACACGATGCGGGTGGACGACGTTGCGCTGCCGGCTGGGCAGGGCGGGGCTCATGTGGCTTCCACCTCGCCCATCATCGTGGGCGGCATCGACTTCGACCCTGGCCAGGCGGTGACGCTGAGCTACTCCCTGCGCGCGGGCGCCGGTGTAGGCACCGGTCCACATGTCAGCCAAGGCGTGGTCCGCGAAGGACCGGATGGCGCCGAGGCCCAGATCAGCAACTGGGCCAGCGCCGAGGTCGAGATCGAAGGCGAGCCACAGCAGGAAGAGAGCCTGGTCCTGGGCTCGGTGTTCAACGATCTGGACGGTAACGGCGTGCAGAGCGCAGGCGAGCGCGGCATCGCCGGCGTGCGTATCGGGTCGGTCGAAGGCCTGGTGACCACCACCGATGGCCAGGGCCGGTTCCACATGATCGGCATCGATGCGGGCAACGCGCTGCGCGGGCGCAACTACATCCTCAAGGTCGATGCCGCCACGCTGCCGCCGGGCACCACCTTCACCACGCCCAACCCGCGCGTGCGCCGGATCACCGCTGGACTGCCGGTGCGCTTCGACTTCGGCGTCCGCGTGCCGCAGCGGACGGCGCAGCAAGACCCTGCCATGCGCCAACTCACCCTGTCGCCGGCCTTGTTCGACCCGACGGGGCAGGCCGAAGCGGCCCATGCAGCCATTTGGGCGGAGATCGCCGCGCAGCTACGGCAGTCCCCGGCCGACGTCACCGTGGTGCTGGATGCCGGCGGCGCAGCGCCTGCGGTGGCACGCGCGCTGGCGGCACAGGCCGCGCTGCGTGCGGCGGGCGCAGACAGCGATGCCGTGGTGGTGCGCGACCCGCAACGCGGTGCGCGGGTCCGGCTGACCAACGGGCAGGCGACGCTGTCGGAGACCTGCTTCGATGGCGATGCATTGGCCGATGACGCATCGGCCCTGCTGCGCGCCCTCGGCGAGGCATTGGCCGAGGGCCGGCTGACAGCCGTGCAGGCCAGCGCGGTCGACCCGGTGCACCTGCAGGCGCGACAGGCCGCGCTGGACGCCCATCTGCCGCAAGGGCCACGCGTGCTGCCGGCCGCCGGTCGCGATGTTCCGGCTGCGTCGACCACGGGGGGCACGCCATGAAGCGCCGCCGTCTCTCCGGCCCGCTGCTGGTGGTGGTCGTAACCATCGCCCCGGCGCTGCGTGCCCAGCAGGTGCAGCCGCAGGTCACCGACTGCCAGACGCCGCCGTGCCCGGCGCCCGCGCCGCTGTACACGATCAGCGAGCCCGACCGGACCATCGTGCAGCCCGGGACCGGGAGCGATCCCCTGGCGCCGACCCAAGCCACCACGCCCGAGGCCTACACCAGTAGCCCGAGCCCGGTCGCGATGCCGGTGGGCGGCGCGCTGGAACTGGCCGGCGGCGGCGTGCTGTGGGCGACAGAGGATCCTGCCCTGGCCGAGCCGGTGCTCAACGTGCAGGCCGGGTCGATGATCCCGTTCGAGGCAGGCCGCATCACCCGGGCGGTCCGCTTCCACAGCTACAGCAACTACACCGCTTTCATTGACCGGCTGCAGGTGAGTGTTTATCGCGCCAGCGACACCGACCTGGTGACGCCGCTGGCCACGGTGGACCTGCCGGTGACGCCGCTGGGCGACGCCACCTGGGATGGCACGCTGCCCGAGCGCCTCAACCTGCGCGAAGGCGATGCGCTGCTGTATGTGGCGCGAGCCTATGGCGCCGACGGCGCGTTCGACGAAACACGTGCGCAGCGCATCGCGCTGGTGACCGAGGCCGACTACGCGCGCGGCACCGAACTGGCCAGCACGACCGCGCTGCGGCAGGACGGCCAGGCGCTGGGCGGCGAGGCCGCGCTGGACCAGTCGCTCACCGACGCGGTCTACGGGGTCAACGGACTGCGCCTGCAGAACATCGCCATCCGCGGCTCGCGTGTGCGCATCCAGGGCACCGACATCCCGCGCGGCACGCGCTTGAGCATCGACGGGCGGAACTTCCCGGTGCTGCCGGACGGGCAGTTCGCCGCCGAATTCCTCGAGCCAGTGGGCGCGCATCGCTACCAGGTGCAGGCCATCGCGCCGGGCCAGGCGCCGGTGCGCGAGACGGTCGATGTGCAGGTCAGCGGCACCTATGCCTATGCGGTGGGCATCGCCGATGTGACCCTCTCGCGCAACACCTCCAGTGGCAACACCGAGCCGATGGCGGCCGACGATGGCAGCACCGGTGACGGATTCCTCAAAGAAGGCCGGCTGGCGTTCTATGCCAAGGGCAAGTGGCGCGGGAAGTATCTGATCACCGCGCATGCCGATACCCAGGAGAAGCAGCTGGAGCATCTGTTCGATGGCTTCTTTGAGGCCGAGGCCGACGACGTCTTCTGGCGACTCGACCCGGACTTGTACTACCCGACCTACGGCGACGACTCGGTGACTTATCGCGACGTGGACACGCAGGGCAAGCTCTACGTGCGCGCCGAGTGGGACCAGAGCCAGGCGCTGTGGGGCAACTTCGCCACCAACTTCTCCGAGACCGAATACGGCCAGTACAACCGCGCGCTGTACGGCGCGGCGCTGGATTGGCGCTCGCGCGCGACCACGCCGCTGGGCGAGGCGCGCAGCCAGGTCAAGGCGTTCGGCTCGCAGGCGCAGACCGCGCTGGGCCACAGCGAATTCCTCGGCACCGGCGGCAGCCTGTATTACCTGCGCCACACCGACGTGCTGCGCGGCTCCGAGCAGGTCACCATGGAGGTGCGCGATCCCACCACCGGCCTGACCGAGGCCAGCGTCGGCCTGCAGCGCGGCGTGGACTACGAGATCGACGAACTGCAGGGACGCCTGTTCCTCACCCGGCCGCTGGCGCAGATCACCCGCGAGAACGTACGCAGCCTGACCCGCGACACGCCGCTGGATGGCTATGAGCAGATCCTGCTGGTGGACTACGAGTATGTGCCAGACAACTTCGACACCGACGACCTCAGCCGGGGCGTGCGCGCCAAGCGATGGCTGGGCGATCACTTCGCGGTCGGCGGCACCTACGTCGACGAGAGCCGCGGTGGTGATGACTACACGCTGAGAGGCGCCGACGTGACGCTGCAGGCCGGGCGCGGCACGTATTTGAAGGCCGAGCTGACCCGCACCGAGGCCACGGCCGCGCCGATCTTCTATTCGGACAATGGCGGCCTGAGCTTCATCCAGCGCAATCCTGACCAGGGCGACCGCTCCGGCCAGGCGTGGGCGGTGGAAGGACGCGCCAATTTCAAGGAACTGGGCTGGACCGAGCGCGAGTGGACCGTGGGGGCCTGGTGGCATGAGGTGGACGCGGGCTTCTCGATCTCGCGCTACGACACCGGTCAGCCGGTGACCGAATACGGCGCCGAGTTTCTGGGCTATGTCACCGACGACTTCAACCTCTACGGGCGCTATACCCGGGCCGAGCTGGGCGCGCAGTCGCTGAGCCAGACCCAGCTCACCGCCGACTGGCGCCTGGGCGACAAGGCCACCGTGGGCGGCGAGCTGCGCCGGGTGGAGGAGCGCGGCACTTCCACCCCGTCAGATGCGATGCTGGGGGCGCTGAGCTATCGCTACCGGCTGACCCGCGCGCTGGAGCTGTATGGCGTGGGCCAGCTGACCCTGGACGACGATGGCGGCGCCTACGCCCGTAACAACCTGCTCACGGTCGGTGCCGAGTACCAGTTCGGTGACCGCTCCACCATCGGTGGCGAACTCAGCGGCGGCAGTCGTGGCCATGGCGCGCAGGTGCAGGCCGAGTACCGCGTCAACCGCGACCAGACCGTATACGGCGCCTACCGCTACAGCAGCCATCAACTGACCGACGCGCTCTGGTACGACAGCAGCACCACCGCGCAGAACGGCTGGACGCTGGGCCAGCGCTGGCGGGTGACCGACCGGCTCAACGTCTACAACGAGAGCCAGCAGCTCAAGGACATCGACAGCGAGACCTCCGGGCTGACCAACACCCTGGGCCTGGACTACGCGCCGGCCGATGGCTGGACGATTGGCGGCACGCTGATGGACGGGCGCCTGGACTCGGCCAGCGGGCAGGTGCGGCGCCGCGCCTACAGCGTCAGCGGCGGGCGCAATGATGCGCGTACGCAGTGGTCGAGCAAGCTGGAATACCGCCGCGACAGCGGCGCCGAGCAGCGCACCCAGTGGGTGACCACCAACCGCCTGGCGATCAAGCTCAACGAGGATTGGCGCCTGGCCGCGCGCGCCAACTACGCCGATACCGATGACAAGCTCAATCCGCAGGCCGGCGCCAAGCTGGTGGAGAGCAACGTCGGCTTCGCCTGGCGCCCGCACGACAACACGCGTTGGGCGGCCTTCGGCAAGTACACCTATCTCTACGACGTGGCCTCGCTGGGCCAGGTGGGGGGACAGACCTATGACCAGCGCTCGCACGTGCTCTCGCTGGAGGGCGTGGTCCAGCTCAACGAAGACTGGGAACTGGCCGCCAAGCTGGCCGCGCGCCGAGGCGAGCAGCGCCAGGGCCGTGGCACTGGCGACTGGCTGGACAACCGCACGCAGTTCAGCGCCCTGCAGCTGCGCTATATGTTGGTCGCCCAGTGGGAGGCCATGGCCGAATACCGCGTGCTCGACGTGCACGACGGCGGCAAGCGCATCGGCTGGCTGGTGGGACTGGATCGGCAGGTCGGCGAGAACTTCAAGATCGGGATCGGCTACAACTTCACCGAGTTCAGTGACGACCTGACCGAGCTGGAGTACGACCAGCGCGGATTCTTCCTCAACCTGGCGGGCTACTACTAAAAAAAAGGTTCTTCGCTGATTAGCGTGGAGCTTTTCCTGCCTATCGGTACCCTCGACGACTGACTTTCAGGGCTCGAGGGTGGGTCATGTTGGACCGGAAGACGATAGAGAGGCTGGGCGGCTGGGAAGGCTACCGGGTGGAGCGGATCGTCTGGCCGGAAGGCGAGAGCCGAACCGTCACCATCTACCTCAAGCCATCGGGACGCACGATGTACTGCGAGCAGTGCGGCAGCCGGTGCCGCCAGGTCCATGAGACGACCGTTCGCCGGGTTCGGGACCTGCCACTGATGGCGCTTCAGGTGAGGCTGGTGGTGCCGCGCCGGCGGGTCTGGTGCGAGCAGTGTGGCGGGCCGCGGCTGGAGAAGCTGGCCTGGCTGGGGCGTTACCAGCGGGTCACCGACCGGTTGGCCGAGGCGGTCAGCCAATTGCTTGTATCCAGCAACATCATCGCTGTGGCGCGCTTCTTCCAGCTGGGCTGGCACACGGTCAAGTCGCTGGACAAGGCTAGGCTGCGCCAGATGATCCAGGAGCCGGACTGGAGCCAGATCCACTATCTAGCGATGGACGAGTTCGCCCTGCACAAAGGCCACCGCTATGCCACGGTGGTGGTCGATCCGATCCGTCGCCAGGTCCTGTGGGTCGGCAACGGCCGATCGCGCGAGACTGCCAGGGCCTTCTTCGAGCAGCTTCCCGAGGGGGTTGCCAGGCAGATCCGGGCGGTGGCCATCGACATGACCACCGCCTACGAGCTGGAGATCCAGGCCAACTGTC
Source organism: Pseudoxanthomonas sp. JC1303 (assembly GCF_058448525.1). Taxonomy (NCBI): domain Bacteria; kingdom Pseudomonadati; phylum Pseudomonadota; class Gammaproteobacteria; order Lysobacterales; family Lysobacteraceae; genus Pseudoxanthomonas; species Pseudoxanthomonas sp. JC1303. The sequence continues at coordinate 1,317,322 of NZ_CP185958.1, read as the reverse complement.
CCAACGCGGAGATCGTCTATGACCTGTTCCATGTCGTGGCCAAGTACGGACGCGAGGTAATCGATCGGGTGCGGGTAGACCAGGCCAACCAGCTGCGGAGCGACAAGCCGGCCCGCCGGGTAATCAAGTCCAGCCGCTGGCTGCTGTTGCGCAACCGGGAGAACCTGGACCGACGCCAGACGGTGCAGTTGGACGAGTTGCTGGAAGCCAACCAGCCGCTACTCACCGCTTATCTGATGCGAGACGAGCTCAAGCGCCTGTGGTTCTACCGCCATCCCGGCTATGCCAGAAAGGCCTGGGATCACTGGCTGGAGCAGGCCCTGGGCAGCGGCATCGCCTCGCTATCCCTCTTTGCACAACGGCTCAGGGCCTACCTGAACGGGATCCTGTCCCGATGCCGGCACCCGCTCAATACCAGCATCGTCGAAGGCATCAACAACACCATCAAGGTCATCAAGCGCAGGGCCTACGGCTACCGCGACCAGGAGTACTTCTTCCTCAAGATCCGCTCAGCCTTCCCCGGTATTTAGCGAAGAACCAAAAAAAAGCCCGGCCTGAGAGGGCCGGGCTTCAGCGCGATGCACGATGGGAGAGAGGTCATCGCGTCGCGTGCGTTCGCCAGAGCCACCCCAGCGAGCACGGGACCAAGTTTCCTCCCCCAAAGAGAAATCAAACGTTAATTTTTGAACTTAACGGTTTATGAATTCAGGCGGCAGTTCAGGACCTCAAGAATCCGTGTCAGCCGTGCGTCGCGATGTGTCATCGGCTGTGACGCCTGCAGGCTCAATGGCTCCCCATCAGCAACTCGACATCACCCCCGGCAGCGGTGGTGTTGATCGTCACCACCGACTCGGCGCAGAAGCGCGGCAGGTAGTTGGGGCCGCCGGCCTTGGGCCCGGTGCCGGACAGGCCTTCGCCGCCGAACGGCTGCACGCCGACCACCGCGCCGACCATGTTGCGGTTGACGTAGACGTTGCCGACCTCGGCCTGCGCGGCGATGGCCTGGGCGCGGGTATCGATGCGGGTCTGCACGCCCAGGGTCAGGCCGTAGCCCAGTGCATTGATGCGTTCGACCAGGGCCTCGACATCGCCCTTCCAGCGCAGCACCTGCAGCACCGGGCCGAAGATCTCCTCGCGCACGTCCTCCAGGCGCTCGACCTCGAACGCCACCGGCGCGATCGCGGTCGCGGGCGCATCGAAGGCCAGGGGCGCCCGCGCGATCAGTCGGCCGCGTCCTTCCACTTCGGCGATCTGCCGCTGCAGCGTATCGAAGGCGTCCTGGTCGATCACCGGGCCCAGGTCGGTGGCCAGGTACGCCGGATCCCCCACGCGCAGCAGGCCGATGGCCCCGGCGAGCATGTCGATCACGCCGTCGGCGATGTCCTCCTGCACGCACAGCACGCGCAGGGCCGAGCAGCGCTGGCCGGCACTGCGGAAGCTGCTCTGCACCACTGCGTCGATGACCTGCTCGGGCAGGGCGGTGGCATCGACGATCATCGCGTTGAGGCCGCCGGTCTCGGCGATCAGCGGCACGATCGGGCCATCCTTGTCGGCCAGGGTGCGGGCGATGGCCTTGGCCACCGCGGTGGACCCGGTGAACACCACGCCGCCGGTCTTCGGGTGGGCGACCAGCGCCGCGCCGGTCTCGCCGGCGCCGTACACGCCGGCCAGCGCATCGGCCGGCACGCCGCAGCGGTGCAGCAGCTCGATCATCGCCGCGCCCACGCCCGGGGTCTGTTCGGCCGGCTTGGCGGCCACCGCATTGCCGGTCACCAGCGCGGCCACGACCTGGCCGGTGAAGATCGCCAGCGGGAAGTTCCACGGGGAGATGCAGACCCACACGCCGCGTCCGCGCAGGGCATAGGTGTTGCGCTCGCCGGTGACACCCGGGAGGACCTGCGGGGCCATCAGGGTGCGTGCCTGGGCGGCGTAATAGCGGCAGAAGTCCGCGGCCTCGCGGACCTCGGAGACCGCATCGCCCCAGGTGCGTCGGCCCTCGCGCACGATCAAGGCGCACCACTGGGCCAGATCGCGTTCCAGTACATCGGCGGCCTGCTCCAAGGCGGCGGCGCGGGTCTCCACCGGCGTGGCGTTCCAGGCCTTCTGGCCGGCGGCTAGGCGCTGCATCAGCGCGTCGATCTGGTCGATCGGGGTCAGCGCCGGCGCGGGCAGCGATGCCTGGGCGTAAGCGGCGGTCAGCGCCTGGGCCATGTCCGCATCGGCGGTGTCGGTACCGGCGGTATTGCGGCGTGCGCCCAGGATGTCCAGCGGCAGGGTCACCGCGCTGTCCGCGGTGACGTGCAGCGGCGAGGTCACCAGCGCACTGGCCGGCAGCGTGTCATCGGCCAGCTGGTGGACGAAGGAGGAATTCGCCCCGTTCTCGAGCAGGCGACGCACCAGGTAGGCCAGCAGGTCCTTGTGCGGGCCGACCGGCGCGTACACGCGCAGGCCCACGTCCGGGTATTGCCGGTGCGCGGCGTCATGCACGGCCTCGCCCATGCCGTGCAGGCGCTGCAGCTCGAACGGCACACCGGCCGCGCGCGCCAGATGCAGCACGGCGGCGATCGTCCCGGCGTTGTGGCCGGCGATCTGCGGGTAGATCGCGTCGGGCATGCCGAACATCGCCTGCGCGCAGGCCAGATAGGACAGGTCGGTGTGGTGCTTGTGGGTGAACACCGGGAAGCCGTCCAGGCCCAGTTCCTGAGCGCGCTTGATCTCGTAGTCCCAGTAGGCGCCCTTCACCAGGCGCACCATGAAGCGCAGCTTGCAGGCGCGGGCGATACGCGCGACTTCCTCGATCGTCTCCAGCGCGCGGGTCTGGTAGGCCTGTACGGCCAGGCCAAAGCCATTCCACTGCGGATACTTCGCCGACACATGCCGGGCGACGGCTTCCAGCACGTCCAGCGACAGGGCCAGGCGTTCGCTTTCTTCCGCGTCGATGGTCAGGTTGAGGTCGGCCTGGGCCGCAGCCTCGGCCAGCTCGCACACGCGGGGCACCAGGTGCGCCATGACGTGGTCGTGCTGCACGGCCTCGTAGCGCGCCTCGATGGCCGAGAGCTTGATCGAGACACCGTCTGCCTGCTCCACCGGCACGCTGCGGTCGCGCCTGGAGGCCAGCGCGGCGATGGCCGCGTGGTATTTGCGCATGTAGGTCTGCGCGTCCGCATCGGTGCGCGCGCCCTCGCCCAGCATGTCGTAGGAAAAACGCAGGCCCTTGCGCGCCTTGCGCTGCTTGCGGGCGTCATCCAGCGCCTCGTCCAGGGTCTCGCCCATGACGAACTGCTTGCCCATCAGCTGCACCGCGCGCACGGTCGCGGCGACCACCGCCTTGGCGCCCATCCTGGAGAAGAACCCCGCCTTCTGGCCGTCCTCGCCCAGCATCTTCTTGGACAGGCTGATGGCTTGGTTGGACAGCGTGGCCAGCCAGGACTGCGAGGCGCCGGAGAAATCGGCGCGGCCCAGTTGGTCGGCGGTCAGGGCCATGGCCGTGTCGGCATCGGGCACGCGCAGCAGGGCTTCGGCCAGGCGCATGAGGGCCAAGCCTTCGGCGCTGGAGAGCGGGAATTCGCGCAGCAGCGTTTCCATGGCGAAGGCCGAGGGCTTGGATGCGCGGACTTGGCCGATCCAGCCGATCGCATCGCCGCTGGCCAGGGCCCAATCCAGTCCCTGCAGGCGCTGCAGCAGCGCGGTGGTGACCTCGGCTTCAGGACGATAGGGACTAGGTAACCGCATGATTGACCACCTGTTAGCGAGGGTGCTGGAGATGTGCCATTCTCATCCCGGATTCGCCGTGCTTTGTTCGGTTGACGGGACTATGATCCGGCGATGAGCCAACTTCCTGCTGCGCTGGACCGGACCGACCGCAGAATCCTCGCCCTGCTGCAGCAGGACGGCCGGATCACCAATCTGAAGCTGGCCGAGGCGGTGCATCTGTCGCCGACCGCGACCCTGGAGCGGGTGCGGCGGCTGACCGCCGAGGGTTACATCATCGGCTACCGGGCGCGGCTGAATCCGCAGAAGCTCGGCGCCGGGATGCTGGTGTTCGTGGAGATCCTGCTGGACCGCACCACCCACAACATCCTGGAGCAGTTCCAGGCGGCGATCAAAGACCAGCCCGAGGTCATGGAATGCCATCTGGTGGCCGGCGGCTTCGATTACCTGATCAAGCTGCGCGCGGCCGACATGGCCGACTACCGCGAGCTGGCCGGCCGCGTGCTGTGGAAGCTGCCGGGCGTGCGCGAGGCCCGGACCTACGCGGTGATGGAAGAGGTCAAGAACAGCGCGGACCTGTACCTGGATATCTGACAGGTCTGCGCGTGGGAGTCGCCACGGCGGCGATGAGGCTTTACCGGTAAAGCCACTCGCCGCCATGGCGACTCCCACGTAAGAAAAGAGACGGCGCCTTGCGGCGCCGTCTCTGTCTTTCGCAATGTGCAGCGCCTGGATCAGACCAGGGTCAACACCACGTCCACGTTGCCGCGGGTGGCGTTGGAGTACGGGCAGACCTGGTGGGCGGTGTCGACCAGCTTCTGCGCCACTTCGCGCTCCATGCCCGGCAGCTCGATCTTCAGTTCGACGGCGATGGCAAACGCGCTGCCGGCCGGGCCGATGCCGACGTGGCTTTCGATGGCGACGTCGTCGGGCACCTTGATCTTCTCGCGCGCGCCCACCGCCTTCATGGCGCCGATGAAACAGGCCGCGTAGCCGATGGCGAACAGTTGCTCGGGGTTGGTGCCCGGGCCGCCGGCGCCGCCGAGTTCCTTCGGCGTGGACAGCTGCAGGTCCAGCGGACCCTCGGGGGTGATGCCGCGGCCTTCGCGGCCGCCCTTGGCGATGGCGGTGGCGGTGTAGAGGATCTTGTCGGGTTGCATGATTAACTCCTTGGTTGTATGCGATTGAATCGCGTGCGATTTGATGGGTGGAGCGAGGGAACGGGGTGGGGGTGAATCAGGGAGCGGGAGCGGCGCGACCAAGCTTGTCGCGCAGGTCTTCGAGCTGGGCCTTGAGCTGTACCAACTGGTCCGGGCTGCAATCCATGGCGCAGAACAGGCCTTCCGGGACTGCCTGCGCCTGGGTGCGCAAGGCGCGACCGGCGTCGGTCAGGTGGATCTCGACCTGGCGTTCGTCCTGCACGGCGCGGGTGCGGGTCAGCAGGCCGGCGGCCTGCAGGCGCTTGAGCAGCGGTGTCAGCGTGGCCGAGTCCAGGAATAGCTTCTCGCCGATGGCCGACACCGTCTGGCCATCGCGCTCCCACAGCACCAGCATCACCAGATACTGCGGATAGGTCAGGCCCAGCTCGGCCAGCAGGCCACGGTAGGTGCGGCTGAGCGCGAGGTTGGCCGAATACAGCGCAAAGCACAGCTGGTTGTCCAGCTGCAGCAAATCGCGGGTCGGGAGGTCCTGAGAGGCCATGGCGCGTAACTTATATCGCACGCGATTCAATTGCAAGCTATGTTGTGTGCAGGCGTTCAGCTTCCGCCAATGAAGCCCTGCTGGCGCCAGGCTTCGAACACCATGATCGCCACGGTGTTGGACAGGTTGAGGCTGCGGTTGTCCGGCCGCATCGGCAGGCGCAGGCGCTGTTCGTCCGGGACCGATTCGAGCACCTCGGCCGGTAGGCCGCGGGTCTCCGGGCCGAACAGGAATGCATCGCCCGGGCCGTACGCGACCGCGTCGTAGCGATGGCGTCCGCGGGTACTCAGGCAGAACAGGCGGCGTGGGGCGATGACCGCCAATGCCGCCGGCAGGTCGTCGTGCACCTGCAGGGCGGCGTACTCGTGGTAATCCAGCCCGGCGCGCTTGAGCTGGCGATCTTCGAGAGCGAAACCGAGCGGGCGGATCAGGTGCAGGCGCGCGCCGGTGTTGGCGCACAGCCGGATCACGTTGCCCGTGTTGGGCGGGATCTCGGGCTGGTAGAGCAGGACATCGAGCTGGAACGGGGCACTCATGCGGTGCGCACAACGGTTGCAGCGATGGCGGAACTGAAGCGTTGAATCGACATCGGGGTCACAGGTCGGAAAAGCGACCTGCGCAAGTCTAGAGGCTGGTGGCCTCCTTCACGGCAGGCGGGCGCGGCGCAGGGGGTGGCGCACGTCGTGCCCGCACTGCGGCGATCAGCGGGTGGCGACCTCGCGGGCGATGCTGCCGGCGCGAGCGATCTGGCTGTCGATCTGGCGGGTGCCGGCCTGCACGGCGCGGGCCTCGATATCGGCGACCTGGCCAGCCTGATGGGCCAGGTAATAGGCCAGATCGTCGGCCGCCGGGCGCACGGTCACCGCCGCCAGGGTCACCACGCGCTGGGCGCCGTGGGCCGCGTGGTAGTAGGCCAGGTCGGCCATGTCGGGGTGCACCGTCACCGCCGGCAGGTCGACGACGCGCTGGCTGCCAGTGGCTTCGAAATAAGCGAGGTCGGCCGGATCCGGGCGGACGCTGACGGTCGGCAGGTCGACGATGGCCGGAGCCGAGGTGCTCGCCGCGAGGGTGCTGGCGGTGCCGAGGGTCGGCTGCGAGTCGGCGCGCTGGGACAGGACCATCGAGCCGGCGCACACGGCGAACAGGGTGGCGGCGGTCAGCGGCAGCAGGACGTTGGTGTTCATGGTTGCTCTCCTATCGGTGTAGTTGCGTGGTGTGGTAGTAAGGTAGAACACCTAACCAGCAAGATCAAGCTGGGATTGAAGAAATCCCTCGTGCATTCATTTAATGTTCAGCAAATGGACTGGGCTGGCTGGGTGCGGGTTTATTGAAGCAGGCAGCGTGCCAATCACATCCTTTTGTTTTTGTTGGACTTCTTCTGAGTTGGCCGGCTGTCCGGTGTCCGCTTCGGTGTCCGCGAACACCTCGTCCGATGCGGCGTCCGCCCGCAGGGTTTGAATCGAGCGACGCGCGCCGCGGTGCTGGGCGGCGGCTTGGGATGGCTGACGGTCGTGACATCCATGGCTTAAGGCCTAGTGAAATCGCCGTCGCCGCGGCCTAGCATCGTTGGCCGATTCCCCCGTTCCGCAGGCGTCGTCTCGTCGCGGGCTTATATAGACAAGGAGTTCCATGCGCATTTCGACGCGTCCCCAGATCCGCCTGCTTTCCCTGGCCCTGTCCACCGCCCTGTTGGGGGGCGTGACCGCCACGGCGGGCGCCCAGGCGCCGACCGCCGCCACCGCGCCGGCCAAGGTCGACATCCCCTACGAGCAGTTCACCCTGCCCAACGGCCTGCGCGTGATCGTGCATACCGACCGCAAGGCGCCGATCGTGGCGGTGAACCTCTGGTACCACGTGGGCAGCAAGGACGAGCCGGCCGGGCGCAGTGGCTTTGCGCATCTGTTCGAACACCTGATGTTCAACGGCAGCGAGAACGCGCCGGGCGAGTATTTCGCCCCGTTCGAGCAGGCCGGTGCCACCGACATGAACGGCACCACCAATTCGGACCGCACCAACTACTTCGAGAACGTGCCGACCACCGCGCTGGACATGGCGCTTTGGATGGAGTCCGACCGCATGGGCCACCTGGTCGGCGCGATCGACCAGAAGACGCTCGATGAGCAGCGCGGCGTGGTCCAGAACGAAAAGCGCCAGGGCGAGAACCAGCCCTATGGCCAGCTGCGCGAAGTCGTCGCGCACACCATGTATCCGGACGGCCACCCGTACCACCACACCACGATCGGCTCGATGAACGATCTCAACGCCGCCTCGCTGGATGACGTCAAGCGTTGGTTCAAGACCTGGTACGGGCCTAACAACACCGTGCTGGTGCTGGCCGGCGACATCGACCTGGCCACGGCCAAGGAGAAGGTCGCCAAGTACTTCGGCGACATCCCCGCCACCCCGACGATGGCCCAGCCCAAGGTCGACCTGGCCGTCCTCAAGCAGTCCGGGCGCACCGTGCTGGAAGACAAGGTCCCGCAGGTGATGATCCAGCGCATCTGGAACACCCCGCAGGCCGGCACCCGCGACTCTGACTTGCTGGACCTGGTGTCCGACGTGCTGGGCGGCAGCGCCAGCTCGCGCCTGGACGCGCGCGTGGTCCACCAGGACCAGCTGGCCGACAGCATCGGCACGGCCAGCTACAGCCAGCAGCTCAGCGGCACGTTCTTCATCCGCACCATGGTCAAGCAGGGCGTGGACGAGGCGAAGGTGGAGTCGGTGATCGATGAGGAACTGCAGCGCCTGATCACAGAAGGTCCCACCGAGGAGGAGCTGGAGCGCGCAAAGACCAACTACCGTTCCGGCTTCATTCGCGGGATCGAGCGGATCGGCGGCTTCGGCGGCAAGGCCGACGCGCTGGCGTCGTGCGCGACCTTCACCGGTGACCCGGGCTGTTTCCGCGAATCGCTGGCCAACGTGCAGTCGGCCACGCGTGAGCAGGTGCGCGAGGTGGCCGCCAAGTGGCTGGGCAAGCCGAGCCACACCTTCGTGGTCGAACCGGGCGAGCGCAAGGCGCTGGACGAGGCGGATACGGTGAAGGCCGCGCCGCTGCCGTTGCCCAAGCCCGATCCGAAGTACACCACCGAGGCCACCGGCGTGGACCGCAGCAAGGGCGTGCCCAAGGTGACGAGCTTCCCGGACCTGAAGTTCCCGGCACTGCAGCACGCCACGCTGAAGAACGGCAGCACCGTGGTCCTGGCCGAGCGCCACGACATCCCGGTGGTCAACATCAGCTACGAGTTCGACGGCGGATATGCCAGCGATGCCGGTGGCAAGCTGGGCACGGCCGGCTTTGCCAACGCGATGCTCGACGAGGGCGCCGGCGACCTGGGCTCGCTGGCGTTCAAGTCGCGCGCCGAGGAACTGGGCGCCAAGCTGGGCGCCGACGCCTCGCTGGACGGCGCCAGCGCTTCGGTCTCGGCACTGAAGGAGAATCTGGACGCCTCGATCGGCCTGTTCTCGACCATGCTGCGTGACCCGCGCTTCGACCAGTCCGAGATCGACCGGGTCAAGGCCCAGTGGATCGCCGGCATCGCCCAGGAAAAGGCGCGTCCGCAGACTGCGGCCCTGCGCGTGCTGCCGCCGCTGCTCTATGGCGACGCCCATCCTTACGGCATCCCGTTCACCGGCAGCGGCACGGCCGAGGCGATCAACTCCATCGACCGCAACGACCTGCTCAACTATCAGCAGCAGTGGCTGCGCCCGGAGAAGGCCACGGTCATCGTGGTCGGCGACACCACGCTGGGCCAGATCGTGCCGATGCTGGACAAGTATTTCGGTGACTGGAAGGGCACCGGCACGGCCAAGGCCGGGGTGGCGATCCCGGAGGTCAAGCGCCCGGCCAAGCCGCGCGTGTTCCTGATCGACCAGCCCGGTGCGGTGCAGGCCAACATCTATGCTGGCGAGCTGATGCCCTCCACCAAGGATTCTGGTGCGGTGAAGCTGGAGATGAGCAACGAGGTGCTGGGCGGCTCGTTCACCTCGCGCATGAACATGAACCTGCGCGAGGACAAGCACTGGTCCTACGGGGCCCGCACCGTCCTGGTCGGCGCGCTGGGCCAGCGCCCGTTCCTCTCCGTGGCTCCGGTGCAGATCGACAAGACCGCCGAGTCGGTGGCCGAGATGCAGCGTGAGATCGCCGACTACACCACCGGCAAGGCACCGGCCACCGCGGCTGAAGTCGACAAGGTGGTGGCCAACGAGCTGCGCAGCCAGCCCGGTGCCTATGAAACCGCCTCGGCGGTGATGGGCACCATCGGCAGCATCGTGCGTTACGGGCGCCCGGACAACTGGGTGCAGGTGCGCAACGCACAGGTCGAGGCCTTCACGCCGGAACAGGCCAACGCCGCAGCCAAGGGCATCGACCCCAACGCGCTGACCTGGGTGATCGTGGGCGACCTGTCCAAGATCGAGGCGCCGGTGCGCGCGCTGAAGCTGGGGCAGGTCAGCGTCATCGACGCCGACGGCCATCCGGTGACCAAGACGCCGGCCAAGTAAGCCGACGGTTGGTGTGATCCGAAAGCCCCGGCCCGCCGCGTGCGGGCCGGGGTTTTTGCGTGTTGGTGGGAGTCGCCATGGCGGCGATGTCGCGCTTCCGCCGAGGCCTGATCGCGGCCGTGCGGCTCCCACCCCACCGGCCTTGTCTTCCCCATTCATCCTGGGTCCGGCACCATGCAGGCCTTCCTTACGTCCTGCCTTCGACCGGAGCCTCCATGCGCCTGATCGTCCTGACCGCCGCTCTGCTGCCCGTCCTGTCCGCCTGTACCTGGGTGGAGCTGACCCCGCAGGGCCAGGCGATCAAGGTCCTGCCGGCCGGCACGCCCAGCAGTTGCCCCAAGCTGGGCGAGGTGTCGGTCTCGGTGAAGGACAAGATCGCCTTCTACGACCGCAACCAGCTCAAGGTGCGCGACGAACTGGAAACCCTGGCCCGCAACGAGGCTTTGAGCCTGCAGGCCGATACCATCCAGCCGCTGACCCCGCCCACCGATGGCGAGCAGCGCTTCGCGGCCTACCGTTGCCGCTGAAACGTGACGGAGCCCCGCGAACGCACGTTGCGCGCCCGTAGCGCGACGTAGCCGGCGCCTGCGCAGACGTTGCGCATTGCGTCAAAGATGCGTGAACCCCCGGAACCGGCTACCCTTGGCGCCCCTTCGCCTCCAGCCTGGGCACCCGTCCAATGCTTTTCGAGAACGTCTCCATCGCGGGACTGGCGCACGTCGATGCGCCGCACACGCTGACCTCCAAGGAAATCAACGCCCGTCTGCAGCCGACCTTCGACCGGCTGGGCATCCGGACCGACGTGCTCAACGATGTCGCCGGCGTGCACGCCCGTCGCCTGTGGGACGACGAGACCCAGGCCTCCGATGCCGCGACGATGGCCGCCCGCAAGGCGCTGGCCGATGCCGGTATCGGCGCCGAGCGCGTGGGCCTGCTGATCAACACCTCGGTCAGCCGCGACTTCCTGGAGCCGTCCACCGCCTCGATCGTGTCGGGCAACCTGGGCGTGGGCGACCACTGCATGGCCTTCGACGTGGCCAATGCCTGCCTGGCGTTCATCAATGGCATGGACATCGCCGCGCGCATGATCGAGCGCGGCGAGATCGAATACGCGCTGGTCGTCGATGGCGAGACCGCCAACCTGGTCTACGAAAAGACCCTGGAGCGCATGACCGCTCCGGGCGTGACCGAGGCGCAGTTCCGTGACGAACTGGCCGCCCTGACCCTGGGCTGCGGCTCGGTGGCCATGGTGATGGCGCGCCGCGAGCTGGTGCCCGACGCACCGGTCTACAAGGGCGGCGTGACCCGCTCGGCGACCGAGTGGAACAAGCTGTGCCGCGGCAACCTGGACCGCATGGTCACCGACACCAAGATGCTGCTGATCGAGGGCATGAAGCTGGCCCAGAAGACCTTCGTGGCCGCACGCCAGGCGCTGGGCTGGGCGGTGGACGAGATCGACCAGTTCATCATCCACCAGGTCAGCCAGCCGCACACCGCCGCCTTCATCAAGGCCTTCGGCATCGACCCGAAGAAGGTCATGACCATCTTCGGCGAGCACGGCAACATCGGCCCGGCCTCGGTGCCGATCGTGCTGAGCAAGCTCAAGGAGCTGGGCCGCCTGAAGAAGGGCGACCGCATCGCCCTGCTGGGCATCGGCTCGGGCCTGAACTGCACGATGGCCGAAGTGGTGTGGTGATGCGCTGAGCGCACCGCTCTTAATCAGGAAAGGGCCGGCTCGTCCGGCCCTTGTCGTGTGTGTGGCGTCGCTGCCCGACGGAGGGCGGTCGAGGCCGAAGGCGCGCAAGGCATGCCAGTGAAGAGGCGACGTCGAGCCGAACGTCGCGCCCTTCTGTGAGGCTTATCTGCGGCGGCGCATAACGTCGCGGCTGCAGGTCTTCAGACGGGCCAGCTCCAAAGCCTGATCCCGGCCATCGCCTGCGCCTAGCGCGCTGCTCAGTTCGCCCCGCAGCACTTCTTGTATTTCCTCCCGCTGCCGCAGGAGCACAGGTCGTTGCGGCCGGGCGCGGCGTCGCGGCGGACCGGCTCGCGCGGGGTCTGGGCGTCCACGCGGTGGTGGTTGAGGTCGGCCAGCATGGACGGGATGCCGGAGATGATTTCCAGGCGCTCGCGGTAGCTGACCGGCGTGCCCTCGGCGGTCGGGTCGTCGGGGTTGATCGTCTCGCCACTGGCCAGGCGGTCGAGGTAGTCGAACAGTTCCTCGATCCAGTCGTTGTCATCCAGCCATTGGTCCCATTCGGCCTCGCGCAGCTCCACGGCAGTGAAGAAGCCCAGCGCCCAGTCGCCGCCGACATCGAGTTCGTCCTCGCGCAGCGCGTCCTCGCCGGTCAGCTCCGGGTCCTCGGGCAGCCACATCAAGGGCGCCAGGTGGTCGGGCAGGCTGTCGCCATCGTGGCGGACGCGGGCGGTGCACATGTTCCAGTGGCCCAGCAGCAGCTGCTGCACCTGCGCGGCTTCCTCGGGGCTGTCCCAGCGCGGCGCCTTGCCACCCCAGACCACCGGCTCCCATTCGCTGGGCGGGACCTGCGAGGGCGATACCGCGAGCGCCGACAGGAACCCGTCCAGCGCCTCCAGGTTGAAGCCCTTGAACGGCACCGCGCGTCGATCCAGCAGGTCGGACAGGCGCTCGATCTGCTGATCGTCGAGATGGGAGGGAGGCGTGGGCGAGGCAGACATGGCATTCGGCAGCGGGGAGTTGCCTACATGGTAGTCCCTGCGATGCGGTCGCACTCTGCCGGTGCGTCAACGATCCAGGAGCGGGGGCGTCCCGCCCGGCCGCGCAAACCAGTGCCCTACAATGCGCGCCCGTCCGCCATTCCCTGACGCCGCCTGATGCAGCTGCCCGGTTATCCCTTCACCCCCAAGCGCTTCGAGGTGCGGCCGGGCGTGTCCATGTCCTACCTGGACGAAGGCCCGCGCGATGGCGAGGTCGTGGTGATGCTGCACGGCAATCCGTCCTGGAGCTATTACTGGCGCAAGCTCGTCGCCGGGCTGTCGGACTGCTACCGCTGCATCGTGCCCGACCACGTGGGCATGGGGTTTTCCGACAAGCCGGACGACGGCGGCGGGCTCTCGCATCCGCATGGCAGGGGCGCGCCGGCCTACGACTACACCCTGCAATCGCGCGTGGATGACCTGCAGGCGCTGCTGCGCCACGCCGGCATCGACGATGCCACGCCGGTGACGCTGGCGGTGCACGACTGGGGCGGGATGATCGGTTTCGGCTGGGCGCTGACCCACGCCGCCCAGGTCAAGCGCCTGGTGATCACCAACACCGCAGCCTTTCCGCTGCCGGCGGCCAAGGCGATGCCGTGGCAGATCGCGCTGGGCCGCGATTCGCTGTTCGGCAGCTTCATCATCCGCGCCTTCAACGCCTTCTCCGGCGGTGCCTCGTACCTGGGGATCGAGCACAAGCTACCGGCCGACGTGCGCCACGCCTATGTGGCGCCGTACGACAGCTGGGCCAACCGGATCTCCACGGTGCGCTTCATGCAGGACATCCCGCTCTCGGCGGCCGACCGCGCCTGGCCGCTGCTGGAGGCCGCCGGCAAGGCCCTGCCGTCCTTCGCCGACCGCCCGGCCTTCATTGGCTGGGGGCTGAAGGACTTCGTGTTCGACCGGCATTTCCTGGCGGGCTTCCGCCAGGCCCTGCCGCAGGTGCAGGTCACCGCGTTCGACGATGCCGGGCACTACGTGCTGGAGGACAAGGCCGCCGAACTGGTGCCGGCGATCCGCGCGTTCCTGGACGCCCACCCGCTGTAGGACGCGTCGCGCGGAGCTTGGCTCCGCTGCTTTTTGGGCGGTCGCGCAGCGGAGCGAGCTCCGCGCTATAAGTTCTTCGGTATCCGTCCAGCGGAGCAAGCTCCGCGCGACGTGTGCGTTGCGCGATGGGGACAAGTGGCCCTGCACGGGGAATTCCCGTGGCCCCTGCAGCAGGACATCGGCTCCCTCAGGCCACGCGCAGCGGGCGCGGGCGCTCGGGATCGTCGTCGTGGTCGTGATCGATGCCCGGGTCATCGTTGGCCGGGCCGTCGTCGCGGTTGGGCACGGGCACCGCCGGCCAGTCCGCGGGGGATAGGGCCGCCATCCCGTGGGCGATGCGCGCTTTGTCGCATTGCGGGCTGGCGACGCCGTATTCCCAGGAGGCATCCACTTCGCGGCACACGCTGGGGCGGTTGGCGTGGATGGAGCAACGCGAATAGGTCCCGATCTGCGCATCCAGGGCCACGCAGCGGATCGGCGCGGCGTAGGTCCCGCGCATGCACAGGCGATGCGCATCCAGCGGCTCGGACATCGTCGCCGGGACCCCGCCGGGAGTGACGCTGTCCGACTCGAGCCAGTGGAAGGCGACGCGGTACTGGGTGCAGCAGGCGCCGCAGGTCAGGCAGGGATGCATGGCGATGTCCACCGGGCGGAGCGCGGCGCTTAGGAAGAGCGGGAATGCCGCGGATTCTGCCCGAATCCGGCGGCCGCGCAATGGGGCCTCCATCCCGGCGCCATCCAGCGGCGATAATGGCCCGATGACTGGCCCCTGCAACATCGCCGCCCGCCTGCCGGAGCTGGCCCGCGAACGTCCCGACCAGGTCGCCCTGCGCTGTCCTGGCCGGCATGGCGACTACGCCATCGCGCTGACCTATGCGCAGCTGGATGCGCGCAGCGACGCCATTGCCGCTGGCCTGGCCAGGCACGGCATCGGTCGCGGCACGCGCACGGTGGTGATGGTGCGGCCCTCGCCCGAGTTCTTCCTGCTGATGTTCGCCCTGTTCAAGGCCGGCGCAGTGCCGGTGCTGGTCGACCCGGGCATCGACCGGCGCGCGCTGAAGCAATGCCTGGACGAAGCGCAGCCGGAAGCGTTCATCGGCATCCCGCTGGCGCAGGTGGCGCGGCTGGCGCTGGGTTGGGCGCGCAGTGCGAAGAAGCTCGTCACCGCCGGCCCCAAGCTGGGCTGGGGCGGGGTGACCCTGGCCCGGGTCGAGCGTGACGGCGCCGGTGCGGGCCCGCAGCTGGCGGCGACCGATGGCGAGGACGTGGCCGGCATCCTGTTCACCAGCGGCTCGACCGGCGTGCCCAAGGGCGTGGTCTACCGGCATCGCCATTTCGTCGGTCAGGTCGACCTGCTGCGCAATGCCTTCGGCATGACGCCGGGTGGGGTGGATCTGCCGACCTTTCCACCGTTCGCCCTGTTCGATCCCGCGCTGGGGCTGACCAGCGTGATCCCGGACATGGATCCCACGCGCCCGGCCAAGGCCGACCCGGTCAAGCTGCATGCGGCCATCGCGCGCTTCGGGGTGACCCAGCTGTTCGGCTCGCCGGCGCTGATGCGGGTGCTGGCCAAATACGGCAAGCCGCTGCCCACGGTCAAGCGGGTGACCTCGGCCGGTGCGCCGGTGCCGCCGCAGATCGTGGAGCGGATCCGCGCGCTGCTGCCCGCCGACGCCCAGTTCTGGACCCCGTATGGCGCCACCGAATGCCTGCCGGTCGCGGTGATCGAGGGCCGTGAGCTGGTCGCCACCCGCGCGGCGACCGAGGCCGGCGCTGGCACCTGCGTCGGCCGCGCGGTGGCGCCCAACGTGGTGCGCATCATCGCCATCGACGATGCGCCGATCCCCGACTGGTCCGGCGTGCAAGAGGTCGCCGCAGGCACCGTCGGCGAAATCACCGTGGCCGGGCCGACCGCCACCGACAGCTACTTCAACCGCGAGGCGGCCACGCGGGCCGCCAAGATCCGCGAGACGCTGCCCGACGGCAGCACGCGTGTGGTGCACCGCATGGGCGACGTGGGTTATTTCGACGCCGAGGGTCGGCTGTGGTTCTGCGGACGCAAGACCCAGCGGGTGGAAACGGTGCATGGCCCGATGTACACCGAGCAGGTCGAGCCGATCTTCAATGCGCTCAAGCACGTCGCACGCAGCGCGCTGGTGGGTGTCGGTGCGCCAGGACGCCAGGTGCCCGTGCTGTGTTACGAGCTTGGTGCCGAGGCCTGGCAGCATGAGGAAATCGATGGCCCGCCGGTGGTCAGTCGCGAACAGCTGCGCGCGGCCGCCACCGCGCACGCACACACCGCGTCGATCGAGCATTTCCTGCCGCATCCGGGGTTTCCCGTCGATATCCGCCACAACGCCAAGATCGGCCGCGAGCAGTTGGCTCGCTGGGCCGCCGAACAGGGAGTCCCCACCGCATGAAGCTATTGGTCACCGGAGGCGGGGGATTCCTCGGCCAGGCGTTGTGTCGCGGGTTGGTCGAACGCGGGCATGAGGTCATCAGTTTTCAGCGAGGGGATTACCCGGCGCTGGCGGCGATGGGTGTGGGCCAGATCCGCGGCGACCTGGCCGACCTCCATGCCATCACCCATGCCGTGGCTGGCGTCGATGCGGTCTTCCACAACGCGGCCAAGGCCGGGGCGTGGGGCAGCTATGCCAGCTATCACCGCGCCAATGTCGTGGGCACCGACAACGTCATCGCCGCCTGTCGGGCCAATGGCGTGAGCAGGCTGGTCTATACCTCCACGCCCAGCGTGACCCATCGGGCCACTCATCCGGTGGAGGGGCTGGGCGCCGACGCGGTGCCTTACGGACAGGATTTCCAGGCGCCCTATGCGGCGACCAAGGCGATCGCCGAGCAGCAGGTCCTGGCGGCCAACGATGCGGACCTGGCGACCATCGCCCTGCGCCCACGCCTGATCTGGGGGCCGGGCGATCACCAGATCCTGCCGCGGCTGGTCGCGCGCGCGCGCAGCGGGCGGCTGCGGATCGTCGGCGATGGCATGAACAAGGTCGACACCACCTACATCGACAACGCCGCGCAGGCGCATTTCGATGCCTTCGACCACCTGGCCCCGGGCGCGGTCTGCGCCGGCAAGGCCTATTTCATCTCCAATGGCGAGCCCTGGCCGATGCGCGAGGTGTTGAACGCGCTTCTGGCCGCCACCGGCACGCCGCCGGTGGACAAGACGCTGTCGTTCAAGACCGCCTACCGCGTCGGCGCGGCCTGCGAGACGCTGTGGAAGCTGCTGCCGCTCAAGGGCGAGCCGCCGCTGACGCGCTTTTTGGCCGAACAGCTGTGCACTCCGCACTGGTACAGCATGGAGCCGGCGCAGCGCGACTTCGGCTATGTGCCGCGCGTGTCGATGCGCGAAGGCATGGCGCGCCTGAAAGCCGCGTGGAGGGAAGGCGGCTGATTCCTCACGCCGCACGCATGCCGATGGCGGGATGGTAGAGCCGCGCCGATCCGGCGCGACAGGAGCCACGCCATGCTGCATTACGCCATCGTCTTCTTCGTCATCGCGCTGATCGCCGCGTTCCTGGGCTTCAGTGGCATTGCCGGTGCGGCGTCCAGCGTCGCGTGGATCTGCTTTGTGGTGTTCCTGATCCTGGCGGTGGTGTCGCTGTTCCGCAAAGGCAAGGTATGAGGCGTGGCCAAGGCGCTCACAGCGCGCAAGTGAAGTAACCCACGCGCTTGCCGTTGGGCAGGTCGGCCTGGCCGATCTGTTCGAACCCCAGGCGTCGGTGGAACGCTACCGAGCCGGGGTTGGGCGGTGCGAGATTGATCTCACATGCGAGACGCACCTGCCCGTTCGCACGTGCCTCACGCTTGAGCATCTCGTAGAGTGCGCCGGCCAAGCCGCGTCCTTGCGCATGCACGGCCACGACCACGCGGTCGATGTAGACGAACCGCTCGAAGCGGGCGGAGAGCCAGGCGAAGTTGGGGTTGTCGTATGCCGCATCCTGATCCAGCGCGATCAGCAGCGCCTCGGCATCGCCGCTGGTCCGCGCGGAGCAGGCCTTCTCGATCAAAGAGGCAAATGACGCCGGTTCCAGCCAGGACAGCGCCGCGGCGTGTTGGTTGTTCAACGCCAGCAGCGCGGGCAGGTCGCCCGAGCGGAGCTGGCGTAGCTGTGCCGCCGACGTCATGCGTTCAGTGCCACGCTGCTGTGCAGGGCGGCGTCGGCAGCGTGGCGCTCCAGCGCCAGCTCGATCAGGCGCGTGACCAACTGCGGATAGGTCATGCCGCTGGCCTGCCATAGCTTGGGATACATGCTGATCCGGGTGAAGCCGGGCAGAGTATTGAGCTCATTGATAACCACCTCGCCCTGTGGCGTCAGGAACACATCCACCCGTGCCAGCCCGGCGCAGTCCAATGCCTGGTAGGCACGCAAGGCGATGGCCTGGATGCGGGCCTGGGTGTCGGCGTCCAATTCAGCCGGGACGACGACCTCGGCGCCATCCTCGTTGAGGTACTTGGTGTCGTAGGCGTAGAAGGCATCGTGCACGACGACCTCGCCACACACGCTGGCCTGCGGCGCATCGTTGCCCAGCACAGCACATTCGATCTCGCGCCCGGCGACGGCCGCTTCGACCAGCACCTTGTGGTCGTATCGGAAGGCCTGCGCCAGCGCCGCCGCCAGCCCGGCGGCCTCGGTGACGCGGCTGACGCCGACCGATGAGCCCTGGTTGGCCGGCTTGAAGAACAGCGGCAAGCCCAGGCGCGCGATCAGTGCCTCGGCGTCCAGCGCGGCGGCGCTGCGCCGGGTCAGGCATTCGAACGGGGCCACCTGCAGGCCGGCATCGCGCAACAAGCGCTTGGCCACATCCTTGTCCATCGCCACTGCCGAGCCAAGCACGCCGGAGCCGACGAAGGGCAGATTGGCCACGCGCAACAGGCCCTGAAACGCGCCGTCCTCGCCCAGGGTGCCGTGGACAATGTTGAACACCACGTCGACCTGGGCCAGCGCGGCGCCCGCCTCGACCGGCTGCAGCTGCAGCCGTGGGGCGCCGGGAATCAAGGCCACGCCCTGGCCGCCGGGTTGCAGCGCGATGCGCTTGGGGTCATGGGCGTGCTGCAGCCAGGCCTGCGGATCGCACAGGTGCCATTGGCCCTGTTTGTCGATGCCGATCAGCACCGGCTCGAAGCGCGTGGTGTCCAGGGCCTCGACGATGTTGCGCGCCGACTGCAGCGAGACCTCGTGTTCGGCCGATCTGCCGCCGAAGAGAATGCCCACGCGTGTCTTGCCCATCGCACCGTCCATCCACTGTTGCCCTCGAGGGCGCAAAGCATGACCCGTCACGCGGCCGCTTGCCCACCCGAAGATGCGGGCGCAGCGCATGGCCCGGTTAGAATGCCCGCCATGTCGCCGCCCCCTTTCGATGCCCTCAAGCCGCTGGCTGGCCGTGCGCTGGAAACCGCGCTCAACCGCGCCATCGCGCTGGACCCGGACACCCGCGATGCGCTGGCCCCGCTGGCCGGGCGGCGGATCGCCATCGCCCTGGCCTCGCCGCCGCTGGCGCTGGAGATCGCGGTGGAGGCCCAGCGCCTGCACGTGGGCCCGGTCGATGCCACCAGCGAGCCCGACCTGGCCGTGCGCAGCACCCTGGGCGGCCTGCTGGGACAACTGCCGTTCCTGCGTCGCGATGACGCCGCGCCGGTGGGCAAGCTGCGGGTCTCCGGCGATGCCGAACTGGCGCGCCGGCTGCAGACCCTGGCCACGCGCTTCGATCCGGACTGGGACCTGCCCTTCGTCACTGTCTTCGGCCAGGTGCTGGGCGTGCAGGTCGCCAGCGCGGTGCGCGCGACCCTGCTGAAGCTGCGCGACACCGGAGGCGAGCTGGCCACCAGCGCGGCCGAGTACGTCACCGAGGAATCGCGCGACGTGGTCGCCCGCGCCGAGCTGGAGGCCTTCTGCGACGACGTGGACATCGCGCGCGACGACGTGGAGCGACTGGCCGCGCGCGTGGCCCGACTGGCGCTGCGCGCATGATGTGGCCGGGCATGAAGAGCTGGCGCGCGGCCCTGCGCGCCAACAAGATTGGCCGCGTGCTGATCCGCTACCGCCTGGACGCGCTGCTGGACGACACCCCGGCCGGTCCGTGGCTCAAGCTGGCGCGGCCGTTCGTGCCACGCGCGCGCGACGACGTGGCCGCGATGAGCCGTGGCGCGCGCTTGCGCATGGTGCTGCAGGAGTTGGGGCCGATCTTCGTCAAGTTCGGGCAGATCCTCTCCACCCGCCGCGACCTGATCCCGCCGGACGTGGCCGAGGAACTGACCCTGCTGCAGGACCGGGTCAAGCCGTTCGACGGACTCAAGGCCCAGGCCATCGTCGAGCAGGCCCTGGGCATGCCGATCGACGCGGCGTTCGCGCACTTCGACACCACGCCGCTGGCCTCGGCCTCGATCGCCCAGGTGCACGCGGCCACGCTGCACGATGGGCGCCAGGTGGTGGTCAAGGTGCTGCGCCCGGAGATCGAGGCGCAGATCGCCGGCGACATCGCCTTGCTCAAGTCCGGCGCGGCCCTGGTCGACTACGCACACCCGTCCGCCGACAAGATCCGCCCGAAGGAGATCGTCGCCGAGATCGAGACCACCCTGGCCGCCGAGCTGGACCTGCAGCGTGAGGGCGCCAACGCCAGCGTGATGCGCCGGTTCTGGAAGGATTCGCCGGACCTGTATGTGCCGGAGATCATCTGGAGCCACACCGCCGAGCGCGCGCTGACCATGGAGCGGGTCAGCGGCATCCCCTCCGACGACATCGCCGCGCTGGACGCGGCCGGCATCGACCGCAAAGCCCTGGCGGCCAAAGGCGTGCGGGTGTTCTACACCCAGGTATTCCGCGACAACTTCTTCCACGCCGATGCGCACGCCGGCAACATCTGGGTCGATCCGGACCCGGCGCGCAAGGACAACCCGCGCTTCATCGCGCTGGATTTCGGCATCGTCGGACAGCTCTCACAGCAGGACCAGTACTACCTGGCCGAGAACTTCATGGCCATCTTCAACAAGGATTACCGGCGCATTGCCGAGCTGCACGTGGAGGCCGGCTGGATGCCCGCCACCGTGCGCATCGACGAGCTGGAGGCCGCCGCGCGCGCGGTGTGCGAGCCGTACTTCACCCGGCCGCTGAGCGAGATCTCGCTGGCCCAGGTCTTGATCAAGTTGTTCCGCACCGCGCAGAAGTACGAGTTGACCCTGCAGCCGCAGCTGATCCTGCTGCAGAAGACCCTGCTCAACATCGAGGGCGTGGGCCGCCAGCTGGACCCGCAGCTGGACATCTGGGCGGTGGCCAAGCCGGTGCTCGAGCGCATCCTGATCCGCCGCTACAGCCCCATGCGTGCGGTGCACGAGCTGCGCAAGCGTCTGCCGGAGATCATGACCCACGCCCCGGACATGCCGCGCCTGGTGCACAGCTGGCTCAGGCAGCAGGTGGAAGGCAAGCACGAGCTGGCGATGCGCTCCAAGGACCTGGCCGAACTCAACCTCACCCTGCAGCGCCTGCAACGCCGGGTGGTGACCGCCATCGGCGGCGCCGGCCTGCTGGTGGTGGCCGCGGTGCTGCACGCCTTCGGCGTGGGCGGCCCGAGCCTGTGGGGCGTGCCGCTGTGGACCTGGTTCACCGGCGCGGCCGGCACCCTGGCGCTGCTCTCAGCGTGGCTGCGGCGCTGAAAATGCAATGACGATGTCCGGCGCCGCGTCGCTGCAGGCCCTGAAGGCTGAGCTGTTCGCTCACGGCGAACGCAACGACGCCGTGCAGCAGGCGCGTGACGCACGGATGCTCAATATCACGCCTGACACCGGCGAGTTCCTGGCGGTGTTGGTACGTGCCACGGATGCGCGCCGGGTGCTGGAAATCGGCACATCCAACGGTTATTCGACGCTGTGGCTGGCCGAGGCGGCCGCTGCACTCAGCGGGCGGGTCACCACGCTGGAATTCGCGCCCGATAAATGGCAGCTGGCACAGGCCACGTTCGCGCGCAGCGGTCTGGCCAAGACGATCACCTCGGTGCAGGGCGATGCCGGTGACTGGCTGGCATCGGCGCAGGAGGCGTCGGCCGACTTGGTGTTCCTCGATGCCGACCGCAGTCGTTATCTGGCCTGGTGGTCGAACCTGCGCCGGATCTTGAGGCCCGGCGGCACGCTGGTGGTGGACAACGCGATCTCACACGCCGCCGAGCTGGCGGCGTTCGAGGCCACGCTGCGCGCGGATGCGGCCTTCACCTGCGCGCTCCTTCCGGTGGGCAAGGGCGAACTGGTCTCCGTGCGTGCGCCGGGCTGAGTGTCCTCAGCCGCCCTTGGCGACCTTGCTGAAGAAGTCGTAGATGCCTTCGTCACTCATCTTGCGCGCGTTGGCCAGTTCGCCCAGCTTGGTGGTGTAGACGACCTTGCCTTCCGGCGAGACCACCACCGCGGCGGGGATGCCCTTCTCGATCGGGTTGCCGTAGGCGTTGGCGACATCCAGGTTGTGGTCCCAGTTGCCCACGTCGACCTTGACCACCTCGAAGTGCTGCTTGACCAGCGCGGCGTTCTTCTCGCTGTGCAGGGACTTGTCCAGCGCCCGGCAGTCGCCGCACCAGTTGGCGCCGAAGATCAGCAGGGTCGGTTTGTGCGCCTGCTTGGCGGCGGCCAGCGCGTGGGCGACATCGGCCTTGGCGTTGGCCGCGGGATCGTAGGGCAGCTCGGCGGACAGCGCCGGCAGGGCAACCATCAGCAGCAACAGGGGCAGCAGTCGCTTCATCGTGGGGATCTCGTCGGGGTGAGTCCCTGATCGTCGGGACGGGGAGGGGCCGCGTCAACCTGTCGGTGTGCCGGTGGCGCAACGCCGTGTCCCGCCGCGCGAACCGCGATACTAAGCGGCCCGTCCGTCATCCATGCCGCCATGTCTGCCGCTCCGCCCATTCCCGTGCTCTACCTGGACGACCAACTGGCCGTGGTCGACAAGCCGGCCGGGCTGATGGTCCACGACAGCGGGCTGGCGCGCGGGGAGGATCAGTTCCTGGCCGATCTGCTGCGCGAGCAGCTGGGCCGGCCGATCTTCCTGATCCACCGCCTGGACCGGGCCACCAGCGGCTGCCTGCTGGTCGCCTTCGACCGTGACACGGCATCACTGCTGGGCCAGGTCTTCATGTCCCGCGAGGTGGAGAAGGACTACCTGGCCGTGTGCCGTGGCTGGCCGGAGGACCGGTTCACCATCGACCATGCCCTGGATGGCGGCCCGGGCAAACCGGCCAAGAAGCCCGCGCTCACCGACTTCGTGCGCCTGGCCACCGGGGAACTGGACGTGCCCTCAGGCGGCTTTGAGACCTCGCGGTATGCGCTGCTGCGCTGCCGGCCGCAGACCGGACGCTTCCGCCAGATCCGCCGCCACTTGAAGCACGCGTTCCATCACCTGATCGGCGACACCAGTCATGGCGAAGGGCGCCACAACCGCGCCTTCCGCATGCGCGGCGTGCATCGCATGCTGCTGCACGCGCGGCGGCTGGCGTTCCTGCATCCGGGCCGCGGCGTACGCATCGAGGCGCTGGCGCCGCTGGATGCCGAGTTCATCAAGGCCTTGGACCTGTTCGGCTGGGATCACGACCTGCGCTAGGACGCGACTGCGCTGAGCGATTCACCCCACGCGCAGCGCCGCCAGCACCATCAACGCCAGGGTGCAGCCGAGGCCGACGAACCACACCCCGCTACGCAGGCTGGCCAGGTTGGCGACGTAGGCCACGCCGTGGGCGATGCGCGACACCAGGATCAGCAGCGCCAGCGTTGCGACCGTGGCCGCACCAACGCCTGCCGAATGCGCCATCAGCACACCGGCAGCGAACAGCGGGAAGGCTTCAAAACCGTTGAGCTGAGCCGCATGCGCACGCTGCGAACGCGGGTTGACCTGCTGCGCCTGCCAGGCACGTGGATTGTGGTTGTCGTAGCGTCCGCCGGCGCTGGCCTTGGCGACCGTGGTCCAGATGTAAGGGAGTAGCGCGACGATCAGCACGCACCAGTAGGCAATCGCATAGGACATGGGAGGCGTTCCGTGGAGGAAGGCGCGCAGCTTAGCGTCTGCCGTCGCTACCGGCGCCAGGACATGACGTTTGGCCGATTCCTGGTGTGTGGATTGGGCGCAGGCTGTTCGTACGCCTTCTTTCGAGCATCGACCATGCATGTCATTGGACGCATCATGCTGCTGACGGCGTTTGCACTGTGCACGGCCTATGCACGTGCAGCCACACCGGCCAACGCGGCTGCCGACCTGGCAGCGGTCAGTCAGGCGGATGCGGCATTCTGGGAGGCTTATAACCGCTGCGATTTTGTGTCGATGGGGGCGTTGCTGACGCCTGACGTCGAGTTCTGGCACGACAAGACCGGCTTGACCCGCACACGTGAAGCAGTGGTCCAGTCCCTGGCAGCAGGGCCCTGCGGTACGCCGGGCATGCATTTGCGGCGCGAGGCGGTGGCTGGAAGTGTGCGGCTCTATCCGCTGGCAGATGTCGGCGTGCTGATCACCGGCGAGCATCATTTCCTGGTGACCCGCCCCCCGCAACCTGAGCGCCTTGATGGTTCTGCGCGGTTTTCTTCAGTGTGGACGCGCGGCCCTGACCTGCGATGGCGCATGCACCGCATCATCAGCTTTGATCATCAGGCCGCTGTATACCGGGCGACCGACCAAGCGCTGTCGTTGCAGGCTGGGCAACTGCAGCCTCTGGTGGGGCAGTACGACACCCGTACTGCAGGTCCTGTCCAGATCACGGTCGAGGAGTCGCATCTGTTGCTGACCGCGGGTGAGTTCCGTTTGCCGCTGTATGCAGCATCGCCACGGCGCTTCTTCGCACGCGAGCGGGACTTGCAGGTGGTCTTTGACGGCGTCGGCGATGCCCCGCCGTCGCATCTTGAGGTGGTCGAGGCCGGGGTGGTCAGCGACCGCGGGCCGCGCATGCCGCCACCATGATGTGGATAGCCCGCAGCCGCTGAGGCCCGGGGCTACTCGACCGGGCTTGCGATCCCCAAAAAGCACAGGCCCGCGATCTGCGAGCCTGTGCTTGAACGTATGGCAACACCGGATCAGGCGTTTACTTTCCTTTGGCCGGCGCGTTCATCATCGTGTCGCGCGCGGCCTTGAACGCATTGCCGTCATACCAGTTCGGCCATTGGCCGTCGCTGGCCAGCGTCTTGCCGACCCCGTAGAGCAGATCCAGGTCCTGCACGGTGCCGTCCAGCTTCCAGGTCGCCGGGTCGTATTGATCGGCGGGCGAGTGATAGCGATGTTCGCCGTAGTCCTTGGCATAGGCCTCGCCGGCGGCCTTGCCGCCCTCGACCAGGTCCTCGCCACCATCGGCATACAACGCCGGCACGCCGGCCTTGGCGAAGTTGAAGTGGTCCGAGCGGAAGTAGAAGCCGCTCTGCGGCGAGGACTCGGCATGCAGCGTGCGGCCTTGCGCCTCGGCCAGTGGCTTGAGCAGGTCCTCCAACTGCGAGGCGCCCATGCCGGTCACGGTCAGGTCCCGGGCCTTGCCGGCCACCGACATGGCATCGATGTTGATCACCCCTGCGATCTTGTTGAGCGGGAAGGTCGGATGGGCGACGTAATACTTGGAGCCCAGCAGGCCCGATTCCTCCAGCGTCACCGCCAGGAACACCACCGAACGCTTGGGCTTGGGGCCCTGATGGGCGAACGCATCGGCCACTTCCAGGATGCCGGCCACGCCGGTCGCGTTGTCGACCGCTCCGTTGTAGATGTTGTCGCCCGGCTCGCCCTCATGCTTGCCCAGGTGGTCCCAGTGCGCCATGTACAGCACGGCCTCGTCCGGCGTCTCGCTCCCGGGCAGCACGCCGACCACGTTGTGCGAGGTCTTGCGCGTGGTCGTGCTCTTCAGCTCGAAGGAGACGGTGGCCTTCAGCGGTGCGGGCTTGAAGCCGGGCTTGGAGGCGTCCTTGTAGGCCTGGTCCAGGTCCAGGCCGGCCTTGGCGAACAGGTCACGGGCCACGTCCTGGGTGATCCAGCCCTGCGCGGGCACGCGCGGCTCGGGGTCATCCTCGGCCGGCAGGTCGTATTGCGCGCCGGACCAGGAATGCTTGACCACATCCCAGCCGTAGCTGGCGCCGGGGGTGTCGTGGATGATGATCGCCGCGTCGGCGCCCTTGCGCGCGGCCTCCTCGAACTTGTAGGTCCAGCGCCCGTAGTAGGTCATCTTGTCGCCGTCGAACAACGCCTGGTCCTGCGTATGGAAGCCCGGGTCGTTGACGAACATCACCACGGTCTTGCCGTGCCAGTCGTCGTTGCCGGCGTAATCGTTCCACTGGCGCTCGGGCGCATCCACGCCGTAGCCGACGAACACCAGCTCGCTGTCCTTGATGCTGATGTCCTGCTTGCCGGTGCGCGTGCCGATCACCATCTGGCTGCCGAAGGCCAGGGTGCGCGTGCTGCCGTCGGCCTCGGTGATGGTCAGGGTGGTGCCCGGGTCGGCCGTGGTCTCGACCATGGGGACTTCCTGGGTCCAGCTTTCGCCGTTGCCAGGCTTCAGGCCGATGCGCTGCATCTGCTCGGTGATGTAGGCCACCGTCTTGTCTTCGCCCGGCGTGCCCGGGCCGCGGCCCTCGAAGTCATCGGAGGCCAGTGTCTTGACCAGCTCGCCAAAGTCCTCGGCGTTGATCTGCGGCGAAAACGCGTGCGCCTGGCCTTGATCCGACGGCGGCGTGGTGGTCGTTGGCTTGGGGGCGTCGGGCTTGCAGGCGCACAGGGCGCTCAGCGTGACCAGACCCAGCAACAGCTTGCGGGACATGCGGGTTCCTTGCAGGTGGCGTTAAGGAACCCGGGATTCTAGCCACGTGCCGGCGGGTGCACGCGCCGGCCGGCTGTCGGTTTGGACAGGTGCGACGGTCTGTCGCGCCTGTTCCCACGCTTGGGCTCAGTCCTCCGGCGCGGTGTTGCCACTGTAGGACTGCGCGGTAGCGCCGGTGACCTTGCCGATCCTGGCGCTGCTGTGCACGTAGAGCTTGACCGGTCGCTCGAACACCAGCGGTCCGTCGACCACCGCGTTGGGACCGATGACCACGCGCGGCTCGGAGGTGCGCTTGGACGACCAGCCGTGGTTCTTCTCGATCTTGATCCCGCCGTGCACGTGCGAGCCGACGCCGACCGTCAGGTCGCCATTGACCATCCCGATATCTTCACCGACCTCGGTGCCGACCAGCCCGATGGCGCCGTTGACGTTCTCCAGGCCCTTGCGCACCTTGCTGCCCTGGTCGAGGAAGATGCTGCCGTTGACCGTCTCGATGCCGCCTTCCACGCGCGCCTCGCGGCCCAGGCGGATGCTGCCGTTGACCGTCTCCAGGTCGGCGGTGGTGATCTTGTCGCCGCCCTTGATCGAGCCGTTGACGGTGCCGGCGTCGGCGGTGGTGGCGCCATCTTCGATGGAGATGCTGCCGTTGACGGTCTGCAAATCACCATAGGTCTGCCCGGACTGCGCGGTGATGCTGCCCATGACCTTGTCGATGGACTGCTGGGCGGTGGCGTTGCCGGTGGCCAGCAGCAAGGCCAGGGCCAAGGGGGCCAGGAGGGGGCGGAAGGCGAGGGTCATGGGACGGACTCCGTTGGGTGGATTGCCTGGTGGGATGCACGGCGGGGGCGCAGGGTTTAAATGTCTCCCCACGGGCATGCGGGCCGTTGTGTCGACGGTCGCTACAATCGGGCGCCTGTTCCGTTCGAAGACCTTGCCGTGCCCCAGTCTCCCTCTTCCGGTCCTCTTGCGCACTTGGCCTCGCTGGGACTGCTGGTCCTGGCGGCGTGCGCATGGACGCCGGCGTGGGCCCAGAGCCAGCACGAAGCGCAGAAGAAGCTCGAGACCGTGCGCAAGGAGCTCAAGTCCATCGCCGCCGAGCGACGCGACCTGGAAGGCAAGCGCGGCGCGGCCTCGCGCGAGCTGCGCGCCGCCGACGAGCAGGTCGGCAAGAGCAGCCGCGCCCTGGCCCAGACCCAGGCGGCGCTCAAGGCGCAGGCCGCCGCGCTGGCCGATCTGCAGGCCAAGCGCGCGGACATGCAGCAGCACTTGGCCGGCGAGCGCAAGGAGCTGTCCGAACTGGTCCGCGCCGCCTACATGACCGGCAGCAACGCCCCGTTGAAGGTGCTGCTGTCCCAGGACACGGTGGCCGACGCCAATCGCGCCATGGTCTACCACCGCTACGTGCAGGGCGATGTCGCCCGGCGCATCGACGGGCTGACCGGCCAACTGGACGACCTGCGCGCGCTGGAACAGGAGATCCAGGCGCGCACCGCCGAACTGGAAGCCACGCGCGCGCGCCAGCAGGGCCAGGTGGTCCAGCTCAAGCGCGATCGCGGCGAACAGGCCAAGCTGGTCGCCCAGCTGGATGCGCAATACGAAGACCGGGCAGACCGGGCCGAGGCCCTGGGCCGCGATGCCAAGTCGCTGGAAACCCTGCTCGCCAACCTGCGCGCCGCCGCCGCGCGCGCAGCGGCCGAACGGCGCGCCGCCGCAGAACGCGCCCGCCGCGAGCAGGCGGCACGCGAAGCCGCCGCCGCCAAGGCCCGCGCCGAAGCCCTGGCCGAAGGGCGACCGGCGCCGCCGCCCAAGCCCGAGCCGGCGCCCCCGCCCAAGGTGGCGACCGCACCGGCGCTCAAGGTGGGTGGCCTGGGCTGGCCGGCCTCGGGCAACCTGCTGGCGCGTTTCGGAGGGCAGCTGCCGGACGGGCGGACCAGCCAGGGCGTGCTGATCGGCGCGCCGGTGGGCAGCACGGTCACCGCCGTGGCCGATGGCACAGTGGTGTTCTCCGAGTGGATGACCGGCTACGGCTTGATCCTGATCATCGACCATGGCAACGGCTACATGAGCCTGTACGCCCACAACGAGGCGCTGCTGCGCGACGCGGGCGATGTGGTGAAGAAGGGCGATGCGGTGGCCAAGGTCGGCAGCTCGGGGGGCTGGGGCACGCCGGCGCTGTACTTCGAGCTGCGCAAGGGGGGCTCGCCGGTGGATCCGAGCAGTTGGCTGCAGCGCCGCTGATGTTTCATCGCTTGTGAAGCTGCTTCGGTGGGAGCCACCGTGGCGGCGATGGGGCTTTGCCGGTCAGGCTTTTCGCCGCCATGGCGGCTCCCACAAACGCTACACAACGGGCGCTTAGCCCGGCTTCGCGCATAATCCCATGTGTTTCGAACCCCACGATCCATCCGGAGTAACCGCATGCGCGTGTCCTTGTTGCTGACGTCCCTGCTGCTGGCCATCGCGCCGGCCCTGGCCCAGGAGGCCGCGCCCCAGGCGCAGGACACCCCGCAACAGGCGCCGGCCGCGGCCCCGGCCGACCCGCAGTCCGACACCCCGACCGACCCGGACGCCGATGCCCCGCAGGTCGGTTCCAGCGATGACCCCGATGCGGCCGAATCCACCCCGGCCGATGTGCCGCTGGATGAGATCCGTCGCTTCGTGGCGGTCTTCAACGCGGTCAAGCAGGCCTACGTGGAGCCAGTGGACGACCAGAAGCTGATGCACTCGGCCATCCGTGGTCTGCTGCTGGACCTGGACCCGCACAGCGCCTACTTGGACAAGGAGGACGCCGAGAATTTCGACGAGCAGGCCAACGGCGCCTACGACGGCATCGGTGTGGAACTGCTCGCCCAGCCCGATGGCACCCTGCAGGTGGTCTCGCCCATCGACGGCACCCCGGCCGCGCGCGCCGGCCTGCAGTCGGGAGATGTGATCATCGCCATCGACGGCAAGCCGCTGACCGGCATGGAGGATTCCATGGACCCGCTGCGCGGCAAGGTCGGCACCCAGGTCACCCTGACCATCGTGCGCGAGAAGACACCCAAGCCCTTCGACAAGACCCTGACCCGGGAAACCATCCGGGTGACCAGCGTGCGCTCGCGCCTGCTCGAGCCGGGCTATGGCTACATCCGCATCAGCGCCTTCCAGGCCGACACCGGTGCCGACTTCCAGAAGGCGGTCGACGGGCTCAAGGCCAAGGGCCCGCTCAAGGGCGTGGTGCTGGACCTGCGCAGCAATCCCGGCGGCCTGCTGACCAGCGCGGTGCAGGTGGCCGACGACCTGCTGGAGTCCGGCACCATCGTCACCACCAAGGGCCGCATCGCGGTCAGCGACGCCGAGTTCGATGCCACCCCGGGCGATCGCCTGGCCGGCGTGCCCGTCGTGGCGCTGGTGGACGCCGGATCGGCCAGCGCGGCCGAAGTGTTGGCCGGCGCGCTGCGCGACAACAAGCGCGTGCGCATCATCGGCAGCCGGACCTTTGGCAAGGGCTCGGTGCAGACCGTGCTGCCGCTGGACAACGGCGACTCGGTCAAGCTCACGACGGCGCGCTATTACACGCCCAGCGGCAAGTCGATCCAGGCCACTGGCATCGTGCCGGACGTGGTCCTGCATCCCGACGCGCCGGCCGACAAGGACCTGCCGCCGGCGTTGAGCGACTACAGCGAGGCGACGCTGCCGGGCCACCTGCGTGGCGATCAGGAAGGTGCCGAGGGCTACAGCGCCGGCGAGGTGCTCAACGGCGACAAGCCGATCGAACAGGCGCTGGCCGAGCTGAAGCATCCGGGCTCGGTTGCCGCTGCGCAGAAGGCCGCCGCCAAGGCCGCGGCGAGCCAGCCCAAGCCTGCGGCGAAGCGTGACGCCGCGACCAAGCCTGCCTCCGCGCCGGTCAAGCCTGCCGCAGCCACGCCCACCGCGCCGGCGAGCAATGCGGCCCCGGAACCGGAAGCCGCGACGCCGCCGTCCAACTGACCCGTGGGAGCCGCCATGGCGGCGATCGGGCGTTATCGGGAAAGCTTCATCGCCGCCGTGGCGGCTCCCACGCGCTCAGCGTGGCGACGGAAGTACTTCCGGATTGACCAGGTTGCGCGGGGTGCCCGCGGCGAAGGCACGGACGTTGTCCAGCGCCGTGCCCAGGTACAGCGCGTAGCTGTCCTGCTCGACATAGCCCAGGTGCGGCATCGCCAGTACGCGCGGGTGGGTGAGCAGCGGTTCGTTCGAGGGTGCGGCCGGCTCGTGTTCGAATACATCCAGCGCGGCCAGGCCGGGGCGGCCGGCGTTTAACCCGTCCAGCAGCGCACCTGGCGCCATCAGCTCAGCACGGCTGGTGTTGACCATCAGCGCATCGGGCTTCATCAACCCCAGCAGGGCGGCGTTGACTTGATGGCGCGTCGCGGCGACCAGGCGGCGATGCAGGCTGAGCACGTCGCTGCGGGCGAACAGGTCCTCCACCGAGGCGGCGACCTCGAAACCGTCGGCCCGCGCGGCAGCGCGCGCTGCTTCGCCGCCCCAGACCAGCACCTGCATGCCAAACGCGCGTCCGTAGCCGGCGACACGCTGGCCGATCTTGCCGTAGCTCCAGATGCCCAGCGTGCGGCCGTGCAGGGTGCGCCCTAGCGTGGCATCGCCGGTGTCCTGCCAGCGGCCGGCCTGCAGCGCGGCCCCATAAGCGGGCAGGCGACGCATCGCCGCCATGACCAAGGCCCAGGTCAGCTCGGCGGGCGCGATGGGTGAGCCGCTGCCTTCGACCACGGCCACGCCGCGGGCGGTGCAGGCGGCGACATCGACATGCGCCCCAATCTTGCCGGTCTGACTGACCAGGCGCAGCTGCGGCAGGCGTTCGAGCAGGGCGGCGTCGATACAGGTGCGCTCGCGGATCAACACCAGCGCCTGTGCATCACCCAGCGCTTCGACGCGGGCATCGAGGTCGTCGGGAAGGGTGCCAAACACCCGCACCTCCAGGCCCTGGTGATGGATCGCCAGCGCCGGCAGCGCGGCGCTGGCGCGCTGGTAGTCGTCGGGAATGACGACGCGCATCGGGCTCAGCGCGGCTTGGCCGGCATCGGGAAGGGGGTGACGACCTTCTCGCCGCTGGCCGCATCGCGGATGGCGCTGGTGCCCTTTTTCTCCACTTCCTCCACGCGCACGATGCTCTGCATCGGCAGGTGCAGCACGCGGGTGTTGCCGAACTCCTCACGCAGGCGCTCTTCGGTCGGGTCGACCACCAGCCCGTCATGCACGTCGAAGACCAGCTCGCCCACCTCGGTGAAGCCCCACAGCGCATTGGAGGAGGCCACCTGCCGGGCGTACAGCTCGTACACCTTGCCGTGATTGAGGAAGGTCACCTTGTAGAGCGGCTTGGACATGGGACAAAACGCAACGGAGAGAGGGAATGTGAAATGGGGGCGCGGGGCAAGGATTCCAGCGGTCAGTAGCCATGGCGTCGGCGCATGCGTCGGGCGATGGCGGTACGGACGATCAGGGCGAACACGATGCCGAACACGAACCCGGCCAGGTGCGCCGACCAGGCGACGGTGCCGAAGGCCGGCCCGATATAGGCGAACACGACCTGCAGCACGGCCCAGACCCCGATCAGCAGGGCGGCCGGCGCCTTGACGAACTGCAGGAACAGCCCCAGCGGCACCACCACGCCCAGCTTGGCGCCGGGGAACAGCGCCAAGTACGCCCCGATCACCGCCGAGACCGCGCCGCTGGCGCCGATGATCGCCCGGTCCGGGGTCCCGATCACCAGCACCGCGGCCAGGTTGGACACCGCCCCGCCCAGCAGGAACAACAGCAGGAAGCGCCACGGCCCCATCGCCCGCTCGGCCGGCAGGCCAAAGATGAGCAGGAACACCAGGTTGCCTAGCAGATGGGCCCAGTCCGCATGCAGGAACAGCGCGGTGAACAGGCGCAGCACCGAGCCGTCCAGCAGCGCCGCGTGCCATTCGTCCGGGCTGTCCAGGCCCCCGGTCAGGGCCCCCCACTGCAGCACCAGGCTGCGGTAAAGCCCCGGTGGCCGGGTGATCGCCCACAGGAAGGCCACCCACAGCAGGGCGAACAGGGTCGGCGTGGCCCAGCGCAGGGACGGCTTGCGGCGTGAGGGGGTGGCGACGAACACAGTGTGCGGCAGTGTGGCGGCGGGAGTGCGGAAACGAGATGAAACGCTCCGAATCCGACTAAAATCTAATCCTAACGTTAGGGTTCTGTTATCTCTGCCCGGTATACTGGCATACGGCGTCGTATGTCGGGAGGGCTTCCGGCGCGAAGGACGCAGCTGCGGCTGCGTCCGTCGCGACGACGTCGGCAGTTCCACTATCTGTCTTTCCGGAGATCATCCACATGCTGTCTTCCGCTTCTTTGTTCCGTTTCTCGCTGCTGGCCGCCGGCGTCGCAGGTGTCCTGTTCAGTGGCCATGCCCATGCTGCCGCGTTCCAGCTGAAGGAAAACAGCGCCAAGGCCCAGGGCCGCGCATTCGCCGGCTCGGCCAGCGCCCCCGGCGACATCGCCGTGGTGGTGAACAACCCCGCCGCGATGCGCCTGCTCGACGGCCGCCAGTTCTCGGTGGGCGTCAGCGCTATCAGCTTCTCGGCCGATTTCGACGGCGAAGGCCGCTACGTGGGCCCGACCGGCCCGGGCACCGGCGCCCAGATCAGCGGCGGCAACGGTGGTGATGCCGGCACCATCGCGGCGGTTCCGGCGCTGTACTTCGCCACTCCGCTGGGTGACAAGATGCACCTGGGTGCCTCGCTCACCGTGCCCTACGGCTTCAAGACCGAGTACGACCGTGACTGGATCGGCCGCTACCAGGGCATCAAGACCGAGCTGCAGGCGATCGACGCCGGTCTCTCGTTCTCCTATGACGTCAATCCGTGGGTGTCCTTCGGTGCGTCGGTGTTCGCCGAGCGCCTGGACGTGGACCTGAGCAATGCCATCGACTTCGGCACGGCGCTCTACGCCCAGGGCGTCCCCGGCTTCGCCCCGGGCAGCCAGGACGGCTACTCGCGCATCAAGGGCAACAACACCGAAGTGGGCTTCACCCTGGGCGGCTTGTTCAGCGTCGACGAGCACACCCACATCGGCCTGACCTACCGCTCGCAGGTCGACCACAAGATCGATGACGGCAAGGCCTACTTCGACGTGCCGGCCGCCGCCAAGGCCGTGCTGGGCGTGGCTGCGCCCGGTCAGTACGTGGACACCTCCGGCAAGGCCAAGATCATCATGCCGGCCACCGCCACGGCCAGCTTCACCCACGACATCAACGACCAGTGGACGGTGATGGCGGACGTGACGCGCACGGCGTGGAGCAAGTTCGACACGGTGACCGTCGATTTCGGCTCGGCCCAGCCGGACAGCGAGCTGGAGTTCAACTACCGCGACACCACCTTCGTCTCCATCGGTACCGACTACCGCATGAGCGATACGCTGACCCTGCGTGGCGGCCTGGCTTACGACCAGACCCCGACCACCACCCAGTATCGCGATGTGCGCGTGCCCGACCAGACCCGCAAGTGGCTCTCGCTGGGCCTGACCTGGACCCCGTCCGAGCGCACCGAGTGGAATGTGGGCTATACCCACCTGTTCGTCAGCGATGCGGACGTGTCCGGTTACTCGGTCACGGCCAGCTCGATCAACGGCTCGTTCGACGTCGGCGGCGACATCCTCGCCGGTTCGATGACCTACAAGTTCTGATCGGCCGGCTGGCCCTGCGGCCAGCCTCGTGGTTCCGAAAGACCCCGCCTCACGGCGGGGTCTTTGTTTTGGGCGTCAATCCGGCAGGCGCAGTTCGACG
This sequence comes from Pseudoxanthomonas sp. JC1303, assembly GCF_058448525.1. Classification (NCBI taxonomy): domain Bacteria; kingdom Pseudomonadati; phylum Pseudomonadota; class Gammaproteobacteria; order Lysobacterales; family Lysobacteraceae; genus Pseudoxanthomonas; species Pseudoxanthomonas sp. JC1303. Next base: position 1,283,077 of record NZ_CP185958.1, on the reverse strand, counting down.
CGGTTGCGTCCGCCGTGCTTGGCCGCGTACATGGCCTGGTCGGCCAGGTCCATCAGGCGCGACACCGGGATCGGGCGCGCGGCGAAGGCCACGCCCACGCTGACTCCCACGTGCACGTCGTGGGGCAGGGCCAGGCGCTCGGTGGCGCGGCGGATGCGTTCGCCCAGGTCCAGCGCATCGGCCTGCTCCAGCCCGGCGGTGACCACTACGAATTCCTCCCCACCGGTGCGCGCGAACAGGTCGTCGTGGCGAATGCAATGGCGGACCGAATCGCAGAACGCCTGCAGGACCTTGTCTCCGACCTGGTGTCCGTGTGCGTCGTTGATCGCCTTGAAGCGGTCCAGGTCCAGGGCCAGCACCGCCAACCCGCCGACCTGGTGCGGCTTGCCTTGCGCGCGTCGTTCGACCAATCCCTGTTGCAGGCCGCGGCGGTTGAGCGCGCCGGTCAACGGATCGAGCAGGGCGCTGCGGCGCAGGACACTGGCGGCGTGGAAGCTGCTCAGCGTCAGCATGCAGAAGTTGAGCATGAACCACAGCGCCAGATCGCTGTCGACCCACGCCACGTCCAAACCGAACCGGCCCTGCAGCCAGCTCGGCAGGGCAGTGCTGTAGATGCCGATCAACAGGATGCAGCCGGCCATCATCAGCCGGGCCGGGACGCGGTCGGGCGCCTCGCGCAGCGTCCGCAGCTGCCAGATCATGATGCACAGCGAAACGACCTCGACCGCGCTGAGCGCGATGCCCTGGCCGTATTCGGTGCCGTCGAGCCCCCAGGCCGCCAGCGCTGGCAGCATGGCCACCGGCAGCCAGGTCAGTTCCCAACGATGGAGCGAGCGCTGCTGCACGAACATGGTCAGCGCAATGGCGATGCCGGCCATGCCCGCGCAGGCCAGGGCGGCGCCCAGATTCACCGACAGCGTCACCCCCAGGGGCGCGCCGCGCCCACGCAGGATCTCGGCCAGCACATCGATGCAGTTGGTACCCACCGTGTAGGCCAGATGGGCCGCGCCCCAGGCGCGGATGCCATGCAGGTTGCGCGAGACCCGTGAGACGTAGGCGAACAGGAACAGCAGCACCACGGCCAGGGCCGTGTCGCTGAGCAGGCTGAACTGGATCTCTCGGGTCATGCCGCCTTGCCTTGGGCCATGCGTGATGGGTCCAAAGCATGACGCAAAGAACGTGCCAGCCTGGTCATGCAGGCACCGCGCGTCGCTGGCGGGGCTACCATGCGCGGCTTGTCGGGGCGAAGGGGAAGACGGGTGCTGCTGCAGGGCTGGCTGTTGTTGCTGGTGTCGCTGGGCTATCTGGGCGTGCTGTTCTGCGTGGCCTGGTACGGCGATCGCCATGCCGTGTATCCCAGCCGCGCCTGGCTGCGGCCGGTGGTCTACAGCCTGGCGCTGGGCGTGTACTGCACGGCCTGGACCTTCTACGCCTCGGTCGGCAGCGTGGTCACCAGCGGTTGGTACTACCTGACCATCTACGTCGGGCCGATCCTGCTGCTGCTGTTCGGCCATGGCCTCTATGCGCGCCTGCTGCGTCTGGCGCGTGCCCACAACGTCACTTCCATCGCCGACTTCATCGGCGCGCGCTACAGCAAGAGTGCCGGGCTGGCGATGCTGGTGACCTTCGTGGCGCTGGTGGCGATGCTGCCCTACGTGGCCCTGCAGTACCGCGCGGTGGCCTTTTCGGTGCGTGCGCTGTTGGGACCACCGCCGGAAAACCTGCCGGCCTGGGCCGGCGATACCTCGCTGTATGCGGCCCTGGTGCTGGCGCTGTTCGCCGCGCTGTTCGGCACGCGCAAGGTCGATGCCACCGAACATCACCAGGGCCTGATGCTGGCCGTGGCACTGGAATCGCTGGTCAAGCTGGTGGCGTTCGGCGTGGTGGCTTGGCTCGCCTGGAAGGTGCTGCCGACGCTGGACCAGGCGCAGCTGCGCGCGCGCGATCTGCCGCTGGACCGGCAGCAGTGGCTGGCGCCGGAGTTCTGGCTGCAGGGGCTGCTGGCCGCACTGGGGTTCTTCTGCCTGCCGCGGCAGTTCCAGGTGGGGGTGATCGAATGCGCAGACCCGCGCGACCTGCGCTGGGGGCGTTGGGTGATGATCGCCTACCTGGCGCTGTTTGCCGTCCTGGTGCTGCCCATCGCGGTGGCCGCCACCCAGGTGCTGCGCCCGACCGCGATGCCCACCGATGCCCTGGTGCTGTGGCTGACCCAGGTCGAGGGCGGGCGCGGGATCACGCTGGTGGCCTACCTGGGCGGTCTGGCCGCGGCCAGTGGCATGGTCCTGGTGGTCAGCGTGGCCACCGCCACCATGGTCAGCAACGAGCTGGTCATGCCCCTGCTCTCGCGGGTGCGCGCGCTGGGCCTGGAGCAGCGGGAGGATCTGAGCCGCATCGTGCTGTGGATCCGGCGCATCACCATCGGCTGCATCGCCCTGGGCGCCTACGCCTATGCGCGCAGTCAGGTGGGGCAGGAAAGTCTGGCGACGCTGGGGTTCATCTCGATGGTGGCCGTGGTCCAGATCGCACCGGCCCTGCTGGGCGGCCTGTGGTCGCGCCGGCCGACCCGGCTGGCGGCCGCGGCCGGGCTGGTGGTGGGGATGGCGCTATGGGCCTACACCCTGTTCCTGCCCAGCATGGTGGCCGGCACCGGCATTGGCCAGGACTGGCTCCAGCATGGGCCGTTCGGGCTGGCGCTGCTGCGGCCGCAGGCGCTGCTGGTGGGGACCGGGCTGGACCCGATCACCCACGGATTGCTGTGGTCGCTGGGCGCCAACCTGCTGGTCTATGTGGGCCTGAGCCGGCTGCGTGCGCCGCAGCTGCACGAGCGCTTGTGGGCCGATGCGTTCTTGGCGCGTGATACGGGCGAGGCGGCCCAGCCTTCGCGCGAGCGCCTGCCGTCCTCGGTGCGGGTGGTGGACCTGGAAGCGCTGATGGCGCGCATCGTGGGCAATGAAGCCTCCACGCGCGCGCTGGACGAATACCGCCAGCGCGCCGACCAACCGCTGCCACCGGGCGCCCCGGCCGATCGTGGCCTGCTGCAGCACGTCGAACGCACCCTGGCCGGTGCGCTGGGCACGCGTACCGCGCGGGTCGTGCTGGCCAGTGCCCTGCATCGCACCGGCATGCAGATCGAGCAGGTCATGGGCCTGCTGGATGTCACCGGCCAGGAGCTGCGCGCCAGCCGCCGGCTGCTCGAAGCGATGATGGAAAACGTCAGCCATGGCATCTCGGTGGCCGATGCCGATCGCCGCCTGGCGGCATGGAACCGTCGCTACCAGGAGCTGTTCGATTACCCACCCGGCATGCTCTACGTAGGCCGCCCGATCGCCGACCTGATCCGCTACAACGTCGAGCGCGGCGAACTGGGAGCGCTGACACCCGAGCAGATCGACGCGCAGATCCGCAAGCGCGAATCACACATGGCCAGCGGCTCGGCCTATCGCGCCCAGCGCATGCGCCGCAACGGGCAGGTGCTCGAATCGCGCGGAATGCCGATGCCCGGTGGCGGCTATGTCACCACCTTCACCGACGTCACCGACTACAAGCGGGTCGAAAGCGAGCTGCGCGCGCTGACCGGCAACCTGGAAGCGCGCGTGGCCGAGCGCACCGCCGAACTGGAGCAGGCCCTGGAGGCGCAGCGCCGGGCCAAGCAGGAGGCGCAAGTGGCCAACGTCTCCAAGAACCGCCTCCTCGCCGCGGCCAGCCACGACCTGCTGCAGCCGATGAACGCCGCGCGCCTGTTCGTCTCGGCCTTGCGCGACCATCCCGGCCTGGACGCACAGGCCGCCAGCCTGGCCGAGCGCGTGGACGCCTCGTTGCGCGCGGCCGAGGACCTGCTCGACAGTCTGCTGGGCCTCTCGCGCCTGGAATCCGGTGCGCTGACCCCGGACGTGCGCGCCTTCGCCCTGCAGCCGTTCCTGGAGGCGCTGGCCGAACAGTTCGCGCCGCTGGCCGCGCGTCGCGGCCTACAGTTCCGCGTGCACGCGCCGCCGGGGCTGGTGGTGTCCAGCGACCGCAAGCTGCTCCTGCGCGTGGCCCAGAACCTGATCGGCAACGCGCTGCGCTATACCGCCCGCGGCGGCGTGCTGGTCGGCGTGCGCCGTCGCGGCGATGGCCTGCAGCTGCTGGTGGCCGACACCGGCCCGGGCATCGCCCAGGAACTGCATGCGCGGATCTTCGAGGAGTTCAGCCGGGTCGAGCAGGCCAGTCCCTGGGGCGAGAAGGGCATGGGCCTGGGCCTGAACATCTGCGTGCGCATCGCGCGGCTGCTGGAGGCGCCCTTGACCCTGCGCAGCACGCCGGGACGCGGCAGCGTGTTCGCCCTGGGCCTGCGGTTGGCCACCGTGGCGGCGCCGCGCGCCGATGCGCGCAACGAGGCGGCCCCGCGCGGGCGCCTGGCCGGTCTGCGCGTGCTGTGCCTGGACAACGATCCTGAGATCCTGCACGGCATGCAGGCGCTGCTGGAGCGCTGGGGCGTGCAGGTGCAGGTCGCGCAGGACGTGGAGCAGGCGCAAGAAGTGCTGCGGTGCGTGCAGGTCGACGCGATCCTGGCCGACTACCAGCTCGACGACGGCCAAACCTCGCTGGACGCCTTGCCCCGGCTCGCCGCCCTCAGCACCGCGCCGGTGGCGATCATCGCGGCCGATCCAGGCGAGGCGGTGGAACGCGACACCGAGCAGCGCGGCATCCCGCTGCTGCGCAAGCCGGTCAAGCCGGCGATGCTGCGCGCGTGGCTGGCCGCCTTGCCGCGCCGCGCGGGCGAGGACGCCCAGGCGCCGGCCTGAGGCGTGCGGTCAGTCCTCGTCGCCGTCCTGCGGGACGGGCGGGGGCGAGGCCGGATCGGACGCCAGGCGATGCATCAGCATCACCGCCTGGGTGCGGGTGCCGACATCGAGCTTGCGCAGGATCGCGCTGACATGGACCTTCACCGTGGTCGGCGCCAGGCCCATTTCCCAGGCGATCTGCTTGTTGAGCAGGCCCTGGCAGACCATGCCCAGCACCCGGAACTGCTGCGGGGTCAGCTCGGACACCCGACGGGCCAGCGCGGTTTCCTCCGCATCGGCGCAGGGCGCGGCGGTGATGCCCGGCGGCAGCCACTCGTCGCCGGCGAGCAAGGCGTCGAGCGCCTCGTCCAGGACCGACAGGTTGGCCGACTTGGGAATGAATCCGGCCGCGCCCAGGGCCATCGCGCGCTGGATGGTGCCCTGATCCTCGCGTGCCGACACGATCACCACCGGCAGCTGCGGGCGCACGCCGCGCAGGTGGGCCAGCGCGCTGAAGCCGTGTGCCCCGGGGATGTCCAGGTCGAGCAGCAGCAGCTCCGCACCCGGATGCGCCTCGACCAGCGCCATCAGGGTTTCCACGCTGTCGGCCTCGTCCACGCGCGCGTGCGGCATCACCCGTTCGATGGCCCGCACCAGCGCCTCGCGGAACAGCGGATGGTCGTCGGCGATCAGCAGTTGCGTGGGCGTGGGATGCATGCGAGGCGTCGGGGGCGAGCGGGCGGCACTGTAGCGCGAGTGGCGTGCAGGCGCTGCCGCGCTACTTCCAATGGCGTATGGCCTCCTCCGGCCCCGCTGCCTAGCCTCTCCCCACCGCCGCCACCGGCGGAACACCGTCATTCGGGGAGAGGAAACCGATGAATATCAAACCAGTCCGTACCCAGGGGCTGCGCCGGCAGCGCCTGGCGCTGGCCGTGTTGTCCAGCCTGGCCGTCGCGCCGATGGCCCATGCGCAGAGCAATACCGAGGCCGAGCTGCGCGCGCGCATGAGCCAGATGGAAACGATGATGCAGGAGATGAAGACCGAGCTGGACGCGCTCAAGGCCGAGAAGGCCGCCGCGGCCGCCACGCCTGCGCCGACCGCCACCGCGGCGCAGCTGGACGGCATGGGCAAGTCCAAGTCGTCCATCCAGTCCACCACCATCGTGCCCAAGGGCGACGGGGCGACCTTCAGCTATGGCGGCTTCGTGCGCGCCGAGGCCATCTACACCAAGACGCCCGATGGCGAGATCGCCGAGAACAGCCTGGGCCGCCGCCAGTACGCGCCCAGCTCCATCCCGATCGGCGGCGATGGCGAAGGCATCGATCTGAACACCACCGCGCAGCACTCGCGCTTCTGGTTCACCCTGGACAACACCACGGCCAACGGCGACAAGGTCAAGGGTCATATCGAGATGGACTTCGGCACCGATCTCAACGGCAACCAGTCCAGCACCAACAGCTACACCCCACGTCTGCGCCATGCCTACGTGAGCTGGAACAACTGGTTGGCCGGCCAGACCTGGTCCAACTTCCAGGATCCCTCGGTGCTGCCCGAAGCCGGCCCGATCCTCGGCCCGACCGAGGGCACGGTGTTCGTGCGCCAGGTCCAGTTGCGCTACACCCGCGGGCCGTGGGTCTTCAGTATCGAAAATCCGGAAACCATCCTGGGGCCCTACCAGGGCGGCAGCCGCATCAGCAGCGACGACAACAACATCCCGGACGTCACCGCGCGCTACACCGCCAAGGGGAGCGACGGTCAGTTCAGCGTTGCCGGCATCGTGCGCCAGCTGCGTTACCAGACCCTGGCCGGCAGCACCAACGCGACCGGCTACGGCGTGAGCGCCTCAGGCAAGATGGCCCTGGGCAAGAACGACGCGATCATGGGCATGCTCACCGCCGGCAAGGGCATTGGCCGCTACCTCGGCTACTCGCTCAATCCCGACGGCACCCTGGATGCCAGCGGCGACATCGACGCCCAGGGCGTGGTGGCCGGCTTCGTCGGCTGGCGGCATGGCTTCAGCCCCAAGCTGCGCAGCAACGTCTACTACTCGATGGCCAGCTACGACAACGACGTGGACATCACCGGCCTGGCAATCAACAAGTCCTCGCGCTCGGCCCACGCCAACCTAATCTATTCGCCGGTCAGCAACGTGGACATCGGCAGTGAGCTGATCTGGGGCCGGCGCGAGATCGAGTCGGGCGATTCCGGCGAGCTCTACCGCATCCACTCGTTCGTCAAATACAGCTTCTGATCGACTGCCCGCGCCGCACATGCAGCGGCGCGGGCCCACGAGGAGACCCGCATGAAATCCAGTATCCGCAATACCCTGACCGCCCTGGCCGTGGGCGCCACCCTGTTCGGCGTGGCCGCTTGTTCCAAGCCGCAGCAGAACGTCACCGTCCTGACCGGCGGCACCAGCGGCATCTACTACCCAATCGGCGTAGGCATCACCCAGATCATCGACAAGAACATGCCCGACGTGCGCAGCTCGGTGCAGGCCACCAAGGCCACCGTGGAGAACGTCAACCTGATCGAGGCCGGGCGCGGCGAAGTGGCCATCGGCCTGGCCGACACCGTCGACGATGCCTACAAGGGCAACAAGGAAATCGGCTTCGACAAGCCGCTGACCAAGCTGCGCGCCATTGCCAACGCCTACCCCAACTACGTGCAGATCGTGGCCCGCGCCGATTCGGGCATCAAGACGCTGGCCGACCTGAAGGGTAAGCGCATCTCGGTGGGCGCGCCCAAGTCCGGCACCGAAGTCAACGCACGCACCATCTTCAAGGGCGCGGGCATGAGCTATGACGACATGACCGTGGAGTTCCTGCCCTACGCCGAGTCGGTGGAGCTGATGAAGAACCGCCAGCTCGACGCCACCCTGCAGTCCTCCGGCCTGGGCATGGCCGCCTACCGCGACCTGGCCGCGACCCTGCCGATCGTGTTCGTCCCGGTGCCCGAGGACGTGGTCAAGGCGATCGGCAACACCGCTTACCAGCCGGGCACCATCCCGGCCAACACCTACGACGGCCAGACCGAAGACGTGCCCACGGTGAAGATCCCCAACCTGTTCTTCACCAGCGCCGACGTGCCCGAGGACACCGTCTACCAGATCACCAAGAACGTCTTCGAGCATCTGGACCAGCTGGTCACCGCGCACGCGGCGGCCAAGGTGATCACCCTGGAGAACGCGCCCAAGGGCTTGCCGATCCCGCTGCATCCGGGCGCGGAGAAGTACTACCGCGAGAAGGGCCTGATCAAGTAAGCCCGCCCGTACGACCGGCGCGGCGCGGAGAGGGTCCGCGCTGCGCCGCATCGCCCTGTCCGCTTGACCGATCCAAAGTGAAGTCCCATGTCCAACCAGCCCCTGCTTGCCCGCACCGAACCCACCGACTGGCCGCGCATCCTGTTCTTCATCGCGCTGGCGTTTTCGGTCTTTCAGGTCGCCACGGCGGGCTTTCACCTGGTGTCCTCGCAGGTCCTGCGTGCCATGCACGTGGGCTTCGCCCTGCTGCTGACCTTCCTGATCTTCCCGCTGCGCGGTGACGGCAAGCCCAATCCTGTCCTGGCCTGGGTGCTGGGAGCGCTGGCGATGGCCGGGGCGGCCTACCAATGGATCTTCGAGGGCGACCTGATCCAGCGTTCGGGCACGCTGACCCCGGCGGACATGGTGATCGGCGTGGTGACCATCGTGCTGGTGTTCGAGGCCGCGCGCCGGGTCATGGGCTGGGGCCTGCCGATCATCTGCCTGCTGTTCCTGCTCTATGCGATGTTCGGCGAGTACATCCCCGGCGCGATGGGGCACCGGCCGTTCGGCTTCGACCAGATCGTCAACCAGCTGTCCTTCGGCACCGAAGGGCTCTACGGCACGCCGACCTATGTTTCGGCGACCTACATCTTCCTGTTCGTGCTGTTCGGGGCCTTCCTCGAGCAGTCCGGCATGATCCAGCTGTTCACCGACTTCGCCATGGGCCTGTTTGGCCATCGTCGCGGCGGCCCGGCCAAGGTGGCCGTCGCCTCTTCGGCGTTCATGGGCACCATTTCCGGTTCAGGCGTGGCCAACGTGGTCACCACCGGCCAGTTCACCATCCCGCTGATGAAGCGCTTCGGTTACGGCTCGGCCTTCGCCGGTGGCGTGGAGGCTGCATCCAGCATGGGCAGCCAGCTGATGCCGCCGGTCATGGGCGCGGTGGCCTTCATCATGGCCGAGACCATCAACGTGGCCTATGTGGAGATCGTCAAGGCGGCGATCATCCCGGCCGCGCTGTACTTCGCGGCGATCTACTGGATGGTCCAACTGGAGGCCAACCGCTCGGATCTGCGCGGCTTGCCCAAGGACCAGTGCCCCAATCCGTGGGCTGCCATTCGCCTGCGCTGGTATCTGCTGATCCCGTTGGCGGTCCTGGTCGGCCTGCTGATGACCGGACGCACGCCGATGCTGGCCGGCACCATCGGCCTGGCGTTGACGGTGCTGGTGATCCTGGGCTCGGCCATCGCGCTGAACCTCAAGGGCATGCCGCTGCGGGTGGCCTTCTGGATCGCCCTGGGACTGATCGCCGCGCTGGCGCTCAAGCTGGGCAACGGCCCGATCTTCATCGTCCTGGCGGTGCTGGCCGTGGCCTGTTTCATGCTCAAGACCCATGGCCGCGAGACCCTGCGCCTGAGCGTGCTGGCCCTGGCCAACGGCGCGCGCCAAGCGCTGCCGGTGGCGGTGGCCTGCATCCTGGTCGGGGTGATCATCGGCGTGGTCTCGCTGACCGGCATCGCCAGCACCTTCGCCGGCTTTGTGATCGACGTGGGCCGCAACAGCCTGCTGTTGTCGCTGGTGCTGACCATGGTCACCTGCCTGGTGCTGGGCATGGGCATCCCCAGCATTCCCAACTACATCATCACCAGCTCCATCGCTGCTCCGGCACTGCTGGCCCTGGGCGTGCCGCTGCTGGTCTCGCACATGTTCGTCTTCTACTTCGGCATCCTCGCCGACCTGACCCCGCCAGTGGCGCTGGCCTGCTTCGCCGCCGCGCCGATCGCACGCGAGTCGGGGTTGAAGATCAGCTTCTGGGCGATCCGGATCGTGTTGGCCGGGTTCGTGCTGCCGTTCATGGCGGTCTACACCCCGGCGCTGATGCTGCAGGGTGGCACGGTGATCGGCACGGTGTACGTGATCTTCAAGGCAGTGGTGGCCATCGGCCTGTGGGGGATCGCCGGTATCGGCTACTGGCGCGTTGCCTCGCCCCTGTGGGAGCGCCTGCTCATGGCCGCGGCCGGAGCGCTGCTGGTGACCGCACTGCCGATCACCGATGAGCTGGGCTTTGCTGTGGCGGTGGCGGCGGTGGCCATCCACCTGGTGCGCGCGCGCCGCGCGCATGCGACCGCGGCAGCGCCCGTCGCATGAGCGCGCTGTGCCTGGGGCTGGCGGGGGTGGTGGCCGCCGCCCTGGCCGTGCCCGACAGCGGCTTCACCCTGGCGTGGATGCACAGCGTGGAGAAGATCCGCTGGGAGGAGCACTACCTCGTCCACGAGGACGGACTGGTGCTGGACCGGGCGCGGGTGCAGGGCAGCGGGGCGGGGATGGAGATCCCCGACGATGCCACGTTCGCCGACGGCTTCTGGACCTACCACCCCAAGCTGCCGTCCCTGCAGCCGTTGCGACTGACCCGCAGCGGCTATACGCGCGACTACGAGCTGTGCATCCAGGGCCGATGTGAATCGATGACCGCGCTGCTCGGGCCGCCCGACGCGCGCGGCGACAGCGCGGTCGAACTGTGGAGCTGCCGGGCGAACGGAGCGACCCTGCCGGCCAATACGCCACGGACGCCTTCGACCAAAGACTGAATCGTGCCGGGCGCCTGCGGAATTGTGCACTTGCACAATTTTGGAAAAGTTGCTTAGCGCTCCTGCGCACGGCTACCATTCAAGCGTTTTCCGCAGCACCACGGTGCAGCAGGACACATGATCGAAATCGCGCGACAGGGTCCGGAAGGACGCGGCGCGCAGCTCACGCTGCGACCCCGCCGGGCCCTGACTGCGCGCCAGTTCGTGGTGGTGTTCGCGCTGTGTTCCGGACTGATGTGGGCGGTGGCCGCGATGGGCTGGTGGGCAGGCAACGTATTCGCCCCGGTCTTCGCGCTGGCGCACAGCATTCTGGTCGCGGTGGCGTTGCGGGCGGTGTGGAAATCCGGGGAGCGCGATGAGGTCATCGCGATCGCCCCGGAGGTGGTGGAGGTGCGGCGTGATGCACAGCCGGCCCCCGCGTTCCGGGCCCATCCCTACTGGGTACGGCTGGGCGTGCGGGAGGGCGGCGAGCGGATCACCTTGTCCTCCAGCGGACGGTCGGTGGAGGTGGGAGCGCTTCTGGGGCCGGCCGAGCGACAGGAATTGGCAACACAGTTACGCGCTTTACTGGCGGCCGCGCTGCGGCCGTGACCGATGACACTGGGTGGGGTCTAGGCAATGACGCAACTGATGGCGGGATGCAAGCGCGCTGGCGTGCTGGCAGGACTGACGGCACTGCCGGGGATCGCGATGGCCCAGGCCGCCGATCCCAAGGAATGGCAGCTCAACATGGGCAAGGGCGTGACCCATACCGCCCGAATGGCCTATGAGGCGCACATGGTGGCGCTGTGGGTGTGCGTGGTCATCGGCGTCATCGTGTTTGGCGCGATGGGCTATGCGATGTTCAAGTTCCGCAAGTCCAAGGGCGCGGTGGCCGCGCAGTTCAGCCACAACACCACCGCCGAGCTGATCTGGACCATCGTGCCGGTGATCATCCTGGTGGCGATGGCGTGGCCGGCCACGGCCAAGCTGATCGCCATGTACGACACCCGCGATTCGGAAATGACCGTCAAGGTCACCGGCTACCAGTGGATGTGGAAGTACGAGTACCTGGGCCAGGGGGTGGAGTTCACCAGCCGCCTGGACCGCGCCTCGGACCAGATGCGCCAGTCCGGCAAGGTGCCGACCGCGGCCTCCAACCCGCACTATCTGCTGGACGTGGACCATCCGCTGGTGCTGCCGGTGGACACCAAGATCCGCTTCGTGATCACCGCCGATGACGTCATCCACTCGTGGTGGGTGCCGGCGCTGGGCTGGAAGCAGGACGCCATCCCGGGCCTGATCAACGAGGCCTGGACCAACATCGAGCAGCCTGGCGTGTACCGCGGCCAGTGCGCCGAGCTGTGCGGCAAGGACCATGGCTTCATGCCGATCGTGGTGCAGGCGGTGTCCAAGGCCGAGTTCCAGCGGTGGCTGGCCTCCAAGAAGCCGGCCGGCCCGGTGCCGCCGGCCCCGGCCGAAGGCTCGCCCGCCCCGGATGTCACGCCCGAGCAAGCCGCGCCGTCCGACGCTGGCGCCACGCCCACCGAAGCCACGCCTGCGCCCGCGCAGGCCTGACCTTCCGCCACATCGCTGCTTTCGAGGACACGCCCCATGGCCCATTCCGCCGCAGAGCACCACGACGACCACCACGGCTACAGGCAGGGGTTCGTCGAGCGCTGGTTCTTCTCCACGAACCACAAGGACATCGGCACGCTCTACCTGCTTTTCAGCTTCGTCATGTTCATCATCGGCGCGGCGATGAGCGTGGTGATCCGCGCCGAGTTGATGGAACCGGGGCTGCAGTTCGTCAAGCCCGAGTTCTTCAACCAGATGACCACCGTGCATGCGCTGGTGATGATCTTCGGCGGGGTGATGCCGGCCTTCGTGGGCCTGGGCAACTGGATGATCCCGCTGCAGATCGGCGCGCCGGACATGGCCTTGCCGCGCATGAACAACTGGTCGTTCTGGCTGCTGCCGGTGGCCTTCTCGATGCTGCTGCTGACCCTGTTCCTGCCCGGCGGCGCGGTCGCCGGTGGCTGGACGCTGTATCCGCCGCTGTCGCTGCAGGGCGGGGCCAACGTGGCCTTCTCCGTGTTCGCCATCCACGTGGCCGGCATCAGCTCGATCATGGGCGCGATCAACATCATCGCCACCATCCTCAACATGCGTGCGCCCGGCCTGGACCTGCTGAAGATGCCGATCTTCACCTGGACCTGGCTGATCACCGCCTTCCTGCTGATCGCGGTGATGCCGGTGCTGGCCGGGGCGGTGACCATGCTGCTGACCGACCGCTTCTTCGGCACCAGCTTCTTCAACGCGGCCGGTGGCGGCGACCCGGTGATGTACCAGCACATCTTCTGGTTCTTCGGCCATCCCGAGGTCTACATCATGATCCTGCCCGCCTTCGGCGTGGCCAGCGAGATCATCCCGACCTTCAGCCGCAAGCCGCTGTTCGGCTACCAGGCGATGGTCTACGCGACCGCCTCGATCGCCTTTTTGAGCTTCATCGTGTGGGCCCACCACATGTTCGCCGTGGGCATGCCGCTGGGCGGCGAGATCTACTTCATGTTCGCCACGATGCTCATCGCCATCCCCACCGGGGTGAAGGTGTTCAACTGGGTCTCGACCATGTGGAAGGGCTCGCTGAGCTTCGAGACGCCGATGCTGTGGGCGGTGGCCTTCGTCATCCTGTTCACCATCGGCGGGTTCTCCGGGCTGATGCTGGCCATCGTGCCGGCCGACTTCCAGTACCACGACACCTATTTCGTGGTGGCGCACTTCCACTACGTGCTGGTGACCGGCGCGGTGTTCTCGATCATCGCGGCCACCTATTACTGGTGGCCCAAGTGGACTGGGCGCATGTACAGCCAGTTCTGGAGCAAGTTCCATTTCTGGTGGACGGTGGTGTTCGTCAACGTGCTGTTCTTCCCGCAGCACTTCCTGGGCCTGGCCGGCATGCCGCGCCGCATCCCGGACTACAACGTGGTGTTTGCCGACTGGAACTTCGTCAGCTCCATCGGCGCGTTCGGCATGTTCGTGACCCCGTTCATGATGGCCGCCATCCTGGGCTGGTCGCTGCGCAAGGGTGAGCGGGCCGAGGCGCGCTCCTGGGAAGCGGCCAAGGGCCTGGAATGGACCGTGCCCTCGCCGGCACCGGCGCATACCTTCACCACCCCGCCGGTGCTCAAGCCGGGTGATCTGGCCCACGAGGACATCGGCCACTGATGACCGCGCCGCGCGCCCCCGTGGATGAGCAGCAGCGCCGCCGACGCGCCGCGCGCACGACCGCGCTGGTGGTCGGGGCGATCGCCGTGGCGATCTATGCGGCCTTCATCCTGTCCGGGGTGCTGCGGGCATGAGTGAGCACGCCACGCCCGGCGCCGACGCCAAAAGCCAGGGCCGCACCGCCGGCCTGCCACGCTTGATCGGCGTGGCCGTGGCGGTGTTCGTGCTGACCTTTTCGCTGGTGCCGCTGTATCGGCTGGCCTGCGAGAAGGTCTTCGGCGTGCGCATGGAAAAAGGCCCCACCCAGGCCGTGGGTGTTGGCCCGGCGACGCAGTCGCGCACGGTGACCGTGGAGTTCGACGGTGCGGTCAACTCCAAGCTGCCGTGGTCCTTCCATCCCGAGCAGACCCGCATGCAGGTCGTCCCCGGCGAGCTCTACGACGCGCAGTTCTTTGCCCGCAACGACGGCAAGCGCGCGATCGTGGGCAATGCGGTGCCGTCGGTGGCACCGGCGCGGGCCTCGCAGTACTTCATCAAGACCGAGTGCTTCTGCTTCACCTCGCAGGAGCTCGACGCCGGCGAGAGCCGCGACATGCCGCTGCGCTTCATGGTCGATCCGGACCTGCCGGCGGACGTCTCGACGATCACTCTGTCCTATACCTTCTTCAAGAACGATGTCCTGACCTCGCGCCTGGGCGCGGGGGCAGGCACTCCGGCGGCGCGTTCGGCGCCGTAGCCACTGACCGAAAGGAACGCGTGATGGCGCAGACCCATTCCCACGATGCCGACGTCTATTTCGTCCCGCACCAGAGCAAGTGGCCCTTCGTTGGCTCCATTGCGATGTTCGTGCTGATGATCGGCGTGGCCAGCTGGCTCAACGACGCGGCCTGGGGGCGGTGGATGTTCTTCGCCGGCATCGCGATGCTGGCCGCGACGTTGTTCATGTGGTTCGGCGACGTGATCCGCGAGTCGGTCGCCGGCCACTACAACAAGCAGGTCGATGTCTCTTTCCGCATGGGGATGGTGTGGTTCATCTTCTCGGAGGTGATGTTCTTCGCCGCGTTCTTCGGCGCGCTGTTCTACACCCGCACTTACTCGCTGCCGTGGCTGAGCGGGCAGGGCGACGGGGTGATGACCAACGCGCTGCTGTGGGAAGGCTATTCGGCCGGCTGGCCGACCAACGGCCCGGGTGAGATCGGCGGGCACTTCCAGACCATCCCGGCCTGGGGCCTGCCGCTGATCAACACCCTGATCCTGCTCAGCTCCGGTGTGACCCTGACCATTTCCCACCATGCGCTCAAGGCCGCGCACCGCGGCGCGGTGCTGGTGTGGCTGGGCATCACGGTGCTGCTGGGCAGCACCTTCCTGTACTTCCAGGCCACCGAGTACCTGCATGCCTATCACGAGCTCAATCTGACCCTGGGCTCGGGTATCTATGGCTCGACCTTCTTCATGCTCACCGGCTTCCATGGTGCGCACGTGTTCCTGGGCACCCTGATGCTGGCCATCATGTGGCTGCGCGTGCTCAAGGGGCACTTCACCAAGGACAACCACTTCGCCTTCGAAGCGGCCGCGTGGTACTGGCACTTCGTGGATGTGGTGTGGCTGGCGCTGTTCCTGTTCGTCTACGTGCTGTAAGCGGCCAGCGGCGCGCGCAGGCCCGCGTGGCTTTGGGCCTCGATCGGGCCTCAGCGCCCGATCCCGTGTGGCTGGATCACGCCACTCCAGATGCCGGCGATCACCAACAGGATCAGGGCGACCGACAGGCCGATGCGCCAGCTCAACGCACGCACGGTACGTGTGGTCTGGCCGCGGTCGATCAGCAGGTAATACAGGCCGGCGCCGAGGTTCCACACGATCATGATCAGGAACGCGACGATCAGCAGGGTCTTGAGCGAGTCGTTCATCCAGGCCTCGGTGCGGCACCGCGCCGCATGAGCGCATTATCCGCCCCCGCGCCGCGAACGGCATGAGGCGTCGCCTGCCCACACCGGTTGGTTGGCTGCTGGCCGTGGTGGTGGCCGCCGGCTTCTGCGCGCTGGGAAGCTGGCAACTGGGGCGTGCGCAGGCCAAGCGGGCGTTGCTTGATCAAGTGGCGCAGGTGCTGCGCGCGCGCCAGCCGCGACCGCTCTCCGCCGCGGCGCAGCACGATCGCGCGCAGCAGGTCGACTGGGCGGCCGGCCGCGGCCACTTCGCCCCTGGCCCGGCGGTGTTGCTGGACAACCAGTCCCATGACGGCCAGCCGGGGGTGCGGGCCTATCGTCCCTTCGTGCCGGACGACGGGGGTCCCGCGCTGCTGGTGGACCTGGGCTGGCAGCCGCTGGATGCCGCCAGGACGATGCCGGTCGTGCCGCCCTTGACGGGATCGCGTCAGATCGCGGGCCTGCTGGCGCCGCCGCCCGCGCCCGGGCTGATCCGGGGCATGCCGGCCGTGCAGGGGGATGGCGACCTGCTGGCCGTCGCGCTGGAGCCTGCCGTCCTGGCTGCACCGCTGGGCCGCAAACGCCTTGCCCCAAGGGTTTTGCGGCTGGATCCGGCGCTGCCCATCGGCTTTGCGCGGGACTTGGACGTGTTGCCCAATACCCTCCCGCCTGCACGCCATCTGGGCTACGCCGTGCAATGGTTCGGCCTGGCCCTGGCGGTGCTGGTCACCGCCGTGGTGCTCACCTGGCGGCGCCGGGGCGCCACCCGTGAGAAAATGGGGCATGACCCTGCCTGATGCCCCGCCTGGCCGCCGCCGCGGCCGGTTGATCCTGATCGCGCTGTTCGTGCTGTTCTTCGGCAGCGTAGCCGGGGCCGGCGTGCTGCGTTTTGCCGGCTGGCGCCCGGCCGGCCTGAAGAACCATGGCGAACTGCTGCAGCCGCCGCGCGACGTGCGCCAGGTGCATCCGGCGCTGGCGGGCGGCGGCACCTATGCCTGGCAGCAGCCGCAGCGCACCTGGCGCATCGTGCTGGCCCCGCCGGGCGACTGCGTGGCGTCCTGCGTGGTCCTGTCCGAGCAACTGGACACGGTGTGGCAGCTGTTCGGCCACAACGCCGACCAGGTGCACATCCTGTGGCTGGGCACGCCGCCGCCTGGCGCCGCGCACCCGGCCGCGCTGCGCGTGCTGGTACGCGACCCGGCGCTGCTGGCCGCCCTGCCCGGCGTGGACGATCCGGCCGGCGTGCCGGTCTACGTCATCGATCCCAACGGCTTTGTGATCATGCGCTTCGCCCCGGGCTTCGACCCGGCCGACCTGCGCAGCGACGTCGCCAAGCTGCTGAAACTCCTTTAGAGCGAACCCCACCGTAATGCCTGCCTCCCTACGCCTGCCGTTCCGGCACTTCCACCGCATCGCCTGGCTGGCGGCCTTCATGACCGCCAGCACGATCGTTTTCGGCGGCTTCGTGCGCCTGTCCGATGCCGGCCTGAGCTGCCCGGACTGGCCGACCTGCTATGGCCGCGCCGCATGGCCCGAAGCGCCGTCGGAGATCATCGACCACGCGCAGCTGAAGATCCGTCCGCTGGAGACCCACAAGGCCTGGCGCGAGCAGGTTCACCGCTTCCTGGCCGGCATGCTCAGCATCGAGATCTTCAGCCTGGCCCTGATGGCGGTGCGCCGGCGGCGGCTGGGGGTGAGCCAGGTGATCGCCTCGGCGGTGCTGGTGGCCGCCGCCATTCCGCTGTACATGCAGGGCCAACACGTCGCCGCCAGCGTGGTGGCGGCGCTGGGCGAAGGCATCCTGCTGCTGGCGGCCTGGCGCTGGAGCCAGGCGTCGGCGCCCGGCGGAGGCGGCGACCTGGCGCGGGTGGCGGTGCTGACCCTGGCGATGATCGTCTTCCAGGCGCTGCTGGGCATGTGGACGGTGACCTGGTTGCTCAAGCCGATCGTGGTCATGGGCCATCTGCTCGGCGGCCTGGCCACCTTCTCCCTGCTGGTGTGGATGGCCTGGCGCGCGACCGATCTGCCGATTCACCTGGGCCAGGCGCGCGCGCTCAAGCGCGTGCTGGGCGTGGGCCTGGGCCTGCTGGTGCTGCAGATCGCGCTGGGCGGTTGGGTTAGCGCCAACTACGCCGCGCTGGCCTGCGGAGGCGGCAGCTGGCGCGTGGAGAATTTTCCGCAGTGCGTGGGGCAGTGGTGGCCGCCGCACGACTTCCATGAAGGCTTCACCCTGTGGCGCGGCATCGGCGTGGACTACGAAGGTGGCGTGCTCGACGGCGCCGCTCGCATCGCCATCCAGATGACCCATCGGCTGATGGCCATCGTGGTGTTCTGCTGGCTGGCGTTCTGCAGCCTGCGCCTGTGGAAGGTGCCGGGCATGCGCGGTTGGGCCGCCGGCCTGCTGCTGGCGCTTTTCGCGCAGGTGTGCCTGGGCATCCTCAACGTCAAGCTGGCGCTGCCGCTGGCCGTGGCGGTGCTGCACAACGCCGGGGCGGTCGTGCTGCTGTTCGTGATGGTCTCGCTGCTGGCGCGGCTGAAGGTGCCGGAATGAGCGCCACACGCACCACGCTCCGCGACTACTGGGACCTGACCAAGCCGCGCGTGGTCGCGTTGATCGTGTTCACCGCGTTCGTGGGGATGATCCTGGCCATTCCAGGCCTGCCGACCTGGCGCAACGTGCGCGACGGGCTGCTGGGCTTCCTGGGCATCTGGCTGGCGGCGTCGGCCGCCGCGGCGATCAACCAGCTGCTGGATGCGCGGATCGATGCGCAGATGGCACGCACCTCGTGGCGTCCGCTGGTGGTGGGCAAGGTCCAGCCCTGGCAGGTGCTGGCCTTCGCCACGGTGCTGACCGTGATCTCGATGCTGATCCTGGTGCTGTGGGTCAACGTCATCACCGCGGTGCTGACCTTCTTCTCGCTAATCGGCTATGCGGTGATCTATACCGTCTACCTCAAGCGCGCCACGCCGCAGAACATCGTCATCGGCGGGCTGGCCGGTGCCATGCCGCCGCTGCTGGGCTGGGCCGCGGTGACCGGCATGCAGGGGCCATGGGACTGGGGTCACAGCCTGCTGCTGGTGCTGATCATCTTCGTATGGACCCCGCCGCACTTCTGGGCGCTGGCGATCTTCCGCCGCGAGGACTACGCCAAGGCGCTGATCCCGATGCTGCCGGTCACCCACGGAGTGGTCTACACGCGCTGGCAGATCCTGTTCTATACCGTGCTGCTGGTGGAAGCCACGCTGCTGCCGGTGCTGTTCGGCCTCAGTGGGCTGTTCTACCTGGCCGGTGCGCTGGTGCTGGGCGTGGGGTTCCTGTGGTACGCCTGGAGGATGCTGGACCCGCCGGACGAGTTCTTCGCCATGCGCACCTTCCGCTATTCGATTGTGTACCTGATGGCGCTGTTCGCCTTCCTGCTGGTGGATCACTGGCTCTCGCCTTGGCTGCCCGGACTGGCCGGGCGCAGCCTGGGATGAGCATGGCGACATTGCACCTGGGCCCTTGGCGGGCGAGGATGAACAGGTCGGTCCGTTCGTGTGCGGGCCGGTCGATTCCCGTTCCGCTATGTCACCTGTTCCCATGAGCGCCGAAGGCCGACGCCGCACCAAACGCGCGCCCCGTTTCACCGAGATCGCCATCGAGGCCGGGGTCAGCCCCAGCACCGTGGATCGCGTGCTCAACGAGCGCGGCAGCGTGTCCGATGCCCTGCGCCGCAAGGTGGTCGATGCCGCCAAACGGCTGGGCACCAATCGCATGCTGCCCAGCGTGCGCCATGGCGTGCTGCATTTCGACGTGATCCTG
Organism: Pseudoxanthomonas sp. JC1303; assembly: GCF_058448525.1. Classification (NCBI taxonomy): domain Bacteria; kingdom Pseudomonadati; phylum Pseudomonadota; class Gammaproteobacteria; order Lysobacterales; family Lysobacteraceae; genus Pseudoxanthomonas; species Pseudoxanthomonas sp. JC1303. The sequence continues at coordinate 1,263,550 of NZ_CP185958.1, read as the reverse complement.
GTGCATAGCGACGTGCCGCACTTCCAGCGGATCAACCGCGCGCTGGAGCGCTACGCGAGCCTGATCGGGCCGCGGGTGACCGTACATCGCAGTGCCTGGGGCGAGCGCGACGACGAGCGCCTGGCCGCGTTCCTGGAGCATCCGCCGTACCCACGCCATGGTCTGTTGATCGTGGCACGCGACAGCGACCGCATCCGCCGCGCCCTGCAGGTGGTCAATGCCGCCGGCACGCCGGTGGTCACCCTCTCCACCGACATCACCGGCGTGCGCCGGCTGGCCTATACGGGCATCGACAACACCCTGGCCGGGCGCACGGCGGGCTATCTGATCGGGCGCTTCACCCGCCAGGCCGGCAAGGTCTGGATCCCGGTGACCTCGCTGGACTTCCGCGCGCACACCGAGCGGGTGGAGGGCTTCAACCAGATCCTGGCTGAGCAGTTCCCGCACCTGGACCCGCTGCCGCCGGTGGAGATGTTCGATGACGTCGAGCGCGCCTACGCCCAGCTGCACGACGCCTTGCGCCAGCACCACGACATCGTCGCGGTCTACAACATCGGCTCGGCCTCGGCTGGAATCAGGCGTGCGCTGCGCCGCCATCCGCTGGCGGTCGCGCCGGTCTGGGTGGGCCACGAGGCCACGCGCGAACACGCCGAGCTGCTCAACGCCGGCGACATGGCCGCCACCCTGGACCAGGATCCGGAAAGCCAGGTCCTGGCCGGCCTGCAGCACCTGATGCACGCCAACGAGGAACTCGAGCAGGCGCCGGAAGGCCTGACCCGTTTCCGCGTGGTCACCCCGGCCAACCTGGATCAGTACACGCTGGTGATCTGAGCCGGCCTCACTCGGTCGCCGCGACCGCGCGGCCGCCGGCGCGCGCGTAGCGCTGGGCCACCACCGCGCAGGTGATCAGCTGCACCTGGTGGAAGATCATCACCGGCAGCACGATGGCGCCCAGCGCGCCGCCGGCGAACATCACCTTGGCCATCGGCACACCGGTGGCCAGGCTCTTCTTGGAACCGCAGAACACGATGGCGATCTCGTCAGCGCGGCCAAAGCCCAGCCGGCGGGCCAGCAGCGTGATCAGGCCCATCACCATGCCCAGCAGCACCGCGGCGAACACCATCACGCCCAGCAGCGCCAGCACCGGCGTCTTGTGCCACAGGCCCTCGACCACCGCGGCGCTGAAGGCGGTGTAGACCACCAGCAGGATCGTACCTTGGTCGGTGTACTTCAGGACCGGTCGGTGGCGATCGACCCAGCCACCGATCAACGGCCGCAGCAGGTGACCGGCCAGGAACGGCACCAGCAGCTGCAGCAGGATCTTGCCCATGGCCGCCACCGGGTCGGCCATCTGGCCCTGGGTGCCGGCCATGAGGGCCATGATCATCGGGGTCAGGAACACGCCCAGCAGGCTGGACGCCGAGGCCGAGACCACCGCGGCCGGGACGTTGCCGCCGGCCATGGAGGTGAAGGCGATCGAGGACTGCACGGTGGAGGGCAGGGCGCACAGGAACAGCAGCCCCAGGGCCAGGCCGGGCGTGAGCAGGCGTTCGGCGACCGGGTGCACGGCCAGCCCCAGCAGCGGGAACAGCACGAAGGTGCAACACAGGATGGTCAGGTGCAGGCGCCAGTGCGTGGCCCCGGCCAGGATCGACTGGCGCGAGAGCCGCGCGCCATGCAGGAAGAACAGCGCGGCGATGGCGATGTCGGTGACCACGTCCATCCACTCGGCGGCCGTACCGCGCACCGGCAGCAGCGAGGCCAACAGGACCGTGCCCAGCAGCGTCAGGGTGAAGGGATCGATGCGCAGGCGCTTGAGCAGGTTCACGGTCAGGCAGTAGGACGTGGGGGCTGCCATTCTAGCCTCGGCGCTCGTCAGGCCTTGCCGCGTGGGCCGTGGGAGCCGCCATGGCGGCGATGGGGTTTCCCCAGGAAAGCCATTCGCCGCCATGGCGGCTCCCACGGGATGTTTCCAGCGGCGACCCAGCACCGCTTGGTGGGAGCTGCTGCTGCAGCGATGGCTTACCGGGAAAGCCGCACACTCATAAGAAGACAGTTGCTCCCACGAGGCGGGTGCTCAATGTCCGCCGGCGCGCACCTTGAGCAGCTCGCGCAGTTCGTACTTGTCGGCTTCGTCCAGGCCCTGTGCACGCTGCTTGGCCAGCAACTCGTCCAGGCGCTGCTGCAGGGTCTGCTTCTCCAGCTGCAGCACCGCGTCGTGCAGCTCCTGGCGCCAGGCGGCTTCCTCACCCGGGAGGTCCTGCACGACCAGTTTCTGCAGGGCGGGCAGTTCCTCGCGCTCGGCGAAGTGCTCCAGCAGCGCGCCCGGACTGATCTCCGGGCGGGCCTGGATGATGTCCAGCAGTTCGGTCAGCAAGGCTACCCCGGGCTGACGCAGCCCGGCGAAGGTATAGGGCATCGGCACTTCCAGGGCCAGCGAGGGGGCATGCAGCAGACGCACGATGGCGCTGCGCACCAGGCTGGGGCGCTGCTGCGGGCCGCGCGCGGGCTGCGCGCGCGCAGGTGGCCGGGACGGCACCTGGGCCTGCGGTGCATTGGCGCCCACGCCGGTGACCTGGGTCAGCTGCGCGCGCATCAGGTCGCCGAAGGCGCCATCGGGGATCTGCGCCAGTAGGGGTTTGGCCTTCTCGGCCAGGCGCGCCTTGCCGTCCAGCGTGGCCAGGTTGATGTCCCGGGACAGCTCGTCGAAGAAGAACTGCGACAGCGGCGTGGCCTGCCCCAGGCGCGTGGCGAAGCCCTCGGCGCTCTCCTTGCGCACGATGGTGTCCGGGTCCTCGCCCTGCGGCAGGAACAGGAAGAACGCCTGGCGCCCGTCCTTCATGCGCGGCAGCACCGACTCCAGTGCGCGCCAGCCCGCGCGCTGGCCGGCGGCGTCGCCGTCGAAGCAGAAATACACGTCGGCCGCGTTGCGGAACAGCAGTTCGGCGTGGTCGGACGTGGTCGCCGTGCCCAGCGTGGCCACCGCATAGGGCACGCCGAACTGGAACAGGCTCACCACGTCCATGTAGCCCTCGACCACCACCAGCTTGTCGATCTTCTGGTTGGCCTGGCGCACCTGCCACAGCCCGTACAGCTCGCGACCCTTGTGGAACAGCGTGGTCTCGGGACTGTTGAGGTATTTGGGCCCGTCGTCCTTGTCCAGCACGCGGCCGCCGAAGGCGATCGTGCGCCCGCGGCGGTCGGCGATGGGGAACATCACCCGGTCGCGGAACTTGTCATAGACGTGGCCGCGATCGTTCTTGGAGAACATGCCGCCGCGTTCGAGCAGCTGCATGCGCCGCGCATCCGTCCCCAGCGCGTCCTTCAGCGCCGAATAGCCATCGGGTGCATAGCCGATGCCGAACAGCGTGCGCGTGGCCTCGTCCACGCCGCGCCCGTCCAGATAGGCGCGGGCCTTGTCGCTGCCGGCGAGCTGGCGCTGGAAGAATTTGGCGCTGGCGTCCATGGCCGCGTACAGGTCGCGGCTATCGTCGGTGACGGCATTGCGCGCGGTCGCCTCGCGCGGGATCTCCATGCCGGCGCGCTTGGCCAGTTCGTCGACCGCGTCGAGGAATTCGAGGCGGTCGTAGTTCATCAGGAAGCTGATCGCCGTGCCGTGCGCGCCGCAGCCGAAGCAGTGATAGAACTGCTTGGTCGGCGAGACGGTGAACGAGGCCGAGCGCTCGTCGTGGAACGGGCAGCGCGCGGCGTACTCGCGGCCCTGCTTCTTCAGCGGCACGCGCGTGCCGACCACCTCGACGATATCCGTCCGGGCCAGCAGGTCGTCGATGAAGGCGTCGGGGATGCGCGGCATGGACCGCAGATTATCCCCGATCCGGCGCCCCGCACGGGGTGGCGCTGTGGGGCCGCCTGGCCGCGATCACGGCGGCGGGTTCGTTGCCTGCCCGGGCACGTCGGTCTGCGGCAGCGGGCGTGAGTCCGGATCGGCGCCCGGCGCGGCGTCGCTGACGGTCTCGTGCGCGCGCTCGGCCAGCCTGCGCGCATTGCGCGCGTCGATGCGCTCGTCGATCACCGCGGTGATCAGCGCGCCGATGAAGAACACCACGGTGGCGTAGTAGAGCCACACCAGCATGATCACCATCGCCCCCATGGTGCCGTAGGCGCTGCCCGGCTCGGTCTGGGCCAGGTACACGCCGATCCCGTAACGGCCCAGGACGAACAGCCCGGCGGTGATGATCCCGCCAAGCAGCGCCTGGCGCCATTCGACCCGGCGGTCGGGCAGGTAGTGGTAGAGGAAGGCGAATGCCGCCGCGTACAGGGCGAAGGTCATGGCGTTGCCCAGGACCGGCAGCAGCGAGGGCACGTTATTGAGCACCACCTGCAGCGCGGTGGCGGCCATCATCGACACGATCAGCAGGAAGCCCAGGCCCAGCACCACGCCGAAGGAAAACACGCGCTTCTTCAGGAATTCCTTGATGCCGCCATGCAGGTCGTTGCGGTCGGTGTAGAAGATCACGTTGAGCGCGGCCTGCAGACGCGCGAACACCGCCGTGGCGCCGACGAACAGCAGCAGCGTGCTCCACAGTCCGGCCAGCGAGCCGACGCTGGGCTCGCGATTGGCGTTGTCCAGCACCGTGCGCGCGACCGCGCCCGCCTGTGGCCCGGCCAGCCCGCCGATCTGCCGGAGCAGTTCATCCTGCGCCGGCGGATATAGCGAGGCGGTCATCCACAGCAGCAGGACCAGCAGCGGCGCCAGCGACAGCAACGCGTAGAAGGTCAGCGCCGCGGCCTGGGTCATCAGGTCGCTCTCGGCAAAGCGTCGCGCCAAGGCCACCGGCAGACTGTCCTGCAAGCGCTGGATCTGGTGCTGGAATTTGTCGGTTGGCAGGCGCACGGCGTTCCCGGTGGGGAGGATCCGTCCGAGCATGCCAAACCTGTCCGTCGCCATCGGGTGAGCGATGGGTTCAGATTTCGTGCTGCGGACGGCGTGCCCACACGCTGTTGGGGTCTCCTTCGCGCGCACGTCGCGCGGCGGCGCGGCCCATGCGCCAGTACGTCCAGGCCAGCAGCAGGGCGATCACGCCGACGCTGAAGCGCGTCCAATGCGCATTCCACAGCGCGGCAAAGAAGTGGTCACCGGTGCCGATCCAGCCAGCCACCGGCACCAGCGCGGTCAGCGCGGCGCAGGCGTAGAGCAGTTCGGCGCCTGCACGCGCCGGTACGCGCAACACGGCCCAGGCCAGCATCGCGCAGAACACCACGTAGTAGGCCAGTGAGGCCTGGGCGTCGGGCAACAGCGCGCCGGCGATGAACAGCGCCGACACCCCGCCCACGCAGCCCAGGCACACGCCCAGAGTCAGCCGCGCCATCACCTGGGTGCGCACCGGCTGTTGCGGCGTGCGCCGCTTGCGCCGGGCCTCGATCCACAGCAGGTTGCCGCTGTAAAACAGGAACGCGCCGCCCAGGCCCAGCACGAAGTACAGCCATTTCACCGGCTGGTGCCCGTAGCTGCCGAAGTGCAGTGCCTGCAGGCCGCGCAGCATGGCCGTCCCCAGCGACATCGTGCGTGGGTCGATGACCTGCTGCACCTGGCCGGTGGCGCCGTTGAGCGCCACCATGCCCAAGGTGTTGAGCCGACGCTGGTCGACCTCGCCGTACACCTCGATCTGGGCATTGGCATCGCCGGTGTCGTGGTAGGCCAGTGAGCTGACCTCCAGTCCCGGCAGGGCAACCTGCGCGCGCGCGACCAGATCGGCCACCGGCAGCGTCGGTCGGGCCACGCCTGCGGCCTCGGCGTGCGGTTTCATCCAGAAGTCCGACTCCAGCACCTGCAGCAACTTGCCGTCGAAGACCAGCGACTGGAACGGCACCAGCAACAGCAGGCCCAGCGCCAGCACCGCACCGGACCAGGCGAACACCACGTGGAAGGGCAGGGACAGCATGCCGATCACGTTGTGCGCGTCCTGCCACAGGCGCTTGATGTTGCGCCCCGCGCGCAGGGCGAACAGGTCCTTGAGCATCACCGGCGCATAGATCACCACGCCGGAGACCAGCGCCAGGCCGTACAGGATGCTCACCACCCCAAACAGATAGGTGCCCAGGGTGCGCGGAAGCCCGGCGGTGAAATGCAGGTCGTAGAGAAAATCGACGAAGCCGGTGCGCTGCGGCAGGGTCCGCACGTGGCCCTGGGCATCGAACTGGTACTGGTAGGTGTGTCGGTCGCCGGGCGGTTGATGGAAGATGCGCGGGACCGGGCCGTGCTCCCCGGCCAGCACCAGGAACATCGCCTCGCGCGTGCTCGGATGCGCGCGCGCGGTCGCGTCCACCAGTGCCTGGGCCTGGGCCATCTCGCGCGCGGGGTCGGGCGCCGAGCCGCGCAGCGCCGCCGCCGGGCGGGGCGCCCACTGGGTCAGCTCATGGGTGAACACCGTGAAGGCCCCGGCATAGAAGGCGATGAACAGCGCCATGCCAGCGATCAGCCCGACCCAGGTATGCAGCGCCAGGAAACTGCGGAGCGTGGCGGCCTTCATGCCGGCAGGCCCGTCCAGCCAAGGGCCTTGACCAGATGCAGCGCGACAAAGGCCAGGACCGTGATCCCGCCCAGCCATCCCCAGGCCCGCGCGCCACTGCGGCAGGCGAAGGCCAGCGACATCGCGCCCACCCAGCCCGGGACGGCCAGCAGCAGCCATGGCAGCGTGGTCCGTTCCACCGGGCCCGGCCACAGCAGGGCCAGCAGCCCGATCACGCCGGTCGTGGCCGGCAGGCCCAGCACGATGGCCGCTGTCCACCTAGCCCACATCGCGCGTGCCTCCCGGGCCAGGACGCCAGGCGTCCAGGTAGGGCAAGGCGACCATGCCCAGCATGAGCGCGGTCAGGGCGGAGGAGACGCCGGCCAGCGGGCCGAGCGCGGCGATTCCAGCGGCCAACGCGACGCCGCACAGGGCCGTGCCGAGCCAGCGCAGCGCGCGGGCGTGGGCGCGCAGCGAGGGGCGGAGTCGCTGGTGGGCAGTGGCGGCATAGAAGGCCAAGGCGGCCAGCAGGCTGCAGCACAGGTACAGAAGCGTCATCAAGCAGGTTCCATCAGGACGACCGGGCCATCACCGACCGGCTTGCGGCCCGTGCCGGGTGCGCGGGGCGCCACGGGCATTGCATTGGGGGTCTCGGACCCGTCGCCCATGTCGTGCCGGTGCTTGGCGAACAGGGAGGCATTCGGGCCGGGATGCGTCCGCGAACTTGTGGTTGAGCCGCGTCCGGTACGCGTCACGGTCCGCATGCCCGGCTCGATGGAAGCTTCGGCCTGGGCCGGAGGCTGCTGTGCCACGTGTGGTGAGGCAGCCAGCACGACGAGCGAAAGCGGGGGCGCCGGACGCTGTCCGACGGGGCAAGTGGGTGCAGACACGCTGAAAATGACCCCGAAATCCGGCGCACCGGACGGCTCTTGGGCGCGGCAGGTGGCGTGCGCCCAGCGTGTGTGATTCTATATGAGAATCAGTTGCATTGACAGGCGGCGCGCCCACCATGTGGGCGCGTCGGGGCGTGTGGCGCCGCCCCGGGGCCGGCGCCACACGCGGCGAAGTCAGCCGGCCAGCTTGGCCTTGACCAGCTTGGAGACCACGCCCATGTCGGCCTGACCAGCCAGCTGCGGCTTGAGCACGCCCATCAGCTTGCCCATGTCGGCCGGGCCGCTGGCGCCGGTCTGGGCGATGGCCGCGTCGATCGCGGCGCCAATCGCAGCCTCGTCCAGCTTGGCCGGCAGGTAGCCGTCGATCACGACCAACTCGGCACGCTCGATCGCGGCCAGGTCCTCGCGCCCGGCGGCCTCGTACTGGCTGACCGAATCCTTGCGCTGCTTGACCATCTTTTCCAGCACGGCCAGCACCGCGGCGTCGTCCAGTTCGATGCGCTCGTCCACTTCCCGCTGCTTGATCGCCGCGTTGATCAGGCGGATCACGCCCAGGCGGTCCTTCTCGCCGGCCTTCATGGCCGTCTTCATGTCATCGGTGAGCTGCTGCTTGAGGGTCATGGGAAAAACTCCTGGCGAACGCGCGCGGCACGGGCCGCGGGAAAAGGGAACGAAGGGACGACAAAAAGCCGGCGACGCTCACGCGTGCCGGCTCTTGGTCTGGCTTTCCGTCGATGGCCGCAAGCGGCCACCGCGCGGAACGACCTGCCGTCGCTCAGTACAGGCGCTGGCGCTTGGTGACGTCGCGCGAGGAGCGACGCAGCTGGCGCTTCACCGCGGCAGCGGCCTTGCGCTTACGCTCCTGGGTCGGCTTTTCATAAAATTCGCGCTTGCGGGTTTCGGCCAGCACGCCGGCCTTTTCGCAGGTGCGCTTGAAACGACGGAGCGCAAACTCGAAGGGCTCGTTTTCGCGGACTTTGACGCTGGGCATGGAATCTCCGGGACACAAAAGTACCGGGATCAAACCCGGTGAGCCGCGCACTATAACGGCTCGATTCGGGCCGTGCAAGTACGCTTGGCTGGAAAAGCCACCGGCCCGGGCGCATCCTTGTGCCCATGAAAGTCCTCGGCATCGAAACCTCCTGCGACGAAACCGGCGTGGCCGTCTACGACACCGCCCTGACCGGCGCGACCGGGCTGCGCGCCCACGCGGTCTACAGCCAGATCGCCCTGCATGCCCAGTACGGCGGCGTGGTCCCGGAACTGGCCAGCCGCGACCACGTGCGCAAGCTGTTGCCGCTGATCCGCCAGACCCTGGACGAAGCCGGTTTGTCCACGCGCGAGCTGGATGGCGTGGCCTATACCGCCGGCCCCGGGCTGGTCGGTGCGCTGCTGGTCGGGGCGGGCGTGGCCCGGGCGCTGGCCTGGGCCTTGGACCTGCCGGCCATCGGCGTGCATCACATGGAAGGCCACCTGCTGGCGCCGCTGATGGAGGACGATCCGCCGCAGGCGCCGTTCGTGGCGCTGCTGGTGTCCGGCGGGCATACCCAGCTGGTCGCGGTGGAGCGGATCGGGGAATACCGGCTGCTGGGCGAGACCCTGGACGATGCGGCCGGCGAGGCCTTCGACAAGACCGCCAAGCTGATGGGCCTGCCGTATCCGGGCGGTCCGCAGCTGGCCAGGCTGGCCGAAACCGGCACGCCCGGCGCCTACAGGTTCTCGCGGCCGATGACCGATCGGCCGGGCCTGGATTTCAGTTTCTCGGGACTGAAGACCCAGGTGCTGCTGGCCTGGCGCGACAGCGACCAGTCCGAGACCACGCGCGCGGACATCGCGCGTGGGTTCGAGGACGCGGTGGTGGACACCCTGGCCATCAAGTGCGAGCGCGCGCTGGATGCGGCCGGTAGCGACACCCTGGTGATCGCCGGTGGCGTCGGTGCCAACAAGCGCCTGCGCGCCAAGCTCCAGGCGATGTGTGCACAGCGCGGTGGACGCGCCTGCTTCCCGCGACCGGCGCTGTGCACCGACAACGGCGCGATGATCGCCTTCGCCGGCGCGCTGCGCCTGGAGGCCGGCCAGCGCAGCGATGCGCAGGTCCAGGTCACCCCGCGCTGGGACATGGCCACGCTGCCGTCGGTGGCTTGAAGTCGACCGCACTACACTGCAGGCTTTGAAGAAACGAGTTCCGCCATGCGCCTGGTTGTCAGTTGCCTGTTGATGCTCGCCGCCGCGACCACGACAGGGGCAACACCTGACCTGCACCAACGCGAAGTCGTGGCGAGGCTATATCACGACTTCGCCTGGGAAGCCGTGGTGGTCACGAACGAGACCGGGCTCGCCGAACAACCGAAAGACGTGCTGCTGCGCTACTTCACACCTGGCCTGGCAGGGCTGCTGGTCGAGGACGCACGTTGCAAAGCGCGCCGTCGTGAAATCTGTCGCCTCGATTTCACCCCGCTTTGGGCCTCGCAAGATCCCGCGGCGGAAGCGCTCACGATCGTGCAGGCCAGCGGCGATACCGTCGGCGTCCAGTACGTGGTGCCTTCGACGCGCGAACATGTTTCCCTGATCTTCCATGTGGTGAAGACCGCTGCCGGCTGGCGCATCGGCGACATCACCTATCCCCAAGGCTCCTCGCTTGCCGGGCTGCTCTCGGCACCGATGGACTGAATCGCGAGATCCTGTTGACTCATGACCGACGACGACGCTTCCAACGCCCGCATCCAGCTTGAGCCTTCCTGGAAGGCGCGGGTCGGCGACTATCTGGCGCGGCCAGAGATGCAGGCGCTGTCGACGTTCCTGCGCCAGCGCAAGCAGGCCGGGGCGCGCGTGTTTCCACCCGGCCCGCAGATCTTCGCCGCCTTCGATGCCACACCGTTCGATGCGGTCAAGGTGGTGATCCTGGGGCAAGACCCGTATCACGGCGCCGGCCAGGCGCACGGGCTGTGCTTTTCGGTGCAGCCGGGCACGCCGGTCCCGCCCTCGCTGCAGAACATCTACAAGGAACTGGCCAGCGATATCGGCATCACGCCGCCGGATCACGGCTGCCTGACGCCGTGGGCAGAGCATGGCGTGCTGCTGCTCAACTCGGTGCTGACTGTCGAGGAGGGCCGGGCCGGCGCGCATCAGGGCAAGGGCTGGGAAGGCTTCACCGACCACGTGATCCAGACGCTGGCGGCCGAGCGTGAGCACCTGGTCTTCCTGCTGTGGGGCAGCTACGCGCAGGCCAAGGGCAAGGTGATCGACCCGCGCACGCATCGCGTGCTCAAGGCGCCGCATCCCTCGCCGCTGTCGGCGCATCGCGGCTTCCTGGGCTGCCGGCACTTCTCCCAGGCCAACGAGTACCTGGCCCGTCACGGCCTGGGCGCGGTCGACTGGCGGCTGCCGCCGCGCGCCAGCCTGCCAGGCTGATCCGCGCGGGGGCTTACTTCTTCTTCTTGCTGGAAGCCTTCTTGGTCGACTTCTTCTTGGTGGTGCTGTGCGTGGCCGCCTTGCGCCGCTCCTGCGGCGGGGACACCGGCGGGGCCGGGATCGGTTCGGCCGACACGGTCTTGACCTCGGCCTGCAGGGCTTCGAGCTGCGGGATCATCTTCTGCTGGATGGCCACCATCAGCGTCTGCATCATTGCCGGGGTCTTGTCGAGCAGGTGCTGGCCGGCCTTGCTCTCGTAGAACTTGGTCATCGCCTTGACATCGTCGTCGTCGAAGGTTTCCCGGTAGACCTGCAGATACACCGGGCGCATCTGGTCCCAGGCCAGGGACTGGCGCACGATTTCCGAGGTGCGCGCCTGGATGTTGGCGATCTCCTGCTGCTGCTGCGGGGTGAGGGTCTTGCCTTCGGTGAGCTCGGCGAACTGCTGGCGCTGGATGGCCTCGACCTGCGGCTGGATGGCGGCCAGCATGCTTTGCGCGCGCGAAGCCGCCAGCAGGCGTTCGATCTCCTTGTCGGTCGGCTCGCGGGCCTGCGCCGCCGGCGCCAGGGCCGTCAACAGCAGGCACAGCAGCATCAGGACGGGGATGGATCGACAGCGTGGCATCGCGGCTCCGGGACGTGGGGCGGGAAGCGATGGTGCCGAGCGCGGTGGGCGCCCGTGTAAAAATTTCACTAAACCGCCGGGGATGTCATCGGCCGGTACAGCTTGGCCATCGCCTACAATGCCGCCCATGCCCGCTGGATTTCTGCAGATCTCGCCCACGCTGTCCATCCCCGACGAAGAACTCGTCGAGCGCTTCGTGCGCGCCAGCGGCGCGGGCGGCCAGAACGTGAACAAGGTCGCCACCGCGGTGGAATTGCGCTTCGATGTGGCCGGCTCGCCCTCGCTGCCCGAAGTACTGCGCAGCCGCCTGCTGGCGCGCCGCGACCGACGCCTGACCGACGCCGGGGTGCTGGTGATCGACGCCCAGCGCTTCCGCACCCAGGACCGCAACCGCCAGGACGCGCGTGAGCGCCTGGCCGGCATCATCGCTGCGGGCCTGTCGGTGCCCAAGCCGCGGCTGGCGACCCGCCCGAGCCGGGCTTCCAAGCTGCGCCGGCTGGATGCCAAGAAGTCCCGCGGCCAGATCAAACGCAACCGGAACGCCCGTGATTGGGACTGACATGACCCCGCCGCGGCCGCCGGGCGAAGTCCCGGTCGCACCGCCCGACATGCCGCGCGTGAAGCCCAACCGCTTCAACCGCTGGTGTGCACGCACGCTGCTGCGCCTGAGCGGCTGGCGCATTGCCGGCGAGCTGCCGGACATTCCCAAGCTGGTGATGATCGTGGCCCCGCATTCGTCCAACTGGGACGGCCTGTGGGGCATGGCGGTGAAGATCGCCTGCGGTTTCGAGGTCAAGGTGCTGGGCAAGGCCAGCCTGTTCTGGTGGCCGCTGGGCCCGCTCCTGCACAAGCTGGGCGTGGTGCCGGTGGACCGGGCCAATGCCGGCGGCGTGGTGCGCCAGGCGGTGGAGACCATCCACGGCTACGAGCGCATCTGGTTCGTGGTCACGCCGGAGGGCACCCGCAAGCGCGTGGACAAGTGGAAGACCGGCTTCTGGAAGATCGCCCGCGCCGCCGACGTGCCCATCCTGCTGGCCTACTTCCACTACCCCGAGAAGGTCGTCGGGGTCGGTCCGGTGTTTCATCCCACCGGCGACATGGAGGCGGACATGGCCGCCATCCGCGCGTGGTACCGCCCGTGGATGGGCAAGACCCGCGGCACGACGTGAGCGACCCAAGCAAAGCACATGCGGGCCCGGCCGGTCGGCGCTAGCGCCGGATCGACGGACCCGATTTCCCCGATGACACGATCGACGTTTCCAGGAAACATCATGACCCGAACCCTCGTCCTCGCCGCCGCCATCAGCCTGGCGCTGGCCGCCTGCCAGAGCAAACAGGAGGCAGATTCCGTGAAGACCGCCGATGCCGCACCGGCCGCCGATGCCAAGCCGCAGCGCGCCAACCCGCTGCTGAGCCAGAGCCCGCTGCCCTTCCACGCGCCGCAGTTCGACAAGATCCAGGATGCCGACTACTTGCCGGCCTTCGAGCAGGGCATGCGCGAACATTTGGAGCAGATCAATAAGATCGCCGACAACCCCGATGCGCCGACCTTCGCCAACACCATCGAGGCGATGGAGCAGACCGGGCAGACCCTGGATCGCGTCTCGCGCATCTTCTTCGGCCTGGTCCAGGCCGACACCAACGATGCACGGCAGAAGATCCAGGAGGACATCGCGCCCAAGCTGGCCGCTCACCAGGACGAGATCAGCCTCAATCCCAAACTGTTCGCGCGGATCAAGGCGGTCTACGACCAGCGCGACAGCCTGAACCTGGATCCGGTGTCCCTGCGCCTGGTGGAGCGCGATTACCAGGAATTCGTGCGCGCCGGCGCGCAGCTGTCCGATGCCGACAAGGCCACCCTGCGCAAGCTCAACGTGGAAGAGACCACCCTGTCCACGCAGTTCCACCAGCGCCTGGTCGCCGCCGCGGCCGCCGGTGCGGTGGCGGTGGACGACAAGTCCCAGCTGGCCGGCATGTCCGACGGCGCCATTGCTTCGGCCGCGCAGGACGCCAAGGCCCGCGGTGAGGACGGCAAGTACCTGCTGGCCCTGCAGAACACCACCCAGCAGCCGGAACTGGGCGCGCTGAGCGATCGCGACCTGCGCACCCGGATCCTCGAGGCTTCCGAGACCCGTACCGAGCACGGCGACGCCAACGACACCCGCCAGATCATCCAGCGCCTGGCCCAGCTGCGCGCGCAGAAGGCCAAGCTGCTGGGCTTTGACAGCTATGCCGCCTACAGCCTGGCCGACCAGATGGCCAAGACCCCCGAAGCGGCGCTCAAGCTGCTGACCGACACGGTGCCGGCGGCGACGGCCAAGGCCAAGGGCGAGGCGGCCGAGATCCAGCAGGTCATCGATGCGCAGAACGGCGGCTTCAAGCTGACCGCCGCGGACTGGGACTACTACGCCGAGCAGGTGCGCAAGCAGAAGTACGACCTGGACGAGTCGCAGATCAAGCCGTACTTCGAGCTGGACAACGTGCTCAAGAACGGCGTGTTCTACGCGGCCAACCAGCTCTACGGGGTCACCTTCAAGGAGCGCAAGGACATCCCGGTGTACAACCCGGACGTGCGCGTCTACGAGGTGTTCGACGCCGACGGCAAGTCGCTGGCGCTGTTCTACACCGACTACTTCAAGCGTGACTCCAAGTCCGGCGGCGCGTGGATGGACGTGTTCGTCGAGCAGGACGGGCTCACCGGCGACAAGCCGGTGGTCTACAACGTGTGCAACTTCACCAAGCCGGTCGATGGTCAGCCGGCGCTGCTGAGCTTCGACGACGTCACCACGATGTTCCATGAGTTCGGCCATGCGCTGCACGGCATGTTCTCCAAGGTGAAGTACCCGTCCATCGCCGGCACCAGCACCTCGCGCGACTTCGTCGAGTTCCCCTCCCAGTTCAACGAGCACTGGGCGACCGATCCGAAGGTCTTCGCCCATTACGCCAAGCACTACCAGACCGGCGAGGCGATGCCCAAGGAACTGGTGGAGAAGATCCGCAAGTCCAAGACCTTCAACACCGGCTACGCCACCACCGAGTACCTGTCGGCGGCGCTGCTGGACATGGCCTGGCACACGCTGCCGGCCGATGCGCCGTTGGAGGACGTGGACGCCTTCGAGGCCCAGTCGCTGAAGAAGTACAAGGTCGACCTGGCCGAGGTCCCACCGCGCTACCGGACCAGCTACTTCGACCACATCTGGGGCGGCGGCTATGCGGCCGGCTATTACGCCTACTTCTGGGCCGAGGTGCTCGACGACGATGCGTTCGAGTGGTTCCAGGAGCATGGCGGCCTGACCCGCAAGAACGGCGACATCTTCCGCGACAAGATCCTCTCGCGCGGCAACACCGTGGACCTGGCCACGCTGTACCGCGACTTCCGCGGCAAGGATCCCAGCGTCGATGCACTGCTGGAGAACCGTGGGCTGAAGTAAGCCGCGGTGTCGCTCCAGGAAAAACGAAGAAGGGACGGCGCAAGCCGTCCCTTCTTCGTTGCAGCGTCTGCAGGCCGCGCTCAATCCATGTGCAGGCCGCCATTGACCGCGTAGTCGGCGCCGGTGACATAGGCGGCCTCGTCCGAGACCAGCCACGCACACAGGCCAGCGACTTCCTCGGCCTTGCCCAGGCGCCGCACCGGTACGCTGGAGGCCAGCCGCTCCAGCACGTCCGGCGGGAAGCTGCTGATCGCCGCGCTGGCGATGTAGCCCGGCGAGATGGTGTTGACGGTGACGCCGCGCAGCGCGACTTCCTGCGCCAGCGCGCGGGTGAAGCCGGTCATCGCGGCCTTGGCGGTGGCGTAGTTGACCTGGCCGATCTGGCCCTTGTGCGCACTGACCGAGCCGATGTTGACGATGCGGCCCCAGCCGCGCGTGGTCATGCCGTCGATCACCTGCTTGGTGATGTTGAACAGCGCGTGCAGGTTGGAATTGATGACCGCCTGCCAGTCGGCACGCTCCATCTGCCGGAACAGCAGGTCGCGGTTGCCGCCGGCGTTGTTGACCAGCACGTCGATCTTGCCGACTTCCGCCTTGACCTCGCGGAAGGCGGCGACGGTGGAGTCCCAGTCGGCGGCGTTGCCCTCGGAGACGATGAAGTCGAAGCCGAGCGCGCGCTGCTCGCGCAGCCAGCCGGCCTTGCGTGGCGAGTCCGGGCCGCAGCCGACCACCACGGTGTGGCCGCTGCGGGCCAGTTTCTGGCAGATGGCCGTGCCGATGCTGCCCATGCCGCTGGTGACGTAGGCGATGCGCAATGTCATGTGCGTGTCCTTGGAAGAGTGAGGGTCAGCCCGCGGCCAGCGGGAACAGCGAGAACAGCAGTCCGCCCGCCATCAGCAGCAGCGAGACCAGCAGGGCCCACTTGAGCGTGAACTTCTGGTGGTCGGCGAAATCCACCTTGGCCAGGCCCACCAATAGGTAGGTCGAGGGCACCAGCGGGCTGAGCAGGTGCACCGGCTGCCCGGCCAGCGAGGCGCGCGCCATTTCCACCGGGCTGATGCCGTATTCGCCCGCCGCCTGCGACAGGATTGGCAGCACGCCGAAGTAGAAGGCGTCGTTGGACATGAAGAAGGTGAATGGCATGCTGGCCAGCGCGGTGATCACCGCCAGGTACGGGCCGCAGGCGTCGGGGATGATCGCCAGGAAGCTGCGCGACATCGCCTCGACCATGCCGGTGTTGGACAGGATGCCGGTGAAGATGCCGGCGGCGAAGATCAGCGACACCACCGACAGCACGTTGCCGGCGTGGTTGACCAGGCGGCGGCGCTGCTCGGCCAGGTCTGGATAATTGATCACCAGTGCGATGGCGAAGCCGATCATGAACAACACCGGCATCGGCAGCACGCCGATCACCAGCGCGGCCATCAGCACACAGGTCAGGGCGAAGTTCACCCACAGCAGCTTGGGTCGCTTGATGTGCTCGACGTCCTGGACCGTGGGCAACGCATCGCTGCCGTCCTCGGCGACCGAGGCATCCATCCAGTCCTGGCCGGCCGGCAGCTTGACCACCCCCAGCCGACGGCGCTCCTGCATGCCCAGCCACCACGCCAGCGCCAGGATGCCGAGCAGGGCGATGACCATCGATGGCACCATCGGCACGAACACGTCGGCCGGGTCCACGTGCAGCGCGGTGGCCGCGCGCGCGGTCGGGCCGCCCCATGGGGTCAGGTTCATCACGCCGCTGGCGAGCATGGTCAGGCAGGTCATCGCCAGGGCGTTCATGCCGAGACGGCGATACAGCGGCAGCATTGCCGAGGCGGTGATCATGTAGGTGGTCGAGCCGTCGCCATCCAGCGAGATCAGCATCGCCAGCACCGCCGTGCCCATGACGATCTTCAGCGGATCGCCCTTGACCACGCGCAGGATGCGACCGACCAGCGGGTCGAACAGGCCCGCGTCGATCATCACGCCGAAGTAGAGGATCGCGAACATCAGCATCACGCCGGTCGGCGCGATCTTCTTGATGCCTTCCAGCATCATCTCGTTGATGCCACCGCCGAAGCCGCCGATCAGCGCGAACACGATGGGCACCGTGACCAGTGCCACCAGCGGTGAGAGCCGCTTGGACATGATCAGGTACATGAAGGTGATGACCATTCCGAAGCCCAGCGCGGTCAGCATCGATGTTTCCTCGTCTTGCGTGAGGCGCCGCATGCGCGCGGCGCAGGTGGGTTAGAAGTCGTACTGGAAGCGGCCGGTGAGCGCGCGGGTGTGGTCCAGCGTGGTGGCGGTGCGGTGATCGCGATTGCGGCTGTCGATCAGGTCGAACATCAGCCGCAGATTCGGCTTGAGGTACCAGTTGGCGCCCAACGTCACCGCTTCCATCGAAGCGTCGATCGTGTCGGGCAGGCCATCGGGCCGCTGCTGGCCCCACATGCGGTCGTAACGCAGTGCCAGCTCGAACGCGCCGGTCTTGTTGCGCAGGCCCCTGATGCGCGAGAAGCGCCCTGTCTTGCGATCGTAGCCGCGCGACTCACCGGTGACGAACCAGCTGACCAAGCCGTAGGCCGCCTGGATGTCGGCGCGCTGCGCGCCATCGTCCAGCACCGCGCCGCTGTATTCGCCCTGCCACGACACCGGGCCGTGCACTTCGGCGTATTCCAGCGACCACTTGTCCACGTCGGTATCGCGCCCGGCATCGAAGCGCGCCAGCGTCAGGCGGCTGTTCTCGGCCAGGTCGTTGGCCGGACGCGGGCGTAGCACCAGCGCGGCCGCATCGCGCGTGCCGGGATGGGCGTAGGCCTCGTGCGCCAGCGACAGGCCGACGTGCCGCAGCGTGGTGCCGGCATCCAGCGGCAGCCACGTCGCGCGGCCGCCGACCGCCGCACCCTTGGTGGCACTGTTGTCGATGCTCTCCAGGCTGTAGGCGCTGGCTGCCCAGGTGCCGTGCGGCAGCGTGGCCTGCCACGACACCGCCTTTCGGTAGATGGGCGCCAGTGTGCTGGCGCCCATGCCGCGCTCCAGGAACGCGCCGTAGTTGGAGCCGGTGCGATCGTCCAGGCTGAAGTACTGCTTGAACTGGCCGACCGTCAGCGTGCCGGCGGAGAATTTCTTGGCGATGAACACATCGCGCGCCACGATGCCGGCGCTGCCCGGTTCGTCCTGCAGACCGGCCAGGTCGACCTCGGCCTTGTATTCCAAGCCGTAGAACTTGCCCGAGACATCCAGCCACACGCGGCGGAACTGGGTATCGTCCTGGTTCGGCGTGCCGCGATCGTCGTTGTCGAACGTGGCGAAGTCCCAGTGGATGCGGCCGCCGAGTGCGGCGGTGACCGGGGCATCGTCGTCGCCTTCTGCCGCGAAGGCAGGCACCGCCAGGCACAGCGACAGGCAGGCGGCGAGACGGCGGATGGTGGTGTTCGGTACTGGCACAGACCCTCCCAGGTGCTGGTGTGTCCGTGCCGTGCGGGAAGCGTGGTGCGGACCGTGGTGGCGACCTTAGGGGCGCGAAGCTGTCATCGGCCTGTCGCTGCAGCGCGGCATTTTCCCGGTGAAATCATGGGGTTAGACCTTGGTCGCAAGCGCCGCGCGATGACAGGTGCACGACAGGAAGCGGCCGCTAGCCTCGCGCGACATGCACAGCGCGATCCGCGGATCGCGTGCACCTGGGAGGGCGCCGGCATGCGGGACGGATCGACGATGGCAGCAAGCTTTCTGTTTCGATCCCGAATGCGTGATGCGCCGGACTGCACCCGGGCCTTGTCTCACGATGGGCTTGCGTCCATCGCGGCGCACCTCGGGGAGCGGGACACTCATGCGAGCAATCCGGATTGAGCAATACGGCGGGCCGGAGGTCATCCAACGCGTCGAATGCGACGTGCCCACGCCCAAGGCCGATGAGGTACTGGTGCGCGTGGCCTGCGCCGGCATCAACTTCATGGACGTGCACACGCGCCAGGGCAAGTACCGCGATTCGCGCTCGTATCCGGTACGCATCCCGCTGACGTTGGGCATGGAGGGCGCCGGCGAGGTGGTCGCGGTCGGACACGATGTCACGCGGTTCGCGCCCGGCGACCGCGTCGCCTGGTGCATCGTCTGGGGCGCGTATGCCGAGTACGCGGTGGTGCCGGCGGCGAAGCTGGTCCGGATTCCCGACGACATCGGCTTCGACCTGGCCGCCGCGGCGATTTTCCAGGGCTCGACCGCGCATTACCTGCTCGATGACGTCGCGCGCCTCAAGGCTGGTGACACGTGCCTGATCCACGCGGCGTCCGGCGGCATCGGCCAGCTGCTGGTGCAGATGGCCAAGCGGCGCGGCGTGACCGTGTTCGCCACCACCAGCACGCCGGACAAGGCGCGGGTCGCGCGCCAGCATGGCGCCGACCACGTGCTGGCGTACGACCACGGCGGTTTTGCCGATCGCATCCGCGCGCTGACCGAGGGCGTCGGCGTGGACGTGGTGTTCGACGCGGTCGGTAGGCCCACGCTGCGCGAGAGCTTCCGCGCCACGCGCACGCGCGGGCTGGTGGTGAACTACGGCGCGGTCGCCGGTTCGCTGGATGACCTGGATCCGTACGAGCTGGGCGAGGCGGGATCGCTGTTCCTGACCCGGCCGCGGCTGGCTGATCATCTGGCCGACCCGGTCGCGATCCAGCGCCGCGCGGACGAGATCTTCGCCGCGATGCGCGAAGGCGCGCTGCAGATCGAAATCGTCGGGCGCTACACCCTGGACAACTTCGAGGCTGCGCACGAGGCCCTGGAGGCGCGGCGCCAGGTCGGCAAGGCCGTGCTGGAGATCGCCCGATCCGCGTAGCGGTGGCGACGCGGTCATCGACATGTCGCTGCGCACATCCGCCTCCGGGATGGACGCGGCGGCGCCCAACTGGAATGCTGCAGCGCCTTACGCTGCCCGCGACGAGTCCCATGCGCATTTTGCTGGTGGAAGACAACGTGGACCTGGCCGATGCCATCGTGCGGCGTATGCGCCGCAGTGGGCATGCGGTCGACTGGCAGCACGACGGGGTGGGCGCGGCCAGCGTGCTGCGCTACCAGAGCTTCGACCTGGTGGTGCTGGACATCGGTCTGCCGCGCCTGGATGGGTTGTCGCTGCTGGGCGACCTGCGCGAACGCGGTGACGCCACGCCGGTGCTGATGCTGACCGCGCGCGATGGCATCGAGGACCGCGTCAACGCGCTGGATGTCGGTGCCGACGATTACCTGGCCAAGCCGTTCGACTTCCGCGAATTCGAGGCGCGCTGCCGCGTGCTGCTGCGCCGCAGCCGCGGCCAGGCCACCGCCGCGGTGCAGGTCGGCGGGCTGGTGTTCGACAGCGCCGCGCATACGGTGCAGGTCGACGGCGTGGCGCTGGAGCTGCCCAACCGAGAATTCCGCCTGCTGGAGATCCTGCTGGGCCGGCTGGACCAGGTGGTGAGCAAGGACGAGATCGCCAAGGGCCTGTTCGGCTTCGACGACGAAGCCGGGCCCAATGCGATCGAGCTGTACATCGGCCGGCTGCGCAAGAAGCTGGGCGATGCAGCGCCGCTGCGCATCATCACGGTGCGCGGCGTCGGCTACAAGGCCGAAACCGCCACGCCATGAGCGCCGCGCCGTCGACCGCGCCTTCGCTGCGCCGCACGCTGCTGCTGTATCTGGGCACGCTGTCGGTGCTGGCGATCACCGGGCTATTCTTCGCTGCGCGCGCCTACGGCAATCGTGCGGCCAACCAATCCTATGATCACCTGCTGGTGTCCTCGGCGCTGTCGATCCTGGACAGCGTGGCGCTGGCCGACGGGCAATGGCAGGTGGACCTGCCGTATGCGGCGCTGGATCTGCTGTCGATGGCACCGGAGGACCGCGTTTTTTATCGCGTGCTGGACGGGCAGGGCCGCACCATCACCGGCTATGACGACCTGCCAATGGCGCGGCGCATGCCGCAGGAAGGCAAGCCGGAACTGTTCGATGCACGCTACAGCGGCGAGCCGGTGCGCTGGGTGGTGGTGGGTCGTCACATCGCCACACCTTCGGCGCAGGCCCAGGTGCTGGTGGAGGTCGGTCAGACCAGGCGCGCGCGCGATGCGCTGGCCAGCGATTTGGTGCTGCGCGCGCTGGCCGCGCTGGCGCTGCTGTCAGTGCTCAGCGGGCTGCTGGTGTGGCTGGGCGTGCAGCGTGCGCTGCGTCCGCTGGCGCGATTGGAACGCGATCTGGCCCGGCGCGAGCCGGCCGACCTGCGTCCGCTGCCGGACGGCGCGCCGCAGGAAATGCAGCAGATGGTCGGCGCGCTCAACCACTTCATGCAGCGCCTGCAGGCCAGTAACGAGAACCTGCGCGCGTTCATGGCCGAGGCCGCGCACCAGATGCGCACGCCACTGGCGGCGCTGCGCGCGCAGGCGCAGCTGGGCCTGGACGAGGACGATCCAGCCGACATGCGGCGCAGCCTGGTCGCGGTGGAGCGCAACGCCACCCACATGAGCCGCCTGCTCAACCAGCTGCTCAGTGATGCCAGCGTGCTGCACCGGGCCAACCTGCAGGACTTTGAACGCTGCGACCTGGCCGAGGTGGTGCATCACGCGCTGCACGATGCCTTGCCCGCCGTCGGCGCGCAGCCGCACGTGCAGCGGGCGATCGACCCGACGCCGGCCCAGGTACGCGGCGATCCGCTGCTGTTGCGCGAGGCGATCAAGAACCTGATCGACAACGCGCTCAAGCACGGCGGCGCCGAAGGCCCGCTGCAAGTGACGCTCAACGTCGATGCCACCCACTGCATCCTGACCATCGCCGATCACGGCCCAGGCATCCCGGCGGCCGAGGCGAATACCGTGTTCGAACGGTTTGCCCGCGGCCAGCATGCGGTGCCCGGCGGCGCCGGGCTGGGGCTGGCCATCGTCAAGCGGGTGGCCGACAGTCACGGCGCGCGCATCGACCTGAGCAACCGGCCCGAGGGCGGCCTGGTGGTGACGCTGTGGTTTCCGAGGATCGCCTGATGTCGTGCATGCGTGTATTGATCGCCTTGCTGGTGCTGTGCCTGCCGCAGGCCGCGCTGGCCGATCCGGGCGACGTGCGGCGCTTTCCCGCGCCCTCGGGCAACGCCGCCGCGCAGCTGCGCGTGCAGGGCTCGACCGACCTGGAGGTCTTCGCCACGGTGATCGCCGATTACCAGCGCCTGCATCCGGACACCGAAGTGGTGTACGAGGACGTGATCGCCTGGGACATCGCCGCGCGCTATCTCAAGGATCCCTACGCGGCACGGCGGCCGGACATCATGATCAGCGCCAGCATGGATCTGCAGACCAAGCTGGCCAACGACGGCTACGCGCTGGCGCATCGCTCGCCGCAGACCGATGCGCTGCCGGACTGGGCGCAGTGGCGCCACGAGGTGTTCGCCATCAGCACCGAGCCAGTCGCCATCGTCTACAACACGCGCCTGCTGCCCGCCACCAAGGCGCCGCACACGCGCCGCCAGCTGCTGGACCTGCTGCGCGACCCGGCCGGTCCGCTGCGCGGGCGCGTGGGCACCTACGACGTGGAACGCAGCGGCACTGGCTATCTGTTCGCGACCCAGGATGCGCAGGTCGGCAGCGTGTCGACGGCGCTGCTGGCGGAACTGGGCCGCAATGCGGTGCAGTTGGAGGAGCGCACCGGCGTGCTGCTGGATCGCGTGGCAAGCGGCAATCTGGTGCTGGCCTACAACGTGCTGGGGTCGTACGCGAAGGCGCGCATCGATGCGGGCGCGCCGCTGGCCATCGTCCAGCCCGAGGACTACACGCTGGTCGCGCTGCGCACTGCGGTGATTTCGCGCACGGCGATGCATCCGGCCCAAGCGCGGCAGTTCCTCGATTACCTGCTGTCGCCGCGCGGCCAGCGCGTGCTGACCGAGCAGGCGCGCCTGGGACCGGTGCTGCCGGCCAACGTGACCGGAACGCCCGCGCGCACCATGCGTCCGATCGTGCTGGGGCCAGGCCTGCTGGTCTACCTGGATACGCTCAAGCGGCGGCAGTTCCTGGAGAACTGGCGCACCATCGTGCAGCCGCGGGCGGCCACACCGTAGCGTCGCGTTACGAACGGCCGTTCGGGTGGCGTGCCTTCACCAGTGCCACGTCGTCGTCCACGCTGATGTCGTCGGGCGAACCCAGCCACGCGCGGATCTGCATGTCGTCCACTTCCTTGTCCAGGTCCAGCTGCATCTCGATCTTGCCGGTCGGATCGGGCAGCGCCCAGTGCTGGGCCAGCACCTTGCCCTCGCTGTCCATCGCCTCGATCCAGAACGCATGGTTGGGGCGATGCGAGGTGCTCAACGTGATCTGGTAGCTGCCCGGCGCGGTCTGGCGCAGGGCCGAGCCGACCATCACCGGCTGGCGCGGCGCCAGGCGCGTGCCGGCCAGGCGTTGCAGCGGCGCATCCACGCGGACACCGTGGGCCAGTTCGCTGCTGCGGTACAGGCGCGCGTCGCGGGCGTTGTTGACCAGCAGCGCGCACCAGCCGCTGTCGGGTGAATCGTTGTCGAAGGCCGTGCACCGGTCAACGTAGGCCAGCGTGTTCTCCGGGCTGGACTTGCGGAAGCGGCGCGGGGTGTCCTCCAGGGTGATGTTCTTGAGGTTCCACTGCGCGTCGTAGTCCAGTAGCACCGGCGGGCGGACTTCCTGCACGCCGACCACGATGCGATCGTCATGCACGCGCAGCGTGCGGGTCTCGTGTCCGGTCCACAGCTCGCGGGCATAGGCCAGGTAGCGCGGATAGTCGCGGCCTTCGTCGCGCGCGTAGGCCGCACTGGCCCCCTGCGCATGCCTGGCCGCGTCCAGCAGCGAGCGGCCGAAGCCGATCGAGGCCATCGACGGATCCAGCAGCGACAGCAGGGTGGCGCCGGTGTCCAGGGTGCTGGCGCTGGCCACATCCACCTGGCGCGGCGCGATGCCCTTGCCGAGCATCAGCAGTAGGTTCTCCCGCTGCATCTTGGCCAGGGTATCGGTCAGGTCGTTAGGCATGGCCAGGTGGTCGGAGGACACCACGATCACGGTGTTATCGCCCCACGGGCTGCTGCGGATCTTGTCGACCAGCTCGGAGATCAGCCGGTCCGAGCAGTGCAGCGCATCGAGCATGCCGATCTGGCCGAAGTCGCCGCCGCGGTAATGCTGCCCCTGGCAGGACACCGGCAGGTGCCCGGCCGGGTGGTGGGTATCCATGGTCAGCGCGGTCAGCAGGAAGGGCTGGTCGCCGCGGGCCAGGGTCTGGAACTGGTCCCACACCTGGTCGAGCATTACATCGTCATGCACGCCCCACGCCGAGAAGTGCGAGGGATCGATCTTGCGCTGCTTGAACCAGGCCAGGTCGCGCACGTCGTCGAAGCCGTGGCTGGTCAGGAAGCTGGCCTTCCCGGCGAACGCGCCATCGGCGCCACCGACGAAATCGTTGCGATAGCCCTGGGTGCGTAAGTAATCGCCCAGGCACTGAGCCTCGGGCAGAAAGCTGCCCATGCGCCCGTAACTGTTCTCATCGCCCGGCGCGGCGGTCAGCGGCACGCCGCACTGCGAGGACACCATGCCGGCGATGGTCCAGCCGCCGCCATCGGCCGAGGTGACATGACGGAAGTCCAGGCCCTCGCTGGCCAGCTTGCGCAGGTGGGGCATCAGGCCGGGGAAGGTCTTCTGGTCGAAGTAGGTCCGCTCCAGGCTCTCGCCGTAGATCCACACGATGTTGCGGCGATTGCCCAGCGTGCCGCGCGGTGTGCGGTATTCCCCGGCGACCACGCTGCCGTCCACCGGCTGGGACAGCCGGTACAGGCGCTTGCCGTCGTGGTAGAGCGGACTGGCGATCACCGCCACCACGGCAGCGGCCATGAAGCCACCCAGCACGCTCAGCCCATGCCCTGGACGGCGGAACCGGCGCACGCGCACCAGCGCCAGTGGCAGCAGGGACAGCAGGAGCAGGCCCACGTAGACGGCGATATCACCAGAGAAGTCCGCCACGCCGGCGCCTTCCATCCCGGCCTTGAGGTGATAGAGCGTGGCGGCGTTGAGCCCGTCCCCGCTGAGCCGGTCGATGAACCACCAGCTGGACAGGGCCAGGCCCAGCACGCTCAGCACGGCCGCCTTGACCCAGGCCAGCCGGCCGGACACTAGCAGCAGGGCGATCATCGACAGCAGGGCGGCGACCAGGACGAGTGGGTGCATCGAAGTCCAGGTTTCTTGGACGGGGGAAAGTGGACGATAGGCGCCAAATGCGCGCACTTACAACTTTTACATGAACATTGAGTGACACGTGGATGTCGGCATCGAGACATCCAAGCGTTTGGTTTTACAGCTTTTTTACAAGGCGCGACACGCCCCGGAGGATTGGCTGGCAAGCCCTGGCACGCTTGCGCGTGGCGAAAAATTCGCCACCCGGCCGGACGCTGCCGGGTGCCGCTTTAACGGGGTCTTAGCGCGGCCGAAAAGCGTGGTCTGGATCACGTCAAGCGCCGCGCGGCGTCGTCGCGCCCGACATGCGGGGCTGGATGGCACGCCCTAGACTGTCGCCATGATGCCTCCCACCTTGCTGGTCGCCGACGACCATCCGCTGTTCCGTGCCGCCGTCCTGCATGCGCTGGTGACCCGTTTTCCGGGCGTGGTCACGGTGGAAGCCTCCAGCGTCTCGACCCTGGGCGTGGCCCTGGACGAACACCCGGAGGTCGCCCTGGTCCTGCTGGACCTGGCGATGCCCGGCGCGCGTGGCCTGTCGGCCCTGGCCCTGTTGCGCGGCGAGCGTCCCGACCTGCCGGTCGTGGTGATCTCCTCCAACGACGATTCGCGCGTGATCCGGCGTGCCCAGCAGTTCGGCGCGGCCGGATTCATCCCCAAATCCTCGCAGGTCGATGCCATCGGCGAGGCGGTGGCCACGGTGCTCGATGGCGGCACGTGGTTCCCGCCACTGACCGCCGAGCGCTCCGAATCCGACGCCCAGCTGGCCGCGCGCCTGGCCCAACTGACCCCGCAGCAGTTCCGGGTGCTGATGCTGCTGGCCGAGGGCCTGCTCAACAAGCAGATCGCCGCGGCGATGGGCCTGGCCGAGAACACGGTGAAGATCCACGTCGGCGCGGTGCTGTCCAAGCTCAACTGCCGCTCGCGTACCCAGGCCGCGGTGATGGTGCGTTCGCTGGAACTGGATGACGTGCCCGCGCCGGACGAAGATCCGCTTTAAGCGCTTCTTCGTGGAAGTCGCCATGGCGGCGACAGGCTTTCCCGAGAATGCTTCATCGCGCCGCCCTGGCGGCTCCCCCGAATGCAATGTGCTGACGCCTCAGCGCAGTCGCCCTGTGGCCATCAGCCGCTGGGTCACGACCGCACGCAACGCGGCCGGCGTGACCGGGCGCGCGAGGAAGCCATAGCCGTGTTCCAGCGCCTGGCCGCGTTCACCGGGTGCACCGATCAGTACCAGCGGCGGCGCGTCCTCTGGCGCCAGACGCATCAGGACAGCCGGGCCGTCGCCGCCACGCCAGCGCAGGTCCATCAGCACCAGGTCGGGCAGGGCCTGCTCGCGCGCTAAGGCCTCCAGGGTGTCGTCCGCGCCATCGCTGGCGACCTCGCAGCCCCAGCTGCGCAGTAGTGTTGCCAGCGCGGTGCCGGTTTCGACATCGTGATTGAGGCACCACACGCGCGCGCCCTGCAGCGGTAACGCGGCGGCAGGCGCGGCGGGCACCGCAGTGACGGCATTGCGCGCAGGCGGCGCATCGGTGGCCAGCGGCACGCTGATGGCGAACACGCTGCCGCGTCCGGGCCAGGAACGCAGCGACAGCGGGTGCTCCAGCAATCGCGCGGTGCGCTCGACGATCGACAGGCCCAGGCCCGCGCTGCGGCGATCGTGGCGCAGGCCGTTGTCCAGGCGCGAGAACTCCTCGAAGATCGCCGCGCGCTTGTTCTCCGGGATGCCCACGCCGGTGTCCCAGACCTCCACGCGCACGCGCCCGGGCTCGCGCCGGCAGCCCAGCAGCACCCGTCCGCGCGGCGTGTTGTGCAGGGCGTTGGACAGGAAGTTCTGCAGCACCCGACGCAGCAGGCCGGCATCGCTACGCACGATCGCGCGGGTGCTCACCGCGTGCAGGGCCAGGCCCTGCGCCTGGGCGAGGATGCCGAACTGCGCAGCAAGTTCGGCCAGCAAGGCGCCCAGGTCCATGTCCTCGATCCGCGGCTGCAGCACGCCGGCTTCCAGGCGCGAGACTTCCAGCATGCTGGCCAGCAGGTCGTCCTGGGCGCCCAGCGCGGTTTCGGCGCGTTGCAACAGGTCGGCCTCCTCGGTGCCGCCCAGGCGCGTGCGCAGCACACCCAGGAACATCCGCGCCGCGTTGAGCGGCTGCAGCAGGTCATGCACGGCCGCGGCGACGAAGCGGGCCTTGTAGCGGTTGGCGTTTTCCGCGCGCGCGGTGGCCGCGCGCAGATCGGCGGTGCTGACCTCCACCCGGCGCTCCAGCGAACTGGCCAGGGTGCGCAGGTCGCGCGCGGCGGCCACGTAGGTGGTGATGTCGGCGAAGCTGGTGACAAAGCCGCCGTCGGGCATCGGATTGCCGCGGATCTCCAGCACCGTGCCGTTGGGCAGTTCGCGCTCGTGCATGTGCGCCCCGCCGCTGCGCAGGTGGTCCAGGCGGCGCTGGATCGCTTCCTCTACCTGGCCCGGGCCGAGCCAGCCCTTGCGCGCGTTGTGGCGGAAGAAGTCCTCGATCGGGCGACCGACCTGCATCAGCTCGTTGGGGAACTGGAACATCTCTTGGTAGCGGCTGTTCCAGGCAATCAGGCGCAGCTGCGCGTCGACCACGCTCACGCCTTGCGGCAGGTGCTCCAGGCTGGACTGGCCCGAAGCCGCGGCACGCGCGGCGTCGACCAGGCCATCCTGCGCCGAGCGCAGCGCCTCGGCATGGTGGGCGACCATGCGCTCGAGCTCCTCGCGGCTGCGCCGGCGATGTTCGGACAGGCGCATGCGCTGGCGCACAAACAACCCCAGCAGGATCAGCGGCAGCCAGGAGGCCACCACCACGATCGCCGCCGTCCAGCCCACCGCGGTGCTGCGGTCGCGGCGCAGCGCATGCAGGGTCCAGTGCGGCTCGCTGAGTGGCAGCGACTTCCACAGCCACAGGCCCTGGGCCGCGGGTTCGCGCAGGCGCACGCGCTGGTCGCCGGTGGCCACGGTGTCCACTGGCTCCAGCTGGGCCAGGTGCAGGCGCTGGCCGGCGTACTGGCGGGTGGCGCGCAGGTCCTGTTCGTCGCGCGCGGTCAGCGGGCGCAGTTCGCTGTATTCCCACTTGGCCTGGCTGGAGAGGAACACGATGTCGTGCACGTCGCTGAGCAGCAGCAGATCACGGCTGTCGTGCCATTCGCTGCGCAGCGCATCCAGGGTGATCTTGACCACCACCACGCCCAGGCGCCGGCCTTGCGCGTCGTGCACCGCCTCGGAAATGAAGTAGCCGGCGACGTTGGTGGTCACGCCGATGGCGTAGAAGGTCGCCGACCCATCGCGCATGGCATTGCGGAAGTACGGCCGAAAGCCATAGTTCTGGCCGACGTTGCTGGCCGGCTCGTCCCAGTTGCTGGCGGCGATGGCATGCCCGGTGTGGTCGAGCAGGGTCAGGGTGGAGACATGGGTGGCGCCATTGGCCACCACCAGCTTGTGGTTGAGGGCCGCCACGTCGATGGCGTCCGGCGGGGCCTGCAGCGCACGCCGCAGCTCCGGGTCCAGCGCCAGCACCGTCGGCAGCACGCGGTAGCGCTCGACCAGGCGTTGCAGGGATTGGGCGCGCAGGTGCAGTTGGTCCTCCAGCGCGCGTTGCTCGCTGGCCAGGGTGGCGTTGCGCGCGATCAGGCCGCCGGCCACCGCGGTGGTGGCGATCGCCGCGACCAGCAGCGACCGGCCGGCGATGCGGATCAGGCGCGGGGACATGCGGGGGCGCGGCAGGGGGACATGGCGCGGCATGGTCGCACAGGCGCGCGGCCGGGCCGAGACCGCGGCCGGTGCACCCGCAGCCTGCCTGCGGGCGGCGCAAACGCAGGCGGGACGGGCCTTTGCGCGGTGTCGGCCGGCCTGGCGCGGGGCACCTTAGTACCAATGTGCTATCGGCGCTGACCGGGGCGCGGGCTACAAAGGCGCCCGTCCCATGGGGAAGGGCCGCCCGGCCGCCCCGTGTCCAGATCACCAGGGAGCCCTTCGTCACATGCACATCCCCAGCTCGGGCGTCGCGCCCACCAAACCGCTTCCGTTCTACCGTCACCTGTATTTCCAGGTGGTGGTGGCCATCGTCATCGGCGTGCTGGTCGGCTATTTCGACCCGCAGCTGGGTGAGTCGCTCAAGCCGTTGGGCGATGCCTTCGTCAAGCTGGTCAAGATGATCATCGGCCCGGTGATCTTCCTCACCATCGTCACCGGCATCGCCGGCATGACCCACCTCAAGAGCGTGGGCCGGGTGTTCGGCAAGGCGATGGTGTACTTCCTGTTCTTCTCCACCCTGGCGCTGATCGTCGGCATGATCGTGGCGCACGTGGTCCAGCCCGGCGCCGGGATGAACGTCAATCCGGCCGACCTGGACCACAGCAAGATCGACCAGTACGTCAGTGCCACCCACGACATGACGGTCACCGGCTTCCTGCTGGAGATCATTCCCAAGACGCTGATCAGCCCGTTTGTGGGTGACAACATCCTGCAGGTGCTGTTCGTGGCGGTGCTGTTCGGCATCGCCCTGGCGATGACCGGCGAGCGCGGCCGCCCGGTGGTGGACTTCCTCAACGCGCTGACCACGCCGGTGTTCCGCCTGGTCCACATCCTGATGAAGGCCGCCCCGATCGGTGCCTTCGGTGCGATCGCCTTCACCATCGGCAAGTACGGCCTGGGGGTGCTGGCCAACCTGGCCTGGCTGGTGGGCAGCTTCTACATCACCGCGCTGCTGTTCGTGCTGGTGATCCTGGGAATCGTCGCGCGCCTGTGCGGCTTCTCCATCGTCAAGCTGATCCTGTACCTCAAGGCCGAGCTGCTGCTGGTGCTGGGCACCTCCTCGTCCGAGTCGGCGTTGCCCTCGCTGATGGAGAAGATGGAACAGGCCGGCTGCGAGAAGTCGGTGGTGGGCCTGGTCGTGCCGACCGGCTACTCGTTCAATCTGGACGGCACCAACATCTACATGACCCTGGCGGCGCTGTTCATCGCCCAGGCCACCAACACCGAACTGACCCTGGGTCACCAGATCACCCTGCTGCTGGTGGCGATGCTCAGCTCCAAGGGCGCGGCTGGTGTGACCGGCGCGGGCTTCATCACCCTGGCCGCCACCCTGGCGGTGGTGCCGGAAGTGCCGGTGGCCGGCATGGCCCTGATCCTGGGCGTGGACCGCTTCATGTCCGAGTGCCGCTCGCTGACCAACTTCACCGGTAATGCGGTCGCCACCATCGTGGTCTCGCGCTGGGAGAACGCGCTGGATCGCGACAAGCTCAAGGCCGCCCTGGACGGCAAGCTGATCGAGGATCCGGACCGCCTGCCCACGCCGGCCTGATCGATCGCGCCACCACTTCGGAAAGTCCGCTTTACGCGTCATCGCATCACCGCGGCGCCCGTCATGGGCGCCGCCACCTGGGAGAGAACATCACCATGCAATCCACACGTAAGCTGGGCCTGGCGGCCCGGTTGGTCCTTGCTTTTGCCTGCATTCCGGGCATCGCCGCGGCGCAGGAGGCCGCGCCATCGCAGACGCTCGAACTGTGGCCGGCCGGCACGCTGCCGCAAGTCACCCACGGACCCGAGCAGGTCGGCACCGATGGCAGCGCCACCGGTTCAGTGCGCAACATCTCCAATCCGCGCATGGAGATCTACCGTGCGGCCAAGCCCAACGGCAGCGCGGTACTGGTCCTGGGCGGCGGCGGTTACTTCCGCATCCAGATCGGCACGGCCGCGCGCCCCATGGCGCAGTGGCTGGCGGCCACCGGCACCACCGCGGCGGTGCTGTACTACCGCCTGCCCAACGATGGCTGGAAGGCCGAGGCGCCGTATCAGGATGGCCAGCGCGCCATGCGCCTGCTGCGCAGCCACGCGGCCGAATGGGGCATCGACCCGCACAAGATCGGCGTGATGGGCTCCTCGGCCGGCGCCAACCTGGCCGGGATCACCGCCACCCGCTGGGATCATGATTTCTACGCGCCGGTGGACGCGGCCGACACCCTGTCCTCGCGGCCGGACTTTCTGGCCATGCTCTACCCGGTGGTGTCGGTGAAGCCGCCGCTGGACCAGACCCGCACCTCGCGCGAGGTCTCCACCCAGCCCGACTACCAGACCGCCTATTCGGTGGAAGACCACGTGCGTGCCGACATGCCGCCGGTGTTCATCGCCCAGGCGGTCAACGATCCCATCGTCGATGTCGGTCACGGCTTGCTGCTCTACCAGACCGCCCACCAGGCCAAGGTGCCGGTGGAACTGCACCTGTTCGAGACCGGCGGTCACAGCTGGGGCCTGGGCAAGCCGGGCACCGAGCCGGCGCAGTGGCCGCGCCTGTTCGCCACCTGGGCGCGGATGCACGGCTTCCTGGGCGGCACGCCCACCGCTGCGGGCGCCGACGCCGCCGGCGAATGAGCCGCGCGCTTCTTCTTTCACCCATTCACCGGGGACACCTTATGAATCCGATCCGATCCTCCGCGCTGGCCGCGGCCGTGGCCGTCGCACTGGGCGCCACCTCCCTTCCCGCCCTGGCCGCCGACGCGGCCACCGAGGCGCAACTGCGCAAGATGGTCGAGCTGCAGGCCCAGCAGATCGCCCAGCAGCAACAGCAGATCGCCGCGATGAACGCGCGCCTGTCCGCGCTTGAGCAGGGCGCGCCGGCCCCGGCCGATGCCGCCACCGGTACCCAGGCGCAGGTCGCCGCGGCCGTGGCCGACACCCGCCAGGACGATGACCTGGCCATCCTCAAGGCGCAGGTCGCGCAGATGGCGGTCAAGGGCACCGGCGGCAACGGCAACGTCAGCTGGCGCAAGGGCGGCCCGGAGTTCAAGTCGGCCGACGGCACGTTCACCTTCCATCCGCGTGGCCGCGTGCTGATGGACTTCTCCAGCACCCACGGCTCGGGTTACGACGCGCGCAACATCACCGGCACCGACTTCGCCAGTGCGCGCCTGGGCGCGGAGGGCGAGATGGGCCCGCTGGGCTACAAGATCGAAGCCGACTTCGCCGGCAACTCGGTCAGCCTCAAGGAAATCTACGCCTCTTACGACACCCGCATCGGCGGCCTGCCCACCGAGTTCTACATCGGTAACAAGCTCAAGGATCGCAGCATCGACGGCGCCACCGGTGGCACCACCACGCCGTTCATGGAGCGCAACGCGGTGGCCTCGGTCGGCGGCATGGACAGCGGCTTCTTCGGCCTGGGCCTGACCACCAAGGTCTATGGCGACAACTGGCACGCCAGCCTGGCGGTCACCGGCGATGACGCCGGCAACGACAGCGATGCCAACGACACCATCGCCTACCTGACCCGCGTCCACTGGAATCCGATCAAGCGCGCGTCGGGCTTCATGCACGTCGGCGGCTGGTACTGGTACGAGAACCTGGGCAGCGACGTCACCAGCATCAACAAGACCTCCCCGGTTGCGCTGGGCTGGAACGGCGAGGTGCGCATCTCGGCCAGTTCCATCTCCGATCCGACCAACGACCACGCCTGGGGCGCGGAGCTGGGCGGCGTGTGGCGCAGCGGCTGGGCGTTCGCCGAGACCACCGTGCGCACCATCAACTCCTCCACCGAGGCCTCGCGCGACCAGAAGGCCAGCAGCTATTCGGCCGGCTGGCTGCTCACCGGCGAGAAGCCTGGCTTTTCCGACCGCTCCGGCGTGTGGGGCACTACCAAGGTCCTCAACCCGGTCACCGACGGGGGCTGGGGCGCGTTCGAGCTGGCGGCCCGCTACGACGACTACGACTACACCGATACCGCCCGCGGCGGCGAGGGCGATGCCTGGACGGTGGGCGTGAACTGGTACCTGACCAACTGGTCGCGCCTGATGTTCAACGTCGTGCACTGGAGCACCGACAACAAGGTCGGCAGCTACCGGGGCCCGGATTCGGGCAATACCGTGGGCCTGCGCGCGCAGGTGGTGTTCTGATTCAGCTTGGGCGGTCGTGCGTCCCGGGAGACGGGACGCACGGGCCGCCGCCCTCCGGCCGCGCCGTGGCGCGGCGGTAAACTCCTGCGTCCCAGCGACCTCACTGCCCACACGCCGATGTCCAAAGAAGAATTCAAGCAAGCCGCCCTGGACTACCACAGCCAGCATCCGCCGGGAAAGATCAAGGTCACCGCGACCAAGCCGATGATCACCCAGCGCGACCTGGCCCTGGCCTATTCGCCGGGCGTGGCCTATGCGTGCGAGGAGATCGCCGCCGATCCCAAGCTGGCCAGCAAGTACACCGCGCGCGGCAACCTGGTGGCGGTGATCACCAACGGCACCGCCGTGCTGGGCCTGGGCGACATCGGCCCGCTGGCTTCCAAGCCAGTGATGGAAGGCAAGGGCGTGCTGTTCCAGAAGTTCGCCGGCATCGACGTGTTCGACATCGAGATCAACGAGAAGGACCCGCACAAGCTGGTCGAGATCATCGCCTCGTTGGAGCCGTCCTTCGGTGGCGTGAACCTGGAGGACATCAAGGCGCCGGAGTGCTTCATCGTCGAGCGCGCGCTGCGCGAGAAGATGAACATCCCAGTGTTCCATGACGACCAGCACGGCACGGCGATCATCGTCGGCGCGGCGGTGCTCAACGCCATGGTGGTCACCGGCAAGAAGATCGAAGAGGTCAAGCTGGCCACTACCGGCATGGGCGCGGCGGGCATTTCCTGCGTCAACATGCTGGTCTCGCTGGGCCTCAAGCCCGAGAACATCCTGGCCCTGGACCGCGACGGGGTGATCCACACCGGCCGTACCGACCTGGACCCGGACAAGCAGCGCTACGCGCGCGACACCGACAAGCGCACCCTGGCCGAGATCGTCGAGGGGGCCGACATCTTCCTGGGGCTCTCCGCGCCAGGCATCCTGACCCAGGACATGGTCCGCTCGATGGCGCCGCAGCCGATCATCTTCGCGCTGGCCAACCCGAACCCGGAGATCATGCCGGAGGAGGCCAAGGCCGCGCGTCCGGACGCGATCATCGGCACCGGGCGTTCGGACTACGCCAACCAGATCAACAACGTCCTGTGCTTCCCCTACCTGTTCCGCGGCGCGCTGGACGTGGGCGCCACGGGCATCAACGAGGCGATGAAGGTCGCCTGCGTCAAGGCCATCGCCGCCCTGGCACGGCGCGAGGCCTCCGACCTGGGCGCGGCCTACGGCGGCGAGACGCCGAGCTTCGGTCCTGAGTACCTGATCCCGCGCCCGCTGGACCCGCGCCTGCTGGTGGAGCTGTCCTCGGCCGTGGCCCAGGCGGCGATGGACTCGGGCATCGCCGAGCGCCCGATCGCCGACATGGAGGCTTATCGCGAGACGCTCAGCCAGTTCGTCTACCGCACCAGCCTGATGATGAAGCCGGTGTACGACCAGGCGCGCGCGGACCGCAAGCGCGTGGTCTACGCCGAGGGCGAGGAGGAAGTCGTCCTGCGCGCGGTGCAGACGGTGGTCGACGAAGGTGTGGCCTTCCCGATCCTGATCGGGCGTCCGGAGATCATCGAGCAGCGCATCGCGCGCATGGGCCTGCGCCTGACCGCGGGCCAGGATTTCGAAGTCACCAACATCAACGACGATCCGCGCTTCAACGAGTACTGGCAGACCTACCATGCGCTGACCGAGCGCAAGGGCGTCACCGTGGCGGCGGCCAAGAACCTCATGCGCTCGCGTCCGACCCTGATCGCCGCGGTCATGGTGGCCCGCGGCGAGGCCGACGCGATGGTCTCGGGCATCGTCGGCCGCTTCCACAAGAAGCTCGGCTACGCGCGCAGCGTGATCCCGCTGGAAAAGGGCGTGACCTCCACCTCGGCCATGACCGGGGTGATCAACCAGCAGGGCACGTTCTTCTTCGTCGACACCCACGTGCAGGACGATCCCACCGCCGAGCAGCTGTGCGAGGCCACCCTGCAGGCGGCCTATCGCCTCAAGCTGTTCGGCATCGAGCCCAAGATCGCGCTGCTGTCGCATTCCAATTTCGGCAGCCACGATTCCAAGGACGCGCTGAAGATGCGTGCGGTGCGCGAGTTGCTGCTCAAGCGCAAGCCCGACCTCAACGTCGATGGCGAGATGCAGGGCGACACCGCCTGGGACGAGGTGCTGCGCAAGCAGATCATGCCCAATGGGACGCTCAAGGGCCGTGCCAACCTGTTCGTGCTGCCCAACCTGGAGGCGGCCAACATCGCCTACAACCTGGTGCGCGTGTTCACCGACGGCGTGGCGATCGGGCCGATCTTGATGGGCATTTCCAAGCCGGTGCACATCCTGACCACCAGTGCCACCCCGCGTCGCGTGCTCAACATGACCGCCATCGCCGCGGTCGATGCGCAGATCCGCGAGCAACTGGCGGCCAAGAGCGAGGACGCATAGGCGCGGTTGTCACTGGTCGGACGCAGAGAGGCCCGGTACACGCCGGGCCTCTCTGCGTGGATCGGCGCAGATGGGGGACGCCGGGAAAGCGCTGACAGCGCGGTGAGGCGAGTCTGCCTAGACTGGCGCTTCCATTCGTCTAGGACATCCGACATGGCGCTTCCCAGATCGAACGACCCTGGCATCCGCCTTCGGCGCCAGGCGACGGCCGGCCTGCTGCTGGCCTGCGCGGTTTCGCAAGCCGCGCTGGCGCAACAGGCGCCCATTGACGCGCCGGGGCCGCAGGCGGTCTCACGCCACTTCGTGGATGTGACCGCGGCCCATGTGCCGATCGCGCCGGACCTCCATGCGCTGGATGCGGCCCTGTTCGATGCGGACCAGGATGGCGACCTGGACGTGGCCGTGGCGGTCGAAAACGGCGCCAATCGGCTCTATCTCAACGACGGCACCGGACACCTCAGCTGGAAGCAGGGCGCCCTGGGCCAGGTGCCGCACGACAACGAACACGTGCGCAGCGCCGACTTCAACGGCGATGGCCTGCCCGATGTGGTCTTCGTCGCCGAGGACGACCACGTCCACCAGCTGTTTTTCGGTCGCGGTGACGGCAGCTTCATCGATGCCAGCGACCGGCTT
This sequence comes from Pseudoxanthomonas sp. JC1303, assembly GCF_058448525.1. Lineage (NCBI taxonomy): Bacteria > Pseudomonadati > Pseudomonadota > Gammaproteobacteria > Lysobacterales > Lysobacteraceae > Pseudoxanthomonas > Pseudoxanthomonas sp. JC1303. The sequence goes on along the minus strand of NZ_CP185958.1, from coordinate 1,227,598 downwards.
CCCGCGCGCAGCCAGGCCAATGGCCTGGCGGTAGGCGACGTCAATGGCGATGGCCTGCCGGACATCGTGGTCGGCAACTCGAAGGAGACCCGACCCGGTCAGCCCGCCGTCTCCGGACAGGATTTCCTGTGGCTCAACGATCCGGCCGCGCCCGGCCACTTCATCGATGCCACTGCGACACACCTGCCGCGCGACGATGACGGCACGCAGGGCGTCGGCCTGGCGGACCTGGATGGCGACGGCGACCTGGACATGATCCTGGCCAACGAGACGCCGCCAAGCCGGTTGCTGCTCAACGACGGCGAGGGCCGTTTCACCGATGCCTCCGGTCGGTTGCAGCTGCTGACCCCGATGGAGACCCGCGAAGTGCATCTCTTCGATGCCACCGGCGATGGCAAGCCGGACGTGGTCCTGTTCAACCTGACCAGCAACAATCAGGCATGGGACAAGGACCCGCAGGTGCGTCTGCTGGTCAACGACGGCCACGGTCGCTTCAGGGACCAGACCGCGGCCAGACTGCCGCCTAACCGGTTCTCGAGCTGGGGTGGCGCGGTGCTCGACATCGATCACGACGGCGATCTGGATCTCATCGTCGGCGCGATCCAGGTGCCCGGCTTCGAGCCGCTCCAGGCCCGCGCCTACCTCAACGACGGCAAGGGGAATTTCAGCGACCTCACGCGCGAGGCAATGCCGGCGCAGACGATCGGCCGGCACTGGAGCATGGCTGTCGGCGACCTCAACGGCGATGGACGCGATGATGTCTTCATCGGCGGCTGGGGCACGCAGGCGCGCCTGCTTTTAGGCAGGGACGACAAGCCACCGACCCGAGCCGATTAGCCTGACGGCGGGTTGGCGGCGTGCCGGGCGCCACGGCGCGCTGGGTTTGGCCCGTGCTCGCCGGCGCTGTAATCGAACCGCGCATGGGTCTTCAGGCATCGGCATCAGCCCAGTGTGCGTCGCCCCGCGCAACCTGGCGTTGAAATCCGCGGACGCGTGCCTATCTCCTCCGTGCAGCGGTTATCGGGACGTCGTCTCCGATCGGCGGCTTCAGCAGATGCGGAGAACGGACGATGCGGCGATGGGGGCATGTGACGCAGGTGGCGGGCATGTGAGCGCGCGCGCTGCTGGATCTGGTGTTCCCACAGCGGTTTGCCCATGCCGAACGCCGCGCCGCCTGGGGCCAGCCAGGCCGCAAGCACGCGGCGTTGGCCGGGCGTTGGTTCGCGCGGGTGCGCGGGCAGGGCCCGCATGTCGATGACCGGACCTGGGATGACCTGGAACTGCCGCAGGTCTTCGCCGAGTTGGACACCACGGTCACGCCCCTGGGCAGCCAGGTGTTGTATCGGCGCCTGCGGACCTTTGAGGACGACGCCGACGCGCTGGCGGCCCGCCATGCGGTGCATCTGCGCCTAGTCGATGACGCAGCATTGCGCGAGCGCCTGCAGCGCGACCTGCTGCGCATACAGGACCCGCTCCATGCGCACGTGGCCGATACCCTGCACGCCGCGTCCCTGGAACCGTCGACCCGGCGCGGCTGGATCAGCCTGTGGAGCGCGTGCCTACTGGACTGGCTGGTCACGGTGGTGGCCTGCGGCCTGCCGCTGTGGTGTTGGGCCGCGCTGATCCCGGTGAACCTGCTGATCCTCTACCGCTACAGCGGGCGCCAGCAACGCGAGGTGGCCGGACTCAATGGCTGCGTGCGCCTGATGCGCACCGCCGACGCGCTCGCGCGGCGGCCGCAGCTGCCCATGCAGCACCAGCTGCTGGCCGAGCGTCCCGCGCGCGATGGCGTGCGCCGCAAGCTGCTGCTGGCCGACATGTTCAACTGGGTTCCACCGCAGGTCACGCTGGTGTTGAACGTGTGCTTCCTGCTGGAACTGATCGTGTTCCTGTGGACCTTCGAACGCTTCGCCCGCGTGCGCCATCGGCTGCATGCCAGCTTCGCGCTGGTCGGTGGCATCGATGCCGATATCGCCTTGGCCTCGGCTCTGGTCCTGCATCCGCAGCACTGCGCCCCGACGCTGGCTGACACGCCGATGCTGGAGATCGTCGAAGGCCGCCATCCGCTGCTGCGCGAGGCGGTGCCCAACAGCGTGGCGCTGGTGCGCAGTTCGGCGCTGGTCACCGGCTCCAACATGGCCGGCAAGACCACCTTCGTGAAGATGCTGGCCATCAACGCCATCCTCGGCCGCACCGCCGGCTTCTGCCTGGCCACGCGCGCGGTGCTGCCGCGCGTGCCGGTGGTGGCCTCCATCCAGGGGCATCACGCGGTGGCCTCGGGCAAGAGCCATTACTTCGCCCAGATCGAAGCGATCCGCGGCTTCCTGGACCAGGCCGCGCGCAACGAAGGTGCCCTGATCGTGCTGGACGAGCCCTTCAGCGGCACCAACACGGTCGAGCGCGTAGCCATCGTCAAGGCCGTGCTGCAGGCGCTGGGCGAACGTGCGCTGGTGCTGGTGACCACGCACGATGTGGAACTGCAGGCGCTGCTCGGCGCGCGCTATGCGCTGTACCACTTCCAGGAGGACCCGGACGTGGACGGCTACTTCGACTACCGCCTGCGCCAGGGCCCGGCGCAGGCCCGCAACGCGATCCGGATGCTGGCGCGCTTGGGCTTCCCGCAGGACGTGGTCGCCGAGGCGATGTCGGTGGCACATGACACCGAGGCAGCACACACGCCAACGTCCAGCTACGCCTGGTGAATATCGCAAGCCACGTGGGGTCACGGCCAGGCAGCTCGCGCGCCACGGAGAACAGGCCTCAAAAGAAACCTACCTAGTGTCGTCTCAGTCGGCGAACCCTTCCGGACATTTCGAAGTCAGCGCGTCTCGGGTGACATGCGGGTCGCGGCGTGCTGCGCGGTCTGCCGTCCGCTGACCTCGCGGATCAATCGCGACGCCACGTGCGTTGCGTCATCAGCAGCATGGCCACCAGTCCCGGCAGCCCGAGGGTCGCGCAGAACAGGGTCCATGCGAGCCGCGCCGGGCCGGTCAGCCCGCCACGCTGCGCGCGATAGACCGCCATCGCAGCCGACGCCAGCATGAGACACCCGGCCAGGACCGCGATGGGCGTGGGAGTCGGAGCAGGCTTTGCAGCGGACAGCGGCGAGGGCGGCGCGAACAGTGCTTGCGCTTGCTTCACTGCAGTGTGCAGCGCTGGCGAAGGCCACCAGCTTCGATAGCGGTGCAGGGCGGGATAGTCGAACGACAGGGGGCTGGCATGCAGCACGGCCGGCCGTCCGTCGTCGAAGCCGCGCAGCAGGAACAGGGCAGGGCGCGCGCCGTCCTCGGTATGCGCCAGCTCAGAGGACACCAGGCTGACCAGGACGCCGTCGCTCAGCGCGATCATGTCGAGGTTGCTCAGTCGTGCATTGGGAATGGGCAAGGGAATGCGCGTGGGGCCCCGCGCCCCGGCCGAACCTGTGCGAAACACATACAGCGCCTTGTCGCTCATCAGTACCCAACGCCGGCCGACAGCGCCGACCCCGGCGATCAGCTCGCCCGCGCGCACGCCCAGCCAGGGCACGATGACCTGACCCGCGCTGTCGTAGCGGTACAAGGTATCGCCCGCGAGCAGCACCGCGTCGTCTTCGGGCAAACCGGGCAGGTGGCCGAGTGGCACGGCCACGTGCGGAAAGGCGGCACCGCCCGATCCAACGCCCAGCATGCCAACGGCGCGTCCATTGAGCAGGTTCTCGCCGACCAGACGCATGCGGTCGTGGCTGAAGGTCCAGCGGACGTGGCGTGCCGGATCGTCGAACTGCAAAGGCGTGAGGTTGCCCAACGCGTCGCGCTGTGGCTGTTCGCGCAGGCGGGCGGCCAGGCCCTGCGGCTTGCTCGCCTTGATTGCCGCCTCCAGTCGGTCGACATCAGCGGGCATCGCCTCGCGCAGCGCCCGGAGCATGCGCGCACGCGGCTCCATCTTCTCCACCTCGGTATGGCCCCCACGAGGCGGAACGGCCATGTTGAGCGGATGCGATCCTTGCGCGATCCACAGGAATTCCACCCCGAACAGCACCAGCATCGCGACCAGATAGGCACCCGCGCTCAAGGGCAGCGCGAGCAGTGCGTTGGCCCAAGGTCCACGCGGCGTCGCCTCGACATCGGGCTTGAACGCGCACAGCACCAGGGCGAGCAGCCAGGCCACGGCAAGCAGCTCGAGCACCAACATCGCCACGCCGGTTGCATCGGTGAACACGAGCCAGACCAACAGCGCCGCGGCCGCCAGCGCCAGCCGCATGCCGCGCAACGCCCAGAAGGCACCGGCGAGATAGCCCGCCAGCGCGACCAGCCATGCCGAGCCAGGCAGCAGCCAATGGCGAAGGTCGACCACGCGCGCGGTCGTGCCCTGCTGCCAGGCGGCAAGCAACAACGTCGGCAGCACGATCGCGACCAGCAGCACCACCCCCGCCGCAGCGCAGAGCGTGAGCGCAATCCGCGTTGGCGGCACCGGGCGATGCAGCAGCGTGACCCAGTGACTCCCGCGCCGATATCCCCCGATCTGATATAGACCCAGCAGCACACCCGCCAGCGCGTAGACGGCACCGATCCCGCGATAGATGGGCAGGGTCTGCTGTGCCAGATCCAGCATGCGGCTACCGAATCCCAGCGCGCACAGGTGCACGGCTGCGGCGATGAGGGCCCAGGTGCGGAAGCGCAGGCATTCGACCTTGAACAGGCTCCACATGGTGTTTCTCCAGGACGGGCGTCAGTGCGCGGGCGGCGCCGCGTGGCGCATGGACAGGAAGGCGTTGACCGCGCGGTCCAGGCTGACCGGCATGGCATTGATCGATCGGGCGCCCGCGGCGCGCAGGAACTCGGCGAAGGTCTCGCCCTGGTCGAGTACCAGGTAGTGGTGCAGGCCATCGAGCCTGCGCGCTTCCATCAGGCCGGGGATCGTCTCGTGCGGCGGCCCCTTGAACAGAACATCCGCGATCCAATAGGTGACCCGCTCGCAGAAGCCTTCCGGCGCCGACATATGCCTGAGCTTGCCGTCCTCGAGCAGGATCAGGTTGTCGGCGACGCGCTCGATCTCTTCCATCTGGTGCGAGCAATAGATCACCGTGCGGTCTTCCATGGCGTTGGTATGCAGCAGCGATTCCAGGAAGGCGCGCTTGGCGACCACGTCCAGGCCCAGCGTGGGCTCGTCCAGGATCAGCAGTTCCGGGCACTGGGCCAGGCTCAGGGCCAGGTTGAAGCCCGCGCGCTCGCCGCGCGAGAGCTGGGCGATCTTCTGCGTGGGCAGCAGCCGGTAATGGCCGATCACCTCGTCGAAGACCGACTGGCGCCACTGCGGATACTGGCGGCGCTGCATCGCGGTGATCTCCTCGACCCGCATCCAGCCCGGCAGCGTGTGTTCTTCGTTGACGAACCCGATCCTGGCCCGGTCGCCCGGCGTCAACCGCTGGCTGTCGCGGCCGAGGATGCGCGCTTGGCCGCCGCTGGGCGAGAGAAAGCCCAGCAGGATGCGGAACAGCGTGGACTTGCCCGCGCCATTGGCGCCCACCATGGCGTGGATCCGTCCGCGCTGGATGCGCAGCTCCAGCCCGTCCAAGGCGAACTTGTCGCCATAGCGCTTGCTCAGCTGCGTCGTTTCGATCGCCAGATCGTGTGCGCCGTCCGTGGCGTCAAAATGGTCAGAAGTCTCCATCACGCACGCTTGCGCGGCAGCGCGCGCTCGAATGCATCGGCAATGCGCTGCTGCACGGTCTTGGCCGGCAGCCCGAGCGGGACGACATCGTTGACGAACGTGGCCACCGCCTCGTCCAGCCGGCGTTCGCGCTCGGCATCGGAGAGCCGTTGCCGGGGCGGGGCGACATAGAAGCCCATGCCTTGCCTCGCATCGAGCCAGCCTTCGGACACCAGCTCGGCGTAGGCCTTGGCCACGGTGTTGGGATTGATCGTCAGTTGCTGCGCCAGCCCGCGCACGCTGGGCAGCTGCTGGCCTTGGGCCAGCTCCCCGGTCGCAATCCGCATGCGGACCGCATCGGTGATCTGGCGGACGATGGGGCGCGGGTCGCCGGTGGCGATCTGGATCATCAGCGCTGCGGTACGGGCCAAGTCGTCGCTCCTGTTGAAGTGTGCTAGTACAAATAGTACAGTTGGCTTGGACGGCTGTCCAGCATGGTTGGCCGATCGATACGGCGCCTGCATCGGCAGGCGTCTTTATTTTATCCCAGCTGTACTAATTGTAGTAGTACAGAAAAACAGAGGAAACTCCGATGGATGCTCTACGCAAGCTGGCTCAGCGCATGCCGCGCCTGGCCGTTGTCGCGCTGTCCTGTGCGGTCCTGCCCGTGTTCGCGCGCGCGCCCGACGCGGGCTCCACGCGGTCTGCCGAGGTCGCGCGCTATTTCGAGAACTGCCATGCCGTGAGGGTCTGCAATGGCAGCTTCCTGGTCACGCAGCACGGCAAGGTCGTCTATCAGGGCGCCCTGGGAGAGGCCGATGCCAGCGCGCAGGTTGCGCTGACAGTGGAGGATGCCTTCGACATCGGCTCGGTCAGCAAGCAGTTCGCGGCTGCCGCCGTGCTACGCCTGGCCGACCGCGGCCAGCTGGCGCTGGATGATCCGGCCATCAAGTACCTGCCGCAGCTACCCCATGCCGACATCACCCTGCGCCAGCTGCTGACCCACACCTCGGGGGTCCCCGATGTCTTCCCGACGTACACGCAGATGTTCAAGCGGGGCGAGGTCACCGCGCCGATGCGGGGCGATGAGGCGGTCGCGCTGCTGGTCGAACACAAGGCGCCGCTGCGGTTCGCGCCCGGCGCTGCGTTCGAGTACAGCAACACCGGCTACATCCTGCTGGCGCAGATCGTCGGCCATGTCGCGGGCATGGACTACGCCGATTTTCTGCAGCGCGAGTTCTTCGCCCCACTGGGCATGACGCATACGCGCGTGCGCCTGCCGGGCAACGAGGCGCAGATCCAGCCACGCGCGTGGGGTTTCATCGTCCGGCCGGACGGCAGTCGCAAGCCGTTCGACCAAATCCCGAACTTCTATCCCGTCGGCCCAGGCGACATCTACTCCACCACGCACGATTTGCAGCGGTGGGCCGACGCGCTCCAGCAAGGCCGGGCGATGTCCAAGGCGAACTGGGCGCTGGCCACGACACCGGCCAGGCTATCCGATGGCAGCACGGTGCCGTACGGCTTCGGCTTCAAGCTGGTGAACTCCGCGCTTGGCCAGCCCATGGTGACCCATGGCGGGGATTGGCGTGGCTTCAAGTCGGACCTGACCCTGCTGCCCGAACAGGGGATTCAGATCGTGATGCTCACCAATAATTCCCAGGACGACAGTGTCGAGGCGGCGCGCGACGCGGTGGAGGCCATCCTGGCGGGCCAGCCGCGCCCCACGCTGCGCATGTCCGTGCATTGGGACCTGTACCAGCAGGCGGAGCGCCTGGATGCGGAACAGCTCAAGCGTTGGTTCGATCAGCAGTGGGCGGCGGTTCCGCGGCGCTACGACTTTCCCGGTCAGCCGCTGGAACAGGTCGCCGGCGCGCTGCTCAAGCGCGAGGCGACGGACAAGGCGTTGACCGTGCTGGAGTTCAACGCGCGGATCCATCCCAGCTCGCTCGACGCCCTGGACAGCCTGGCCGATGTCTATCGCGAAATGGGAAACCGCCAGGCGGCCATCGAGCAGGTCCAGAAGATGATCGCGCTCAAGCCCGACTCCAGGCGCCTGCGCCAGCGGCTTGCGCAGTTGCAGGGGCAGTGAGCGGCTTGGCGTCTTCGAGGGCGCTTCTACCGCCGTCCCGGCGAACGCGAGACGCCATGGGCTGACACGCGCAAACACCAGGGCGCGGGTGCCCCTGCGCGGGGACTGCGGTTTGCCGTGGCGCGCGGTTCCAGCCTGGCGCGTGGGATCCAGGCCAGGCCGTGCGCCGATGCGCGGCCTGGGGGCTCTCAGCCCTTGGCCGGCTGCACGCCGCCGCGTGCGATGACGTATTGATCCCACAGCGTTTCGACGGTCTCGCCGGTGGCCTGCGTCCACAGCTGTGGCGAATAGGTGCCGCCGCGCAGCGCCGCGTCCAGTTGCTTGACCAGGCCCGGATGTTTGGCGTCGGCCCATTTGAGAAACGCACCGCTGACCCGGTAGCCGGTGTCGTAGTGCTGCTTGTCCTTGATCTGGGTCGGCAGCGCCCAGCCGCCGGCGGCGTTGTCGACGCCGTACCGGTCGCGCGCGTAGTCGGCGATGCCTTCCACCAGCCAGGTCGGCGCCTGGTCGTTGCCGTAGTCCGGATAGCTCTGGACGATGTGCATGGCCTCGTGGCTGACCAGGTCGGTATCGCCCGGATGCTTCACCAGCCAGGCCGGGTTGATCGTCATCTTGGCCCAGTCGTCGCTGCTCACGTAAGCGATGCCGTCGTAGGACGGATCGATGGTGATGATCGCCTTGGTCGGAGCGGCGGTGTTGAAGTCCGCCCGCTCCCGCGCATACGCATGGAAGAAGGTCTCGAGGATCTTCTCCTGCATGGCGGTGTCCAGCGCGCCGCTGGCATCGCGATAGGTGATGGTCACCCCGTCCTGGGTTCGGGTCACATCCTCGCGTGCCTGCGCAGCGCCAGACACGAGCAGGGCGGCGCAGAACAGGGCGCTGGCGAGCGGACGTGGCATAGCGGACATCAGGGCGCCTTCTTCAGCGGGACCGGGACGTGCGGGGCCAGCAACTCGACCTCGGCCAGGGCCATGCGGCCGGGCGCGGTGAAGTGCAGGCGATAGGCGGTATAGGTGCCAGGCGAGGCGATGCGGAACGGCCGGGCCTGCAGGGCCCAGCGGAAATCCTCGTCGCTGCGCGTGTCCAGGGTCTTCCAGGCCCCCTCGCCGTTGCGTGCCTGCAGGCGCCAGCTGGCGCCCTGGATCGGGCGCTGTCCACTGGTGAGCGTATAGAAGGTCGGCTGCGCGCCTCGCTCCAGCGTGATGTCCACATCGACCTGCTTGCCCATGACCGGGGCGCTGGTGTCGGCGTCGTCGTCGACCAGGGCCGGGGCGGCCTGGCCGTTGACGCTGACGCGCGCCTGCGGGCCGATGACATCGGCCAACGTGGTCGGTGCCTGGCCAGCCGGGGTCAGCGAGGGCGGCGCGTCACCCGGCGCGGAACCCCACTTGGAGGGCGCCGGTCCCATCACGAAATCCAGTGTCGCGCCCTGCGCAAGCAGCGCGTGCGGGATCCAGGTCTTGGTCCACGGCTTGCCGTTGACCTTGAGTGACTGCACGTAGACGTTCTTGGCCGAATTGTTCGGCGCGCGCACCACCAGCTTCTTGCCGCCAGGCAGGGACAGGGTGCTCTGCTTGAACAGCGGCGAGCCGATCACGTAATCCGGCGAGCCCATGCGCAGCGGGTACAGGCCCATCGAGGCCAGCACGTACCAGGCCGACATCTCGCCGTTGTCCTCATCGCCCGGATAGCCCTGGCCGATGTCGCTGCCCAGGTACAGCCGCGCGAGGATCTCGCGGGTGAGTGCCTGGGTCTTCCACGGCTGGCCGGCATAGAGGTACATCCAGGCGATGTGGTGTGCGGTCTGGTTGCTGTGCGCGTACATGCCCATGCGCACGTCGCGCGCCTCGGTCATCTCGTGGATCACGCCACCGTAGGAACCGGTGAAGTCCTCGCCGGCCGTTTCCGGCGTGGCGAAGTACTGATCGAGCTTGCGCGCCAGCGCGTCGCGCCCGCCGTACAGCGCGGCCAGGCCATTGCCGTCGTGCGCGGCGGTGAAGGCGAAGGTCCAGCCGGCCGACTCGGTGTAGTCGTGGCCCCATTCGCGCGGATCGTAGTCCTTGGCCGGCACGCGCCAGCTTCCATCGGGCTTGCGGCCCTGGAAGAAGTCGATGCTGCGGTCGAACACATTGGCGTAGTCCGCCGCGCGGTAGCGGAAGTACTCGGCCTCCTCGGCGTAGCGCTGCTTGTCCTTGCCGCTGGCCGAGCGGGCCAGCTGCGCGGCCATGTTGGCGATGCCGAAATCGTTGAGCGCGCCCTCCATGGTCCAGGACATGCCCTCGTGGGTCTCGGTGTCGGCGTAGCCGCGATACAGCGAGCGGTCCATGCCCTTGCGCCCCACGTGGCGATCGGGCGAGACCACCGTGGCGTTCTTCAGCGCGGCCTCGTAGGCCAGCTCCGGGTCGAAACCGCCGATGCCCTTGGCATACGCGTCGGCGAAGGCCACGTCCGAGCTGGTGCCGACCATCAGGTCCGCATAGCCCGGCGAGGACCAGCGCGCCACCCAGCCGCCGGCCCGGTACTGCTCCAGGAAGCCGCTGATCAGGCCGCCGGCATCCTGCGCATCGAGCAGGCCGTAGGCCGGCCACGCCGTGCGGAAGGTGTCCCACAGGCCGTTGTTGACGTAGATCTGGCCGTCGCGCACCGGGGCGAAACTGCGCACCGCGCTGCCGTCGGTGGCGTCATCGGACCAGCTGTTCTGGCTGGCGTAGCGCCAGTCCGGCCTGTCGGCGGTGCCGACGTTCTCCGAGCCGGAGTTGGGATACAGGAACAGGCGATAGAGGTTGGAGTACAGCGTGGTGCGCTGGTCGTCGCTGGCCCCGTCCACCTGCACCTTGCCCAGCACCGCATCCCACTGCGCCTGCGCGCGCGCGGCCACGGTCTCCACCGTGTCGGACGCCTGCACTTCCAGGGCCAGGTTGTGCTTGGCCTGCTCCAGCGAGATCAGCGAGGTGGCGATGCGCATGGTGACCTGGCGCGTGCCGTCTTTTGCAGGGGGTGCCGCGAACTTCACATAGCCGGTGGGCCGGCCAGTGTCGAGCTTGCCGCTGCGCTGCCACGGCGTATCGAAGGTGGCGTAGACGAACATGCGCGTGGCCCCGGTGGACAGCCCGCTGCGCACGTCGGTATAGCCGGAAAGGGTCTGGGTCTTCTCGTCCAGGGTCAGCCCGGCGCGTGCGTCGACATTGTCGAACAGCAGGTTGGCATCGCCGTGGTCGGGAAACGCGAACTGGAACACCGCCGCGTGGTCGGTCGGGGCCAGCGCGGTGGTAATGCCGTTGGCGAAGCGCACGCGGTATTCCTGCGGGCGGGCCAGTTCGTCGGCATGCGAGAACGCCAGGGCGCGCTTGTCCCGATCGGCCTGCGGCACGCCGGAATCGAGCGAAGGCATGACCTGGAAGGTCTGCCGGTCGCCCATCCACGGGCTGGGCTCGTGGCTCAGGCCGAAGGCCTGCAGACGCGGCTGGTTGTCGGCGTCGTTCTGCTCGTTCCAGCTGTACAGCCAGGACAGCGAGCTGGCGTCGGTCATCGGCGTCCAGAAATTGAAGCCGTGCGGCACCGCCGTGGCCGGGAAGTTGTTGCCACGCGAGAACGTGCTGTTGGCCTGGGTGCCGCGCGTGGTCAGCACCCAGTCGGTCGGCGCCTGGTGTGCGACCGGGGCCGTCTCGCCCAGGGCCACATCGTCGATCCAGCCACGCGCGGTCTTGCCGGCCGGCGCGGCGGTTTCAAGTTCGATCGCCACCACGCGCTTGCCGCGCAAGGCGGGCACCTCGCCCAGGCGTACGGCCTTGCGCGCCCACTGCTGTGGGTAGAGCGACTTGGAGTCGCCCTGCGCCTGCGCACCCACGCTGAAACCGTACTGGTCCAGTGCAGGCGTGGCCGACACGCGGGTGCCGTCCTCCAGCACCGCATCCAGCGAAACATAGGTGCTGGACACCGTGTCGCCGTCGACGATCTCCGGCAGCACCAGCCAGGACAGCGTGGTATCCGCATCGATGGTGGCATCGACCTTGAACAGCGTCGTGCGCCCGGCGCTGCCGTCGTAGGCCAGCGCGTGCAGGCCGCTGTAGCCGACCTTGGCCTTGGCCGCGTAGGGCGCTTGGGGTCCATCGCCCACCTTCACCGACGGCCCGCCGCCGGCGGACTGAGGAGCAGGCTGCCCGGGCTCGAACGAACTCTGGAAGTCGGCCGCCAGGGCAGCGGGGGTGCCAAGGACGAGCGCGACGGCGCACGCCAGCGAGCCGCGCAACAAGCGCGGCGTGTGTGTGATCTGGGTCAAGCGGTCGATCCTCCGGGACGGCTGCCGCGCGTGGCGCGGGCCTTGGTGGGCTTGGCCGGCGTGGGGGACTCCAGCGTGCGGGTGAAACTGAGCGAACTCTCGCGCGGCACCAATTGCACCGGCGCGATGGTATTGCGGGGCTTGGCATCGACCGGACGGCTGGCCATCACCATGCCCACGGCCTGGCGACCCAACGCGCGGGGCGCGGTGGCCAGCGTGGTCAGTGCCGGCACCGTGGCGGCGGCCTCGGGAATGTCGTCGAAGCCGGTCAGGGCGAACTCGCGACCCGGCGCGATGTTGCGCGCGCGCAGGCCCATCATCAGGCCCAGCGCCACCGCGTCGTTGTAGGTCACCGCCGCGGTCGGCGCCGGATCGCGTGCGAACAGCGCCGCGGTGGCCGTGGCCGCCTGCAGGCGGGTCGGCGCGCACTCGACGATCCAGCGCGGCTCGGGGGTGATGCCCGCGGCCTTGAGCGCGGCGGTGTAACCCTCCAGGCGCTGCCGGCAGGAGCTGGAATCGCGATGCCCGCCGAAGAAGGCGATGCGCGTATGCCCCTGCGCCAGCAGGTGTTCGGTGGCCATGCGCGCGCCGGCCACGTTGTCGGCGCCCAGGTAGTCCCAGCGCGACTGGGGCACCTGGCGGTTGAACAGCAGCAGCGGCGTGTGCAGGCCGACCACCGGGCTCAGGTCGGCCACGCTGGTGCCCTCGGCCGGGGTCAGGATCACGCCGGCCGGGTTGTGTTCCAGCAGCGAGGACAGCACCGCGCGCTGGCGCTCGATCGATTCGCCCGAGCTGCCCAGCAGCATCACGCAGCCGGCCTCGGCCAGCGCCTCGTCCACGCCGGACGCGAACTCGGCCACGAATGGGTTGGACAGGTCATTGATCACCAGGGCGACGCTGGTGGAGACCTTGCGCCGCAGGTTGGCGGCGCTGCGGTTGTAGACATAGCCTTGGCGGCGCAGCTCGGTTTCCACCAGCCGACGGGTCTTGGCCGCCACGGCCGGGTTGCCGCTGAGCACCAGGGAGACCGTGGCCGAGGACACCCCGCAGGCGCGGGCAATGTCGGCCAGCGTGACGCGCCGACGGCGCTGGTTGGAATCGGTCATGAGCCCCTGAATCGTTTGAAGCGATCAGCCGATCGTGCAGAACTTTCACGCGCATGGCAATCCGCGGCGGGGATTTGGGGCATCTTGCCCACGTTTTGATTCCTTTTAAAGTGACAGAGTGGTCGAAATCAAGTTGTCAGAACAACTTATCGTCATCCCGTTGACATACTTCATTTAAACGATTTAGAAAGCAATCGGCGCGACTTGCCCGGTCCTCGATAGTGCGGTGTCCGGGCCGCCGTTCCTGCGTCTTGCGCCATGGCAGCCACCGCCAGTGCACGACGCCGGGCCGAGCGCTGCCCGCAACAGGGCTGGGGAAATGCCCGCAGTGTCCAGCCGTGCCGCCCGCCGCCCCCGCGGCCGGCGAGCGCGGTTCCTTGCACCTCGATGGAGAGACCCGGATGAAGTTGAGACTGTTGTCGTTGATGATTTCCACCGCCCTGCTGCCGTGCGTCGCCCACGCGCAGGACGATGCGCCGCAGGCCACCGATGTCCCCACAGAAGGTGCCACCAGGAAGGCCGCCGAGCTCGATGCGGTCAAGGTCACCGGCTCGCTGATCCCCCGGGCGCAGATCGAAGGCCCCTCGCCGATCACCAGCGTGACCGCGGCGGACATGGAGAAGCAGGGCTTCACCAACGTGTTCGACGCGCTGCGCTCGCTGCCCCAGTCCAACGGCTCGGTGCAGGACTCGCAGGGCACCGGCAACTACACGCCCGGCGCCAAGACCATCAGCCTGTTCGGCCTGGACCCCAGCTACACGCTGACCCTGCTCAACGGCCGCCCGATGAGCAGCTATCCGCTGGCCTACAACGGCAACACCTCGATCGTGGACATCGCCAACATCCCCATGGGCATGGTCGAGCGCGTGGATGTGCTGACCGGCGGCCAGTCCTCGGTGTATGGCTCTTCGGCCATCGCCGGCGTGGTCAACATCATCCTGAAGGATCACGTCGAAGGCACCCACTTCAAGTACCGCGCCGGCGGTTACAGCGACGGCGGCGGTGCCAACCAGCGCTTCGAGTTCAGTACCGGCACCTCGGTCGGCGACCTGGACCTGAGCTTCGGGCTGCAGTACGACAAGCAGAAGCCGATCTACGGATTCGATCGCAGCTACCTGGACAGCGCCGCCGATGCCCATACCGGCAAGGTGGTCGATCCCTCGCGCACCTTCCTGCGGCGCGACATCACCGCGGGGGCTTCGCGTTACATCGATCCCGGCGCCGCCGCGTGCGCGCCGCTGGAATACCTCTACGGCGGTACCACCCAGTACGCCGCGCGCTCTGACGGCAGCAATGGCCGCTACTGCGGCAGCCTGGCCAATGTCGGGACCGCCTCGTTGCTCAACAAGGCCGAGAACGTCAACGGCAGCCTGTTCGCGCGCTACCACCTGACGCCGCAGACCGAGTGGTACACCGACATCCTGCTCAGCTATGGCCGCCCGACCTACACCGGCGGCAGCCCGTTCTGGAACCAGGATTTCTACAACCAGACCACCGGGACCTACGAGAGCTGGCAGCGCATCTTCGCGCCCGAGGAGGTCGGCCTGAAGTCCAAGGACCAGCGCGTGTTCACCCGCAGCTACAACATCGCCACCGGCGTGCGCGGCCCGCTGGGCGATACCGGCTTCGACTACGACATCTACATCAATCGCTCCGGTACCAGCGCCATCCGCAAGGCGACCGACTTCCTCAAGTTCAACGGCGTGGACGATTACTACCTGGGGCCGCAGCTGGGCGAGATGAACGGCTATCCGGTGTTCGCGCCCAACGAGGACCTGCTGTACCAGCCGATCACCGCCGAGCAGTACTACGCCTGGAGTGGCACCAATCGGGCCAAGTCCGCGGCCTGGACCCAGTCCGAAACCGCCACGCTGACCAACACCTCGCTGTTCGAACTGCCTGCAGGTCCGGTCGGCTTCGCCGCGATCGTCCAGGGCCAGCGCGAGTACTTCAACAACCGCTCCTCGGCGCCCAACTCGGAGAACATCTTCCGCGGCAACGGCGGGGCCACGGTCGCCCAGGGCCAGCGTGACCTGTACGCGGCGGGCATGGAATTCCAGGTGCCGGTGACCAGCACCTTCAACGCCAACCTGTCCGGTCGTTACGACAAGTATTCGCTGCAGGGCGGCGGCGGCAACGGCAAGTTCACCTACAAGGTGGGTCTGGAGTTCCGCCCCATCGACACCCTGCTGCTGCGCGGCAGCTACGCCACCGCGTTCCGTTCGCCGGACATGTATTACCTGTATTCGTCAGAGTCCAGCGGCTTCACCACCGCAACCGATTACTACCTCTGCCGCCAGGCCGGCTATACCTCCGACAACTACGACGCCTGCGCGCAATCGGACAGCTCCATCCGTTCAGTGAGCTCGGGCAATCGCAACCTCAAGGACATCACCGCCAAGACCTTCACCTATGGCGCGGTGTGGTCGACGCTGGACAATGCGCTGACGCTGTCGGTGGACTACAACCACATCGAGATCGACGACGAGGTGAACCTGCTCGGCCAGGGCGACATCCTGGAGCTGGAAGCCAACTGCCGCCTGGGTGTGTCCGAAAACGGCGCCACCGCCTATGACGTCAATTCGCCGACCTGCCAGGACGTGCTCGGCCAGGTCGCGCGCAAGCCGGCCAACGATCCGGTCAACCCCAACGGCATCAATGAGGTCCAGACCTATCCGATCAACCTGTCCAAGCAGACGCAGAGCGGCCTGCAGGCCAATATCGGATACAAGTGGAGGATGGACACCCTGGGCAACTTCGATGTCCAGGTCGGCCATTACCGCGCACTGACCCACGAGACCCAGTACAAGGAAGGCGATCCCACCTACGACCAGCTGTGCTGCGCCAACTCCAACGAACTCCACGATCGCACCAGCGCCACCATCAGCTGGTATCGCGGCCCGCTCGGCGCCACGCTCTACGGCCTGCGCAATGCGCCGACCTGGAACCAGGCCGGTGACGATCGCAACATCGGGCCGTGGACGACCTACAACGGCAGCGTCACCTACCGCTTCAACGACACGTTCGGGGTGATGCTCTCGGTCAATAACCTGACCAACAAACGTCCGCCGGTCGATGTCACCAATGGTGGCTGGCCTTTCTACGACACCGGCATCTACAACGCCTACGGGCGCTCGGCGCAGATCGAGTTCTCGGTCGACCTGTAACCAGGCGTGGTCTGCCCAGGCGCAGGGACGCGCCTGTCGTATTGTCGGACAAGTCGGTGCGATCCGGAGTAGTATGGCTCCGCGCCGCGCGAGGCGGGCATGACGTGGAGGCTTCGATTCCATGCAGCACGATCCTGTGTCCCCGAGCCGACGGCAGTGGTTGCGCGTTGCGGCCATCGGCGGCGTCGCGGCGGGCCTGCCATTGGGCGCGGCCGCGTCCGATGCAGCCGCGCCGGCCGCGGCATCGGCTACCCGGTTTCCCGTGGCGCCGCTGGCACCGCAACCCTTCCAGTTGCTGCCCACCGGCGCGATCAAGCCTGCCGGCTGGCTGCGTCGCCAGCTGGAGATCCAGGCCGCCGGCCTGGGCGGGCACCTGGACGAAACCTGGCCTGATGTCGGCCCGGACAGCGGCTGGCTCGGCGGCACGGGTGAGTCATGGGAGCGTGGTCCGTACTTCGTCGATGGCCTGCTGCCGCTGGCCTGGCAACTCGACGCGCCGGAACTGAAGGCCAAGGCACAGCGCTTCATCGACTGGACCCTGCAGAGCGGCTGGGGCGATGGGATGTTCGGCCCGCGCAGCAACGATGACTGGTGGCCGCGCATGGTCATGCTCAAGGTGCTCACCCAGTACCAGGAGCTCAGCGGCGATGCGCGCGTGGTGCCGTTCATGACGCGCTACTTCCACCACCAGCTGCAGGCGCTGCCGACACGGCCGCTGCGCGACTGGGGCCGCATGCGCTGGCAGGACGAGGTGGTCAGCGTGCTGTGGCTGCATGCGCGCACGCAGGATCCCAAGCTGCTGCAACTGGCCAGGCTGCTCAAGGCGCAGGGTTACGACTGGCAGGCGATGTTCGCCGACTTCCCGTTCAAGGAGAAGGTCGATCCGGCCAGGCTCAAGGCGCACGCACACGGTGACGACGTGTTCATGGAAGACCTCGGCCTGCAAGTGCATGGCGTCAACAACGGGCAGGCGCTCAAGGCTTCGCCGGTCTGGTCTCTGGTGTCAGGCAGCGCGGCCGACCGCTCCGCCGTCCACCACCAGCTGGCGATGCTGGACCAGTACCACGGCCTGCCCAACGGCATGTTCTCCTGCGACGAACACCTGGCCGGGCGCAGCCCCTCGCAGGGCGTGGAGCTGTGCACCGTGGTCGAGACGATGTACTCGCTGGAGCTGGCGTTGGCGATCACCGGCGATGCCGCACTCGGCGACCGGCTGGAGCGCATCGCCTTCAATGCGTTGCCCGGCACCTTCACCGACGACATGTGGGCGCACCAGTACGACCAGCAGCCCAACCAAGTCGAATGCAGCCTGCACCGCACCCCGTGGACGACCAACGGGCCGGAGTCGAACCTGTTCGGCCTCGATCCGCACTTCGGCTGCTGCACGGCCAACTTCCACCAGGGCTGGCCCAAGCTGACCGCGGCGGCGTGGATGGCCAGCGACGATGGCGGCCTGGCGGCGATGGTGTACGTGCCGTGCCGTATCGCCACGCGCATCGGCGCCACGGCGGTGGAACTGGAACAGGTCACCGACTACCCGTTCCGCGATCGCGTGCGCATCGTCGTCCGGCCCGAGGCGCCCACGCCCTTCCCCTTGCACCTGCGCATCCCCGGCTGGTCGAAGGCCACGCGCGTGCTGGTCAATGGCGAAGCGGTCACGGCAAAGGGTGGTTTCACCCGCATCGCGCGCACGTGGAAGGCTGGCGATGTGGTGGAGCTGCAGTTCAACGCACAGGTCATCGCCGAAGCCGGGCCGAACGATGCGGTGACCTTTTCGCGCGGCGCGCTGGTGTTCTCGCTGCCCATCGGGGCGGCCTGGGTGCCTTGGCGCAAACGCGGCCTGACCACCGACTGGCAGGTGTACCCGACCACGCGCTGGAACTACGCCATCACCGGCACCGCGCCTCGGCTCAGCGAGCACCCGATCGGGCCGATGCCGTTCGCCGCGCAATCCGCGCCGGTGCGCCTGCAGGTCGAAGGCCGCCCGGTGCCGGCGTGGGTGGCGATGGAAGGCGCGGCCGAGCCCGTGCCCACCAGGCCAAAGCCGGCCAGCGATGAGCCGGCCGTGCCATTGACCCTCATCCCCTATGGCGCGGCCAAGCTGCGCATCACTGCATTTCCGCGCTTGCATGGCGCCCTGGAGTCCACATGAACTCGCTCACCGACGCTCGCCGCGGGGCAACCATGAAGATCCTGCTGCTGGTCGCCAGCGCGCTGCTGTGTGTCAGCGCGCCGGCGCTGGCCGGCCCGGACGCGCATTGGGTGGTGTCCTGGGGGCAGGCGATGACCGCACAGGTCAGCGTGCCGCGCGATGCCGGGCATCAGCCGCAGCGCGACACCGGCGGCGATCCGCTCCATCGGGTGCCCACCGTGCGCCAGGTCACCGTGCGCCAGCGCGTACGCCTGAGCCTGGGCGGCAGCCAGCTGCGCGTGCGGCTGTCCAATGTGTTCGGGACCGCGCCGCTCGAGGTGGACGCGGCCAGCATCGCGCGGGCGGCGCAGGGCGCGGCCGTCGTGCCGGGCAGCAGCGTGCGCCTGACCTTCGACGGCAAGCCACGGGCGCTGGTGCCGCCCGGAGGCGAACTGCTGAGCGATCCGGTGGCCTTCGACGCCCCCGCGCTGGCGCCGCTGAGCGTGAGCCTGTACTTCGAGGGTCCGGCGGCCCTGGCCGATGCCCATCCGCTGCAGCAGGGACGGGTGACCTGGGCCGTGCAGGGGGACGCGGTGGATGCCGTCGATCTGGAAGGCCGCACGCCCGCCCAAGGCCTCAGCCCGTGGCCGGGTGACCACGTCTACGCCCTGACAGCGGTGGAAGTGGCGGCCAAGCCCGGCACGCGCAGCGTGGTGGCCTTCGGCGACTCCATCACCGATGGCTACCAGGCCACCCGGCCGGATACGCCATGGCCGGCCGTGCTCGCCACGCTGGGCAACGCGCCCGGCGCGGGCGGACTGGCCGTGGCCAACATGGGCATCAGCGCCGACGAGCTGGCCTTCGACCAGGTCGGCGAACCGGCTTCTGGCATCGCCGGCCTCAAGCGCTACTACCGCGATGTGATCGACCGTCCCGGCGTCACCGACATCGTGGTGCTGTTCGGCGCCAACGACATCAACCGCGGCCCGGATACCGCCCTGCTCACGGCCGGTGCGCAGCCACGCGAACTGATCGCCAGCTTCCGCCTGCTGGCCGACGTCGCGCACCAGCACGGGATCCGGATCTGGGCCGGCACGGTGCTGCCGTTCTCCGACGATCCCAACTGGTACTCGCCGCGCCGTGATGCCGCGCGCGTGCAGGTCAACGCCTGGCTCAAAGATTCCGGCGTGTTCGATGGCGTGGTGGATTTCGCCGATGCGGTCGAAGGCCCCTACGACACGCCGACCCCGCCGCCGGGCGCCCCGGTGCCCCAGGGCATCGCGACGGTGTGCGTGGCCGACGAAGGCGTGCACCCCAACGACCGCGGCTACGCGGCCATGGGTCATGCCGCCTTCAACGCGCTCACCGGCGCGACCACGCAGCCCCAGGCCCCCTGCCGCGCGCGGTGAAGCCGGTGATCGCGTGACAGGTTGCGCAATTGAAGGCTTTAGATGCGGCGTTGTTGCGCAGCGGGTGCGGGCTTTGCGCTCGTGTGTCGATCAGGGAAGGAGTCCGAGATGATGCGTCTGCGTTTGAAGCCCTTCGCGTGGGGCGTGATGAGCTTGTTGGTGGTGTCGGTGGCTTCGGCCGAATCGCAACGGACGGAGTCGGTGATCTATGCGGACGATGACGCAAGGCCGTATCTGCAGATGTTCAAGCCGATGTTGAGCGATCCGAAGATGCGCATGGGCGGGGACAGCAGCACGCCGGAGGTGCAGTCCAAGCGCCTTCAATCGGGCGCGTATTCGGCCTTGATGGTGCGATTCGATGTGCATCGGACAGGTGCGGCGGTGGATGCACCCGCAGTCTTGCCAGGCCGCCTGCCCGATGGCGCGGATGACATCGCAACGCTGGTGACCTGCGGCCAAGCGAAGGGCGGTGGCGACTATGTCGCGACCGTCGAGACGCAGTACAAGCGGTATCCGGAAGGCTGGCAGCCAGAAGCGTTTCGCTATCAGCAGGTCAAGGATTGTGCGGGTGCGATGCAGGCTTATGCGAAGCAGTAATTGTTCTGCTGCGATGGGTTGGTTGCCTTAAGACAACAGCTTTCGCATGACTTCGTCGTGCGACCCACTTGCTGTGCTAGTGAAAAGAGCGCTGGGCAAACAGGCGCTTTTTCAACTGACGCCTGTCTGGTCAACACGCCCCGGGCGGAACGCCCGCTTCGCGGGTCCGCTACGGGCCAAGGGATGTTTGGAAGGGACATCTATGCCTCTTCAAAAAACGCCGTGCATCCATGCGCGGCGCCCTTCGGGTCTTGTCCTCCTCCCTTCGCCGTGCCTTACGGGGATGGAAGGCAGAAGCAAAAGAAGAAGCAGAGTCACTTGTTCGCCGGAATGTTGGGTCGAAGTGTACATAACTGCCAAGCACCTGCTCCCTAACCACGCGGGCTAACCTGTTGCCGTTGCCGTTGCCGTTGCCGTTGCCTCTAGCTCTTTCTGTCTGAGCCGTAAAGCGAGCCGAGCATCGCAGGAAGTCAGGGCCGAAGAGTCGCCCTGTTTGAGCGCAGCGAGTTTGGGCGACGTGCCCCGACTTCCGAGAAGCGCAGGGGACCGCCGCGTAGCGGCGGCGAGTGTCCGGCGAGTAGCGGTTTTGCCTTCTTTTGCCGCGACAAAAGAAGGTCGCGCCCGTAGGCGCGAAAGCCCTTGCTTTTAATGCGGAGCAATCGTGCGGTCGGCGCCGCCGATAAGTAGGAGCCCGGCGGCCTCTCAGCCGCCCGGTCTGATCAATCCTCATCCTCCACGCTGTCGGCGTGCTTCCAGTACCCGGTTGAGCGGATCCATCCCTTCGGCACGGCACGGTGGCCTTCCAGGAACTTGCGCATCATCCGCGCACGACGCGACTCGCAGGCGATCCACCAGAACGCATCGCCCTGCGGCGCCAGGTCATCCAGCACCTGTTCCAGCAGCTCGCTGCGCTGCAGCGGCACGCCGTTGCGCGGCAGCCAGCGGATGTCCGCGTCGGCCTGAGTGGGCAGGGCCTGGCGGTCGGCGTCCTCGGGGATTTCGATCACCGCGGTGACCTTGCGCCCGGCCGGCATCTCGCCCAGCCAGCGGCCGATGGCCGGCAATGCGGTTTCATCGCCGATCAGCACGTAGTGGTCAAAGTCCTCGGCCACCATGAACGATCCGCGGGGCCCGCCCAGCGCCAGCGCAGCGCCGGGCTGTGCGGCCGCCGCCCAGCTGGCGGCCGGGCCATCGCCGTGCATGACGAAATCGATCGCCAGCGTGCCGGCGGCCGCGTCGTGCAGGCGCGGGGTGTAGTCGCGCATGGGCGAGGCGACCTTGCCGGCGGGATACTCCAGCCCATGCGCACCCAGGGTGGGGGTGACGAATTCGCCGTCCGGGTTGGGGAAGAACACCTTGACGTGGTCATCCGGCGCGGCGCTATGGAAGCCGGCCAACGCCGGCCCGCCGACCACGATGCGGCGCATGTGCGGGGTCAGGTCGTGGACCTCCAGCACCTGCAGCTGGCGGAAGACGACCGGGTGGCTGAGCCTGTGGCTCTCGTGCAATGTCATGGGAAGCAAGCTCCAAACAATCGAAGGGAAAGCCGGCGCCGGTTTTAGTGAAGCGGCACCAGGCGATAGCCCAGGTCGGCGGCTAGCGCGCGCAGCCAGTGGCTGGTGGCGGCCTCGTCCCCGGGCGTGGAAGGGGCTGGCTGGCACAGGCGCCACAACGTGCGGCCATGCGGGCTCGCGATCGCGACGGCGAGGTGCTGTTGTTCCAGCACATGCAGTACGCGATAGACGGTTCCCAGGCTGACGCGGTGTCCCTGCGCGCGCAGCTGGTGGTGCAGTGAAATGGCATCGCACGGCGCCGGCTGCTGTAGCAGCAGCGCCAGCAACGCGCGCCGCGGCGCGGTCATGCGCAGGCCGGTGGCCTGGAGCGCATCGGCGCCGACGGTCTCAGTCATGCGGCACCTTGGCGATGTCGGCGGCCGCCTGCAGCAGGAGTTGCGCAACGCGCTCGCCGGACTCCGGCGTCCAGTGGGCGTGGTGGCTGATCAGGGCGCGCTTGATCGCGCTCATGCCGCCGCGGACCGGGGCGGGCAGGCCGGCCTTGACCACCATCCGCGCGCTGCGCTCGGTGCGCAGGCGCGCATTGGCCAGCGTCTCGGCGTGGGCCCGGGCGAAGGCGTGGCCGGCCTCGGTCAGCGTGTGCAGGCGCCGCGCGCCATCCTCGCTGCTGGTGACCAGGCCATCGGCCTGCAACTGTGCCAGCGCCGGATACATCGCCCCGGCCGAGGGCGTGTACTGGCCCAGGAACATCTCGCCGATCAGCTGGATCAGCTCGTAGCCGTGGCGCGGCTGCGCCTCCAGCAGGCCGAGCAGCAGCAGGCGCAGGTCGCCGTGCGCCAGCATCCGCGGCGTGCGCTGGCGCTCGCCGCGTTCGCCCCGGTGTCCGCCACGCCGGCCGTGGCCGCGGCCTTCCTCGTGCGCCGGGTCGCGATGACCGGCGCGCGTATCCGTGTCCGACGAGGCGTCGTCGGGCCGGCCCACGCCATCGGCGCGGCTGCGATGCCCGTGGCCCTCGCGGTGCCCGCGCCCCGCGTGCGGGCCCTCGCCGTGATGGTGTCTGCGGCCGCGATGTCGTGCATGGGGATGCATGGGAACTCCTGGGGAATCAGTAGTGGCAGGTCTGACCGGCGGTCTGGCCCACCGAACGGCTCGCGCTGCACGCGGCCATGGCGGGGTGCGGTGGCCGGGCAGGCCGCAGGCGCCGCGTCGGCCGCCATCCATGGGGGCGCCGTGTGCCGGCGGCAAAAAGATATATCGAAGTTCTGAGAAAAGATATAGCGAAATACTGCCGCTGATCGGCACATGACATTTCTTCGTCATACGAAATCCTCACAACTGCAAGGCTCCGGCCCGGCGAAAGACGAAATTTCGTCACGAAAACCCCCGTTTGCGGCCTCCCTCAATGGTCGAACCGACGCCGGCCCCTGGCCTGGCTTACAATCACCGGCTCAGACAGATATCAGATGCCGCGATCGCGTCGCGGCTCACAGGCGAGGAGATGGCAATGAACTGGTTGAACGAGATGCTGCTCAGCGATCCGGACCCGGCAGAGACCCAGGAATGGATGGAATCGCTCAAGGCGGTCATCGATGCCGAAGGGCCGCTGCGGGCGCATCAGCTGCTGGAGGACATGGTCGAGCTGACCCGCCGCTCCGGCGCCTACCTGCCGTTCTCGCCCACCACCGAGTACGTCAACACCATCGCCCCGGCGCTGGAAGCCAAGAGCCCCGGCGACAGCGCGATGGAGTGGAAGATCCGCTCCATCATCCGCTGGAACGCCATGGCCACCGTGGTGCGCGCCAACCGCAAGCCGGGCGACCTGGGCGGACACATCGCCTCCTTCGCCTCGGCCGCCACCCTCTACGACGTGGGCTTCAACCACTTCTGGCGCGCGCCCTCGGACAACCATCCGGGCGACCTGCTCTACATCCAGGGCCACAGCGCCCCGGGCATCTACGCCCGCGCCTTTCTCGAGGGCCGCATCAGCGAGAAGCAGCTGGACCACTTCCGGATGGAAGTCGACGGCCAGGGCATCTCCTCCTACCCGCACCCGTGGCTGATGCCGGACTTCTGGCAGACCCCCACCGTGTCGATGGGCCTGGGCCCGCTGAGCGCCATCTACCAGGCGCAGTTCATGAAGTACCTGGAAAACCGCGGCCTGATCGAGAAGTCCGACCGCAAGGTGTGGTGCTTCATCGGCGACGGCGAGTCCGACGAGCCCGAGACCCTGGGCGCTATCGCCCTGGCCGGCCGCGAAGGCCTGGACAACCTGATCTTCGTGGTCAACTGCAACCTGCAGCGCCTGGACGGCCCGGTGCGCGGCAACGGCAAGATCATCCAGGAGCTGGAAGGCGTGTTCCGCGGCGGCGGCTGGAACGTCATCAAGCTGCTGTGGGGCTCGTACTGGGATCCGCTCCTGGCCCGCGACACCGACGGCGTGCTGCGCAAGCTGATGATGGAAACCGTCGACGGCGAGTACCAGAACTGCAAGGCCTTCGGCGGCGCCTACACGCGTGCCAACTTCTTCGGCAAGTACCCGGAGACCGCCGCCATGGTCGCCAACCTGTCCGACGACGACATCTGGCGCCTCAACCGCGGCGGCCACGACCCGCACAAGGTCTACGCGGCCTACGACGCGGCGGTGAAGACCCAGGGCATGCCCACCGTGATCCTGGCCAAGACGGTCAAGGGCTACGGCATGGGCTCGGCCGGCGAGTCGCTCAACCCGACCCACCAGACCAAGAAGCTCGACGACGACGCGGTGCGCACCTTCCGCGACCGCTTCAACATCCCGCTGAGCGACAAGCAGCTGGAAGAAGCCGAGCAGGTGCCCTTCTACCACCCCGGCCCGGACTCGCCGGAGGTGCAGTACCTCAAGTCGCGCCGCGAGGCCCTGGGCGGCTACCTCCCCGCACGCCGCCGCAAGGCCGACAAGTCCTTCACCGTGCCCGGCCTGGACAAGTACGAGCGCCTGCTCAAGTCCAGCGGCGAGCGCAGCTATTCGACCACCATGGCCTTCGTGCAGACGCTCAACATCGCCCTGCGCGACAAGGAGCTGGGCCCGCGCATCGTGCCCATCGTGGCCGACGAGGCCCGCACCTTCGGCATGGAGGGCATGTTCCGCCAGATCGGCATCTACGCCCCGTTCGGGCAGAAGTACAAGCCGGTCGATGCCGACCAGCTGATGTACTACCGCGAGGACCAGTCCGGCCAGGTGCTGCAGCAGGGCATCAGCGAGCCGGGCGCCATCTCCTCCTGGCTGGCCGCCGGCACCAGCTACTCGGTGTCCAACGTGCCGATGCTGCCGTTCTACATCTACTACTCGATGTTCGGCTTCCAGCGCGTGGGCGACATCGCCTGGCAGGCCGCCGACATGCGCACCCGCGGCTTCCTGCTGGGCGGCACCGCCGGGCGCACCACGCTCAACGGTGAAGGCCTGCAGCACGAGGACGGCTTCAGCCAGGTCATCGCCGGCTCCATCCCCAACGTGCGCAGCTACGACCCGACCTTCGGCTACGAGGTCACCGTCATCCTCCAGCACGGCATGAAGTCGATGATGGAAGAGCAGAAGGACGAGTACTACTACCTGACCCTGATGAACGAGAACTACGCACACCCGGAGATGCCGGCCGGTGCGGAGGAGGGGATCCTCAAGGGCATGTACCTGCTCACCGACGCCGGCAAGCCCAAGAAGGGCGAGCTGCGCGTGCAGCTGCTGGGCTCAGGCACCATCCTGCGCGAGGCCATCGCCGCGGCCGAGCTGCTGGACAAGGACTTCGGCGTCACCGCCGATATCTGGTCCTGCCCCAGCTTCAACGAGCTGCGCCGTGACGGCTTCGACGCCGAGCGCTGGAACCGCATGAACCCGGAAGCCAAGACCCCGCGCAAGGCCTACGTGACCGAGCAGCTGGAAGGCCGCCAGGGCCCGGTGATTGCCGCCACCGACTACGTGCGTGCCTTCAGCGACCAGATCCGCGCCTTCGTCCCCACCACCAACTACACCGTGCTGGGCACCGACGGCTTTGGCCGCAGCGACACCCGCGCCAACCTGCGCCGCTTCTTCGAGGTGGACCGCTACTACATCGCCCACGCCGCCATCGCCGCCCTGGCCAAGGACGGCAAGATGACTGGGAAGGACGTGGCCCGCGCGATCAAGCAGTACAAGATCGACGTGGAGAAGGTGAATCCTGACGGGGCTTGAAAATTCTGATGGGTATTGAAAGGCGGCTAAATGCCGCCTTTCTTGTTCTGAGAGAAGACAAGTTTGGATTTTGGGAGCCCTTAGATGCTTGGTAGATATAGAGCGACCTTCATGCGGCTGTCATCGGCGATTGGTGAGTTGAAGGCCAATCCAAGCGATCTGCAGAAACTTTGGGGCATGCAACGCGAGCTCATTAATTCGATCCGACGTTGCGAAATTGGGATCGGAAGGCTGCGGAGACGCTTGGATTTTCTTCGTCCAGAGTTAAGGAGCGGCCGGCTTAAAAGAGATGAGGTCGTCAAGCTTAAAAATAAAATCGAGGTATGCGTAGAGGGCATAGCTAGCTACAAGCAGATTATCTATTTTATAAAATGTTTTGGAGATGGAGTTGCTTTCATCTATCTAGACGGATTTTCTTTAAAGCATACTTTTTACAAAACATCGGACTACGCGGTTCGCGAAGAACCGGGATTTATAACGGCGAATAACGGCTTTGTAGCTGAGTGCTACGCCGCAAAGTCATATTTGCGTCAAAATATCCCCGCTTTGTTGTGTGATCTGACGAATGTGATTCGGTATGGGGATGTATGTCTGCTTATTGGTCCAGACCCTATACTTATTGAAGTAAAGTCAAGCAAAAACCAGAACAAGCGAACTGTGAGGCAGCAGAAAAATCTCGCTGAACTCGCGAGCTTCTACGCGAACGACGGCGCAGAAGAATTTAGGGGTAAGAACAAAATTGTCCGCCGCGCAGTAGGTTCTCTCCCCGTGACGCATCAGGATTTTATTAACGCCCTGATTACACGCGCCCTGGTTAATGGATGCGAATGCGAAAGCCCGGAGCATGGAATTGTTTATCTTGCTCTGAAAGTGGACGCAACCACGCCGGATGTTTGGGAAAATGCTTTGGCGGCGTATTCGAGTCGTCCGCATCTTGTGTTTCTGCTGAACGAAGCAAAAAATTCTGCCGCATGGCTTCCTCTACAGCCTTTTACGCTCTCACTATCTAAGGAGCATGTTGCGCCCTTTATACTGGGTGATATCTTTATTGCGGTATTGATTGACATGGGGGCAGTAAAGTGGCACTTCGACGAGCTTGGCGCTGCGGCAGTGCTTTTGGAAGATCCAAACTATGCGCTCCAGATAGTTTGCAATAAGAACGATCCAAGCCGAGGAGTCTTCCGAGTTTCCAGGCAAATGGTGTCGAGGTTGGCGCTGGAATTCTGGTCGCTACGATGGTTCGCAAAGGAGCAAGTCGCATTGCCTGAATCAGCAGTCGGACCTTTAGATAACTCAAAGCAAGGAACTTGGGAAATTCCTCAAGCATGGATTGAGCTTAACGACGGTGTGCCGATCTACGGACCAAAGTGAATTGCAATCAGTTCCAGGCGCAGCGCTGTCCTTGAGCGGAAAGCATGGGTCAGAGAGGTGAACGGGGTCGAGTTGACTTAATGCGATAGAGTGGGTGGCCTTCTGGGGGGCAGGAGCGTCAAACGGCGGCAGATTTTTTTGGTCTTCGGTGATGGGGTCAGATTGACTCCCCACCTAAGCCGAGTAGCGGGGTCAGGTTCACTTCTGGCCGTCTTTCGTCGATAGGGGAGTAACGGGGTCAGGTTCACTTCTCGCGGTCTTTGGTGGCCTTGCGTGGACGATGGGCGCGCCTGACCCCACTCGGGCTCCTGCTACGTTCGATCACCTGATACCTCAGGATGATCCCTTGGCAAAGAACATCGCTGTTTCGCGCAAAAAAGTCCTGCTCCTTCTTCACCCGCGCCAGCTCTCGCTTGACGCGGGCCAGCTCCTCATCCCGAGCTGTCCCGGTGCCCTCGAACGCCACCATCCCCTGACCCTGGGCCTCCCGCTTCCCGCGGATCAACAAGGTATCGCGGATCCCCAGTTCCCTTGCCACTTGGCCGCAACTGACACTGGGCTGGCTGGCCTGCTCAACCGCACCACGCTTGAACTCGGCGCTGAAACTTTCTCCGCTTCGACATGAACACTCCTCATGGCCTGAATCGGCCTTCTTGTAAGTGTCCGTGAAATCGGGGGTGAACCCCGTGCGTTCCGACGGCTCGAGGATCAGGTCAAGAACCGTTGCCAGATTTCTTTAGAAATCCACGGTGCCGATGTCTTCAAGCGCGCCTTTCGTGGAAGTGGTGCTCTCTTACATTGGGTGGGCTTACACAGGAACGAAGCTGATGGCAGGGCGCAAATGTTTGAGGCTGCGTATTCGGCATTTCGGAACGGTCGAGCCCACCGAGAGGATCAGCACGGAATTGGAAGGGCATACCGAGATTTTCTTGTGGTCAACGAGCTGTTTCTTCTCGAAGCAGAAGCTAATCCTCGATTGCCTGCCTAGCCGGAAACAGGAGGCAGAGTCTTAGGTATCTCCACGTTATTTTTAGCTAAGCACCATCTGTTGATGCACTTGTCCTGGCAATGTGCGGAGGCGGGCCAGCCATTGCCGATGGGTTCCATCGGCCAGTGTTTGATCAGGGCGTGTTAGCGCCGCAGGATGGCGCGAACGGCGGCGCCTCGTCCGGGTCTATGGCTTCCAGTACGAAGCGGCGATGCGTCGCCATGCGCACCTCGGCAGGGGCGATTACGGGCGACGGAGTCAGGGTAACCTGACGCAGTTCATCGATTATCTTGGTTCAATATCTTCGGCGCGTGCGCGAACGCTAGCTGCCAACAAGGCCGGTAAAAGCCGGCCTTGTTGGCACGATTCTGCGTCAATTTAGCGGCGTTTAAACTAGTGCCAAGTTATTGGCGTATGCAATGCGCCCGCGGATACGATGGTAGGGCGGATCGGGGGTGATGAGATGAAGCTTGTCAAACGATGATGGGAACAATTGGTGAGCAACACTGGCTTCTAAGAGGGCGGTGGACTGCCATAATTGGCGCCATACAGTTGCTTCACGATTGGTCTCTATTACATAGACCGGGCGTCGCAAATTTTCTCTGAGCAGGCCGACGCGCAAGTCCCCGCTGATCGGTCGTGGCACACGTACTTCGTGGCCATTGCTATCCCAGCCAATCCAATGGCTGTAAAATCCTACGCCAGACGGAAGCACTTGGAACTCATAGTATGTTGAGTTTAACGTAGGTGCTCTGTGAGCGCAGATTTTGCGCATAACACCTATCGAAACTACGCCAATTTCTTTGGGGCCATGGCCCACAATGCTCCGCCGAAACGCGTGATAGCTCTCGTACCCCAAGTGCTTGGCGAACTTTTCAAGTTTCTTGCAATGACTAATGTCGTCGGAAGGTGACGAACATGCACCGACTTTGAAAGCTGTTATTAAGTCTTGAGTTTGAAACATGTCATACTCCTGAATGGGCCAAAGAAGCTCAGCGCTTCTTTCAGAGCATGCTGCTTGCTTCAACGGCCACAAAGAGGGTACGGGCATAAGTTGAACCGGGCTTTTCCCGCGCAGCAGGGAGGTAGCCGAAACCTGAGTAAATCCTAGCAAGACTTTTGCCTAGAGGCCATCCCTCGAACTAACTCTCGGGAAGAGTTGCCCACGGTCCGCTTCGGCTTGGATGTAAGGCTTTGGGGCCGAGTCTGTCAGAGAAAATCGGTAGGCGACGAGCCCGATTGGTGCTTTCCATCAGTAGCGGGGCCAGGTTCACTTCTCGCCGATGGACGGCCTGACGCCAGCGAAGCGTTGGGTCTTGGCTTGGACCATGGCCTGGAAGGCGCTGCTGCCCAGGGCGCGTTGTTGTTGCAGGGTCGCGCGGATGGTAGTGAGGTCGTTGGGACCCAGGGCCGCGTCCAGCAGGGCGCGATAAGCCGCAGTACGGGTTTCCATGTCGGCGCCCAGCGCCAGAAAGCTGGCGTGAGGCTGTAGGCCCGAGTGCGGCCGCAGGCCAAGATTCGTCTGGCAGCTGGACCAGTGATAGGCGGCTGGGTCGTCGGCGATGGCCGCGCGCACCGGGTTCAGCTCGATGTAGCGATAGCGGCGCAGAAGGCGCTCGTCGTTGTCCACCAGACAGGCTTTGTGGTGCCCTTATCACAAGTTCTCTGTGCGCCCGTAGGCGGTCGCCGTCATCGAGGAAGCAGGCCAGTCAGTTATTTCCCCACTGCACCACATGATGCGGAATACCGGGAGGTGTCATGCGCGGGGGTCGAGCTGTGCCAGCCAAGATCGCCGGTCGCTACACCCGCGTGACCGTCAGCCGACCTAGCCACGCCGCGGAAAAAAGCGCCGCTAGAAGATGTAGGAAAGTGAACCTGACCCCCGATAGTTGCCTCCGCATTGCTCGCTTCCGTTGACTCGAGACGCAACGTGCTGATTCGTAAGGCGAAAAACGCAGGTATGCCTCAGACTCCACTCCGGGTTTGCCCCGACTCCGTGCAGCGCCTCGATGTTTTGATCGGGTGTAACTTCCGCTAGGATGCGGGTATGCCCAACGCTTCCCTACCCCACATCGTATTTCTTGGCCTTTGCCAGCAGCGTGGAGTGGGTTTCGAAAGCTTGCGCCGACTTGGTGGTCCGAAGGGGCTGCGCTTGATGATGGAAACCGGCGGTGGGATTTCTGAAATTCTGGGTCACCCCCTAGGCACTATCGACGGCGGTCTGATTGAGGACGGCTTCAGACTCTTCGAAGCGTTGGAGGAGCGTGGAATTGGGCTGGTTGGTGAGGACGATGAAGAGTTTCCAAAGTCGCTGGCTGCATTGCCTGACGGAACGAGGCCCAGTTGGTTCTTCTATAGGGGGGAGTGGTCCTTATTGCATTCCCCTGGAATAGCAGTTGTGGGTACGCGGTCTCCATCAGCGGTTGGTGAGTTCCTAACCAAATTCGCAGCATCAGCAGTGACCGGGCTGGGCGCTCCGCTCATCAGTGGGCTTGCAGAAGGCGTTGATGGTACTGCCCACGACTGGGCACTCCGGTCGTACACGCCAAATATCTCTGTACTCGGTACAGGCATTTTGAAGACGTACCCAGCAAAAAACGCTGGGCTGGCCGATGCAATCGTAGGCGGCGGCGGTGTACTTATTAGCGAGTACCTGCCTGATGCCGGACCGAAGGCTGACCAGTTTGTATGGCGCAATCGACTACAAGCTGCGCTGGCGTGCTGCGTGGTAGCGCCGGAGTGGAAGAGGTCATCGGGAACCGCGCATACGATGCGCTTCGCCGAACGATTCGGTAGGCCGACCGTCAATTTGTTTCTTGATGGTGTGCCGCCCCCGGATGACCATGGAGTCGCCGGAACCCAGTTTAACGTCCCCTCGGATACGGAAGCGCTGCTGTCATTTCTTGGGAGATCGCTTCACGAGAATTTTTCACCTGTCGACGTCCCACAGCGGGCGCTTTTTGGGTAACGAATGGCCTTCAAACTATTGTTAGTTGCGGTCGATGGAACGATTGTTGGGCCGAACAAGACGATCAACGTGCCATTGGCGCAGCAGTTGGGTGCGCTTGCAGCGGAATTACACGCTCGTGGTGTCGCTGTAGCGTTGTGGTCAACGCAGGGCTGGACATGCGAAGGCAAGCCGCTTCCCCAATTTAGGACGGAACATGCGGGGGTCCCAATTAACGGACATGGCTTGATATGGGACGGAAGTCCACCTCGTCGTCATGGAGGTTCCGCTACCACCATTCTTCAGAAGTACGGAGTGAAACCCTGTGAGGCGGTTTTGCTCGGCGCGACTGATGAAGACATGATTGCTGGAGTGCAGAACGGGTTTTTGCAGCTTCGCGCAGATTGGTACGGCAATCAAAGCAAGTACGGATTGGCGGTTGCGACCGTCGCCGACCTGCGTCGATTTTGTTTGGTATTTGCGCTGCGACAGCGAAGCATCTTCTGGCGCCATCAGGATGACACCTTGAACATGTCCGCTGCTGGGCCATTTTCTACAATGATTGAAGCTTACAAGCTTTTCGGTATCGATGCCCGTGACGCAGCTAAATCGGGGCTGGGTCACCCCGAGTTCTGGTTTTTGTTGGCGGCATCCTCGTTGTACTTTTCTGGCTCGCTAGTCGGAGTTAATTATATTTGCAGTTATCCCAGTCATAAGGCGGGCGCCGCTGTTCCGGGCTCGGAAAGTCAAGCGGCCATACTGTGCAGGCTCGGTCAGTGCTTCAATATAAGCTACTACCACGACCTTATCGTAAGGCACGCTAATGCCCAAAAGAGCCAGCCCTTAAAATGGAATCAGCGACTCTTCAGTAATCAAATAAATTCAATCCATCTCAACGCAAAGCCTACGAGAAATCTTTCCGGGTTACCCAATCGCTCTAAATTGAGTTTGAGGGGTAAAACGGTGTTGGTTGTGGATGATATTACTACCTCTGGTAGAAGCTTAGACACTGCTAGGGCTTACATCGAAGCTGCCGGCGGAACTGCAAGATTGTTTTCTTGGCTAAAGACCATAAGCACGCCGTATTTGAGAATGACGGCACCAGTTTTGAAGCCTTACGCTATCAACTCTGTTGCCACAGAGCCGCCACACCAGGAGTTTTCTTACACAGCAGGGATTGTTGATGCTGATGCTCCTAAGGAGCTCGCAGCCGCATTCGAATTGTATAAGGCGCTTGTTTAAGTACTTCAGTTATTGGCAGCGGATATGCTCGATCACTGTCCACCTAATTAGAGGGAATCGAAGCCACAATGCCGCGACGTGTTACATTCACGCATTAGCGGACGCGGGGCCAGGTTGGTCAGGTTTACTTCTCGCCTTGGTTAATAAGCATTCGCGGCCCATAGGCGTGCCTTACGCTGGCGACGCGCTGAATCTTGGACTGGGCTATGGCCTGTAAAGCGCTGTTGCAGAGGTCAGACTGTTGTAGAAGGGGCGCGCAGAAGCCGGCGAGGTCGTCAGGGCACAGGGCACAAGGCGGCTTCCAGCAGAGTGCTATAGGCTGCGGCAAGGGTGTCGGCGTCAGCATCGAGCTCCAGGAAGCAGGCATGCGGTTGAATGCCCGAGCGCGGCCGCAGGTCCAGGTTGGCCTGTCAGCTCGGCCAGCTATAAAAGGCTGCGTCCTCGGTGATGGTCGCATAGTTCCAACTCCGCGATTGTTGAAACGGGAGGATTAACTCGATATGTGGGGCGAATGTGGCCTAGGGAAACTCTGAACAAGCCGCATCTAGGAGAAGCCGCTTGAATCTATCGCCAGAAAGAAGAGCTAGGACAACGTAAGATTATCCTCTTACGCACCACTTCCATTTCCTTGTTAGCTGCACAAAAAGGCGTTGCTGGCTTGCTCAGAGGTTCCCCAGGATTTGGATAGTTTTCAGGAGCAATAGATGGAAAATATCGAATTTTGGAAGGTTTTGGTTTCAGCTGCAGCTGTTTTGGTCAGCTTAGTTGGTGTTGCATGGGGTGTAAAAAAGGACTTCCAGCTGCAAGTAAATAGGTTGCGGGACGATTTTAAGTTTGCGTTGGAACTAAGTGGTGAAATCAAAAGTTTAAAAATGGATGCGCTCGTTAGAGAGCGTGGTCTTCATGCGTTAATAGGAAGTTCCAGCATTCCAGCGCCAGTGGTCGAATACTTGATATCTCTGAGGGATCCGCAAAGGGCGCTTCGGCTTTATCATGGTGCAAGAAAACGGCTGGTTTTCCTTTTTAATGCAGGTAGGGCGCGCCTCGTCTACAAGGGAATTTACAGGTTTCCACAAGTTCGCGCTTTTATAAAGGTGCTAAGTTGGGCCGGGTACGGGGTATTTTATATTCTCGCAACAAGTCCGCTGTTGCTTCACATGTTGAAGTTGGTAGATGGGCGCGGTGCGCTGTGGCTTGGGCTTTATACTGTCCTAATGTTTTTTCCGATCGCTGTTATGTCGCTTCGCTATGGAGTCTCCATTCGTTCTGCGGAAGCCCTCATTGAGCTAAGGGCTGCCAAGAGTTCTCTTCGGATCTGATGGAAAATGAAAGCAAAGGAGCAAATTTGACTTCGCAGTTAAATGGAGGTGTACAGTGTGCGGTGCTTCGTACAACACTTCCAGGCAGCTTGCCGCCGTTCAGGAGATGAAATTCCAGGCGCCTTTGAGCGTTGGGCAATGGCCCGGCTTGATGTGGGAGGGAGCTTCAGCGGCAGAGAGTAGTCGGAACGTTGAAGAGTTTCATCTGAGATGATTTCCCGATCTTTGTACACAGAGAAACTGCCGCGTTTCTGGTGGTGCATAACTGTGGGGTGGCGGGATTCACAGATCGTAGCTTCTCGATGGTTTCGATCTTGTTACCTGCACCATTAAATACTTCCTCTACGGTGCCTACGTCAATCGACTCAAGTGAGACCAATGTGCGAGAGAGCATTATTGTACGTTCGGAGCTTTAATGCTTCTGCCTGCTATTTCCGATGTGGTCGGGAGGGTGAGTCTATGTAGATAGACAGGAGTCTCCGGGTGAAGATTTTTCAGGTCCACAAAGACGTGTCCATCATCAATGTGCGAGCTAGTGGCCACATTTTGCGCGTGGGCGCCAGATGTGATCATTGACAAGGACAGGGCAAAGAGTGAGCAAAGCGGTTTCCGCATAGCGAGAATCATTTTTGGCCGGAATTGTCGTTAGGAGTCGGTAGAACATGGCCGAGCTGATGCGTGTTCCCGGCAAAACGACGGTACTGGCGTGCCGGCCTTGGCCTGTTTGAGGGTGGCGATGATCTGGCTATCAGTGAAATGGGATGTCTTCATGGAACCTCCTCGGGAGAGGGCGCGAGAAAATTCTACTTCCGGCGTTAGTTAACGTGCGGAAAAATTACTGGCTTACCGCGCTCCCACAACGGTTAGAACACCGCCCAACCCGGCAATCTGATGTGATGCACTATTTAACAGCGAGCAAAGTTGATCGTGAGGCTTGGTGTTGCCGCGATTCCTGAAGGCCGAGCGCAACGTGTGGGGCTGCACGATTACCACATGGAAGTTGATTCTCCCTGCATTCCAAGTGCTGATCTCATTGACGAAGCTAGATGCCGGTGTGCTCGTAATTACGCCGTTCTGAATATTCCATGCTGGCTTATTGCTATTCGCCGGAATTCGACTTTGAAGTGCGGACACGACATTGGATTTATTTAAGCTGCTTATATTCTTTATTGCCTGATTTATGACAATGTCGTGTGCCGAAACAGAGATGAGGCGAGTGGGCCTGTCCGAGTTGGAAGCCTTGACGTGAATTAGTGTTAGATGATGATGGTTGTCGAGCGTCGTTGCGTGAATAAAGTCCGATATCTCGCCGGATCCGTCATCGCAGAGAAGCCAGTCCGATCCAGTTGCCATCCTCAGATGCGAAAGGCGCCGGGCTTTTGTTCCCCTCAGAAGAGCGCGGTACACCCAGGAAAAAAGTGAATCCTCCCCGACTACTCCGATATTCGATAGAAATGCGCCGTTTGCCGGCCTATCGGGCTTCTCCTTAAGTACATTAAATTGCGAGAAGTCAGACCAATACATTCCAGTGAAAGGAGATGTCTTGTAACTAACTTCATAGCATCCTCCGCCTGTGATGGCGTGGCCACTGTCGTACCAAACCCGAACAAGAGGTTGATGTGAGAATATTCGGGCGAACTCACTAAGTTTTCCGGACTGACCTCGTTGCACGTTTACTTTAGTAGCTTCAAATCTGAGCTGACCGCGGAGAAGAGTAGGCTCCGCATGGATCTCGCCGATGTAGGAGCGAAGACCATTTTGCTTGTGATGAATTCTAAGTCTCACCAAATTGTCTTGTGCAACCTGATGGATGGGGTCAAATTCATATTCCAGGGCAATCTTGTCGAGGAGGGCAATCCTCGCGGAACCAAAAGTAGTACCCTCGGGAGTTTCAGCATCCACAATCGAAAAATCGAAGGCGCCCTTCATGGCATTTGTGTCGCTTATCGGATGCGAGACTGTTTCTAGTGGAGTGCTTGAGGCCTTCCCATTTGCTTTACGCAATATTTCAGTGAGTGCATCGCATGCAGCTAAGAACTCCGACCAAGTTTTCATTCGATACAGCCACAAATAAGATTCTATGAGATTCACACCAAATGTGCGATCTTTTCTTAATAGTTCAACATTCCCGCGTAGCGAATTATAGGAATAGCTCTGATCTCCGCTTGGGTCGAGCGCCATTCTTAGGTTGGAGCCCGTAAGGGCCTTGCTATCTGCTTTAACTGAAGTCCTATTGTGAATGCCGTGAAGCCATAACGTCTTTACGTCGCTTTCTTCGACGAAGGCATAATTCAAGACTTCTCTAGATATCTTTCTTACCGGGAAGCTATCAGCATCGAGCAATTCGAGAAGAATTTCTTTTACGTCATTGTCGGAGCAGTGGAAAACGAAATACCCATTGGCGATTCCGGCGCTGAAGTAAGCATAATTGGTCTCGCGGACTTCTGAGTTTGGCGCCCAATGGGGAGGTCGTTGATAATAGAAAAAACAAGTTATATAGCGTGCGCCATGCGCGTAGTCGTGGTCGTGGGAGCACCATTCGGCCCCAAGTTCTTGGCTGATCCGCTTTTTTAGCGTTTGCACGACCAAGATCAGGCCGACTGGACTATCTGCACATGCAAGCACTACGCCGCAGTAAGGGACGATGTCGTCAGTGGTAAGCATG
Organism: Pseudoxanthomonas sp. JC1303; assembly: GCF_058448525.1. Lineage (NCBI taxonomy): Bacteria > Pseudomonadati > Pseudomonadota > Gammaproteobacteria > Lysobacterales > Lysobacteraceae > Pseudoxanthomonas > Pseudoxanthomonas sp. JC1303. Next base: position 1,190,942 of record NZ_CP185958.1, on the reverse strand, counting down.
GTTTGTCCGCATGGTTGCCCCCTAGCAACGCAAGATGCTTTCCGTGCTTCCTGAAAGCGGATAGCCCGATGCTGCTCCAGAATGTGAAGGCCGTCAAGTTGTGATCCACTGTTTGAGTTGGGATGGACCTGACGTTAAGAGATGGATGTTGGTACACCTTCTCCATCTAACACGACGGCTAAGAATGAGCGATTACCGCTCCTGGGCCCAAAGGTGCGTCGAGGCTGCCGACGCGCGTACATCAAGTCACCAAGCGCTGAAGCAAGGCTCCCTACCAAAGAGCCGTCAAAGAGTCGTCTTCTTCCTAGTCAGCGCTGCGGAGATCTATAGCGTGAGACCATCTCGGATGTCACTTCATTCTCATAGCAAATTGGCGAATAGCCTCCACCTCGGCTCCATGCACCTGCGCCTACAGGTACTGCCATTGCGGGCCGAATTGTATGGGCAGGGACAGTTGCCTGAGTAGGAGTTGATAGATTCACGAATGACCGTTTTTTTTCCTGTTAGAGATTGACCCGGCCGGTCCATTGGCGAGAACGGGGCTGGTTACCGCGACAGTGAGTGCAAGCAGTGATGTTCTGAGCTTCAAGGGCCGTTCCTTAAGGCCGCGCGGAAGTGCGCATCTAAGCAGAAGGAAGCGGCATGCCACTCATCGCTTGGTCCTATGGATGCCAGTGCCGTGGCGCTTCTCAGATAAAAGGTGTCGTGCACTGGGTGCCGGCGCCGGCAAATTTTTCTAGGCGCTCTCAGTCACCGGGACAGGGGACGTTCGGGTCGGCAGACGGGTGAAACTAAGGGAAGAATTCCTACAACATATCGAGGCCTTGTCCTACAGACTCGGCCCTGGGATTGGTGCAAGATGAATGCGTCGCCCAAGCCATTACACCCGCAGGACGCGTAATCAGATGAGGTCCATTCCAACCGGTCTGGTAGCAGGTCAGGCGGAACTCTGAAGGGGGTTGGCGGAAGGGATACCCCGCCATCAAGCGCCGGAGCGACAGCCCTCCCGTCAAAGGGAGGGCTTTTTTGTGGGCGCTCAAGGCTTGAGCAGTTCGGTGATGTCGACTCCCAACGCCTGCGCCAGCCGGCCAAGACCGCTGATCGAGATGTTGGTGACACAGCGCTCAAGCTGCGACACGTAGGTGCGGTGGAATTCTGCGACTTCGGCTAGCTGCTCCTGACTCAGTCCCTTTGCCTTTCTCAAGCGGCGAAGGTTGATCGAGACGCGCTCGGCGGCGCTTGAAGGATCGCGGTGTGGCGTGTACGAGCCGGGTGGTTCCAGGACGTGCCATATCTGCGCCTGGAGGCGCAGCGGCGCATAGGCGATTTGGAGGCTTGCGTCTGCGGACATGTTGAGGATCAAGGGTGGCGGTGATGATTGGGCTATCTCTGGCCATTCGTTTGCTGAAGGGCCGATATGGCTGTGCTTGAGAATGCTAGGCGCAATCAGTGCTGCGGTCTGCTACGAATTACGTAGCGTTCTGGCTGTCGATCGCGGCGGGGCAGACATGCGGCATCGGCCGAGTGGCGGCCATGCTGATGCATCGTGGAATCAGTAGAGCAATATGCAGTAGAACAATAATCTGTAGATCAGGATCCATGGCCCAGAGATGCTGGGGGGATGAAACTCAGGTCATCACCGTCGTCTCTGCCTACGGCCCGTGAGCTGATCGCGGCCAATATTCGCCGCCTTCGCAAGGCGAAGAATTTGAGCCAGGAACAGCTGGCCGAGCTGGCGCACCTGCACCGCACCTACGTCTCCCAGCTCGAGCGGTGCGTGACCAACATTTCCATCAATCGACTCGAGCGGCTGGCCCGCGTCCTGGGTGTTGAGGTGTCGGAATTGCTGCACCCGCTCAGATGAGGGAAGCGCCCGATGGCAGATGGAAGGCCAAGCGCCATGTAGAGTCAAAGGCAGTAGAGATATAGTCTGTAGAAGTTTCGCGCAGGTCTCACCACGCTTGGAAGTGGCTGGTTTACACACACTTCTGGGGATGGAGAGGTTGCATGAAAAAGAGTTTTAGGGGGAGTTCGTTTGGGTCCGAAGCTGCTACGATCTTCGTGGCGCTGACGTTGTCCAGAGGCACGGATAAGAACCGGCCTCGCGTTGTCAGCGCGCCCGGCGCGTTGAACGGCAATGTCCCGACAGCGATAACGGTTCGGGCATGGCCGACGTTCCTCACGGGACGCGGTGCGCAGGGCCTGCCGCCTTGCCAGGGCAGCGGTGCGGCGCTGCTGCGGGCGGCAGGCCTGGCGCTTGGTCGTCGCGGGTCGGCCGACAGAGGGTGGGGTGGACGGCGGGTACTGACGCGCAGCGCCCTTGCCGCTGCCCTGGCGGCACTCCTTCCCCTCTACGGCGCAAGTGCGCAGGAAGCGCAGGCGGACGCCACGCGCGATGCCGATGCGGCCGCGGAGAACCGCGCCGCAGACGGAAAGGCCACGCAGCTGGACACCATCGTCGTCACCGGCACGCGCATCAAAGGCGGCACCACGCCCTCGCCGGTGATCACCATCGGCAGCGAGCGCATCCAGGAAGAAGGTTTCACTGACCTGGGCGAGGTCATTCGCAGCGTCTCGCAGAACTTCAGCGGCGGGCAGAACCCGGGGGTGGCGGCTGGTGCGACGGCAGGGGCCGGGGGCATCGCCAACCAGAACATCACCGGTGGTTCTTCGCTGAACCTGCGTGGGCTAGGGCCGGATGCCACGCTGACCCTGCTCAACGGCCGGCGCCTGTCCTACGGCGGCTTTGCCCAGGCGGTGGATATCAGCGCCATCCCGGTTGAAGCGGTGGACCGGATCGAGATCGTGCCGGATGGAGCGTCGGCCATCTATGGCTCCGATGCGGTGGGCGGCGTAGGCAACGTCATCCTCAAGCGCGATTACAGCGGTGTGGCGGTCGGCACGCTGTACGGCCAAGCCGCGCACGGGGGCCTGACGACCCATGAGTACAACGCCACGGCAGGGACGACCTGGTCCAGTGGTGGGCTGATGGCGACATACAAGTACGCAACGGTCGCCCCGATCTATGCAAGCCAGCGTCCCTACACGGCGGACATGGACCCACCGACCACCATCTACCCCGGCAGCGACCTGCGCAGCGGTCTCTTCAGCGGCCACCAGTCGCTTGGCGAGATCCTGGAGCTGAGCGTGGACGCCCTGCGGACCGAGCGCCAGCAGGAGTCCTACATCTACTACAGCGGCGTTTCCAGTTACTACAGCCGGTTGACGCCTGAGACGACGACCACGCTGGTGGCGCCTACGCTGGAAGCGGCATTCGGCAACGACTGGACCCTCTCCGTGGGCGCTGCCTGGGGCCGCGACAAGCGCATGCAACGGGAGAGGATGACCACGACCGGCACCGGGGTCACGACGCAGTCGCCCTACGACGACTGTTATTGCAACGAAAGCCGCAGCTATGAGGTGGGGGCGGAGGGGCCGCTGTTCGCCTTGGCAGGCGGTGACGCGCGTCTTGCCGTGGGAGCTGGCTATCGCAGAAACGAATTTGTCCAGCGCAGTACGGTATCCGATGCCATCTCGATCCAGGGCGAGGAAGGCAGCCGCTTCGCCTATGCCGAGCTGAACGTGCCGCTGATCACTCCCGCTCCGGCAGGTGGCGATGCACGGCGGCTGATGTTCACGGCGGCGGTGCGTGGCGAGGACTACGACAGCTTCGGCAGTGTCGTCACGCCGAAAGTCGGCCTGGTCTACGCCCCGACCGGTGATTACACGCTCAAGGCGTCCTGGGGGCGTTCGTTCAAGGCGCCGACGCTGCTGCAGCGATACCAGAGCCAGAATGCCATCCTGTACCCGGCAGTGGTCTTTGGTGGCACTGATCCCGATGCGACGGTGTTGTCCACTTTCGGGGGCAATGCGCACCTTGATGCCGAACGCGCGCGCACCTGGACGGCCTCGCTGGCGATTCATCCGCAGGCACTGGATGCCTTCGAGGCCGAACTGACCTGGTTCGACATCGACTACACGCAGCGGGTGGTCCAGCCGATAGGCAACTACGGTCAAGCATTGACCAATCCGGCATACGCCCCCTATGTGGACTGGTCGCCGACCGCCGATGGACAGGCGGATCTCCTCGCTGCAGCGTCCGCCTTCTACAACTACACGGCCGGCGCTTACGACCCCGACAGCGTCGTTGCGTTGCTCTATGCCAATTACGTCAACGCGTCCGAGCAGCGGATCCGGGGGCTGGATGTGTCCGGCTCGTATCGCTTCACGGTGGGGCCTGGCCATTTGGTGGTGCGTGGATCGGGCAGTTGGCTGGACAGCACACAGAAGAACGGCCCGTCCGAACCTGCCTATGATCTGGCCGGCACGCTCAACAGTCCCGCCAAGTTCAAGGCACGGGCCGGGCTGGTCTGGTCGCAGGGCGGCCTGACGGCATCGGCATTCGCCAACCATATCGGTGGCGTCAGCAGTACGGTCGGTGAGAAGAAGGCCGCGTCCTTTACCACCGTGGACGCCACCGTGCGCTATGGCCTGGACCGACGCGGCGATCCCTGGTCCGGCTGGGACTTTGCGCTGTCCGCGCAGAATCTGCTGGACCGCGCGCCGCCGCTCTATCAGCCGCTGGATCCCACGTGGGTGCCCTATGACTCGACCAATTATTCGGCGGTTGGTCGGTTCATCAGCGCCTCGGTGACCAGGCGGTTCTGATACCGCATCACCTGCCTGCGCGCACCTCCCGGGCGGCGCGCTGCCGGCGCGTGCGCCATGCCGAAGCTTTGGCGCCGCGCGCCGCATATCCACCGGACGTGCCACCTCTACAGGAGATCATGATGCAAGGGAACTTGAAGGATTTCGGCCAGGCGCTCGTCAGGGTGCTGGTCGTGGCGACGGTGCTGCTCTTTCCAGCGCGGTTAGGGGCCGTCTCCCCCAGGCAGCTTGTGGAGGTCGCTGACCTCTCCAGTCCGGTCGTATCGCCGGACGGGCGCCGGGTGGCATTCCGGATGGACAGGGCTGCCATCGAGCGCAACACCTACGACACCATCTGGTACGTGCAGGACCTGGATGGAAGCGCGCCACCGCGTCGCATTGCTGACGGAGGGGTGCAGTTGCAGGACATTGCCGGTGGCGCACTGCCTGCCGTTGCCCGCTGGTCAGCGGACGGGCAGACGATCTTCTACCGCGCGCTCCTGGACGGCAGGGTGGACGTTTGGCGGGCGAATGCCGATGGTTCGGGCGCCAGGCCCGTGACCTCCGATCCCGCGGACGTGCGGGACTTCGTGTTGAGTGAGGACGGCACCACGCTGCGCTACAGCGTGGGGGCGCCGCGCGCGGAGATCATTCAGGCGGAGCAGGACGAGTACGACCGTGGTGTCCATGTGGATGCTTCGGTGCCGATCGGGCAAGGTGTATTCCGTTCGGGGTATGGCGCGGGCCGGTTGATGACCCGGCGGTTCACGGGTGTCGGATTCAACCGCGACAGCCTGCTGGCGAGTGTTGCGGACCGGTGGAAGACGATCGACCTGGCGACCGGGAAACGTCACGAAGCCGAATCCACCACTTTCAGCGACGGGCCGCATGGAGCGACCGGCCGGCCCGAGTATGGCCCGACGCCCTTTGAGTCCGCGGTCGACACGCGGAGTGGTCGAATCGTCGTCCTGGATCGCAGCCAGACGGGAGGCACCTCTCCATCGGCTGTAAGCGCCACGCTGTCCGTGCTGGCCACCGAGAACGGACAGCCTGCAATCCATTGCCATGCCAGGCTTTGCACGGATGCTGCGATTACAAGTGCGCAGTGGAGGCCGGGAGGATTGGAGGTGTTGTTCACCACGACGCCTCTGGCTGAAGGAAGGGCACAATCGATCTTCCGCTGGAATATCAAGACAGGCGCCGTGCTGCCGGTCGTGCGGGATACGGGGCTGATCAACGGGGGGCGACAGACTTCCAGCACGTGCGGAATCTCTGCCGAGGCCTTGGTCTGCGTGGCATCTGAGGCAGCCCGGCCGCCGCGCCTGGAGCGCATTGACATCAAAACCGGTAGGCGGAAGGTGTTGTTCGCGCCCAACGCTGGACTGGAGTCGGACCTGGCCAAATCAGTCACAGCGCAATTCCTTCGTTGGAAAGATATCAGTGGGGAAACGTTCACCGGCCAGCTATTTACTGGCGGCCCGTCTCCCGTTGGGGGGCGTCCCCTGTTTGTGACGTACTACAACTGCTCGGGATTCCTGCGGGGCGGGGTGGGCGACGAGTGGCCACTGGCATCGTTCGCGCAGGTAGGGATTGCCGCACTGTGCGTCAATGCAAAGCCACACCAGCCCGACCCAATCGCCCGGTACGACGAAGGCGTCTCGGCAGTGAAGGGCATCGTGGAAAAGCTGGCGGCAGAGGGCGAAGTCGATCCCTCCAGGGTCGGCATGGGCGGGCTCAGCTTCGGCAGTGAGGTCACACTGTGGGCCGCCATGCAAACCGACCTGCTTGCGGCAGCGTCGATCACCTCACCGGCAGTGTCTCCGCTCTATTACCTGATCAACAGTCTTCAGGGGGATCGATTCTTCAATAGTCTACGGGACGTCTGGGGCCTGGGAGCGCCCGATGACACGCCACAGCAGTGGAAGCGGTTGTCGCCTGCGCTCAACCTTGAACAAATTAGCGTCCCCATCCTGATGCAGATGCCCGAAGAGGAGTACATGTACGGACTGGACTACATCATTCCGATGGTGCGTGAGGACAAAGCCGATCTGTACCTCTTCCCGAATGAACCTCATCAGAAATTCCAGCCGCGCCACAAGGCTGCCGCTTACGAGCGCAATCTGGATTGGTTCCGCTACTGGCTGCAGGACGTCCAAGCGCCGCAACCGCAAAAGACCGAGCAATACGAGCGCTGGCGCTTGATGCGCCAGCACATGCGGGCGCGAACCGGGCCGCAGCAAAATAGAGTGGTGCGCTAGCGCTGATGGCGAACCCAGTTCTCGATCATGCACAAGTCGAGGATACGAAAGAACGACTGATCCCTGGTCATCATAGGGCGCTTGAAGAAATCGCTCACTTCATCGGCGGCCAGCAGCCCCTTTCCTTGTAACTCGCCTTCCAGTAGGAACTCCCGCATCCTGTCCCTGTGGCGGCGGTAGGCGGCGCCAAGATACTGGGCGAAGTCGCCCTTGCTCTTGCGGTTCAGGACTTGCTCCGGCAGGCGTTCGGAAAAGGCGGCCCTTGCCACGGAGCGGTTCCTCCCGCCAGCGATCCACATCCAGCTCGGTACGCCAAGGCAGGACTGCACAATGGGTTGCGACAGCAATGGCAGACGCAGGTCGCGGGTTGCTCCGCGCCACATTCCGTGTCGGTAGAGCTGCGTGCCGGCCAGGTACTGGATGCGCTCGACGTCGCCGGGCAGTGCCCCCCTTGGCGCCGCGAACCAAGGGTGTTCGTCGGCCGGCAGGGCCGCAAGCGCTGCACTCAAAAGCGAGCGATCTGCCTGATAAGGCGGCCTGGGGCGACGTATCTTCTGGAGAGTCAGCCGTGCCGCCTTCCAAAGCGTGCACTGGTGGAGCGCGGACAACTCACGAATTGCGGTGAATCCGGCGGAGACCCCGCATTCCAGAAATGCGTCGGCTGCGGGCGAGGCGTTGCCCAAATAGCAGAAGACTGTGTCGCCTCCGCCACCAGAGAAATGGGCGTGATTTGCTGGCTCCCCAAGCTGGATCATGGTGACATTGAGCGCATCTTGCAGCAGGTTGATACGGGGGGCGACTGACCAAGGGGGCGGCGGGGCATCAATACGAGCGGCCAGGAAGGAGAGTTCTTCCACTCGAAGCGAGACGCCCAGGCCCTTCGCAACAAGTGACGCGTAATGTCGCTCGTCAGCACCGGGGACCGGGGTGACCAGCGTGCAGCAATCCGCCGTGACTCCTGTGCCCTTCAGGCAGGAAGCGATGATGGATGAGTCAAGTCCGCCGGAGAGCTCCAGCATGATCGAGTCGTTGGTCTTGGCCCAGGCGGTTACCGCAGTCATCACACTCTGTCGGACACAAGCGACCGCTTCCTCCAGGTCTGTTTTCCGGTGCTTCTTCGCGACGAAGTCCCACGGTGACCACACTTGGTCGTTGCCGATGCTCAACGGCCGCATATGAAGCGTGTGACCAGGCAGTAGCTCCCGAACCCCCGCTAGTCCCGTACGCGCCGTCATCAGATGAGGGTATACGAGGCAGTGCGCAACGAAATCCAAGTCGATGTGCTTCTCGTATAAGCCACACTCCTGTGCGAGCGAGATATCGGACGTTGCGAATTTATATCGCCCTTCAGAAGCATAGACACAGCGCATTCCTCCACTGGGGTCACGTGTGACGGTCAACTCGGGATCTTGGCTTCCATCCTGGCTCGACTGAATGAGGACATAGTCACCCCAGCAGTGGTTCACGACAAAAGCGCGGAGTTGCGCCTGACTCATGGAGCTGGGTAGCTCTTCCGCGTGGCCGATCGATACCCCATCCATCCGGAAGAGGTGGCCTATCAGAATGTTGCCGCCAGGGATCAGGAATATCGGCGTGTCCGCCGACGCGAGCACACTTACAGCTTCGGTCACGAATCGGGTAAGAAGTCCGCGGTGCCCGAGCGTAGGGCGGACGACGTTGACCGCCTCATTGTCAGCGCAGTCGTGCGTCATGATCGCGAGGTAGCTAGAGACCATCAGATGATCCTGATCGGACTGTGGGCCAAAGCGTTTCCCACCGTGTCGTTGACGACCATGTTGCCGATCTGTACCCAGCAGTGTGCTGAGAACGGATCGTCGGTGACACCGAAGACGATGTTCGCCAACATGCCGCGACGTGCTAGATATCGGGCCAGCGCAAGCGAATCAAGCAGGCACGAGGTTTCAATCGGAAGATGCAGTCGCGAACGGAGGAACAGCCTTGCAGCATCGAGAACCCTGGCGTCAACGGGATCTGTCGAGACCGCCTCCGCCCGATGTCGTTCCTGATAGCGTGCCAGGGCCTTGATCGATTCTTTGAGCGGGCGTGTCCTCAGCTGGCGACGCACACGCCAGACGATCAAGAGGGCTTCAAGGATTGGAGCTATTTCCACGGCTTTTGATTGCGTGGGAAGCTCAAGGAGGCTTCTTGCTGGCACAGCCAGATTCTTGTGCACATTGCAATCGCTGGTTAGGGCGGGAACGAGTATTCCCTGATCAATCAGCTCCGCGGGATAGGGCGGGTGGCTGCTAGGCGTTTGTATATGCGCGAGGAAAGCATCCTCCAGCGACTTTCCGAGCCTGAAGTACCGATCCATTACGATATCGAGAAAGATGGGCCGGCCATCAATCAGGCAATACGACAGGCCGTCCCGCAATCCATAGCGCATAGGAACCTCCAAGTAGAGGGCGCACCTTTCGGTGCGCCCGGTACTTCACTCGTCCGAGATTCCTGCGGAGATCCTCTGGTCCACCCCCTCGGTGGGCAGCCCGGGCTGGCCCTGGGTCTCCACACTGGCGACGCCGAGCACGATGACCTCTTCCTGCGTGTTGCTGCGGATGTTCTCGTTGCTGTCCATCTCAGTCTCCTTCGGATGCGTCATGGCGAATCCATGACAGGGGCAGCCTAGGAGCGGGGATTTTGTGTTTTCAAATAACTTTTGTTGTGCACTCACGTAACTCTCTGGTTGCGTGACGCACATCGTTTTCCCGATGCATCGGGCGCCGAGCGGTGCCCGTGGGGCCGCTGTTTGATCGGGCATTGGCGCCTGAGGATGGCGTGGATCAGTGCAGCTGGCTGCGGCGCTCGGCCATGTGGGCCACGATGCACGGCACAAGCTGCCTCCTGCGCTGGTGATACGCGCGCAGCGTGCTGTCGAGGCGTTGCATGTCGTGGGTCTGCCAGGCCCGCTCGAGGTCCGCGAGCTCCTCGGCGGCGTGGTCGATGAGCGCATGCTTGGCGCGGCGGATCGCGGCCAGGCGGTCGTTGGTCCGCTTGATCGCATGGTGCAGCGCGCCGTGCCGCGCTTGGCGGCCGATGGTGTCAAACAGCTTCCAGGTCTGCTTGGGAATGTCGTCGTCGCCTGGCATGGGGTCCGGCGCGGCTTCAAGCGGCCTGGCGGCAGTGAACTCGCAGGCCATGACCAGCAGCCGCTCCATCCAGTCGTACAGGTCGCGCAGCTGCATTTCGGTGGGCATGGGGACGTGGAAGCCGGCCCGCGGCTGGTCGCAGAGCATGCCGTAGCCGACCAGGCGGGACAGCGCGAATCTCACGGGCGTCAGGCTGGTCCTGTACTCCCCGGCGACGGTGGCCGGATCGATGCGCTGGCCTGGGAGATAGCGGCCGGCCTGCAGGTCGCGCCTGATCTGGCCGTACAGATAGGAACTCTTGGAGTGGATCGCATTCATCATCGAAGTCCTTTGTCGATGGGCGCCTGCAGCGTCGGAATGTTACAAGGATTCGACAGGCGGTTTTGCGTCGTGGCGCACGCCGCGTCGCCTTTCTCCCAAGGCCGCGCGGGATGCGCTAACCGACCCGCGATGCGATCGTCTGCATCCCTTGGACAACTGCCGTAACGGGGTCAGGTTCACTTCCCGCCGCTTTCCGTGATCTTCCGTGGCCGATGGCTGGCCCTGACGCCGGTGAAGCGTTGGACTTTGGCTTGGGCGATGGGCTGAAAGGCGCTGCTGCCCTGTGTGCTTTGATCTTCGGCGGCGCTCCCATCCGCGCCGCCGGCCCTGCGCGTCGCCTGAGCTGGAGATGGATGGCAGGGAGCTGACTCTCGTCACCGCCCAAACGTGATGACCCAGAACTTTGAAGGCTGCATCATCTGCGACTGTCAGCACATTCGGTCGGCACTGCCAGGTCCTAAGATCTTCATCTTCATGGAAGGGGAGCAAAGCAATGGGTAATGTCGGGAATAAACCACTGCCGTTGGTCGAGCAGGTGCTGCTCAAATCAGGAGTCGATGCGAAAAGCGGGCCGGACGCCGCGACGCTTCGGGGCGTCAGGGAATTTGTCAGGTCCGATACACAGCATGGTTACGGCTCGGACGACTCAGTTGTGGGTCGATATCGCGCTTATTCCAGTCTCATGAAAGACATCGGCATGAGTCTAGAACGCCGCCGTGAACTTCTTTCGCCGCTTTACGACACCATGAATCGGGGCGGGGAGCTTAAAGACGCCGGCGTCGTCTCACCGCGGTTTCAAGAAACTCAGCCTGAGACTTCCGCCGCACGAGAAAGCAGCCTGGATCCAAAGATCCTGGCTGAACTCAAGCCCATGTTGAGCGAAGAGCAAAGCATCTTCAGGATGAAAGGAGTCACGCTGGAGCAGTGCGAGAAGATGCCAGAAGGCGATCTGAAAAACGCCATGCAGGCGCAGGTGGACTTTCGGGACGCGAGCCAAAACTACTGGCCGAAGCCCAACGGGGCTTCTACGCCCCGGCCTTCGTCAGATGTTCTGGACAGGTTGAAGGAACAGATCGCACATCTGGATGATGAAAAAATAATCAACATGGGATTGGCCCATGCGACAAATAAGGCCCCGATGGAAGCCGTACGTCGGTCCGGCGATCTGGTGGTCGCTGCTGCAGCTCAGGGCTATAAATACACGGATGGCGAAGGAATGAAGACGCTTCTGCAGGCCGGGCAACGCTTCAACATGGCGATTGAGCCGGTCAACACCCTGGCCAGTCGGGGGGTGGACACTCAGATGGCGATATCTCACGGTTTCGACGGACAAGCAGAGGTTGCTGCGACGCGCCCGAAACAAATGTGATTCTCCAAAGCCTTCGTCGGGACAGTCACGGGGTCAGGTTGACCTGACCCCGTGACTGCGGCGCGATGTCTGGAGCGCGCTGGTGCGGATAGAAGGCAGCTGTGAAAGGCAGGGTTCGTAGCGCGCTTCCCGCCCTTGCGGCTTTGATCTTCGGCGGCTTTCCCCATCCGCGCCGCTGGCCCTGCTTGTCGTCCGAAGGTATGTAGCCGGGTCTGGCCGAAAGCCGCCACGGCCATGCGATTGCTTCATGGGGCAATGGTGTTTGTTGGACGGCAGAACCTGGTGAGCGTCGGATCATCGGGCACAGCATCGGCCTTAAAGCCAAACCAGTGCAGGAGGCGGGCTGCTTCTTGGTTTTCCGCAAGCTCCAGGGCATACATGCGGTGGATGCCACGTGCCTTGGCGAGGTGGATCAGTTGCTCAAGCAAGGCCTCGGCGAGGCCCGTATCATCGAACGCGCCGTCCACGACTGTCGCGATCTCGCAACAGGTTCGGTCGGGCCCGTCGACGCCATACTGGGTGACCCCACACAGTTGGTCCCCCACGAAGCCGCCGAGCACCAGTCGACTTACACCGTCGGCGTCAAACAGATCCTCGGCAACTGAAGCGTCCGGCGAAAGCGATTGGCCCAGCAGCCGGTTCCTGCGTGCTGTTGGAGAAAGCGCGCGTAGGAAGGCGACTTCCGCGCGCGTATCCCGAGTACCGAGCGGGCGGATGGTGACCATGCGCCCGTCGCGCAGTGCAGCTGTGGTGGTTGGGAAATCCGGGCAAAGATATTGGTCGGCGCCGACGTGTTTGATCATCATGGCAAGTCCTTGGTGATGAGGAGTGCGGTTGCTCTCCTGGCCTGGATGCTTCTGCATCCCAGGTAAAGACCAGAGTTCACGCACGCGCCAATGAGCGCGAGCAGGATGTCCTTGTGGGCATCCCACGCATCGCCTTGTGTGCCCAGGTAGGCCGCCCCTAGATCCGGGGCGGCCAGCAGCACGACGGCCCACTCGATCAGCTCATACAGCGCAGAGGTCGCGACGATGCACTGGACGCATACCAGCTCGAGGACGCGGGATGGCATGCGAGCCTCCTGGAACAGCCTCCGAATGGCCGGCTGCACCAGCAGGCCATACATGAAGTGGACAAGACGATCGTAATGGTTGCGACCGCCAAGCTCTGACCAATCGAGCTGCTGCGGCAAGAGTGCATGGGCAAACTCCTTGTACGGCACCTCAGCGTAGGTGTAGTGAGCACCGACGCTGTGCATCAGGAAGAAGGCGAGCAATGCTGCATTTGTACCAATTCCCCAGGGAGCGCGATGCTGCAGCCAGATCAGGATGGGAACAGAGGCAAACACCAGCAGGTTCTCGAGAAGCCAGTCGCGTGGGTGCCAGGGATGGATGCTTGTGACCAGCCAGGCAACGCCATATGCCGCCAGAAGCCAATACCCGACGCGCCGCCGGATCGCGACGCGCCGCCTCGACCCTGGATCTGTCGCCAGCATGGCCAGGGCCGCGGACACGTTTCGCTCTGTCGCCACTAGTGGGCGACCAATAGCGGAAGCGATCCGCCTGCCAGCACATCGCGGGTCATGCCTCCGAGCGACCATTCCCTGAGTCTCGAATGGCCGTAGCCGCCCATGACAAGAAGCTGCGCGCCGACTTTCCTCGCGTGAGCAAGCACCACATCGCTGCAGCTATTCACCTTGCTGCTCGATGTGGTGAAGGTGGCTTCGATCCTGTGCTGTTTGAGGTAGCCGATCAGCGCCTCCCGCAGGGCTTCATCAGCGCGCAGCCCCTCCAATGGCGGGTCGACCTCGACGAAATGCACCTGCTTGGCGCGTTGCAAGAGGGGAAGCGCGCCCGTGAGCGCCCGCCTTGCATTGGCTGATCCATTCCAGGCGACCAGCGCGCACTCAGGGGGAAGTGGATGCTTGCTACGGGAAGGAACAAGCAGGATGGGGGTTCCGGACTGGAAGAGCACCGCACTGAAAAAGCGCTTCAGTCGTGGAGCGGGCTTGGCAGTGCCGGCCCAAGCAGGGAGCACGCAAATATCCGCGGCCTGGGCCAGATAGGCCGCCAGGGCGGCGGGGGAGTCCGTATTGGCTTCCCACACCTCCACCGAAACATGCGCGGCGTGCTTTGCCACATGGCCTCGAACCTTCTCCGCCCGGCCGCTTGCCTGGCTGCGCACCGCTGCCTCGGCCGCGGTGATCGCCTGGGCCGGAATCAGATCCCAAGGCCCATCCAAGGGTGGGGGAAGGTCGCAAATTTCCACGGCGCGGACCTGTGCGTCGTAGCCTTGGGCAAGCTTGATAGCGGCGGACAGTGCGTCGTTGTCCCTCGCGCTGTCGGTCAGAGGAACCAGGATGTTCTTCAACATGTTCGTCTCCTCGGGATGGCTCGATCTCAGAGATCGAGGGTATGAAGTAGGTCGTGTGGCCGACTGCTGAGGCGATGGGATCGCATGCCAAGTTCGCGCGTGAGCGCGTTCATCGCCGTGTCCTGGGCGCTGGCGATCGTGACAAGGCGCTTGATCCCAGCCTTGCGCGCCTTTGCGACCAGTAGGCCCAAGAGCATTTCACCAAGACCGTGCTGTCGCCAATCGGCCCTGATCAAAACGCGGCACTCGCAGTGCCGATGATTCAGATCGATCCGGTAGCGCGCAATTCCGACGGTGCTGTCCTGGCCATCAATCCGTGTCTCGGCGATCAGGCGTTGCTCATGCACGGCGTGGATGAGGTGGCTGGCGCCGCGGCTTGGACGCGGCTCGGGGATTCCGCCCAACATCCACAGAACGCTTCCATGTTTTGATGCTTCCTCGATCAGGCACATGACCGCAGCCGCGTCAGTGCTGACACACTCTCGGAACACGACAGGGCGCTGGCTTCGGAAGGACCTGGGACAGGGCGCGCATTCCACACTGGGCAACTCGTCAGCGTGCATGATCACGTGACCTCGGGTGCGTTGAACTATCTGGAGAAAAACACCGGGACGTGAGAGCGGTCGAGCAGGTCGCGGGTAGTCCCGCCAATCAACCACTCTTTGGCGCGGGAGTGCCCGTAAGCGCCGCCCACGAGAAGATCCGCTCCGACTTCGATGACGTAATTCAGCAGGGCATCGCTGATCGGAGTTCCTTTGCCATTGATTTCATTGAACGTTGCCTGCAGACCGCGACGTATCAGGAACTCGGCGAACAGGTGTCCGTCTTCTCTGGGGGGGCCTTTCGGTCCGACCGCGACGATCGAAGCGCGGCGAATGGGGATGAGTGCGCAAAAATCGTGGATCGCCCGTGCAGATTCCTTCGTGCCGTTCCAGGCGAGTACGGCATGATGGAAAGGCAATGGCGTGGTGATGGACGCAGGGACAGCGAGCACTGGCCGGCCCGAACCGAATGCGACGGCGGAAAATGTTGCGTGCTGCTTACGCCTTTGTGCATGCGTGGTGCCACTGCATGCCACCGTGGCGAAATCGAAACGCTGTGCGCGCCGAGCCATCGCCTCCAGCGGGATATCCTCGCTCCCATCCTCCACCTCAATGTCGTAGGGGACCTCCAGCTCGGCAGCGGTGAGCCGTAGTGATTGCGTGCTGACATCCATGTCGCGCAGCGCCTGCATGACGGCAGGCTGCATCAGAGTAATCGGGTCGCTTCCCACCGGGCCAAGCGCGGCCCCGGGAAGCTCAACGGGCTGCGCAAGCGTCAGATGCCCCTTTCCGTTTCCGATGAAGCCGGCGGCATGGATCATCGCCGCTCGATCACCAGGAGTATTCGTAATTGCAACGAGGATCTCGACCACGGTGCCTCCCATGCCCGCATCGGCAGGTGCAAAGGAAGGATCAACTCCGCGCCAGTGAGTCACATTGATTTCAATCAAAAACGACCACGCACGAGAAGATTGAAATATTAATTATCCAACGTCGTGAATTGATCAGGATCAAAGTGCGCCGGTCTGGTAATCAGCAGCATGGGGGGGCGTCCAAACCTGGAGGGCGTTCCATGATCGAGTCGGCAAGACGTGCCCTGATTCACCACGCTGCCAAGGCGGCAGAAGCGGCTGCGCGTGAGGGAAATCGTGTCGTGTTGGAATTGCATGACGCGACGCGTGCCAACGCGCCGGGGGAGGCGAGACAAGTGGCCGGATGTGTGGATCGCTATCTTGAAAGGCTGCGCCATTCATTGGCAGCTCTCGAAGCGACCGATCCGCAGCATTGCGTGCAGCGCTGGCGCGAGTTCCTTGCAGCATATGACGACTACCTTGAGGTCGTTCGACAGGCACGTGCTGACCTTGGACGGGGCGCATGCGGGTGCGATGCATCGGTCCCGCCCGGACCCCGAGTGGCCACGACGACAGTAAGGCATGGCACGACCCCTCAGCGTTAGAGGGCACTCTCATGAGCAAGAAGATGAAGGCTGCAATCTTCGTAGCGCGTGGGCGCATCGTGATGGAGGACAAACCGATCCGCGAGATCGGCTCGGCCGACGCGTTAATCCGCATCACGACCACCGCCATCTGCGGCACGGACATCCATCTGCTGCGCGGCGAGTATTGGGTCACCAGGGGCTGATGCAACTTCGGGCAATGGCGTCGAGGAGATTCTGATGCTCACAGACGGGCGTGGCGTGGACGTCGCCATTGCGGCGCTCGGATGCCAGCAGACCTTCGAGGCAGCGATGCGCGTCCTTCGACCCGGCGGCTGCAGCTGCTGATGAATCGCATCACAGCGTATGGCGTTGCGGTGTGCGCGGACGACATGGCCGACTTTGCCAACGGCGTGCTGGCGAGCCTGGGGCATGAGATCTTCGACCGCGCCAGTGAACTGCACACGCTGGCTGTCGAGATCAACGCGCAACGCCTCGAGCCGATCGCGCCTACAGCATCGGTGACGGAGCCGGCCACCATCTACAACGCTCATCTGCATCCGACGTCGGCGGGGCTGCCCGCGGCAGGCAGGCCACAGTCAACCAGCCTGCGCTGGAGCGGTTGTCTGACAAGAGAATTCACCGTGTCGCCAAGCCGCGCCGCTCCTGGATCGGCGCGGCTGCCCTAAGGTCTTGGTGCAGCTGCGCCGGGCGCTCCACCCGATGCGTGGCACTAAGACGCCTTCCGGCGGCTCCCCGGCGCCGCGCGCCGCCTGACACACGCAGACAAAGCGCGCTGACTTGGCGTGCACGGCGGCGCCGATAGGGTCGATGCGCCCCAACCACCCAAGGAGTCGCCATGCGCATCGTTCGCCCCTCCGCGTTCATCGCCGCTGCCTGCTTCTCGCTGGCCGCCTGCGCTTCGCACCCGCGTCCCGATGGCTCGCCGCCGCCCCCGCCACATGCCCATGGCGACCGGCAGCCACCCCCGCCGCCGCCCGACGACATGCCGCCGCCCCCGCCACCTCCGCCCGCCGTGCCAACGCAGAACCCGTAGGCATCTCGGGCCGACCCGCCGAAGCGCCGCTTGGCGGGTCGAAGCGGTCTGACGGACTCCCTCCACGCTGCGCCCTGGGTTCCAGGGCTTTTCTTGTAGGACATGAAGAACCAGGGACATGCTGCAGGCTGCGCCTCTGCACCTTGGCCTTCGGCGCCTCTTCCGTCCGCGCCGTTGGTCGCGCGCGGCTTTCGAGTGTCCGGTTGGTCGTGGCCCGGAAGCGCTCGTCACTTGGGCGTCTCGGCGCCAAAGGATTGGGCAGATGGCGAAAGCGACGTCGGAGCGCAGGTTTCGCCCCTGTCGCCCTGGTCTTGGCCTTCGGCGGCCACCCATCCCAGCGACTGGTCCCGCGCGCTCTCCAAGCTGCCGATTGATCGCGTCACGAACGCGGTCATTTCATAGCGCGTACTGGGGCGGATGGTGGCGGTCTTGTCCGCGTCGATGCCCTCCATTACCAAGCGGCGATGTGTCTCTGCGCGCTTCGCTTTATCGGCGATGGCGCTGCGCCGAGGCGCTGATGCCGCGCAGGATCAAGTCGATCCCCGCCAGGAAATCTGCCCGGTCATCGTGCGCGGGCAGTTGTGCGGCCACCTGCCGGGTGAAGGGGAATGCCTGGGCATCCAGGGCCGCCCAGGTCTGCGACATTTCCGTCAGCAGGCTGGTGCGGTCGAATCCCTGCTTGCGTGCCAGTTGCGAGTGCGCAGCGTTCTCCCCGCCCACGCCGGTGATGTAGCTCATCAGCGCGGACGTCGTGGACCACTGCTGCTTCTGCGGCACACCGAGTGCCTGTACCTGCTGGCCCAGCGATTCCAGGATGCGGACCGCCGGCAGCGTGCCGCCCGCCTGGGTCAGGGCACCCCCAATCCACGGATGCGCGTCCATGGCGTCGAACAGGCGCCCGGCGATGGTGCGGATCCTGTTTTCGGGCATGGTCTTCGAGGCGGGCGCGTCGACGGCGCTGGCGATGATGGCGTCGCACGCGGCGATCAGCAGGTCGCGCTTGTCGTCGATGTGCCAGTAGATCGCGCCTGCGCCGGTGGCCAGTCGATCGGCCAGGGCGCGGAAGGTCAGACCCGGCTCGCCGCCCTCGTCCAGCAGCGCGACCGCCTCGGCGACGATGCGCTCGCGCGAGAGCGCGGATTCCTTGCGGCGGCCTGATGGGGTCTTGCTCATGGCGCCATCTTGACACAAATGGAATGTGGTTCCACGATTGTGGAATGGCGTTCCATTCGGGCCGTCACTTTGAAATGGAGGCAAGGCATGGACAACGGCATCGCGATCGTCGGCGCAGGGCTTGGCGGCCTGACGCTGGCGCGCGTCCTGCACGTGCACGGCATCGCCGCGACGGTCTACGAAGCCGAGGCGTCCAGCGATGCGCGTCCCCAGGGCGGCATGCTCGATATCCACACGCACAACGGACAGCGCGCCCTCGAGGCCGCAGGCTTGCTTGAGGCCTTCCGGCGGATCATCCATCCCGGGGGCGAGGCGGTGCGAGTGCTGGATCGGCACGCAGTAGTGTTGTACGAGGAAGCCGACGATGGTGCCGGCGGCAGGCCCGAGGTGCCGCGCGGCGCGCTGCGCCAGCTGCTGCTGGATGCGCTGCCGGATGGCGCGGTGCGCTGGGGCCACAAGCTCACCGCGGTGGCTCCGCTCGGGGAAGGGCGCCATCGGCTCGAATTCGCAAACGGTGCTTCGGTCGAAACCACACTGCTGTTCGGTGCCGATGGCGCTTGGTCCAAGGTGCGCCCGCTGCTGTCCAGCGCCACGCCCGCCTATGCCGGACTGATGTTCTTTGAGACCTGGATGTCCAACAGCAAGCGGCATCGTCCAGCGTCCGCGCAGGCGGTCGGTCAAGGCGCGCTGTTTGCGGTCGAGCCAGGCAAGGGCATCCTCGCGCATGCCGAACCCGGCGATGTCCTGCACACCTACGTGCAACTGCAGCGGCCGTTGGCATGGGTCGAGCGGCTAGCCGACCTCGATGCCAGAACGGCCGCCCTGCGCGTGGTCAACGAGTTCGACGGATGGTCGCCTGCGTTGACTGCGCTCATCACCGACAGCCAGGCCGAGCCGGTGATCAGGCTGATCCATGCGTTGCCGGTCGGGCATCGCTGGGACCGGGTCAAAGGTGTCACCCTGCTGGGCGATGCGGCACACCTGATGATCCCTTCCGGTGAGGGTGCCAATCTGGCCATGTTGGATGGCGCCGAACTCGCCGAGGCGATTGCGCTTCACCCAGCCGCGCCGGAAGCCGCGCTCGACACATACGAGCAGGCCATGTTCGCAAGAGGCGCACAGGAAGCGGCCGAAGCGCTGAAGCTCACGGACACCATGTTGGGGGCCGGCAGTCCAGGCACGCTGTTGGACTTCTTCAGATCACATGGAAGCGATCGTGCGGGTTGAAGGCGTCGTCACGCGCACCTCGTCCTTTCACGGTCGCTGGGTGCCCTGGTGTCGCAGAAGCGTTGTGGCTTCGCTTTGATGGGCAGCCACGGCGATGGGAACGCTCGACGGCAAGGTCGAAGCGGACGTCAGTATCGAAGAGAGCGTCCAAGGGCTGGCGAACGTTCTGATGGTCGAAATGGGATGCGGCGAACATCGCTTGCTGGACTGGAAAGGCGAGCCACTGTCTGGTGAGCCACGGAAGTCGCAATGGCTGTCCTTGGCTGGTGATCGAGTGACCGGATGGATGCGAGTCAGGCCAGGCTGTCCAACACGGCACGCACCCGCTTTGCGAGCTGCTCAACGGTGAAAGGTTTTCCGAGCAGATAGACATCCTCGCGTATCACGCCGCTGAGCAGCGTGTCCTGGCGGGTGTAGCCGCTGGCGAACAGCACCTTCAACCCGGGGATTCGCTGGCGCGCCTGCTCGGCAAGCTGTGGGCCGTTGACGTCGGGCATCACCACATCGGTGAAGAGCAGCGCGACATCATCGTGCGCATCGAGTGCCTGCAGCGCTTCGGCGGCGCCACTGCATGCGATGACCCGGTAGTCCAACGCAGCGAGCGCCTCGCGCGTGAACTCACGCACCGCCGGCTCGTCGTCGACGAGCACGATCAGTTCCTGGCCTCCTCGAATCGCCATCGGAGCGACAAAGTCGGGCTGGTCGGCCTGCTGGGCTTCTGTCAGCAGGCGGGGCAGGTAGATCGTCACGGACGTTCCGTGGCCCAGCTCGGAGCAGATCCGGATATGGCCGGCGCATTGTTGAACAAAGCCGTACACCTGGGACAGACCAAGCCCGGTGCCCCGTCCGACCTTTTTTGTGGTGAAGAACGGATCGAACGCCTGCGCGCGCACTTCCGGCGACATGCCCGTGCCGGTGTCGGACACCTCGATGGCGACGTATTGGCCCATGGGCAGGTCCAGTGCCTCGCTGGTGGTGGCGTCAGTCACCTCCAGATTGGACGCCCGGATGGTCAGGCGTCCTGCGCCTTCCATGGCGTCGCGCCCATTGACCGCCAGGTTGAGGACTGCGTTCTCGAGCTGGTTGGCATCGGTGCGCGACCACCACAGGTCCGGGCTCTGGCAAATCTGCAAGCTCACCGCGCCGCCAAGCGAGTGGGCGAGCAGGTCGGACATGCCCTCCAGCAGGTGGCCCACATTGACCGGCTCGGGCTGCAGCGGCTGTTGCCTGGAAAACGCGAGCAGGCGCTGGGTGAGCTGCGCGGCCCGGCGCGCGCCTTCCAGGGCCATGTTGATGAAGCGTCTCGCACGTGGATCGCTTTCACCTATGGTCATGTCGAGCATGTCCAAGGGGCCGATCACCGAGGTGAGCATGTTGTTGAAATCATGCGCGATGCCGCCTGTCAGCTGGCCCACCGCCTCCATCTTCTGGCTTTGCCGAAGCGCGCTTTCGACTCGCATCCGCTCGGCAACCTCCGAGCGGATGCGGCTCTCCAACTGCTCATTGAGCTCCTGCAGTCGCATTTCCGCGGTCTTCTTGGCGGTGATGTCCACCACCACCCCGACCACACGCGTGCACACGCCTCCCTCGAACACGCCGCGCCCCTTGGCCGCGACCCAACGGATGATCCCGTCTTCCTTGCCGACCGTTCGGTACTCGACATCGTAAAAGGCCCGCCTGGCGGGGTCAGCGGCCGCCAGGAAGGCTTCGCTGGTGGCAGCGCGATCGTCAGGGTGAAGGCCTTCGTAGAAATCGCGCAGGGAGACCTCCACGTGCGGAGAAATCCCGAACATCGCCTTGGTCCTGGCCGGCCAGATCAGCAGGTCCTGCGTCAGGTCGACATCCCAGAAGCCCATGTCGCCAGCTTCGGTCGCCAAGCGCAGCCGCTCCTCGCTTTCGGCCAAGGCCCGCTCTGCCGCCTTGCGCGCCGAGAGGTCCTGCATCGCGCCGATCATCCGCACCGGCGCACCAGCGGCGTCACGCAAGACAGTGCCCCGGTCCAGCACCGTCGCAAAGCTCCCATCCTGCCGGCGGAACCGATACTCCCCGATCCAGGCCGAGTCGGGTCCATTGATCACCGCATGGATGTCCGCGTCGATACGCCCGCGATCATCGGGGTGGATGTGATCCAGCCACCATTGCGCGTCGGCCTCGGCGTGCGGGTGGCCGAACAGGGCGGTCAGGGCCTCGTTCCAGATCACCTGGCCATCCTCGATATGCCAATCCCAGATGGCATCGTTGGTGGCCTGGGCTGCCAGCCGGTAGCGCTCCATGATCTCCTGCTGACGTAACTCCATGAGCCGGCGATCGGTCACGTCCAGCGATGTGCCCACCAGGCCAATGATCTCGCCAGCGGGATTGCGCAAGGGCGCTTTGATGGACAGCCAATAGGCGTGCTTGCCGTCCGGGAAGCTCACTTCCTCTTCGAGCTGCTCGGCGCGGCCGGTGCGCATGATGCGTTGGTCGGTTGCCATGATCTTGGCGGCCTGGGCCGAGTCGCCCAGAAGCTCGGCATCGGTGCGACCGATATAGGCTTCAGGGGCAAGACCGAGCAGTTCGCTGGTCCCCCGGTTCCCGATCAGGAGCCGTCCCTTCAGGTCCTTGGCATAGACCACGCCTGGCGCTGCTTCGACACACGAGCGCAGCAGTGCTTCTGCATGATCACGCTCGCTTTCATCGCGCCGGCGGTCATCGATGTCGATCACGACGCCGGAAAAGCGGCGTGCCTGGCCGCTTGCGTCCAGTTCGACCCGGCCAATGGCCTCGTACCAGCGGTATCCACCGTCCTTGCCATGCGCGCGGTACTGCCAGGCATAACGGCCACCGCGGCGCAGCGCCTCATCGACGGCTGCAGCCAGTCCGTGTCGATCGTCGGGATGCACCGCTTCCATGACCTGTTCGAGCTTGGCCGGACGGTTGGCGAGTGCGGGATCCAGCCTCCACGCGCACGCCAAGGCCTCGTCGATGATCAGCCCGTCGCTAGCCAAATCCCAGATCCAGGTCCCCACGATCGCGCCGGCGGCCACCGCCATCTTGACGCGCTCAGTGTCGGAGCCGGCGCCCAGGGGCGTGTCGTACGGGTCGGTCATGCTGCGCTCGTTATTTTCATGGCTCTCGGCCACCCCTCAGGCAGTCTACCGACCGGTCGGGACCTCAGGGGTTGGCGACGGCGCTATTGTGAATGAGCGCATGCGCCTTCGACAGGCGGCCCTTGCTTCGACACTAGGCGGCTGCCGGCGCGTGCGTCGGAGTTGAGGTGACTGCTGCGGTTGCATCGTGCCCATGGGCAGATCCATCACGCCATCGGCGCTCGGTGCATGGGGCGAACGCACGCGTGCCAAGCGCACCGCGCGAGCGTCCTCAGAAAACCAGGTAGACCACCAGCACCAGCGCGAAGGCGACCAGCGATTCGATGGTCTGCTGGACGGTCCAGGTCTTCAGGGTGGTCTTGACGTCCATGCCCACCAGGCGTCCGACCAGCCAGAAGCCCGAGTCGTTCACATGGCTGGCGCAGACCGAGCCGGCGGCAGCGGCGAGCGTGATCGCGGCGGTCTGGAGGGTGCTGAAGCCGCCGCCGATCACCGCCGGTGCCATCAGGCCCGCGGTGGTGACCAGGGCGACCGTGGCCGAGCCCTGGGCCACGCGCAGCATGACAGCGATCAGGTAGGTCGCCAGGATGACAGGCAGGCCCAGGTCGGACAGGACGCCCGCCAGTGCGTTGCCGATCCCGGAGGCGCGCAGCACTCCGCCGAACATGCCGCCGGCGCCGGTGATGAGGATGACCGAGGCCACCGGGCCGAATGTGCCTTCGACCAGCTTCTCCAGCGCGCTGCCTTTCTCGCCGCGCGCGGTGCCCAGCACGACGAGCGCGACCAGGACGGTCACCAGCAGCGCCACGGGCGAGGTGCCGATGAGGGAGAGGGCCTGGACCCAGGTCGCGTCGCCATCGACGATGCCCACCGAGGCGAGCGCGGCCAGGCCGGTGTTGAGGAAGATCAGCACCAGCGGCAGCAGGAGCACGGCAATGACCGTGCCGGCCTTGGCGGGATGCTTGGGCTGGTCTTCGTCGAGCGTGCCGAAGAACGCGGGCACGATCATGGGGAAGCGCTTGTTGACGAAGCGGCCCCACAGATACCCGGAGATGTACCAGGTGGGGAACGCGATCACCAGGCCGAGCAGCAGCACGATGCCGAGGTTGGCGCCGAAGAATTCCGTGGCCGCGACCGGGCCGGGGTGCGGTGGCAGGAACACGTGCATGACCGAGAAGGCCGCGATGCCGCTGAAGCCATACAGCAGGAGGTTCTGGCCGCCGATCCTGCGCGCCACCGCGAAGATGATGGGCAGCATGATGATGAGCCCGGCATCGAAGAAGATCGGGAAGCCGAGCAGCAGGGAGGTCACGCCCAGCGCAAAGGCCGCGCGCTTCTCGCCGAAGATGCGCACCATGAGATCGGCCGCGGCCTTCGCGCCACCGCTGGACTCGATGAGGCGCCCGAGAATGGCGCCCAGCCCGATGAGCAGCGCCACCGACCCGAGTGCGTTGCCGAAGTTGGCGACCAGGACCTGGTTCACGATCGCGCCAAGCGGAATACGTGCCGCCAGCGCGGTGAGCAGGGACACGAGGATCAGGGCCAGGAAGGCGTGCACCCGCAGCACGATGATGAGCGTCAGCAGCAGGGCCACCGCGCCCGCGGCGATGCCGAGCAAAGGACCTGCGCCCAGCGTCTGCGTCCATGCATCGAGCGTCACGGGCGGGCGCTCCATCGAGCGGGTGCGTTGAAGATCGGCATGTGCGTCTGCATGGGGATCGCCCTCCTGGTCAGCGCCCGTCATAGCACATCATCGCAGTGAGGTGCGGTTGCCGAAGGCCGCAGGCGAAGAACGCGTATCGGTGGCAAGAGCCGAAACATGGCGCGGGATGCAAAGGGCGGTTTCAGGTCGCATGCCCTGGCCTGCGGCCGCGATGCGCGTGACAAGGCGCCGGACGCCCGAGTGGACTGCGATCGCAGACAGGCCTGGGTTAGAATGGGGCACGGCGATGTCCTGCCGCACTGCTCCGGATACTCCTTGATCACCACGCCACCCTGACCCATTGCGCTCGCGCGCCGCATCACCGCATGCGGTCAGGTTTCTCGTGCATTTCCCTTGTGATCGCGCCGGCCGTTGGCTGAGCGCAGGAGTCATCCCTATGCGATTTGATACCCCGCTGCGTCAGCAGTGGCTCGGCAACGTGCGTGCCGACATTCTTTCCGGCGCCGTGGTCGCCCTGGCGCTGATCCCCGAAGCCATCGCCTTTTCGATCATTGCTGGCGTCGACCCCAAGGTCGGCCTCTACGCGTCCTTCTGCATCTGTGTGGTCATCGCCGTCGCGGGCGGACGGCCGGCGATGATCTCGGCCGCCACCGGCGCCATGGCCCTGTTGATGGTGGACCTGGTTCGCGACCATGGACTCCAGTACCTGCTGGCCGCGACGCTGCTGACCGGCGTGCTGCAGGTCGTGGCGGGGTTGCTGAAACTCGGTTCGCTGATGCGGTTCGTCTCGCGCTCGGTGATCACCGGCTTTGTGAATGCCCTGGCGATCCTGATCTTCCTCGCGCAGCTGCCCGAACTGATCCACGTGCCCTGGGCGGTCTACCCGCTTTGCCTGGGTGCGCTGGCCATCATTTACGGCCTGCCACGGCTGACCAAGGCCATCCCCGCGCCCCTGGTCGCCATCGCGGTCATGACCGCCATCACCCTATGGCTGAAGATCGACGTCCCCACCGTCGGCGACAAGGGGCAACTCCCCGACAGCCTGCCGCACTTGCTGTTCCCCGACGTGCCGCTCACGTGGGAAACGCTGCGGCTGCTGCTGCCCACCTCGGCCACGCTGGCCGTCGTCGGGCTGCTGGAAACACTCATGACGACGCAGATCGTGGAGGACATGACCGAGACCCCGAGCCAACGCAACCGCGAATGCGCCGGGCAAGGGCTGGCCAACATCGGGTCCGGGCTGATCGGCGGCATGGCGGGCTGCGCGATGATCGGCCAGTCCGTGATCAATGTGAAGTCCGGCGGCCGCAGCCGCCTTTCGACCCTGGTGGCCGGGGTCGTGCTGCTGCTGTTGGTCGTCTACGGCGCGCCCTTGGTCAAACAGATCCCGATGGCGGCGCTGGTGGCGGTGATGATCATGGTGTCGATCGGCACCTTCAGCTGGAGCTCGTTCGCGAACCTTCGGATCCATCCCAGGAGTTCGTCGATCGTCATGATCGGGACGGTCATCGTGACGGTCGCCACCCATGACCTGGCCAAGGGTGTACTGACCGGCGTGCTGCTCTCGGCGCTCTTCTTCGCGCGGAAGGTGGGGCGCTTGCTGCGGGTCGAGATTACGCAGGAGGGGGACACGCGTCGCTACAGCGTCTCCGGCCAGGTGTTCTTCGCCTCGGCGGCCCAGTTCGCAAGCGGGTTCGATGTGGCACATGCACCGGCGCAGGTGATCATCGATGTCTCTGCGGCCCACTTCTGGGACATCAGCGCGGTGGGTGCGTTGGATCGCGTGGTGCTCAAGCTCAAGGCGCACGGGAGCGCGGTCGAAGTGCGCGGCTTGAATGCGGCGAGTGCGACCATGGTGGATGTGCATGGCACGCACCAGGAAGGGCGGATGCCCCAGCGTGGCGCCCACTGACCGCACTGCAAGAGATCCGACGACGCCAAGCGGCCAGGCTTGCCGCCTGGCGTTCCCCAGCGCGTCGCGCTGCTCGTGCCGCACCGGCCCATGGACATCTTGATCGCCAATAAGTGGCGCTCTATTCGGATGGCTTCTGCTTCGAGCGTCCACTGGTGCGCTTGGCCACGCGTTTGGCCGCTTTCTTGGTTGTCTTCTTAGAAGCCTTTGTGGTGGCTTTCTTCGAAGTCTTCTTGGTCGTCTTTTTGGTGGCTTTCTTCGCTGATTTCTTGGTGGCCTTCTTTGCGACCACCATGTTGTCCACCAGATTGGGATAAGGCCGTCCGGCTTTCTTCGCTCGGGATTTGGCCTCTGCCTTTTGGCTACTGGACAGTTTCTTCTCCGAGGACTTCTTGGCCGGGCTGGCCTTCTTCCAGGGTGCCTTTCGCGCGTGCTTGGTCGCTGCCATGTCAGCGCTCCTCCGCCTTGCGCATGCGCTGTTCGATCCGCTCAGCCCAGCGCCTTCCCGCGTCGCCACCCCACAAGAGCCACGCGATGTAGCCAGCCGAGGGGTGTTTCCGGTCGGCCCAGCCCTTGCCTCGCTTGTCGACCTGGTGGCGCGCGAAATACGAGGTCATGCGGCGGATCGTCGTGGGCGAAAGCGTATTTCGTGCAGCGAGATCGCGTGCGCGCGCAACACCCACTGTCGTGCCGCCACGTCCGTGCGCCTGTCTCAACGTCAGGCCGAGGCTTGCCGCCTGCGCGGCCCCTTTGGTTGGGGTGAAGTCAATTGCGTCGTAACGCGACGATCGGGCCACCGCAGCACCTCGCATGGGGAAAATTCGAGTGTGCTCAAGGGGTCAAGGCAAGCGCGTGAAAGCACGTCTTGCATGTCCTCAAGGCAGGGAGAAGGCGAGGCAAGGCATCGCAGAAGTTTTGCCTTGGGCGAATTCCAGCGCAGCGGCCGTTGGGTTGGTACGTTCAATCGCGCTTGAGACACACCGGACAGCGCTCATCGTTGGTTCGGGGTGGGCGCGCGGCAGGCGTCCGCCTGCGTGCCTTGCCAGCTCAAGGCAGCTGCGGTCGCGAGCGAGCCGGCGATGAGCAGTGAGGCGACCGCGAATCCATGGGTGACGTCTTGTGGGCTGGCGCCATCAGGCACCATCGAGAAGAACACGCCGCCCACCAAGGCGACCGACAGGGCGGCGCTGATCTGCAGCATGGCGCTGACCACGCCGGCCGCGAGCCCGGCCCACTGCGCTTCCACCTGGTCCACATTGAGCCGGACCAGCGCCGGGTGCGCGACACCTTGGCCAACGCCGATCAGGAGCAGAGGAACCGGCAGCCATGCAGGCTGGGAGACTGCCACCAGCACCGCCGCGATCGTCAGCCCTGCGGCTTCCAGGCTCATGGCGCATGCGGCCGTGCGTGCATGAAGTCGTCGCGCGACCCGCGGGCCGCTCAGCGCGCCCAGGAGCAGTCCCACGCCAACCGGCAGAATCGCAACGCCCGCCGCCAAGGGGCCGTGGTGCAGCCCCGCTTGCTGATAGACCGAGAAGATCAGGAAGAAGGCCGCGAGTGCATAGAAGAACAGCGTCGCCAGCAGCGTGCGTCGAAGTGCGCGGGACGAAAGCGCCGTCGGGGAGACCAGCGGTGAGGCCCCCGTCCGCTCGCAGGCCTTCTGATAGCGCCAGAAGGCCATCAACAGCAGCGGCGACAGCGCCAGCGCGCCCAGGCTCCACAGCGGCCAGGCGCGCTCCCGTCCCTCGATGAGGGGAACCACCAGGGCGAGCAGGCCCAACGCCAGCAGCGCCGCGCCCGCCAGATCCAGGCGTCCTGGGTTCGAGGCCTTGCGCTCGGGAAGCAGGATGAGCGCGGCGGGAATCGCGACCGCGATGACGGGCAGGTTGACCAGGAAGACGCTCCTCCAGCCAAGACCCCACGGGCTTGCCGCCACCAGTACGCCGCCCAGGAACTGGCCCGCGGCCGATGCGAGTCCAAAGGTGGCCCCGTACCAACTGAGCGCGCGATTTTTCTCGCTGGCCTGGAAGAGCGCATGAATGAACGCCAGCGACTGCGGCGCCATCACCGCGGCCGAGATGCCCTGCAGCAGCCTGCCTGCGACGAGGACCCCGGCCGAGGGCGCCAGCCCGCACACGCCAGACGCGACGCCAAAGCCGATCATGCCCGCCAGGAACGTGCGCTTCCGACCGAACAGATCGCCCAGCCGACCACCCAGCACAAGCGTGACCGCATACGCGGTGGCGTACACCGACACCACCAGCTGGGACACGCCCGGCGAGGCGCGCAAGTCCTCACGAATCGCTGGAAGCGCGACATTGACGATGAAGAAATCCAGTGGCGGCAGCAGCGTGCCGGTCAGCAGGACGACCAGGGCCATCCAGCGGCGCGAGTCGGGGCCCTCCACCGCTGGGTTGACGACGGATGCGTTGTTCATCGGAGGAACCTTGTCCTGCGCGCCGCGGTGCGCGATCGCCTCAGCGCATCCCGCCGGAGGCGACGATGCATTCGCCGGTCACCCAGCCCGCGTCGTCGGACGCGAGGAACGCGACGATCGATGCGACGTCGGCGACCTGGCCAATGCGACCCAGCGGCGTCTGCGCCACATTCCACGCATGGAAGTCGGACCCCATGACGCCCGCGGCGTGGGTCCCATCCGTCTCGATCAGGCCAGGATTGACCGCGTTGACGCGAATCCCACGCGGGCCGAGCTCGCGCGACAGGACACCGGTGATCGCGTCGATCGCGCCCTTGGTTCCGCTGTAGATCACGCTTTCCACGGGAAGGTTGCGGGTGACGAACGAGCTGATATTGATGATGCTGGCGCCCTGCCGAAGGAGTGGCACCGCGGCGCCTGTGACGAGCAGTGGCCCGAGCACATTGAGGTCGAACTGCTGGTGGTACAGCGCTTCGGTGCTCGCCTCGATCTTGGCGAACTGATAGACGCCCGAGTTGTTCACCAACACATCCAGCCCGCCGAAACGCTCGACGGTCACCTGGACCAGCGCCTGGACCTCGGACTGGATGCGGACATCGGCCTGCACTGCCATCGCATCCCCACCTGCGGCTTGGATGTCGGCGACGACCTGCTCGGCCGCGCGCTTGTCGGTGGCGTAGTTGACGACGACCTGCGCCCCGTCACTGGCGAGTCGGCGGGCGATCCCCGCACCAATGCCTTTTGAAGCGCCTGTGACCAAGGCGACTTTGCCGTTTAACTTGCTCAAGTTGTCTGACTCCAGATGGGATCGGCGGTACCGGCCGGTGAAGGCCGCAAGTCCCAGCAGGGCGGTCAAGGCACGGCACGCGCCACGCCCAGCGGACGGACCAGGCCAACGCCAGGCGCCAGTGCAGGGGCGGGCATCGTGCGACTAACAGTGTTGTTTGTGCACTGCCATTCCTGCATATTTCACGTTCAAATTTGAACGGCTGATGGCGATGGAATGGAGCGATGTCAGGATCTTTCTGGCGGTCGCGCGCGCGGGCTCCCTGGGTGAGGCGGCCCGGCGCCTGGGCGTGAGCCATCCCACGGTCGGTCGGCGGATCAAGGCGCTCGAAGCGGAAGCCCAGCAGCCACTCCTGCGCCGGACCAAGGACGGCCTGGTGCTCACCGACGCGGGCGACCGCGTGCTTTCACTGGCGCAGTCCATGGAGCACTCGGCGCTCTCCATGGAGCGTCGCCTGGCGGGCAACCACGAAAGGCTCGAGGGCCTGCTTCGCATCTCGTCGGCGGACTGGTTCGCCGCCTTCGTCCTGGCGCCGGTCTTCGTGGAAATGGGGCGGCTTCATCCGGCCGTGGTGCCGGAAGTGATCGCGAGCTATCGCCTCCTGGACCTTGCCCGCCGCGAGGCCGACGTTGCCTTTCGCCTCGTGCCTTTCAGCGAACCCGATCTGGTCCAGCGACGCCTGATGACCATGCACTACGGCCTGTACGCAACGCCGGACGTGGCCGCGGCAACAAAGCGCGATCCCACGTCCGTGGGCCTGATCCTGATGAACACCGCACAGAGCCATTTCCCGGACGTGGCCTGGCTGATCGAGCGGTTTCCCGAGTCGCCGCGTGTCTTCACCAGCACCAGCCGCAGCGTGCAGGCGCAGATGTGCCTGCGCGGGCGAGGGCTCGCGGTGCTGCCGCGCCCGCTCGGCGACGGCACCGCGGGGCTCAAGCGCATCGAGACACGCGGCACCCCGCCCACCCGGGACATCTGGGTCGGATATCACCAGGACCTCAGGCACATGGACCGGCTCAGGGCCATGCTCGATGTCACCGAGAAGGTCTTGAGCAGCCGGTCGACTGCTTAGCGTCCGTCCCACACGGCAGGAGATCGGCGCGGGCAACGCCACTTGGTGTTTACAGCGAAAACACCTAGAGGGACGGCGCCGCATTGAATCCGGGCGCGCGTGTCCTGGTTCGTTCGTCCGCATGGAAGCCCTCATGCGCGCTAGCGGGTGGACTTTTTAGACTTCCCTGCGGTGCAACCGCAGCAGCCCGAACGGGCGCGACGACGGTCAACCATGTTTCGCCCTATTCCCCCTTGTGGAGGCTTGATGACTCGCACCCTGAAGACGGATTTACTGGACATCGCCTATGTGTGTGGCGGGCCTGAGGAAGGGATGCCCGTGCTGTTGCTGCATGGGTGGCCGGATGATGCGCATGGCTGGGCCAGGGTTGCGCCGGCGCTGGAAGCCGCTGGCTATCGCTGGGTCGCGCCATGGTTGCGTGGTTTCGGCCCGACCCGTTTCCGGTCAACAGACGCGCTGCGCGATGGCACGGGCGTGGCGCTTGCGCACGATGCGATCGCGCTTGTCGATGCGTTGGGGTGGGAGCGCTTCGCGGTCGTTGGGCACGACTGGGGCGGACGCACCGCTTATGTGCTTGCGGCGCTCTGGCCCGAACGTGTGGCCTCCATCGCCTCGCTGGCGATCGGCTATGCGCCGCGTGGGCGGTTCGAGATCCCCGCGTCCTTCGAGCAGAGCCAGTGCTGGTGGTATCAGTGGTTCATGGCGATAGAAGGCGGCGCCGCGGCCGTCGCTGCCGACCCCATTGGCTTTGCGCGCCTGCAATGGGCCAGCTGGAGTCCGCCGGGCTGGTATGACGAGGAGGCCTTTGACCAGGCCGCTGAGAGTTTCCGCAACCCTGATTGGGTGGCCGTCACGCTGCACGGTTATCGCAGCCGCTGGCGACCCGAGCCACTGGACCCCCGCTACGCGGCTGCCCGGCAGCGGCTCGATGCGATCGAGACGCTGCCTGTGCCGACCCTCATGATCCAGGGCGGTGAGGATCGCTGCGACCCGCCGACGGAGTCTGAAAACGACGCGCGCTTCTTTACCGGGACGTATCGTCGCATCGTGCTGCCGGGCGTTGGTCACTTCCCGGCGCGCGAGGCCCCGGCCGCGGTGGCCGAGGCGCTACTCCAGCACCTGGGCGATCTGCCGCGCGGACCGGGGGCGGGCTCACTTTCAGGGCGAGGAGACCGACCTGTCGCCTGCAGGGTGCCGCGTTGGCCACGCTTCCCGCGCCCGGGGCAGCTGCGCGCCCCTGACCTGCAATGACGTTGCCTCACTGGCGGGCACGGCAGATTTGGACGCTTCGACGTCGGTGTCCCTGGCAAATTGTCCAATCGGTATCTATTCAATATCCCCTCGTTATTCGCCGAAAAACGGGAGAAGAACCTTTGATAGATATAGATGTAGCCACTCAAACTAATTGACTATCTATTCATGGATCTATTCAATCGAGCCATGGATTCGCCCTCGACTTCCGATCTGCTCGCCTTGCTGCGCCGCCAGGACACCGCCACGGCGGCGCAGATCGGTGCGGCCCTGGGTGTCAGCCAACCAACGGTCTCGCGGCTTGTGTCCGCCGCCGGCGATGCGGTGGTCCGCATCGGCAAGGCGCGGGCCTCGCGGTACGCGTTGCGCAGGGAAGTCGGGCGGGCCGGCAGCCAGTGGCCGCTGTTCCGCATCACGGCCGATGGCCGTGCGCAGACGCTGGGACAGCTGCAGGCGCTGCACGGTGCGGGCATGGTGTTCGCCCCGGCGGTGCGGTGCCCTGGGTTGATGCATGGCCAATTCGCGGATGGGGTGTTTCCCGACCTGCCCTGGTTCCTGGATGACCAGCGTCCCCAGGGCTTTCTCGGGCGCGCGTTCGCGCGGCGGGTGGCGGCGGAGATCGGGGCGCCGCCCGATCTGGCCCGCTGGCAGGCCGACGATGTCGTGCTCGCGCTCCTGCGCCACGGTGAGGACGCGCCTGGTGACCTGGTGCTGGGCGAGCATGCTTTGCAGCAGGCGCTGCAAGACCTTGTCCAGCCGCGCGACACAATCACGTCCACCGCGCGTGCGCTGGCCTACCCGCAGCGCGCCGAGGCGGCGCTACGCGGTGAGGATATCGGCTCGTCGGCCGCAGGCGAGCAACCCAAGTTCACCGCCACACTGGCACTGGAAGACGGTCGCGCGCAGGCGGTCATCGTGAAGTTCAGCGAACGGGCCGGGACGCCGGCCGCGGCGCGCTGGGCGGACCTGCTGCGCTGCGAGGCGCTTGCGGGTGAGGTGCTGCGCGCGCATGGCCTGGCCGCCGCACAGGGCGAGCTCTTCCAGGTCGATGGGCGGGTCTTCCTGCAGTCCACCCGCTTTGACCGGACGCCTGGGCTCGGGCGGCGCGGCTTTGTTTCGCTGGCCGCGCTGGATGCGGCCTATTACGGGCATGGCCGCATCGATTGGTGGACGTTGGCCACCCAGCTGCTGCGCGATCGCTGGCTCGATCGGGATGACGCGCGGCGCCTGGCGCTATACGGATGGTTTGGCGCCTTGATCGCCAATACCGATATGCATTTGGGCAATGCAGGGCTGTTGCTTGGCGATACGCGTCCCTTGGCGCTGGCACCAGCCTACGACATGCTGCCGATGGCCTTCCGGCCGTTGGCGACAGGCGAGGTGGTGGCGCGCGGCGATGTCGCCTTACCGCTGCCGACGCCGGCAGAGCGGGAGCACTGGCACGAGGCGGCCAGCATGGCGCTGGTGTTCTGGCGAAGCGTCGTGGAGCGCACCGCGATCTCGTCAGACTTTCGGGAAATCGCGCAGCGTGCGTGGGAGCAGCTTTCGCGGGCGGTGCAGCGCCTTTAGACCACAAAGGCGCAGGACGCGCGCCAGCAAACCCTCTTGCGAAACGCGCCGTTGCCTGCGACCGCCTTCATGACGGCTGCACTGCAAGCGGGCTGCGCTCGGCGAACTGCCCGCGCCAGTACGGGTAGTAGGGATACGGCGGTTCCACCGCGCTGGCGGCGTCGAGGCGGGCGACCTGTTCGGGCGACAGCGACCAGCCGACCGCACCGAGGTTGTCGCGCAGCTGGTCTTCGGTGCGGGCCCCGATCAGCACGGTGCTCACGGTCGGGCGCTGCAGCAGCCAGTTGATCGCCACCTGGGGCACGGTGCGGCCGGTCTCGGCGGCGATCGCGTCCAGCACATCGACGATGGCGAACAGGCGTTCGTCCTCGATCGCCGGGGCGAAGGCGGCAGTGTCGTGTAGCCGGCTCTGCGCCGGCAGCGGCTGGCCGCGGCGCAATCGGCCGGTCAGGCGGCCCCAGCCCAGCGGGCTCCACACCACCGCACCCAGGCCCTGGTCCAGGCCCAGTGGCATCAACTCCCACTCGTAGTCACGTCCGGCCAGCGAGTAGTAGGTCTGATTGGCCACGAAGCGGCTCCAGCCATTCGCATCGGCCACCGCGAGCGACTTCATCAGCTGCCAGCCGGCGTAGTTGGACGCGCCCAGATAGCGGACCTTGCCGGCCCTGACCAGGCCATCCAGCGTGGACAGCGTTTCCTCCATCGGGGTCATCGCATCGAAGGCGTGCAGCTGCAGCAGGTCGATGTAGTCGGTGCGCAGGCGCCTGAGCGAGGCGTCGACCGCGCGCAGCAGGCGCAGGCGCGAAGCACCGGCATCGTTGGGTCCCTCGCCCAGGCGCAGCCCGGTCTTGGTCGAGATCAACACCTGTTCGCGGCGCCCGGCCAGCGCCGCGCCGAGGATCTCTTCGGAGGCGCCATCGGAATATACGTCGGCCGTATCGAACAGCGTCGCGCCGGCCTCCAGGCACAGATCGATCAGGCGCCTGGCCTGCTCGACGCCGGTGTCGCCCCAGGCCGAGAACAGCGGCCCCTTGCCGCCGAAGGTGCCGGCACCAAAGCCCAGCACGGGGACCTTCAGGCCGGAGCGGCCAAGCAGTCGGGTTTCCATCGGCATGATCATGATCCTGTGTCGAGAAGGGGGAATGGGGTTGCCGGGCTCAGCCGGCCTGCTCGCCTTCGAGCCGTTGTGGGCAGGCGATGGCCTTGGCCGAGGCGCGTGTTTCCAGGCGCAAGGCCCAGGCCGCCACGACCAGCGCCGACAGCGGCACCAGCGTGCCGATCCACGGCAGCGTGGTCAGGCCGGCGCCGCGCGCGAGCGCCATGCCACCGAGCCAGGCGCCTAGCGCATTGCCCAGGTTGAACGCGCCGATGTTCAGGCTCGACGCCAGGCTCTGCGCGCCGCGCGCCTTCTGCAGGACCCACAGCTGCAGCGGCGACACGGTGGCGAAGGCCGCCGCGCCCAGCAGGCCGGTCAGCAGCACCATCGCCCAGCGGCTGTGCAGGGCGATGCCCATGAGCGCCATCGCCACGGCCAGCGCCAGCAGTGTGCCCAGCAGCGCGGGACGCAGGCTGCGGTCGGCCAGGCGCCCACCCACCAGGTTGCCCACGATCATGCCCACGCCGAACACCAGCAGGATCGGCGAGACCGCTGCCTCGCCAAAGCCCGTCACCTGGGTCAGCAAGGGCTGGATGTAGGTGTAGACGGTGAACATCCCGCCGAACCCCAGCACGGTCATGAGCAGGCCCAGCAGGACCGGCGCGCGCAGCACGGCCGCGGCCTCCTCGCGCAGCGAACCCGGCGTCGGCGCATTGCGATCGTGTGGCACCAGGGTCGCGATCACCAGCGTGGCCACCACGCCGATCAACGCCACCGCCCAGAACGTCGCCCGCCATCCATGGTGCAGCCCCAGCCACGCGCCGGCCGGCACGCCCAGCAGCGTGGCCACGGTCAGGCCGGTGAACATGATCGAGATCGCCGAGGCCTTGCGCGCTTCGGCCACCAGCGAGGTCGCCACCACCGCGCCCACGCCGAAGAACGTGCCGTGCGCCAGTGCGGTGACCACGCGCGCTGCCATCAGCAGGGCGTAGTTCGGGGCGAGCGCGCAGGCCAGGTTGCCCACCGTAAAGACCACCATCAGCGCCACCAGCACCGCCTTGCGCGGCATGCGCGCGGTGGCGGCGGTCAGCACCGGCGCGCCGACGAACACGCCCAGCGCGTAGCCGGAGATCAGCAGCCCGGCGCTGGCAATGCCCACGTGCAGGTCGGCGGCGACCTGCGTCAGCAGGCCCATGATCACGAATTCGGTCGTGCCGATGCCGAAGGCACCGGCGGTCAGGGCATAGACCGCCAGTGGCATGCGCGAAGAAGAGGGGGAGGCCGGCATGGGGGCGCCTTGGCTGGAAGGAGGACGCCACAGCCTGCGCCCAAGGCCGCGCAAGAAAAACCGCTGTTATGCTGAATCACCTTCAAGATTTCATTGAGAATGGCCATGGATCGCGTCGGCGACATCGCCTTGTTCCTGCGGGTGCTGGACCTGGGCTCGATCAGTGCCGCCGCCCGCCAGTTGGACCTCTCGCCTGCCGTGGCCAGCCAGCGGCTCAAGCGCCTGGAGCGCGAACTGGACGTGCGCCTGCTGCACCGGACCACGCGGCGCCTGCATCCCACGCCCGAGGGCCAGGCCCTGGCCGAGCGCGGCCGCGTGCTGGTCCGCGACCTGGAGGCCCTGGGCGAGGACCTGCGCGAAAGCGCCCAGCAGGTCTCGGGCACCTTGCGCGTCACCCTGTCGGCGTCGTTCGGCATGCTCTACATCGCGCCACTGCTGCCGGAGTTCCAGCGCCTGCATCCCAGGCTGCGCGTCAGCGCGCACTTGAGCGACCACCTGGTGGACCTGGTGAAGGAAGGCTTCGACCTGGCCATCCGCATCGGCCCGCTGGCCGATTCGGGGCTCTACGCCCGCAGCCTGGCCTCCAACGCGCGGGTGCTGTGCGCCTCGCCGGATTACCTGCGCCGGATGGGCACGCCGAAGACGCCGGCCGACCTGGCGACCCGCGACGGCGTGCTGCTGATGGGCCGCGACGGCCGCCAGGACGTCTGGACCCTGATCGGCCCGGACGGCCAGAGCGTGCGGGTGCGCATGGCCAGCCGCTTCGAGAGCAACTTCGGTGAGGTCCTGCGCGAGGCCGTGCTGGCCGGCCAGGGCATCGCCGTGCACTCGCTGTGGCACGTGGCCGCCGACCTGCGTGCCGGGCGCATGGTCGCCGTGCTGCCAGACTGGCGCCCACCGGCCACTCACATCAGCGCCGTGACCCCGGCGCGGCTGCAGCCGCCGCGGGTGCGGCGCTTCGTCGAATTCCTGACCGCCCAGCTGGGCGACCCGCCCCCGTGGGAACGACTGGAAGGACCGTAAGACCGCCCAACTCGGGTGTTGCAGTGCCGGACGTTTTCTCCAGCGGCATAGCGAAAGCAGGGAATGTATGACCCGGATTCGGACGTTCCAGAGACGCTCCCACTAACGCCGGACACCCCATGCCGGCCAAGCTTCCCTACGAGGGAACAGGAGCAGGCGATCGGGCTCCTCACGTTCACAGCGTCAGCGCCATCCATTTGCCAATTGCCGCAGGCGATACGCGTAGGCGTTGGCGCCAACGTGATACAGGCTGCTTCGGTCAGGGTCTGAGTAAGACGATGCGCGATAGCCGCGGTCCACCGAAAGTCGCGGGCTAAAGCGCGTCGCGACAGCGGGACGGAGCCAACCCCGCCCCACCCGACGCATCAGGTCGCACCTTACTTAAGGCATCGGCACAGCGTGATCGAAGAGGCTCACTTCATGAAATCTTCTGCGACTGGCTCGATCGCTTGGCCGCCAGGACTGCTTCGCGGTTCTCATCGGCCCAGCCCAGGAGCGCGCGCAGGTGGGGTTCCAAGGACCGTCCCAGTGCCGAGATCTCATAGACCACGGCCACTGGCGAGGTGCTGACGAGGGTGCGCGTGATGAAGCCGCTGGCTTCCAGGCGTCGCAGGCATTGGGTCAGCGCTTTTTGCGTCGCCTTGGGAATGGCGCGCCTGAGTGCATTAAAGCGCAGTGGACCACTGCACAGACATGCCAGGACAGGCAGCGACCACTTGGTGGTGATCTCTTCGAGCACCAAGCGATTGACTTCAAGTGCGTCGTCACCGGGATGCGCCATAGGGATACTCCGCGCTACCTGGTAGCCCCAAGGTGCGCAATTGCTTGTAGGTAGTATCTGTATACCATGAGGTGCCTCATCTCCCACGAGGTCCACCATGACGGCACTTCCCTTCAATGCAACTTCCGCCACGCCACTCGATCCTTCGGGCCGTACCGTTCTGGTGTTCGGTGCCACGGGGCAACAGGGCCGGGCGGTGGCCAACGCATTACTGAGATCGGGATGGGGCGTGCGTGCGCTCGTCCGTGATCCGAACAGCGACCGCTCCAGGGCGCTGTCCGGTGCTGGGGTGGAACTCCGCTCGGGCGACCTGTCCGATGCGGCCTCGATCCGCCGGGCCATGGCGGGCGTCCATGGCGTCTTCAGCGTGCAGCCCAGCTCTGGCCAGGGCGCGGCCTATGGCGTCACCGATGAGCAGGAAGTCCGATATGGCTGCACGATCGCCGACCTGGCCGTGGAGCTTGGCGTGCAGCACCTGGTCTATACCTCGGTCAATGCTGCTGGCGACACCCCGACGGGGATGGGGCACTTCGACTCCAAATCCGCAATCGAAGCCCACATCCGCGCGCTTGCGCTGACCAGCACCATCGTGCGGCCAGCAGGCTTCATGGAGTTGCTGATGCTGCCAAGCATGGGGCTCGAACAGGGCTCCTACACCTCGTTTCTCAGGCCCGATCAGACGGGCCAGGTCATCGCGGTACAGGACATCGGCAAGATCACCGCCCAGATCTTCTCCAAGCCGGAGCGTTACGCGGGGTGCACTTTCGAGATCGCAGGCGATGCCATCACCGGGCAAGGGTTACAGGACAGCCTCAGCCGCGCCGTGGGATATCCCATTGCCTATCAGCGGTTTCCTGAGGCCTTGCTCAAGGAAAATCGCTTCCTGGGACGGCTCGCCGAGCTCTTCGACGACGGACGGCTTGCGGGCAACGCCAACATCGCAGCGCTGGTTGAAGAATTCGGACCGCTTCTGAGCTTCGACGCGTGGCTTGAAGGGCCTGGAAAACAGCTGCTGCAAATCGCCTTGAACACAAAGGATGCGCCACTCGCGCTGCGCTGACACCGAGATTGAGCTCGCCTAAACAGATTTACGCTCTATCGCGCCTGTTCCGGGAATCCGTCAGTCCAACCGGTGCGTGCGGCGATCGTCACGATGCGAGCGAGGTGATGGCCGGCATCGCGTCGTGCGGCAGCGGCCCTCGCATCAACTGGTCCGCATCGAGGGGCACGGAAAAGTAATAGCCCTGGACCTCGTCGCAGCCGCACGTGGCCAATAGCTCGGCTTCCGCCAGCTGCTCGACGCCCTCGGCGACCACGCGCCAGCTCAGCTGGTGACACAGCGAGATGATGGTCTTCACCACGCCCCGGCGGATGGTCGATCGCTCGAATCCAGAGATCAGGCTTCGATCCAGCTTGATCGTGTCGATCGGCAGGCTGTGCAGGTAAGCGAAATTGCTATAGCCGGCGCCAAAGTCATCGATCGAGATCCTGACCCCCATCTCCCGCAGCGCCTCCATCTGCGCCGCCGCCGCTGGGAGATTCTCCAGCCAAAGTCCTTCGGTCACCTCGACCTCCAGGCGATCCGCGGCGATTCCACTGCGGCCAAGCGCCGCCAGGACGCGCTCGGGCACGCGTCCGTCCTGGAAGTCGCTCGCGGAGAAATTGACCGAGATCGTGGCGTCGGCCAGGCGCGCTCCCCAGGCCCGGCACTGTTCTAATGCCGCATGAAGCACCCAATCGGTGACGGCGGGCATTGCCGCGGTCCGCTCAAGGACAGGGATGAATTCGGCCGGAGAGAGCTGCCCCAGTTCGGGATGATTCCAGCGCAACAGCGCTTCCACGCCCGTCATCTCGCCCGACGGCAGCGCAAGCCGCGGCTGGTAGAGCAGATAGAGCTCGTTGTTGCGCATGGCCGAGCAGATGCCGCCGGCGATCTTGTACTCACGTTGCAGGCGCTCGTCACGCGACGCGGTATAGCGGACCCAGGGGCGTCGTGTCTCGACCGCCTCGTGCATGGCCACGATGGCGCGCCGCAGCGCATCTGGCGCGCCTTCAGCATGAAAGGTGGCCAGGCCTCCATGGCACATCGGTTGCAGGACAAGCCCGTCGACATGGACCGGCAGGGTGGCGACGTTGCGTACCGCCTCCAGCAGCGCCGCCGTCGCCTGCGCGTCCTGGTCGGTCAGGAGAAACGCATAGCGCGTGACACCGACATGGTAGAGCAGCGACTGATGGGGGAGCTGGGCGGCGATCCTGCTGCCGACCTGGCGGATGATCGATTCCACCGGACGCATGCCCAGCGTCTGCCCCAGGCGATGCGCACTATGGATGTCGAAGATGTCCGCCAGCGCCAGCTGGAATTCGCTGTCCGGCGCCGCGTCCACCTGGGCGCGCAGGTCGATGGAGAACTGCTGCCGATTGGGGTAGCCGCTGACCGCGTCGCGACGGCCCACCGAGCTCAACAGCGCAATCTGGTCGACCACCATCGCAGCGAAGGCTTCCAGCTGTTCATGCTGGACCCCGGTGAGCCTGCGCGGCTTGTAATCGATGAGGCACAGCGTCCCGATCGCGATGCCATGGCTGGTCACC
Organism: Pseudoxanthomonas sp. JC1303; assembly: GCF_058448525.1. Lineage (NCBI taxonomy): Bacteria > Pseudomonadati > Pseudomonadota > Gammaproteobacteria > Lysobacterales > Lysobacteraceae > Pseudoxanthomonas > Pseudoxanthomonas sp. JC1303. The sequence goes on along the minus strand of NZ_CP185958.1, from coordinate 1,150,873 downwards.
AGGGGCGCGCCGGCATAGAACCGCAACCTGGGTTCCTCCACCACGAGCCGATTGCGGGAAAAGCGCGAATCCACCGTCAGGTCGCAGACCTCAAACACACCCCGTTGCTCGATCGCGTGCGCGCAGACCGAAACGCTTCGCTCGGTCTGATTTACGCTGAACCCATGGCGGCCGAGGAAGTGCTGGTCGTGTTCACCGACAATGGAAATCAGCACGGTGGGCACATCGAACAGCTGGCTGACCAGCTTGGTGATGCGGGTGAGCGAAGGGGCGTCTTCTAGACCCAGGACGTTCAGACTCCGGATCAGCGCCAGGCGTTCAGCTTCTTTGGTGGGCATGGCAGGCGTCCTTGGGCAACCGGTGCTTGGCAGCAATTTATGTGCCAGTCCTTCGGTGGTTTGCGCGTTCGTCTCCAAACGCGTTCTTCCGTTATCGGAATCGTCCTGCAGGGCTTGAGTGGCCGCGCGCCTGTCGACCGGCGCTGGTTCAGCGAAGGCCAGCCTGCCACGGAAGCGCGCGATGTCAGCGGCGCCCGTCAGGCGCAACCCAGGCGGCATGGTCAGTCAATGACGCGCGATGTCGGGATGGGCCGCTTTGGATTGCCGACGCAGCGATTCAATCGCCGAGGCCCTTTTCCGGGTTCACACAACCCGCTCCGCAAAATCGCTCAGCTGAACACGCTGAACACATCGAGTATCCAAGAACGCGCGGAGAGACAACGTGCGGGTTTTGCGTCGGCGTACGCAATCGCCGTCGGATTGCCGGGCGCAACATCGCGGTCTGCAAGCCGCGCAGACTCGCCGTCAAAAAAATGCCGAGTCCAATCCGTAGGCGGCCGTGCTTGCGCGCCGTTACGCGCTGAATCAGGGCGCGCCGATGTGCCGGGCACTGGCCCAGGCGCTCCCGCGGCGTCCCTTGGCACGCCGCGACGCATCGCTGCGCGCGCTCAGCGATTCCGGCGAGAGATCCGCGCCTCCAGCACGACCCTGCCCTGTTCATTCCGGGCGCCAAGGGTGCCACCGTGCGCGCGTGTGAACTGGTCGGCGATGTACAGCCCCAGCCCCAGGCCGCTGCTTGCACTGAATCGCCCTTTGAATGGCTCGAACAGACGGGGAAGCAGGTCGCCTGGAATCGCCCCGGCATTGCTGACCAGCAGACGAAGCGTCGCATCGTCGGTCCCGTCCAGCCGCACGACCACAGGTTCGGTGCCGCCGTGTTCGATGGCATTGCCCAACAGGTTCGAAAGGATCTGCGTCACGCGATCCGCATCGATGTCCGCCTTGGTGTCGCCGGTGCACTCGAGCACGAGCTGGGCATCCGGCTTGGTTTGGTGAAACTCCGCCAAGATCGCCTCGGCGACGGCGGCCACGTCCTGGCGGACGAAGGTCAGGCGCAGCCCGCCACTGCGGATCCGTGAGAAATCGAGCAGCTGGGTGACCATGCGCGCCATGCGTCGCCCGCTGCTTTCCAGATACCCCAGCGTGCGCCTGGCGGCGGCATCGTCCGGAAGCTCCATGGCGAGCTTTTCCGCGCACAGCGTGACCACCGACAGGGGCGTGCGCAGGTCGTGCGTCAATACCGCACTCATCGTTTCGTTGAGTTCCAGCGCGCGTTCCAGCTCGGCATTGCGTCGCGCGAGCAGTCGGCGCTGGGCATAGAGTTCGACAAAGACCTTGACCTTTCCTGCGATCACCCGGGGCTCGATCGGCTTGTGCAGGAAGTCGACCGCGCCAGCCTCATAGCCCTTGAACGCCCGCAATGGATCGCTGGGGGAGGCGGTGAGAAAGATGATGGGCACATGCCGGGTGCGCTGGCTGCCGCGCATCAGCTCGGCCAGGGTGAATCCGTCCATCTCCGGCATGTGGACATCCAGAAGCGCCAGGGCCACCTCGTTGTCCAGCAACAGTTCCAGCGCCTGCGCGCCGGAGGAGGCGCACAGGAGGTTGAGGTGCGGCTCGCGCAGCAAGGCCTCCATGGCGGTCAGGTTTTCCTGGATGTCATCGACGATCAGTAGGTTGATCGGTTCCGATTCCAAGGTGTCCTGGTGCGAAGAAACGAGATTCATCATGAAAGACCCGTCAGGCGCTCGCAGATCTGCGAGAGGGAAAGGGTGGCGTCTGCGCCAGCGCGCGCCAGCGCGGAGGCGGGCATGAGCGGGGAAGCTGCGTCGGCCGGGCACTGGATCCAGATGGTGCCACCCGCTTCGCGCACTGCGGCGACCCCGGCGCTGCCATCGCTGCTTGCCCCTGTCAGAAGGATCCCCAACAGCCGCTCGCCAAAGACCCCGGCGGCCGATTCGAAGAGCGGGTCGATCGCAGGCCGCGAGAACAGGACGGGCTCGTCCAGCGAAAGCGCGACATGGCCCCTGTCCTCGACGAGCAGGTGGTAATCCGGGGGCGCGACCAGGACCTGGCCAGCGCTCAACGGCTGCTTGTCCTGCGCCTCGGCGACCTCCAGCGCACAGTGCGCGCCAATGACCTCGGCGATGCGGCTGGGCCGGTCCCTCGGAAGATGCAGGACGATCAGCACGACCTGGCGCAGGGTTGCAGGCAGGCTGCCCAGCAACGCCTGGAGTGCGATCACGCCACCGGCGGACGCGCCGATCACGATGGCGTCGATGTCTGCGGCGCAGGGCTTCACGATGCGGCCTTCCGGTAAAGCCGCTGTTCGCGGACCAGCACATCGAAAAGGGCCGCGTGCTTGCCGAACTGCAGCGACTCCTTGCTGCCTAGGCCAAGAAAGCCGCGGTGGACCAGCGCCTCGTGGAAGAGCCCGATCGCGCGGTCCTGGAGCTGGCGATTGAAATAGATCAGCACGTTTCGGCAGGACACCAGGTGGACCTCGGAGAACACGCTGTCGGTGGCCAGGCTGTGATCGGCGAACACGATCTGCTTACGGAGGCTGCGGTCGAAAACGGCGCCGTTATATCCGGTCGTGTAGTGATCGGACAGCGAGCCGGTTCCGCCGGAAGCCAGATAATTCCGACTGAACATCGCAATGCGCTCGACCGGGAAAACGCCGCTTTCCGCCTGCGCAAGCGCCTCGGGATTGATGTCCGTCGCGTAGAGCAGGGTACGCTCCAGCAGACCCTCCTCCCGAAGCGCGATCGCCAGCGACCACACTTCCTCGCCCGTACTGCATCCTGCGACCCACAGCTTGAGCGAGGGATAGGTGCGCAGCACCGGAAACACATCGGTGCGCAGGGCGCGAAAGTACTCCGGGTCGCGGAACATCTCCGAGACCTGCACCGTGAAGTACTGCATCGCCTGGGAGAAGGTCGTCGGATCGTGGAGCAGGACGCGTTGAAGATCGGCGACATGCTCGCAGTCGAAGCGCGTCATCGCGTGGCGGACGCGACGGCGCAGGGAGGAGAGCGCGTACTGGCGAAAGTCGTAGTGGTAGCGGCGGTAGATCGCCTCCAGCAGCAGCCTCAACTCCAGGTCGAAGAGCTCGGCCTCGTTCATTGCCGGGAACACCACACCCGGCAGAGTGAGATCAACTTCTCCACATCGATCGGCTTGGCGATGTAATCGTTGGCGCCCGCATCCAGGCATTGCTCGCGATCATCGGCCATGGCCTTGGCGGTCAACGCGACGATGGGCAGGCTGCGATGCCGATGGTCCTTCCTGATTTCCTGCATGGCGGTCAACCCATCCATCTCCGGCATCATGATGTCCATCAACACAAGATCGACGTCCTGGGTCGAGAGTTTCTCAATCGCCTCACGCCCGTTGCGTGCGATCTCGAGCTTGACGCCGAGCGGCTCCAGTACGCTGGAGAGGGCAAAGATATTGCGGACGTCGTCTTCGGCAAGGAGGATCGTACGGCCATCCAGGACCGTGTCGCGCTTGCGCGCCTCTCGAAGCAGTCGCTGTTGATCGCTCGGCAGGGATGCCTCGACGCTGTGCAGGAACAGGGTGACCTCGTCCAGCAGGCGCTCGGGCGAGCGCGCGCCCTTGATGATGATGCTCTTGGAATAGCGACGCAGGCGCTGTTCCTCATCGCGTGTCAGGGCGCGCCCGGTGTAGACGATGACCGGCGGAAAAGCGCCGGAATCCCGTTCGGCCATCCGCTCCAGCAGGTCGTAGCCGCTGCCATCGGGCAGGGCCAGGTCGGTCACCATGCAGTCGAAGGTCACCGCCGACAGTTGCTCCATCGCTTCGGCGATGCTGCCGATGGCCGTGATCTCCAGGCCTTCATGGGCCAGTAGCCGGCGCAGGTTCTCACGCAGGCTACGGTCGTCCTCGACGATCAGCAGGCGGCGCACCGCACGGGCGCTGGTCTGTTCGAGCTGACGGATCGCACCGACCAGGCGTTCGCGCGTGGCGGGCTTGAGCAGAAACCCCACCGCGCCCAGTTCCATGGCGACCTGGGTGCGCTCCTGCGCGGAGACCACATGGACCGGGATATGCCGCGTCACAGGATCCCGCTTGAGCTGTTCCAGCACGCTCAGTCCCGAAACGTCCGGCAGGCCGATATCCAGCAGGACGCCGCTGGGCCGAACCTCGGCAGCGAGCGCGATCGCCTCCTCCGCGGAGCCGGCGACCACGCAATCGAAATCCATGTCGTGCGCCAGGTCGACCAGGGCTTTGGCAAACGCCGGATCGTCCTCGACCGCGAGGATGGCCCGGCCCGGCCGGGACCTGCGCTCGCGGTCATCGAAGCGCGACCCCGCGGAGGAACTTGGACCAGAATCCTCCTTGGCCACCAACGCGTGTGGGGCAGCCGGGCGCTGGGCGACCGGGGAGGGGACGGGGCTCTCGATCGGTGTCGGCGTCTCCTGGCCCGACGGCGCTGGCGCACCGGCGACCGGCAGCTCCAGCGTGAAAACGCTGCCCCTGCCGGGTTCGCTCTCGACCTCGATGGTGCCCCCCATGCGTTGGGCCAGATCCCTGGAGATCGACAGGCCCAGGCCGGTGCCGCCGAAGCGACGCTGGGTGCTGCCGTCGGCCTGGCGGAACGCCTCGAAGATCACACCGGTCTGCGCCTTGGCGATCCCGATTCCCGTGTCGCTCACACTGAACCGGACCCGATGCGGCCCGTGCGCCAGCACCGTGAGCGTCACTTGGCCGTGCTCGGTGAACTTGATGGCGTTGGCAAGCAGGTTCTTGAGGATCTGCTGCAGGCGCTGGGCGTCCACGGTCAGGTGGGCGGGGGCGTCACTGTCTGCCTTGATGTCCAGTTGCAACGCTTTCTGCCTGGCCAGTGGCTCGAAGGTCTCGCTCAGTCGCGAGAGCAGGGGCGTCAGCGCGACCCGATCCTCGACAAGCTCGACCTGGCCTGCCTCGATGCGGGAAAGGTCCAGGATGTCGTTGATCAGCGCCAGCAGGTCGTTGTTGGATGAGTGAATGGCGTGGGCGTACTTGACCTGTTCCCCGGTCAGGTTGCCATCGCGATTGTCCGCCAGCAGCTTGGCCAGGATCAGCGAGCTGTTGAGCGGGGTGCGCAGCTCGTGCGACATGTTGGCCAGAAACTCGGACTTGTAGCGCGAGGCGGCCTCCAGCTCCTTGCCGCTGCGGACCAGCTCTTCCTGCGCAACCAGCAGGGTGCGTCGTTGCGACTCGAGCTCGTGGGTGCGCTCTTCAAGATGCACGTTGATCTGCTCGAGCTCGGTCTGTTGCTGCTCCAGATTGGCTTGTGACTGCTGCAGGCTGCGGCTTTGCTCCTCCAGCTCCTCGTTGGCCACGCGCAGTTCCTCCTGCTGGGCCTGGAGTTCTTCGCTCTGGCGCTGGGTTTCTTCCAGCAGCTCCATCAGCTCGGCACGGAGCTGCGCCGTGCGCAGCGCCACCCCGACGATTTCCATGCAGCGTCCCACCAGGACCAGGTTGCGCGCCGCCGAGGGGCTGGGCTGACCGAACCCAAGTTCCATGGCGCCCACCACGCGGTCATCCGCCAGCAGCGGCGCCAGGAGCAGCTCGCGGGGCGTGGCCGCGACCAGGGCCGTTTCGATGCGCAGCCCGGACTCGGTGTCGGTGGTCAGCCGCTTGGGCGCGTGAGTGCGCAAGGCTTCGCCAAGTTGCCCGCGCGAGGCCGGGATGTCCTGGCTGATCTCGGCGGGCAGCGCGATGCCACCTGAGAGGATCAGCCGCTCGCCGGCCAACCTGTAGATCGCGCCGACTTGCGCACCGGTCGCTTCGCAAAGCCGCGCCAGGGCGCCTTGCGCAAGCTGCTCTGGGGTCAGCTCGCCCTGCATGGCCAGCGCGACCGCATTCTTCCGCTCCTGCAGCCACAGTGCATCGTGTGCTGCAAGCCGGTACCGAATGCCTTGCATGATGATGAAGGCCATGCCGAGACAACAGAGCCCGGCAAAAGCCCGGTTCACAGAGGAAAAAGAGGCGCTGTTGCTTTCGGGGGCGAAATAAAAGCCAAGCGCCAGCATCACGCAGGCGATGATCGCGACCAGGATCGGCAGCTTCGGCCGGGACTGAAAGCTGGTCAGCCCAACCGCGATGAAGTGCAGCAGCCAAATGGCGTAACCCAGCGGGGTGACGAGTTCCAGACTGATCGTGACGAGCAGCAGCGCAACGACAGCAGCCCAGATCCAGGCGTCCCGCTTTGAACTTGAAGGTTGCATGAGGTCTGCGCAGTGGGCTAAATGAAAGGGGACGGAATGTTATCGGACCACGATGGCGTTCGAATAGCAGCGGCCAAGCGCCCTGCACGTGGATTTCACAGCCACTTCAGCAGATTGCGATAACTGCTACTCCCCACGATTCTGCGTCCGGTCATCGACTGGCGCATCAAGCCCCTGTCCGCCCATGACGTTACACGCATCAAAGTCGCTAAGCGTTCTGTTTGTCGAGGACCAGGACGACCTGCGCGAACTGATGTCCGACGTCTTCAAGCAGATGGGGATGCAGGTGAGGACCGCGCCCGATGCAATGGCCGCGCTCGACATGCTTTCGGAGGGTCCGCAGGTGGATGTCCTGTTTACGGACGTCTATATGCCGGGGAGGATGAGTGGCGCGGAATTGAGCATGGTGGCCTCGCAGCGCTGGCCTGACATGAGGATCGTGCTCGCCTCCGGGCACGCGCGCCACCAGCTACCGCAGTTGCCTGACTGCGTTCGCTTCGTCCAGAAGCCCTACAGCCTTCAACAGGCGGCACGACTCATCAGTGCTTCCGGACCGGCGCGTCAGACGGCTTGAGCCGGCTTGCGAGATGAGCCGGTCAGGTTCGGCTTCAAGAAAAGGATGCTGCGGCGGTGAGCGACATGTCTGACCTGGCCATGCCGTGGTGGGAGTTCGTACTCCGCGCATCGGCGGTTTATTTCATTGTGCTGTGCATGACGCGTCTGAGCGGCAAGCGCGCGGTGGGGCAGTCTGCCCCGTTCGATGTCCTGGTGATCGTGCTGCTCGGCACGGCGGTGCAGAACTCGCTGATTGGCAAGGACACTTCCCTGTGGGGCGGCATCATCCTGGCCGGTACGCTGCTGTCCTTGAACTGGCTGGTCGGCGCCATTACGGCCCGTAGCCGACTCGCAGACCGGGTAATCCAAGGCGCCCCCACCATCATTGCGCGTGACGGGGAGATCTTCTGGAAGCAGCTCGTGCATTGCAACGTCAGCCACGAGGATTTCGAGGTGGCCAAGCGCAAGGCCGATTGCCGCGACGACTCTGAGATCGAGATTGCCATCCTGGAAACCTCGGGGGCGATCAGCATCGTGAAGTTCAGGCCCGAGGAAGCAAGCGCGCGCTGAGTCGCGAGCGGGGGATGGGCGGCGACGATTGGCCGAGGGGTTGATGCCGCACGTGGTCGGGGACTTCGACCGCGAGGCGCTGCGGCCTGCGATTCATTCCAATGTCCACCAACCCGATCTGGCATCTGGAGCGCTATAGGAAAAACGCGCGATCGGTGTTTCAGGCCGACGCGAGGCAGATGACATGGGCGCGATGTTCGCGGCCGCCGTCGCTGGCCAAGGGGGATTGATGGCCGCCGATTGGCTGGTCACGCACGAACTTGCCGCAGGACGACCGGCTTCTGTGCTCCCGGACTGGGATGCGGAGGGCGAGGACGACGCGCATCTGGTGGGAAGTTCACGCGAGCACGCACCACTGAAAACACAGGCGTTCTGCCACTGGCCGATCAGGGAATTTTAAGTAGGCTCGCGGGTGCGCTCCAGGTGCGACCTTGCGCGCTTCGCATCCGCTTGGCCGGTGCAGGGTTAGGGTGTGGGACCCATCCGCTGCAAGTTCAGCCATGTCCGCCTTCCAGCCGCTGCGCATCGGCCTGATTTCCGACACCCATGGGTTGCTGCGCCCGCAGGCGCTGGAGGCGATGCGCGGTTGCAGCGCTATCGTGCATGCCGGCGATATAGGCAAGCCGGAGGTGCTCGATGCACTGCGCGCGCTTGCTCCGGTCCATGCGATCCGCGGCAACATCGACACCGCACCGTGGGCCCAGGGTTTGCCGGAGGTGCTGGAGGTCGAGATGGCCGGCGTGCACCTGCACGTGCTGCATGATCTGAAGACGCTGGCGGCGCAGGCGCGCCGAGTGGATGTCGTGATCAGCGGTCATTCGCACAAGCCGATGACGCAGGCCCGCGACGGGGTGCTGTATGTCAACCCGGGCAGCGCCGGGCCAAGACGCTTCAAGCTGCCCATCAGCGTGGGCTATCTGCATCTGGACGCGGGCGGGATCCGCGCCGAGCTGCGCGAATTGTGCTGATCCGGCGGGCGACCCCGAGACGATTCAAAGCGCGGTGGACGTGGTGCCGCGATCAAGCGCGCTTGAGAGGGCTTGGCGTTGCGCTTGATGTGCAGATCAATCGAGACGCTTGTCGTTGAACGCCGAGATTTGTCCCAAGGCGGCGATCACGCGCGGGCATAGGCGGCCAACTCTTCCGGTGTTCCCAGCGGGAACGCCGCTTTCAGCAGTTCCAGGAACGCGCTGACCCGCGCGCTCAGCAGGCGGCGCGAGGGGTAGAGCGCCCAGATCTCGATCGGCGGCACCTTGGCATCGGCCCATCGCACCAGCGTGCCGGCCGTCAGGTCGTGGGCCACCAGCGACAGGGGCAGCACCGCTGCGCCGACGCCGGTGCGCACCGCATCGCGGATCATGATCAGCGAGGCCAGCTGCAGGACGGGCTCGATCGGTTGGCGCCAATCGCCTTGCTCGGCGGTCAGGTGCCAGGCCGATGCGTTGCCCGCCACCCGCACGACCGCGCGGACCGCTTCGTCGGGGGCGGGACGCGGCAGCGCCGGGCTTGCCACGGCCACCAGGCGATCGCGCAGCAGGATGCGTCCGATCAGGCTGTCATCCGGGTCCGGGTTGACCCGGATCACCAGGTCGTAGCCCTCCTCCACCATGTCCACCGGCCGGTCCTCGGTGGTGATTTCCAGACGCACCTGCGGGTAGCGCAGCGCGAACTCGGCCGCCAGCTTGCCCAGGGCCAGCTGCGAGAACAGCAGCGGCGCGCTGATCCGCAACCTGCCCCTGGGCGTCGCCCCGCCCGAGGCGATGGCCGTCGTGGCCTCGCCCAGTTCGGTCAGCAGCGTCTCGGTGCGTTCGAACAGGGCGCGCCCCTCCTGGGTCAGCTTCAAGGTGTGCGAGCCGCGCTCGAACAGGCGCACGCCCAGGCTGGCCTCCAGGTCCGCCACCCGCCGGGAAAGCGTGGCCTTGGGCCGCTCGGCCGCGCGGGCGGCACGGCCGAAGCCGCCGTGGCGCGCCACCAGGTTGAAATCGGCCAGGGCGAGCAGGTCCATGTGTTCCACCAGTGAGACGGGTGGTCCAAATATACGGGCTATCGGGCCGGGAGTGGATCGACAACGATGGGCCTCCCAACCCAACAGGAGTCCTCTCATGACCATGCTCGTCACTGGCGCCACCGGAAACATCGGCCGGCACGTCGTCCAGCAACTTCTCCAGCGCGGCGCCAAGGTGCGCGCGCTGGTCCGCAATCCAGACACGGCGCAGCTCCCCGCCCAGGTCGAGGTGGCCCAGGGCGAACTGCTGGATGTCGATGCCCTGCGCGCTGCGTTCCAGGGCGTGTCCACGCTGTTCCTGCTCAACGCGGTGGTGGCCGACGAATTCACCCAGGCGCTGATCACGCTCAACGTGGCCCGCGAGGCAGGCGTCAAGCGGGTGGTCTATCTGTCGGTCATCCACAGCGACCGCTACGTGAATGTCCCGCACTTTGCCGGCAAGTTCGGCGTGGAGCGGATGATCGAGCAGATGGGCTTCAGCGCCACCATCCTGCGCCCGGCCTACTTCATGGACAACGACCTGACCATCAAGGATGTGGTGCTGGGTCACGGCGTCTACCCGATGCCCATCGGGAGCAAGGGGCTTGCCATGATCGACGCACGCGACATCGGCGAAGTCGCCGCGCTCGAACTGCTCGCGCGCGACCAGGCCGAAGAGACCGCCGCCCTGACCCGCATCAACCTGGTGGGCCCGGACACGCTGACCGGCGCCGATGTCGCCGGGATCTGGTCGGACGCCCTGGGGCGTCCCATCGCCTACGGCGGCGATGACGCTGCGCAGTTCGAGCAGAACCTGCGCCAGTTCATGCCTGGCTGGATGGCCTACGACATGCGCCAGATGGCCGAGCGCTTTGTCAGCGACGGCATGGTGCCCGAGCCGGGCGATGTCGAGCGGCTGACCGCGTTGCTGGGCAGGCCGTTGCACGCCTATCGCGACCTCGCCGCTGCCGTGGCTGCAGCGGCCTGACCCACCCTATCCACTTCGAGGAATGCATCATGATCTATTCAACCGCCACCCTGCCGGTCAACCCACCTGGCCAGGCGCCCCTGACCCGCGAGCAGCTCTGGCAGGGGCTGGTCCACAAGGCACGCGACCCCGGCTTGTTCTTCCCGCCCGGTGAATGCGCCGACAGCCGGATCGTGGAAGAAGGCACCTCACACCTGGTGCGCCAGGCCACCATCCTGGGCGATGACATCACCGAGATCATCACCTTCGAGGCGCAGCAAAAGGTCACGTTCTTCCAGATGAAGAGCCCACGCGAAGGCGCCATCATCAACGAGCTGCTGGAAGACGACCGGGGCCAGCTGCAGCTGCGCTTCTATGCCTACCTGGGCCTGCGCGGCAAGGTGCCCCATGGGCCGGAGGAGCAGGCCGCCCAGGCCTGGATGGACAGCGACAAGGGCTTCAAGGCCGCCATTGCCTCCACGCTCGCTCGCATCCGCGCACTGGCCGCCGAAGGCACGCTCTGGATGGTCGATGGCCTCCTGCTTCCTGACCGGATCCCAGGTTTTTCCTCGTTTCCGGTGGAACGTCATGTGCTTGGCTCACGCGATCCGGTGTTGGGTCTGATGTTGCGTCGGGGAGGTCCGCCCGCGCGAGGCTCGCTGTAGAGCTGAATGGCGTGCCCGCAAATGGGCGAGCGTCCAGACGAAGGTGTCCCAGCAACGGCATAAGAGGCCAGACGATGTCCCCACGCGTCCGCATCATGCAAATCTTCCTGTGGGCCTCCGCGCTTGCCTGGGGTATCGGGCTGGGGGCGAAGCTCTTCGACCTGCTGGTCGTTGCTGGCGCCTGGGGGGCCGCCCCGCCCGCGTCGTTCGCGCTGCTGCCTTATGGCCCCAGGTATCCGGTCAGTCCAGGCGACTTTTTCCAGCCGCTGTCGGCCTTGATGGCGCTCACCATGGTCGGTGCACTGGTCGCGGGGTGGCGCCAGCCACGACCACTTCGTCGCTGGTTGCTGGTGGGCGTATCCGCCTTCGTCCTGATCTGGGCGATCACGCCTACGATCTTCTGGCCGATGATCAATGCTCAGTACGCCATCGCGACAGGGAAGGCGACCGCCAGCGCCGCGGATGCGGCCGCGCTGACCGCACGCTGGATGGCGTGGGACGGGTTTCGCATCGCGCTCATCGCCATGGGATTTCTCGCGTCCATCCGGACCCTGACGCTTGCCACGCAAGGCCTGATTCATACGCAGGTTCGGCCCTGATCTGCCACCGGTGCGACTGCGTCTGGCGGTGTGGCGCGCCCCGGCGCCGCCGAGTGCAAGTGCGTTCATGGCCGGGCGCTGGCCTCGAAGTGCGCCACGGCGTGCGCTGGCCGGCCCGCCGCGTCGGCGCGTGGTGGGATGGGGTGATGCGCAAGGCCACGGTTCCCTCGCACCGCAGCCTCGGGATCGTTCAAGCGCCGTGTGAATTTGCTGGGGGGCTCTTCACCCGTGCCCAACCCGTGCGGGTACACGTTTGCGCGGCCCGCTTGAGGGCGAACTGAAGTGGAGCTCCACGATGGACAAGAATCGGACCGAGGGTGCCAAGAATCAGGTCAAGGGCACCGCCAAGGAAGTGGCCGGCAAGGTCACCGGCAATACCGGGAAGGAAGTCGAGGGCAAGGTGCAGAAGGGCGTAGGCAAGGCCCAGAGCGCAGTGGGCAAGAGTCGCGACGAGGCCAGGACCCATCGCTGAACTCCCGACGCCGGCTCCCGGTTTTCCGGGGCCGGCGTGTAGCGGTATGGGAGCGGTCATGCCCTGCCGTTGGCGCGCCGCGCGCACTTGCGACCTCCCTGCCCGGTCGCTCAATCGCCCAGGCTCATGGGCTTCTCGCCGCCCGGGGGCAGGCCAAAGCGCGCCCGGGTCCAGTTGAGGAACGCCCCGTAGGGCCGTCCGGTGACCAGCATCAACACGGTGGCGCCCAAGACGCCGCGGACCAGGCCGGCACCGGAGGCCCCGCTGACGGCGATGATGGCCGCATAGATCGGGACCTGGAAACTGACCAGCGCCAGGCTGTCCCAAAACAGCTGCGATGCGCGCGACGGCCGCGCATGCCGCATCAGGCGGTCCCGCCAAAGGCCATAGGGCCTGGCCACCGGAATCATCAGTGCGGCGCCCAGCAGGCGCGCATGCAGGATTTCGTCCCATGACATCCCGGAAACGAAACGCTCGTTGAGGACGCCGGTCGCGGTGAAGAACACGATCAGCGCGGTGGTATCGGCGATGAAGGCCCGCAGCCGATGTGCTGCGAGCGGTGTTGTGTCATGCATGCCGGCAGTGTCGGTCGCGCGGTGCCAACGATGGGTGATGCCGCGCAGGGGGCGTGAGCGTTCGCATTCGAAGACGGACTGCCCCATCCGGCTGGAGCGCGAGCGCCGCCCGGCCGAGATCAAGGTCACCCGCCGGGCCCAAAATGCGGGGGCTTTGTCGAGGCCGAACATCAAGGTCCATCACGGATCCAGGGCGCCCCGGCCGCGGCAAAGCTGGGCAAGCCAGATTGACGTGCTCGGCAAGACCCACCGTGACCAAGCCGCATGGCGCGACGCAAGCATCGAGAAGGTCGCGCCGGGCTGCTCTGTTCCCAGGGCTGGGACCCTACGGGATCTACGCGGCTCCCCGGCAGGCACGGTGAGAGGGATTCGCGGTTGAGCCCAAGCGGCGATTGAGCGATTGGCGGCACCTGTCGAGCATGATCACGCTGGAACAGGCGGCTGCGTATTGCGACGCGGGAGCTGTCCGATCTTGCGTCCTCCGGCCCGTCGTGTGGCCGACTGTCCATCGGCTCGGACGGGCGTAGGGAGATGCGCTTTGCGGCCGGCTTTGCCATGCTGGCGCCCCTTCTCGCCTCCCTGAACGTGATCGACCCATGAGCGAAGCCAGCCTGGATCCAGGCAAGGACAGCGACGTCTACAAGACCCTGCTCGAATCGACCAAGGCGATCCCGTGGCGGATCGACTGGAACAGCATGACCTTCAGCTACATCGGTCCGCAGATCGAGGCGTTGCTGGGTTGGGAGCAGGGCAGTTGGGTCGGCATCAACGACTGGGTCGAGCGCATGCATCCGGATGACCGCGATTACGTGGTCAATTTCTGCGTGTCCCAGTCCAAGGCCGGTGTCGATCACGAAGCCGACTACCGGGCCATGACCAAGGACGGCGACTACGTCTGGATCCGCGACGTCGTGCACGTGGTGCGCAAGGACGGCGAGGTCGAGGCGCTGGTCGGTTTCATGTTCGACATCAGCGAGCGCAAGAAGACCGAAGACCACCTGATGCGCCTGCAGAAACAGCTCGAGGAGTTGTCCTATCAGGACGGGCTGACCGGCATCGCCAACCGCCGCATGTTCGACATCGTGCTCGAACGCGAGTGGGCCGCCGCGCAGCAACGCCGGACCCCGCTGTCGCTGCTCATGATGGATATCGATTACTTCAAGCAGTACAACGACCACTACGGTCATATCCGGGGCGATGAGGCGCTGCGCACCGTGGCCAGCACCCTGGCCCAGGCTGCCAACAATCCGCGGGACTTCGTCGCCCGGATCGGCGGGGAGGAATTCATCTGGCTGCTGCCGGACACCTCCGCCGCCAATGCGCGCCAGGTTGCGGAAAAATGCATGCAGCTGGTGCGCCAGCAGCAGATCCCGCACGCGCGCTCCAGCGTCTCGCCCCTGCTGAGCTTGAGCGTGGGAGTCGGCACCGTGACACCAGGCGCGGAGGCGCCCGCGCTGTCGTTTGTCGAAGCCGTCGATGCGCTGTTGTACCAGGCTAAGCGCAACGGCCGGATGCGAGCGGAGTCCGACACGTTCTGAGCGCTTCGTTGGGCGAGTGCTGGCGGCACGGACCCGGCCGGCCTCCGCTGCAGCATCGGCACCTCACACCAATTGCGTCGCCGATGCCGGCGCCGGCACTGCCGGGCGGCCATGGCGCAAGCGTCGGCTGAGGAAGGCGCCGGCCAGCGTGGCCAGCGGGATGCCCAGCAGCCAGGGCAGGCGCGGCGAGGTGCCATAGAGGAAGGTGCCGATGGCCGGGCCAAGCGAATCCTGCAGGTCGTTGCTGACCGAAGCGGCGGCCATGTAGTGCGCACGTTGCTGGGCCGGAGCCAGCGCGCTGATCGTGGCGGGCACCAGGGGGCCCAGCACCATCTGATTGCACGACAGCAAGGTCATGCCGATGACCAGGCCGGCAACGCCGTGCACCAGCAGCATCGCGGCGAAGGCCAGCACCAGCATCAGCGTGCTGAGCAGCACCAGCCAGGCCCCACTGATCCTGGCGAACCCGCGTGCGGTCACCAGTTGCAGGACGGCCACCAGCGCCGCGCCGTAGGTGAACAACGCGCCGACCTCGCCCACGCTCAGCATCCCGGTGTCATGCGAGTACAGCGGCAGCACCGAGGGCACCCAGCCGGCACAGATCTCCAGGCACAGCAGGCCAAGCAGCAGCAAGGCCAGATGGCGGTCGCGGAAGGCTGGCAGCAGGCTGGACAGGGTTTCCTCTTCGTCGTCCTCGGCCTGGACCACGGCGGGCCGCGTCTCGGCCAGCCACGCCCAGGCGACCACCGCGCCGAGGAGCGAGGCGCTCGCCGCGGCGTAGAACACCATCCCCGGCGCGCGCGCGACCAGCAGCGTGCCCAGCGCCGGCCCGGCGATGTGTCCCACGCTGTCGAAGCTACGCGCGATCGCGAAGGCCTGGCGGCTGCGCGAGGGTGGGACCACGTCGGCGATGACGGTGAACACCGTCGGGTGCAGCACGCTTTCGAAGATGCCGATGCCAAGCAGGGTCAGGGCGACCCATGCCACGCCGTGGCAGGCCGGCAGCAGGGTGAAGCCGAGTCCGACGCCGAGCATGGACACGATGAGGACCGGGCGTCGACCGCGGCGGTCGGCGATTCCACCGAGGAAGGGTGTGGCCAGCAGCTCACCGGCCGAGTAACACGCCAACAGCGTGCCCACGTAGCGGGCCGGGACCTGGGCACTGTGTTCGGCCCAGAGCGCCAGGAACGGCAGGATCACCCCGCTGGCCAGGCCGATGCACAGGAACAGCACGGCGGCGCACCACATGGGCGCGGGAAGGGCGGTCAAGGAGCGGGCGAGCCCGCGAAGAGGCGTTTGCATAGGTCATCCAGGCGTAAGCGAGTCCGGCAGCGGCAAGGGCTGCAATCACGACTCGATTGACGCGTTGGTTGACGTAAACGCTTACGGCCGGCGGGCCACTCCCGACGACGACGCGCAGCCTAGGACGCGCGTGCGGCGTGGTCAATCCCCCGCGCCAACCACTGCCCCGGTCGCCGAAACGCGCAGGTGCGCCGCCCGTGGCCAGCGTGTGTGGGACAGCCGGTGCTGTCGCGTGGGGACGTCATTGGGTCCGCCAGGTGAGGCGTGATGCTTCGCAACCTCCGCACGCGTGCGTGGTGCCAGCCGCCCGCGCGCCACCGCATCGTGCAGGTCATGTGCGATGGCCAGTACGGACTGGAAGTCTTCGCCCGGCCCGTACGAACGGACAGTTCCTGCGTTTCGACGAGACGACTTCTGAATCGGTACGGGGACACGGACATGCGCGAGCGTGGGGCTCTGGCGGCTTGAGTGTCTAGACACTCCCGTCCACCGAACGGTTCCGCTGCCCAACACGTGCCAGTGGCTTGGCGTCTCCTGCCATCGCTTTCATCATCCCGTGCACGGGATGAAGTCTCCCTGGACTGCCCTCTTATCCATTGGCCGGCGGCGCCCCATTCAAGAGACACATGCCGTCGGCCGTTGCCGCGCGTGTCTCCCTTCTTTAGACAGGTTATCAATATGAGCAAGCTCGCAGGCAAAGTCGCCGTCGTTACCGGCGCATCCAAGGGCATCGGCGCGGCCATCGCCACGGCGCTAGCCGCCGAAGGCGCGGCGGTGGTGGTCAACTACGCCTCCAGCCGCAGTGGCGCCGATGCGGTGGTGACACGCATCACCAGCGCGGGCGGTCGGGCCGTGGCGGTGCAGGCCGATGTCGCCCAGGCAGACCAGGCGCAGGCGCTGGTCTCGGCTGCGGTCGAGCACTTCGGCCAGCTGGACATCCTGGTCAACAACTCCGGCGTCTACGAAATTGCGCCGCTGGAGGCGATCACGGCGGCGCACTTCCATCGTCAGTTCAACATCAACGTGCTGGGCTTGCTGCAGGTCACCCAGGCGGCCGCCACGCAGCTGGGTCAGGGCGGCAGCGTGATCAACGTTGGTTCGGTCGTCAGCACCACGACCCCACCGGGGATGGGCGTGTACACGGCGACCAAGGGTGCGGTGGATGCGCTGACCGGCGTGCTGGCACGCGAGTTGGGCCCGCGCGGGATCCGGGTCAACAGCATCAACCCGGGCATGGTCGATACCGAGGGCGCGCAGGCGGCGGGCTTCGTGGGATCCGAGTTCGAAACGCAGGTCGTCGCGCAGACCCCGCTGGGCCGTATCGGCGCGCCGGACGATATCGCTAAGGTCGCGGTCTTCCTGGCTTCCGAGGATGCGCAGTGGGTCACCGGCGAGCTGATCAAGGCCGGCGGCGGGCTCAAGTAGGCAGGCCCGCATCGCGGGGCGTGCCCAAACCAGGACGCGCCCCAGCGTTCAAGACGCGCGCATGTCCCTGCGTCCCCATCTTGCTGATCCTGTCGGTTCTCGTGATGCCCATCGGCGCACATGCCGCCGATGGGGTGAACTAGGACATCTACGCCATTCCCTCGCCGTCCCTGGTGTAGGTGGTGGCCGATGCCGGGAAACGCCTAGCTCAGGGCGGCATGACCACCTTCTGCCGTAGGGCTGTGCGGTGCACGCCACGCTGTACTTGATGCGCAGCGCGGCCCTGCAGCGCCTGGCCGATATGGTGGCGCTGGCGGCCGAGCCCTTGCGTGACCGCAACGTGCAGCCGTCGACCGGATGTCGGTCTACCCGGAGAAGCTGCCGGGGCTCGAGCGAGATGGCTCGCCGAACGTGTTCGCCCCGTTCGAGCCGCAGCTGAACCTACTGGCCGAGATCAGGCCGGATGTCTTACAGGCGTCCCCTAGGGGGACAGGGCCGATTCCGCCTTCGTATTCACGACGACACCCGCGACGAAGTCGAGGAAGGCCCGGCACTTCGCGGGCAGGTGGTGTCGCGAGGGATAAAGCGCGTAGAGCGAAAAGCGCTCATCGGACCACTCCGGCAGCACCTGTACCAGCTTGCCGCTGCGCAATAGCGGCTCGACGCCCAGTGCCATCACCTGGGCAATGCCATGGCCGGCCAGGCAGACGCTGTGCTGGGTCCCGACATCGTTGACGGTGAGCTGGCCATGGGTACTGACCTTGGTGACGCGCTTGCCGCGGTGGAATTCCCAGTCGAACGGGCGACCGGTGAGCGGGTCGCGGTACTGAATGCAGATGTGCGCATCGGATTCCAGCTCCTTGGGCGCGCGCGGCGTGCCGTGCCGGCGCAGGTAGGCAGGGGCGGCTACCGTCAGGATGCGGGTGTCCAGCAGGCGTCGCGCCACCAGCGAGGAGGCCACCGGCTCGTGGAAGCGCACCGCCATGTCGAAGCCATCGGCCACGATGTCCCCCAGCCGGTCCCGATTGATCAGCTCCAACTGGAGTTGCGGATGCGCGGCCAGGAAGCCGCCCAGCTGCGGCCCCAGCATGAGCCGCGAAAAATAGGGGTCCACGCTGACGCGAAGGCGCCCCCGGACCGCGGTGGCGCCGGCACTCACTTCGCTGGCGGCCTCTTCCAGGGCGGCCAGCAGTGGCAGTGCGCGCTCGTAGAGCCGATGCCCCTCATCGGTGAGTGAAACCGAGCGGGTGGTACGGTCAAAGAGCCGCACGCCCAGTCGGGCCTCCAACCTCGCCACGGCACGGCTGACACCGGGTTGGGACATGTCCAGGACCTCTGCCGCCGCCGCAAAGCTGCCGCAGTCGACGATGGCAGACAGAACCCCCATGCCGTTGAGAACGCGTTCGTCAAATGCCATGGCGCATGCCGATTCGTCATCAATAAAATGACGTTCATGTTATCGCGTCATGTGAAACGTGCGCGGACAATGCGCCTCATCCGGCAGCCGCCGCACACGAAGAGGATCCATCACATGTATGCCATCACGGGAATCACCGGACAGGTGGGGGGCGTCGTCGGGCGCAGATTGCTTGATGCCGGGCAGACGGTGCGCGCGATCGTGCGCGACGCTGACAAAGGCCGGCACTGGGTCGAGCAGGGCTGCGCGCTGGAGGTCGCCACGATGGACGATGTCGATGCCCTGCACCGTGCGTTCGAGGGGGCGGAAGGCGTGTTCGTCCTGCTGCCGCCCGCCTTCGACCCGGCGCCCGGATTTCCCGAGGCGCGGCGCATCATCGATGCCGTACGCGCCGCCCTCGCCGCCGCGCGGCCGGCACGCGTGGTCTGTCTGTCCACCATCGGAGCCCAGGCCGATCAGCCCAATCTGCTCAACCAGCTCGGCATGATGGAACAGTCCCTGCGCACCCTGGACCTGCCGATGGCCTTCCTGCGCGCTGGCTGGTTCATGGAAAACAGCCAATGGGACATTCAACCCGCCCGCGAGCACGGCACGCTGCCCAGTTTCCTGCAGCCAACCCATCGCGCGATCCCCATGGTGGCGACCGAGGACGTCGGCACCACGGCCGCGGCCCTGCTGCAGGAGCACTGGGAAGGCGTGCGGATCGTGGAGCTAGAGGGACCCTCGCCGGTGTCGCCGGATGCGATCGCCACTGCGCTGGCCGACCTGCTTGGCCGGCCGGTGCGCGCCGAGGCCATCCCGCGCAATCAATGGGCCGAGCTGTTCCAGGCACAGGGCATGCAGCATCCGGTGCCCAGGATGCAGATGTTGGACGGCTTCAATCAGGGCTGGATCGCCTTCGAGGGTGGAAGCCTGGAGCAGCGCAAGGGCGTGGTCACCATCGAGTCGGTGCTGCGCGGCCTGGTTGCGCGCGCGCCATCCACCTGACGCATGAGCCGCTCTGGCCCTGGTGCGGAAGGCCCATCAGGAGATCTCCCTCTCAGCCGTCCTCGCCCTGCGGCACCGGCTGCCAGCTCGCCTCGGTGAAGCGCAACGTGCGCGTGGTGCCGCCGCGGTGCACGTTGACCTGGTTGTCGATCTCCGGGAAGACATCGGCCAGCAGCGCGTCGCGCACCTGCAGCGCGGCGTCGTGGTCCTTCAGCTGGCCGCGATAGCGCAGCTCGATGTCGTCGCCGGCCAGGGTGGTCTTGTCCAAGGTCAGGGCGACGGTCTGGTCGCCCTCGGCCAGCAGGAAGTGCTCGCCGACATAGCCGGTCAGCGCGGTCAGTGCCTGCGGGTCGTCCAGGCTGGGCTGGGCCTGCGGGGCGATCTGGCGCAGCACGCCCGGCTCGATGTCATGCGCGGTCAGGTGATGGGTGACCAGCACCTGGCCCTTGGCGTCGATCCGGACCACGCTGAGCGTGTCGTGGCCGCGATGGGCGAAGGCGCTGGCGCTGGCCAGGCAGGCCAACAGGCCCAGCAGCAGGGGAAAGTGAAACGGCTTCATGGCGGGGGTCAGTCCTTGCTGGGTGCGGGATAGGCCTGCAGCGAGTCGGGCAGGACCTTCAAGTCGTCCTCGCGCATGCGGTTGTCCTGCTTGGGCGGGCTGGCGATCTTCAGGGTGCGCGTGGCGATGGTGCCGGTGAACAGGTTGTTGCCGCGGTCGGCATCGGCGGTCTCCCACAGCGGGTCCAGCTCGGCGCGGGTGATGGTCTTGTCGGTCACGTATTCCCAGGTGACCTGGCGCCCGTTCTTGCGCCACACCTCGGCCGGGATGCGCACGATGGTGTCGCGGCCATCGGAGAAGGTGAGCTTGAGGATCACCGGCATCACCAGTCCGCCGACGTTGCGCAGGTCGAAGCGGTAGAAGCTGTCGCTGACCGCGCGCGCCTGGCGTTCCTCCGGGCTCAGTGCGGCGTCGTCTTTTTTCGCCTTGCGTCGCGCGCTGGCGGTGGGGGCGAAGCGCTCGGCGCGGTCGTAGTAGTCACGCGTGGCCGGATCGGTCTCCACCACCGTCTTGCCGGTGTTGCGGCTGGCGGTGAGCGAGGGCGGCTCCTTCTGGTACTCGCCGCGGTTCCAGGTGGCCTCGGCATCGGGGTTGCCGCTGTCCAGGCGCCAGCGCACCACCTGGTCCAGCGCGATGTCCACGTGGTCGGTGCCGTAGAACCAGCCGCGCCAGAACCAGTCCAGGTCGATGCCGGAGGACTCCTCCATCGTGCGGAAGAAGTCGTACGGCGTGGGATGCTTCATGTACCAGCGCTGGGCGTACTCGCGGAAGGCGCGGTCGAACAGCTCCCGGCCCATCACCGTTTCGCGCAGGATGGTCAGCGCGGTGGCGGGCTTGGCGTAGCCGTTGGCGCCGAACTGCAGTACCGAGTCGGACTGGGTCATCAGCGGCACCTGGTCCTGGCTGACCATGTACTCGACGATGTCCTTGGGCTCGCCGCGGCGCGAGGGGAAGTCGCGGTCCCACTGCTTCTCGGCCTGGAACTGCAGGAAGGTGTTGAGTCCTTCGTCCATCCAGGTCCACTGGCGCTCGTCGGAGTTGACGATCATCGGGAAGTACTGGTGGCCGACCTCGTGGATGACCACGCCGATCAGGCCGTACTTGGCGCGCTCGGTGTAGGTCATGTTGCCGGTCTTCTCGTCCTTGACCGGGCGCGGGCCGTTGAAGGTGATCATCGGGTATTCCATGCCGCCCACCGGCCCGTTGACCGACTGCGCGGTCGGATACGGGTAGGGGAAGGTGAAGCTGGAATACACCTTGAGCGTGTGCGCGATGGACTTGGTCGAATACGCATCCCACAGCGGGCGCGCTTCCTTGGGGAAGAAGGACATCGCCATCACCAGCGGCTGATCACCGCCGGCCTGGTGCACGCCCAGCGCGTCCCAGGCGAACTTGCGCGAGGACGCCCAGGCGAAGTCGCGCACGTTGTCGGCCTTGAACACCCAGGTCTTCTCGCCGCTGGCGCGGCCGCGCTCGGCGGCCTCGGCTTCGGCCGGGGTCACCACGAACACCGGCTCGGTGGCATCGCGCGCCTGTGCCAGGCGCTGGCGCTGAGCGGCGCTGAGGATCTGGTCGGCGTTCTGCAGCTCGCCGGTGGCGGCCACGACGTGGTCGGCCGGCACGGTCAGTGCCACGCGGTAGTCGCCGAACTCCAGGGTGAACTCGCCCGAGCCCAGGAAGGCCTTGTTGTGCCAGCCCTCGTAGTCCGAATACACCGCCAGGCGCGGGAACCACTGCGCGCCTTCGAAGATGCAGTTGCCGTCCTGGCCCTTGTCGGTGAAGCACTCGTAGCCGCTGCGCCCGCCGACGACCTTGTTCTCGATCATCGGGAACGACCATTCGATGTGCACCTGGGTGCTGCCGCCGTTGCCGGCCACCGGCTGGGCCAGGTCGATGCGCAGCAGGCTGTCGACCACGGTGAACTCCAGCGGGCGGCCGTTGCCGTCGCGCACCGACTTGATGGTGAAGCCGCCTTCCCAGTCCTGGTAGCGCTTGGCGCGCCGCACCTGGCCTAGGCTGATGGACTCGCCGGACACCGTGCGGCTCAGGTTGTCCATGGAGTCGCGCTTGAAGCGGTTCTGGTCCAGCAGCAGCCACAGGTAGGGCAGGCTGTCGGGCGAATGGTTGTGGTAGACGATGGTCTCCGCGCCGGTGACCTGCTTGCTGGGCTCGTCCAGGCGCACCTGGATGTCGTAGTCCACCTGCTGCTGCCAGTAGCGGTAGCCCGGCGCGCCGGCGGCGTTGCGATAGTCGGTCGGGGTGGGCCAGTCCTCGCCCTCGAGCTGGCGGAACTTGTCCTCGAACGGCGCCTTGGTCTGGCGGATGGCATCGGCCTGGACGCCGAAGCTCAGCAACAGCAACGCGGCCGCACAGCCGCGCAGGAACGGGGTGGTCAATGCAGGATCCTCGTGGGGAGAGGCGGCGGGTGGCGGCACCGGCCGCGACGACGCGCTCCCGATCATTTCCTGTCAGGTGCCGCCAGATCAAGGCGCTGGCGGGCGAGAACGCTGCTGCGGGCGCAGCCTGTCGTATTTGTAAGCTTATTCCTTCCGGCCGCCAGGCCAGGGGGCAGCGGCTAGCGCCCCAGCGCGGAGCGCAGTGCCTGGGAGAGCTGTTCCAGCGAGTAGGGTTTCTTGAGGACTTCGAAGCCGTGCGCCGAATCGCTGGCCAGCATGTCGCTGTAGCCGCTGGCCAGGATCACCGGCAGCCCGGGGCGCTGCTCGCGCAGGTGTCGGCCCAGGTCCAGCCCGCTCATGCCCGGCATGACCACGTCGCTGAAAATAGCGTCGAAGCGGGCGACGTCTTCATCCAGGGCCGCCAGCGCCTGGTCGGCGTTGTGGGCCAGGACCACCACATAGCCCAGCTCGGACAGGGCCGAGGTCACGAATTCGGCCACGCCGGCGTTGTCCTCCACCACCAGGATCCGGGTGTCACCCGCATCGCGCGACGCGACCGGGGGCTCGGCGATGGCCCGCTCATCGATTGCCTGGTCCACGCACGGCAGGTACAGGGTGAAGCGCGTGCCACCGTCGCGGCGGCGACGCACCTCGATGTCACCCTCGGACTGCTTGATGAAGCCGAAGACCTGGCTCAGGCCCAGGCCGGTGCCTTCGCCGACGCCCTTGGTGGTGAAGAAGGGTTCGAAGATGCGCTCCAGATCGCCCTCGGCGATGCCGCTGCCGCGATCGGCCACCGAGATGGCGACGTAGTCGCCGGGGCGCGCGGCCAAGGTGCGCAGTGCCGGGATGCGGTCCACGCGCGCCACCTTGATGGATAGCTCACCCCCGGCGGGCATGGCGTCGCGCGCATTGGCGGCCAGGTTGATCAGCGCCGTATCGAGCTGGTTGCGGTCCAGCAGCACCGGGACGGGCGCACTGGGGACGCTCAGATGGACCGCGACCCGCGAGCCGACCAGGGTGCGCACGATGTCGGCCACCTCGCCCATGCTGGCGGTCAGGTCGAAGACCTCCGGGGCCAGGGCCTGGCGCCGGGAGAACGCGAGCAGCTGATGGGTGAGCTTGCTCGCGCGCTGGGCCGCGCTGGCGATGGACTCGACAAAGCGCATGCGCCGGTCGGCGGGCAGGTCCTCGCGGCGCAGCAGGTCCACCGAGCCTGTGATCACCTGCAGCAGGTTGTTGAAATCGTGCGCCACCCCGCCGGTGAGCTGGCCGATGGCTTCCAGCTTCTGCGCCTGGCGCAATTGTTCCTGCGCACGCAGCAGCTGCAGTTGGGCCTCGCGCGCTTCCTCGGACATCGTGCTCAGGTGGCTCTGGTGTTCGCGCTCACTCAGCACGCGCTCGGTCTGCTCGCTGACGATGCAGAACAGCGCCACGACCTCGTCCTCGTTGCCACGCACCGGGGAATAGGAAAAGGTCCAGTAGGTGTCCTTCAGCGTGCCATCGCGGTCCATGCGCAGGGGCAGGTCGACATAGCGCGAGGCGCGTCCCTGGAAGGTCCTCTCCACGCTGGCCCGGACATCGTCCCAGACGTCCCACCAGACCACCTCGAGCCGTTCTCCCATCGCGCCTTCCAGCTTGTTGCCCAGCAGGGGCAGGTAGGCATCGTTGAAGAACATGCGCCGTTGCTCCCCCCAGGCGAACCACATCGGCTCGGGCGACTCCAGGATGAAGGTCAACAGGCGCCTGAAGACCAGGGGCCAGTGCGATGGCGTGCCCAGCGGCGAGGTCGTCCAGTCCACCTCGCACAGCAGGCGATGGGCCTGGCTGTCGGGCGCCGCGGTGGGCAGGGGCAGGGTGAGGGACATGACGCGAGGACGGCGCTCGGGCAGACAACTGCGCTATCACAACACGAGCGGCACGCACATGTCTGTATTGCAAGCGTGAAAGCGGCAGGAGGCCTTGCCGGCCCGCGGCCGAGCTTGCGTTGCTGCAGGCACGACCGGTGCGCATCGCACCTGTCCACCACGGGCGGCGGGTATAGTGCGGCGCGCATGGTGGCCACACCGGCCGGCCAGGAATGACAGGAGAGCGGACATGGGGCTTGTACAGGCAGTGGCGGGGGCCGTGGGTGGCGTGCTGGCCGACCAGTGGAAGGACTTCTACACCATCCCCGAGAGCCTGCCGGCCACTGCTGCGGTGTTCGCCGCCGTACCGCAGGGCACCAACGCCGGCCGCGGCTCCAACACCCATGGTTCGTCCAACATCATCAGCAACGGGTCGAAGATCGTCGTGCCCGAGGGCTACGGCCTGTTGCTGATGCAGGACGGCAAGCTCACCGGCTTCGTCGCCGAGCCAGGTGGCTATGAGTGGCGCTCGGACGATGTGAACTCCAAATCCCTCTACGCCGGTGACGGGCTGATCGCCTCGCTGGTCAGCCAGAGCTGGGAGCGCTTCAAGTTTGGCGGCCAGCCGGGCGCGCAGCAGGCGGCGTACTTCGTCTCGCTCAAGGAGCTGCCGGACAACCGCTTCGGCACCCAGTCGGAGATCTATTGGGACGATGCCTTCCTCAACACGCAGGTCGGCGCGGTCACGCGCGGCGCGTACACGCTGAAGATCGTCGATCCGATCCTGTTCGTGAAGAACTTCCTGCCGGCGGCCTATCTCCAGCCCGGGAAGGTGTTCGACTTCACCGATATCGACAACGCCGCCGCTACCCAGTTGTTCAACGAGGTGGTCGGCTCGCTGGCGCCGGCCTTCAGCCTGTACTCCAACGATACGGCCAGGGGCAACCGCATCACCAAGCTGCAGCAGGACGCGCTCGGCTTTGCCAGGAGCCTGTCCGAGGCGGTGGAAGCCGGCTACCAGTGGACCTCAGACCGCGGCCTGGCCATCGTCAAGACGGCCATCGTGTCGATCGAGTACGACGCCAACACCCGCGAACTGCTCAAGACCGTGCAGCGCGCCGACGCGCTGGCCGGCGCGCGTGGCAACTCCAACCTGCAGGCCTCCGTGGCGCAGGGCATGCAATCGGCTGGCGAGCACGGCGGTGCCGCCGGCCTGGTGGGCCTGGGCATGGCCTCGGGCATGGCCGGTGGCCTGGGGAGCCTGCAACAGCCTGCGGCGCCGGCCGCCCCTGCGGCCGACGACCCGGTGGCCAAGCTCAAGAAGGCCAAGGAGATGCTCGACCTGGGCCTGATCACCCAGGCCGACTACGACGCGGTCAAGGCCAAGGCGCTGGGTCTGTAACGCGCAGCTCGCGGCCATGAATCAAGCCAAGGGGCCACCCCCGCCGCCGCCTTTGCCGCCGCGTGGGCCGGGATCGCCGCAGGACGTGCCGCCGTTGCCCGGTGATGCCGGCGTGGACGCCTCCACGCTGCCGCCGCCGATCCGCGATGAGCTGCGGGCGCCTGATCCAGCGGCCATCGACACGGCCAGTGACGCGCTCAAGGACGGCCTCAACCGCTGCCCGAAGTGCGGCTCGACCGACATCCGCCAGCGCCCCGGCACCGACATGCTGGTGTGCCTGTACTGCCGCAACGAGTGGCAGGGCCAGCGTGTGGAGGAGGCATTCGGCTTCGGCGAAGGCATCGACCAGCTGCGCGGCACGGTCATCGCCTCCGGCGCGCAGGACATCGATCCGGAGGCCGCGGCGCTGATGACCTTCAAGTGCAGCGGCTGTGGCGCCGAAGTGACGGTCAACACCAATAGCGGCATGACCGCGCGCTGCCACTGGTGCCGGCATGTGTTTGGCGTCAACGAGCAGGTGCCCAACGGCGCCGTGCCCGACGCGGTGCTGCCGTTCCACATCAAGAAGGACGATGCGGTGGCGCGCATCCGTCAGTTCGTCGGCAAGCGCCAGCTGTTCGCGCTGAAGGCGTTCAAGGAGCAGTTCACCCCGGACAACGTGGTCGGTGTGTACCTGCCCTACATGATCGTGGACGGCAACGTCAGTGCCGAGGTGGCCGGGCACGGGGAAATCCAGACGCGCCGCTATACGCGCGGCACCGACAAGAACAAGCAGACCTATTACGACGCCGACGTGTACCGCGTGGCGCGGCGCGTGGACTTCACCGTGGACGACCTGCCGCTGGAGTCCTCCGGCACGCGCGGCAACCTGGACACCCGCGCCAACACCAACAACATCATCAACACCATCCTGCCGTTCGACACCAAGAACGCGGTCAGGTGGAACGCCTCCTATCTGGCCGGCTTCACTTCGGAAAAGCGCGACCGCGACGTGGAGCACCTGCGTCCGCGCCTGGAGGACCAACTGCTGTCCATCGCCCGCGCCCAGGTGCATGGCTCGGTCTCGCGCTATGACCGCGGCGTGCGGTGGGAGCGCGAACGCCTGCAGGTGCACGGCACGCGCTGGGTGGCGATGTATTTGCCGGTGTGGCTGTATTCCTACCACCAGCCCGGTCGCAACGGCGGCATGCTGCACTACATCGCGGTCAACGGCCGCACGGGGGAGACCATGGGCAGCGTGCCCGTCCAGCAGTGGAAACTGCTCACTGCCGCGCTCACCGCCGGCACGATCCTGGAAGGCATCGCGCTGGCGATCCTGGCGCACGTGTCATGAGCGACGACGGTGGTCTGTGGTTGCTCGCTCTCGGCCCCGCCGGTGCTACCGCGCTGTACTGGGCGCTGTATCGCTATTACCGCAACACCGACAAGTCGCACGCCTTCGAGCGCGAGACCACGGTGCAGGCACAGCCGGTGAGCGGGTCGGACGAGAAGGTCGACCGGGTAACCGGCACCCGCCGCACCCGCATCGAGGGCGACAATGTCGCCGCCTACCGCGCCCGCGTGCAGCGGGTGCGCGATGACGATCCCGGCGGGACGTAGCCGAGGGCTTTGTTTCCCCGGCTTTGGACACAGCTTTTCCTCTAAAACCGCTTGTCCGCCGGCAGGTAGCGCCACTCCCCCGGCGCCAGCTTGCCCAGCGGGATGCTGCCGATGCGCAGGCGGCGCAGGCTGATGACTTCCAGCCCGACCTCCCGGCACATCGCCTGTAACTGGCCGTGCGCGACGGGCTTGATGGCGAAGCGCAGGCGATCCTCGTTCTGCCAGCTGACCTTGCACGGCGGCAGCGGGCGCCCCTGGTAGTGCATGCCGCGCATCAGCCGTGCCAGGCCGTAGGGCGGCAGCTCGCCGCGGACCTCGACCACGTATTCCTGCTCGATCAGGCGCGCGTCTTCGGTCAGCCTGCGGATCACGCGTCCGTCCTGGCTGAGCACCAACAGGCCGCTGGCCTCGGTGTCCAGTGGCAGAAGCGGCTGCAGGCGCTGGAAGTGGCGCTTGAGCATCCGCGTATGGGTCATGTCCAGTGCGCTGTGCGTGGCCGGACCTGCCGCCGCGATGGCGTCTTCGGTACTGACGCCGGCTGGCTTGTGCAGCAGCAGGGTGGCCGGCTCGATGGCATCCAGCGTGGCCTCGGCGTCCAGCGTCACCTGTTCGGGCGTGGCCAGCGTCTGCGGCTCCTCGGTCACCACGCCGTCCACGCTGACCCAGCCGCCTTCGATGTACTGCTGCGCCTCGCCGCGCGAACAGCCGGTCAGCGCGACGACGCACTTATCAAGGCGAATGGGATCGGACATCGGCAGGCTCGACAGCAGGCGCGCCAGTGTACGCGGCACGCCGCCCGAGCCGGTGCCGCTGCTGTGTGCACGAGCAGCGGCGCCTTGCAGATGGGCTCACACCGCGGTGATGCTGACGGCCTTGGTGTTGAGGTAGGCCTCGACCGCTTCGGGGCCACCTTCGGAGCCGTAGCCGGAATCCTTGACCCCGCCGAAGGGCATCTCTGGGGTCGGCAGCGCCGGCTGGTTGATCCACAGCATGCCGGTCTCGACCTGCTGGGTGAGCAGGTGCGCGTTCCTGAGCGAACGCGTGAACGCGTAGGCCGACAAGCCGTAGGGCAAGCGGTTGGCTTCGGCGATGGCTTCCTCCAGCGTGTCGAAGCCGCGCACCGCGGCCACCGGGCCGAACGGCTCGTCGTTGAACACCGACGCCTCCAGCGGCACGTCGGCCAGCACGGTCGGCGCGAAGAAGTTGCCGGCGCTGCCCACGCGTTCGCCACCGGTGGCGACCTTGGCGCCCTTGTTGCGTGCGTCCAGCACCACCTGCGTCATCGCCTCCAGGCGCCGCGCGTTGGCCAGTGGGCCCAGCGTGGTGTCCGATGCCAGGCCGTTGCCCAGGGTCAAGGATTCGGCGTGCTTGACCAGGGCCTCGGTGAAGGCCTGCTTGATGCTGTTGTGGACCAGGAAGCGGGTCGGGGAGATGCACACCTGGCCGGCGTTGCGGAACTTGGCGCCGCCGCTGGCCTTGACGGCCAGGTCGACATCCGCGTCCTCGGCCACGATCACCGGCGCGTGGCCGCCCAGTTCCATCGTGGCGCGCTTCATGTGCTGGCCGGCCAGTGCAGCCAGCTGCTTGCCCACGGCGGTGGAGCCGGTGAAGGTGATCTTGCGGATCACCGGATGCGGGATCAGGTACGAGGAAATCTCGGCCGGATCACCGAACACCAAGCCGACCGTGCCGGCCGGGACACCGGCATCGACGAAGGCCTTGATCAGCGCGGCCGGCGAGGCCGGCGTTTCCTCCGGCGCCTTAACCAGGAACGAGCAACCGGCCGCCAATGCGGCGCCCAGCTTGCGCACCACCTGGTTGATCGGGAAGTTCCATGGCGTGAACGCGGCGACCGGGCCGACCGGCTCCTTGATCACCAGCGCCTGCGCGGCCAGGTTGCGCGAGGGCACGATGCGGCCATACACGCGGCGGCCCTCGTCGGCGAACCATTCGATGATGTCGGCACCGGCCAGCGTTTCGACACGGGCCTCGGCCAGCGGCTTGCCCTGTTCCTGCGTCATCAATGCCGCGATGTCGTCGGCGCGCTCGCGCAACAGGGCGGCGGCGCGGCGCATGGTCGCCGCGCGTTCGTGCGCCGGCGTGTTGCGCCAGGCCTGGAAACCCTGGCTGGCCGCGGCCAGGGCGCGATCCAGGTCGGCCCTGCCGGCGTGCGCCACGGTGCCGATGACCTGGCCGGTGGCGGGATTCAGCACGTCCAGGGTCTTGCCGCTGGCGGCATCGATCCAGTCGTTGCCGATCAGGAGTTGGGTGTTGGGATAGGACGCGGACATGGGGGAATCCTTGTCGATGGAAAGGGCAGGCAAGGATAGGGACCGAGGCCGAGGTCGGCATGAAACGCCGCGTTCCGCGGTGCGATTGACCCGCTCGGCGAGACAGGCGCGCGATGTTCCCGCGCATCGCTGCAGGGGACGCATACGCGTCAAAACTGGACGCGTGTCGCGGCGGGCGTGTGAACCGTCAGTTGCGGCGCGGGCTTTGGGCCAGGAGCTGCGATGCCGACGAGCTGCGTTGGCTTGGCAAAAGGCCGTCCGGCTCAGGTGCCGCAGGGGGGCGCTGGGGAAACCGGTCCGGTTGCCTGCTGAAGCAGGACCGGAAAGTAAAATTCGAGGGGCTGGTTGTTGAAGAGAAAGCGGATTTCACGGATCTCGACCTCTTGCTGGACCAGCTCGAAGGCCTGGGTATGCAGCCACTGCATCTGTGCCTCGAACTCGATGGGATCGGTGGCGGACCTGGGGATGAACTCCCGGCCGAGCTCGACGCAGATCAGTCCGGATGCGGTCAAGCTGGCGGTGACGCGTTTGGGCAGCACCTGATCGGGCTGTTTGCGCAGGTACTCGAAGGTCGTGGGGCTGGCCAGCCTGGCGACACTCTGGGTCATGTGCTCGCCGATACGCATGGCGATGGCTTCCCGCTCGCGCGCATCTAGATTGCTGGCCTGCACCTGTGCGCTGGCCGGACGGATCGCGGCCAGCAGCAGGCACACCGCAAGAAAAAATCCACGTGGCTTCGGCATCTTCCTGACTCCATCCCTGGTCAACGGTCCTTGATTGCAGTCGATGTTAACGCCGCGATCCCGGGCCACGATTGCGGAATGCCGCGCGGCCGCCAACTGCGGCGCTAGGTGATCTTAAGCCAGT
This sequence comes from Pseudoxanthomonas sp. JC1303, assembly GCF_058448525.1. Lineage (NCBI taxonomy): Bacteria > Pseudomonadati > Pseudomonadota > Gammaproteobacteria > Lysobacterales > Lysobacteraceae > Pseudoxanthomonas > Pseudoxanthomonas sp. JC1303. The sequence continues at coordinate 1,120,282 of NZ_CP185958.1, read as the reverse complement.
CGATTAAGGCACGCAGCGCCGGTGGGGTCTGTGGATGAGTGGGGGTAGAGGTGAAAGCCAGGGAAAGTGGAGCAGGAGGCGTCCAGCCACTGCAGCAGCCGGCGGTCGGAGCTTGGCGGCGACTTCGTGCTGCATAACATAGCCTAGGCCGACGCACGTCGCGGCTTGCGCCCGCGCCCAGGGCGAGCAGGCCGTGCTCGCTCTAGGCCAGGGCCGGTGCCAGCGACTGCAGCGGGCGTTCTCGCCGGCATCGTTGGGGCCACGCTGCGCCACCCGCCTACGATTCACTGCTTTGCTAGCCGGTCAGCGCGACAACACATTCAAGGCGAATGGCCTGGAACGATGGAGACTGGTCGGCGGGCGCGCCAGCGTACGCGCCTGTGAACATGTGCCGCGCCTTGCAGGACAGGCGGGCCCGAAAGCCCCCCTGTCCTGCATCGCGCACGGCAGGCGCCGGTCGGGTTACGCCGGGTCAGTTGATCTGGGTCCAGGCCACGCCGTCCGTGCCATGCTTGCGGCCCTCGCAGGCGTCTTCCACCACGTGGAAGGTCAACACCTTGCCGCTTTTGGTCCAGGTGTATTTGCCGACCTTACCCGTGCAGTCCTCCTTGATCGCATCGCCTTCCCAGGTGTCGGTCACGGTGGCCATGTTGCCTTTATGGGTGTAGGTACCCTTGACCCAGTCCTCGCCGGTGGGCGTGGTGCCGAGAAAGGTGCCGTCCGCATTGAAGATGACGATGGTGTTGTCGCTTTGGTAACGTCCGATGGGAAACGCGGTGGACTTGGTGGCAGCGTTACTTGAACAGATCACTGCGAACAGTGACAGCAGTGCCAAGGCGATGGCGGTGCGTGGCTTGGTCATCATGCGAAGCTCCATGAAAGGGCTGTGCAACGGGCGGCGCCCGGCGATCGGTGCGCCTGCTTGCCAGGACGCGGGAAGGCGGCGGAAACGGCCATCGAGCGTGTGTGACGTGGCCGTGGCTGTGACCTCGGCCGATGCGCCTGCTTCGGAAGGCGCGCGGCTCCGCTCCAACGCAGGGGCCGACGCGGCTCGGCCACTCGATGTTGTGCGGATGGATCTGGTCGAATGAAGATGAACATGCCCGATGAGTCGTTGCTTGATCGCCCCGCCTGGGCCAGCCTGAACACTACGCACTTGCCGCTGTCGGAGGGCACGCCGCTTGCGCGCCGTTATCTGCGCCAGGTCAATCGCTTCGCTTCCGCCCGCGACGATGACCAGGCCGCACTGTCCGCCCTGGCGGCCTTGGTCGCGCCTGGAGAACAGGTCTACGTGCTGCAGGTGCCGGACATCGTGGTGCCGCCGACGCTATCGGCTGTGAAGCGGGGGCTGTGCGTGCAGTTGGTCGCCTCGGCACCGTTGTCGTCCCCATCAGCGGCGGGTGAGGCCATCGTGCCGCTGGGCGCACACGATGCAGCCGAGATGCTCGCGCTGGCCACCCTCACCGAACCGGGGCCGTTTCTCTCACAGACCCACCGCATGGGCGACTTCGTCGGCATTCGCATCGAGGGGCGACTGGCGGCGATGGCCGGGGAGCGCTTTCGCTTTCCCGGCTATACCGAGGTCAGTGGCGTGTGCACGCATCCAGACTTTCGCGGACGCGGGCTGGCGCGGCGACTCTCGCAGCACGTCGCCGCCAACATCGCCGCCCGGGGCGACACAGCCTTCTCCTGCATGCCTGGAAGCACAACACCGGCGCCATCGCGTTGTACGAGGACCTGGGCTTCGCGTGGCGCTGTGACGTACAGGTCGCGGTGCTGGAACGCCCGGATACGCAGGTGTAGGGCGCTGGCCCGAACACGCATGTTCGGGCCAGGATCATGCGGCGGTCAGGAGCCGCCGAACCCCCGGCTGGATTGCGCCGCGGGGACGGCGTTTTCCGGCTCCCAGCTGGCCGTTGCGGCGCCCAGCAGGGGATCCCCGTGCGGCGGGGTGAACTCACCCAGGTCATGCTCGCTGGGATAGGACGTATCGGCGGCATCGGCCTGCCGACGCTTCCACATCCGATAGGCGACCACACCGGCAGCGCCAAGGGCGATCAGTCTCAATAGACGCATGTTGTAGTCCTCGCAGGCTGATAGAGCCATAGCCTGGCCAGATGGCGGTTAGGCGGATGTGACCACGTGGGCAACCGGCGCTCGGCAGAGCTGACGACGCTGCAAGCCACAAGATCATGGGGTGTGGCAGGGCAACGCTGGCGGGGCCTCAGAATGGCCACGGATCGTCTGGTGTCGGGGAGGCAAGATCGACGCGCGACGCGTGACCTGGACTGAGCGGATCGGCCTTTCCCAGAGGTCCGCGCGTTGCGCGGTCTTGGCGTCATCCAGGGCCCGGGCAGCGTGTCCTGTCCGGGCGTTGGCGTTGCGCATCAGTGCGACAGGCTGCTTGCCAGGACGTGCTGCAGCTTGCGCGCCGCGCCGGTCACCGCCGCGGCGATGGTGGCGGCCTTGTCGGTCACGGCGACCGGCTGGTGCCCGGAGGGGCGGGCTTCCATCGTGCAGACCTGATCCTGCTCGCCACCGCGCGGTCCATTCTCGTCGCGCAGATGGACCTCCACCCGGGTGATGCGATCGCCGAAACGTTCCAGCGCCGAGGCGACGGTCTGTTCGACATGGCGTTCCACCGAGGGGTCGCGGTGCACGTTGTGGTCGGTGTTGAGTTGAATCTGCATGGTCTGATCCTGCTGTCGTTGCGTGTTCGCACGCTAACGCCAGTCTTGCAAGCCATGTGTGATGGAGCAGGACCTGCACCGCTTGTCAGCCTCCGGTAGCCTGTGCGGTTTTCACACCGATGTGGTCTGGTCTTGGCGTTTCTGCAGTTTCTTCTGGAGGCATTGCTCATCGTCGCGATGCTGGTCGCGGTCGTTGGGCTCTGCTACCTGGCCTGGCGTCTGCTGGATGGCGCCCTGAAGGCGTGCGGAGTCCCCACCCGGCGTGTGTGGGGCGACCGGGCGATGGTGGGTCTGACCGTGGTGGGGATCGGCCTGGCGGTCGCCGGTTTCGTCTGGCTGGCACAGATGCGCCCCAACCAGGCGCAGACGCGCGTGTGGCTGTCCAAGGTGTTCGGATATCCCACCACGCGTATCACCGTGAACGTGGAGGGCTTGGACGCGGTGACGCGACGGGCACTGGTCGACGAGCTCACGCCGATGATGCGCGCCCAGCGTGCCCGCTTCCGCTATCGCATCGTCAGCTCACGCATGCACACCAGCACCACGGTGCGCGCCGATTTGCCCAGCCGCTACAGGCTTGGCAGGACGCGCCTGGAGATTGTCACCGGCAGACCGATCGATCCCGAGAAGCAGCGTGCGCTCGGGCAGGTCCTGCATGCGGCCGGACAGCCGTCCGTACCGGCCTTGCCCGAGCCGTTGTGGGCCGATGTTCGCCAGGGGCAAGCGCCGGTGCTGGAAGCCGCGCTGTTGCCTCACACCGCGACACTGCGGGTGGACGATGGTGTTGGACCTGCTGGCTATGAACGACAGCAGCGATGCGCACTTCAGGTGCAGGGCTTGGTCTCGGTGGACGTGCTGGATGCGCATGGCGGGCCGCTGCGCCCCCCGCCCACCGATGCGGACACACGGCTGGTCCTGCGCACGCGTCCCCACGGCCTGCGGCAAACGCGCTTGCGCTTGCTGGACATGACCTACGTGCCCGGTGAGCACGGCCGGTTGATCAAGACGGCGCCGCACGACAGCTGGCGGATCTACATGGCCTTTTCGCTGGTGCCCGAAGGCGTCTCACCTGATGGCGATGACTGCGACGCCCGCCTGCTCGATGCGCTGGACCCGGCGTGGGTACAGGCCGATCTGCGCCACCAGTTGCCTGCGCTGTCCCAGGCCAAGGGCGTGAGCGTGGCGCCTGTCGCCCGCTTTCTGCCCTGGCAGGCCGGCGATGGCTGGGTCGAGGTCCCGGCCCGCCCGTAAGCGGGGCCCGGACCGACACGCCGAGGCGCATCGGCGCCGCAAGGCCACCAGGGCAGCCTCTCGATAAGCAGCGCCTGCCCAGCTCAGGCCGCGCGCTTCACGATCCGCACCGGCACGCCCTTGGAGGCCGGCGTCTTGGACGCCTTGTCGTGCAGCCACAGTGGGACCAGCGGGTTCATTTCCGGGTAGTAGCCGCCCAGGCAGCCGTCGGGCAGGTTGAAGGCGGTCACGGTCAGATCGTCCACCTGGCGCACCACCTCGTCGCCGGCATCGCCGACCAGGCTCACGACATCGCCCTCCTTCAGCCCGGCACGTTGCATCTCGGCCGGGTTGATCAGCAGGATCTGGCGGGAGCCTTCCAGGCCACGCAGGCGGTCGCTGTGGCCATAGATGGTGGTGTTGAACTGGTCGTTGGAGCGCATGGTGATCAGGTGGTAACGGCCCGGCGCATCGCCGATCCCCAGGGACGACATCACCGTGGGGTTGGTGAATTCGGCCTTGCCGCTGTCGGTCTTCCAGTCGCGTTCGTGGGCCGGGTTGCCGCGGTAGAAGCCACCGGGCTGGAACATGCGCGCGTTGAAGTCATGGAAGTCGTCCGGATAGGTCTGGGCGATCAGCTCGCGCACCAGGCCGTAGTCGCCGGTCCAGTCGTCCCAGCGCCACTTGGGATGGGCCGGCAGGGTGGCCTTGGCGATGCCGGCCACGATGGCCAACTCGGACAGCAGGTGTTCGTCGGCCGGCTTGCGCTTGCCGGTGGAGCCATAGATGTGGCTGAAGCTGTCTTCGATGGTGATCGACTGTGGCCCGCTGGCCTGCAGGTCTTCCTCGGCGCGTACCAGGCATGGCAGCAGGTAGGAGGCATGCCCGTGGACCAGGTGGCTGCGGTTGAGCTTGGTGGCGATGTAGACGGTCAAGGCCTGCTGGCGCCAGGCTGGTTCCATCACATCACGGTCGGGGATGGCGCGCACGAAGTTGCCGCCGAGGCTGACGAAGCCCTTGACCGTGCCCTGCTTGATGCCTTCGCAGGCGTCCACGGTGGTCAGGCCAGTATCGCGCGGCGGCTCGAAGTCGAACATCTGCGCAAGCTTGTCCAGCGGGACCAGTTCGGGCTTTTCCGAGATGCCGACGGTGCGCTGACCCTGCACGTTGGAATGACCCCGCACGGGGGACATGCCCGCGCCCCGGCGCCCGATGTTGCCGCGCATCAGCATCAGGTTGACCAGCATGCCGATGCTCTGCGAGCCGTGCACATGCTGGGTCAGACCCATGCCATAGACGCCGATGACGTTCTTCGCTTGCGCGTAAACCTCGGCCGCCGCTTCAAGGTCGGCGCGCGCAAGGCCGCTGACCTGCTCGATCTGATCCCAGCCGGTGTCGCGCGCGGTCTTGACGAAGTCATCGAAGCCATGGGTGTGCTGGGCGATGAAGTCCCGGTCCAGGACGCCTTCCTTGCCCGCTTCGCGCGCGGCATCGTCCAGGGCCAGCACGTGCTTGCACAGGCCCGTGAGCGCGGCGATATCGCCACCGGGCTTGACCTGCAGGTACATGTGGGCCAGCTCGGTGGCCTTGCCGGTGAGCATCTGACCCACGTTCTGTGGATTGACGAAGCGCACCAGCCCCTGCTCGCGCACCGGGTTGAACACGATGATCTTGCAGCCGCGCCTGACCGCCTCCTGCAGCGGATGCAGGAAGCGTGGACTGTTGGTGCCGGGGTTCTGGCCGAAATAGAAGATCGCATCGCAGTGCTCGAAGTCCTCCATCACGCAGGTGCCGACCGGCGAACCGATCACTTTCTTCAAGCCCACCGAGGTGGTCTCGTGGCACATGTTGGAGCTGTCGGGCAGGTTGTTGTGGCCGTAGAAGCGGGCGAACAAGGCGTACAGGTAGGAGGTTTCCAGCGAGGCCTTGCCCGAGGCGTAGAACATCACCGACTTGGGGTCCAGCGCCTTGAGCTCGGTGGCGATGCCGGTGAAGGCCTGCTCCCAGCTGCAGGGCACGTAGGTATCGCTGGCCGCGTCGTAGCGCATCGGCTCGGTCAGCCGGCCCTGCATTTCCAGATCGTAGTCGGCCCACGCGCGCAGCTCGGTCACGGTGTGGCGGGCGAAGAACTCAGGCGTGCAGCGGTCGCGGGTGAGATCCCAGATCGTGGCCTTGGCGCCGTTTTCGCAGAACTCAAAGGTGTGCGGATGCGTCGGCTTGCCCCAGGCGCAGGAGCTGCACATGTAGCCTTCGGCCTTGTTCTGGCGCATCAGGGTCTCGAGCACCGCCGGGCTGGACAGTTCGCGCGCGAACACCTGGCCCATGCCTTTCAGTGAGCCCCAGCCGCCGGCGGGACCTTCGTGTTGGATGGAGGGGTCTTGTTCGTCGCTCATCGTGCACCTCGGTGGTGGATTGGCTTGTGTGTGGTCGTGGCTGCCGCTTGCAGCCTGGGCCACGCGGGCGGGTACAGATACGAAAGCACTGCGCCTCATGCGTGTGCCTGTGCGTTACATCATTCGCTGGTTCTGGTTGAAGATGATCCACAGCGAGCCGGCCACCATCAGCCCGATGATCAGGCCGGTGAACAGGATCAACTGCAGGTCGTCGCGGTGGGACTGCTTGAGGTCGATATGCAGGAAGAAGCGGAAGTGCGCCACGACCTGCAGCAGCGCCAGGCCTGCGACCGCGGCCAGCAGTCCGTCGGGCGGCAGAGGGTGCCATGCCACCAGGGCAAAGGCCGCGCCGCTCAAGACCAGGGCCAGCCCCAGGCCGATCACATAGCGACGCAGTTCACGGCCGAAGGCCTGCCGGTCTTCCATCACAGCAGCCCCCGCAGGAAGACGAAGCTGAAAAGCATCACCCACACGATATCCAGGAAGTGCCAGAACAGCCCCAGCCGCAGCAGCCGGGTGCGGGTGGTATGGGTCAGGCCGAACACGCGCAGTTGCAGCATCATCACCACGATCCACACACAGCCAAAGGCCACGTGCAGGAAGTGGGTGGGCACCAGCGCGAAGAACGCGGAAAGGAACCCGCTGACCTGCGGCCGCGCACCCTGCCTGGCCATGTCCATGAAGTCGTGGATTTCCAGCCCCAGGAAGATCACCCCCAGGCCCAGGGTCACCGCCAGCATGCCCTGCAGCCACGCCATCGACTGGCGGTACTTCATCGCCAGCGAGGCCAGGCCGAAGGTGAAGCTGCTCAGCAGCAGCGTGCCGGTCTCCAGCGCGGCCGGCGCCAGCTTGAACACCTGGCGTGCATCCGGGCCACCAGCGGTGTTGCCCGAGAGGCTGGCGTAGACCGCGAACAGCAACGCGAACAGCACCGCATCGCTCATCATGAGCACCCAGAAGCCGAACATCACCCCTTCGGTGGTCGGCTGCTGGTCGCCGGCGCGCAGATTGATGCCCGGATGGATCCGCCCGCTCATGCGCCCACCTGGGCCAGGCCGTGGTTGCGCGCGGTGTGTTCCGCATCGCGCGATGCCGGTGTCGCGTCGGCGATCGCGGCGTGCCAGCGTGCTTCAGTGCGCGCGACCTCCTCGGCGCTGAGGGTGCGCTCGGGCCGTGGCACGAAGGTCCAGACGATCACCGCGCCGATGCTGCCCAGCACGCCAAGCCCGGCCATCCACCAGATGTGCCACACCAGTCCGAACGCGGCGGCCAGCCCCAGGCCACCGAGCACCGGACCGATCGCGCTGGACTGGGGCAGCGCAATGGCGTCGTAGCGCGGCGGTGGCACGTAGGCCGTGCCGGACTGCTTCATCGCCCAGAAGGCGTCGCGCGCGTTGACCTGCGGAATACGTGCGAAGTTGTATTCCGGCGGCGGCGCCGAGCAGGCCCATTCCAGGCTGCGACCGTCCCAGGGGTCGCCCACCGGCACCCGATTGCGATCGCGATGGCGGATGCTCACCGCCAGCTGCAGCACCAGCGCCGCCAGTCCCAGTGTGATCAACACCGCGCCACCGGCCGCCACCAGCAGCCAGGGCCGGAAGCCGGGATCGAACACCTGCGCGCTACGCCGGGGCATGCCTTCCAGGCCCAGCACGTACAGCGGCATGAAGGCCAGGTAGAAGCCCACCACCCAGCAGCCGAAGGCGAGCTTGCCCCAGCGCTCCTCCAGGCGGAAGCCGAACGCCTTGGGGAACCAGAACTGGTAGGCGGCGATCATCCCGAACAGGGTGCCGGGGATCAGCATGTTGTGGAAATGCGCGACCAGGAAGGTGGTGTTGTGGACCAGGAAATCCACCGGCGGGATCGCCAGCAGGATGCCGGTCAGCCCGCCGATCACGAAGGTCACCAGGAACGCCAGGCCCCACAGCAGCGGCGTGGGGAAGCGCACCTGCCCACGGAACATGGTGAAGATCCAGTCGTAGATCTTCACCCCGGTGGGGATGCCGATCAGCATCGTGGCGATGCCGAACACCGCGTTGATGTGGGCCGACTGGCCCATGGTGAAGAAGTGATGCAGCCACACGGTGAACGAGAGCACCGCGATGGTCAGGGTGGCGATGACCAGCGAGGTGTAGCCGTAGAGCTGCTTGGCCGAGAAGGTGGAAAACAGCTCGGAGAACACGCCGAAGGAGGGCAGCACCACGATGTACACCTCGGGGTGGCCGAACAACCAGAACAGGTTGGCGTACAACATCATGTTGCCGCCGCCGTCGTTGGTGAAGAAATGCATGCCCAGGTAGCGGTCCAGGGCCAGCAGCGCGGTGGCCACGGTCAGCGCCGGCATGGCGAAGATCATCAGGATGCTGGTGCACAGCGCGGTCCAGCAGAACAGTGGCATGCGCATCAGATCCATGCCTGGCGCGCGCTGCTTGTACAGGGTCACGGCGAAGTTGATGCCGGTCAGGGTGGAGCCGATCGAGCCCAGCGTCACCGCCCAGATCCAGTAATCCACGCCCACCCCGGGGCTGAAGCTCAGCTCGGTGAACGGCGCATAGCCCGACCAGCCGCCGGTGGAGAACGGCGCCAGGATCAGCGAGATCATCACCAGGGCCGCGCCTGCCGCGGTCAGCGCCAGGCTGATGGAGTTGAGCGCCGGGAAACTCACATCGCGCGCGCCGATCTGCAGCGGCATCACGTAGTTGATGATCCCGGTCAGGAACGGCATGGCCATGAAGAAGATCATGATGCTGCCGTGGGTGGAGAACAGCTGGCCGAAGTGCTCGGCCGAGATGAAGCCGGACTGGTTGACCGCATCGGCCTGCTGCAGGCGCATGACCAAGGCTTCGATCACCGCCCGGGCCAGCATCACCAGGGCCAGCACCACGTACATGATGCCGATGCGCTTGTGGTCCACGCTGGTGAACCATTCCTGCCACAGGTAGCGCCACCTCCCTTTCCAGGTGATGTAGCCTGCCGTGCCCAGCGCGCCCAGGACGGCGATCAAGGCCGCGCCCATGGCCACGACGCTGTCAGTGGGCAAGGCCGACAGGCTCAGCTTGCCCAGCCAGGGACTGACGCTGGCTTCAATGCCCATGCGCGGCCTCCGCGGCAGGAGGAGGGTTGGCGGGTAGATGCGAGTGCCCGTGGTATTTGGCGGCCAGGCCATCGAATAGGCCGTCCTGCACCTGGCTGAAATACAGCGGCTGCTCCTGGACTTCGCGCGCAGCGACCTTGGCGTAGCGCGCTGCGTCCAGACGCTCGCCATTCGCGCGTACGCCTTGCACCCACGCGGCGAAGTCCTGCGGGGGCATGGCCTGGGCGGCGAAGCGCTGGTTGGCAAAGCCGCTGCCGTTGTACTGGGTGTTCTCCCCCAGATAGCGGCCGGCCTTGTCCGCCTGGAAGGACAGTTGGGTCGTCATGCCCGGCATCGCATAGATCTGGCCGGCCAGCCTGGGCATCAGCAGGGAGACCATCACCGAGTCGCTGGTCAACTGCAGATGCACCGGGCGCCCCACCGGGAACACCAGCGCATTGACGGTGGCGATGTGCTGCTCGGGATAGATGAACAGCCACTTCCAGTCCAGTCCGACCACCTGGACCTCAAGCGGCGCGGTGTCCGCGCTGAGCCGGTGATAAGGATCCAGCGCCTGGGTCCGGGTCCAGACCTTGTAACCCAGCACGGTCACCACGATGGCGGGCACGCCCCAGATCAACACCTCAAGCAGCCAGGAAAACGACCACCCCGGCTGGTAGCGGCTGCGCGGGTTGCGGCGGCGGTAGCGCCAGGCCACCCACGGCGTGAGCACGAACACCGGCACCACCACGAACAGCATCACCGCCACCGCTTCGGCCAGCAGCTTGCGCTCGGCGCTGGCGATGGGGCCGGCAGGTGGCGTCAGCGAGGTGGCGGCGGCGTGCAGCGCGGGCAGGCCAAATATCAAGGGCAGGACCAGCAGCGCCAGAAGCCTGGCCGGCAGCTGCACGCGTACGGGGACCCACCTGTGCACTTGATCTCCTCGGGAGGGGGGCGGAGTTGATGCCGCAGTTCCGGGCATCCGACCGTGGGTCGCGCCCTCGAAAATGACAGAACTGCAAGGCGTCGAGGGTAGGCAACGGGGCCGGCAAGAACACGTGAAGCGGGAAGCGTGCGCGTCGGCTGGCACGCGTGCGGTCATGCGATCGCGCAATGCGCGTCTTGGCCGATGGGCGCGCGGCGGTGGATTTCGGCCGCATGAAGACAAGCGGCAGGCGTGGCAAGCGCAAAGGCGAGCCATCGACGATGCGCACTTCAACGGCCACCACGTGGACGTCTTGAAGCGGCGGCGCGGTTGGCCTTCTGCCGACGCGCTTGTGGCCGCGGTGTCGTGCCGCCCGCGCACGAGCGTCAGTGGATCTGTGAAGCGTTCTTCGCTGGCCCCAGAAGGCGTATCAGCGGAAAGGGCGCGAGGGCGATGCGTGCTGCTGGAGGTGCGGGACGCGGCGTGGCGTGCAGGCGGAGCCCGTCGCTCGCCTCCTTCCCGGTCAGGCAGGCGAAGGCTGGAGCAAGGCGCCGGCCCGCCCGTCAGCGGGCCTTAGAACAACGCGCCGATGCGTGTCAGCGCCGGCGAGGCCGCCATGTCGTTGGGATTGGTGCCAGGCTGGTCCTGCGGCACGGCCATGCCGCGGGTCTTGTAGAAGTCGATCCAGTACTGCGAGATCTCGCCGGTCTGCGGGTTCTTGAAGTTCATCGGCTGCAGCGCGAAGACATGATGTGCGCGGAAGGCGCGCTCGATGAAGTCCGAGCAGTAGTAGCTGTCCTCGGACTGGACGTAGGTGACGTTGTACGGCTTACCCAGCATCGTGCGCGCGGTGGCAATGGCGTCGGGGATCGTGTCGCGCTGGGCCTGCTTGAGGCGGTAGAGCACCACATGGCGATGCTTGGCGCGGGCCTCTTCCAGGAACGCGGACAGCGGCTGCTGGCGCGAGCCCTGCTCGTCGGCATGCAGCACGATGCGTTCGGATCCATCGTGTGCCACCAGCGCGACGTGGTCGTAGCTGAGCTGGCCCTGCTTGCCGGTGGCATCGTCGATCGCACCACTCAACCCGGTGCTACCGGCGCTGACGAACAGCAGGTCGCCGTCGCGCACCTGCGGCGCCTTGGCCAGGGCCGGGACGATGGAGGAAAGCAGCAGTGAGAACAGCAGGACAAGCGCACGCATCGCAGGATGGCCTGGGTGGGAAGGAGCGCCATTATCACCGCGCAGGCAGCACGGCGGATTCAGCGCCGTGCCACCCAGTGCCGCAGCTGGGAAGCCGAGCCAGGTGGCAGAGCGGTGGCGGCTTGGCCCGCCCAGGCCATGGCGATGCGCCCGATGCGCGTGCTCAGGCTTGACGACCGATGCCATCCAGCTCGGCGAGGACATCGTTGTCCAGGGTCAGTTCCGCAGCGGCCAGGTTCTGCTTCAGGTGCGCGACTGAGGAGGTGCCTGGGATCAGCAGCAGGTTGGGCGAGCGTGCCAGCAGCCAGGCCAGTGCAACCTGCATTGGCGTGGCGTCCAGGCGCCCGGCCACTTCGCGCAAGGTCTGCGACTGCAGCGGACTGAAGCCGCCCAGTGGAAAGAACGGCACGTAGGCGATGCCCTGGGCCGCCAGGGCGTCCACCAGTGCATCATCGTCACGGTGGACCAGGTTGTACATGTTCTGCACGCAGACCACCGGGGCAATGCCTTGGGCCTGGGCCACCTGGGCGGCGGTGGCGTTGCTCAGACCCAGATGGCGGATCTTGCCCTGCTGCTGCAGTTCGGCCAGAACCTCGAACTGGGGTGCGACCGAGCCTTCGGACGGCTTTTCCACGTCGCCCATCAGACGCAGGTTGACCACCTCCAGCACGTCCAGGCCCAGGTTGCGCAGGTTGTCGTGCACCGCCTGCTGCAGCTGCTCCGGACGCTGCGCCGGAAGCCACGCGCCTTCCTCGTCGCGGGCGGCGCCGACCTTGGTCACGATCACCAGGTCCTCGGCATACGGATGCAAGGCCTGGCGGATGAGTTGGTTGGTGATGTGCGGGCCATAGAAGTCGCTGGTGTCGATGTGGTTGACGCCAGCGGCGAGCGCCTGGCGCAGCACGGCCAGCGCCGCGTCGCGATCCTTGGGCGGCCCGAACACGCCCGGACCGGCCAACTGCATGGCGCCGTAACCCATGCGGCTGACCGGGCGGTCGCCCAGCAGGAAGGTGCCGGCGGAAGTTGAAGGATCCATAGCGTGCTCCAGCGATGTGAGGGATGAGCCGCCAAGATAGGCGCGCCTGAGCCGCTCGATAATCCGGCACAATCCGCACGGGCCGTACGGATCAGCGAACAATGACCGGTGACACGCAGGACCTGCACGCCTTCCTGGCTGTGGTCCAGGCCGGCGGCTTCCGCCAGGCCGCGCGCGCGGGCCAGGGCGCGGCGTCCAAACTCAGCGATGCGGTCAAGCGGCTGGAAGCCCAGCTGGGCGTACGCCTGCTCCACCGCACCACCCGCAGCGTCTCGCCAACCGAGGCCGGTGCACGCCTGGCCGAACGGTTGGCGCCGGCCCTGGCCGAAGTGCGCGCCAGCCTGGATGTGGTCAATCTGTTCCGCGACCGCCCGGCCGGCACCCTGCGGCTCAATGTGCCGGCCAACGTGGCGCGGACCGTGCTGCCGGCCATCGTCACCCCCTTCCTCAAGCGCTACCCGGACATCCGCCTGGAAGTGATGGTCGAGGACAGCTTCGTCGACCTGTTGGCCGCCGGCTGCGATGCCGGCATCCGTTACGACGAACGCCTGGCCCAGGACATGATCGCCTTGCCGATCGGCCCAGCCACCCAGCGCATGGTCACTGCCGCCTCGCCGGCCTATCTGGCGGCGCACGGCCGGCCGCAGCATCCGAGCGACCTGCTGGACCATGCCTGCCTGCGCGTGCAGTTCTCCGGCGGTACGGTGCCGGTGTGGGAGTTCGAACGCGATGGCGAGATCGTGCGGGTGGACCCCCAGGGGCCGCTGCAGGTGCGCCCCGGTGCCGCGCTCGACCTGGCCGTGCAGGCGGCGGTCGATGGCCTGGCTGTGATCCATCTCTTCGACGACTGGCTGCGCCCGCACCTGGACAGCGGCGCCCTGGAAGCCATCCTGGAGCCCTGGTCGGAGCGCTTCAGCGGCCCCTACCTCTATTACCCCGGCCGTCGGCATCTGCCATCGCCGTTGCGGGCCTTGATCGATTTCGTGCGCGAACCGGCACAGCAGGCGCGCCCGGTGGGCTGACCGCGGACATGGTCTTGGCCGATGGCCATGCTTGGGCAACACTCGGGGGCACGACGATGGGCCGGACTGCCATCGGAAGATCAATCGCCATGGGGAACCACATGCCAGCTATCCAGTCCGCCGGGGCGCACGCGCCGGTTCGCCGTTTGATCGGCCGCCTCGCCGTCTTCGCTGTCCTCGCCGCACTGCTGTGGTCCGCAGGCGTGCACGCCCAGCCCGCGCACGGGGAGCAGGCGCGCTGGCAGCGGCGGGCCCAGGCCGTCACCATCACCCGCGACGACTGGGGCATCGCCCACGTGCGCGGCCGGACCGACGCCGATGCGGTGTTCGGCATGATCTACGCGCAGGCCGAGGACGACTTCAACCGGGTAGAGAACAACTATCTGCTCTCGCTGGGACGCATGGCCGAGGCCGAGGGCGAGTCGGCCATCTGGCTGGACCTGCGGCAGAAGCTGTTCATCGATCCGGACGTGCTCAAGCGCGATTACGCGGCCAGCCCGGGCTGGCTAAAGGCGCTGATGGATGCCTGGGCCGATGGCCTCAATGCATACCTGGCCGATCACCCGAAAGTGCATCCGCGCGTGATCACCCGGTTCGAGCCGTGGATGGCCTTGTCCTTCACCGAAGGCAGCATCGGCGGGGACATCGAGCGGGTGCAGCTGGACGGGCTGAAAGCGTTCTATGGCAAGGCCGGCGACGCGCCCCTGGCACAGGTGCAGATGCGCCCAAGCTGGATCGAGCCGACCGGCTCCAACGGCATTGCCATCGCGCCCAGCCGCACCATCGACGGGCATGCGCTGCTGCTGATCAATCCACATACCTCGTTCTTCTTTCGCTCCGAACTGCAGATGTCCAGCGACGCCGGGTTGGATGCCTACGGTGCGGTGACCTGGGGGCAGTTCTTCGTCTATCAGGGCTTCAACCGCCATGCCGGCTGGATGCACACCTCGACCGGCGCCGATGTGGTGGACGAGTTCGCCGAGACCATCGTGCGCCAGGACGGCAAGCTGTTCTATCGCTACGGAAAGGCGCTGCGGCCGGTGCGCACGCGTCAGATCACCGTGCCGTACAAGCGGGTTGATGGCACGCTGGAGCAGCGGACTTTCACCGCGTATTTCACCCACCACGGCCCGATCGTGCGCAGCCTGGGCGACCAGTGGATCGCCATGGCGCTGATGAACACGCCGGTGCCGGCGCTCCAACAGAGCTGGCTGCGGACCAAGGCCAACGATTACGCGAGCTACATGCAAGTCGCTCGGTTCCAGGCCAACTCGTCCAACAACACGCTGTTCGCCGACGACAAGGGCGAGATCGCCTACCTGCATCCGCAGTTCGTCCCCAAGCGCGACGATCGCTTCGACTACACCAAGCCGGTCGATGGCGCGGACCCGGCCACCGACTGGCAGGGCCCGACCCCGCTGGACGACCTGCCGCAGGTGGTGAACCCGCCCAACGGCTGGGCCTTCAACACCAACGATTGGCCGTACTCCGCCGCCGGGCCGTACAGCCCCAAACGCGCCGATTTTCCTCGTTACATGGACACCGTTGGCGAGAATCCGCGCGGCGTGAACGCCACGCGCCTGCTAACCGACATTTCCAACGTAACCCTGCCCTCGCTGATCACGTTGGCTTTCGATCCCTACCTGCCTGCGTTCGCCCGGCAGATCCCGGTGTTGGTGGCCGACTACGACGCGTTGGCCGCGGACGATCCGCTGCGGGCCCAACTGGCCGGACAGATTGAAATGCTGCGGCACTGGGACTATCGCTGGGGCGTGGCCTCCATGCCGACCTCGCTGGCGGTGTTCTGGGGCGACACGCTCTGGGACGAGGTGCGCAAGGACGACACCTTCGAAGGGATCTCCATCTACGACGCCATGGCCGACCAGGCCGGCCCGCAGCGGCGCCTGGCCGCGCTGGTGGAGGCTTCGGACCGGCTGGAGCAGGACTTCGGCAGCTGGGGCGTGCCGTGGGGCGAGATCAACCGCTTCCAGCGCAACGATGGGGCCATCGTGCAGACCTTCGACGACGCCAAGCCGAGCATCCCGGTGCCGTTCGTGTCCTCCCGCTGGGGCTCGCTGGCGTCCTTCGGTGCGCACCGCTGGCCGGGCACCAAGCGTTACTACGGCACCAGCGGCAACAGTTTCGTGGCGGTGGTGGAGTTCGGGCCGAAGGTGAGCGCACGCGCGATCACCGCCGGTGGCGAGAGCGGGCATCCGGATTCGCCGCACTTCAACGACGAAGCCGAGCGCTACACCACCGGCAACCTGCGCACCGTGTATTTCTGGCCCGAGCAGCTCAAGGGCCACACCGAGCGGGTGTACCACCCCGGCGAGTAGGCGGGCGATTGAGTGGTGAATGCAAAGGGGCGGGCCATGTGGCCCGCCCCTTTGCGCATGGCGCCGGCGAGACGCCGCTCAGAAACGGACTTCGACGCCGAAGGTCGCCGTGTCAGCGTAATTGACGTCGACCGAGCCACTGTCGCTGTAGGTGCTGTAGTCCTCCGAATAGAGGTAGCCGTTGTACATCACACTCAGGCTGACATGGCGTCCAAGGTCAACGCCCAGGCCCAGGCCGGCATAGGCCCCGTAGACGCGCTCACGTTCGATCTCATAAGCGCTGCGGTACCGGCGCGAGGAATAGTCGTAGTAATAGTAGTAGTCCGGCACGTCCGCGTTGCTCGTCCAGTAGCCGAGGCGCGCGATTGCATACAGTGGGCTGTTGCGGCCGAAGTTGAAGCGCGCCGTGGCCCCCAGGCTGTAGAACGTGTTGGCTGGTGCCGGGAAGCCGTTCTTCTCGTTCTTGTCGAGCTTGCCGGCGGCCACTTCAATGCCCACGGCCGTGACTGAACCGGCGCGCCAGCGGTAGCCGGCGCTCAGGCCATAAACATGCTGCGTAATGCCTTCGTAGACCTCGGCCTCGCCGAGCTGCGTGCCGATGAATGCGCCACCGTGGTTGCGGGGCGTCTCCCGCGTGCGCGCTGACGCAGACGTCGTCCGTACGATGGGGGCCGCTTGGGGCTCGGGTGCCGCCGAAGGCGGTACGACGGTGGCGCGATCAGCAGAAGCCGACGCAGTCGTGCCTGTCGGCGGTGCAGGATTTTCATCCGCGCCTGCGTCGCCTTGGCGTACCGCGGGCTGGTGCTGTGCCCGCTCGCGCGCCTGCTTGCGATAGGCGTCCCAGGCGGGCGAGATGGATTGTGCGCTGGCCTGCGCGGCGAAGCCGAACGCCAGGCAGGCGATCAGCATGGTGGTGGCGGTCTTCATGGGGTCCCCGTGTGGTGGTGCGATCGTCCGTTGATGTCCTGCAGTCCCTGCGCCGCACACAGAGTCGTACCCGGCGTCGGAAGATGCCGAGGCAATCTGAAGGGAGCGGACGCGCGGTCCCCTGAAATCCTGACACCCACGCCGCGCGACGCTGGTGTCCTCTCGCCCTGCAATCCCCCACAGGCCGGTCGCAGCCCCCTGACTGCGGAGCGAACATTGGCGCGGGGCCAACCCGCTGTCAAGCGCGCTTCCGGCCTGCTGGACCCTTCCGATCCGGCGAGGGGAACTTGCGGCGGAGTGTGATTCATGTCACTGGAAGGTGGCCGGTCACCGACACACGAGGTCCAGCAGGGCCGGGTTGTGCTTTAAAGTCGCATGCACCTCGGGATGTGATACGACAAGGAGTCGAGATGCCGCGTGGGCACTTGCAAACCTCGGACCGACGATGTCGTTTGCGGGCATGGTTCGTGGCGGCCTCTCTGGTCATCATGGCAATGACGGGGCAACCCGCATGGTCCGGCTCCGCGTCTCCCACTGATGCAGGCTCCACGCTTCGCCTCTCCGAAGGCATGGCGTATATCGACCTGCGTGAAGCCGTCCTTTCGCAGGGCTGGACGCCGCAGGTCGACGCGCAGTGCAAGGCCAACGTCGTCGGCGCCAACTTTCACGACGTCTGTGTCGATTCGCCCGCGCAGTGCCGCGTCTGCGACGAGTTGCCCGAACTCAGTGCCTGCAGCGGCGATGGCCATTGCCTGATGCGCTTTTCGCGTGGTGCTGGCGAGACGCTCACCGTCTCGACCTATGGAGAGGTCCGGACCTGGAGGGCGAAGCGGGACGCCGGGCTGTTTGTGAAGTGGTGGCGTCCGACGTCGCAATCCTTTCCGTGAGCTCAGTGCAGATGCAGACACGACATGCGAACGGTCTCATGACCGAGATTTTCTGATCCAAACTGCACCAACAGGAAACCAAACAGAATGAAGACACCAGGTAAGCGCGCCGGATATGGCTTGGGATTCTCGCTGCTCGGGCTGCTGGTCGCCTGCGGTCAGGCGCCCAGCAGCGAAGTGCCCGCAAAGCGCTCCACTCCCCCTGTTGAGACGACTGACGCGACGACGGCCGCTCCGCTGCCCGCTGTCGATTCAGACGTGGTGAAGGCCGCCGTCAAGGGGATGATGGATCTCGCATATGGAGAAGCTGCGTTCGACGCAGCCAAAGCCTGCTGGAAGACCTCGTTCGAGACTCCGAATGACACCTTGGACTACTGCATGAAGGCCGAGACGCCAAAGGTCGTTCGCGCCGGGAACGGCGTGCAGATCTATCTGCTGGCTTACAGCGACACGTCGGCGGATCTGTATTCCCAGGTCGATCCTGGCCTGATGGGCCTGATGGCTGCCTCTTTGAAGGGCAACCGCTGGACGACGTTGGCTTCAACTCCCAAGATCGACATGGGCCAGGCGGGCGATTGCGCATGCCGACAAGCCGAGCTTGTTGATGTCGGCCCTGAGCGCCATGGGTGGCTCTCGGAGGAAGGGGGCGTCTGGCAGGGCGTGCCGGTGAAGCAGTATTCCCTTGTGGTCCCGATTAAGGGGCAGTTCCAACAGGTGGCCTCCATCCCGCAGTCCACCGAGTCTGCACAAGGGCAATCCAATGTCGTCGAGCTGGATCAGAGCGGAGGCGTCGTTTCAGGGATGTACCCACTCCGCGTCAAGCAGATGCGAGATGGCAAGTTGGTGAAGACCCAGTCCATCGCTTTTGATCCCCAGGCCGGGCGCTATCCCTGGAAGCCCTAGTCAAATCCCCGATAACGAAAAGGAGTGAGCACATGGCAAGGATCGATGATCGATGGAATGAACATCGCCAGGAACTCGAAGGCGCGGCGCAGGCCGCCGGCGTCGATCCGGGCGTGATGGTCAAGATTGCTGGGTTCGAGTCGGGCTTCAATCCCAGTGCGCGCCCGATTGCAGTTAGCCATCCGGAAAACAACACCGTGCGTCAGTTCGACGGCACGATGGCCATTTCCTCTGCTTATGGGTACGGCCAGTTTCTCAATGCGACCTGGCAGGAGATGATCAACAAATATGGGGAGAAGTACGGCGTTGAAGGTGCCGCCGACCTCACCCGAGCGCAGGCCAATGCACCGGAGCTCCGCACCGATACCCGCCTGCAGGCCGCCATGCTGGCCGAGTTCACACGCGAGAACGTCGAGCGCGCCGCGCAGTACGGGGGTGCCGATGTGGCTGCCAATGTTTATGCCATGCACAATCTGGGCACCGGCGATGGTCCCCGCTTCTTGGAAGCACTCCGCGACCATCCTCAGGCGCGTGTCGATTCCGTGTTGAGCGCTCAGGTCATTTCTGGAAACCCCGCGCTGTATGGTGATGGCAGCCGGACGCTTTCGGACGCCTACGCTGCAATGGGCCAGAAAATGGACCAGTACGCGCGCTTTGCCGACCAAGTGACGCACGCCGAGCGAGGCAAACCCGTGCTCAGCCCCAGCACGGGCGGCGACGTTACCGCTGCCCCTTCCGCCAATATGCTGGTCAAGGGAGAGCGCGGCGAGGCGGTCAGGGATCTGCAGGGGCGGCTGGCGGCGCTGGGGTATACGGGCAGCGATGGCATGCCGCTCAAGGCCGATGGCGATTTCGGACCGAATACCGATCGGGCGGTCAGGGCGTTCCAACAGGACCACCACCTGCTGGTGGATGGCAAGGCCGGGACGCAGACCTTCAATGCCTTGATGGCCGCCGAAGCGTTGGCCGCAGAAAAGGCCGGGCCGACGCTGCCTACACAGGCGTCGACCATGGCCGACGGCGGCCACCCGGAGCACGCGCGCTACGCGAATGTCGTGCAGAAGCTGGAAGGCCTGGAGGCGCAACGTGCGCAGGCAGGCATGACGCCGCTGTTCGACGATCGCAAGGCGCTGGAGAACGCGGCCGGCCAGGTGGCCTTCGAGAGCAAGGTCGCCGGCATGCGGCAGGTCGATGCGGTGGTGGCTCGCCCGGACGGGGCCGGCGTCTTTGCGGTGCAGGGGGCGTTGGGCGATCCGGCCGCGCAGCGCGTGTATGTGGACCGTGCGCAGGCCGTCGGCCAGGACGTTGCGGCCAGCACCCAGCAACTGGAGGCGTTCAACCGCCAGTTCGCAGTCGAGCAGGCGCAGCCCAGCCAGGTCCAGGCACCGGCTCGCTGATCGCAGCGGGGGCACGGAGCAGAGCGCCGGCGGGAGACCGCCGGCGCTCTGCTGTCGAGGTTTGCCAGCCAGGCAACAAGGGCCACTCATCGCTTTGTGTGGAGCCACGACGTCGGTCCGGGCGGGCCGCGCCATGGACGCGCGCGCAGGCGTCGCTTGCGCGCGACCATCGCAGGCCGATCCCCTCGAAAGGCGACGCTGTACGCAGCGGATGCTCGCTGTGCGGCGTCGGGCGCATGCGGCTTCGCATGCCGTCGCCCCTGATGGCCAGCAATGCAGGCACAGAAAAGGCCGGCCCCGCAAAGGGCCGGCCTTTCTCACGACACGTTCCGCCGGCTCAGTACCCGGCGGCCAGACCCGCCGGGCGGCGGCGGTCGTTGGCACCTTCCAGCAGGCCGGTCTTGGGATTGCGCAGGATGGCTTCGTCCGCGCCCCAGGACTGCACGTCGCGGAAGCTGTGACCCATCCCTTCCAGTTGCTGCCTCACTTCGGGCGAAAGCAGGCCGGGCTCGACGGCGGTGACGTCGGGCAGCCACTGGTTGTGGAAACGCGGGGCATTGACCGACTGCTGCATGTTCATGCCGAAGTCGAGCACGTTGACGATGCTCTCCATGGTGGTGGAGATGATCGTCGAGCCGCCTGGGCTGCCGGTCACCATCGCCACCTGGCCGTCCTTGAGCAGGATGGTCGGGGTCATGGAACTCAAGGGGCGCTTGCCCGGCTCGATCTGGTTGGTCTTGCCCTGCACCAGGCCGAAGCTGTTGGGCACGCCGGGCTTGGAGGTGAAGTCATCCATCTCGTTGTTGAGGAAGAACCCGGTGTCCCCGGCGATCTGGCCGATGCCGAACAGGTAGTTGATGGTGTAGGTCACGCTCACCGCGTTGCCCTGGGCGTCCACCACCGAGTAGTGCGTGGTGTGGGTGCCTTCGTCCGGCCCCAGGCTGCCCTTGATCTCGCTGGAGGGCGTGGCCTTGTCCGGATCGATGGTGCTGCCCATCTGCGCCACGTGGGCCGGGTCGAGCATGCGCTCGATCGGATTGGTGACGAAGGCGGGGTCGCCCAGATAGGTGTTGCGGTCGGCGAAGGCGCGACGCTCGGCCTCGACGATGTGGTGCACGGCCTTGGCCGAGCCATAGCCCCAGCTGGACAGCGGGTAGGGCTGGACCATGCCCAGGATCTGGCACAGGGTCACGCCGCCGGAGCTGGGTGGCGGCGCAGAGACCACCTGGTAGCCGCGGTAGCCGCAATTGATCGGGGTACTCCACGGGGCGGTGTACTGGGCCAGGTCCTGCAGGGTCATGATGCCGCCGTTGGCCTGGCTGGCCGCGACCAGCGCCTTGGCGGTCTTGCCCGCGTAGAAGCCCTTGGTGCCGTGCTTCTCGATGCGCTCCAGGGTGTCGGCCAGCTGGGTCTGGACCAGTCGGTCACCCGGCGCGTAAGGCTGGCCGTCGGCCTTGAGGAAGATGCGCGCCACGTTGGGCGACTTGGCGAAGTCCTCCACGCGTGAGTGCATGATCTTGACGTCGCCTTCCTGCAGCACGTAGCCCTTGCGCGCCAGTTCGATGGCCGGCTGCATCAGTTGCTTGCGCGACAGGGTGCCGTAGGTGGTGCGGGCGGTTTCCAGGCCCATCACGGTGCCCGGGACACCCACGCCCAGGTAGCTGTCGGTACTGCGGCCCTTGACCACGTTGCCGTCGGCGTCCTGGAACATGGTCGGCGTGGCCGCCAGCGGGGCCTTTTCGCGGAAGTCCAGGAACAGGTTGCGCGCCGGCTTGCCGTTGGCCGCGGCCAGGTGCACCACCATGAAGCCTCCGCCACCGATGTTGCCGCAGCACGGGTGCACGACCGCCAGGGCGTAGCCGACCGCGACTGCCGCATCGACCGCATTGCCGCCTTCCTTGAGGACCTGCACGCCGATCTGGGTGGCCAGGTGCTGGGCCGAGACCACCATCGCGTGCTCGGCCGTGACCGGCATCGCCTTGGACAGGGCCTCCAGCGTGGTCGGCGGCGCAGTGGCATCAAGCGCGCGCGCGGAAATCTGCGGGGTGGGTTTGGCAGCATCCTGGGCCAGCGCACAGGAGGCGACCGAGGCCAGGGAAACGGCGAGAAGGGTCGGGAGGAAGCTACGCATGAAGGTCCGCATCGACTGGTCGGGTAGGGGGCTGCAACCCTAGCAGGTGGTCGCCCACGGCGCCCCCGGTGCGGTGCCGATGAGGCCGTGGTTGACGCGATTGCGCCAAGCCGGAGGGGCGGACGCCCGCCGGCGGCCCGCTCCCGTGCCCGAGGGGGGGCATCCGCCCATGGCCGGTCGGTGATAGGTTTGCGGTTTCGCCTGCCTGTCGGAGTTGTCATGTTCGGTTCCACGCTCGCCCGTTCCCCCTCCACCCAGCGTCGAGGGAGGGCGTGCCTTGCGGCGGCGGTCTTGCTGGCCCTGGGCAGCGGCGCCGCGTCGGCGCAGGCGAGGGGGCAGGCGGATGTGCCGGCGCCACGCGACGTGGCCTATCCGGGCACGGTGGCGCTGCACGTGGACGCCGGCGACACCCGCCAGGGCATCTTCCGCGTGCATGAGACCGTGCCGGCCAAGCCCGGCCCGATGACCCTGCTGTACCCGGCGTGGATCCCGGGCGACCACTCCCCGTCCGGCCCGGTGGCGATGATGGCCGGCCTGAAGATCACCGCGGACGGCAAGCCGGTGGCCTGGACACGCGACCCCTACGACGTCTATGCCTTCCACGTGGACGTGCCGGCCGGTGCCCAGGCGCTGGAGTTGGACTTCCAGTATCTGTCCCCGCGCGGCGGCGGGTTCGAGATGACCGATCGCATGCTGGACCTGGAATGGAACAAGGTGGCCCTGTATCCGGCCGGCTACTATAGCCGCGGCATCACCTTCGCCCCCAGCGTGACCCTGCCTGATGGCTGGCAGTTTGGCAGCGCCCTGGAGACGGCCTCCACCCAGGGCGCCACGACCCATTTCAAGCCGGTGACCTTCAACAATCTGGTCGACTCGCCCATCTACGCCGGGCAGTACTTCAAGCGGGTGGACCTGACGCCCAAGGGCGGCGCACCGGTACACCTGGACGTGGTCGCAGACGCGCCCAAGTACCTGGAGATGACGCCCGAACAGGTGCAGGCGCACCGCAACCTGGTGGTCCAGGCCACCACATTGTTCGGCTCGCACCACTACGATCACTACGACTTCCTGTTCTCCCTGTCCGACCAACTAGGCGGCAACGGGCTGGAGCACCACCAGTCCAGCGAGAACGGTCTGGGCACCGGCTACTTCACCGACTGGGACGAGGGTGCGCCGGACCGCGATCTGCTGGCGCATGAGTACACCCACTCCTGGAATGGCAAGTTCCGCCGTGGCGCGGACCTGTGGACGCCCAACTTCAACGTGCCGATGGGCGATTCGTTGCTGTGGGTGTACGAAGGACAGACCCAGTACTGGGGCTTCGTGCTGACTGCGCGCGCGGGCCTGTGGAGCGCGCAGCAGTTCCGCGATGCGCTGGCGATGGTGGCGGCCAACTACGACCGCAACCGCGTGGGCTTCCAGTGGAAGACCCTGGAGGACACCACCAACGATCCCACCGCCGCGCACCGTGCCGGGCTGCCGTACCGCAGCTGGCAGATGAGCGAGGAGTACTACAGCGCCGGGCAGATGATGTGGCTGGGCGTGGATGCCAAGCTGCGCGCGCTCAGCCATGACAGCAAGTCGCTGGACGACTTCGCCAAGGCCTTCTTCGGCGTGGACAACGGCAGCTACGTCACCAAGACCTACACCTTCGAGGACGTGGTCGCCGCGCTCGACGCAGTGGTGCCATACGACTGGGCCAGTTATCTGCACGCGCGCGTGGACGCGGTGAATCCTCCGCTGGACACCATCGAAGGCACCGGCTGGAAGCTGGTCTACACCGATACGCCCAGCACCTACCAGAAGCAGTACGACAGCCAGCCGCAGTCGCCGCGCCACCTGTACAACTTCACCTGGTCCATCGGCCTGACCATGGCGCCGGATGGCACGATCAACGACGTGCGCTGGGACGGGCCGGCGTTCAAGGCTGGTGTCAGCACCGGGGCCAAGCTGGTCGCCGTCGATGGGCAGGACTACAGCGTGGATGCGTTCAAGGACGCCATCGCCGCGGCCAAGGCGCGCAAGGCGCCGATCGAACTGCTGCTGCAGTACCAGGGCGCCACCCGCACCGTGGCCGTGGATTACCACGGTGGCCTGCAGTATCCGCACCTGGAGCGCGTGCCGGGCACCCCGGACTACCTGAGCCAGATCATCGCGGCGCGCAAATAAGTTTCTGCTGCGGCGTGCCGTGCTTCGCGCGCGACACGCTGCCACCCTTGCGTGTCCGGTGAGCTGCCTCGGGAGGGAAGACGCACATGACGCGATGCATCGCGCGCTGGCTGTTGCCGGCGCTGTTGGCCTGCGCCGGTCCCGCCGGCGCGCAGGACGCGCTCTACACCTGGCAGGACAGCACCCCCGGCTGGGCCAGTCCCGAGAACCCGCAAGCCGCCAAGGGCGCCGGTGGGGTCGAGAACCACGGCGCCAAGGGCCATCCCTATCAGAGCATTCCGGCCGGCGGCACCCAGGTCTTGGCCGACGTGGACGGCCCGGGCGTGATCGACCGCCTCTGGATGACGGTCAACGAGTGCTCACCGGCGATGCTGCGCGCGCTGCGGCTGCAGATTACCTGGGACGATGCGGCCACCCCGGCGGTCTCGGTGCCGCTGGGTGATCTGTTCGGGGCCGGCGCCGGGGCGCTGGTGCCGATGGAGACCGCGCTGGTCGCCAGTCCGGAAGGGCGTTCGTTCGTGTCCTGGATTCCCATGCCGTTCCAGCGCCACGCCCGGGTGGAACTGGTCAACGAATCAGGCCAGCGCCTGGACCAGGTGTTCTTCGACGTGGACTTCCGTCGCGTCCCTCAATTGCCGAGCGGGACGCTGTACTTCCACGCCTGGTGGCACCGCGAGCGGGCGACCACGCCGGGCCGGGCCTTCCAGATTCTGCCGCCGGTGCAGGGGCGCGGCCGCTGGCTGGGCGCGCTGGTCACCGTGTTCACCGATCCGCGTTATGGCCGCACCTGGTGGGGCGAGGGCGAGATGAAGCTCTACCTGGATGGCGACACCACGCAGCCCACGCTGGTGGGCACCGGGACCGAGGACTACATCGGCACCGGCTGGGGGCAGGGCGCCTACGTGCAGCGCTTCCAGGGCGCGCCGGTGGCGGACGAAGCCCATGGGCGCTGGACGTTCTACCGCTTCCACGTGCCCGACCCGGTGTTCTTCGCTCACGACCTGCGCGTGGAACTGCAGCAGATCGGCGGCGCGCCCAAGGCCGAGGTGCTGGCGATGCAAACGCGCGGCGCGCGCTTGCAGCCGGTCTCGATCGACAGCGGCGGCGGGCGCGCCGGCTTCGTGCCGCTGCTGGCGGGTGCCGCGCCGGTGCCCCTGGATCACCCCAGCCTGCCGCAGGAGGGATGGACCAACTTTTACCGCAGCGACGACGTCTCGGCCGTGGCGTTGTTCTATCTGGACACGGCCGAGAACGGGCTGCCGCCCATCGCTCCGGTGGCCGAGCGCACCGCCGGCCTGCGCCCACCGGCTCCCTGACCCCGGTGCCCGGACGGGTGTCGCCCCGCGCCCGGGCCCGTTAAGGTGTGGCCGCCATGCAGCCCGCTCCCGTCAACACGCCTGCCTTCGCCCGTGCCGCGGTGCTGCTGCGCGCGGGCCTGCGGGTGGCCACCATCGTGCTGGCCAGCCTCGTGTTGATGCCGCTGCAATGGCTGGTGATGCGGGTGACCCGGGGGCGCGGCGCGTTCGCCCTGCCGCGCCTATGGTTCGCCTGCCTGCGGCGTGCACTGGGCATCGACGTGGAACTGGTCGGGACGCCGCGTACGGGGGGAGGGACGTTGTTCGTGGGCAACCACGTCTCGCACTACGACATCGTGGTGCTGGGCAGCCTGTTGCGTGCGCGGTTCATCGCCAAGGACGACATGGAGCGCTGGCCCGGCATGCGCGCGGTCGGGGCGCTGGCGCAGACCCTGTTCATCAGCCGCCGCAGTCGCGATGCGGCGGCGGTGGCCGCGGCCGTGACCGCGCAACTGCGCCCGGACCACGACGTGGTCCTGTTCCCGGAGGGCACCACCTCCTCCGGCGAGCGCGTGGCGCCGTTCAAGTCCAGTCTGTTCGCCTTGTTCCTGGCCTCGCCCGCAGGGACGGCGCCGTGGACGCTGCAGCCTTTCACTCTGGAAATCCTGGGTGTGGACGGCCGTCCACTGGCGCAGGGCGGGCAGCGCGATGCCTACGCGTTCTACGGGTCGATGGCGGCCGGCGACCACGTGCGGCGCTTCCTGTGCCTGTCCGGTGCCGTGGTGCGGGTGACCTTCCACCCACCCCAACAGGTCGCGCCAGGCACTGATCGGAAGGCGCTGGCCGCGCAGCTGCATGCCGTGGTGGCTTCGGTTTTGCCCGGGTCAGCGGCGAGCACCTGAACGCAGTTCGCAGCGTGGCGCGGGGCAGCGTCAGGCCGGGCGCGGCTTAAGAATCCCGTCGCCAGGCCGACATTGAAGTACCCCCCTTCATGCATCACGGCGCGCGCCATGCTCATCATCGTCGGCTTCATCGTGGTCATTCTCAGTGTCGTCGGCGGCTATGTGCTGTCCCACGGACACCTGGGGGCCCTGTGGCAGCCCTATGAGCTGGTGATCATCGGTGGCGCGGCATTCGGCGCCTTCCTGGTCAGCACGCCGATGAAGACCGTCAAGGAGACCATCGGGGGCATCATCGGGGTGCTCAAGGGGCCCAAATACAAGGCCGAGGATTACAAGGCGACCCTGTCGCTGGTCTACGAACTGCTCAACAAGGCCCGCCGCGACGGCTTCATGTCGCTGGAGGACCACGTGGAGAATCCTTCCCAGAGCGCCGTGTTCGGCAACTATCCCAAGGTGCTGGCCGACCACCATCTGCTGGACTTCATGACCGACTGCCTGCGTCTGATGATCGGCAGCAACATCGAGCCGCACGAGCTGGAGCCGCTGCTGGAACTGGAGCTGGAAAAGCACCACCACGAGGCCCTGGCCCCGGCGCATGCGTTGTCCAAGGTGTCCGACGGCCTGCCGGGCTTCGGCATCGTGGCCGCGGTGCTGGGCATCGTAATCACCATGGGCTCGATCGGCGGCTCGATCGAGGAGATCGGCCACCACGTGGCCGCCGCGCTGGTCGGGACCTTCCTGGGCATCCTGATGGCCTATGGCTTCGTCGGCCCGATGGCCGCGGCCATGGAAGCCCGCGCCGAACAGGACAGCCGCATCTACGAATCGGTCAAGACCGCGCTGCTCGCCTGCCTGCGCGGCTACAACCCCAAGATTGCCCTGGAGTTCGCCCGCAAGACGCTGCCGTCGGACGTGCGCCCGGGCTTCTCGGAGTTCGAGTCGCACCTGAAGACCATCAAGTAGGCGTGTCGTCGTGGCCGAGACCAAGTCCACCGTCGTCATCCGGCGGGTCAAGAAAGTCCAGGGCGGCGGCCATCACGGCGGCGCCTGGAAGGTGGCCTACGCCGACTTCGTGACCGCGATGATGGCCTTCTTCCTGGTGCTGTGGCTGGTGGCGGCCACCAGCAAACAGGAGCGCGCGGCCATCGCCGAGTACTTCAAGAACCCCAGTCCGCTGGAGGGCAAGTCCATGGCGCCCTCGCCGGGCATGAACGGCCCGGGCGGCGCCAGCAACTCGATGATCAAGCTCGGCGGCACCATGGATCTGCCCAAGGGCAGCATGGACGAGCCGTTCGGCCGCGAGAAGAAGTCCGGCGCACAAGGCGAGCAGGACAAGCGCAACGAAGAGAAGCAGCGCCTGGAGGCGCTGATGCAGGACCTCAAGGAAGCCATCGGCAAGAGCCAGGCCCTGGAGCCGTTCAAGGACCAACTGCTGCTGGACCTGACGCCCGATGGCCTGCGCATCCAGATCGTGGACAAGCAGAACCGGCCGATGTTCGACGTGGGCAGCGCGCACCTGAAGGACTACACCATCGCGATCCTCCATGAGCTGTCCGGCTTCATCAATCAGGTGCCCAACCACATCAGCATCACCGGGCACACCGATACCACCGCTTACAGCAACGACGCCGGCTACACCAACTGGGAACTCAGCGCCGACCGCGCCAACGCCGCGCGCCGGGCGCTGATCGGCGGCGGCATGGAGCCGGAGAAGGTGACCCGCGTGGTGGGGCTGTCCTCCTCGGTGCTGTTCGACAAGACCAATCCCACCAACCCGATCAACCGGCGCATCAGCATCGTGGTCATGACCCATGATGCCGAGGCCGCCGCACTGGCCGGTAGCGGACAGGGCGTGGCGCTGAGCAAGCCGCTGCCCGATGCCGATACCAACGTGCCGGACCTGAGCACGCCGCCGGAGCAGGGCGAGGCCGCCGTCGCCCAGGCCGACGGCGCATCACCGGCCGATGGGCATGCCGAAGCTGAAGTTGCACGGGCCGCGCCGCAGCCCGGCGCCGACACCGGCAAGGTGACGGTGCTGCGCACCTCCACCCGCGCACAGGTGGCCGATGCCGGCGCCCTGGCCAGGGCGGCCGAGACCGCCGCCGCGCAGGCTGCGCCTCCCGCCCGCGCCGCCCAAGGGCCCTGATCCGCGCACGCGCCGTGGCTACGGCCCGCGATACACCAGCCGCCAGACCACGCCGCCCGCGTCGTCGCTGACCAGTAGCGCGCCATCGGGCGTGCCGGTGACCGCGGCCGGCCGGCCCCAGACATGGGCATCGTCGACGACGAAGCCGGTCATCACGTCCTGGTAGCTCCCGGTGGGCGCGCCGTGGGCATCGACCGGGATGCGGATCAGCTTGGGGCCCGTGCGTTCGCGCCGGTTCCACGAGCCGTGTTCGGCAACGAAGGCCGAGCCGCGCCAGTCGGCCGGCAGCTTGGCTTGCGGCGCGAAGCTCATGCCCAGCGAGGCCGAATGCGCCTGCAGCAGCACGTCGGGGACGTTGACCTTGCCCTTCAGGTCCGGGCGCTCGCCGGCGCGACGTGGGTCCTCGTGATCGCCCAGGTACCACCACGGCCAGCCGAAGAAGCTGCCGGCCGGCACGCGGGTCACATAATCGGGCACCAGGTTGTCGCCCAGGCGGTCGCGCTCGTTGGTCGAGCACCACAGCGTGCCGGTGCCCGGCTGCACGGTCAGCCCCGAGCAGTTGCGGATGCCGGTGGCGTAGGTGCGCTGCTGGCGGCCATCGGGCGAATACGCGCGCACCTGGGCGCGGTGTTCCTCCTCACCCCACGCCGCGCCCAATCCCTGCTCGGCCTCCCAGGCCTTGGCCTGCGCGGGGGATTTGGTGCCCATGCCATCGGCCACGTTGGACGCCGAGCCCACGCCCACGAAGAACCACTGGCCGTCCTGGGACAAGGCCAGGTCGCGATTGGAATGCCCACCGGTCCCGGGCGAGAACGCCGACACGATCACCTCAGGCTTGCCCTCGGCCGCACGCTGGCCGGGGCGATAGGGGTAGCGCACCAACTGGTTGCTCTGCGCCACGTACAGCCAGCGCGGCTGTGCACCGGCCGGATAGAACGCCAGCCCGTAAGGCCCGTCCAGCCCACTGGCGAAGGTCAGCGTGCGCGCGGCCTGGTGGCCATCGGCCGAGGGCACCAGCACCTGGATCCGCCCGCTGTCCGGCTCGGACACGAACACATCGCCGTTGGGGGCGACCTTGAGGATGCGCGGGCCCTGCAGATCCTGGGCGAACACGCTGACCTCGAAGCCGTCCGGCACCAGGGGCATCGCGCCGGCCGGGCGCGGGACGACCCGGCTGGAATTGCTGGCCGACGTCTCCGGCGCGGGCGCCGGCAGGTCGGCGAGGCGGATGTGGTGCGTCTTGCCCGGTGCATCCTGGCGCCAGCCGCCGAACACGCCGGTGTCGGCAGTCGCGCCGTTCCCGCCGGCCTGCTGATTTACCGCAGGCTTCAGCGTGCCCAGGAAGGCCACGATATCCGCGCGTGCCTGTTGCTGCTCCACCGCCATGGGCATGGAGGTGCCGGGCGCCATGGCCTGCGGGTTGGCCAGGAAGGTCCGCAGCCGCTCGGCATCCCAGCGCCCGTCGAGGTTGCGCAGCGCCTGGGTGTAGCTGAAGTCCGCCCCGGCGACCTTGCGCCCGACCACGCCGCCCAGCGCGGGGCCCTGGCCGCCTTCGCCGGCCGGACCGTGGCAGATCGCGCATTGCGCCTGGTAGAGCTGGTCGCCATGTCCGGCATCGGCCTGGGCGGCGCAGGCGGCCAACGGAACACCCAACAAGCCGGTGAGCAGGAGTCCATGCGCGGGTCGGCGCTTGGTTGGGGCGGGGTGTGAATGCGGAATCATGGACGTAGCGCTCCTCCGGGCGGCGTGGCCAGCGAGCATAGCCGCGCGCCTGTCGTCGCTGCGGATGCGGCGACTCAGCCGCGCGGCGCGCTCGCGAAGCGTGAGTGCAGGAACTCCACGAACGCCCGCACCGCCCGCGACGCCTGGCGATGCTGCGGATACACCGCATGGATGGCGGCCGGCGGTGGGCAGTGGTCTTCCATCACGCTGACCAGGCGCGCGTCGGCAAGCGCCTGGCCGACGATGAAGGTGGGCAGGTAGGCGATGCCCAGTCCGGCCACGGCCGCGTCGCGGACCAGCTCACCGTTGTTGACCCGCAGGCGGCCGCGCATGGCCTGCACCTCGCGCCGGCCGGCGTGCTGGAAGGTCCACTCCACATGGCGGCTGTGTCCATACAGCAGGCAATCGTGGTCGCGCAGGTCGGCGGGCGTGGCTGGCGTGCCGCGTCGGGCCAGGTAGTCGGGGCTGGCGCACAGGCGGATCTGCATCGGGGCGATGGTGCGCGCGACCAGGCTCGAGTCGGGCAGGGTGCCGATGCGCACGGCCACGTCGTAGCCCTCGCCGATCAGGTCCACCGTGCGATCGCTCAGGTCCATCTCCACGCTGACTTGCGGATGGGCCAGCAGGAACTGCGGCAGCGCCGGGCCCAGGTGCAGGGTGCCGAAGGACATCGGCGCACTGATCCGTAGCAGCCCGCGCGGGGTGGTGTTCTGGCGAGCGATGGCCTCTTCGGTCTCGTCGAACTGGCGGATCAGCCCGCGCGCCTGCTCGAGATAGACCAGGCCCAGCTCGGTGGGGCGCAGCTGACGGGTGGTGCGGATCAGCAGGCGCACGCCCAGCCGCGCCTCCAGCGCGGCAACGCGCTTGCTCAGGAACTGCTTGGACAGACCCAGTCGATCGGCCGCGGCGGTGAAGCTGCCCGCGTCCACGATGGTCACGAACAGGCGCATGTCTTCGAGTTGGCTCATTGTCTCTTACAGGTTGACAGTGTGGCGCCACGCGCATGGTTTTTCGCTATCGGAGGCGACACTAGCATGGCTCCACGGTTCGGCGGTCCCGCCACCGCCCTTTCCACCACCGCTTTGGAGCTTTGCCATGAACACCAAATCCTTCGCGTTCTCCGCTGCCGCCGGCCGTGTCCTGATCGGCGCCCTGTTCCTGATCAGTGGCGTCGGCAAGCTGGCCGCGCCGGCCGCCACCAAGGCCTACATCGCTGCCAGCGGCATGCCGCTGCCGGACCTGGCCTTCCTGGGCGCGGTCATCGTCGAAGTCGGCTTTGGCCTGGCGCTGGTACTGGGCTATCGCACCCGGCTTGTGGCCGCGGTCATGGCGCTGTTCGCCCTGGTCACGGCGGTGATGTTCCACCACGCACTGGGCGACACCAACCAGTTCATCCACTTCTTCAAGAACGTCTCCATCGCCGGTGGCCTGCTGCAGGTCGTGGCGTTCGGCGCCGGTGCCCTGAGCCTGGATGCCCTGCGCGAGCGCCGCCAGCCGCAGCTGCGCGCTGCCGTCCTCTGACCTGCTTCACCCGGTGCGCCCTCCCGGCGCACCGGTCCCTGATCCGATTGTTTGATCCTTCCCCGCATTGACCAGGAGATTTCCCATGTTCGACGTCACCCAAGCCAACACCCGCGGACTGGCCAACCATGGCTGGCTGTCCTCCCGCCACACCTTCTCCTTCGGCCACTACTACAACCCCAACCAGGTCGGCTTCTCGGACCTGCGCGTGATCAACGACGATCGCGTGGCCCCGGGCCAGGGTTTCGGCAAACATCCGCATAACGATATGGAGATCTTCTCCTACGTGTTGGAAGGCGCGCTGGCGCACAAGGACTCGATGGGCACCGGCTCGGTGATCCTGCCGGGCGACGTGCAGTTGATGAGCGCCGGCACCGGGGTGGCCCATAGCGAGTTCAACCATTCGCAGAGCGAGGGCGTGCACTTCCTCCAGATCTGGATCGTGCCCGGCCAGCGTGGCACCGAGCCGCGTTACCAGCAGCGCAATTTCTCCACGGAAGAAAAGCGCGGCCGCCTGCGCCTGGTGCTGTCGCCGGACGGGGCGGAGGATTCGCTGCAGATCGGCCAGGACGCCCGCGTGTATGCCGGCCTGTTCGATGGCGCCGAAACCGCCACCCTGAGCCTGCCGCCGCAGCGCTACGCCTATGTCCACGTGGCCCGCGGCACCGTATCGCTCAATGGTCAGGTGCTGCGCGAGGGCGACGGCGTGCGTATCCGTCAGGAAGACCAGCTGGTCTTCAGCGATGGCCAGGACGCCGAGGTGCTGGTGTTCGACCTGCGTCCGCACGAGCTGCCGCAGATGCCGTAAACAGGCGCAGGCTCGTCTTATCCACCACGCCGCACGGGGCAACCCGTGCGGCGTTTCTATCTGCGCACCGCCAGCACGCCGTCCAGTGCCAGCTGCGCCTTGAACCCGGCTTTCTCCAGGCGCCTGGCCACTTCGCGCGGGACGTCGCGGCCGCTGGTGAGCTTGTTCGGACTGCCGGTGTAGTGGAACAGCCGGCCGCCGCGCTTGAGCACCCGCGCCAGCTGGTCGTAGAAGGTCTGGGCGTAGAGCTCTCCGGCGATGCCGAACCGGGGCGGGTCGTGCAGCACCGCATCGAAGGCCGCATCGGGCAGCAGGGCGATCTGCGTGGACACATCGCCGTGGGTCAGCTGTAGGCGCCCGCCGGTCTCGGCCGCAGCCGGATCGGGCGACCACGGATTGAGCGTGCGCAGCCACAGCACGCTCTCGTTCTTCTCAAAGGACTGAAGCCGCGCCACGCCGGCTTCCAGACAGCACGCGGCGAAGTAGCCCAGCCCCCCGCAGGTGTCCAGCACGGCCTTGCCGCGCGGTTCCACCAGGGCGACCTTGCGGCGCGCGTCGTCCAGCGGGGATTCCTTCGAGGTGGGCAGCATCTTGATGCCGTCGATCTCGAAGGTCGGCACGTTCCATTCGGTCGGCACCAGCTTGATCAACGCGCCCGCAAAGCGCGACACCGGCACGAAGTCCTCGCCGTCGAAGTGATACAGCGTGCGGTCGCGGGTCTTGCCCGGATACGGATACCGCACGCCATGCCAGTCCCAGCCATCGGCGTGCAGCCGCGCGGTGCCGGTTGAGCGACCGAGATCCAGTGAGCCGGTCCATTCGGCCAGTCCTGCGTCGCGCGCGGCGCTCAGGGCCTGCGCGGTGGAACGGGTCAGCAGCGGTGCGGTCGAGTGGGGCACGGCGGGGCGGGCAGCGATCGGGCCCGCATCGTACCGGAGCACGACCGGCCCTGGCGGCCGGTCTGTACGCTCAGTCCGCGAGATGGATCGACAGGTCGCGCCTGCCCGGGGCGTGCTGCTCGGCCAGGGTGTGTCGGTCCGGGTAGTCGCCGCCGTTCTGCGGACGGAAGCGCAGGGGCGCTTCATCGAACAGGTGGGCGACACGCGTGGTCCAGGCCGATGTCGCCGCCGCGACGCCCGCCGCGTCCTGCCGCCCGCTGTCGTGGAGCGCGAAAGGCGCCAGCACCTGCATGCCGGGATAGAACAGCGTGCCGTGGGTGATGGGAAACAGCAGCTGGTCCAGACTGCCATTGATGCCGCGCGGACCGTAGTCCGCGGCCGGACCACCGATCGACACGGCCAGCAGGGCGCGCTTGCCGGCAAAGCCGCCCTCGCCGTAGCGGTAGGCATTGCCCGCACCGCGATAGCCGTAGGCCAGGCCGAACGCCCAGACCCGGTCGATCCAGCCCTTCAGGATCGCCGGCATGCCGAACCACCACATTGGGAACGCGAGAATCAGCGCATCGGCGGCTTGCAGCTTGCGCTGCTCGCCAGCCACGTCGTCGCTCTGGCGGCCGTTCGCATACGCATGCCCGGATTCGGCGATGAAGGACAGGCGACTGGCATCGAGGCGGTCAGGGAAATCCTGCGCGTCGAAGACCGCCTTCCAGCCCATGGCATACAGGTCCGAGGTCTGGACCTCGTGGCCCTGCGCGAGCAGCACCTGCTGCGCGGTACGGGCGAGATGGCTGGTCAACGAGCTGGGTTCGGGATGGGCGTAGACAATCAGGACATTCATGGCGATGGCCGGTCGGGAGTGAGACGCCACCATAGGAATGAGCTCGCTATAGTTGAAATGAATTCTCATGATTCCTGGTATAGCCATGAACGATCTCAGGCGCCTGGACCTCAACCTGCTGGTGACGCTCGACGCGCTGTTGGCCGAGAACAACGTCACCCGCGCCGCGCAGCGCCTGCATTTGTCCCAGCCCTCGGTCAGCGTGCAGCTGGCGCGCCTGCGCGCGCTGCTGGACGACCCGTTGCTGTTGCCCGGACCACGCGGCATGCGTCCCACCGCCCGCGCCGATGCCCTGCGCGAGCCGCTGCGCGCCGCGCTGGAAACCTTGGGCCGTGCCATCGCGCCACCGGCACCGTTCGATCCGGCCAGCGCCCGCCAGACCTGGCAGGTGGCCGCGACCGACTACGGCGCGACTACCATCGTGCTGCCTGTGCTGGCGCGTCTGCGGACGGCCTCGCCCGGCACGCGCTTGGCCGTGCGCGAAATGGTGCCCCAGCACATCACGCGTCAGGCCGAGGCCGGGCGGATCGATCTGGCCTTCCATACCGTGGAAGGGGCGCCTGAGGGCCTGCGCCAGCGCATCCTGTTCGACGAGCGCTACGTACTGGCCGGCCGCGCCGGCCATCCGGGCCTGAAACGGCGGCCGACGCTGGCCCAGTTCTGCCGACTCGACCATGTGATCGTCTCGCCCTACGGCGGCGGCTTCCGCGGCCCGACCGATGCGGCCCTGGACACACTGGGGCTCAAGCGCAACGTGGCCCTGTCGGTGCCGCACTTCTTGTTCGTGTTGTCCGCGCTGGCGTCCACCGACCTGGTGGCGATGGTGCCCGCCCGACTGGCCCACGGGCATCCGGCGCTGCGGGTCGTGGCAGCGCCACTGGCGGTCCCCGGTTACCAGATGGCGATGCTGTGGCATGAGCGCGTGCATCGCGATCCCGCGCACCAGTGGCTGCGCGCGCAGATCCTATCCGCCGTGCAGCAGCGCTAGCGCGTGTTCCTTGCACGTCGGCGGGCGGGTGATCGATGTCCTTTGCCACGGGCATCACCACCCGCCGATTCCCCGGCTTTTTGGCATCGGCAGATGATCCGTCGATGGACTCACCGCCTGCGGGTTGCGGCCGGAGCATTGGTGCAAAATCGTCATTGATCCCCGCACAGGCGACGCGCCGTGGGCGTGGAACGTGTAGAGAGGCAAGCGAAGGGGTTCACATTCGCGCGCGATGTTGCGACCCTGAGTCCGCGAGCGGCCGGTTTCCTTGCGTGGGCGTGTCAGGCTTGTGCTTCGGGATGCCGCGCGCGCCATGCGGCGAGGCGTTCGCGATAGCGCGCCAGCTCCTCCGCGTAGAGGTCATACACGCACGGATCGCAGCCGCTGTCGCAGCAATCGCTGGGGAGCGGCGCCTCTGGCGCCACCGGGCACGGGTCGTGTTCGTCCATGCCCCGATTATCCCCCGCGCGCCTATCGGCGCACCAAACTTCCTTCCCATTGGAGACATGATGAACTGGTTGAACGACTACACCGTGCTGGACAACAGCCTGCAGGCCTGGCTGACCGCCGCCGGCATCACGGTGCTGATCCTGATCGTGCTGGCCATCGCCCGGCGGGTGATCGCCAACCGTCTGGGCGCGATCGCTAAGCAGGGCACCACGATCGACCGGGTCTTCGAGTCGCTGGCGTACATGGTGCGCGGCACGCGCATGTGGCTGATGTTCTTCGTGGCCCTGCATTTCGGCCTGCAGGTGCTGGAGCTGCCCGAGCGTGCCTACAGCATTGCCGGCAAGGTGGCGGCGGTCGCCCTGCTGCTGCAGCTCGGGATGTGGGGCACGCGCCAGGTGAAGTTCTGGATCGACGACTACCGCGACCGGGCCACACAGGAAACCAATCTCGGCGCCACCACCAGCCTGGGCGCGATCAACTTCATCGGGCTGACCGTGCTGTGGGCACTGGTGCTGCTGACGGTGCTGCAAAGCATCGGCGTGAACATCACCGCGCTGGTGGCCGGTCTGGGCGTGGGCGGCATCGCGGTCGCCCTGGCGGTACAGAACATCCTGGGCGACCTGTTCGCCTCGCTGTCGATCGTGATCGACAAGCCCTTCGAGGTGGGCGACTTCGTGGTCGTCGATGCCTTCGCCGGCACCGTCGAACACGTGGGCCTGAAGACCACCCGCCTGCGCGCGCTCAGCGGCGAGCAGCTGGTGTTCGCCAACAGCGACCTGCTGGGCGCACGCGTGCACAACTACAAGCGCATGCAGACCCGACGCATCGTGTTCGAGTTCGGGGTGTTGTATTCGACCCCGCACGACAAGCTGGCGGGCATCCCGGACACGGTCAAGGAGATCCTGGAACGGATCGACAACGCGAACCTGGATCGCTCGCATTTCAAGGCATTCGGGGCCTCCTCCTACGATTTCGAGACCGTGTACATCATGCAGACGCCGGACTTCAACGCGTACATGGACGTGCAGCAGGCGATCAACCTGGCCCTGGTGCAGCGCTTCGCCGAGCAGGGCATCGATTTCGCCTTCCCGACCCGCACCATCGATTTCTCCAATCCGCTGACGATTCGCCAGCTGGCCGACGAGGAGCAGGGGCGCGAAGCGGCGGGTACGCAGGCCTCCTCGACCGGCTGAGGGCAGTCCCCATCCAGGCCCGACGCCGGTGGGCCTGGACCACGCCCGGTCGCGCAGAGGGGACTCGACTGCAATGCCGGAGTCGAGGCGGAGCGCGATCACATGGCCGACGTGCTGGCTTACGGAGGCGGGACACGCAAGCGCATCTGCCGTCATCGCGTCGCTTCGTCTTCGCTGCGCCGGGTGCATGTAGCGGACACCTTGGGCAGAATAAGGCACTCGTCATGCCCGCGCCGATGTCTGCGCGGGCACCGTCCCTGCAGGAACCCCCATGTCCTTCGTCCGATCCGAACTGGCGCAATGGCGCCACAAGCCCGTGCGCGAGCTGCTGGCTGGCGCCGTGGCCACCTTTGCGCTGATCCCCGAAGTCATCGCGTTTTCCTTCGTGGCCGGCGTCGATCCGCAGGTGGGGCTATATGCCTCGTTCGTGATCGCCATCGTGATCGCCTTCGCTGGCGGTCGTCCGGCGATGATCTCGGCGGCGGCCGGCTCGGTCGCGCTGGTGGCCGCGCCGCTGGTGGCCAGCCACGGGCTGAACTACCTGCTGGCTGCGGGTGTGCTGGCCGGTCTGATCCAGATCGTGTTCGGCCTGCTGCGGCTGGGCGCGCTGATGCGCTTTGTCAGTTCCTCGGTGCGTACCGGCTTCGTCAATGCGCTGGCGGTGCTGATCTTCAGCGCGCAGCTGCCCCAGCTGGCCGGGGCCACCATGGCGACCTGGGTGATGCTGGCGCTGGGGCTGCTGATCATCTACGGCCTGCCGCGCGTGCCGCTGCCGGGCGTCAAGGTCATTCCCTCTCCGCTGATCTGCATCGTGGTCCTCACCCTGGTCGCGCAGGGCATGGACCTGCCGCTGAAGACCGTGGCCGACCTGGGCAAGCTGCCCAGCAGCCTGCCTGGCTGGCACGGCATCGTCGTGCCGCTGGACCTGGCGACCCTGCAGGTGATCGCCGGTCCGGCCCTGGCCATCGCCATGGTCGGCCTGCTGGAATCGATGATGACCGCGCGGGTGGTCGATGAGTTGACCGACAGCCCCAGCAGCAAGAACCGCGAGTGCACCGGCCTTGGCCTGGCCAACATCGGCGCCAGCCTGTTCGGCGGCATCGCCGGCTGCGGCATGATCGGCCAGACCGTGGGCAACGTGAAATACGGCGGGCGTGGGCGGCTGTCCACGGCGTTTGCCGGCGTGTTCCTCTTGGTGCTGATGGTGCTGCTGAAGGACTGGGTCTCGCGGGTGCCGGTGGTGGCCCTGGTCTCGATCATGGTGATGGTCTCGGTCTCCACCTTCGACTGGGGCTCGCTGCGCAAGCTCATCGAGCATCCGCGCCTGTCGAGCATCGTGATGATCTCCACCGTGGCCGCGACCCTGATCTCGCACGACCTATCGATCGGCGTCGGCCTTGGGGTACTGCTCAGCGCACTGTTCTTCGCCTGGAAGGTCGGTGGCGCATTCCACGTCGAGCATGACGTGTCGAGCGGCAGCGACGGCGTGGTGGCGCACCGCTACCGGGTGCGCGGGCCGGTGTTCTTCGCTTCGGCCGATGCGTTCATCGACACCTTCGATCCGCGCGAAACCGAGCACAGTCCGGTGGAACTGGATGTCTCCGACGCCCGCTTCTGGGATGTCACCGCGCTGGCGGCGCTGGACAAGGTCAGCGAGCGCTTTGCCCATCACGGGTGCCAAGTACGCGTGACCGGCCTGGACCAGCGTGCGCTGCTGCCGGACGGGGCAGAGGAAATCGCTGGTTAGGCCATTTGCCCAATCAATTGAAAGAGCCCTCGATCACATCGAGGGCTCCGCTTCAGGGTGCTCGCGCTAATCAACCAGTGACCATGGCGGCCAAAGGCGTGCGAGGTGGAGTTCTGGAAGGCGAGGTCGGGCCGAGACTCTCTGGTTTGACGATTCCAAGAGCGCCCTCAGAAATGAGCTCAACTGGACACCACCTCAGGCAGACCGCATAACGAGTCTCGCAGTCTGTATTCCCTGCTGCGACGCAGGCTTGATACGCGGGGACGCACGAATTGCAGTTCGGGATAGCCAATGATTCTTCAGAAAAGGCAAGGGATGCGATTGCGGTGAGCGTCAGACTGCCGGCGAGAAGGCTAAATTTCATCCTGATATCTCCTTAACCGCTCCGTCATTGGAGCAGCCTGAGATTGATGCAAACCCCGGGGCTTATCTGTGATCCGCTGCAAGATACGCGTGTTCTCATCCGGGGTTTAGCGGTACACGCGATGCTCACATGCGTGAGTGACAGATGCACTCAAGCGTGCTGAATAGGGCAACTTGATGGAGTCTTAGCGGGCGCTTCATCGTAGGGGTGTGGACGAAGGGGAAGATGAGGAAACGTGGCGAAGGCTATCGTCGCGTCCGCTTCACTCTCAGAGAGAGATCCCAATGTCCGCGCTCCCCAAATCCGTCAATCCCGTTCGCCTGTACATAGAAGACAGCGGCGGGCAGGGACGTCCGATTGTCCTGATCCATAGCTGGCCGCTGTCCTCGGCGGCATGGCGGGCGCAGCTGGGGCCGTTGCGCGAGGCTGGGTATCGGGTGATCGCGTATGACCGCCGCGGCTTCGGGCGGTCGGACAAGCCCTCGACCGGATACGACTACGACCATCTGGCGGACGACCTGGCCAGCGTGCTGGACGAACTGGATTTGTACGATGTCACCCTGGTCGGCTTCTCCATGGGCGGTGGAGAAGTTGCGCGTTACATCCGGCGATACGGTCAGGCGCGCCTGCGCAGCGTGGTATTCGCCTCGGCCGTGCCGCCCTATCTACTGAAGACGGTGGACAATCCGGAGGGCCCGCTATCCAGGCAGACGGCGCGTGGCTTGGTCTCGGACCTGACGGCCGACCGCGACGCATTCTTCGAGGATTTCACCAAAGGATTCTTCACCGCACGGGGCGAGGTGAAAGCAACCGACGCGCAACGAAGTGACACGGTGGCGCTTTGCCGCCAGGCCGACCAACGTGCAGCGTTGGGCTGCGCGGAGGCCTTCGGCTCCACTGATTTCCGCGAGGATCTCGCGCAGGTCGGTCTTCCCACCCTGGTGCTGCACGGCGATGCCGACGCCATCGTGCCGCTGGAAGGCTCGGGTGCGCGCACGCATGCGGCGATCGCCGGCAGTGAGCTGGTGGTGATTCCGGGTGCGCCCCATGGCTGCAACCTCAGCCACGCCGAGGCATTCAATCGCGCGCTTCTGGACTTCCTGCACCGCTAGGGCAGGGCAGTCGCCCGTATCGAGAGGTGCCCGCAATACGTGCGGGTGCGTACCGCACGATGCCGACGGGCGCTCAGTACCCCAGGGCTTCGGCGATCAGCCCGGTCGCAACCTCGACCAGGAGATACCGGTCATCGACCGGACGGACCCAGCGATAACCTCGCGGCGGCGGCGCCAGGTGATATTCGCGGTAGTCCACGTAGTAGCCGTCGTAGTCCCCGCGCGGCAGATGCTCGCCGCGCTTCCAGGCTTGCTTCTGCCAGCCCAGGTGCTTGCCATTGTCATGACGCCCTTGAGCCTTGGGGTTGTGGCCATTGCCGTGACCATGGCCCTGGGCCATGGCCGGGGAGGCGGCCAGCGCTGCGGTGCACAGCAGCAGGCCGGCAAGTGTCGTGCGTGCGCTCATCCCGCGTCCTCCTCGCGGTTTAGGTGCACAGCACCCTAGGCAGTTCGACGTGAACCCCGGGTGCAGCCACGCTCGGGACAAAGCGCGTGGTCATGGGTCAGGCGCGTGGCTTGAGGTGGCCGATGGCTGGGCCGATCCGCCAGACCGTGTCTTGTAGCGGGGCGCACACTCAGATGCCTGGGCCTGCAAGCGCCTTTGCCAGCGGCGCTTGGGTTCAGGTCCGGTCCGGGACAGCGCGGGGCATGTGTTTGGTCAATCACGCTTTCCCCTGTGCCGCTGCCGCTGGACCGATTCGCCGCATGTTGCAGGGTGTCATGGCGTTGCGGGACAGCCTGCTCATCAGGAGGCGGATCGGCGTGACAGGATGCCGGCCCCGCGTGCCCGTGCCACCACCGGCATCGCCCGTTGCGAAGGGCGCGCGGCGTGATGGATCCATTCCTGCAGGCATTCCCGGCCATCGGCCGGTCAAAAGGAGAGATTGCATGCAACGTATCGCATCGTGGTTGATGGTCAGTTTGGCCCTCTTGTTGCTGGGCGCATGGCTTCCGCAGGCGCGCGCCCAGAGTGCGGCCGACTACACCCAGGGCGTGACCGTGTCCGGCACCACCGGCACGATCTGGTTTTCGCCGACCGGCGGCACGACGTCCTGGGTGGACGTGCACTACGCGCTCAATGGCGGCGCCCAGCAAAACCTGCGCATGAGCTACAACGCCGGCAACGGGCATTACGAAACCACCGTGGCACCGGTCAATGCCGGCAACACGCTCGATTACTTCTTCACTTACAACAAGGGCGACCCGGCCTACGACAGCGCGCACTATCAGTTCACCGCCGGGACCGACGCGGGCACCGATCCGCCGGGCGACGATGGGGGGAATGCCGGTGGCAGCTGGAATGGCCAGACCACCTTCCACATCGTCAACCAGACCAGTGGCCATTGGGCCGATGCGGACGTGTACTGGGCGATCATCGGCAAGGACTGGAACACCGGGCAGTTCGTCCATGTGGATGCCAGCGGCAACCTGGTCCCGATGGCGGTCGGCGACAACGGGGCGCTGACCAAGAACGGTGAGGGATATACCAACTACTTCCACACCCTGGCTCAGTCCAGCCAGGTCACCATCCCGCCACTGGATTCGGCGCGCATCCTGTTCTCGGTCGGTTCGCCGATGTACATCAAGGTCCTCATCGACGGCGACGGCAACCTGGGCTATGCCGGAGCCAACATCGAGAACGCCTCCGACCCGAACATCGATGTGTACTTCGACTTCGGCGAGATGGCGATCCTGCCGCCGGGCGACCCGCAGCAGGGGATCTTCGTCAACACCACGCGGGTGGATCACTTCGGCTTTCCGCTCAAGCTGCGGGTGCAGGGGCTGGGCGGCTTCGACCAGACCGTG
Organism: Pseudoxanthomonas sp. JC1303; assembly: GCF_058448525.1. Classification (NCBI taxonomy): domain Bacteria; kingdom Pseudomonadati; phylum Pseudomonadota; class Gammaproteobacteria; order Lysobacterales; family Lysobacteraceae; genus Pseudoxanthomonas; species Pseudoxanthomonas sp. JC1303. The sequence continues at coordinate 1,078,172 of NZ_CP185958.1, read as the reverse complement.
GGCGAGCCGTTGACCGAGTCGCGTGATGCGATCTTCTCCGCGTTCCAGGCCGCAGTGCCGACGCCGTTCGTGTCGCTGGCGCAGGCGCCGTACGCGCCTTACCGCATCGTGGCCCCGGCGCATGCCAGCTTCAACGCCGGTGGCGCCAACGGCAACTACCTGCAGTCCTACATCGACGCGATCTGGGCGCGGTATCGCAACGAGGACTTGGTGTTCACGTTGCAGAACCTGGGCACCTTCCACGGGTGGGTCAGCGGCAACACCTTCGTGTTCACCGGCGGCAACGCCAATGGCACGTACTACATCAATGGGTTACCGACGACCTCGGAGGTGTTCCTGGGCAACGGCCTGTTCAACGATCCCAACGGCGCCAGCAACGTCGATGTGCAACTGCAGATCCAGGCGCAGATCTCGGCGGCGATCAACCGTCATGTGCTGGAAACGCCGTCGCTGTGGTACGACCAGCCCTCGCATTACCCCGCCGGGCAGGCCGCCAACTGGTATGCGAAGTTCTGGCACGACCATGGCATCAACGCATTGGCCTATGGCTTCTCGTACGACGATGTGGGCGACTTCAGTCCCTCGCTGCACACCAGCGCACCGACCGACGTGACCTTCACGATCGGCTGGTAAGCCCTGCCGCGTCCGCAAGCCGTGTCGGCCATGCGGAGGTGTTTGACGACGCGGGTCTTCAAGCGGAGGCCCGCGTCGCCGTGCCGGCGCGTGGTGCAATGCATCATGCGTGAGGGTGGGCCGAGTCTTGCCTGAGGTGCACGGAGGGCTGGCCGATGAGGCACACTCGCGCCTCAGATTCCCATCACGGGCTGCCCATGCGCCTTCGCCATCGTTGTGCCGTGTTGTCTCTGTCCTGCGTGGTGATGCCGGCGCTGCTGGCATCGTGTGCCAGCGCGCCTTTACCCGTGACTGCAGTGCCCGCCGCACCGGCGCCGGCTCCTATGCCGCGCACGCCCGACCAGTTGTATCCACAGCTGTTCCAGGCGGTGCAGATGGGCGAGGTGTTCGACGACCAGAAGCACTTCGTGGACATGACCGTGCGTGGCGATCCTGCGCAGGTGGAGGCGGCCTTCCTGGCCGAACGCGGTGCGCCGGGCTTTGACCTCAAGGCGTTCGTCGCCGCCCATTTCGACGAAGACCCACCGTTGCAGACGCCGACGCTGCGCCAGGACGACGATCTGCGCACGCACGTCGACGCGCTATGGCCGGTGCTGACCCGCGATTTCAGCCACGTGCCACCGCACGGCAGCGCCCTGGCCCTGCCCGAGCCGACCGTGGTGCCCGGGGGGCGCTTTCGCGAGGTGTATTACTGGGACTCGTACTTCACCATGCTGGGATTGGCCGAGAGCGGGCATGACGATCTGGCGCGACAGATGCTGGACAACTTCGCCTACCAGGTCGACACCTATGGCCACATCCCCAACGGCACGCGCAGTTATTACCTGAGCCGCTCGCAGCCGCCGTTCTTCGCCTACATGGTCAGTGACGCGGCCACGCGCGGGGGTGAGGGTGTGTATCGACGCTATCTGCCGCAGCTGCAGGCCGAATACGCCTACTGGATGCGCGGCAGGGATGGCCTCACGCCAGGCGGGGCCAGCGAGCGGGTGGTGAAGCTGGCCGACGGCAGCGTGCTTAACCGCTACTGGGACGACCGCGATACGCCGCGCCAGGAGGCCTGGGTGCACGATATCAGGACCGCCGCAGAGGTCCGGGCAACGCGCCCGGCGGGCGAGGTCTATCGCGATCTGCGCGCGGCCGCCGAGTCGGGCTGGGACTTCTCCAGCCGCTGGTTCGACGACCCGCGGACGCTGTCCAGCATCCACACCACGCAGATCGTGCCGGTGGACCTCAACAGCCTGATGTATCACCTGGAGACCACCCTGGCGGCCGCCTGCAGGCAGCAGCCCGGTGCCTGCACGATCGACTACGCCGCGCGCGCCAAGCAGCGCCAGGCGGCGATCGAACGGCACCTGTGGAATCCCGCTGGGTACTACGCCGACTACGACCTGCGTACCCGGGCGCCGCGTGCGCGGGTGACCGCCGCGATGCTGTTCCCGCTGTTCGTCGGGCTGGCCTCGCCGGCACACGCGCAAGCCACCGCGCAGACCGTGCAGGCGCAGCTGCTTGGCCCGGGCGGGCTGGTGACCACGCCAGTACGGAGCGGCCAGCAGTGGGACGCGCCCAATGGCTGGGCACCGCTGCAGTGGGTCGCCGTGGCCGGCTTGCGCCGCTACGGACAGGACGCCCTGGCCGGGCGGATCGGACGCAGCTTCCTGGCGCGCGTGCAGGGCGTGTTCGAAGCCGAGCACAAGCTCACCGAGAAGTACGACGTGCTGGCCCAGGGCCAGGGCGCCGGTGGCGGCGAATATCCCAACCAGGACGGCTTCGGCTGGACCAACGGGGTCACCCTGATGCTGCTGGATCTGTACGGACGTCCTGAGGCGTCCTCCGCGCCTTAGGCGCTGATGCGAAATCGGCATCGTGGTTGGCATCGACCCGTGGCCGGGCCCGTAGACTGTGCACGGAAGGAGGCGCCATCCGGCGCCTGCCGTGGTCAAGGTGGAATCGGGGATGTTGAAGGGTGTGCTGCTGGGCTTTGCGTGCTACGCGGCCTATGCGATCAGCGATGCATTCGTGAAGTTGCTCGAGGGCACGCTGCCCATCTACGAGGTGGTGTTCTTCGGTGCGATGCTGATGCTAGTCGCGTTGCCCTTCATCAAGAAGCCCGGCGACCGCTGGCGCGAGGTGGTGATGGCGCGCAAGCCGACGGTGTGGCTGTTGCGCGCCTTCTGCGGGGCGGTCGGCAACCTGACCTCGGCCATCGCCTTCACCGAGCTGCCGATGGCCGAAGCCTTCGCCTTGATCTTCCTCATGCCGATCTTCGTGACCGTGCTGTCGGTGCTGCTGCTGCGCGAGGAGGTCCACTGGCGTCGCTGGACGGCGGTGGTGGTGGGCTTCATCGGTGTCTTGGTGGTCCTGCGGCCGGGCTTCCGCCAGCTCAGCGAAGGCCACGTGGCGGCCATCATTTGCGGGCTCACCGGTGCGGTGGGCGTGATCAGCCTGCGCATGGCGGGTCCGGAGGAGAAGCGCATCACCCTGTATGGGGCTGGCGTGCTGGGGCCGCTGCTGATGGGCGGCCTGCTGATGCTGCCGCACTTCGTCTGGCCCACAGCCACCCAGTGGCTGCTGGTGGCCGGTTACGGCCTGCTGGCCGGGCTGGCGGCGATCCTGATGATGTACTCCACCCGCCTGGCACCGGTCAGCGCGGTGGCGCCCACCCAGTACAGCCAGATGCTGTGGGCGCTGGTGTTCGGCTACTTCCTGTTCCACAACCGGCTGGACTGGCCCACCGGCGTGGGCATCGCGCTGATCCTGGTATCCGGGCTGGTGACCTTTGTCCGCTGGAGCCAGGTCACCACCTGGCGCCGCCGCACGCGGATCGTCTGATCCGCGCCGACGGGCACGGCCTTACTTGGCGACGACGCTGGTGCCGCTGGGCACCATGTAGCAGGCCGCGGCCTTGGTGCAGGCCTCGGCGTTGATCTCGGCGATCTGCCGGGCCAAGTACTGCTCGGGGGTGAGATTCATCGCGTTGCGGTAGGCGTTGTCGGCATCGGCCATAGCCTTCTGTTCCTTGGCGCGCTGCAGTTCGGCATTGGTCGCCTCCACCAGGGTCTTGACCCGCTGCTGCTGGGCGGCGGTGAGGTTCATCTGCTGCAGCACGTTGGGGTTGGGTTTGGCCCGGCCCAGGGTGATGTTCATGATCTCCACGTCCAGGCCCTGGTCCCTGACCACCTTGCGGATGGCGGCGGTGACCGCGTCATCGATGCGCTGGGCGGTGGTGACATCGCTCATCATGCTGGTCATGTCGAAGCGCTTGACCTGGTCGCGCACGATGGCCGCGTACTGGCTGCTGATGTTGTTCTTGAACCAGTCCGGCCCGAACTTGCGCAGCAGGTTGGGCGCATGGGTGATGCGGTACTGGATGGTGGTTTCGAAGTCCAGCAGGATGTTGTCCGACGAGGAGAAATCATCGAAAGACACCGACAGCACCTGCGGGCTGACATCGACCACGATGGCGTCGGTGGTGAGCCAGGTGTAGGCCAGGCCGGGTTTGATGGTCTCCTCGCGGATGCCGCCTTCACCAAACACGCGCGGCCGGTCGATCAACACGGCCTCCTGGCCGGGGTCGACCTTGACCACGGTGCAGCCGCCCACGCTGGCCGCGCAGGCCAGCGTCAGAAAAACACGCTTCATATTGTCCCCTTGGAATGTCCTTGCAAGCCTGCACACCCTGCGGCGGCGGGTCGAAGCCGATGATAAGGGCCGCGTGGCGGCCGGTGCGGGGTTGTCCTACCCCGCCCGCCGCCCTTGCCCGATGCCGCCATCTGGTTCCGGGCGCGAAGCTTTCCCGGTGACGGACTTGCAGGGAGCAGGGCGATGCGCGTGTTGTCGGGAATGTTGCTGGTGCTGTGCCTGGGTGGCCCGGTCTTCGAGGCCGGCGGCGCTACCCCGCCCCGGCTGATGCTGGCCACCGCTTACCACGGCCATGCCGAGGTCCAGGCGTATCTGGTCAGCGAGAAGCTCGATGGCGTGCGCGGGCGCTGGGACGGACAGGCGCTGTGGACGCGGGGCGGCGAACGCATCCACGCCCCGGCCTGGTTCACCCGGGGCTGGCCGGACGCGTCGCTGGATGGCGAGCTGTGGATCGGCCATGGCCGCTTCGATGAGGCCAGTGCGCTGGTGCGCACCGATGATCCAGACGATCCGCGCTGGCAGGCGCTGCATTTCATGGTCTTCGACCTGCCGGGCGACGGCGCGGCGTTCGCCTCGCGCGTGTCGCACCTGCGGGTCCTGATCGGGGCGGCCGGCAATTCGCAGCTGCGGATGATCGAACAGCGCCGGGTGACCACGGCCGCTGCCCTCGATGCATGGCTGCAGCAGGTGGTGGACGCGGGTGGCGAGGGTCTGATGTTGCACCGGCGCGACGCGCACTATGTCGCCGGCCGCAGCGATGCCTTGCTCAAGTACAAACCCTTCGACGATGCCGAGGCTAGGGTGGTCGGCTACGCCCCGGGTCAGGGCAAGTTCGCCGGGCTGCTCGGTGCGCTGCTGGTCGAAACCGCGGACGGGCGCCGCTTCCGCCTCGGCAGCGGATTCAGCGATGCCGAGCGGACCACGCCGCCGCCGGTGGGCACCTGGGTGACCTATCGCTACAACGGGCTGACCTCCAGGGGGCTTCCGCGTTTCGCGCGATTCCTGCGGGTGCGCGATGTCTTGCCGCCTCCGGATCCGGTGCGTTGACGCATCGGTCCCTACAGGCAACCGAGCCGGGTCAGCGGTCAGCGTCGCTGGCGTAGTGGGACAGGAACAGGTCCACCGCCGATGAGGCGACCTGTTCCTGCTGTGCGCGGCTCAGGGCCGGCTGGCCCATGGTCAGCTGCGGCCAGAACGCGAAACCCTTCACCAGCCCTTCCATCTGCTGCGCGGCGAAGCGCGCATCGCCCGGCTTGAGGCGGCCGTCGGCCATCGCTGCGGCGATCCAGCGGGCCAGGCCCACTTCCTTGTCGCCCAGCCGCGCGACCATGTCGCGTGCGCGCTCCGGCGCATGGATCGCCTCGGCGATCGCGACCCGGGCCAGTCCGAAGAAGTGCTCATCCTCCAGCATGCGCAACTTCTGCTGCATCAGCGCCAGCAGCTGCGGCCGCAGGGGCGCGTGCGCCGCATACGCGACATCGACGGCGGCCGCCGCCTGTTGCCACAGCCGCAGCATGATCTCGTCGAACAGCGCGTCCTTGCTCGCAAAGTGGTTGTAGACGGTGCGTTTGGACACGCCAGCCAGGGCGGCGATGCGGTCCATGCTGGTGGCCTCGAACCCGTGCGCGCGGAAGGCATCGATCGCGGCCTGGACGATGGCCTGGCGTTTGCGATCGGTCAGGCGGGCAGGTGCTGGCGGCGGGGACGGCGGGGCAGACATACGCGAATTTTACACTTGGCGGTTTACTTTTTCGAGCCGACAATTACACTGCTCAGTGTAGTTATCGCCTCCACCGCTCCCTCCCAGGACGTCTCATGCAGACCCGTACGCTGCGCGCCACCGCCCCGAAGCCCGATTACGCGCACTCCCCACAGCATGAGGCAGGCCGGTTCCGCAACAAGGTGCCCACGCCACCGACCGGGTTGGGCAAGAGCCTGCGGCTGATGTGGACCTTCCTGTTCAATAAGCCGCGCAACACCGTCCCCGATGTCCCGCTGGAGGTCCGGCCGCTGACCCGGGCAGACTTGCTCGCCGCGCCGGATCGCAGTCTGTTCCGCCTCGGCCACTCCACGGTGCTGCTCAAGTTGAAGGGGAGTTTCTGGATCACCGACCCGGTCTTCGCCGAGCGTGCCTCGCCGGTGCAGTGGTTCGGGCCGAAACGTTTTCATGCCCCGCCGATCGCGCTGGAAGATTTGCCGCCGCTCAAGGGCGTGCTGCTCTCCCACAACCATTACGACCACCTGGACCGAGCCACGGTGCAGGCATTGGCGCAGACCACCGAGCACTTCCTGGCGCCGCTGGGCGTGGGCGATACGCTGGTGGCCTGGGGTGTGCCGGCGCACAAGGTGCAGCAGCTGGACTGGTGGCAATCCACCCAGGTCGACGGGGTGCGCTTCACTGCCGCGCCCTCGCAGCATTTCAGCGGCCGCGGACTGCGCGACGCCAACGCGACTCTGTGGGCGTCGTGGGCGATCATGGACGACGAGCTACGGGTGTTCTTCAGTGGCGACTCGGGATATTTCGAAGGTTTCAAGGAGATCGGCGAACGGCTCGGGCCGTTCGACCTGACCCTGATGGAAACCGGCGCCTACGACCCGCAGTGGCCGCACGTGCACATGCAGCCCGAGCAGAGCCTGCAAGCGCACATGGACGTGCGCGGCCGGTGGATGCTGCCGATCCACAACGGCACCTTCGACCTGGCCTTGCACCCGTGGTTCGAGCCGTTCGAGCGCATCAGCGCCCTGGCCGCCGAACGCGGCGTGCCCCTGGCCACGCCTGTGATCGGCGAGCGGTTGGACCTGGGGCAGCCGCATCCCGGCGATGCCTGGTGGCGCGAGGCGGCCTGAGCTGGGCGTCCCGAAGGGTGAGGCGCGGGGTATCGAAGGAAGGTCGGTGCGGCCTGACTGAGGGGGCGGCCCTTTTCCTGATGTCCTTTTGTGCCGCCTGCGATATGCTCCGCCACATCGCAGGGGGCAATCATGAAGGGAATCAGCACAGTGCTGCTCGCCGCAGCGGTGACGGCTGTTGCGTCTGGGGGTGTAGTCGCCAAGCGTCAATGGGTTCCGTCTGAGCCATGGGCCACAGTCGAAGCATCGTCGGGAAGTTCCGGCCATGAGCGTGAAGACACGCCATTTGCAACGGTGACTGACGCAACGCTGCAACGAGGGGTCAATGGTGCGTCCGCATCCCTTCGATTCGCGCCTGATAGGAGGCAGTGGGTGACGGCCGGCATTGCGGGCGTCAGTGCTGCAGAGGCTTCTTCATCAGAAAGCTTCAGCTTCTCCCCCGATGTCCTCTATCGAATCAACAACGGGCTTGCCAACTCGGTGGCGATCGGGGACGTGAATGGCGATGGCCTAGAAGATGCGGTGGTCGCGACCGTCAAGTGGTTCAGTGAACCGGACTCGTGCGCGGTGCTGATTTATCTGCAACAGGCCGATGGAATGTTGGCTGATCCCATCAAGGTGCATTACCCGATCAACGACACACGTCGTATCGGGTTGATCCTTGCAGACCTCAACGCAGACAACATCCAGGACATCGTGATCGCCTATGGCGACATCGCCATTGCGTTGGGGAATCGTGGTGGCGGGTACGCGTTCAACGTAATGCCTATGCCAAGCAAGACGTTCAACCTGGGGGCGCTGGATCTGGACCTGGATGGCAAGCTTGACCTGGTTGCGCACAGTGTTAGTTACGGGATGTATCTCCTCTACGGCGACGGAAATGGAGGGGTGCGAAAAACCAGCTTCATCGATTCCTGGGAAAGCGCGATCGGAGATCTCAAGGTCGGCGATGTGACCGGGGATGGTCTCCCCGACCTGGTGCTGACGCCGGGGCAGCTTGAGGCTGATTTCTACGTATATCCGCACAACGGATTCGATGGATTCGGGCCTGTCCAGATCCACGTTCCTGCATTGGGTGGGATGGTGTACTCGGGCGGGCACGCGGTGGGCGATTTCAATGGAGATGGTCTTGAAGACGTCGCGCTGACCGTGCCCAGCTACGACGCTGCTGCGGTGCGCGTCTATCTGCAGGAAGTGGATGGTTCGCTTTCCCGTGCGCCTGTCATGCTGCCATCGTGGGATAACCCGCAAGCGGCGATTGCCGTTGATCTGGATAATGATGGTCATACGGACTTGGTGACTGCCAACGGCGGGTCCGGCGGCCTGGGCTTCTATCTGAATGATGGGAACACGCTCAGCCTCCAGGCGCGAGTGGGACTGGCGACCCCATCCGTGTATGCGTCCGACGGCCTCGCCGCGGGGGACCTCAATGGGGACGGCTGCCCTGACGTGGCGCTGGCCGACAACAACTCGGGGATGGTGGTGCTCTATGGGCAGGCCTGCGGCGTCAGGGTGCACAGAATGTCGACGCCTGCGCCCCCGCGACACCTGCCCTAGGCGCTGGCCCTCTCATGAAGACCCTCCGTTTGCCAAATGACTACTTAGCTCGTGTGAGATTCTGATGCCCAAGCGCAATCCAACGTTCCTGATGCTCCTCCTGGTTGCCGGTGTAGCTGGCGCGCGTGCGGATCGGCCAGTCTCCGCGTTCCAGAGTCAGCTGCGCGATGTCGAGAAGGATGGTGATGTCCGGCTTGGTGCAGTCCAGGGGCGTTCATCAGCTGCCCTCTCGCTCGCGCATGCAGCTGACGCACTTGCCTCAGTGTCATTCGGTGAGTCATTCGTTGTTCGTGGTACAAGTTCGGCGCGTGGCGGGCCTGTTATGGCTTCTGCGTTGGCGTCCGATGCGCGAATTCCTTTTTCGTTCCGTCCGCCGGTCGCGATTGGCGGAGGCAAAGGACTAGACACGCTTGCTGTCGGGGACGTGACCGGGGATGGTCGTGATGACATTGTGTCGAGCACCTTAAATGCCAATACATCCCTGCCGCAGATCGTGTTGTTCGAGCAGGCTGCCAACGGAACGATCGCTCAACCCGTGCCGCTGTTTGATCTTCCTAGTTATGCCTGGATGGTGCCCATCGTACTCGCGGACATGAACCGGGATGGGCGACTCGATATCGTCGCCGCACACTCGGGTGGCTTCACCGTCCTCTTGTCCAAGGCCGGCAAGTCATTCACCGGGAAAACCTATACGACCGGATTGGATGCCACCGCTTTGGGTGTCATTGATCTAGACCAGGATGGGTGGCCCGATGTCATGTTGGAGAGCGAGGCAAGCGGCGCGGTTGTCGCCTACAGCGACGGACAAGGGGGCGTGAGGTCGTTCGAAAACGTCGCAACTCCCGCGGCCGGGCACAACGATGTGCGGGTCGGCGACCTCACTGGAGATGGTGTGCCTGACCTAGTCCTGACCACCCAGGGTGACAACCTGCAGACCAAGTTCTGGCTGTACGAGAACACCGGCAAGGGTTTGGTGAATCCGAAACTGTATGCATGGTCTTTTGATTTCGCCAGGCCAGCCTGCTGTGCGGCGATCGGTGACTTCAATGGAGATGGGTTGAACGACCTTGCGCTTTCTTCTCCGAAGAATTCTCCGGCCGTCATCCAAATTTACAGGCAGCGCGCCGCCGGCTGGTTAGAACAGTCTGCCGAGCTGTACGCCACCTACGATATTCCGACCGCGCTGGTGGCCACGGATCTCGACAACGATGGCCACGATGATCTGGTGGTCTATCACAGTGGCTGGAATACGCTGGGCTACTACCTCCAACGCAACGGGGGGCTGGGTGAGGAAATGCGGACCTCCGCCGGAAATTACTATGGAGGCACGAGCTATGCCATTTCGGCCGGCGACCTGAACGGCGATGGTTGCCAGGATGTGGCGTTAGCAACGGGCTCCGGCGTCGCGGTCAATTTCAGTGTCGGCTGTAGTCCGCGGCCTAAGCACACGTCAGATCCTGTTGGGCCGCTGGTCCGCCATAGCCGTTGAACGCTCTCGCCATGCTGAGGTTTGTCATGGCGAAGCGAGGTAGTTTTGAGGTTTGTTCGATAGGCCTTGCTTGGGCCATCATGCCCGCCACGTAACTCGGTCGGGCGGGGCCAATGGAAGAACCGGTACTCAATCGGCGGCAGGAACAGCTGGTGGCGCTCGTGCGTCAGGCCGGCTATGCCGAGGTCGATGGGTTGGCGACGCAGTTCGACGTCACCCAACAGACGATCCGGCGTGACCTGGCGCTGCTGTGCGAGGCAGGCCTGCTGCGGCGCTATCACGGTGGCGTCAGCCTGCCGTCCAGCGTGGAGAACACCGCCTACACCACGCGCAAGTCGCTGCTGGCCGAACAGAAGCGACGCATCGCCATCGAAGTGGCGCGGCATATTCCCGACGAGGCGTCGTTGTTCATCAACCTGGGCACGACCAACGAGGACGTGGCCGCCGCCCTGATGCAGCATCAGGGGCTGCGGGTGATCACCAACAATCTCAACGTGGCGGTCACCATGAGCGCCAACCCGAGCTTCGAGGTCATCGTCGCGGGCGGCATGGTCCGGGCCCGTGACCAGGGCGTGACCGGCCAGCCGACCATCGACCTGGTGCGCCAGTTCACCGTGGACTACGGGATCATCGGCATTTCCGGCATCGAGCCAGATGGCACCTTGCTGGACTTCGATTTCCAGGAAGTGCGGGTGGCTCAAGCCATCGTCGAGCACTCCCGCCATGTGTTCCTGGCCGCCGATTCGAGCAAGCTCGGCCGCAATGCGCTGTGCCGGCTGGGGCCGATTTCGCTGGTGGACGACTGGTTCACCGATCGCGCGCCCCCTGCGGAATTGGCCGAGATCCTGGACCAGGCCGGCACCCGGGTGCATGTGGCGCCGGAGCACTGACACCCTTCTGGCACGCGCGCGTTCAGTTTTCGTTTTTGTACGTTTCGCCTGCGTGAAGTCGGAGCGCTGCGTCGCAGCAGCCCCAGTGAGGGCGTGCACTTTCCAATAAGACCAAAGCGTTAGGCTTAGTTCGGCCCAGGGTGGGCCGCCATCACCAAATGTTCGTATTTGTTCGTTTAAGATCTTCCTTGCTCATTTCCAGCAGGTCATGAGCGCTGTCAGTGCCGGCCGGGTCCGGCGTCGAGGAGTTGGAAGATGGCTGAACGGTTTGATGTCCTGGTGGTGGGTGGCGGAATCAACGGCGCCGGGATTGCCCGCGACGCAGTGGGCCGTGGCCTGTCGGTGTGCCTGTGCGAGCGCGACGACCTGGCCTCCCATACCTCCAGCGCCAGCACCAAGCTGATTCACGGCGGCCTGCGCTATCTGGAGCAGTACGAGTTCCGTCTGGTCGGCAAGGCGCTGGCCGAACGCGAGGTGCTGTTGCGGCTGGCGCCGCACATCATCTGGCCGCTGCGTTTCGTCCTGCCGCACCAGCCGCACCTGCGTCCGGCCTGGATGATCCGCATCGGCATGTTCCTCTACGACCACCTGGGCGGAAAGCGCACGCTGGAAGGTTCCAAGCGCCTGAACCTGCGCACCGATGTGGTCGGCCAACCGCTTCGCGATGAACTCACCACCGGCTTTGCCTATTCCGATGCCTGGGTGCAGGACGCCCGCATGGTGGTCCTCAACGCGATGGATGCCCAGGCCCGCGGCGCCACTGTGCACGTGCGCACCAAGTGCGTCAGTGCGCGACGCCAGGCCGACCATTGGGTGGCCGAACTGGAGAACGCGCGGGGCGAGCGCATCACCGTGGAGGCGACCTCTCTGATCAATGCGGCCGGTCCCTGGGCGGTCAACTTCCTCGATGACGTGGCCACCGGGGTCAAGCACGAATATGCGCTGCGCCTGGTCAAGGGCAGTCACATCGTGGTGCCGAAGATGTTCGATCACGACCATGCCTACATCTTCCAGCAGCCCGATCGCCGCATCGTCTTCGCCATTCCCTATGAGCGCGACTTCACCCTGGTCGGCACCACCGACATGGAATACCACGCCGATCCCTCCCGACCGCAGATCGAACAGGACGAAGTGGATTACCTGTGCGAGGCGGCCAACCGCTACTTCAAGCAGTCCATCACCCCGGCCGACGTGGTGTGGACCTATAGCGGCGTGCGCCCACTGCTGGAGGACGAGGAGGACAACGCCTCGGAGGTCACCCGCGATTACCAGCTCGAGCTGGATGCCAAGGGGGCGCCGCTGCTGAGCGTGTTTGGCGGCAAGCTCACGACCTATCGCAAGCTCGCCGAGGAAGCGGTGGACAAGCTGGTCGACCAACTCGGCCGCAAGGCCCCGGCCTGGACGGCGCATGGGGCGCCGCTGCCTGGCGGCGAGATGGCGCCATTCGACGAACGCTTGGCCGGCGTGCGCGCTGCACGGCCCTGGCTGCCGAGCGACATGGCCTGGCGCCTGATGCGCAACTACGGTGCGCGGGTCGAGGCGATCCTGGGCAAGGCGGCCAGCCTGGACGATCTGGGCGAACATTTCGGCGCCGACCTCTACCAGGCCGAGGTCGACTACCTGCGCGCAAACGAGTGGGTCGTAGAGGCCGAAGATCTGCTATGGCGACGCAGCAAGCTGGGATTGCGCCTGTCCCCGGGCCAGCAGCAGCGCCTGTCCGCCTACCTCTCCACGCAGGTCGCAGCGCCTGCGGCCCCCGTGTCCGTCGCAGGCTGAACACGCGTAGCGCGACACCATGCATTCCAGCGCCTGGCCCCCGCCGGGCGGTTTTTCAAGACGTCAACATCGGGAGGTCGATGACATGTGGAGCAAGAGGAGGCGGGCACTGGGCCACGCCGTCATGGAGCCCGCGCCATACCGCGCGGATGTGTGGGATGACAGGTGCGCGGAGGTGCGGGCATGAATCGCCAACTGCTCGGGGAGCTGATCTCCGAAGCCATCGCGGTGTTCATCATCATCGCCTTCGGCGATTCGGTCGCGGCGATGTACGTGCTGTACGACCCCAACCCCTACGCGGGCGGCTACTGGGGCGTGTGTATCGCCTGGGGGCTGGCGGTCACCATCGCGATCTACGTGACCGGTTCGGTCTCCGGGACGCACGCCAACCCGGCCGTTACCCTGGCCTTGGCGCTGTACCGCAAATTCTCCTGGAAGAAAGTGATCCCCTACTGTATCGCCCAGGTCATAGGCGGCCTGGTCGGTGCGGCGATCGTCTACGCGCTCTATGCGCCGGTGATCGACCACTACAACCAGGTCAACCAGCTGACCCGGGAAGCTGGAGGCGCGGCGGGTGTGTTCTTCACCGCGCCCGGCACGGCCATCACGCCGATGCACGCGTTGACCGACCAGATCATCCTGACCGCGTTCCTGATCTTCGGCATCTTCGCCATCACCGAGCAGTACAACGAGGCCGCGCCCACCGCCAATTCCGGTGCGCTGATGATCGGCCTGCTGGTGGCCACCATCGGCGCCTCGATGGGCTACCTGGAGGCCTGGGCGATCAATCCGGCGCGTGATCTGGGCCCGCGCATCTTTGCCTGGTTCGCCGGGTGGGGTCCGTCGGCCTTCCCAGCCGCCGGCAATTACTGGTGGGTGCCCATCGTGGGGCCGCTGATCGGTGGCGTCGTCGGTGGTGCTGCCTACCAGTGGCTGATCTACCCCTTCCTGCCTGCGCGCCAGCGAGCGCTGGAGGAGGCGGCGCAGCAGCGCCAGTCCTGACGCAGGCATCCGCCGCGCCTTTCCACCTTTGATGCCGGCCGGCGCAACCGCGCCGCCGGCCATGAAATACAGGAGTCTTCAATGGACAAGAAATACGTACTGGCCATCGACCAGGGCACCACCAGCTCCCGCGCGATTCTGTTCGACCATGCAGGCGCCATCGCCGGCGTGGCCCAGCGGGAGTTCACCCAGATCTTCCCGCAACCGGGCTGGGTGGAGCACAACCCGCGCGAGATCCTGTCCAGCGTGCTGACCACCATGACCGACGTGCTGACCCAGGCCGACATCGGGGCCGACCAGGTCGCGGCCATCGGCATCACCAACCAGCGCGAGACCACGGTGGTGTGGGACAAGCACACCGGCCACGCCGTGTACAACGCCATCGTGTGGCAGTCGCGCCAGTCGCAGAGCGTCTGCAAGGAGCTGCGCGAGGCCGGCCACGATGAACTGTTCCGCGAAAAATCCGGCTTGCCGATCGATGCCTATTTCGCGGGGACCAAGCTCAAGTGGATCCTGGACAACGTCGAGGGCGCCCGCGAGAAGGCCGAGAAGGGCGACCTGCTGTTCGGCACCATCGACAGCTGGCTGATCTGGAACCTGTCCGAGGACAAGGCCCACGTCACCGACCTGACCAACGCCGGCCGCACCCAGATGTACGACATCCACACCCTGGAGTGGGACGACCAGCTGCTGGAGATCCTGGGCGTGCCCAAATCGATGCTGCCCAAGGTGTGTTCGTCGAGCGAGGTCTACACGCATACCGCCGGCCGCCATTTCTTCGGCCAGAAGGTGCCGATCGCCGGGATCGCGGGCGATCAGCAGGCGGCCTTGTTTGGCCAGGCCTGCTACACCCCGGGCATGGTCAAGAACACCTATGGCACGGGGTGTTTCGTGCTGATGAACACCGGTGACAAGGCGGTCAAGTCCAAGAACGGGCTGCTGACCACCATCGCCTGGGGCATCGACGGCAAGGTGGAATACGCACTGGAAGGCAGCATCTTCGTGGCCGGCTCGGCGGTGCAGTGGCTGCGCGACGGGTTGCGCATGTTCGGCAAGGCCTCCGATACCCAGGCCTATGCCGAGCGCGTGCCCGATACCGATGGCGTCTACATGGTGCCGGCCTTCGTCGGCCTGGGCGCCCCGTACTGGGACAGCGACGTGCGCGGTGCGTTCTTCGGCCTGACCCGTGGCACCAGCAAGGAGCACTTCATCCGGGCCACGCTCGAATCGATGGCCTACCAGACCCGCGATGTGGTGACGGCCATGCAGGCCGATGCCGAGCTGGAACTGAAAGAGCTGCGCGTGGACGGCGGGGCGATCATGAACGACTTCCTGGCCCAGTTTCAGGCCGACATCCTGGACGTGGAGGTGATCCGGCCAAAGGTCGCCGAGACCACCGCCCTGGGCGCGGCTTACTTGGCCGGCTTGGCCACGGGCTTCTGGAAGAGCCGCGAGGAGATCGCGGAGAAGTGGGCGATGGATGCGCGCTTTGAGCCGAAGATGCCGGCCGAGGACCGCGAAAAGCGCTATGACGGCTGGAAGAAGGCCGTGCACGCGACGATGGCGTTCAAGGCCGACTGAGCCCGCACGCTCGGCGTCCCTGCCGTACCCCGCAACGCCCGGCGCAATGCCGGGCGTTCACCAGATGGCGACCAACGTTTGGAACGGGTGCGCCAACAGCACGCTCTGGGCGTCGAAGTCATGCACGAGCCGCCCATCGACGCGCACCGTGGTCGGCTTCCGGCGGCTGGGCCAATAGACCTTCAGCGCGCTGTTCGCCTTCAATCCCTGGCCCAGGGTGATCGTCAGGCGCGGGCCTTCCTGCCGCGCCTGCATCGCCAGCGTGCCGTAGGCGGTGGGCAGGCCGTCCACCTTCAAACCGGGGCCGGAGACCCACGACGGCGGCGTGCCAGGCAACAGCGACAACGCGTCGTCGCCTTCGAACATCAGCATGCCGAACAGACTGCGTGCGTACTCGGCGCCGATCCAGGTATGCGGCATATCGCCCAGATAGATCGCGTGGCGCTTGTCCGAGTACACGACCTCGGCCAGCTCCTGCCAGGCGCGCGGTCGCCTGTCGCCCGTGACGTGGCCGAGCATGAACTCGGCATCGGCCGGGCGATCCAGATGCACGAATGTCAGCACGTTGCGCATCTCGTAGGGCGTATAGGCGTACAGCGCATCGGGCGCGTCGCGTTTGCGCACGTCGGCCAGGTAGCGGTCGAAGGTATTGGTCAGCGCCTGCATCGGCAGCACGTCCTGCGCGCCGGTCGGGTCCAGCGCGATCGACACGCTCGTCGGGTCATTGCCGCCCTGGTCGGCGTCGGCGGGAATGGTATCGATGCCTTTCCACTGCATCGTCGCGCGGATCGATGCGGCCAGCGAGTCGTGCAGCAGTTTGTACTGCGTGCGCGCCCAGCTTGCCGTGGCGTGGTCGCCCCATTGTTCGGCCAGCCACGCGCCATCGTGCCAGCCGCGCAGCGCCCAGTAATTGTCCCAGTAGCTGTGGGTTGGCACCGAATAGCCTTCGTGGCTGATCGATGGCGCCAGGATGCCGGCGAAGCGCTCGGGATGAGGGCGATCGGACTGGTACCCGGGCACCAACGTGCGTTCGCGCAGTTCCTGCAGGAACTGCAAGGCCCGGTTCACCTGCGGCTGATACTCGCGCACGGTCTGCGCACCGCCGTCCAGGCGTGCGATCTCGGCCACCAGCCACAGGTATTCGCCCTGCGCGTCGTATTCCAGGTCCGAGCCGAAGCCGTCGTTGACGCTGCCATCGTCGTTGAGGATCGGCGACACCAGGCCGTTGTCGTGCACGGCGTGGGTGCTGTACCAGTGCAGATAATCGCGCGCCGTCTTCGCCATGCCCATACGCAGCAGAACCACCGCGGTGGCCGAGCCGTCGCGGATGAAGGAACGGTTGTAGTTGCGCGGCCCCGGCTGCATCGCCGGGCCACTCTGGTTGAGCAGCATGTAGGCGGCCTGCGCGCGCAGCATGTCCACCAGCGAGGGATCGGGCAGCGACAGGCCGATCCTGCCCAAACGCTGTTCCCACAGCGCGGCCAGCGCATCGGCGAGAGCATCGAACTTCGCGCCGGCCTGGTCGCCGTCGCCGAGCAGGTCGCCCATGTCCAGTGCGGGCGCGGCGGGCCAGCGCGCGGCCTGCACCGTCTTGGCATCGATCACCTCGTCGCCCAGCGCGAAGGCCAGCACGATGTCGCGCCGCGTGCCCGGGGCCAGGTGTACCCGATAGCCGAACAGCCCGGCGGCCAGGCCTTGCCCATCGCTGGCCTGCTGCGCGTCAGGTGCGCGGCCCGCAGCCGCGAAGCGGGTGATCTCGTCTTCGCCATGCGCGCCGAACGCCGCGACGCCATGCAGATCCGGCGTGATGGCGCTCTGGAACAGCAACCGTCCGTTCACGCGCATGCCCGCGCCATCGTCGATCGCGATGTCGCGGATCGGCGAGAGCCCGCCGTTCTGCCACGGCGGGCTGACCTGTAGTGGTCGGGTCAGCAGCGACAGCGTGCCTTCGACCGGCGTGTCGCCGGTATTGGTCAGGCGATGACGCACCAGCACCACCGGTGCGCCGTCATGTTCAATCGCGATCGCGCTGCTGGTCAGCGTCAGCCCGGGCTGGGGCGACCATTGCACCTCGGGCATCGGCATCCAGCCGGCACGCAGGCGATGGGTGATCGGCGTGTCCACGTTCGCCGCGGCCGCCTTGCCGCTGGCGTCGCGCCACACCGGTTGCATCAGCGGCGCGCCCTTGAACGCCTCGAGATTGCCGTACTCGTCGAAGACCGCCTTCTGCCGCCCGGCCGGAATGCCAACCACCGTCCAATACACCTGCTGCATCTGCAACGACGATGGAAACAGCGCCGCGTCCTTGCCGGTCGCGGCCAGCTGGTAGCGCTTCATCGGGGTCATCACCGCTTTGGGGCCGAGCACGCGCAGACGGGTGACGCTCGGGGGCTTCCCGTCGGCTGCGTGGGTGACCAAGCGCAAGGCAGTCACCGTGCGCGGCGCTTCGCCGGCCAGGTAGGACGAGGCGCCGAAAGATTGCGGCTCGCGCGCCAGGGGCGACCACGCGCCGGACGCATCGCGGCTTTCCAGTGTGGCGCTGTCCGGCGCCTGGCCCCAGCCTACCTGCAAGCCAGCCACCTCTTGCGGCTGCGGGAACGCGATCTCGACACCGCTGCCATCGCGCCCTGTCCGAAGCGGACGCGCCGGCCCGGTGCTCCACAACGCTGCGGCATCACGCTTGTCCGCCAGGCCAACGATGCGCGGGGCCTGCGTGGCGCTAAGCGGCTGGAATTCGAAGGTGCCCACGCCCCAGTCCGCCGTGCGTGCCGGCGCGGCCAGTCGCAGGTAGCGGGTGCGCACGGCCGGGAACAGCACGAACTCGGTGCCGCCCGGGCTGTCATCGGTGGTGTAGATCGTGCGCCAAGCGCGGCCGTCGTCCGAGGCCTGGATGAGGTACCGGTTGGCGTGGCTGGTGTCCCAGGCGATGCGCACGCCGCCGATGTCCGCGACGGCGCCAAGGTCCACCTGCAGCCAGTGCCCCGGCGAGAACGGTCCTCCCCAGCGCGTGGTCAGGTCGCCGTCGAAGGCATTGGCCGAGGCCAGTGCGGGCGTCTCGGTCGCCGAGCTGCTGGCCTGCCACTGACGGCGTGGCGGCAAATCATCGGCGGCTGTCGTCGTCATGCCTGGCGCTGCGATGGCCAGCAGGCCAACCAGGACGCCTCGGCGCAGCGCAAGCCGCACCCCCATTGCCTGCATCGCCATGACGCCCTCGCACGTCGCCTTGCCCGGACAGGATCGTGGCAGCGCCGCTGCCCGCCGGCGAGCGGCAGCGCAGCATGGTCATCGGGGGCTTTCCTGAATGCTCTTCGCATGCGGTCGTGCCGCGTAACACAACCACATCAATTGACAGGACGGGGTTGCGCACAATGGCCGGTCACGCAACGCAATGGTTTGGACCTTGGCGGCAGTCGTAAAAGTCGAATGGTGGGACGAGTCGCGCCTGCGCGTGCCCGCCGCGCTGATGAGTCTGGCGATCCTGGCGCTGATGGCCTTGGTCTTGCTGGACACGCCGATGGCCAGGCTGGCGTCCAGTCCTGAGGCCGTGCCGGCCCGCATGCGTCTGGAGTTCGTCGCTCGGCCCGCGTCTTCGGTCCCCGCGGTTCGCGCATCGGAGCGCCCGCAGTCGAAGACGCCAGTGTCTTCCCCGTCTTCTCGCGTGGCCGCTGCGGCCGAGCGTCCGGCGGCGCCGGCCAGGCCCCCCCTTCCTGCGCAACGCGCGCCAGCGACCGAGCCGCCAGCGGTGCGAACGCCCGCGCCGGCGCCCGCTGCGGCGCGGGACGATGCGCTGGCCCGTTCGCTCTATACCCGCGATGGGCAGGCACGCCTCCCCCCCGGCGTGGCCGAGGCACCCGCGGGGGAGCCGGAGGGCAGTCCCCCGGGCATGGCCAACGCGCGCGATGCCGCCAAGGCCAAGCGCGTCCTGGAGCGCCCCAATCCGATCGACTACAAGGAAACACACTTCGAGAAGGACTGGGTTTCCAATGGCACGCTGGGTGACGTGGCCACCCAGAAGATCAATCGCGCGATCTCGGACATGTTCAAGAGCGATCGCAGCCAGGCGACGGCGCGGCCGCCGCCGGACACCCGCTTCAACCCCGCGCTGGCCCAGAACCGGGCGGACCTGGGCAGCGAAGCCACCGGTGATGCCTACAAGGCCGCACCGATCGCCTTCGAGAAAGCCCCGCAGCCACCGGGTGCGGCGGGCAAGGCCATCGGTGCGCAGCTGGCGGCGCTGGAGCAGCGCGCGTCCGGCTGCAAGGACCCGCGCCGCGACAAGTGGCTGGGCGATGTCCGCAGCAACCTGCAGACCCTGGACCGCAACGAAACCGCGCTGACCCACGGCGCCGACGGGATGCGGGCCAAGTACCTGCTGCCACAGGCCATCGATGCCGCCTACGACCTGTCGCGTCGTGCCGTGTGGTACGCCAATAAGCAGCTCGACGCCTGCGTCCGATAGGACGTGGCGCTTGGGCTGCACGCGGTGCGCACGGCGGGCCGGCTAGGTTGACCAGCCCCCTCCCGCCTGGCGTTGCCATGACCCCCCGCTCCCGTGACGCCGACGATCCACCGGAACGCCGTCTCATCATCGATCCCACCGCCCACGATGACGGCGGCGCCGAACTGACTGGCGAGGAAGAGGACGATGTCGAGGAAGCGAAGCCGCCGCGCGTGGCTTTGCTGCACGAGATCATCCGTCGCCAGGGCCAGGAGGAACTGGACCGCAACCTGGCCGCGTTGGCCTGGTCCTCGTTGGCGGCCGGCCTGAGCATGGGCTTCTCGATGCTCGCCCGCGGCGTGCTGCACGCCCAGCTGCAGGGGCTGCCGGGGGCGTTTCTCATCGAGTGCTTCGGCTATACCTTCGGCTTCCTGGCGGTGATCCTGGCGCGCCAGCAGCTGTTCACCGAAAACACCCTGACCGCCGTGCTGCCACTGATGTCCAAACCCAGCCTGCACCAGCTGGGACGGCTGATGCGTCTGTGGTCGGTGGTGTTCGCCGGCAATATCGTCGGCGTGGCAGTCTTTGCCTGGGGGCTGCTGCATCTGCAGCAGTTCGACGCGCCCACCCATGCGGCCTTCCGCGCGATGGGTGAGGAAGTCCTGCACAACACGCCGTGGCAGATGCTGACCAAGGGCATGCTCGCCGGCTGGGTGATCGCGATGATGGTGTGGATGCTGGCGGGGATTGAGCAGTCGCGCGTGTCGGTGATCCTGATCAGCACCTATGTGATCGCCATCGGCGGTTTCACCCACATCATCGTCGGCTCTGCCGAAGTGCTCTACCTGGTGTTCGACGGGCATGCCAGCGTCGGGGACTACGTCCTCCATTTCGCCTTGCCGACCCTGGCCGGCAACATCATCGGTGGCAGTGGCATCTTCGCCTTGATCAGCCACGCCCAGGTCCGAAGCGACGGCGATTGAGCCGTCGCCATGGACCTTTTCACTCAGCTGGCCGGGAACAGCCTGGCCAACTGTGCGACCGCCGCATCGGTCGTCGCGCGGCTGACCGTGGTGTCGGCGTTGTTGAAGTCGCCGGGCATCTGCGCCTGGACCAGGATGCCGTCGCGGCGGGGCACCACGTTGAGGTTGTGCCCGCGCCAGTACAGGCCGTAGTCGACCTCCGGCTGCGGGATCAGCCGTGCGGTCTGTCCACGCACCGGGATGATGCTGGCATCGCCCAGCAGGTCCCGCGCGCCATAGCCGGTGCAGTTGAACAGGGTCTTCTCGCGCAGGTCGGCGAACTGGCGCGGGCTTTCGAATACGCGCGCGTGCAGTTCGCCCCCATCCTGCAGGAAGTCGTCCATCAGCATCCGTCCGTACGCGGCCAGGTTGAACACCATGTTGGTGTAGCGACGCGCGTACGGCACCGGGAAGGGATGCTGCGCCGCCGACAGGGGCTGCGAGTGCGGGCGCAGGTCGTCGATCAGGTCGGACTCCAGGGACGGGTAGTCCGGCTCGTCATCCTCGCCACCGCTGCCGGCCGGCTGGTTGAACGGCACGTCGGACAGTGCATAGCTGTCGCGCCATTCCACCGGGTCGCCGGGCAGTCCGAGCATGCGCTGGTACTGGGCGAAGGAGCCGCGCGCCATCTGGTTCCAGAGCGCACGGAACTGCGGCGTCGCGTGCGCGGTCGTGCAGATGCGTGAGTCAGGCGACCACACGCCGGTGGCCAGGTAAGAGCGGGTGAGCGGCAGCTGCTCCTTGGCGTAGATCCTCACCTTCATCCCCGCGCGCTGGGCGACCCGCGCGGTGGTCAGGCCGATGGCGCCACAGCCGATCACCGCGACCTCGGTTTCCCCAGTGGCCTGCGCCAGGGCCACGGCCCGCTCGGCCGAGCCCCACGACAGCGACCAGCCGCTACCGCCATGCCCGTAGTGATGGATCACGGTGCGCCGGCCCATGCGTTCGGCCTCGATGCGCGGGCCCTGGGCGCGGAACGGCCGCGTGCACACGGTGACCGAGATGACCCGGTCGGCACTGGCGCGGATCGGCGCCAGCGGTTTGGGCTCGGCGAAGGGCTGTTGTCCCAAGGCCGGTGCCTGGACGGGCGCTGGCATGCTGCGGGGCGTCTGGGCCAGCAGGCCGCCGGATGAGGCGACCGCGGCCAGGGCGCCGGCCTGGCGCAGGAAATGACGTCGTTGCATGAGGTTCCTTATGGATTGGGAGATCAGTCGGCGGCCACGGTGGCCAGGTCCCTGGTTGTGCTCAGCGCGGGATCGGTGGTGGCGAAGACCCGGCGTGGGATCTCCCCCGGTTGTGCGCTGTCGGGCGGGCTCACCCATCGCCGCACGTCGGATGTCAGCGTCTGGGTGAGGGCGGCGTTGCGCTGAAATGCCAGCGCGATCGGCAGACCGCACGCCGGGACGGCCACGCGCTCCACGTCCCCGTCGGTGGCCTCCGGCAGGCGGTCGAGCCCGCGTTGGCGCGTGGCTGCATCGATCAGGGCGGGAGACGCGGGCGTCATGAGGGCTCAGGCGACGGGACGATTCCCAAGCTTACGTGCCCATTCGGAGCGGGTGTGGCGTTGCCTTCAGTGGACGGCCGCATCAACGACGCGTGGGGGGACGCTGCGGGCGGCGCGGCCCGTACCAGAAGGCCAGGCGCTCGCGCGAGTGCAGCAGGCTCCTTCCATGCCGCGCGAGGGCGGCGAAGAGCTTCAGATGTTCCCAGGCACTGAAGCTGTGCAGCTTGCGGGCCGAGGTCCACACCGGCGCGCGGAGCAGGACAAAGCGGCCCTGTCGCGCCAGTGCGCGGCTCATGGCCACGTCCTCGCCCGCATAGAAGCGCAGGTCGAACCCGCCCGTCGCGTCGAAGGCATGCCGCGAGCAGAACAGGAAACAGCCCGGCGCGATCCTGCCCAGCCGCAGCAAGGTGCCGAAGAAGGCTTCGCCGAGGCGTGCATGCCAGGCCACGGGACGCTGCAGGCGCACCCGGGCGCCGCCGCCGCTGGCGCCGGCCTCCAGTGCCCGCAGTGCCGCCTGCAGGACGGCGGCATCGACATGCGTATCGGCATCGATGAAGCACAGCCTGGGCGCCCTGGCGATCGTGGCCCCGGCATTGCGGGCCGCCGCGATGTGGCGCGCGTCGACCGAGACCACCTGGGCACCCGCCGCGGTCGCCATCGCGGCGGTGTCGTCGGTGGAGGCATCATCGACCACGATGACCTCGGCCTGGATCGCGGCCGTCCGCAAGGCGGTGAACAGGTGCGCCAGGGTCGCAGGCAACTGCTCGGCTTCGTCATGGGCCGGGATGACGATCGACAGCGTCGGGTGTCCGGCCGACGGGGACCCGGGGACGGGATTGTGAGCGGTCATCGATATGCCGGGCTTGCCCTATACAGCACGACGCCGGGCGAACCCGGCGTCGGCATGGCTACGGCGGTGTCGGGACGATTCAGTCGACCGTCCCGAGTTCGGTCAGTTCGCGCGCGATCTCGGCATGGCGACGCTGTCGCCCCATCTCGCGCATGATGCGAATGTCCTCGTGGCGCAGCGGGCGACGGGCGGTCACGCGTTGTTTGTACTCGAGGACCTCCGGGTAACGGCGCGCCATGTCCAGGGCCTCCTGGATCTGTTCGACCGAATCGCTCTCGGAGGTCACCGGTTCACGACTGGCGAAGGCGGTGACCCAGCGTGCGAAGCCGGCCTTCTGGTCGAAGACCTGGGCGATCAGCCACAGCACGAACAACATGGCCAGCCAGATCAGCAGGACCAGCACGATCTTGGGGAAACTGGGGTTGTAGCTGTGCTCCCACAGGTTGTCGGCGATGATCGCCAACGCGGTCAGCGAGGCCCCCAGCCACACGATCACCGAGCCGGCCAGCCACTGGGACTTGGCGGTGTCCAGCATGTGGACCTCGTGCTCGATGCCGCGGTCGCTCTTGGTCAGCCAGTAGGCCGCCTGTTCCTGGAGCGGCTTGCGATGCAACTCGTTGTCCGAGAGCAACAGGTTCAAACCCTTGAAAAGATTGCTCATCTACGAATCCTCTTGTGGAACGGTGGCCAGATGGAAGTGCCGCCGTGCAAGGCCAGCATAGGCCGGGGGCGTGCGAAGTTTCCGTGAGACGAAGGTCGAAGATGAATGCCTGTTTGGCGGGCGGATGCTGCTTTGCAGCACTCTTCACGTCGGCCTAAGCTGCCTGAGACGAAAGTCGAATCCGCCTCCACCCCCACGGAAGCCCCCCCATGAATCGACAGACCGATCGGCGTGAAGACGCCGCCTGCATCATCGTCAATATCGGACGCGAACGTGCCTTCTGGAAAGGTCATTACATGGCGCTGCCCGGCTGCGGCCCCGGCATCGAGTTCGAAGCCTTCTGGCCGCTGCTCGTGCGTGCCTATGACATCTATCTCCACCATCCGCACGCCGGGCGGGAAGTCGGCGCGGTGCTCTACGCCAACTCGCCCGAGGTGATCGAACAGCAGCTGGAGATGTCCATGGCCGGGCGCATCTTCGGCCGGGTCATGGACCGGATTCAGCAGGCCACGACCCGTCTGCAATACGCCGGCGCGATGCATGCCTGAGCGTCGGCAGGCCCGCGTCGGCAACGAATCGTTAGTGAATCATGAAAGTGTGACGTCGGTCAGATAAAGCTGGCGGTTTAACGAAAAAAATACGCCCGCGTTGACGTGGGCCGTACAACTGCGCTGCAAGCCTGTTCGGGTTGATCACCCCCGCAACGGACCACGCAACGCATGAACTATTTGTCAGAAGACAACGACCGCGCCGTCCTGATCGATATCGATCGGGAGCGCGAGTACTGGCGCCGGCACTATGAGCGCATGCCGCGCGCCGGACAGCACCGCTCTTTTGAACTGTATTGGCCGGCTCTGTCCAGCGCTTATGACGTCTACCTCAACCATCCCCATACCGACCAGGACACCGGCTCGGCCCTGTATGCCAACTCACAGGCGGTGCGCTCGCGCGGCCTGACGCTCGAAGAGGCCCGCGCGATCTACGCCGAGGTCTGGCAGCGCATCAAGGGCTGAGCGCCGCCCACTGGCACGGCCTCCCAGGGCGCCCGCATGGGCGCCCTGCTTCGTTTGGACCAGGGGATGACATGCGTCGCCGCGGACCACGCCGGTACGATGCTCCCATGACCGTGATGCAAACCTTGGTCCGCCCCGTCACCGCGCCCTTGCGCAGGTGGGTGCTGGGGGCGTTTCCGCGCGGGCAGTCCGGCCTGGACTACGACCATCCGGCCGGCGATCCCGGCTGGTTTGGGCCGGACAGCGTGACCTGGCGCATCCACGCTGACTTTCCCGGCATGCTCTCAGGCGGCCTGTCCGCGTTGATGCTGCAGGCGCTGCATCCGCGTGCACTGGCCGGCGTCTACGACCATTCGAATTTCCGCGAGGATCTGGTCGGCCGGCTGCGGCGGACCACGGCCTTCGTGGCCGGAACCACGTATGCCGCAAGCGCACAGGTCGATCCCTTGGTGGAGCGGGTCCGCGCCATCCATCGTCGGGTGCGCGGACGGACACCGGACGGGCTGGTGTATGCCGCCGATGATCCCGAACTGCTGACCTGGGTCCATGTCACCGAGGCCCATGGGTTCTTGCGGGGCTATCGCACCTACTGCCAGGCCGTTCCGGATCCGATGGCCGACCGCTACTACGACGAGGTTCGGCGTGTCGCCGAGGCGCTCGGTGCACGTGAGGTGCCTGCTTCGCAGGCCCAGGTCGAGGCCTATTTCGATCGCGTGCGGCCGCAGCTGCGCTTCGACGCGCGGTCCCGCGAGGTGATGGACGTATTGGCACAGATCCGTCTCCCGGTGCCGGTGGCCGGCCTGTCTCGCAATCTGTTCCTAGGGGCCGCCACGGCCTTGCTGCCTGCGTGGGCCGCCCCGCTGCTGGGGGTCGGGGCAAGGCGGCAGGCGCAGGCGCGACTGGCGTCGGGTACCCTGCGCGGCATCGCGCCCCTGTTCGCCCTGGCCTTGCGCGATGGCGTGTCGGCCCGTGCCTGCGCGCGTGTGGGTCTTCCGGTGGCGCACTTGCGGCACTGGCCCGCGCCACGCATCACGTAGGGACCCGCGCGTGCAAGCCGGTGCCCGCGAGGCTGCGGGTGCTTGCCACGCTGGGGCCACAAGCGGGTATGCTCGGGCTCGACCCGCTTGCCTTGGGGATTAGGGCAGGACAGGTCCGGGCTTCCTAACAAGGGGGGAAGCGGGAAATCCCGTCCGCGCACGCCAACATGGATCGTCCAGACTCAATCCGTCGACCGCTTCGGTCCGTCATGCAGGCCAGGACCGTGCTGGTGTTTGGCTTGTTGCTGGCCATCGCCCTGGCCGTGGTCCTGGGCTACTGGGTCACCGACGACCGTCACAATCGCCTGGGCGCGGCACAACGCCAGAGCGATACCCTGGTCACCGGCATCGAGCGTGTCTTGACCGCCGAACTGCGCAACATCGAGCGCGCCATGCAGGGGATCTGCGAGGATGCGCGCGAGCTGATGGAGCGCGTCCCGGCCCAGGCGCCGAACCTGATCGGTCAGTCCATTGCCGGGGTGGTGTCCCGCCACCAGGAAATCCAGAGCATTGTGCTGGTGGACGATCGTGGCGCGGCACTGACCGAAGGCCGGGGGGAGCCCGACTTCGCGCACTGGATCGGCGGCGCACCGCACGGGAAAGAAGGCAGGCTGCGCTTCGGGTCGTTGCGTCTAGTCGATGGCAAGCGTTGGGTCCTGCCCCTGGCCCTGCCGCTGGCCCCGGTCGGCAGCGGGAGCCATCATTGGATCGTCGCCCGACTGTACCTGGATGAGCTGCAGGCCATGGTCGAGGGACTGGACACCGGCCGCGATGGCATCGTCAGCGTGGTCGGCCCCGGCAACATCCTGATGGCGCGGACCCGTCGCGCCGGCCGCTCGTTGGTGGGCACGCCGGTGGTCGGTCCCACGTTGCAGGAACTGAGAGGGGACGGCATCGTCGAGCGCACCAGCCAGATCGACGGCGTTCGCCGCATCGTCGCGGTGCGGGCGCTCGAACATTATCCGCTGCAGGTCTGTTCCGGGCTGTCGGTACGTGAGGTGCTCGCGCCGTGGCATCGTTTCCTGGTCATCGCGATCGTGCTGTACCTGCTCTATTGGACGATGCTGCTGGTCCTGGTGCGGGTGGTGCGGCGCGCCGACCGCGACCAGCGCCGCGTGCTGGAGCAACTTCAGCGCAACAGCGAGCACCTGCGCCTTGCGCAGAACACCGGCAAGGTCGGCGCGTGGGCGATGGAGGAGGGCAGCCATCATCTGGTCTGGGGCGGCGACATCGCGCGGCTGTTCGGCCTTGGCGAGACGCAGGAGGTGTCGCTGCGGATTTTCCATCGCCACGTCCATGCGAGCGACCGGGCGATGCTGGCGCGCCGGTTCACCGCGGCCTGGCGCAGCCGCAGCGCGTTTTCCAGCGAGTTCCGGCTCATGGATGCCAGTGGCGGCGAGCGCTGGGTGGTCGGGCGCGGCGGCGTGGTCGAGGACCAGGCCGGACGCCTGCGCATGACCGGCACCTTGGTGGACATCAGTGAGCGCATGGAGGCGATGTCCCGAGTCACCGATGCCGAACGCCAGTTCCGCCTGATCTTCGACCGCAACCCGCTGCCATTCTGGGTGCATGACGCGCGCACCCTGAGGTTCCTGGAGGTCAATCGCGCAGCGACCCTGCAATACGGGTTCAGCCGCGAGGAATTTCTCACCATGCAGCTGGGCGACGTGTGTCCGGCCGGCCTGGCGGGCGCCAGCGGCATGGTGCAGGGCGCGGCGGCCGGCTTCGAGGACGCGCAGGTGTCCCAGCACCGTCGTAAGGATGGTTCCACCCTGCAGGCGCGCGTGTATGGCAGCGAGATCCGCTTCGGTGGCCATGATGCGCGGCTGGTCCTGGCCGAGGACGTGTCCGAGCGGCTCGAGTACGAACGGGAACTGGCCTACCGGGCGCGCCACGATCAGACTACCGGCCTGGCCAATGTCCAGACCCTGACCGACGAACTGGACCAGGGGCAGCATCCCGGCTACCAGGTCGTCTACCTGCAGCTGCGCGGCCTGCAGCCGATCCGTGACTCGCTGGGCCGCGAGACCGCCGACAACGTATTGCGCACGCTGGCCGCGCGCCTGCAGCAATGGGCCGACGATTACGGGCTGGCCGCGCACCAGCCGGACGAGGATTTCGTGCTGGCCATTCTCAATCCGGCGATGTCCGCCTCGGCGTTGCAGGCGGCCATCGAGGCCGTGCGCGAGCCGGTCAGCGACAGCGATGGGTCGATGCAGCGCCTGGACGCGCGTTTCGGCCTGGCCGAGGACGACGGCAGCGGCCTGCGCGCCGAGCGGATCATGGACAACGCCGCCCTGGCGGCGCATGCGTTGGAATCCAACGCCTTCGAGATCTCCCGCTACGACGGGGCCATCGCGCGACGCTACGAAGAGCGCCTGCGCATGGCCGCGCGGCTGCGCACGGCGATCGAGCAGAACGAGTTCGAACTGCATTTCCAGCCGATCGTGCGGACCTGCGATGGCAGCGTCGCGGCGCTGGAAGCCCTGGTGCGCTGGCCGCAGCGCGACGGCTCGCAGATTCCGCCGGGGGATTTCATTCCGCTTTGCGAGGACACCGGCCTGATCGTGCCGCTAGGCAACTGGATCCTGCGCCGCGCCGCCCAGGCCCAGGCCTGGCTGATGCGCCAGGGCTGCGACGATCTATCGGTGGCGGTGAACGTGTCCGCGGTACAGATGCTGCAGGCCGACCTGCCGGCCGAACTGGAGGCCGCGTGCGCGCAGGCCGGCATCACGCCGGATCGCCTGCACGTGGAGCTGACCGAATCGGTGGTGATGAGCCGCCCCGAGCAGGGCATGACGGCCATGCAGCGGCTGCGCGATGCAGGGGTGTGCATCTCGCTGGACGATTTCGGCACGGGCTTTTCCTCGATGTCCTATCTGCGCCACCTGCCGCTGAGCTCGATCAAGCTGGATCGGGCCTTCGTGCAGGACGTCGACCGCGACGCACGCAATGCCAGCATCTGCAGCGCGTTGCTGACGCTGGGCCACAGCCTGGGCCTGGTGATGGTGGCCGAGGGCGTCGAGCGCCCCGAGGAGCTGGAGTGGCTGCGTCGCCACGGTTGCGATCAGGTGCAGGGCTTCCTGCTCGGTCGGCCGCAGCCCCTGGAACAGATCCTGCGGCGCGTGCAAGGCGTTCTGGCGCCCTAGGCGGGCCGATCTGCTGGACGATCGGCTCGCGACATCAGCGCCGCGGTGTCGGATCGTCGGGCAAGGGAATCTGGTGCCCGGCCAGCGCATGCGCCTGCTGCAGGGCGTCCAGGCGCGCCAATGCACGGTCCAGTGGCAACGCGAGCGCATCGCTGGTCCGCATATGGGCGCGCAGTTGTGCAGGATCCCCCAGTGCGCCCTGGACGACGAAGGCGTACTCGCCCTCGGCGACCTGCCCATTGCGCTGGGACAGCAGCACATGATCGACTTGGCTCAGCCCCTGCTCGTGCGCCAGTACCGCCAGCGCCGCGGCCAGCCGCGCGCTGGCGTCGTCGAATGGACGCCCCAGACCGGCCTCGAGTGCCTGCACGCCGGCCACGCATTGCTGGTGAAGGGCATCGACGGGCGCGGCGGGCGTCTGGGACATGGCATCAGCGTCTTGGGGGAAACCGGGCAAAGCATGACCGCGCGGCGCTGAGCGCGCGATGATCGCGCATCCCGGGTTCATCGGCATGCATCCCGGCGTCTCACGGATTGAGACAGCGCTCGGCGATGCTGTGAGCATCATGCAGGTCAAAGACAAGCTCGCCATCCTCGCCGACGCGGCCAAATACGATGCCTCCTGCGCGTCTTCCGGCGCGGACAAGCGGCACTCGCTCGGCAGCGGTGGCATCGGCAGCACCGAGGGCATGGGCATCTGTCATTCGTACACGCCCGATGGGCGCTGCGTGTCGCTGCTGAAGATCCTGCTGACCAACTTCTGCGTGTTCGACTGCGCGTACTGCGTCAACCGGGTGACCAGCAACGTGCGACGCGCGCGGTTCACCCCGGCCGAAGTGGTCCAGCTGACCCTGGACTTCTACAAGCGCAATTACATCGAAGGCCTATTCCTCTCCAGCGGCATCATCCGCGACAGCGACTACACGATGGAGCAGCTGGTGGAAGTGGCGCGCAGCCTGCGCCAGGACCACAAGTTTGCCGGCTACATCCACCTCAAAACCATTCCCGATGCCGCGCCCGAGCTGCTGGCCGCGGCCGGCCGCTACGCCGACCGCCTGAGCATCAATGTCGAATTGCCGACCGAGGCCGGCCTGGCCCGCCTGGCCCCGGAGAAGAAGCCGGGCGGCATCCGCGCGGCGATGGGCGAACTGCGCTGGCGGATCGAGGAGAACGTCGAGCAACGGCGCGAGCAGAAGAAGCTCCGCGCCAAGCCGCCGCGCTTCGCGCCGGCCGGGCAGAGCACGCAGATGATCGTCGGCGCCGATGGCGCCGATGACCGCAGCATCCTGCACACCAGCACCAACCTCTACGGCAACTACCGGCTGCGGCGCGTGTACTACTCGGCCTTCAGTCCGATTCCCGATGCCTCCAGCAAGCTGCCGCTGCAGCCGCCGCCGCTGCAGCGCGAGCATCGCCTTTACCAGGCCGACTGGCTGCTGCGCTTCTATGATTTTTCCGTGGAGGAGATCGCACCGACGCAGGCCAGTGGCATGCTGGATCTGGAGATCGATCCCAAGCTGGCCTGGGCGCTGCGCCATCCCGAACGATTTCCCGTGGATGTCAATCACGCGCCACGCGAGCTGTTGTTGCGCGTGCCGGGGCTGGGGACGCGCAATGTCGAGCGGATCATCGCCTCACGCCGGTTCCGGCGCTTGCGGGTGGAGGATCTGACGCGGTTGCGGCTGCCGATGAAGAAGCTGCTGCCGTTCGTGCAGGTGCTCGATCATCATCCGCGCGCTGCGTTGGATGATCCGTTGAAGCTGCGGGCGGCGTTGGCGCCCAAGCCGCGGCAGATGGGGTTGTTTTGAGCACGCTCGCTGGTTGTGGTTGTTCTGGCTCGATCCAGAAGAAGCAAGGGCTTTCGCGCCGTGCGGCGCGACTTCCTTTTGTCTTGGCAAAAGGAAGCAAAACCGTTGCCGCCGGACACTCGCCGATGCGTTGCATCGGTGCCCTGTGCTCCTCGCCGGACATGGCACGGCGCCCAAACTCGCTTCGCTCAGACAAGGGCGCCTCTGCGACCATGTCCGGCTGCGGTGCTCGGCTCGCTTTACGGCTCCTAAGATCAACAGCCCCAAAGCAGAATCACGGCAATGGCAATGGCAATGGCAATGGCAACGGCAACGGCATTTCTTGTGTTCGTCTCCGGACCCTGGCTGGCTGATGTACACCGCGCGGGTCGATCCACCGTGGGATCTGGAGGCGTGGCGGGTTGCGGCGCGGGCGGCGTGGTGTGCGCAGGCGCCGCCGGAGGCGATCGAGTGGAATGGGGATGCGCAGGGAGGCTTGCTTGCCGGGCAGGATGTTGCAGCGCTGCCGGGGCGGCGCGATGGTCTGCGGGTGTCGTCGGATTTTTTGTCCGTGGCGGCGGCGGTGTTGTGCCATCGCGACCCGCAGCGCTTCGCGCTGCTCTATCGGTTGCTGTGGCGGATGGAAATGGAAGGGCGCGACCTGCTGGCCCATGCGACCGATCCGGATGTCCGCCGTGCGCAGGTGCTGGCCAAGGCGGTCGGGCGCGACACCCACAAGATGAAGGCGTTCGTGCGCTTTCGCGAGGTGCCCGGGGAGGATGAGGCCTTCGTGGCCTGGTTCGAGCCGGAGCACCAGATCCTCGACCGGGTCGCGCCGTTCTTTGCCAGGCGCTTTGCCGGGATGCGGTGGGCGATCCTTACTCCGTACCGCAGCGTGGCCTGGGACGGCGCGGGGCTGGCCTTCGGACCCGGTGGGACCCGCGCCGATGCGCCGGCCGACGATGCGCGCGAGGCGTTGTGGAAGACCTACTACGCCAACATCTTCAACCCGGCGCGGCTCAACACGACGATGATGCGCTCGGAGATGCCGCAAAAGTACTGGAAGCACCTGCCTGAGGCCCAATTGCTGCCAGACCTGATTCAGCAGGCCGGCGTGCGCGTGCGCGAGATGGCCGAGCGTGCGCCCGAAGCGCCCCGGCGCCGCATCCCAGACGCAGCGCCCCAGCCGACGCTGCGCGCGGAGGACTCACTGGAAGTGGTACGCGACGCGGCCGCCGCCTGTCGTCGATGCGAACTGTGGCAGCCCGCCACACGCACGGTGTTTGGCGAGGGGCCCGTCGACGCGCAGGTGGTGTTGGTTGGCGAACAGCCCGGTGACGAGGAGGATCTCAGCGGCCGTCCCTTCGTCGGCCCGGCCGGCCGCCTGCTGGACCAGATCCTGTCCGAGTTGGGGATCGACCGCCAGGCGCTCTACCTGACCAACGCGGTCAAGCATTTTCGCTTCGAACAGCGTGGCAAGCGGCGCCTGCATCGCAACCCGTCCAGCAGCCAGGTGGCCGCGTGCCGGCCATGGCTGGTGGAAGAACTCTCGCGAATCGATCCGGCCGTCGTGGTGTGCCTGGGGGCGACGGCGGCACAGGCCGTGATGGGCAGCGGATTGAAGTTGATGGCCTCGCGCGGGCGGTGGCATCGGCTGGAATCAGGCGCATGCGTGTTGCCCACCGTGCATCCGGCCTGGGTGCTGCGCCAGCGCGACCCGGACGCGCTGGCACAGGCGCGCAGGACGTTGGTCGATGATCTGCGGCTCCTGCAAATGTGGATGGCGCGGCAGGGCGAAGCGCTGGACGTTGCTGCTGGCCTCAGTCGCTCGTGATGCGCTGCCAGACCTCGCCGATGATTCGCTCGGCGCGGTGCCAGGGCAACTGCTCGTAGGGCAGCAGCTGCTCGTAGCGCCGATGCACGTCGGGCCAGATCGCGTCCAGCGACTGGTGCGGATGCAGCAGGTAGTTGTCGTAGGCGAACTTCAGCGTCGGCTCCGCCTGCGCGTAGGTCGTCCGACCAACGGGATACTGCAGATAATGGTCGCGCCACCAGCGCAATTCATGATTGATGTCGACCACCACGGCACGTGGGCCGGTGGCGTGCTGGACCTGCTGGACTACATTCATGAGAGCGGCGCATCGCGATGGCGGGGGAGCCAAACTTTAGGAGCGGCACGGGTGAAGCATCCGTCAGTGCGTGCTGAACAGGCAGAGCTTCAGCGCGCCAGTTCCAATGCGCCGGGCGCGGCGCCGACGCGGTCGCGGACCTGGCCCATGTCGCGCACGGGACGGACTTCGATGCAGCCCACCGCCGCCCAGGGAAAGGTCCGTGCGATCGCTTCAGCCTGCTCGATGTCGGCTGCCTGGATCAGATTGAAGCCGGCCAGCAGCTCTTTGGTCTCGGCGAAGGGGCCATCGGTGACGGTGGTCTTGCCACCGCGCACGCGGATCGCGCGCGCTGTCGAGGCCGCTTCCAATTGCTGGGAGGCCAACAGCACACCGTCACGCTGAAGCTGGTCGGCATGTTCGAAGCAGCCGCGCATCAGTTTGTCGAACTCGCCCTGCGGCAGGGCGTCGAGCAGGGCGTCATCGATGTGGATCAGGATCAGGAACTGCATGGTCCGGCGTCCTTCGCTGTGGCATCGTCAGGGGCGCATCATGCCCCACGGGAACGCGCCGGGTGCGACTGCGTGGTGTAACCGCCGAAACGCTCGCTTAGGAGTTGTCTGGCCGCTGTCGATTTTCGTCGCGCTGATTCGTCTAGGAGGTCAGAAACGCCAGCAGCGCCTGGCCGTGGGCGGGAGTGATGCGATGAAGGTGATGGTGATCGTCAAGGCCAGCGCTGCCTCCGAGGCGGGCGTGTTGCCTTCGACCGCGTTGCTGGCGGCCATGGGTGCCTACAACGAGGTCCTGGTCCAGGCCGGGATCATGCTGGCGGGCGAAGGCCTGCATCCTTCCAGCCGCGGCGCCCGGGTGCGCTTCGACGGCAGGGCCCGCACCGTGACCGACGGTCC
Source organism: Pseudoxanthomonas sp. JC1303 (assembly GCF_058448525.1). Taxonomy (NCBI): domain Bacteria; kingdom Pseudomonadati; phylum Pseudomonadota; class Gammaproteobacteria; order Lysobacterales; family Lysobacteraceae; genus Pseudoxanthomonas; species Pseudoxanthomonas sp. JC1303. The sequence goes on along the minus strand of NZ_CP185958.1, from coordinate 1,044,281 downwards.
CTTCGCCCAAACAACGGAGCTGGTCGCCGGCTTCTGGCTGTGGCAGGTGCGCTCGCTGGACGAAGCCACCGAGTGGCTCAAGCGCGCGCCGTTCGATGGCGGCGTGGAGGTCGAGCTGCGTCCGGTCCTGGAGATGGCGGACTTCGGTGACGCCATGACCCCCACACTGCGGGCGCGCGAGCATCAGCTGCGCGCTCGTACCCGCGGCATGTCCTAGATTTCAATCCCAAGGAGCAATGCGATGCACGTGATCCCGTACTTGTTTTTCAACGGCAACTGCCGCGAGGCCATGACGTTCTACGCGCGTACGCTGGGCGGCGAAGTGGTGGCCATGTCCACCTACGATCAGGCGCCGCCCGAGGCCAGGATGCCGGGCATGCCGGAGGGGGCGGTCATGCATGCCTCGCTGGTGGCCGGCGATGTGCGCTTGATGGCCTCCGATACGTGTCCACCCCAGGACTACGCACCACCGCATGGAATGACCGTGGCCCTGCATGCGGACAGCGTGGAGGAAGCCGAGCGGATCTACGCGGCGCTGGCCGAAGGCGCGCAGATCCAGATGCCGATGAACGCCACCTTCTGGTCCAAGCGCTTCGCCATGCTGACCGATCGCTACGGCACGCCCTGGATGATCAACGTCGATGCCGAGCCGGCCTGAGGGGTACGCCATGCCGACCCGGATGTTCGTCAACCTGCCCGTGCGCGACCTGCCGAAGGCCAAGGCTTTCTACACGGCGTTGGGCTACACCATCAACCCGCAATTCACCAACGACGATGCGGCCTGCGTGGTCATCAGCGAGACCATCTACGTGATGCTGCTGGTGCATCCATTCTTCAGCACCTTCACGCCAAAGGCGATCTGCGACACCGCGCAGCAGACCGAGGCGATCCTGTGCCTATCGGCCGACGACAAGGCGGGCGTGGACGCGCTGGCCGAGCGCGCGCTGGCTGCCGGAGGCGGCGAGCCCAAGCCGGTGCAGGACCTGGGCTTCATGTACGGGCGCAGCTTCACCGACCTGGATGGCCATCACTGGGAAGTGATGTGCATGTCAGGGCCGCCACCGCACTGAGCCGCGCGCTCAATCCACCCTTCAAAGAAGAGGACAACCCCATGGCCTATATCGATGCCTACGTGTTGCCGCTGCCCCTGGCCAACCTGGCGGCCTACCGCAAGATGGCGCGGATGGGCGGCAAGATCTGGATGGAACACGGCGCGCTGCAGTACGTCGAATGTATCGCCGAAGACGTCAAACCGGGCAAGACCACCTCGTTCCCGCAGGCGGTCAAGCTCAAGGAAGGTGAGACCGTGATCTTCTCCTACATCGTCTTCAAGTCGCGCGCGCATCGCGACAAGGTCAACAAGCTGGCGATGGACGACCCACGGATGCATGCGTGGGGCCCGCACAACATGCCGTTCGATGGCAAGCGCCTGTTCTGGGGCGGGTTCAAGCCGTTGGTGCAGCGATGAGGTCGCGCCGATGAAGCTGGTCCTGGGGGCCTTCCTGAGCCTGGATGGTGTCGGACAGGGGCCGGGCGGCCCGCATGAGGATCCGCGTGGGGACTTCGTGCATGGCGGCTGGTCGGTGCCGTATTGGGACCAGGCCATGATGGACGTGCAGACTGCCTGGATCGAATGCCTGGACGCGCTGCTGCTGGGCCGGGTCACCTACGACATCTTCGCCGCGCACTGGCCGCACGTGGGCGATGACGATCCGATCGCCGCGCGCTTCAACCGCGTGCCCCGATACGTGGCCAGCCATGCGCCGCTGTCGCAGGCCTGGTCGGGCGCCACGCGGATCGAGGGCGATGTGATCGAGGCCGTGCGTGCGCTGAAGGACGGTCCCGGGCGCCAACTGCAGGTGCATGGCAGCCTGGACCTGGCGCAGACCCTGCTGCGCGCGGGGCTGGTGGACGAGCTGCGGCTGTGGTGGTTCCCGGTGCTGCTGGGACAAGGCCGCAGGCTGTTTGCCGCGGGCACGGTGCCGGCCGGCCTGGAATTGCTGGACACGCTGCGCTTCGAGACCGGCGTGGTGTTCCAGCACTATCGGGTCGGTGGACTGCGCGGCTATGGCTCCTTCATGCATGACGATCCGCCGCCAGAGGAACTGCAGCGACGTTTGGGACTGGAGGGCCAGTGATGGTCCGCGCGGTATCGGACAGCGCCGGCGTGGAGATCTGGCTGGCCGCGTGCCGGCATCCGTTGCACGAGGTCATCCAGGGGCTGCGCACGACCCTCACCTCGCTGTCGCCCCAAGTGGGTCAGGCGATCAAGTGGAACGCGCCGAGCTTCCACACGTCCGAGCACTTCGCCACGCTGCATCTGCGCGACCCCGCGGCGATCCAGGTCATCCTGCATCGCGGCGCGCGCCCGCGGAACGACCAGGTGCGGATCGATGATCCGCACGGCCTATTGGACTGGCGCGGGACCGAACGTGCGATCCTGCGCTTCGCCAGTGTTGAGGAGGCCGAGCGCAAGCGTGCGGACTTCGAGGCCATTGTGCGGCAATGGATGGCGCAGGTCTGAGCCTTGGCGCGATCCGGGCTGCCGATGCGCGGTTGCGCTGGTCGTGGGCCGGTGGTCTGATCGCCGCCCATGAGCAGCGACGTGCATCGCACCATCGAGACCCTCTGGCGCATGGAGGCCCCCCGGGTACTGGCCGTGCTAACCCGGATGCTGCGCGACATCGACCTGGCCGAGGAACTGGCCCAGGACGCGCTGGTCGCTGCCCTGGAGCACTGGCCGCGCGATGGCCTGCCCGACAATCCGGCTGCCTGGCTCACCGCCACCGCCAAGCGCCGCGCCATCGACCGCCTGCGCCAGCGCCAGCTGCACCAGCGCAAGCACACGGAGATCGCCTACGAACTGGAAGGGCAGGCGGTGCCCGGCCCTGACAGCGACGGCCGCCTGGACGACGCGGTGGGCGACGACCTGTTGCGGCTGATGTTCATCGCCTGCCACCCGGTCTTGCCGCGCGAGTCGCGGGTCGCTTTGACCCTGCGCCTGCTCGGTGGCCTGACCACCGCGGAGATCTCCCGGGCCTTCCTGCAGCCCGAGGCCACGGTGGCCCAGCGGATCGTGCGTGCCAAGCGCACCCTGGCCCAGCAGCAGGTCAGCTACGACCCGCCGCGGCGCGGTGACCTGCCCGAGCGGCTGGACGCGGTGCTGGAGGTGATCTACCTGGTCTTCAACGAAGGGTATTCGGCCAGCGCCGGCGAGGACTGGATGCGGCCGGCGCTGTGCACCGAGGCCCTGCGCCTGGGCCGCGTGCTGGCCGGGCTGATGCCGCAGGCGCCGGAGGTCTTCAGCCTGCTGGCGCTGATGGAACTGCAGGCTTCGCGCACCGCCGCGCGGACCGCGGCCGATGGCACCCCGGTCCTGCTGGAGGCGCAACAGCGCGCGCGCTGGGACCGGCTGCAGATTGGCCGGGGCCTGCAGGCGCTGGAGCGCGCCGTGCAGCTGGGCGGCGCGCAGGGCGCTTACACGCTGCAGGCCGGCATCGCCGCCTGCCATGCACGCGCGCTGCGCAGCGAGGACACGGATTGGACGCGCATCGCGGCCCTGTATGCGGTGCTGGCCCAGGTCAGTCCATCGCCGGTGGTCCAACTCAATCGGGCCGTCGCGCTGGGGCGGGCGGCCGGGGCGCAGGTTGGCCTGGCCCTGGTCGATACACTGGCCGGAGAGGCGTCCCTGCGTGACTACGCCGCGCTGCCTGCGGTTCGCGGCGATCTGCTGGAACGGCTCGGCCGGCTGGACGAGGCGCGTGCCTGTTTCGAGCAGGCTGCCGCGCTCACCCGCAACGCGCGCGAATCCGCACAGATGCAGGCCCGCGCCCTGGCGTGCCAGGCGGGCGGGACGGCCTGAGCGTCCGCACGGCAGGTCAGGGTGGTTCCGCTCTGCGCGGGGCGGGGGGACACTGCGTCGCACTGGCCTGCATTGCCTGATCACGGCGGCGGCCTCAGGCTACGCGACCTGCGCGCCTGGCGCGTCGTTCCATATCCGCAACACAGGAGCTGCCATGACCTCGGCCATCTCGGTACAGGGGCTGACCAAGACCTACGATTCGGGTTTCCAGGCGTTGAAGGGCATCGACCTGGAGATCCAGCGCGGCGAGATCTTTGCCCTGCTCGGGCCCAACGGCGCGGGTAAGACCACGTTGATCAGCATCCTGTGTGGCATCGTGCGCCCGGGCGAGGGCGTGGTGACCATCGAGGGCTGCGATGTCGTGCGCCAGTACCGCGCCGCGCGCAGCCAGGTCGGGCTGGTCCCGCAGGAGCTGTCGACCGAGGCGTTCGAGACGGTGTGGGCGGCGGTGCGCTTCTCGCGCGGGCTGTTCGGTAAGCCGGCCGACCCGGCCCTGCTGGAGCGCGTGCTGCGCGACCTGTCCCTGTGGGACAAGCGCGACACCAAGATCATGGCCCTGTCCGGCGGCATGAAGCGCCGGGTGCTGATCGCCAAGGCGCTGGCGCACGAACCCAAGGTGCTGTTCCTGGACGAGCCCACCGCCGGGGTGGACGTGGAGCTGCGCCACGACATGTGGAACCTGGTCCGCGGCCTGCGTGAGCGCGGCACCACCGTGGTCCTGACCACCCACTACATCGAGGAAGCCGAGGAGATGGCTGACCGCATCGGCGTGATCACCGGCGGCAAGCTGGTCTTGGTGGAGGACAAGACCACGCTCATGGCCAAGCTGGGCAAGAAGCAGCTGGCCCTGACTCTGCAGCAGCCGCTGCACGCCATCCCGCCCGCCTTGTCCGACCTGCCGCTGGAACTGCAGGCCGATGGCACCCAGCTGGTCTACACCTTCGACGTGCAGGCCGAGGAAACCGGCATCGCCGCGCTGCTGCGGCGCCTGGGCGAGCAGGGCATCGATTTCAAGGACCTGCACTCGTCCCAATCCTCGCTGGAGGAGATCTTCGTCAACCTGGTCCGGGAGGCCCGCGCATGAGCCTGAACCTGCACGCGGTGGCGGCGATCTACCGCTTCGAGATGGCGCGCACCTTCCGCACCATCACCCAGTCGATCGCATCGCCGGTGCTATCGACCTCGTTGTACTTCGTGGTGTTCGGCGCGGCCATCGGCTCGCGCATGGGCGATGTGGAAGGGGTGTCCTACGGGGCCTTCATCATTCCCGGCCTGATCATGCTCTCGCTGCTCAACGAGAGCATTTCAAACGCCTCCTTTGGCATCTACATGCCCAAGTGGTCCGGCACGATCTACGAACTGCTCTCCGCGCCGGTGTCCTTCGTGGAGGTGGTGCTGGGCTACGTGGGCGCGGCGGCGACCAAGTCGCTGATGCTGGGCCTGCTGATCCTGGTGACCGCGCGGATCTTCGTGCCCTATGAGATCCAGCATCCGGTGTGGATGGTGGCCTTCCTGCTGCTGACCGCGCTGACCTTCTCGCTGTTCGGCTTCATCATCGGGCTGTGGGCCGACGACTTCCAGAAGCTGCAGGTGATCCCGCTGATGGTGGTCACCCCGTTGACCTTCCTGGGCGGAGCGTTCTACTCGGTGTCCATGCTGCCGCCGGTGTGGCAGAAGATCACCCTGTTCAATCCGGTCGTGTATCTGATCAGCGGCTTTCGCTGGAGCTTCTTCGGCCTGGCCGATGTGGAGGTCGGGATCAGCCTGGCGGCCATCCTGGGCTTCCTGGTGGTGTGCCTGGTGGCGATCTGGGCGATGTTCCGGACCGGCTGGAAGATCAAAACCTGAGGTAAATCCTGCAATGGCGGACGCCGCGGCGACACAGGGCTCTGCTAGCTTAACAACATGCATTCGATCGAGATCGTCCTGGCGATGCTGCTGGCGGTGGCTGCCAGCGGCTTCCTGGTCCGGGTTTTGCCCTTCTCCCTGCCGCTTCCGCTGGTGCAGATCGCGCTGGGTGCGGTGATCTCCTTCTTCAACCGCGGGGTGGAGCTGGATCCGGAGCTGTTCTTCCTGCTGTTCCTGCCGCCGCTGCTGTTCCTGGACGGCTGGCGCATTCCCAAGCAGGGATTGTTCCGCGACAAGGGCGCGATCCTAGAGCTGGCCCTGGGGCTGGTGGTGTTCACCGTGCTCGGGGCGGGCTTCCTGATCCACCTGATGATCCCGGCCATGCCGCTGCCGGTGGCCTTCGCCCTGGCGGCGATCATCTCGCCGACCGATCCGGTGGCCGTGTCCTCGATCGCCGCGCGCGCGCCGATCCCCAAGCGCCTGATGCACATCCTGGAAGGCGAATCCCTGCTCAACGACGCGTCGGGCCTGGTGTGCTTCCAGTTCGCCGTGGCCGCCGCGCTGACCGGGACCTTCTCCCTGGCCGGCGCCTCGGTCACCTTCATATGGGTGGCGCTGGCGGGCCTGGCCTGCGGCGTGGGCGTGACCTATGCGGTCAACATCCTGCAGCGCTGGATCGCCCGGCATTTCGGCGAAGAGGGCGGCTCGTCGATCCTGGTCAGCCTGCTGATCCCATTCGCCGCCTATGTCATGGCCGAAGTGCTGCACGCCTCGGGCATCCTGGCCGCGGTGGCCGCCGGCATCACCATGAGTTACGTGGAGCTGTCCGGCCGCGCGGCGGCCAGCGTGCGCATCCAGCGCACGGCGGTGTGGGACATGGTCCAGTTCACCCTCAACGGCATCGTGTTCACCCTGCTGGGCGAGCAGCTGCCCGGCATCCTGAGCAACGCCATGCGCAGCGTGCACGAGACCGGGCATCGCGACCCCTGGTGGCTGGCGGTCTACGTGGTGGCCATCAGCCTGGGCCTGATGTTGCTGCGCTTTGTCTGGGTGTGGCTGTCGCTGCGCTGGAGCCTGCTCAAGGCCAAGGTGCGGGGCGAGACGCGAGTCAGCCCCAACTGGCGGATCATCGTGGCCACCTCACTGGCCGGCGTGCGTGGCGCGATCACCCTGGCCGGCGTGCTGACCCTGCCGCTGGCCCTGTCCGACGGGACCCCGTTCCCCTCCCGCGATCTGGCGATCTTCCTGGCCGCGGCCGTGATCATGGTCTCGCTGCTGGTCGCCGCACTGGCCCTGCCGCGCCTGCTCAAGGACCTGCACGTGCCGGAGGAGTCCGACCTGCAGCATGAGGAGGATCTGGCGCGCAAGGCGGCCGCACGCGCGGCGTTGGTGGCGGTGGAAGGCGAGCGCCAGCGGCTGGCGGCCACCTCGGACCTGGTCGAGGATGGAGAGCTGTATGCGGCCTGCGCCGAGCGGGTCAGCCAGCTCTACCAGCGCCATGTGGACCGTCTTGGCGGCGAGGCGGACATCGCCCCCGAACAGGCGCGGCGCATCGAGCAGGTCGAGCGCCAGATGCGTCAGGCCGGTCTGCGCGCCGAGCGTGCCGAACTGTTCCGCCTGGCCCGCCAGCGCAAGATCTCCGACGAGGTCTCGCGCAAGCTGGTGCGCAACCTGGACCTGCTGGAAACCCGCCAGCGCTGAGCCCGCGCGGCGTGTTGCAGCGCATGTTGCCAGCGGTCGGGCGGCCCTGCTAGTTTCGCCGCGCCCGCGACGGGCGCAGGGGATCAGGAATGAAATACACACGGATGCGGCTGGTGGCCGCGCTGTTGGCGTGTCTGTCGATGTGGCCGGCGCTGGCGCTGGCCCAGGTGGACGTGGATGCCTTTCTCAGGCGCGACCGCTACGAGCAGATCAAGATTTCGCCCACCGGCGAGTTCTACGCGGTCACCATGCCGCTGGAGGATCGGACCGTGCTGCTCGTTATCCGCCGCAGTGACCACCAGCCCATGGCCAAGGTCGCTGCCGGGGCCAATTCCCGGGTCGGCGGCTTCTGGTGGGTCAACGATGCGCGCGTGGTGGTGGCGATGGACCGTCAGTATGGCAGTCGCGCAGAGCCTTATGCGACGGGCGAGCTTCATGCCATTGATGTCGACGGAAAGCGCGCGATGCTGCTGGCCAGTCCATTCGGCATCGACGCGCATGCGGCACCCGTGCACTTCAGCACCGAATACACCAACGCAGTCTTCATGTTCGACACCTTGCCTGGAGACGATCGCAAGGTGCTGGTCGCCTCCTCGCCTGTGGATCAGACCGATCCGGTGACGCGCGTGGAGAGGTTGGATGTCTACAACCTGCAGCGGACCACGATCGCCACCGCGCCGGTGCGCAATGCGAACTTCACCGCCGACTTTCAGGGGGAGGTGCGCTTTGCCGAAGGGGCCGGTCGCGACAACGTCAACAAGCTCTACTACCGTGAGGCCAGGGGCCAGGATTGGCGCCTCATCAATGACGAGGCGCAGAGCCACGTCGTGGTCAGTGCGATCGGGTTCGCAGAAGACGGGCGCACTGCCTACCTGCGGACCGAGCACGCCGATGGTCCGGACAGCATCGTGTCCTGGAACGCAGATACCGGGTCGCAAAAAGAGCTGCTGCGCGATGCCGTGGCCGATCCCTCCAGCGTGATCTGGACACCAGATGCGCGTCGCCCGATCGGCGCGCGCTTCGACCAAGCGAAGGCTGTCAGCCGTTATTTTTCCCCGAGCGAACCTGCAGCGGTTTTTCAGCGCTCGCTTGAGCAGGCATTCGCGCCTGAGGCTGTGGCCGTGACTTCGGTAACGCGGGACGGTCGGCTTGCCGTCGTGCAGACGTGGAGCGACACCAACAACGGTGACTTCTACCTCTATGACACCGTCAGCCACCATGCCGATGGTATCTACAGCCTGCGCACCTGGTTCGACCCACGCAAGGTGCCACCGACGCGGGAGATCAGCTTCAAGGCCCGCGACGGGCTGGAGGTGCACGGCTACCTGACCGTGCCGGCCGGCAGCAGCGGAAAGGGCCTGCCGCTGGTGATCAATCCGCATGGCGGGCCGTTCGGCATCTACGACAGCTGGTCCTTCGACGACGACAGTCAGCTGCTGGCCGCGGCCGGCTATGCCGTCCTGCGCGTGAATTATCGTGGCTCGGGGCATTACGGCCGCGCATTCCAGCAGGCCGGTGCAGGCCAGTGGGGGAAGGCCATGCAGGACGATCTCACCGATGCGACCCACTGGGCCATCGATCAAGGCATCGCCGATCCGGCCAAGGTCTGCATCTATGGCGCCAGCTACGGCGGCTATGCCGCGCTCATGGGCGTGGCGCGCGAGCCGGCGCTGTATCGCTGCGCGGCCGGCTACGTCGGTGTTTACGATCTTCCGCGCATGGTCACCGACGGCAACCGCGAGGCCACCTCGACGCGCAACTGGCTCAAGGACTGGGTCGGCGACAAGGATGCGCTGGCCGAGGTTTCCCCGGTCAACCTGGCCGACCGCATCAAGGTGCCGGTGTTCCTGGCCTCGGGCGGCAAGGACACGCGCGCACCGCCGGTGCACACCGAGCGCATGGAAAAGGCGCTCAAGCGCGCAGGCGTGCCCGTGGAGACCCTGTATTACGAAGACGAAGGTCACGGCTATTTCGCCGATGCCCACCGGCGCGAGTATTACCGCCGCCTGCTCGCGTTCCTCGGCACGCACCTGGGCGGCCAGACCGCAAAATGAACCTCAAGGCGGCGCGAGATGCGCCGCCGCCGGCGAGTGTCAGGGTGCCTCGGTCTTGAAGTACGGCTCCACCGTGCCCTTGATCTTCATCGTCATCGGCTGGCCGCGGCGGTCCAGGGACTTGCCCACCTGGACGCGGATCCAGCCTTCCGAGACGCTGTACTCCTCCACGTTGTCGCGCTCGGTGCCGTTGAAACGCACGCCCACGCCCCTGTCCAGCGCGAACTGATCGTGAAAGCGGCTGCGGGGATCGACGGCCAAGCGGTCGGGAGGCGTATCGCTCATGGGTGCGCACATGCTGGAAAACGAGGGCGCACAGGATAAAGGGGCCGTCGCCAGGATGCATCCGCCGAGGGCGCGGTCATCGGCGGTGATCGCGCCCTCACTTTGCAAGCAGCGGCGCACGCGCGATCCTTGTCGCACCTCCGATGCCTGTCCCTCCCCATGTCCCTGCCTGACAACACCGCCGACTATGAAGATGACTTCGAAGGATTCGATCCGGACGAGGCCGACGCCCCGGAAGCCCTGGCCTGGAACCTGCTCCAGCTGATCAACCCGGGCGATGAGGACACCGCGCTGCGCCAGTTCGACCTGCTGCGCGAGCGCATGGCCGCCGGGTCGGCCGAGTCGCTGCCCTGGCTGCTGCGCGATATCGTCGACTGGACCTCGGGGTTCTTCGTCATGCCCGACGATGTGGACGGCACGTTCGAGGTGCTCGACGAACTGGCCGCGCGCTATGGCCTGCAGATCGAGTGGGGCGGTGACCGCGACGATGAGGACTTCATGGAGACCCTGGACGTGCCCGCGCTGCTGTCCCGGGCCTACGACAGCCTGCGCCCGCACGGTTACACGCTGTGGTGCTGGAACGCCGACGCGGACGGCTATGGCGGCTGGATGGCCCTGCGCCGCGACGACGATGGCATGCGCGCGCTAGCGCAAGTCCTGGGCTTCGAGCTGCGCGCCGCCAATGAAGCGGGCTGAGCCGCTCTCGCGCGGCTCGGCGGTCTAAGGCGCCAGCCCACGTCCCTGGGCCTTGGCCACGGCGATCACCGCGCGGACCTTGGCGCGGTCGGCATGGCGTGAAATGGGCTCGGCGCCCAGCTCGATGGCCCGCAGGCGCAGCTCGCTGGTGACGTCGTAGTGGGCGCCGCTGGTCTTGTCCTGGAAGGCGCGGCGCGGGATGCCCAGCCGCGCGGCGAAGGCATGCAGTTCTTCCAGCGTATCGGCCATCAGATGCGCCCAGCGCTGACCGCGCCAGGCCATCACCGCATCGTCCACGTAGACCGCCATCACCCGCTCCTGTTGCTCGTCTTGCGACCCCTGCTCGTAGGGCGCCCGGCCGCCTAGACGCCTCCTGTTTACATCCTGCTGCCGAACGCTTGACAGCTGCCTAACCGCATAACGGCCACGGTGCGCACTCCAGGGCGGCACGGTGTCGCCGGAGAATTCACCATGGATCCGATCCGTCCCTTGGCCGCGCTGGCCATTTTCGCCTGTTGCGGCAATGCACTGGGTGCCGAATCGATCCACGATCGCTTCATGTCGATGGACACCAACCACGATGGCCGGGTCGATGCGCAGGAACATGCCGCAGCCGCCAGCGCCATGTTCAAGCAGCTCGACCTGAATCTTGATGGCGCGATCAGCGTCGATGAAATGCAGGCCACGCGCAAGGCCATGGATCAGCCTGCCGACGAAGCACAGGTCCGCCAGGCCATCGCCGCGATGGACCGCAATGGCGATGGGCGCGTGGACGCGCAGGAGCACTTGGCCATGGCCACCGCGCTGTTCAAGCGGACCGATGCCAACCAGGATGGCTATGTGACCGAGGCCGAGATGAAGCAGGCCGCGGGGCCCGGCGCGAACTAGCGATGGCCGGCCCTGCGATCGCCGGCGCACGGCACCCGGCGATCTGGTTCAGAATGGGGCCGCCTTTCTTTCTGGTTCCAAACCGCCCGCATGTTCAGGACTGTGTCGACCGCGTCGCTGTTGATTGCCCTGTCGACGCTGGCAGCGCCTGGCTGGGCGCAATCGGGTCAGGCACGCTTCCGCCAACTGGATACCAATCACGACGGTCTGGTGGACCAGGCCGAATACGACGCCGGAGCGCGGCAGTCGTTCGCTGCCCTCGATCGTGATCACGATGGTTACGTCAGCCTCGACGAACTGCGCGCCTCCATTGATCCCAATGCCGGCGGCATCGGCGCCGATGGCATGGCCCGGGCGCAGTTGATGACCATGGACCAGAACTACGACAACCTGATCAGCGAGGCCGAGTTCGTCGACTTCGCCGATCAATCCATGCCCAAGTACGACCGCAATGGCGACGGGCGTTTGACCAGCGACGACTTCGCGCCGTTCTAGCGCCGGGGGGCGGCCGGGACTAGGCCGCCTCGGCCAGTCCGGCTTCCGCACCGCCTCGACCCAAGGGGTTGGGCAGCGGCGCGCCGGCCTCGGTGAAGGCCAGGGAGACCGAATTCAGGCAGTGGCGCTCATAGGTCGGCGGCGGGCCGTCGGGAAACACGTGCCCCAGATGACTGTCGCAGCGGGCGCAGGTGATTTCGGTACGGATCATGCCGTAGCTGGTGTCGCGGATCGTGCGCACATGCGCCGGGTCGATCGGCTTGAAGAAGCTGGGCCAGCCGGTCCCGGAATCGAACTTGGCGCTGGAAGCGAACAGCGGCAACCCGCACAGGCGGCAGGTGTAGACCCCCTCCAGCTTGTTGTCCAGGAACGCGCCACAGAAGGGCGCCTCGGTCCCGTGCTGCAGCAGCACGTGGCGCTCCTCCTCGCTCAGTCCGGCGATCAACGCGGCGCGTTGCGTCGTGTCGGGAGGCGTGAGATCGAACGACTGCATGGCGATGTCCTGTCTGGCTCCGGGGCTGGCAACACAATGGAGGCGAACGCGGCCGCCTTCAACCGGCGCGGCCGGGCCGGACGCTATGGCGTGCTGGTCAGGGTGCGGGGGTTCCCCAACTCGCGATTGGTCCAGCGCTCGATCATGCGCTTTTCGTACCGCAGCGGGTCGCTGTCCAGGGGACGGGCGCCCATCAGGTAAGACATGTCCAGGAGCTTGGCCTGACCCTGGTCGACCACGCGGCCATCGGCATCGCGAAGGGTGTAATCGAAGGTCATGCGCGGCGGGTAGATGTCCTTCATCACGCGGATGTGGTCGGCCGACGGGCCGTGCCAGGGCTCGTATTCGCCGGCACGGTCGATGTCGGTGATGCGCACGTCCAGGGTCTGGCCGGGCTGCAGGTCCTTGGCGGCTTCCTTGCGCAGGTAGGCGGCCAGGTCGTGCACCCAGTTGCCGCGCTCGGCCTCCCAGCGGTTGGTGCTGTAGCGGATGTCGCCGAACTGGGCTGGATCGGTCCAGGAGACCGACACCGGGCCTTCCTGAGGCAATGCCCGCGGCTGGTCCGGGTCGGTGACGTTGCGCACGGCCGCCGAGGCGTCCAGGCTGGCGAGCGCCACCAGGGCGGTCGCGGTGAACAGGGCAAGACGTTTCATGGCGGTTCCTCCGTCATTGAGGAGGCCTCGGATGCTACGCCTGCCCAGGTGAATGTTCACGGCTTGGCCGACCGCCGTTTCGCCTGCGTTTCTCCAGCCGTGGCGGACATGCGCGTTCGGCTAGGATGACGGTCCCGACCCGCGGAGTGTCAGCATGTCCGATTGGCGCACGACCGCCCGACGTGCCTGCCTGCCGCTGGTCCTGGCACTGGCCATCCCGGCCGCGCTCGCACAGGAGGCATCGCGCATGCGTCACGCTACAGGAACCTTCGAAGTCAGTATTCAGCCCGACGGCGCGATCGGACCGGCCGGCCATGACGGCAACGAACTGAGCCGCATGTCGCTGGACAAGACCTTCAGCGGCGATCTGGTGGGCAAAGGCCTGGGCGAAATGCTCGCTGCGCGGGCCACGGTCCCGACCTCGGCGTCGTACGTGGCGATCGAGCGCGTCAGCGGCACCCTGGAGGGCAGGGAAGGGACCTTCGTCCTGGTCCATCGCGGCGTGATGCATGGCGACAGCCGTACCCTGGAAGTCCAGGTCTCGCCAGGTTCGGGGACCGGAGCCCTGGCCGGCATTGCCGGCACGCTGGATATCAGGATCGAAGACGGCAAGCACTTCTACGACCTGGCCTACACGCTGCCCGACGCGGAATGAAGGCGCAGCCGGCTTGGCCGGCTGCCGTCACGACCCATCCACGGGCGCCGTTCGCACACTTGGGGCCTTGCGGCGCCTGCCGCGCTGCGCGTGCGAAAGAGCTGCCATGGCCCGACCGATCTGGAGCGGCACCCTGACCTTCGGCCTGCTCAACGTGCCGGTGTCGCTGATGTCCGGCGAGCGCAAGGTCGACCTGCACTTCCGCATGCTCGATGCGCGCGACAAGTCGCCGATCCGCTTCGAGCGGGTCAACGCCGAGACCGGCGAGGAAGTGCCGTGGAAGGACATCGTCAAGGCCTTCGAATACGACAAGGGCAATTACGTTGTGGTCGAGCAGGAGGACATCAAGTCCGCCGCGCCCGAAGGCCATGAGTCGGTCGAGGTGGAGACCTTCGTCGATGCATCCGAGATCGACGTGCGCTATTACGAGAAGCCCTACATCCTGGTGCCAGGCAAGAAAGCCGAGAAAGGCTACGTGCTGCTGCGCGAGACCCTGCGCGACACCGGCCAGGTCGGCATCGCGCGGGTGGTCATCCGCACCCGCCAATACCTGTGCGCGGTGATGCCGCAGGGTGACGCGCTGGTGCTGATGTTGCTGCGCTACCCGCAGGAGCTGGTCGACCCCGACGACTACAAACTGCCCAGCGGCAGCACCGGCGACTATCGCGTCTCGGCCAGGGAGAAGGACATGGCGCGCAAGCTGATCCAGTCCATGCGCGCGGACTGGAACCCGGATGAGTACCACGACGAGTTCCGCGAGCGGCTGCAGGCCCTCATCACCGAGCGCATCCAGGCCAAGGGCGCCACGGCACGGGTCGACGAGCCGGCGCACGAGCGCGAGGGCGATGCGACCAACGTGGTGGACTTCATGGCCCTGCTGCAGAAGTCCCTGGGCGAGAACAAGCGTACGCCGGCTAAGAAGGCCGCGGCCAAGAAGGCGGCAACCGGGAAAGTCGCCAAGAAAGCCACCAAGAAGGCGGCCGCGAAGAAGGCCGCCAAGAAGACCGCGGCAAAGAAGACCGCCAGGAAGGCGCCGCAGCGCAAGGCCGGCTGAGGGCGCGGCCGTGTCCCTGCACGAATACGCCCGCAAGCGGCGCTTCGACCAGACACCGGAGCCCACGGGAAGCACGCGCGGCGGGCGCCATCGTCCGATCTTCGTCGTGCAGCTGCATCACGCCTCCTCGCGCCACTACGACTTCCGCCTGGAGGCCGATGGCGTGCTCAAGAGCTGGGCGGTGCCGAAGGGGCCATCGCTGCGCGCAGGGGAGAAGCGACTCGCGGTCGAGGTCGAGGATCATCCGCTGGATTACGCCAGCTTCGAGGGCGACATTCCCGCAGGCCACTACGGCGCCGGGCATGTGGACGTATTCGACCACGGCCACTGGGCCAGCGAAGGCGAGCCCCTGGCCGCGATCGCGGCGGGCAAGCTGGATTTCGTGCTGACGGGCGAGAAGCTGGGCGGCGCCTGGAAGCTGGTACGCACGCAGATGAAGGGCCGGCAGAAGCAGTGGCTGCTGATCAAGCGCGATGATGCCTTCGCCGCCGACCAGGAGGCCGACGATCTGGTCGATCGCCCGCCCCCTGCCAAGCCGCCTCGCCCGAACCGGGCAAAGCCGCAGGGAGCGTCCCGACAAGTCGCCAAACCGCCCAAGCGATCCGGCACCAAGCGGGACGCCGCTTGGCGCAAGCGCGCGCTCGCGTTGGACGGCGCGCGCGACACGCCGTACCCGGCCGGTTTTGCGGCCCAGCTGTGCACCCTGCGCACGCACGCGCCGACCGGCGAGGACTGGCTGCACGAGATCAAGTGGGATGGCTATCGGCTGCTGGCCGATCTGGTTGAAGGCCAGGTCAGGCTGCGTTCGCGCAACGGCCTGGACTGGAACGACACCTTTCCCGAGATCGTCGAGGCCGTGCGCGCGCTGCCGCTGCGCGATGCACGCCTGGATGGCGAGCTGGTAGTGATCGACGCGCAGGGCCGCAGCGATTTTGCCGCCCTGCAACGCAGCCTGGAGGGCACCTCCAAGACGCCGCTGCGCTATCTGGTGTTCGACCTGCCCGGCGTGGCGGGTGTGGACATCAGCCGCGCGCCGCTGGTGCAACGCAAGGCGCTGCTCAAGGCGCTGATCGGCCCCAGGCCCGGCCTGATCGCCTATAGCGAACACGTGGCCGGGCATGGCGCGGAGGTGCTCGCCGCCAGTGCCAAGGCCGGTCTGGAGGGCATCGTCAGCAAGCGCGCCGATGCGCCCTATGCGGGCCAGCGCAGCGGCACCTGGATCAAGGCCAAGCATGAACAGTCCGACGAGTTCGCCATCGTCGGCTACACGCCGCCCAAGGGCGCACGCACCGGCTTCGGCTCGCTGCTGCTGGCGCGCGTGCAGGACGGCGCGCTGCAGTACGTCGGCCGTGTCGGCACCGGCTTCGACGATGCCACGCTGGCTGCGCTGCTGAAGCGCCTGCAAGCCCTGCACAGCGACCAGGCCGCCGTGGCGCTGCCGGCGCATGTGCCGTTCAACGCGCGCAGCGTGCATTGGGTCAGGCCCCGACTGTTGGCCGAAGTGGCCTATCGCGGCTGGGGCAAGGAGGGCCTGCTGCGCCAGGCTGCGTTCAAACGCCTGCGGGAGGACAAGACGATGGCCGATCTCAAGCACGACACCGCGCCCGACAAGGCGGTGACGATCACCCACCCGGACCGGGTCGTCTATCCGGCCGATGGCATCACCAAGGGGCAGGTGGCCGATTACTACCAGCGCGTCGCCCGATGGCTGCTGCCGGAACTGGCCGGCCGTCCGCTGTCGCTACTGCGCTGCCCGGACGGCGCCGGCGGCGAGTGCTTTTTCCAGAAGCACCACGCCCCCTCCCTGGGGCCTGGCGTGCATGCGGTGCCGCTGAAACAGAAGAGCGGCCAGGAGGATTACCTCTATGTGGAGGATGTCGAGGGCGTGCTGGCGCTGGTGCAGATGAACACCCTGGAGCTGCACCCCTGGGGGGCGACGGTGGCCGCGCCGGAAAAGCCGGACCGGCTGGTGTTCGACCTGGATCCGGGGCCGGGGGTGTCGTGGACCCAGACCAAGGCCGCCGCGCGCGAGGTGCGCGACAACCTGCGCAAGGCCGGGCTGGAAAGCTTCGTGCGCCTGTCCGGCGGCAAGGGCCTGCACGTGGTCGTGCCGATCACGCCCGGACCTTCGTGGGAGACGGTCAAGGCCTTCTGCGAGGCCTTCGCCAATGCGATGGCCCAGCACCGGCCCGAGCGCTACGTCGCCACGATGCGCAAGGACCAGCGCGGCAACAAGATCTTCATCGACTGGTTGCGCAATGGCCGCGGCAACACCAGCGTCTGCAGCTGGTCGTTGCGCGCGCGCGAACACGCCACCGTGGCCGTGCCGCTTCGCTGGGAAGACTTGGGCAGGGTCAGGTCCCCTGGTGCGTTCACGCTGGACAAGGCGCTACAGCGGGCCGCGCGCCTGCGGCGCGATCCGTGGGAGGGCATGGCCGGGCTGAAGCAGGCGCTACCGCATGGTTGATGGGCTGGCGGCGCGGCTACTGCGCGCGTAGCCTGGCGATATCCCGCAAGGGCGGTGCGCCGAACAGGCGGCGGTACTCGCGGCTGAACTGCGAAGGGCTTTCATAGCCCACCGCATGGCCCGCACCGGCCGCATCGGACGCGCCGGCCAGCAGCAAGCGGCGGGCTTCCTGCAGGCGCAGCTGCTTCTGGTACTGCAGCGGGCTCATGGCGGTGATCGCCTTGAAGTGCTGGTGGAGCGATGACGGGCTCATGTGCGCGTACTGCGCGATGGTGTCGATGCGCAGTGGCTGGCGGTAATGCGTCCGCAGCCAGCCGATCGCGCGGCTGATGCGCTGGCCCGGCGAGTCGGCCACGGCCATGTGGCGCAGCATGCCGCCCTGATCGCTGTGAAGCAGGCGATAGAGCAGTTCGCGCATCAGGAGCGGGGCCAGCGCAGGCAGGTCGTCCGGCGTGTCCAGCAGCCGCATCATCCGCACGGCGACCTCGATCAGGGCCGGATCGGCCGGTCCCAGGCTCAACCCCCGCGCGGGGGCGGGGAGCGCATGCGTCATCGGCTCCAGTTCGCTTACCAGTGTGGCGATCTCCAGCGGCTCCAGCCGCAGGATGAAGCATAGATAGGGCTGTGCCGGGCTGGCGTGGGTGACCCGGCCGGTGACCGGCAGGTCCACCGAGGCGAGCAGGTGGCGTGAGGCGTCGTACTCGAAGACCTCGCTGCCCAGCAGCACCTGCTTGCCGCCCTGGGCGATCAGGCAGAGTGAGGGCTCTTGGACCGCCACCGTGGCCATCGCCGCCGGTGCGTCGGCGCGGGCCAGGGTCAGAGGTGGCCACGCCGTGGCATGCACGCCATTGCCGCTGGTGGATCGTTCAATCCGCTGGGCCAGTTCGCGCAGCGGCGCGGAACGCAGGACATCGGCCGGCGGTGCATGGTGTGAGGAGGTCGAAGGGGGCTGCGCCATGGCGTCAGTCTAAGCAGCCGTCGCGATGCTCGGGCGCCAGTGGTGCAGGTTCGGAGGATCAGGCAATCGTGGCGCAGGAACCGGATACCGTCCGATCGGCGCCTCCGAGCATCGTGGCGGTTCCGGCCGGTCATGTCGCCCGGCCCTCGCAACGGAGCATTTCCATGTCCAACATTCAAGGCAAGACCGTCGTCATCACCGGCGCCAGCAGCGGCATCGGCGAGGCCACTGCGCGCGTGCTCGCCGCACAGGGCGCCAACGTGGTCCTGGGGGCGCGGCGCGCCGACCGCCTGCAGCAGTTGGTCGAATCCATCACCGAGTTCGGCGGTAGCGCCCGTTGGCGGGCCATCGATGTGACCGAGCTGGCCGATGTCGAAGCGCTCGTGGCCTTGGCCAAGGCCGAGTTCGGTGCTGTCGACGTGGTCGTCAACAACGCCGGCGTGATGCCGCTCTCGCGCCTGGATGCGCGCAAGGTCGACGAATGGAATCGCATGATCGACGTCAACATCCGTGGCGTGCTGCACGGCATCGCCGCCGGCCTGCCGGTCATGCAGGCGCAGGGCAGCGGCCAGTTCATCAACGTTTCCTCCATCGGCGGGCACTTGGTGTATCCCACCAGCGCGGTGTACAGCGCGACCAAGTTCGCGGTGCTGGCCATTTCCGATGGTCTGCGCCAGGAGCATACGGACCTGCGCGTGACCGTGATCTCGCCCGGCGTGACCAGTTCCGAGCTGGGCCATGACATCAGCGATGCCGACGCACGCCGCTACATGGACGATTTCCGCGCCCTGGCCATTCCCGCCGAGGCCATCGCCAACGCGATCGCCTACGCCATCGGCCAGCCCGACGCGGTGGACGTGAGCGAGATCATCGTGCGTCCCACCGCCAGCCCCTACTGAGGGCTGCGTGCGTCATGGGCGAAGCGCTCGCGCATCCAGTGCGGGCGTCGCTTCACCGCCCATGGCCGATCCGCCACGTCCTGCAACGAAACGACCGGCACGCACGGCCCGCTGCCCGAGGAAATGCGTCGGGCGGGTGTGCGACCCGGTATTGGCGGCCGCATCGAGTCCCGACGGTGCTCGATGCGGCGCCAGTGGTGATGTTTGCCACCGCGCGCGCTTTTCATGCCTGCTTGGCGTTGTCACGGCAGCCCGATGCATGGATGACGCGGTACGGAGCATCCCATTGGCAAGCTTGAGTCGGTGGGAGGCGCGCGCTGCAATGCGGGCTTCTTCAATCGAGACATCGCCATGAGCGCAACGCCTGCCGCCAGGCCGGTCGACGGACAGCCGGTCCGCGTGGATTTTGTATCCGACGTGGTGTGCCCATGGTGCGCGATCGGCCTGCAGGCCTTGCTGGCGGCCGCGCAGCGCATCGACGGCCTGCAACTTGAGCTGCATTTCCAGCCGTTCGAACTGGATCCGGACTTGGCGCCGGGCGGCGAAGATCTGCAGCAGCGGCTGATGCGCAAGTATGGGATGAGCGCCGAGCAGTACAAGGCCAGCAACGAGGCGATCCGCGCGCGTGGCGCCGAGCTGGGGTTCACCTTCGACCCGGACAAGCGCACGCGCAGCTTCAACACCTTCGATGCGCACCGCTTGCTGCATTGGGCCGGGGAACAGGGCGATGTGGCACAGCTGCGCCTCAAGCGGGCGCTGCTGACGGCTTATTTCACCGAAGGCGAAGACGTCTCCGACCACGAGGTGCTGGCCACCGCCGCCACGCAGGCCGGCCTTTCGATTGACGCGGCTCGCGCGGTGTTGCAAAGCGATCGTTATGCCGAAGCCGTGCGTGCCGATGAAGCCCGCTGGCGCCAGGCCGGGATCAATGCGGTGCCGTCGGTCGTCTTCAACAACCAGCACCTGCTGCAGGGGGGACAACCGGTGGAGACCTTCGAGCAGGCGCTGCGCCAACTGTCGGGGCTGTCGGCCTGAGCCTTGCCCGATCAGCCGTGGCGGGCGACCAGCACGGCTTCGCGCCCGGCCATGTCCATGATCACGGCGGTGGAGATCCCGTGCCGTTCGTGCAGGCTCGAGGCGATGACGCTGGCCGTGTGCAGGGCCTCGTCGCGATCAGTGAACCAGAATCGTCCGTGTTCCCCTTCGTACAGCTGCCATCCCTGGTCGCTTGCGGCAATGGTGAAGAGCACGCGTTGCATGGCAGACCTCGTCCGGTGCACGGGTGTGCACCACAGGGCATAGCGTGCGCGCCGTCACGGAGCGGGGCACTCGGCCGCCACCCCGGACGCGCGTAGGAAAAGTCTGATCCGCGGGTCGGCCTCGGCCTAGACGCCTTCTTTCGCCGGGCGAGTCGATCATGTGTGCCTGTCCCGCAGGAATGCTTCCATGAGCCAGCTTGCCCAACGTGTGCACACCCATCGCGACGAAATCGCCCGCCTCGAAACCCTGGTTACCCAGTTGCCCTCCGAAGCCCGGGTCGAGCTGACCCTGGAAGACGGCGGTCAGCTGCGCGGGACGGTCGCGGTCCGGCCGACCGTCCAGACCTTTCGCGACATGGACGGCCAGGAGGGGACCAACAGCCTGCTGCGGCTGGACGACCTGGACGATCCTGCGCACCAGCACGTGGTCTGGCTCGATACCGTCGCCAAGGTCGAACCGCTCGGCTCGTTCTGATCTGCGGGGGATGCGTCAGGCGGCGACGGTCTCTTCGCTGCCCTCGAAGCGGCGGGCGTAGCCCCGCTCCTCGGCCACGCGCTGCACTTCCTCGCGCGGCAGATCCGGCGCGCCATAGACCGCGTAGACGACGTCGTCGGCCTGGGTGCCGATCAGTTGCAGGCGATAGCGCGGGCGGCCGGTGTGGCCATTTTCCGGGTAGTGCACGGGCGGCTGCGGGCCGTCCATGTCCATCTCGCTGTTGTCCACCACGCCACCAACGAACAGGGCACGCAACATGGGAATTCTCCGATTGGGGAAGGCCGGCCGATCATCTCGGCCGTCATGTTGGATGGGCATGAAGTCCGCATTGGGAAAATGCAAAGGCCGCCCGTTCCAGGCGGCCTTTGCCGGCGTGCATCGCGTCGCCCTGGTTCAGTCCAGCAACGGTGCCAGCCTGGGCCAGACGTAGTCGCGAATCCGCGGCTGCGCCGCGGCGGTAGGGTGCAGGTTGTCGGCCTGGAAGTTGGCCCGGTCACCGGCCACAGGTTCCAGGAAGAACGGCACGAACGCCGTCCCATACCGCTTGGCCAGGGCGCTGAAGTTATCGGCAAAGCCCTCGGTGTAGGCGCGGCCCAGGTTGGGCGGCATGCGCATGCCCAGCAGCAGCACCTTGGCCCCGGCGGCCTGCGAGGCGGTGATCATCTTCTCGAGATTGGTCTTGGTCTGCGCCAGCGGCAGGCCACGCAGGCCATCGTTGGCGCCCAGTTCGATCACCACCACCGCCGGCTTGACCCGCTGCAGCTGCGCGTTGATGCGTGAAGCGCCTCCGGCGCTGGTCTCCCCGCTGATGCTGGCATTGACGACTTTCCAGCCGGGCTTTTCCTTGCCGAGCCTGGCAACGGTCAGCGGCACCCAGCCCTCGTTCGGGCCCAGGCCATAGCCGGCCGAGAGCGAATCGCCCATGACCAGCACGGTCTTGGTGGACGCGGCCGGTGCGGCCTTGGGTGCCTGCGCCAGCAAAGGTGGCATGAATGTCAGCAGCACCAGGGCCAACCACCATTGCGTGGAGCGGCGGATGGCCGCATAAGCTGAAGGCATCGTCATCTTTCCGTGGTCCAAGACACTCCCATCATGGCTGACTCCCCCCTGCTGCACGCTGACAAGCCCCTCACTTCCGCGCGCACGCCCGTGCTGCAGGTCCAGTCGCTGGGCAAGCAGGTCAGCCTGCCAGGCAGCACATTGACCATCCTCGATGGAGTGTCCTTCCAGATCGAGCACGGTGACACGGTCGCTATCGTCGGGGCCTCGGGCTCTGGCAAGAGCACGCTGTTGTCGCTGCTGGCCGGGCTGGATACACCCAGCAGCGGGACGGTCACGCTGGATGGCGCGGTGCTCTCGGCGCTGGACGAGGACGGCCGGGCGCGGGTGCGCGGCGAGAAGGTGGGCTTCGTGTTCCAGAACTTCCAGCTGCTGCCCTCGCTGACCGCGCTGGAGAACGTGATGCTGCCGCTGGAACTGCGCGGTGATGCCGATCCGCAGGCGCCGGCCGAGCAGATCCTGGCCGATGTCGGTCTGTCCGGGCGCCTGGGTCACTATCCGCGCCAGCTTTCCGGGGGCGAGCAGCAGCGCGTGGCGCTGGCGCGCGCGTTCGTGACCCGGCCGGCGCTGCTGTTCGCCGACGAGCCCACCGGCAATCTCGACCAACGCACCGGTCAGGCGATCGAGGAACTGCTGTTCGCGCTCAATGCGCAGACGGGCACCACCCTGGTGTTGGTCACCCATGACGAAGCGCTGGCCGCGCGCTGCACGCGCGTGCTGCGCCTGGACAGCGGCAGCCTGGTCGCCGGCGCATGAACACCCTGCGCCTGGCCTGGCGCCAGCTGCGCCGCGATCTGGCGGCCGGCGAGATCCGCATCCTGCTGGCCGCGCTGGTGCTGGCGGTTGTAGCGGTGACCTCGGTGAGCTTCGTGACCGATCGCGCCGGGCGCGCGCTGGCGATCGAGGCCAACCGCCTGCTCGGTGGGGATGCGGTGGTGCGCAGTGACACGCCGATCACCGGCAGGCTCTTGGACGCGTCCCAGGCCAATGGCCTGCGCCGCACGCAGACCACCGAACTCAACACCATGATCCGGGTGGGCGACGGCGACAACGCGCAACTGCGCCTGGGCGACCTGCGCGCGCTTGGCGCAGGCTTCCCGCTGCGTGGCCACTTCACCATCACCACGACAGCTGCGCCGGCCGAGCATGCCGCCGAGGGCATCCCCGCGCCCGGCACGCTGTGGATGACGCGCGCCGGCGCCGACACGCTGGGCGCGCGGCTTGGCGATCGCGTCAGCCTGGGCGATGCCAGCTTCACCCTGGCCGCCCTGGTGACCCAGGAACCGGATGCGGCCCTGGACTACTTCAACGTCGCGCCCAAGGTGTTCCTCAACGCCGCCGACCTGGCCTCCACCGGCCTGGTGCAGCTGGGCAGCCGCGTCGGTTACCGGCTGGTGGTCGCTGGAGACGCCGGCGCGGTCGAGCGATTCACCGGCATCGCCCGTGACGCACTGGGGCGCGGCCAGCGCCTGGAGACCATCCAGGACGCGCGTCCGGAAGTGCGCTCGGCGCTGGACCGCGCCGGGCGCTTCCTGGGATTGGCGGCACTGGTCTCAGTGATCCTGGCCGCCGTGGCGGTGGCAATGGCCGCGCGCCGGCACAGCGAGCGACATCTGTCCGGTGTGGCGGTGATGCGCTGTCTCGGCGCGCAGCAGGCGCGGCTGGTGGGCATCCATGTGGGCGAACTGATCCTGCTGGGGCTGATCGCCTGCACGATCGGCGTGGGCATCGCCTTCGCGCTGCAGTGGGGCATCGGCGGCTGGTTGGCGCAGGCCCTGAAGGTGGCGATCCCGCCAGCGGGCTGGCTGCCGGTGCTGCGCGGCTACGGCGTCGGGCTGGTGGTGCTGCTGGCCTTCGGCGCGCCGCCGGTGCTGGCGTTGCGGCGCGTGCCCGCGCTGCGGGTGCTGCGGCGCGATCTGGATCCGACCGAGCCCAGTGCCGTGCTGGTCGCGCTGGCGGGTTTCGTCGGCCTGGCCGCGCTGCTGTGGTGGCAGGCGGGCTCGGCCACGCTGGGGCTGGCGATGCTGGCCGGGATCGCCGCCACGCTGGTGGTGCTGGCAGGCCTGGCGTGGCTGCTGATCCTGGCGGTGCGGCGCCTGCGCGGGCGCCTGCGTGGCGCGCTGCGCTACGGTCTGGCCAACGTCAGTCGGCGCGCGGGCACCAGCGTGGCGCAGATCTCCGCGCTGGGACTGGGGCTGATGGCGTTACTGCTGCTGACCTTCGTGCGCACCGACCTGCTGGACCGCTGGCAGCTGGCGCTGCAGGCCGATGCGCCCAACCGCTTCATCATCAACGTGCAGGACGACCAGGTGCAGCCGGTGGCCGATTTCGTGCAGGCCCAGGGGCTGGCGGCGCCCGTGCTGTTCCCGATGGTGCGCGGGCGGATGGTCAGCCACAACGGTCAGCCCAGCAGCGGTGCGGACTATGCGGACGACCAGGCCAGGCGCCGTGCCGAGCGCGAGTTCAACCTGTCCACCGCGACCACGCTGCGTGACGACAACACGATCACCGCCGGCAAGTTCTGGGGCCCGGCGCCCACCCCGACCCCGGAGCTGTCGGTCGAGGAGGGTTTTGCCGAAGACCTGCACTGGAAGCTGGGCGATACGGTGCGCTTCGACATCGCCGGGCAGACGCTGGAAGGCAGGATCACCAGCCTGCGCAAGGTGGACTGGGAGAGCTTCAAGCCGAACTTCTTCGTGATGGTCTCGCCGGGGGTGCTTCAGGACTATCCGGCCAGCCACATCACGGCGGTCAAGGTGCCGGACGGGCATCCGCGCTTCACCGCGCAGCTCGTGCAAGCCTTTCCCAACCTGTCGGTGATCGATATCGACCAGGTGCTCAAGCAGGTGCGCAGCACGGCCGACCAGGTCAGTACGGTGGTGCAGGTGGTGTTCTGGTTCTCGCTGGCGGCTGGCCTGCTGGTGCTGATGGCCGCGGTGAGCGCCAGCCAGGACGAACGCCTGCTGGAGGGCGGGGTGATGCGTGTGCTGGGCGGCAGCCGGCGCCAGCTACGTGCGGCCCAGGCCTCGGAGTTCGCCGCGATCGGCCTGCTGTCCGGCCTGGTGGCCGCGGTGGCCGCCTCGGTGCTGTCCGGCGTGGTGGCGGTCAAGGTTTTCGACCTGCCGTGGACGCCGAACTGGACCCTGGCCCTGGTCGGTGGCCTGGTCGGCGTCCTGGCCGCGCTGATCGCCGGCCTGTTCGCCACGCGCAAGGTGCTCGATGCGCCGCCATCGGTGACCCTGCGCGAGCTGCAGGGGTAAGCGCGGTGCGCCGGGCGGGCTTCACCGCCCTGTGACCGGCCTGTTCACACAATCATGGTCGCCTTCCTCGAGACCTTCCGACCATGACCGAATCCGGGACCAGCCCCTCGCCGGCCGTGGCCGCCGCGCCACAGGGCGAGGGCGCCATGGAACGTCGCCGGCAGATCATGCGGTTCCTGTTCCGGTACCGGAAATCGGGGGTCTTTTCCGGGTTCTCCGATGATTCGCTGATCAAGGACGTGACCATCGACGATGGCACGCCCGAAGAGTTCAGCCGCGACCTGGAGGCCCTGGGGCCGACCTTCATCAAGCTCGGCCAGATGCTCTCCACGCGTCCGGACATCGTGCCGCCCGCGTACGCTGTGGCGCTGGAGCGCATGCAGGAGGATGTCTCGCCGATTCCCTCCGAACAGATCCGGGCCGCGCTGGAAGCCGATCTGGGCGTGCGCCTGAGCAAGGTCTTCCAGGACTTCGACATGCAGCCCCTGGGCACGGCCTCCCTGGCGCAGGTGCATCGCGCGATCATGCGCGATGGCACGCCGGTGGCGGTCAAGGTGCAGAAGCCTGGCGTGGCCCAGCGCCTGATGTCGGACCTGTCGATGCTGCGCTCCATCGCCACGGCCGCCGACCGGCTGACCAAGGTGGGCCGCAGCGTGCGCTTCACCGACTGGCTGGAGGAGTTCGGCCGCACCTTGATGGCCGAGTTGGACTACGTGGCCGAGGCCGAGAACCTGGAGCGCTTCGCCTCGCACCTCAATGCCTACCCCGAGTTGATGGTGCCGCGGCCGGTGTGGGACCTCACCCGGCGTCGGGTGCTGGTGATGGAACTGGTGGAAGGCGTGCGCGTGGACCACGTGCCCGCCGTGCGCCGCATCGAGCAGCCCATGCTGCCGATGGCCTCGGCCCTGCTGCGTGGCTATCTGGACCAGATCTTCGTGCATGGCGAAATCCATGCCGATCCACACCCGGGCAACCTGCGGGTGACCCCGGACAACCGCCTGGCGATCTTCGACCTGGGCATGGTGGCCAATGTGCCGCCCGGTCAGCGCGAGACGCTGCTCAAGCTGCTGTTCGCCGCGGTCGATGGCCGCGGCGAGTCGGTGGCGCGCGAGATGCTCGCCCTGGGCACGCAGTTGGAAGACTTCGACGGTGAGCGATTCAATCGCGAGATCGGCCAGCTCATCAGTCGCTATTCCGCGCACGCCGGCACGATTTCGGAAGGGCGCACCGTGCTGGACCTGGTCCGCACGGCCATGGCCTGTGGCCTACGCACGCCGCCGGAACTGTCACTGCTGGGCAAGGCGTTGCTCAACCTGGACACGGTGTGCCGCGCGCTCTCGCCCGAGCTGGATGCCAAGGCCGTGGTCGAGGGCCACCTGCAGCACGTCATGCGCGCCCGCCTGCGCCAGTCCTTCTCCTCGCCCAGCATGGCCAGCGAGCTGATGGACCTGCAGTCACTGGCGCGCGAGGGCCCGCGCAGGCTCTCCGATATCCTCGGCTTGCTGTCGGAGAACAAACTGCAGATCCGCATCTCCGGGTTGGAGGAATCCCACCTGATGGAGAGCCTGCAGAAGATCGCCAATCGCGTCGCCGCCGGCGTGGTCACCGCCGCGCTGATCCTGGCCTCGGCGCTGATGATGCGCATCCCCACCGCCACCACGCTGTTCGGCTACCCGGCCGTGGCGTTGATTCTGTTCTTCATCGGCGCCATCCTCGGCGCCAGCATCGTCATCAGCGCGCTGCTGGGGGACCGGAAGGTCAAGAGCCGCTGAATCTGTCCGCGCTGGCTGCTCGAAGTTCACGCTGTGCATATTGCATCGATGAAGAAAGGCGTCACGGATTCACTCCGTGACGCCCTGGGGTGTTACCCCTTGATGCACAACACCTGGCGAAGGGTGTGGACCACTTCCACCAGGTCGGTCTGGGCGGCCATCACCGCGTCGATGTCCTTGTAGGCGGCCGGTGATTCGTCGATCACCGCCGCGTCCTTGCGGCATTCGACATGTGCGGTGGCCTGGCGGTGCTCTGCCAGGGTGATGCTGGCCCGCGCCTGGGTCCTGCTCATCACGCGGCCGGCGCCGTGGCTGCAGCTGTGGAAGCTCTCGCCATTGCCTAGCCCACGCACGATGTAGCTGCGCGTGCCCATGCTGCCCGGGATGATGCCCAGCTCGCCCGCCTTGGCGCTGACCGCGCCTTTGCGGGTTACCAGCAGTTCCTGCCCGGCGTGCGTCTCCTTCTGCACGTAGTTGTGGTGGCAGTTCACCGCCAGCTTCTCCAGCTGGAACTTCGGCAGGCGGTGTCGCATCTCGGCCAGCACCCGCGCCATCATCCCCTCGCGGTTCTCGCGGGCGTAGTCCTGCGCCCACGACACGGCTTCCACGTAGTCGTCAAACAGGGGCTCGCCTTCCATGAAGAAGGCCAGGTCCATGTCCGGTACGTGGTAGCCCAGCACGCGATGTGCGAGCTGCTCACGCGCACGCTCGATGAAGTACGTGCCGATGAGGTTGCCGGTGCCGCGCGACCCGCTGTGCAGCATGACCCACACCGCGCCAGCCTCGTCCAGGCACAGCTCGATGAAGTGGTTGCCGCCACCCAGCGTGCCCAGTTGGCCGTCCAGCTTGTCGGTGCGGATCTTGCGGTGCTTGGCCTTGATGGCGTCCAGCCGCTCGACCAACCCCGACTGCGCCACGCGCGTGCCGATGCTGTCGGGCAGCTTGTGATGCTCGCCGCCGCGGCCGTTGCCGACCGGCACGCTGCGCTCGATGCTGTTGCGCAGCTGGGCCAGGCTGTCGGGCAGGTCCTCGGCCCGCAGGGTGGTGCGCACCGCGGCCATGCCGCAGCCGATGTCCACGCCGACCGCGGCCGGGATGATCGCCCCCTGCGTCGGGATGACCGAACCCACGGTGGCCCCCTTGCCCAGGTGCACGTCCGGCATCACCGCCACCCACGGCCCCACGAAGGGCATGGCCGCGATGTTGCGCAACTGCGCGTGGGCATTGTCGTCCAACGGCACGCCGCGCACCCAGCCCTTGATCGGCGTGGCGCTGCCCTCGGCATGCAGCAATTCGTAATGGGTGTTCATGTGTTTCACCTTGATCCTTGGTTTGAATCCGCGCGCGCCATGTCCATGCGGCGCGCGCGGGGTGTTGCTACTTCAGTGTGACCAGCTGCTTGAGCACGCCATCCAGGCCGCCGAACACGGTCAGGCGCTCGATCTTCTCGGTCACCTTCTCCAGGGCTTCCAGCTCCTTCAGGCGCATCAGCACCGGGCTCTCTTCCACCAGCTTGGCCGTGTTGAGCAGCGACCGGGTGGCGTTGGCCTCCTCGCGACGACGGATGACGTTGGCCTGCGCCTGCTTCTCCGCCTGCACCACCGCGTTGAGGATCTGGCGCATCTCGCCGGGCAGGATCACGTCCTTGATGCCCACGCCCAGGACCTCCACGCCGAATGCATCGAGCTTGCCGCGCACGGCGGTGAAGATCTCCGCATCCAGCCCGGCCTTGTCGCCCAACAGTTCGTCGAGCGACTTGCACGAGACCGCCTTGCGCAGGCCGTACTGCAGCTCGCGGTATACCTGGTCGGCGTACTTGGCGACCTGGGTGCGCGCGGCGACCGGATCGGTCACACGCAGGCTCGCGGCGAGGTTGACGCGCAAGGAGACCTTGTCGCGGGTCAGCAACTCCTGACCCTGCACCTCGACCGCCTGTACGCGCAGGTCGACCAGATCCACGACCACGTTCTTCTGGAAATTCCAGAAGGCCGTGCTGCCCGGCGTCAGCGTGCGTGCCAGCTTGCCGTCGATGAAGACCAGGCCGGCGAACTCCGCCGGCACGTCGGCCACCACCGCGAGCTTGGACAATGCGCCCAGCTGGCGCAGGCGCCGCATGACCTCGACCGGGACTTCCAGGTCGGCGGTCAGTGGCAATGCGCGCACCTCCACGTTGACCGGCCCACGCCAGTACAGCTTGCGCGTGCCGGGCGGCAGGACGTCTTCCAGCTTGCCGTTCTTCAGCACCAGGCCGACTTCATCGGCGCCCAGGTTGGCCAGCACGAAGGTCTCGTCCAGGCGCGCGCCCAACGCGGCGATCAGCACCTCGCTGTCCTTGCCGGCGTACTCGGCCGGCACGGTCGGATGCACGCGCACCTCGGTCTTGTTGAAGGGGTCGAACAGGCGGTACACGCCGGCGCCGAGCACCCGCTGGAATTGACGATTGGCAAACACCAGGCCGCGCTCGCCGTCACCGATCACGACCCGCTTGGTCCAGAACATGGCACTTTCTCCTTGTGGTCTGGTGTCGTCGATCTCTGCTGATGGTCCGCACGCCGGATCGACGAAGACCTGCGGACCTCGCCTGCAACACCGCGCCGCAGGCAGAAGGAAGAAGGTGGAAACACCCCTGCACGTCGATCGCACGGAGCGTGGTGCGCGCGATGGGTCGGGGCGGGCGGGTCGGGTCGCCGGGCACCGCGGTGGGCTGCGAATGCCTGCGCTTCCGCTTCCGTCGCCGCGAGCCACGCGGGCATCGGCCCGGTGTGACCGCCGCTGCGCTGCGCCTGTCGCCCGGCATTCCGTCGCCGAGGCGACCCCGCTTGCGCACGGGGTGTTTCCTGGTGGGCTTGCGCCCGGTGTCATGACGTGACAGGTCATGTGCCCTTTCGGGCGTGGAGCGGGATTCGAACCCGCGACCGACGGATTAATCGTCCGTTGCTCTACCCAACTGAGCTATCCAGTGGTGGGCGTCCAGGACTCGAACCTGGCCCTCCGGTGTGTTCCGGCGCTCTCTCCAGGTGAGCTACCGCCCGCGTCGTGTCCGTCCTGCTGTGCATCTCCGGCATACGCCACGGCAGCGCCGCGCGCACCGGGTGGGGACTCAACCCACGCCGCTGGAAATGCCAGGCAAAACGAACCCGATTACCTGCGTTGCTGCGCAGATAATTTTTTCCGTCGGAGTTAATCCGATGGAGTTAATGGTGATCCACGTTGCGCCGCCCGCATCGGGGCATCGGGACGCGGCGCAAATGCGCCGGTTGCATCCGCGCCCCTGCATCAGGCGCGCGGATGCACGCCCGGATGCCCCGGGGCGGAACCTGTCGGGTTCCAACGTTGGAAGGGGGTGGGGTGAAGCAGGGTATGCAGCCCCGGATCCTTTGCAGACGCCTGAAAAAAAGCCCCCGGCGTGAATCCGAGGGCGTCTGCGTTGCCTCGGAAGATCGGAGTGACCGATCTTCCGTCAGGAGGATCCGGTCAGGTCAGTGGGCCATTGCCCGCAGGTTGCGACGGTCGCGCAGGCCATCGGCCGCGCTGCCGTGGCAGGGCCACAGGGCGTTTGGCTTGGCTTGGATGAAGGAGGGCTTCATGGCGGTCGTCGAAACAGAATGGGTCGCCGGTCGGCGAGGTGCGGGAAAGATAATGGGAGAAAATAAAAAGTGCAAGCACTTAATCGAAAATAATTTCGATGCGCGCGCCATCCGGAGAAGCGGTCGGGGCTGGTCGCCTGGTGGACGCGCGCGGCGGCCGCGCTCGTCATCGGGTCACACGGCGATGGCGGCCCACCCGCGTGCGCCTGAAGCCCCGTGCCCCGCGCTGTAGAATTTTGCGCCCTGCTGTTGCCTGGTGAGTGCCTTGGCCTCCAACGACCTTCCCCTCGATGCCCTGGCCTACGCGCTGCAAACCGCGGCGTTTGCCACCGCAGTGCCGCAGGCGCTGTTCCTGCGGGCCCGGCCGGGCCCGGCCCTGCGCGAGGTGCGCGGCATGCAACTGCGATGCACCCAAAGCTTCCGGCCGGCGTTCGACGCGCTGCAGCGCGAAGGGCTGACCGTCGCGGCGGATGCATCATCGCTAGCATCCGCACCGCTGGTGCTGCTGCTGCCGCCGCGGCAGAAGGACGAAGCCCGGGCACTGCTGGCGCAGGCGGTCTCGCTGTGCGCGCCCGGTGGGCGCGTGGTGGCCAGCGTGGCTAATGACGAGGGTGCCAAGTCGCTGGAAAAGGATCTGGCGCGGCTCACCGGGCTGGGCGGTTCGTTGACCAAGCACCATTGCCGTGTGTTCTGGAGCCCGCCGCTGGACGGGACACACGACGCGGCGCTGCTGGGGCAATGGCGGGAACTGGACCGGATACGTCCGATCCTGGGCGGACGCTTTCGCAGCCGACCGGGCGTGTTCGCCTGGGACCGGGTCGATCCGGCCTCGCAACTGCTGGTCGATGCCCTGCCGGCGACCCTGCGTGGCACGGCGGCCGACCTGGGGGCCGGCTGGGGTTTCCTGGCCGATGCACTGCTCACGCGCTGCGCCGGCATCACCGCGCTGGACCTGTTCGAAGCCGAAAAGCGCGCGCTGGACCTGGCCGAGGACAACCTCGCCCCACACGCCGCGCGCCTGCCGCTGGGCGTCCACTGGCATGACGTGGCCAGCGGCCTGCCGAAGCAGTACGACGTGATCGTCAGCAACCCGCCGTTCCATGCGCTCGGGCGCGGCGAGCGGCCGGACATCGGTCGGCGTTTCATCGAGGTGGCCGCCGCTTCGCTCAGGCGCCACGGCCAGCTGTGGCTGGTGGCCAACCGCCACCTGCCTTACGAAGCGGCGCTGGAGTCGCGGTTCGAGCAGGTGCGCGTGGCGGCGGAGGGCGCGGGCTTCAAGGTGATCGCCGCGACCGGGGCGCGCGCATGAAGATCGTGCGTCACATCGCCAACCTGGGCTATGGCAGCCGCAAGCAGGTGCAGGCGCTGTTCCGCGAGGGGCGCGTCACCGATGCGGACGGCGAGGTGCTCTACACCGACGATCCGGTCGATCACGACGCCATCCGCGTCGATGGGGAGCCGCTGGATCCCGCCCCCGGGTTGTGCGTGCTGCTGCACAAGCCGGTCGGCTATACCTGTTCGACCAAGGACACCGGGCGGCTGGTCTACGATCTGCTGCCCGCGCGCTGGCGCCAGCGCGATCCGATGCTGTCCACCGTGGGCCGGCTGGATCGCGACACCAGTGGCCTGCTGCTGCTCACCGATGACGGTGGCCTGCTGCACCGGATCATCTCGCCCAAGGCGCAGTTGCCCAAGGTGTACGAGGCGACGCTGGCCCAGGACCTGCGCGGCGACGAGGCACCGACGTTCGCCAGCGGCACGCTGCTGCTGGAATCGGAGACCAAACCGCTGCTGCCGGCCGAACTGGAGGCGCTGGGCCCACGCCAGGCGCGCCTGACCCTGCACGAGGGCCGTTATCACCAAGTGCGGCGGATGTTCGCCGCGGTGGGCAACCATGTGGAGGCGCTGCATCGCAGCCAGGTGGGCGGGCTGGGCCTGGGGGAGTTGGCGCCGGGTCAGTGGCGGGCGCTGGATGCCGGCGACCTGCAGACTCTGTTCGCGGGGCGCGGCGCATGAGCCAGGTTGCGGCGCTGCACTTCCTGCCCGAGGCGGTGATCTTCGACATGGACGGGCTGATGCTCGACACCGAGCGCGCTTCGCTGCAGTGCTGGCAGCAGGCGGCGGCCGAGGCCGGGCTGCGGATCGAGGAGGCCTTCTGGCTGCGCATGGTCGGTCACAGCGGCCCGGCCTGCCGCGCGATCCTGCGTGAAAGGCTGGAGGATGTGCAGATCGACCGCCTGCTGGAGCGCTGCTACGCGCTCTACCACGCGGTGGTCGAGGCCGGCGTGCCGCTGCGCCCGGGCATCCACGAGCTGCTGCAACTGCTTGCCACGCACGGGGTGCCCTGCGGGGTGGCCACCTCCACCCAGCGTCCGCTGGCGCCGAAGAAGCTGGAGGCCGCCGGGCTGCTGCCGTATTTCCGTGCGGTCACCGCCGGCAACGACGTGGCCCACCCCAAGCCGGCCCCGGACATTTACCTGCTGGCCGCCCAGCGCCTGCAGGCCGATCCGGCGCGTTGCCTGGCCCTGGAGGATTCGCCGGCCGGGGTGACCGCCGCGCTGGCCGCGGGCCTGACCGTCATCCAGGTGCCGGACCTGGTGGTTCCCGATGCGGCGCTGCGCGCGCGCGGTCACCGGATCGTGGCCTCGCTGCACGACGCGCGCGGCTTGCTGGAGGCCCACCTGCCAACGCCCCGGCGCGACGCTTAAAACCGCGGTGAATGCAAGGGCGACGCGGGCGTCCGGGCTGCCTACAATGCCGCCCCCTCGCACGCCCGGCAGTTGCATGAACATCGTCGTCAGAGAAGACCTCAAGGCCTACATCGATCCATTGACCCCCGACGAGCACGCGGCGCTGGAGCGCAGCCTGTTGGAAGAGGGCTGCCGCGATGCCCTGGTGCTGTGGGGGGACATCCTGGTCGATGGCCACAACCGCTACGGGATCTGTCAGAAGCACGGCCTGCCGTTCAATACCGTGCAGAACACGCGCTTCACCTCGATCGAGGACGTCCACCTGTGGATGATCGACCAGCACCTGGGCCGGCGCAACGTGTCCGACTTCCAGCGCGGCGTGCTGGCGCTGCGTCGGCGCGACATCCTGCTCGAGCGCACGCGCCAGGCGCCGGCCGAGGCGCCTGCGGCCGAAGCCGCCGATGACGGCAACCCGCCCTGGGACACCGCGGCGCCGTCCACCGCACCGGTGGCTTCGGCCGCGCTGCCCACCCGCGAGGAGCTGGCCAAGGCCGCCAAGCTCAGCAACAGCCAGGTCGCGGCGATCGAGAAGATCCAGAAGCAGGCCGCGCCCGAAGTCATCGCCGCCGTGCGTGCCGGCGAACTGTCGATCAACACCGCCGCGGTGGTCGCCACGCTGCCGGCCGAGGAGCAGCAGGCCGCCGCGCAGGGCGGGGTGGCCGAACTGAAGGAAGCCGCCAAGCGCGTGCGCGAATCCAAGCGCCGGGCCAAGCCCGAGCGTGCTGCCGAGACCTCCGCCGAAGCGGCCTCCCCGGCCGAGGAAACCCTGCCGCAGCTGCGCCTGCGCCTGGACCAGCTGCAGCAGGAAGTGACCCGCCTGAAGGCGCGCATCGCCGAGATGGAAGCGGCAGAAAAGCCGGCCTGGTAAGCCGGTGCGCCGGACGACGGCCGGCGATCAGGCGTATTGCATCTTGCGCGTCATGCCGCCATCGACCAGGAACTCCTGTCCGGTGACGAAGCCGGACAGCGTCGGCGCCAACAGCTGGACGGCCAGCGTGGCGATGTCCTCCGGGGTCCCGACGCGCCCGACCGGATGCTGGGCGTGGTCGGCCTTGGACAGTTTGGGCTGACGCCGGCGCTGCGGTGCGCGCCAGGCATCGGTGGCGATCCAGCCCGGACTGATGCAATTGACCCGCACCCGCGGGCCCTCGCTCAACGCCAGCGCATGGGTGAAGGCGACCAGTCCGCCCTTGGCGGCGGCGTAGGCCTCGCTGTGCCGCTCGGACTGCGTTGCGCGGGTGGAGGCGATGTTGACGATGGCGCCCTGGTCCTGGCGCAGCGCCGACAGCGCGTGCTTGCTGCACAGGAAGGCGCCATGCAGGCTGGCCAGGCGCTGGTTCCATTCGCCCGCGTCCAGCGTGTCCAGCGGCGGTACGTGCGGGTCCGGCGGGCCGGCGTTGTTGACCAGCCCATGCAACTGGCCGAAGTGCTTGAGCGCGGCGGCGACGAAGGCGGCCACGCTGCGCTCGCTGGCCGCGTCCAGGCGGCGGAAGAACGCGTCCCCACCGCGCCCCCATTCGGCCAGGCAGGCCTTGCCGGCCTCGGCGTCCAGATCGCCAATGGCGACCCGACCACCGGCGCCCAGCACCGCCTGGGCGATGCCGCGGCCGATGCCCTGCGCGCCGCCGGTGATCATCACCACGCGTCCGGCCAGCGGGGCGGGGTTCCAGGGCGTGATCGGCGGTGTCAGCGACATGGAGGCGGTCCTGTGTGGAAAGCCCCAGTGTCGCCACGCACGCATGCACGGCGCGTGCAGCGCGGCGTGGACCGATCAGGACTCCAGCAGGCGCCGCCAGCCCTCCACGCCCAATGCATCGAGCGTGGCGATGTTGCGGTCCACGATGACATCCGGGTCGGGATAGGCCGCCACCGCGCGCTCCACGCTGTCCTCGCGCAACAGGTGCAGCGTGGGCCAGGGTGAGCGATTGGTGTAGTTGGACACATCGTCGGGCGCGGCCCCGGCGAACTGGTAGCCGGGGTGGAAACTGGCCACCTGCAGGATGCCCTGCAGGTCCAGCTGCTCGACCGCCATGTCGGCGTTGTCCAGGAAGTCGTTGTAGTCCAGGAAGTCTTCCAACACCTGCGGATGCACGATCAGGGTGGTGTCGAGGACCTCGGCCGGCGTATCGCGCAGCAGCACCAGCTCTTCCATCAACTGCTCCAGCAGCGCCTCGGGCGTGGTCGCGTCGCTGAGCACCAGGCGCACCTGCTGCTTGACGTAGACCGCCTTGGCGAAGGGGCACAGGTTCAGGCCGATCACCGCCTTCTCCAGCCAATGGCGGGTATCGGCGATGGGGTCGTGCAGGATGTTGTCGGAGGTGGGTTCTGGAAAGTTGGAGTGCATGGACCAGATTGTAGGCCGATGCCTGGTCGCAAACGCGCCGATGGCGTCCAAGGCCAAACTGACTTGGGAACTGCGCTGAGAGGACAACCCGCGGATCGAGCGCCCACGCGCGGCCGTCCAATCACGCCTACTCTCCGCAGTCCGAATAACGAAGGCCCGCGCGAGGCAGGCCTTCGTCGTCTTGCAGCTCAGGCCAGGCTGTCGCTCAGTCGCGGAAATTGTCGAACTGCAGCGGTTGTTCGAACTCGGACTGCTTGAGCAGGGCGATGGCAGCTTGCAGGTCGTCGCGCTTCTTGCCGTTGACGCGCAGCTTGTCGCCGTTGATCTGGGTGTCGACCTTGATCTTGGATTCCTTGATCTTGGCGGCGATCTGCTTGGCCAGCTTCTGCTCGATGCCTTGCTTGACGGTGATCTTCTGGCGCGCGCCGGCCAGGTTGGTCTCCACCTCGCTGAACTCCAGGCAGCGCGCATCGATGCCGCGCGCGATCAGGCGTGCGCGCAGGATGTCTTCCATCTGCTTGAGCTGGAAATCGCTGGGCGCGGACTGGTTGATCACGCTGTCCTCCAGCACAAACTTGGCGTCCACGCCCTTGAAGTCGAAACGGTTGGACAGCTCGCGATTGGCCTGATCCACCGCGTTGGTGAGCTCGTGGCTGTTGACCTCGGAAACCACGTCGAAAGAGGGCATGGGCGCACCTGCTGTGAAAATGGGTCGCAAAGGGTAACGCGAAGCCCGCGCCGACGCCCTTGCCAGGCTGCGGGGCATAATCGCCCACCATGGACTCCCACGCTCCGCCCTGGCGCGCCGCGGGGCTGATGCTCTGCGCCGTGGCGTTGTTCGCGGTGATGGACGTCGGCCTGAAGCTGCTCGCCGCCCGCCATGCCCCGCTGCAGGTCGCCGCGCTGCGTGGAGCATCCTCGCTGCCCTTGGTGCTGGCCTGGGCGCTGGTCACGGTGGGGCCGCGCGCGCTGCTGCGGGTGCGCTGGCCGCTGCACCTGCTGCGGGGCGTGCTGAGCATCGGGATGATGGCCGGCTTCGTCTATGGCGTGGCGCGCATGCCGCTGTCCACCGCCTACGCACTGACCTTCGCAGCACCCTTGCTGGTCACCGCACTTGCCGGCCCGATCCTGGGCGAGCATGTGGGACCGCGACGCTGGACCGCCATTGTCCTGGGGCTGCTGGGCGTACTGGTGGTGCTACGGCCGACCGGTGCGGGCCTGTGGACGGCGGCTGGCGCGGCGGTGCTGGGTGCGGCGGCGTGCTATGCGGCCAGCATCCTCACTACACGCGCGATGGCCCCGCGCGAAAGCAGCCAGGCGATGGTGGTCTGGCTGGTGGCGATGATGGCGGTGTTCGCAGGCGTGCTGGCGTGGGCGGACTGGACGCCGCTGGTACGCGCGGACCTGTGGCCGGTGATCGCCATCGGCATCTCCGGTGCGCTGGCACAGATGGCCCTGACCGAGGCCTTCCGCCATGGCGAGGCCTCGCGCATCGCGCCGCTGGAGTATTCGGCCCTGATCTGGGGCGTGCTGGCCGACCTGCTGCTGTGGCGGCAGCTGCCCGACGCGGTGACCTGGCTCGGCGTGGGCATCATCGTGACCAGTGGCCTGTACCTGCTGCGGCGAGAGCGTCGTGTCGCCGCGGACGGGCAGGTGCACCCGTGAGGCGCGCCACGCCCGGGGTGATGCAGGAGCGTGCCGCGTGCCGTTGCTGATCGTGGCCGTGGTGGTGTTGGTGGTCCTGCTGGCCTGGGTCCTGCTGCTGCCGCTGTGGCTGTACCTGCGGTTCCGCCAGGGCAAGGCCAGGCGCCGCCTGCTGCCCTGGCTGGTGCGGCTCAATGCCTGGTTCGCCCTTGCGTCGACCGTCCTCTACCTGATGGGCATGGCGGTCACCGGGCACTGGTGGCCGGGCGCGCTGACCTATGCGGTGATCGGCCTGGGGGCTGGCTTATGTACAGGCGGGCTGGGGATTGTCCTGGGCCGCGTGGAGCATACGTCCCAGGGCAGCTTCCACACGCCCAGCCCGTGGCTCGCCGCGGCCTTGGTGTTGCTTGTGCTGGTTCGCCTTGCGGCCGGCGTGGTCGACGCCTGGCGTCGCATCGGCGATCAACAGGCGTTGCCGTGGCTGCCTGCGTTCGACCACACCACGCTGTTCGCGCTGGGTGGCTTGCTGCTGGGACACGGGCTGGCCACGGCCTGGGGCTTGCGCTGGCGATTACCGCGCGGCCGACGCGGCGGCGCGCGCTAGATCTCGTCGTCTTCGTCGTTGAGCACTTCGATAGCGCTGCCCGTGACCCGCGCGACGCGCTCGGCCACCTCGCGCACGCGACGCACGCCTTCGTCGTTGGGTGCCTCGACCTCGATCACCGAATAACCCGGGGCGGCATCGTCGCTCAGGCCGGCCGAGCTGGAATCCTCGTCGTCCATGTGCGGCATCAGGTCTTCGATTTCCTCGACATGCTCGATGCCTTCGATGGCTTCCAGCGCGTGGGTCAGTTGCAGGGTGGCGTCCTGGTCGCCGGTCATGCGCAGGCGGACGATGGGCATGGAAATCTCCTGGTCGGAATCAAGGCAGACGATGCTGACCAGCCTCGCGCGAAGGTGTGGTGAGCGCATCGTGTGTACCGCGTGCTTCTGCCGTACATGCGCGCAAACGAAAACGGCGACGGGCACAAGGCCTGCCGCCGTTGGTGTCAACGTTGTTGTTCAGTACTTAGAAGCGCGCACCGATACCCACGCCCACGGTCCACGGATTCAGGTCCAGATCCTGACCGGTGCCATGACCGTTGACGGTCATCTCCGGCGAGCTGTCCATGTAGCGCGCGTCGACGCGGGCGAACCAGTTCGGGTTGATGTTCATGTCGACACCGACCGTGCCGATCGCACCCTTGGCGTCATTGACGGCCACGTGCTGGCCCGGGACGCTGCCCAGCTTCTCGTTGCTGAAGTTGGACTGGTAGTAGCCCACGCCGACGAACGGACGAAACACCTGGTCTGAAGTGCCGAAGTGGTACTGGCCACTGATGGCCACCGGCAGCTGCGACACGCTGCCAATCTTGCCGTTGTTGTCGCCGACGTCATGCTTGAACTTGTCGGCAGCGCCCCAGAGCTCCACGGCGATGTTCGGAGTCGCGTAGTAGCTGGCCGAGATGGTCGGCGCGGTGTCGCCGTCCACGTCCAGACTGGAGCCATCCAGCGGGCGCGAGGAAGGCTTCATCATGGTGGCGCTGCCAACCACGGCCCACTTCTTGTAGGCGGCCGCGGCATCACCGCCGGTGGTGCTGTTGGTGGCCACGCCATGGGGCGTGCCGTCGTCGGTGGCGGCACCGACCATGTCCTGCGCGAAAACCGGGGGAGCGGCGAGCAGCGGCACCAGGGCCAGGCCAATGAGGCGAATCGAATTCATGGGGTGTACCTCTTCGTTTCTTGTTTGCGGTAGGCCCACCAGCGGCGGGACGGAGCACACCGTAGAAATTCGCAGATGAACACTTCCCGGCATGCCGAGTGCGGTTCAGGCTGCCGAACAGGGACGCTTCATGTTGATGCACGCCTCGTCCCGCGCAAGGCCAATGTCGACGTAGAAAAACGTTAAATGAAGGCGATTTTCTTCACACTGACGCGGTTGCCAGTGCGGAGGCCCGGTTCAGCTGGCAGGCGCGATTCGAGCGCCTTGTGCGCAAGGCGGCGACTTCAATTGCACTTCGAGATGTCCGGTCGCCGCCCCGTCTCGTGCTGGCGCGTGTTGCTTTTCGACGATTTGGAAGGTGAATGCCGCGCGACCGCGAGCGTGCAGGGAGCGACGCTTGGAGCTGTCTCGCCGCAGCATGGGGCGGGTGTCGATTCGACGTCGCCGCCGACCCGCAGTCCAGTCAGTGCGGCGCGACCGGAACCGCCATCGCCGGTCCGGGTATCGCGGAAGGCCGACGTGGCGGATGCCCGTTACGTACAGGAGAGGGGCACGCCCCTGTGCGTGGAGCGCGCTTCGCTGCGCGGAGGGCAGTCCACGTCGGAATCCGTCACGTTGGAGAACGTCAAGCTCGACGCCCTGGGGCGCGCCTCAGGCCGCTTCCAGCGCCTGCAGGTAGGACTGCCGCCAGGCATTGATGTCGTGGCGCTCCAGGTGGTCCATCATCGCGCGCCAGCGTTCGATGCGCTTGGCCTTGGGCATGTCGGCGCCCGTGGCGATGGCGTCGGCCACGCCGTCCAGGTCGTGCGGATTGACGATCAGTGCTTCGCTCATCTCGTCGGCGGCACCGGCCAGGATGGACAGGATGAGCACGCCCGGATCCTCGGGATCCTGCGCGGCGACGTACTCCTTGGCGACCAGGTTCATGCCATCGCGCAAGGGCGTGACCAGGCCGAGCCGCGCGGTGCGGTAGAAGCCGGCCAGCTGGGTGTGGCTGTAGTTCTGGTTGACGTAGCGGATCGGGGTCCAGTCGGCCTCGGCATAGGCGCCGTTGACGTGGCCGGCGATCTGCTCGAGCTGGCTGCGCAGGATCTGGTACTCGGGCACCTCGCCGCGCGAGACCGGCGCGACCTGCAGGAAGGTGAGGCTGCCGCGCTGATCGCGGTGCCGCTCCAGGTACCGCTCGAAGGCATGGAAGCGCTCGGGCAGGCCCTTGGAGTAGTCCAGCCGGTCCACGCCGATGGCCAGCAGCCGCCCACGCAGGCTGCCACGCAAGTCGCGCACAGCGGGTTTGGTGGCTGCAATGCGGGCCTGCTGTGCGATCAGAGCGGTGTCGATGCTGATCGGGAACGACCCGGTGCGGAAACGGCGCCCGCCGGGGGCTTCCAGCTCGCCATCGGCGATCACCCGGCCGCCGCCATACAGCCGAACGTAAGCCTGGAAGCGTTCCATGTCGCGGCGGGTGTGGAAGCCCACCAGGTCATACGCATACAGCGTGCTGAAGAAGCGCTGATGGTCTGGCATAGCCGAGACCAGGTCGGCCGAGGGCATCGGGGTGTGCAGGAAGAAGCCGATCCGGCAGCCGATACCGCGTTCGCGCAGCAGGGCCGCCAGCGGGATCAGGTGGTAGTCGTGGATCCAGACAATGTCATCGTCCTTGAGCATCGGCGCCAGCCGGTCGGCGAACAGCGCGTTGACCCGTCGGTAACCCTCGCGGGTGCCGCGGTCGTAGTTCACCAGGTCCAGGCGGAAATGCAGCAAGGGCCACAGCGCGCCGTTGGAGAAGCCCAGGTAATAGGCATCGTGGTCCGGGCGCGACAGATCCATCGTCACGTAGGTGGTGTTGCCATCGCGGTGTTCGTGCAGCGTGCCGCTGGCTTCGCGGCTGACCTTGCCGCTCCAGCCGAACCACAGACCGCCGCGTTCGGCCAGCGCCGCGCGCAGGCCGGTGGCCAAGCCGCCGGTCTGTGGTTCCCCCGGGAGTGCGACCCGGTTGGAGACCACGACCAGTCGACTCACGAGGCCTCCTGCCAGGAGCGCGACAGGCGCATGGCGGCGATGATCAGGCCCACGTGCGAATAGGTCTGCGGGAAGTTGCCCCAGGCCTCGCCGTCCTCGAAGGCCAGGTCCTCGGACAGCAGGCCCAGGTGATTGCGCCGCGCCAGGATGCGCTCGAACATCGCTCGCGCCTCGTCCTTGCGGCCGATCGCGGCCAGCGCGTCGATGTACCAGAAGGTGCAGATGGTGAAGCTGGTCTCCGGTTCGCCGAAGTCGTCCGGGGCCACGTAGCGGAACAGCGCGTCGCCCTTCTTCAGGGTCTGGCCGATGGCCTCGACGGTGGAGACAAAGCGCGGATCGTCGGCCGCCACGAAGCCGATATCGGCCAGCAGCAGCAGCGAGGCATCCAGGTAATCGCTCTGGAACGAAGCGCTGAACCAGCCCTGCTCCTCGCGCCAGGCCTGTTCCAGAGTGGTGGCGCGGATGGTGTCGGCGCGTTCGCGCCAATAGGTGGCGCGATCGTCGCGCTGCATGCGCTGGGCGATCTTGGCCAGGCGGTCGCAGGCGGCCCAGCACATGGCCGCGGTATAGGTGTGGACCTCGGCGCGACCGCGGAACTCCCACAGGCCGGCGTCGGGGATCTCGTATAGCGCCGCGGCGCGCTCGCCCAGCGCTTCGAGCCGCTCGAAGGCATGCACGTCGCCCGGGTCGGCCAGGCGCTGGTCGAAGAACAGCTGCGTGGAAGCCAGCACCACCGAGCCGTACACGTCGTGCTGCTTCTGGATCCAGGCCAGGTTGCCGCGTCGCACCGGCCCCATGCCGCGGTAGCCGGCCAGGCTGGGCACATCGTGCTCGTGCAGCTCGACCTCGAAGTTGATGCCGTACATCGGCTGCAAGGTGCCGTCGTGGGTGGCGATGTTGAAAATGTAGGACAGGAACTGCTCCATCGTCCGGGTCGCGCCCAGGCGGTTGAGCGCGCGTACCACGAAGGCCGCGTCACGCAGCCAGCAATAGCGGTAGTCCCAGTTGCGCGGCGTATCGGCGGCCTCCGGGATGGAGGTGGTCATCGCCGCGATGATGCCGCCGCTGTCCTCGTACTGGCACAGCTTGAGGGTGATCGCGCTGCGGATCACCGCGTCCTGCCAGTCCAGCGGGATCGACAGGTAGCGCACCCATTCGGTCCAGTAATGGCGGGTGTTCTCCTCGGCCTCGCGCACGTACCCTGCCAGCGAGCGGCGCAGGGATTCGTCCACGCCCAGCACCAGGTGCACCGGGTGGCTGAGGATGAAGGGCGTCTCCTCGCGCAAGAAGCGCACCGGGACGTCGGTGGTCAGGCGCAGGGTGAACTCGGGCAGCAGCCAGCGGATGTGGTTGCTGCCCCAGGTGGTCTCTGGCTTGCGCGCGCCCCAATCGGCCAGCGGACGAGCGCGGATGGTGATGCGTGGCGTGCCGCTGATCGGACGGATCTGGCGAATGATGCTGACCGGTCGGTAGAAGCGCTGGTTCTCGCGCCAGCGCGGGGCGAAGTCGATGATCTCCAGCGCGTTGCCGTGGGTGTCGCGCAGGACGGTGCGCAGGATCGCGGTGTTGGTGAGGTAGTGCTGCTCGCTGGAGGCGAAGTCCTCCAGTTCCACCGCGAAGTCGCCCCCCTCCTGCTGGACCGGCGAGAGCAGGCTGCAGAAGGCCGGATCGCCGTCGAAGGCGGGCATGCAACTCCAGACCACCCGTGCCTGCTTGTCGATGAGGGCGCCGAAACTGCCGTTGCCGATGACGCCCATGTCCAGGGTGGGGTGGCTCATGCTTGCTCCGTGGGGGTAGTGGGGGTGGGGACCGCTAGAGGTGGGACCGCAGCCAGGCGTGGACCGCCGAGACGTCGGGCAGGGCGTACATCGCATGGCTGTTGGCGCGCCGGCCGACCAGCACGCTCCAGCCGCCCAGTGCATTGGCCGCCGCAAAGCCGTACTCGTCGGTCAGGTCATCGCCCACGAACACCGGCCTGCGGCCGGCGAAGGGGGGCGCTTCCAGCAGCCTACGCATGGCGCGGCCTTTGTCCACATCGTCCGGCACCAGCTCTATCACCTGGTTGCCAGGCTGCAGGCGGTAGCCCGGCAGATCGGGCAGGTGGCGGGCGGCCAGCGCTTGCAGGGCATCGGCGGCGGCCGGCGCGGCGCGCCAGTGCAGGGCGATGTTGCTGTGCTTGTTCTCCACCCGCACCCCGGGATAGCGGTGGGAGAGGATCGTCGCCTCACGGCGCAGCGCCTCCAGGGCCTGGACCGGCACCGCGCGCGCCGAGTCGGGGGCGCCGCGCAGTTCCTGACCATGCATCCCGGCTGCCGGCAGGGCGTGGGGTGTGAAGACCGCATCCAGTTCGCTCAGGGGGCGGCCGCTGATCAGGGCCAGCGCGCCGCCGAGGCGCTCGGACAGGCGCAGCACCGTGTCCAGCCCACCTTCCGGGAGCGCGACTGCGCTGGGGTCGTCCTGGAACTCAAGCAACGTGCCGTCCACGTCCAGGAACAGGGCGTGGTCGCCCGAGAGGTGTGGCGGGGCTGGAAAGCGGTTGGGGGAAGCGGGCATGGGGGCTTTGCAGGCGTCTTCCGCATGAAAACGTTGCAGCGCATTGTTCGCGGGCGTCGGTGAACACGCGGTGTTGAAGCAGGTGTCTAGGCAATTGGTCGAGCAAAGACGAAATTTCGTCCGATCCTGACAGGATTTCGGCCAGTTGCCATGAGCCAAGCTTGGCGACGCGCGCGACGGTCGTACAATGGCCGGCCCAGTCCCACAAGAATCCAACCGGAGTTCAGCAGATGGCTCAAGCCCAGGAAGCACGCGTCCCCGACATCGGTGACTACAGCGACGTGCCTGTGATCGAGGTGCTGGTCTCCGTCGGGGACACGGTACAGAAGGACCAGGGGCTGATCACCCTGGAGTCGGACAAGGCCACCCTGGAAGTGCCCGCGGCCTTTGGCGGCGTGATCAAGGAATTAAAGGTCAAGGTCGGCGACACCCTCTCCGAGGGCGCGGTCGTGGCCATGATCGAGCCGCAGGACGACTCGGCCCCGGCGCCCAAGGCCGAGGACAAGCCGGCCCCGGCCAAGGCGTCTGCCGCCCCGCCGGCCAAGGCGGCCGAGCCGGACAGCCCGGCCGAGCCGGTCCAGACCGGTTCCCCTGACAAACTGACCCAGCGCGAGATCGCCCAGTCGCAGTCGCGCGTGGCCTCCGGCGCCACCGCCGGCCAGGATGCGCCGCCGTCCCCGCCGACCAGCACCCCGCCGGTGGCCTTCGATGCCGACCGGGTGATGCCCGACAAGGTCCCGCATGCCAGCCCGGTGGTGCGCGTGTTCGCCCGCGAGCTGGGCG
Organism: Pseudoxanthomonas sp. JC1303; assembly: GCF_058448525.1. Lineage (NCBI taxonomy): Bacteria > Pseudomonadati > Pseudomonadota > Gammaproteobacteria > Lysobacterales > Lysobacteraceae > Pseudoxanthomonas > Pseudoxanthomonas sp. JC1303. Next base: position 999,985 of record NZ_CP185958.1, on the reverse strand, counting down.
TGGACCTGTCCAAGGTGTCCGGCAGCGCCCGCAAGGGCCGCATCACTAAGGAAGACGTGCAGGGCTACGTCAAGCAGGCCCTGGCCGGTGGCGGTGCCAGCGCAGCCGCGCCTGCCGCCGCGGCCGGCGGCGGCAATGGCCTGAACCTGCTGGCCTGGCCCAAGGTGGACTTCTCCAAGTTCGGCCAGACCGAGGTCCAGCCGCTCTCGCGCATCCAGAAGATCTCTGGCGCCAACCTGGCGCGCAACTGGGCGATGATCCCGCACGTCACCCAGTTCGACTCGGCCGACATCACCGACCTGGAAGACCTGCGTGTGCAGCTCAACAAGGAGGCCGAGAAGTCCAAGTCCGGCGTCAAGCTGACCATGCTGGCCTTCCTGATCAAGGCCAGCGCCGCGCTGCTGAAGAAGTACCCGACCTTCAACGCCTCGCTGGATGCGGCCGGGGAGAACCTGACGCTGAAGAAGTACTTCCACATCGGCTTTGCCGCCGACACGCCCAACGGGCTGGTCGTGCCGGTGATTCGCGACGTGGACAGCAAGGGCGTCAACGACATCGCCGCAGAGACCGGCGCGCTGGCCAAGAAGGCGCGCGACGGCAAGCTGGGCCCGGCCGAGATGACCGGCGGCTGCTTCTCGATCTCCTCGCTGGGCGGCATCGGCGGCACCGCCTTCACCCCGATCGTCAATGCGCCGGAGGTGGCGATCCTGGGCGTGTCCAAGTCGGCCATCCAGCCGGTGTGGGACGGCAAGGCCTTCCAGCCACGCCTGATGCTGCCGCTGTCGCTGAGCTACGACCACCGCGTGATCGACGGGGCGCTGGCCGCGCGCTTCACCGCCGACCTGGCCCGCGTGCTGGGCGACATGCGCCGGGTCCTGCTGTGACCCTGGCCCGTCCACCGCGCCGCCGGGCACGCTGAGCCCCATGCCGGGGCTGCTCGCCGCCGCCGCTGCCCCGCAGGACGCCAGCGGCGCTGGCGACTGGGTGCGCGATGCCGCGCGCGAGCATTCGGCCGGGCTGCTGCCGGTCCTGGACTACAAGCTGCTGACCGTCTCGGGGGTGCCGATCACGGTCGGTGGCCTGGTGGCCGCCGCGGTGGTGCTGCTGCTGACCTGGGTGGTATCCAGGCTGGCCCGGCGCGGCCTGGCCCGCTATGGCGACCGGCATCCGCGCACCAGCCAGGCCTCGCTGTACACGGTCTCGCGCATCGTCCAGTACGCGCTGCTGGCGGCGGGCCTGCTGATCGCGCTGGCGGCGATCGGCATGCCGGTGGGCAAGTTCACCGTGTTCGCCGGGGCCATCGGCGTGGGCCTGGGCTTTGGCCTGCAGGCGATCTTCAACAACTTCATCTCCGGCCTGATCCTCCTGTTCGACAAGTCCCTGCGCGTGGGCGACTTTGTGGAACTGGAGTCCGGCGTGCACGGCGAGGTCCGCGACATCCACATCCGCGCCACCACCATCGTCACCAACGACAACATCGACATCCTGGTGCCCAACTCGGAGTTCGTCAGCGGCCGGGTGGTCAACTGGACCCACGGCGATGGCTCGCGACGGATCAAGGTGCCGTTCGGCGTGGCCTACGGCGTGGACAAGGACACGGTCAAGCGGGCCGCGCTGGAGGCGGCCGCCGAGGTGCCCTTCACCCTGACCCTGGAAGGCGCGCGGCGCCCGCAGGTGTGGCTGGTGAACTTCGGCGAGAGCAGCCTGGATTTCGAGCTGGTGATCTGGCTGACGCCGGAAGCCACCAAGCGTCCCTCTACGGTCAAGGCCGCGTATTTCTGGGCCTTGCACTCGGCCCTGGCCCGGCATGGGCTGGGGATCCCGTTCCCGCAGCGCGACCTGCACCTGCGCAGCGTGTTCGGCCTGGATGGCGAGCAGGCCCTGCGCGCGCTGCGCCTGGACACCGCGCCGGCGCACGAGGCCGACGCACGACCCCTTCAACCTTCCACCGCAGGCAACGACGCGGTGGACGACGTACACCGCGCGATCCGGGACGAGCAGGCACGCCATCCCGACGCCGCCCCGGAAACAGGAGAGCAATGACATGGCAAACACGATCGAAGTAAAGGTTCCCGATATCGGCGACTTCACCGATGTGCCGGTGATCGAGGTCCTGGTTTCGGTGGGCGACACCGTGTCCAAGGAGCAGGGCCTGGTGACGCTGGAATCGGACAAGGCCACCCTGGAGGTGCCGTCCTCGGCCGCCGGCGTGGTCAAGGAAATCAAGGTCAACGTGGGCGACACGCTGAGCCAGGGCGACCTGGTGATCGTGCTGGAAGCGGAAGGTGATGCAGGTACCGCATCGCCGGCCGCGGGCGAGACCCCCAAGGCCGCCGCGCCCGCACCGGCCAAGGCCGAAGCGCCCAAGGCAGCGCAGGCCTCCGCCCCGGCCCCGGCAAAGGCATCCGGTGGCGGTCCCATCGAGGTCAAGGTGCCCGACATCGGTGACTTCACCGACGTACCGGTGATCGAGGTTCTGGTCTCGGTGGGCGACACCGTGTCCAAGGAGCAGGGCCTGGTGACGCTGGAATCGGACAAGGCCACTTTGGAAGTGCCGTCCTCGGCCGCCGGCGTGGTCAAGGAAATCAAGGTCAAGGTGGGTGACACGCTGAGCCAGGGCGACCTGGTGCTGGTCCTGGACGGCGAGGGTGGCGAAGCATCTGCTGGTGCTTCGCCGGAAGCCCCGGCGGCCGAGGCCCCGCGCCCGGCCCCGGTCACCCCATCGCTGGCCCAGCCCGATGCCGCCGCCGCGCCCAAGGCCTCCGCCGGCACCGGCAAGCCGGCCGACATCGAGTGCCGCATGGTCGTGTTGGGCTCCGGCCCGGGCGGCTACACGGCGGCCTTCCGCGCCGCGGACCTGGGCCTGGACACCGTCCTGATCGAGCGTTACGCGTCGCTGGGCGGCGTGTGCCTCAACGTGGGCTGCATCCCGTCCAAGGCGCTGCTGCATTCGGCCAACGTCATTGACGAGGCCGCGCATGCGACCGAGTGCGGCATCGAGTTTTCCAAGCCCAAGATCAACCTGGACACGCTGCGCGAGTACAAGGAGAAGGTGGTCGGCAAGCTCACCGGCGGCCTGGCCGGCATGGCCAAGCAGCGCAAGGTCAGGGTCGTGCAGGGCACCGGCGTGTTCGTCTCGCCCAACGAGATCGAGATCACCGGCGAGGACGGCAAGACCCAGTTGCTGCGCTTCGAGCAGTGCATCATCGCCGCCGGCTCGCAGGCGGTGAAGCTGCCCAACTTCCCGTGGGACGACAAGCGCGTGATGGATTCCACCGACGCGCTGGAACTGGCCGAAATCCCCAAGAAGCTGCTGGTCGTCGGCGGCGGCATCATCGGCCTGGAAATGGCCACCGTCTACAGCGCGCTGGGCAGCCAGGTCACCGTGGTGGAGTTCATGGACCAGCTGATGCCCGGCGCCGACAAGGACCTGGTCAAGCCGCTGGCCGACCGCCTCAAGAAGCAGGGCGTCGTCGTTCACCTCAAGACCAAGGCCAGCGGGGTCAAGGCCGAGAAGAAGGGCATCACGGTGACCTTCGAATCGGCCACCGAAGGCGCCAAGCCTGAGCTGGAATCGGGCACCTGGGACCGCGTGCTGGTCGCCGTGGGCCGTGCGCCCAACGGCAAGAAGATCGGCGCCGACAAGGCCGGCGTGCAGGTGACCGACCGCGGCTTCATCCCGGCCGACCAGCAGATGCGTACCAACGTGCCGCACATCTTCGCCATCGGCGACATCGTCGGGAACCCGATGCTGGCCCACAAGGCCACCCACGAAGGCAAGCTGGCCGCCGAAGTGGCCTCGGGCGAGAAGAAGGAATGGGTGGCCCGCGTGGTGCCGTCGGTGGCCTATACCAATCCGGAGATCGCCTGGGTGGGCGTGACCGAAACCGAGGCCAAGGCCAAGGGCCTGAAGGTTGGCGTGGCCAAGTTCCCGTGGGCGGCCAGCGGCCGTGCCATCGGCATCGGCCGCACCGAGGGCTTCACCAAGTTGATCTTCGACGAGGCGACCCATCGCATTGTCGGTGGCGGCATCGTCGGCGTGCATGCCGGTGACCTGCTGGCCGAGATCGGCCTGGCCATCGAGATGGGCGCCGAGGCGGAGGACATCGGCCACACCATCCATGCCCATCCGACCCTGAGCGAGTCGGTCGGCATGGCCGCCGAGGTCTACGACGGCACCATCACCGATCTGTACATTCCGAAGAAGAAGTAAGCGTTCGCTGCAACGCCTGCCGTGACAACGCCCCGCTCGCCGGGGCGTTGTCATGTGGCGATGGCGGGACATCGTGGCCTTGCGGTAATTTCCGTATTCCGCTGGGTTGATGGAGTGTTGTGTTGATCAGGATGCTGCTAAAGGGTGCGCTGCTGCTCGTTCTGGCGATGCCGGCCCTGGCCGAAGACGATCATCCCGAGCTCGCCGCTGCGCTGGCCAAATGCCCCGGGGCGGCGCAATTTCGTCAACACCATCCACATGAGGATGCCCCGCCGGAACAGGAGGCCGCGCCACCGACCGACCCCGCCCTGCGCAAGCAGTTGCTGGACATGGTGGCGCCCGATCAGCAGGCGCGTGATGCGGTCAATGCCGCAGGGTGGTCGCGCGAAAGCGTGGAGGCGATGTCGCGCGTGGACGCGGCGAACCTGCCGCGGATCAAACGGATTGTGGAAGCACACGCCGGCCTGCCCCTGCCATCGGAAGTGGGCCAGGACGGTGTCGACGCGGCATGGCTGCTGGTCCAGCACGCCGACGCCGATCCGGCTTTCCAGGCGCAGGTGCTGGATCAGGTGCAGTCGCGTGTCGGCCACGGTGGCCTGAGGGGTCAAGACTTCATCCTGCTGACCGATCGCGTGCTGACCAATCAGGGCAAGCCACAACGGTACGGCAGTCAGCTCATCGCTCGGGATGGAAAGTGGGTGCCCAAGCCGTTGGAAGACCCCGCCCAGGTCGATGCACGGCGGGCGGCGGTTGGCCAAATGCCGCTGGCCGACTATCTCTGCGTGGCGAGCCAAATGTTCCAGCCGCCCGCCCAGCAGTAAATAAGCACTTGCCAGCGCGCCGCGATGCGGATTAAACAGGTAGGCGGCCGTCCCAGCGACGGTCGCCTGTCTTCTTCGGGGATCATCGATGCAATCGCTTGCTGCCTGCGTGCTGGGCCTCGCCCTGAGCGCGCCTGTCGCCGTCTTCGCCCAGACCACGCCCGCGCCTGCGCCGCAGACCGTCGTGGTCACCGCCGCGCATCTGGTCGATGTGCTCAAGGGGACGATGGTCGACGATCCGCAGGTGGTCATCACCGACGGCCGCATCGCCCGTGTCGGCCACAAGGGCGAGGCCGTCCCGGCCGACGCGCAGCGCATCGACCTGGGGCCACGCACGTTGCTGCCGGGCCTGATCGATCTGCATGTGCACCTGACTTCCGACCCGACCATCAGTGGCTATCGCGGCCTGGAATACACCGACAACTTCTGGACCATCGTCGGGGTGGCCAACGCGAAGAAGACCCTGCTGGCCGGCTTCACCACCGTGCGCAACGTCGGCTCGGCCAACTACGACGATGTGGCGCTCAAGCAGGCCATCGGCGCCGGCTACATCGCCGGCCCGCGCATCGTGCCGGCGACCTATGCCATCGGCGCCACCGGCGGGCATTGCGACACCACCGAATTCCCGCCCTCGGTCAGCGTGCCCTCGCCGGCGGTGGCCAATGGGCCCGAGGAAATCCGCAAGGCCGTGCGCACGCTGCGCAAGTACGGCGCCGAGGTGATCAAGTTCTGCGGCACCGGCGGGGTACTGTCCAAGACTGACAGCGTCGGCGCGCAGCAGTATTCGCTGGAGGAGATGCAGGCCCTGGTGGAGGCCGCGCACATGCTCGACATGAAGGTCGCCGTGCACGCGCATGGCAAGGCCGGCATCGATACCGCCATCCGCGCCGGGGTGGACACCATCGAGCACGCCAGTCTGGCCGATGCCGAATCGTTCAAGCTGGCCAAGGCCCACGGCACGGTGTTCGACATGGACATCTACAACGACGACTACATCCTGGCCGAGGGCGAGAAGAACGGCGTGTTCGCCGAATCGCTGGAGAAGGAGCGCCAGGTCGGTTTGAAGCAGCGCCAGACCTTCCAGGCCGCGCATGCGGCCGGCGTCACGCTGGGTTTCGGCAGCGACGGCGGCGTCTATCCCAATGGCGACAACGCACGCCAGTTCGCCAAGATGGTGCAGTGGGGTATGCGCCCGATGGAGGCGATTCAGGCCGCGACCGTGACCGGTGGCAAGGTGCTGGGCAAAGAGGGCGATGTCGGTGCCATCGCGCCCGGGCGATACGGCGACCTGATCGCGGTGTCCGGCGATCCACTGGCCGACGTGCGCGTGCTGGAGCACGTGGAGTTCGTCATGAAGGGTGGGGTGGTCGAGAAGGCGCCGGACTAGCGCAAGTCCCCGAACGCAACGAGGCCGCGACGATGCGCGGCCTCGTGCCAGTCAGGGTGGCGCGGATCAGAAGGCGAGGGTGACGCCGGCCATCGGACCCTTGAACTCCAGGTCGATACCGCCGGAGGCGTCCCGCCCGGACTCGTTGTAGTTGATCTTGAACCAGTCGTAGCCGGCGAACACACCGAAGTTGTCGGTGATGCGGTACTCGGCGATCGCGTTGGCGCGCTTGATCTTGCCGTCGTAGTCGAAGCTGCCCCAGCTGGCGTCCAGGTACTGGCCCTGCACGTTGATCAGCCAGCGATCGCCGGGGGTGAAGGTCAGGCGAGTCCCAACCACGGGGGCCTCGCCGTCTTCCTTGGCATCGCCGTAGAAGCTGCCCACGTCCGGTCCCGCATCGGCGGTGACCTTGCCGTCCAGCTTGGCCCACTCGGCGCCCAGCTGCAGGCCCCACGAGAACTGCTCGGTGTCGACCACGGAGAAGTCATAGATCAGGCTGGCCAACTGGAAGCGTGTCTCCAGCTTGGCGTAGCTTCCCGCCGGGACGGTGGTGCCGTCGTAGCTGATGTCCTCACCCAGGGTCTGGGTGTTGTCCTTGTCATAGCGGAAGTAGTCGAAGATCACCCGGTTGCGCGGGCTGATATGCCAGACCCCGTCCACGCGCGGCGACACCTCGTTGCTGCCGAAGTCGAAGTCCTGGCTGAAGTCGACGTCGTTGCCCATCAGCTCGCCGCTGCCCTTGAGGCGGCCGCTGCCGTCCGCGCTCATCGCGCCCAGGCGCAGCGTGAAGGTGTCATCGCCCGGCGCCTGCGCATGGGCGGGAGCGGCAAGCGTGGTGAGGATGGCAACGGACAGGCCGGCCAGGGCCAGGGACGCGAAGGCTTTCATCGGAACTTCTCCTGCGGGGTTTGAAAGACCGGCCCGCTTGGCCGGCGAAGGGGCGCCAAGCTGCGCCCGGCACGGTGCAGGCGCGGTGAAGAAGTGAGACTTCGATGTTCAGTCTTGCGAAAGTCGTGACAGGAGCCCGCTTTTGCTTGCGTGCCGGGCGCCGCCACGTGCCGACAATTGACGCTGCATTGGCGGCGATGCTATTTCGGTGCGTGGGAGGGGTTGGCACGCGTCGTGGAGGACGTGCGTCCCGCATTCCCGGGCAGGCGTCAGAGGGGCGTCTGGCGGGCCAACGGCACGCACCGCAGCCATGCGGACGGCCGTGGCCCGAGGGGGTCATGGACCTCCTGCCGGGCGGGTGCGTGCGCGTGGCGAGTGCCGAACGTGGGAATGCTTGACCGATCGTGCGCGCCGGCTGGCCCGGGCGCATGCCACGCCGTTCGTTTGATTCGCTGGAGCCTGTGCATGAACCCACCCTTCCCCCGCCTGCGACGCCACCCGCTGGCGCTCGCCACCCATCTGATGCTGGCCGGCCTGGCGCTCCCCGCCCTGGCCCAGCAGGCCGATCCGCCCCGCAGCGCCAAGGACCTGGACACGGTGACCGTGACCGCGACCCGGCGCGCGGCCACCGTGCAGGACGTGCCGCTCAACCTGACGGCCACCACCGGGCTGGACATCGAGCAGCAGAACCTCACCGACCTGGCCGACCTGGTGAAGACCGTCCCGGGCCTGTATCTGGTCGACCAGGGCGGACGCGATGCCAACCTGCTGACCGTGCGCGGGCTCAACACCAATTCGCTTACCGGCAGCGAGGGCGTCGGCCAGGACGGCGGCGGCGTGGTCGCCCAGTACCTGGGCGACATCCCGCTGTACCTGGACCTGCGCCTGACCGACATCGAGCGGGTCGAGACCCTGCTCGGGCCGCAGGGCACCCTGTACGGGGCCGGCACCCTGGGCGGTGCGATCCGCTATCTGCCGGTGCGTCCGCAGTTGGGCGAAACCAGCGTCCAGGCGACCACGGGCCTGTCCAGCAGCAGCCACAGCGGCGATACCGGCATGGAGGTCAGCTCCATCCTCAACCTGCCGATCGGCCAGCACGGCGCCCTGCGTGCCTCGTTCGGCAAATACCACGATCCGGGCTGGGTCGATTACGACTTCCTGGTGCGCGAGCCGGGCGTGTCCAATCCGCAGCCGGACTTCTCCGATCCGGATGCGGTCGCGGCCAACCTCAAGCGCAGGCGCGACGCCAACGACCTGACCACCAGCAGCGCGCGTGTCGGCCTGCGCTGGATGTTCGGCGACGCGGTCGATGCCAACCTGACCTACTACTACCAGCGCCAGGAGTCCGGCGGGCGCACGGTCAACCAGGTCGATTCCTTCGGCACCGGGCGCTACGAGTCGGCGTATCGCTTCCTGGAGCCCAACGACCGCAAGAGCCAGTTGCTGGCGCTGGAAGTCACCGCCGATCTGGGCTTTGCCACGCTGACCTCGGCCAGCGGCTATTCCGAATACGACGAGCTGGGCCAGCGCGACCAGACCGACCTGCTGCTGGACTTCCAGTACGGTTACGAGGATTTCCCCAGCTTCGCCGCCTATACCCGCGAGGAAGTGGAAACGCGTCGCTTCACCCAGGAGGTGCGCCTGGTTTCCAACGACACCGGCCCACTGACCTGGATCGTCGGCGGCTTCTACGATCGCTCGGACCTGACCGCCTACTCCAGCGAATTCGTCCCGGGCATTCCGGAATTCTGGGGCATCGACCGCCCCGACAACCTGGAGTACTTCCAGGCCACCTTCGACAAGCCGGAGGAGAAGGCCTTGTTCGGGGAGATCGGCTACGACTTCACCGACAAGTGGAACGTCACCGTGGGCGGGCGCTGGTTCAAGTACGACGATGAGCAGAAGGTTGGCTTCGCCCTGCCGCTGATCGATGGCTCGGCCCCGGACGAGATCGCGGTGACCTACGACCCGGTCAACGTCTCGGACAAGGACTCGATCTTCAAGTTCAACACCTCCTACCAGTTCACGCCCAAGCTGCTGGGCTATGCGACGGTCAGCGAGGGCTACCGCTCCGGCGGCGCCAACGCGGTCCCGGCCTGCCTGGACCCCTTGCCGGATGGGCAGAACGTCTGCGCACTGCCCAACGAGCGCCTGATCAAGCCGGACAAGACCACCAACCACGAGTTGGGCCTGCGCAGCAGCTGGCTGGACAACCGGCTGGTCGTCAACGGCGCGCTGTATTACATCGACTGGGACGATGTGCAGGTCGCCGGCACCACGGTCAATGGCGCCATTCCCATCACCGTCAACGGTGCCAAGGCGCGCAGCCAGGGCGTGGAGTTGACCACCCAGGCGCGCCTGCTGCCAGACCTGCGCCTGACCGCCTCCTACACCTACAACAAGGCCGAACTGGCCGCCGATGCGCCGGGCATCGTGTCCGGCGAAGATGCCTTCGACGGCGACCGCCTGCCGGGTTCGCCTCAGCACATGGGCAACGTGTCGCTGCAGTACACGCACTCGCTGTCTAGCGGCCTGATCCTGGGCGCGAACTATTCGGTGGCCGCGCAAAGCGACGTGGACTCGCGCGTGGGCCTGCGCAACGGGGGCGAGGTGCTGCCGGGCTTTGCCGTGCACAACGCCTCGATCAGCCTGTCCGGTGTGGCATGGGAGGTGAACCTCTATGCCAAGAACCTCTTCGACCGCTATGCCGAGACCGCGGTGCGCAACACGCCTGCCTATATCGAGACCATCGAGGGCGACGGCACCTCGTTCGCGGTGCGCAGCTACAGCAAGGCGATGATCGCGCCGCTGCGGGTCGGGGCGAGCTTCACCTACTACTTCCAGTAGCGCTCCAGGGGCTGTCTATACTCGGACGCGCGGCGTGGTTGCCGCGCGTCCGGGGCGCCTGCCAGGCACGATGAGTTCGTCTTTTCCGCAGCCCCCTGAGGCGCAGGCCCGGCGTCTGGCCGGGCAGGGGCGATGGGTGGAGCTCGCAGGGCTGTGCCGGCAGTGGCAGGCCCAGGCGCCGGACCTGGCCCTCGCCCATTACTTTGGTGGCGTCGCCGCGCTTGAACAGCGCCAGCTGCGCGCTGCGCTCGAGCAGCTCACACGGGCGGTCGCGCTGGCGCCGCAGGAGGGTGACATCGCGGCCGAGCATGCCCGCGCGCTGTCCCTGGCCCATCGACAGGCGCAGGCCCTGGAAGAGGCGCGCCGCGCGCTGCCCCTGTGTGCCGCCGCGCCGCGCGCGCTGGGACTGCTGGGCGTGGTCTTCAGCCGGGCCGGCGACCATGCGCAGGCCGAGCGCGTGTTCAGGGCCGCCGCGGCGCTGGACCCCGACGATCCCGGTCATCAGTTCAACCTGGCGGCGGCGCGCAAGTTCCTGGGGGACTTCGATGGTGCCGAGCAGGCGTATCAAGCCTGCATCGCGGCGCAGCCGACACACTGGCGTGCGCAGTCGGCGCTGGCGCTGCTGCGCAGGGCGCGGCCCGAGCAGAATCGCATCGATGCGTTGACGGCGCTGCTGCCCGATGCGGCGGGCCAACCCGAAGCCCTGGCCCATGTGCATCACGCGCTTTCGCGACAGTACGAGGACCTGGGCCAGTACGACCAGGCCTGGCGGCATCTGCTGGACGGCAAGCGCGAGCATCGGGCCCGGCTCGGCGATGTCGCGGGGCGCGACGCGGCCTTGTTCGACGCGCTTGAGCGCGCCTTCCCCGACGCGATCGCAGCCCCCGATGACGCGCCGGAGGGGCCGATCTTCATCGTGGGCATGCCGCGCAGCGGCACGACCCTGGTTGACCGCATCCTGTCGAGCCACCCGCAGGTGCAGGCCGCAGGCGAGTTGCAGGTCTTCGGCGTTGCCCTCAAGCGAGCCAGCGGCAGTCCCATGCGGGCGTTGCTCGATCCGGAGACCATCACGCGTGCCGCCGGGCTGGACTGGGCTGCCCTGGGCCAGGACTACCTGCAAGGCGCCGCGCCGATGCTGCATGGCGGCGAAGCGCGTTTCACCGACAAGTTGCCGCACAACTTCCTCTATGCCGGCTTCATCGCCCGTGCCTTGCCCCGCGCGCGCATCGTCTGCCTGCAGCGCGATCCGCTGGACGTGTGCCTGGGCAACTTGCGCACCCTGTTCGCCATGGGCACTCCGTACTTCCACTACGCCAGCGATCCGCTGGATACCGCGCGCTACGTGAGGCGCTTCGAACGCCTGATGGCGCACTGGCAGCGCGTGCTGCCGGGGCGCTTCCTGCGGCTGGGGTACGAGCGGCTGGTCGAAGACCAGGAGGCCCAGACCCGGGCGCTGCTGGCGTTCTGCGGACTGCCCTACGATCCGGACTGCCTGGACTTCCATCACAATCCGGCGCCGGTGGCCACCGCCAGCGCCACCCAGGTGCGCGCGGCGCTCAACCGCGATGGCATCGGCCGCTGGCAGCGCTACGCCGCCCATCTGGAACCCCTGCGCCGGATCCTCGAGGCCTGAGGTGGCCTCGGTAACAAGAGAAGCCCCGGCGAGGAGGCCGGGGCTTCGGGGAGGTCTGCGGCGGAGCATCGACGAGGAAGTAGGCGCAGACCTCATGCAGATGGACCGTGCGGACAGCGGAAAGTTCCTGTACCGGTCGGGACAAGAAGCCGCTGGCGAAACCGCTTCCATGCCGGACCCGACGCGCTTTGCGCTGTTCCGGGGTTTTTCCAAGACAAATCAAACTTTTGGAGGTTGTCGGTGCAAGGGGCGCGCTGCTATACTTTCGCCGCTTGACGGGCCACCCGCACGCCCGTTCCCGCAACCCCGCCAAGGCCATCGCACGTGCTGAACTCCGTCTACACGGGTCGGCAACTGGCACAGCGGGCGACAGCCTGGCAGGCTGCCGCCTCCGTGCTGGTCGCACTGGCCTGGCTTGCAGCGTCACCCGCTTCGGCCCTTGGGGCCTGGCTGGGCGGCATGGGGCTCACCGCTGGTTCCTGGGCTGCCGCGAAAGTGGCGCTGGGCGGCGGGGTCGCCCCAGCCGGCACCGCCTTCGCGCGGCTGCTGATGGGAATGGTGGCGAAGTGGGTGGTGGTGTTGCTGGTGCTGGTGGCGGCGTTGGCAGGGTTCCGGTTACCGGGCCTGCCGGTCATCACCGGGGTTTTGGGTGCCGCACTGGGTTTGGTGCTGGCCAATGTGGTTCGACGGAAAGGTGTCGCTTCGTGAATGAATCGAATAGTTCGGGCGGTTTGACCGAATACATCAACCACCATTTGACGCACAACAGCGTCCAGCTGGTGGGCGATGGCGCGCTGGGTCGTTTCAATCTGGACAGCTGGCTGATCGCGCTGGTGCTGGGCTTGGTGTTTGTGGCCTGGTTCGCGTTCTTCGCACGCCGCGCCACCTCGGGCGTGCCGTCCAAGGGTCAGGCCTTTGTCGAGCTGGTCATGGAATTCGTCGATGGCCAGGTCAAGGACACCTTCCACGGCAACCGCAGCTCGGTCACACCGCTGGCCCTGACCATCTTCATGTGGGTGGTCTTCATGAACACCATGGACCTGATCCCGCTGGATCTGCCGTCCTTCGTGGTCCAGACCACGGCGGGTCATGAAGCGGCGCACCATTCCTACCTGCGCCTGGTTCCCACCGCGGACCTGATGACGCCCGCCGCGCTGTCGGTGACGGTGTTCTTCATCCTGATCGGCCACTCGCTGTCGGCCAAGGGCGGCTTCGGGTTCGGCAAGGAGCTGCTGACCGCGCCGTTCCACGCCCATGGCCCGCTGTCCATCGTGCTGGCTCCGGTCAATCTGGGCATGAACATCATCGAGTGGCTGGTCAAGCCGATCTCGCTGGCCATGCGGCTGTTCGGCAACATGTATGGTGGCGAGCTGGTGTTCATGCTCATCGCCGGCCTGCTCAGCAGCTGGATCACCTTCGTGCCGGGCGTCATCGCCAACGCGGCGTGGGGTGTCTTCCATATCCTGATCATCCTGCTGCAGGCCTTCATCTTCATGATCCTCACCGTCGTCTATATCGCCGGCGCGCGTGAGAGTCACTAAGATCGCCCCACTTTTCGCTTCACCCTTTCGTTCTTAACCAACAACTCGCTGGAGAGATTTCAATGGAATTTGTCGCACACCTGCAGGGCATGACCGCCATTGCCATCGGCCTCATCATCGGCCTCGGTGCACTGGGCGCCTGCCTGGGCATCGCCATCATGGGTTCCAAGTTCCTGGAATCGGCCGCCCGTCAGCCGGAGCTGATCCCGGTGCTGCAGGGCCGCATGTTCCTGCTGGCCGGCCTGATCGACGCCGCGTTCATCATCGGCCTGGCCATCGCGCTGTTCTTCGGTATCGCCAACCCGCTGCTGGGTCCGGTCCTGAACGCCGCTCAGGGCGGCTAATCGCGCTCAGGTCCTGAGCCGCAGCCGCGGCCCATGCAGCAACACCCGTCATGCATCCACGCATGGCGGGTTGAACGAACCCGTTGAGGACACGTCATGAACATCAACATGACCTTCTTCGGCCAGATGCTTTCCTTCGTGATCCTGATCTGGTTCACGATGAAGTTCATCTGGCCGCCGCTGAACGCGGCGCTTGAAGAACGGCAGAAGAAGATCGCCGAAGGCCTGGCCGCTGCCGATCGCAGCCAGAAGGATCTGGCGCAGGCGCAGGAGAAGGCCAACGAGGCCCTCAAGGACGCCCGCGTCAAGGCCAACGAGATCATCGACCAGGCCCACGCCCGTGCCAACCAGATCGTCGAGGCCGCACGCAATGAAGCGGTCGCCGAGGCGAACCGGCAGAAGGAACTGGCCCAGGAAGAGATCGCCGCCGCCGCCAATCGGGCCCGCGAGGAGCTGCGCAAGCAGGTGTCCGCGCTGGCCGTGAGTGGTGCCGAGAAGCTGCTGCACCGCGAGATCGATCCGGCCGCCCACAAGGCGCTGCTGGACGAACTGGCCGCGCAGATCTGACCCGGGTGATCCGATCATGAGCCAGTCCATCACGCTTGCCCGTCCCTACGCCCGTGCCGCCTTCGGCGCGGCGCAGGACGCGCAGCAGCTGCCGGCGTGGTCGCAGGCCCTGGGCTTTTCCGCCCAGATCGCCAGCGAGCCGCAGGTCGCCGCGTTGCTGCTCAATCCGCAGCTGACCCGCGAGCAGGCCCTGATGTTGCTGTCGCAGCAGGGTGTCGATGAAGCCTTCACCCGGTTTCTCGGTGTGCTGGCCGATGCGCGTCGCCTGCCGCTGCTGCCGGAGATCGCCGCGCTGTACGAGCAGCTGCGCGCCGAAGCCGAGCGTATCGTGCTGGCCAAGGTGACCTCGGCCAGCGAACTGCCGCCGGGCGAGCTGGACGTGATCAAGGCCGCCCTGGCCAAGCGTTTCGGTCGCCAGGTGGATGTGACCACCGAGGTCGATGCCTCGCTGATCGGCGGCGCCATCATCGATGCCGGCGACGTGGTCATCGATGGCTCGCTCAAGGGCAAGCTGGCGCGCCTGCAGACGGCGCTGGCGGGCTGATTCCAGGCGCCGCCGCCCCGCGCACGACGCGGAGCGGCAGGCGACAGGCACACGCTTTCATTTATCCGCAGCCGCGCAACGGCTGCACAAGGGAAACCATCATGGCCACCACGCTCAACCCCTCTGAAATCAGCGACCTCATCAAGACCCGCATCGAGCAGGTCAAGCTGGCCGCCGAGTCGCGCAACGAAGGCACCGTCACCAGCGTGTCCGACGGCATCGTGCGCATCTTCGGCCTGGCCGACGTGATGCAGGGCGAAATGATCGAGCTGCCGGGCAACACCTTCGCCCTGGCCCTGAACCTGGAGCGCGACTCGGTCGGCGCCGTGGTCCTGGGCGACTACGAGCACCTGCGCGAAGGCGACATCGCCAAGACCACCGGCCGCATCCTGGAAGTGCCGGTCGGTTCGGAACTGCTGGGCCGCGTTGTCAACGCGCTGGGCGAGCCGATCGACGGCAAGGGCCCGATCAACACCCCGCTGACCGCCCCGGTCGAGCGCGTGGCACCGGGCGTGATCTGGCGCCAGTCGGTCGATGAGCCGGTGCAGACCGGCTACAAGTCGGTCGATGCCATGATCCCGATCGGCCGTGGCCAGCGCGAGCTGATCATCGGCGACCGCCAGACCGGCAAGACCGCGATGGCCATCGACGCGGTGATCAACCAGAAGGATTCGGGCATCAAGTGCGTGTACGTCGCCATCGGCCAGAAGGCCTCGACGGTGGCCAACATCGTGCGCAAGCTCGAAGAGAACGGCGCGCTGGCCCACACCATCGTGGTGGCCGCCACCGCGTCCGAGTCGGCCGCGATGCAGTACATCAGCGCCTACTCGGGCTGCACCATGGGTGAGTACTTCCTGGACCGCGGCGAAGACGCGCTGATCGTGTACGACGACCTGTCCAAGCAGGCCGTGGCCTATCGCCAGATCTCGCTGCTGCTCAAGCGCCCGCCGGGCCGCGAAGCCTATCCGGGCGACGTGTTCTACCTGCACTCCCGCCTGCTCGAGCGCGCCTGCCGCGTCTCGCCTGCCTACGTGGAGAAGTTCACCGAGGGCAAGGTGACCGGCAAGACCGGTTCGCTGACCGCCCTGCCGATCATCGAAACCCAGGCCGGCGACGTGTCCGCGTTCGTGCCGACCAACGTGATCTCGATCACCGACGGCCAGATCTTCCTGGAAACCGACCTGTTCAACGCCGGCATCCGCCCGGCGGTCAACGCCGGTATCTCGGTGTCGCGCGTCGGTGGTGCGGCCCAGACCAAGATCATCAAGAAGCTCTCCGGCGGTATCCGCATCTCGCTGGCCCAGTACCGCGAGCTGGCGGCCTTCGCCCAGTTCGCCTCGGACCTGGACGAAGCCACCCGCAAGCAGCTCGAGCGCGGTCAGCGCGTGACCGAGCTGATGAAGCAGAAGCAGTACGCCCCGATGGGCATCTGCCTGCAGGCGCTGTCGATCTACGCCGTCAACGAGGGTTATCTGGACGACGTGCCGGTGAACAAGCTGCTGTCCTTCGAAGAAGGCCTGCATGCCCACTTCATCAACACCGCCGGTGAGCTGGTGAGCAAGGTCAACGGCACCGGCGCCTGGAACGACGAGATCGAGGCGGCGTTCAAGAAGGGCATCGAAGAGTTCAAGCAGACCGGCAGCTGGTAAGCGACGGTTTGGTGTAGAGCGGAGCTTGCTCCGCTTTACGTGTAGCGGAGCAAGCTCCGCTCTACAAAGCAGCGGAGCTTGCTCCGCTCTACGGGAAACGGAAGATGGCTGGCGGACGCGAAATCAAGAACAAGATCAAGAGCGTGCAGAACACCCGCAAGGTGACGCGCGCCCTGGAGATGGTCTCGGCCGCGAAGATCCGCCGCGCCCAGGACCGCATGAAGACCTCGCGCCCCTACGCGCGGGCGATGCGTCAGGTCATCGGGCACCTGGCCCAGGCCAACACCGATTTCCAGCATCCCTACCTGGTGGAGCGGGAGAAGGTCGAGCGCGTCGGCTACATCGTCATCTCCTCCGACCGCGGCCTGGCCGGCGGCCTGAACAACAACCTGTTCCGCAAGACCCTGGGTGAAATGCGCCAGTGGCAGGACAAGGGCGCGCAGGTCGACGTGGTCACCATCGGCCAGAAGGCGGCGGTGTTCTTCCGCCGGCTCAAGGTGGACATGGTCGGCAGCATCAGCCACCTGGGCGACGTGCCGCACCTGGAGCAGCTGGTGGGCGTGGTGAAGGTGATGCTAAAGGCCTACGAGTCAGGCAAGGTCGACCGGGTGTTCCTGGTTTACAACCACTTCGTCAACACGATGTCGCAGAAGGCTTCCTTCGACCAGCTGCTTCCGTTGCCGCCGGCCGAGGAGACCGTCGCCAAGCACGACTGGGACTACCTGTACGAGCCCGATCCCAAGACCGTGCTCGAGCATGTGCTGGTGCGTTACGTGGAGTCGCTGGTCTACCAGGCGGTGCTGGAGAACGTGGCTTCCGAGCACGCCGCGCGCATGGTGGCGATGAAGGCTGCCAGCGACAACGCCAGCAAGCTGATCGGCACCTTGCAGCTGTCCTACAACAAGGCGCGCCAGGCGGCGATCACCCAGGAAATCTCCGAAATCGTCGGCGGCGCAGCGGCGGTCTAAGCGCGCGCGGCCACAGGTCTTTATCTAGAGGATGCAGCAATGAATCAGGGCAAGATCGTTCAGATCATCGGCGCGGTCGTCGACGTCGAATTCCCGCGCGGCGACGTGCCGAAGGTGTACGACGCGCTGAAGGTGGACAACACCGAGATCACGCTGGAAGTCCAGCAGCAGCTGGGTGACGGCGTGGTCCGCACCATCGCGCTGGGTTCCACCGATGGCCTCAAGCGCAACCTGGTGGCCACCAACACCGGCAAGGCGATTTCCGTGCCGGTCGGCAAGGCCACGCTGGGCCGCATCATGGACGTGCTGGGCCGTCCGATCGACGAGGCCGGTCCGGTCGAAGGCAGCGACAGCTGGGAAATCCACCGCGCCGCGCCCTCGTACGAAGACCAGTCCTCCTCCACCGAGCTGCTGGAAACCGGCATCAAGGTGATCGATCTGATGTGCCCGTTCGCCAAGGGCGGCAAGGTCGGCCTGTTCGGCGGCGCCGGCGTCGGCAAGACCGTCAACATGATGGAGCTGATCAACAACATCGCCAAGGCGCACGAAGGTCTGTCCGTGTTCGCCGGCGTGGGCGAGCGTACCCGCGAGGGCAACGACTTCTACCACGAGATGAAGGACTCCAACGTCCTGGACAAGGTCGCGATGGTCTACGGCCAGATGAACGAGCCGCCGGGCAACCGCCTGCGCGTCGCGCTGACCGGCCTGACCATGGCCGAGTACTTCCGCGACGAGAAGGACGAGTCGGGCAAGGGCAAGGACGTGCTGCTGTTCGTCGACAACATCTACCGCTATACCCTGGCCGGCACCGAGGTGTCCGCGCTGCTGGGCCGCATGCCGTCGGCGGTGGGCTACCAGCCGACCCTGGCCGAGGAAATGGGCGTCCTGCAGGAGCGCATCACCTCGACCAAGAACGGTTCGATCACCTCGATCCAGGCCGTGTACGTGCCCGCGGATGACTTGACCGACCCGTCGCCGGCCACCACCTTCGCGCACCTGGATTCCACGGTGACCCTGAGCCGCAACATCGCCTCGCTGGGTATCTATCCGGCGGTCGATCCGCTGGATTCCACCAGCCGCCAGCTGGATCCGCTGGTGATCGGCAACGAGCACTACGATGTCGCCCGTCGCGTGCAGGCCACCCTGCAGAAGTACAAGGAGCTCAAGGACATCATCGCGATCCTGGGCATGGACGAGCTGTCCGAAGAGGACAAGCAGGCCGTGTCGCGCGCGCGCAAGATCGAGCGCTTCTTCAGCCAGCCCTTCCACGTGGCCGAAGTGTTCACCGGCGCCCCGGGCAAGTACGTGTCGCTGAAGGACACCATCCGCGGCTTCAAGGGCATCCTGGACGGCGAGTACGACCACCTGCCCGAGCAGGCGTTCTACATGGTCGGCAGCATCGACGAGGCCGTGGAAAAGGCCAAGAAGCTGGCCGAGAAGGCCTGATCCGCACAGCGTCGAGGGCGGGCCGACCGGTCCGCCACTGACGCGGCAGAGGACATTGCATGAGCACCATCCGTTGCGACATCGTCAGCGCCGAGCAGGAGATCTACCACGGTGAAGCCACCTTGGTGGTCGCCACCGGTGAGTTGGGCGAACTGGGTATCGCGCCCAAGCACGCGCCGCTGATCACGCGCCTGAAGCCGGGCAAGGTCGTGGTGACCACTGCCGGCGGCGAGCAGCTGGATTTCGCCATCTCCGGCGGCATCCTGGAAGTGCAGCCGCAGGTCGTCACCGTGCTGGCCGACACCGCCATCCGCGCACAGGACATCGACGAGGCCGCCGTCAAGGCCGCCAAGGAAGAAGCTGAGCGCGTGCTGGCCAACCGCGGCGAGACCGAAGACCTGGCCGAAGCCCAGCGCAAGCTGATGGAAGCCGTGGTCCAGCTGCAGGCGCTGGAGCGCCTGCGCAAGACGCTCAAGCACTGAAGCGGAAGCCCGCGGTCTCCCGACCTGGATTTTCCGCGAGAAAACGCCGGCGCAAGCCGGCGTTTTCTGTTTCCGGTCTCACATGCAGGCCGCGGGTCCGGGCCAACGGCCTGGTGTGGGTTGGCGCTGGCTTCTGCGAGGCACCGATGACCGCGTCGGCACGACTTATCGGCCTTTACCGTGCCAACTGGTGGTGGGGTCGCGGATTTTGACGGTGGTCGAGCAATCTTCGTCCATGGAGGACGTGCAGGCGTCCGTCTCTCACCGGTAGATCACGTAGCGTCCGGCCAGGAAGGTCAGTACCGCCAGGCCGCCTTCGACCACTGGCTTGGCCAGCCAGGTCAGGCGCAGGCCGAGATGATGTTCGGCCAGCACGATCAGCCAGGTGCTCAGCGCTGTGGCGAACAGCCACACCACGAGAAACCGGCCAAAGCGGCGCCAGCCCAGGCGCGCGCCCTCCTCGTGCGAAGCGAAGGTATAGCGCCCATTGAGCCAGAAGCCGAGGACGGCCCCGGCCACGCGGCCAGTCAGGTTGGCGGGCGTGGCATCCACGCCCAAGGCGCTGAGTCCGACAAACACGCTCCAATCCAGGACGAGCTGGGCGATGCCGATGACCAGGAAACTCCGGCTCTGGCGGATCAATGACATGTTGCGGATCGGGCTGGCATGGGCGTCATGCTACTGGGACCCCCAGCAGATGACGAGCACGTGGCAGGAGGTGACTTAAACTCTCGCGTTCATGACGCAATGAGTACCCCCATGGCCCTGCCCCTGCACGTGATCATCCTGGCCGCCGGTGAAGGCAAGCGCATGAAGTCCGCGCTGCCCAAGGTGCTGCAGCCCGTGGCGGGGCAGCCGATGCTGGCGCATGTCATCCAGGTCGCGCGCTCCCTGGAGCCCGCCGCCATCCATGTGGTCTACGGGCATGCCGGCGAAGAGGTGCGCGATGCGTTCGCCGGCCAGCCCGACCTGATCTGGGCCGAGCAGGCCCAGCGCCTGGGCACCGGCCATGCCGTGCAGCAGGCCATGGAGAACGTGCCCGATGCCGCCACCGTGCTGGTGCTGTATGGCGATGTGCCGCTGATTCGCCCCGAGACCCTGTTGCGGCTGTTGCACGCGCCCGGACGCCTTGCGGTGCTGGTGGCCGAACCGGACGATCCGACCGGCTACGGCCGCATCGTGCGCGACGCCAACGGCAAGGTCGGCGCTATCGTCGAGGAGAAGGACGCCGACGACGACCAGCGCCGCCTGCACACGGTCAATACCGGCATCCTCACTGCCGAATCGACCGCGCTGCATCGCTGGCTGGATCAGCTGGACAACGACAACGTGCAGGGCGAGTACTACCTCACCGACATCTTCGGCATGGCCGCGGCCGAGTTCAGTCCGGCCGAGATGGTCGTGGTCGCCGATCCGCTGGAGGCCGAAGGCGCCAACGATCCCTGGCAGCTGGCGCATCTGGAGCGCACCTGGCAGCTGCGCCAGGCCAAGGCGCTGTGCCTGGCCGGTGCGCGCCTAATCGACCCGGCGCGGGTGGACCAGCGCGGCCGCGTGCGCGTGGGTCGCGACGTGCAGATCGACGTCAACGTGGTGCTGGAAGGCGACGTTGACCTGGGCGATGGCGTCCTGATCGGGCCCTTCGTCCGGCTCAAGGACGTCAAGCTCGGTCCGGGCACCGAGGTGCGCGCGCACTGCGACCTGGAAGGCGTAGTGACCGAAGGGGCGGTGATGATCGGTCCCTTCGCGCGCCTGCGCCCGGGCACGGTGCTGGCCGACGGCGTGCACATCGGCAATTTCGTGGAAACCAAGAAGGCGGTCCTCGGCGTGGGCACCAAGGCCAACCACCTGACCTACCTGGGCGATACCGTGATCGGCAGCGGGACCAACATCGGCGCCGGCACCATCACCTGCAACTACGACGGGATCAACAAGTTCACCACGACCATCGGCGACAACGTGTTCGTGGGCAGCAACTCGGCGCTGGTGGCCCCGGTCACGCTGGGCGATGGCGCCACCCTGGGAGCGGGCACCGTGTTGGTGAGCGATGCCCCGGCCGGCAAGCTGACGGTGGCGCGCGCGCGCCAGAACACCATCGAGACCTGGGAACGGCCGAAGAAGAAAACTTCCTGAGCGGGCTGGCGGTTGCGCGCGCCAGCGGTTAACGTCGGGTGCACGGGCGATGCACGGGGAGTGGGCGCCTGATCGAACCTGGCAGTTCCCGGTCGCACGCTGCTGCGCTTGATGCGCGCGGGTGGCCGGGGACATGCCCGCGACTGGATGCACGCGATCCGGGCGCACGCTTTCCCCACGCAGAGGTTGTCGCATGAAGTCGCATCGCTTTTCGCTCCGTGTCCTGGGTTTTGGCTACCTGCTCGGCGTCGCGCTTTCCGCCCAGGCGGCAGATCTGGAATATCACCGTCCCGCCGGCAGCAAGGCACCGTATGCGGCCGCCGTGCGCGCGGGCGACACGGTGTACGTGTCCGGCCAGCTCGGTGTTGGCGCCGATGGCAAGCTCCCGGCGGATTTCGCGAGCCAGGCCAGCAACACCATGGCCAACGTCGCCAAGGTGCTGGGCACGGCCGGCGCGTCCATGGACCAGGTGACCCAGTGCACGGTGATGATCGTCGACATGAAGGACTGGGCCGAGTTCAACAAGCGCTACGTGGCCGCCTTCAAGCCTGATCACCTGCCCGCGCGCAGCGCGATGGCTGTCAGCGCCCTGCCGATGCAGGCCGCGCTGGAAGTAGGCTGCACGGCCTACGCGCCGGCCGGCTGACCCGGCAGGCGATCTGTCCGCGCGATCGGACTACAAAGGCGCCATCAGTGCTGCTGACCTCTGGCACACGTGTTGTGCCGGAGGTTGGCATTCAATGACCTCATGGATGGAAACACAACCTGCCGCGTCTTCCGCCGCATCGGCCGGATGCATCGCCACGCCGGCGCACCGAAAGGCCTGCGCGCGCGCCCGGCCTGGCGGCGCTGACGACATGGCGGCAATGCGCTACTCGCAGGCGGCCAAGGCCCGGGCGCTCCAGCAGGTGCATGCGCTGGCGGCCAACGGTTACTCGCGACGCGGCGCGGTCCAACACGTCGCAAAAGGCCTGGGTTGCCGCAGCGAGACGCTCAATGCCTGGCTGCGACGCGAAGCCAGCCAGCAGCGCGGCAATGTGCATCACGACGTGCATGGCGCTCGCCTGCGCCAACTCGAACGCGAACTCCAGGAGCTGCGACGCCTCACCGCCGCCCTGCAGCGCGCCTTGCGGGCTGCGCTCGACGCGAAGGGCGAAGATGCTTCACCCCAACAGCTGCCCATTTCGCCGGGCGCTAGCCAGCGCTGAGGTCGGCGAGGCCGATCAGGTGCTGGGCAGGTGCAGGCTGACGCACAGTCCGCCGCCCTCGCGGTTGTGCAGGGCGATGCGCCCATCGTGCGCCTCGACAATCTCGCGGGTCAGCGCCAGCCCCAGGCCGGTGCCGTTGCGCTTGGTCGAGTAGAAGGGCACCAGCGCGTTCTGCAGGACCGCCTCGTTCATGCCGCTGCCGCGGTCGAGCACCTCCACACGCACCTGTCCGTGCAGGGGGGTGACGCGCACGATGACCTCGCTGCCTTCGCAGCCTGCCTCGTGCGCGTTCTTGACCAGGTTCAACAGCGCCTGGCCCAGCTGCGCAGGATCGATGCGGCTGCGGATGCCCTCGGCATGGCCCTCGATGGTGAAGCCGATCTGCTGCTGCAGCCCGCGCAGGAAGGCGAACCATTCGATGGCCTGCTTCTGTGGCTGCGGCAGCTTGGCAAAGCGTGCGTAGCCGCGGATGAATTCCTCCAGATGGCGCGCGCGCTCCTCGATGGTGGCGAACACATGTTCGAGCTGATCGTGCCGACCGCGCCGCACCAGTTCGCCGCCGGAGTGCGCCAGCGAGGCCACTGGTGCCAGCGAGTTGTTGAGCTCGTGGCTGATCACACGAATGACCTTCTTCCAGGTCTGCACCTCCTGGCGGCGCAGCTCGGTGGTCAGCCGCCACAGCTGCAGCAGCTCCTGCTGGCGGCCGTTGAGCTGGAAGCGTCGCCGTGCCAGGTGATAGATCTGCTCCTCGCCGCCTTCTTCCTCCGCGCCAACGGCGAACAGGCTGTCCCCACCCCGTTCCATCGCCTCGACCAGCTCCGGCTCGGCGTGTTCGAGCAGGGTCTCGAAGCGCTGCCCCTCCATGCGCCGGCCGCCGAACAGCAGGTTGCGCGCGGCCAGGTTGGCGAACACCACGCGCATGCCGCCATCGCCGCCGGGCGCCAGCAGCAGCATCGCCACGGGCGAGTGCTGGATCATGCTGTCCAGCAGAAGCTCGCGCTGGGCCAGGCCCTGGCGCTGGTCGCGCAGCACCTGGCCCAGTTCCTCGTGGGAGACCACCAGATCGTTCAGCTCGTCGTTGCCGGACCAGTGCACGCCGAAGTTGAACTCGCCATCGCGATAGCTGTTGACCGCGCCGGACAAGGCACGGAACAGCGAGTTCACCGGCATCAGGGCCTGGCGAATGACCCAGGCGGCCAACGGCAGCAGCAAGACCGCGGAGATGATGGCGCTGAGCCATACATCCTCCAGCCAGGTCTGCATGGCCAGCGGCAGGGCGATGGCCGCGACGCCCAGTGGCAGCAGCCACAGCATCAGGCGACCGGCCAGCGAGCGCTTCATGGCCGCGCGCTCATTGCGGCTTGATTCCATGCCGGTCCATGCGCCGGTACAGCGCCTGCCGGCTCAGGCCCAGCTCGGCGGCGGCCTGGGCGATCACGCCGCCAGCGCGCGCCAGCGCACCTTCGATCTGGGCCTTGTCCGGCTCGGCCGAGGGCGCGTGTACGCGTGCGGCCGGCGCGGCGGCCGGCAGCTGCAGGTCGGCCGCCTCGATATGCGCGCCGGGACTGAGCAGGCTGGCGCGCTGAATGACGTTGCGCAGCTCGCGCACGTTGCCTGGCCAGGCGTGGCGCAGCAGCGCGGCGCGGGCCGATTCGCCGATGGGCTTGTCGGCGAAGTGCGCGGCCAGCGGCAGGATGTCGCCGGGACGTTCGGCCAGCGGCGGCAGCGCCAGTTCGATCGCGTTGAGGCGGTAGTAGAGATCCTCGCGGAAGCTGCCCTCGCGGATCATCGTCTGCAGGTCGGCATTGGTCGCACTGATCACGCGCACGCGCACGCTGCGCTCGCGGTTGGAGCCCAACCGCTCGAAGCGGCCGGTTTCCAGCACGCGCAGCAGCTTCATCTGTCCGGCCGGCGGCAGGTTGCCGATCTCGTCCAGGAACAGCGTGCCGCCATCGGCCGCCTCGAACTTGCCCTCGCGTGCCTTGTTGGCCCCGGTATAGGCGCCGGCATCGGCACCGAACAGCTCGGCCTCGATCAGCTCGCTGGGCAGGGCGCCGCAGTTGAGCGTCACGAACGGCCCGTGCCGCACCGAGGAGTTGGCCTGCACGATCTCGGCGATCTTTTCCTTGCCACTGCCATTGGGACCGGTGATCAGCACCGGCAGGTCGCTGCGTGCCACCTGGCAGGCCAGCGCCAGGACGCGCTCGCTGGCCGGGTCGTTGAACACCAGGCCACGCAGGTCGTACTTCTCCTCCAGCTGCGCGCGCTGCAGCCGGTCGCGCGCGCGACGCCGGTCCAGCTCCTCGCGCGCCTCGGCCAGCTCCAGCAGGGTGTTGACCGTGGCCAGCAGACGGCGGTCGTCCCAGGGCTTGCCCAGATAGTCGGCCGCGCCGGCCTTGACCAGCTCCACGGCCGCTTCCAGATGGGTCCACGCGGTCAATAGCACCACCGGCAGGTCGGGATGGCGCGCGCGGATCTGCGCGAACAGCGCCTGGCCCTCCTCGCCACTGGTGGTGTCGGCGGAGAAGTTCATGTCCTGGATCACCAGGTCGATCGCCTCGCGGTCGAGGATGGCCAGGCCGGCGTCCGGACTGGCCGCGTGCAGGGTATCGATCTCGTGCAGCGAAAACAGCACGTCCAGGGCGTGGGCCACGGCGGGGTTGTCGTCGATGATAAGCAGGGTCGGCATGAGTCCGTGGCCTTACTGGCGGATCGCCTTGAGAGTGGTGCCGCCCTGGGTGAGCAACAGATGGCTGACACGATCGTTGGCGCCGAAGACGAACTCCACGCGCGCCTGCTGCCCGCTGGCATGGAAGACGGTCTCCGAGTCAGCCACCAGCGCCACGGCACTGCCGCCGGCCGGGCGCAGCATCAGCGTGCTGCCTTCGTGCCAGACCTCCAGCGTCAGGCCGTCCACGGCGGCATAGCGGCCGGTGTAGCCATCCAGCGTGCCCTCGGAGACCAGCACGCCATCGGCGGCCGGCGCGGCCTGGTGGGCCAGCGCGGTGCCGACGTAGCAAAGGGCTAGCAGCATGCCCAGCAGGGAGGATGGGCGGACGGACATCACATGCTCCGGGGTGGTGGGTGAACCGGCACAGGATACCGGCCTGCGGCATCAGGCGATCCGGCTCACGCACCGGGTGCCGGCGGGGGTGGTGGTGGCAACGGTGGCGGCGGGGGCGCGGGAGGAATCAGGTCCACGTAATCACTGGCCGACAGATGCGCCACATGCACGCTGCCATCGCGCGCGTCGACCTGCAGCGCCGTGCTGTGACCATGCAGGGCGCGCAGGGCCGAAATCAGCGCAGCCACCGTCTGGACCGGCTTGCCGTCGACCGCGCGGATCACCTCGCCGGCGTGTAGCGGCAGTCCCTTCGCATCTTTCACCACGACGCCCGCCTGGACGTCACGCAGCTGCAGGCGACGCTCCAGGCCTTGCCAGCGGAGCTGATGGTCATCGACCTGCAGGTGGCCAAACTTCGCCTCGGCAGACGCGGGTTGAAGCGTTGCGCACAGGGCGCACAGCACGGTGGCGATGAGCAAGCGGCGTGAGGTTGGCATATGCATCTCCATGGAACGTCAGCCGGCCCGCGTGGCGATGGCCGGCGGGACGCGCGAGGCGCGCAGGGCGGGCCCGAGCACGGCGACCTGGCCCAGTGCCCACAGCAGCAGCGCACCGACGGGCAGGTAGAGCAGGGGCAGGCGCGCGAGTTCGTACTGGCGCATCAACAGCTGGTTCAGGCCGTAGGCCAGCAGCATGCCCAGCACGACGCCGGCCCCGACGATCAGGAAGTTCTCGGCCTGGAAGTGGCGCAGGATGTCCCCGCGCGTGGCGCCCACCGCGCGGCGGATACCGATCTGCCGCGTGCGCTGGCCAACCCAGAAGTTCGCCAGCCCACCGATGCCCAGTGCGGTGACGAACAGCAGCGCCAACGACGAGGTGATGAGCAGACCGAGCATGGTGACGTCGCGCTGGAAGTATTCGCGGCGCACCTGGGTGTAGGTGCGTCGCTGCTCCTCGGGAATCAGGCGCACCGGGCCGGCCTTGTCCAGCGCGGCGGCCGCTTCGCGCAGCACGCGCTGACGGTCCTGGGGGGCGCTACGCAACAGATAGGTCGCGGAAATCCGTGCCTGGCTGGTGGAGGTCAGCAGAAGCATTGTGTCGTCTGGCCCGCCGGAGGCCATGGGCGCCAGCACGTCCTGGATCATGCCCACCACTGGAACCGGGCCATTGAACCCGTACAGCAGCTTGCCGACCGGATTCTGCCCGGGCCACAGGCGGTGGGCCATGCTGCGGGTCACGATGACGGCCTGGCCGGCTTTTTCGGCGGCGCGCTCCTCATCGGTGAAATCGCGCCCGGCGAGCAGGGTCAGGCCCATGGCCTTCAACAGGTCCGACGAGCCCGAATAGCTGGGAAACGAGACGCAGCCACTGATGCCGTCGATACCGCGGGCGGCTTTGGCGCGATCAAATCCCTCCTGCGATGTGCACGCCCCCGTACCGGAATAGTTGCGCGACAGCGGCATGCTGCCATTGTCCAGCGCCGCCGCGGCCTGAACGCCATCGATGGCGCGTAGCGCCGTCAGGTCGGTCTGCCGCTGCGCATGTGCATTGGCCGCGTCGTCCAGGCCACTGACGCTGATGAGGGACAACTGGTCTTCTGGTAGCCCGGAGGCCGCGGTGATCTGCTGGATCCGTCCGACCAGCATGAAGCCTGCATTGATCACAATGGCGCAGGTCAATGCGACCTGTAGCGTCAACAGCGCGGCGGTGAGCCGGTGATGACGCAGCGCCGACAGGATGGGCATGAGGGGCAACGGCATGATTCAGACTCCCTTGATCTGCAGCGCAGGTGAGATCCGGCTCGCGCGCCATGCCGGCAGCAGGCCGGCCAGCAAGGTCGCCACCACGGCCAGCGTGACGGTGGAGAACAACATCGACGCGTCCATCTGGGCGATCCGGGCGTAGTCGTCGGGACGTTGGCGCACGCTCCACAGTCCGAGCTGGGACAGGGCGATGCCCAGCAGCCCTCCGCTCAGGCCGATCAAGGCGGCTTCGGTCCCAAGCTGGACCAGGATGTCCCGGCCACGCGCGCCCAGGGCGCGGCGCACGCCGATCTCGTTGCCGCGGCGCAGGAACTTGGCCAGCAACAGGGCAACGATGTTGACCAGGCACACCAGCAGGAAGCCCAGCGCCAGCCACAGCTGCAACTGCACTTCCGAAGGCACCAGCTTGCGATAGGCCAGCCAGTCCATCAACGGATACAGGCGCACGGTCTGCGGATCGCGCTCGAAGCGCCCGCTGGCATGCTGCTGGGCGGCATAGTCATGCAGGAAGCGCGTGTAGTCGGCGACCTGCTGCGGGGTGTCGAGCTCCACCCAGAATTGCAGCCAGCTCGACGAAGGCGATTTCAGGACGTCTTCCATGTCCGACTCGGCCCAACTGGATTGGTTGCCGGAAATGTCGAACCGAAGTTCAACCGCGACCGACAGAGGCAGGAAGAACGCATCGCTCTGGCCGAACGAATCGCTGCTGCCCAGGTCGGCGTAGAAGCGCGGCTGTGGCGACCACGGTGCGGTGACGCCCACCACCCGGAAAAGCGTGTCCTTCAGGCGCACCGTACGCCCGACGACATCGGTCGTTCCGTATAGCTTGACCGCCAGGTCGTGTCCCAGCACCACCACGCGCGCATGCTCATCGTCCTCGTGCGCGGTCCAGCCCTGGCCATGCTCAAAGGGGACCTGGAACATCGCAAAGAAATCCGCGGTGGTGAAGCGGCCCTCGTAATAGTTGGGACGGGCGGTTGCCTTGGTCGGCCACACCAATAGACGGCCGCCGGCCATGGCCGCCTGATGCGTCGCCCTGCCATGCGTGAGCAGCGCCATCGCGTCGGGATAGGTGAAGTTGTTTGAAGGATTTCCCCACCTGCCACCATCGGGATACTTCAGCGGCAGCGGATCAAGGTGCGGATAGAACAACACCCCGCTCTTCTCGGGAATCGGATCCTGGGTCATGACATGCAGCACGGTGAGCATGGTCATGCTGGCGCCGATCCCCAGGCCGATGGCGCACACCATCAGCGCGGTCATCACCGGCGTGCGCCGCAGGCTGCGCAGGGCCAGGCGGAAGTAGTAGCCGATCAAGGTTCGCTCCTGTGCATGGTTACGTTAAAGGCCTTCAGGCGCTGCGCGTGGCAATTGCCGGCGGCACGGCGGCAGCCCTGCGCGCAGGCCAGAACACGGCGACCTGTCCGAGCGCCCACAGCAGCGCCGCGCCCACGGGCAGGTACATCAGCGGCAGGCGCGGCAGCTCGTACTTGCTCATCAGCAGCTGGTTGATGGCGTAGGCCAGCAACATGCCCAGAACGATGCCGGCGCTGACCAGCATCAGGTTCTCGGTCTGAAAGTAGTTGAGGATCTGACGCTTGCTGGCGCCCAGCGCGCGGCGGATGCCGATTTGTCGGGTGCGCTGTTGCACCCAGAAGCTGGTCAGTCCGACGATGCCGCCGGCGGTGACCAACAGCAGCACCACGCAGACGGTCACCAGCAGCCAGGCCATGGTGCGGTCGTTGTTGTAGTAGCTGTGGCGCGCCTGCTCCAGCGTGCGTGCATCATCGCTGGACACCAGTCGGGTGGGCCCATGCGTGCGTAGTGTCTGAAGTGCGGTCTTGAGGACGGCCTGGCGTTGTGCGGGATCGGCCACGCGCAGCAGATAGGTTCCGCGCGAATAGGGCAGGTTCGACGGCATCAACACGGCGTAGTCGTACTGGGCCGACCTGCCGTTGTCGCGAGGTTGCACGAGTCGGTCAACTACCCCCACCACCGGGTTGGTGCCATCGATGTAAAGCGTCTTGCCGACCGCATTTTCCCCTGGAAACAACCGCTCGGCCAGCGCCTGGCTCAGGATCACCGGGGTGCTGCTGCTTTCAGGCGTCGAGGTGGGGTTGGTCTGGAAGTCGGTGAATTCATTGGCGTTGAACGGGCGTCCTGACATCACGCGCAGGCCGAGTGTCTCGATGACTTGCGTGCCGCCCAGGTATCGCGTCTCGGTCGCCGTGGGCTTGTCCTGATCGGGGCGCAGGCTGATGCTACTGACCCCGAAATTTGAGCCGAACACGGTCTGGTTGATGATGGAAGCGGCCGTCACACCGGGAATCGCGCGCAGCGCGCTCAGGTCATCGCGGGTCACGGCCAAGGCATCGCTGTCCTTGCCAATGCCGCTGACATGCAGCTCCACCAGGTGGGATTCATCGAGCCCCGTCGGCCGCTGGATGCGCTCCAGACGCTGTCCGATCAGGAACAGTGCATTGCAGACAACTGCACAGCTGAAGGCGATCTCCAGCACGATCAGCGTGGTGGCGATCTTGTGGCGGCGCAGGGTGGAAAGGATCGGTCGCAGTTCCATGGGGATCTCCGGTTACTGCGATTTGAGTTGGATGGCGGGTGTGACGTGCATGGCCCGCCAGGCCGGCAGTGCGCCGGCCAACAGGCTGCTCAGGAGCGCCAGGCCAAAGGTGGCCAGCAGCATCGTCAGATCCATGTGTGCCATGGGCGCGTAATCGGCCGGTTGCTTGCGGACGATGGCCAGGCCGAGCAGCGCCAGGATCAGGCCCAGGCTGCCGCCGGTCAGACCGACGATGCCGGCTTCGACCAGGTATTGGGCAAACACGGTCATGCGGCTGGCCCCCAAGGCGCGGCGCACGCCGATCTCGCTACTGCGGCGCAGGAATTTGGCCAGCAGCAGGCCGATGGTGTTGAGTAGGCAGATCACCAGGAACCCCAGCGCCAGCCACAGCTGCAGGCGCACATCCGACGGCACCACGTGATTGAGATCCAGCCACTGCATCACGTTGAGCAGCTTGAGGTCGCCGGGGTGCTTGAATCGCCCCGCGTCGTGCTGGCGGGCGATGTAGTTGTCCAGATAGCGGCGGTAATCGGCTGCATCCGAACCGGCGCCCAATTCGGTCCAGTACTGAAGCCAAGCACAAGGCGCGGACAGGGCCGTCTTGCCTTCTGGTGAATCGCCCCAGCACCACATCGAACCGCTCAACGGGAACGCCAGGTCCATCGCGGTGGAGAAGGGAACGAAGATCTCCTCGCTGTTGCCGAACTCGTTGTTGGTCAAGTCGTAGAAGCGTGGATTGACCGCCCACGTGTTCAACACCCCGATCACCTGAAGCGACTGTCCGCTGACCTGGATGGTGCGGCCGGTGCCGTCGGCACCACCGAAGAGCTGCTGATTGAGTTTTGAGGAAATCACCGCCACGCGCGCGTGATCGGCATCGTCGCGCGCTGACCAGGCATGGCCATGCTTCAGCGGCACATCGAACATGGGGAAAAGGTCGGCCGTCGTGTAACGCGACTCGACCCGGAACGCGCTCTGTCCGGCCGCGGCCGGGAGAATGACCACGCTGCCGGCGGACATCATCGCCTGGCGCTTGCCATGGCCCTGCTTGAGCAGGCTTTCGGCATCCAGGCGGGTCATTTGCAGCAGCTCGTCCCGGTCGCCAGGGTCGTATTGGCTATCGGGCAGGGCGTTCATCTGAACATAAAACAGCCGCTCACTCTTGCCTGGAATCGGGTCGCTGGACAGCACGTGAAACACGGTCAGCGTGGTCATCGACGCACCGATGCCCAGCGCTATGGTTAACACCATCAACGCGGTCAGTGCCTTGTTGCGACGGAAACTTCGCAAGGCCAGATTCAAGTAGTAGGCAAGCATGTGGAGCTCCTGTGCGGCCGGTCAGGCGCTGCGGGTGGCAATTGCCGGCGGCACGGCGGCGGCTTTCCTGGCCGGCCACAGCACGGCGACCTGCCCCAGCGCCCACAGCAGCACCGCGCCCACGGGCAGGTACATCAGCGGCAGGCGCGGCAGTTCGTACTTGCTCATCAGCAGCTGGTTGATGGCGTAGGCCAGGCCCATGCCCAGCACGATGCCCACGGTGGCCAGAATGAAGTTTTCGGTCTGGAAGTAGCGCAGGATCTGGGCGCGGGTGGCGCCCAGGGCGCGGCGCACGCCGATCTGGCGCGTGCGCTGGGCCACCCAGAAGCTGGCCAGGCCGATGATGCCCAGCGCGGTCACCACCAGCAGCGCTGCACTGACCGCCACCAGCAGCCAGGCCATGGCGCGGTCGTTGCGGTAATAGCGGGTGCGCAGGTCTTCCAGGGTACGGCTGGTGTTGACGCTGACGATGCGGGTCGGGCCGATGTGCGACAGCACCTGCTTGGCCTGATCCAGCACCGCGTCGCGGCGGGCCGGGTCGGCCACGTTGATCGCGTAGATGCCGCCGTCCATGTAGTTGAAGCGCACCGGGAACAGCATGGACATGTCGTATTCGGCCCCGGGGCCGGCATCGCGCGGCTTGGCCAGGTGCTCGATGATGCCGACCACGTGATGCGGCTGGTCGCCAAAGACGTAAATCGACTTGCCCAGTGCGGACGCGCCGGGGAACAGGTGCGCGGCCAGTGCCCGGGTCAGGATGACCGATGGATAGTTGTTGTCGTCCGCATTGCGGTACTCGTCGGGCTTGAAGTCCCGGCCTTCCACCAGCTTCAGGCCCAGCGCATCCAGGCCACCCTCACCAACCATGTAGTTGGTGGTGGCCATGGTGCTGTCCTCCTGGTCCGGGCGCAGTTTGATGCTGCTCATCCACATGGAGTTGGCGAACGTGGCCTGGTTGATCGTGGTGACCGCGCGCACACCGGGGATGGCGCGCAGCGCGTTCAGGTCGGCGCGGGTGACGGCGTTGCCCTCGGCGTCGTGGCTGATGCCGTTGATGCGCAGAAACACCAGGTGCGACTCGTCCAGCCCGCTGGGCCGGTGCATGCGTTCCAGACGGTTGTTGATGAGGAACAGCGCGTTGCAGACGATGGCGCAGCTGAAGGCGATTTCCAGCACGATCAGGGCCGCGGCCGTCTTGTGGCGCAGCAGGGTGGACAGGATGGGGCGCAGTTCCATGATGCGGCTCCTTATTGCGTCTTGAGCTGGATGGCGGGAGTGACCTGCATCGCGCGCCAGGCCGGCAATGCGCCGGCCAGCAGGCTGCTGACCAGGGCCAGGGCAAAGGTGCCCAGCAGCATCGGGGCGTCCAGGTGGGCCAAGGTGGCGTAGTCGGTGGGTTGCTGGCGCACCGCCCACAGGCCCAGCAAGGCCAGGCCCAGGCCGAGGACACCGCCGGCCAGGCCGACCGTGCCGGCCTCGACCAGGCACTGGACGAAGATGTCCCGGCGCGAGGCGCCCAAGGCGCGACGCACGCCCAGCTCGCTGCCGCGGCGCAGGAACTTGGCCAGCAGCAGGCCCACGGTGTTGAGCAGGCACACGCCCAGGAAGCCCAACGCCAGCCACGCCTGCAGACGCACGTCGCTCGGCACGACCTGGTTGTGGTCCAGCCAGGTCATCACGTCGCTCAGACGCACGTTGGGCGCGCGCTGGAAGCGGCCGGCGTCGTGCTGGCGCGCCGAGTAGTTCTCCAGGTAGGCCCGGTAATCGGCGGCCTTGGACGGGGATGCCAACTGCACCCAGTACTGGACCCAGGCGCAGCCGGCGTTCAACGCCAAGGCGTCATCGCCGGCATCGCTCCAGCAGTTGGTGTTGCCGCTGTTGCCCCAGTGCAGGTCCATGGCAGTGGAGAAGGGGACGTACACGTCTTCCGGCCCTTCGTTGTAGCGGCCATTGGTCAGGTCGTAGAAGCGCGGGTTGGGATTCCAGTCGCCATCGACCACGCCCAGCACGCGGAAGGCGGTCTTGCCCAGCTGCAGCGTGCGCCCGGTGGGGTCGGCCTGGCCGAAGAGCTTTTGTGACAGCGGCTGGCTAATCAATACCACGCGTGCACGCGCCTCATCATCGGCCGCGGTCCAGGGATGGCCGTGTACCAGCGGCACCTCGAACATCGGGAAGAAGTCCGCTGAGGTGTAGCGCGCATGCAGGAGGAAGGGCGTCAGGCCCGGCGTGTCCGGCTCGATGGCCGCGCCACCGGCCGACATCATCGCCTGCAGGTCGCCGCGCTTTTCGCGCAGCAAGGCTTCGGCGTCGAAGCGGGTGAGCTGGTCGCTGGGGTCCTCGCCCGGCTTGGCGCCATTGAGCGGCCGCGGATCCAGCTGCACGTAGAACAGGCGGTCGCTCTTGTCTGGAATCGGATCGCCGGAGACCACGTGGAAGACGGTCAGCGTGGTCATCGACGCACCGATGCCCAGGGCAACGGCCAGCACCATCAGCACGGTCAAAGCCCGGTTGCGGCGGAAGCTGCGCAGGGCGAGATTGAAGTAGTAGGCGAGCATGGCGGCTCCAGTGGGTCAGGCGCTGCGGGTGGCGATGGCAGGCGGGATGGCGGCGGCGCGACGGGCCGGGTAGAGCACCGCCAGCTGGCCCAGCACCCATAGCGCCAGCGCGCCGATGGGCAGGTAGGCCAGCGGCAGGCGCGGCAGTTCGTAATGGCGCATCAGCAGCTGGTTCAGGGCGAAGGCCAGCACCATGCCCAGGGCAATGCCCAGGGTGACCAGCAGGAAGTTCTCGGTCTGGAAATAGCCCAGGATCTGCCCGCGTGTGGCCCCCAGCGCGCGGCGCACGCCGATTTGGCGCGTGCGCTGGCCTACCCAGAAGCTGGCCAGCCCGACGATGCCCAGCGCGGTGACTACCAGCAGCGCCACGCACAGGGTGATCAGCAGGCCCATCATGTCGCGGTCGTTGCTGAAGTAGTCGGCGCGACGCTCGTCGAAGGTCTGGTTCTGCATCACCAGGCGGCTCGGATCGACGCGGTTGACGGCGTCCACCGCATCGCGCAGAACCTGCGCGCGGCGCGCCGGGTCGCTCACCCGCAGCACATAGAGCCCGCCCTGGTCGTAATGCTTGCGCAGCGGCATCAGCATCGAATAGCTGGTGTTGCCATTCCAGCTGTTGGGCCGGCGCAGCTGCTCGACCACCCCGACGATGATCAGCGGGATGTTGGCCATATACACCTGACGCCCGACGGCGGCTTGTCCGGGGAAGAGTTTTTCGGCAGTGGCCTTGGTCACGATCAGCGGCATGGTCTTCAGTGGCATGCCGTTGTGGGTACCCAGCTGGTCCATCAACTCGGACCAGTTCATGAACTCATCCGGCCTGAAGTCGCGCCCGGCCGCCAGCCGTAGACCCAGCGTACGCAGCGTGCCCTCGTCGCCCACGTACATCGCCGCACTCAGGGTCGGGGTGGGCTGGTCGGGGCGAGTGCCCAGCGAGGAGTTGTTGGAGCCATAACGGAACGGCAGCTGGTCGACCATTGCCACGCTGGTCACCCCCGGCACGGCGCGCAGCGCGGCCAGGTCTTCCTGCGCCCTGGCATCGGCGTTGACCTGCTTGCCCACCCCACTGAGCGAGAGGACCACCAGCTCGTGTTCGGCCACACCGCTGGTCTGGTGCAGCGACTCCCAGCGCTGGCCGACGATGAACAAGGCGTTGCAGATGATCGCGCAGGTCAGCGCGATCTCCACCACGATCAGCGCTGCGGCGGTCTTGTGCCGGCGCAGGGTCGACAGGATCGGTCGGATTTCCATCAGGCAGTCCTCCGGTTACTGGGTCTTGAGCTGGACGGCGGGGGTGATCTGCATGGCCCGCCAGGCCGGCAGCAGGCCCGCCAGGACGCTGGCCACCAGCGCCAGGACGAAGGTCAGCAGGAGCATGCTCGCGTCCAGGTGGGCCAGCGCGGCGTACTGGGTGGGGCGATGGCGCACGGCCCACAGGCCCAGTTCGGCCAGGCCCAGGCCCAGCACGCCACCGCTCAGGCCCACGGTTCCCGCCTCGACCAGGCACTGCTTGAAGATCTCCACGCGGCTGGCCCCAAGGGCACGGCGCACGCCGATCTCGCCGCTGCGGCGCAGGAACTTGGCCAGCAGCAGGCCCACCGTGTTGACCAGGCACACCAGCAGGAAGCCCAGTGCGAGCCACAGCTGCAGGCGCACGTCGCCGGGCACGGCCTGGTTGAAATCCAGCCAGTCCATGACATCGCGCAGGCGCACATTGGGCGGGCGCTGGTAGCGGCCGGCATCGTGCTGCTGCTGCGAGTACTGGGTCAGGTAGGTGCGGTAGTCGTCGGCCTGTCCCGCGCTGGCCAGTTGCACCCAGTACTGGATCCAGGCGCAGGACGCCTCGCGCTCGGTGCCGTCCACCGTGGCCTCCTGCCCATAGCAATTCATGCTGCCCGAGCGCGACTGCTTGAGGCCGATGGCGGTCTGGAACGGCTCGAAGACCTGCTCTTCGGTGCCATAGGTGCTCAGGTTGAGGTCGTAGAACAGCGGCTTGGGGCTCCAGTGATCGATCACCCCGACGATGCGGAAGTCATGACCATCCAGGCGAAGGGTGCGACCGGTGCTGTCCGCGCCGCCGAACAGCTTGTCGTTGAGGCGCCTGGCGATCACTACCAGCCGCGCCTGGCCTTCGTCCTCGGCCGCCGACCAGGCGTGCCCATAGAGGAAGGGCACATCGAACATCGCAAAGAAGTCCCGCGTCGTGTAGCGCGCATCCAGCATGAAGGGCTTGAGCGCGCCGCCGGCCGGTTCGATCGTCACGCTGCCGCCGGACATCATCGCCTGGCGCTGCCCGCGCGCCTGCTGCAGTAGCGTCTCCGCATCGTGTCGGTTGAGATCGGCCTGGGGCTCGTCGCCGGGTGTGTAGCCGGCCAGCAGCTCCGGATCGAGCTGCACGTGGAACAGGCGGGTGCTCTTGGCCGGGATCGGGTCGCCCGACAGCACGTGGTACACGGTGAGCATCGTCATCGACGCGCCAATGCCCAGCGCGATGGCCAGCACCATCAGCGCGGTGAGCACCTTGTTGCGGCGGAAGCTGCGCAGGGCCAGTTGGCAGTAGTAGGCGAACATCGGCGTGCTCCGGTAGTCAGGTGCTGCGAGTGGCGACAACAGGGGGGATGGCGGCCGCGCGCAGGGCCGGGCCGAGCACGGCCAGCTGGCCCAGCACCCACATCGCCACCACGGCGATGAGTACCGGGACGGCGCTGAGGCGCTCAAGCTCGAAGCGCTGCATCAGCCACTGGTTCAGGGCGAAGGCCAGCAACGCCCCAGCCACCACGCCGGCGCCCACGATCAGGAAGTTCTCGATCTGGAAGTAACGCAGGATGTCGGTGCGCGTGGCGCCCAGCGCACGACGGATGCCGATCTGCCGGGTGCGCTGCTGTACCCAGAAGCTCGCCAACCCACCCACGCCCAGCGCGGTCACGGTCAACAGGATCACCATGATCCCGGCCAGCATGCGATTGAGCGCGGTGTCGCCGCGAAAGGTGTCCTCGCGCAGCTGGGCCATGGTCTTGACCATCTGCTGCACGTGGCCCGGGTTGGCCTGCTGCAGCGCCTTGGCCGCCAGCGGCAGCACCTGTGCCAGCTGTCCAGGCTGGCTGCGCAGCATGTAGCCCCCGCCCAGGCCTTCGCCGGCCACCTTGAATTCGGTCACGACCGCCATCGCATCGTCGGGATGGCCGGTAATGGCCGCCCGCAGCGGCGCAATGACGCCAACCACGCGCAGGCTGATCGGCGTCCCCCACATGTTGGTGTACAGCACCTTGCCCAGCGCGGATTGCGTGGGGTACAGCTGCTCGGCCAGTGCCTGGGTCAGCAGCGCCGGGAACTGGCGCGTGTCGGCCGAGCCGCCCGACGTATCGCCGAACGTCGACATGAGCCCGGGAAGCTCGGCGTCCTGGAGATCGCGTCCCTGGATGACCCGCGTGCCCAGCGTGCGATTCAGCCCCTGGCTGCCGTTGAGCAGATAAGGGCGTGCCAGGGGCTGCTCGGCATCGGGTGAGGCGAACAGCGCGGCTCGGTCCACACGCCACAGCGGAGGCGCGCCAAACGCCGCGGCCGCCACGCCGGGCACCGACTGCAGCGTGGCCAGGTTGCTGCCGGCCGTGCCGGGGTTGTCCTCGCCGATGACGCCGATGCTCTGGATCACCGCGATGTCGGCCTCGTCCGTGCCGGTGGGCGTGCGGGCGCGCTGCAGGTTGCCGGCCACGATGAACATCAAATTGCACAGCACCGCCAGGGTCAGGGCGATTTCCAGCGCCAACAGCAGCGCGGCGGCGCGGTGGCTGCGCAGCGCGCGCACGATGGGGCGGATCGAATCGATCGGGCTCATAGCGACTTCACCTGGACGGCAGGGGCGATGCGCGCCGCTCTCCACGCTGGCCACACGCCGGCCGCGAGTGCGGCGACCACGGCAGTGAGCAGGGCGAAGCCCAGCATCGGCGCGTCCAGCCCAACCTGCGCGGCATAGGGCACCGGTTGCTGGCGCACCATCCACAGGCCCAGCCAGGCCAGGGGTGCGCCCAGCAGCCCGCCGGCCAGGCCGATCAGCCCGGCCTCGACCAGGCACTGGATGAACACCGCGCGGCGGCTGGCACCCAGCGCGCGACGCACGCCGACTTCGCCGGCCTTGCGGCTGAACTTGGACACCAGCAGCCCGACCGCGTTGACCAGGCACACCAGCAGCACGCCCAATGCGATCCATGCCTGCATACGCACCAGGCTTGGCACCACGCGCTTGTAATCCAGCCACTCCACCAGCCCGCGCAGGCGCACATTGGGTGCGCGCTGGAAGCGGCCCAGCTGATGTTGCTGCGCGCTGTAGTTCTCAAGGCGCTGGCGATAGGCGGCGACCTGGGTCGCATCGTCCAACTGCACCCAGAATTGTGCCCAGGTGCAGTTGGGCGCCTTGGGATCGTGGGTGCCATCGCCGTGGTCCCAGCAGGCCATTGGTCCATAGCCGTAGTCCTGGGGCAGGTCCAGCCAGGTGAAGAACGGCATGTACAGCTTGGCTGGTTCGCTGAAGGCGCCCGAGCCCAGGTCGTAGAAGCGCGGCTGTGGGTTCCAGTCCTCCACCACGCCGACCACGCGGAATACCTTGGTGGCGATCACCACCGTGCGGCCCACGCTGTCGGCCCCGCCGAACAGCGTGTCGTTGAGCGAGCGGGTCAGCACCACCACCAGCGCGCGCTGGTCGTCATCGGTCTGCGACCAACCGGTGCCGTAGACGAAGGGCACGCCGAACATGGCGAACATGTCCGCCGTGGTCGCCCGCGTATCCATCATCGCCAGCGCACTGCCCGGCGCGTCGGCGCGGGTGGGCAGCCAGTTGGTGCTGGTCAGCACGCGACGGGTGGCGCCGGGCAACGCGTAGAGATTGACCGCGTCCTGCCAGGTCAGATCGTCCGGTGGCTCGGGATCGGCCCCGGGCAACCGCGCCGGGCGCGGATCGACCTGCGGATGGAACAGCACCGCGCTGCGTGTGGGCAGCGGATTGCCAGACAGGTTATGCAGGACGGTAAGCATGGTCATGGACGCGCCAATGCCCAGCGCAATGGCCAGCACCATCAGCGCGGTGAGCACTCTGTGCCGGCGGAAGCTGCGCAGGGCCAGTTGCAGGTAGTAGGCGAACATGCGGCAGTCCTTTGCTCAGGTGCTGCGAGTGGCGACAACAGGGGGGATGGCGGCCGCGCGCAGGGCCGGGCCGAGGACGGCCAGCTGGCCGACGAACCACAGCAGCAGCGCACCGATGGGCAGGTAGGACACGGGCAGGCGCGCTAGCTCGAAGTAGCGCATCAGCAACTGGTTGCCGCCGTAGGCCAGCAGCATGCCCAGGACGATGCCGCCGCTGGCCAGCAGGAAGTTCTCGGTCTGGAAGTAACGCAGGATGTCCGTGCGCGTGGCGCCCAAGGCGCGACGGATGCCGATCTGCTTGGTGCGCTGGGCCACCCAGAAGCTGGCCAGGCCGACGATGCCCAGCGCGGTGACCAGCAGCATCGCGGCGATGACGGCGACCAGCAGGCCGGCCATGGCGCGGTCGGGCCGGAAATAGGTTTCGCGCAGCTCGGCCAAGGTGCGGCTGCGATCCTGGTCCAGGACGGCCTCTGGGACGGCGCGCGCGACAGCCGCTCTGGCCGCCTGCGCGATGGCGGGCAGGTCCAGCGGATCGGCGCGCACCACGTAGGCCCCGGACTGGGCGCTATCGCGGACTGGCACGATCACCGACCATTCCGCTCCCGTGAGCCCGTCCTCGCTGCGACCAGGATCGGGACGGGTGAACTTGGCGATGACGCCGATAACGCGGAAGTGCCTGTCGCCGGACCAGAACTCCTTGCCCAACGGATTTTGGTCAGGCCACAAATGGTGAGCCAATGCTTGGGTGATCCAGACGTTGGCATCGTCGGGGACGAAAAATTCGTAGTCCTGGAAGTCGGTTGAAACGAAGTCGCGCCCCAGGCTTGGCCGCAGGCCAAGGGCCTGGCTGGCACCGGGGCCGAGCGTGTAGAAATGTGGAACGCCCCCGAAATGCCGGCCTTCGCGATCGAGCGTGATGCCGCCGTTCGCTGCCGGATCACTGAACGGCACGGTGTTGAGCTGACCCGCTGCCTCCACGCCCGGCAAGGCCCGGAGCGCGTCCAGCGCGCGATGATTGACGTCGGCGTTGTTGCAGCCATCGCAACCGTTGAGCGCGATCAAGGCCAGCCTGCGCTCGTCGATGCCGCTGTCGATTCCGATGAGGTCCAGGCGTCCGGAAATCAGGAAAAGGGCGTTGCAGAGCACCGCACACGCCAGCGCGATTTCGAGGACGATCAGGGTGGCGGCGATGCGATGGCGATTGAGCGCGGAGAAGATGGGCTGGATATCCATGGCCTGTCGTCTCTCAGAGCGTCTTGAGCTGGAGCGCGGGGGCGATGCGGCTGGCCCGCGAAGCGGGGAACAGGCCCGCGATCAGACTGGTGACGAGCGCCAGGGCGAAGGTCAGTGCGAACATCGGCAGATCCAGATGCACCAGATCGGCATAGGCGACCGGTTGACGCCGCACGGCCCAGAGGCCCGCCAGCGTCAACACGAAGCCCAGCGCCCCGCCGACAAGCCCGATCAGACCGGCCTCGGTCAGGCATTGCGCGAAGATCGCGCGCCGCGACGCGCCAAGGGCGCGGCGCACGCCGATCTCGCCGCCGCGCCGCAGGAACTTGGCCAGCAGCAGGCCGATGGTGTTGAACAGACAGATCGCGAGGAAGGTCAGTGCGAGCCAGCTTTGCAGGCGCACGTCCGAAGGCACGGCATGGTTGAAGTCCAGCCACTGCATGAGGCTGCGCAGGCGGACGTTGTCTGCCAGGCTGATGCGCCCGATGGCCTTCTGCTGCACGGCGTAATCAGCCAGGAACTGCCGGTAGGCGGTGACCTTGGCGGGCGTGTCCAACTGGACCCAGAGTTGCAGCGCCACGCAGGGGGCGTTCTGCAGGTGCCCCGGCGTCGGTGGAGTGCCCCAGCAGAAGAAATAGTTGAAGTGCCCGTCGTTGATCTCCAGGCCGGTGGCGAACGGCACGAACACGTCCTGCGGCTTGACGTAGTAGCCCGCGGTGTCGCCCTGTGCGAAGCGGCCGCCGGCCACCGTGTAGTACTGCGGCGAGGGCCGCCAGGGCTTGAGCACGCCGATGATGCGCACGTCGGCCCCTCGGACATGCACGATCTGACCCACGCTGTTGCGTCCGCCGAACAGCTTGTCGTTGAGGCTGGCGGAGATCACCGCCACCCGCGCGTGCCGGTCGTCGTCGTCCGCGCTCCAGGCATCGCCATAGGCGAAGGGGACATCGAACATCGGGAAGAAATCACGATGCACCGACAGCATGGAGGTCATCAGTGCCGGTGCCGAGGACGTGGGGACACGCAGCTTGATGGGGCTGTCGATCACCAGGGTCTGCCGGTCGGCTCGCTTGGCCCGCCACAGATCCATGGCCGAGGTGTAGTCGAGCTTGTCCGGGGGCTCGGAACGCGGCTTGTCGTCCTGCACGGCATCCACCTGCGGATAGAAGATGTGCTGGCTGCGCCCCGGCAGCGGATCGCCCGAAAGCAGGTGCATCACCGTCAGCGTGGTCATCGCCGCGCCGATGCCGACCGCAATGGACAGCACCATCAACCCGGTCAGCACCGGGTTGCGGCGCAGGCTGCGCAGGGCCAGTTGCAGGTAGTAGGCGAACATGGGCGCAGACGCCTCCTTGCCGGGGGGCGGTCAGGCCTGGGCCGAGGTGCGTTCGGTGGCGGACATCAGCCCGGCTTCGCGCACCAGGTCGGTGGCCTGGCCATCGACGATGTGCACGTTGCGCTGGGCGCGGGCGGCCAGCTCCGGGTCGTGGGTGACCATGACGATGGTGCTGCCGGCGGCGTTGATCTCTTCTAGCAGTTCCATCACGCCGCGAGCCATCTGCGAGTCCAGGTTGCCGGTCGGTTCGTCGGCCAGCAGCAGGCGCGGGCTGCCGGCCAGGGCGCGGGCGATGGCGGCGCGCTGCTGCTGACCGCCGGAGAGTTCGGCCGGGTAGTGCTTCATGCGCGAGCCCAGGCCCACGCGCTCCAGCGACTCGGTGATGCGCTGCTTGCGCTCGGCCGCGGCCATGCCGCGATAGCGCAGCGGCACGTCGACGTTGTCGAACAGGTTGAGGTCGGGAATCAGGTTGAAGCTCTGGAAGATGAAGCCGATCTTCTGGTTGCGCAGCTTGCTGCGCGCGTTGTCCGACAGGTTGGACACATCCTCGCCATCGAGCTTGTAGGTGCCGGAGGTGAAGGTTTCCAGCAGGCCCGCGATGTTGAGGAAGGTCGTCTTGCCCGAACCGGACGGACCGGTGACGGCGACGAATTCGCCTTCCTTCACGTGCAAGTCGAGTGAGCGCAGGGCGTGGGTCTGCACCTGCTCGGTGCGGAAGACCTTGGAGACGGTGTGCATGTCGAGCATGGTGGATTCCTTCTTTGGAATTGAACGGATGGAACGAAAGCGGTGATGCGTGACCTGTAGAGCGGAGCTTGCTCCGCTGTGGCTTTGGCGGGAGAGCTCCAGCGGAGCAAGCTCCGCTCTACAGGGGGGATCGGGAAAGCTCCAGCGGAGCAAGCTCCGCTCTACAGGGTTGGTTGGGTGGCTGGATCAGTGGATGGTCACGCGCTCGGCGTCGCCGAACTGGTCGGCGCCGGAGACGACCACGCGGTCGCCTTCCTTCAGGCCGGAAAGCACTTCGGTTTCCGACAGGCTCG
Source organism: Pseudoxanthomonas sp. JC1303 (assembly GCF_058448525.1). Classification (NCBI taxonomy): domain Bacteria; kingdom Pseudomonadati; phylum Pseudomonadota; class Gammaproteobacteria; order Lysobacterales; family Lysobacteraceae; genus Pseudoxanthomonas; species Pseudoxanthomonas sp. JC1303. Next base: position 957,295 of record NZ_CP185958.1, on the reverse strand, counting down.
ACACGCCCAACTGCACCGGCTGGCGCACCGCGCTGGAGCCGTCCATGACGTAGGCGTAGCGCCCGCCGGACTGCTCGACGAACGGACCGCGCTCGACCTTGAGTACGTTCTTGCGGGTATCGAGCAGGATGCGTGCGCTCATGCGCTGGCTCTGGCGCAGGCCCGGCGGCTGCTTGCCATCGAAGCGCACGCGCGCGGTGACCTCGCCGGACACGACCTCGGGCGAAACTGCCGAGATCTTGCCCGGATAGGGTTGGCCGCTGCCGGTGGTCAGCTGCGCGGGCACGCCGATGGCCAGGTCGCGGGCGAAGCTCTCCGGCACCTTGATCTCGACCTCGAACTCGCTCAGGTCCACCACGCTCAGGATCGGCGCGTTGATCGCCACGTTGGTGCCCTGGGCGATCTGCACCTGGCCGACCTGGCCATCGAAGGGCGCGCGCATGGTTAGTGCGTCGACCTGGCGCTGCAGCTCTTCAACCACCGCATGCTGGCGCTGGGCCAGCAGCTGCTTGTTGCGTGCTTCCAGCTGCGCGGCCTGCTGCTTGAGCGCGGCATCCTGCTGGGCGTGGCCCAACTCGATCTCGGCTTTCTTCAGCGTGTCCTGTGCCTTGGCCAGGTCGACCTGCGGCAGGGCCCCGGCATCGAAGGCGCGCTGGTAGCGTTCCACGTCACGCGCGGCGGCCTGGCGGTCGATCTTGCCCTGGTCCACCAGCTTGCCGGCGTCCGAGCGCGCCTGGGAGACATCCAGCGTGGCGCGGCTGGCTTCGGCCTGCATGCCGGCCAGGGTGGATTCCTCCTGGGCCAGCTTGCTGCGCAGCTCGGGCGAGTCGATCACCGCCAGCGGCTGGTCCTGCTTGACCACATCGCCGGCCACCACCTTGAGCGTGACCGTGCCGCCGGCGATGGCATAGAGGGTAGGGCTGTTGGCGGTGATGACGCGGCCGTCGGCGGCGAGGTCGCGGACCAGGTCGCCCCGGGTGACGGTGGCGATACGCACGCGGCTGGCATCGAACGAGCGTCCACCGGACATCCAGCCGCTGACCACCCAGCCCAGCGCCACCAGCACGGCCAGCGCGGCGCCGCCGATCAGACCCCAGCGCTTCCAGTGGGCGCCGCGCCCGGTCTCGACCACGATGTCCTGGGCGGCGGTGTCACGGATGCGGAAGGGGGAGTCGTTCTGCATATCGGGGGGCTGCGTGGCGGAGTTCAACGAGAGCTGAAGCAGATCGCGTGCCAATCGCAAGTGATTGAAAAACAACGATGTCCGTCTGCGGACACTGTCCGCCCGGACAGTTCCGGCGTCCGCCCGGACAGCCCGGCGGCCGCCCGCTCCTGTAGAGCGGAGCTCGCTCCGCTGCCTTGCGGTCCGGTCGCCAGGAAAGCCCCCGCAGCCGTAGAGCGGAGCTTGCTCCGCTGCCTTTCGGTCAGAAGCTCCAGCGGAGCGAGCTCCGCTCTACAGGGGCATTACGGGAAAGCCCCAGCGGAGCGGGCTCCGCTCTACAGGGGCGTTGCGGGAAAAAGCTCCAGCGGAGCGAGCTCCGCTCTACGGGGACCCACACCGAGGGCCCGGCTACACTTACGCGGTTTTCCCTGTTCGTTCGAAGGAAGTGCTCCATGTGCGGCATCGTTGGCGCGATCGCGGATCGCGATGTGGTCCCTGTCCTGATCGAGGGCCTCAAGCGCCTGGAGTACCGCGGCTACGATTCGGCGGGGATCGCCGTGGTCGCCGGCGATGACGTGCGCCGCGTGCGCCGCACCGGCCGGGTGGCCGAGATGGAGGCCGCCGCGCAGGCCGAGCACTTCAGCGCCACCCTGGGCATCGGCCACACCCGCTGGGCCACCCACGGCGGGGTGACCGAGGCCAACGCCCACCCGCACATCAGCCACGGCGCGCTGGCGCTGGTCCACAACGGCATCATCGAAAACCACGAGGCCCAGCGCGAGCAGCTGGCCGCGCTGGGCTACAGCTTCGAGTCGCAGACCGATACCGAGGTCATCGCCCACCTGATCCACCATCACCAGCGCCAGGGCCTGGATCTGCTGGGCGCGCTGCAGGCCGCGGTGAAGGAACTCACTGGCGCCTACGCGCTGGCGGTTGTGTCCAAGGACGAGCCCGGGCGCCTGGTCGCCGCGCGCATGGGCTGCCCCTTGCTGGTCGGGCTGGGCGAGGGCGAGAACTTCGTCGCCTCCGACGTGTCGGCCATCATCCAGGCCACGCGCCGGGTGATCTTCCTGGAGGAAGGCGACACGGTCGATGTCAGCCGTGAATCGGTCGCCGTGTTCGATGCCGGCGATGCACGCATCGAGCGCGAGGTGCATGTCTCGGACGTGTCGCTGGCCTCGCTGGAGCTGGGCCCGTATCGCCACTTCATGCAGAAGGAAATCCACGAGCAGCCGCGCGCCATCGCCGACACCATCGAGGCGGCCGTGGATGCCAATGGCTTCCCGGCCACACTGTTCGGACAGCATGCCGACACCGTGCTGCGCGACATCGAAGGCGTGCAGATCCTGGCCTGTGGCACCAGCTATTACGCCGGCATGACCGCGCGTTACTGGATCGAGGCCATCGCCGGGCTGCCGTGCAACGTGGAGATCGCCAGCGAGTACCGCTATCGCGCCGCCTACGCCAACCCGAAGCACCTGGTGGTCACCATCTCCCAGTCCGGCGAAACCCTGGACACGATGGAGGCGCTGAAATACGCCAAATCGCTGGGCCACCTGCATACGCTGTCGATCTGCAACGTGCCCGAGAGCGCCATCCCGCGCGCCAGCGAGCTGGTCTGCTACACCCGCGCCGGGGCCGAGATCGGCGTGGCCTCGACCAAGGCCTTCACCACCCAGCTGGCGGCGCTGTTCCAACTGGCCGTGGTGCTGGGCAAGCTGCACGGCAAGGTCGATGACGCGGCCGAGGCCCAGTACCTGGACGAGCTGCGCCACCTGCCCGGCAGCGTGCAGCACGCGCTCAACCTGGAGCCGCAGATCGCCGCCTGGGCCGAACGCTTCGCGCCCAAGGAAAACGCGCTGTTCCTCGGTCGCGGCCTGAGCTATCCCATCGCGCTGGAAGGCGCGCTCAAGCTCAAGGAAATCTCCTACATCCATGCCGAGGCCTATCCGGCGGGCGAGCTGAAGCACGGTCCGCTGGCGCTGGTGGACGACACCATCCCGGTCGTGTTCATCGCGCCCAACGACCGCCTGCTGGAGAAGGTCAAGTCCAACATGCAGGAAGTCCGTGCGCGCGGCGGCGAGTTGTTCGTGTTCGCCGACCAGGACAGCCACTTCAGCGAGTCGGCGGGCGTGCACGTGATCCGCACGCCGCGGCATACCGGCGTGCTGTCGCCGGTGGTGCATACCATCCCGGTGCAGCTGCTGGCGTATCACACCGCGCTGGCGCGCGGTACCGACGTGGACAAGCCACGCAACCTGGCCAAGGCGGTGACGGTCGAGTAGGCGTCGCAGCGCGTGCCGCATGATCCACTGACCCTGCTGTTGGTGTGCGCCGTCCTGGTGCTGGCGGGCTGGGTGAAAGGCGTCGCCGGCATGGGCCTGCCAGCGGTGGGCATGGCCGCGCTGGGATTGATGATGTCGCCCGTGCAGGCCGCCACGCTGATGGTCGTCCCGCTGGTATTGACCAATGTCTGGCAGGCGTTCTCTGGCCCGGCGCTGGGCGCGCTGGTGCGCCGGTTGGGCTGGATGCTGGTCGGGATCGTGGCCGGCACCTGCGCCGGGATCGGCCTGCTGACCGCGCGTGGCTCGCCCTGGCCGGGTTTTGCGCTGGGCCTGGCGCTTGCCGCCTATGGCGTGGTCGGCCTGTGGTTGCCGCCGTTGTCGCTGCCGCAGCGCGCAGCGCGCTGGGCCGCGCCGGTGGTGGGGGCGTGCACCGGGGTGCTGTGCGGCGCGACCGGGGTCTTCAGCGTGCCGCTGGTGCCTTATCTGACGGCGCTGGGGCTGGGTCGCGACGCCCTGATCCAGGCCATGGGCCTGTCCTTCCTGGTGTGCAGCGCCACGCTCGGGGCCGCGCTGGCGGTCCGTGGGCATTACCCGGGTGGCGTGGCCTGGCAGTCGTGCCTGGCGGTGCTGCCCGCCCTGGCGGGCGTGGCCCTGGGCCAGCGCACCCGCCAGCGCATGGATCCGGCGCGATTCCGCTTCTGGTTCTTCGTGTCGCTGGTCCTGGTCGGCGGCTTCATGGCGGTGCGCGCGCTCGTGTAGCGCGGAGCCCGCTCTGCTGCCCGTTCCCGTCCGTCTGTGCAGAAAGCCCGGCGAACCCCGGTCCGCTCGACGGTGAAGCGTGGGCTGCCGTGGCGCGTGCAGGTCTCAGGTGTGCGTAGGGCGAGCTCGCTCCGCCGGGGTCTTCTCCAAGCGCCGATCGCAACGGCGCTGATCGGCGCCGCGCACACCACTTTCAGTCCATTGTGCGGCGCCGCAGCGTTCCTTCTTCGCGCGGCCTGTCTATGATCGCCGCCGGTCGCCGCCGTGGATCTGGGAGGGGCACGGCAGGCGACGTTTCTTTAGGGCCGTCCATGGTCCGTTGTCCGGCGTCGCGAGCGTCCGGCGCGGGCGCGTGCGACGCGCTGACCCATTCCCGAGGAGTGTCATGAACGACGCCGCATCGCGCCAAGAAGAAAACACCGGCTTCATCATCCTGATCAGCTGCGTGGCCACGCTGGGCGGATTCCTGTTCGGGTTCGACAGCGGGGTGATCAACGGCACCGTCGACGGCCTGCGTGCGGCCTTCAACTCCGACAGCATGGGCACGGGTTTCAACGTGGCCTCGATGCTGCTGGGCTGTGCGGTGGGTGCGTTCTTCGCTGGACGCCTGGCCGATCATTACGGCCGGCGGGTGGTACTGATCGTGGCGGCGGTGTGCTTCATCATCTCGGCCTGGGGCTCGGGCGTGGCCACCGGCTCGCTGGAGTTCGTGATCTATCGCATCATCGGCGGCCTGGCGGTCGGTGCGGCCAGCGTGATGTCGCCGGCCTATATCAGCGAGGTGGCCTCGGCGCGCTATCGCGGGCGGCTGGCCACGGTGCAGCAGATCGCCATCATCAGCGGGCTGTTCGCCGCCTTCCTCAGCAACTACCTGCTGGCGCGCGTGGCCGGGGCGTCCACCCAGCCGTTGTGGAATGGCTTCGAGGCCTGGCGCTGGATGTTCTGGGTGGAGATCCTGCCGGCGGGCCTGTTTTTGGTCGCGCTGCTGTTCATTCCGGAAAGCCCGCGCTATCTGGTGGTCAAGGGTCAGCTGCAGCGCGCCCAGGCGGTGCTTGCCCGGCTCTATGGCGCGCGCCAAGCCGAGGCCAAGGTGCGTGAGATCGATGCCAGCCGCGCCGGCGAGGCGCATCGCCCGCGCTTGTCGGACCTGATCAGCAAGACCACCGGCAAGGTGCGACCGATCGTGTGGATCGGCATCGGCCTGGCGGTGTTCCAGCAGCTGGTCGGCATCAACGTGGTGTTCTACTACGGTGCGGTGCTGTGGCAGGCGGTGGGCTTTTCCGAGAACGACGCGCTGCTGATCAACGTGCTCTCCGGTGCGCTGAGCATCGGCGCCTGCCTGGTCACGGTGGTGTTGATCGATCGGGTCGGGCGCAAGCCGCTGCTGTGGATTGGCTCGGCCGGCATGGCGCTGACCCTGGCGGCGGTGGCCTTCGCTTTCGCAAGCGGGCATCTGGACGCCAACGGTCGCCTGCAGCTGTCCGATGGCATGGGGGTGTTCGCGCTGGTGGCCGCCAACGCCTACGTGGTGTTCTTCAACGCCTCGTGGGGACCGGTGATGTGGGTGATGCTGGGCGAGATGTTCCCCAACCAGATCCGTGGCTCGGGCCTGGCGGTGGCCGGCCTGTTCCAGTGGGCGGCCAACTTCGCGGTGACCATGACCTTCCCGATCATGCTGGCCGGGGTCGGCCTGGCGGCCGCCTATGGCTGTTACGCCGCCGCGGCGCTGGTGTCGGTGTTCTTCGTGCTGCGCTACGTGCACGAGACCAACGGGCGCGAGCTGGAGCAGATGGAGGGCTGAGCCGGCGCGCCCGTGGACCGGCGTCACGCTTTGGATGACGCTTTTGCGAACAGCCCGGTTCAGGGATTGGCGCTCACTCGCGCCTGACTATACTCGGCCGCGTCCGGCGTGCGCCAAGGGTAACGATGCGAGTGTTGAAGCTGCCTGTGGCAGGCGGCGTGCTGGTTCTCGTGGTGGGCATGCTCCTCAGCGCGATACTCGCCAGCCGTCAGCATCGATTCAACCGGGAGCAGGTCAGCACCCGCCTGGACGCGCTGGCCGACAGCGCCGCCACCGACCTCAAGGCTCGGTTTGGCCTGTATGAGTACGGCTTGCGCGGTGCCCGCGGGGCGGTCATCAGCGCCGGCGACCATCAGGAAACCCGGGCGGGATTTCTGCGCTACGCGCAATCGCGCGAAATCGACCGCGAGTTCCCCGGCGCACGCGGCTTCGGCTACATCGCGCGGGTGCCGCAGGGGAGCGAGGACGCCTTCGTGGCGGCTGCGCGGGCCGATGGCGCGCCGGAGTTCGGCATCCGTCATCTCTCCCGCTATGAAGGCGAGCGTTTCGTCGTCAAATACATCGAACCCGCGCGCCGCAACCAGGCGGCGATCGGGCTGGACATCGGTTCGGAGAAGAACCGTCGGCAGGCCGCGCTGGCCGCCGCCGCCAGCGGCCGGCCGACCCTGACCGGGCCGATCACCCTGGTCCAGGCAACCGGCCAGCAGAACCGCTCGATGTTGTTGCTGCTGCCGGTCTACGCGGGCGATGCGCCGCCGGGCGCGACCGGGATGGAGCACACCCTGGGCTGGGTCTTCGCGCCGCTGGTGACCGACGAGATCCTGGCCAACTTCGAGCAGGCCCATTCGGCCTATGGCTTCAGCCTGCAGGACGTCACCGATCCGGAGCACGTGCAGGACATCTTCCAGTCCACCCAGGCCGACGGGCCGGGGAGCGGGCTGCACCGCACCCGGCAGACGAAGATCTTCGGCCGCGTCTGGCAGGTGGACCTGAAGGCCAGCCCGGCCTTCGAGGAGAGCCTGGGTCTTGTAAGTCCAGGCCAGGTCGGCGCGACCGGCGCCTTGTTCTCGATGCTGCTGGCGCTGGCGGTGTACCTGCTGATGTCGCTGAGCGCGCGCAAGCGCCGCAGCCAGCAACAGCAGGCACGCACGGCGGCCATCGTGGACAGCGTGCAGGACGCGATCATCGCCACCACCCTGGGCGGGCGGGTGATCGAATGGAACCGCGCGGCCGAACGCATGTTCGGCTACCCGGCGCAGGAGGCGATGGGCGCGGTCCTGGCCGATCTGATCGTGCCGCCGGCCGTGGCGGGCCAGGATGCGGCGATCCTGCGCAGCGTCGCGGCGGGGCAGCAGGTCGAGCCGCAGGAGACCCAGCGCCGCCATCGTGATGGCACCGTGCTGGATGTGGAGGTGACCGCCGCGCCCATCCGTGACGATCGCGGGCGGGTCGAGGGCGTCGCCACCACGCTGCGCGATGTGGCCGAGCGGGTGCGTTCTCGGCGCGAGGTGCTGCGGCTCAACGCTGGCCTGGAGCGGCAGGTCGCCGAGCGCACCCGCGCGCTACAGGAAACTTCGGCGCTGCAGCAGGCGACGCTGTTCAATGCGGGCTTTGCCATCATCGCCACCGATCCCCAGGACCGGGTGACCCTGTTCAACCCGGCCGCGGCGCGGATGCTGGGCATCGCCGCGGCATCGGTGGTGGACCAGCGCAACTCGGCCAGTTTCCTGGTCAGCGACGGCCAGGAGGCCGGCTTTGGCGCGCTGCTGGCCGCGGTGCCGGGCCCGGTGCAGGTCATGGTGCGCGAGTGCGATTACCTGGCTGCCGACGGTGAGCGCATCCCGGTGCTGCTGACCATCACCGAGCTGCGCACCGACGACGGACGTGGCCTGGGCTACCTGGGCATCGCCGCGGATCTGCGCGAGCTGCGTCGCAGCCAGCAGGCCCTGCAGATCAACGAGACCAAGCTGCGCGGGCTGTTCGAACTGTCCCCCCTGGGCATCGTGCTGACCGACCAGGACGGTTGCTTCGTGGAGTTCAACGAGGCCTTCTGCACGATCACCGGGTATACGCAAGACGAGCTGACCGGCATGGACTATCGCCAGCTCACCCGTCCCGAAGGCGCCGAGCTGCAGCGCGAGGCCAGCGTGCGCGAGCAGCTCCAGCGCGTGGGGCGCTATGGGCCGTTCGAGACGACCTATCTGCGCAAGGACGGACGCCCGGTGCCGGTGCGGCTCAATGGGGTGGCCATGCACATGGAGGGGCGCGTGTTCGCCTGGTCGATCCTGGAGGACATCTCCAGCCAGCGCGAGGTGGAGACCGCGCTGCGTGAAGCGGCCAAGGCGGCCGAGGCGGCCAGCCGCGCCAAGGGGGAGTTTCTGGCCAACATGAGCCATGAGATCCGCACCCCGATGAACTCGGTGCTGGGCATGCTGCAGCTGATCCAGCGCACCGACCTGGATGCTCGCCAGCGCGACTACCTGAGCAAGGCCGAAACGGGTGCGCGCGCGCTGCTGGCGATCATCAATGACATCCTGGACTTCTCCAAGATCGAATCCGGCCACCAGGAGCTGGAGCTGCACGAGTTCGCCATCGAGGGCCTGTTCAACGACCTGGCCGCCGCGGTGGCCGGGACGGTGGGCGACAAGGATGTGGACCTGGTGTTCGACGTGGACGAGCGCATCCCGCGTGGCCTGCTCGGCGACTCGGTGCGTTTGCAGCAGGTGCTGGTCAACCTGGCGGGCAACGCGGTCAAGTTCACCCAGTCCGGCGAGGTCCTGGTGCGCGCGGTAGCGGTGGAGACCGGCCTGGACGCCACGACGGTGCGCTTTGAAGTGCGCGATACCGGGATCGGCATTGCCCCGGCGCAGTTGGACAAGATCTTCGAGGGGTTCACCCAGGCCGAGGCTTCGACCAATCGCCGCTTCGGTGGCACCGGCCTGGGCCTGGCGATCAGCCGGCGCCTGGTGGCGATGATGGGCGGCCAGTTGGACGTGGAGAGCGAGCTGGGCCGGGGCAGCTGTTTCCGCTTCCAGATCGAGCTGCAGTCCGCATCGGGCGGGGCGCCTGCCATCCGCCGCCTGCCCGAGGCGCTGGCGCACATCAAGGCCCTGGTGGTGGACGACAACGCCGCGGTGCGCGAGGCGGTCTGCGGCATGACCCGCACGCTGGGCTGGGAGGTCCAGGCCGCGGCCAGCGGCGAGCAAGCGCTGGTGCTGGTCGAGCAGGCGCTGGCGGCCGGGAGGCCGTTCGAGGCGATCTTCCTGGATTGGCGCATGCCGGGCCTGGATGGTTGGCAGACGGGGCAGCGGATCCGGGCGTTGATGGGGGACGCGCCCGCGTCCGCGCCGCTGATCGTCATGGTGACCGCGCACGGCCGCGAGGCCCTGGCCGCGCGTACGGCCCAGGACGAGGGCACGATGGATGGGTTCGTGGTCAAGCCGGTGACCACCTCGCTGCTGGTCGACGCCCTGGCCGACACCCATGCCGCGCGCGTGCATGGCCGGCAGGACGGTGCCGCGACGCTGTCCACGCACGGCTTGCGCCTGGCCGGGCTGCGCCTGCTGGTGGTCGAGGACAACCTGGCCAATCAACAGGTCGCCCGTGCCCTGCTGGAGGCCGAGGGCGCCGCGGTGCACATGGCCGGGGGAGGTCTGCAGGCGCTGGAGGCGCTGCGCGCCGACCCGGAGGCGTTCGACCTGGTCATCACCGATATCCAGATGCCCGACCTGGATGGCTACGAGACCGCCCGTCGCATCCGGGGCGAACTGGGACTGCAGGCCTTGCCGATCATCGCCATGACCGCCAACGTCCTGGCCTCGGCCCGCGAAGCCTGCATGGCCGCCGGAATGAACGGGTATGTGAGCAAGCCGTTCGAACTGGACGTCCTGGTCGCCACGATCCGCGCGCAGGTCGGGGGTGGTGCCCACGGTGACGTACAGGCCGTCGCCGGGCCGCCGCCGATCTTCGAGTCCGTGTCTGCCGCCTCCAACGAGGCCGGCCAGGCGCAGGACGCCCCGGCGCTGGACTGGCAGCGGGCGCTGGCGCGCTTCGGCGGCGACCGGCAGGCGTTCTACTCCACGCTCGATGGGCTGGAAGGCAACCTGCAGCTGGTGCTGGCCGACCTGGAGATCGCCCTGCAGGCCAACGACCGCGACGCGGCCGCGCTGCAGCTGCACACGCTCAAGGGCGTGACCGCCACCTTTGGCGCCATGCGGTTGTCGCAGATGGCGCGCGCCATGGAAATGGAGGTCGCCCTGGACGGCGAGGACTGGCGCAGGCACGTGGACCTGCAGGCGCTGCGGGACCAGACCCTGCCGATGCTGGCCCAGGCCCAGGTCGCGCTGGCCGAGCTGGCGCCGGCCAGCCGCGGTGCGCCCGAGGCGGTGGCGGCGGCGCTGGACGTGCCCGCCCTGGAGGCCCTGCTGCGTGAGTTGCGACAATCGCGGCTGGACGCCTTGAGCGATTTCGCGAAAATCGGCCCCAGTCTGCGGCGGCACGACCCCGAGCAGCACGCGCGCATCGACCAGGCGTTGTCGCGCATGGAATTCCAGGAGGCCGCCGAGGCCGTGACCGAACTGCTCGAGAAACTCAAGAGACGTGCGACGTGATCGATGAAACCCAGCCCGGCCCGCGCGCGGCCACCCTGCAGCCACTGCCGGCGCGGATCCTGATCGTCGACGACCAGGCGCTCAACATCCATGCCATGCACCGGATGCTGTCCGGTGCGCGGCACGAGCTGTTCATGGCCACCAGTGGCGAACAGGCCCTGGCGCTGTGCCGTGACAACCCGCCGGACCTGGTCCTGTTGGACGCGATGATGCCGGGCATGGGCGGGATGGAAGTTTGCCGCCGGCTGGCCGCCGACCCGGCCACGGCCGATATCCCGGTGATCTTCGTCACTGCGCTCAGTGCACTGGATGACGAGGCCAAGTGCTGGGACGCCGGGTGCGTGGATTTCATCACCAAGCCCTTTCATGCCCAGACCCTGCTCAACCGCGTGCGCGTGCATCTGCTGTTCAAGCAGCAGGCCGACCAGCTGCGCGAGCTGGCCTGGCTCGATGGGCTCACCGGGCTGTGCAACCGCAAGCGTTTCGATGAGCGGCTGGGCGAGGAACTGCGGCGTTGCCAGCGCTCGGGCCAGCCGCTGTCGGTGGTGATGATCGACATCGACCACTTCAAGCACTTCAACGACACCTATGGGCACCTGGCCGGCGATGAATGCCTGCGCGAGATCGCCGCGGTGATCGGGCAGACCCTGCGCCGCTCGCACGATCTGGCCGCGCGCTACGGGGGTGAGGAGTTCGTCTTCCTGCTGCCCGATACCGGATTCATCGGCGCCGAGCAGATGGCCCAGCAGGTGGTCCAGCGGGTCCGCGCGCTGCAGCACCGCCACGAGGGCGTGGACACCGGCATCGTCACCCTGAGCGCCGGTTTTGCCGAATGGATTCCAGAGGCGGCGCAATCGCCTCGGGCCTTGCTGGAGCGTGCCGATCGCGCGCTGTACCGGGCCAAGGCCGACGGGCGCGACCGTGCGGTCGCCGCGTCCTAGCCACCGCCAGGCCGTTCAGGGCGTGGCGCGCTGGTACTGGCCCGCCTGCCCGTCATAGCGGAACTGCGTGGTCTTGCTGGTCGCCGCCGGGCCGGTGAGCGCCACCTGCAGCAGTGGCAGGTCCTGGCCGCGTTCCATGGCGAAACTCAGCTGACCAGTGATGTCATCGCAGTCTGGATGGGCGCGCCTGGCGGGGCAGTCCGGATTGCCTTCCTGGCCGGCATGCAGGCTGCCCACGTAGCGCCAGGCCTGTCGGTTGCGTGCGTGGGCCAGGTGCGGATCGAACAGGATCAGGTCGAAGTCGCGCAACCGCCGCTCGCCGCGCGAGTACACGGTGGGCACGGCCAGCAGCAGGTCGCCGGAAGGGGTCTGGAAGCTCTTCAGTTCGCGCGTGCCATCCAGTTCGCTGGGTGCCAGCACATCGGGCACGGTGCCCACGCGCCAGGCGCTCAGGAGCTTCCAGGGGTCGCGCGTGTCGCCCGGGTTGGCCACGAAGGTGGCCTGGCTCAGGCCCAGCCCCGCGCCCGCCGGACCCTCGTCGGACAGGTCCCAGGCAAACCCGGTGTAGTAGTGCTTGCCTTCCAGCTCGAACGGGAAGCCGAACCAGAAGTCCGTCAGCGTGCGCGCCTGTCCGTCTTCGGCGTTGCGGACGAAGTAGCGCACCGTGTCGCCATCGGGCACCGGCAGATTCTGGACGTCCATGGCCGCCTGTCCGGCGGGCACGGCCATCTCCGCGGGTGGGCCGGAAGCCGGCGCGTCGGCAAGACGGTCGGAAGGGGCGGGCTGTCCGGTGCAGGCGCTGATCGCCAGCGCGGCCAGCAGGAGCGGGATGGGACGTCGCTGCATGAAAGGGCGCGGGGGAAGACAGCCCCCGATTCTAGCGTGCCGATCCGGTTCGATCATGCCGCGCTGGCACTGTGCGCGATGGGCTGCCAACACGTGGCCGGGTCGTCGCGCTAGCGTCGGAGCACGGGGCCAACGGAGGATGCGCGATGACAGAGGCGAAGCTGCGGCAGGGGGCCGCGCTGGAGCTGTGGCAGGCACTGGTGCGCGAGGCGGCCGATCGCCATGGGCAGGCGCTGGCCGAGGCACAGGAGGCGTACCTGGTGTTCGTGCTGCTGCGCTATCAGCGCGAGCACGGCCTGCTGGCGCGCACCCAGGCTTTGGAGTGGCTCCATGCCCAGCAGCAGATCGGCCAGCAGCGCGCCGATGCGCTGCGCGACGTGGGCGACCGCTGCCTGCTGATCGCCGGGCTGTTCCCTGGCCTGGCCCGGCGCAGGCGGGTCAGCGCGGATTACTTCATCGACCTGGGGCGCGGGGCCTACGCCGAGGTCGCCGACAGCGGACGCAGCGCCACGGCCGACCTGTTCGCCCAACTGGCGGCGGGCTACCTGGGCCTGGTCGGCACCCTGCGCGCGATGCGACCGGCGCCGCCGAGCCTGCAGTGGGCCTGAGCGCGCGGTTCAGGCCGTGGGCAGCAGGAGTTCCAGGTAGCGCGTGCCGGGCACCGGGTTGTGCCGGTAAGGCGCGATCTCCACGAAACCCAACCCGGCGTACAGCGCCTGCGCGGCGTGCATGTCCGGCAGGGTATCCAGGCGCACGGCGCGGTAGCCCAGCGCCCGGGCGGCCTCGATCGCGGCCTGCGACAGGCGCCGGCCCAGCGCGTGGCCGCGTCCGTCCGCGCGGACGTACAGGCGCTTGAGTTCGGCGATGCCGGGCGCATCGGTGCCGCGCAGGCCGACGCAACCCAGGGCCTGTCCATCACCTTCGGCCAGGAACAGCGCCCCGCGCGGCGGGCCGTACTGCTGGCCGAGGTCGGCCAGCTCGGCGTCGAAATCCTGAAAGGCCAGATCCACCGTCAGCGAGGCGGCGTACTCGCTGAGCAGTGCCTGCGCGATGGCGGTGTCCTGCGGGAAGACCGCCTGGCGCAGCGCGATCGCGCCGGCGCTCACGGGGTGGCATCCTCGCGGCAGAAGCGCGGCACGGCGCGGCCGTCCAGTTCCACGGTGGAAAAGAACATGGCATGGGGCCGCACCCACAGGCCGCCTTCGCCATACAAGGCGCGATAGAGCACCAGCGGTTCGAGCGTCTCGCTGTGGCGCACGCCGCCGATGACCTCGTAGCGGCCGCCCTTGTAGTGGACGTAAAGGCCGGGCGGCGTGTCGGGCAGGGCGGGCAGGTCGGACATGAAGCGCTCGTCTGGGGGAGGGCAGACAGGATACGGCTGGCTTAGCCCATCGTTGGGTGGTGGCGCGCACATGCGCCGGCCGACAATGGTGGCGATTCCAAGCGGAGCATCCGATGGCAACGCCCGATGGCTGGGCCGGCACGCGCGCCGGCATGTCCGCACCAGGCGCCCGCGCCCAGCGCCGCCGCACGGTCTCGATACAGGCTGTGGGCGACTTGACCCGGGGCACTGGGAATCGCCACCCGCTGCACGACAAGGACGCGGTCGCCAGGGCCGCGCGCCTTGGTGGGCTGACCGTGCCCGCGAACACGCCGATCCGCACCCGCGCCAACCCGCACGGCGAGGTCTGCCGGCAGGGCGAGGCCAGCACCGACGCCATCCTGCTCGCCGGCCGATGAGCAGCTCCGCGATCGACCCGCCTGCCGCCGACGCGGGCCGCTGGCGCGCACTGGCGCTGCTGGCCCTCGCCCTGGTGTTGTCGATGAGCCCCTGGTTCTCGGCCACGGCCGTGCTGCCACAGCTGCGCGCGCTGTACGGCTTTGGCGATGGCATGGCGGCGTGGCTGACCATCGCGGTGCAACTGGGCTTCGTGGTCGGTGCGGTCGGCGCCAGTGTGCTGGGCATCGCCGACCGCTATCGGCTGCGGGCGGTGGTGGGCGTGGCGGCGCTGGGCGTGGCCGCCTGCAATGGCGCGCTGCTGCTGGCGCACACGCCGGCGCAGTGGCTGCTGCTGCGGGTGGCGACCGGGGTGTGCCTGGCCGGGGTCTATCCGCCGTCGATGAAGCTGGTGGCGACCTGGTTCGCGCAGGGGCGCGGGCTGGCGCTGGGCGTGCTGATCGGCGCCATTACCATCGGTTCGGCTTCGCCGCACTTGGTCAACGCCAGTGGCGGGGCGCAGTGGCGCGCGGTGATCGTGGCCACCAGCGTGGCGGCGCTGGCCGGTGCGCTGATCCTGGCCGGGCTGGTCCGCGAAGGACCGTATCCGTTCCCGCGTACGCCGTTCCATGCGGGCGACGCCTTACGCGCGGTGGGCAATCGTGGCGTGCTGCTGGCGATGGCCGGCTACTTCGGCCACATGTGGGAGCTGTATGCGATGTGGGGCTGGTTCGCGACCTACGCACGGCAGGCGCCGGCGCTGGCCGGCTTCAACACCGCCGCGGTGGCCTTCGCGGTGATCGCCTCTGGCGCGCTGGGCTGTGTGCTGGCCGGGCGGCTGTCCGCACGCTGGGGCAGTGCACGCACGGCGGCAGTGGCCATGGCGGTCTCGGCGGCCTGTTGCGTGGCCGCGCCGCTGGCCTTCGTCGGACCGGCGTGGCTGTTCATCGCGGTGGCGCTGGTGTGGGGGATTAGTGTGATCGCCGATTCGGCGCAGTTCTCCGCGCTGGTCTCGCAGAACGCCGACCCGCGCTTCGTCGGCACCGCCCTGACCCTGCAGGTCGGCCTGGGCTACGTGCTGACCGCCGCCACTCTGTGGCTGCTGCCGTGGTTGGCGAGCACCGCCGGGAGCTGGCGCTGGTCCGTGCTGGTACTGGCCCCGGGCCCGCTGCTGGGCATCTGGGCGATGGCTGGTCTGGGCGCGCTGCGGCGGGAGCCGGGCGTGGCCCGGTAGAATCGGGGGCGCCCGTTCCGCTTCCCTCGAAGGTCCCATGTCGCAGCGCGACTGGGTGGCCGCCGCCATCCACAAGATCGAGGCCGACTTCAACCGCTCGGCCGACACCCACCTGATCCCGCTGGCCCTGCCGGGCTATCCCGGTATCGACGTCTATCTGAAGGACGAGTCCAGCCATCCCACCGGCAGCCTCAAGCACCGGCTGGCGCGTTCGCTGTTCCTGTACGCGCTGGCCAACGGCTGGCTGCGCGAGGGCGCGCCGGTGATCGAGGCCTCCAGTGGCTCCACGGCGGTGTCCGAAGCCTATTTCGCGCGCTTGCTGGGCCTGCCCTTCATCGCGGTGATGCCGGCCAGCACCTCGCCGGAGAAGATCGCCGCGATCACCTTCCACGGCGGGCAGTGCCATCTGGTGGACGACCCCGGCGCGCTCAATGCCGAGTCCAACCGCCTGGCGCGCGAGAGCGGCGGGCACTTCATGGACCAGTTCACCTACGCCGAGCGTGCCACCGACTGGCGCGCCAACAACAACATCGCCGAGTCCATCTTCAAGCAGATGGCGGCCGAACCGCACCCGGTGCCGGCATGGATCGTGTGCAGCCCCGGCACAGGCGGCACCAGCGCCACCCTGGGCCGCTACGTGCGCTACCGGCGCCATCCCACGCAGATCCTGTGCGTGGATCCGGAGCACTCGGTGTTCTTCGATTACTACCGCGACGCGCTGGCCGGCAACGCCGATGCCACGCGCCGCCACCACTGCGGCTCGCGCATCGAGGGCATCGGCCGCCCGTGCGTGGAGGCCAGCTTCGTGCCGACCTGCGTCGATGCGATGGCCAAGATCCCCGATGCCCTGAGCCTGGCGGCGATGCGCTGGACCAGCACGGCCCTGGGGCGGCGCGTGGGCGGCTCCACCGGCACCAATCTGGTCGGCGTGCTGCACGTGGCCCAGGCCATGCAGGCCGCCGGCCAGTCCGGGTCCATCGTCACCATCCTGTGCGATGCCGGCGATCGCTACGCCCACAGTTACTACGACCCGGCCTGGTACACGCGCTGCGGCATCGATACGGCCGACAGCGACGCGGCCTGGAACGCCGCCGTCAGCGGCGCGCCACTGCCTGACCTGGCCACCGCCCAGGCCTGAGTCCGGGGCCTGGGCGACGGCGGCGAGGGCCGCTGGCAAAGGGCCTTCCGCCCGCCACGGACCCGGATCGGGCGATCTGTTGCGCCGCCGCATGCACGTAGGCAGTCGAATCATTACTCTGTAATTACGAAGTAATTCCTGGTGATGCGATGGCGGATTGGAACACCCTCAGTGCCGACCGGACCCAGCGTCTGCAGGCCGCGGCGAAGCTGGCCCGGGGCCGGCTGGTGCGCAGCGAGAACGTGGTGGCGTTGCTGGAGGCCGTGCTGCGCCCCGGCGACCGCGTCTGTCTGGAAGGCAACAACCAGAAGCAGGCCGATTTCCTGGCCGAGTGCCTGACCCGGGTCGATCCGGCGCGCGTGCACGACCTGCACATGGTGCAGTCGGTGCTGTCGCTGGCCTCGCACCTGGACGTGTTCGAGAAGGGCATCGCCAGGAAGCTGGATTTTTCCTTCTCCGGACCGCAGTCGGTGCGTCTGGCCCGGCTGCTGGGCGAGGGCCGCCTGGAACTCGGCGCGATCCACACCTACCTGGAGTTGTTCGGTCGCTACTTCATCGACCTGACCCCGCGGGTGGCGCTGATCGCCGCGCACGCGGCCGACCGCCACGGCAATCTCTATACCGGCCCCAATACCGAAGACACCCCGGCGATCGTGGAGGCCACCGCGTTCAAGGGCGGCATCGTCATTGCCCAGGTCAACGAGATCGTCGACACGCTGCCGCGCGTGGACATCCCGGCCGACTGGGTGAACTTCGTCACCCACGCGCCCAAGCCCAACTACATCGAACCGCTGTTCACCCGCGACCCGGCGCAGATCAGCGAGGTGCAGGTGCTGATGGCGATGATGGCCATCAAGGGCATCTACGCCGAGTACGGGGTCAACCGCCTCAACCACGGCATCGGCTTCGACACCGCGGCGATCGAACTGCTGCTGCCCACCTACGCCGACTCACTGGGCCTGAAAGGCAAGATCTGCCAGCACTGGGCGCTCAATCCGCATCCGGCCCTGATCCCGGCGATCGAATCGGGCTTCGTCAAATCCGTGCATTCGTTCGGCTCGGAGCTGGGCATGGAGGACTACATCGCCGCGCGCGCCGATGTGTTCTTCACCGGCGCCGATGGCTCGATGCGCTCCAACCGCGCCTTCTCGCAGACCGCCGGCCTGTATGCCTGCGACATGTTCATCGGTTCGACGCTGCAGATCGACCTGGCCGGCAACAGCTCCACTGCCACGCGCGACCGCATCGCCGGCTTTGGCGGTGCGCCCAACATGGGCTCGGACGCGCGTGGGCGTCGCCACGGCAGTCCGGCCTGGCTCAAGGCCGGCCGCGAGGCCGCCCGCCCCGGCGAGATGCCGCGCGGGCGCAAGCTGGTGGTGCAGATGGTGGAAACCTTCCGCGAGCACATGGCCCCGGCCTTCGTCGACAAATTGGACGCGTGGGAACTGGCCGAACGCGCCAAGCTCGACCTGCCTCCGGTGATGATCTACGGCGACGACGTCAGCCACGTGCTGACCGAGGAAGGCATCGCCAACCTGCTGCTGTGCCGCACCCCGGAGGAGCGCGAGCAGGCCATTCGCGGCGTGGCCGGCTACACGGCCGTGGGCCTGGGTCGCGACAAGCGCATGGTCGAGAACCTGCGCGACCGTGGTGTGATCAAACGTCCCGATGATCTGGGCATCCGCACCCGCGATGCCACGCGCGACCTGCTGGCCGCGCGCACGGTCAAGGATCTGGTGCGCTGGTCCGGCGGGCTGTACGACCCGCCCAAGCGCTTCCGCAACTGGTAAGAGGCACGCGATGGAAACCCTGCGCTACCGCTACGACGGCCGCACCGCGCCCAACGGCACGCTCGATCACGTGCTGGTCGGCGTGGTCGCCTCGGGCAACCTGGAAGTCATGATCGAACCGACCGCGCTGGACGGGGCGATGGAGATCGAGATCGTCACCGCCGCACGCGGCTTCGGCCAGATCTGGCAGGCGGTGCTGGACGACTTCGCCGCGCGCCACCCGCTCAAGGACGTGCGCATCTCCATCCACGATGTCGGTGCCACCCCGGCGGTGGTCACCCTGCGCCTGGACCAGGCGGTCGAAACCCTGCAGGAGGGCGCGGCATGAGCACGGCACGCAGCTTCTACGAGGCCGATGCCCGGGAGCGCATCGGCGGCCTGCTGGACATGGGCAGCTTCCGCGAATTCGTCGGTCCGCGCCGACGCATGATGAGCCCACACCTGGCCCAGCTGGACCAGCCGGGCGCCTTCGACGATGGCGTGGTCGTCGGCGAAGGCCTGCTGCAGGGTCGCAAGGTCCTGATCGCCGCGCAGCAGGGCCAGTTCATGGGCGGCGGCGTGGGCGAGGTGCATGGCGCCAAGCTGGTCGGGTTGCTGGAGCGCGCCGCCCAGGTCAAGCCCGAGGCAGTGCTGCTGCTGCTCGACACCGGCGGTGTGCGCCTGCACGAGGCCAACGCCGGGCTGATCGCCATTTCGGAAATCATGCGCGCCACCCTGGCCGCGCGCGCGGCCGGGGTGCCGGTGCTGGCGCTGATCGGCAGCGGCAATGGCGCGTTCGGTGGCATGGGCATCGTCGCGCGCTGCTGCAGCGCGGTGCTGATGTCCGAGGAAGGACGGCTCTCGCTGTCCGGCCCTGAGGTGATCGAGACGGTGCGCGGCGTGGAGGAGTTCGACGCGCGCGACCGCGCGCTGGTGTGGCGCGTGACCGGCGGCAAGCACCGCGTGCTGCTGGGCGAAGCCGCGCTGCTGGTGTCCGACCGCATCGACGCATTCGTCCAGGCCACGATCGAAGTCCTCGACCAGTTGCGTCCCGCCGACGACCAGGCGCAACAGCTGCAGGCACTGGAAGGCGAACACGCGCGCCTGGCCCAGCGCATCGCCGCCTTTGGCGATTGCCGCGATGGTCTGCAGGTGTGGGAGGCGCTGGGAATCGCGCAGCCGCAGCAGTTGCCACTGCTGGACACCGACGCCTTCCTGGAGGCCACCGCCGGCCGGAGGATCACATGGTATTGAACGAACTGCTGGAACGGCTGTTCCCGCTGGGCCATCGCGTCCGCGTGCGCGACGATGTGCTGACCGGCACGGCGACCACCGCGCTGGGCGAGGTCACCGTCATCGGCACGGCCAACAAGCTGGAGGTCGGCGTCGACCACGCCCTGGCCCTGGCCGCCACCGTCATCGCCAGCACCAAGGCCCATCCGCAGCGCCCGATCGTGATGCTGGTCGATACCGCGGGCCAGCGCCTGGCACGGCGCGACGAGCTGCTGGGCATCAATGGTTACTTCGCGCACTTGGCCAAGTCGCTGGAGTTGGCGCGCGGCCGTGGCGCACCGCTGGTCTCGCTGGTCTACGGCGAATCGGTCAGTGGCGGCTTCCTGTCCTTCGGGCTGATGGCCGATGCAGTCTATGCGCTGCCCGAGGCCCAGGTGCGGGTCATGGACCTGCGGGCCATGGCGCGGGTGACCAAGCAGCCGCTGGAAAAGCTGCAGGCGCTGTCGCAGAGCTCGCCGGTGTTCGCGCCGGGCGTGGAGAACTACGTGGCGATGGGCGCGGTGCGCGCGATCTGGGAGGGCGACCTGGCCCAGGCTTTGGTCGACGCGCTGCAGGCCCCGCGCGAAGGCGATACCCGGCGCGCGCTGGGCGCGCAGCGCGGCGGGCGCACGCTGGCCGCCGATGTCTCCGCTGCGGTGGCCGCCGGCGATGCCTGAGCCGCTGCGCCGCCATACGCTGGTCTGGCTGCCGCCAGACGCCGTGCACGCGGTCTCGCCGGCGCAGGCGGTGCGCCTGCGCGCATGGTGTGCGCAGGGGCATCCGATGATCGTGGCCCGGCGTCCACCCGGCACGCCGGGCGATCCGGTGCACCTGGGCGTGCCGCTGCCGCCGGCCGAGGGCAAGCAGCGCCTGGCGGCCCGCGCAGCGGCCAGCGCGGTGGTGCGGACCGCGCCGCTGCCGCCACTGGCGCAGGTGATCGACGCGGCGCCGCGCGCCCTGCAGCCGGCGCTGGCGTCGCTGCGTGCGCGGGCCGAGGCGCTGGGCTGTACGCCGCGCGTGTTCGGCGCCTTCGCCTGGCAGGCGCTCACCGGCCTGGACTACGTCCACGCAGCCTCCGACCTGGACCTGCTGTGGGACATCGACCAGCCCGAGCGGATCGAGGCCATCGTGGCGCTGCTCGCCGATTGGGAGCAGGGCAGTGGGCAGCGCGTTGACGGGGAACTGCGCCTGCGCGACGGACGTGCGATGAGCTGGCGCGAGCTGGCCTCCGGTGCGCCGCGCGTGCTGGTCAAGACCGACGACGACGCCCGCCTGGAGTCGCGCTTGGACCTGTTCGACACCCGCGAGGTGGCCGCATGAGCGCGCGCGATCCACAGCGCGCATTCGCCTTCACCGAGCAGCGGGCAGGCGATGCCCGAGTGGCAGGCCTGGGCCGCCTGGCGGTGGCTAGCCTGCACGCCGAATTCGCGCTGTCTCCCAAGCCGGGACTGGTCACGCCCTGGGACGCCGGCAGCCATGCCGACATGGATGCGCGCACCTTCTGGCGCAGCCTGATGGCGCTGCGCGGTTATTTCGATGCGATCGCCCGCGCCGGCCAGGCGCAGGCGCCGTTCGTGACGCTGCGCCAGTTAGGTGTGCAGGCCGAAGCGACGATGCTGCGCGCGACCGGCGGCATCAACACCCATCGCGGCGCGATCTTCAGCCTGGGCCTGTTGACCGCCGCGGCCGGGCGCCTGCACGCGGTGGCAGGCGGCGCGCCCGAGGCCGAAGCGGTCTGCCTTGCGGTCCGTGACTGGCGCGCCGAACTAGACGCCGCTCCGCTGGACCCGGACAGCCCCGGCCAACGCATGCGCCGGGCGCATGGCGTGGCCGGCGTGCGCGAGCAGGCGGCGCTTGGCTTCCCGCTGTTGCGCCAGGTCGCGCTGCCGGCCCTGCGCTTGGCGTGCGAGACCGGCCTGCCATCGGAGGCGGTGCAGTCCCATGTGCTGATTGCATTGATGGCCCAGGTGGATGACCTCAACCTGCTGCACCGTGGCGGCGCGGAGGGGCTGCGGTTCGCCCAAGAACAGGCCCGTGCCTTCCTCGCGCGCGGCAGCGTGTGGCAGCCCGACTGGCACGCACAGCTGCAGGCGCTGGGCGACGCCTTCGTCGCGCGGCGGCTCAGCCCGGGCGGCAGTGCCGACCTGCTCGCCTGCACGCTGTTTCTCGACCGGCAGGCGCGCGGATGAGCCTGGCGCTGCTATGTCCGGGGCAGGGCGCACAGCATCCGGACATGTTCGCGCGGCTGCGTGGGCAGGCGGCCGCCGACGCGGTGCTGAAGCAGGCCGCCTCGCTCCTGCAGGCCGCGCCGCAGGCGCTGGCAGCCGGCGAGACACGCTTCGACAATGCCATCGCCCAGCCGCTGGTGTGCGCGGCGACCCTGGCCACCTGGGCCGCGCTACAGCCACGGCTGCCCAAGCCGATCCTGGTCCTGGGCTACAGCGTGGGCGAACTGGCCGCGCACGGCGTCGCCGGCAGCATGACGCCGCAGGCCTGCCTGGCTTTGGCCCAGGCGCGCGCGGCATGCATGGACGCTGCCAGTCCCGCCGACGGCGGCCTGCTGGCGGTGATCGGCCTGTCGCGACGCACGATCGAGCGGCTGTGCGACACGCACGACCTGGCCGTGGCCATCGTCAACGACGAGGACCATGTCGTGTTGGGCGGACGCGAGGCGGGCCTGCGCGCGATGCAGCGCGAGGCCGACGGGTTTGGTGCCCGGACGGTGCGCCTGCCCGTGCGTGTGCCCGCGCATACGCGCTGGCTGGCACCGGCGGCCAAGGACTTTGCCGACACGCTGGCCAAGGCGCAGCTCCAGGCGCCGGTGCTGGACGTGCTGGCCGGCATCGATGGCCATCGCCTCGCCGATCGCGCGGACGTGATCGACAGTCTGGCCCGGCAACTGGCCGAGCCGGTGGAGTGGCACAGCGTGATGACCCAGGCGGTCGAACGCGGGGCGCGCGTGTTCCTGGAACTGGGCCCGGGGACGGCCCTGGCGCGCATGGCGCGCGATGGATGGGCCGGGTGCGAAGCGCGCGCGGTCGAGGAATTCCAGACGCTGGAAGGCGTTGCGGAGTGGGTGGAGGGCGCGCGCGAGCGCGTGATGCATTAGGCGGGTGGATGGCGCAAGCCGACTTCAACATCAGGACGCAAAAGCGTCCGGCTAGGCTCGGGAGGGCAGCTTCATGGTGATCTTTGGTGTGGCAATCCTGGCGATCTGTACGATCGTCGGGCTGTTCTTGGGAGAGCTGCTGGGCCAGCTGCTCGGGGTCAAGGCGAACGTGGGCGGGGTGGGCTTCGGCATCGTGCTGCTGATCGCCGCCTCCACGTGGCTGCACAAGCGGGGGCGCACGCCGCTGACCGATTACGGCGTCAACTTCTGGAATGCCATCTACATCCCGATCGTGGTGGCGATGGCGGCGCAGCAGAACGTCATCGGCGCGCTCAAGGGCGGGCCGGCCGCGCTGCTGGCCGGCCTGCTGGCCACGGTGGCCTGCGGGGCGTTGATCGTGGTGTTCAACAAGCTGCGGCGCACGCCGATCGTGCCGCTGCCGCCGCTCAAGGAAGGAGAACTGCCATGATCATCGATGCCTTCATGAAGGTGGTGGACAAGAACAGCCTGCTGGCCGGCTTTGCCATCATCGGCGGGATCATGCTGGTCGCCCAGCTGATCTCCAAATACCTCACCGGCGGGCGCGTGCATGCCTCGGCCATCGCCATCGCGATGGGCCTGGTGCTGGCCTGGTTCGGCGGGCTCAAGACCGGTGGCAGCAAGGGCATGGCCGACATCCCGCTGTTCGCCGGCGTGGCGGTGATGGGCGGCGCGATGTTGCGTGATTTCGCCATCATCGCCACCGCCTTCGGCGTGGATATCCGCGAGCTCAAGGGGGCGGGCATTCCCGGCGTGATCTCGCTGCTGCTTGGCGTGGTGGTGAGTTTCGTGATCGGCGCGGCGATCGCCTACGCGTTCGGCTATACCGATGCGGTGAGCATGACCACCATCGGCGCCGGTGCGGCCACCTACATCGTCGGTCCGGTGACCGGCGCGGCGATCGGCGCCAGTTCGGACGTGATGGCGCTGAGCATCGCCGCCGGCCTGATCAAGTCGATCCTGGTGATGGTGTGCACGCCGTTCGTGGCCAAGTGGATCCAGCTCAACAACCCGCAGACCGCGATCGTGTTCGGTGGGCTGATGGGCACCACCAGCGGCGTGGCCGGTGGCCTGGCGGCGACCGATCCGCGGCTGATGCCGTACGGGGCGATGACCGCGACCTTCTACACCGGCCTGGGCTGCCTGATGTGTCCGTCGATCCTGTTCCTGGCCACGCGCGCGGTGATGGGCGGCTAGCCTTCGCTGCGGCGTTTTGGGAGACGGCCCGACGGCCCGCCAGTGGTGGCGGGCCGTCGGCGTTGGTGCGTCAGCGCGCGCCGCTGCGCGGCAGGGGCGCGGGCACGTTGAGCTTGCCGCCGGCGGCGACGTACTTGGCCAGCGCGTCGCCCTGGCTGAGCAGGTGGCGGTTCATGGTGCGCTCGGCTTCGGCGGCATCGCCGTTGCGGAAACACGCCATCAGTTCGCGGTGTTCGCTCAGCGACATGGCCATGCGCCCGGGCGTGAGCAGCTGGCGGCCGCGGTGCATCTTGAGGATGCGGTGCAGGTCGTGGGTGACCCGGATCAGCCAGGGGTTGTCGGCGTGGTCCTGCACGGCCTCGTGGATGAGGTAGTTGTTGCGGTAGAACTCGGCCATGTCGCCGCGCTCGGCGGCCGCTTCCATCGCCGCATGCAGCGATTCCAGGCGGGCCAGGCCATCCGCGTCGATCTTACGCACGGCTTCGAAGGCGCAGCGGCCTTCCAGCATCGCCATCACCGGGAACAGCTCGTTGAGGTCTTCCAGGGTCAGCCGCGTCACGCGTGCGCCGCGCCCGGGTTCGATCTGCACCAGACCTTCGGCGGCCAGCAGCTTGAGGCTCTCGCGCAGCGGCGTGCGGCTGATGCCCAGTTCCTGCGCCAGGGCCGGCTCGTCGATCCAGTCGCCCGGCGGCAGCACGTAGTCGTAGATCTTCTGGCGCAGGGTGTCGGCCACTTCCTCGTACATCGGCACGCGCCGGCGGGAGCTGGTGGACTTGTCGGGCGTCAGGGTCATGGACGGGCGCAGGCCGGTGCGAAAGATCAGGCCGCCATCTTAATCCTTGGGGGCACGCCCCGCCGTGCGCGATCCCGGGATTTGGGGCGGCGCCGTATCATGGCGCGCGCGCTTGCCCGCGGGCCGTCGTGTCCCCAGATTGGTCCTCTGCCCCACGCTTTTGGAGTCCTCCACCATGAATCCGCTGCTCGATTTTTCCGGCCTGCCCAAGTTCGATGCGATCAAGCCCGAGCACGTCGCACCGGCCATCGATACGCTGCTGGCCGATGCGCAGGCGGCGGTGAAGCACGCCGAGACCGTCAGCCCGGTGACCTGGGACAGTTTCGTGGTGCCGCTGGACGATGCGACCGAAAAGCTCTGGCGCGCCTGGGGCCAGGTCAATCACCTGCAGGGCGTAGTCAACTCACCCGAGCTGCGCAAGGCCTACAACGACAACCTGCCCAAGGTGACGCGCTTCGGCAGTGCGTTGGGGCAGAACCTGGCGCTGTTCTCGCAGTACCGCGCCCTGGCCGAAAGCCTGGACCCGGCCACGCTGGATGCGGCGCGCGCCAAGACCCTGGACAACGCGTTGCGCGATTTCCGCCTCGGCGGTGCCGAGTTGCCCGAGGCGCAGAAGGCGCGTTTTGGCGAGCTGCGCGAGGAACTGGCCAGCCTGTCGGCCAAGTTCTCCGAAAACGTGCTCGACGCCACCGACGAGTACGAGTTCTGGATCAAGGACAAGCAGCACCTGTCCGGCCTGCCGGAGGACGTGATCGCGGCCTGCCGCGCGGCGGCCAAGGCCGATGGCGAGCCGGGCTGGAAGTTCACCCTGCAGATGCCGTGCTTCCTGCCGGTGCAGAGCTACGCCGACGACCGCGCGCTGCGCGAGACCCTGTACCGCGCCTACGCGGTACGCGCCTCGGAGGCCGGCGAGGAGAAGCTGGACAACTCGCCGCTGATCTACCGCATCCTCGCCCTGCGCACCGAGCTGGCCCAGCTGCTGGGCTTTGCCTCCTATGCCGAGTATTCCCTGGCCACCAAGATGGCGGGCAGCCCGGCCGAGGTGCTGACCTTCCTGCGCGATTTGGGCACCCGCGCGCTGCCGTACGCGCGGCAGGACCGCGCCGCGCTGGAAACCTATGCCCGTGCCGAGCTGGGCCTGGAAACCCTGGAGCCGTGGGACGTGGCTTATGTCAGCGAGAAGCTCAAGCAGGCGCGTTACAGCTTCTCGGCGCAGGAGGTGAAGCAGTACTTCACCGAGGACGCGGTGCTGGCCGGCCTGTTCGGCGTGATCAAGTCGCTCTACGGCGTGGACGTGGTGGCCGATACCGCGCCGGTGTGGCACCCGGATGTGCGCTTCTTCCGCCTGCAGAACGCCGACGGCACCCTGGTGGGCCAGTTCTACCTGGACCTGTACGCGCGCGAGGGCAAGCGCGGCGGCGCGTGGATGGACGACTGCCGTAACCGGCGCCAGCGCGCGGACGGTGACCAGACCCCGCTGGTGTATCTGGTGTGCAACTTCGGCAAGGGCGTGGGGGGCGCGCAGGCGACCTTCAGCCACAACGATGTGATTACCCTGTTCCACGAGATGGGCCACGGCCTGCACCAGCTGCTGACCGAAGTCGGCGAGCTGTCGGTGGCCGGCATCAACGGCGTGGAATGGGACGCGGTGGAGCTGCCCAGCCAGTTCATGGAGAACTTCTGCTGGGAGTGGTCGCGCGTGGAGGGCATGACCCGACACGTGGAGACCGGCGAAGCGTTGCCGCGCGCGCTGTTCGACAAGATGATCGCGGCCAAGAACTTCCAGAGTGGCATGCAGACCGTGCGCCAGCTGGAGTTCGCGCTGTTCGACATGGAGCTGCACAGCGCTTTCGATCCGTCCACCGACAGCGTGATGGACCTGCTGGAGCGGATCCGCGATGAGGTCGCGGTCAACCGCGCGCCCAAGTGGGGGCGTTTCCCGCATGCCTTCAGCCATATCTTCGCCGGGGGCTACGGCGCGGGTTATTACAGCTACAAGTGGGCCGAGGTGCTCAGCGCCGATGCCTATGCCGCCTTCGAAGAGGCGCCGGACCAACTGGCCGACACCGGCGCTCGGTTCCGTGCCGAAATCCTCTCGCGTGGCGGCAGCCGCACGGCGCTGGAGAACTTCACCGCCTTCCGCGGTCGCGCGCCCTGCATCGACGCGCTGCTGCGACACCACGGCATGGCCGCCTGACCCCGCGTGCGTGATGGTTGTAGCGCCGAGCTTGCTCAGCGGTGGCTTTCCCAGGAAAGCAGCGGCGGAGAGCAGCGGACCAAGGTCCGCTCTACAGACAGGCCCGGTGTAGCGCCGAGCTTGCTCGGCGGGGCTTTCCCAGGAAAGCGGCGGCAGAGAGCAGCGGACCGAGGTCCGCTCTACAGACAGGCCTGGTGTAGCGCCGAGCTTGCTCGGCGGGGGCTTCCCGGGAAAGCAGCGGCAGAGAGCAGCGGACCAAGGTCCG
Organism: Pseudoxanthomonas sp. JC1303; assembly: GCF_058448525.1. NCBI lineage: Bacteria > Pseudomonadati > Pseudomonadota > Gammaproteobacteria > Lysobacterales > Lysobacteraceae > Pseudoxanthomonas > Pseudoxanthomonas sp. JC1303. The sequence goes on along the minus strand of NZ_CP185958.1, from coordinate 930,161 downwards.
CGCTACAGACAGGCCCGGTGTAGAGCCGAGCTTGCTCGGCGGGGGCTTTCCCAGGAAAGCAGCGGCGGAGCGCAGCGGACCGAGGTCCGCTCTACAGACAATCCCGGTGTAGCGCCGAGCTTGCTCGGCGGGGCTTTCCCAGGAGGGCGGCGGCGGAGCGCAGCGGACCAAGGTCCGCGCTACCGCGAGATCTGGACCGGCATCTTGCGGCGCTGGGCGATGGCACACGCTGCCACCGCGTATCCTGTTCGGCCCCACTGCTGTCCCGATGAGTTCCGTGCCCGGTTCCCCCATTTCCGCGCCGCATTACAAGACCGCCGCCGCACGTCGCGCCGACCTGATCGTCCACGTCGCCGGGCTGGCGCTGGCCATCGCCGGCGGGGCGCTGATGGTGTGGCGCGCACTCGCCAACGAGGCATTGCTGCTGGCCACCTGCGTGTATGCGCTGGGGCTGCTGGTGATGTTCGCCTGTTCGGCCGCGTACAACTTCGCCGCGCCCGCGCGCCAGCCGGTGCTGCGCAAGCTGGATCATGCGGGGATCTTCGTGATGATCGCCGGCTCGTACACGCCGTTCCTGGTGCTGGCGCTGTCCGGCGCGTGGGTGTGGACGATGATCGCGGTGGTGTGGGGCGTGGCGCTGTTCGGGGTGTTCGCCAAGCTGTGCCTGCCCGGGCTGGGCAAGGGCTTCTGGGTGGCGATCTACCTGTTGCTGGGCTGGGTGGGCATCGTGGCGATCAAGCCGATGATCGCGGGATTGCCTGCGCCGGTGCTGTGGCTGATCGCAGCCGGCGGCCTGATCTACACCATCGGCGTGGGGTTTTACGTGCGCAAGGCGATGGTCTACAACCGCGCGCTGTGGCATGCGCACGTGCTCGGGGGCGCACTGGCGCACTGGATCGCCATCTGGCTGTGCCTGAGGCCGTTGCCGCAGGGTTGATCCTGGCGCTCGAAGCCCGCGTCGATGCAGCGCCTCGCCTGCATCTGCATGATCGCGATCTCCGCGTCTTCCCGCCTGCGCGCACGGCCGGTCCCGCGTGAAAACGCAACACGCCTCTGATGATCCTGCAGTGCCAGCGCGATCGCTTCGGAGCATGCCAACCCGTCCCGGGTCACACCTAAAATTTTTAACTTGCACTGCGGCTTGCCATGGCTTGCAGGCGCGTGGAATGATCGGCCGCGTTCGTCATATTGTCGGACATTAGCTGCGGCATCGCGTCCGGTGGTGCCGCCCGGCTCATCCGTGTCGGCGTCTGGCGCCTGCACGCCACTGAAGGATCCGTACACATGACGATCAAGGCCGTCCGCGTCCCGCTGGCCCTCGCCGCGCTGTGCTTCCTCGCTCCCGGCATCGCGCTGGCGCAGCAGCCCGCCGCCATCGGCGACGACCATGTCTACACCAGCGACCTGATCACACGTTGGGGCAAGCAGGTCACGCCGGAGAATGCCTGGCGCAGTTATCCGCGCCCGCAGATGCAACGTGCGCAATGGCAGAACCTCAATGGCCAATGGGACTACGCGATACGGCCCAAGACCGAAGTTCAGCCCACTGCGATGGACGGGAAGATCCTGGTGCCGTTCGCAGTGGAATCCAAGCTGTCAGGCGTGGCGCGCAAGGTCACACCCGAAGACCGCATCTGGTACCGGCGCCAGTTCACCATTCCCGCCGACTGGTCCGGGCAGCAGGTGCTGCTGCATTTCGGTGCGGTCGACTACGAGGCGCACGTGCTGGTCAACGGTGGTGTCGTCGGCTCGCATCGCGGTGGCTCGGATACGTTCACCTTTGACATCACCGACTACCTCAAGCCCGGTGACAACGAGCTGGTGGTGCAGGTCACCGATCCCACCTCCGACGGCGCCCAGCCGCGCGGCAAGCAGCAGCTCGACCCCAAGAGCATCTGGTACACGCCGGTCAGCGGCATCTGGCAGACGGTGTGGCTGGAGCCGGTGCCCAAGCTGCACATCGAAGACGTCAATATGACCCCGGACATCGATGCCGGCATGCTGGACGTCAACGTCGCGCTCAACCGCAGCGCCAGCGATGCCGACGCGGTGCGGATCACCGCGCGCGACGGCAAGCGCGTGGTGGCCACGCGCGTGGTGCGCGCCAACCGCCGCACGCGCCTGGCGATCCCCGAGGCCAAGCTGTGGTCGCCGGACCGACCCTTCCTCTATGACCTGGACGTGGAACTGGTGTCGGTGCAGCCACCCTTCGACCAGACCGACGCCTCACAGCACCGCCCCAATGGCCGACGCGACGATTCCCTGCTCACCGAGGTCGAGGCGCAGGCCTATGCCAAGGCCAAGGTGGTCGGCACGCCGCGCGACCAGTTACGCAGCTACTTCGCCATGCGCAAGAGCTCCATCGGGCCGGGCCCCATCCCGGGCCAGCCGGTGATGCTGCTCAACAACCAGCCGCTGTTCCAGAACGGCACGCTGGATCAGGGCTGGTGGCCCGACGGCCTGCTCACCCCGCCGTCGGAAGAGGCGATCGCCTTCGAACTGAAGTTCCTCAAGCGTGCCGGCTTCAACATGTTGCGCAAGCACATCAAGGTCGAGCCGGCGCAGTACTACGCCATGGCCGACAGGCTGGGCATCTTGATCTGGCAGGACATGCCCTCGGGCGAGGAGGAGGACAGCCTGGATCAGTTCGTGCGGCAGGCCTCCAACGACGAAGTGCTGTTCCCCGCGCGCGTCTCCGATGAATTCGAGTACGAGCTGCTGCGCATGATCAGCGACCTGCGCAACCATCCGTCCATCGTCACCTGGGTGGTCAATAACGAAGGTTGGGGCCAATACGCCTCCACGCGCCTGGCCCAGGCGGTCAAGGCGCTGGACCCGAGCCGCGTGGTGAACAAGACCAGCGGTTGGCTGGACACCGGCGATGCAGGTTCGGATCTGTTCGACATCCACACCTACGAGGACGTGCCGCACGTGCCGGAGCGACACACGCACCGGGCCATCGTGATTGGCGAATACGGCGGCATCGGCCTGCCCATCGAGGGCCATCTCTGGTTCCCGTCCAATCGCAACTGGGGATATCAAACCGCCAAGGATCAGGACGATTACCGGCAGCGCTACCAGCGCAAGTTCGCCGAGATCATCCGCCAGGCGCGCGAGGTGGGCCTGAGCGCGGCGGTCTATACCCAGACCACCGACGTGGAAGGCGAGATCAACGGCCTGATGACCTACGACCGCGAGGTGCCCAAGATGCCGGCCGCCGACTTCGCCCGGGTCCACGCGCCGTTGGTCGAAGCGTCCCAGGCAGCGGCCGACTGACGCCTCCCGCGCGACAGGCGTCGGCCCGTCGCGCGTCAATCGCCGCATGCGCCGCGGCACGCCGGACCCCGTGCCTGTCATGGCGCCGTCATCGTTGGGTGATGTGCTTGCGCATCCGCGCCAGGCCTTGCCTGGCTGCGCTTGAAAAAAAGCGCTCAAGTCCGCGCTGGCCGGGCCGATACAGGGGCGTCATTGCGCCTGGTGCCCCTCGATGAAACTCCCCATGCTCACCATTGCGACCAAGCTCCGCGTGAGCCTGATCGCCGTTGTCCTTGGACTTGCCGTGGTCGGCTTTGCCTACTGGCGGGTCAGTGCCGGAACCACGGCGGCCGATACCGAACTGCAGCGCTTCCAGGAGCGGAACGCCACCGTCCAGCGGCTGGCCCAGGCCTTCAACGAGGCGCGCCGGCTGCAGGCCGAGTATGCCCTGTCTTTCTCGGTGGACAGTGGCAAGCGCTTCAACGCCGCGCGCGCCACGCTGCGCCGCGACCTGGCCCAGGCAGCGCTGGGCAAACCGTCTGGCACCGGGCCGGCGGCGACGTTCCAGGCCACGGTCAAGGACTACCTCGCCTCGGCCGAGTCGCTGGACGAGCGCATCGCCGAACTGGGGCACGATGCCGATTCCGGACTGCAGGGCGAACTGCGTGAGGCGGTGCATGGCGTGGAGAACGTGCTGGGCCAGTACGACGCGCCGGCCCTGCAAGTCTCCATGCTGACCATGCGCCGGCACGAGAAGGACTTCATCCTGCGTCGCGACCAGAAGTACGCCGACCAGCTGGGGGCCGAGGCCATGCCCTTCGAGCTGCTGCTGCAGAAATCCAGGATCCCAGAGACCGCCCGCGAACAGATCCGCACGCTCATGCAGCAGTATCAGGATCGCTTCATCGCCTATGCCGCTGCCCGTTACGGGGTCGACAGCGAAGTCCAGTCGCTGGACGCGGCCGCGGCCAAGGTGGTGCCCGCTCTGGCCGCGCTCAACAGGCAGCAGGACACGCTGCTGCGGCAGGGGCGCAAGACGCAGGCCGAGGAGCGTGCGTGGATGAACGCGATGTTCTCCATCACCCTAGTCGCCGTCGCGGTTGTTTTGGTGGTGATGCTGGTCCTGCTGCTGCGCGCCATCGTGCGTCCGCTGGAGCAGGCCGTCGCCTTCGCCAGGGACATCGCCGACGATCGCCTCGACAGCCGTTTGGCCATCCACAACCCCAACGATGAACTGGGGACCCTGGGGGCCGCGTTGCAGCACATGCAGGCCAGCCTGCGGCAGCGGATCGAAGGCGAACGCGCCACCGCGCGGGAGAACGCGCGCGTGCGTCAGGCGCTCGACGCGGTCCAGGCCAGCGTCATGGTCACCGATGCACAGGGTGTGGTGGTCTACGTCAACGACGCACTGACCGATGACTTCGCCCGTGCCGGGCTGAGAGGGGAGACCCTGCTGGGCACCCGGGCGGGCGAGTTGGGCACGCAGGTAACGGCGATGCTGACCGCCGCGTGCGAGCGCGCCGAACCTCAGGCGGGCGAGACCGAGCTGGGCATGAGTCATTTCCGCCTGCAGGTCAGCCCGGTACTGGACGACGGCCAGCTGCTGGGCCTGGCAATGGAATGGCAGGATCGCCGCCTGGAGCGCGTGATCGAGCACGAGGTGGCCGCGCTGGTGGCCGATGCCGCGCGCGGCCATCTGGAGGAGCGCATCGGACTGGAGGGCAAGGCGGGCTTCGTGCGAGTCCTGGCCGAAAAGATCAACTTGTTGCTCGACAGCGTCGAGACGCGCCTGCTGGAGGTCACCCGGGTCATGGAGGCCTTCGCGCGCGGCGACCTGCGCGAGCGGATGCGTGGCGATCACCAGGGGCTGTATGCCAGCCTGCGCCAGGGCCTGGATGCGGCGATCGAGCAGGTCGGTGGCATCGTCACCGGCATCCAGGGCTCGGCCGGCGAGGTGCGCGCTTCAGCAGAGGAAATGGCCTCTGGCACCTCGGACCTGTCGGCCCGCACCGAGCGCCAGGCCAGCGATCTGGGGGCGGCGATGCAGTTGATGGACCAGGTATCAGGCGAGGTCGAACAGAACATCGCCCGCGTGCGCGACACCGTGGCGATGGCGGTCGAGGCCAGCGAGGCGGCGCGCCAGGGGCGGGAGATCGCCCACGCCGCGGTGGCCGGGATGGATCACATCCGGGGCTCGTCGCGGCGCATCGCCGAGATCGTCGCCACGGTCGACGGCCTGGCCTTCCAGACCAACCTGCTGGCCCTCAACGCCGCGGTGGAAGCCGCGCGCGCGGGCAGCCACGGGCGCGGGTTTGCGGTGGTGGCCAGCGAGGTGCGCAACCTGGCACAGCGCTCGTCGGCCTCGGCGCAGGAGATCCGCAAGCTGGTCGATGGCTCGCTGCAGCAGGTCGAGCAGGGCGCCAAGCTGGTGGGTTCCACCGGCGCGACCATGGACGACATCCTCTCGCGCGTGGAGCGCGTGGTCGGCGTGGTCGAGCAGATCAACGCCGCCTCGCAGCGCCAGGGCGAGGCGGTGGGCGGCGTCGACCGGCTGCTGCGCGGGATCGGCCAGGGCACCGAACAGAACGCCGCCCTGGCCGAGGAGTCCAATGCGGCGGCGCGCAGCCTGCTCGAACAGGCCGGGCATCTGAGCGAAGCGGCGCAGGCCTTCATCGTCCAGTCCGAGCCGGTCAAGGCCAAGCTGCGGGCGGTGGGCTGAGCCACCGCGGCGGCTTCAGCCGGCGGTGTACCAGTCGCGGCGGTGGTTGAAGGCGATGCTCAGGTTCATCACCACCACGCCCAGCGCCGAGACCGCGACCGCGCGCAAGGGCAGCACCGCGCAGGCGCACGCCATCAAGGTCAGGTCGAAGCCCAGTTGCAGCCAGCCGGCCCGGAAGCCGGTGCGGTCCTGGACGTACATCGCCAGGATGCCCATGCCGCCGCAGCTGGTGCCATGGCGGAACAGGGCGATCAGGCCGATGCCCGCGCAGAAGCCACCGACGACGGCAGCCAGGACCGGGCTCAGGCGTGCGTAATCGATCCACTGGCCGGCGTGGTCGGCCAGCAGGCCGACCGCGACGATGGCCGCCAGGCTGCGCGCGGCGAACGCCCAGCCGCGCACGCGCAAGGCGAAGGCATAGAAGGGCAGGTTGACGATCAGGAACAGCAGCCCGAACGACTGCCCGCTCACGTGCGCGCCCAGCAGCGACAACCCGGCCAGTTGGCCACTGATCAGCCCGGCGGCTTTGAACATGGACGTGCCGAACGCCAGCATCACCACACCGAAGGTGAAGCCTTGCAGGTTATCCAGCCAGGAATGGCGGGCAGGGGCGACGCGCAAGGGCGCCGACGCGGCGGGCGCGGTCGGGGTGGAGGACATGGCGATGCGGTGCGACGTGGGGACGGCCATTCTAGCCGCTCGGCCCCGTGTCTCCCGGCGGCTCTGGGGACGACCGGGACCTTCGGCAGGGGAGGGGGCGTGCCCTGGGCGGTACGATCGCGTGTTCGCACGCGCGTTGGCCCCCCGGCCGCGGCGCCCGTCCCACCCTTACCTGGGGATCTGCATGCTCCTGAACTCCATCGCCCCGCGCCTGATCGGCGCCCTGGTCCTGACCGCCGCGGCGGCCAGCGCCGGTGCGGTCACCGAGGCCGACTACGCCCGGGCCGCCAAGCTGGCCTATGCCCAGCCGCTGGTCGACCACGCGGTGACCCGCGTGACCTGGCTGGACGCCAGCCACTTCGTCTACACCGACCACGACGCCAGCGGCGACCGCCTGCTGCAGACCGACACGGCCACCGGCAAGACCGCGCCGCTGTTCGATGCCGATGCGCTGGCCGCCGCGCTGACCACCCTGCTGGAGGCCAAGGACAAGCCGGTCAAGGCCGACAAGCTGGGCATCCGCGGCATCAGCACCACCGCCGGCGGCCGCTACCGCTTCTCCGTGCGCGGCACCGAGGTCGCCTGCGACGCGCAGGCGCATTGCGCCAAGGTCTATGCCAAGGCCGATGCCGAGCCCGGCGCCCTCTCGCCGGACAAGAAATCCGAGGCCTTCATCCGTGACTGGAACCTGTGGGTGCGCGACCTGGCCACCGGCAAGGAGACCCAGCTGACCACCGATGGCGTCACCGACTACGGCTACGCCACCGACAACGCCGGCTGGAAGCACACCGACATGGCCATCGTGGAGTGGTCGCCGGATTCGAAGAAGATCGCCACCTTCCAGCAGGACCAGCGCAAGACCAGCGAGATGTACCTGGTCAGCACCCAGGTCGGCGCGCCCAAGCTGGAGGCGTGGAAATACCCGCTGCCCGGCGACAAGGACGTGACCATGATCGAGCGCGTCATCATCGACGTGCCCACGCGCAAGGTCACCCGGTTGAAGATGGAGCCCGACCAGCACCGCTCCACCCTGTGCGATGACATCAGCTGCGGCCCCGATGGGGGGTGGGACGATGTGAAGTGGGCGCCGGACAGCAAGACGGTTGCCTTCGTGTCGACCTCGCGCTACCACAAGGACGCCTGGTTCCGCATCGCCGACGCGGACACCGGTGCGGTGCGCACCGTGTTCTCCGAGCACGTCAAGACCCAGTACGAAAGCGGCAACGGCGCCGCCAACTGGGCCTACCTGCCGCAGACCCACGAAGCGGTGTGGTTCTCCGAGCGCTCCAACTGGGGGCAGTTGTACCTGTACGACCTGACCACCGGCAAGCTCAAGCACGCCATCACCACCGGTGAGGGCAACGTCACCGAGATGCTCAAGGTCGACCCGGCCACGCGCACGGTGTGGTTCCGTGGCGTGGGCCGCACCGCCGGCATCAATCCGTACTACCAGCAGTTCTGGAAGGTCAGCCTGGACGGCGGCAAGCCGACCCTGCTCACCCCGGAAGCCAGCGACCACACCGTCTCGCTCTCGCCCGACGGCAAGCTGTTCGTCGATGCGTACTCGACCACCACGGTGCCGCCGGTGACCGTGTTGCGCAGCGCGGCCGACGGCCAGGACGTGGCCCCGGTCGCCAAGGCCGACATCACGCGCCTGAAGGCCATCGGTTGGGTCCCGCCGGAGCCGTTCACGGTCAAGGCGCGCGACGGCAAGACCGATCTGTACGGGATCATGTTCAAACCGTCCGACTTCGATCCGTCCAAGAAGTACCCGATCGTCAACTACATCTACCCCGGTCCGCAGACCGGCTCGGTGCGCGGGCGCAGCTTCCTGGCCACGCATGGCGACAACCAGTCGCTGGCCGAGCTGGGCTTCATCGTGGTGGCCATCGACGGCATGGGCACGCCGTGGCGCTCCAAGGCCTTCCACGACACCTGGTACGGCGACATGGCCGACAACACCCTGCCCGACCAGGTGGCCGGCATGAAGGCGTTGGGCGCCAAGTACCCGTGGATCGACCTGTCGCGCGCCGGCATCTGGGGCCACTCGGGCGGTGGCAACGCCTCCACTGCCGCGATCCTGCGTTACCCGGATTTCTTCAAGGTGGCCTGGTCGGAGAGCGGCAACCACGACAACCGGGGCTACGAGGACGACTGGGGCGAGCGCTACCAAGGCGAATTGATCGTCAGCAAGGACGGCAAGGGCAACTACGACAGCCAGGCCAATGCCTCGCTGGCGGGCAACCTCAAGGGCCACCTGATGCTGGTCCACGGCACGATGGACGACAACGTGCCGCCGTACTTGACCTTGCTGGTGGCCGATGCGCTGATGAAGGCCAACAAGGACTTCGACATGCTGATGATCCCCAACGTGCACCACGGCTACGGGGCGATGTCGGCGTACATCGCGCGCCGGCGCTGGGATTATTTCGTGCGTTATCTGGCGGGGGAGACGCCGCCGAAGGACTTCAAGCTGGAGGCGCCGAAGGATTGATCGGCGGTTGAGGGATTGATGTTGGGAAGGCCGGGCCTGGGGACAGGTTCGGCTTTTTCTTTGGTGCTTTCTTCGGTTGCTTGGCGTCTCCTTCGAAATGTTGGAGCAGGAGCTTTCACGCCCTGCGGGCGCGACTTCCTTTTGTCTTGGCAAAAGGAAGCAAAACCGCTACTCGCCGGGACGCACGTCGACGCTGCGCGTCGAGCCCCTGTGCTCCTCGCGAAGCAGGGCGCGGCGCCCAAACTCGCTTCGCTCAAACAGGGCGCCTCTTCGGCCCTGCTTCGCTGCGGTGCTCGGCGTGCTTTACGGCTCAGACAGGAGAAGCTGCAAGCAACAGTACAGCACAGCACAGCAACGGCAACGGCAACGGCAACGCACAGCAACTGCTTCAGGTGCGTCGAGCAGATTTTCGTGGCTCTGTTTGCGCCGCGGTGGGCAGGCTCAGCGAACGCCTTGCTCGACGCCTCTGTGTTTTCTTTTGCTTCTGCTTTGCGCTGTTGCCTTCAATCCCCCGTGAGGCACGGCGGAGGGGCGAGGACAAGACCCGTAGGGCACCGTGCAGGGATGCACGGTGTTTTTGGAAGGGACAAGGATGTCCCTTCCAAAAATCCCTCGGCCCGGAGCGGACCCGCGAAGCGGGCGTGCCGCCCGGGGCGTGTTTCTTTGCCTAGCTTTCTTTGCACGAGCAAAGAAAGTAGGTCGGGCGGCGAAGCCGCACGAAAGCTCTTGCTCTCGCTTCGCAAAGCCAAACAAACCAAACACCGAGGATGGTCCATGGATGCACGATGTTTTTCGGAAGGGGCAGGGATGTCCCTTCCAAAATCCTCTCTGCCCGCAGCGGATCTGCGCTTGGCACAGGCGTGCCGCCTCAGGGCGTGTGTCCAGACATTCGTCTGCTGAGAAGCGCTTCTTTGTTGACCTCTGTTTGCGCAAGCAAAGCAAGTGGATTGGCTGCGAGGCTCCACGAAAACGCTTGCCATTGGTCCAAGACGACCACGCGCAAACCGGGCAAGGCTCAGCCACGTCAACGAAGCGTCTCGCCCCCCGAGACCCCTCCGCGCGATACTGCGCATCCCATGCGCAAGATCCTCCACATCGACATGGACGCCTTCTACGCGTCGGTCGAACAACGCGACGACCCCGCCCTGCGCGGCAAGCCGGTCGTCGTCGGTGGCAGCGCGCTGCGCGGGGTGGTCTGCGCGGCCAGCTACGAGGCGCGCAAGTACGGCGTGCGCTCGGCCATGCCGGGCGTGCGGGCGCGGCGGCTGTGTCCCGACGCGATCTTCGTGCCGCCGGATTTCCCGCGCTATCGCGCGGTGTCACGGCAGATCCGCGAGATCTTCCTGCAGCACACCGACCTGGTGCAGCCGCTGTCGCTGGACGAGGCCTACCTGGATGTGACTGAGCCCAAGATCGCCTCGCCCAGTGCCACGGCCACCGCGCAGGCGATCCGCGCGCAGATCTTCGAGGCCACCCAGCTGACTGCTTCGGCCGGGATCGCCCCCAACAAGTTCCTGGCCAAGATCGCCTCGGACTGGAACAAGCCCAACGGGCAGTTCGTGATCAAGCCGGCCCAGGTCGAGGCCTTCCTCACCCCGCTGCCGGTCGGTCGCATCCCCGGGGTGGGCAAGGTGGCCGAGCGCAAGCTCGCCGAGATGGGCATCGCCACCGTCGGCGACCTGCGCGGCTTCACCCGGGAAGACCTGCAGCAGCGCTTCGGCCGGTTCGGCGAGGCGCTGTACCGGCGCGCACGCGGCATCGACGAGCGCCCGGTCGAGCCGGACCAGCCGGTGCAGTCGATTTCGGCCGAGGACACCTTTGCCGAGGATCTGCCGCTGTCGGCGCTGGAACCGGCCATCGTGCACATGGCCGAGCGTGCCTGGATCGCGACGCGCAAGACCGACCGCATCGGCCACACCGTGGTGCTCAAGCTCAAGACCGCACAGTTCCGCATCCTCACCCGCAGCTTCACGCCCGAGGCGCCGCCGGCCTCGCTGGCCGAGTTCACTCGCATCGCCCTGTCGCTGCGCGAGCGCGTGGAGCTGCCGGCCGACACGCGCTATCGGCTGGTGGGCGTGGGCCTGGGCGGCTTCCGCGAGCGTGACGAAGTGGTGCTGCAGGGCACGTTGTTCGACGAGGACGCCCTCGCCATGGGCGATGACCATCCGGTCAGTTGAGATTGTCTAACGCCGTGGCCGCGCACTAGCATCGCCGGCCATGCTCCCGCGTTCCGCCCGTCCGGTTTCCCTTTGGCTGCGCCTGCCCGCGCTCGCGCTGCTGCTGTGGGCGGTGCTGGCCAATCCGGTCCTGGCCGCGGTGGGCGACCTGCACGAGGCCACGCGTGGGGCCGCCGAACACCTGCACCAGGCCGACGCGCACGCGCTGGCTGATGATGTGCAAGACCACGACGATGCCGATGACCTGCTGCACGCGCTGATGCATGCCGCGCACTGTTGCGGGCATCCCACCGCCATCCCGTCGCACGTGGCGATCCCGCCGGTCGTGGCCATGTCCGGTGGCTGGATTCAGGGCGTGGTGCTGTCTACCCGCTCACATGCGCCCGCACTGACCCTGCGTCCGCCGATCGCGGCCTGATGCGCTGCCGCGCGCTGCGCCCCTGAAGGGCGCCGCGCGCGTTTCGTCATCGCCCTTTCGGAGATTCCCCATGTGGTTGCGACTGGCGGCATTGGCCGTCTTCGTGATCGTGCCCTGTGCGTTCGCGCAGGACCGGTCGCCGGCTCCCCTGAGCCTGGATGACGCGCTCATGCGCGTGTCCGACACCCATCCCACCCTGCGCCTGCTGGCCGGTGAGCGCCCCGCGCTGGAGGCGCGCGCGCAGGCCGCGGCGCTGAAGCCGCCCCTGACGCTCGGCGTCGATCTGGAAAACGCGCTCGGTACCGGCCAGACGCGCGCCTTCGACGCGGCCGAACTGACCGTCTCCCTGTCCGGCGTGCTGGAGCGCGGCGGCAAGCTGGATGCACGCCGCGCCCTGGCCCAGGCCAACCTCGACGCGTTGGCGCCACGGCGCGAAACCGCGCGCCTGGACCTGCTGGCCGAGGTGGCCCGGCGCTACCAGGCGATCGTGGCGGCGCAGCGCGAGGAGGCCATCGCCCGGCTGGACATCGACCAGCGTCAGCGCGCCGTGCAGGCCGCGCGCGCCCGGCTGCGGGCCGGTGCCTCGCCCGAGTCGGTCCTGCTCACCGCGCGGGCGCAGCTGGCCCAGGCCGAGCTGGATCGCGATCGCGCGCGCCAGGCCGATCGCGCCGCCCGTCTGGCCCTGGCTGTGCTGTGGGGCCAGCGCGAGGCAGACTTCTCCGCCGTCAGCGGCAGGCTGGACCGCCTGCCCGCGTTGGAATCCTTCGACGCGCTGGCGCAGTTGCTCGAACGGACGCCGGAACTGGCCGAGGTCGCCGGCCAGGCGCGCGTGCAGGAGGCTCAGCTGCGCCTGGCCCGGAGTGAGGGCCAGGCCGACCTGCAATGGCAGCTTGGCGTGCGCCGGCTGCAGGACACTGATGACACCGCGCTGGTCGCCGGGCTGAGCCTGCCGCTGGGCAGTGCACGCCGCGCCGCGCCTGGAATCCGCGCCGCGCAGGCCGACCTGGCGCAGAACGCGCTGCAGCGCGACGCGGTCCTGCTGCAGCTGCACGCGACCCTGGCCGAGGCGCACGGCCGCTACCTCACCGCACGCCTGGAGGTGCAGCGCCTGGACGATGAGGTGCTGCCAAGGCTGCAGCAGGCCGAGCGCGCCGCCGAGCAGGCCTGGCGCGCCGGGGCCATCAGTTATCTGGAGTGGGCGCAGCTGCAAGGCCAGCGCGTGACGGCGCTGCGGCGCCAGCTCGACGCCGCCGTGCAGGCCCAGACCGCCCTGATCGAACTGCAGCGGCTGACCGGGCAGCCGCTCGTCGCTGCCCGTGCACCGCAGGAGAGCACGCCATGAATCCCACTTTCCGTTTCCCGACGCTGCTTCTGCTGCTGGCCGCGCTGCTGGCGGGCGGCTGCGGCCAGACCCCACCGGCCGCAGCCGACGCACATGCCGATGAAGACCACGACGCAGCGCATGACGCGCAGACCGAGGAGGCACATGCCGAGGCCGCCGTGATTCCTGCGGCCATCGCGCATGAGGCCGGCATCCGGGTCGCGCCCGCAGGGCCTGGCACGATCTCCGATACACACGAAGTGCAGGGCCTGCTGACGCCGGTCGATGGTCACATCGCCGAAGCGACGGCGCGCTTTCCCGGTCCGGTCCGCAGCCTGCGGGTCAGCGTCGGCGACAGCGTGCGCGCCGGCCAGACCCTGGCCACGGTCGAAAGCAATCTCAGCCTGACTTCCTACCCGGTGACCGCGCCGATTGCCGGGGTGATCAGTGCGCGCCATGTGCAGCTGGGCAGCGCGGTGGGCGAAGGCGCGGCGCTGTTCGAGATCGCCGACCTGTCCACGCTGTGGGTGGACCTGCACATCTTCGGCAGCGACACCCAGCACATCACCGCCGGGGTGCCGGTCACCGTGACCCGCATGAGCGATGGCGTCAGCGCCGACACCACGCTGGCGCGCATCCTGCCCGGGACCGCGACCGCCAGCCAGAGCACGGTGGCCCGCGCCACGCTGCGCAACACCGACGGGCGCTGGCGACCCGGCGCGGCGGTCACCGCGCGCATCGTGGTGGCTTCCACGCCCGCCGCGCTGGTCGTGCCATTGACCGCGTTGCAGACCATGGAGGGGCGGGACGTCGTGTTCGTGCGCGAAGGCGACGAGCGCTACCTCGCGCGCCCGGTTCGGCTCGGGCAGCGCGACGGACGCAAGGTCGCGGTGCTGAGCGGTCTGACCGCAGGCGAGCAGGTCGTGGTCGAACAGAGCTATGTGGTCAAGGCCGACCTCGGCAAGGCGGGTGCCGGTCATGCGCATTGATCCCCACGCGTCGCCCGCTTCCATCGAGCCCAACAGGTTGTCGCAGGGCCTTCGCAGCGCGCGGTTTCCCTCGCCCGAAGCGCGTCTGACCACCCCGTGCGGAGGACGCCTCCATGCTTGAGTCCATCCTGCGCGCCAGCATCCGTCATCGCTGGCTGGTGCTGGCACTGACCGGCGTGCTCATCGCGGTGGGCGGCTACAGCTTCACCCGGCTGTCCATCGATGCCACGCCCGACATCACCAACGTCCAGGTCCAGATCAACACCGGTGCGCCGGGGTATTCGCCGCTGGAGGCCGAACAGCGCATCACCTTCCCAGTGGAGACGGTCATGGCCGGTCTGCCGGGTCTGGAATCCACCCGCTCCCTGTCGCGCTACGGGCTCTCGCAGGTCACGGTCGCCTTCAACGATGGCACCGACCTGTACTTCGCCCGCCAGCAGGTGGCCGAACGCCTGCAGCAGATCCGCTCGCAGCTGCCGGACGGGCTGGATCCGCAACTGGGCCCCATCGCCACCGGCTTGGGGGAGATCTTCTCCTACACGGTCGATGCCGCGCCGGATGCGCGCAAGCCCGATGGCACCCGCTACACCGCCACCGACCTGCGCACCCTGCAAGACTGGGTGATCCGCCCGCAGCTGCGCACCGTGCCCGGCGTCACCGAGGTCAACACCGTCGGCGGCTATGCGCGGCAGATCCACATCACCCCGGACCCCGCGCGGCTGCGGGCGCTCGGGCTGACCCTGGACGACGTGGTCCAGGCCGTGCGCATCAACAACCAGAACGTCGGCGCCGGTTACATCGAGCGCAACGGCCAGCAGTTCCTGGTGCGCATCCCCGGCCAGGTCGATGGCCTGCGGCAGCTGGGCGACATCGTGCTGGCGCGTCGACAGGGCGTGCCGATCCAGATTCATGACGTGGCCGAGGTCGCCGAGGGGCCGGAACTGCGCAGTGGCGCGGCGACCCAGGACGGCCATGAGGTGGTGCTGGGCACGGTGATGATGCTGGTGGGTGCCAACAGCCGCGCCGTGGCCCAGGCCGCCGCCGACAAGCTCCAGGTCGCCCAGCGCAGCCTGCCGCCGGGAGTGAGCGCCACACCCACCTACGACCGCACCGCCCTGGTGGACCGCACCATCGCCACCGTGGCCCGCAACCTGGTGGAAGGCGCGCTGCTGGTGATCGTGGTGCTGTTCGTGCTGCTGGGCAACCTGCGCGCGGCGTTGATCACCGCGGCGGTGATTCCGCTGGCGATGCTGTTCACCCTGACCGGCATGGCCCGCGGCGGCGTGTCGGCCAACCTGATGAGCCTGGGCGCGCTGGATTTCGGCCTGATCGTCGATGGCGCGGTGATCATCATCGAGCACTGCCTGCATCGCTTTGCGGAGCGTCAGCAGGCGTTGGGGCGGGTGCTCACCGATGACGAGCGCTTCGAGGAAACCGCCAGGGCCAGCGCCGAGGTGATCCGGCCCAGCCTGTTCGGCCTGGGCGTCATCACCGCAGTCTATCTGCCGATCTTCGCGCTGACCGGGGTGGAGGGAAAGATGTTCCACCCCATGGCGATCACCGTGGTGCTGGCGCTGAGCGGGGCGATGCTGCTGTCGCTGACCT
Source organism: Pseudoxanthomonas sp. JC1303 (assembly GCF_058448525.1). Taxonomy (NCBI): domain Bacteria; kingdom Pseudomonadati; phylum Pseudomonadota; class Gammaproteobacteria; order Lysobacterales; family Lysobacteraceae; genus Pseudoxanthomonas; species Pseudoxanthomonas sp. JC1303. The sequence continues at coordinate 914,523 of NZ_CP185958.1, read as the reverse complement.
TCGTGCCGGCGATGATCGCCCTGTGCCTGGGGCGTCGCGTGCACACCCGGGAAAATCTGGTCATGGGCTGGCTGCGACGGCGCTACATGCCCCTGCTCGATGCCAGCCTGCGGCATGCGCGCGCGGTGGTGATCGGGGCGGCGGCCCTGGTGGTCCTCAGTGGCCTGCTCGCCACGCGGCTGGGCAGCGAGTTCGTGCCGCAGCTGGACGAAGGCGACATCGCCATGCACGCCATGCGCATCCCCGGCACCTCGCTGACCCAGTCGGTGGACATGCAGCTGAAGGTGGAGGCCCGCGTGCAGCGCTTTGCCGAAGTGGCGCACGTGTTCTCCAAGATCGGCACGCCCGAGGTCGCTTCCGACCCGATGCCGCCCTCGGTGGCCGACACCTTCATCATGCTCAAGGACCGCGCGGACTGGCCCGATCCACGCAAGCCCAAGGCCGCGCTGGTCGAAGAGATCGAAGCGGCCGTGCGCCAACTGCCCGGCAACAACTACGAGTTCACCCAGCCGATCCAGATGCGCATGAACGAGCTGATCTCCGGCGTGCGCGCCGACGTGGCCATCGCCCTGTACGGCGATGACCTGGACACCTTGCGCCAGGTCGGCGCGCGCATCGAGGCGGTGGCGCGGGGCGTGCCCGCCGCGGCCGATGTGCGCCTGGAGCAGACCGATGGCCTGCCGCTGCTGTCGGTGCTGCCCGATCGCGTCGCCCTGGCCGGCTACGGCCTCAATGCCGGCGATGTGCAGGCGACCGTCGCGACCGCCGTCGGTGGCGAGGTGGCCGGGCAGCTGTTCGAGGGCGATCGCCGCTTCGATATCGTGGTGCGCCTGCCCGAAGCCCTGCGGTCCGACCCGGCGGCGCTGGCCGACCTGCCGGTCTCGCTGGCCCCGGCACTGGAAGGCGATGACGCCGACGAGACCGGCAACGTCGGCGGCTGGAACGAGGCGCGCGCTTCTGGCCCTGCGCCACGCACCGTGCCGCTGCGCGAGGTCGCCCGCATCCAGGCCAGCGAGGGACCCAGCCAGATCAACCGCCAGGACGGCAAGCGCCGCATCGTGGTCACCGCCAACGTGCGCGAGGGCGACCTGGGCAGTTTCGTCCAGCGCCTGCGTGCGGCGATCGACGCCCAGGTGACGCTGCCTACCGGGTACTGGATCGCCTACGGCGGCAGCTTCGAGCAGCTGGTGTCTGCGAGCCGGCGCCTGGCGATCGTGGTGCCCGCCACCCTGGTGCTGATCTTCGCGCTGCTGTTCTGGGCGTTCGGCTCGGCGCGTGATGCGGCAGTGGTGTTCTCCGGAGTGCCGCTAGCACTGACCGGCGGCGTGCTGGCCTTGGCGATACGCGGCCTGCCGCTGTCGATCTCGGCCGGGATCGGGTTCATCGCGCTGTCCGGCGTGGCCGTGCTCAACGGGCTGGTGTTGGTGAGCTTCGTGCGTGATCTACGCGCGCAAGGCACGGCCGTGGCCGATGCCGTGCGCGAGGGGGCGTTGGGCCGACTGCGGCCGGTGCTGATGACCGCGCTGGTGGCCTCGCTCGGCTTCGTGCCGATGGCCTTCAATACCGGCGCCGGTTCGGAAGTGCAGCGGCCGCTGGCCACGGTGGTGATCGGCGGGATCGTGTCCTCCACGCTGCTCACCCTGCTGGTGCTGCCGCTGCTGTATCGCTGGGCGCATCGGCGCGAGGCGGCATGATCCGGCCGCGACAGGGGCCGGGCGTAGAATGCCGCTCCCATGTCGCTGCCGGAGTCCATGCCTTGTCCTTTCCACACCCGCTGGTGATCTTCGATCTGGATGGCACGCTGGTGGACAGCGCGCCGGACATCGCCGAGGCCGTCAACCGCACGCTCACCGACTGGAAGCTGCGTAACTTCGACCTGGACCAGATCACCAACTGGATCGGCGAAGGCTCGCGCCAGCTGATCACCTACGCGATGCGCGCGGCCGGCAGCGAGGTCGACATCGACGAGGTGATGCCCGGCTTCCTCAAGCACTACGGCGACACCGCGCTGGACGGGCAGCTCTATCCAGGCGTGGCCGAGACCCTGGCCGCGCTGCATGCGCAGGGCGTCAAGCTGGCGGTCTGCACCAACAAGCCCGGACAGTTCGTGCGTCCGCTGCTGGAGGCGCGCGGCGTGCTGCAGTATTTCGACGGCATCGTCGCCGGTGACACGCTGCCCCAGCGCAAGCCCGCGCCCGAGCCGCTGTGGCACCTGGTCGAGCAGTTCGGCGCGGCGCTGAAGAGCTGCCTGATGGTGGGTGATTCGGAAAGCGACGCGGTCTCGGCGCACAACGCCGGCATGCCGCTGGTGATGGTGCGCTACGGCTATCGCAAGCAGTACGACCTGGACGCGGCCGGCGCCGTGGCGGTGCTGGACACGTTCCCGCAGCTGCTGCAGCTGGCCTGACGGCCCGGTCTTCCTGCGCAAACAAAAAGCCGGCATCCCTGCCGGCTTTTTGCTGTGTGGCCAAACGCGTCTGGCTTACTGCCTGGCCTGCCAGCGCACGCTGACCATGTACTCGCGACCGGGCTGGTTGTACCAGGCCACGGTCTCGTAGTCGCGGTCGAACACGTTGCTGGCCTTGGCCTGCAGCGTCCACTCCGGGGTCAGCGCATAGGCCACGCGCACGTCCAGCGTGGCATAGCCGCCCAGGCGGTCGGTGTTGGCGGCGTTGTCGTAGCGCTGGCCGGCGGCGTTGCCGGTCAGTCCCACGCGGAAGTCGCCGATCGCATAGTCCAGATCCAGCCGCGCCGTGTCGCGTGCGCGACGCGCCAGCCAGTTGTCGTGATTGGCGCCATCGCCGTCGTCGCGCGCGTCGGCGTGGCTGAGCTGGGCGTTGATGTCCAGGCCGGCCAGGGTGATGAAGCCGGTCAGCTCGGCGCCGCGGATCTTCGCCTTGTCCACGTTGACCACGTTGAAAGCCGTGTCGTAGCCGATCAGGTCCTCGATGCGGGTCTCGTAGGCGTTGAAGGTCCAGTTCCAGCCCTGGCCGTACTGCGCCAGCCCCAGGTTGAGCGACTTGCTCTTCTCCGGCTTGAGATCCGGGTTGCTGAAGCCCGGGTAGTACAGGTCGTTGAAGTTGGGCGCCTTGAAGCCGGTGCCGGCGCTGGCGGTGAACTTGAACCCGTCGCCGAAGCCGAAGCCATAGCCCAGGCTGCCGGTGGTGTGCGAGCCGAACTGCTCGTTGTCGTCGTTGCGCACCGAGGCCTGCAGCGACTGGGCGCCGAAGGTGCCCTGGTACTCGGCGAACACGCCGGTGTTGTCGCGGTCGGCCACCTCGTAGTCGGTGGTGCTGGTGACCTGGTCGTTCTGCCAGTCGCCGCCGAGGGTGATCGTCTGGCCTTCGGCGAACTGGTAGTCGGCCTGCGCCGAGGCGGTGTCGCGACGCGTGTCGAAGGTGCTGACATAAGTGCGCGTCCCGGTGCCGGCATCGACGTAGTGATTGTCGGCCTGGTCGTCGTTGCGCCCGGCCTGCACCGTCAGCTTGAACGCCTCCGACGGCGTCCAGGTCAGCTTGCCGCCGGCCACGCGCTGCAGGTTGTCGGCGAGGTTGCCGCCAAAAAGGCTGCCGTCGAATTCGTTGGTGCTGTCGGCGTTGAGGAAGTTGCCTTCCAGGGCCAGCGTGTCGGTGAGGCGGTACCCGGCGCGCAAGCCGAAGGAGGTGTTCTTGTAACCGTCGCGGTCTGGCTCGTCGGCATAGCAGCCAGCGCCGAACGGGGCCTCGGCATTGCCGGCGGTGCCGAGGCAGGCGTTGATGCCGTCGGTTTCCTGGTAGCCGGCGTTGGCCGACAGCCAGCCGCGATCGCCGCGGTAGCTGAAGCCGGCGCTGTGGTTGCGCAGGTCGTGGGTGCCGAAGCCGGCCTGGGCATAGGTGGTCAGGCCCTGGCCACCGTCACGGGTGAAGATCTGGATGACGCCGCCGATGGCCTCGGAGCCGTACAGGCTCGAGCGCGGGCCGCGCACGATCTCGATGTGGTCGATCTGCGCCACCGGCAGGTCCTGGAATGCGGCCAGCCCGGCGGTGACCGAGCCGATGCGTACGCCATCGACCAGGACCAGCACGTGGTCCGATTCGGTGCCGCGCAGGAACACACTGGTCAGCTTGCCCGGTCCGCCCTGGTTGGCGATGTTGATGCCGGCGCGGCCGGCCAGCAGCTCCGGCAGAGAGGTCGCCTGGCTGCGCTCGATCTCGGCGCGGGAGATGACCTGGATCGGAACCAGGCTGTCCTGCACGGCGACCTCGGTGCGGGTGCCGGTCACGGTGACCTGATCAAGGTCGGTGGCCGTCTCGGCGGTCTGGGCGCCGGCATTGGCGGAAAGCCCCAGCGCGATGGCCAGGGAAAGCAAGCGGTACTGCATGGTGTCGTGTACTCCGTCGCGCGCCCCGCGCGCATGGAAAGCAGGGGAGGAGCTGCACGCGAAGGAAGACAGGCGGACGGCACGCGCCTGGGAAGGTCGCGCGGTACCCGCGACGCCCTCCGCATCGCAACCGGTGGTGGGCCCAAAGGGACCCGTGCTGTCAGGCCGGTCTCCGGGCTTGCGAGCTGGAAGTGCTGGACTTCCGCCGTCGCGCCTTCCCGTGCGCCCGAGGGCACACAGTGGCCGATGCGTTGGCATGGCTCGCTTACCGTTGCGGGGGCAGCGCCGGAATCGTCCCCTCCATGGGGCTCACCGGCTTCCCGTTTCAACCCGCGGCGCGGTGCGCGCAGCAGGTCACCTGAAAGCGGCGCGGATTGTACGCGATCCCGGGCCGGCCGACCTCAGTCGTCGTGTCCGCCGGGGCTGTCGAGGAAGTCGAACGTGGGCGCGCTATCGCCCTCTTCGCTGCCCTGGGTGGTGGTGACCGGCGCGGCGGCGGGGCGGCCGCGCGGGGGCGGCAGGGCCGCGGCGGCTTCCTCGACCTGCGCCACCATCTCCTGGCGCCGGGCCTCGGGCACGTCCTGCCACTGGCAGCCGCGCAGTGCGCCTTCCAGGGAGTAGAGCAGGTTGAGGCTGGGACGGAAGCCGGCGCGCTTGATCCGCATGAAGGCGTCCACCGCACCGGCCGCGCGCAGGTCCTCCTCACTGCGCAGGCCGACCTGGCGCAGCCACGCGGCGGACTTGGGCCCGATATTGCGCAGCTGCGTGATGCTCATGCCAGGGCCTCGACCCAGGCGGCGGCGATGGCTTCGATGCCGCGTTGGTCGTCCTCGTCGAAGCGGCCCACCAGCGGGCTGTCGATGTCCAGCACGCCAATCAGAGCGCCCTTCTTGACCAGGGGCACCACGAGCTCCGAGCGCGAAGCCGCGTCGCAGGCGATATGGCCGGGGAAGGCTTCCACGTCGTGCACGCGCTGGGTCTGGCCGGTGCTGGCGGCCGCGCCACACACGCCCTTGTCCAGGGCGATGCGCACGCAGGCCGGCAAGCCCTGGAACGGGCCGACCACCAGCTCGGTGCCATCAAAGAAATAGAAGCCCGCCCAATTGAGGTCGGGCAGCGCGTTGAAGAGCAGGGCCGAGAGGTTGGCCGCGTTGGCGATGCGATCGGCTTCGCCGTACATCAGGCCGCGCGCCTGCTCCAGCAGCTGGGCGTATTGCTCGGGCTTGGTGCCCGAAAGGGTCTGGCTGGCAAATGACATGGCACGATTCTACGCCGCGCCTCTGGATTCGGACTGTCATTGGCGTTGCGCATCAACGCGGTGGCGCGGTGGCGCCCGGGACACGCGCAGGCGGTCGCTCGTGGTGGCGTCGGCGCGCCCGGGGACAGCCGCGCGGGCATAAAAAAAGCCCGACAGGGGGAGGGACCTGTCGGGCCGGGATTTGTGCGGGGGGAGGGACCCACACAAATTGGGGTGCGTGGCGTGAAACGCCTGCGCTGAATCGGGATCGTGTCGCTGGCGAAGAAGTGGCCGGTGGCTCGATGTTGCGACGCAGCATATCGAGCGTTCTGGTGCATTGCAACACGCTTAGCGCGCATGACCGACGAACGGTTCAATTTCGTTTCAGCAGGACGAAATCACGTCAAGAATCTGACGAAATTTCGTCGGTCAGCCCGCTGCGGGCCCGCGATAGCGGCTGCCGGCGGTGCAGGTTTCGTGCACCACGACCTGGCTCAGCAACGGCAGGGCCGGCTTGAGGTGGTCCCAGATCCATTCGGCGATCCGCTCGCTGGTCGGGTTCTCCAGGCCCTGGATGTCGTTGAGGTAGTGGTGGTCCAGCCGGTCGTAGAGCGGCTTGAAGGCCGCCTTGACGTCGGCGAAGTCCATGACCATGCCGGTGTGCGGGTCCAGCGGGCCGCTCAGATGCAGTTCGATGCGAAAGGAGTGGCCGTGCAGGCGTGCGCACTTGTGGCCCTCGGGCACGTTGGGCAGCCGGTGCGCGGCTTCCAGGGTGAAGACCTTGAAGATGTCCATGGCGACATTCTCGAACCGGCGCCAAGGCACCGGCAAGGGGAAGAGGGGGCGGACGCGCCGGCGATCCGGCACGTCCGCCGTCTTGGCTTACTGCGCCGGGCGCGGGCTGCCCTGGCGGCGTCCGCCATCGCGACGCCCGCCGTTGTTCGGCGCGCCGCCGCCATGCTTCTTCGGACCGGCATGGGCATGACGCGGGGCGTCGCCGTGCGGACGGCGACCGTGGCGACGCGGCGGCCGGTTGCCGCCGGGCTGCTCGGCCTTGCCGGGCGCGCTGTTGCCCCAGCGGATCGGCGTCTGCGGCACGAAGCCGGGCACATCCTTGATCTCCAGGTCGCGATCGAGCAGACGCACGATCTGGCGCAGCAGCTTGGCGTCCTCCTGCGCGACCAGCGACACCGCCTCACCGGTGGAGCCGTTGCGGCCGGTGCGGCCGATGCGGTGCACGTAGTCCTCGGCCACCATCGGCAGGTCGAAGTTGATGACCTTCGGCAGCTCGTTGATGTCGATGCCACGCGCGGCGATGTCGGTGGCCACCAGCACGCTCACCTTGCCGGCCTTGAAGTCACGCAGCGCGCGCAGGCGCTGGGCCTGGCTCTTGTTGCCATGGATGGCCGCGGCCTGGATGCCGGACTTCTCCAGGAAGGTGGCCAGCTTGTCGCTGCCGTGCTTGGTCTTGGCGAACACCAGCGTCTGCACGCGGGAGTCTTCGGCCAGCAGGTGCAGCAGCAGCTCGCGCTTGCGGCTGGCGTCGACCGGGTGCACGCGATGGGTGATGGTCTCGGCCACGGTGTTCTTCGGGGTGACCTGGATTTCCAGGGGGTCGTCCATGAACTCGCGCGCCAGCGCCTTGATCGGCTCGGCGAAGGTGGCCGAGAACAGCAGGGTTTGACGGTTCTGCTGGGGCAGCTTGGCCAGAATGCGCTTGATCGAGGGCAGAAAGCCCATGTCGAGCATGCGATCGGCCTCGTCCAGGATCAGGACCTCGATGCCCGACAGGTCAACGCTGCGACGGTCCAGATGGTCCAGCAGCCGGCCCGGGCAGGCGATCACCAGGTCCACGCCACGACGCAGCGCATCCAGCTGCGGGCCCATGCCCACGCCGCCGTAGATGGTGGTCGAGGGAATGCGCAGGTACTTACTGTAATCGCGCAGGCTCTCGTGGACCTGGGTGGCCAATTCGCGGGTCGGGGTGAGGATCAGTGCGCGCGGCCGGCGCGCGCCGCGACCCACTTCCTGCGGGGTGGTGCCCAGGTGCTGCAGCAGCGGCAGGCCGAAGGCGGCGGTCTTGCCGGTACCGGTCTGCGCGCCGGCCAGCAGATCGCGACCTTCCAGTGCGGGCGGGATGGCCTGCTCCTGGATCGGGGTGGGATTTTCATAGCCCTGCTCGGCCAGCGCACGCAGCAGGAACGGGGCAAGCCCCAGGGTTTCAAACGACATTGGAAAGCTCCGGATGAACGCCCGGTCCCGCGGAAAACGCCACGCCCGCGACGCACCAGGCGCCACGGGCCGCGAAAGCCGTTGGATAGAGCGTGTGTTGCCCGAAGCGTTCCCGAACCGCGCTGCGAGTAACCTTGGATAGCGGCGCTGCCGGTAGTGGCAAGACCGTCTTTGCGAAGCGAGAAGGCGTCGGAGGATGGGCTGGCACGGGGCGTTGGAGCCGGTCCGCGCCGCAGGTCCCTTCTGGGGAAACACGACTGCCGCTAAAGCGAAGCCCGCGCATGTTAACCGATCCGCGGGCGCACGGGGGGCTTTTCACGCAGGTCCGGGTGTCAAAGCGGCGTTATCATGGCGCCTTCGCCGCAACGGGGAGCCGCCGCGTCCATGACCCTGCGCATCCATCGACACGCCAGCGAGGCCGGCACCACACGCAGCGATGTGGCCGAGCGCCACGCCGCCGAACATGGCTGTGGCGCCTGCGTCGTGCGCCACCTGGCCGTCTGTACCGCGCTGCCGGCCGACCGCGCCCAGGCGCTGGAGCAGATGTCCGGCGACGTGGAACTGGAGCCCGGGCAGCTCCTGGCCCGGGAAGGCGAGGCACGCAAGTACGTGTTCACCGTGACGGCCGGGGCCCTGCGCCGGACCCGCACCCTGGCCGATGGCCGCCGCCTGGTGGCCGGCTTCCTGATGCCCGGGGACTACATCGGCTTCAGCGGGGCGCCGCGCTACCGGCACACCATCGAGGCCATCGTCGGCTCCACCCTGTGCGCGGTCTCGCGCGAGGACATGCGCGCGCTGTGCGAGGCGCATCCAGGCCTGGAGCACGAGCTGATGGAACGCGCCTGCGTCGAGCTGGACGCCACCCGCGACAAGTTGATGTCGCTGGCGCGCATGACCCCGCCCGAGCGCCTGGCCGGCTTCCTGCTGGACATGGCCGGTCGCCGCCGCCGGCAGGGGCTGGACGATGCGGTCCTGCAGCTGCCCATGACCCGCACGGACATCGCCGACTACCTGGGCCTGACGATCGAGACGGTGAGCCGCTGCTTCACCCGCCTGCGCGGCGAGGGCCTGATTGCCACGCCGGAGCCGCACACCGTGCAGTTGCTCGATCGCAAGCGCCTGGACGCCCTGGCCGAGGCCAGCGGCTAGGGCGCCCTAGGCCACCGGGCGCAGGCGGCCGCCTTCCAGCTGGTAACGCGCATCGGCCCAGCCCACCGGCAGGGCGTCGTGGGTGATGACGATCACCGTGCGCCCGGCCGTGGTGCGGGCGATATCGGCCAGCAGCAGGTGCGCGGTATCCACGTCCAGGCCTTCGGTGGGTTCGTCCAGCAGCAGGACCGCGGCTTGGCGCAGCAGGGCGCGGGCCAGGGCGATGCGCCGGGCCTGGCCGGCGGACAGGGTGCGTCCATGCTCGCCCAGCCAGGCGTCCAACTGTCGGGGCAGCCCACGCACCAGCGTGTCCAGCCGTACCTGGGCCAGCACCTCCCACAGACGTGTGTCATCGGCTTCCGGCGCGCCCAGGCGCAGGTTCTCGCGCACGCTGCCGGCGAAGACCGGGGCATCCTGCGGCAGCCAGGCGATCTGGCGGTGCCAGTCGGCCTGCGCCAGTTGGCGCACATCCGTGCCGGCATAGTGGATGACGCCGCCGTCCGGATCGCACAGGCGCAGTAGCAGAGCGACCAGCGAGCTCTTGCCCGCGCCACTGTCGCCGCCGATGGCGACACGACATCCGGCGGGGATGTCCAGATCCAGGTCCTGCAGGACGTGGCGAGGCTGCCCCGGCCAGCGCAGGCCGACACCCTCCAGCGACAGCGCCCCGGCTGACGGCATCGGCGCGGGCACGGCCGGTTCGTGCACCTGCGGCCGATCGCCAACGCTGGTGCGCAACCGGGACCGCGCGCTGCGGGCGGCCTGCAGTTCGCGCCAGGCCAGCGCGGCACCCGCGCAGGCTTCCAGGGTGGCCACGGTCATGAAGAACAGGCCGGCGGCGGCCGGCGCGCCCAGCTGTCCGGCGGCCGCGGCGGCCAGCAGCACCCCCAGCATCGCGGCCAGGGTGAGCGCGTTGCCCAGCCCGTGGGCCAGGGTGCCGTAGGCCAGGATGCGCTTGCGTTCGCGTTCGCGCTCGGCCAGCTGAAGGCTTGAAGCCTCGATACGGGCGCCCCATTCGGCCTGGGCGTGCAGGGCGGCCAGGTCGCCGGCGCCCTGGACGCCGTCGAGCACGTCGGCACGCAGGGTGGCCCGGGCCTGGGCGCGCGCGTGCTCCTGGGCATGCGCGCCGCGGGTGGTCAGCCACGGCAGCAGGCCGGCCAGGGCCAGGCATGCGGCCAGCAGGACCAGGCCGGCCGCCGGCAGGGCGAACAGGGCCACGCCGCAGGCGATGAGGATCAGCACGCCCAGGGCCAGCAGCGGGCCGATCGCGCGCACCAGCCCGCCTTCGACGCGCTCGATGTCGGCCACCAGCTGGGACAGCAACTCGCCGGTGCGCAGCCTTCCCAGGCCCAGTGGCGCCAGCGGCAGGGCCTTGCGGAAGAAATCCACCCGCAGGTCGCGGCCGATGCGCAGAGTGACATCGTGGCCGACCAGCTTTTCGAAATAGCGCGAGAGGATGCGTACGAAGGTCAGCCCGCGGATGCCGGCCGACGGGCCGAACAGGTTGAAGCCCAATGCGCCCACCCCCGCCAGCGAGGCAGCGGTGAGGAAATGTCCGGCCAGTCCCAGCAGCGCGGTGCCGGCCAGCAGGGTCAGGGTGAGCAGCGCAAGGGTCAGGGCGATGCCGCGGCGGTGCGGGGCGAGGATCGCGTTCATGCCGCCTCCCTTGCCGATTCGAGCCGACCCTGCGGCAGCCACAGCACCTGGCCGACGCGGCGCATCACCGCCTCGCTGTGGGTGGCGATCACCAGCGTGCGGCCGCGCGCGAAGGCCAGCAGGGCGTCCAGCAGCGCCGCCTCGGTGTGCGGGTCGAGGAAGGCGGTGGGTTCGTCCAGCAGCAGGACCTGCGGATCCTGCAGCAGCAGCCGGGCCAGCGCCACGCGCCGGGCCTGTCCGCCGGACAGGCCAAAGCCACCTTCGCCGATGCGGGTCTGCAGGCCTTCGGGCAGGGCCTCGGTGAAGGCGAGCACCTGGGCCGCGCGTGCGGCACGCTGCACCTCTTCTGGCGTCGCCTGCGCCGCGCCCAGGCGCAGGTTCTCCTCGATGGTGCCGCAGAACAGATGGGGGCGTTGGGGCGCGTAGCCGATGCGCAGGTCCGGCGCGCGCAACAGCTGGCCCTCGCTCGGCTGCATCCAGCCGGCCAGGGCTTCCAGCAGGGTGCTCTTGCCGCAACCGCTGGGGCCGGCCAGGGCCAGGCGCTGTCCGCACTGCAGGTCGAAGGACAGGTCCCGCAGCACCGCTGCGCTGGCCCCGGCGTACTGAAGGCTCAGGCCCGAGGCCCGGACCTGGACGCGCGCCGGCAGCGCGGCGCCGTCCTGTTGCGCGATGCGGGGCGAGGCGTCGGATTCCAGCGCCGCGTCGATCTGGGCGACGGCGGCCAGGGCGCCCGCGCGGTCGTGGTAGTGCGCGGCCAGGCGTCGCAAGGGCGCGTACACCTCCGGCGCCAGCAGCAGACAGAACAGCCCGGTGGCCAGGCTCAGCGGCGTGCCGCGCAGGTCGAGCATGCCCAGGTAGCTCAGCCCCAGGTACAGCGCGACCATCGCCACGCCCATCGAGGCGAAGAACTCCAGCACGGCCGAGGACAGGAAGGCGATGCGCAGCACCTTGAGGCTGCCTTCGCGCACGCCGTCGGCGGCCTCGCGCACGCCTTCCAGTTCCTGCGCGGCGCGGCCGTACAGGCGGATCAGGCCAAGCCCGCGCAGGCGGTCGCCGAAGCGCGCGCCCATCCGTGCCAGCGCCCCGAGCTGGCGATCACTGGCGGCCTGTGCGCCCCAGCCCACCAGCGCCATGAACACCGGAATCAGCGGCAGGGTGACCAACAACAGCGTGCCCACGATGCGATCGGCCCAGAAGGTGGCGGCGACCAACGCCAGCGGCACCCAGGTGATCTCGGTGCGTGCCAGGAGAAACCCGCCGACGTAGCCATCCAGGGCATCGACATGCGTGCCGGGCAGCTCGGCCAGTGCACCGGCGCGTTGGTGGCGCAGCCACAACGGCCCCTGCGCCTGCATGCGGCGGACCACGTCCATGCGCAAGGTGTGGCGCAGGGTCTCGACGGCTTCGTCGGCCTGGTGCCGGGCGAACCAGCCCAGCAAGGCCCGTGCACCGGCAACGCCGAGCAGTCCGGCCAGCAGCGGCAGCACCGTCTGCAGAGGGCGCTGGTCGACCAGCACGCGCTGCGCGGCGAGCCCGATCAGGGCCGCCTGCGCCGCCAACGCGATTCCCGAGATCACGGTGGCCGCGCCCGCCAGGCGCAGGCGACCGCGCACCGGCTTGGCCAGGGCCTGCAGTCGCTGGCCAGCATGCTTGGCAGGATCGGGCGGGGCGGCAGAATGACTCACGGCAGGTCGCGTCGTGCCCGGCACCGGGCGATGGCGAAAGTGTGCCGGAAAACGGCGGCCGGCCACCTTGATCCAGATCAAGGTCATTCCTCCGGGGCGGGGGCATCCTGGCGCCAATCCCACCAAGTCGATGCCGCCATGCCGGACATGATCGTCGCCGAACTCAGCAGACTGCAGTTCGCGCTCACCGCGCTCTACCACTTCCTGTTCGTCCCGCTGACGCTGGGACTGTCCTTCCTCATCGCCATCATGGAAAGCGTCTACGTGATGACCGGCCGCGATGTCTGGCGACGGATGACCCTGTTCTGGGGCACGTTGTTCGGCATCAACTTCGCCATGGGCGTGGCGACCGGCATCGTCATGGAGTTCCAGTTCGGCACCAACTGGTCCTACTACAGCCAGTACGTCGGCGACATCTTCGGTGCGCCGCTGGCCATCGAGGGGCTGATGGCCTTCTTCCTGGAGGCGACCTTCATCGGCCTGTTCTTCTTCGGCTGGGACAAGCTGAGCAAGGTGCAGCACCTGGTGGTGACCTGGCTGGTTGCGCTGGGCTCGAACCTGTCTGCGCTGTGGATCCTGATCGCCAACGGCTGGATGCAGTACCCGGTCGGGGCGAAGTTCAATCCGGACACCATGCGCATGGAAGTCACCGACTTCGCCGCGGTGTTGTTCAACCCGGTGGCGCAGGCCAAGTTCGTGCATACCGTCAGCGCGGGCTATGTCTGTGGCGCGGTGTTCGTGATGGCCATCAGCGCCTTCTACCTGCTGCGCGGGCGGCACCTGGAGTTCGCCAAGCGCTCAATGGCCGTGGCCGCCAGCTTCGGCCTGGCCGCCAGCTTGAGCGTGGTGGTGCTGGGTGACGAGAGCGGATATGTGGCCGGCGAGAACCAGAAGATGAAGCTGGCCGCCATCGAGGCCATGTGGGAGACCGAACCCGCACCGGCCGGCTTCAACGCCTTCGCCATTCCCAACCAGGACACGCGCACCAACGACTACGCCGTGCACATCCCCTGGGTGATGGGCCTGATCGGCACACGCTCGTTCAATACCGAGATGCCGGGCATCCTGCCGCTGGTGGACCGGGCGCGCGAGCGCATCCGCAGCGGCCAGCAGGCCTACGCGGCCCTGCAGACCCTGCGCGCGGATCGCAGCGACATGGACGCGCGCAAGACCTTCGACGCGCACTGGGACGATCTGGGCCATGCGCTGCTGCTCAAGCGCTATCGCGACGACATCCTCAATGCCAGCAACGAGGAGATCGACAAAGCCGCCTTCGACACCGTCCCGCGCGTGGCGCCGCTGTTCTGGCTGTTCCGTGCCATGGCCGGGCTGGGCTTCTACTTCATCGCCTTCTTCGCCGTGGCCTTCTGGCTGGCCAGCAAGCACACGCTGCACGAGAAGCGCTGGTTCCTGAAGCTGGCGTTCTGGAGCCTGGCCCTGCCGTGGGTGGCGATCGAGGCCGGCTGGATCGTGGCCGAGTATGGCCGCCAGCCCTGGATCATCGACGGGGTGCTGCCGACCTTCTTTGCCGCCTCCGGCCTGAAGCTGCACCAGATCCTGATCAGCCTGGGCGTGTTTGTCGGTCTCTATACGACCCTGGCGGTGATCGAGGTCTACCTGCTGCGCAAGACCATCCTCAAGGGCCCCACCGAGGTCTCCGGTGGACGCCAGCCTGATACCACCGGCGCCCCGCTCGCCGCCGTCAACGCCTGAAGGTCACCCCATGGATACGATTCCGCTTAACTACGAAACCCTGCGCTTCATCTGGTGGCTGCTGCTGGGCATCCTGCTGATCGGCTTTGCGATCATGGATGGCTTCGATCTGGGCGTGGCGACCTTGCTGCCCGGCGTGGCGCGCACCGACAACGAGCGCCGCCAGGTCATCAACGTGGTCGGCCCGGTGTGGGAAGGCAACCAGGTGTGGTTGATCCTCGGCGGCGGCGCGATCTTCGCCGCGTTCCCGGCGCTGTACGCGGTCAGCTTCTCCGGCTTCTACCTGGCGATGATCCTGATCCTGTTCGCGCTGATCCTGCGGCCGGTCGGCTTCAAGTTCCGCAGCAAGCTGGAAAATCCGACCTGGCGCGCGACGTGGGACTGGCTGCTGTTCGTCGCCGGGCTGGTGCCGGCGCTGGTGTTCGGCGTGGCCATGGGCAACGTGCTGGTCGGTGCGCCGTTCCGCTTCGACGACTCGCTGCGCACGATCTACGAAGGCGACCTGTTCGGCCTGCTGATGCCCTTCCCGGTGCTGTGCGGCCTGGTGAGCGTGGCGATGCTGGCCGCGCACGGGGCCGGCATGCTGGTGATCAAGACCAGCGGCGAGATCCAGGCCCGCGCGCGTCGCCTGGGCAGCGTGGCCGCACTGGCCGCGGCGGTGCTGTTCGCGCTTGCCGGCGTGTGGCTGGCGCTGGGCATCAAGGGCTACCAGTTGACCGGCGCACTCGACCATGCCGGGCCCTCCAATCCGCTGGCCAAGCAGGTGGAAGTGGTCGCCGGTGCCTGGATGAGCAACTACCACGCCCTGCCGTGGACCTGGGTCTTCCCGGTGGTGGGCGTGGTGGCCTTCCTGGCCTGCGCGGCGCTGCTGCGGGCCGGGCGCGAAATGCCTTCGTTCCTGGCGTCGGCCGTGGGTATCGCCGCGATCATCCTGACCGAGGGCGTGGCAGTGTTTCCCTTCATGCTGCCGTCCTCGCTGGATCCGCGTTCCAGCCTGACCCTGTGGGACGCCTCGTCCAGCCACATGACCCTGTTCATCATGCTGGTGGCGACGGCCGTGTTCCTGCCGATCATCCTGGCCTACACCACCTGGGTTTACCGCGTGCTGCGCGGCAAGGTCGGCGACGATGCCGTGGCCCGCAACCCCAACGCCTACTGACGGCGCCCAACCTTAGGAGCAACGACGATGTGGTACTTCTCATGGATCCTGGGCGTAAGCCTGGCCTGCTTCTTCGCCATCCTCAATGGCATGTGGTTCGAAATGCGCGAGGACGCGCGCAAGCGCTGACCCTCGGCGCCAGATGAAGCGAGGCCCGCCGTGAGGCGGGCTTTCTTTTTGGCCTCTCCTGATCGAAGCGTGGTAGCGCTTGGGTCTGCAGCTTCGGACGGGAATCGGTCCGGCGGGCGTGGGGCAGAGTGGACTGGATGTCGTGACGACGCGCGGGTGTGCGCGGGGTCATTGCGGACCGACGCAAATCCCGTGGGAGCTGCCATGGCGGCGATGGGGCTTTCCCGGTAGAGCCGCATCGCCGCCATTGGCCGAAAAGGCCGCAAGGGCGGCTGCCACCGAAACGCGAGCCTCGGTCAATTCCACGCATCGGCCGTGGAGGCTAGCCGAGGATCAGCGCCCGGCCGGGTCGAGGCTGGTGGGCGAAGTCCGCTCGCCGATCCGCGGCTCATGCCGTCAACTGATTCGCGTCCCGCACGCATGCCAAGCATCTGTTCTCTTGTCGGCCGCCGGCCGGACGTATGCGGCGCCGGACGCGTTCACTCGTGCGTGGACGGATCGGCCAGGAACACCGTGCTCCACAGCTGCGCGGCGTTGGACTCGTCCTCGTGTGCGCCCTGCGCGCCGAAGGGCTCGATCCGGTAGCGCCCCTGTTCCCAGCGCCAGGACCACAGTTCCGAGGTGCGCACCGCGCCGGCCGCCTTGATCAACTCTAGCAGCCGTGCCTGTGCCTGCTGCAGCTGCATGCGCACGGGCGCGGGCAGGTCATCGCGCGCCAGCTGGCGACGCAGCCCGGCCAGCATCACCGCCTGCTGCCAGGCCCACACCACAGTACCGTGGTAGGCCTGCGGCCCCAGGCGCGCCCAGGCGGCCTGGCCTGCGAAGACCGGGTTGGCGACCACCATGCCCACATCGGTGATCAGCCCAGCCGGGAAGGGGCGCATCACCGCGGCCACCTCGCGTGCCAGCGTGTCCGGATCGGGCCGGCCAAACAGCAGCCCAAAGCCAACATCCGAATGCAGCACTGGCACCGGTCGCCCGTCCGCGTCCAGCGACAGGGCCGGGAACGTCAGTCCATCGTCGCCAAGCGATGCCACGGCCGGCTCGACCGGTACGCCGAGTTGCCGCGCATAGACGCGCAGCGCGGCGTCGGCCTGCGTGGCATCCAGGCGCACGTCGAACAACGCGCGCGCCTGACGTTCCCATGCGTCCGCGCGTGCGGCCGCCGCGCGCAGGGCCTGCCGTTGCGCATCGTCGGCGACGCCATCCAGCAGGCCGCTGTCGACGAAGGCGCCGATCGCGCGCAGCGCCGCCGGCATCCAGACCACGTTGACGTCGAAGGGATAGCGTCCGCGGCCCAGGCCTTCCTCGCTGTCACGCCACTGGCCGGTCATGCGTCCGGGCTTGAGTGCCAGCAGGTGGTCGAAGGTCGGCGCGGCGGCGAAGGCCTCGCTGTTGCGCGCGACATGCAGCAGGTTGCGCAGCAGCGCCTGGCCATTGCTGCTGTGTTGCAGCTCGTTGCGGGCGGCGAGAAAGGCACGGGCGCGCGCCTGGCCGCGCGGATCCTCGACCAGCCAGGCCGCCATCACCGGCGCCAGCATGTAGTCGCCGTCGATCATGCCGTAGTCGTAGATCGGCGCATCCGAACGCGTACCGTCGCTGGCCAGATGACGCAGGATGGCGAACTCGCCGATGTCCTCCTCGTGCGCCACTTCGCCCTGCGGCGACAGGCGCGCGAGCACCGCGCCCAGCCCGGCCTCGACCGCCGCGGGCTGCAGCACGGGCATCAGCAGGCGCGTGGACATCAGCGTGTCGCGGCCGAAATAGGTATCGAAGCGCCACGAGCCGGCGAGGAACTTCTCGCGATAGCTCAGAAACTGCAGCGCATCGCGCATGCGCGGATCGGGCGCGGCCTTGGCGTTGAGCAACTCCCCACCGGCCAGCGGGGTCAACGGCGTCTCGCCGGTCGAGGCGAACAGGCGCAGGTGCACGGTGCCGTTGGGACGCTCCGGTTCCAGCGTGATCGTGCCCGCCTGGGACACGACCCGGCCCTGGGTGATCTCCAGGGCGACGCGGTAGCCGGGGGCGCCGTCGAGCCGGCGCCGTGCCCAGCTGATGCGTTGCGCCGCGACCTGTGCCTCGGTCTTCACCTGCGCGGGGATGGGCTGGCCCAGCTGCACATCGCGCAGCACGCGGATGCTGCCCAACGCCGCCTTGTCCAGGGTCAGCGGGCCACCGCGCAGTGCGAGTTCGGCCACGACGCCGTGCATCGCCGGATCGTCGCCCGGCGGCTGCGCCCGCACCGACTGCAGCGTCCACTGCACCGGTGCGGTGGTCGGTGCGAACCACACCGCCACGCCGCTGTTGCCGGCCGGAAACGCGACCAGCAGGCGCGGGCGCGTGCCGCTGGTGGCCAGCACGTGCGCGGCCACCGGCCCATCCCGGTAGAAGGCGTTGGTGGTGGCGCCCTCGTCGATGCGGAACTGCAGTGCTTGAGCGCCGGCCGTGGCGGGCGCGAGCGTGGTCAGCAGCGCGGCGAGGGCAAGCCGTCGCAGAGAGCGGCCGAGCGACGCCGGCAGGCGCGCACCGGTGGGAGTCAGGGTCTGGGTCATCCGATCGTTCCTTGTCCTGGTTCATCAACGACGACGCCCGGGACCTGCCCGGGCGTCGTCGTGCGTATTGCCTGTTGCCTGTTGCCTGTCGCGTCACGCGGCACTGCACCTGCGGTTCACCACAGGTACTTGGCCTGGAAGTTGACCTCGCGGCCTTCCAGCGGACGGGCCAGCAGCACGCCGCCGGCACTGGCCGCGTTGCCGAAGATGCGCGAATTCGACTCGGTCAGCCCCAGCTCGTTGGTCATGTTGGTGCCGCGCAGGTTCAACTGCCAGTGATCGCCGATGTTGCTGGTCACGCCGAAGTCCAGCGTGTGGTACGAGCCCAGTTGCTGCAGGCCCGACTGGTCCTGGGTGTGGTCGCCCACGTAGGTATAGGTGACGTACGGCAGGATGTCACCCCAGGCCATCACGAAACGGTAGCTGGGCGTGAACATGCCACGGAACTTCGGTTGGCGCTGCAGCTGCTTGCCTTCGATCGAAGCACAGGCCGTCTGGCCGTTGATGTCTGTGTACTGGAAGCAGGCGTCGTAGTCGGTGTATTCGCCGTCCAGGTAGTTGGCCACCACCTGCAGGCGCAGGTTCTCCACCGGGGTCAGCGCGCCGAGCAGGTTCACGCCGTTGGACTTGGAACCGTAGATCGAGCGGTCGCCCACCGGCGTGCCCAGGCCATTGGTCGGCTGGTACTGCAGACCGGTGAAGACCCGGTGGTAGGCGCTGAGATCCACATACAGCAGCGAGGACTGGTACTTGAAGCCGATCTCATAGTTGCGGATCTTCTGCAGCGGCGGGAAGTCGTCATTGGTGGTGCCGCGGATGCCGTTGTCGAAGTCCAGGAAATGCCCGCCGGTGTTGACCCGTCCGTAGGCCGAGGTGTGCTCGTTGAAGGTGTAGTTGGCGCCGGCCGTCCACGAGGGATGGGTCTTGTCGTAGTCGTTGTGCGCGTAGGTGCCGTTGCACACCGGCACGGCGTTGTCGTACAGCGTGCGCGGATTGCCGTCCAGGTCCTGGTTGGTCAGGTTGCACACGTCGCTCTCGGCGTCCTGGTTCTCAAGACGTCCGGACAGGTCCAGCAGCCAGTTGCCCACCCGCCACGAATCGGACAGATAGATCGCCTTGTTGGTGGCGCTGCCGCGCTGGACGATGTGGAAGCCACCAAAATCGGCGAAGCCCTGGTTATCGGTGCGGTAGGAGGTCTGCCCACCATCGAGGTAGGTGACCACGATCGGCGTGGCGTTGGGCGTGTTGGTCATCAGCATCTGGTTACCCAGCGACCACTTGTCGTCCATCGTGTAGTGCGCGTAGTACAGGCCGACGGTGAGCGTGTTGCCCTCGAACAGTTCGCGGCTCAGGCGGAAGTCGTTGTTGAAGCTCTTCAGGTGCTTGTGGATATGCCACCAGCCCTGCTGGATCACGCTCTGGTCCAGCGGCACCGCCCCGCCGGTGGTGTAGGTGGCGGTGGCCGATCCGGCCGGCAGTGCGAAGCCGCCCGGTGTGTCGGGGTTGTAGAGCATGTCCGCCAGGCTGGCCGGGTTGTTGCCCGAGAACAGCGCATTGGTGTCCATGTCGCCTTCATCGAACAGGAAGCGGTCGCTGATCGACCAGCCGTTGTCCAACTGATAGTCGAAGTTGCCGCCCAGGAAGAACATCTTGGCACCACGTCCATCGGCCAGGTCGGCGTTGGTGCCGCCGTTGGGATAGCTGGGCAGATACACGTGCTGCATGGCCTTGCTGTAGTACGTGTCCTTGAGCGGGTCGAAGCCTGGATAGGCGCTGAAGCTGTCGGTGCCGCGCTGGATCAGCGGGATCGGGGTGATGAACTGGTTCTTGTCGTTGAGGTAGCGGGTGTACAGGGTGAACTTGCCCGCGTCGGTCTCGTGCGACAGCGTGGCGGTCAGCTGGCCGCCCTTGTCGGCCTTGAACTGCGGATCGCGCACGCCGTCTGATTCGCGCCAGAAGCCGCCCACGCTGCCGTACCAGTTGTCGGCCAGCTTGAAGCCGGAGAATCCGTCCAGCCGCCACAATCCTTCGTCGCCGTAGGTCAGTCCGACGCTGCCGGTCGGCACGTCGGTGCCGGTCTTGAGGAAGAAGTTGGCCGACGCGCCCATCTGTCCATCGGCGAACACCACAGACGGGCCGCCCTGCAGGATCTCCACCGCTTCGACCGTGTCGTCCAGGCGGAACATCGAGGTGGTCTCGAAGAACGACAGCGTGGGCATGCCGTACAGCGGCGAACCCATCAGCAGCGTGGAGAAGTAGGGCGCATCGCCGCCGCCGGGGAAGCCGGCGATCTCGATGTTGGCGCCGGTCTGGCCGCCGCTGGTTTCTGGCCACATGCCCGGGGAGATCTTCAGCAGGTCGGCCGTGCTCTTGGGATTGGCCTGTTTGATCTGCTCGGCATTGGCCGTGACGATGTTGAAGCTGGCTTCCAGCTTCTTCACACCGCCGGCCTGCGCGGTGCCGGAGACCACGACGGTATCCAGCGTCGTGGCGTTGTCCTGGGACGCCGGTGCGCTGGGCGTTGGATCCTGTGGTGGAGCAGTCGCGGCTTCCTGCGCGAAGGCGGTGGCGTTCAAGCTGGCGGCGATCGCCGCCGACAGCGCATAGCGCGTCAACCAGGTGCGTTGCATGGTTCCCCTCCCGGACGATGTGGTTCCACGGCATTCAAAAGCAGCACGGACACGCATGTGGACGATGGTCCCATCCGCTGCCGGCACGCCCCCCGTAACCAGCAATCGCCATCGCGCATGCGATGCGCGGCACGGTAGGGAGGCGCTGACAAAGGTGTCAACTTGTCCGCAAGTGTCGCATCCGTACTGCGGTCATGTCCCGTGCGGTCGGGGGCAGGGAAGCATGAAATTCCCTTGTTTCTGACTGATATTGCTTTCGCTGCTATCGAAAGCGTCAACGACATCACGATGCGTGAGCGTTGCGACGCAGCACAGCGTGGCGCGGTCGGGACATGCGATGACGCCAAACCTGTCTGGCCGTGTCCGATGCATCCCCGCGACCAGGAACAGCGTGATGCGTTGCTTACGAGAAGCGTTGATCTGTGCACTCGCCGAGGCTGCCGCGTAGCGGCAGCCTGTCCTGTGGCACGAGCCGCATGCGCCGATGACTTGCGCGCCGCATCGTCGCCGCAAGCTGCCCGCCATCGATGACCCGCCCAAGAATGTCCTTGTAACCGCGAGCGGCATCGTCGGCACGACCACCTGGGCAAAGGCGCAACTGGGAGCCTGCGCCAGCACGAGGGCTGTGTGCGTGGCCCGTGGATGGGGCTGTTGGGCGATGCCGGGCGCTCGCCTGAAACCAGATTGTCGTCCTTGCCGATGGTGCAGCGGCATGCGTGAAGCGTGGGGCCGACTAGCCGTGCAAGCCATGACTGGGTAGACTGATGATCTTGATAATCATTCGCATTAAATACGTATGCCCCCTCACCGCATCACGCCCCTCATCCTGACCACCGCATTGTCTGTGGCGATGTTCCAAGCGCGGGCTCAGGCAGTAGATCCCGCTCCCGCATCTTCTGACAGTGAGGTCACCGAGCTGGATTCGGTCCAGGTCCGGGGCCGGGCGTTGACGCTTTACAAGACCGAGGACGCCGCGGTGGGCACGCGCACCGACACGCCGCTGGCGCTGGTGACGCAGTCGGTGCAGGTCATGCCGCGCGAGCTGATCGACGATCAGGCCGCGCGCCAGGTCACCGACCTGTACCGAAGCATCAGCGGCATCAGCTTCTTCAGCTATGCCGGTGTCACCCTGCGGGGCTTCCGTCAGGAGAACGTCTTGTACGACGGACTGCGCGGCGATCCATACGCGGGCTTCTCGGTGCCGCAACTGTTCAACATCGAGCGCGTGGAGGTCCTCAAGGGGCCGGCCGGAGCCCTGTATGGCGGTGGCGATGCCGGTGGCGTGATCAACTACGTCACGCGTAAACCGCAGGCCAAGGCGCAGCGCCGGGTTGAAGTCCAGGTCGGCAACGAGGACTTCGCGGCGGCTTCCGTGGAGGCCACAGGGCCGCTCACCTCGTCGGGCGACGTTCGCTACCGCCTTGGCGCCTATGCCGACGGCGAGGAAGGCGTGCGCTGGAATGCGGACAGCCAGAGCATGATCGGCGACGCCTCGGTCGCCTTCGACGTGGGCGAGACGGGCGAACTGACCCTGCAGTACACCGACATCACCCAGGACCTGGGCGGCAACCGGCTGCGTGGCGTGCCGGTGAATGACGATGGCCACTTCCTCACCAGTCGCCGCTGGAACCACAACGAGGCCAGCGACTTCCTCGACATGCGGGCCAAGGTGGTGTTGGCCCAGTACCGCTTCTCGCCGGCGCCGGCATGGGACGTGGATTTCGCCGCGCGCTGGTTCGAGAACAGCGAGCACCAGATCTATCACGAGCCGATGGGCCTGATCGACCGCGATGGCGACGGCACGGCCGAATGGATGACGCGCCAGCTGCGCAACCAGTACCGCGACAATGACGCCTTGGCCACCAATGCCAATGCCGTCTGGCGCTTCGCCACCGCAGGTATCGACCACAAGCTGCTGTTCGGCGCCGACTACTATCGCGGCGACTCGGATTTCCGGGCGCAGACCGCCAACAGCGCGGACTTGCCCCGCAACGCCGGTCCGGTGCCCGGCATCGACCTGTTCAATCCCGTCTACGGCGTGACCTCCTACCACGACTACAACCTGGCCGCGCTGCCCTGGCGCCAAACCCGCACGCGCGGGCTTCGCTACGGTGGCTATGTGCAGGACGAGCTGACCTTGACGCCTCGCTGGTACGTGCTGGCTGGCCTGCGCTGGGACGGATTCGAGGACGAGGACCGGTTGGCCGGCAATCGCGTGGTCGGCCATGACCTCAGCTGGCGCCTGGGCAGTACCTTCGTGCTGCGCCAGGGCATCAACGCATACGCCAGCGTCGCCAGCGGCTTCGTGCCCCAGGCGACCAGTGACCAGGACCCCGCAGCGGGCGGCCCCTTCGACGCCGAGCAGAGCAAGCAGTGGGAACTCGGGTTGAAGACCCTGCTCGGCAACGGCCGGGTGACGCTCAACACCGCGCTCTATCGCATCGAGCGCAGCAACATCGTGCAGGCGACCGGCGAGGCCGTCGATGGCGTCAACCAGCTGGCGGCCCTGGGGCTGGTCCGCAGCGAAGGCCTTGAGCTCGACGTGCTGGCGGATGTAACTGACCGTTGGGTGGTCAGCGTCGCCTACGCCTACAACGATGCTCGGGTGGTCGATGCAGGCAGTGACGGCATCACCAACGCCTCGGGCGATCGGTTCGCCAACGCGCCGCGCAACACGCTGGGTGTGTGGACCCGCTATGACCTTCCCGCCATCGCATCGGCCATTGGCTTCGGTGCCGACTACATGGATGAGCGCATCAGCCTGGACGGGCAGCGGGTCAAGCCCTATACGGTCTTCGACATGAGCTGGCAGACGCAATGGCAGGACTGGAAGTTCCAGGCCAACATCAAGAACCTGTTCGACAAGGTCTACGCGGCCAGCGGCTTCATCGAGCGCGATGGCCATTTCCCCGGTGAGCCGCGACGGCTCTATCTGCAGGCGGCGTACACGTTCTGAAGGGTTTCATGCGCCAGCCATTGCCAGCGACCGGAACTTCGTCCCCACTAACGCCGCCCGCCAAAGCGCGGGGGCGGCGACGTTGGTTCGATCTGCACAGCTGGCTCGGACTGAAGCTCTGTCTGTTCATGGGTTTCGTCTTCCTGACCGGCACGCTGGCGGTGTTCGCGCAGGAAATCGACTGGCTCGTGCATGCGGAAATGCGCGTGGAGCCCGGCGAGCAACGCGCCAGTTGGGGGCAACTGGTCGGTGCCGTGCAGCACGCCCATCCCACCTGGGTGCTGCAGGGACTAAGCGCCCCCCATGCGTCTCGTTTTGCCGCCCAGGCCCAGATGCGGACGGAAGAAGGAAGGCTGCGCTTTGTCTGGGTCGATCCCTACACCGCGCGCGTGACCGGCGATACGCACTGGTTCAACGTCCACCGGTTCCTGCGCAACACGCATCGCCACCTCATGCT
This sequence comes from Pseudoxanthomonas sp. JC1303, assembly GCF_058448525.1. NCBI lineage: Bacteria > Pseudomonadati > Pseudomonadota > Gammaproteobacteria > Lysobacterales > Lysobacteraceae > Pseudoxanthomonas > Pseudoxanthomonas sp. JC1303. Next base: position 890,608 of record NZ_CP185958.1, on the reverse strand, counting down.
GCCGGTCAAGTACGGCGTGCCGCTGGTGGCCGCGCTGTCGATCCCGTTGCTGCTTTCGCTGATCAGCAGTTTGTTCATCTACAAGCGCTGGTGGCGGGGCTTCTTCAAGTGGCCCAGAGGGGACCGGCCACGCCGCCTGTGGGGCGACATCCACCGGCTGTGCGGGGTCTGGAGTCTTTTGTTCGTCGCCCTCATCGCCGCGACTGGCGGGTGGTATCTCATCGAATCGCTGGGCGGCAAGGCGACGCCTCCCCCTAAGATTGCCTTGCCTGGCGATGGCAAGGATGAGCGGCCCGCGCCGGCCGATCCGGCCGCCATCGATCGTGCCGTGGAACAGCTGGAAAAGCGCTGGCCGGAACTGCGTGTCGCGGGCCTCCAGCCCAGCACCGCAGGTCAGGGCATTCTCATTGATGGACAGGCGCAGGCATGGCTGGTGCGTGATCGCGCCAACGTGGCGGGCTTCGATCTGCGCGATGGCCATCTGCAGGGGCTCCGGGACGGCCGCGACATGAGCCTTCACCAGCGTGTCGCGGAAATGGCCGACCCGCTCCATTTCGGCGCCTTCGGCGGGTGGCCGGTGCGGCTGTTGTGGTTCCTGTTTGGTGCCGCGCTCACCACGCTCAGTTTTACCGGCGTCTACCTGTACGGACTGCGGATCGCCGACACCCTGCGCCAGGCACGTCGACGGAGAGCGTCATGAGCCCTGGTCCCTGGCGACTGGCCTGGCGCGCCATGGGGCGCTGGCGCTGGGTATGGCTGTTGCTGGCGCTTATTTGGCTTGCGCTGATTCCGTTTGAAGTCATGAAGTAGCTCGCTCACCCGAGCGCAGAGGCGGGGCGGGTTTAAGCTCCCGAAGCCGACCTCAGCAACCCCGCACGGCCTTCCCGCAGCCAACAAAAAACCCGCCATCCGGCGGGTCTTCGTCAACGCGCTGATTTCCAAAGGAAACCTGGTGGCTATGGGTGGACTCGAACCACCGACCCCAGCATTATGAGTGCTGTGCTCTAACCGGCTGAGCTACATAGCCGCGCGTGAACCGGCAATTCTGAGCAGGTCCTGGCGTTCTGTCAACGGGTGATTGGTGCAGTTGAGTGGTCGGGCGGGGCGTGGCACATTCGGACCCAGTAGATTTTCAGGAGTCCGCGTCGTGATCGATCCGGACGGCTACCGACCCAACGTCGGCATCGTGTTGATGCATCCCGATGGGAAGGTCTTCTGGGCGCGCAGAGTGCGCCGGGACGGCTGGCAGTTCCCGCAGGGCGGCATGAACACCGACGAGACGCCGGTCGAGGCCATGTACCGCGAGCTGCGCGAGGAGACCGGCCTGCTGCCCGAGCACGTTGAAGTGCTGGGCGCCACGCCGGGCTGGCTACGCTATCGGCTTCCGCATCGTGCGATCCGGCGCAATGAGCGCCACGTCTGCATCGGCCAGAAGCAGGTCTGGTTCCTGCTGCGGCTGGTCGGGGAAGAGCGCCACGTGCGCCTGGACCTGACTGAAACACCGGAGTTCGACCACTGGCGTTGGGTGGATTTCTGGTATCCGATGGAGCACGTGGTGGTCTTCAAGCGCGGGGTCTATGCCCGCGCCCTTGGGCATCTGGCGCCGATGGCCCGGGTCGTGGCGGGGCTGGCGGCCGTGCCGCCGCCGCGCCTGGAGCGGCGGGGCCCGGACGTGCTGGTGCGCACCTCGCAGCGTCCGCGCAATCGCTCGGGCCGCCGGCGGGGGAACTCGGATCCGGCCTCCTCGGGAAATTGACAATCATTCGCATTCACGGTTGAATGCCATCGGGCCATTCGGGCCTGCAGCAGTCCCAAGCCATCGCCGTGTACGTCTGCATCTGCAATGGGGTCACTGACCACCAGATCCGTGAGGCCGCCGCCAACGGTTGCCGGACCACCTCCGAATTGACCATGCGCACCGGCGCAGGCAGCACGTGTGGCAGTTGCCTGGAGCTGGCTGCAGGCTTGCTCGCCGAGCATCACGGGTCGAGCTTTCCGCTGCCTGTCTTGAGAGCCGATCTGGCCAACGCGGCCTGAGCGAGCCCCGCGCGTGCGCACGGCACGTGATTGATCACGATTCGCGTTCCATCACGCCGCCTCGCGGCCCGGTATGCTGCCGCGCATCTTTCCTGCACGGGCCATGACGATGAAGGGCGACGCCAAGGTCATCGAATTCCTCAACAAGGTGCTCTACAACGAGCTGACCGCGATCAACCAGTACTTCCTGCACGCCAAGATGCTGAAGAACTGGGGCCTGAAAGAACTGGCCGAGCACGAGTACAAGGAATCCATCGACGAAATGAAGCATGCGGACAAGCTGGCCGACCGCATCCTGTTTCTCGAGGGGCTTCCCAATTTCCAGGCGCTGGGCAAGCTGCGCATCGGTGAAAATCCGCGCGAGATGCTCGAGTGCGACCTGGCGCTGGAGATGGATGCGCTGCCGGTGTTGCGCGAGGGCGTGGCCTACTGCGAGACCATCGGCGACTACGTCAGCCGCCAGCTGCTGGTGGACATCCTCGATTCGGAAGAGGAACACGTGGACTGGCTGGAGACCCAGTTGGACCTGATCGGCCGCATCGGCGAGCCGAACTATTTGTTGACCAAGCTCGACGACTGATCGGTGCCCGCGCCTTGCAGGCGCGCCAGGTAGGCCTGTAGCGCCACGCGCGCCCGGGCGAACTCCGCGATCACCAGCGCCACCGCCACCGCCGGGCGGTCCAGGCGCTGCTCGCGTGCACCCAGTTCGATGCGCTTGGCCGCGGCCGACAGGGCCAGGGCGCCCATGTTGGCGCTGGAGGACTTGAGGGAGTGCGCGGCCGCGCGCATGGCCTGCAGGTCGGGCACGGCCGAAGCGGCTTCCAGTTCGGAGATCAGGCGCGGGGCATCCTCCAGGAACACCTGGATGATGCGCGCGGTATCGGGGCCGGTGATCTCACTCAACTCGTCCAGCAGGCTGGTGTCCAGCGCGGCGATGGCGCTGGCAGCAGCAGAGCTCGCGGGTGGAGGCATCTCTTCGGGGGGCGTCGGGTGCGCCGGTGCTGCCGGTTCCGGTGAGGCCGTGGTCTGCGAAGCCACCTCGGATCGCGCGGGGTCGCCATGCTCATCGTCGGCCTGCGGCAACCAGCGCTTGAGGCAGGCGTCCAGCAGGTGGCGGGCCACCGGTTTGGCCAGGTAGTCGTCCATGCCGGCATCCAGACAGCGTTGTCGGTCGCCGGCCATCGCGTTGGCGGTCATCGCCACGATGGGCAAGCGCGCCTGGCCACGCTCGGCCTCCCGCTCGCGCCAGCGTCGGGTCGCGGTATAGCCGTCGAGCAGCGGCATCTGACAGTCCATCAGCACCAGCGGATAGCGGGTGCGCTCCATCTTCTCCAGCGCCACGACGCCGTTGACCGCGTGGTCGGCGGCAAACCCCAGCGATTCGAGCATCTTCTCGGCGACCGCCAGGTTGACCGGGTTGTCCTCGACCAACAGCAACCTGCGTCCATCCGTCTCCACCGGCGCAACCGTCGGCATGGCCGGCGTGGGCAGCGTCATCCCGGTGTAGGTCTCCGGCTCCGGTAGCGGCAGCTGCTGGATGGTCGGTGTGTGCTCGGTGCTCGTCGGTGCCGCCGGGATGAGGCTCAGCAGGGCCCGCAGATCCGACTCGTGCGCCTGGCGGGGGAGCAGGGTGGCACCGGGGCGCAGCTCCTCGGGCACCGGCTCGTCGCCGTAGAGCCAGACCAACTGCATTCCGTTCTGAGTGGTGGCCCGGCCGACCACGCGATGCAGCGCGCGTGCGCTGGTCCGCACGCTGGCCAGGTCGGCGACCAAGGTGGTGAAGCCATTGGAGGTCGCGCGCAGGCGTTCCAGGGCCTCCTGGGTCGTATCCACGCACTGCAGCGACAGGCCCCATTGCGTCATCAGGCTCGATAGCCGCGAGCGCAGGCGCCCGTCCGGGCTGACCAGCAGCACCCGGGCCTGGCCCGGCGCGGTGTCGGTGGGTGGCAGGTCGCCGATGGCCTTGAGCAGCGGGATCTCGAACCAGAACGTCGAGCCTCGCCCCCGCTCGGACACCACCGCGATCCGCCCGCCCATCAGATCGACGATGCGCTTGCAGATCGCCAGGCCCAGCCCGGTGCCGCCGAACAGGCGTGTGGTGGAGGCGTCGGCCTGGCTGAAGGAGTTGAACAGGCGCGTTTGGGCCTCGGGGTCGATGCCGATGCCGGTGTCGCGCACTTCGAAGCGCAACAGGTGCTGGGCGCCGGTCTCGCCCAGGCGGCGGGCCACCAGGGTGACCGAGCCGCGTTCGGTGAACTTGATCGCGTTGCCGATCAGGTTGGTCAATATCTGGCGCAGGCGCAGGGGATCGCCGCGCACCGGCAGGCGCACCGAGGGGTCGAGCTGCAAGCCGAGGCGCAGGCCACGTGTCTCGGCGGGGCGCTGCATCAGTTGCATGACCTGCTCGAGGACTTCGCGCAGGTTGAAGGGGGTGCTTTCCAGTTCGAGCTTGTTGGCCTCGAGCTTGGAGTAGTCGAGGATGTCGTCGACGATGCGCAGCAGTGCCTGCGACGAGCTGGTCGCGGTCTGCACCAGCTGATGCTGCTCCTGGGCCAGGGCCGAACGCGACAGCAGCTCCAGCATCGGCACGATGCCGTTGAGCGGCGTGCGGATCTCGTGACTCATCGTGGCCAGGAACTCGCCCTTGGCCAGGACCGCGGATTCAGCCGCCTGCTTGGCCTTGATCAGTTCGCCTTCCATGCGGCCCAGGCGCTCGACTTCGCGCTGGGTCATCTGACGCTCGGATTCGGCGATCGCCGCACGCGCATCGGCGGCCTCGGCGTGGCGTGCCACGCCATGCAGCATCACCAGCGTCGCCACGGTGGCCAGCAGGGCGGCAACGCCGGCCGAGAAGGCGACCAGCAGCCATGGGCCGGGAATCATCGACAGGTCGAGCCACAGCGCGACCAGCAGCAGGGCCGCCGCCGCGGCGGCAAGCCAGGACATCAGGGCCGCACGTCCCGGTGCGGACACGACTACAGGACCGCGTTATGGAAATCGAAGCCCAGGTCCTGGCCGACGCCCTGCACCAGGTTGCCCTGGATGAAGTCCACGCCCCCCATCCACATGGCGGCGGCGGCCTGCGGATCCTCGATCTGCTGGCCGATCACCAGCAAGTTCTGCCGGTGGGCCAAGTCGATGGTGGCGCGCAGCTGGCCTCGCAGGTTGGCGTCCTTGTGCGCGCCAGCAAAGCGGCTGGACACGCGCAGGTAGCTCAGCGGCAGCAGCGAGAGCATCGCTTCGGCCTCGGTGCCCGGTTCGAACTGGCTCAGGCAGAACTGCACGCCCGCCTGCATCGGGGCGTGGCAGAAGTCACGCAGGGACATGGTGTGGATCAGCGCGTCGGACAGGCGGATGTCGATCACTAGCGAGCTGGGTTCGATCCCGCGGCGCGAGATCTCCCCGAGCAGCCAGGTCGCGGCATCGTCGCGGGCCAGGGTCTGCGGGGACTGCGAAATGAATAGCCGCAGGCTGTTGCCTTCGACCTGGCGACGCGCGATCAGATCCAGCGCGCGGCCGACGATCTGGCGATCAAGGTCGACGATATCGCCGGACAGTTCCGCCGCCGGCACGACCTGGGCGGCCGGCAGCAGGCTGCCGTCGGCCTGACGCAGGCGCATGAGGACCTGGAACTGGGCCTGGTCCCCGCCGGCCACCGAGACGATCGGCTGGAACAGCAGCTCCAGCGTGGTGTCGGCCAACGCGGCGCGGGCCTTTTCGGTCGCGGTCGGCGCGGGCACATGGGCAGCCACATGACCGGGCAGGCCACGCGCCTCGACGGCGGCCTGCTCGGCCGCCTCGATCGCCGTGCCCTGGTTGGGAAATCCCAGGCCCAAGGCGGTATAGCCAATGATCGCGCGCAGTTGGATGGTCTCGGTGCCGCGTACCGGCAGGGACACCTTGGCCAACTGGTCGTGCAGCGAGCGAGCGAAGCCCTCCTGTGCTTCCTTGGGCAGGCCGCGGGCGATGGTCAGGAAGCTGTTGTCGTTCAGCCGGGCCAGCGGCTGCGGCGCGGCGAAGGCCGACAGCTGTTGGGCGGCCCGCATCATCAACTGTTCGTACTGGGCGTACCCGTAACGCTCGCGCAGGCCAAGTGCGCCGGCGATCTCGACGAAGAACAGCCCGCCCTCGGCGTGCTCTTCCAGCGCCGACTCCAGTTGCTGCAGGACATAGGACCGGGTGTGCAGGCCGGTATCGGGATTGAGATCCTGGGATTGGGTGACGGCCACGGCCGCCGGCGCCGCGGTGATCAGCTGGGCCGGGACGCGCTGGCGCATGCGCCGGATGCGGTTGGAGACCGCCGCGATCAGATGGCGTGGGCGGATCGGCTTGGTCAGGAAATCGTCGGCGCCGCTGTCCAGGGCGTCGTACTGGCGCTCCGGATCCGGGTCGCCGGTCAGGAACACGATGGGCAGGTCCAGGTACTCCTGACGCTCACGGATGGCTACGGTCAGGGCCATGCCGTCGCGCCCGGGCATGTGCAGATCCATCAGCAACAGATCCGGCACGAAGCGCTGGATGCTGTCGATGACCTTTTCCGCATCCATTTCCACCTCGGCCAGCATGCCCGCGCCATGCAATACGCTTTGCGCGAACAGGGCCTGCGGTCGATCGTCCTCCACGATCAGCACGCGGTACGGAGATTCCACCTGGCCGGTGGAAGCCGAGCTGGCTGGCGCGGGCGGCGCGCCGGGAGCGCCGGCATCGGGCGCGGCTGGCGCATCGTCGGCCGGCTCCGAGGATGCCTGCATGGTCGGTACATCGTCGGTCCAACGTCGCCAATAGTGCGGCGGCGGAATCTCCGCGCGCACCAACGAGGGGGCAGCAGCAGCGGGGAACGATGGGGCGGGCGATGGCGTTGCGGACATCGTGCTTCCTGGAAGACTGAGGCTGCATTATGCGACGGACCGCACCTGACGCTGTCAAGAACGCATTCAGGGGGGCGAGGCTGCCATGCGGGGACCGGGGCGCAGACGGCGCCAGACCGCGCGGGCGATCCACACCAGCAGACAGCCCACCGACACGCTCAGGATCACGACGACGGCCAGGGCCAGCCAGGGATGCAGCAGGGCCAAGGCCAGGCCGCCGGTGACCATGGCGTCTTCGGTCAGCGAGGCGGTCCAGTTGCTGACCGGTTCGGGCGAGGTGTTGAGCAGGGCGCGCGTGCCGGATTTCAGGACGTGGCTGGTGAGCGCCACGCCTGCGCCGGCCGCCAGCGCGCCAGTCCCCAACTGCCCATCCGGTGACAGCGTGGCCGCGGCCAAAAAAGCGCCGGCCGGGACGCGGGCCAGGGTCTGCAGCAGATCCCAGATCGAATCCACGCCGGGGATCTTGTCGGCGAAGAACTCCGTCAGCGCCAGGGCCCCTGACGTCCCCAGCACCCACCACGACTCGGTGGGCTGCAGGGCAGGGGGCAGATCCACCCAGCCCAGCAACCCCGCCAGGCCGATGCCAAACACGGTGAGATACACGCGGATGCCCGCCATCCAGGCCAGCAGGATCCCGATCACGAACAGGTGGGCTTCGGTCATGGCGCCAGATCCCCTAGACTTGGGTCGTGACGGGGGCGTGAATGCACAGGGGCCCGTCAGCTCGTCCCAAGTATAGGCCCCGCCGGGGTCGCGCCCGCGCGTGGGGTCCGGCCCGACCGGGCGCCCGATTCGTCCGTTTCACCTGCCTGCCGCCCATGAATTCCACCTTCCCGCAGTACCGCATCGTTACCGCGCAACCCCGACGCTCGAACTGGCGTCGCAGCGCCCTGGTGCTGGCCTGGCTGCTATCGCTGCTGGTCACCGGCGCGGCGGTGTGGTGGTGGGCCGATGCGGGGTCCACCGCCACCGCCTCCGCGGCAGCACCGGCGCCCGCCGTGGGCGCGCCTTCCCGCCAGGTGCAGGCCGAACTGGAACGGCTGCGTCGCCAGGTCGCGCTGCTGGAGCAGTCCGATCGGATCAGCCGGGCCGCCAATCTGGACCTGCAGGACACCCTGGCTCAGCGCGAGACCCAGATCGCCGATCTGCGCAGTGACGTGGCCTTCTACGCGCGCCTGGTCGGACCGACCGCCGAGCGCAAGGGGCTGGGGGCGTTTTCCACGCGCTTTTCCGATCACGGCGATGGCGCCTTCGGCTATCGCGTGGTGCTGACCCAGACCCTCAACCGGGGTGCGATCAGCAGCGGCAAGATGCAGTTCAGCGTGGAAGGCACCCGCGAGGGCAAGCGCGAGGTGCTGGACTGGGCGCAGTTGCACCCCGGCCACGCAGCGAGCCCGCAGGCGTTTTCGTTCCGCTACTTCCAGGAGCTGAGCGGCAACGTGGTATTGCCGGCCGGTTTCACCCCGCACCGGGTGCGGGTGTCCTTGTTGGTGCCCGAGCAGGCGCCCCTGCAGCGCGAATTCGACTGGACGACCGCTGACGCCTGAGCCGCAGGCGCGACCCACCCCGATCCCCGCTTGGAGATGTCATGTTGAAGAACAAAAAGAGCAGCTTTCACGATGGTCAGGCCGTGGACACCCTGATCGGCGCCCAGGTCGTGTTGCAAGGCGACCTGCAGTTCAGCGGCGGGCTGGTGGTGGAAGGCCGCATCCACGGGCGTGTCTTTGCTGCCCCGGGCCAGCCGGCCATGCTGACCCTGGCCGAGCAGGGCGTGATCGAAGGCCAGATCGATGTGCCGGTCGTGATCCTCAATGGGCGGGTCGAGGGCGACGTGCGCGCCGCCGAGCGGGTGGAGCTTGCGCCCAAGGCGCGGGTCAACGGCAACGTGCACTACAAGATCGTGGAAATGCGGGCGGGTGCCGTGCTCAGCGGCAACCTGGTCCACCTGCAGGACCAGGAGCAGGCGGCGCCCGGGGAGGAACGTCCCAATGCGTCGCCTTCGCTGGCGCTGGCCGCCAACGGCTGAACGCGTCCCGGCCCCTGCGCCGGGCATTCAGAACGCTCTCAAGCGGGGCTGGCTATGCTGCGGCCATGTCCCCGTCCGAACCCGTCGCGTCGTCGCCTAGCCCGGATGGGCCGCACCTGTTGCCGGTCAGCCGCGGCGCGCGTGTGCTGGTGATCGGTCTAGGCATTGCGGTGCTGGTCGCACTGACCTTCGGCGCATGGGGCGCGTGGATGGTGTTTTCGCCGGCGGCCAGTGCCCTGCCCACGCCGGCCGAGTGGCGCGCCGCGCAGGCGCACGCCCGCGATTTGGAGCAGCAGGTCGCCACGCTGTCGCGCTCGGACCAGATCAGCCGCGAGGCCAACCGGGACCTGCAGGACACCCTGGGGGAGCGCGATGAGCAGATCGCCGGCCTACGTGCGGACGTGGCCTTCTACGAGCGCTTCGTCGGTTCGACCGCCCAGCGCCGCGGGCTGGCGGTCCATCAGCTGACCCTGGTGCCGCAGACCGACCAGGCCTGGCATTTCACAGCGACACTGACCCAGAACCTCAACCGCGGTGCCGTCAACCGTGGGCGCCTGCAGCTGGTGGTCGAAGGGACCCACGACGGCAAGCTGGAAACGTTGGATTGGCCACGCCTGCGCCAGCAGCCAGGTGCCGATGGCATGGCGTACTCGTTCAAGTACTTCCAGCAGCTCGAGGGCGAAGTGGTGCTGCCGCCTGCGTTCAAGCCGCTGCGCGTGACCGCACGGTTGCAGCCCGATGACGGTGCCCGGGTGGACCAGTCCTTCACCTGGACCGAGGCCACCGAGCCCGGACCGGCCGATGTGCCCGAGCCGACGGCCGTGGCGGGTTGAACTGGCCCTGCGCTGGCCCCATCCTGCACCCATGAGCACGCTTGTCTCCCTGCCGACCACTGCGCCGACGCCGGACTACCAGTCCCTGGACCGGCCGTTGAACTTCACCCATGCCGCCGCCGCCAAGGTGCGCGAGCTGATCGCCGAGGAAGGCAATGCCGACCTCGCCTTGCGCGTCTATATCGAAGGGGGCGGGTGTTCGGGCTTCCAGTACGGCTTCGAGTTCGACGAGAACCGGGCCGAGGACGACCTGGCGCTGCAGACCGATGAGGTGACCTTGTTGGTGGATCCGCTGAGCCTGCAGTATCTGATGGGCGCGGAGGTGGACTACACCGAAAGCCTGCACGGGGCGCAGTTCGTGATCCGCAATCCCAACGCCAAGACCACCTGCGGTTGCGGCAGCAGCTTCAGCGTCTGATGCCGGCGCAGACAGGCCGCCCGCCCCGTCCTTTCCCGATCGAGACCGGACCGTTGTCCGGTTTTTCGTTCGTGGCCGAGCCGCTGGACCGCGCCGACGCGCTGCGTGACGACAGCAAGGCCCTGGCCGCGCTGTGGCCGCAGGCCCGGGTGCTGGTGATCGACGCCGATGGCCAGTGCTTCGCCGACGGGCATGGCAACCTGTTGGCGCCGACCGGTGAAGAAATCGGGGGCGGCCCGGGTCAGGCGATCTTCCTGGGCCTGCGCGGCAAGGTCGGTTGGTTCGCGATCTCCGCCGACCTGATCGCGTTGGACGTCACCGGGCGCATGGAGCTGCGCCAGGCCGCGGCCGAGTGGGCCCACGCCGATTCCACCGCGTTCGCCCAGGCCCGCGCGCTGCTGCACTGGCAGCGCCGAAATCGCTATTGCAGCGTCTGCGGTGGCCGGGTCGAGGTCCGCCGCGCCGGCTATACCGCGCGCTGCACCCAATGCCGGACCGAGCACTATCCGCGCGTCGATCCGGCGGTGATCGTGGCGGTCAGCGACGGGCAGCGCCTGCTGCTCGGGCGCCAGGCCGCCTGGCCCGCTGGCCGCTACTCGGTGGTGGCCGGCTTCGTCGAGCCCGGCGAAAGCCTGGAGCAGACCGTTGCGCGCGAGGTCCTGGAGGAAACCCAGGTGCGGGTGCGCGCGGCACGCTACCTGGGCGCGCAGCCGTGGCCGTTTCCGGGGGCGCTGATGCTGGGCTTCGAGGCCGATGCCGAGCCCGACCCGCCGGTGGTGAACGATGAACTCGAAGATGCGCGCTGGTGCACGGTCGAGCAGATCGGCGCGGCGATGCGAGGCGAGGGCGAACTGCTGCTGTCCCCGCCGTTGTCCATCGCCCGCGCGCTGATCGAGCACTGGTATCGGAAGATGACCGCATGAGGGCGCCGTGCCGCGCCGTCGCGGGCCTGTCCTAAACTCGCCCGCGGAGGAATCGATCATGTCCAATACCCTGGTGGCCGTCGTGGTGGCGGTGCTGTTGGGCCAGTTCGCCCCGCATGCCGTGTCGGCGTGGCGGCGTCACGACCTCTATGCGCGCTGGCTGATGTGGCTCGATGTCCACCTGCGCGCGCAGCCGCGCTGGGGCGGGGCCGCCGGGCTGGTGCTGGCCATGCTGCCCTGGCTGGCGATCGTCGGGCTGCTGCAGTGGTGGCTGCATGCGCCGCTGCTTGGCGTGCTGGGGTTTGTGTTCGGCATCGTGGTCCTGGTCTGGGCCTGGGGACCACGTGACCTGGATGCGGACGTCCGCGCCGTGCTGGATGCCGAGGACAGCGTCGAACAGCGCGTGGCGATCTCGCAGCTGTGGCCGGAACCCGGCGCTGCGCCGAGCGATCCAGGCCTGCTGGTCGAGGCGGTGTTCCGCAGCGCGCTGGCGCGCTGGTTTTCGGTGGTGTTCTGGTTTCTGGTCCTTGGCCCGTTCGGCGCGGTGCTGTACCGCCTGTGCGCGATCTCGGCCACCGGGGTGACGGCGCAATCGCTTCCCCCCGGGCATCGGGCCGCGGCCCAGCGCCTGTTGCTGATGATGGAGTGGCCGGTTGCCCAGCTGATGACGCTGTCGATGGCGCTGATGAGCCATTTCGATGCCGTCTACGCGGCCTGGCGCGCGGCCGACGGGGCCCGACTGCAGCTGCAGACCGGCTTTCTTGGCGCGGCGGCGCGGGCCAGCGTCCGCGCCGAACTGGCGGACGAAGCGCGCGACTACCTGGACGATGGTATTCCGCAACCGCCCCTGCGCGAGATGCCGGAGCTGCGCGATGCGATGAGCCTGGTGTGGCGCATCCTGCTGCTGTGGCTGGCGCTGATGGCGCTGTTCGTCATCGCCGGCTGGGTGAGCTGACCCGCGGAACGGCCGCGCGCGTCAGCGAACGCCCGGTGCCCGTAGAGCGGAGCTTGCTCCGCTGCGCGGTCCGGTCCGTATGCGGGGAAAGCTCCAGCGGACCAAGGTCCGCTCTACGGTGTAGCGCGGGTCGCCGTTGCGCGCGCAAGTCTCAGGGGTCTGTAGAGCGGAGCTTGCTCCGCTGCGCAGTCCGGTCCACATGCGGGGAAGCTCCAGCGGACCGAGGTCCGCTCTACGGTCCAGCGCGGGTCGCTGTTGTGCGCGCAGGTCTCAGGGGTCCGTAGAGCGGAGCTTGCTCCGCTGCGCGGTTCGGTCGACGTGCGGAGAAAGCCCCAGCGGACCGAGGTCCGCTCTACCGCAGGGCGGTGCGTCCTCAGGTGGGCGGCGCCATCCAGGTAAACGGGGGCCAGGGCAGATTGCGCAGCAACCAGTAGGCCGGGATCAGCACCAGCCATAGGCGTGGGTCCATCGCCCAGCGCATGAACGGACGCAGCCAGCGCGGCTGCCAGCCCCAGGACCACAGCAGCATCGCCGGCAGCACGGCGAGCATCACCACGCCCAGCGGATTCATGTGCAGGGCCTGGCCTGCATCACCATGGACCAGTGCATGGAGCGCGCGGGTCATGCCGCAGCCCGGGCACCACAAGCCGGTGAGCTCATGGAACAGGCATTTGGGAAGCAAATTGCCCGGCTGGTTCGGGTCGACATGCTGGAGCACCCAAGCGCCCGCGGCGGCCACCGGAGCGGTGGCCGCCAGCAGGGCAACGCGTGGGCGCGTCCAGGCGATCACCGGCCGGACTGCGCCTTGATCTGTTCCATCATCATCTGGTACTCGGCCATGCCGTGGCCCAGGGTCAGGCTGTAGACCGTCCACAGCAGGCCGATCGCGGCCAGGACGGTGGTGACGATGGCCCAGGTCTTGGCGTTCTTGGACGCGCGCAGCGCACCGTCGAAGTCGCCCGCGGCCAGCAGGCCATTGACCTTGGCGGCGAACACGATGGCCACGATGCCGGTGATCAGGCCCGGGATGCCACAGCACAGGCACAGGCTGAAGACCGTGGCGATGATCGCCCACACCAGGTGATTGGGAATCGGCCCCGGTGCGGCCGCCTGGGGCGGCGGGGTGTACGGCGGCGGCTGCTGCGGCGGCGGCTGCTGCGGCGGCGGCTGCTGCGGCGGTGGGCTGACCGGCGGCGGATCGTTCGGCGGCATCGGCGGGCCGGGTGGCGGCGGAATCGTGCTCATCCTCTTAACTCCCCAGTAAGTGAAGGTCCGAGTCTAGAGCAGCAGCCCGGGTTCGCCCACCCATTCAGCTTGACTCAGGCGCGATCCCCGCGCAGATCGCGCACCGCCGCTTCCAGTGATGCGGCATCGCTCTGGGCCGGCATCGGTGGCGCGGCGGCCACCTCGATGTGGGCGCGGAAGCGGCGCGGCACGCGCATGCGGCGCAGACGCGAGTCGCGCCGCGACCACATGCTGGTCCACATGCCGCGCAGGGCCATCGGCACCACCGGCACCGGCCGACGCTGCAGGATCTTCTCCACGCCGGACTTGAACGCGGCGATGTCGCCATCGCGGGTCAGGGCGCCCTCGGGGAAGATGCCGACCAGCTCGCCTTCGGCCAGCGCCGCGTCGATCTTCTCGAACGCCGCCCGCATCAGCTCGGGATCTTCATGCGCCCCAGCGATGGGGATGGCCTTGGCGTGGCGGAAGATCCAGTGCATGCCCGGGATGTTGAAGATCTTGTAGTACATGACGAAGTGGACAGGACGCGGAATCGCCGCCGAGAGGATCAGTGCGTCCATGTAGCTGACGTGGTTGCACACGATCACCGCCGGGCCTTCGTCCGGGACCTGGTCTTCGATGCCATGCAGCTCCAGGCGGTAGAGCGCGCGGACCATGACCCAGCTGAGGAACCGCATCAGGAACTCGGGCACGATCGAGAAGATCCATACCGCGACCACTGCGTTGGCGATGGCCAGGGCCAGGAACACCTGCGGGATCGACCAGCCCAGGAACCGCTGCAACGCAATGCCCAGCCCGGCGGCGATCACGATAAACAGCGAGTTCTGGATGTTGACCCCGGCGATCACGCGGGAGAGTTCCTCGCGCGGGGTGCGGCTCTGGATCAGCGCGAACAGCGGCACCACGAAGAACCCGGTGAACAGGCCGATGCCGACCAGGTCGATGCAGATGCGCCAGCTGCCCGGTGCCTGCAGGAAGTGCATCACCGTCAGCCCGCTCTGCGTGGCCGCGCCGGGACGAGCGAAGTACAGGTCCAGCAGGAACGCGCTGATGCCGAACGCGCCCAGCGGCACCAGGCCGATCTCCACGGTGCGCCCGGAGAGCTTCTCGCACAGCAGCGAGCCGGTGCCGGTGCCGATGGAGAACAGCGCCAGGGCGAAGATATACAGCGACGGCTGCCCGCCCAGATTCACTTCCGCATAGGTCGGCAGCTGCGCGGTCAGCACCGTGCCGATAAACCAGAACCACGACACGCCCAGGATCGCGTTGCGCACCGCCAGCTGCTTGCGCGCCAGGCGCATGATCGCCAGCGATTCGGACAGCAGGTTCCAGTTGGGCTTGAGCCCCGGCGCGCCGGCATCCACGTGCGGAATCTGGCGCGCGACCAGGTTGCCGGTCACCGCCAGGGCGATCACCGCGGTGGCCGCCGCGATCGGACCATGCGCGCCGGCCAGCTGGAAGATCAGCCCGCCGAAGATCATCCCGACCAGGATCGAGATGGAGGTGCCCATCTCCACCAGCCCGTTGCCACCGGTGAGTTCCTCGGGCTTGAGCACCGAGGGCAGGATCGAATACTTCACCGGACCGAACAGCGTGGACTGCAGTCCGGTGCAGAACAGCGCGATGAGCAGCACGACCATGTTCTGGCTCAAGAAGCCGACCGCGGCCAGCGACATGATCGCGATCTCCATCGTGGTGGTGATCACGATCAGGCGCTGCTTCTCCAGCTTCTCGGCGAACTGGCCGGCGATGGAGGAGAACAGGAAGTACGGCAGGATGAACAACGCCGGCGCCAGGTTGGTGTAAAGCGTGCGCTGGGCCGGGTCGATGCCCAGCCAGAACAGCAGGCCGATGATCGCCTGCCGATACACGTTGTCGTTGAGGGCGCCGAAGCACTGGACGGCGAAGAACGGCAGGAAGCGGCGCTGCCGGAGCAGCTGGAACTGGTTGTGGCCCGACGACATGCGCGATTCCGTGCGAAAGCTGGGCGCAGCCTAGGCCATCGCGGCGGCTTCGGCAAAGCCGCCGTGCGGCATCGGGCATCAGACGATATCGTCGACCACCCCGCCATCCACGCGCAGCGCCGCGCCGGAGGTGGCCGAGGCCTGCGGGGAACAGACGTAGACCACCATGTTGGCGACTTCCTCGACCGTCGCGGGGCGCTGGATGACCGAGGAGGGCCGGTGGGTCATGACGAACGCCTTGCCCACTTCCTCCAGCGACTTGCCGGTGCGCGCGACCTCGTCCTGCATCATCGCGGCAAAGCCATCGGACAGCGTCGGCCCGGGCAGCACCGCATTGACCGTCACCCCGCTGCCGGCCACGCGCTTGGCCAGGCCGCGCGAAAGCGAGAGCTGGGCGGTCTTGGACACCCCGTAATGGATCATGTCGGCCGGGATGTTGCGTCCCGACTCGGACGAGATGAACACCACCCGGCCCCAGCCGCGCTCGACCATGCCCGGCAGCAGTGCACGTGACAGGCGCACGCCGCTCATCACGTTGGTCTGCCAGTAGCGCTCCCACTCGGCGTCATCGGTGGCGAAGTAATCCATCTGCCCGAAGACCCCGGCGTTGTTGACCAGGATGTCCACCTGGGGCAACGCCTGGATCAAGGTCTCGGTCTGCGCGGCATCGGACAAATCGGCGGGCAGGCCGGTGAAACGCGCGGTGGGCAGCGCCTTGGCGAGCTTGTCCAGCGCGGCGTCCACGCTGGCCTGGCTGCGGCCGTTGACGATCACGTGGGCGCCCGACTCGGACAGGCCGTAGGCGATGGCATGGCCGATGCCTCCGGTGGAGGCGGTGACCAGCGCGGTCTTTCCGGAAAGATCGATGTTCATGGGGACTCCTTTGAGAGCGTGGGAAAGCAGGCGATGGCGCCGCCACCATCGACCAGGACGGCCCAGCCTGTCGCATCCGCGGTGGAGGCCAGGTACAGATCACGCGGGCGATGAGCTGAGGCCGGGCGGCTGTTCGTCGATCAGCTGGCGGTACAGCAGCACAACGCGCGGTGCTGGGATCGCAAGAACATTGCAGTTCTCGCCGAACACTCGAGCCCGCCTCGCCCAAAGCCGCAGGCGCAGCGGCGCGACCTCAGACCGTCCGATGATGCGCCGCGGCCGCCGACGCTTCAGGCCGTCGCGGCCCGTGGCGGGGTTTCAGGCTCGACGGCCGGGCCGGCAATCACCTCATCGGCGGCCGCGCGCAGCTTGGGCAGCAGGCGCAGCACCAGGGCCAACTGGGTGCGCAGCAGGCGCTGCTTGCCGTCGATGTCCTCGGGCATCTGTTCCAGCGTATCGGCCAGCTCGGACGTGCCTGCCTCCAGGTCCTGCGGCAGCGGGCGCCGCGCGGACAAGGCCTCGTGCAGGGTGACCAGGGCCAGGTGCAGGCGCTGGCCGGCCTGGTCGACCAGGGCATCGTCGGGATGCGGCGCCAGCGCGGCGCGATGTGCGCCCAGTGCCGACAGATAGCCCAGCAAGGTGTTGGACAGGGCCAGGAAGCGGAAGCCCGCCTCCAGGTTGCCGCGCAGGAAGCCTGGCTCCCGCACCATGTTGGCCAGCGCCGCGGACAGGGCGGCATCGGCGTTGTGCATGTCGCGCCGGGCGATGCGATAGCCCAGGTCGTCGCCGCCACGCCCGCGGTACTGGGCCAGCACTTCGTCCAGGTAGCGCTGACAGGCCTGGACCACGCTGCCCATCACCAGGTGCAGGCGCCGGCCCTGCCAGTCCGGCAGGATCAGCAGCGAGGCGGCCGCGGCGATGGCGCAACCGATCAGCGTGTCCAGCAGGCGCGGCCATAGCAGCAGGAAGCCGTTGCCCAGCAGGTTGAAGCACAACAGCGCCATGACGGTGATGGCGGCGGTGGCCACCATGTAGCGGTCGGTGCGGGTGACGAAGAACAGCAGCGCCGAGGCCAGGGCGATCAGCAGCTGCAGTTCGGTGTCCGGGAACAGCTGCATCATCGCCCAGGTGATCCCCAGGCCGACCAGCGTGCCGGCCACCCGCTGGACCAGGCGCAGACGCGTGGCTCCGTAGCTGGGCCGGCACACGAACGCGGTGGTCAGCAGGATCCAGTAGCCGTGTTCGGGATGCACCGCGCGCAGCACGCCATAGCCCACGGCCAGCGCGATGGCCATGCGCAAGCCATGGCGGAACAGCAGCGACTTGCGCGTGAACTGTGCCGCAAGGCGCGTGGCCATTTCGCGCAGCGTGTGCGGCGAGGAATCGCGCAGGCGGGTGTCGATGCCCTCGCTGGTGGTGTCGGCCAGCGCGGTCTCGGCCAGGCGCCGCTCGATGCTCTGCAGGTTGGTGCCCAGCAGTTCCAGCGAGCCGATCAGGCGGTTCCACTGCGGGTTGTGCTGGGCGCGCAGGAAGGCCAGCGACTCGCCCAGGTCGGCGGTGGCGATGCGCGTGCGCTCGCCGTATTCAAACGGGATGCGCATGCGGATGGCGGTGGCCAGCGCCGCGCAGGCCTTGCCCTGCAGCGCCAGCAGGCGTTGGCAGCGATACAGCACGTCGCTGTGGAAGAACGCCTCGGTCAGCGCCTCGTAGGGGTAATGCGAGGAGCTGGCGCGCTCGTGGAAGTCCTGGGCCATGTAATACAGGCGGAAATACAGTCCGGACTGCACACCCGGGCGGCCCGAGCGCCCGAAGCGGCTGAGGATCGCGGTCTTGGCCGCATTGAGCGCCTCGACCACCCTGGCGTTCTGCTGGGCCAGGGCCAGGCGACGCGCCTGCTGGTCGGCCTGGCGCACCGGCTCGAACAGGTCCGCCTTGAGCCGCAGGAACAGGCCCAGCTCGCGGAACAGCCGGGCCAGGCGCTCGCGCACCGGGCGGTTGGCGAACAGCGCGGCCCAGGCGATCGACAGCACGCCGTACCAGGCCGCGCCGATCATCAGCAGGACCGGGTTGCGCCACGAGGCCAGCGCACTTTCGCCCACCGGCGCGCCGTGGTCCATCACGATCATCGTGTAGATCGACAGGCTGACCGTGCCCACCGCGACCGAGGCATAGCGCTCGCCCAGCGCGCCCAGCAGGGTCAGCAGGAAGGTCGCCACCGCCATGCTGGACACGAAGGCCAGCGGGTAGGGCATGAGCAGCTTGACCGCGCTGGTGGCCAGGGCGAAGCACAACAGCGACAGCAGCACCGACTTGGTTCGCCCCCACCAGTTGTCGTCGGTCTCGGCCAGGGCGCTGGCGATGATGCCCAGGAACAGCGAGGGGATCGCCAGCAGCGTGCCGCGGCTCCAGCACACGGCCATGACCACGCCCAGGGCGATGAACACACGCAGGCCATAACTGGCCTTCTCGTGTGCCCACAGCTGGCTCAGGCGCGATTCGGTACGGGACATGCGGGCGGAAGCGACAAGGGAGTCGGCATTATCCCGGCACCGCGGCGCCCGCGTGAAGGCGCGTTCTGCCATCGGCGCTGCGCGCACCCGTGACCGCGCCGTAACCGGGCCGCAACTGACGCCGTGACCGGCGCTGTCGACACTGGCCATCCCCCACGCCAAGCCTGGACGGCCCATGTCCCTGGACGTCTCCCATCTGACCAAGCGTTATGCGGGCCGCGCGGTCGTCCACGACGTGAGCTTTCGCGTGGACGATGGTGAACTGGTCGCCCTGCTCGGGCCTTCGGGGAGCGGCAAGAGCACCATCTTGCGGGTGATCGCCGGGCTGGCTGGCGCCGAGAGCGGCACGGTGCGCGTGGACGGGCAGGATGTGACCACGCTGCCGCCGCGCGAGCGTGACCTGGGCTTCGTGTTCCAGCACTACGCCTTGTTCGAGCACCTCACCGTGGCCGACAACGTCGAGTTCGCCCTGCGCGTGCGCAAGGTCGACCGTCTCACCCGTCAGCGTCGCCGCGACGAACTGCTGGAGCTCGTGGGTCTGGGCGGCAGCGCGCGCAAGTATCCCGGCCAGCTCTCCGGCGGCCAGCGCCAGCGCACCGCACTGGCCAGGGCGCTGGCGCACCAGCCGCGCCTGCTGCTGCTGGACGAGCCCTTCGGCGCACTCGACGCACGCATCCGCCAGGACCTGCGCCAGGGCCTGCGCGAGGTGCTCAAGCGCATCGGCACCACGGCGGTGTTTGTCACCCATGACCAGGAAGAAGCGTTCTCGGTGGCCGACCGGATCATGGTCCTGCACCGCGGTCGCCTGTTGGAGCAGGGACTGCCGCAGCAGCTCTATCGCGCGCCACGCACCGAGTTCGTGGCCGGCTTCGTCGGGCGCGCCAACCTGTTGCCCGGCGAGCTGACCCCTGGCGGGGTGCGGGTGCGCCTGGAAGGCGACCGGCCGGCCGACGATGCGATCCCGCAGCGGGTCAAGGTGCTGTTGCGCCCGGAGGAACTGTGGCTGGACGAGCCGGACCGCGAGCCGGCTTCGGCGCCGGGGCGGTTCGTGCGCGAGGCGCTGGTCAAGCGCGCCGAGTACCTGGGCGCCAGCGAGCGGGTCTACCTGGAGCTGGATGCCATCGACCCGGTCCAGCCCGAGGCGGGCGGGCGCCGCTATCGCATCGAGGCCCTGCGCTCGATGGAGGAAGCGCGCCTGATGCCGGTGCAGCCGGGCGACCGGGTGTCGGTCTGCGCGCGCGCCCTGCACGCGGTGTCACAGCCGGATCTGCGCGTGCTGGTCCTGGCCGACGCGACCCGCGAGGGACGCGCGTTGGCCACCGCGTTGCTGCATTGGGGCGAGCGCCAGCACGCGCTGCTCACCGTGTTGGGCGGCGCGGTGAGCGATGCGCAGCTGCGGCAGCCGCTGGAACAGTTCCGCCAGTCCTTCGCCGGCGATCTGAAGCTGGTGGACACCGGCCCGACGGGGCTGGACCTGTGGCAGGCCGCGCGCGCCCACCTGGACGGCGAGCGCTATGACCTGGTGGTGCTGCCGGCCAGCCTGGCCCATGGCCCGCGCTTGTTGGATCTGCTGGCCGAACGCGACCTGCGCCATGTCCTGCTGGCCGGCGATGCGCCGGCGGCCTGGCCGGAAGGCGGGCACTGGTCGATGTTGCTGCGGGCGTTTTCCAGCGCCCAGCCGGAGCTGGAGCTGCCGGCCGAGATCGCCGAGCGCCTGGGCGCGCGGGTGGAGGTGCGCGACCTGGACGGGCACCTGCCGCCCCCGGCGGCGACTGCGCCGCCGCAGCGCTGGCGCGATGCCCTGACCCTGCGCCGGATTCCCTTCACCACCCTGGGCACCACGGCCACGGCCAAGGTCGATGCCGGCCCCGGCGCTGCCCTGGATCCGGCCGCTGCCTTGACCGTGCTGGACCTGGGACCGCGTGCCGGCCTGGGGCTGCGTCAGCAGACCTGGATCCAGGCGCTGGCCGGGCGCTGGACCTGGCTGATCGTGCAGCCCGACGAAGCCGACCTGGGGTTGGCCCCCACCAGCAGCGCGCTGCACGGGCGCACCGCTGTTCCTCTTGCCGCGCAGGCGGCGCTTGTCGACAGGAATACCCCATGACCTTCCCCCTGATCCGTCGCCTCTCCCTGGCCGCGCTTGGCGCCGGTCTGAGCCTCGTGCTGTCCGCCTGCGGCGGGGATGCGCCGGCCCCTGGCGAAGCGGCCAAGCCCGCCACCAAGGCGGCGGCCGACGTCACCCTGCTCAACGTCAGCTATGACCCCACCCGCGAGTTCTACGCGGCCTTCAACAAGGCCTTCATCCAGCATTACCAGGCTGAGCATGGCAGCGCGCCGACGCTGCGCATGTCCCACGGCGGCTCGGGCAAGCAGGCGCGTTCGGTGATCGACGGCCTGGAGGCCGACGTGGTCACCCTGGCGCTGGCCTCGGACGTGGATGCCCTGGTCGACCACGGCCTGGTCGATGCCAACTGGCAGTCCAGGCTGCCCGACAACAGTGCGCCGTACACCTCGACCGTGGTGTTTGTGGTGCGCCGGGGCAATCCCAAGCACATCCGTGACTGGACCGACCTGGGTCGCGACGGCGTCGCCGTGGTTACCCCCAATCCCAAGACCTCCGGTGGCGCGCGCTGGAACTACCTGGCCGCGTGGGGCTCGGTGCTCAAGCGCGGCGGCAGCCAGGCCGACGCGCAGGCTTACATGACCCGGCTGTTCAAGTCGGTGCCGGTGCTCGACACCGGCGCGCGCGGGGCGACGACGACGTTCGTCCAGCGCGGCATCGGCGATGTGCTGCTGGCCTGGGAGAACGAGGCGCTGCTGGTGCTGCAGGAATTCGGCAGCGACCAGTACGAGATCGTGCGGCCCAGCACCAGCATCCTGGCCGAGCCGAGCGTGGCGGTGGTGGACAAGGTCGCGCGCCAGCACGGCACCGAGGCGCTGGCGCGCGAGTACCTGCAATACCTCTACTCGCCGCAAGGGCAGGAGCTGGCCGCCGAGCACCACTTCCGTCCGCGCCAGGCCGACGTCCTGGCCCGGCACGCGGCCGAATTCCCGCAGATGGATCTGTTCACCGTCGATGAGATGTTTGGTGGCTGGAAGCGGGCCCAGGCCGAGCACTTCGCCGATGGCGGGCAGTTCGATCGCATCTTCGCCGCGCGCGCGCCCTAGGCGCGTGCTCTGCAGGTCGCCGCGCTCGCCATGAACATCACTGCCGTTTCCTCCGTCGTTCCTGGCGCCTCGCGCGCCGGTGGGCGAGGCGTGCACCGCGTGCATCCCGGCTTTGGCCTGACCCTGGGCCTGACCCTGGCCTGGCTGGGGCTGATCGTGGTGCTGCCCATCGCCGCGGCCCTGATCAAGGTGGCCGGGATTCCCTGGGCCGAGGTGTGGCGCATCGCCACCAGTGAGCGCGCGCTGGCCGCCTACAGGCTCAGCTTCGGCCTGGCGCTGGGCGCGGCGCTGGTCAACCTGGTGTTCGGCACGCTCACCGCCTGGGTGCTGGTGCGCTATCGCTTTCCCGGGCGCCGCCTGCTCGATGCGATGATCGACCTGCCGTTTGCCTTGCCCACCGCGGTGGCCGGCATCGCGCTGGCCACCCTGTATGCGCCTTCGGGCTGGCTGGGCGCGCCACTGGCCGCGATTGGGCTCGACGTGGCGTTCAAGCCGGCGGGCATCGCGCTGGCGCTGGTGTTCGTCGGCCTTCCGTTCGTGGTGCGCACCGTGCAGCCGGCATTGCAGGACCTGGACCCGGCGCTGGAAGAGGCCGCCGCCACGTTGGGCGCCAGTCGGGCCCAAGTGCTGCGCTGGGTGTTGATCCGTCAGCTGCTGCCGGCGGCCCTGACCGGCTTCACCCTGGCCTTCTCGCGCGCGATTGGCGAATACGGCTCGGTGATCTTCATCGCCGGCAACATTCCCATGGTCTCGGAGATCGCGCCGCTGCTGATCGTGGTGCACCTGGAGCAGTACGACTACGCCAGCGCCACCGTGCTGGCGGTGGCCATGCTGGTGATCTCGTTCCTGATGCTGCTGCTGATCAACCTGGCCCAGCGCTGGAGCGGGCGTCGGCGCAAGGGAGAGGGCTGACATGGCCGAGCTGGACCATGCCCCGGCCCGCAGCGACCCACCGTGGCTGCGCCGCAGCCTGATCTGCGTGGTGATGCTGTTCCTGGTGGTGTTCCTGGGCCTGCCGCTGGTGCTGGTGTTTCGCCAGGCGCTGGCCGGCGGCTGGGACACCTTCGTCGCCGCCCTGACCAATCCCGATGCGCGTGCGGCGATCCGGCTCACGCTTACCGTGGCCGCCATCGCGGTGCCGCTCAACGTGGTGTTCGGGGTGGTCGCCGGCTGGGCGCTGTCGCGCTTTGCCTTCCGCGGCAAGTCGCTGCTGGTGACGCTGATCGACCTGCCGTTCTCGGTCTCGCCGGTGGTGGCCGGCCTGCTGCTGGTGCTGTTGTTCGGCAGTCAGGGCTGGTTTACGCCGCTGCTGGCGGCCACGGGCTGGAAGGTGGTGTTCGCGGTGCCCGGCATCGTGCTGGCGACCTTGTTTGTGACCTTCCCGTTCGTGGCGCGCGAACTGGTCGCCTTCATGCAGGAGCAGGACACCGCCCCGGAGCTGGCCGCCTTCACCCTGGGCGCTGGAGGTTGGGCTACTTTCCGCCACGTGACCTTGCCTTCGATCCGCTGGAGCCTGCTGTACGGCGTACTGCTGTGCAATGCGCGGGCGATGGGCGAGTTCGGCGCGGTGTCGGTGGTATCCGGGCATATCCGTGGCCTGACCAATACCATTCCGCTGCACGTGGAGGTTCTGTACAACGAGTACGACTTCACCGCCGCCTTCGCCGTGGCCTCGCTACTGGCGATGCTGGGCCTGGTGACGCTGTTGGCCAAGACCTGGATCGAGCATCTGCAGGACCGTCGTCGTCCGCGCAACTGAGGAGCACGCGCGCATGCCCCGCCCCCGAAATCTCTCCCGCCTGCTCGTGCTCAGCCATGTCGGCCTGGCGCTGCTGCTGTGCGCGCTGCTGCTGGCCACCGGCGCGGGCACGCTGCGTGCGGTGCTGCGCGAGCGTGCCCAGGCGCAGGTCGCGCAGGCCAGCGCCGATGCGCTGGCGCGACTGGAGGACGCGCGCCGGGACCTGGCCGTGGTCGCGGTGCTGCTGTCCGAGCGCCCGACCTTGCACGCGGAAATGCAGAAGGGCCGGATGCAGGCGGTAGCGGATTTCCTGGAGGCCTTTCGCCAGACCGGGCGCGTGGATTACCTGCTGGCCATGCGTGGCGACGGCCTGCTCGCCCAGGTCGGGCAGGCGCCGCCGGACGGCATGGCCAGTGGACTGGTGGCCGACGGTGGCGGGCACCACTGGTTGGTACAGCGCCAGGCCATGGCACAGCTGGACCACGGCCAGGTCGTGGCGGCCCGGCGCCTGGACGCATCCGAACTGGCCGGGCATGGCGGCCAGCGCGAACGGGTGATGCTGCTGGACAAGGATAGCGACGCCAAGGCGGTGGCCCCGGCGGACCAGACCAACCTGCAGGCCTCGTGGCGGCACGTGCGCAATACCGGCATCGGCGAGACCCTGGCAGCGGACAGCCAGGGCGACGTCTCCCGGCTGGAGCCGGTGCGCGGCCCCAATGGCGACATTGAGTCGCTGCTGCTGGTGACCCTGCCGCGCGAGGTGGTGGCACGCGATGGCGTACGTTGGCTGACCGCCTTCGCCGTGGGCAGTCTGCTGCTGGCCTTGATTGCCGCCAGCATCGCGGTGTGGCTGGCGCGGCGCATCGCCTCGCCGTTCGGCCAGGTGGCGCGCGCGGCCGAGCGGTTGGGCGTGGGCGATCTGGAAACCCCGGTGGTGGTGCCGCCCACCGACCTGGCCGAGCCGGTGGCCCTGGCCCGCAGCCTGGATTCGATGCGCCTGCAGCTGCGGGCCTCCACCGAGCGCGAGCGCCGCCAGCGACAGGAGCTGGACGCCATCCTGGACGGGGTGGAGGACGGCATCATCGCGGTGGGTGTCGATCGCCGCATCCAGTACGCCAATCGCCGCTTCCTGGCCCTGGTCGGGCGCGAGGAGGACGAGGTCGTGGGCCAGCCCTACGAAGCGGTGCTGACCCCGGAGGCGGCCAGCGAGGCGGGTCCGACCCACGCGGCCGACCCGATGCACGACGCGCGCCGGCACGGCCTGGCCCAGGCCTCGGGTCGTTATCTGTTGCGTGGCCGCGTGCGCAACCTGGTGATCCGCTCCAGTGCGCCGCCGGACGGGCGCCAGGTGGCGATCGTGCGCGAGGAGACCAGCGCCGAGGCCGCGCGGGCCATGCGCGATGCCATCCTGGCCAACCTGTCCCATGAGTTCCAGACCCCGCTGGCCGCGCAAATCGCTTCGGTGGAGATGCTGCGCGAGCATGTCCACGCCGGTGGCGACACCACCGCGATCCGGCTGGTCGATGCGCAGTACCGTGGCGCGCTGCGGCTGTCGCAACTGGTGGACAACCTGCTGGACAGCGTGCGCCTGGAGAGCGGGCAGATGCGCCTGCGTCGGGAGGTCGTCGACCTGCCGGCGCTGGTGCGCGATGCGGTGGAACTGATGCGGCCCTTGACCGATCAGCGCGACCAGCATGTGATGGCGTCCCTGCCGCACAGCACGCGTCGCCTGATGGGCGATGCGCAGCGGTTGTCCCAAGTGGCCATCAACCTGCTCGCCAACGCCAACAAATTCGCGCCGGACCAGAGCACCATCTGGATCGAACTGGTCTGGGGCGAGGAGACGGTCTCACTGTGGGTGGAGGACGAAGGCCAGGGCCTGCCGCCGCTGCGCCACCGCGCCGACCTGTTCGCGCCGTTCCGGCGCGCGCCGGACCAGGAGCCCTCCCAGCGCGGGACCGGCCTGGGGCTGGCCATCGTGCGCGCCCTGGTCGAGCAGCATGGCGGCGAGGTGGTGCTGGCCGAGCCCCGTCATCGGCAGGGCGCGCGCTTTGGCGTGGTGCTGCCGCTGGAGCCTGCCTGATGCGCATCCTGGTGGTCGACGACGATGTCGAACTGGTCGGTCTGCTGCAGTTCGCGCTCAGCAGTGCCGGCTATGAGGTGGTGAGTGCGTTCGACGGCGAACACGCGCTGAGCCAGTTCGAGAAGCACGCCCCGGAGCTGGTGGTGCTGGACGTCAATCTGCCGCGCCGCGATGGGTTCTCGGTGCTGGAGGCCTTGCGTCGGCACAGCGAGGTGCCGGTGATGATGCTGACCGTGCGCGCCTCGGAGGAGGACGAAGTGCGCGGGCTGGACCTGGGCGCGGACGATTACCTGCGCAAGCCCTTCAGTCCGCGCGCGCTGCTGGCGCGCGTGCGTGCGCTGCTGCGCAGGGGCAGCGAAGGCGAGGGGGAAGTGCCCCTGCTCAGCAGTGGCGCGTTGACCCTGGATCCGGAGCGCAGCGAGATGCGCATCGAGCACGGCGAGGTGGCGCGGCTATCCACCCTGGAACTGCGCCTGCTGCGGCTGTTGATGAACCACCGTGGGCGCCCGGTCGACCCGGATCGGATCATCGGGTTTGTCTGGTCCGATCGCGACAGCGCCGACCGCGATGCACTCAAGCAGCTGGTGCACCGCCTGCGCCACAAGCTGATCCGCATTGGCGGCAGCGGGGACTGGATCGAGCACGTCCCCAATGCCGGTTACGCGCTGGCCAACGCGCGCGCGGACTGAGCGCGCGCCAGGCCACGACGCTCAGCGGCCCATCACCACGCCCCACGGCATCTGCCCCACGGGGATCTGCGCGATGGCCTTCATCGTGGCGGTGTCGATCACGCTGACGCTGTCCGAGCGCCCGTTGGCGACATAGAGCTTGGCGCCGTCGGGCGTGAGGGCGGGGTTCCACGGCCGCTGCCCGACCGGGATCTCCACCAGCAGTTTTCCGGTATCGCCATCGGTGACGGTCACGCTGCCAGCGCCGCCGTTGGAGGCGTAGATCCGGCTTCCGTCGGAGGCGACCACCACGCCGGCCGTGCGCAGGCCGGCCGGCAAGCTGCGGAGCTTCTTGCGCGCCGCCAGGTCGACCTCGTCCACCACGTTGGCCGACTCCTGCGCCACGTAGGCGCGCTTGCCATCGGCGGCGAAGGCGATGTCGCGCGGGTGGCCGCTGACCGCGATGCTGGCCACCGACTTGCCGGCGGCGACATCGATCACGTCCAGGTTGTCGGAGGCCTCGTTGCTGGTGATGACTTGGACGCCGTCGGGGGTCCATGCGCAGTGCTCGGGCGCCTTGCCCTGGGTGTCCACCCGCCCGGTGACCTTGAAGCTGGCGGTGTCGACGAACATCACCTGGTTCTGCTGCTCCACGCACACCGCGATCTGCCGGCCATCCGGCGACAGGTCCACGCCCTCGGCCCCTTCGCCGATGTCCAGCGTGCGCTGGACTGCGTCGCTGGCGATGTCCAGCTGCAGCAGGCGATGGTGCTCGGCATCGACCACGTACAGGGCCTTGCCATCGGGCCCCAGTGCGATCTGCTGCAGGCGGTTGCCCAGTGTGCCGCCCGCCGAAAGCGTGCGCGCCACGGTATCGCTGCCGGTGTCGATCACCGAAATCGTCCCGCTCTTCTGGTTGGGCACGTAGGCGTGCACGGCGCTTGCCGGCGGCGGGGCGGTGTCCGCGGTCGATGCAGGCGTGGATGCGACCGGGGCAGGTGCCGATGTCTCCGCCGCCGGCCGCTGGCAGCCGGCGAACAGGGCAAGCCCGGCCGCGGCCAGCAGGCCGGCCGGGCGTCGCAGGTCGACCCTCACGAGCCGCTGCCGGCAGCGGCCGGCGCCGCGGCCTCGCCCGCCGCTGTCGGCGTTTGGCCCTTGCCGGCGTCGGGGTTGATGGAGTGGATGAAGGCCATGATCTTGTTGATCTCCTCATCGCTCAGGATCGGCCCGAACGCGGGCATGATGCCGACCACGTTCTCGTGGCCCACGCGCTTGAGCCCGTGGGTGGTCTGCATGGCCTGGGAACCTTCCTTGATCAGCGCGTGCAGAGTGCTGTCGTCGCTGCCGTAGACCCAGACCTTGTTGGTCAGCGGCGGGCACATGCCGCCCCCGCCGGTGCCGCCGTGGCAGGCGTTGCAGCCTGCGGTGAAGAACAGCTTCTTGCCCTCGGCCACCAGCGTTGGATTGACCTGGATGTTGTCGATGTGCGGCACCGGCACGGGCGCGGCCGCTGGTGCGGCGGTCGCGGTGGCGTTGACCTCGGGCGCGGCCGGCGCCGAGGCCGCGGGTGCGGTCGTTGCAGGTGCGGCGGACGTCGAGGCCGCCGGCGTGGCGGCGGCCGGCTGGGCCTTTTCACCGCAGGCGGCCAGCGCCAGGACCATCGCCGGCACGACCAGCAGCGGTTTGAACGCATTGCGTGTTGCGTCGAACATGGAGATTCCTTTTCTGTTGCTGTTCGCTTGCGCAGGACGTGGGACAGGGATCAGTGGGGGATTTGCGCGGAGACCAGGGCCAGCAAGTCGGCATCGCCCGATTGGCGGGCCAGGCTGAGCGCGCTGTCGCCCTTTTCATCGCGGTGGTTGGGGTCGGCACCGGCGTCGATCAGCGTGCGCGCCAGGTCCTGGCGATGGGCGGCCACGGCCAGCATCAGGGCGGTGATGCCGGCCTGGTTGGCGTGGTCGACTGGCACCTTGGCCTCCAGCAGCCGCTGCACGGTGCCAGGCTGGTTTTCCACCGCGGCGAACATCAGCGGGGTGAAGCCCGCGGGATTGACCTGCGCCGGCGGCGCCCCGGCATCCAGCAGCTTGGCCACCAGGGCTTCATCGCCGTTGTGGATGGCCACCGACAGCGGGGTCCAGCCATCGGTGGACACCACATCGAGCCTGGGCCGCTTGCGCAGCAGCCAGTCGACGGTGTCGGCATCGCCGGTCCACAGTGCGGTCATCAAAGGCGTCCAGCCATCTCCGTCGCGTGCCTCCAGCTTGGCACCGCCGTCGAGCAGGGCATCGCCGACGGCCAGCTCGCGCAGGCGGATGGCGTGCTGCAGCGGCAGCCGGCCCTGATCGTCCAGGGCGTCGCCGTTGGCGCCATGGGCCAGCAGCCAGCGCACCCGGTCCGGATCGTTGGCGGCCACCGCCGCGCCCAACTCGGCCTCGGGCGAGGCGCCGGCACGGATGCGCGCCTGCATCTGCGCCAGGACCTGCGGATCGGAGACCGGCTGGTCCTGGAACGGCGGGGGCGGCGCGTAGGGCCCATGCGTGGGCACGTCGCCGGAAATCACGCAGTCGGCGCAGGCCACCAGCGGGACGTCGTACTCGGTGAGGATGGCGCGGATCGCATCGCGATTCTCGACCAGCGCCTGGTCCAGCCTGTCGCGCAGTGCCTTGTTGTCCTTGCTCACGGCCAGCGACATGGAATATTCGAGCACCGTATCGCTCATGCGATTGAGCGGCACCATGGTCAGCTGGTTGCGCTTGACGTAGTAGCCGGCCACCGGGCCCCAGGATTCGACGGCGTCCAGCTTGCCCTTGGCGACCTGTTCGACCAGGCGTGCGGGGTGTTCTTCCGGATTGCGGGCCGAGTCGTAGAACAGATACTGCACCTCGCCCTTGATGCCGTGGTCGTACAGCGCACCACGCGCGGGCGAACTCTGGAAGACGCCGATCCTGGCCTGCTTGAGGGCTGGATCATCCAGCGAGGTGGGCTTGAGCGGAGCGTCCCCGCTGCTGACCAGCACGTAGGTCGAGCGGAAGTAGGGCTTGGTGGTCAGGCCCATCTCGTAATCGGCCGGCATGTCCATCAGCACGTCGCACTTGCCGCTGTTGACGGTGCCGCGGGCCAGGCCGCGTTCGTAGTAGGTGCGCCAGTAGTACTTCACCGGCAGGCCCATGGACTTGCCCAGGACCTGGGCGATCTTGTTCTGGTAACCCTCGCCGGCCTGGTTGGACAGCGGCATGTTGCCGGGGTCGGCGCAGATGCGCAGGGCCGGGCCGCTGGTGTCGGCCTGGGCCAGGGCAGGCGAGGCGGCCGCTGCGGGGGCTTGCTTGGCGCCTGTCGAGGCGGCGTCGGAGGAAGAGGAGGAAGAGGAGGATGGCGAACAGGCGCCGAGCGCGAGCGCGCCGGCGGCCAGGATCAGATGGGGAGTACGCATGGTGCGAGCCTGGAACAATGGGGGGTGAAGCGGCGGCGCTTGGCCGCCGCTTCCGAACGATCCGTCGGTGCGGATCAGGAGGCGGGCGTGGCGCCCTTCGCGGCTTGGGTCGAGGCGGTGGCCTTGGACGCTGCACCGTCCGGCACGCCATCGGTGCCCAGGTGGAATACGTGGACCATGCCGCCGAGCGGGATCTTGTCGAACCCATTCTTGAAGGCCAGGCCCGCCGCGCCCAGGGCGCCATACGGGTCGCTGGGATCCAGACCGCCGGCGATGGGCAGGCCGATCCAGCCGCCGATGCCCGAGTAGACCGCCACGTACTGCTCGTTGCCGACTTTGTAGGCGATCGGGTTGCCGATGACGCCGCTGGGCAACTTGGTCTCCCACAGCTTCTTGCCGGTTTCCTCATCCACCGCGCGGAACCAGCCATCGAGCGTGCCGTAGAACACCAGCCCGCCATCGGTCACCAGGGTGCCGCTCCAGGTCGGGAACTTCTCCTCGATGCTCCACTTCTCCTTGCCGGTCAGCACGTCGAAGGCCTTGACGATGCCCAGCGCGCCGGGCTTGTGCGGCTTCATCGCCACGTTGGCGAACACGTACGGCATGCCCTGCATGGTGCGGCCGCGCTCCTGCGGGGTCAGCTCCATGTACCAGTTGTTGGTGCCGCAGAAGAAGATGTTCGGCTGCTTGGGATCGACCGAGCACGGCTGCTGGTCCTTGGTGCCCATCGCCGAGGGCGAGGCCGAGACCATCTTGCCCACCTCCAGCGGCGAATGCGCGGCGACCTTGACCGGGCGACCGGTCTTCATGTCGATGCGCTCGGCCCAGTCCACCGGGCCATAGGTATGGGCGCGCAGCAAGGTGCCGTCACGCCGGTCCAGGACGTAGGCGTGACCATTGCGGTTGAAGGTCACCAGCGAGGGCACCTGCTTGCCGTCGATGTCCATGTCCACCAGAATCGGCTCGTTGATGCCGTCGTAGTCCCACTGGTCGAACGGGGTCATCTGGTAGCCCCACACCGCCTCGCCGGTATCGACGTTGCGGGCGAAGATGGTCATCGACCACTTGTTGTCCCAGTCGCCGTTGTTGCAGGCCTCCTGGGTGACCGGCTTGGCGCCGCAGCGATAGCTCGGGCTCCACAGCCCGGGGTTGCCGGTGCCGATGTAGACCAGCTTCAGCTTGGGATCGTAGCTGTACCAGCCCCATGCCGCGCCGCCGCCGCGCTGCCATTCGTCGTCCGGATAGGTCTTGACCCCCAGATCGCCCAGCTGGCCGTATTCGGGGTGGGCCTTGTTGAAGTCCGGGCCCAGGCAGATGTCCTTGTCGGTGCCGGTGGCATGGCAGGTCCACACCGGCTTGCCGTCGGCCAGGTTGAGCGCCTCCACGCGGCCACGCACGCCGAACTCGTTGCCCGAGATGCCGGCGATCACCTTGCCGTCGGCGATGATCGGCGCCATGGTCATGGTCTCGCCCTTGCCCGGGTCGGCGCCCTTGTATTTCCAGGCCACCTTGCCGGTCTTGGCGTCCAGGGCGATGACCTCGCCGGACAGGCTGTTGAAGACGAACTTGCCATCGGCGTAGGAGCCGCCACGGTTGACCGTGTCGCAACAGGCGACGGCGACCGAGCGCTCGTCCTGGTCCGGGGTATAGCTCCACAGCTCCTTGTGCTCGCCCGGCTGGGAGACGTCGATGGCATGCACGATGTTGGGATAGGCACTGACGGTGTACATCACCCCGTCGATCACCAGCGGCTGGCCCTCGTGGCCGCGGGTCGCGCCGCTCTTCATCTCCCAGGACATCTTGAGGTTCTTGACGTTGTCGGTGTTGATGTCCGACAGCGGGCTATGGCGGGTCAATGCGAAGTCCCGCCCGATCCCGCCCCAGTTCTCGGGTTTGGCCGCATTGGCCTGGAACTCGGCATCGGTATCGACCACGGCGGCCGGCGGCGGACTGCTGGCCGGCGGCGCTGCCGTGGGGGTCTGTGCGGTGGATTGCTCGTCGTGTTTGCCGCAGGCGGCGAGGGAGAGTGCGGCGGCCGTCAGGATGAGCGGCGCGGCGATTCGAGACGCGTTGGAAAGCATGGACATACACCCCTCCGGTGATATGTGGACCAGCTAGTCGCCATGCATGGCGCGATGGCGTGGGGGCGAGCCTAGTCCCGTCAAACCGGTGTTGCCAACATAGTCGGGGGGAGTATCCGATCACATGGGGGAAGTAATTGAAAAAACCCTTTATTTCAGCGTTTTAGGGAAATTCGTGATGCACTGCGGCGTTGTGCATTTGCTGCACTGCAAAGCATCCGGCGCGCAAAAAACGGAATCGATCCTGCCGGACGGTCGGACCGAAGGGCATCTGATCCACCGCCCGGAAACGACGACGCGCCCGAAGGCGCGTCGTTCCACAAGCCAGCGGCGGGGGCGTGGCGCTCAGTGCGCCCGTTCGCGTGAGACCGCGCGCCAGCCAATGTCGGTGCGATGGAAGGCATGGGGCCAGGCAATGGCTGCGACACCGGCATACGCCGCGCGCTGCGCGTCGGACACGCTGTCGCCCAGCGCGGCCACGCACAGCACCCGGCCGCCGGCACTGATCACTTCGCCGTCCGCGTTCAAGGCGGTCCCGGCGTGGAAGACCTTGGCCGTGGCCGGCACGGTGTCCAGGCCGGTGATGATCTCGCCGGTCACCGGCGTTTCGGGGTAGGGCGCAGCGGCGATCACGACGCCCAGCGACGGACGCGGATCCCACTGCGCCTCGGTCACCTCCAGCTTGCCGTCGATGGCCGCGTCCACCAGGTCCACTAGGTCCGACTGCAGGCGCAGCATCACCGGCTGGGTTTCCGGGTCGCCGAAGCGCACGTTGAACTCGATGACTTTCGGCGCGCCGCTGGCATCGATCATCAGCCCGGCATAGAGGAAGCCGGTGAACGGCACGCCATCGGCGGCCATGCCGGCCACGGTCGGGTTGACCACCTCGCGCATGACGCGCGCGTGGACCTCGGGGGTGACCACCGGCGCGGGTGAGTACGCGCCCATGCCGCCGGTGTTGGGGCCGGTATCGCCATCGCCGACGCGCTTGTGGTCCTGGCTGGTTGCCATCGGCAGTGCGGTCACGCCATCGACCATGGAGATGAAGCTGGCTTCCTCGCCATCGAGGAATTCCTCGATCACCACCCGCGCGCCGGCATCGCCGAACGCATTGCCCGAGAGCATGTCGCGCACGGCGGCTTCGGCTTCCTCCAGGGTCATGGCCACCACCACCCCCTTGCCCGCGGCCAGGCCATCGGCCTTGATCACGATCGGCGCGCCCTTGTCGCGCACATAGGCCAGGGCCGCATCGACCTCGGTATGCACTTGGTAGAACGCGGTGGGGATGCCGTGGCGGGCGAGGAAGTCCTTGGCGAAGGCCTTGCTGCCTTCCAGCTGTGCGGCGGCGGCGGTCGGCCCGAAGATGCGCAAGCCCGCATCGCGGAAGGCGTCGACCACCCCGGCCACCAGCGGCACTTCCGGACCAACCACGGTCAGCCCCACGTTTTCGTCCTGGGCGAGCTTCAGCAAGCCAGCGATGTCGGTCACCTTGACCGGCACATTGCGGCAGCGATCTTCCGTAGCGGTGCCGGCGTTGCCAGGCGCGACCAGCACCTCACTGACACGAGGAGACTGGGCCAGCTTCCAGGCCAGGGCGTGTTCGCGGCCGCCGGAGCCGATGACGAGAACTTTCAAGGGGCGCTCGCTTGGGAACGAAGGGAGCGCGCGATTTTACGCGAGCCGACCGGCGCTCGCCCCGTCAGTCCTCGGCGCAGCCCTGGGCGCTCTGATCCTCCTTCGAGGGGGGCGCCCAGGCGTGGCCATCGAAGGGCAGGGTGAAGCGATGGTCGATCGCACGTTCGCCGCGCTTGCCCTTGGCGTGCAGGACCAGGGCAGGTGCCTGGCCAGCTTTCGCGAGGTCGGCAACTCGCAGCGTGCAGGTCATGTCCAGCGTCGGGCCTGCCTCGTAAGACGCCGTGTTGTCGAGCCGGGTGGCGATGTCCAACGCAGGTTCAAGCGTTCTGGACGTCGCGACCGGCAGGTAGAGCGTGGTCCGTTGGCGGAACCAGCCGCTCATTGCGTACGGCGAGTCAAGTTGGAATGCCAGCCTGCCGGGCGCGAGATGCAGTAGCCGCACGGGACCTGGGATGCCGAAACTGCCGCTACCCAGCCCACGCCGCTGTGCGGTCACAGTCCATCCGGCTCGCCCGTCGATGACGACGAACAGATCCACTTGCCCAGCTTCGACATGACTTACGTCGTGGATCCGGGAACACACCGCGATGAAATGGATGCCCTCGCTGTCCTGGGCGGCGCAGACGCTGCGTGTGGAAGTCTGCGGGTTGCCGTCGGATCCGCGCTGGGTGTCGCGCCAGGGCGTGGTGGCGCTGGCCGCGCCGCCATAGGTCTTTTGCAACCAGGACGACAGCGGACCGGGTGCAGTGGGGGTGTTCGCGCTGGAGGCGGCGGACAGCGCGCCAAGCAGCAATGTCAGGGGCGCGGCGAACATGGATGGATTCCGATGACGAGGACTTTCATCGCAATGTCTCCGAAAGTGGAGCCCCCTGAGTGAGGGGGCGATTCGCGCCTATGGCGCGAATGGGGGTGTGGAAACGCAAGGCCGGAGCCCGAAGTTTGCGCAGCGAACTTTGGGATTGATGCCGGCGCAGCCGGAATCAATGCCGGAAATGGCGCACGCCGGTGAACACCATCGCGATGCCATGCTCGTCGGCCGCGGCGATGACCTCGTTGTCGCGCATCGAACCACCGGGCTGGATCACCGCCTTGATGCCGGCTTCGGCGGCGGCGTCGATGCCGTCGCGGAACGGGAAGAACGCATCGGAAGCCATCACCGAGCCGGGCACGCCCAGCTTGGCGTCGGCGGCCTTGATCCCGGCGATGCGCGCCGAGTACACGCGGCTCATCTGCCCGGCACCCACGCCGATGGTGCGGTGGTCCTTGGCATAGACAATCGCGTTGGACTTGACGAACTTGGCCACCTTCCACGCGAACAGCAGGTCGGTGAACTGCGCCTCGGTCGGTGCCAGCCGGGTCACCAACTTGAGTTCGTCGCGGGTCACCACGCGGTCGTCGGCGGTCTGCATCAGCAGGCCCGAGCCGACGCGCTTGGTGTCGATGAAGTGCTGTGACGCCGGCGCCATCGGGATGCGCAGCACGCGCACGTTGGCCTTCTTCTTGGCGTATTCGAGCGCGCCTTCTTCATAGTCCGGCGCGATCAGGACTTCGACGAACTGGCGGTCCAGGATGACCTTGGCGGTAGCCGCATCCAGCTTGGTGTTGAAGGCGATGATGCCGCCGAAGGCGCTGGTCGGATCGGTGGCGTAGGCCAGCTCGTAGGCATCGCCGCAGGCCACGCCCACGGCCACGCCGCAGGGATTGGCGTGCTTGACGATGACGCAGGCCGGCGCGTCGAACTGTCGCACGCATTCCCAGGCCGCATCGCTGTCGGCGATGTTGTTGTAGCTCAGCTCCTTGCCCTGCAGCTGGGTGAAGGTCGCCAGCGAGCCCGGCGCCGGGTAGAGGTCGCGGTAGAACGCGGCCTGCTGGTGCGGGTTCTCGCCGTAGCGCAGGTCCATCACCTTTACGAAGCTGCCGTTGGCCTGCGCGGAGAACGCGCTGCGCGCCGGCACGTCTTGTGTCGTGTCGATCACGGTGGACAGATAGTTGCTGATCGCCGCGTCGTACTGGGCCACGCGGTTGAAGGCGGCCACCGACAGCGCGAAGCGCTTGGCGGCCGAGAGCTGCCCGTCATGGGCTTCGAGTTCGGCGAGCAGGTCGGCGTACTGGTCGGGCGAGGTCGCGACCGCGACCCGGGCGAAGTTCTTGGCCGCGCTGCGCAGCATCGCCGGGCCGCCGATGTCGATGTTTTCCACGGCGTCTTCGAGTCTGCAGTCGGCCTTGGCGGTGACCGCTTCGAACGGATACAGGTTGAGCACCAGCAGGTCGATGGCGCCGATGCCATGCTCGGCCATCACCGCGTCGTCGGTGCCGGCGCGACCGAGCAGGCCGCCATGCACCAGCGGGTGCAGGGTCTTGACCCGGCCATCCATCATTTCCGGAAAGCCGGTGACCTCCGAGACATCCTTGACCGGCAGGCCGGCCTCGCGGATCGCCTTGGCGGTGCCGCCAGTGGAGAGCAATTCGATGTTGCGGGCGGCCAGGGCCTTGGCCAACGCGACCAGACCGGTCTTGTCGGAGACGGACAACAGAGCCCGGCGCACGGGCAGGAAATCGGAAGACATGGGAGCGGAGGGTGACGGAGCGGCCGCATAGTGTAAGGCCCGTGCGAGCCGGGCCCGGCGAGGTGGCGCAGGCCCCGCCATGGCGGGAATGAGACGCAGGGCACGCGACGCGCACCGCGCCATGGCTTTTTGCGTGCGAAGCGCTAGGCTCGCGCGGAGTGGCGGCCGACCGGCCCGCTGCCAGGGGGAATGCGATGCCAGGACTCAACAAGCACAGCGCCGACCGGATCCAGGGGGCATCGTCTCAGGGTGCGCCATCGCCCCGGCCGGCGAGTCAATCGCTTGCCGTGCTGGCGTCCGCGCCGGCGCCTGCCGCCTCTCCCCAGGTCATGCTGGCCTGGCTGCGCTTGTCCGCACCGTTGCGCTCGCTGTCGGCGTTGCTGCTGGCCCTGGCCGCCGCGGCGCTGTTGTTGCCGTCGCTGGCCGGCGTGGCCACCTTGTCGGGGGCGGTGGGCTGGGCACTGGTGTTCAGCGCCGCGCTTGGGCTGATGCAGTTCGGCTGCGCGCTGGGGGTGCAGTTCGGGACCGACGTGGCCGGTGCCTTGTTTCGCGAAGCCATCCAGGCGCATGACGCGGTGGATGACGTGGCGCTGTCGGTGGACCTGATGCTGGCCGAGGTCGGCGGGACGCCTGAGCCCTTGCCGTTGCTGGTGGCGCCCTGGCCGCGTCTCAAGCGCTGGCTGTCCTGGCAGATGGCCTGTACCGGCCTGCAGGCGTTGTGCCTGGTGATGGCGTTGGTGCTGGTGGCAGGCGGCGCATAGCGGCCGATGCGCGATGCCCAAGGGCATTGCGACAGGGCTTCACGCCAGGCCGTAGTCCTTGAGCTTCTTGCGCAGAGTGGCGCGGTGGATGCCCAGCAGCGCGGCGGCGCGGCTCTGGTTGCCTTCGCAGTGATTGAGCACTTCGACGAACAGCGGGATTTCCATCTCGCGCAGGACGATCTCGTAGACATCGTCTGCATCGCAGCCGTTGAGGTCGCGCAGGTAACGACGCACCGACTGTGCAACGTGTTCGCGCAACGGCGACTTGGGCGTGCCACGACTGGAGTCCTGGCGGGTCGAAGCGGCGTTCAAGGCGTCCCCGGGATCTGGATGCAGCGGAGTGGAGGCCCGGCCAGCGATCGACGCTTGTGGCGGAACGCGGCGGGGGAGGGAGTCTAGCGCGTGGTCGCCCCACGCGCATCACCCAACTTCCAAATCTGTCGCATTCATTGAAAGTCGAACGCGAACGCGACGACGCCTCCGCGTGGTTCGTGCACCTGGACGGCGAGTTGGCCGCTCTGTCCTGGCGCAAGCGTTGTGCTTTGCTGATCCTTGTCCAGGTAATCATCGGGCACCAGGATCCGCGCGCCGGCCACGCGTCCATCGGCATCGGACAGGGACAGGCCGACCGATGGCCATTGCTGTGGCCATGCCGCGTCGTTGCGGAAGGTCGCACGGACCTGCAGGACGCCGGCACGCCCGGGCACGGGACGCACATCGCGCGCGAGCATCGTGTACGCCTGCGGGTCGTGCCAGGTGGGAAGCGTGCAGCGCAGCAGGCCACACATCGACGCCAACGCCGGTCGCCAACGTGCGTCCTGAGCCAGGCGCGAGGCGTTGGCGATCAACAGCTGCAGCCCCAGCAACAAGGTGAGCACGACCAGCGCGCCCCACTGCCACGCCGGCACGCGGCGCGGCGGCGGTCTGGTGCGTGCCCGGGTGAAGCTGGGCACGGTGGGCGCCGGTTCCGCCGTTGGCGGGGAAAGCGCCATCTCGTCGGTGCCTGCTTCAGGCGATGCCGTCGTGTGCGTCGCTGGCGCAGCTGGGTCCAGGGCAGGTGCGTTTTCGGTCGTGTCTTCGAAAGAAGCAGTTGGCACGGTCCCCCCGTGGTCGATGATGTTGGCCTGCGGCTCGGGGGAGGCCGCGGGTGGCGCCTGCACGCGCGGCGCAGGCACAGGTGAGGTGGCGTCGGTGTCTGGGCGCAGCAGGCTGGCCAGACTGGGACCACGGGCCGACTCGTGTGGAAGGGCATGCCCGCAGTGGGGGCAATGCGTTGGCGCCATGCCCGCTGTGGCAGCGAGCGGGTGCTGGCAGTGCGGGCAGAGGTCCGGCATCGGCGTATTCAACCATGGCCGCGCGCGTGGGCGACAGCCGGCTGACTCACGCGTCGCGACGCACGCCGTCGATCCGCATCCAGTCGTCCTGCCGGGTTGCACGCAAGTCGTCGAACCAGGCGGCGTAGCGCGTGAGCAGGGCGTCTTCCTGTCCGTGCAGGATGCCGCTCAAGGCGATGCGTCCGCCAGGCGCGACGCGCGCGGCCAGCGTCTCGGCCAGCGCATCCAGTGCCGAGGCCAGGATGTTGGCGACCACGACCGGATAGCGCTGCACCGGTTCGTCCTGCGGCAGGAACACCTGCAACCGGTCCTGGACGCCGTTGCGCTCGGCGTTGTCGTGCGTGGCCAGCAGTGCCTGCGGATCGTTGTCCACGCCGATGGCCTGGGCGGCGCCGAGTTTCAGCGCGGCCAGCGCCAGGATCCCCGAGCCGCAGCCGAAGTCGAGTACCGGCTGCCGCTCGAGCCGGCCCGCGGCGGCCAGCTCGTCCAGCCATGTCAGGCACAGCGCCGTGGTCGGGTGGGTGCCCGAGCCGAAGGCCAGACCGGGATCGAGCCGGACCACGGCGGCCGCCTGGTCCTGCGCCTCGTCCGGCAGTGCGTGGTTCCACGGCACGATGAAGGTCCGCGCGCCGAAGCGCATCGGCTGGAACTGGTCCAGCCAGGCGCGCTCCCAGTCCTGGTCTTCGACGGCGCGAAACGAGGCACCGGTCCAGTCCAGCCCGGGGTCGAAGGACTCCAGGGCCGCCAGCAGGACCAGGGCATCGGCCTCGGCGGGAAACAGCGCGGTGAGCACCAGCGCATTCCACAGCGGGGTCTCGCCCACGCCCGGCTCGAGGATCGCGCGCTCATTGCTGGTCTCGGCGTCGGCGTCGACCAGGGTCACCGACAGGGCGCCGACGTCCTCGAGTGCGTGCTCGTAACGGGGCTGCTGGGCCTCGGTGCAGGGGACGGAGAGTTCGAGGAAGGGCATGGCGCGGGTCGGTCGGCTTCGAGGAGCGGGCATCCTAGACGACTCGGCCATGGCGTGCCGGGTGTCGTGCAGCGCATCCCGGTCCAGCGCGAGCGCATCGACATGCGCGGCCGCGGGTGGCAGGCCCTGCGATAGAATGCCGCCTTCGCCATGGCGCGCCCTCGGGCCGGGCCGTGGCCACTTGGATCCCTCCGACCGCATGCCGCTCGCCCGCTCTCGTCTGCTGTGGTGGTTGTCGCTCCCGGCGCTCGCGCTGGCGGCGTTCGCGTGGCATGGGGGCGAGGGCCTGGGGGGGCGGGTCACGACACGCACTGCGCACCGCGATCCCCAGGTCGCAGACATCCCGGCAATGCGGGTGGGCGATGGATTCCTGACCGAGCGCAGCAATGCCTTGGCCGTGTCGACCAGTGCCTCGGGGTTCGACATCCAGCGCGATTTCTACCAGTACGCGCGCACCCTGGCCGGTGCCGCTGAACAGGGCGATGCACAGGCGGCCTGGACCCTCAGTCGCGTCTACGACTACTGCGCGGCCTATGCGCAGGATCCTTCGGGCTATGCGGCGGACAGCATGCGCCTGGAGGCCAGTACCGATGCCGGCGTGGCCGCCATGGTCCGCGCCCGGGCACGGGTAGCGCGACGCTGCGCCGGCTTCTCGCCCGCCGATGGACTGGGGGCGCAGGCGGTGCTGGACGAGCGCGTGCAGGCCGCGCGCGCGGGAAGTCTGGCCAGCGAGGCATCGCTGCTGGCGCTGGGCCGTCCGCTGCAGGACTCGGCCGACTATCGGCGTGGGCTGGTGCAGCGGGTACTGGCGTCGCGCGATCCGCAGGCTTTTGCCGCCATCGCGCCGGCGATGGGCGCGGCAGCCAACGGGGATGCGGCCTATCGCGGTTTCGTCGCTGGCGACCAGTTTGCGTTGTTGGCCTGGCAGCTTGCGGCATGCCGGCTTGGATTGGACTGTGGCGCGGACAGCGCGCTGATGACCGGCTACTGCGCCAATGCCGGGATCTGCTCGCGCGATGCCACGCAGAATTTTTCGAATTTCGTGTTCGATGCCGCCGTACCGGGGCAGGGAGCTGACAAGATGGATGAACTGGTGAACACCTTGATCCAGACCGAGGGGGAGACCTCATGAAGATCCGCCAGAGGTTGCACAAGGCGCGCCACTGGCTGTGGCCGGCATTGTTCGTGGCGTATTCGGCCACGGCGATCGGCGTGGTGGTCATCGATGCCTCGGACCTGCGCTATCAGCAGCTGTCGCAGGTGAAGCTGACCTCGGTGAAGCAGGAGCCGCAGGCGCGCCGCAATGGCGCCAGCCAGGTCGCCGCGGTGTACCGCGCGCAGAGCGGCATGCCGTTCTCCACGCTGCCGGCGGGCGCGACCTTCCAGATCGTGTGGCCCGATGGGTCGACCGAGACGATGATGATCGTCGACCCGACGTCCGTGGCCGGCACCGTGCCGGTGCCCGGGACCCAGCAGCCGGCGCCCGATCCGGCGCGGTAAGGGAATCCAACCGAGCAGGGCCGCGTCCGGGGAGGACGCGGCCCTGTCGTAAACCACCAGCGCCGAGGCGCCGATCAGGTCAGCGAGATCGACTTGGTCTTGCGTTCGGCCAGGCGCTTTTCCAGGTAGTGGATGTTCTGCCCACCGGCCTGGAAGCCCTTGTCGCGCATGATGCGCTGCTGCAGCGGGACGTTGGTCTTGATGCCTTCGACCACCGTCTCGTTGAGTGCCACCTGCATGCGTGCGATCGCGGTTGCGCGGTCCGGGCCGTGCACGATCAGCTTGCCGATCATCGAGTCGTAGTTCGGCGGCACGCGGTACCCCTCGTAGATATGGGTATCCACGCGCACGCCCGGGCCACCGGGCGGATGGAAGTGCTGGATCAGGCCCGGATGCGGCATGAAGGTTTCCGGATCTTCCGCATTGATGCGGCACTCGATGGCGTGACCGGTCAGCACCACGTCGCTCTGCTTGATCGACAGCTTCTGGCCGGCGGCGATCTTGAGCTGCTCGCATACCAGATCGATCCCGGTCACCAGCTCGGTCACCGGATGCTCGACCTGGATGCGGGTGTTCATCTCGATGAAGTAGAAGCGCCCGTCCTCGAACAGGAACTCGAAGGTGCCCGCGCCGCGGTAGCCGATGCGGATGCAGGCTTCCACGCACACCTTGCCGATCTGCTCGCGCAGTTCCGGCGTGATGCCCGGCGCGGGGGCTTCCTCGACCACCTTCTGGTGGCGGCGCTGCATCGAGCAATCGCGTTCGCCCAGGTGGATGGCGTTGCCCTGGCCGTCGGCCAGCACCTGGATCTCCACGTGGCGCGGATTCTCCAGGTACTTCTCCATGTAGACCTCGCCATTGCCGAAGGCCGCCTTGGCCTCGGCCTTGGTGGTCTCGATCGAGGACTTCAGCGCGGCTTCGGCATGGACCACGCGCATGCCGCGGCCGCCGCCGCCGCCGGAGGCCTTGATGATCACCGGGTAGCCGATCTCGCGGGCGATCTTGGTGTTGGCCACGATGTCATCGCCCAGCGGGCCGCCCGAGCCGGGCACGCACGGCACGCCGGCAGCCTTCATCGCGCGGATGGCTTCGACCTTGTCGCCCATCAGGCGGATGGTGTCGGCCTTGGGACCGATGAACACGAAGCCGGACTCCTCCACACGCTCGGCGAAGTCAGCGTTTTCCGACAGGAAGCCGTAGCCGGGGTGGATGGCCTGCGCGTCGGTGACCTCGGCCGCGGCGATCAGGGCCGGGACATTGAGGTAACTCTCGGTGGAGGGCGCCGGGCCGATGCAGACCGACTCGTCGGCCATGGCCACGTGCTTGAGGTTGCGGTCGACGGTGGAATGCACCGCGACCGTGCGGATGCCCAGGGTGTGACAGGCGCGCAGGATGCGCAGCGCGATCTCGCCCCGGTTGGCGATGACGACTTTATCCAGCATGGCCAGCGCCTTAGCCGATCACGAACAGCGGCTGGTCGAATTCGACCGGCTGGCCGCTCTCGCCCAGGATGGCGACCACGGTGCCCGACTGGTCGGCCTCGATCGGATTGAACATCTTCATCGCCTCGATGATGGCCAGGGTCTCGCCGGCCTTGACCTGCTGGCCGACGGTCACGAAGGCCGGCTTGTCCGGCGACGGGGAGGCATAGAAGGTGCCGACCATCGGCGAGCGCACTACATGGCCATCGGGCAGCCCGCTGGCGGCCTTGGCCGTGCCACCGGTGGAGGCCTCGGTGGGCGAGCTCATCGGCATCGGCTTGCCTTCGGCCTGCGCGGCGGCGGGGACGGCATAGGTCATCGGGGCCGCGGCCGGCGCAGCGAAGCTGCCCTGCGGGACGCGGGCCAGGCGGACGGATTCTTCGCCTTCCTTGATCTCGATTTCGGCGAGATTGGATTCTTCCAGCAGGTCGATGAGTTTCTTGATCTTGCGCAGGTCCATGAAAGGCCTCTGTGGTTATGCGTTGGTGCGAAAAATTGGAGCGACGGCGCGATGACCGGCGTGTGGAAACGGGCGTGTCCGGTCGGGTGCGGTGATGTCGGGGCGGCCGACGGTGCGGCGCGTGGGCAAGCGATGTGCTGCCGGAGGCATCGACCGGGACGGCGGGTGGATCATCAAGCGCTCCGCGAAGAAGGCGGCAGTCTGGAGGAAGCCGGCAATGCTGTCCAGTTCGCCGAACTTTTCAGTGATTTAATCGCGCGTTTGAATTTGCCCGGGCGATGTCGCCGTAGCGCCGACCCAGCTGGAAAGCGCACCGTCGGCGAACGGACCGACCTGCTGGTTGAGGATCCGGCCGTCGCGCCCGACCAGCACGCTGTAGGGCAGGACGCCGGCCCGGTTGCCCAGCCACACGCTTGCGTCGGCGGGGCCCGGCGTGTCTAGCACGATGGGGTAGCGCACCGCGACGCGCTCCAGGAACGCGCGCACCGCCTCGGGCCGGTCCAGGGCCAGGCCGACCACCTGAACACCGTGGGCGTCCTGGCTGCGGGCAAAACGGTCCAGTTCGGGCATTTCCTTGATGCACGGCGCGCACCAGCTGGCCCACACGTTGATCAGCAGCGGGCGGCCCGGTGCCAGCTCGCGCAGGTTGACGGGCCGGCCCTCCAGATCGGGCAGGCGCAGGGAAGGCATCGGGTCGCCGCGCCGCGCGGGCGTCACGCCCGGCGGTGGCGCCGGAGCGCTGGCGTCCAGTGCCGCCTGCAGGGCACGCTGACCGGTGTCGGTGCGATGCCAGCCGGCCTGTGTCCACACGCCAGCCGCGATGCCGGCCACGCCAGCGACCACCGCCACCATCAGCAAGCGGGCGCCGGGGCGGGCCATCAAGGGGCCGAAGCGCGCTTCAGGGCGTCCTGGACCAGGGCCGGGGTCAGCACGGTCGGCAGCACTTCGCCCTCGCCCCCGCCGCGCGGGAACACCACGTAGAGCGGGACGCCCACGGCGTGATGGGCCTGCAGGAAGGCGGTGATCTGCGGGTCGACATTGGTCCAGTCGCCACGCATCAACACGGCGTCGGCCTGCTGCATGGCCTGGCGGAAGGCGTCCCGATCGAGCACGGCTTTCTCATTGGCCTTGCAGGTCACGCACCAGTCGGCGGTCATGTCCACGAACACGACCTTGCCCTGCGTGCGCAGTTCGGCCAGCCGGTCCGGCGAGAAGGTCTCCACGCCATCGGCTGCGCCGGCGGTCTCCCGGGCCGGCGGCGCGACGCGGTGCAGCAGCGCCAGCGGCACGATCGAGGCCAGCACGATCGCCACCGCCAGCGTGCGGCGCAGCGGCGCGGTCTGGAAGCGCACGCGCTCAAACGCCCACAGGCCCAGCGCCAGCACCACCAGCCCGGCCAGCGCCAGTGCGACCGCATCCACGCCGCGCTGCTGGCCCAGGACCCACAGCATCCACACCGCGGTCAGGTACATGGGGAAGGCCAGGACCTGCTTGAGCGTTTCCATCCAGGCCCCTGGACGCGGCAGGCGTGCCGCGAGCGCCGGCACCAGGCCGATCAGCAGGAAGGGCAGCGCCATTCCCAGGCCCAGTGCGGCGAACACCGCCAGCGCCAGCGGCAGGGGCGCGGCGAAGGCAAAGGCCAGCGCTGTGCCCATGAACGGCGCCGTGCACGGGCTGGCCACGACCACGGCCAGCACGCCGGTGAAGAAATCCCCGCCCAGGCCGCCACGCTCGGTCAATCCGCGGCCGGTGCCGGCCAGGCCATAGCCCACCGCGAACACGCCCGACAGGCTCAGGCCCACGGCGAACATCACATAGACCAGCGCGCCAATCACCAGCGGCTGCTGCAGCTGGAAGCCCCAACCCAGGGCCTGTCCGGTGGC
This sequence comes from Pseudoxanthomonas sp. JC1303, assembly GCF_058448525.1. Taxonomy (NCBI): domain Bacteria; kingdom Pseudomonadati; phylum Pseudomonadota; class Gammaproteobacteria; order Lysobacterales; family Lysobacteraceae; genus Pseudoxanthomonas; species Pseudoxanthomonas sp. JC1303. The sequence continues at coordinate 846,197 of NZ_CP185958.1, read as the reverse complement.
GCGCAGCCCCAGTGCAATACCGCCGATCAGCAGGAAGCTCAACATGACGCCAGCGGCGTAGCTCAGCGCGCTGGCCCGGGCGTGGGCGTGGCCGCGGCCGCCTTCGGCCAGCGACAGCGCCTTGAGCGACAGGACGGGCAGGACGCAAGGCATCACATTGAGGATCAGTCCGCCCAGCAACGCGGCCAGCAAGGCCAGCAGCCAGGTCGAGGCGCCGCCGCTTTGTTGGGCGCGCGCCAGCACGTCCGGTGGCGGCGTCGAGCGGGGGACTTCAGCCGGCGTCGCTGGGCCGGCATCGCCCTCGAGGGGGATGGGCGCGGCCTGCTGCAGGGCGGCGCGCTCGGCGGCAGGGGTGACCGCGCCGGCCGGGATCGACAGGTCCACCGAGCGGGTCATCGGTGGATAGCAGATGCCATTGGTCTGGCACCCCTGGAAGATGACGTGGAGCGTGGCCTTGGCAGCCTCGGGGCGCGTGCGCAGGACCGGCACGGGAACCTCGACCTGATCGAAGTACACCGTGACATCGCCAAAGTGCTCGTCGTGATGTGCCTGGCCGGCCGGCCAGGTCGGCCGGCCGAGCTCCAGCGCGTCGCTACCGGTCAGCGACAGCGAGGTGCGGTCGCGATACAGGTAATACCCCTTGGCCGGGGTGAAGCGCAGCAGCAGCTGATTGCCATCGTAGGCGATGGCTTCGAATCCGAAAGCCTGCGCCTCGGGCAGCGGCGCGGCATCGGTAGCGCCGGCGACGCCAGGCGTGGTGCCGAGCAGGGAGCTCGTGCGCTTTGCGCCCAGACCCAGGCCGCTGCCGGCATTGCCGGCGGCGGCATGCACCGGGACCTGCAGCGTGCGCGATTGCGGGGGGTAGCACACCCCGGCGTCGGCGCAGCCCTGGTAGCGCACCGTCAGCGCCACCGTGCCGTCGCTGGAGGCCTGACCGGGGAGCAGGGCGTCCAGTTGCGTGCGATAGGTCTCCACCGGGCCGAAGAACTCGTCGGTGTGCTTGTCACCGTCCGGCAGCTGCAGCGCGCCGGCCTGGAAGCCCGCGCCCTCGGCGGACACCGAGGTGCGGTGACGGTAGAGGTAGTAGCCCTTGGCGATCTTCCAATGGACGGCGATGCCCTGGTCGGTGGCATCGGCGCGGAGCACGAAGGCCTGATCGACGGGGAGCAGGCTGGCCGGATCGGCGGCTGTGGCGGACAGGGTCGGAAGCAGCAGGGCCAGCACGCCGGCCAGACGAAGGATCAGTGACATGGCGCGCAGCTTAGCGGAGCGGCGGCTCCGCGAGCGCCACCAGACGGGCAATGCGCTGTTGCATCCAGGCGCCTGTCGCCGCGCGCGAGGTCAGCTGCGCGATTCGCTCGTGCGGCCAGCGCCGCGCGGCCGCACCCGACCGGTGCGCTGCGAGGCCAGGGTTTCCATGACTTCCAGCAATGACAGGCGTGCTTTGAGCGGCGCTTCGCGGAAGGCGCGCACCAGGCGGAACTCCAATGGATCTTCCACCAGGATCGCCTCGGCGGTGGCGATCGAATCCAGTTCCACCTCGCGCGAAAGCGTCATGCCGCCGCGTCCGGTCGCCAGCCATTCGAACTGCGTGCCGGTCGCCAGGGCGACCTCGCGCAAGTGGGACACGCTGGGGCTCTTTCCCTTCGGTGACTCCCAGTGGCTGACTGCGCTTCGCTGCACCCCCACCGCTTCTGCCAACTGACTTTGCGAAAGTCCCGCAAGGCGACGTGCCATGCGGATTCGCTCGGGTGCATCCATCAAACCTCTCCGTGGCGATCGCCATCCAGAAACTTTTGTGACCATAGCCAAACGTTGAAAGGAGCGGAATGGAAATTGACAACAATACTAACGTGGTGACCAAAAATAGGCATACGTTGTCCGCTATTGGTCACCCTTTGCCTGCCAGTTCCAATCAGCACGGCGTGTGTAGGGATTCATGACCCCGCAGGTCACTAGTCAAGCCGGGTTTTGCGTGAGTTCAGGCTTTGCGCCGCGTGTCAGGGGTTGGTATCTCTATGTCCGTCGGCACGGAAGCCGGCACAGACAGGACGTCGGCGGGGGGAGTTGGCGCAAGTCAGGACTCGACGGATAGGAATCCCTTACCATTCCCTTGAAGAGCACGCATGCCGCACATGCGTGCTCTTCTTTTATGTGCGCCGTACGCGCAAGCCTCGCGTTTCTGCCTTGCTCGATTGAAAAAATCTGCGGCGCCGGCCTTGAAAGGGCGTCGCGACCGCCCAATCTGCCCAGTCAGCCCCTCGCATCCTTGCCGATGCCGGGTTTTTGTCGCCAGCGCTGCTGGCACTCGCTACGGCAGAGTGCTAACATCGCCGGCCATTTCCTAGTCCAATCAATCACTTAAGAGGATTGACATGAGCAACATCAAGCCGCTGTTCGACCGTGTGGTCATCAAGCGTATGGAAGAAGAAAAGCTGTCCGCGGGCGGCATCGTGATTCCGGACTCGGCCACCGAGAAGCCGATCAAGGGCGAAGTCGTCGCCGTCGGCGCCGGCAAGACCCTGGACAACGGCAGCGTGCGCGCGCCGCAGGTCAAGGTGGGCGACAAGGTCCTGTTCGGCAAGTACAGCGGCACGGAAGTGAAGCTGGACGGCACCGACTACCTGGTGGTGAAGGAAGACGACATCTTCGCGACCCTGGGCTGAGTCCGGCGCGTCATTCCCGTTTCCCAATCATTCGCATTAGACATCCGAGGTAATAGCAATGGCTGCCAAAGACATTCGTTTCGGTGAAGACGCTCGCTCGCGCATGGTGCGCGGCGTGAACGTGCTCGCCAATGCCGTCAAGGCCACCCTGGGCCCGAAGGGCCGCAACGTCGTGCTCGAGAAGAGCTACGGCGCCCCGACGATCACCAAGGACGGCGTGTCCGTCGCCAAGGAGATCGAACTGGCCGACAAGTTCGAGAACATGGGCGCGCAGATGGTCAAGGAAGTCGCTTCCAAGACCTCCGACAACGCCGGTGACGGCACCACCACCGCCACCGTGCTGGCCCAGGCTTTCATTCGCGAAGGCATGAAGGCCGTCGCCGCCGGCATGAACCCGATGGACCTCAAGCGCGGCATCGACAAGGCCGTGACCGCCGCCGTCGCCGAGCTGAAGAACATCTCCAAGCCCACCGCCGACGACAAGGCCATCGCCCAGGTCGGCACGATCTCGGCCAACTCGGACGAGTCGATCGGCAACATCATTGCCGAAGCCATGAAGAAGGTCGGCAAGGAAGGCGTGATCACCGTCGAGGAAGGCTCGGGCCTGGAGAACGAGCTGGACGTGGTCGAGGGCATGCAGTTCGATCGCGGCTACCTGTCGCCGTACTTCATCAACAACCAGCAGAGCCAGTCGGCCGACCTGGACGACCCGTTCATCCTGCTGCACGACAAGAAGATCTCCAACGTCCGTGACCTGCTGCCCGTGCTGGAAGGCGTGGCCAAGGCCGGCAAGCCGCTGCTGATCGTCGCCGAGGAAGTCGAAGGCGAGGCGCTGGCGACCCTGGTGGTCAACACCATCCGCGGCATCGTCAAGGTCGTGGCCGTCAAGGCCCCGGGCTTCGGCGACCGTCGCAAGGCGATGCTGGAAGACATGGCCGTGCTGACCGGCGGCACCGTGATCTCCGAGGAAGTGGGCCTGTCGCTGGAGAAGGCCACGATCAAGGATCTGGGCCGCGCCAAGAAGGTGCAGGTCACCAAGGAAAACAGCACCATCATCGACGGCGCTGGCGACACCTCGGCCATCGAGTCGCGCATCAAGCAGATCAAGGCGCAGATCGAGGAGACCTCCTCGGACTACGACCGCGAGAAGCTGCAGGAGCGCGTGGCCAAGCTGGCCGGCGGTGTGGCCGTGATCAAGGTCGGTGCCTCGACCGAGATCGAGATGAAGGAAAAGAAGGCGCGCGTCGAAGACGCCCTGCACGCCACGCGCGCTGCGGTGGAAGAAGGCGTGGTCCCGGGCGGTGGCGTCGCGCTGATCCGCGCCAAGGCCAACCTGGGCGAGATCAAGGGCATCAACGAAGACCAGAACCACGGCATCGAGATCGCCCTGCGCGCCATGGAAGCCCCACTGCGCGAGATCGTCACCAACGCCGGTGAAGAGCCCTCCGTGATCGTTAACAAGGTCAAGGAAGGTTCGGGCAACTTCGGCTACAACGCCGCCAACGGCGAGTTCGGCGACATGGTCGAGTTCGGCATCCTGGATCCGACCAAGGTGACCCGCACCGCGCTGCAGAACGCCGCTTCGATCGCCGGTCTGATGATCACCACCGAAGCGATGGTGGCCGATAGCCCGAAGAAGGAAGAGCCGGCGATGCCGCCGGGCGGTGGCATGGGCGACATGGGCGGCATGGGCTTCTAAGCCCGCCGCGCAGCCTGGCTGCTGCTGCATGAAAGAAGCCCCGCCTCGGCGGGGCTTCTTTTTTTGCGCAGGACCCGGTGAGTTGCCGATGAAACATTCGCACACGCTCAAAAGTCGTGTTATCAATGCTGCCCATGAACGCACACCGCGCCCGCTATTACTTTTGGTTTCCGACGCCCACGGCGGAGGAAGGAGCGCGTTCACCCTGAAGAGACCCTTCAGACGCATCCCGAAAGCCGCCAGCGACACTGGCGGCTTTTTTGTTGCCAGTCCGCTCCACCGCAATCCACGCCGTACCCGACACGAGATACCAAGATGGCCCCGCTCACTTCCGACCTGCGCATCCGCAAAATCGAGCCGTTGCATACGCCCGCCGAGCTGATCGCCGAATTCCCCTGCGACGACGTCGCCTCCGATACCGTGGCCGCCGCCCGCACCGCACTGCACGAGATCCTGCATGGGCGTGACGATCGCCTGGCGGTGGTGATCGGGCCATGCTCGATCCATGATCCGGCCGCTGCCCTGGAATATGCGCGTCGCCTGCGCCCGCTGCGCGATGCGCTGGGCGGCGAACTGGAAATCATCATGCGTGTGTATTTCGAGAAGCCGCGCACCACGGTGGGCTGGAAGGGTCTGATCAACGATCCGCGCCTGGATGGCAGCTTCCGCATCAACGAAGGCCTGGCCACCGCGCGCAATCTGCTGCGTCAGATCAACCTGTTGGGGTTGCCGGCCGGTTGCGAATACCTGGACGTGATTTCCCCGCAGTACATTTCCGACCTGGTGGCCTGGGGCGCGATCGGTGCGCGCACCACCGAAAGCCAGATCCACCGCGAGATGGCCAGCGGCCTGTCCTGCCCGGTGGGCTTCAAGAACGGCACCAGCGGCGATGTGAAGATCGCCGTGGACGCGGTGGGCGCGGCCTCGCATCCGCATCATTTCCTGGCCGTCACCAAGGACGGGCAGTCGGCGATCGCCTCGACCACCGGCAACCCGGATTGCCACGTCATTCTGCGCGGCGGCAAGGTGCCCAACTATGACGCGGCCAGCGTGCAGGCGGCCAGCGAGGTGCTGGAGAAGAACGGCCTGGCACCGCGGCTGATGGTCGATGCCAGCCACGCCAACAGCAGCAAGAAGCCGGAGAACCAGCCCAGGGTGATCGACGATATCGCCGGCCAGCTTGAGGCCGGTGAGCGCCGCATCGTCGGGGTGATGGTCGAAAGCCACCTGGTGGCCGGGCGTCAGGACCTGGTCGACGGACAGTCGCTGACCTACGGCCAGAGCATCACCGACGGCTGTATCGGCTGGGACGATTCGGTCGCCGTCCTCGAGCGCCTGGCCGTGGCGGTGAAGGCACGTCGCGCGCGCAAGGTCTCGCAGGCCGCCTGAGCGTTTGGCCGGGGCGCTGCGGGCGAGGACACGCAGTGCACAGGGGCATCGGGCATCCTGCACCCGATGGATCGTCCGATACAGGCGGCTTCGCACCGTCCCGTCCCGCGCTGGTTGCGCCGCATCGCCCTGGCGTTGCTGGCGCTGTACGTGCTCTACCTGCTCGCCGGCAACCTGTTCCTCAATACCGCCCTGGGCCCCTGGAGCGTCAACCGCAAGCCGGACAAATTCGCCATGCACTGGGGTCCGGCGCTGACCTGGTGGCCCGGTGAGGTGGTGCTGTGGAAGGTCTCCATGCGCGGCCACGTCGGCCGCACGGTGTGGTCGATCCAGGCCGCGCGTGCCAGCGGGCATGTGTCGCTGCTCAATCTGCTGCACAAGGAGGTCTATGTGCCGCGGGTGCGCGCCGATGAGGTGACCGGCCGGGTCGAACATGTCGCGCAGGAAATGCCGCCACCACCGGTGCGCCCGGGCGGCTGGCTGCTGAATTTCCCGGCGATCACCAGCGACAGCATCCGCGGCGGACAGGTGGGCGCGCTGGACGTTCAGGGGCAGGGCAGGGCAAAGGTCGGGTTCACCAAGCGCCTGCGCGGCGGTCCGGCCGAACTCCTCGCTTCCACCGCCCATTTCGAGCAACTGCGGCTGGCGCGTGACCAAGTGGCCTTGCTGCAGGACGCCTCCCTGAAGGCGGACTTCGGGATGACACCGGTCGCCCGCTCGCAGGCAAAAGGCGCGCAGAAGCTGCGCTACACGCGGATCGCGGTGACCGTGGAGGGCGCGACCCCGGCCCTATCCGCGCGCCAGACCGACACCGGGCGCCTGGCGCTCACCCTGCAGCCGGGACAGGGGCATGTGCAGGGCAGCCTTGCGCTGGAGCAAGCGGCGCTGGCTTCCGGTGGTGTCCTGTCCTGGCGCATGCCGGTGACCCTCATCGACCTCCAGGGAAAGTCGCATCGCAGCACCCTGGCCGCGCAGCTTTCGGTCGATCGCGACCTGCATCTGAAGGCGACGCTGCCGCCCCAGCCCGACGGTGTGCTGGCCATCGACGCGGACCTGCGCGCCGATGGGACCCAGATTCCCCTGGACAACTTCCGGACCTTGTTGCCGCGCACCTCGGGGCGGGTCACCGGCCAGTGGCAGTTCAGTTCGCTGAAGTGGATCACCGCCCTGTTTATCGACGTGCCGTGGCTGTCGCTGCAGGGCGCCGGGCGGGTGCAGGGCGATGTCACCCTGGATCACGGGGTGCTGGCCCCGGGCAGTCGGCTGGAGATTCCCCACATCGACGCGCGCACGGACGTGCTGGGGCAGCGGATCACCGGCACGGCCAGCGCCAAGGCGGCGCTGACCGAGGAGGCCGACGGGCGCAAGCGCTCGCGCGTGGATGTGCGCATGACCGAGTTCAGCGTGGCCGCCCTGGATGCCTTGTCGCGGCCCTACATCCGCGGCGACGACCTGCGCCTGCGGACCGAAAGCGACCCGGACCTGGCCAAGGCCCGGCAATCGCTCAAGGCGCGGCTGGACTTTACCGATGCGCGGGTGCCGGACCTGCGCGCGTACAACCGCTTTTTGCCCAACGATCACATGCGGTTCGATGACGGCGCCGGCACGCTGAGCGGGACCCTGGCGCTGGATGCTTCGGGCAACGCCGCAAGTGGCCGGGTGCGCGTGGCGGGCCGGCATGCTCAGGTCACGGCCGCCGGGCTGGCGCTGCGCGCCGACGTGGACGTCGACCTGCGCCTCAAGCGCGCCGACCTGGCGCGCCAGCGCTTCGAGGTCGATGGCAGCCAGGTGGCCCTGCGCAACGTCAGCTTCACCCAGCGCAGCAATGCCCGCGCCGGCTGGTGGGCACAGGTGGACCTGCCGCGCGCGCGGTTGGATGTCGATGATGGGCGGCTGTCGGTTGCAGGCCAGGTGCAGACCCGGATGAAGGACGTGGGCTTTCTGCTGGACCTGTTCTCGCAGGACCACGATTACCCCAAGTGGATGGTCAAGCTGGTCGATGCCGGCACGGTGCAGGCCAAGGCAAAAGTGCGGTGGCGGCGCGATGCGCTGGTCCTGGACCAGATCGATGCCAGCAACGATCGATTCGATCTGGTCGGCCGCTTCCGCCTGCGCGACCAGCGCCAGGCCGAAGGGGATCTCTACGCGCGCTGGGGCGTGCTGGGTACCGCCGTCGAACTGCGCGATGGGCAACACGAATTCCATGTGCTTGGCGCCAAGCGCTGGTACGAGGCCCAACCGGCCTACCTGCCATAGCGGGCGTTCAGTTTCAGCCGCAATTTGTTTTGCAGTGCAGCGTGCATTGTCCGAAAAGCGGGCGCAGGATTGACCCGCATCCCGACGTGGGGGAGGGAGCAGGCCCGCAACTGGTGAAAGCCATTGCGGGCTTTTTATTGCCCGTCGTTCGCCCGTTGCGGCCACGGCGGCCTGCCGCCGCGGTTCAAGCCCGCACCTCTGGCATCGCTGCGTTCCGCTCGACGGGACGCCGGCGGGCCCATCGCCAGAGGGCAGGCGATAGAATGACCGGATGGATACCACCACTCCCCGCCAGATCCCGCTGCAGGTCGTGACGGCCGCGCCGACCGCTCCGCTGGAAGCCGGCTCCAAGCAGCTCGGTGGCGACAAGATCGGCAGGTCGCCGGTCCAGTTCGCCGACGCGCCGGCGCTGCGCAAGCCCTCCTGGATCCGCGTCCGGATTCCCTCCGGCAACGCGGTCGCCAACCTCAAGGCCAAGCTGCGCGAGAACCGCCTGGTGACCGTCTGCGAGGAAGCCAGCTGCCCGAACATCCACGAGTGCTTCGGCCACGGCACGGCAACCTTCATGATCCTAGGCGAGGTCTGCACCCGGCGCTGCTCGTTCTGCGACGTGGCCCACGGCCGGCCCAAGCCGCCCGATGCCAATGAGCCGGCCAGCCTGGGCAATACCGTGGCCGACATGGGCCTGAAGTACGTCGTGGTCACCAGCGTGGACCGCGACGACCTGCGCGATGGCGGTGCCCAGCATTTCGTCGACTGCATCACCGCGATCCGCGAGCGCTCGCCGGGCACGCGCATCGAGGTCCTGACCCCGGATTTCCGCGGCAAGGGCCGGATGGAGCGCGCGCTGGAGATCCTGGCGCAGAACCCGCCGGACGTGTTCAACCACAACATCGAGACCGTCCCGGACCTGTATCGCAACGTGCGTCCCGGTGCCGACTACCAGTGGTCGCTGACGCTGTTGAAGAATTTCAAGGCGCAGCATCCGGACATCCCTACCAAGTCCGGCATCATGCTGGGCCTGGGCGAAACGTTCGAACAGATCCAGGCCACGATGCGCGATCTGCGCGCGCACGATGTGGACATGATCACCATCGGTCAGTATCTGCAGCCCACCGCGCACCACCATCCGGTCCTGCACTACTGGACGCCTGAGGACTACAAGGCGCTGGAGCGCTACGGCTACGAGCTGGGCTTCAGCCACGTCGCCTCCGGTCCGATGGTGCGCTCGTCCTACCACGCCGACCAGCAGGCCATGGGTGCGGGTGTCGCCGGCTGAGCGTGCCGATGTGCTCCCGCTGCGTGATCTTGACGCCGCCGGCCCCGAGGTCCGGCGGCGTTTTGGTTCGAGGCCCTTGCGCAGGTCTCGTTCACGTTTCGCTACCAATGCCCCGCTAGGCTGGAATCGCAGGTGACAGTGCGCGCAACTTTCGGCACTGTGACGTTGTCGATACGTCCAGCCACTCCCCATACACGTCACAGTCGGCGTCCGCGCCGCGAGTCCACTGAATGAAAGCCAAGCTCTCCTACACCCTGTTGGCCCTCGCCCTGACGGTTCCCGCCGTGCTCATCGCGCAGGCCGACACCGCCAAACCGGCAGCCCCCACCGACACCAGCGTGGTGCCGATGGGCCCCACGGCCGACCAGCAGACCACCTCCAAGCTGGTGTATGGACTGCTTTCGGACAGCCGCTACGCCTACCGGCCGCGGCAGCTGGACGATGCGCTCTCGGCGGACATCTACAAGCGCTATCTGGACGCGCTGGATGGCAGCAAGCAGTTCTTCACCGCGCAGGACATCCAGGGCTTCATGCCCTACGAGACCAAGCTGGACGACGCCATCAAGAGCGGCCAGCTGGCGCCGGCGTACGACATCTTCGCTGTGTACCGCAAGCGCGTCGCCGAGCGCGTCGCCTACGCGCGCAATCTGGTCAAGCACCAGAACTTTGATTTCAACACCGACGCGCGTTGGTACTACGACCGCGAGAAGGCGCCGTGGGCGGCCAACGGCAAGGAGCTGGATGACATCTGGTACAAGTCGGTGATGAACGACTGGCTTCGCCTGAAGCTGGCCGGCAAGAAGCCCGATGCCATCGCCCAGACCCTGGACAAGCGCTACGCCAACATCCAGCGCAGCGTGGACGAGCTGGATAGCGAGGACGTCTTCCAGTCTTTCATGAACGCCTATACCTCGGCGATCGACCCGCATACCGATTACTTCACGCCCAAGACCGCCGAGAACTTCAACCAGCAGATGTCGCTGTCCCTGGAGGGCATCGGCGCGGTGCTACAGCGCCAGGACGACACCGTGGTGATCCGCGAAATCGTCCCCGGCGGCCCGGCCGACCTGTCCAAGAAGCTGCAGCCTGGCTCGCGCATCGTCGGCGTGGGGCAGGGCAGCGATGGTGCGATCACCGACGTGATCGGCTGGCGCACCGACGACGTGGTCGACCTGATCCGCGGCAAGAAGGGCACTCGCGTGCGCCTGGAGTTCATCCCGCCCGAGGGCGGCCTGGACGGCGCACACAGCATGGTCACCATCGTGCGCGACAAGGTGAAGCTGGCCGAGCAGGCCGCCAAGAGCGAGATCATGACCCTGCCGGCCAGCGGCGATGAGCCCGAGCGCCGCATCGGCGTGGTCAAGCTGCCGGCGTTCTATCAGGACTTCGAGGGGCGTCGTCGCGATCCGAATAACTACACCTCGGCCACGCGCGACGTGCGCAAGCTGCTGGATGGCTTCAAGAAGCAGCACCTCGACGGCGTGGTGATGGACCTGCGCAACAACGGCGGCGGTTCGCTGGACGAGGCGGTCGACCTGACCGGCCTGTTCATCGACCAGGGCCCGGTGGTCCAGGTGCGTGAATCCGGCGGCCGGGTCTCGGTCAGCGGCGATACCACCCCGGGCGTGTCCTGGGATGGTCCGCTGGCGGTGCTGATCAACCGTGGGTCGGCCTCGGCCTCGGAAATCTTCGCCGGCGCCATCCAGGACTACGGTCGTGGCCTGGTGATTGGCGAGACCAGCTTCGGCAAGGGCACCGTGCAGAACCTGATCGACCTGGACCGGTGGCCGGCCAATGAAGGCGGGCAGCGCTTCGGCCAGCTGAAGTTGACCATCGCCCAGTTCTTCCGGGTGGCCGGTGGCAGCACCCAGCACAAGGGCGTGGTGCCGGACATCGCCTTCCCGGTGACGGTGGATGCGACCGAATACGGCGAGGACACCTACGACAACGCTTTGCCGTGGACCAAGATCGCCCCGGTCCAGCACACCCAGTACGGCAATTTCGCGCCGATCCTGCCCAAGCTGGAAGCCATGCACGACACCCGGGTCAAGACCGACAAGGAGTACCAGTGGTGGTCCGAGGACGTGGCGACCTTCCGCGCCGAGGCAGCCAAGAAGTACGTTTCGCTCAACGAGGCCGATCGCCGTGGCGAGCGCGACAAGCAGCAGACCCAGCGCAAGGAGCGCCAGGAAGAGCGCAAGAAGCTTGGCCTGCCGCTGGACCCGCTGGCCGGCGACCTGGCCGATGACGGCTTGGGTGCCAGCGAGCGCGACATCGTCAAGGATGCCCAGCGCGAGAAGCTGGCCGATGAGCGTCCGGACCCGCTGCTGCATGAGTCGGCTGCGATCCTGGGAGACGCCATCCAGGTCCTGGATCAGGACCAGAAGCTGTCGGCCGTGGTCCTGCCCGAGTCCACTGCGCCGGGCAGCTGGGCCGACTGAGCCTCGCATACCGCAAGCACGTCACGACGGGCGCCTGAGGGCGCCCGTCGTGCGTTGGGGTTCCCGAAGTGGTGGTGCAGTCGTGCAACGCCACTTTCCAGCTGTCCTGGCCTTGCGCGCCGGTCAAGGGGCCTGCGGCTCCCCTAGACTGTGCGGCCCCCACGCCGGCCGCCCCCATGTCGCCCCCCGCTTCCAGCACCGCCCCGTCCCCTCGAGCCGGTCTTGCCGTGCTGACGGCGTTGTTGCTGGTGTACGTGGTCTGGGGGTCGACCTACCTGGGGATCCGGGTGGCGCTGGAGCACCACATGCCGCCGCTGCTGGTGACCTCGGGGCTGCGCTTCGTGGTCGCCGGCAGCCTGATGTTCGCGGTCCTGCGCTGGCGTGGCGTGGCTGGGCCGACCCGGGCGCAGTGGCGCAACGTGGCGATCATGGGCGCGCTGCTGCTGGGCATGGGCAACGGCCTGGTGGTGCTGGCCGAAACCACGGTCTCTTCCGGGCTGGCGGCCGTGGCGGTGGCCTCGATGCCGGTGTGGATGGGACTGTTCGGCATGCTGCGCGGGCAGCGCGCGACGCGGGCCGAATGGATTGGCATCGTGCTCGGCTTTGCCGGCGTGGTCTGGCTCAACGCAGGGGGCACGCTCACCGGCAGTCCGATGGGGCTGCTGTGCCTGTTGGTCGCGCCGGCGGCCTGGGCGTTCGGCTCGGTGTGGTCGCGCGGGCGCGACCTGCCGACGCCGGTGATGACCGCCGCCGCGCAGATGCTCTGTGGCGGGCTCCTGCTGATGCTGGTCGGCGCGTTGCGCGGCGAGGGGTTCCAGCATTGGCCGCCGCCGCTGCAGGGCGTGCTGGCCGTGGGCTATCTGGCCGTGTTCGGTTCGATCGTGGCCTTCACCGCTTATGTATGGCTGCTGCACCACGTGCGTCCGGCATTGGCCGGCAGCTACGCCTACGTCAATCCGGTGATCGCGGTGGCGTTGGGGGCCTGGCTGCTGGGCGAGCGCTTCACCGCGCATGACCTGGGGGCGATGGTGGTGATCCTGGCCGGCGTGGTGGTGATCAGCCTGGCCAAGGTGCGCAGGAAGTGACGGTGGTCGCGGCCGTGGACCGGCGCGGCGTCGCGGCGACGGTCGCTGCGTTCGTCGCTTGGGGCCTGTTTCCGCTGTACTGGCACCTGCTGCGCGAGGTGCCGGCACTGCAGATCATCGCCCACCGGGTGGTGTGGAGCGCCGTGCTGGTGGTCGGATGGCTGATGCTGCGCCAAGGGGGTGGGTGGCTGCGGCGGATCGCCGCCCAGCCGCGTGCGCTGCCCACGCTGGCGGCCAGCAGCGTGTTGATCAGCTTCAACTGGGGGCTGTACATCTGGGCGGTGAACAACGGTCATGTGGTGGAAAGCAGCCTGGGTTACTTCATCAATCCGCTGGTGAGCGTGCTGCTGGGGGTGCTGGTGCTGGGCGAGCGGCTGACCCGGCTGCAATGGGTGTCGGTGGTGCTGGCCGGGCTGGGCGTGGCATGGCTGACCTGGCAGACCGGACGGGCACCGTGGATCGCGATCGGCCTGGCGACCTCCTTTGGTGCCTACGGCCTGCTGCGCAAGCTGGTGCAGGTGGACGCGGTGCCGGGCCTGGGCCTGGAAAGCCTGTACCTGCTGCTGCCGGCGCTCGGGCTGGTGGCCTGGGGCGAGGCCGGGCACGGGGGTGGTTTCCATGCCGGCTGGGGCCTGGGCACGGACCTGCTGCTGGTCCTGGGGGGCGTGATCACGGCCGGGCCGCTGGTCGGCTTCGCCTACGGTGTGCGACGCATTCCGTTGTCATTGGTGGGGCTGTTGCAGTACATCGCGCCGACGTTGCAACTGCTGCTTGGGGTGGTGGTGTTCGGGGAGCCCTTCGGCGCGGCGCGGGCCATCGGCTTCGTCCTGATCTGGATCGGGCTGGTGGCGTTCATCGGCGATACCCTGCTGCGGGCCCGTCGTGTGCGGACCTGAGACTGGCAGCGTCACAGCGCCCTGAGGTTCGGGCGGGCACCATGCGGACCATGAAGGATGACGTGATTCCCATCGCCCCCCCGGTGGCCGACGTACATCGCACCGTGATGGAAGCGGCCGCGTCGGCCGACGATGCCCACGCGGCGCTGGCCTTGGTGGTGGACACCGAGGGCTCGACCTATGTGCGGGCCGGGGCGATGGCACTGTTCGACGGGCAGGGCGGTCAGGTGGGCTGGCTGAGCGGCGGCTGCCTGGAACCGGAGATCGAGACCAGAGCACTGGCCGCTGCACAGGCCGGTCAAGTGGACTGGATGGAACTGGACACCCGCGCGGATGAGGATCTGCTCTCCGGCTCGGCGGTGGGGTGTCGTGGGCGGTTGCTGCTGGCGCTGCTGCCGCTGGCCTGGCTACCGGGCTGGACGCGCGCGGTGGCGGCGTGGCGCGACGGGACGGACCTGGAGCTGACCCTGCGCGGCGTCGGCGAGCAGCGCATCGCGCTGGGGCTGGGCCAGACCGACTGGCGTCTCCCAAGTACACCGGTGCCGGACCAGGTTCAGGCCGGCGTGCGTCTGTTGCTCAAGGCGCCCCCGCGCATGGTGCTGTTCGGCGCCGGGCCGGAGACCCCCTGGCTGTTGCCGTTGCTGCGCGACGCCGGCTGGGTCGTCACCCTGGTCGAGCGTCGTCCGCGTTGGTCCCCGGACACCGGCGTCACCCCGATGCCCGATCACTGGGAAGCCAGGACACCTGCGGCCGGCGTGATGCAGCCATCGGTCGCCGGCGCCGATGCGGCGCTGGTGATGCACCACAATTTCGAACTGGATCGCGAGGCGCTGGAGGCGCTGGCGGCGTCCGATATTCCCTTCATCGGCCTGCTCGGTCCGCGCCGTCGCCGGGACGACCTGTTCCGGCTGCTGCCAGCCGCGGCGGTGTCGGCCCTGGGCAAGCGCCTGCGCTCGCCGGTCGGCATGGACCTGGGGGGGCGTGGGGCACAGGCCATCGCCCTGAGCATCGCCGCGCAGCTGCAGGCCTGGCACCACGGGCGCGTGGCGTGAGCGGTCATGTCGCCATCGTGCTCGCAGCCGGTGGCAGCCGCCGCCTGGGACGTCCCAAGCAGTTGATCCGACGTGACGGCGAAACGCTGGTGAACCGCGCGCTGCGCCTGGCGCGGGCCACCTCACCCCGGCGCCTGCTGCTGGTGGTCGGCGCACGCGCCGCCGAGATCGTCGGCCTGGTCCGGGCCGACGATGTGCAGGTGGTGGTCAACCCGCGCTGGCGCGATGGCCTGTCCAGCAGCGTCCTGGCCGCGCGTGCCGCCCTGGCCGAAGAACAGGACCCGGCCACCGGCTGCCTGCTGCTGGCCTGCGATCAGCCCGCACTGGAGGTCGACCATTTGACCGCGCTCCTGCATGCCGCCGCGCAGGCGCCGGCGGGCTGTGCCGGCATCGTCCACGGCGCGCGGATCGGCATCCCCGCCGTGGTGTCCCTGGCGCAGCTGCGCCAGGCCGATCCCCAGGGCGATGCCGGACTGCGCGAACTCCTCAACGCCATGCCGCCCGCGTGCGCCGGCATGGTCGTGGCGCCGCAGCTGTGCATGGACCTGGATACGCCCCCCGATCTGGACCTGGCCGCGCAACGGGGCTTGATCGACCGCGCCAGCGTCTAGCCACCGCGCCGCGCTCGCGACACGGCCTGGACGGTGGTCAGTGCGCGGCGCGCGCCACCAGGCCGGAGGCAGGCGAGGGCAGCGTGGTGCCTGCGCGCGGGCATTGCGACGGCGCATCGGCGGTCTGCGCGAACCACGCATCCACCGTGGGCGCCAGGCGATCCAGGCGCATCGGCAGACTCAGATGGGTTTCACCCGGGACCTCGATGTAACGGTCACGCGGCGCGGCCTCGGCAAGCGTGCGGCCATGCGCGACCGGGATGTGGTGGTCGTTGCGCCCGTGGATGAGCAACACGCAGGCCGGGGTGGCGCGCAGGGCCGTGGCCACGTCCACGCTGTCCAGATCCAGGTTGAGTTGTGCATCGGCCGCGGCGATCACTGCGTCCAGATCCTGGCGGCCGTAGGTGGCCTGCGCGACCAGGGTCGCGGCGGCCGTCTTCCAGGTGTCCGGGCGCGCGCTGAGCATGTGCGGGACCATGTCGCGGATACCGCGTCCGGCGTTGGCGAAGGATTCCATCGCCACCACGCCCGCCACCTGATGGCCCAGGTCGTGCGCGGCGAAGATCGCCGTGGCCGCACCGTAAGACACACCGAACAGATACAGCGGCCCGCTGATCTCGCCGCGCGCGCGCAGCTCGCCGACCACCTTGGCCACGTCCTCGCCCTCGCGCGTGCCGTAGCCGGTCGGCCCGCGGCCGGAGCGACCGTGGTTGCGCAGATCCAGAGTGATGGTGCGATACCCGGCCTGGGCCAGCTGCAGCGCCCAGGGCATCAGCGAGTCGCCATCCATCATCCAGCCGTGCAGCAGGACCACGGTGCCGCGCGGCGGCGGGTGGCTGCCAGGGGTCTTGAAGCCGATGCCGAAGGCCACCTGCTGCAGCGCCGTGCCATCGGGATTGCCCGTGTAGCGGTAGTCCAGCGCGTAGTCGCCCGGATCCAGCGCCCGCCAGAAGATCGGGACATCGCCCGCGCCGGCCAGCCGGCCGCTGCGGGTGGGCAGCCGCGCCATCAGGCTTTCCACGCGTGCGCCATCCAGCAGTGGCGACACGCCGCCGGGGGCGACGAGGCGTTCACTCAGTGAGGTGGATGTGGGCGGGATGCAGGCGGCCAGCACGATGCAGCAGACGCAGACCAGCAGGAACAGGCGGGACATCGGCGTGGAGACGACAGGATGGCCCGGCAGGCTAGCGGTGTGCCGGTGATGGCGCTATCGCACCGGCATGACAATGTCATGACACCTGCAACCTGCGCCGACCGGTGGCGCCTGCCAGCGCGTGTGCCTGGCAGGCGCGCGGCGAGGGTGGCTCAGACCTCGCGCAGGGCCACGGTGATCGGCTGACGCGCGGCGCGCAGGGCGGGGAACAGACCGCCGACGAAGCCGATCGCCAGCGCCCACTTGATGCCGGTCCACAGCACCGCTGGAGACACGTCGAAGGCGAAGGTCAGCTGGCCTACGCCGCCGGCCAGAGTGGAGGCGGTGAAGCCGTTGAAGATCACCCAGGCCAGCACGCCGCCGAGCACGCCGCCGAGCAGGGCCAGCAGCATGGTCTCCAGCATCACCGCCACCACCACCGGCAGGCCGCGGAAGCCGATGGCGCGCAGGGTGGCGATTTCGCGGGCGCGCGCGGCGACGGTGGCGAACATGGTGTTGAGCGCGCCGAACACCGCGCCGACGCCCATGATCGCGCCCACCACCATGCCGATGATGCGGATGATGGTGGTCATCTGCTGGGACTGCTTGCTGTAGTAGTCCAGCGTGGTGTCGGCCTCCACGTCCAGCTGCGGGTTGGCGGCCAGTGCCGCCTTGAACCCGGCGAAGGCCTGCGGGCTGGTCAGCTTGGCGGTGACCGAGGCCCGGGTGCTGCCGCGGCGGTAAGTGGTGGCCACCACTTCGGCATCGGCCCACAGTTCCGAGTCGCTGGCATCGCCGGCGCGGAAGATGCCGGTCACCGTCCACAGCTGGCTGCCCAGGCGGATCTGCTTGCCCGGTTCCAGCCCCTTGAACTGGCGCTGGGCACCGACGCCGGCCATCAGCTCGCGCCGCCCGGGCGTGAACTTGCCGCCCTCCACGACCTTGACGTTGGGGCGCACGGTCCAGGCGGCCGGGCCGACGCCGCGCAACTGCACGCTGCCGGTTTCGTCCGGCCCTCCCTTGCGCAGTGGCAGGTTGGCCGCGACCACCAGTTCGGGCGAGACCAGCGGCTGGTTGTCGGCACTGCGCGCCACGCCCGGTGCCTGCGCAATCTGGTTGACCGCATCATGCGAGAGCGTGGACATCACCTCGGCCGAGGACGCGCCGCGCAGCACGATCGCCGTGTCCTCGCTGCCGCTGGCGCGCAGCGTGGCGCGATAGCCCTCGGCCATGGCCAGCAGCGCCACCAGCACCGCGACCACGCCGGCGATGCCGACCACGATCACCGCCGAGGAGCCGATGCGCTCGCGCAGCGTGCTCAGCCCGACTTGGGTGACCGAGCCGGCCTGGCGGCCGCGTCGGGTCAGCAGCATCCACGCGGCGAACACCACCGCCAGCGCCAGCAGCACGAACCACGGCAGGCCCAGCCAGGCCGCCAGGCCGACAAGAACGACGACGAACAGCCCCACGCCGCGAGCAAAGGATTTCAGGAAGCGCATGTCAGGTCTCCTCAGCGCCCGGCCAGGGCATCGACGATGTTCAAACGCCCGGCGCGCAGCGCGGGCAGCAGGCCGACCAGCAGGCCGATGCCCACCATCAGCGACAGGCCCAGCGCCCAGCTGTGCAGGCCGACTGGCGGCAGGTTGAGCATCCCGCCGCTGCCGGCAGTCAGGATCGGGCCCAGCACGGCGGCGATGCCCAGTCCGATCACCCCGCCCAGCACCACCTGCAGCACCGACTCGGCCAGCACCAGGGCCAGCACCGCACCATCGCGGAAACCGAGCACCTTGAGCACGGCCAACTCGGCGGTGCGCTCGCGCACGGCCAGGGCCATGGTGTTGCCGGTCAGCAGGAGCAGGGTGAAGAACACCGC
The DNA here is from genome assembly GCF_058448525.1 of Pseudoxanthomonas sp. JC1303. Lineage (NCBI taxonomy): Bacteria > Pseudomonadati > Pseudomonadota > Gammaproteobacteria > Lysobacterales > Lysobacteraceae > Pseudoxanthomonas > Pseudoxanthomonas sp. JC1303. The sequence continues at coordinate 827,818 of NZ_CP185958.1, read as the reverse complement.
GCCCATGATCGAGCCGACGATCAGGCCGATGTCGGCGGTCTGCTTCATCCACGAGGCCATCGCCGCCGACTCGGTCTGGGTCTTGGTCTCGTGGTCGGAGTTGACCGACAGCGCGTCGATGGCCTTGGCCACGCGATCGGCCTGGTTGGGATCGGCCACGCCGGCCACGTACCAGCCCACGTCGCCGTCGACGTAGGGCGAGGACTCCTCGAAGTACTTGTAGTGCATCAGGATCATCTGGTCGTCCCAGCCCGAGGTGCTGCTCTCGGCGCCGCGCATGACGCCGACAATGTCGAACGCCCAGTTCTTGCTGCCGTCACTGTTGGGGAAGATGGTCGAGATCAGCGGGATCTTCTGCCCGACCTTCCAGTTGAAGCGCTTCATCAACGCCTGCCCGACCAGGATGCCGGTGCGGGTGTTGGCGAAAGCCTCGCGCTGGGCCGGATCGACCTCGATCTCCGGATACAGGTCCAGGTAGTTGGGGGCCACCGCAAAGCTGAAGATCTGGTTGCGCGCGTCCTGGTAGGCGCCGCCGAACCAGTTGGCGTAGGTCACCTTGGTCACCCCGTCGACCCGCGCGATGCGGTCGTTGAGCGACAGCGGCAAGGTATCGATGAAGGACAGGCGCGAACCGGTCTGCAGGCGCTTGGCGCCCAGCGCGCTCTGGCCGGCCTGGGCGAAGCTCTCGCGCACGCCGTTGAGCAGGCCGAACAGCAGGAACGCCGCCAGGATCGAGACCAGCGTGAGGATCGTGCGGGTCTTGCGCCGCAGCAGCGCGGCCCAGACCAGGTGCAGGTATTTCATGGCCGGCTCCTTACGCGTGGGTGGGCTGTTCGACCAGCACGCCCTTGTCCAGGTGCAGGGTGTGGCTGGCGTACTCGGCCGCCTTGGGGTCGTGGGTGACCATCACGATGGTTTTGCCGTGCTCGCGGTTGAGCATCTGCAGCAGGCCCAGGATCTCCTCGGCGCTGTTGCGGTCCAGGTCGCCGGTGGGCTCGTCGCAGATCAGCAGAGTGGGGTCGGAGACGATGGCGCGGGCGATGGCCACGCGCTGCTGCTGGCCGCCGGACAATTCGTTGGGCTTGTGCGACTTGCGGTCGGCCAGGCCCACCAGGGTGAGCGCGATTTCGGCGTTGCGCTTGCGCTGGGCGCCGGACAGATGGGTGAGCAGCAGCGGCAGCTCGACGTTCTTCTGCGCGGTCAGCATCGGCATCAGGTTGTAGAACTGGAACACGAAGCCGACGTGGTCGCTGCGCCACTGCGCCAGTTGCCCGGCGGACATGGATTCCAGATGCTGGCCGTCGATCTCGATCTGGCCATCGCTGGCCGTGTCCAGCCCGCCGATCAGGTTGAGCAGGGTGGTCTTGCCCGAGCCGGAAGGCCCCATCAGCGCGACGAAGTCGCCGGCGGCGATGTCCAGATCCAGCCCATGCAGCACGTGCACCTTTTCCGGGCCACGCTGGTAGGTCTTGGTGAGGTTGCGGATGGAAACCAGGGACGTCATGGCGTTGCCTCGTGCGGTCTGCTCGGGTGGACGGGCCCGATCGGAAGGACGGCATGCGCACGGAAGGTCCGACTCCGGCGCGACTGCTGCGTTACGAACGACGGTCGAACATGCGGCGCCTCGACATCCTGGCGCCGCGCAATGGCGCGATGGTTACGTGTCGGCGCCGGCGGTGGTGTCCACCGCGTCGCCGTCCTTGAGTGTCGGCGGTGGGTCCAGGACCACGGTTTCGCCCGCCTGCAGGCCGCCGAGGATCTGGCGGTCGTTGGCGAGCGTGGCGCCCGCCTTGAGCGTGCGCTGCTCCACCTTGTCTGCGTTCACCACGAATGCGGCCGGCGCGCCATCGCGCTCGGTGACCGCGGCGGCCGGCACGCGCACGCCCTGCGGGACGGCGTCCTGCTGCTTTGGCGCGGCTTCCAGGAAGCTCACGTTCACGCCCATCTCCGGGACGATGCGCGGGTCCTTCACCTTCAGGGCGATGCGCACCTTGACCGTGGCCTTGCCGCGGTCGGCGGTGGGGATCACCGCGATGACCTCGGCCGGGATCTTCCAGTCCGGGTAAGCGTTGAGCGTGGCTTCCACCGGCATCTTGGGCTGCACGCGGCCGATGTAGGCCTCGCCGACGTCCACTTCGACCTCCAGCGAGTCCATGTCCACGATGGTGCCGATGCCGGTGCGGGTGAAGCCGCCGCCGGCCGACAGCGGCGAGACGATCTCGCCAGGTTGGGCGGCCTTGGCGGTGATCACCCCGGAGAACGGCGCGCGCACCACGGTGTAGTCCTTGCCGATGTCGGAGATCTTCAGCTGGTCACGCGCGACCTGCACGTTGCGGCGCGCGGTTTCCAGCTGGGCGCGTAGCGCATCGCGCGTGGCGACCTGCTGGTCGTACTGCGAGCGCGAGACCAACTGCTGCTTGACCAGCGACTGCAGGCGTCCGGCCTCGGCCTGGGCCTGGGTGAGCTGGGCCTGCACGTTCTGCACCTGGCTCTGCGCCGAGGCCATCTGCGAACGCGCCAGGCGCTGCTCGGCGTCCGCGTTGATAGGGTCCAGGCGGGCCAGGACCTGGCCTTCCTCCACGTGCTGGCCTTCCTCGATCATCACCTCTTCCACGCGGCCGGTGATCTGCGCCGAGACCGTGGCGATGCGCCGCGCCACCACATAGCCGGTGGCATCGAGCACCGAGGCGGACTGCGACCCGCCGCTGCCCATGGCCACCACCGTTGCGGTGCGCACCGGGACCGGCTTGGCCCGGCCCAGCATCCACCAGGCGATGGCCGCCAGCAGCGCCAGCACCACCAGGACCACGAGCGTGATCCACAGCCCCTTGCGCGAGGGCGGGGGCGGCGCCTTGCCGCGGTCGATGCGTAGCTCTTTCAACAGTTCGGCGGAAGCGTTCATAGGTCCATGGATGACGTCGTCGAAGCAGGAATGTGACCGACCGGATGGTTCGCACCAAGTTGCCGGAAGTCACAACATGTCGGGCATCAGGATGCGCAGCGGCCCGTGCGCGGGCCAGTGACAGCTGTCATCTCGATTGGATGATGGCCTGCACTGATGTCACCCCTTCCCCGGGGCGCAGGCTACCCGCATCGTCCGGTAACCGCAGATACGTCCATGTCCCCGATCGAGATGACCGCTTCACCGGCCCGCCTGTCCGCGGTGCACAAGCGCTACGGCGCGCAGCTGGCGCTCGACGGGCTGGACCTGGCGTTGGAACCCGGGCGCGTGCTCGCGCTGTTGGGCCCCAACGGCGCGGGCAAGAGCACGGCGGTGTCCCTGCTGTTGGGCCTGCAACAGCCAGATGCCGGGCAGGCGTGCCTGTGCGGCCGGCCCCCCGATCAACTGGCCGCGCGTCGGGCGGTCGGGGTGATGCTGCAGCAGGCCGCGCTGCCCGACACCCTGTGCGTGGGCGAACTGCTCGCCCAGGTGCGCGGCTACTACGCCGCCCCGCTGAGCGTGGCCGACTGCGTGGGCATGGCCGGGCTCGATGGCCTGCTGCGGCGTCGCTACGGCCAACTCTCCGGAGGGCAGCAGCGGCGGGTGCAGTTCGCCCTGGCCATCTGTGGCCGGCCGCAGGTGCTGTTTCTCGACGAGCCCACGACGGGCCTGGACATCGAGGCGCGGCAGCAGCTGTGGGCCGCCATCCGCACCCTGGCCACTGCGGGTTGCGCGGTGCTGCTGACCACCCACTACCTGGAGGAAGCCGAGGCCCTGGCCGACGAAGTGGTCGTCCTGCAAGCCGGGCGCATCGTGGCCCAGGGCAGCGTGGCCCAGATCCGTGCCCGGGTGCTGCAGCGCTGCATCCGCGCGCAGACGGACATCAACCCCGAAGCGGTGTTGCACTGGCCCGGCGTGCGCGCCGCGCGCCGCGACGGCGCGGTGCTGGAGATCCACGCCGAACCGGCCGAAGCGGTGGTCGCCCGCCTGCTGCACGACGATCCACAGCTGTGCGACCTGGAAATCCAACGCGCCGGCCTGGCCGACGCATTTCTCGCCATCACCCGGGAGGCCGCATGAACGCCATCGTCCCCAACGTATCCTCCACGCTGCGCCTATACCTGCACGAGGCGCGCTACGAATGCCTGCGCCTGCTGCGCACGCCCTCGTTCGCGCTGCCGACGCTGATCTTTCCGCTGATGTTCTACCTGCTGTTCGGCGTGCTGCTCAATCGCGCCAACCCCGACGCCAGCCGCTACCTGATGGCCAGCTACAGCGTGTTCGGGGTGATGGGGCCGGGGCTGTTCGGCTTCGGCGTCAGCCTGGCGCTGGATCGCGAACGCGGCCTGCTGAGCCTCAAGCGCGCATTGCCGGTCCCGGCCGGTGCGCCGCTGGCCGCCAAGATGGTCATGGCGATGTTGTTTGCCACCTGCATCGGCGTGTTGCTGATGCTGGCCGGGCGCATGTTGGGCGGCGTGCAGTTGTCGCTGGCGCAGATGGCCACGTTGCTGGCGATCGACGTGCTGGGCGTGCTGCCGTTCTGCGCGATGGGTCTGCTGATCGGCACGCTGGTCAGCGGCAGTGGCGCACCGGCGGTGGTCAATCTGGTCTACCTGCCGCTGGCGCTGCTGTCGGGCCTGTGGCTGCCGCTGTCGGTGTTGCCGCCCTTCTTCGGCCAGATCGCACCGCTCTGGCCGGCCTGGCATCTGGGCCAGCTGGCGTTGAAAGTGGTGGGCCAGGACGGGGGGCACCCGGCCTGGCTACATGTGCTGGTGCTGATCGTGGTGACCGCTGCCTGCTTAGGCCTGGCCCGGCGCCGGCTGCAGCGCGCATGAGCGCCGCGCGCGCGTGGCCTGCATCTGGGTGGCAAGATCGGCGCATGCCCGTGCGTCCTTCGCCATGATTCCTCGCCCGCTGCTCGCCTGGTTCACCCCGGACGCCGACTCCGATGCCGCCGAGCGCATGCGCCAGGGCAAGTCGCCCTGGACCGAGGCGGTGCACCTGCTGTGGTCGGCCTGGGTGTTCGTGGTGCCGCTGTTCGGAAATGGCGGCTATAACCTGTCCTGGGCAGGGTGGACGTTGCTGTCCTATCCCACGTTCCTGTTCCTGTATGCGATGACCCTGCTGCGTTCGCGGCGCACCAGCAATCGCTATGCGCTGGCGATGATCGTGATGAGCGTCGCCCTGCTGCCGGTGTATCCCTCGGGCATCAGCTACTTCGTGTTCGGCTGCCTGAGCTTGTCCATCGACGGGCCGCATTCGCTGCGCCGCTACCTCGGCCTGCTGATCCTGCTCAACCTGGCATTCCTGGCCTGTGCCTTGTGGCTGGGGTATCCGTGGCAGATGCTGGTGTGGTTGCCGATTTCGGTCCTGGGGACTGGTGCGGTGATCGGCGTGCAACAGCTCAACCGGCACAAGGACGCCGCCCTGCGCCTGAGCCACGAGGAGGTGCGGCGCCTGGCCGCGGTGGCCGAGCGCGAGCGCATCGGCCGCGACCTGCACGATCTGCTCGGCCACACGCTCTCGCTGGTGGCGTTGAAGTCCGACCTGGCCGTGCGCCTGGTCGAGCGCGATCCGGACGCCGCACGGCGCGAGATGCTTGAGGTCAGCGGTGTTTCGCGCGAGGCACTGGCCCAGGTGCGGCGCGCGGTCAGCGGCATCCGGTCGGCCGAGCTGGCGGCCGAGCTGGCTTCAGCCCGGCTGCTGCTGGAATCCTGTGGCGTGGTGTTGCGCTACCACGTCGACGACGTGCCGCTACCGCCCGCGGTGGAAACCGCCTTCGCCCTGGTCCTGCGCGAGGCGGTGACCAACGTGCAGCGACACGCACAGGCGCGTGCGGTGCAGATCGCCGTGGCGGGCGACGACGCGGCCCTGTCGCTGCGCATCCACGACGACGGCCGCGGAGGTGACATGGTGCCGGGCAACGGCCTGGACGGCATGCGCGCCCGCGTGCAGGCGCTGGGCGGCACGCTGCAGGTCGAAGGTGCGCGCGGCAGCGGCACCACGGTCCTCGCGCGGGTGCCACGGCCGGCACCGGTTGCCGCAAACCATGCCGTGGGCGCCGCCATGGCGGCGATGAAGCTACCCGGCTAAAGCTCATCGTCGCCATGGCGACTCCCACAGAAGCCTCAAGCCGCGCATTCGCGCTCTAGAATCCTGACCATGCCGCCGACCCAAAACACCCCGTGATCCGCGTCCTGCTGGCCGAGGACCAAGCCATGGTCCGCGGCGCACTGGCTGCACTGTTGGGCCTGGAAGCAGACATCGACGTGCTGGGGGCGGCGGCCGATGGCGAGGCGGCCTGGCGTGAGCTGCAGCGTCTGCGGCCAGACGTGCTGGTCACCGACATCGAGATGCCGGGGCTGTCCGGCCTGGAGCTGGCCCAGCGGGTGCAGCGCCATGCACTGCCCACCCGCGTGGTGATCGTCACCACCTTCGCCCGGCCCGGCTTCCTGCGCCGCGCGCTGGATGCCGGCGTGGCCGGCTACCTGCTCAAGGACGCGCCGCCCGAGCACCTGGCCGATGCGCTGCGCAGCGTGCATCGCGGCGGCCGTGCCATCGCCCCGGAACTCGCGCTGGAAGCCTGGTCGGAAACCGATCCCTTGAGCGAACGCGAGCGCCAGGCCCTGCGCCTGGCCGGCGAGGGCCTGACCGCCGCGGAGATCGCCATCCGCCTGCACCTCTCGCACGGCACCGTGCGCAACTACCTGTCCGAAGCGATCAGCAAGCTGGGGGTCGGCAATCGCATCGAGGCCTATCGCCTGGCCCGGCAGAAGGGCTGGCTCTGAAAGCGTTTTTCTGCGGAAACAGTGATGCAGCGCCGGTTTGTTCCGAGCCCAGCGCGCCGGCGCCGCCCTAAAATTGGCACACGCTTTGCAAAGACGTTTTCATGATCTCTCTTCGTCGTATCACCAATCAGGTTGGCCCGCTGCTGGCCACGGCCATCTTCGTGGTCGTCGGTCTGGGCATCCTGCGTGGCACCGAGCGCTTCGCCGAGGATGCCCGGTGGGTGTCGCACACCAACGAAGTGATTGCACGGATCGACGAAATCGAAGCGCGACTGCGCGATGCCGAGTCGGCCCAGCGTGGCTTCCTGCTGACCGGGCAGGTGGACTACTTGGCGAGCTATCGGCTGGGGAAAAGCCAGCTGCCGGATCAGTTCGCCGAACTTGAACGGCTGATCCGGGACAATCCCGAGCAACTTGGGCGGGTCCGCGATCTGCGCGCCCTGATCGATCAGCGCCTGCGCCAGACCGACCAGGTGCTGGACGTCTATCAGACCCAGGGACAGACCGCCGCACAGCAGGCCATCGGGGCCAACGCCCAGGCCACCTCCGACGCCATCCGTGTCCAGATGCGAACGGCCCGCCAGGCCGAGCGCGAGCTGTTGCGGGGACGTGCGGCTTCCAGTGACCGTAGCGCGATGCTGCTCAGGGCCTTGGCCCTGGCGGGGATTCCTGCCGGCATCGCGGTGATCGCGATGGTGTATGTCCTGATGCTGCGCGAGATCCGCGGCCGCGACCAGGCCGAACGCGAAACCATCGCCAGCAACGCGCGCCTGATCAGCACGGTGGAGGAGCTGGAGCACACCGGCGCCGACCTGCGTGAACTGAGTCATTTCGCCAGCATGCTGCAAAGCTGCGTGCGGCCCGAAGAAGCCCTGGACCTGACCATCCAGCTGATGACGCGGCTGCTGCCCGGCACCGGCGGCACGATCTACCGCATCCGCGCCTCGCAGGATTACGCCGAAGCCATGGCGCAATGGGGCGAGCATGTGGTGCCCAGCGCGCAGATGCTGCCACACGAGCACTGCTGGGCCTTGCGTCGCGGCCAGTCGCAGTTGGCTCACGGTCCAGCCGATACGGTGCGCTGCAAGCACATCGAATCCACCGAAGGAGCCACCGCCTGCATCCCGCTCAATGCACAGGGCAATCAGTTGGGCTTCCTGTATGTATCGGCAAACGACAGCGAGTTTCTGGGCCGCGTCCAGCTGATCGAAACCGTCGCCGAACAGCTGGCCATGGCGCTATCCAACCTGCAGTTGCAGGACCGCCTGCGCATCCAGTCCATCCGTGAACCGCTGACCGGCTTGTTCAATCGTCGCTATCTGGAGGAATCGTTGTCGCGTGAGCTGGCCCGCTGCGAGCGCCGCAACTTGCCGCTGGCGGTGATGATGCTGGATGTGGACCACTTCAAGCGCTTCAACGACACCCATGGCCATCCGGGCGGCGACGCGCTGCTGGCCGGTTTCGGTCAACTCCTGCAGACGCTCTCGCGCCAGGAAGACATCGCCTGCCGTTACGGTGGCGAAGAGTTCACCCTGATCTTGCCCGAAGCCTCACCGCAGGCGGCCCTGGAGCGGGCAGAGCAGATTCGCGAGGCCGTGCATGCCTTGCGCGTCCAGCACCTGGGCAAGGATCTGCCGGCGGTGACGGTGTCCATCGGCTTGGCCTGTTTCCCGGCTGATGGTGGCGACCCGGAGAGCTTGGTCAGCCACGCCGACCGGGCCTTGTACCGAGCCAAGGCGCGTGGCCGTAACCGGGTTGAGAGCGGTCATTCGGTCCACACCCTGGTGACTCCTTCCAGTAGCACGGGCGCCAGCTGAGTCCGATCGCGCCGTTCCCGAATGCCCTGCCGGGGGCGGCTGAGCTTTCCAAAAATCCTTGCGCATCGCCGTGGACGATCAGCCCGCGTAACGGGCGCGCAGCATCTCGAAGGCCGCACGCAGGGCCATGGCCTCGCCGCCGGCCGGGCGGCCCGGGCGATCGCCGTCGTTCCATGCATACACGTCCAGATGCGCCCACGGCGTCCCGGCCGGGACGAAGCGCTCCAGGTACAGCGCCGCGGTCACCGCGCCGGCCATGCGCGAGCCGGCATTGGCCAGGTCGGCCACATGGCTGGTGAGGTAGCGCAGGTAAGGACGCCATAGCGGCAGGCGCCACAGCGGATCGCGGGTCTGCTCGCCCGCCGCCAGCCAGGCGTTGGCCAGCGCATCGTCGTTGGAGAACAACACCGGCAGCTCCGGCCCCAGCGCGATGCGCGCCGCGCCGGTGAGCGTGGCGAAGTCCAGCAGCAGCTCGGGCTGGTCCTCGCCGGCATAGGCCAGCGCATCGCACAGGATCACCCGGCCTTCGGCGTCGGTATTGTCGATCTCCACGCTGATGCCGGCGCGGGTGGCGATCACCTCGCCGGGACGGAAGGCGTCCGGGCCGATGGCGTTCTCCACCGCCGGCACCAGCAGGGTCAGCCGCACCGGCAACTGCTGGTCCATGACCAGCTCGGCCAGCGCGATCGCATGCGCCGCGCCGCCCATGTCCTTCTTCATGTTGCGCATGCCGTCGGCCGGCTTGATGTCCAGCCCGCCGGTGTCGAAGCACACGCCCTTGCCGACCAGGGTGACCTTGGGCGCGTCTTCGGTGCCCCAGCGCAGCGCGATCAGGCGCGGCGCGCGATGCGAGGCGCGGCCGACCGCGTGGATGGCGGGGAAGTTGCGCGCCAGCAGATCGGCGCCTTCGATCACCTCCACCTGCGCGGCGTGGTCGGCGCCGATCTGGCGGACCACCGCTTCCAGGTCGGCCGGGCCCATATCTTCGGTGGGCGTGTTGACCAGGTCGCGCACCCGCAGGCACGCGGCCAGCAGCGCCCGGGTGCGGCTTGCGCCAGCGGCGACCTGCAGCAGCGCCGGTGCGCGCAGCGGGGTCTTGTAGCGATCGAAGCGATACGCGCCCAGGCCCCAGCCCAGTTCAAGCGCCGCGCGCGCTTCGTCGGAGAGCACGCTCCCCTCGACCCGCCAGCAGCTGCCCGGCGGCAGCCCCATCGGCGCATGGCCATAGGACAGCGGATCGGCGGCATCGCCGATGGCCAGCACCGCGCCGGCCAGGCCATCCGCGCCGGGCAGCAGGGCCAGCGTGCCCGGGGCCGCGTTGAAGCCCTGCGCCTGCAGCCAGGCCACGGTCGCGCCGGGCTGGGTCGCGCACCAGTCCTGGAACTGCTCGCGCTGCAGCACGTGCAGCGGCAGGCAGGCGGTGGCGGTGTCCTCGATGAAGGCGGTCTGGCTCATGCGGCAGCGGTGTCCTTGGTATCCAGGTGGGCGTCGAGCCAGTCGGCCAGCGCGGTGAGGGTGGTGAACTCCAGGTCCGGCTGCACGTCATCGATGCTCCACTGTGCGCCGATGCGGTTGAGCCAGCACGCGCGCAGGCCCGCGCGCGCCGCGCCGGCCACGTCCATCAGCATGTGGTCGCCCACGTGCAGCACCTGCTCTGGTGGCAATGCCAGCTGCGTGCAGGCCGCATGGAAGATGCTGGCCTCCGGCTTGGCCGCGCCATGCTCGCGTGCGCCCAGCTGGAACACGAAGTGTTGGTCCAGCCCGCAGCGCGCCAGGTCGGCATTGCCGTTGGTCAGCGCCGCCACCGGCAGCCGCGCGGCGATGCGTTCCAGGGCGTGTACCGCATCGGGGTAGCACTCCACACGATTGCGTTCGGCATAGAACACCTCGTAGGCGGGGTCCAGCAGGGCCAGGTCGGCACCGCTCTCGCGCAGCGCGTGTTCCAGGGTGAGCCGGCGCATGGCCGACAGGTCGTGCAGCAGGTGCGGATTGTCGGCAAACACCCGTTCGCGGACCTCGCGCATCACCTCGATGGGAAACTGCGCGGCGGTGGCCGGGCTATGGGTTTCGAGCCAGGCATGCAGGGCCTGCTCGATGCGCGCCCCGATCGGCGCGAACGGCCACAGGGTGTCGTCCAGGTCCAGGGTGACGGCGCGGATATCGAAATTCATCCCGCTATTTTAGCCTGCCGGGCGCAGGCGGGTTTTGCGGCTGCTTTTTGCGTTTGCTTGCGCTGTTGCTGTTGCTGTTGCTGTTGCATTGCCCTTGCTTTTGCTTCACCTGACCGAGCCGTAAAGCGCGCCGAGCACCGCAGCCAAGCAGGGCCGAAGAGGCGCCCTTGTTTGAGCGAAGCGAGTTTGGGCGCCGTGCCCTGCTTGGCGAGGAGCGCAGGGGACCGATGCGCAGCATCGGCGCGCGTCCGGCGAGAAGCGGTTTTGCCTTCTTTTGCCGCGACAAAAGAAGGTCGCGCCCGAAGGGCGTGAAAGCTCTTGATCCTGCTTCCACCTTCAGCTTGGGCAGCGAGATGCGCTTGATCTAGCGAAAGGGTCGAGACGAAAGGCATCGCGCCAACGGCGCGACAAGTGCAAGGCTTTCGCGCTTGCAGCGCGAGTAACTTTTGTCGCGGCAAAAGTCACCAAAACCGCTACTCGCCGGACACTCGCCACCGCTGCGCGGCGGTCCCCTGCGCTTCTCGGAACACGCGGCACGTCGCCCAAACTCGCTGCGCTCAGACAGGGCGACTCTTCGGCCGCGCGTTCCTGCGATGCTCGGCTCGCTTTACGGCTCAGACAAAGATCAAATGCCGACGGCAACAGCAACAGCAACAGCAACAGCAACGGTAACGGCAACAGCAACAGCAACAGCAACAGCAACAGCAACAGCAACAGCAACAGCAACAGCAACAGCAACAGCAACGGTAACGGCAACAGCAGCAGCAGCAGCAGCAGCAAAAGATCGAGCGCCAACACGGCGCGGTCTCTGCCCCAGTGGCAGCGCGTCACTCCATCAACCGCGCCCAACCCTCCAACCCCTGCACCTGCGCCAGCACCAACTTGATGCACACCAACATCGGCACCGCCAGCAGCAGACCGATGATCCCCCACAGCGAGCCAAATACCATCAGCGCCAAGATCAGGATCAAGGGAGACAGACGCATCTGCCGGCCCAGGATGATCGGGGTGACCAACTGGCCTTCCAGCGTGTGCAGGCCCAGGTAGATTGCCGCTGGCAGCAGCGAGGTCCAAGCATCGTCGAAGGTGGTCAGGCCCACCACCAGCATCATCACCATGCCGGCCAGCGGACCCACGTAGGGGGCGAAGTTGAGGATGGCCACCAGCGTGCCCCACAACAGCGCGTCGGCGATGGGGAATTCCAGCAGGTACAGCGCCCCGGCGAACAGCAGTCCGACCACCGCGTTGATGATGGTGATGGTCAGGACGTAGCGCGAGACCGAACGCTCGATCGATTGCAGGATGCCCACGGTGAGCTTCTGCTGCTGGCGCTTGGGGAGCAGTGCGATGGCGTGCCGCTGCAGGTTCTCGCCGTAGACCATGAAAAAGAACGTCAGCAGCACCACCGCCAGCACCGAGGCCAGCATGCGCGGGGTGGTGGTCAGCTTGCGAAAGGGATCTTCGGCCGTGCGCATCACCTGCGGGCGGCGCCCGGTGTCGCCGGCGGCGGCGCGGGCGAAGTTCTCGGCGGCCTCGTTGGCGTCGTAGACCGGCTTGGTCAGCGCACGCAGCTTGGGCGCCAGTTGGCGCAGTTCACGTGGCGCGGCCTTGGCCCAGGCGGCGGCGGGCGGCACCAGCTGGTAGGCCAGCGCGCCGGCCGCCGCCAGGCCGAGCACCAATACCAGGACCGCCCCGACGAAGCGGGGCAGATACAGCCGCTGCAGGCCGCGGATCATCGGATTGCCCACCAGCGCCAGGAAGCACGCCAGCAGCACCGGCAGGATCACCGCCTGCGCCACCCACAGGGTGAAGCCGCAGGCCAGGAACGCCAGGATCACCAGTGACAAAGGACCGCGCGGGCGGGGCGGGGGCGGCGCGGGCGCCGGGTCGGCCTCGGGGGCCGCCAGATCTGCGTCCAGGGCGTTCACCGCTCGGAGAGGTGGGTGGCGGCTTCCGCCGGCTGCGGCGGATGGGCGGTCCAGCGTTCGGTTTCCCCGTGCTCGTCCACAGGCGGGGCATAGCCCGGCCCTTGCGCGGCGCGGTGTGGGACGTCGCGTGCCGGGCCCGCGCCAGTGCTGGCGGCGTGGCGGGCGGCCTGCGCGGCGGCGACACCGGCAGCGGCTTGGGTGTTCTGGGTCGCCTGCGCGGCGTCCTGGGCGCTGTCGGCGGCCTCGTCGGCCTTGTCCGCGGCCTGGTCGGCCTGCCAGGCGGCCATCGACGCCTGCAGCGTGGTGAACATGCCAGACACCATGCTCACCACGCGCAGCCATTTGGTCGCGCCCATGACCCGCGAAGGGTGCGAGCTGCCGGTCAAATAGCCGACGCCCAGACCCACCAGGACGATGCGCCAGGGCGTCCAACTGCGCTTCCAGTGGCTCAACAGCGCGCCGGCATTGTCGATGGTCTGCTGGCGCCGGCCCTCGACCAGGGTTTCGGCGCGGACCACGCGATGCTTCAGCTTGGCGAACTTCATGGGCGGCCTCCCTCGGCCACGCCGGCCGGCGCGGGTGCGGCCGCCTGCGGGACTGGCGTGCCGCTCACACCAGGGGTGTCTTCGTCTTCATCCTCGTCATCATCGCCAATCCCCATCGCCTTGAGCTGGCGGCGGGTGGCTTCCATGCGAGTGAACTCGAAGTAGCGCAAGGTCTGCACCACGCCGAGGATCGTCATAAACAGGCTCAACCCTGCGGCGATGGACACCGAGGCCAGCCATGAAAACCCGTTGTGCTGGAGCAGGGCGATCAACACGCCCATCAGCAGCAACCAGCTGCACACACCGAAGACCGCGGCCACCGACATCCACACCATCGCGCGGGCCAGGGCCACGCGCGCCAGTGCGAAGTCGGCCAGGGCCAGCTTGCGCAGCGCACGGGCAGTGTCCAGCGCCGAAGTCAGCCCCGCCTTTCCGGAGCGGCCGACTTGGCGCAGGCTGTCTTCCAGCGATGGCGTCGCCCCACCCGGGGCTTGTTCTTGATGCTCGGTGTCGCTCACGCGTTCCCCTCGCGTCGGCGTCGGATCAGTCGCCGCGACGACCCAGCTTGGCGATCACCCAACCGGTGGCCAGGGCCACGCCGAAGGCAGTCAGCGGACGCTCGCGAATCACTTCGGCGGCGCTGTCGATCAGGTCGCGGCCCTTGTCCATCAGCGCGTCCATCTGCTCGCGCGCGGCTTCGCCGCCAAATTCCGCGGCGCTGATGCCGGCCAGGGCACTGTCGGACAGCTCGGATTTCAGCTGCGCCTTGCCCAGCTTGAGTTCGTCACCGGCCACGCCGGCGGCGCCGCGCAGGGCTTCGCTGGCTGCCGTGGCCGCGGACTTCAGGTGCGAACCCGCCTCGCCCAGGTTGGTCTTCATCTGATCGGCGGCGGTGGAGGCGGCGGCGCTGTGGGCAGCGGTGCCGAGGGTGGGGTTGGGATCGCTCATGGTGGTCTTCTCCGTGTCTGTGGATGCAACGGTACGTTTTGAATCTACCGCACGACCGCATGAACGCCCTGTTAGTTCGGCCGCGCCTACAAGGGCGCGGCCGCAGCTTCAGCGCATCAGCAACTGGCCGTCTTCGCCATTACGCAGCACTCGCAACACCAGCTGGCGCGGCGTGTCGCGCAAGCTCGCGCGGAAGCCCGCCAGGTCGCTGAAGTTGCCGCCACTGCCGGCGAACACGATGTCGCCCTGGCGCAGTCCGTTGTTCCACGCGCGGCTGCGCGGCTGCACCTGGCTGACCTGCACCCCGCCGTTGGCGCCCATGCCGCGCAACTGCTGGCGGGTGGCTTCGTCCAGTTCGTCGAAGGTCGCCCCGGCCAGACGCGCATCCAGGTCCGCGCCATTGGCTTCGCGCAGCTGTTCCTTGAGCGTGGCGGTCAGGGTGAGCGGCTTGCCGTCGCGACGCAGGCTCAGGGTCACCTTGCTGCCCACGCCCTGCAGGCCCTCGAAGTTGTGCAGGGCCCCACCGTTGTCGATGCGCTGGCCGTTGGCCTGCAGCACCACATCGCCGGGCTGCACGCCCGCGGCGGCGGCGGCCGAATCGGGATAGATGCCGGTCACCAGTGCGCCACGCGGCGCATCCATGCCCAGCGCGTCGGCCAGCTTCTGGGTCACGTCCTGGGTGGTCACGCCCAGCGTGCCGCGCTTGACCACGCCCTTGTTGGTGTAGAGCTGCTCGGCAATGTTGCGGGCCAGGTCGATCGGGATGGCGAACCCCAGGCCGATGTTGCCGGCCATCGAGCCTGAAGGATTGAAGCTGGCGGTATTGATGCCCACCAGCTGGCCTTTCAGGTTGACCAGCGCGCCGCCGGAATTGCCCGGGTTGATCGACGCGTCGGTCTGGATGAAGTTTTGGAAGCCGGCCACCGGGATGCCGCTGCGGCCCACCGCCGAGACGATGCCCGAGGTCACCGTCTGCCCCAGCCCGTACGGGTTGCCCACCGCCACCACGAAATCGCCGACCTGCAGCTGGTCGCTGTCGCCCAGCGGGATCTGGGTCAGGTCCTTGGGCGGGATGCGGATCAGGGCCACGTCGGTGTCCGGGTCCGAGCCCAGGAACTCGGCCTCCACCGTGCGCCCGTCGTTGAGGGTGACCGACACGCCGTCGGCGTTTTCCACCACGTGGTGGTTGGTGAGGATCAGGCCGCGCTTGGCATCGATGATCACGCCCGAACCCAACGCGCGCTGCACCCGCTCGCGCGGGATGTCCGGAATCCCGAACAACTGGCCGAACGGCCCCAGCGGACTGGCCACGCGCACGGTCTGGCGGCTGTACACGCTGACCACCGCCGGGGTGACCCGCTTGAGCATCGGCGCCAGCGAGGGCATCGGCTCGCCATCCACGGCCGATGGCAGGGCGGCCCCGGCCGCGGCCGGCAGTACCGAGCTGGTCGGCGGGGCGTCTTCGCGGGCCTGGGCGGGTTGTTCGACGGTCTGGTACAGGCCGAGGGCGACAAAGCCGCCAAAGGCGGCGGCAGCGGTCAGGGCGAGCAGGGTCGGAAAGGGACGCATGGCGTGGCTTGGAAGTGGATGGAGTCGAAGGCGCCGCATCGTGGCCCGCCCATGGCGCGCCGCCGCATGGGCGAACCTGAACGAGTGTGATGTCCAGCCCTTAAATCCTCAATGAAAACGCCCGATCCCACCCCTTTCGGGGGTCATGGAACCGGGTTTTGACGGTTCCACGCAGAACCGCTTTTTCGCGGTTGACACGCCCCCGTGGCAGGGCTAACTTCCTCGGCCTGCGGCCCCAAGATGTAGCGAAGGGGTCGCGTGACGGCCCCAAGCGGTAGGGTTTTGCTTGGGAACCCCAGCGCCACAGGGGAGACGGCGCATGCAGCAGGTGGTGGTCGCGGGGTTCCAGCCCGCCAACACAATCGACATCACCTGCACATGCCCGCCCCTGAGGCACGGCACGCCGCCCTGCAGCCGCGGTCCACGCCCCGGCACCACCATCAACACGCCTCCCGTGCGTCCCACGCGCGGCGGCATCATTTTCACTAGGGAGAGCTCCAACCCATGAGCACGGTGCGCCTTGAGGCGGTCAAGAAAGAACACGCGGCCCGCGTTATCCCGATGCAGCCCGCGTCCCAGGACATCTGGGACAAGAAGTACCGCCTGAAGAGCAAGGCCGGCGTGGCCATCGATGCCGACATCGACGGCACCTACCAGCGCGTGGCCCGCGCCCTGGCCGATGCCGAGCCCACGGTCGAAAAGCGCACCTACTGGTACGAGCGCTTCCTGTGGGCGCTGCGCCGCGGCGCCATCCCCGCCGGCCGCATCACCTCCAACGCCGGCGCGCTGGAACACAAGCCGGCCACCAGCACCATCAACTGCACCGTGTCGGGCACCATCACCGACTCGATGGACGGCATCCTGGAGAAGGTCCACGAGGCCGGCCTCACCCTGAAGGCCGGCTGCGGCATCGGCTACGAGTTTTCCACCCTGCGGCCCAAGGGCGCCTTCGTCGCCGGCGCCGGCGCCTACACCTCCGGGCCGATGTCCTTCATGGATATCTTCGACAAGATGTGCTTCACCGTGTCCAGCGCCGGTGGCCGTCGCGGCGCGCAGATGGGCACCTTCGATGTGTCCCACCCGGACGTGAAGGACTTCATCCGCGCCAAGCGCGAGGACGGGCGCCTGCGCCAGTTCAACCTCTCGCTGCTGATCACCGATGGCTTCATGCAGGCCGTCGAGCAGGACACCGACTGGCCGCTGGTGTTCCCGGTCAACAAGAAGGAAGAGGCCGACATCGACCTGACCAACGCCGAGCAGGTGGTCTGGCGCGAGTGGCCCAACGCCGAGACCTACGTCACCCGCGACGACGGTCTGGTGGCCTGCAAGGTGTACGGGCAGATCCGCGCCCGCCATCTGTGGGACATGATCATGGTCTCCACCTACGACTACGCCGAGCCGGGCTTCATCCTGATCGACAAGGTCAACGAGATGAACAACAACTGGTGGTGCGAGAACATCCGCGCCACCAACCCTTGCGGCGAGCAGCCGCTGCCGCCGTACGGCGCCTGCCTGCTGGGCTCGATCAACCTCACCGGCTTCGTGCGCGACCCGTTCACCGACCAGGCGCGTTTCGACTGGGAGGAATACAAGGAAGTCGTGCGCGTGTTCACCCGCATGCTCGACAACGTGGTGGAGGTCAACGGCCTGCCGCTGGAGCAGCAGCGCCAGGAGATCATGCGCAAGCGCCGCCACGGCATGGGTTTCCTCGGCCTGGGCTCCACCCTGACCATGCTGCGCATGAAGTACGGCAGCGCCGAGTCCTGCGAGTTCACTGAAGCAATCGCCCGCGACATGGCCGTGGCCGGCTGGGAAACCGGCCTGTCCCTGGCCAAGGAAAAGGGCGCCGCCCCGATCATGGAAGAGCGCTTCCAGGTCACCGCCGCCATGCTGCGCCAGCGCCCGGAAATGGCCCAGGACGGCTGGAAGGTCGGCCAGGAGATCGAAGGCAAGGTGCTGCACGCCAAGTACAGCCGCTACATGCAGCGCATCGCCAGCGTGGCCCCGGAACTGGTGGACGAGCTGGCCGATGTCGGCGCGCGCTTCACCCACCACAGCTCCATCGCCCCGACCGGCACCATCTCCCTGAGCCTGGCCAACAACGCCTCCAACGGCATCGAGCCCTCCTTCGCCCATCACTACAGCCGCAACGTGATCCGCGAGGGCAAGAAGTCCAAGGAGAAGGTGGACGTGTTCTCCTTCGAGCTGCTGGCCTACCGCGAGCTGATCAACGCCAAGGCCATGCCGTTCTCCGAGGAGGCCGAGGCCAAGCTGCCCGACTACTTCATCGCCGCCGACGACATCCATCCCAAGGAACACGTGGACGTCCAGGCCGCCGCGCAGAAGTGGGTGGACAGCTCCATCTCCAAGACCGCCAACGTCCCCACCGACTACCCCTACGAGTCGTTCAAGGACATCTACCGCTACGCCTACCAGCAGGGCCTGAAGGGCTGCACCACCTTCCGCTTCAACCCGGCCGCCTTCCAGGGCGTGCTGGTCAAGGAAGCCGACCTGGAAAACACCACCTACCGCTTCGAGCTGGAAGACGGCTCCATCGTGGAGGTCAAGGGCAACGAGCAGATCGAGTACGACGGCGAGATGCACACCGCCGCCAACCTGTTCGACGCGCTGAAAGAAGGGTATTACGGCAAGTTTTAACAAGGGTCACGGCAAGTTCTGAGGTCCCTCGTGTCCCGCCCCTCGCGCAGCGCTGGGGCCGGGGCGGGCACCGCCCGCGCTTCACTGTCGCTGCACTAGCATCGTGGTCGTCATCAACTTCCAGCCCTTTGGAGGGCACATGAGCAAGGGAACGGATATCACCGCCACGCTGTCCGACGCCGCCGGCAGCGTAAAGGGCAAGACCACCGAACTGGCCACCACCGTGGCCGACTCGGCCAGCGCGACCGCCGACAAGCTCGCCAAGCGCGCGGCCAAGGCCAGCAAGACCGTCAGCCACAAGCTCGCCCTGGCCAAGAAGGCCGTCAACAAGCGCACCGCCAAGGCCTCCAAGGCGGTCAAGAAGACCGTGGCCACCACCAAGGAAAAGCTGACCGTCGCCAGCGCATCGGCCAAGGCCGAGGCCGCCGCCCTTAAGGCCAAGGGCGTGGGCGCCAAGCGCGTGCCCGCCAAGAAGACCCCCGCCAAGGTCGCCAAGGCCCCGGTCAAGAAGGCCGCTGCGACCCAGGCCGTGGCCAAGCCGGCCGTCAAGAAGGCCCCGGCCAAGCCAGCACCGGCCAAGAAGGCCCCGGCCAAGCCGGCCCCCGCCAAGAAGACGGCCAAGAAAACCGTCTGATCCACCCCAAGGTCCGCCGCGCGCGGCGGGCCCTTCCACGCCGCATCGGGTGCGCCCGGCGCGGTGCGGTGTCCCTCCCGCATCCCACATTCGCAATTCAGGACCGAAGGCCATGGCCGTCAAGATCGACAAGAAAATCAAGGGCTACAGCGTGCTCACCCCGGAAGACAAGGCGCGCGACGCCGCTCCGGCCGGGCCCGCCGCATCCGTCAGCCGCGCCAGCGCCGAGGCCGAACTGCCGGTGGCCGAAGTCATCCAGATGCACGAGCGCATCGAGCGCCCGGACGTGCTGATCGGCAGCACCTACAAGATCAAGTCGCCCATGGTGGAGCACGCCTTCTACGTGACCATCAACGACATCGTGCTCAACGCCGGCACCGAGCACGAGCACCGCCGCCCGTTCGAGATCTTCATCAACTCCAAGTCGATGGAGCACTTCCAGTGGATCGTCGCGCTGACCCGCATCATGTCGGCCGTGTTCCGCAAGGGCGGTGACGTGACCTTCGTGGTCGACGAGATGAAGGCCGTGTTCGACCCGCGCGGTGGCTACTTCAAGGCCGGTGGCGTCTACATGCCGTCCCTGGTGGCCGAGCTGGGCGCCATCGTGGAAGAACACATGAAGTCCATCGGCCTGCTGCACGACCCGGAAATGTCCGAGCACCAGAAGGCCCTGCTGGCCGAAAAGCGCAAGCAGTACGAGGACCGCTCAAAAAAAAACACTGACGTCGTAGCCGCCCCGGCCGCCGCCGCGCCGATCCCCACCAGCACCGCCGACCACGTCGAGGACGTGGAGGTCACCGGCGACGGCGCCAGCTTCCCGCCCAGCGCCAGCATGTGCCACAAGTGCAGCACCAAGGCGATGGTGATTATGGATGGGTGTCAGACGTGTTTGAATTGTGGGTATAGCAAGTGCGGCTGATGCCGTAAGAAATTAGAACGGGTCAGGCATCTCACCTGGCCCTTTTTATTGCATGGAAGAAGACCAGATGCGAGTTGACTCCATTCGAGTACGCAAGTTCAAGGCGATCGACGATCTGACGCTTCCGCTGAAGCGAATCAACGTCATTGCTGGCGGCAATAACGCTGGCAAGAGCTGCGCACTCCAAGCCATACACGTTGCGGTCGCACTTGCCCAAACTGCTAAAGCGGAAGCTGCGGCAAACTTCTCTCCGGAGAAGTTGCGGTACGCGCCGACGGATTTGTTTTTGGACCTCAAGCACAAGGAGACGCTTTCCGAAGGAGGCGCTCCCGTGTCCATCGAATTCAATGCCACGAATGGCGCTGAAGAGCAGTCTTTCGCCGTTACACTCCGGCGCGGACGGAACAGCACTATCAGTACGGTCAATCCGCGTGATCTGGCTTATGGCCTAGGGGCTTCACTTGCGAGTTCAGAGCGGCCGTTCAGTGTCTATGTCCCCGGCCTAGCCGGCATCCCAAGTCGTGAAACATATCAGGGCCGATTGGTTGTTGATCGTGGCGCAGTAAGAGGTGATGCAAATCTCTATCTGAGAAATGTGCTTTATCGCCTATTCAAGGATCCAGTAAAGAAAGCGAAGTTTGAGGAACGCATCGAGCGTCTCTTCCCCGGTCTGAAGCTATTCGCTGATGGATTTGACGAGAACAAGCACGAATATATAGTTGTTGAGTACATGCGAAGCGGCGTCAGACGCCCTCTGGATATGGTCGGAACGGGGACTCTTCAAGCTATTCAAATTCTTGGATACGCTAGCTTTTATCAGCCGGTCTTGCTGCTGCTTGACGAGCCGGATGCCCATCTCCATCCCGACAATCAAATCAAGTTGATCGAGGCATTGGACTTGCTTTCTAAAGAGGAGAATCTTCAAATCCTTCTCGCAACGCATTCACGTCATCTTCTCCAAGCAGTTAGTTCGCTAAGTGACGTTGCAAGTTTCCATCTGAAGACCGGGGCACTCGTCGGGACCGACCCGGATTTGTCCGCACTCTTGGTGGACTTGGGTGCGGTTGACAAGTACGAAGCGCTCGGTCTTAGCGGAAAAGATTGGCTCGTGCTAGGTGAAGATAAGCTTGCCGAAACTGATGCCAACCATCCCTTAAAAATACTGCTTCGGAAACATGGGATTACAGACGATTCATCGCTTGTTATGAGCTTCCGGGGTTGTACGGAAATGCGTTCTATAGCGCTTCTGGCGAGCTTTTGTTCGGCGCATCATCCTGCTGTCCGAATACTTGTGCATCGCGATCGAGATTTCTTGACTGACGCCGAAATAAATGAATTGATAGTCAAACCGCTTTCAGTTTTAAGCAACGTTTCGGTGTATGTGACAGACGGCTGTGATCTTGAGTCTTCATTTCTCGAGCCTGCTCACATTGCCGAGATTTGTGGGGCTGATTCGGCAGCTATGGCTTCGATTGTTGAGGCGGTCGCCACGGAAGCCCATAATGCAATCGTGAGTCGGTTCAATGACAAGCGTCAAGCACTTCATAAGCAGTTTCGATCTCCCCATTTGGCCTCTACAGAGAGCCTTCGGTCTTCTGCTATTCCGCTTCCAGCTGATCAACGTGTCGGGAAAGATCTGCTGCCGCTAGTGGAGGAGGCGTTGAGGAGCGCAGGCCATCTGTCTGAAGGTTCCACATTGGTGAAGCCATCAAGTTCACTAACCTCTGATCGACTGGCCGCGGCTGTCGTCTAGAAGTATCGAAATCGGAAGTTACGGAATCAGGTTTGCTTCTCAGCCCTAGAAGCGTAAGCAAAGGCTTTCGCACGCGATGCGCGCGAGCTACTTTTGTCTTGGCAAAAGTAGCCAAAACCGCAAGCGCCTGACGCGCGCCGATGCTGCGCATCGGTCCCCTCCGCTCCTCGGCTGGCGGGGCACGGCGCCCAAACTCGCTACGCTCAAACAAGGGCGCCTCTCTGGCCCCGCCATCCTCCGGTGCTCGGCGCGCTTTAAGGCGCTGAAGATCAAGATCAACATCTGAACAACAGCAACAGCAAGAATGAAGCCAGGTCTATTCCATGGCTGGCGAGTGGCTAGGTGGACATCACGAACATGCGCAGATGGATCGTCTTGAGGTGGGTAATCATGCTGGTGTCAGCGGCTGGCGCGCTGTTCACGCCCCTTCGCCCGCAGGCGTCGCCCCCAATCGAATGGGGCGCGTTGCTGGTGATATTCGTATTCTGCACCGTGGGCATGGCGGCGATGTTCATGGTTCATCTTGTTGCTCTGGGTTCTGCAAAGAAATCGGCGCGCCCCTCATGGCGACTCAATCCTTTCGATTTTCGCCAGCCGCTTCAATTTTTCCACCTGGGTGCCTACGTATGCTTGGCCTCGGGCTCGGTGGTGTTGTCGCGTCTCGCCGTCTTGCAGGTCCCGTTCTATGTCGAGGCGCTCGTGCCTTTCGCGATGGCTTTCGGGGTGCTTCTCGCTATCCAACTCGCCACATCGCTATTTCGTTCGAAGATTCTGCACAGTGCCTAGCAGCTAAGGAGGGAGGGGGTATTAAGTTCGTACTCGGTCGAGATCTAATGGCAAGCGAAACGGTGGTCGGTGTGCGCTTTTATGGTTGGCTCATTAGCAATTGAGGTTGGGATTATTTCCTGTAACCTATAAAGCGTGCAATATAAAAAGCGAGGGTGTCCATGGTGCGAATATTCGTCCCGCCAGAAAATATATATAACGCCGTAGATGCAGTGGTAGCCGACGGCTACGCGGCTGTCGAAGGTACAAAGTCTATTGCAGTCCCTTACTGCGGAAGGATCATTGACGCACTGGAGCCATACGAAGACGTCACGGCCGTCATGTCCTACCAGAACGTGCCAAACAGTGGGTATCTGTATCTTGTCGTGGACACCCAGAGGTACTCGCCAAGGGGGCCCCAGTTGCTCGATCTGATCGAAAAGCTTGATCGCAATGATCAGGGATCGAGCTGAAGGAGATGGGGGTGATTGATTTCGTCAATGTCGCTTTTACAGGCAAGAGCTTTCGCACGCGATGCGTGAGTAACGGGGTCGGGCTGAATTCTGGGCTTTCTGAACGAAGCAAGAGCTTTCGCACGCGGTGCGCACGAGCTACTTTTGTCTTGGCAAAAGGAGCCAAAACCGCAAGCGCCTGACGCGCGCCGATGCTGCGCATCGATGCCCTCCGCTCCTCGGCTGGCGGGGCACGGCGCCCAAACTCGCTGCGCTCAAACAGGGGCGCCTCTCCAGCCCCGCCATCCTCCGGTGCTCGGCGCGCTTTAAGGCGCATTAGATCAAGATTTGAGCAACAGCAACAGCAACAGCAACAGCAACAGCAACCGCAACCGCAACCGCAACCGCAACCGCAACCGCAACCGCAACCGCAACAGCAACAGCAACAGCAACAGCAACAGCAACAGCAACAGCAACCGCAACCGCAACCGCAACCGCAACCGCAACCGCAACCGGGAGGGTGGGGTCAGATAGATTTATTTCTAAATTATAATTCAGATAATTCAGCCCCGCGAAGAGCTTATGACTTCTCTGCACAAAAAACGGTTTGATGAATTGCAAGCCCAGGCTGCTGAAATTAAAGCTACGCAGCAGCGCAAATACAGCGAATACAGTGGTTCCTACGAAGAGGTCGATCCCGAACGATTGCTCGGATGGACTGTCAAAGTAAAAAATCTTTTGGGGAAGGCGTGCGGCCCGGATTCGGAACACTATCGCGCCTTTGTCGACGCTGATGAGCCACACCCCTACGAGCACAATGTTGCGAGATTCTCAAGAATCCACTCGATTTTCCTGGCGGCAAAAGAAGACTTCGAGGGTGGCTATCTTTCCTCCGTGCGCACCTTAGTACAAGCGGAGGTGTTCAGCACCGAACTGGACCAAGCTCGAGAGCTTTTGCTAGCTGGCTATGCTTCTGCGGCAGCAGTAATCAGCGGGGTCGTTCTCGAGACTAGTCTTCGCGAGCTCTGCGCACGCTACGATGTTGCGGTCGGAAAGATCGAACGAATGAATGCTGATTTGGTCAAAGCCGGGGCATACAACGTGCTCGTTCAGAAGAAGATCACTGCGCTTGCCGCAATCCGAAATAGTGCGGCGCATGGAAATTTTGCGGATTTTAAGGCTGCTGATGTAGAGGGTATGGTGGCGGATATCGAGCGCCTTCTTGAGGGTTGGTTGCAGTAACCGGAACGGGTCAAAGGGAGATTGAGATCAGAGTGCACCTTTCTGTTTTATGTCAGCTTTAAAGACCAAAAGCTTACGCATGCGAGCGGGAGTGCCTTTTTTCCCCTGGCAGAAGTAGCCAAAACCGTAAGCGCCGACGCTGCGCATCGGTTCCCTCCGATCCTCGGCTGGCGGGGCATTTATCCCTCTTCGGGACGGCGCCCAAACTCGCTGCGCTCAAACGAGGGCGCCTCTTCGGCCCCGCCATCCTACGGTGCTCGGCGCGCTCTAAGGCGCTGAAGATCAAGATCTGAGCAAAAGCAAAAGCAAAAGCAAAAAGCAAAAGCAAGAAGAAGAGCGGCTCCGGGATTGGGTCGGCGTAAATTCTAGCTTCTTTCCAAAATATTTAGGACCGAAAAATGAACCAGGACGTGCTTCAGAAGGTTGCGATTGCGATTTTTTCTGCTGTTTTTGGCTGGGTAATTGCGCAGCTTACGACCACTGTTCGAGCTTTACTCTATCGACGCAAGATCATAAGGCTGTTGCACGAAGAGCTTAATGACTTGGATAGAGAAGCGGCACGCTTGCTCTATTATCACGCAAGAAACTTGCAATTGTATGGAGCGCAAGGCATTGGCGAAGCTGGCATGATAGGCCTGTCAAACCCAATCTACGTTAACTATTACAAGGATGCGCTGTTGTCCCTTAATCAAAGCCAGAGAATATCTTTGCAATTGATACATGGCTTGGTTTCTGCTCAAAATGCAATTCTAACTGAGATCGAAGAAGTTAATAATTCAGTGCGAAGGGACCATAGGGAGAACGGTCTCAATGACCTCACTGTGAAAGGCGGTGAGAATCTGGCTGAGCTTACGAAGCGTGGCTACAGCAATTGCGCCATAATAAGGTGGCATATTGATTTTCATCTCAAGCGAAAGTCTGATCCTGATCTTTCCCCTAACACCGAGGATCACGAGATGTACTTGAGGTACCTAGACTCGGTTGTCAAGGATATACAAAAGACGATCGATTCAGGGAAAAAAATTCCAAAGGAAAAATTTGAAGAAATTTACTCTGAGAGCCAGTTCAAGCCTCGGCCTTAAGAGCTAAAATGGGGGGTAATTAAGTTAATATTAAATCGATCTATAAAAGCACGAGCTTTGCGCGCGCGCCGATGCTGTGCATCGCTCCCCTTTGCTCCTCGGCTGGCGGGGCGCGGCGCCCAAACTCGCTACGCTAAGGCGAGGGCGCCTCTTGCCCCGCCATCTTCCGGTGCTCGGCGCGCTTTAAGGCGCATAAGATCAAGATCTGAGCAACAGCAACAGCAACAGCAACAGCAACAGCAACAGCAACAGCAACAGCAACAGCAACAGCAACAGCAACAGCAACAGCAACAGCAACAGCAACAGCAACAGCATGTGTAAGCGAGCTACTATCGCTTCTTCACAGCTGGGATCAAGGATGAAAGATGCCTGCAATATTCGGAGCGCTGCTGTCGCTGATAGGTGGGTTGATCGGTGCCGCAGTCGGTCATTCGCTAGCCGAACGTAAAAGTCGGAACGATGAGTGGGCGCGAATGCGTTTAGATGCTTATAGCGACTTTCTCAGGGCAACCTCGCATCTGGTCGCTGCCCGCCGGATCGGAAGAACGATAGATGAGTTAACTGAGCTTGGGGTCCTAAACGACGCCAAAGCGAGGATCTGTGTGTGTGGCGATGCCGAGGTGTTGGAGGCCTTGGAGCGCTTTTGGCTGCAGGGCGGCACGTTAGAGAAGGAACAGGAAGTCCTTGCTTACGCAAACCTCTGTCGAGCCATGCGCTCTAGCCTGCGGAAGGATCGCATCCCGTTCGAAACCCGGCTTTCGGACATTTTGTTTAAGGTGGAACCGTCGAGTTATTCATTTCGCGCTTCGAGAAGAAACGAGTAGCGCCATCCGTGTGTAAGGACGTGAAACATCGGTGGCAAGCGCGCGTAGGCATGGGGGACGCGTTTGGCGCTCATTTCTGGAGACAAGCACCATGCCTTGGAGTATTGAGAGCCGAGGCCAGAGTACACTTTCCCTTCGCGCGTCGATCGTCACTTCTCTCCTGGACTTGCGCTGACATGGCAATGACGGCAGTCAGATCTAGCAAGCGGCGGCCGATTAGCGGGGTCGGGTTTACTTCCTGGCTCCCGAAGCCGAAGCAAGAGCTTTCGCACGCGATGCGCGCGAGCTACTTTTTGTCTTGGCAAAAGCAGCCAAAACCGCAAGCGCCTGACGCGCGCCGATGCTGCGTATCGGTCCCCTCCGCTCCTCGGCTGGCGGGGCATTTATCCCTCTTCGGGACGGCGCCCAAACTCGCTACGCTCAAACAAGGGCGCCTCTCCGGCCCTGCCATCCTCCGGTGCTCGGCGCGCTTTAGGGCGCTGAGGATCAAGATCTAAGCAACAGCAACAGCAACAGCAACAGCAACAGCAACAGCAACGATGATGCGGAAGGCGGGCTTAAGGGAGTAGACGATGCCGTTTTCGATTGCGTCACATGAGGAAGTGGTCCTGGCCTTCTGCTTGGTTGCACTAGCCTGGCTGGGGACCTGTGCGCATTTTGCTTATCTCTCCCGCCGCGACCTCTCCGCGTACGTACGCTATGGGGTGACTCTGTTCGGCGCGATCCTGCTCGTGGGGGTCGCGTGGCTTTCGCCGCGCCAGCTCTTCATGGCCGCGACGAGCGCCACGCTGGCGCTCTGGATCGTGCGGGCCGTGCGTCTGCCCGCTGCAGCGAATCCACTCTGGCGACTTGCCGCCATCCTGATCGGTGCGCTCTGGTGCCTGCCGATTTGGGTGGCGTGGGTGCTGGTCTCGATGCCGAGGTAGCACGGCACGAAGGCGGCCAGATTGGGAGCCATTCGATGGTGGGACACACGAACACGCCGCATGCAGGATGTGTCTAGCCGTTAGTCGGTCGCGTCGCGCATGCATGCCGTGAGTGGTTGACACCGGCGTCGAGGGCTAGCAATCTCCATTGCACGGAGCCTAGAAACTCCTCGAGTAGCGGTACCCACCTCCGACAAACCGGTGGGTTTTTTGTGCCTGCGAGCTTGCAGGGACAACCGACGCGATGCCTGCGTCGGGAGGGCGGCTAATACAACACCCGCAAGGGGAATACGCCCGCCGTCTACTCGCGGTTTCTAGCCTCCCGACTTCCCGTCCGCCGTTCATGGCGGGCGGTCACTTCGTGGTGAAAGGAGAAGCGGCGATGACGGAACAGACGTTTGATGATCAGGACACCGGCTACTTCCTGCCGGAGGACAGCCAGCTGTTGCTGACGCAGGTCAGGAATCACATCCACTTTCTGGCGCGACTGGCGCAGCCGCGCGTTGCGGACGAGGCGAAGGAGTGGGCGCCGGCCGTGGGCATGGCGGAGTTGATGTTCTGCCTGGATCAGCTGGCCGAACAGTTGGATTTGGTGTTGAAGGAGGTGACGTGGCCGGCACACCAGGGCGCGTCGGACACGAAGCCCGAGGCGGCCGACACCGCGCAGCAGGCTCCGGCCAAAATGCGCCTGGAAGATCCGGCACCGCTCGGCGATGCGCCGGACGCGGAACAGCTGGAAGAGGAAGAGGAAGAGGAAGAGGAAGAGGAAGAGGAAGAGGAAGAGGAAGAGCCGGAAGTCCACCAAGCCGGGCAGTCCCGGCCCGACGCGGGCCGCTACGTCTTCGGTGTGACCACCGAGCAGATCGATGAACTCAATCTGCTGGTCGACCGCATCATGGCCTATGGCGATGCGGTGTCCGCCGACGACATGGCGGACTTCGCGCCCGGCACCCTGGCGACGCTGGGGCACACGATCTTCGACCGCGCCAACGAGCTGGACGAACTGGTCACGGCCATCAACGCACAGACGCTGGACCCACGCCCCGGCACCGGTTTCTCGGTGGAAGAGCCGCGACCTGCCTATGGCGTCCCGGCGACATCCGAGGCGGATCACGGACCACACGCGGCGCCGGCGCTGTCCTCGCCATTGCAGGCTTACGCGCCAAGCCGAGGCGGGCTGCGCTTGCATTGAGGAGTCCCGTAGCGATGGAATAACGGGTCAGGAATACTTTCTGGCTCTGAAGCGGAAGCAAGAGCTTTCGCACGCGATGTGCGCGAGCCACTGTTGTCTCGGAGAAGCAGCCAGGACCGCAGACACCATTCCGAGGGAGAACTTGCCAGCACCGGTCCAGCCGGTGCTCCCGCTTCAGGTGTCCGATCACCGGTTCCACTGCCAGATTCCCGCCAGTCTGCGGCGCTAACGCCGCCCCAAACCGGTCCCGCTCAACGCGTGGGTCGGGTCTTTGGCCGAGCACTTGCGCAACTTGGAGTGATACTCTAGTGTCACTCCATGCGCACCGAACTCGTCACAACGCTCAAGCGACAGGCCACCGAACTCCTCGCTGACATTGAGCGGGACAAGGAGCCCATCCTCATCACCCAGCATGGACTTCCAAGCGCATATCTCCTGGACGTTGAGACTTATCAGCTCATGCAACAGCGGATGGCGATCCTTGAAGGCATCGCGCGTGGAGAGCAGGCCCTCGCTGAGGGGCGTGCGACGACACACGCGCAAGCCAGGAAACGCCTTGCCAGATGGCTGAAATAGTCTGGTCCGAGCCGGCATTGTCGGATTTGGACGCCATTGCCGACTACATCGCACTGGAAAGCCCGGTCGCCGCCTCGGAACTGGTCAAACGCATTTTCGGTCATGTCGAGCAGCTTGCAGACCATCCCGAAAGTGGCAGTCGGCCGCCAGAACTTGGGAAGTCGCGTTATCGCCAGATAGTGGAGCCGCCATGCCGGGTCTTCTATCGTGATGACGGCCACAAGGTCTTTGTCCTGCATGTCATGCGTTTCGAGCGCCTGCTCCGCAAGGAGCCGCTTGCTGCTCGCTCAAAGCAGGCAGGGATCTGACGATCCGTTCAAGCAGCCGGATGTCTACGAGCGAGATCATCGGGTCGCCCCATTGCGCTGACGCGACGTCACGAGGGGTTCTTTTGTCTCGCCCGTGTCCGGCTCGCAGCAGCGTAGGGGACGCAGTGGACTTGCCTGTCTTCAGCCGCTCAATACGCCGGTTTCATGGGCTCGTGGGAGCACGCTCGCGCTGTTGGAGAGGCTAAGATCTGAACTCGTACAGAGTTGGATGCACGAATGATCGATCGTCGTACCTTTCTTGCCGCAGGGGCTGTGGCCGTCGCCGCAGGTTTTAGCGCATCGGCCGCTCAGGTCGTGGCTGCGCCGCGCCCCAAGGGGCCTTCGCCTTGGGGTGCCGTGCCGAGCGCGCGACAGCTGCGATGGCATCGGCGGGAGCAATACGCCTTCGTGCATTTTGCGATGAACACCTTCACCGACAAGGAATGGGGCTACGGCGACGAAGATCCGCGCAAATTCGATCCCAGCGATTTCTCCGCGGATCAAATTGTCGCCGCTGCCAAGGCCGGCAATCTGAAAGGGATTATTTTCACGGCCAAGCACCACGATGGGTTCTGTCTTTGGCCCACGCGCCTGACCGAGCATTGCATCCGCAATTCGCCCTACAAGAACGGCAAGGGCGACATCGTCGGCGAAATGGCCGCGGCATGTCGTCGCGCTGGCCTGGCTTTCGGCATCTACCTGTCCCCTTGGGATCGCAACCACGCCGAGTACGGTCGCCCGGGCTATCTCGACTATTTCCGCAAGCAGATCGTCGAGCTGTGCACCGGCTATGGCGACCTGTTCGAGTTCTGGTTCGACGGCGCCAATGGCGGCGATGGCTACTACGGCGGCGCGCGCGAAACGCGCAAGATCGATGCGCCCGCCTACTACAACTGGCCGCGGATGATCGCGCTGGTCCACCAGCACCAGCCGATGGCCTGCACCTTCGATCCGCTCGGCGCCGACATCCGTTGGGTGGGCAACGAGGACGGCATCGCGGGCGATCCATGCTGGCCGACCATGCCCAATGCCCCTTACACCCAGGAAAACGGCAATGCCGGCGTGCGTGGGGCGGCCCTGTGGTGGCCGGCCGAGACCAACACCTCGATCCGCCCGGGCTGGTTCTACCATGCCGATGAAGACGGCAAGGTGCGCAGCCCGGAGAATCTGGTGCGCTATTTCGACACCTCGGTCGCGCGCGGCACCAACATGAACCTCAATCTGCCGCCCGACCGACGCGGCCGCATCGCCGACCACGACGTGGCGGTGCTGCAGAGTTTTGGCGATGCGATCCGCGCCAGCTTCGCCCTCGATCTGGCCAAGGGCGCCAAGGCCAGTGCCAGCGCGTCGCGTGGTCCTGGATTCGATCCGGCGCGCGTGCTCGATGGCCAGCGAGACAGCTACTGGTCCACCCCGGACGATGTCACCACGCCGACGCTGACGCTGGAACTGTCGGCGGCGCGCAGCTTCGACCTGATCCGGCTGCGGGAATACCTGCCGCTGGGCGTGCGCGTCACCCGCTTTGCGATTGAAGCCGAGGTCGATGGGCAATGGCAGCGCTTGGCCGAAGCCGAATGCATCGGTGCGCAGCGGATCGTGCGGCTCGACCGCCCGCTCACCGCGCGACGTGTGCGGCTGGTCGTGCTTGAGGCGCCGGTCTGCCCGGCGATCAGCGAATTTGCGCTGTTCCGCGCTGTTGCGCCGGTTGCGGTTGCGCGGCCGACGGAGAACGCGCCGGACGTGTTGTCCGCCGCGGGGTGGCGCATTGTCGAGGCCAGCGCACCGGGCGCGGAAAAGCTGCTTGACGATGACGCCAGCACGATCTGGATCGTGCCCGCGCCCACGCCAGGCCATCCCGCGCGGGTGACCATCGACCTGGGCGCGCTGCGTCAGGTCGCCGGCTTCAGTCTCACGCCCTCGCGTGCGGTGTTGAATGGCGCGGCGCCACCGAAGGGCTATCGCGCCGAAAGCAGCGAGGATGGCCAGCACTGGCAACCGGCCGGTGCCGGCGAGCTGTCCAACATCGCCTATGCGCTCTCGACCCAGCGTCTGAATTTCCCCGAGGTCCGCCAGATCCGCTACCTGCGCCTGTCGTTCGCCGAAACGGCGGTGCCCGCCGAGCGGCTGGCGATCGCCGGGATTGGTGCGTTCTCGCGCTTGCGCTGACGGCTCGGGGCAAAGGCTGCAGGTTCACTGCGTGAGCGTTGGGGCCAGAAGCAAGCAGTGCCTGCGAGCCAGGTTTGCCTTGGCAAAAAAGTAGCCACTGCACGGCAGGCGCCGTGCAGAACGGCGAGGCACAGGGAGGTGCCAAGTCACGCCGCTGGCGCCGGTCCACAAGATGGGATTGAAGAACACGCGCCGGTGGCGCGCTTCGGTTGACCGAGGCCGCCCAGCGGATTGGAGCGCGCGGACGGGCTTTCGCCGCGCGCTCCGGCCCTCGCAGGTAAACAACATGGTTGAGCACGCTTGGCAGGGAAGCCAAGGGGCGGTGCGCGGTTTCAATGAAAGGCCGCGCACCCGTCACTGCGCGCTGGCACTGCTTGGCGAGTAAACCCGACCGCGCGCTTGCCGCCCTATACTCGCAGGCTCGCAGACCACGTCCTGAAGGGTGGATCATGACCGATCGCACGCGCCGTGACCTCATCGTTGCCGCGACCGCCTTGGCTGCCAGCGTGGCCGCCCCTGGCTCCCGCGCGGCCATGCCTGCCGACAAGGCAGCGTTCCCGCCGATCGTGCACCACGTGTTCTTCTGGCTGAAGCATCCGGATTCCGAGGAGGACCTCGCCAAGCTGCTCACCGGTTTGCGAACGTTGGCCGGTATCGACAGCGTGCGAGGCATCCACATCGGCGTGCCGGCGGAGACCGAGCAACGCGGCGTCGTCGATGCCAGCTACAGCGCCTCGGAACTCCTGTTTTTCGATGATGTCGCCGGACAGAACGCCTATCAGGTCCACCCCATCCACAAGCAGTTCGTCGCCGATTGCGAGCACTTGTGGCAACGCGTCGTCGTGTATGACGTCAAGGCCGCCGCACCGTAGCTTGTTTGCGCCGGGTCAGGCCTGCTGCATCACCTGTGGCATAGATCTAGCAGGGAGTCCCGCCCACATGGAGACCGCCCAATCCGGGCCCAAAAGCCTGGGCAGCTTTACTTCCTGGTCCTCAAGGCCGAAGCAAAATCTTTCGCACGCGCTGTGTGCGAGCTACTTTTGTCTGGGCGAAGGCCAAAGCCACAAGCGCCGTCCCAAGGAAGAGATGGAAAACGCAAACTTCTTTGAGAGCACAAATCGCTCTGAATGGAGGAACGTAGAGCGGAGCTTGCTCCGCTGGGCTTTGCCAACAGGCTGATCGAAGTGCAGCGGAGCAAGCTCCGCTCTACCGGGACCATCCTCTTATCGTCAGTCAGGTCCTTGAGCTATTTGGAAAGTCGAGGCCGGGCGCGGACGGCGAGTGGACGTGAGTTTTCACTTCGGTGAGAGGTGAGGGCCGCCTGATCTTGATGTTCATTCCCGGTCAACAAGGGCCAACGGCAATGCTCTTGCCTTGGACAGCCCTGGCCCCGTTCTTCACGCATATTTGGCCACACCAATTGCGAGTGATTCGCAATTCGTGAGCTGCGTCACATTGTGACACCGCGCGGCGAATGCGTGTCTGTTCATCTGCCGTGCCGCGCTGTCGTCGCGGTCTTCACCAGATCTTCATGTCGTCAATTTGCCGCCGGCGAAAGCTGGCACGAATAGTGCTTAGGCCATCCCCGTTGCACCTTTCGCCCGTTTGGGCACTTACCTGGGGATCTCGCTTTGAATCGCATTTTTCGCATCGTGTGGAACCACGCGCTCTCGCAGCCGGTGGTGACCTCTGAACTGGCGCATGGAACGCACGGGGGCTCGGGATCCTCGCGCTCGCCGCTGCGCGCGCTCGCCCTGTCCGCGCTGAGCGCGGCGATGTTCGCAGCCTTGCCTGCGCTGGCCGCGGACCTGCCCTCGGGCGCGATCCTCGACATGAACAACGGCTCGGCCGGCAACAGTGCTTCCAACGTGGCCGGGCAGTTCCAGACCTACACGGTGGATTTCACCGCCACCTCTGCCGGCAACAACTACGTCCTGTTCGCCTTCCGCCAGGATCCGGCGTACTGGACGTTCGGCAACGTGTATCTCTACGCCGCCGGCGATACCACCACCAACCTGTTCACCAACCCGTTGTTCCTGCAGGGTGGTGAGGTGCAGGGCGCCGGCGTCCAGGCGCCCGCCAACTGGGGCGTGGTCTATCAGACCGGGACTGTGCCGCGTGCCGCGGGCACGTGGTACAGCGGCCCGAATGCCGACCTGGGCGGCGGTGGATCGTGGTACGACGGCGCGGTCGGCAGCTTCGACGGCATCTACCAGGGCGTGTCCCTGCTGGCCGGGACGACCTATACGATCGGCTTTACCGCGATGTCCGACGATGCGACCAACAGCAGCAGCATCCGCATGGGCGTGTTCGCTGGCGAGTGTGTCTCGCTGACCGGCCCGGTGGCCGAGTGCACGCCGAACAATCCCGACTTCACCGTGCTCGCCACGCCCGATGAAGCGGCCGATGCCGGTGGTCCGACCACGGTGGTCATCGACACCACCAAGACCAGCACCGATGTCGGGACCGCGGACGGCGCCTTCGAAGGCGGCACGCTGCTCGTTGATCAGCCGACGGTGACGCTGGAAGGCGACTTCACCGTGGATGATCAGGGCGGCACCATCGATCAGGCCGGTCACGAGGCGACCTTCACCGGCACGATCAGCGACGCTGACGGTGCGTCCGGCGACCTGCATGTCGCCAACGGCGGCTCCGGTGGCGGCGTCACCCTCACCGGCACCAACACCTACACCGGCCAGACCACCATTGATGCCGGCGCGAAGCTGGCGCTGGGCCAGGGCGGTTCCATCGCCACCTCCAGCGGTGTGGTGACCAACGGCACGTTCGATGTGAGCGACGCGGGCGGCGATACGACCGTCGGCTCGCTCGGCGGCGCGGGCGCGGTCCAGCTCGGCACCCATGACCTCATCATCGCCGACGGCCACGACACGTTCTCCGGCACGATCGCCGGCACCGGCGGCGTTGCGCTTAACGGTGGCCACGAGCGCTTCACCGGCTCCAACACCTATACCGGCGGGACCTCGGTCACCGGCGGTTCCACCCTGTCGATCAGCCGTGGGGACGCACTGGGCACCGGCACGTTGAATCTCAACGCGTCCACGCTCGAGATCACCAACAATGCGACGCTGAGCAACAGCATCGGCCTGACGGGTGCATCGACGATCGACACCGATGCCAACTTCGCGAGCACCGGCACCGTCAGCGGCTCGGGCAAGCTCATCAAGGATGGTGCGGGCACTGCCGACTTCCAGGGGGTCTTGAGCCACACCGGCGGCACCGAGGTCCGCGAGGGCACGCTGGTGCTCGAAGGCAACAACACCTACACCGGTGGCACCGTGATCAACGGAGGTGAGTTGCAGGTAAGCAGCGATGCCAACCTTGGCCATGCTGGCGACAGCCTGGTGCTCAACGGTGGCGTGCTGCACACCACCGGCCAGGTCGACACCGGGCGCACGCTCACGCTCAACGGCGGCAGCATCGCGGTCGATGCGAACACCGCCCTCACCAGCAGCGCAGGCACCAACGGCACCGGCGGCTTGGTCAAGAACGGCGAAGGCACGCTGTTCGTCGCCGGCAGTGCGACCCACGCGGGCGGCACGACCGTCAATCAGGGCGTGCTGGTGCTCGGTGGCAACAACACCTACACCGGCGGCACCGTAATCAACGGCGGCGAGCTCCAGGTGGGCAGCGATGCCAACCTGGGTGACCGGTCCAACGGCCTGGTGCTCAACGGCGGCACCCTGCACACCACCACCGACCTGCAGACGGCCCGCAACATCACCGTCGGACAGGGTGCGTTGGCGGTGGACGCCGGCACGACGCTGCGTAGCACCGGTGCGGTGACTGGCAACGGCACCTTGATCAAGAACGGCGCAGGCGTCGCGGCTTTCACGGGCAATCTTTCGCACGTCGGCGGCACCGTGGTGAACGAAGGCAACCTGATCCTGTCCGGTGCCAACACCTACACCGGCGGCAACGTGCTCAATGGCGGCACGCTGACCGTGTCCAAGGACAACAACCTGGGCGCCGCCGCCAATACGCTGACCTTCAACGGCGGTACGTTGGCGACGACGACGAGCTTCAGCACGCAGCGCACGATGGTGCTCAACGCCGGCGGAGGCGCCATCGACACCGCCCAGGGCACCACGCTGTCCCAGCAGGGCAGCATCGTCGGCACGGGCGGCCTGGTAAAGCGCGGCGGCGGCACCCTGGTGGTGAGCGGCGCGAACTCGTTTACCGGCGGTACGCTCATCGACGGCGGCACGGTGCGCATCGACTCCGGCTCGTCGCTGGGCACGGGCGCCATCGTCCTGCGCGGCGGCATGCTCGAAAGCTATGCCAGCCTGGGGACCGGTCAGCAAGTCCTGGTCAGCGGCGACTCCGGCATCGATGTGCTGGCGGGCACGAGCACCGTGCTGTCCGGCGACATCGTCGCCGCTTCGGACTCCGGCTGCTTCGTCAAGACCGGCGCTGGCAGCCTGAGCCTGACCGGGCATGCCAGCCTTGGAAAGGGCACGTGCGTGCAGGACGGCACGCTGCGCGCCAACGGCATGCTCGACAGCAGCTTCGTGTCGGTCGACCGCATCGGCACCCTGCGCGGCATCGGCGCGATCAGTGGCCCGGTGACGGTGCAGGGTCGCCTGGCCCCGGGCAATTCCCCGGGCACCCTGGCCGTCAACGGTACGGTGACGATGCTGGACGGCAGCACGTTCGAAGCAGACATCGACGGGCTCGGCACCGGCACTGGCCGAGGCAGCTACTCGCGGCTGCTGATTGTGGGCGCAGGCCATCAGTTCGTGGCCGACGGTTCGCTTGAGCCGCTGCTGCGCGATATCACGGGCGATGCGAGCAACACGTACGTGCCCGCGCTGGGCGACAACTACCGCATCGTGTCGGCCGAGGGTGGCATCGTCGGTCGCTTCGACACTGTCGTGCAGCCCCTGGGGCTGGCCGCCAACACCCGCTTCGTGGCGTTCTACGATCTGGGCGGCAGCCAGAGCATCGATCTGCGCGTGGTCCCGACCGCGTACAGCGCCTTCCTGCCGTCCGACGCCAGCCGCAACACGCAGGCGCTCGCCGGTGCGCTGGATGGCGCGATCAACGCTCAGGTGGCCGGTACGGCCGACGCCTACGCCGCGTCGCTGGGCGCCATCGCCGCGATCAACACCGACGCGCTGCCCGGCACGCTCAAGGCCCTGGCCGGTGAAGTCCATGCCGACCAGGCCGCTTCCGCGCGCGGAATGGGGTTGGCGGTGTCGCGTGACGCCATCGATCACCTCGGCACCGATACGGCCAACCCGGCCAACCATGCCTGGGCGAACCTGACCCAGGATGGTCAGCGTGCGGACGCGGACAAGCAAGGCAGCGGCTTCGACACCAGCAACAACCATTTCACCGCGGGCGTGGATGTGTGGGCCACGGACAGCACGGTGATCGGCGTCGGTGCTTCGCATGGCGACAGCGACGTCAACGCCAGCGGCGGCCATGGCACCATCCGTAGCAATGCGGGCCTGGTCTACGCGCAGCAGAAGGTGGGCAGCGTGCTCGTCGATGGCGTGGTCGCCCATGGTTCGGACGACTGGTCGACCCGTCGCAGCGATCCGTTCGGCATGGGCATGCTCGAGTCCCACGCCGACGGCAGCTCCACGACGGCCAGCGTCACCGCGCGTCTGCCGATGGCAATGGAAAGCGCGCGTATCGAACCCTATGTCGGCGTGGTGTGGCAGCAGGTCAAGCGCGATGCCGTGCAGGAAACCGGCGCTTCGCCGGCGGCGCTCTCGCTCGAGCGCCTCTCGGTCACGGGAACGCGTGGCTTGGTAGGTGTGAACGCAGGCTCCAAGGCGAGCGATCCGCTGGCGGCCGAGCAGACCTGGCGCCTCGGCGCGGCGGTGGGCGTGGACAGCCGTGGGCTGCTCGATCCGACCGTCCGTGCCGAGCTGGCCGGACAGACGTTCGAAACGCAGGCACCCGATGCCGGCCGTGGCTTTGTCCAGGTCAACGCCAGCGGCACCGTACGTCTGAGTCAGAGCACCTACCTCTACGGCAGCCTCAATGCCGAGCAGGGGTCGGGTCGGTCGGCGTATGGCTTGACCGCCGGCCTGCGCGTCGCGTTCTGATCGCAGTGTC
The DNA here is from genome assembly GCF_058448525.1 of Pseudoxanthomonas sp. JC1303. Taxonomy (NCBI): domain Bacteria; kingdom Pseudomonadati; phylum Pseudomonadota; class Gammaproteobacteria; order Lysobacterales; family Lysobacteraceae; genus Pseudoxanthomonas; species Pseudoxanthomonas sp. JC1303. The sequence continues at coordinate 790,527 of NZ_CP185958.1, read as the reverse complement.
GACACATCAGGGGCACCTTCGGCTGCCCCTGATGCTTTCCGGCGCGGGCGGACGGGATTCCCATTGGTCCACGCGAAGACAGTGCTGCATGGAATTTGGAACTAAAGGGAACGGAGTGGATCGCCCCGCTGTTCACTCACAGGGCCTGACGACCCTGTCTGTGAAAAGGGGGGCAATCCACTCCGTCCCTGTCTCGATAGCCGAAAGTACAGGGGCGTACGCTCTTTGAGCGGACCGGCGAGCTGGACGAGCTGGTCACGGTCATCAACGAAAAGACGTTGGCCCCGCGCACCGAAGCCGGCTTCTCGGTGGAGGAGGTGTCGCCTGTTTACTACGTCAACATGCCCCCAAGGCGAGTCGGATGCCGACCACCACGGCCGTGTTGGTGAATTCGCAGACGGCTTACAGCCCGTGTCCGTGCGGGCTGCGCCTGCACTGAGCCCGGGGAATGAGGGCCAGAGATCTTCTGCACTTGCAACAGAGCCTGACGGCACCGTTGTGGCATGGAATCGACTCTTTCCCCGTTTTGTCTGCTTCCCAAGGAAAGGTGGGATCAATTTCCTCCGGCGCGCCTGATGAGAAAGCGACGGCCGGAGGAGGATTGCCGTGCTGGTGCCGTCGGTCGGTGCCTTACGCCGACTTAGACGAGCCCTGAAGTAGAGGCTTGACGGCCTGTCTAGTCATGTTCGACTTGGGTGAGAACAGAACCTCTTGCTTGACGGCGGAAGCGCAGTCGACCGTATTGCAGTGGTTCTCGATCCGCACGCATTCTGGATCGTTAGGCCCGTGCGCCACGACGCACTGCAAAAGCGCCATCTGGCATGAGTTACAAGGCGGATTGGGGGATGCGGCTGACGCTGTGCCGACCAGTCCAGTGAAGAGCAATCCGATTAAAGCAGTCCTAAGAATCATTCTTGTTTCTCCATTTGACCTCAACAGCGAAGCCGAAGCCTTTATAGCAGCGGCGAAAGCGAGTTGCGGGATGGCTGTTCCATTTCAACCAAGCAGTGAGCTGCACCTGATGTTCTTCCGCCCCAGTACCCCTCGACGGACAAAGCATCTGCACTGCCGTAGTACTGACGGACATCTATTGTTCGCCGGCGGCCTTAGAAGCTCCTTTGGCTCCTGCTGGGGCTGCTCTCGCCGCTTCGTCTGCCGTATCTCGAGCTTGGGGTGGGCGTTCCTCGCACGCTTTGCGGTACGCCTCATTAGCAGACTTTGATGATCCATGCGGTAGCAGGCTGCCTCTAGCCGGTTCTGCTTTCAAATCTCGCCGCATCTTCCTTCATGTTTGGACGGAAGGGGAGTTCTTCGCTGTCACCCGACGACGCGAGTTGCGATTCTTTAGGGGTAAACCGTGTGGACGCGGGCGCCGGCTTGCTCACTGCGCTGCCAATGTTCGACATGCTGGAGCGACACCGGGCGCGGCGAGACAACGAGCAGGGCTTGGTGCCGATCAATCGAGAGAGGCCGTCCCTGGGCGATTACCGGGCGAGGTCTTCAATTGACTAGACTGATAAGGCGTTCGAAAATCGCGTTGCCGCCAAGACGGCGGCTTCTGGGGATTCTCGCAATGGAGATTGCAAAGAAATGGATCGCCGTTCTTTTGGTGGGAGTGAGTTTGCTGTCGAGCGCTTCCGCTGCAGAAATTGGAGGCTGGGAGGCGGCTTCTGCGATCCAACAAGAACGATTGCTGGCTTCCATGGGCGCGCAGCTTCGCGTGATGTTGGGTAATAAGCCACTACATGGTCAAGTCTTTCCAGCAGCGATCCGGGTGGCCGTCTCTGGCACCGATGTAAGCGTTGAGTTGGGGATGGGATTTATCCCGATCGGTTCGAAGGACTTTACACCTGAACTTCAGAGGCAGCTGCAGGAGCTAAATGAGGGGGTGATGTATCAGGCCGAAAGCATTGGTCTGCACATGACATCTATCCGCTACACGTTCGATGGCAAGAAGATCTCTGAAATATTCCCGGATGATTTTGCGGGGCTGAGGTCTGGGCCAACGCGGTAAAGAGATTTGCCATTGGAGGGGCAGACGTGGCGGCAGGACGGGGCTGAAGGCTGGGTCTAGGGCACGCGGTCTATGGCGGTCTGACATCGCGCCCTGTCCCTGGCTCGCCCTGGAGTCACGCGCCGAAGGCGCCATCGATGGTGTGCATCGCACCGGTGACGAAGCTGGCATCGGGGCCGGCCAGCCAGGCCACCATGGACGCGACTTCCTCCGGTCGGCCGTGGCGCTTGATGGCCATGAAGCTGTGCATCAGGTCCTTCATCGGACCGTCGGCAGGATTGGCATCGGTGTCGATCGGACCGGGCTGCACGACGTTGATGGTGATTCCACGCGGTCCGAAATCGCGGGCCAGGCCGCGCGCCAGTCCCTGCAGCGCCGATTTGCTCAACGCGTAGGACGCCATGCCGGGGAGGGGCATGCGGTCGCCGTTGACCGAGCCGATGATGATGATGCGCCCGCCCTGCGGCATCTGCCGCGCCGCTTCCACTGCGGCGTGATAGGGCGCATGGACGTTGATCCGGAACAGGCGATCGATGGCATCGGGATCCTGCTCCAGCGCGTCGCCGAAGATCGCGATGCCGGCGTTGACCACCAGGATGTCCAGGGGGCCGCTGTCGCGCACGCGGGCGATCACCGCATCCCGGTCCGCGCTGTCGGTCTGTACCGTCGTGGTTTGGGTCTGCGCCGCCAGCTGCTCGGCGGCCTGCGGGGAGCCGGAATAAGTGAAGGTGACCTTGGCCCCATCGGCCGCAAAGCGCTTGACGATGGCCGCGCCGATGCCGCGGCTGCCACCCAGGACGAGGACGGACTTGTCTTGAAAAGTGGGCATCTCAGTTCCTGGTTGATTAATATAGGAGTCATTACATAAGTGGCCCTGGCGCTTGTCAAGGAATTTATAGCGATGACTACAAAAACAGCGCGCCAGCGCGGGCGGCCGCGCCAGTTCGATCCGGAGGAGGCGGTGGCCAAGGCGCAGGCGCTGTTCCATGCGCGCGGATACGACGCGGTAACGGTGGCGGACGTCACCAATGTCCTGGGCATCACCCCGCCCAGCTTCTACGCGGCGTTTGGCAGCAAGGCCGGTCTTTACGCGCGGGTCCTGGACCGGTGGGCGCACACCGGGGCGATCCCGCTTGCCGATCTGTTGCGGCCCGACCGGGACGTGGCGCAGGCGCTGACCAACGTTCTCGAAGACGCCGCGCGGCGCTATGCGGCGCAGGTGACGGGAAGGGGCTGCCTCGTGCTGGAAGGGACGCGCTGCCAGGACCGCGACGCGCGCGAGGCCGCGTGTGGATTCAGCCGCGCCGCCGAGGGCGTGATCCACGACTACATCGCGGCGCGCCACCCGGCGATGGCCCGCCAGGTCACCGACTTCATGGTCGTGATGATGTCCGGTCTGTCGGCCGCCTCGCGTAGTGGGCATGGCGTGGAGCAACTGCTGGCATCGGCCCGGCTGGCCGGTTCCGCACTGGCCCTGGCCATCCCTGCTGAGCAGGGAGACCGCTAGCGGGAAAGACCGCGAATCCTGACGGAGTAAGGTAAGCAGGTTAATCCGTGGTGAGACCCGTGGCTTGTCAGGAGCAGTTCGATGCGCACGCACGGCACGCTGACGAAATGGAACGATGACCGGGGCTACGGCTTCATTGCCCCTGCCCAGGGCGAGCAGGAGATCTTCGTCCACATCTCCGCGTTTCCGAGGGACGGTGAGCGCCCTCGGATCAACGAACTGATTTCTTTTGAAGTCGAGGCCGGGCCGAATGGCAAGCTGCGCGCGGTCCGGATCATGCGTCCTGGACAGCGCCCCGCATCGGCCCGGCCGCCAGCGAAGCGCAAGCCAGATTCACCGTCCCTTGGCGTTGGCGCGGTGGTCGCGCTGCTGGCGTTTGTCGGCTTGGGCGTTTACGGATACTCGCGCTTTGCGCCCACGCCGCCCGAACCGGCTTCGGCGCAGGCCCCGCGTATCTCGGCTGCGCCGCCGACCTTCGCCTGCGACGGCCGCACGATGTGTTCCCAGATGAGCTCCTGCGCAGAGGCGCGATACTTCCTCCAGCATTGCCCCGGCACCAAGATGGATGGCGACCACGATGGCGTGCCGTGTGAGCAGCAATGGTGCAATTGAGCGGTGAAGGATTCCTGGAGCCATGGCGGGACGCTTCGGAGCGCACGCGCCTTGTGACAAATCGCCGTTGTCGTGAGGCGCAGTCCGGGCGATCAGTGCACCCAAAGCAAAATCGTGGCCAGCAGCGGCAGGACGATTGCGCCTGGCTTGATCCAGTGCGGGCGGTACGGCAGCAGGCCGAAGGTGATCGCGCTTCCGGCGATGGTCATCGCCGCCAACCATCGCACCACGCCCACGCCCCAGCCGCCTGCGCTAACCGCGCAGGCGAGGGCTGCGGCGATCAGTGCCCATCCCAGCCAGCGCAGGCCGCGCAGCCCTGGCCCATCGTTGCGTGCGGAGGGCAGGACCGCCTGATACCGCTCCATCGACATGCACAGCGCGACGAAGCCGCTGAAACACAGGGCGAGGATCAGCAGATTCATGCGGCGCCGCTCTCGAACTGGGACCGGGGTGGTGCCTGGCGACGCCGCTTTTCCGCCGCGGACACCGGCGGTTGCCAGCGCTGCATTCGCCAGCCGCAGTACCCCAGCACCAGACCGATGCCACACGTGACCAAGTCGACCCCGGCCAAGGCCCAGTCGCCCTGGGGCAGGGTGACACCCAGGTGCACATGCGTGGTCAAGGCATTGAGCAGCGGGATCAGCGTGAACAGCCCGGCGGCCATGTACAGCAGCCAGGCCCAGGTCTGGCGGCGCGGTCGTATGAAGCCCGCCACGATGGCGAAGGCCCAGGCGAGGAAGAACACACGGGCCTCCATGTCCGGCCGGGCCTCGATATGCAGCGGCACCAGCCGGTTGGCCCAGAAATAGCTGGCGAAGGCGAGCGGCAGGCCGCCGACCGCGCCGATGTTCAACGCATCGACCAGGCGTAGCCCAACGCCGATCCTGCCGGACTTGAGGTGCTTGGCGCGTTCCTTGATTCCCCACAGGACCGCGCCGCTGGCCACCATCAGGCAGCCGAGCAGGCCGGAGGCGAACAGCAGCAGGCGCAGGACCGGGTCGGCAAAGCGCGCGATGTGCAGGCCATACAGCACGCCGCGTGTCTCCGACGCCGCGCCTGCGCGACCGCTGTGCGCGATGATCTGGCCGGTCGCAGCGTTCAGGCGCACGCCCGGCGTTTCGTAGGACAGCCGGCGCCCGTCGCGCTGGTACACGCTGACCGTCTCAGCGGCGTCGCCGGGATGGTCGATGCGGAAGCTTTCCACCGCCTTGCCCTCCCAGGCCAGGCGCGCACTGGCCAGTAGTTCGGCGATCGGCTTGGGCGTGCCTGGACTGCCTGCGGCGTCGCCGGCCGGTGGCAGATCGCTGAAGGATTCATCGTAGAAGGCCTGCGGGCCTTCCGGATAGGCGGCTTTGATGCCAAGCGGCAGGTACATCACCATCAGTGTGACGATGCCGGTGTAGGTGATGACCAGGTGGTAGGGCAGGGCCATGACCGCGCTGACGTTGTGGAAGTCCAGCCAGGAGCGTTGCCCCTTGCGCGGCCGAAACGTGAAGAAGTCCTTGAAGATCTTCTTGTGGGTGATGACGCCGGTGATGATGGCGACCAGCATGAACATCGCACAGAAGCCGACGATGTAGCGCGCCCACAGCACCGGGATCGCATACAGGTCGAAGTGCAGGCGATAGAAGAAGTCGCCACCGCGGGTTTCGCGCACCTGCGAGTGCTCGCCGGTGGACGCGTCGATCGTCGCCTGACCGAAGCGCGCGCGACGCGAGGCGCGATCGTTGGAGGCGCCTTCCCTGGCCGGGTTCATCCAGTACATGTCCAGTGCCGGATTGCGCGCATCGGGAAGGGTGACGTTCCAGTACGTCGCGTCGGGGGCCTCGCGCTGCAGGTAGCGCAGCGCGTTGGTCGCCGCCACGTCCGGCGCGACCACCGTGCGCGGCAATTCCGGGCGCATCCAGCGATTGAGTTCCTCGCGGTAGTAGCTGGCCGTGCCCCCCATGAAGATCAGCAGCAGTAACCAACTGACCAGCAAGCCGGTCCAGGTATGCAGCCAGGCCATGGACTGGCGAAAGCTCTGCTTCATGACCCGCCCCGCAGAAGTGAGGTCGCCAGCGCCATCAGTGCTGCGGGGATGGCCAGGCCGGCCCAGGCCTTCCACGCATTGCGGGAGGCAAACGCCCACAACGCAGCGCACGCGCCTGCGACGATCGCCACCAGCATGCCCGTCAGCACGGCCTGACTGCGCGCGATGGGCAGCGCCACGGCAAGCAATGCCCCGGTGCTGGCAGCGAATGCATAGCCACCTAGCATCGCCGCCAGGCTGCGCGAAAGGATGCCAGGCCAGGCACGGCCGGACCGGCGTGCCGCAGGCGCGGGCTGTGGCGTCCTCATGGGAGATCGAAGGCGCTGGTCATCCGCCAGGCGATGCCTTGCATCTGGCCGGAAGGCACGGGCTTTTTCGAGATCGAAATCCCGGTGTTGATGGTCGGCATGGTGATGGCGGGTTATCGGGTGGGGGGGCAACCGAGGGCTCCGAGGCTTGCCCTGGAGGCCGATCAAGGCGGGTCGACGGACGGACCGCACGCCCTATGAATGAGAATTGTTATCGTTTAACGGGTCGCCGTCAACGCTCGAGCCGTGGATCGTGGGAGGCGATGGCCACGTATCCGGGAAAGAACATCGTCGACCGAGATGCGGACGTGCCGTCCACGACAGCTGCTGCCGGCAGCCTCACCTGGGGCGATGACGGGGCGGACGGTTGGCTGGGTTGCCGCCCGTCAGAGGATTGTCTGCATCCCCGAAATTCCCCTGCAGATCGCGCACGCGCGGCTGATGCCGATGCCGATGCACGGCGTCGTACTCTGTACTGCGGCCATCAGGGATGCAGACCATGGCGGGAGGGCTTGCGGGTCGCGGCTGGCAATACGGCACGAGGCCGCGATCATTGACAGGAGGGACTCATGCACGTCGTCACGTTGCCGGTGTGGTTGTCGCACTGGCGCTTGCCAGCCTCGGCGCAAGTGCGCGCGAAGCGCAGGACATCCACGCCGCTTCATCGCCGGCAGCGATCGCCACGCCGGTTGGAACGCCTTCTGCCGCGCATGCCATGCACTGGGACGACCAGGGCCCGGTGGGCCGACTCATCGGGGTGAGGTGGAGGACGATTACGCCGATTGCAATTCGGCCTGCCTGGAGGTGTCCGCGATCAGCATCAGATCTGTAGAAGACCATCTCCCTGTTGAGCGTCAGCGCGGTCACTGTCCAGCTGCTGCGACGCTGGCGTCGGTGGGCGTGATGGTGACCTTGGTGAACTGCACGTCGCGCGCGCGGTCCTCGGTCGCGGTGAAGCCTGTGCAATCGGCCTGCGCGGCGCACGCGAAGCGCACCAGGCCGAACGGCCAGGGACCGATGTAGCTGTCCTTGTCGAAGGGAGCGAGCGCGATGTCGCCGCGTGGCGAGCCGAGAACCAACTCGCCGTCCTTGAAGGTGACGGTGTAAAGCATCCGCAGCTCATCGCTGTGGTAGGTGCCCTCCAATGCTTGCACCTCGCGCTCGCCGGGCTGCGGGCGGGTGATGCGTGTGGCGCGGATGGCGCGCGTCCCGCGGTGCCAGGTGCCACTTGGGACGATGCCATCCGCATTCGGCGGGTCGAAGCTGAAACGGGCGTTGCGAAGCTTGACGAAGAACTCCCGCTCGCCGGATGGATAGAACGGCATCTTGTCGTCGCCCGCCGTCCAGCCCACCAGGTGGCCTTGTTCCTTGGCGAAGGTGATGGCCGAGCCGTTGGCCAGAGCGTAGGTGCCCACCAGGGCATCCAGTCGCGACGGATCGAGCGGGACTTCGGTGCTGGCCGAGTCGTCGGGAACCGGCGCGGGCAACGGGTCGAGCTGGCCGGCGAGATAGATGTCGGCGATGCGCTGCCCCAGGCGGCTGGCCTGCACGTCCGCGCCGTTGGCAAGGACGATGATCGCCAGGTGCTGTTCGGGGAAACGCAGCACGTCGCTGCGGAAGCCCGCCTCGGCGCCATCGTGGTCGATGCTGGCCAGACCGCGATAGCGGTCGATGAACAGTCCGTCGCCGTAATCGAGCGCGGTGCCGTCGTCGAGCTTGCCGGGTGTCTGCATCCGCGCGATCAGCGCTTTTCCGCCGATGTGGCCATCGTCGAAATTGTCTTCCCAGCGCGCCAGGTCGTCGGCGGTGGTGAGCAAGCCGGTGGAGCCGACGGTGGAGTCGGACAGCCGAACCGCTTCGTAACCGCCGCCCAGGGCCGGCTGGTAGGACTGCGCGCGACCGGGCACCAGAGCGTTGTGCTGCGACTGGAAGCCGGTGTGATGCATGCCAAGCGGATCGAAGATGCGCTGTTTGGTGAAGGCGGCCAGCGATTCGCCCGACACCCGTTGGACGATCATGCCGAGCAGCATGTAGCCGGTATTGCTGTATTCGAAGTCGGTGCCGGGCGCGAAGTTCAGCGCACGCTGGCGACGGACCAGGCGCATCACGTCCTGCTCGGTGATCACATCCTCCATGCGCCAGCCGGCCATGGACAGCAGGTTGAGTTCGTCGCGCAGCCCGCTGGTGTGGTGAAGCAGATGCCGGATGCGGATGGGCTTGCCGAAATCCGGCAACTCCGGGAGGTAGCGACGCACGTCGTCGTCTAGCGACAACTTGCCGTCCTGGGCGAGCAGCAGGATCGCGAAGGCGGTGAATTGCTTGGACACCGAGGCGACGTAGAGGGGCGTGGTTGGGATGATCGGGCGGCCCTGCTCGATGTCGGCCATGCCGAACGTCTTGCGATACACCACCTGGCCGTCCCTGCGCACTTCCACCGCGGCACCGGGGGTGTCGCGCCTGTTCCATCTGGCGAACAGGGCATCGACCTGTCGTGAACTGTCGGCGTCGTGGGTGGCGGCCCGTGTCGGGATCCCCGCCAAGCCGGAGCCGTGTGCCAGCAGCAGCGCCGTGGCCAGGCTGAGCGTGTGGGTGTGCTTCATGTTTCCTGCTCCCGTGTCGAGGCATGCGTGATCGCGCCCCCGATGGGCAATGTGCGCGACCGCCGATCCGCTTCGCCAATGCGCTTTTGCCTATTGCGGCGCTGCTCGTTAGCTGGTATAGCGTGCTGGTTCACTACATCACTAATTTCTGAGGCCATGCGTCGTCCGCGCGCGCTCGGTCTTGGCGCAAACTTTGGGATTCGCCATCAGGCGCAGCCCATCCAACAGGAGCGACCGCGTGCCCAGGACCATCACCATCAGCCTGCCCGTGACGGATCTGGATCGGTCCAGGGCGTTCTACTTGGCGCTCGGCTTCGTGCCCAATCCGGAGATGACCTTCCCCAGCGCGGCGATGATGGGATGGAGCGAGCACATCAGCGTCATGCTGCTCACCCACGCGCGCTGGCGCACGTTCACCACCCGGCCCATCCCGCCGAACACCTCCAGCGAGGTCGCCTTGAACCTCTCGTGCGCGTCGCGCCAGCAAGTGGATGAGATGGCCGAAGCGGCGGGCCGGCACGGCGGGACAACCGATATCAACCCGGTCGAAGAGCACGGCACCATGTACGGCCGCGACTTCTGCGACCCGGATGGCCACGTGTGGGGTGCGATGTGGATGGATGCGGGGGCTGCGTCAGATGCCTGAAAATGCGCCGGAAACCAACCTGCCGGGCCCGACGGGGGCGGCATCTGAAATCACACAAGAGGGGAGCATGATGCGTATGTGGAAGTCCTTGCCCGTTGCGCTGCTGTCTGCGGCGCTTGCCATCGGCTACGCCCAGGCCAAGGAGCCGCAGCTGCCCCCGCAGCAGGCCAGCCTGCTCGACGCCATTTCCGCCGACGCGATGCGCGGGGACCTGTCGTTCCTGGCGTCCGATGCGCTGGAGGGCCGTGGTACCCCCTCGCGCGGACTGGATATCGCGGCCGAATACATCGCCGCCCAGTTCCGTGGCGCCGGGCTGGAACCGCTGGGCGATGACGGCTATTTCCAGACCGCCGACTGGCGCGAGATCGCGCCGGAGAAGGAGCGCGCCAAGTTTGCCGACGCGCCGGCACCGTTGCCGGTGCGCAATGTCGTCGGCGTGTTGCGCGGCTCGGACCCGACGCTGAGCAAGACCTACGTGCTGGTCACGGCGCACTACGACCACCTGGGGATTCGCAAGGACAAGGGCGATGATCCGATCTTCAACGGCGCCAATGACGACGGCAGCGGCACGGTCTCGGTGATCGCGCTGGCACGCGCGTTCGCCGCCCAGAAAGTGCGGCCCAAGCGCAGCATCGTGTTCATGACCGTGTTCGGTGAGGAGCACGGGCTGGTGGGCTCGCGCTACTACGGCGCGCATCCGCTGGTGCCGGTGGCCGACACCGTGGCCGACATCAATCTTGAGCAGGTCGGTCGTACCGACGACAGCGAAGGCCTGCAGGTGCGCGCCGCGGCGATCACCGGCGCCGACTATTCCGAGGTGGCCGACGTGCTGCGCAAGGCGGGTGAACAGACCGGCATCCGCATGACCAAGCATCCGGTCAACAGCGACCGCTATTTCGCCTTTAGCGACAACCAGGCCCTGGCCGACCTGGGCGTGCCGGCGCATACCATCAGCGTGGCCTATGACTTCGCGGACTACCACGGCGCGGCCGACACCTGGGACAAGATCGACTACGCCAACATGGCCGCGGTGGATCGCGCGGTGGCCCTGGCCGTCTGGACCATCGCCGACCATCCGGTCGCCCCGCGCTGGAACACCAGTAACCCCAAAACCGCCAAGTACGTGGAGGCGGCGCGCCGTTTGCATGGAGAGTGACGCAGGGCCGCAGGCGCGGCGATGTCACGGCGAAATCCATCGCCGTGACGCACTCGATCACCGGGACGGTGTGCCTGCTTCCACAGGCATGGGAGCAGGGCCGGGTTGACCGGCACGCCCCGCTGTCACTGGGAACGCCTATCATCCCCCCGACCCACAACTGCAGGAGCGTGCGATGAGCGATGACCAGGGCAAGGCGTTGAGCAGTGACGAGATGGTGGTGACCGTCGAGGGACAGAGCGTCGACTGGTACCTGCAGAGTCTGGTCACCACGGTCAACAGTACCGACGTGCAGTTCGGGATCACGCTGTTTGTCGAAGGCGCGATCGTGTCGGGCCTGCTGGTGGGCGGCAAGCGCTATTTCGAGACCTTCGCCGAGGAGTTCGCGGCCGCCTTCCCGGGCGACGCGGAGGGCAAGGAGGAAATCCGTCGCTCCTTTGCCAGCTATGCGGAGATCTACACTTCCGAGGAAGGGAAGGATCCGCCGCCGCCGCAGTTCATCCACTTGATCGACTCGCGCTGCTTTTCGCCGGGCGGGCAGCCGCTGCCGGGCAACCGCGGCGTGCTGTGGCGCGGCAAGATCAATGCGGTCTCCGGCTTCAGCCTGGGCCTGCTGTCGGAAGAGGGCGCCTAGGCGCGCGTGGTGTGGCGGGCGCGGTGTCGCCGTGTGCCCCCCGCGCTTAAGCGCCCACTGACCCCAGGGTGGCGCATCCCAAAGCCAGGCGAGCGCGCCTGGCCCTCGCTACTGTCGGTGTGCGCGAAGGTCTCGCCGAATCCGTAAGATCGACGCGAACGCGTCCACGCGGCACCCGGGCCGACCGACAGGACACCTTGATGCGCGATCCCTACACGCCGCCTGCTGCGCCCGCTCGCCGCGAGGCGGCACGTCAGTCCATCGTCCGTCCGCTGGTGGCCTTCCTGTCTGGCCTGCTGGTGGTGCCGGCGGCATTGTTCATCCTCTTCAGCCTGCTGTTCCCCAACGAAGTCCTGGCCTACGGCAATGCCAGCTTCTGGTGCGCAGTGCTGGTCGGCAGCGTGGCCGCTGCGGCACTGGCGATGGCCGTGCGGCGCATCCCACTGTGGCTGCTCATCCTGCTCGGGCCGGTGCTGGTGTTCACCTGCGTGGGGCTGTGGATCGTGTGGATGATGATGGCGGCCTGAAGCGGGGCGGAGTTCTGCGCCGTGGCACACGCACGTGGGTGCGCCGGCGCGCGGCGATCATGGGATGATCGCGGCATGAACTTCCATGTCCGCTTATGGTCCCGCTTGGCCTTGCTGGCCTGCGTCGTGTTGTCCGCCGGTGCGGCGCAGGCAGCGCTGCCCGTGCAAGGCGTCACCGTGGTCAAGACCTATCCACACGACACCTCTGCCTACACCGAGGGATTGTTCTATCTGGAGGGTGCGCTCTACGAGAGTACCGGGCAGATCGGGGCGTCGGGCATCCGCAAGGTCGCGCTGGACAGCGGGCAGGTCCTGCAGCGCGCCGAACTGGCCCCGCCGTATTACGGCGAGGGCATCGTGGCCGCCGGAGACCGGCTGATCCAGCTCACCTGGCGCAGCGGGCAGGGCTTCGTCTACGACCTCAAGACCTTCCAGCCGCAGACGCGCTTCGCCTATCGCGGTGAGGGCTGGGCGCTGACCAGCGATGGGCACAGTCTGTACATGAGCGATGGCACCGCGCAGATCCGGCGGCTGGACCCGCAGACCCTGCAGCAGACCGGCACCATCGAGGTCACCGCCGATGGCGAGCCCCTGCACAACCTCAACGAGTTGGAGTGGATCAAGGGCGAGCTCTGGGCGAACGTGTGGCTGACCACGCGCATCGCCCGCATCGATCCGGCCACGGGCAAGGTGCTGGGCTGGGTCGAGCTGGCGCCGCTGGTGCCGCCGCGCGACACGCTGGAGGACCCGATCAACGACGTGGCCAACGGCATCGCCTACGACGCCGCGCGCGACCGCATCTTCGTCACCGGCAAGCAGTGGCCCGCGCTATACGAGATCAGGCTGGCGCCGGCCCAGTAGGACGCGACGCGACGCGAGGCCGCAGGCGTTGCGCCGTTGGCGCGCCACGGGCGCCAGCGGGATGCCCTCAGTCGCTGACCACGCGGTTGCGGCCGTCGCGCTTGGCGGTATAGAGCGCCTTGTCGGCGCTGGTCAGCAGGGCTTCGATGCTGGGGAAGGCATGGGCGCCGTCCTGGGTGGCGACGCCTGCCGAGAAGGTCACGTGCAGCGGCTGCTGGTCGATGATGGTCATCGGCAGGCGGCCGACCTCGGCCAGGATGCGCCGCACCACGTTGGCCGAGGTGGCCGCGTCGATGCCGGGCAGCACGATCATGAATTCCTCGCCGCCGTAGCGAGCCACGATGTCGCTGCCGCGCAGGTAGACCTGCAGGGCCTGGGCGAAATTGCGCAGCACCTCGTCGCCGACCAGGTGGCCCCAGCGGTCATTGACCTGCTTGAAGTCGTCCAGGTCGATGAAGGCGACCGACAGCGGCCAACCGTGGCGCTGGGCGGCCTCGAATTCCTTGCCGAGCACGTGTTCGAGCTGGGCGCGGTTGAAAATGCCGGTGAGCGGATCGCGGCGGGCCTCCTCGGTGAGGCGACGGGCGCGGCCTTCGAATTCCTCTGCGGCTTCCCGCGCGCGCGCAGCCTCCTGCAGGTCGCGCATCGCGCGCAGCTGGGCCAGCTCCCGGGCATCGTCCAGGATGGCCCGCAACTGCGAGGGGCTGGAGATATGCACCTCGAAGACCTCGCAGACATCGGCCAGCATCGTGCGCACATCCTCCACGACGCCGTTGAACGTGTCCGGGCCCAGCGACAGATGGGTCATGCAGGAGGCCTGGGCTTCCAGGTGCGCCTGTTCGGTGTCCTGGCCCATCCAGATGTCGGCGATCAGGCCGGACACCCGCACGCAGGCCTGGAAGGGCGGTAGCTGTACCTGCGCCAGCGCTTCGCTTTGTCCGATGGCGTCGGTCAGCAGCTCGGGCAGGTTCCAGTGTCGGGCCAGCAGGGCGCCGATCTCGGCGTGGTCCGCGCCGTAGGTCTCGCGTTCGCTCAGCAGCAGGTTGGTATTGTCCAGCGCCTGTTCGAGCAGGGCCTGGTATTCGCCGGGGAACAGCTGGCACAGCGCCAGCACCCCGATGTCCTGCAGCAGGCCGGCCAGCATCAGTTCTTCCAGCTGGCGCAAGCCGACACGCTCGCCGAGCAGGCGGGCGGCCAGCGCGGCGACCACGCAGCGCTTCCAGACGCGCTCGCGCGGGCAGTTGCTCTCCGGCTGGGACATCTGCCGCGACAGGGTGAAGCCCAGGGCCAAGGTCAGGGTGGCATTGAGTCCCAGCAGCGACAAGGCCTGAGTGAGATTTTCCACACGCTGGCGGGCGGCGTAGAGCGGTGAGTTGGCCACGCGCAGCATGCGCGCGCTCAGCGCAGGGTCCTTGCCGATCAGGTTCGAAGCCGTTGCCATCATCGCGTCCGGGTCCTGCGCCAGCCGCAGCAACTGCAGTGCCACGCCTGGAGGACTGGGCAGCCCTCGGCAGTGCTGCAGTTCGCGTTGGAGGTCGGTACGCATGTCGGGGCGCGGAGCGTTCTCTCGGGGGACGAGCTGGGGCGCCGAATCGTGCGGCGCCAAGATGATGCGTCAAGAATAGCGGCGCGTGGAGCTAAAACTTTAGATCGGGTGCGGTGGTTATCCTTGTCGGTCGACTGCTTTCCCTAAAGGGTGTCTCCATGGATGACGGTCACGGCGTCCGTATCGAAGCGCGCACGATCCCCGTGCCGACCTCGATCAGCGCGCATGCACGCGAGTACCTGCGTGACAAGGTCGCGGCCGACGGGGTGCCGCACAACGCCAGGATCGCCGTGCCGGCAGCGGACGACTCCGAGGGATGGATCCGCATGCAGGCGGCGGTGGAGCAGCACTATGCCCATGCGCTGGCCGCGGCCGCCGGGCGCGTGCGTGCCCAGGCGCGGACCCTGCAGATGGGCACGGCGACCGTGCACCTGGCCACGCCCATCGAGCCGCAGGACCCGGATGCGGCACTGATCGAGTTGCACGGCGGGGCGTTGGTGTTCGGTGGCGGCCAGGCATGCAGGATCGGCGCCTGTGTCCAGGCCGACCTGCACGGGCTGGCCTGCTACGGCGTGGATTACCGGGTGCCGCCGGCGCATCCCTATCCAGCCGCGCTGGATGACTGCCTGGCGGTCTACCGCGCGGTCCTGGCGCGACACGACGCCGCGCGCGTGGTCATCAGCGGACGCTCGGCGGGCGGCAACTTGGGCGTGGCGATGCTCCAGCGCGCTCGCGACGAGGGCCTGCCGCTGCCGGCCGGCCTGGTGCTGCTTTCGCCCGAGGTGGACCTGACCGAGTCGGGTGACAGCTTCCAGGTCAACCGCACGGTGGATGTGGTGCTGCCCGGCTCGCTGATGACGCAGAACCTGCTCTATGCGGGTGGGGCGGACCTGGCCGACCCGCGGCTGTCGCCGTTGTTCGGCCGCTTCGACGGGTTCCCGCCGACCTTCCTGCAGAGTGGGACGCGCGATCTGTTCCTGTCCAACACCGCGCGCCTGCACCGCGCGCTGCGCCGGGCGGATGTCGACGCACAGCTGCATGTGTTCGAGGCGATGCCGCATGGCGGCTTCAATGGCGCGCCGGAGGACGAGGAGCTGGCCCAGGAAGTGGCGGCATTCGTGCGCCGGGTGCTGGGCCGGGCACCGGCTTGACGGGAATTTGGCCGATGGCCTGGCCAGTCCCGCTGAGGACGCCTGTACCCTGATCGACCCTCCCGCTCATGTTCTTGCCCGTCATGTCCGCACCGCGTCCCAGCTTCAGCTACCGCCTCGCCTTCCGCCCGCTCGACGCGCAGATGAGTTCGGCGGAGCTGGCCAGCACAGTGCAACGTGCATTGCTGGCGCTGGGCGATCCCCGGCACCGGGTGTCCATCGTCAAGATCCATCGCCCCCCGCGGCAGGACGGCGAGGGCCTGTATGTGGAAGCGGTGGCCGCCGGCCCGGAGCGCTGGTACCTGGAAGCCGACGACGCGCTGCAGGCCCAGGGGCTGCGGACCGAACTGCTGTACTGAGCGCACGGCCACGCGCAGCCTGTTAGTACGCATACCCCTGTAACGCCACGGCTGTTCGCCCAGGCCGGGTGGGCGGATAAAGCACGCTGACTTCAGACAGGTGCTGCTGCCATGCGTGTTTTCCTCACCGGTGCGACCGGTTTCATCGGCTCCCACGTCATCCCCGAACTCCTCGCCGCAGGCCACCAGGTGCTGGGCCTGACCCGCTCCGAGTCCGGCGCCCAGGCCCTGCGTGCCGCCGGTGCCGAGCCGCTCCTGGGCACCCTGGAAGCCCCGGACACCCTGGTCGCCGGGGTGGAGCAGGCCGATGCGGTGATCCATACCGCCTTCGACCATGACTTCGCCAACTTCGTCGCCAACTGCGAGAAGGACCGTCGCGTGATCCTGGCGATGGGCGAGGCGCTCAAGGGATCGAATCGGCCCCTGCTGATCACCTCCGGGGTGGGCATGGGGGCGCTGCAACCCACCGATGTCGCCCGGGAGGATGTCTTCGATGCCGATTCCCACCATCCGCGCGCGGCCTCGGAGCTGGCCGGCGAGGCGCTGCTGCAGCAGGGGGTCAACGTCTCGGTGGTGCGCCTGCCGCAGGTGCACGACACCCGCAAGCAGGGGCTGATCACGCCCTACATCGCGATCGCCCGGGCCAAGGAGCAGGTCGCCTACGTGGGCGAGGGCGGCAGCCGCTGGTCGGCCGCGCATGTGAGCGATGTGGCGCGCCTGTACGCCCTGGCGCTGGATCGGGCCCAGCCCGGCCTGCGCCACCATGCGGTGGCCGAGGAGGGCGTGCCGCTCTACCAGATCGCCGGCACCGTGTCCGCCGGCCTGGGCCTGCCGCTGGTGTCGCTGCGCGGCGATCAGGAGGTGGCCGACTACTTCGGCTGGATGGCGATGTTCGCCCGCACGGCCATGGTGGCCTCCAGTGCCATCACCCGACAACGCCTGGACTGGACGCCGACTGGGCCGGACCTGATCACCGATCTGGCCGCGATGGACTACACCGCCATCGACTGACGCGGCGTTCGCCCTGCCTGCGCTAGGGTCTGCCCCGGCTTTTGACAGCAGGACGGACAGTGATGCGCACGATGACGGGCAAGGTGCAGGCGGCGGGCCTGTTCGGCTGGATCGTGGTGGTCTTCATCGCGGCGGCCATCGGCGCGGCGGCCTCGGTGCAGGCCGCCGCGTTCTACGGCCAGTTGGCGCAGCCCGCTTGGGCGCCGCCTGCGTCAGTCTTTGGCCCGGTGTGGACCGTGCTGTATGCCTGCATGGGTGTGGCGGCCTGGCGGGTGTGGCGGCACGGCGGTTTCGCCGCGCAGCGTCGTGCGCTGTGGGTGTTCCTGCTGCAACTGGCGCTCAACGCGCTGTGGAGCTGGTTGTTCTTCGGCTGGCATCAGGGCGCGCTGGCGCTGCTGGACATCGTGCTGCTGTGGATGCTGATCGTGGTCACGATCATGCTGTTCTGGCGGACCAGTCGGGTGGCCGGCGCGCTGCTGCTGCCCTACCTGGCTTGGGTGAGCTTCGCTGCCGCGCTCAACTACGCGGTGTGGCAGCTCAATCCGCAGGCATTGGGGTAGCGCACATTCGTCTGCGATCGCCGCGCCGGAGGGTCTCGGCGCGGGCGATCTGCATCGGCAGGGCCGCCCCGTGTGCCCGGATGCGGATCAGGACCGGGCCGCAGGCGCCGCGTTGAATTCATATCCTGCGATGGCCCGCAGACGGCCCGTGAGCCTTGCTCCATCCAACGCTTCGAACGGATCGTGGCGGGGCGCGGCTCACTCGCCCGGATAGACCAGCCCGATCTGTGCGCGCATCTGGTCGAGCACCCGCATGATCTGTACGCTCTGCGTCGGCGGCATCCGCTGCGACTCGCGGCCGGCGCGAACCAGGGCTTCCAGCTCGATGGCCTGGTATTGCATGCCGTGGCCGGGCACGGCCTGTTCGAAGCGCTCGACGCACCCGCCGCTTGCGTCGTACACGCTGAAGCTGGTCGGCGTGAACCAGAGTGGATCGATCACGATGCGCCCCCGCGTGCCATGCACGGTGGCGCTGTTCGCGCCGGCCGCGTCCAGGGCCGAGACGCTCGTGGACAGCGCGCCATGGGCGTGACGCATGATCGTGGCGATCTCCGCGTCCACGCCGGTGGCGCTCATGCGCGCGCGGGCGGTGATCTCCACTGGCTCGCCCAGCAGATCCACGGCGAAGGACACTGGATAGACGCCCAGGTCCAGCAACGCCCCGCCACCCAGGGCCGGCGCGTTGGCCCGGTGCGCCGGATCGGTCGGCATCTGCTGGCGATGCTCGGCGACCACTGAGCGCAGCGCGCCGATGGTGCCGGCGGCGATCACCTCGCGCAGGCGCACCATGTGCGGCAGGAAGCGGGTCCACATGGCTTCCATCACGATCACCCCGCGTGCGCGGGCGCGCGCGACGACCTGCGCGGCTTGGCCGGCGTTGAGGGTGAAGGGCTTTTCCAGCAACACGTGTTTGCCTGCCTCGATCGCCAGCAGCGCGGCGTCGGCATGCTGTGGGTGTGGGGTGGCGATATAGACCAGGTCCACCTGCCGATCGGCGACCAGCGCGGCGTAGCTGCCGTGCGCGGTGGGAACGCCCAAGCGCGCGGCGAAGGCCTGGGCCGAGTCCTGTGTCCGCGAACCGACCGCCTGCACGTGCAGGCCGGCGATCTGCAGGTCGCGGGTGAAGGTCTGGGCGATCCCGCCGGTGGCGAGAATGCCCCAGCGCAGTGGCTTGTCCAAAACAGGCTCCTTTTTGGCCTGGAAACACGTGATTTGGCGCGCGGCACTCCGCCGCGCCTGCCAGGATAAGCGACCCGGGAGGACAGGGCGCCGCGGCGCCTGCGCCGGGCGACGCGATGCGTCACTTTATGGCGCTTGCCTGGGCGCGCGGGTTGCGCGTGTCAAGGGCGTCACAGATCGACACATGACGTCTCAAGTCACCGCCGCGCCAGCCGACCTTGGATGTGTCTTTCCAAGGAATCGCATGAGCGCCCTGCTGCCCTATCTGATCGTTGCGCTCGTGTCGCTCTGGGCCGTGGTGGCCACCGCGCTGGCGGTGCTGCGCGGGCGCACGGCCGAGGAAGCGCTGCAGGCGCACGCGGGCAGCGAGGCCAGGATCGAGCGTTATCGCGCCGCTTTGCTGCAGCTCAAGAGCCAGGCCGAAACCTTGCGGCGCGAGCTGGATCGTCTGCAGCGCGACTATGCCGAGCTGCAGGCCGCCGCCGAGTCGCAGGAAGCGTCGGCGCCGAGCGAGGAGCGGACCCTGCCGATGCTCATGCTCGATCACCTGGACCTGTCGGCCGAGGTCGGGACGCTGCTGGAACACGTCGCGCGCGTGGCCGTGGCGGTCCGCAACTACAGCGCCTATACCCGCGGCCACCAGGGCAGCGAGCAGGCCAGGGCGCGCTACGACCTGCTGTGGTTGGCTGACTGCCTGCATAGCTTCGACCAGTTGGGACGCGCGCTGGCCGCAGGCAGTCCGCGCGCGCTGGCCCGGGCCTGCGAGGACCTGGTGGCCATGTACGACCGCTACCTGAAGGACAACAGCGGCTACAACAGTCGCGATACCTTCCAGCGCCTGGCCGGGGAAGTCCCGCTGGGCGAGGCCAGCGAGGCCATCAAATCCATCCTGGCCAAGACCGCGCAGACGCGCATGGATCCGCTGGCCGCCGCCAAGCGTGATCACGAAGTCGACCAGATCGTGTCCAGCGTGCTGCACTGACGTTCTCGGTCGAGGCTTCTCCGCGGGCCTGTCCGGGACCGCTGGGCTAGCATTCTCTCCGCACCGCACGCGCCGACCGCACAACGACGATGTCGCTTGATCTCACCACCCTAGGATTTGCCGCATTTTTGACCAGCGTCGGCATCGCGATCGGGTTCAGCCTGATCCTGCTGATCCTGCGCGGTGAACCGGTCCTGCGTCTGTGGACCGGCGGGCTGTGGTGCATCTGCGCGGGCACCCTGCTGGTGGGCTTGCGCGGGCACATCCCGGATCCGCTCTCCATCCACGTCGGCAATGCCCTGCTCAGCCTGTCCAGCGCGATGCTGCTCGTTGGCGTGGCGCGCTTCGTGGGGGTGCGGATGTCGTGGGGCTGGCCGCTGGCCTTGGTGGGCGCCCTGACGGCGGGAATCACGATCTTCACCTGGTTCCCCAATCTTTACGTGCGCATGACCTTGTTTTCGGTGCACATGCTGGTCTGGGACCTGTGGTCGGTCTGGCTGCTGCTCGCACGGGGGCGGGCGGACTTGCGATTGAGCCGGCGTCTGGCGGCGGGGTTCTTCCTCGCCGATGCGCTTGGTTACGTGGCGCGCATGGCGATGCTCTCGCCACGCGATACCGCGAGCCAGGATCTGAGCTCTCGCCACGCGATACCGCGAGCCAGGATCTGATTCAGACCGGGCTGGCCACCAGTGCAACGATGGTGGCGGGGTTCGCGCTGACGCTGGCGCAGTGCTTCTCCCTTCTGCTGCTGATCATCCAACGGCAGATGGTGGATCTGCGCAATGCGGCGCGGACCGATGCGTTGACCGGGTTGCGCAACCGGCGCGCATTGACCGCCGATGGCACCCAGGCCCTGGCGCGCTGCCGCCGCGCCGCGCAGCCCTTCGCGCTGCTGCTGTTGGATCTGGATCATTTCAAGCGCATCAATGACCGGCATGGTCACGATGCAGGCGATGCGGTGCTGCGACAGGCCGCGCGGCGGTTGCACAGCCAACTTCCCCGCGAGGCACTATTGGGGCGCTATGGCGGAGAGGAGTTCCTGGTGTTATTGCCCGGCGTGACGGCGGCGCGCGCGCAGGTGTTGGCCGAACTGCTGCGCGTGGCGTTGAGCGAGCGCCCGGTCCTGCATGCCGGGACGCGCATGGTCATGACCACCAGCATCGGCGGCAGCGGCATCCAAGCTGCCGCCGAGCCGTTTTCGCTGGGTCAGCTCATTGCGCAGGCCGATCGCGCGCTTTACGAGGCCAAGGACGCGGGACGAGATCGGGTCTGCTGGTACGACGCGACACGCGGCATGCCAACCAGGCTCGCGCGCGCGGAGCGGACCTCGGTGAGGCCCGCAAGCGACGCTTGAGGCACCGCATGGCGCGCAAGGATGGGGTGCCGGCCGATCGAGACCGGCACAGGGCTTACCCGCGGCGTCCGCCGTCGAACGGCTCATCGGTGGTGTAGGCATCGCGCACCGCGCTGCGTGCATGCTCCCAGTCCAGCGGCGACGGGCCGCGCGCCTGATCCCATTCGCGGCGCAGGTCGTCCTCGACCGTGTCGTCCCACATCCGGCCGCCATAGGTCTCGCTGTAGCGCGCGCGGGTGCCGTAACGATAGGCCGGAGCATAGTCGTCGTAACCCGCGTCCGGGCGACGATAGGACGCTTGCTCGAACCGTTCGCGGAAATGCGCGTCGCTGCGGGTATAGGCATCAAGGCTGCGGTCCGCACGCTCCCAAGCATCGCGCGCAGCCGGGCGCGCCTGTTCCCACTCCAGCGTGGAATCGCCCCGGCGCTCGGGCCAGGTGCGCGCCAGTTCGGCCTCGTGCTCTTCCCAACGACGTTCCGGTTCGGCTTCGCGCGCCTGCAGTCCGAACCCATAGACCGTGGCGTAGTCGCGATCGAAGTCCTTGGACGGGTCGTAGTACGGACGATGCTTGTGCGCGGCGCGCCAGTAATCGGCTTCGACGGTGGGATCGAGTTTTTCGGCCACGCCCTTGCCTGCGGCGCCACCGATCACCACGCCGACGGCGGCACCGATCAACGTGCCGATCGGGCCGAGCACGGTGCCAGCCGCGGCACCGGCCGCCGCACCGCCCACCACGCCACCGACGCCCACCCCGACCGGATGAGCGCCTCGCGCGCCGCTGATCGGGTCGCGATTGGGGTTGGGGTGGACCTGTTCTTCGGAGACGGCTCTCTCGTGGTCCTGCAGGTCGTGTTCGCGCTTGATGTCGCTCATGCTCATGCTCCAGTCGGGGGCCCGGAAGGGATGGGGTGGGCCATCGGGGTGTGGAACGACTGTGCGAAGTGCGCCGTTAATGGCACGTGCCACGCGCGTGAGGGCGGGACGCTCGCGGCGGTCGGCGTTGGGACTTGTGAAGGTGCCCAGGTGCGCCCGCTGTCGGTCAATCGCGCGACGCGTCGCGATGGGGATCGCGCGCGGCGCCGACCTGGTCTTCGGGCAGTGCGTCCAGCTCGGCCTGCACGGTCCGCTCGGCCAGGGCAAAGGCGTCGTCGGCCGAGTCGGCCCGCAGTTCACCATCGCCATAGGTCGTGGGCGGGAACTCGCCGACCTGGATCGCGCGGACCATGGCCTTGCCGTCTTCGCCACTCCAGATCTCGACCCGGATTGCGGTGTCGGCCACGCGGCCGGAGCGCCAGTGCTTGCGTGTGGTGTCCATGGAGGTTTCCAGGCATGTGGGGGAATCGTCGAGGGTGAACGCACGGATGTAACGCGGCGATCAGGACTTTGCTCAGGCCGCTGTCATCACCCTGCCGCGTGCGATGCCCAAGCTGCGCGCCAGGCGGATCAGCCGGGAGTGCCGCCACGATCAAAACCCCGGCAGCGGGTGGGTGGTTCTTTGCCGCATGGCGCCCCGGACCGCCTGAACCCTCCGCATCCCCGGCCCGCTGCCGGGGATGTTGTCTTGTGGGCGACCGATCGCTCAGGCCGCGTGGGCCGTGTCGCGCGCGTAGCGGGCCGGGGGCTGGCCGACGTGGCGGGTAAAGGCCACGGTGAAGGTGCTGGCCGAGCTATAACCCACGCGCTGGGCGACCTCGGCCACGCCCAGGCCCTGGTGGCGCAGCAGGTCGCGGGCCAGGGCCATGCGCCAGGACAACAGGTACTCCATCGGTGCCACCCCCACCGCGCGCTGGAAGCGCTCGAAGAACGCAGAACGCGACAGCGCGGCGGTCCGGGCCAGTTCGGTCACGCTCCACGGATGCCCGGGGGCGGCGTGCAGTCCGCGCAGGGCCTGGGCCAGGCGCGGGTCGGCCAGCCCGCGCAGCAGGCCCGGCGAGGCGCCGGTGTCGGCGCTGGCGCGCAGGGCTTCGATCAGCAGTACCTCCAGCAGCCGGGCCAGGATCACCTCGCGCGCGGGGCGTTGGGCGCGCGATTCCTCGCGGACCAGCGCGACCAGCGTCGCCAGCCGGGGCTGGTCGCGCACATGCACCTGCTGCGGCAGCAGCGAGACCAGCAGCCGGGCATCGGGCGAGCCGAAGGCGCAATAGCCCAGCAGGGTCCGCGCGTTGGGCGTCGCCTGCGGGTCGCCCACGTGCAGCAGCCCGTCGCGCAGGACGAAGTGCGCCGGGTCGCTGTCCTCCAGCGGCTCCGGGGACACCGAGGACATCGTGAACTGCTGCGCAGCCGGCAGCAGCACGAAATCGCCGCGTTCCAGCAGCAGCGGCGGCTGGCCCTGCGCCTCCAGCAGGGCGCTGCCGTCCAGGATCACGCAGTAGAAGGGCTGCCCGACCTCGGTGCGGCGCACCCGCCAGGCGCCGGCGGCCACGACCTGTTTGGACAGGGCTGCCGAAGGCTTGAGCAGGCCGACGACCTCGGTCAGTGGATCGGACATATCGGACTCTCGCGGAAGAATCAAGGACTTTCTAGTGTATTTCGTCCTGATCCGGGCGCCTATCTTGAGGCTCGTCTTTCTTGCAGAGGAGTTTCACCATGAAAACCGTCCTGATCACCGGCTGTTCCTCCGGCTTCGGCCTGGAGACTGCGCGCCACTTCCTGGCCCATGACTGGCAGGTCGTGGCCACCATGCGCACGCCGCAGGCCGACCTGTTGCCGGCCTCGCCGCGGCTGCGGGTGCTGCCGCTGGATGTGACCGATGCCGAGAGCATCGCCGCCTGCGTGCAGGCGGCCGGGCCCGTCGATGTGCTGGTCAACAACGCCGGCATCGGCGTGCTCACCCCGCTGGAAGCGACCTCCGCCGAGGCGGCGCGCGAGGTGTTCGAGACCAACACCTTGGGGACCATCGCCATGACGCGCGCGGTGCTCCCGCAGATGCGCGAGCGCGGGCAGGGCGTGGTGGTCAACGTGACCTCCACCGTCACCGTGCGCCCGCTGCCGTTGCTGTCGGTCTACACGGCCAGCAAGGCGGCGGTGAACGCGTTCACCGAATCGCTGGCGGTGGAAGTCGCACCGTTCGGCGTGCGCGCCACGCTGGTGCTGCCCGGAGCCGCGCCCAGCACCCAGTTCGGGCGCAACGCCGCCCCGCGCATGCAGGGCGCCATCCCCGACGCCTACGCGCCGATGGTGCAGGAGGCCTTCGACAGCCTGCGCGCGGCGGACCGGCCGATCACCCATGCCACCGACGTGGCCGAGGCGGTCCTGCGCGCGGCCACCGATCCGGACTGCCCCAGGCGCCTGCCGGCCGGGACCGATGCCTGGCAGTGGGCCACCGAGGCCGGGATCGTCTGATCCGGAGGGCGGCCTCAGGCCGCCAGGGCCGCGCTGGGGGTGGCGCGCGTGGAGGCCGGCGCCGCGTCCAGCAGGGCCTGGATGCGCGCCGCGTCCTCGGCGGTGCTGGGCATGTACACCAGCATGGACAGATCGGCACGGCCCTCGACGACGAAGGAGGAAAACTCCAGCGACAGCGGCCCGTGCTCGGGGTGGTGCAACTGCTTGCGACCCCCGCCGAATTGGCGCACGTCGGTGGTTGCCCACAGCCGGGCGAAGTCCGCGCTGCCGCGCAGCAGTTCGTCGATCAGCGGCTGCGCGCGTTCGGTCGCGCCGGCTCGGGTGATGTCCGCGCGGAAGGTCTCCACCACAAAGCGCGCCACGCTTTCCCAGTCGCGCTGCGCATTGCGCACCCGCCCATCCAGGAACATCAGGCGCAGGATGTTGCGCTGCTCGGGCGGCAAGCGGCCGTAGTCGGTGAGCACGACGGCGGCCGGACGGTTCCAGGCGGCCACATCCCAGGTCAGGGTCTTGAGCAGGGCCGGGTTGGGCGCCAGGGCGTCCAACACCCGCTGCAGGCGCGGGCTGATCGCCTCGTGCGAGGGGTAGCGCGGGCCGGGGCGCTGGCCGAGGCCGAGCAGGAACAGATGCTCGCGCTCGACATCGGTCAGCAGCAGGGCTTGGGCCAGGCGTTCGAGCACCTCGGCCGAGGGGGCCCCGCCACGTCCCTGCTCCAGCCAGGTGTACCAGGTCGGACTGATGCTGGCGCGCTGGGCGACCTCTTCGCGGCGCAGGCCGGGCGTGCGCCGACGGGCCGAGGCAAAGCCCAGCGCGGCCGGGTCCAGGCGCGCGCGGCGGTCTTTCAGGTATTGGCCGAGGCGGGGATCGTTGGCCATGGCGGGTGTCCTGGCTGCATCGCGTTACTAGGATGGGACGCAGCTTTTACCACGATGGGCCTGGCCGGCCGTGCAGGCCCTGGAATGCGCGGTGGCTTACTCCAGGCGCAGCTCGGCATCGCCAGAGAAGGTCTCCAGGGTGACCTCGCCCTCGCCACTGCCGTAGCGGGCGTCCAGCGAACTCCCGGGGCCATGGCGCGGGCGTTCGATCGTGGCATCGGGCGCGCGCAGCGTGCCGCTGAAGCTCTCGGCGGTGACGTGCGCGGAGACCGCGCGCGGCAGCACCACCAGCAGGCCACCGCTGACGCTGGACAGCGACAGCTTGCCGTTGCGCGCCAGCGCCGTGGACACCCGGGTGTCGCCACTGACGCTGTTGGTCGACAGGTCGCGCAAGGCCTGGTCCTTCACCGCCACGCGGATGCTGCCGGAGACGGTCTCGGCCTCGACCTTGCCGTCCAGGCGCCCGCGCAGGTCGACCCCGCCGCTCACCGTGTTGATGCTGACCTCCGGGCTGTTGGCGGTCACGGTGACATCGCCGCTGACGCTCTCCACCGACAGCGTTCCGGGCGCGGCGGCCACGGTGACCTGGCCGCTGACACTCTCGATGGACAGGCTGTCGGGGGCCACGCCGGACACGTCCACATCGGCCGAGACCGCGTGCAGATCCAGCGAGGCGCGCAGCGGCACCATCAGCAGCAGGTCGCTGGGCTCGCTGGACTTTCCACCCCAGCCGCCATTGCGCGGATAGCGCACCTTGATCTCCAGGCTGCCACGGTCGCCGTCGATCTCCAGCTTCTCCACCCCCTCGCCCAGGGAGCCGCGGATCTGCACTTCCGGCCGGTCCCAGGCGCGGACCTGGATGCGGCCCTTGACGTTCTGCACCTCGACCTTGCCGCGCGGATCCAGGGGGCGGGTCTGGTCGATGGGCGTGGACGCCTGTGCGGCGGTGGCGAGGAGAAACAGCAGGGACAGGGCGATCGGGCGCATGGGTCGGGTCTCTTTCAGCTCAGGGCCGCGCGGCGGGTCAGTGCCAGGCGACGGTCGTAGGTGTAGCGCAGGGTCTGCAGCAGTTGCGGCGAGCGTGGGTCGCGGTCGATGGCGTGCAGGATCTGGTCGGCGCTGCGGTCCAGCTCCTGCACGGTCGGGGCCAGCGCCAGCGGCATGTCCACGCCCTGCATGCGGGCCAGGGCGACCTGGTAGTCGCGGGTCATGCGCACGGCTTCGGCGCGCAGCGGCATATGCGATGGCGCGGCGGGCGCCGGGGCATCCAGCACGGCCTTCATGCGCACGCCGACCAGCGCCACCAGGGCGACCGAGGCGGCCAGGGCCAGGGGTTGCCAGCGCCGGCGCCAGCGGTGGGCCCGGCGCGGCGCGGGTGCGGCCGCTTCGGCCTCCAGGCGCGCAGCGATGCCCGGCCACAGGTCGCGCCCGGGTTCGATGTCCTGGCGCAGGCCGCGCAGGGCGAAGCGCAGGTCGTTGTCGTCGGTGTTCATGCGTGTGCCTCCAAACGGGTCCGCAACAGCTGGCGGGCGCGATGCAGTTGGGCCTTTGAGCTGCCCACCGCCATGCCCAACTGGGCGGAAATCTCTTCGTGTTTCCAGCCTTCCACATCGTGCAGGACCAGCACCGCGCGTGCACGCGGCGGCAGGGTGGCCACCGCGCGCTCCAGGTCCATGCGCAGCGCAGGTCCCTGCGCGCGTGGGTCGACCATGACCGCATCGTCGTGGTCGGCTTCCTCTTCCCAGCGCGGTCCGCCGCGGCGGCTGCGCAGTTCCATCAGCGCGGTGTTGACCGCCAGCCGGTGCAGCCAGGTCGACAGCGCGCTCTCGAACCGGAACTCCGGCAGCGCCCGCCAGGCCCGCACGAAGGTTTCCTGGGTCAGGTCCTCGGCGCGCGCGCCATGCCCGCCCACCAAGCGTACGATCACCCCGTGCACGCGGCCGGCATGCCGCCGGTAGAGCTGCTCGAAGGCCTGGGTGTCGCCACGCGCGGCGGCGCGCGCCTGCGGCGCATCCACGTCCTCCTGGGCAATGTCGGGTACGTCCATGGGAATCGTGGCGGCCGTGGTCAGCATGCCCAGTGTGATGCAGCGATTGGCCAAAGGGTTTAAAACGGCCTTCGCGCGGCCTGTTCGCCAGCCCGCGGCGCCCCCCGGGGCCGGCCTGTCGCGCCAGGCTCAACCCGGGGCCACCGCGGCCGATAGTGCTCCAAGGATGTAGGGAGAAGCTCATGTCGTCGTCTCCGCCGCCGGCGCAGTCCGCCGGAACCACGCTCGATACCCTGCCGGAGGTGCCGGTGGCCCTGCTTCGGCTCTCGGCCGAGGGCCTGATCACCGCCGGCAACCGCATGGCCCTGGATGTGCTGGGCTGCAGCGCCGAGCAACTGGCCGGCGCGCCGGCCGCGCAGCTGTGGGGGCTCGACCCGGCCGTGCTGGGCACCGAGGGGGTGTGGGTCGCGCCAGGCGATGACCCCGCGCGCCGGGTGCGCTACCAGCGCGAGGCCCAGGCCGGCGGCTGGCTGCTGTCGTTGCCGCATGTGGAAACCGCTGCCCTGCTGCGCGATGCGCGCGCACTGTCCACCACCACCACTGCCACGCCGATGGCGGTCTCCACCCCGATGCAGCCGCTGGTGCAGCGCCTGGCCCAGGCCGCCGGCGATCGCCAGCTGCTGCTGCAGGCCGGGCAGGCGCTGGCGGCCTGCGAGCTGACCCCGCCGACGATGCCCACCGACGTGGAAGGCGAGGTCGGCGGCAAGCTGCGCGCGGGCTTCGGCAACCTGGCCGAGGCGATCCGCCAGGCCGTGGCGCTGTCGGTCCAGATTGCCAGCCAGGTCCCGCACCTGGTGGCCGAGAACGACGAACTCGCACGTCAGACGCAGGCGCAGGGCGAGGCCCTGGAAGAGGTCATGGAGGCGACCCGCCGCCTGACCGAGCGCCTGCAGGGCGTGGGCGAGGAACTGCGCCAGGTCATGGACGTGGCCGCCAGTGCCGATGAACGCGCACGCCAGGGTCGGGAGGCCGCCAGTGGGCTCAACGCGGCCATGCTGGAGGTCGAACGCCGCGCGGCGCGTGCCAGCGAGGTGATCGAGGTCATCGACTCGGTCGCCTTCCAGACCAACATCCTGTCCATCAATGCCAGCATCGAGGCGGCCCACGCGGGCCCGGCCGGCAAGGGCTTTGCCGTGGTGGCCGGAGAGATCCGGCGCCTGGCCGAACGTGCAGCCAGCGGCGCGCGCGACGTGCGGGTGATCATCGATGAGACCAGCGCCGCGGTGGGCGAGGGTGCCCAGTCCGCCCGCCGGACCGAGGAGGTGCTGGAAGGGATCGGCGCATTGATGGGGCGGGCCAGCGGGGCGATGGCCACCGTGGCCGAACGGCTGGGCGCACAGGGGGGCGAGATCCGGGCGATCGAATCCTCGGTCGATGCGGTGGTCGCACTGGGCCGCTCCAACCTGGAGCACGCCGAGCAGGTCGCCCGCCGCAGCGAGGCGCTGGGGGCTGGCACCGAGACCTTGCGCGACTGCGTGGGCCTGTTCCGCCTGCCCGAGGATCCGATGCGCGAGCCGCGTCATGCCACGGTGCGCGCCCTGGCCGAGGAGGCCGCGCGCAGGATCGGCATGGCCCTGCAGCAGGCGCTGGACCAGCACCGGATCGAGCCGGCCGCACTGTTCGGCCGTGATTACACGCCCATCCCGGGGACCTCGCCGGAAAAGTACACCAGCGGCTTCGACCGGCTGTGCGACCAGGTGCTACCGGCCTTCCAGGAGCCGGTGCTCGACGCCCAGCCGTGGATCGTTTTCGCCATCTGCGCCAATCCGGACGGCTATGTGCCCACCCACAACCTGCGCTTCACCCAGCCGCTGACCGGGGACCCGGCGGTCGATCTGGTCGGCAACCGCACCAAGCGCATCTTCACCGACCGAGTCGGTCGCAGCGTGGGCGCGCATACCGACCCCTATCGCCTGCAGGTCTATCGCCGCGACACCGGGCAGATCATGTTCGACCTGTCGGTGCCGGTGATGGTCGGCCGCCGCCACTGGGGCGGCTTCCGCGTGGGCTATACGCTGGAGTGAAAAGGGGCCGCGCGGCGTTGCCGCGTGTCGCACCGGCCGACATGCCCGCGCCTTGACCCGCCACCGGACAGGGAACGTCCAGGGGGCTGCTCGACGTCCTCCTGCGCGCCGCCGACGGGGTCGCGGCGGTCGTCGGCGACTGCCGTACTGCCCGCCAGGTGATGCTGGCTGTGGCGCGCATGCTGTGCCCCAGCCGCGCTGGAGCCCTTCGTCCAGGGTGTGAGACACGGTGAGGAGACCTCCAGCGGCCACTGGCGCTGAGCCGGACGGTCTTACGCCGGGCCTGGCGCCGATGGCGTAGGCTTGCGTTTCCTTCGGCTCCCGGGAATCTCCCCCCATGCGGACCCTGACGACGTTGCTGCTCTGGTGCCTGCTGGCCGTGCTGTGCTGGCCGCTGGCGCTCCTGGCCCTGGTGGCCTGGCCGTTCGTGTGGCTGCTATCGCTGCCGTTCCGCTTGGTCGGGGTGACCTTCGGCGCGGTCTTCGCGCTGCTGCGGGCCGCGCTGCTGCTGCCAGCCAGGCTGCTCGGCGGCGGCCACCGGCTGGCCAGCGCGAGCTGATCGCGCTGGCCGCCTCGGGCGGCCAGCGCAACGCGCCCCGTTCCGCCCGACGCTGATCGCGGCGGGCGGCGGGCGGGCGTCAGTCCTTCAGTTCGGCGGGGACCTTGCCGCCGTTCTCGGCCAACTTGCGCATGACCGCCTTATGCAGGGCGATGTTCTGCTCGGCGCTGCCATGGGCGCCGGCGCGCACGTCCAGTTCCTCGGCCAACTGCTTGCGCGCCTCCAGGCTGGAATCCAGGTCCAGCAGCTTGAGCAGGTCGACGATGGAATGCTTCCAGTCGCTCTTGCCGCCCTTGGCCGCGGCCATGTCGGTGAGCACGGCTTCCACATCCACCGGCGCGGCGGCAGCGGCCGGGGCCGGGTTGCGTGCCGGCGGGGCGATGTCGGCGGTGGCCTCGGAACCATCGACGATGGTCACCTGCGGGCCGGGCGCGGCAGCCGGCGTCGCCGGCGCGGCCGGCTGGGCATGGCCAAAGATCTTGTTGACGATGTTGGAGAACAGGCTCATCTCGGGTCTCGCTTGAGGGGACAGGGGCGCCGACCTTAACGCGCAGCAGTGCCAGCGCGGATGAAACGGCGGTGAGTGTCCGCTTCAGCCGGCCACCGTCGGCACGGCTGGCCGTGTCGACGCCCGCCTGTCCCGACATCGTGTGGCCCAAGGCGCGGTGTCCGCTGCCACGCGGCCGAGTCTTTCATCGCCACCTGCGCGCAGGTCTGGCGCTCAGTCGGCGCTCAGGACGCGGTTCTTGCCGGCCTTCTTGGCCTCGTACATGGCGCGGTCGGCACGCTTGAGCAGCACGTCCTGGGCCTCGTCCGGTTTGCGCAGAGCCACGCCGGCGCTGAAGGTGACGAACACGCGCATGTCCTCGTGCAGGAACGAATGCTGGGCCAGCGCGCGCTGCAGGCGGGTGACCGCGGCGCTGCCCTCGAAGATGGTTGCGTCCGGCAGCAGCAGCACGAATTCCTCGCCGCCGAAGCGGGCGATGGCGTCGGTGGCGCGCAGGGTGGCGCGGGCGATCTCCACGACGTGACGCAGGGCCGCATCGCCGCCGGCATGGCCGTGGGTCTCGTTGAGCTTGCGGAAATCGTCCAGGTCCAGCATCGCCACGCACAGCGGGGCGCTGCTGCGCTGGGTACGCGCCACTTCGCGCTCGAACAGTTCCTCGAAGCCGCGCCGATTGAGCGCGCCGGTCAGCTGGTCCTCGCGCACCAGCCCGGCCACGTCCTTGAGCTCCTGCTCCAGTGCCTGGATGCGCGCTTCGGCGGCTTGTACCTGCTGTTGGGCGTTGAGCAGCACATCGCGTGCCGAAGCCGCTTCTGCCTGCATGCCGGCGGTATCGTCCAGCACCTCCTGCAACAGGCGGTTGAGCTCGGCGATGCTGTTGGCGTCGCCGATGGCCTGGGTATAGCCAGCGACGCGGTCGTGGTATTCGCCGGTGCTGGTGGCCATGCCGCCCAGGCGGTCGACGAAGGACACCATCATCTCGCGCATGGCCTGCTTGGACTCGGCGATGCCCTGCTTGAGCAGGCCCTGCTTGTAGATGACCTCGCGCAGCGTGCCGCGCGCCTGCTCGATGGCCGGGGCGTCCATCGGCCCGGCGATCAGCTGGCGGACCATGCCGATCTGGCCTTGCAGCCAGCTGCGTTCGTCGATCAGCTCGCCGACGTTCTCCAGCAACAGGTCGAACAGGCCCAGCAGCAGGTTCTGCTGCTCGTTGGCATCGTCGGCGCGCAACCCGATCTGGTGGGTGAGTTCACGCAGGCGGGTCTCCATGGCGCCCAGGTCCTGGCCCGGGCGCCAGTGGCGCAGCGCAGTGCCCAGCGACTGGGCTTCCTCGACCAGGTCCGGGGTGCGCTGGAGCAGCGTGGCCAGGGCATTGCCCAGGGCATGGCGCAGCAGGTCGCGCAGGTATTCGGCCTGGGTGCGTCCGGCGGCCAGCGGGTCGGCCACGTCGATGGTGCGGATGTACTTGTCGATCAACTGGCGCAGGGCGCGGCCATAGCCGGGCCAGTCGCCGACATCGTAGGCCACGCGCAGACGCCGGCCCATGTCGCCTAGCTCGCCATGCAGGCTGGCCATGCCGCTGGCGAAGGCATCCAGCAGTTCCTCCGGCCGATGGGCATGGGAGAACAGGCGCATGAGCGCGGCGGTGGCGGCCGCCGCATCGACTGGCGGAGCGGCAACCTCGACTGCCGAGGGCGTGCTCGCGGACACGCGTCGATGGGTGGTCGTCAGCACCGCCTTGCCGGGCTTGGCGGTGTCCTCACCGCGCTCGCCCAGCTTGGACAGGAGTCGGCGCAGCCCTCCCTTCGGCGGTGGCGGATCGGGCAGTTGAGGCATCGCGCAGGACCTGGGCGTGGAGTCGGGGAACGGACGACCCAAGCATCCGCGTCACAGCGAATATCGACCAGACGGGCGTCGGCTTGAGGGGCCGGGCTGGATGCGTGTTCAGAAAAAACTGGTCAAGGCTGTCAGCGACCCGCCGATATCGCTTATGCCAATGCTGATTGGAATCCGGAGCGCCTCATGAACCCGCTTGTCTCGTTACGTCGCCATATCGCCAACCTGCCGCTGACACGCAAGTTCGTGCTGCTCTGTGCTTTGATCACGGTCGGTGTGGTCATCCTGTCGGTCGCTGCGGCACGGTTGCAGTATCTCGACCTGGTGGCGGCCCGCAAGGCCAGCGTCAAGACGCAGGTGGACATGGGCTTGTCGGTGCTGGAGCACTACGCCAAGCGCGAGGCCAGTGGCGCGCTGACACACGCCCAGGCCCAGGAGCAGGCCAAGGCGGCGCTCGCGGACATGCGCACCAACGGCGGCGTGGACTATTTCTTCGTCGCCGACCCGCAGATGCGCATCGTCATGCATCCCAAGCGCAAGCCCGGGACCGACATGAGCGACTACAAGAGCGATGCCGGCGAGTACGTCTATCGCGACATCCAGAAGGCCGTCAGCCAGGGTGATGGCTTCAGCAACTACAGCGCGCCCAAGCCGGGCAGCAAGAAACAGTTGCCCAAGATCAGCTACGCGGCCGCCTTCCCCCAGTGGAACTGGATCGTGGCGATGGGCGTGTATGCCGAGGACATCCAGGCCGAGGCCTGGAAGTTCACCCGCACCCTGACCCTGATCGGCGCCGGCTTGATCGCCATCGTGGTCGGTCTGTGCTGGCTGATCGCCGCGGCCATCGGGACGCCGCTGCGCGCGGCCACGCGCGCCGCCGAGGCCATCGCGGCCGGCCGCTTCGATACCCAGATCAAGGTCGAGTCGCGCGACGAGGCCGGGCAGCTGATGACCAGCATGGGCCAGATGCAGCAGGTGCTGCAGCGCTTCAACGGCGAGATGCAGACCCTGACACGTCTGCAGCAGGGCGAGGACATCGCCCACCGGATGCCCGAGGACTTCCCGGGTGACTACGGGACCCTGGCCAGTGGCGTGAACCGGGTGCTGTTCGAGCATCTGGACGCGATCATCGAGGCGATGCAGATCATGGGCGAATACGGCCGCGGTGACCTGCGCCGCGACATGCGCCGCCTGCCCGGGCAGCGTGCCGCCCTGCACGAGGCGCTGGATGCGGTGAAGGGCAACCTGTCGGCGATCAACGGCGACATCGCCCGCCTGGCCGACGCGGCTGCGCGTGGCGACTTCTCGGCACGTGGCGAGCAGGCGCGCTACCAGCATGCCTTCGCCGACATGATTGGCGCGCTCAACCTGCTCATGGAGCAGGCCGATACGGGGCTGTCGGACGTGGGCCGGATCATGGGCGCGATCGCCGATGGTGACCTGTCCCAGCGCGTGGAGGCCCATTACGAAGGTGCGTTCGGCCTGTTGGCCGCGGCCGCCAACCGGACCGCCGAGCAGCTGACCACCATCGTTCAGGGCATCCAGCGCTCGGTCGAACAGATCAACACCGCCGCCGGCGAGATCGCCACCGGCAATGGTGACCTGTCGGTCCGCACCGAACAGCAGGCCGCCAACCTGGAAGAAACCGCCGCGTCCATGGAAGAGCTGACCTCCACGGTCAAGCAGAACGCCGACAGTGCACGCCAGGCCAACCAGCTGGTGCTCGGCGCGGGCGAGGTGGCCCAGACCGGCGGCCAGGTGGTCGAGGACGTGGTGACGACCATGGCGTCGATCAGCGCGGCTTCGGCCCGCATCGGCGACATCATCAGCGTGATCGACGGCATCGCCTTCCAGACCAACATCCTGGCGCTCAACGCGGCGGTGGAAGCCGCGCGCGCCGGCGAGCAGGGCCGCGGCTTCGCCGTCGTGGCCTCCGAGGTACGCTCGCTGGCCCAGCGCTCGGCCGATGCGGCCAAGGAGATCAAGACCCTGATCACCGATTCGGTGCAGGAGGTCGAGCAGGGCTCGGTGCTGGTGGCGCGCGCCGGCAGCACCATGGCCGAGGTGGTGACCTCGGTGAAGCGGGTGACCGACATCATGGCCGAGATCTCCGCGGCCAGCGCCGAACAAAGTTCGGGCATCGAGCAGGTCAGCCGCACGGTCATGCAGCTGGACGAGAGCACCCAGCAGAACGCGGCGCTGGTGGAAGAAGCCACCGCCGCAGCGCGCAGCCTGGAAGACCAGGCGGCCGAGCTGAGCCGGGCGGTGGCGGTGTTCCGCTTCGGTGGAACCAAGCCGGGCAAGGGCGCCGTCAAGCGCGCGCAGGCAGGGGCGCCCTCGTCGGCGGCACGCGGACCGCTCGCCATCCCGGCCTGACCCACCGATTGCCGGAGAGGACAAAAAAGCCCGCACCATGTGCGGGCTTTTTCTTTAGTGCATGGCCGTTTGGCCGTCAGTAAGGTGGCGGGCGGCGCTGGCGCTGGGCGCGCGCCGCCTCGGTCCACCAGCCCAGGTCATCGGCGAAGCGGACAAAGCTGCGTTCCAGCGACTGGCCTGCGGCCTCGATGGGCTGGCCCTCGGCGTCCAGGGTCTTGCCGATCGGCCCGACCGTGACCGTGCTGGAGATCACCACCATGCCCATCTCCGACAGCGTGCCGTGCCAGGCCACCGCGGCATGCGCACCGGACAGGCGCCCGGCCGAGTAGCTCACGATGCCGGCCGGGCGCCAGAACCATTCCTCCAGGAAATGGTCGGTGAGGTTCTTCAGGCCCGGCTGCTGGCCCCAGTTGTATTCGCCGGTGACGAACACGAAGCCGTCGGCCTTGCGCAGCTTCTCGGCCAGCGCTTCCATCGCCGGCGGCGCTTCGCCCTTGGGGTATTCCTTGTACATGCGGTCCAGCATCGGCAGGTCGACCGCCTTGGCATCGATCAGCTCGGCCTGGGCACCGCGCGCGTTGAGCGTGCGCACCACGTACTGGGCCAGGCGGATGCCCATGCGATCGCGGCGGTAGGAGCCGTAGAAGACCAGGATGTTGTCGGACATGACGGAAGGTTCCGAAGGCGGGACCGGCATGATCGCCGAATGTCGATGACGATGCCGCCCACGCTGCAGGCCGGTGCATGCGCGCTGCGTTGATTGCCTGGCGGCTGTTTGTGCGGGCGGCTGCGCAATCGGGAAACATGGATTGCGCAGCCACGGCGGCGCGCGTGACAGC
Source organism: Pseudoxanthomonas sp. JC1303 (assembly GCF_058448525.1). Classification (NCBI taxonomy): domain Bacteria; kingdom Pseudomonadati; phylum Pseudomonadota; class Gammaproteobacteria; order Lysobacterales; family Lysobacteraceae; genus Pseudoxanthomonas; species Pseudoxanthomonas sp. JC1303. The sequence goes on along the minus strand of NZ_CP185958.1, from coordinate 755,084 downwards.
CAGGGCATGCGTGGACACCACGCGACCGGCCTTGCAGCCGCGCATGCATCCCTGCCGTCTCCAGGGCCGAACGGAACGTGGCCGCAGACGATCTATCGGGCACCACGGCCGTGCCCCGTCCCATGTCGTTGACGGAGACGCAACATGCCATCGACGCTCGCCTCATCGCGCGATGCCTAGCATGGGAGGCCCGCGCTGGAGTTTGCATCCCATGGCCCACCCCACCGTCGCCCGCATCGTCGTGGACACCCTTGAACAGGCCGGCGTCCAGCACTGCTACGGCATCGTCGGCGACACCCTCAACCACGTCACCGACGCCATCGCCGACAGTGGCATCCAATGGGTGCATGTGCGCCACGAGGAAGCCGGTGCCTTCGCCGCCGGCGCCGAGGCGCTCATCGCCAAGCGGCTTACCGCCTGCGCTGGCTCGTGCGGGCCCGGCGGCCTGCACTTTATCAACGGCCTGTTCGAGGCCAACCGCAACCGCGCCCCGGTGGTGCTGATCGCCAGCCAGATCGTCACCGCAGAACTGGGCATGGAGTTTCCGCAGGAAGTGGATTTCGCCGCGGTCTATAAAAGCTGCAGCGTGTTCTGCGAGCAGGTGCACAGCGCTGAGCAGGCTCATCGCGTGGTCGCGCTGGCCTGCCAGGCGGCAATCAGCCGGCGCGGCGTGGCGGTGGTGATCCTGCCGTCGGACATCTCCACGATGGAGGTCAAGCATGACGTGCCGTTCGGCGTGCACTTCACCGCGCCGGTGTTGCGCCCATCCGACGCCGAGCTGCAGGAGCTGGCCGACAAACTCAATACCGGTGGCAAGGTGGCCATCTATGCCGGCGCCGGCTGCGAGACCGCCCACCCCTGGCTGCTGCAGGTGGCCGAGACGCTCAAGGCGCCCATCGCCCACACCTCGCGCGGCAAGGATTTCGTCGAGCACGACAACCCCTTCAACATGGGCATGACCGGCATCTTCGGGGTGGAGAGCGGCTACCACGCGCTGATGTCGTGCGACACGCTACTGCTGCTGGGCGCGGACTTCGCCTGGGCGCAGTACTACCCGGACAAGGCCACCTTGCTGCAGGTCGATCGGGATGGCTCGCACCTGGGGCGTCGGCATCCGGTGGACCTGGGCCTGGTCGGCGACATCGCCCCGACCATGCAGGCGCTGCTGCCGCTGCTGACCCCACGCAGCGACCGCGCCTACCTGGACGAATGCCTGGAGCATCGCAAGGCCGCGCTGGACACCCTGGCCGAGGAAGAACAGCCGGGCGAGGGCGAGCTGATCCATCCCCAGCACCTGACCGCGCTGATCGATCGCCACGCCACCGACGATGCCTTGTTCACGGCCGATGGCGGCTCACCGATGGTGTGGCTGCTGCGCCATATCCGCGGCAACGGCCGGCGCCGCACGCTGACCAGCCTGCTGCACGGCACGATGGCCAACGCCATGCCGCAGGCGCTCGGCCTGCAGAAGGCCTTCCCCGGGCGGCAGGTGATCTCGCTGTCGGGTGATGGCGGCCTGGCCATGTTGCTGGGCGATCTGCTGACCGCCGTGCAGGAGCAACTGCCGATCAAGGTGATCGTCTACAACAACAGTTCGCTGAACTTCGTCGAGCTCGAGCAGAAGGTCGAGGGTCTGCTGGACAACTACACCGACCTGAGGAACCCCGATTTCGGCCGCCTGGCCGAGGTGATCGGGCTCTACGGTCGTACCGTGACCCGCAGTGAAGACCTGGAGCAGGCCGTGCGCGACGTGCTGGCCCATCCCGGGCCGGCGCTGCTGGACGTTCACACCAGCCCGACCGAACTGGTGATGCCACCCAAAGTGGAGTTCGCCCAGGTCGCCGGCACCGCGTTGTACGGCGCCAAGGCCGTGTTGAAGGGCCGCGGGCAGGAGGTCAAGTCGCTGTTGAAGGACAACTTCGTCGAGCGGCTCAAGTCGCGCAGGTCGCGCAAGTCCGACGACTAGCGCAACGCCACCGGCGCGCCCGCCAGGCGCGCCGGTAGGTCTCGACGGTGGCTCTACTGGCCTGGCGCCTTGGTCCGTGCCTGACCGGGCCGGGCCACCGCGTACATCTCCCAGGCGATCTTCTTCAGCAGCGCGCTGTCGTCGTCGCCCTGCTTGTACAGATCGAAATGTGTGCGATCGGGCAGGAAGCGGAAGTCGCTCTTCGCGCCCAGCTTGTCCAGCACCGCCTTGAAGCGGTGCGCCGCCCCGTCCAGGTAGAACGTATCGGCCGTGCCCACGATCAGGTGGATCTTGCCATCCAGGTCAGGCTTGAGCTGCGGCCAGTGCGCGGCCACGCGCGCGGCGATGTCGTAGTGCGCATGCCAATAGGCCACGACCTTGGGATCGACCTTGCCGGTGTCGCGGTCGAACATCGGTAGCGGCGCGCCATCCTGCCCGCGCGGGGAGAACACCCAGTCGAACGAACCCATTTGCCCACCGTACGGGCCGAGCACGCGTTCGAGCCGGGCGAAGGTCTCCATGTTGGCGATGACCTTGCCGTGGTCGCGGATCAGCGGCACCGGGCTGCCGTCGGCGCGCGTGTACAGGTTGGCGTCGGGCGCGTACAGGTCCACGCCGGTGAAGTCGTGGAAGTCGCTGGGGTCCGGCGAGGTCGACCAGGTGCCGCCGAAGATCTTCGGGTAGCGGGTCTGCAGCCACAGCGTGGCCCAGCCGCCGGAGGAGTGGCCGTTGAGAAACCGTCCGCTGGGCTTGGCGTCCATGCGGTACTCACGCTCCAGCGCGGGGATGACCTCCTCGGTCAGCGCCGTGCCCCACGGGCCGTTGTTCACCGAGTCGGCGAACTCATGGGTGCCGGTCGGCGTGGACTCGTCCAGGAACACCCAGATCATCTTCGGCATCTGCCCGCTGGCCATGGCCTGCCACACCGTGGCGATGTTGCCGGCCAGACGGTCGTAGTTGCCGGTGAAGCCATGGGTGAAATACACCGTGGGGTAGCGTGTGGCCGCCTTGGCGTCGTAGCCGGGCGGGATCAGCACCCGCGCGCGCACCTGGATCGGCCGGCCCCAGAACGCGCTCAGCGCCGGGCTGACCATGGAGGCGTCGTGGGTCTGCGCCTTGGCCTGCGGCAGCGCATCGCGCACCGCTTGCGGAGCACGGGAGGACAGCCGCCATGGGTCATCGTGCACCGGCAGGCGCTTGACCAGCGACAGGTTCGGCAGCGCCTCGCCCGCCGCCAACGGGCCTTCGGTCACCGCGCTGACCAGGTCGCCACCGTCGCGGCCCAGGTAGTTGTAGCTGTGATCGGGGTCCAGCACCGCCTGAAACACGTAGTCGCCGGCCGGCAGCGTCGAGAAGCCTGACGGGAAGGCCACATCGTCCAGGTCGACCATCACGCTGGCGCCGGGCGTGAGCCCGCTCACCTCGCGCCCGGCCACGGCCACGGCGGTCGGGTCGAACGGGTTGGTGTCCACCTCCTCGACCTTGCCGTCCTTGGACTCGGCCCGGGCGGCCTGAGCCTGGGCAGCGAAGACCAGCAGGCGCCCGGAGACAGGCTGGTCGCTGGCCCCATCCAACGTGACGCGGATGAAGTGGTGGGGCGCGGGGGGCTCGGCGGCCTGCAGGCCGCAGGCGCACAGCAGGCCCAGGGTAAGCCCCAGCAGCGGGACAAGGCGGCGCGGTGTCATCGGATCAATCCCTCGGGAACAGTGTCAGCAAAAGGCCGGGCATCGCCGACCGTTCCGGGGACATTAGCCGCTGCGCATGCGCCGCGCATGTCGCATAAGTCATCCGCACTGGGTCTGCCACCCGCACCCCGGCGCGCGTGAGCGCGTCGGGGCGGCAGGCCCGCAAGCCGCGTTACGGGCTCTGGTAGACCACCTCGTCGATGGCGAAATCCACATCGCTCGCAGGTGCATCGGAGACCAGCATGAAGGGCTGGCGCACCGACTTGAGGTCCAGGTCGTAGAAGGCGCTGAAGGGGATGGTGACCTGGTGCCACTGCCCGTCGCGGACCAGGCCGTAGTTGTTGCCGCCGTTGACGAAGTCCACCCAGCTGTCGCCGAAGGAGGTGTTGATGCCGATCTTGAAGGTCGAGGTGGTGGTGGTCTTCATCTGGAACTTCAGCGACCCGCCGGCGTAATTGGCGAAGTTGTGATAGCCGGTGGCGATGCCCAGGCCGTACCAGTTGCCGGCCGCCGCGTGGTAGCCCATGACCTGGCTGCCGGCGTAGGGCGCACTGCCGTTGGCGCTCAGGTTGTTCCAGAGGTACAGGTTCGCGTCGTTGCTGTAATCCAGCTGCCCGGCGAGTCCGGCCTGCTCTGAGAACAGCCCGAAGGTGCCGGCCGGCGCGGCGTGGTCGGCGCCGACGTACAGCTCGGCGCCAGGGGTGTCCTGGTAGAGGCGGATGTAGTCCACCTCCATCTGGCCGGGGATCGGCGCGGTGATGCCGGCCACGTCATGGATGCCCGGATAGTTGCCACCCACGGCCAGGTTGAGCAGCAGGAACTGCTGCTGGTGGAACTCTTGCAGCGAGGCGCCTTCGATGTCCGAGATCGCAAACTCGAAGTACTGCTGCCCGTCGATGGACATGCGGATGTAGTTGGCGTCCCAGGTCAGTCGATAGGTGTGGAAGTCGTTCTGCAGGTCCACCGGGCTGTTGTAGTCGCTGCCGTAGTCGGCCTGGGAGCCGTTGTAGTCCCAGTGCACGGCCGCGCCGACCCGGCGGTTGGCCATGCCGTCGGCAATGGCCTGGGCCGAGCCGGCCTCCAGCATGTCGATCTCCCCGCGCGCCGGCCACACGCCGATGGCGCCCAGCATCCAGTACGCCGGCCACAGCCCGTTGCCGACCTCGGGCGTCTTGATGCGGGCCTCCAGCGTGCCGTACTTGAAGTGCATGCGGCCCTCGGTCTTCAGCCGCGCCGAGGTGAAGGGCATGCCGCCGAAGTCCTCGCGCCGGGCCTCGATGATCAAGTGGCCGTTCTCGATGCGGGCGTTCTCGGGGCGGCTGGTGTAGTACTCCAGCTCGGCATTGCCCCAGCCGCAGTTGCCGATCTGGCAGCCGGTGCCGACGTCGTATTGCCACTTGTCGCCGTCGATGCTCGGGCCGTCGAAGTTGTCCTGCCAGACCAAAGTCTGGGCGTGCGTGGCGGGGGCCAGGGTCGCCAGACCGGTGCCGAGCAGCGCGGCGACGGTCAGGGCCAGGGGGGAACGGATCTGCATGGGAAGCTCCTGTCGGGTGGTGGTGGTCCGTGGGGCCGGCCGCACCCTCGGCACCCATGACAGCGCTGTCAAACGCCGCGCGCGCCGACATCGCGTTTGGAGGGGTCCGTCACAGGCGCATGTTCAACCCAGATGAAATCCGTCGGCACCCATGTCGATACGTGTTGCGGCACAGCAGGTTCGTGCGCCGACAACCGATTGATCGGAAAACGGTTTCCGTGTGCGCCCTGGGCGACGCCGGTGTGGTCATCGCCACGCGCGTCTTTCTGCATGCAGCAAGACGCGGGCAGACACGGCGCGCGAGGCGCTCAACTTCCTGAGCGCGTGCTTTATCGGGGACCGTCATGCCCTGCTGCAGAAGCGCCACAGTGGGTTAGCGTGTGCGGCCCGGCCGGCGCGCGCCGGCCGCCCCCACTGACAAGGAACTTCTTTGCGATCCCGACTCCGTCCCGACGTGCTGGACGCCTGGTGGCGCGGCGCCGTCGTCTACCAGGTCTATCCGCGCAGCTTTTCCGACAGCAATGGCGATGGCGTGGGCGACCTGCCCGGCATCACCGCGCACCTGGAGCACATCGCCGAGCTGGGCTGCGACGCGGTGTGGATTTCGCCGTTCTTCCAGTCGCCGATGCGCGATTTCGGCTACGACATTTCCGACTATCGCGCGGTGGATCCGCTGTTCGGCACGCTGGAGGACTTCGACGCCCTGGTCGATCGCGCCCACGCGCTGGACCTGCGGGTGCTGATCGACCAGGTGATCTCGCACACCTCCGACCTGCATCCCTGGTTCACCGAGAGCCGCAGCAGCCGCGACAACCCCAAGGCCGACTGGTACGTGTGGGCCGATCCTGCCCCGGACGGTGGCCCGCCCAACAACTGGCTGGCGATGTTCGGCGGCGGTGCCTGGCAGTGGGAGTCGCGGCGCCAGCAGTATTACTTCCACGGCTTTCTCACCAGCCAGCCGGACCTGAACTTCCACAGCCCGCAGGTGCAGGCCGCGGTGCTGGAAGAGGTGCGGTTCTGGTGCGAGCGCGGAGTGGACGGGTTCCGCTTCGACGCCTGCAACAACTTCTTCCACGACGCCACGCTGACCGACAACCCGCCCTCCACGCCGGCCCAGCGCGCGGCCACCAGCACGGTCAAGCGCGACAACCCCTTCAGCCTGCAGTGGCATGTGCACGACAAGAGCCGGCCGGAGAACCTGCCGTTCCTGGAACGCCTGCGCGGGCTGCTGGACGAGTACGGCGCGGCCAGCGTGGGTGAGATCGGCGATGAGAACGCGCCGCCGCTGATGGCCGACTACACCGCGGCCGGCAAGCGCCTGCACATGGCCTACAGTTTCCAGCTGCTGCAGGGCGATGGCTCGGCCGCGCGCATCCGCCACGAGGTGGAGTCGCTGGAGCGCGAACTGGCCCGCACCGGCGGCTGGGGCTGCTGGGCGCTGTCCAACCACGACGTCATGCGCGTGGCCTCGCGCTGGGCGCCGCAGGGCGTGGTCGACGACAACTTCAGCCGCCTGCTGATGACCCTGCTGGTGTGCCTGCGCGGCAGCGTGTGCCTGTACCAGGGTGAGGAACTGGGCCTGCCGGAGGTGGAGGTGCCCTTCGAGCGGCTGCAGGACCCTTACGGCATCGCCTTCTGGCCCGAGTTCAAGGGCCGCGACGGTTGTCGCACGCCGATGCCGTGGATCGCTGATGCGGTGCAGTGCGGCTTCACCGTCAACATCCCCTGGCTGCCGCTGAGCGGCTCGCATGCCGAACGCGCGGTGGATCGCCAGCGCGAGGATCCCTACAGCACGCTCAACCACACCAAGCGCCTGCTGGCCTGGCGCCGGGCCGAGCCACGCCTGCGCGTGGACGACATCCGCTTCCACGACGCGCCCGACGGGGTGCTGTTGTTCGAACGCGGCGCCCTGCCGCACAGCCCGACCGAGCGCGCGCCCGGCAGCCTGGTGGTGATGATCAATCTCACCGGCCAGCCGGTGGTGATCCCGCGCCCGGCGCTGCTAGAGGGCGCAGTGCCGATCATCGGCGCCACGGTCGACCCGACGCGCTGCGTGGACGACAGCCAGGCGCCGGATGCGGACTGGGTGCTGGGCCCGTGGAGCGCGGCGATGGGCGAACTGCCGGCCTGAGGGTCGGCCGCAACGGGCCGGGATGCTGCATCGCAAGACCGAGGTGGCGCACCGAGCGGCTAGGCTGGCAGGGTTTGACCTGACCGAGCCCAATGCGAATGAAGCCTTCCCGCCTCGCCTGCCTGCTACTGGCGGTGTCCCTGAGCGGTACCGCCGCCGCCCAGCAAGCGCCCGCGCCCGATTACCTGCATGCCCAAGGCACGCGCATCGTCGATGGCCAAGGCCGTGACGTGCTGCTGCGCGGGTTCGGCCTGGGGGGCTGGATGCTGCAGGAAGGCTACATGCTGGAGCTGCCCCAGTTCGGGACCCAGCGGGTGATCCGCGCCAACATCAAGCAGTTGATCGGCGAGGCGAAGACCAAAGCGTTCTACACCGCCTGGCTGGACCACCACACCACCAAGGCCGACATCGATGCGCTGGGCGCCTGGGGGTTCAATTCCGTGCGCCTGCCGATGCATTACGCGCTGTATACGCTGCCGGTGGAGGACGAGCCGGTGCCGGGGCGGCAGACCTGGCGCAAGGACGGGTTCGCGCGCACCGATGCGCTGATCGGCTGGGCCAAGGCCAACGACATGCGGGTGATCCTGGACATGCACGCCGCGCCGGGCGGGCAGGGCAACGACGTCAATATCGCCGATCGCGATCCCTCCCGGCCCTCGCTGTGGGACGACCCGGCCGCGCAGGACAAGCTGGTCGCCTTGTGGGTGGAACTGGCCAAGCGCTACCGCGACGAGCCGGCCGTGGCCGCCTACGACCTGCTCAATGAGCCCAACTGGGGCTTCGCCGACGCCGGCGACCTGCATGGTTGCCAGGAAGCGGACAATGCCCCGCTGCGCGCACTGCTGGTGCGCATCACCCGGGCCATCCGCCAGGTCGACCCGCACCACATGCTCGTGATCGAGGGCAATTGCTGGGGCAACAACTATCGCGGCATGCTCGAAGACGGCCTGTGGGACGACAACCTGGTCCTGAGCTTCCACAAGTACTGGAATCCGGCCACGCGCCAGAGCATCGCCGACATCCTGACCTTGCGCGACCGCTACCAGGTGCCGCTGTGGCTGGGCGAAACCGGCGAGAACTCCAACGACTGGTACACGCGCACGGTGGCGCTGGCCGAAGGCGAGGGCATCGGCTGGAGCTGGTGGCCGCTGAAGAAGATCCGCTACAACAATCCGCTGCAGGTGGTGCCCAATCCCGGGTATCGCGCGCTGTTGGCCTACTGGCATGGCGAGGGGCCAAAGCCTTCGCCCGAGCAGGCCGAAGCGGCGCTGATGCAGTTGGCGACCCACGATGTGGCGTTCGCCCACAACCTGCAGCACCCGGATGTGGTCGATGCCTTGTTGCGCGCCCCGCATTCGGATCGCGCGATGCCGTTCAAGCAGCACCTGATCGGTGCCGATGGCGGGCGCATCGCGGCGGTGGACTTCGACCTGGGGCCCGATGGCGTGGCCTACCACGATCTGACGGCCGCCAATGAGTCCACCAAGGCCGGCGGGGTGACCTGGAACCCGGCCATGGCCTATCGCAACGATGGCGTGGACGTGGCGCGCGATCCGGATGGGCGACTGTGGGTGGCGCAGCTGCAGCGGGGCGAATGGGTGCGGTACACCTTCCAGGTTGCGCGTGGCGGACGCTACGACCTGGCGTTGGAAACGCGAGGTGCGGGTGCAGCCCAGGCGACGGTGCTGCTCAATGGTGATCCGGTGGCTGCCACCTCGGCCGGCCTGGCGGCGCTGGCCCTGCAACCGGGCACCAACACCCTGGTGCTGCGCGCCGATGCGGCGCCGTTCGATCTGGGGGCACTGCGCTTCACGCCGGCACGCTGAGCCGCATGCGCCGCCTGGCCTGACCGAGCGTGCGTCCGCCAGCCTGCTGGTGATCCCGCCGACGGCACAGCTTGTCGGGCGTGCGCTCGGCTCAGCGCGCAGGCACCCCGTCGCGCCACTGCGGCCAGTGGTCGACGATGTGGTCGACCACGCGCGCGCCGACCGTTTCGATGTTGTGCACGGTCTCGGGGAAGCCGCCCGCGGTTTGCCCCGGCGCCGGGTCCAGGTGCTGCAGCGTGGTTTCGTGCGGATTGCCCTGGTCGAAGTTGACCGCTCCACGCAGGCTCAGTACCCGGTCGGTGCCGTGGGTGCGCTGGATGACCAGGGTTACCGCGGTGGCTTCCATCTCGGTGATGACGTAGTCGTCGGCACCGTACAGCTTGGCGATGTCCTGGGCCTGCCTGGACAGCCCCGGGCCATGGAAGAAGGTATCGCCGGTCACATGGGTGCCGGTGCCGACGAAGGGCGCGCGACGCGCGGCCGCCTCTGGATAGCGCAGGCGATAGGCGCGCGCGGCCGCGGAGTCCTGCAGCGGCACGCCTTGCGATAGCTGCATCGCCCAGGCCACCAGCGCCGGATTGAGACGGAACACGCGATAGGCCTCGTAGCCCTTGCGCGGCATGAAGGTCGGCGCGCCGGGCGTGTTCTCCTCCGGTGCCCAGCGATGGCCCAGGTCATAGTCCACCAGCCAGCTGGCCCAGTTGACCTCGCCGATGGTGCCGCGCTGCGGCGGGGTCCCGCCCACGCCGGAGAGCAGGTAATAGCTGTGCGAGAAGTCGAAGGCCGGGTCGAGCAGGATGGCCTGCATGGAGGCCGAGCTGTTGACCTTGCCCATGCCCAGCACCGCGCCGCAGACCCCGTCGGCGTTGCAGTACACCGGATGCAGGGCGCCGCGCACCGTGATGGGGGTGGCGTCCTGCCAGTAGCGCTCGTACCAGTGCTGGAATTCGCCAGCCCGGTCGCCCGTGTTGGCGCCGATCTCGAACATCGCCGCGACAAACACCTTCACCTGGATCGGTGCGCGGGGAGTGGGTGCGGTAGCGCAGCCGGCGAGCAGGCACGCGCACAGCAAGGCCAGGAAACGGGGACGAAACAGGGAGGGCATGGCCGAGCTCGGGCGCAAACCCCGCAGTGTAGGGCCGGGATAGTCCTGCGCCGCTGCGCTCAAGCCCCGCCGCGGCGGCGCGAGGTCGGGCGCGGCTGCAGCGCGTCCAGGGCTTCGCTGTTGCTCCGCGCCCAGTCGTAGATCAGTTCGATCGGCTCGACCAAACGCGTGCCCAGCGGCGTCAGCGCGTACTCCACCGCCGGCGGCACGGTGGGATGCACGGTGCGGGTGACGATGCCGGCATGCTCCATCTCGCGCAGGGTCTGGGTCAGCATCTTCTGCGAGATCGCCGGCAGGCTGCGGTGCAGGGCCGCGCTGCGCGCGCAGCCATCGTGGCGTGCCCACAGCGTGTGCAGGACCATCGAGGTCCACTTGGTGCTGAACAGTTCCAGCACGCGGCGTGGCGCGCAGTCCTCGCGCCACTGTTCTTCGGGACTGCCGGGTTTCATGAGGGGGTGACCATTTGGTGCCTTCTTCCACACGCGGGCGTGCCTGCCTAAGGTACCCGCCCTGACGTAGAGCATAAGGAGCAGCGTGTGACCCAACGTGCATTGGTGGTCGGTGCGACCGGCATCATCGGCAGCACCCTGACCCGGACCTTGCTGGAGGCCGGCTGGGACGTGCACGGCCTGGCCCGGCGCCCGCAGGCGCTGGTGGCCGGCGTGCAGCCCATCTCGGCCGACCTGACCGACGCGGCCGCCACGCGCGTGGCGCTGGCGGACCTGGCGCCCAGCCATGTGTTCATCACCACCTGGTCGCGGCAGGCCAACGAGGCCGAGAACATCCGCGTCAACAGCGCCATGGTGCGGCACCTGCTCGACGCGCTGGGGCCGCAAGGCAGCCTGCGCCATGTCGCCCTGGTGACCGGGCTCAAGCATTACCTGGGGCCGTTCGAGGCCTATGCGCAGGGCCGCATGCCGGCCACGCCGTTCCGCGAGGAACAGCCGCGCCTGGACGTGGAGAACTTCTACTACGCGCAGGAAGACGAGGTCTTCGCCGCCGCCGCGCGCGATGGCTTCCACTGGAGCGTACACCGGCCGCACACTGTGATCGGCATGGCCGTGGGCAATGCGATGAACATGGGCACCACGCTGGCGGTGTATGCCTCGCTGTGCAAGGCCAGCGGCCGACCGTTCTACTTCCCCGGCTCGGCCGCGCAGTGGAACGGGCTGACCGACATGACCGATGCGCGCCAGCTGGCCCGCCAGCTGCTGTGGGCCACCCAGACCCCGGCCGCGGCCGACCAGGCCTTCAACATCGTCAATGGCGATGTGTTCCGCTGGAGCTGGATGTGGTCGCGTATCGCGCAATGGTTCGAGCTCGAGCCGGCGCCGTTCGACGGGCAGGTCAGGCCGCTGGAGCAGCAGATGGCCGATGACGCGCCGCGCTGGGCCGAGCTGGCCGCCGCCCACGACCTGGCCGAGGCCGACATCAGCCGCCTGGTCTCACCCTGGCATACCGATGCCGACCTGGGCCGGCCGCTGGAAGTGGTGACCGACATGGCCAAGAGCCGACGCCTGGGCTTCCTGGATTACCAGCCCAGCGACGACGCGTTCTTCGATCTGTTCGCCCAGCTGCGTGCCGCGCGCTTGATCCCGTAGAGCCGCTGCGCGCGCCGGCCCTGCCCGGTGGGGACGCCACCAGGCGGGGCAGGCCTGCTCACGCGCCGCGCAGGCGCGTGGTCAGTCCCTTGAGGAAGGCGCGCAGCAACTGGTCGCCGCAGGGACGGTAGTTCTTGTGGTCCGGCTGGCGGAACAGCGCCGACAGCTCCGGCTTGGAGACCGGAAAGCCGGCGCTGGCGAACACCGCGTGCATGTCCACGTCCTTGAGCTGGAAGGCCACGCGCAGCTTCTTGAGCACGATGTTGTTGGTGACGCGGGTTTCGACCGGGCGCAGCGGCAGGCTCTCATCACGACCCCGGCAATGGACGATCAGGCCATCCAGTACGTGGGCCAGCAGCGCATCGCTGCACGGGGCATAGCCGTCTTCGTCCTCGCGCTTGAGCGCGGCCTGCACGTCGCCGCGGTCCACAGTGAAGGCCGGGTCGGCCAGCTGTGCGATCTCGATCAGGCGCGGTTCGCTCAGGTCGAGCATGTAGCGCACGCTGCGCAGGACATCGTTGGTGATCATGGTGTTGCTCGTGTCGGACGCCGCGTGTGCGGCAATCGGACATGTTACGCGGTCCGGTTGGTCTGCCTGGCCCGGATCAGGTGTGGGAGGATGCGGGCCATGTTCAATCCGCATCCGAAAATTCAACAGATCGCGCTCCCCGGTCGCGCGCCGGTCGTGGTGCTCGACGATGCCCTGCTCGATCCCGAGGGCCTGCGTGCCTACGCGCTGTCGCATCGGGAGGCCTTCAGCTGGCCGGCGCACAATGCCTATCCCGGACGCGAGCTGCGCATGCCCGATGCGTTCTCCGCGCAGCTGGATGACGCCTTCCGCCTGCACGCGCGCGCCGCGCTGGGCGCGCGCCGCACGCTGGCCATGTACAGCCGGTTGTCGATGGTGACCCTGCGCCCGGATCAGCTGCAGCCAGGCCAGTCGATCTGTCACCAGGACCGGCTTCTGGTACAGGGCGGTGATCGGGTGCGGGGCCACGAACTGGTCGCCGCCTCGGTGCTGTACCTGTTCGAGGATCCACGCCTGGGCGGGACCAGCTTCTTCGCCCCCACGCGTGCGCCGGCCGAGGTGGCCCGGCTGATGGCCGACACCGGTCGTCTGGATCCTGAGGCCTTCGAGCGCCAGTACGGCATCGCGCAGGCGTACATGACCAGATCGAACGCGTATTTCCAGCGACTGGCCACCGTGCCGGCACGTTTCAACCGCTTGATCTTCTACGATGCCAGCGTCTTCCACAGCGGCCATATCGATCATCCCGCGCTGCTGAGCGAGGATCTCGCCCAGGGGCGGCTGACGCTCAATGGCTTTTTCACCTGCAGCCGCGCCGCCCAGTGAGTCGGCGTTGTTGCGCCGCCTGATGGCAGCGTGTGGCCGGTCCGCTAGGCTGCAGGCCTTCCGGACCGCGAGGATGACCGATGCGCAAGCGATGGGTTGGGATGGCCGGCGTCTGCCTGGCCTGGGCGCTGCTGACGACCGTGCCGATCGCATGCGCGGCGTCTGAGCCGTTCGCCTGGCCGGAGGGCAAGCGCGCCGCGGTCAGCCTGGCCTACGACGATGCGCTGGATTCGCAGTTGGACCACGCCATCCCCGCGCTGGACCGGTATGGCTTCAAGGGCAGCTTCTACCTGCAGCTCTCGCGCGAGCCGGTCCTCAAGCGCCTGCCGGAATGGCGGGCGGCGGCGGCCGAAGGCCACGAGCTGGGCAACCACACCCTGTTCCACCAGTGCCAGGCCTCGCTGCCGGACCGCGCCTGGGTCGAGCCGCAGCGCAACCTGGACACCACCACCAAGGCACAGATGGCCGATCAGGTGGTGCTGGCCAACACCATGCTTCATGCCATCGACGGCAAGACCCGGCGCACGCTGACCGTGCCCTGCGGTGATCACCAGGCACGCGATGGCGATTACCTGCCGCTGGTGCGCGACCAGTTCGTCGGCATCAAGGTCGGGGAGGGGGGGGTGATTCCCGACATGGACACGCTGGATCCGCTGGCAGTGCCGGTCGAGGCGCCGGTGGGGTTGAGTGGCGCACAGCTGATCGCCCAGGTGGAAGAGGCGGCGCGACGCGGCACGATGATCAACTTCACCTTCCACGGCGTGGGCGGCGATTACCTGACCACCTCCAGCCAGGCACATGCCGAGCTGCTGGCGTACCTGGCCGCGCATCGCGACGTGTACTGGGTGGACACCTTCCTCAACGTGATGACCTACGTGCGCAGCCAGCAAGATCAAGCGGCGACAGGGGGCCGGTGAGACGCGCTCAGTCGCTGGCCAGGGGGCGGGCGATGACGCAGTTGCGCCCGGCGCTCTTGGCCTCGTACAGCGCCGCGTCGGTCTGTGCGAGCAGGGCATCGGGACTGTCCTGGCGGGCCGATGCGGCGGTGCCCACGCCGATGCTCACGGTCACCCAGGGCTGCGGTGCGGCCGCCGGCAGCTGCAGATCCAGCACGGCCGCACGCATGTGTTCGGCCAGTGCCAGGGCGGCCGGGGCGTCGGTGGCGGGCAGGATCACCGCGAACTCCTCGCCCCCGTAGCGGGCCACCAGGTCCAGCGCCCGGGGGCTGCCGGCGGCCAGTGCGCCGGCCACTGCACGCAGGCGGACATCGCCGGTCTGGTGGCCGAAGGCGTCGTTGAGTCGCTTGAAGTGATCCACGTCGATCATCAGCAGGGAAAGCGGCTCGCCGGTACGACGCGCACGCTGCCATTCGCGCTGCAGCACGTCGTCGAACTGGCGCCGGTTGGCCAGGCCGGTGAGCGTATCCACCCGGGCCAGGGCGTCGAGCTGATCGCGTTCGACCTGGGTGCGCAACTGGATCAGCACGCTGCGCACGCCGTAGCCCAGCGTGGCGATGGCAAAGCCGGCGATGGCCAGCGACAGATGCGTGCTGGACAGCAGGGCGGACATGACCAGCAGGCTCATCGGCAGCAGCAAGGGGCAGCATGCCTGGACCAGCAGGGACAGGGCCGGCGAGACACAGGTCGGGGGCGCGGTCCGGCGCGGACGCAGGCACAGACCGGTCAGCAGCAGGAACGGCAGGTCGATGAGCAGGTCGCTGAAACCGCCGAAGTCCGTGTCGGCCGGCTCGCCATGGTTGATGTAGGTGGCCACGGCCAGATACACCCATGCGAACAGGGTCTGGGTGCGATAGAACTGCCGGCGTGCCGGGCTCTGGCTGGCCAGGTAACGGATCAGCGAGAACACCGCGATGAGGCCATTCTCGATGTCGAGCATCAGCAGCAGCTGGTCCAGGCCGGCCGCGCTGGTGGTTCGCGTGGTGGAGAAGGAAAACGTGTGGACGAAGAACAGCGCGCCCAGCACCAGGGCCAGCACCAGATCGATCGCACGCACCTGCCAGCGCTCGCGCGCCGGACTGGACAGGGCGAAGATCAACGGCACCCCATAGAGCACGTAGAGCAGGATGCTGACACCGGCCGTGACATCGGCGTTGTGCATCCACACCGTCTGCACCATGTTCACCGCCATGCCGCCGGCCCACAGCAGCAGGGCCACCGCCAGGGCGATCCAGGCCGGGGCCACCTCGTCGCGGCGGCTGCGCCACAGGCAGGCCGCGCCCGCCATCAGCGGGGCCACGGTGAGAAAGCCGAACGAGGCCGCCTGCGCATGCGATGAGAAGGCCAGGGCCAGCGTGTGGCCTGCCAGATACAACAACGGCAGCAGCAGCGACACGCCCACCTCCGGGTCGCGAGTGATGGACGACCATACGCGGCGGCACGCGCCGGCCACAACCGGGAACCCGCATCACGCGCCCGTCAAGAACGACAGGCGTGACACCGTTCGCGTCTGCGATGGGGTGGCGATGCGTCAGGTTCACCCGGCTGGTCCTAGCATGCCCCCTTCCCGACACTGAAGTCCGTCCATGTCCGAAACCCTGATGACCGCCATCGCCGTTGCCGACGGCCAGACCGACGCCCAGGCCCTGCATCCGGTCCAGGTGGCGCGTCCGCAGACGCGCCAGGGCGAGGTCCTCATCCGTGTCCGCGCCGCCGGCATCAACCGTCCCGATCTGCTGCAGCGTCAGGGCCACTATCCACCTCCGGCCGGCGCTCCGCAGACGCTGGGCCTGGAAGTCGCCGGCGAGGTGGTCGTGCCCGCAGGCCGCTGGGAGGCCGGTGATCGCGTCTGTGCCCTGCTCGCCGGTGGCGGCTATGCGCAATACGTGGCGGTCGACGCGCGCCAGGTGCTGCCGCTGCCGGAGGGCTACGACTTCGTCCAGGCCGCGGCGCTGCCCGAAACGATGTTTACCGTGTACGCCAATGTGTTCGAACACGGCCTGCTCAAGGCCGGCGAACGATTGCTGGTGCACGGCGCGACCTCCGGCATCGGCGTGATGGCGATCCAGATGGCCAAGGCCGCCGGCGCCCAGGTCCTGGCCACTGCGCGTGGGGCCGACAAGGCCGCCCAGGCGCGCGCGCTGGGCGCCGATATCGCGGTGGATACCTCCGCGGGCGGTTTTGCAGAGGCCGCACGGGAGGCCGGCGGCATCGATGTCGCCTTGGACATGGTCGGCGCTAGCGTGTTCGCCGATACCTTGTCGGTCCTCAACCCCGGCGGCCGCATCGTCTACATCGCCGCGCTCGGTGGTGGCACGCTGGAAGTCCCGGTGTTCGAGCTGATGCGCCGGCAGGCCGTGTTGACCGGCTCCACGCTGCGGCCACGCCCGGCCGATGAAAAGGCCCGGCTCGCCGCCGAGATCGAACGGGTGGTGTGGCCCTGGCTGGCCCAGGGCAAGGTGCGCGCGCACGTGGACCGGACCTTCCCGCTGGACCAGGCGGCCGCCGCGCACGCGCATCTGGAAGCGGGCCAGCACCTTGGCAAGGTGGTGCTGACGGTCGACTAGCCCTCAGGCGGGCAGCGGGGCGTCCGGTCGCATGGCGCCGGGCAGGCGCAGGATGAACCGCGTGCCGCGCCCGGGGCGCGAGCGCACCGTGATGCCGATATCCAGGGCGGTGGCGATGCGATGGACGATCCACAGCCCCAGCCCCAGCCCATCGCGACTGCGCGTGGTCTGACGGAACGCGCCATACATGTGCGCGATCTTGTCCGGGGCGATGCCCGGGCCGTTGTCCACCACCTCGATATCCAGCGCGCCTTCGCGGCGCCGGCAGCCCACCAGCACCCGGCCACCGGCCGGCGTGTACTTGATCGCATTGGCGACCAGGTTGCCCAGCAGGGTCTCCAGCTGGCGCCCGTCACTGGGTGCGATCTGCGTGGTTCCGACGACCGTCAGGCGCACGGTCTGGCGTCTTGCAGTCCAGTCATGCGCCTGGCTGACCCGGTCGAGCACCTCGCCGATGGAGGTGGGCGCCAGATCGTTGAGCTCGAAGGTGTTCTGGCCACTCGCGCTGGACAGCATGCGCGTCAGCCCGCTTTCCACATTGGCCAGGGCCGCCCGGCCGATGTCCAGGATGCGCGGTAGCCGCTCCGCGCTAGCGCGGTGGGCCATGTCCAGCGCGAGGTTGACGGTCGTCATGGGCGTGCGGAAATCATGCCCGGCCGATGCCAGCAGCCCGGCGCGGTATTGGCTGGTGCGTTCACTGGTCGCCAGCAGGCGGCGGAGCTCCAACTGGGTCATGACCTGACGTGCCAGCCCGCGCAGCATCTGGCCCTGTGCCTCGGTCAGCGTGCCCGGCTTGGTATCCAGCACGCACACCGTGCCCAGGGGCAGGCCGTCGGGCGTGCGCAGCTGGGCCCCCGCATAGAAGCGCAGGTGGGGGGCGCCCAGCACCAGCGGACTGCCACGGAACCGCGCGTCACGATGGGTATCGGGTACGACCATCAGCGCGTCCTGCAGCAACGCATGCGCGCAGATGGAACCTTCGATCGGCGTCTCGTGTTCGTTCAGCCCATAAGCGGACTTGAACCACTGCCGATGGGCTTCGACCAGGCTGATCAACGCCATCGGGGTGCCGCAGAAGAGCGCGGCGATCTGCGTGATGTCGTCGAACGCCGCTTCCGGTGCCGTATCCAGCACGTCGTAGCGATACAACGCATCCAGCCGGCGCCGTTCGAGGGCGGCCGGCAACTTGGGAGCCGGGCGGTGATGCATGGCGGGGGATCTGAGACCAATGGCGAGCCTGCCAGCTTGGGTGTCCCCGCAAGGTGAACCCATGCCGGACATGGCATGATCCCCTTCCCCCCACACAGACCGCACCACCGGATCCGGTGGTGCGTGCGCACACGTGGAGTGATGCATGTTCAAGCGATGGGGGCTGGCGACGATGCTGCTGGCGGTGGCGGCCTTGGCCCAAGGTCAGACGCCAGTGGTCTCGGCGGCCAGCCAGGGGCCTGCACGGGTGCGGATCGCGCACCAGGGCAGCAGCTACCAGTTGCTGGTTAACGATCAGACGTTCCGGATCAAGGGGGCGGGTCTGTCGGGAGGCGGCGACCAGGAGGCCCTGGCCGCCCGGGGCGGCAATTCGTTCCGCACCTGGCGCGTGGAATCCGATCCGGCGGCCATGCGGGCCATGCTCGACCGCGCCCAGCGCAATGGGCTCATGGTCGCGGTCGGCATCGAGGTCGCGCGCGAGCGCCATGGCTTCGACTATGGCGATGCCCGGGCCGTCCAGGCCCAGCAGGCGCGGATCCAGGCCGAGATCCTGGCCTACAAGGACCATCCCGCCGTGCTGATGTGGGTGGTGGGCAACGAGTTGAACCTGGAGTCGACCGACCCCCGGGTCTGGAACGCCGTCGGCCAGCTGGCCGACATGATCCATCGGATCGATCCCAACCATCCGGTGATGACCACCCTGGCGGGCTTCGACAAGCCGCTGATCGATGCGATCAAGTCACGTGCGCCACAGCTGGACCTGATCGGCATCCAGCTTTACGGCGATATCGTCAGCCTGCCCGACAAGCTGGTGAGCAGCGGCTGGACCGGGCCCTACGTGGTGACCGAGTGGGGGCCGACCGGACACTGGGAGAGCCCGCTGACCGCTTGGCAGGCGCCCATCGAGGACACCGCCACGCGCAAGGCCGACCTGCTGCGCGAGCGTTACACCCGCTATATCGACAGCGATCAGGTGCAAGGACTGGGCTCCTATGTGTTTCTGTGGGGGCACAAGCAGGAGCGCACCCCGACCTGGTACGGCTTGTTTCTGCCTGATGGGCAGTCCACGCCCGGCGTGGACGCGATGCAGTTCCTGTGGACCGGTCGCTGGCCCGATAACCGCGCCCCGTCGATCGCGCCCTTGACCGTGGACGGGCAGGAGGCGCTGGCCAGCATCACGCTTGCACCCGGCAGTCCGCACCGGGCGCAGGCGACGGCGCAGGATCCGGAAGGCGATGCGCTGGACTATCACTGGCGCGTACTGCGCGAGAGCGAAGCGACCAGTGTGGGCGGCGACCCCGAGGCGATCCCGGCACAGGTGCCGATGAACTTCGGCAAGACCGTCGGCGGATCGGTGCGCTTCAAGGCGCCCACAGCACCCGGTCACTACCGGCTGTTCGTCCAGGTCGGCGACGGCAAGGGCCATGCGGCCTACGCCAATCTGCCGTTCCGTGTGGAAGGCGTGGGCAAGTGATCCGCGCCGCGCGCTTGGCCGCGTCAGGTTGGGCGCAGGACGGGGTGAGGAAGCGGTCGTGCCGCGTGACGAAATGAATCGCGCGACCGCGGTCTACCGCCCGCTGCATGCGATCGATCCAAGGTGGCGCTCGATGCTTGTGCGCGTGGCCTGTGGTTCGCGGTGCTTGCGATATCGGGCATGCGGATCTCACTCGTAGAACGCGTCCGCCGCGTCGATGGCCAGACCATGCGTACGGGCGAAGGCCACAGCGGCGCGGCAGGCCGCCAGGGCGAGCGGGTTGTCTTCCAGATGCGAAACCGGGGCGCACCGCATCAACAGGAGATCTGCGTATCCGACCTCGACCTGACCGTCGGGGGTCACGCTGATGGTGTCGTCACCGGAGGTGACAAAATAGAGCCGGTCGGTCGTGCGGCCATAGATCGTGAAGCAGGGCGGAGTGGGATGGTTCATGGCGTTTCTCCTTGTGGGAGCGCTGCGATGTCCACCTTACAGAGTCGCCATCGGCCAACCTGTCCGCCCGGGTCACGAACCCGTCTGCATACAAAACCTTCGCACCACGTTCGCGTGACCTGAAGGTTTCCGCGCGTCATCCGTTACGCGATGCGCGTTGGGGTCGGCGCTCATGTCATGGCCGCTGCCTCTTGTCGGGGCGCGTCCGGGTGGTAAAAGGGAGCGCCCCGTTGGTTGCGATGCCGCCATGCGCAAGCTCTATCCTCCGATCACGCCCTATGCCACCCACCGGCTGGCCGTGGATGGGCGGCACACGCTCCACGTGGAAGAGTGCGGTCAGCCTGATGGCCTGCCGGTGGTGTTCCTGCATGGCGGTCCCGGCGGTGGGCTGATCCCCGAGCATCGCTGTTTCTTCGACCCGGCGCGCTGGCGCATCGTGCTGTTCGACCAGCGCGGCTGCGGCGGCTCCACCCCGACGGCGGACGTGGAGGACAACACCACCGCGCATCTGGTGTCCGATATCGAGGCGATCCGTCTGTTGCTCGGGATCGAGCGTTGGGCGGTGTTCGGTGGCTCGTGGGGATCGACGCTGGCCCTGGCCTATGCCCAGGCCCATCCGGCGCAAGTGACCGGGCTGATCGTGCGCGGCGTCTTTCTGGGGCGACGCGAGGAACTGCACTGGTTCAACGGGGCCGACGGTGGGGCGCGGATGGTCTTTCCCGAGGGCTGGGCGCGTTACGTGGCGCATATCCCGCCAGCTGAGCGCGACGCGCTGGTCGAGGCGTACTGGCGCCGCCTGGACAGCGACGATCCGCAGGTTCGCCTCGCCGCCGCGCGCGCCTGGAACGCCTGGGAAGATGGTGCCTCGACCCTGCTGCACGATCCGCTGGTGCCTCCCGCGCCGGAGCCCGATGCCGCCGCCCTGGCGGTCGCACGGATCGAAGCGCATTACTTCCGCCACGATGTCTTCCTGGCGCCGGACCAGCTGCTGCGCGACATCGGGCGTATCCGCCACCTGCCCGGGGTGATCGTGCAGGGGCGTTACGACATGCTGTGCCCGGCCAAGGCCGCCTGCGACCTGGCGGCGGCGTGGCCCGAGGCGCGCCTGGAGATGGTGCTGGCCGGACACAGCGCCTTCGATCCGGCCATCACCCACGCGCTGGTCCGCGCCACCGATGCGTTGGCCGACCGGCTGGACAGCTGATGTCCGGCACGGCGCGGGCCTGCTAGATTCGCCACTCGATCCACGGAACCGGAGCCGACGTCCATGACGGACCCCTACAACAGCAGCGATTCCGACCGGGACCGGACGCGTGCCCTGCATGGGCATGTGTTGCGGCCCATGCCCCGCGACGCGAGACCGGTCTCGCGTCATCTGGCGCGCCCGCGCGCAAGGCCGCCCGCGCCCTCGCTGGGCTGGCGCCGCCTCGCCGGCTGGGTCGTGTTCCTGGTGTGCGCGGCGGCGCTGGGGGGCATGCTAATCCGGTTGGGCTAGGGCCCGTCGTTCCGCTCCGCACCCCGGGCGCGCGCGGCAATGGCGCGGGCCGCTCCGCATTGATCACCCGCGCTAGGGCGCGACTTCGACCCGGTCGCGGCCACCGTGCTTGGCCGCGTACATGGCGGCGTCGGCGCGTTGCAGCAGGGCGCTCGCATCGGTCTCGCCGGCCCGCCGTGCGGCGACCCCGGCACTCACGGTGACGTGCAGATCGCTGCGATCCAGCGCCGCGGCGATGCCGCTGAGCAGCGGGGCCAGGGATTGGATGCGTTGGGCCGCGTGACGGGGCTCGACGCCCGGAAGCAAGACCAGGAATTCCTCGCCGCCCATGCGCGCCACGTAGTCCTGATCGCGAAACACCGTGCGCAGCGCGCGTGCGAAATGCTGCAGCACCTGGTCTCCGGTCTCGTGGCCGAAGCGGTCGTTGATCGACTTGAAGTGGTCGATGTCCAGGAAGCCCACGGTCAGCGCGTGGTCCTGGCGCTGGGCCTGGTTGACCGCCTCGGCAAGCGTCTCCATGGCCGCACGCCGGTTATGCAGCCCGGTCAGTGCATCGGTCTGGGCCAGTGCGCGCATCTCGTCGCGCTGCCGGCGCAGGCTGCCCATGCGTAGGGTCAGGGACATGCTCGAGGTGATGGCCAGCCAGCACCCGCACAGCATCATGGCCTCCACCTTCCAGATCGCCAGTGCCTGCGGCGCGCACAACTCCCACACGCCCAGCAGGACGAAGGGCACCACGCAGGCCACGGTGGTGATTCCGCCACGTTCCCCGCGCCAGACGATGAATGAGGCGAGCAGCGTCAGCAGCAGGCAAAGCGCGTAGAAGCTCGCCTCGTCCAGCATGGACATGGAAGGGATCCAGGCTTCGGGGGAAAACAGTGCGGTGGCTGCCAATGCGAACAGCAGCCACATCAGCCACTTGGCCGCGTGGCGCAGCGGTCGGGCCAGTGCCGCCGGCGCCGACTGATGGACGAGCATGCGCACGGTCATGCCGATCAGCGCCGTGGGCAGGGCCACCACCAGGCGCAGGGACGCCTCGCCGAGCGGCAGCCAGGGGCGCGGGTAGGCCCACAATCCGGACAGCAGCGCCATCCACAGCGCAAACAGTGCCGAGCTGACCGCATAGGACAGGAACGCGCGCTCGCGCGTGCTCAGGAAGGTCAGCATCGAGGACATGACCAGGGCCAGCATCACCGCCACCGAGGCCACGCGCATCGAGAAGCGGAAGGTGTCCTGCCGCTGCACTGTTGCCGGCTGGCCCAGCCGGACCAGCGGCCGCCACAGCGGCAGGGGGCTTGGGTCGAACTCGACCTGGATCGGACTCAGATCGCCCTTGGCCGGCACCAGCACCATGCCCATCCCCGACATGAAGCGTGAGTCCAGGGTGCGCGCGTCCTGCAGGGTGCCGCAACGCTCACGGGTGTCGTGGCGGATCTCCACTTCGCCCTGGAACACGTTCATCACCACCACCGCCTGGGGAACACCAGGCCATCCCCCCGGCGGGGGCTGCAGCGTCACCAGGGTGCGGTCCGGCCGGTGCCGGTGCCGGCACTGGGGCGGCGTTTCCTGGTCTGTGGCCGCATGTCCGGTGACCACGTAGGCCTCCGGACGCGAGGCGGGCGCACAGGCCACCAGCCCCTGGAGCAGCAGCAGCGCGAGGAACAGCCTGACCAGGCGCTTCACTGCGTGGGACGTCATTGCCTTATGCGTGTTAAGCCCGCCGAAGGAGCGGAGTCTTGAACCGGGATAGCGACCAGTCTCGACTCAACTTGAGGCGCGCGCCGGGAAAATCGGGGCCGCCGGATCGTGATCGTCGTGTTGCGCTAGTGGTCCTGAGCAGGCGGGCGCTTCAGGTCGAACACCGCCACGACCGGGAAATGGTCCGAAGGATAGCGCGCGCCCTGGTGGAAGGTGATCGCTTCGACCGAGCGGAGTTCCAGCCCACGTGACAGGATCCAGTCGATCCGACGCCCTGGCGTGCCGGTGAAATCGTGGAAGGTTCCTTCCGGGCCCGTTCGCTTCGGGGCAGCCGTCCATGCATCCTGCAACGTGGCTATCAGCGCGGCATGGGCCTGGCTGTCCGGCGTGGTGTTGAAATCCCCGGTCAGGATCACCGGTTCGTCCTTTGGCAGCGCCTCCAGGCGCGCGGCGATCAAACGCGCGCCCTTGAGGCGGGCGGCCTCGTCCTCATCGCGATAGGGCAGATGGGTGTCGTAGAGGGTGAACGTCGCACCGTCGGCAATCCGCTGGAAGCGTGCCCAGGTGACCATGCGCGGAAGCGGATGCCCCCAACTGATGCTGCCCGGCACCTGCGGGGTATCGGACAGCCAGAAATCGCCGGACTGGAGCACGCGCAGGCGATCGGTGCGGTAGAACACGCCCATGTGCTCATCATCTTCTCCGCCGCGTCGGCCTTGGCCGAACCAGGCGTACTGCGGCAGGCGGGCGATCAGGTCATCGGCCTGCCGCTTGACCAACTCCTGGGTGCCGATCACGTCCGGTGCCTGCGTGCGCAGCACCGTGGCCATCACATCGCGGCGGTTCTCCCAGCGGTTGTCATCGGTGTCGACCGGCGTGCGGACATTGAATGTCATGACCTTCAACGTCGTGGGCGATGCCAGGACCGAGGCCGCTGGCAGCGCGGCCAGGACCAGCAGCAGCAGGCGCAGGCGGCGTCGACGCGTCTGCGAGGTCAATAAGCGAAGCAACAGGGACATCGTGGTTCCGGCGTGAATACATTTGCTGAATGCAATGTTCAGGCAAATGTCGTCAGACCGAAACACAACATTGGTCGCACGCCAGACGTGATTGGGCGCCAGAACCGGCCAAATATGTGATTTGAATCACACCTTTGGCCGGTGCCCAGGCGATCAGTTCCAATCGGCGTGGAAGCTGCCTTCGGCATCGGTGCGCTCGAAGGTGTGCGCACCGAAGAAGTCCCGCTGGGCCTGCAGCAGGTTGGCCGGCAGGCGCGCGCTGCGGTAGCTGTCGTAGTAGGCGATGGCCGAGGCGAAGCAGGGCACGGCGATACCCAGCTTCACTGCGGTGCCCACCACCTCGCGCAAGGCGCGCTGGTAATCGGCGGCGATCTTCTGGAAGTACGGGTCCAGCAGCAGGTTGGCCAGCTTGTCGTCGCGGGCATAGGCCTCGGTGATCTTCTGCAGGAAGCGCGCGCGGATGATGCAGCCGGCGCGGAAGATCTTGGCGATCTCGCCGTACTGCAGGTTCCAGTCGTACTCGTCCGAGGCCGCGCGCATCTGCGCGAAGCCCTGCGCGTAGGACACGATCTTGCTCAGGTACAGCGCCTTGCGCACCGCTTCGATGAAGACGGCCTTGTCGCCGTCGAACGCAGGCGCGTCCGGTCCGGCCAGGACCTTGGCCGCCGCCACACGTTCGTCCTTGAGCGAGGACACGATGCGGGCGAACACCGATTCGGTGATCAGCGGCAGGGGAATGCCTAAGTCCAGCGCGCTCTGGCTGGTCCACTTGCCGGTGCCCTTCTGCGCGGCGCGGTCCAGGACCATGTCGACCAGGTCGGCATCGGTCCTGTCATCGCGCTTGCGGAAGATCTTGGAGGTGATCTCGATCAGGTAGCTGTCCAGCTCGCCTTCGTTCCACTGGGTATAGATGTCGGCCAGCTCGGCATTGGACAGGCCCAGCGCCTGCTTGAGCACCGCATAGCTCTCCGAGATCAGCTGCATGTCGCCGTACTCGATGCCGTTGTGGACCATCTTGACGTAGTGGCCGGCGCCATCGGGACCGACGTAGGTCACACACGGCGTGCCGTCCTCGGCCTTGGCCGCGATCTCGGTCAGGATCGGCGCGACCAGCTCATAGGCGTCCTTGGGACCGCCCGGCATGATCGATGGCCCCTTGAGCGCGCCTTCCTCGCCGCCGGACACGCCGGTGCCGATGAAGTGGAAGCCGGCGTCGGCCAGTTCCTGGTTGCGGCGGCGGGTGTCCTGGAAGAAGGTGTTGCCGCCGTCGATCAGCACGTCGCCCTTGGACAGCAGCGGCTTCAGCTCCTCGATCACCGCGTCGGTGCCGGCACCGGCCTTGACCATCAGCAGGATGCGGCGCGGGGTTTCCAGCGAGTCGACGAATTCCTGCAGGGTGTAGGTGGGTACCAGCCCGGCGTCGGGGCTGTCGGCCATGACCTCCTCGGTCTTCTCGCGGCTGCGGTTGTAGATGGAGACCTTATGCCCTCGGCTGGCGATATTGAGGGCCAGGTTGCGGCCCATGACCGCCATGCCGACCACGCCGATAGGTTGCTTGCTCATGTCTGCTCCAGGTGCCTTGCGACCATGCCGCGAGAGGTGGGCGCGCATGATAGCGAGGCCGCCGGTGCCGTGACGTCAGCCGGTCCCGTGCCCGGCGGGACGCTGCGTCCGACAGGGCGGCGATTGCCGGTGCGGAGCGCGGGGACGGATGCCTTGATCCGTACAGACCGGTGGTTGAGGCTGGCGCGACCATTCGTCGGATGTAACGCCAGGCGCTCGCCTCTTGAACGCGGCACTGACGACCCGCATGTCATTGTCAGGCAGCTCGCTGGAGCCGGTCGTATCGGCCAAATGATTGATTCGAAATGAAATTTGGATTGGTCTTGCGTCGTATTTCCAAAAGTGAATGCAATACAACAAATTCCAGGAAGATTGTCCTTTTGGTAGAACGAAGGGAACCATTCCAGGCCTTAGCAGTCGAACCTCCACATTGCTAATATCGCTGCCATGAACCAGACCTCCGCAGCCACCGCCATGGTGGCCAACAACCTCCCGATTCCCAGCCCGCTTGGCTCGCTGGACGCCTACATCGGCGCCGTGCACCAGATCCCGGTACTCACGGTCGATGAGGAGCAGGAGCTGGCGCACCGCTTCCGCGACGACAACGACCTCGATGCCGCCCGTGAACTGGTGCACTCGCATCTGCGCTTCGTCGTGCACGTGGCCCGTGGCTACAGCGGCTACGGCCTGCAGCTGGGCGACCTCATCCAGGAAGGCAACATCGGCCTGATGAAGGCCGTCAAGCGCTTCGACCCGGACATGGGCGTGCGCCTGGTGTCCTTCGCGGTGCACTGGATCCGCGCCGAAATGCACGAGTTCATCCTCAAGAACTGGCGCATCGTCAAGGTCGCCACGACCAAGGCCCAGCGCAAGCTGTTCTTCAACCTGCGCAAGTCCAAGACCCGCCTGGGCTGGATGAACGCGGCCGAAGTCAGCGCCGTGGCCAAGGACCTCAACGTCTCCGAGCGCGAAGTGGTCGAGATGGAGTCGCGCCTGTCCGGTCGCGATATCGGTTTCGACGCTCCGGCCGACGAGGACGAGGAGCGCTCTGCGCCGCCGTCGCCTGCCCACTACCTGGTGGCGGGTGAGGAAGATCCGTCGCAGGCCTATGAGCGCGCCGACAGCGAGGGCAGCCAGCTCGAACTGTTGCGCGAGGGCATGGCCAACCTGGATCAGCGTTCGCGCGACATCGTCGCCCGCCGCTGGCTGGACGATGACAACAAGG
Source organism: Pseudoxanthomonas sp. JC1303 (assembly GCF_058448525.1). Taxonomy (NCBI): domain Bacteria; kingdom Pseudomonadati; phylum Pseudomonadota; class Gammaproteobacteria; order Lysobacterales; family Lysobacteraceae; genus Pseudoxanthomonas; species Pseudoxanthomonas sp. JC1303. Next base: position 728,223 of record NZ_CP185958.1, on the reverse strand, counting down.
TCACCCTGCAGGAACTGGCAGACGAGTACGGCGTCTCCGCCGAGCGCATTCGCCAGATCGAGGCCAACGCGCTCAAGAAGATGAAGGCGCTGTTCGCGGCCTGATTCCGGCAGCCCGGAAAGTACGTACAAGAACCCCGCTCAGGCGGGGTTTTTTGTTGGTCTCGCGCATCCTGGCCCTGAACGTGCCGGAGTGCCCGATCCATGCCTTGTCGGTGCGGTGCGGCGATGGAGAGCGGCCGAGGCCGCCATAAGAGAACAAAGGCGCACGCGCTGCCCTGCGCGCGGTTGCGTGATCCCGACACGGCCGGCCGGGTCAGCCTGCGGCGCGGCGCTGTTCGGCGACGGGATCCTGGGCGCCATGGTCGTCGGGCACCTTTTCCTTCGGCGCGCTGCCGAAGATGATGCGCGCGGCGCGCTGGTAACTGATGTAGGCCATGGCCCAGTTGACCAGGACCACGAAGCGGTTGCGGAAGCCGATCAGGAAGTACACGTGGGCGGCCAGCCAGAACCACCAGGCCAGCGGGCCCGACAGCTTGAACCTACCCAGGTGCACGATGGCGGCCATGCGGCCGATGGTGGCCAGGTTGCCGAAGTCGCTGTACTTGAACGGCGTCGCGGGCTTGCCGGCCAGCCGCTGGCGCAGCGTCTTGGCGATGTGCTTGCCCATCTGCTTGGCGGCTGGCGCCACGCCGGGCACCGGCTTGCCGTTGGCCTGCTGGATCGCTGCCAGGTCGCCACCGACGAAGATGTCCGGGTAGCCCGGCACGCTCAGGTCCGGCTGCACCAGCACGCGGCCGGCCCGGTCCAGCGGAACGCCCAGGCAGCGTGCCAGCGGTGAGGCCGCCACGCCCGCCGCCCACACCACGGTGCGCGCGGCGAAGAACGTCTCACCGAGCTTGTAGCCGTGCTCGTCGATGTGCGTGACCGGCGTGCCGGTACAGACGTCCACGCCCAGCTTTTCCAGCTGCGCGTGCGCCTTGTCGGTGAGGTCCTCGGGGAAGGAGGGCAGCACGCGCGGACCGGCCTCGATCAGGCGCACGTGCGCATCGCGCGGGTCGATGTGGCGGAACTCGTCCTTCAGCGTGTGACGCGCGATCTCGGCCAGGGTGCCGGCCAGCTCAACGCCGGTCGGGCCACCGCCGACGATGGCGAAGTGCAGCCAGGCCGCGCGCTTGACCGGGTCGGTCTCCGCCTCGGCACGCTCGAAGGCGACCAGCATCTCGCGGCGCAGGCGCAGGGCATCGTCCAGGGTCTTCAGGCCGGGCGCGTGCTCGGCCCACTGGTCATTGCCGAAATACGCGTGGCCCGCGCCGGTGGCCAGGATCAGCGTGTCGTAGCCGATCACGGTGCCATCGGACAGTTCCACCGTGCGCGCCTCGGGAACGACATGGGTGACCTCGCCCAGTTGGACCTCGATGTTGCGCTGGGCGCTGAGGATGTGGCGCAGCGGCGCGGCGATATCCGGCGCGGACAAGCCGGCGGTGGCGACCTGGTATAGCAGCGGCTGGAACAGGTGGTGGTTGTGGCGGTCGATCAGGGTGATGCGCACGGGTGCGTTGTCGAGCGCGCGCGCGGCCCACAGGCCGGCGAAACCGCCGCCGACAATGACCAGATGGTGTGTGGAAGCTGACATGGGAGGGAGGGCTGCAGTTGGAAAAGCATTGGCGGCGCCGGGCGTGTGCTCAGCCTGTCGCGCGATACCCAGGATTCTGTCATGCCTCACCCGCGCGAGCCGTCACGTCAATTCGACTTTTTGATGAGATCCCCTCATCGGCGTGTCCGCCGCGGATTCAGTACAAGTCCGTGGGGTCTACGTCCAACGACCAGCGCACGCGCCGCGCCTCGGGTAGCGCGTCGATCACCGGCAGGGCCGCCTGCAGCGCCGCATGCAGGCGCGGGCGCTGCGCTGTGGACAGCAGCAATTGCATGCGTTGGAAGCCCGCCCGGCGCGGCATGGGCGCCGGCATCGGGCCGTGCAGCTCGACGCTGGCGTCGGCGCTGGCCAGCGCGGCGCGGGCCACGCGCAGGAACGCCTGCACGTGCTCGACCTGTTTTGCTTCGGCGCGGAACATCGCCAGGTGAGCGAACGGCGGAAACCCGGCCGCCTGGCGGTCCAGCAGCTCGGCGTCGGCCAGCGCGCGGTAGCCGCCGGACAGAAGGGTTTCCAGCAGCGGATGGCCCGGATGGTGGGTCTGCAGCCAGACCTGCCCGGGGCGCGCGGCGCGACCGGCGCGGCCAGCGACCTGGATCAGCAACTGCGCCAGCTTCTCCCCCGCGCGGAAGTCGGCCGAGAACAGGCCTTCGTCCACGCCCACCACCACCACCAGGGTCAGCAGCGGCAGGTCGTGGCCCTTGGCCAGGATCTGGGTGCCGACCAGGATGCCTGGCCCGTCGCCCAGCGTGGCGAACGCTTGCTCCAGCGCGTCCTTGCGTGCAGTGGTGGAGCGGTCGATGCGTAGCACCGGCACCTGGGGGAAGCTGTCGGCGAGCAGTTCCTCCAGGCGCTCGGTACCCACGCCCTGCGGCTGCAGCGCCAACCCGCCGCAGTCAGGACAGGCCGGCGGTGCCGCCTGGCGGTGGCCGCAGTGATGACACTGCAGACGCCGGCCGGCCGCATGCACGGTCATCGGGGCGTCGCAGCGATGACAGTGCGCGGTCCAGCCGCAGTCGTGGCACAGCAGCACCGGCGCGTAGCCGCGGCGGTTCTTGAACACCAGCACCTGGCCGCCGGCCTGCAGCTGGGCGGCGATCGCTCCCAGGGTCTCGGGGGAGAGTCCGGCCGCCAGCGGGCGCTTGCGCACGTCGATCACGCGCACGCTGGGGGCCTTGGCATCGCCGGCACGCGTGGTCAGGCGCAGGTGCGCGTAGCGCCCGGCCTGGGCGTTGTGCAGCGTCTCCAGGGAGGGCGTGGCACTGCCCAGCACCACGGGGATGTCCAAGGCCTTGCCGCGCACCAGGGCGAAATCGCGTGCGTGGTAGCGGATGCCGTCCAGCTGCTTGTAGCTGCCGTCGTGTTCCTCGTCGATCACGATCAGCCCGGCCTCGGGCAGCGGTACGAACACCGCCGAGCGAGTGCCCACCACCACCCGCGCCTCGCCGCGCAGACAGGCGGCCCAGGTCAGGGCGCGCTCGCCATCGGCCAGCCCGGAGTGCAGTGCATATACCTCCACACCCAGGCGTGCGCGAAAGCGGGCCAGGGTCTGCGGCGTGAGGCCGATTTCCGGCACCAGGACCAGGGCCTGGCGGCCGCAGGCCAGGCAGGCGGCGATGGCCTGCAGATAGACCTCGGTCTTGCCCGAGCCGGTGACCCCTTCGAGCAGGATCGGGGCGAACCCCTGCGCCGGAATGGCCGCCACCGCGGCCTGCTGCTCGGGGTTGAGCGCCGGGCCAGGCTGGGCCGGCTGGGCGTGCCCCCGCGGGGCCTCGGCGATGCGCTCGGCGAACGCGCGCTGGGCCAGGCTGCGTGCGGCGATGCGCCAGCCCGGGTGCAGGTCGTCCAGCTGCCATTCGGCCACGCCGTCACCGCCCAGGGCCTCGGCCAGCAGGCGCGGTTTGCTGCCTGCGCGCAGGCGGTCGCGGGCCGTCACGCCGGCTTCGGTCAGGCGCCAGCGCCAGGCTTCGCGAGTCGGCAGGGCCTCGCCGTGGCGCAGGGGGCCGGGCAGGGCGGTGGCCAGCACCTCGCCCAGGGGGGCGTGGGTGTAGCTGGCCAGCCACTGCAGCGAGCGGCGCAGTTCGCCGGCCAGCAGCGGGTCTGCGTCGAGGATCTGCAGGGCGCTGCGCAGGGCACCTGCCGCGGGATCCGCGGGGGCGACCGCGACCACGATCCCGACCAGCTCGCGATGGCCGAAGGGGACGCGCACGCGGCAACCGATGTCGCCCGGACCGGCCGCGTGGCCGTCGGGAGGCAGGTAGTCGAAGGCCTGCCGCAGGGGGACGGGCAGCGCGATGCGGAGGACGAGAGCGGCGGACATCGGCGGCAAGTGTAGGTCACCGCTTGCGCCCGAGCCGGGCCATGTGCGTTTGCGTCAGAAAGCTGACATTTCACTGACAAACCACGCGCAACCCCCGGTCGCCATTGGGAAAACCCCCTTATCCACATCGGCTGTGGATAAGCCTGTGCATGGCGTGGGTGCTCCACGCGTAAATTCGCGTGGTCGTTAGGCATCCGTCACATTGGTGAAAAAAACGCCAAGCCGGTTTTTTCCATATAGAACAACAAGTTGTGCGTGGAACCCTGGGGTTTGGGAGCCGCCGTGCTCGCCTGCGCGGGGCTTGGTGAACGAAAAATGATTGCTGTGCACAACCGCTTTGAAGTCAAGCCCCGTCGAATCCCGGGAAATTTGAATGTTTGGCGAATGTCAAGGCGTTTGTCGACAAACCCAACCCGCGTCGGCACGCCTATCATGACGCCCGTATTCCGCCTTGCCGATCCGATCCTGCCCTTGAACACAACCGACGACGTCCCCGCCGCGCTCTCAGCCTTCCTGCGCGGGGTCGAACGACGCGGCGTGGTCCTGGCCGAGCTCCAGTGCGGCCGCCGCGACACCGGCGAGATCGCCCTGGCCGCCGCGCTGCGGGCCTTCCGCCAGTACGCCAGCGAGCAGCCGATGGCCGCCTGGCCACGCGGCTTCTGGTCGCTGCTGGTCGCCGCACCCCCTTTGCGCCAGGCGCACCCGGAGGCGCGCTGGCCCGACGCCCTGGATCACCTGGCCGATCTGGCCGATGACGACCGCCTGGCCTTGCTGCTGCGCCTGGTTGCAGGACTGGACGAAGAGGATGCCGGCGCGGTGCTCGGCGTGGACCAGGCCGGCTATCGTCAGGCGCTGGCCCGGGCCTGTCCGCGTGATGCGGAAGGCCAACCCGATGCCGATGCCTGGCGCGCTCTGGCCGAGGCGATCCAGCAGCACCTGCGGGCGCTTCCGCCAGAGCGGCTGGCGCACCTGTCGCGTCTGCGCGAGTCCTTGGTGCAAGGTCAGACATCCCGCCCGGCCCCGCCGACGCAGGCCCCGGCTGCGACCCCGGCACCCGCACCCGCACCCGGGCAGCCCACGCGTCCGCGTCCGGCAGCGCGTCCCCGGCGCGCGCGCGGCGATGCACGCCCGTTTCCCTGGGGCTGGGTGCTGGGAGGACTGGTCGCCCTGTGCGCCCTGGCGGCCGCGGGCTGGTGGTTCACCCATGGAGGTCGTCTTGCCGCGCCTGCCACTGCGGGCGCGCCGTCCGGCGACCGGGGCCAACAGGGCTTGCAGGACGCCGCCCAGGTCCAGGTCGATACCCTTTCCGGAGACGACGAGGCCGGTGTCCACTACGACGATCCGCAGGTGCTGCTCTCGCACCCGGATTTTGATCTGTTGATGGACCCGGACGGCCTGGCGCTGGCGCGCCGGAGCGGGATGCTGTCCTGGTACGCCGCCGCGCCGCAAGACCGGCAGCGTGAAGCCGCCGAGGCCATGGCCGGCACCGCCCAGGAGCGCGACGATGCGACCCCGTAGCGCGCTGGCCCTGATCGCCGGCGCACTGGCGGTGGTGACGATGACCCTGGTCGCGCAGGCTGGCGACGAGGGGGCGAATCTGAGCGCCCTCCAGGCCCAGCGCGCCGCGCGCCTGGCCGCGTTGGACGAGGCCGGCCGCGCGGCGTTCGCCCGCCGGATGGTGGCCTGGGATGCATTGCCGCCCCTGGAGCGTGCGCGTCAGCGAGCCGCCTACGCCGACTGGATGGCGCTGGACGCGCAGACCCGCGCCCGTCTGAGCCAGGCCGCCGCCATCCTGTCCACCCTGCCGCCGGCGCAGCGGCAGGCGATGCAGGCGCGCTTTGACGCGCTCGACCAGACCGATCAGGCGGGCTGGCGGCTGGGACCGGACCTGGGCGCCGATTACGCCAAGCTGCATCCGCTGCTGGCCTTCATGCCCGAGGCCGAACGCCAGCCGCTGTTGGCGGCACTGCGCCAGATGACCGCGCCGCAGCGTGCGGACCTGGCCGTGCTGGCCCAGCGCACCCCGCCCCAGGAGCGCGACGCGCTGCGCCAGGACCTGATCGCCACCACCGCGCAGGACCGCGACCGCTGGTTGCAGGAGCGGTTGAGGCGCTGAGGCCTCAGTGCGTCATGCTGTTGAAGCCGACCATGAGCGTGGCCACGCCGACCAGCACGAAATACAGGTTGCCGATCACGACGTACTTGATCGTGGTCAGCCACCAGGGTTCGCCATAGGCGCGGTATTGCGTGAGCCACAGGTAGACCGGCACCCACAGCAGCAACAATACGCGCAGGGTGGCGAGGATCCACGACATCCAGCCAGCGCTGGCCGGGAGCGCGCCGTCGAGCAGCATCAGGACGAAGACGGCCAACAGCGACAGCACCATGTAGGTGTGGCTGTACAGGCCCACGACCAGGTGCTCCAGGTAGCCGCGGCCGCTGCCCAGGTAGAAGACTTTCAGCAACAGTGCGAACACCGGCACCAGCACGAACAGCGCGCTGGGAATCGCGGCGATGAACACATGCAGGCCTTCGCCGGGATCATCGCTGTAGCGGCGCAGGTTGATCTGCGCGCGCGCCAGCTTCTTGTTGATCCAGCGATTGGCGAAGCCGGGCAGGGCATCGATGTGGACCGGGTTCCTGGCCGGATCGAAATGGCCCAGCAGGTCGTCGTCCGCGTCAGGCGTGTCGGGCGCTGCGTTCGAAGCATCGGTCGACGCTGCGAGCGTGGCCGGCTGGTTCGGATCCAACTGGTGGATGCGGGCCTGCGCATCGATGCGGATCTTGCGCATGCCCAACTGCGTCACCCGTGCCAGGCCTGGCACGCCGGCGACCTGGCGGTTGGCCTGGACGAGGTCGGCGAGTTTGGCGTCGCGCTCGGCCTCCACCGCTGCCACCGTGGTCTGTTCGGCGAACTCCCCTGGGTTGGGTGGCAGGTTGGCCCCGGCGGGATCGAGCGTGGCAACCGCCGGCATCGAGACGTTCGCGCCTTCCCAGTGGAACGCGTACTGCGCCACGAAGAACGTCAGCACGCTCATCACCACGAACAGACGCAGCGGCGGCACGTACGGCGCGCGATGCCCGCGCAGGAAGCGCACCGCCAGCCGGCCCGGGAACAGGAGGTCGCGCAAGGTGCGCACGATGCGTCCGTCCAGGTGCCAGAACGACTCGAGCACGTCCTCCATCGCGTGGGCGAAGCTGCGCAGCGGGTTGTGCGCATGCTGGCCGCAGTGGGAGCAATACTCGCCGGTCAACGGCGTGGCGCAGTTGTCACAGGCGGCAGGAGCGGCATGGTCGCCGGCCGGCGTGTTCATGCCCAGGTCCTTTCCAGCGGGCTGCAGATGCAATGGCGACAGCTCGGGTTGCCTGGTCCAGTTGGCTGGGGTGCGAGCGTGGTCCGAGCGCCAAATACGGCAACCCGAAGAGCTGCTCCGGCACGCACGCGGCGCTGCGTCATCACGCAGTGGCTGATCGACATGGACTTCCTCGTTATTCCCGCAAGAGACGCGCGTTGGCTAGGCGTGGCCTTTCCCCATTGCATCAGTGGGCCGCCGCGAGCGGTAAGATAGCCGTCCTTTCCGGCCCGATGCCAGCGCCCATCCCGCGCGCGATCGCAGCCGATGCGTCTGGTTTTTCTCATGTCCGCCCAATCCTTGCCCACGCCGGGCCTTGCGCAGGAAGTGCGCACCACCGGCCGGCTCGCCTTGCCGCTCGTCATCGGCCATGTCTCGGCCGGCCTGGTCGGCTTTGTCGACAACATCATTGCCGGCCACCACGCCACCGCCACGCTGGCGGCGGTGACCACCGGCACGGCGTTGATGTGGCTACCGCTGATGGTACCGATGGGCACCCTGGTGGCGCTGGCCGCCTCGGTGTCGCACCACGATGGCGCCGGCGAGCATGACCGCATCGGACCGCTGTTCCGCCAGGCGTTGTGGCTGGCGGCCGGGCTGGGGCTGGCGATGTTCGCTTTCCTGAGCCTGGCGCCGTATGCGCTGGCGCCGATGGGCATCGCGCCTGAGATCGTCCCGGGCGCGCGCGACTTCCTGCACGGCATCCGCTGGGGGCTGCCGGCGATGGCGCTGTACCTGTGCATGCGCAACCTCAGCGAAGGCATGCACTGGACGTTGCCGACGATGGTGCTGGGCTTCGGCGGGCTGTTCGTGCTGGCGCCGGTGGGCTATGTGCTGGCGTTCGGCGTCGGCGGATTCCCGGAACTGGGCGCAGGCGGGCTGGGCATCGCCTCGGCGGTAACGATGTGGATCCAAGCCGTGCTGTTCGCCACCTATCTGGCGAGGTCGCGGCGCTTCGCGCCGTTGGGACTGTTCGCGCACCTGGAGCCGCCGCGCTGGTCGCAGATCGCCGGCCTGCTGCGCACCGGCTTGCCGATCGGGGTGACGGTGCTGATGGAGGGCGGCCTGTTCATCACCACCGCGCTGTTGATCGCACGGCTGGGGGCGACGCCGGCGGCCGCGCACCAGATCGCGATCAATATCTCGGCAATCTGCTTCATGGTTCCGATGGGCTTGGCCGAGGCGACCACCGTGCGCGTAGGCCACGCCCTGGGGCGCCGCGATGGGGCCGGGGTGCTGCGCGCGGTGCGGGCCGGCTACACCATCGTGCTGGGCACCCAGGCGGTCGCCGCGATCGCCCTGGCGCTGTTCCACCAGCAGATCGCCGGCATCTATACCGACGATCTGGCGGTCGCCGGCCTGGCCGGCAGCCTGTTGGTGCTGGCCGCGGTGTTCCAGTTTCCCGATGGGCTGCAGGTGATGTCCGCCGGGGCGCTGCGCGGGCTCAAGGACACCCGCGTGCCGATGCTGCTGGCGGCGGTGTCCTACTGGGGCATTGGCATGCCCCTGGGTGCTGGCCTGGGACTGGGCCTGGGCTATGGCCCGCGCGGCATGTGGATCGGACTGACCGTGGGGCTGACCGCCGCCGCGGTGCTGATGGGCTGGCGCCTGCACCACAGCCGGCGCCGACTGGCGTGGATGACCTGATTGCCATCGGCGCGCATGACGTGTGGGGCATGCCGGTGTGGCGCCGCAGCGGCTAAGCTGGCGGCCAGCTTCCCGTAGAGAGCGCGTTGCCGCCCATGAACCAGCCCGTCCGCCGCGATCCCGTCAGCCGATTCTTCATCGGTCTGTGGGACGTGATGAATTTCACCCGCCGCCTGATCTTCAACCTGGTCTTCTTCGGCCTGCTGTTCCTGATCGCGGTGCTGGTCATCATCGCCCTGGCCAAGGGCAGTGGCGGTCCCCGGCCGCTGCTGGACCGCACCACCCTGGTCATCGCTCCGGATGCGGCGCTGGTGGAACAGTACAGCTCCGACCCGGCCAGCCGCGCGCTGTCCAAGGCCTTCGGCCAGGAGGGCAACGAGCTCCAGCTGCGCGACCTGCTGCGCGCGATCGAGGCGGCCAAGGACGACAAGAAGATCGAGCGGGTCCTGGTCGATTTCGACAAGCTGCAGGCCAGCGGCTACGCCTCGCTGCGTGAGGTGGCTGCCGCGCTGGCCGACCTGCGCGCCTCGGGCAAGCAGATCGTGGCCTTCGGCGAGAACATCAGCCAGGGCCAGTACCTGCTGGCCGCGCAGGCCAACGAGGTCTACCTGGATCCGATGGGCAGCGTGGTGATGGAGGGCCTGGGCCGCTACCGCCAGTACTTCCGCGAAGGCCTGCAGGACAAGCTGGGCGTGGACGTGCACCTGTTCCGCGTGGGTGAGTACAAGTCCGCCGCCGAGCCCTACATCCTGGATGCGGCTTCCGAGGACGCCAAGGAAGCGGACCTGTACTGGATGAACGACATCTGGGGCCGCTACCTGGCCGACGTGGGCAAGGCCCGCAAACTGGACCCGCAGGCCATCGCCGCCGGCATCGACAACCTGCCGGCCGAGGTCACCGCCGCCGGTGGCGACCTGGCCAAGCTGGCCCTGCAGCAGAAGCTGGTCGACGGACTCAAGACCCAGCGCGAGGTCGACGAACTGCTGACCAAGCGCGGCGTGGCCGACGATGACGACAAGGACGATCTGGGCTTCCGCCACATCGGCCTGGACGCCTACCTGGCCCAGCTGGACAAGCGTCCGCTGGCCCTGGACGAGCGCGCGCAGGTGGCCGTGGTCGTGGCCGCCGGTGAGATCAGCGGCGGCGACCAGCCGGCCGGTCGCATCGGCGGGGAGAGCACCTCGGCGCTGCTGCGCCAGGCGCTGGACGATGACAAGGTCAAGGCCGTGGTGATGCGCGTGGATTCACCCGGTGGCGAGGTGTTCGCCTCCGAGCAGATCCGGCGCGAGGTCGTCGCCCTGCAGCAGGCCGGCAAGCCGGTGGTGGTGTCCATGGGCGACCTGGCCGCGTCCGGCGGCTACTGGATCAGCATGAACGCCGATCGGATCTATGCCGACCCGTCCACCATCAGTGGCTCGATCGGCATCTTTGGCCTGATCCCGAACTTCGCCCGTGCGCTGGACAAGATCGGCGTGCATACCGATGGCGTGGGCACCACGCGCTTTGCCGGTGCGTTCGACCCGACCAAGCCGATGGACCCGGCCGTGGGCGAGGTGATCCAGGCGGTGATCAACAAGGGCTATGCCGACTTCACCGGTCGGGTGGCCGCCGCCCGGCACAAGACCGTCGAGCAGGTCAACGAGATCGGCCGTGGCCGCGTGTGGAGCGGCCAGCAGGCGATGGAGCGTGGGCTGGTCGACCAGATGGGCGGCCTGAAGGACGCCATCGCCGATGCCGCCGCGCGCGCCAAGCTGGGCAAGGCCGGCGATTACCGCGTGCGCTATGTGGAGAAGGAACTGTCGCCCTTCGAGCAGTTCATCGCCAATGCCGCTGGCAACCCGGTGGGCAAGGCGCTGTTTGGACACTCGGATTTTGCCCAGGCGATGCTGCTCAAGGCCATGCCGCAGACCGCCCAGCAGCTGCAGTTCGTGCAGGATGCGATGGCGCGCAAGCCCGGCGCCAAGCCGGTGACCGAGCTGGCGTACTGCTTCTGCGGGCTGTAACCGCACCGCAGGCAGGATGAAAGAAAGCGGGCCACTGGCCCGCTTTTTTTGATCCGATCGGCGTGTCGGAAAATGCCGTGCCGCCGTTACTGGGTGTCGGCCTCGATCTGCCGATCCTGCGCGGCCTTGGCTTGTTGCACCTGTCCCTCTACCGCCTTGGCGCGATCCAGTGGATCGTGCAGGGCACGCGCGGCGGCGGTCTGCGGCTGCGGCGGCGTTTCCGGCTGTGGCGTGCTGGGTGGGCTGCAGGCGGCCAGCGCCAGACAGCCCAGACACGACAAAGCGATGGCGATGCGCAATGCAGGCATGGCAGAGGTCTCACGTTGGATGCACGGCTATCCTACGCCGGTGCGCGGCAGGTGCTGGAGGACAGGGAATGTCGAAAGGGAAGGCAGCGGCCAGCGCAGTGCCGTGGTCTGCGCGCACGGGCTACGCATTCGCAGGCGCATTGCTGTTTGCGCCGTCGATGGCCGGGTTGGCCTTTGGCCTGTGGCGGCTGAGCCAGCCCGCCCAGGTCGTCTGGGTCTTTCATGGTGCTGGGCTGGCGGTGTTCTGGTTGGGCCTGTGCGCCGTCGTGGCCGCGCTGGTGACGCCGTTGCGGGGCTTGTCGCGCACGCGCTGCGCATTGGCCGGCGCGGTGCTCGCGCCGGTGCTCGGCATGTTGTGGGTCGTGGTGTACAACGCGCGTTGACCCAGCTGCTGCCAGCGCACGCGCATGCATGATCCGTTGTCATCTCGATACACCCTGCTCGAGCAGCCGCCTTCCATCGCGGTCTACCGTCATCTGCGCGCTGCCGCGGGACTGAGCCCCAAATCGGAAGCCGCTGCCGCTGCCGGGCTGCCCAACTCCTGCTTCGCAGTGCAGGTGTTGTGCGCGGGCGAGCCCGTCGGGATGGGGCGGGTGATCGGGGACGGGGGGTGCTTCTACCAGGTCGTGGACATCGCCGTGCTGCCCGCGCACCAGGGACGCGGCCTGGGCAAGCGGATCATGGGCGCGATCGGCGCTTACCTGCAGGACCATGTCCCGCCCGGTGCGTATGTCAGTCTGATCGCGGACGGTCATGCACATCGGCTGTATGCGCAGTATGGTTTCAGGCCCACCGCGCCAGCCTCGATCGGCATGGCGTGGGTGCGCTGACTTTTCACGGGAGTTGCTCGATGTCCAATCTCCGCTGGCGTCTGGATGGACAGCTGGCCCTGGTCACCGGCGCCAGTGCCGGCATCGGCCTGGCCACGGCGCGCGAGCTGCTGTCGCTGGGCTGCGATGTGCTGCTGGCCGCGCGCGATGCCGACACCCTGGAAGCGGCCCGCGATGAGCTGACCGACCAGTTCCCAGAGCGCCTGATCGAAGGCTTCGCCGCCGACGTGAGCATCGACGAGGAGCGGCGTGCGCTGCTGGACTGGGTGGAGGACCAGGGCGAGGGCCTGCACATCCTGGTCAATGCCGTGGGCGCGACGCTGACCGGCGAGACCCTGGAACTGGGCGAGGACGAGTGGCGGGACGTATTCGAGACCAGCCTGTTCTCGGCCTTTGAGCTGTGTCGCTACGCGCAGCCGCTGCTGGCCGGGCACCCGGCGACCAGCATCGTCAACGTCGGTGCGGTCAGCGGCCTGGCATCGATACGGGGCGCCACGGTCGAGGGGATGGCCAAGGCCGCGCTGCATCAGATGACCCGCAGCCTGGCGGCCGAATGGGCCGAGGCCGGCATCCGGGTCAATGCGGTCGCGCCCTGGGCCATCCTCACCCCGCGCACCGCGGCCGCGCTGGCCGACACCGACCACTACGAGCAGGTCCTGGCGCGCACGCCGCTGCAGCGCATCGGCGAGCCGGAAGAAGTGGCCGCGGCGATTGCCTTCCTGTGCCTGCCGGCGGCCAGCTACATCACCGGGGAATGCATCGCCGTGGACGGCGGGTTCGGGCGCTTCGGGTTCTGAAGTCCGCGCGGTTGGCCCGCCTCACCGACGCGCGTGCAGAACACGGTGCAGGCCCATGCCGCCGAGCATGGCCAGGGCGAACAGCACGAACGGCCAGCGCCCGGTCACCAGCGCGGCCACGGCCGGCCCGGGGCACAGACCGACCAGGCCCCAGCCGATGCCGAACAGCACCGCCCCGATGACCAGGGGCGCGTCGGGACGACCGCCAACGGGCAGCTGGCCCTGCGCTTCGAGCAGCGGCCGCTGGCGGCGCAGATAGAGGCGATAGGCCAGCGTCGAGGGCACCAGCGCGGCGCCCATGACCAGGATCAGCGACGGATCCCATGCGCCGGCCACGTCCAGGAACGCCAGCACGCGGGCTGGATTGGCCATGTCCGAGATCACCAGGCCAAGGCCGAAGAGCAGCCCGCAGGCCAGCGCGGCGAGCCCCTTCATGCCGCACCCCCGAGCAGGTGGCGCACCACCCAGACCGTGGCCACCCCGCAGGCCATGAACACCCCGGTGGCGGCCATCGAGCGCGGCGACAGGCGCGCCAGCCCGCACACCCCGTGGCCGCTGGTGCAGCCCGAGCCCAGCCGGGTCCCATAGCCCACCAGCAGGCCACCGGCCACCAGCAGCGGCCAGCTGCCGGTGACCTGCAGGTCCGGCATGCCGCGCAGCCTCATCGCGACGGCGCTGCCGCACAGCAGCCCGATGAGGAACCACGCCGCCAGTCCCCGGGCGGCGTTGCGGGCCAGGCCGGTCGCCGCGGCGATCAACCCGGAGATGCCAGCGACGCGCCCGAGCAGCAGCAGGTAGCCGCCGGCCGCCAGCCCGATCAGGGCTCCGCCCATGACCGGCCAATACCACGCGATGGCCGCCGGCGCGCTCACAGCAGGTCCAGGGGCAGCTTCAGGTAACGGGTGCCGTTGTCTTCCGGCTCGGGCAGGTGTCCGCCGCGCATGTTCACCTGCACCGAGGGCAGGATCAGGCGCGGCATGGACAGGGTGGCATCGCGCTGTTCGCGCATCTGCACGAAGGCTTCCTCGTCCACACCTTCGTGCAGGTGGATGTTGCCGCTGCGCTCGGCCTCGATGGTGGTCTCCCACGCGTAGTCGTCGCGGCCCGGGGCCTTGTAGTCGTGGCACAGGAACACGCGCGCCTGCCCGGGCAGGGACAGCAGGCGGCGGATCGACCGGTACAGCGTGCGCGCGCTGCCGCCGGGAAAGTCGCAGCGCGCGGTGCCGTAGTCGGGCATGAACAGCGTGTCGCCCGGGAACACCGCGTCGCCGATCACGTAGGCCATGCACGCCGGGGTGTGGCCGGGCACGTGCAGGGCGGTGGCCTGCAGCCCGCCGATGCGGAAGGTCTCGCCGTCGGCGATCAACCGGTCGAACTGGCTGCCGTCGCGGGCGAATCGGGCGTCGGCGTTGAAGACCGCGCCGAAGGTCTCCTGCACGGTGGTGATGTGGCGGCCGATGGCCAGGCGCCCGCCCAGGCGTTCCTGCAGCAGCGGGGCGGCGGAGAGGTGGTCGGCGTGGGCGTGGGTTTCCAGCAGCCACTCCACGCGCAGCCCCGCATCGCGCACAAAGTCCAGCAGCAGCTGGGCTGAATGCTTGGCGGTGCGGCCACTGGCCATGTCGAAGTCCAGCACGCTGTCGATGATCGCGCAGGCATCGCTGCCGGGATCGCGCACAACGTGGCTGGCGGTAAAGGTGGCCTGGTCGAAGAACGTCGTCACCTGCGGGCGCGGGGCGCGGCCCTGCAGCGCGTCATCGACCGTGGCGCAGGCCAGGGCGAGGTTTGGATCGGAACCGGCGGTGCGCATGGGCAGGCCCTGGCTGAGAATGGCTAATACTTACGTTATTTATTAAAGTATGCAAGTATCTCGTTTCGCCGGGGCGTCGGTGCCGTTCGCCGCTGGCGGCTCTTAGACTGTGCGGCGCCCCGCTGCCGCGTTCGACCAAGGATCTGCATGTTGTTTGCCCCCCCTGCCATGGCGGGTTTCCCGTCGGCGCCCCGCGCGCGCGTCGTCCGTGTCGTGGCCAGATCGGCGGGAAGGCGGCAGCCGTGCCGCGCCGTCAGGAATCCGGCATGAGCGGCGGCGAGCGTGCCGAACTGGCGGCCATGAAGGCCAAGGTGCCCGAAGTGGCCGAGCTGCTGCGCCTGGTGGCCACGCCCTCGCGCCTGTTGGTGCTGTGCCAGCTCTCGCAGGGCGAGCTGTCGGTCGGGGCGCTGGAGCAGGCCACCGGTATCCGCCAGCCTGGGCTGTCCCAGCAACTGGCCGAACTGCGTCAGGCCGGGCTGGTCGCCACGCGCCGCCAGTCGCGCTCGATCTTCTATCGCATCGCCGATGCACGGGTGGAGCAGTTGCTGACCGCGATGTACGCGATCTTCTGCGGCGACGGTCTGGTGCCCACGACGGACTTGAACGCCACCGCGGCCGGCCGCTGAGGCAGGGTGCGAAGTGCCACGCCCCAGGGCGTGATGGCGCGCCTGCGTGCGGCCGTGCGCGCTGGCGAGGCTCAGCCTTCGGCGGTGTTCCAACGCGCCGCCAGGTCGGCCGACAGCTGGGCCAAGCGCTGGCGGTAGGCCTGCAGATCGGCGATCGGGCGGGTGGCCACGCCGCTGTCCATGGCCGCCTTGGCGACGGCGGCGGGCAGCTCGACCAGCAGGCGCGGGTCCAGCGGATGCGGAATCAGGCGCTCGCGGCCGAACACCACGTGGCCCTCGGCATCGGTCTGGCTCAGGGCGAGCCGGGCCAGGGCCTGTACGCAGGCCACCTTCATCCCGGTATCGATCTGCGTGGCGCCGACGTCCAGCGCGCCGCGGAACAGATAGGGGAAGCACAGCACGTTATTGATCTGGTTCGGGAAGTCCGAGCGCCCGGTGCCGACGATCACATCGCTGCGCACGGCCTTGGCCTGGGCCGGGAGGATTTCCGGATACGGGTTGGCCAGCGCCAGCACGATCGGATCGGCGGCCATCGTGGCTAGCATCTCGGCGGTCAGCGTGCCCGGGCCGGACAGGCCCAGGAACAGGTCCGCGCCCACCAGCGCATCGGCCAGCGTGCGTGCCTCGGTGTCGCGCGCGTAGGCCGCCTTGCTCGCGTCCAGGTTGCCGCGGCCGCTGTGGATCACCCCGCTGCGGTCCACCGCCAGGATGTTGCCGCGCTGCAGGCCCAGCGAGACCAGCATGTCCACGCAGGCCACGCCGGCCGCGCCCATGCCGCACACCACCAGGCGGATGTCCTCGATGCGCTTGCCGACCAGGCCCAGCGCATTGGTCACCGCCGCGCCCACCACGATCGCGGTGCCGTGCTGGTCGTCGTGGAAGACCGGGATGTTCATGCGCCCGGCCAGGGTGCGTTCGATGGCGAAGCACTCCGGGGCCTTGATGTCTTCCAGGTTGATGCCGCCGAAGGTCGGCTCCATCGCCGCGACGATCTCGATTAGCTTGTCCGGGTCGTTGGCGTCCAGTTCGATGTCGAACGCGTCCACGCCGGCGAAGCGCTTGAACAGGATGCTCTTGCCTTCCATCACCGGCTTGCCGGCCAGTGGGCCGATGTTGCCCAGCCCCAGCACGGCGGTGCCGTTGGTGATCACGCCCACCAGGTTGCCGCGTCCGGTCATGAAGTGCGCCTGGCCCGCGTCGGCGACGATGGCCTCACAGGCATAGCCCACGCCCGGCGAGTAGGCCAGGGCCAGGTCCTGTTGGGTGCGCACCGACTTGGTCGGCACCACTTCCAGCTTGCCCGGCTGCGGCCAGCGGTGATAGTCCAGCGCCGCCTGGTGCGGGTGTGGCGCCTGCGCGGCGGCGGGATGCTTGGTGTCTGCAGTCATAGGGCGAGGGGCATCTTGAAAGAATGGAGTCGGCGGCGCGCTCGTGCGAAACCGGCGCGGCCATGTCAGGCGCGTGACCTGTCCGGGGACGGGATCAGACCAGAATTGACGCCATGCGGACAATTGCGTGGCGACGGGCATTCCCGCTGATTGGGACATCGCCCGCGGCGGTTACCTCTGCAACCATGGGCCCCAAGATTTGGGCGTAATTTCTGGCGAAATCACGTCGTTTGGCCCCATGCGCAACCGGGCTGCCTGTCATGTCGCAGCCGCGGGTGCCGCCATGCGCCTGCCGCGCTTGGCCCTCTGCGAAGGGGAGCGCGGTGTCATCCGGCAGTTCCACTGCCTCTTCCGCACGCCATGCATCTGGGAGAGACTCCGGGGTTTGACCTCGGGGATACCTCCATGCTGATCCGTCGGCGCGCCACCTTGCTCGGCGCGGCACTCATGTCCTGCGGACTGACCTTGCTGGGGGCGACGCCGGCGTTCGCCCAGCGCAACGCAGATCCCGATGCCGAGTTGATCGCCAAGCGCAACGCGCTGGAGGCCGAGCTGGAACAGATCGCCGTGATCGACCGCAAGGTCATGGTCAAGATGCGCGATGGCAAGCTGATGGCGGCCGATGTCTATCGTCCCAAGGGCGAGGGCAAGTTTCCGATCATCTTTTCGCGCACGCCGTACAACTTCAATTTCTGGGACGTGAAGCTGGGCGCGCCGCGCGACATGAGCCAGCAGATCGCCGCGGTCAAGCATGGCTATGCGTTCGTGCAGATGCAGGAGCGTGGGCATTTCTTCTCCCAGGGCAACTACGACATCCTCGGCATGCCGCTGAGCGATGCCACCGACGAGCTGAAGTGGATGTCCTCGCAGCCCTGGGCCAGCGGCAAGGTCGGCACCACAGGCTGCTCCTCTACGGCCGAATGGCAACTGGCGGTGGTGGCACAGGGCAACCCGGCGCTGACCACCTTCAACGTGCAGGGCTTCGGTGCCGGCGTGGGCAAGGTCGGTCCCTACTACGAGCAGGGCAACTGGTATCGCGGCGGCGCGATGCAGATGCTGTTCGTGTCATGGATCTACGACTACGGCATCCAGAACCAGGTGCGGCCGATGTTTCCGGCCGGCACCACGCAGGACGAGCTCATCAACGCTTCGCATTTCTTCGACCTGGCCCCGCAGATGCCCAAGGTCGACTGGGACAAGGCGTTCTGGCATCTGCCGAGCAAGGACATCATCAAGGCCGTCGGCGGTCCGCCCGGCATCTACGACACGGTCATGCCCGTGGCCACCGGCGGCAACATGGTCGCGCGCACGCCCAACAGCCCGGCCTGGTACAAGGGCGGGCTGTGGCACGAGGACCAGAAGATCAACAAGCCGGGCCTGTGGTTCATGAGCTGGTTCGATGTGTCGGTCTCGCCCAACCTGGCCGCCTACAACCAGGTGCGCAAGACCGCCGACAAGGCCATCGCCGAGCAGCAGTACGCGGTGATCGCCCCGGTGCTGCATTGCGCCTACAAGCGTTCCAGCGAGCACACCATGGTGGGCGACATGGACATGGGCGATGCCCGCTTCGACTACGACGCCCTGGTTTACGGCTGGTTCGACCAGTACCTCAAGGGCGAGGACAGCCCGGTGGTCGCCAAGCAGCCCAAGGTCATGTACTACGTGATGGGTGCCAACCGCTGGAAGAATGCGCAGACCTGGCCGCCGGCGGGGGTGACCACGCAGGACCTGTACTTCGGCAGCGAGGGCCAGGCCAACACGCTGTACGGCAACGGCGTGCTGAGCGCCACGCTGCCCACGACCGCGCAATCGGACAAGTTCACCTATGACCCGACCAATCCGGTGCCCACGCTGGGCGGCGGCGGGTGCTGCCAGGGCGCGACCAAGTTCGGCTCCTTCGACCAGCGTCAGCAGGAAACCCGCAACGACATCCTGGTCTACGACACCAAGCCTTTCGAAAAGGGCATGGAAGTCAGCGGCCCGGTGACCGTCACGCTGTACGTGTCCTCCGATGCCAAGGACACCGACTTCACCTTCAAGCTGATCGACGTCTTCCCGGACGGCCGCGCGATGAACATCACCGAGAACATCCAGCGTATGCGCTACCGCAACGGCTATGACAAGCCGCTGGCGTGGATGGAAAAGGGCCAGGTGGTGCCGGTCACCTTCCAGCCGATCGATACCGCGTACTACTTCAAACCCGGGCACACGCTGCGCGTGGACGTGTCCAGCAGCAACTTCCCGCGCTTCGACCGCAACCTCAACACCGGCGGCAACAACGTCGACGAGGACCACGGCGTGATCGCCCACAACGTGGTGCACCACGGCCCGCAGTACCCATCGAAGATCACCCTGACGGTGATGCCCGCGGCCGAGTCCGCCGCGACGAACCAGGAGGCCGCGGCGAACTGAGCCGTGGCCCACAGGCCCCCGGCGTGCCACGTGGGGTAGAACACGCCGGGGCCGCTCGGCAAGAGACGGTCGGCCCCCGGGCCAGCCGACCGAGCGGGGGTAACATGGCGCGGTGAACATGCCTCGGGCTAGGCCGGTATCGCGGGACTGGATCGCGCTCCGCAGGGATCGCGAGACCGGCATCGAGACGGTGCAGGCCCACTTCGGCGGCCACGCCTACGATCCGCACGATCACGACGAACTGCTGGTGGGCTTCACCCAGCAAGGCGTCCAGCAGTTCCGTTGTCGGCGCGCAGTCCATGTCAGCACGCCAGGGCGCGCCATCCTGATCGAGCCGGGCGAAGTCCACGACGGGCGCGCGCCGGAGCGGGAGGGCTTCACCTACGCCATGCTGTACATCCCGCAGCCCGTACTGGTGCAATGGGCGGAGCGGCTCGGGCAGGATGAAGCACGCGCAGACCGCGCCGCCTCTAAGCACATCCTGCAGCACGATCCCGAGCTGGTGTCGGTCATCAGTGGAGCGTTCAGTGCGCTCCATGCCTGCGAAGGCCGGCTCGCGCGCGACCAGACGCTGGACGCACTCCTGCGTGCGCTGCACAGGCATCGCTCCCGGCACGGCCCGGCGAGCCGGCCAGTGGACGCGGCCATCGTGCGCGTCCGTGAGGCGCTGCATGCGCACCTGGCGCAGGACATCGGACTCGATGACCTGTCGAAGATGACCGGGATGGATCGCTTCAGGCTCACCCGGCAGTTCACCCAGGCCTATGGGTTGTCCCCGCATGCCTACCTGATCCGGCTGCGTCTGCGCGCGGCGCGCGCGCTGTTGGCCGGTGGCATGCAGCCGGCCAGCGTGGCGCCCGAGACGGGTTTCGCCGACCAGAGCCACCTCGGCCGCTGGTTCCGGCGTGCGTACCGACTGACGCCGGCGGCCTACCGACGCAGCTGCACAAACGTTCCAGACCTGATGCCCTGAGCTGACCCAGGCTTGCGGGCATCCTCACCGGAACCCGCCCCATGTTCGATACCAAAGTCGCGCTCATCGTGCGTCTTGACCTGGCCGTCTGGCAGCGCCTGAATGTCGTGGCCTTCCTGTCCACCGGCATCGCGGCGGCCGCGCCAGAGGCCTTGGGCGAGCCTTACGTGGATGCGGCGCAGCGCGTCTACGGACGCATGCTCATCCAGCCGGTGATGGTCTTCCAGGCGGACCTGGCCCAACTGCAGGCGGTGCACGCCGGTGCGCTGAAGTGTGAGCTGGTCCGGCTCGCCTTTGTCCAGGCCATGTTCTCCACCGGACACGATGCGGCCAATCGCGCCGCGTTCGCCGCTGAGGATCCAGAGCACATGAATCTGGTCGGTTACGCCATCCGCGGCGGCAAAAAGGCGGTGGACAAGACCATCAAGGGCCTGGCCCTGCATCCCTGAGCGCGGCCGGACACGGCTAGCGCTGGCAGCCGGTTGCCGGCATCCCGATACCCGGTTGGACCGAGCGACCGGCCCGGTTTGCCGCCCGCCCGCCGAACGCCGAGAATGGCGGCCCGTTTCCCGTCAGGGCAAGAAATCCGCATGAGTTCCCCCAATACGCCGAACCTGGCCTCCATCGCCGAGGCCAAGGCCCGGCTCGCCGACGAACTGCGCAAGCTGGAAGAACAGGAAGTCGAGCTGCGCGGCCAGCAGTGCAGCGAAGCCTTCGACCAGATCGTGGCCCTGCTGAAGGATTATGCCGAGCAGTTCAATGCCCGCCAGAAGTCCGAGATCGCCGGTTTTGTCATCAGCGGCGCCAAGCCGAAGAAGGCCGCCGCCCCGGCCAAGCAGACCGTCGCCCCCAAGTACTGGCTGCCGCACACCGGCGAGACCTGGACCGGCCGTGGCCGCACCCCGCGCGCTTTCGCCGCCTGGGAAGGCACCGCCGCCTTCAACGAGTGGAAGAAGAACCACCCCAACGAGAAATTCCCGAAGTTTCCGGGGTGAATGAACAGGCCGGGGAAACCCGGCCCGCGTCAGCCGGGCGGTGGGAGGATCAGGGGCAAGGCAGATGGCTCACACCGCCTGTTTCCGCCATTGAACCAGCCGCCCGTGACCGAACCTGCGCTCCGACCCCGCTTCCGGACCGAAGCGCGGTCGGGCGTGTGGCCTCGCGACCAGCAAGCGTTGCAGGACCCGCCCAAGGCAGCCAAACGCGAATCGCCTGCGCAAAATGGCGGGCCATGCCGCAAGGCTGGCGAAAGCCTACTTTGCGATCATCAGGAGCAGCGAGCGTGCCTGCAGGCCGTAGTGCGTGTTCTCGCCGCCAACGAGCGTCTCGCTGCCGGGCGAGGCGACGGTGTTGCCACCCTCGTTCCAGATCGCCGTGTCGGTGACGCGGTACCACTGCTTGCCTGTGCCCGGCCAAGGCAGGGTGAAGTCGACGTCGCCGGACCAGCCGTTGTAGGCGACGTAGATCGCCGGCGACGGATCGCCGAATTCGCTGCCGTCGATACGCCAGGCCAGCGCATGGTTGCTGGCGTTTTCGAAGTACGCCGCATCGGCCACGCTGCCGTCGGGCTTGAACCAGCGCAACTGTTCCATCACGTTGCCGTTGCCATCGCTGCCGGAATAGAAGTTCGCCGGGCGCAGCGCGGGGTGCGCCTTGCGGAACGCCAGCAGGCGCCGGGTGAAGGTTTCGAAGTCCGACTCGACCTGTAGCCGTGTCCAGTCCAGCCAGTTTGCGGGCGAGTCCAGGTTGTAGGCGTTGTTGTTGCCGTACTGCGTGCGCAATGCCTCATCACCGCCAGTCAGCATCGGCACGCCGGCGCTGAGCAGGGACAGCGCCATGCCCGTCCGCGCCGCGCGCCGCTGCGCCTGCGCGTTGCCGCCCTGGTCCCAACTGTTGTTGCTACCTCGCCGCCGTCGGACGGGCCGTACGGCCACGGCTGCGCATTCTGCTTGCTGTTGAACGCGTACAGATCGTTGAGCGTGAAGCCGTCATGCGCGACCAGGAAGTTCACCGAATGCCACGGCTTACGTCCATCGTCGCCGTAAAGGTCCGAGGAGCCGGCCACGCGCGCGGCCAGTGTGCCCAGCGTCACCGTCTCCACGCCGAGTTTGTTCTGCAGCTTGCGCACGGTGTCCCGGTACTGGCCGTTCCATTCCGCCCAGCCTGCCGGGAAACCCCCGACCTGATACGAATTGCCGCCGATGGCCCATGGCTCGGCGATCAGGTCCACGCCGCTCCCACCGCCAGCTGCGCGCGGAGGCAGTTCGGCAACGATGCGGTTGAGTGCGTTGCCGCCGTCATTTTTGTCGAAGTTGAAGCAGCCATGCTGGCAGCTGTTGCCTAGCACGGAGGCCAGGTCGAAGCGGAAGCCGTCCACACCCAGCGTGTCGCGCCAGTACGCCAGCGAGTCCACGATCTGATTCTGGGCGATGAGGTTGCGCGTGTTGTAGTTGCCGCCGACGCCGGTGTTGTCCCACGGATGCTGGCGGTCGCTGGTGAGCGCGTAGTAGGTCGGGTTATCTAACCCGCGCCACGAGAGCACGTTGTAGGTGCTGACGCCGTCACCGCCGCCCCACGGCCCACCTTCGCCGGTGTGGTTGTAGACCACATCGACGTAGACCTTGATGCCGGCGTCGTGGAAGGCATTGACCATGGCCTTGACCTCTTTCGTCGGCCCGCCCGGGGTCTGGTCGCTGGCGTAGCGACGGTCGGGCGCGAACCAGTTCAACGTCATGTAACCCCAGTAGTTGTCGCCGCTGTCCGAGTTGGGGTCGATGTCGTTCTGGTCGTTCTGGGTCTCCTGCAACGGCAGGAACTCCACCGCCGTGACGCCCAGGGCGGCAAGCGCCGGGGCCTTGAGCGCCGCGCCGGCGTAGGTGCCGCGTTTGGCGGCGGGGATCGTGGTGTCGTTCTTGGTCAGTCCGCGCAGGTGCACCTCGTACACCACCTCATCCTTGAACGCGCGCGTGGGCTTGCTGCCGGTGGAGGTGGTGTCGCCCGTCAGCACGATCCCCTTGGGCGCACACGCGGCGCTGTCGAGCGTGCGGTAGCCAGGGCCGCTGGCGTAGAGCGTCCCGTCCTGGCAGGTCGTGGTGATCGGGTCGTGGCTGACTTCGCGTGCGTACGGGTCCAACAGCAGCTTGTTGGGGTTGAAGCGATTGCCCGCGGCATCCACGTCGGCCACGAAACCGGTGGAGGTGCCGGGCATCCACGATGCCGAATAAGTCCAGTTCGGACCCCAGGCGCGGTAGCCGTAGTACACCGGGCCGCTGACGCCGGCCGCGCGCAGTGTGGAAACCGGGATGCTGCCGGACCACACGTGGGTCGTCGTGTTGTTCGATAGCGCGTATCGGGCATTCTCGGTGGCGCCGGTGGCACTGGCGTAGACCCAGACCTCGATGTGGGTTGCCGTGGACGAGTAGACGCGAAAGGTGACGTTGGTGGCGCTGGCATCGAAGCGCCCGCCCAGCAGGTTCGCATCGATCGCCGCCCGTGCGCGGCAGGGCAGCAGCAGGATCACGCCCACGGCGCATGCAAGCGCCAGCCTTACCATCCGTTCCGCCATAGAAGTCGCCATCGCCGTGCCCCTCCGCCCGTTGTGGCGAGCGATCATGGCGCGTGTGCGATCGCACAACAGCCGTCTGGTCGATGCATACGTATGCGGCATGTCGGGCGGCCCGCTCGCTCCAGGAGCGGAGCCAGAGAAAGGCAGTGAGTCTGGAACATCGCTGCGCAGCCGCCGGTCTGTTTGGTCGTGCGGCCGTCGACAGAATGTTGGAGCCGCCCCCCTGCGGCCTCCGGCATCCGACGCATCTTGGATGGAGCACTTGGAACTTGGGCGAGCCGTCAATCCGTGAACCGCCAAGCTCCAGCAAATCCGCCCAAGGCAACAAACGTGTCGCACCGCCAAGCGAAACTGCCAATGCGACCGCCGAAGACGCGCGTTCGGGAAAGTTGATCCTGTCGCAACTCCGCAGCTCGCGAGAAGTCAATCCGACCCCGTTCTGAGGAGCCTCGCCGGTCTAGGCGCCGCGTCCGGCCGGTCCAAACGCCAGGCTGGCGGCCTCGATGAAGGTGCGCAGCCTGGCGGTCTTTTGGCGGTTGGCATCGAAGATCAGGTGCAGGGGGCGCGACGGTCCTTCGTAGTCCGGCAGTACGCGGATTAGGCGTCCTTGCTGCAGTGCCTGTTCCACCAGCATCTCTGGCGCGAGGACCACGCCATGTCCGGCGAGTGCCGAGGAAAGCAGGGCCGAACCCTCGTTGACACGGAGGCGTCCACGCGTCTTGACCTTGTGGATCCGAGCGTCGCGGGCGAATTGCCATTCTCGCTCGAAGGGCGAGCGGGCATAGATGAAGTTGATGCAGGCATGCCCGGTCAGCGCCTCGGGCGTGTCGGGGACGCCATGTCGATCCAGGTAGCGCGGTGAAGCGCAGGCGATCAGGCGATAGGGTTCCAGCGCTCGGGCGGCCAAGCTGGAATCGGGCAGATCGCCGAGCCGGAAGACGGCTTCAAACCCTTCTTCGGTTAGATCGACAAGGCGGTCGGTTAGGACGAGGTCGACTTCGATATCAGGATGCGCGGTCATGAAGTCGGCGAGGAACTGCACGACGCGATATGTGCCGAATGTTATCGGCGCGCTGATTCTCAATACACCGCGTGGCACCACTGTCAATGTCTGCGCCAGTGCGTCGGCTGACAGCACCTCCTCCAGGATCAATCGGCAGCGTTGGTGATACGCATGGCCCAACTCGGTCAGCGCCTGCTTGCGCGTGGTGCGATTGAGTAATCGTGCGCCCAAGCGCCGTTCCAACGCAGCGACGTGCTTGGCCACCATCTGTGGCGATACATCCAACGCGCGCGCGGCGGCTGCGAACGAGCCGGTCTCTACCGCTTTGACGAAGGCTTCCATCGCAGCGAGGTTGAAGTCCATTCGAGACATCGAGTTGTTGATCCAGCTACCAGATCGTCATTTATCCACAGTGAAGCGTGAATCACCATGCCTGCCCCCCACATCATGGAAATACGCATGAATATTGGATTCATCGGCGCGGGCTTGCAGAGCCGCGGCATCGCGCATCTGGCGCTTGCCGCGGGCCAACAGGTACGACTGGCTAGTTCGCGCAGGCCGGAGCACATGGGTGAGGTCTCGCGCCAATTGCCGGGTGCCCAGGTCGGAATGATCGAAGAAGTCATCGTCTTCGCCGATCTCATCGTGATCGCCATTCCCCTTCCTGCCGTTGTATCGCTCCCGACGGCATCTCTGGCGAACAAGCTCATCGTCGACGCCAACAACTACTACCCGGACCGGGACGGCCGCATCGCGCGCTTTGACACCCATCGCATCACGACCAGTGAGTGGGTTGCGCAGTGCCTTCCTCGATCCACCGTGGTCAAGGCATTCAGCGCCGTTCTTGCACGCGACCTGTATACAGATGCGTCGCTTTCCGGCACGCCTGGACGGCGCGCGCTACCCGTCGCCGGTGATGATCCCGTTGCAGTGAAGCGAGTCGTTGATTGGACCGACGCACTTGGTTTCGATGCGGTGGATGCCGGACCTCTGCGAGACAGTTGGCGCTTTGAACGGGCCAAGCCGGCCTACTGCGTGCCATTCGACCGCGCCGGCTTGATCCAGGCGCTGGCCGCGGCGGAACGCAACGTAGAGTTGCCACATGGATCGTGGCGCCGGTGATGGTCGCCTGGACCTGGGATGTTGCGCGCGTGCACCAGGCTCACCGCACCACCGCCCCCAACCGCGGCAGCGCCGGAAACGCGCGCTGCAAACAATCACTCCACTCACACGTCCGGCAGCCCGGGCCGATGGGCACGGCGCTTTCGGCGCGCAGGTCGATGCCGCGGGCGTAGACCAGGCGTTCGGCATGGCGCAGGTCGCAGCCCAAGGTGACGGCGAAGGTCTTGCGCGGTTGGCCGTAGCCGACCGGGCCGCTGCTGACCTGGCGGGCCAGCCAGAAGTGGCGGCGGCCATCGGGCAGGCGCGCGACCTGGGTCAGCACGCGGCCGGGCTGGTTGAAGGCTTCGTAGACGATCCACAGCGGGCACGAGCCGCCGACCTGCGAAAAGTGGAAGTCGGTGGAGGAGTGGCGCTTGGACACGTTGCCGGCGCGGTCCACGCGCATGAAGAAGATCGGCAGTCCGGGCGCGCCTTCGCGCTGCAGGGTGGAGAGGCGGTGGCACACCGCCTCGAAGCCCACGCCGAAGCGGTGCGCAAGCCATTCGATGTCGTAGCGGCTGTCCTCGGCGCTGCGCAGGAACTCGCCGTACGGCATCACCAGCGCGCCGGCGAAGTAGTTGGACAGGCCGATGCGGGAGAGCGCGATGCGCTCGGGGTCGTCGAAGCCGGCACGCGCGGTCAACGCGGCGATCAGGTCGGCATGCTCCAGCAGCACCAGCTGCGCGGCCATCTGGAAAGCCTGTTGGCCGGGTCGCAGGTAGCCGGGCAGGTGCAGCACGCGCGTGGCGGCATCGAAGCGGCGCTTCTCGTGGCCGCCGGCGGCGTGCACCTCGACCAGCACGCCGTGGCGGTCGGCCAGCAGCTGGCGCAGGCGCGGCGCGGTGTGGCCGACTACCAGGCCGAGTTCGGCGAAGCGGTGCTCGGCCAGATCGTCCAGCTCGGGCAGGTGGTTGCCCAGGCGATTGAAGTAATCGCGCACCTGGTCGCCGGGCGACAGCAGCGCTGGCGTGCCGACGCCGGGATCGCCGACCTGCAGTTCCAGGGCGGTGGCGCGGTCGCGCAGGGCGCGGTGCTCGCGGTGCAGGTCCAGCAGGGCGTGGGCGACCTGGGGCAGGTTGCCGGCCAGGGTGCGCAGTTCGGTCATGCTCACGCCGGGCTGGCCCAGCGCGACCAGCGTGTCGTGCAGCGGGTCGACCAGGGCGAACGGGTCGTCGGTGTCGAACAGCCGGGCGGTGTCGCCCAGCACCTCACGCAGGCGCGCCTGCACGGCCGGGGTCAGTGGGCGCTTGTTGCGCTCGATCTGGTTGAGATAGCTGGGGGACAGCCCCAGCGCCTGCGCCAGCTGGGCCTGGGTGAGGCCGTGTTGCTGGCGCAGGCGCTGCAGGCGCAGGCCGAACTGGCGTCGGGTATTGGGCATGTTCGCAATATTCGCAGCGATCTCGATGGATTTCACCAGATTAAGCAAAAAACAGGCTGAAAGTGAGGCCTGCATTGCGAACAATGCGAATCCTTTCTTCTAGATCGCTCTGGGCCGCCCATGAACGCCGAACTCCCGCGCATGTCCTTGTTGATCGACGGAGCCTTCGTCGACTCCACCACGACCACCTGGAAGGACATCGTCAATCCGGCCACGCAGGAGGTGCTGGGGCAGGTGCCATTCGCCACCGTCGAGGAGGTGGACCGCGCCGTGGCCGCCGCCAAGGCCGCCTTCAAGACCTGGCGCAAGACGCCGATCGGCACCCGGGCGCGCATCTTCCTCAAGTACCAGCAGCTGATCCGCGAGCACATGGGCGAGCTGGCGGCCATCCTCACCGCCGAGCAGGGCAAGACCCTGCCCGATGCCGAGGGCGATGTGTTCCGCGGGCTGGAGGTGGTGGAGCACGCCGCGGCCATCGGCAACCTGCAGCTGGGCGAGCTGGCCAACAACGTGGCCGGCGGCGTGGACACCTACACGCTGATGCAGCCGCTGGGCGTGTGCGCCGGCATCACCCCGTTCAACTTCCCGGCGATGATCCCGCTGTGGATGTTCCCGATGGCCATCGCCACCGGCAACACCTTCCTGCTCAAGCCGTCCGAGCAGGACCCGATGGTGACCATGCGCCTGGTCGAACTGGCGCTGGAGGCCGGTATCCCCAAGGGCGTGCTCAACGTGGTCCACGGCGGCGAGGAGGTGGTCAACGCGATCTGCGACCACCCGGACATCAAGGCGGTGTCGTTCGTCGGTTCGACCAAGGTGGGCACGCATGTCTACCACCGCGCCTCGCTGGCCGGCAAGCGCGTGCAGTGCATGATGGGCGCCAAGAACCACGCCGTCGTGTTGCCCGATGCCAACAAGGAGCAGACGCTCAACGCGATGGCCGGTGCGGCGTTCGGTGCGGCCGGACAGCGCTGCATGGCGGCCTCCACGCTGGTCCTGGTCGGCGCGGCGCGCGAGTGGATTCCGGAGCTGGTCGAAAAGGCCAAGACGCTGAAGGTCGGCCCCGGCCACGCCAAGGACACCGACGTCGGTCCGCTGATCTCGCCGGCCGCCTGTACCCGCGTGCAGGACCTGATCGAATCGGGCATCGCCCAAGGCGCCAAGCTCGAACTGGATGGCCGCAAGCCCCAGGTGGATGGCCACGCGCAGGGCAACTTCGTCGGCCCAACCATCTTCTCCGGGGTCAAGCCGGGCATGCGGATCTACGACGAGGAAATCTTTGGGCCGGTGCTGGTGATCGTGGAGGTCGACTCGCTCGATGCGGCCATCGACTTCGTCAACGCCAACCCCAACGGCAACGGCACGGCGGTGTTCACCCAGTCTGGCGCCGCCGCGCGCAAGTTCCAGGAGGACATCGACGTGGGCCAGGTCGGCATCAACGTGCCGATCCCGGTGCCGGTGCCACTGTTCTCCTTCACCGGCTCGCGCGCTTCCAAGCTCGGTGACTTGGGCCCTTACGGCAAGCAGGTGGTGATGTTCTACACCCAGACCAAGACGGTCACCGCGCGCTGGTTCGACGACGAGACGCTGGGCCATGGCGTCAACACCACCATCAGCCTGAAGTAAGCCGCCGGAGCGCCATGCCATGAATGCAGTGATGAAACTCCCGGTCGACGCGGCCGAACTGACCGAAGAGCAGCAGGCCTTCCGCGAGGCCGCGCGCGACTTCGCCGACAAGGAATTCGCCCCGCACGCCGCGCGCTGGGATGCCGAATGCATCTTCCCGCGCGAGGCCATCGCCAAGGCCGGCGAACTGGGCTTCTGCGGGCTGTACTCGCCAGAGGACGTCGGCGGCCTGGGCCTGTCGCGGCTGGATGCGGCGGTGGTGTTCGAGGAACTGGCCAGCGTCGATCCCTCGACCGCGGCCTTCATCACCATCCACAACATGGCCACTTGGCTGATCGCCAGCCACGCCACGCCGGCCGTGCGCGAGGCCTGGTGCCCGGGACTGGTCACCGGCGAGAAGCTGGCCTCGTACTGCCTCACCGAACCCGGCGCGGGTTCGGATGCGGCTTCGCTCAAGACCCGCGCCGTGCGCGATGGCGATGACTACGTGCTCGACGGCGCCAAGGCCTTCATTTCCGGCGCCGGCGCCACCGATGTGCTGGTGGTGATGGCGCGCACCGGCGAGCCCGGCGCGCGCGGCATCAGCGCCTTCGTCGTGCCGGCCGATGCCAAGGGCATCACCTACGGCCGCAAGGAAGAGAAGATGGGCTGGAACAGCCAGCCCACGCGCGGGATCAGCTTCGAAGGCGTGCGCATCCCGGCGGCCAATCTGCTGGGCACGGAAGGCGACGGCTTTCGCATGGCGATGAAGGCGCTGGACGGCGGCCGCATCAACATCGGCGCGTGCTCCCTGGGCGCCGCACAGGGCGCGCTGGATGCGGCGCGACGCTACCTGGGCGAGCGCAGCCAGTTCGGCAAGAAGCTCGGCGAGTTCCAGGCGCTGCAGTTCAAGCTGGCCGACATGGCGACCGAACTGGTGGCCGCACGGCAGATGGTGCACACCGCCGCGCGCAAGCTCGATGCCGGCGCCGCAGACGCCACGGTCTGGTGCGCGATGGCCAAGCGCTTCGCCACCGATGCGGGGTTCACGGTCTGCAACGACGCCCTGCAGCTGCATGGCGGCTACGGCTATATCCGCGAGTACCCGGTCGAGCGCCTGCTGCGCGACTGCCGCGTGCACCAGATCCTGGAGGGCACCAACGAGATCATGCGGGTGATCATCTCGCGGCACCTGCTCAGCAGCGACGAGGCGCTGCGATGAGCTGGCGCACCGCATCGCACACCGGTCTGAAGGCCGAGGCCGACGGCCACGTCGCCATCGTCACCTTGTCCAATCCGCCGGCCAACACCTGGACCGTGCACAGCCTGGCCGCGCTGCGTGACCTGGTCGCCGCCCTCAACGCCGATCGCGGGATCTACGCGCTGGTCGTCACCGGCGAGGGCGAGAAATTCTTCTCGGCCGGGGCGGACCTCAAGCAGTTCGCCAATGGCGACAAGGCCCATGCACGCGAAGCGGCGCGCCGCTTCGGCGAGGCCTTCGAGGCGCTGTCTGCCTTCCGCGGCGTGTCCATCGCCGCGATCAACGGCTACGCCATGGGCGGCGGTCTGGAATGCGCGCTGGCCTGTGATCTGCGCATCGCCGAGGACCATGCACAACTGGCCCTGCCCGAAGCGGCCGTCGGCCTGCTGCCGTGTGCGGGAGGCACACAGGCGCTGCCGCGGCTGGTCGGGGAGGGTTGGGCCAAGCGCATGATCCTGCTGGGTGAGCGCGTCGATGCGGCCACCGCGCTGCGTATCGGGCTGGTCGAGGACGTGGTGCCGAAGAGAGAGGGCCTGGCGCGCGCGCTCGCATGGGCGCATCGGGCGGGCAAACAAAGCCCGACCAGCGTGGCCGCGTGCAAGACGCTGGTGCAGGCCACGCGCAGCGGTAGCTTCGCCGCAGCATTGGTGGCCGAGCGCGAGGCCTTCGTCGACCTGTTCGATACCGCCGACCAGGTCGAAGGCGTGTCCGCCTTTCTGGAAAAGCGCGCGCCGCAGTGGAGCAACGCATGAACATGGCGCAGACCCCGCTCGAAGTCCCAGTGCTGTTCGAAGAACGCAGCGGCGTGGACGGCAAGCGCATCGGCATCGCCACGCTCAACGTCCCCAAGACGCTCAACGGCCTGTCGCTGGAGATGACCCGCCTGCTGGACGCGCGGCTGCGCGCCTGGGCCGACGATGCGGCCATCGCCTGCGTGGTGTTGCAGGGCGCGGGCGGCAAGGCGTTCTGCGCCGGTGGTGACCTGCATGGGCTGTATCGCAGCATGCGTGCGTATCGCGACAGCGGCAGCGACGACATCACCGCCAACACGTACGCGAGTGCGTTCTTCGAGGAGGAGTACCGCCTCGACTATTTCATCCATACCTATCCCAAGCCGCTGCTGTGTTGGGGCCATGGCATCGTCATGGGCGGCGGCATCGGCCTGATGTCCGGCGCCAGCCATCGCGTGGTCACCGAGCGCTCCAAGCTGGCGATGCCGGAGATCACCGTGGGTCTGTTCCCCGATGTCGGCGGGAGCTGGCTGCTGTCGCGCGTGCCGCGCGGCGCGGGACTGTTCCTGGCGCTCACCGGCGCACCGCTCAATGCCAGCGATGCCATCTATGCGGGCCTGGCCGATGTCTGTCTCGAGAGCAGCCAGCATGACGCGCTACTGGAAGCGCTGGCGGCCCTGCCTTGGCGTGGTGAGGCGCAGGCCGATCGCGACGCGCTGTCCGCCCTGCTCAAGGGCATGGCGATGAAGACCGCGGGCGGTCCGCTGCAGACGCACGCGACCCTGATCGAAGGCCTTGTCGCGGGGCCGACGCTGGAGGCCGTCGTCGAGGCGATCAACGCCGCGCAGAGTGACGATGATCCGTGGCTGCAGACCGCGCAGGCCACGCTGGCCGCTGGCGCGCCGGGGTCGACCCGGTTGGCGTGGGAACTGCAGCGCCGCGCGGCCTCGCTGTCGCTGGCCGACACCTTTCGCCTGGAATGCATCGTCGCGTTGCATGTGGCCGCGCATGGCGACTTCGTCGAAGGCATCCGCGCGCTGCTGATCGATAAGGATCGCAAGCCGCGTTGGACGCCGGCGACGCTGGCGCATGCCGATGCGCGCTGGGTGGAGGCCTTTTTCGTCTCGCCGTGGCCGGCCGATGCCCATCCGCTCGCCGACCTGGCTTGAACAGTCGGCGCGCCTTGGTTACGCGGCAGGAGCTGTCGCAGGGAATCCACCGTAGAGCCGAGCTTGCTCGGCTGATGCTCTCCCGGTGAAGCCCGAGCCGAGCGAGCTCGGCTCTACACAGGCCGGGAAAGCTCCAGCCGAGCGAGCTCGGCTCTACGACAAACTCCGGCCGAGCGAGCTCGGCGCTAGAACAATCAATCGCGACTGCCCTGGGAGGGCCGAACCATGAGTCACATCGCCTTTATCGGTCTGGGCAACATGGGCGGGCCGATGGCCGCCAACCTGGTCAAGGCCGGCCACGCGCTGCGCGTGTTCGACCTGGTGCCCGCTGCGCTGGAAGCCGCCGTGGCCGCCGGTGCGCATGCCGGGACCTCAGCCATCGACACCCTGGAAGGCGCCGAGGTGGTGATCTCGATGCTCCCTGCCAGCCGTCACGTCGAGGGCCTGTACCTGGGCGAGGACGGGATCCTCGACAAGATCCCCGCCGGCGCGCTGGTGATCGACTGCAGCACGATCGCGCCGGCCACCGCACGCACGGTGGGCCAGGCCGCCGCCGCGCGTGGGCTGGCGATGCTCGATGCCCCGGTCTCCGGCGGGACCGCCGGGGCGCAGGCCGGCACGCTGACCTTCATCGTCGGCGGCGAGGCCGATGCGCTGGCGCGCGCCCGGGACGTGCTGCAGGCCATGGGCAAGAACATCTTCCACGTCGGTGCCAGTGGCGCCGGCCAGGTCGCCAAGCTGTGCAACAACATGGCCCTGGGCGTGATCATGGCGGTCACCGGCGAGGCCATCGGCCTGGGCGTGGCCCATGGGCTGGACCCGAAGGTGCTCTCGCAGATGATGGCGGTCAGCACCGGGCGCAGTTGGGCCACCGAGGTGTGCAACCCCTGGCCGGGCGTGCTGGAGAATGCCCCGGCTTCGCGCGGCTACAGCGGCGGCTTCGGCAACGACCTGATGCTCAAGGACCTGGGCTTGGCCGTGGAGGCGGCGATGGGCGTGGGCGCGACCATCCCGCTGGGCGAGCTGGCGCGCAACCTCTATGCGATGAACAAGCAGGCCGGGCGCGGCGGGCTGGACTTCTCCAGCGTGGTGCAGTTGGTCAGCGACAGGGCCGTCTGACGCGCCGCGCGCGCCTAGGGCTTGCAGGTTTCCTGCACGATGCGGCGGACCCGATCGTAGTCGGCCTTGCGGCTGGCCTGGTCCTGTGGCCGGGCATAGCGCCAGGCGACCTCGGCCTCGCCCAGGCGCTTTTTCCAGGCCGGACACAGTGCCTGGTCGGTCACCCGCGCGCACACGTCGTGGATGACCTCGCACGCCTTGCCGGAACCGGCGAACGCGTTGCCATCCAGGCCCACTGTCTTGAGCGGCGCGCAGCGTGACTGCGGTTCGGCCTGCTCGGTGAGATAAGTCCCGCGGTCGTAGGTGGTGCACTTGAACAGAATCGGCGGGGGGAGCGCATCGGTTGCCGGCGCGCCGTCGTCATCGTTGCCGCTGCTGGAAGGACCACGCCCGGCAAGGGCGTCGGCCGCCGCATCGTCCTTGTGCAGGCTGGGATCCTCGATCAGGGTCATGCCGTTGATGGTCTGGATGGTCTGCACCGGCGCATCGTCCGCGGCGGGCACGGCGGCGGAGGGCGACG
Source organism: Pseudoxanthomonas sp. JC1303 (assembly GCF_058448525.1). Lineage (NCBI taxonomy): Bacteria > Pseudomonadati > Pseudomonadota > Gammaproteobacteria > Lysobacterales > Lysobacteraceae > Pseudoxanthomonas > Pseudoxanthomonas sp. JC1303. The sequence goes on along the minus strand of NZ_CP185958.1, from coordinate 694,594 downwards.
CATCGGCCGGCGGCGGCACAGGACGGGCGCTGGCGGACGGGGGCGCGGGGCGGCCGGGCGAGGGCAGGGGCATGGCCGCCACGCCCTGGACGGCGCGTTTGTCGCTCTTGCTGCCGGCCGGGCAGGGGCTGTTCTGCACGGTCGTGGCGCCCTGGGGATCGGTGCAGCGGTAGATCACGGTCGCCGGCCCGCTAGGCGCAGGCGGCGCGGCGGGCGTGGGATCGTCCGCGCTCAGGTGCAAGGGCGGTGGCGGCGTGCTGGGCACGGGTGCGGGATCTTTTGCCGGCGTGGCCTGCCTGGGTGCGGGCGCACTCAGCGCCGGAGGCAGGGGCTGGGTCGCGACATCCTTCACCTCGCGCTTGTCCTGCCGGCTGCCGTCCGGACACGGCGTGTTCTGGATGGTCAGCTCGCCCTTTGCGTCGGTGCACTTGTAGATCGTCGTCTGTGCAAACGCGCCACCGGCGCACGACAGGCTGGCCAGCAGCAGGGTGGCCGTGGCCCAGGGCTTGAACAGCATCAGTCAGCTCCGCAATCGTTGTCCAGGCGTGCGTCCAGCCCGCGTTGTTCCTTGTCCAGGGCGTGGCGCTCGCTCTGCAATGCACTGTGGTACGCGCGCTGGATCTCGTAGCGACGGTCGCGCAGGCGCGCGCAGACCTCGGCCTGCGGCAGCTGATGGCAGCTGTCGTGGATCCAGGTATTGCCGATCGGCACCAGGCCGCCGCGTGAGTGCCGGTCGCGATAGCCCAGCGACCACAGCGGCACCAGGCGCGGATTGCCGTCGCCGTTGTCGCTGGTGTAGGTCTTGCCTTCTTCGGTGGTGCATTCGTACATCGGGCGCGGCGGCGTGCGATAGACCACCACCTCGCGAGGCGGCGGCGGGGCAGGCGCCGCCGACGTCGGTGCCGGCGCGGTGGCGCCAGGTGGCGGCGCAGGCGGATCGGTGGGGCGCGTCATCTCGATCACCTCCTGACGCTGCCCCGGCTTGCAGGGCGTGTCGCGCAGCGCCACCGCGCCGTCGGCGCCCTGGCAGCGATAGACCTTGACCTGATCGGCGAGGGCAGGCGCTGACGACAGCGCGCAAGCCAGGGCGAACGACAGGGGCAGGAGGAGGTGTTGCTTCATGCGCGCATCTTGCGCGCCGACGGGCAGAGGCGAAAGGGTCACCGTGCCGGGATTCAGGCCCGCAGCACGTGCCCGCTGACCGCGTCACGGATGACACTGGGTCGGGTCAGGCCACCGGTCGCCCCAGGCAGGACGCCATCCAGGCGCGGCAACAGCTCGGGGTCCAGGTCTTCGAACGTCGTCACCGATGGGCGTCCGCTCAGGTTGGCGCTGGTGGAGACCAGGGGCCCGCCGAACGCGTCGCACAGCGCGATGACCAAGGGATGGTTGGTGACGCGGACGGCGATGCCGGCGTGGGCGCCGGTCACCCACGCCGGGGCCTGGGCCGAGGCCGGCACGATCCAGGTATTGGGGCCCGGCCAGCTCGCCATGACCTCGGCGATGCGCGGCTGGGGCAGCGCGCTCCAGTCCAGGACCGGGGCCAGTTGGGCAGCTTCGCCAGCAATCAGGATCAGGCCCTTGTCGACCGGTCGCGCCTTGATCGCCAGCAGCTTGTCGACCGCCGCCTGCGACATCGGGTCGCAGCCCAGGCCCCAGACGCCCTCGGTCGGATAGGCCAGCACGCCGCCGTGGTGCAGCAGCGTGACGGCATCCTGGAGCGACAGGGTCGGGGCGCTCACCGCATGGCCTCTTAGAACGGCGCCGGGCCTTGGGCGGCGTCCTTCTTGGAGGCCGTCTTTTTGGCTGCGGTCTTCTTGGCGGCCGCCTTTTTCACCGTCTTCTTGGCGGCTTTCTTGGTCGCCTTCTTCGCCGCCGGCTTCTTCTCGGCCGAATCGGCCTTGGCGGTCGTCTTCTTGGCCGCAGTCTTCTTCGCGCCGAAACCCTTGCGCACCGGCTTGCCGGTCTCTTCCAGCAGCTTGACCACTTCGTCCAGGGTCAGCGAGGCCGGCTCGCGGTCCTTGGGGATCTTGCCGTTGAGCTTGCCGTCGGAGATGTACGGGCCGAAGCGGCCGTTGAGCACCTGGATGTCGCTGCCGTCGAACTCCTTGATGATCCGGTTGCGCGCGATCTCTTCCTTCTCTTCAATCAGGAACACCGCGCGGGCCAGGTCGATCGTGTAGGGGTCGTCTTCCTTCTTCAGCGAGGCATAGGTGCTGCCGCGCTTGGCGAACGGGCCGAAGCGGCCGATGCCCACGCTGACCGCCTCGCCCTTGTCCTCGCCCAACGCGCGCGGCATCAGGAACAGCTCCAGCGCCTGCTCCAGGGTGATGGTGTGCATCGACTGGCCCGGACGCAGCGAGGCGAACTTGGGCTTCTCCTCGGCGTCCTCGGCGGTGCTGCCGATGGCCGCGTACGGCCCGAAGCGGCCCAGGCGCACGCTGACCGGCTTGCCAGTCTTGGGATCGGTGCCCAGCTCGCGGGCGCCGGTGGCTTCGGAGCGGTCGACCGACTCCTTCTTTTCTTCCACCAGCTTGTTGAACGGGCCCCAGAACTTCTCCATCAGCGGGATCCAGTCCTCCTCGCCGCGGGACACCGCGTCCAGGTCGTCCTCCAGCTTGGCGGTGAAGTCGTAGTCCACGTACTGGGTGAAGTGCCCGGACAGGAACTTGCTGACCGCACGCCCCACGTCGGACGGGCGGAAGCTGCGGCCTTCCATCTCCACGTACTTGCGGAAGATCAGGGTCTGGATGATCGAAGCGTAGGTGGAGGGACGGCCGATGCCGTATTCCTCCAGCGCCTTGACCAGCGCCGCTTCGGTGAAGCGCGGCGGCGGCTGGGTGAAGTGCTGCTCGGCGTTGATCCGGTCCAGTGCGATGCGGTCGCCCGGCGCCATCTTGGGCAGCTTGCGGCCTTCGTCCTCGTCCTCGGCGCTCTTGGTGTCCTTGCCTTCCTCGTACACGGCCAAAAAGCCCGGGACCACCACGGTGGTGCCGCTGGCGCGGAAGGCGTGATCGGCGCCGGCGGCCAGCTCGACACTGACGGTGTTGAGCGTGGCCGGAATCATCTGGCAGGCCACCGCGCGCTTCCAGATCAGTTCGTACAGGCGGCGCTCGTCATCGGACAGGAACTTGCTCACCTGCGCCGGCGTGCGCAGGGCCGAGGTGGGACGCACGGCTTCGTGCGCTTCCTGGGCGTTCTTGGACTTGGTCTGGTAGGTGTTGGGCTTGTCCGGCAGCGAGGCGGTGCCGTAGTCGCGGGCGATGACGTCGCGGATCTCGTCCAGCGCGTCCTGCGACAGGTTCACCGAGTCGGTACGCATATAGCTGATCAGGCCGACCGTGCCCTCGTCGCCGATGGCCACGCCTTCGTACAGCTTCTGCGCGACCTGCATGGTCTTGCGCGTGGTGAAGCCGAGCTTGCGCGAGGCTTCCTGCTGCAGGGTGGAGGTGGTGAACGGCGGGGCCGGGCGGCGCTTGCGTTCCTTGCTGGCGACGTCGGTGACGTGCAGCGCGCCCTGCGCGGCCTGCTGGATGCGCAGGCGCGCGGCCTCGGCGGTGTCGCCATCGGTGACGGTGAACTGCTCGAACTTCTGCCCGTCCAGCTTCACCAGCTTGGCGCTGAAGTGCTGCGCCGGATGCGCGCACTCGGCGGCGATGGACCAGTATTCGCGGGCAATGAAGGCTTCGATCTCCTCCTCGCGCTCGACGATCATGCGCAGGGCCGGGCTCTGCACGCGGCCGGCGGACAGGCCGCGCTGGACCTTGCGCCACAGCACCGGCGAGAGATTGAAGCCCACCAGGTAATCCAGCGCGCGGCGCGCCTGCTGCGCATCGACCAGGTCGCCGGCAATGCTGCGCGGCTTGGTCATGGCCTCCTTGATCGCGCGCGGCGTGATCTCGGTGAACACCACCCGGTGCATGGGCTTGTCACCGACCAGGTTGCGCTCTTTCAGGATCTCGGCGATGTGCCAGCTGATCGCCTCGCCCTCGCGGTCCGGGTCGGTGGCCAGGAAGATGTCGTCGGCGGACTTGGCGGCCTTGGCGATGGCGTCGACGTGTTTCTCGTTCTTCTCGATCAGGTCGTAGCGCATGGCGAACCCGTTGTCCGGGTCGACGGCGCCTTCCTTGGGGACCAGATCACGCACGTGCCCGTACGAGGCCAGGACGGTGAAGTCCTTGCCGAGGTATTTGTTGATCGTCTTGGCCTTGGCCGGGGACTCGACGATGAGCAGGTGCTTGGGCATCAGTTGGGGTTCGATTCAGTACGGGCCGCGCGGGGCGGCGAGTGTGCGCCAGATTGGAGAGAGGAAGAAGGCGACGCCCGGTCCTTGCGGCCCCGGGCGTTCAGCTTCGTTCTATTTATAGTGGAATCACGGCCGTGGTCCGCCTGTCAAGCCGGCCGGTGGCCCGGGATGCGTCAGTGGTTGCTCATGGCGCCCGCGATTCCGGCGAAGACGATGATGGCCGCGTAGCCCAGGACGGCCAGCGCGGCCAGGACCAGCATGGCGATGGTCACCCCGCCCAGTTCGCGGCGCTGACGCTCCGGATGCGCGGTAAAGGCCCAGCGGTCCACCACCAGGGTGTCGCACATCATGTCGTGGACGCCCTGCTTGCGCTCGGTGACCCCGGCCATGACCGCCGAGGCGATCAGGGTGATGTTGCAGGTCACCGCGCCCAGCATGAACAGCGCGGCGAAGCGGCCCAGGCTGCGCAGGATGGACAGACGCTCGCCGTTGGCTCGGACCACCTTGATCCCCACGGCCATCTTGCCCAGCGTGGCCTGGCTGCCGGAGGCGTGCATCAGGGTGTAGTAGGCGCCCTGCACGGCGAACGGCACCAGGTAGAACAGCAGCACGAAGGTCACGCCCATCGCCCCGCCCAGCGGCGAGCGGCCCCGCTCCAGGTCGGAGAACAGGCTGCCGCCCACGCCCATGATCAGCACGACGACGAACAGCACGACCAGCATCGCCGCGCCGATGATCAGGCCATCGAGCGTCGAGGCGGCCAGGCGCTTGAGGAAGCCGGCATACACAATCTCTCCCCCGGCGACGGGGGCGGCTTGCATGCTGAGCGTGGACGCCGGCGCCGCGTACGGGGAGGCCTCGGCGGCGGGAGCGGAGCTCCAGGCGTCGGGTAGTGGGCGCTGGCTCGCCTGCGGTGCCGTGTCGGCCAGCAGGCCCAGTTCGCCGGCCAGTTCGCTTAGCGGCCGCCAGTGGGCGAGGCCGTCGCGCCAGACCAGCGCATCCAGGCCCACGTGGCCATCGCGGAAGGCCTGGGTCAGCTCGGGCGCGCTCATGGGCCCGTGACGCTGGCGGTCACGGTCTGCGTAGTACCAGTTGGACATCGTTTCCCCGTGGTTCTCGGAATTTCCCCGGGCGCGACCTTAACCGACCGGCGCCGGCAGGCCTAGACCAAGCCGGGGTCTAGGTGGAATCGGTACACCCGCGCGTGCTGGCGTCGTGGGCCGAATGCGGCGTGGGGCGTGTACGCGCCAGGCCCATGTCCGCGGGGCACGCGGGCTATGGGGAACCGGCAGCCGCCGATCCGCTGGAACGGCATTGGCGGGGCAGCACCTTGTCGGGCAGCTCCGAGCTGCACGTCCAGGTCTCGCCTGCGCGTTCCAGCCAGATCCGCTTGCCATCCAGTTTTTTCTGCTCGGGCCGATGCAGGACCAGCTCCATCCCGCAGGCGCCCGTCTCGAAGCGGCCGATGGTGATGCTGGACAGGGACGCGCCGGCGTAGTCGGTGGCTGCGCGCAGGGGCGGCTGGCCGTTCTCGGGGCACTGCCCGCCGGGCGTGTGCGCGATGGCGGTCTGAACCTGGGCCTGGACCGGGGCGGCTTCGAGCAGCGCCTGGGCCACCGCGGCACGGGTCACATAGTCCTGATAGGCGGGGATGGCGATAGCGGCCAGGATCGCCAGGACAGGCACCGCGCAGGCAACGGCGATGATCGCCGCGATCGCGCAGCCGGACAGGCCGCGACGTGCCTTGCTTGGTGCGACCGGGGCGGGGGCGCCAGGAAGCGGCGGTGGTGCCGGTGGCCGAGCCGGGCCAAGCCCGAGTTCCGGCCGCACCGTGCCCAGGGTCTGCCATTGGGCCAGACCCTCGCGCCAGAGCAGGGTGTCATCGTTGACGGCGCCCATCTGCAGCAGGCGGGCGAGTTCTTGTGCGGACACCGGACCTTCAGGTCGCGCGTCACGCTGGTAGTGCCACTGCGCCAAGGTGTTCCCCTCTTGCATCCCTGCGCCGCCGGGCCGGCCCGGCGGCGGATCGTCAGTGCACCGGCTCCGGTTCGTCGGCGAACATCTGCGTTTCCATCCAGGCGTAGGCCGCCTCAGAGCCTGGCTGGTTGAACAGCACCATCAGGACCACCCATTTCAGGTCGTCCAGGTCCAGCTCGTCCTGATCAAGGGCCATGGCCCGATCCAGCACCAGCTCGCGCTGGTCGCTGTCCAGGATGCCGTGCTGCTCGAGGAACATCAGGAAGCCACGGCCTTCCACGTCGAGCTTTTCAAGCTCGGGGCCGTAGAACACCCGGGTCGGCCCGTCGACACGGGGCTCGGTGCTGGCCGGCCGCTGTTCGGCCAGCGCATCGAGCCAGTCGAAGGCCTTGTTGATCTCGGTGGGGCTGAAACCGGCCTGGATCAGGCCGTTCTGAAGGGAGTCGCGGTCGCGGACCGGGTCGGCGTCTTCGGTGAAATAGTGTTCAAACAGATACAGCAGGACGTCCAGGATGCTCTCTTTCATTGCCCTCGGCCTGTGCTTCCAAAGCACTGTGGAGGTGGGAAAACTACGATCTGCGTGAGTAGCGCCCGTGTTCGACCGCTACCTGCCCATCCAGTTCCATGACCAGCAGCATGGAGGACAGTGTGGCGGCCGTCAATCCAGTTCGCTCGACCAGCGCATCCATACCGGTAGGGTCGTGGCCCAGTGCGTTCCACAAGCTCTGGTAGTCAGGGTCCTGTGGTGCCCTGGGCTGAACGGCCCCCTCGCGGGGGCCGTGTGCCACCGGCATTTGGCTCTCATGCAAGCCTTGGGCCAGCTGTCCGAGCAGGGGCGCCAGGGCGGCGATCACCTCTTCGGGATCCTCGACCAGCAGGGCGCCGTCACGGATGAGGCGGTGACAGCCGCGGGCCATGGGGTTGTCGATCGAGCCGGGCAGGGCGAAGACCTCGCGTCCGGCCTCGGCCGCAAGCCGGGCGGTAATCAAGGCGCCGGAGCGTTCGGCCGCCTCGATCACCAGGGTGCCCAGCGCTAGCCCCGCCAGCACGCGGTTGCGACTGGGGAAGTGCGGCGCTCGGGCCTGGGTGCCCGGCGGGAATTCACTGGCGACCGCGCCGGCCTCGACCAGGCGCTTGCGCAGAGGGGCATGCCGGGCCGGATAGGCCAGGTCCGTGCCGGTCCCGACGATGGCCACGGTCCTGCCATTGGCGGCCAGCGCCGCCTGATGCGCAGCCGCATCCACCCCTGCGGCCATGCCGCTCATGACGGTGAAGCCCGCCGCGGCCAGCGCCTGGGCGAAACGGCGCGCGTGGTCGGCGCCGCCAGCGGTGGGCTGACGGCTGCCGACCACGGCCACCCCGGGGTGGCACAGCAGGCTGGCATCGCCTTCGACGAACAGCGCCAGCGGGGGCGAGGCGATCTGTCGCAGCAGCGACGGATAATCGCCGTGGCGCCAATGCAGCAGCGTGTGCCCGGGCGCTTCCAGCCAGTGGGCGCATCGCGCCAACGCGGCCTCGTTCGGAGTCTTGAGGCGTTCGCATCGCCGTTCGTCCAGGCCAGCCGCGCGCCAGGCGCCGACGCCTTCGGCCAGGGCGGCGGCGGCGCTGGGGTGCGTGTCCAGGAGTCGCCGTCTCGGGGCGGTCGCGCCACCGGCCAGGATCAGGCGCAGCAGGGCGTGAAGTTCCTCGTCCATGGCGCCAGCGTGGCGTCCAGACGAGGACGGCGCCCTCAGGCGCCGTCCTCGATCCGCGTAGGAAAACTCCGCTCAGTCCAGGCTGGCGGTCGCGGTGGTCGGCTGGCCGGCGTCCGGATCACGCAGGAAGTAGCCCACGCGCGACGGCGCCGAGCCTTCCATGATCAGGCCGTAGCTGACCTTGTCGAAGGTGCGGAAGATCATCACGTGCGCGGCGTACTGGTCGGGCAATTTGTTGCGGCCCTGGCCGGATTGCTTGGTCTCGGCGATGCGCGAGGTGTTGCCCTTGAAGGGGTCCAGCTTGTAGCTGCCCGGGCGCCACACCGACAGCACGGTGCCGTTGTCCAGGCCCTCGCGGGCGCCGCCGGAGAGGGCGACCACGTCGTGTGCACCACCGTAGGACATCGTATCGGCCACGGACATGATGCGCACCTTGCCGTCTTCCAGCGCGGTCTTGGGCGGATGCGGGAAGAATTGCAGGTCATAAGGCTGGGCCTGGACCGGCAGGATCCGGTCACCGGCGCGGACTTCCCGGCCGTTGCCTTCCAGCTTGATCGTGGCGGTCTCGCCGTCAGCGTCCACCGCCGTGACGGTGCCCACGCTCATCTGCTCCAGTTCGTAACCAAGGAAGTCGCTGTGCTCGTTGGGAACCTCGACCTGCTTCCACAGGCTGCCTTCGCCCTTGATGTAGTCGCCCTGCCTGTCCAGGTCGTAGCTGGGCTTGGGTTCGTCGTAGAGCTTGGTCGGGCGCACCACCGCATAGCGCTGGCCCACCTGGGCCGCGTCCAGGCCGACCACGTAGACGTCCTGGTCGCCGAACGCACGCAGGCGGTCGTCCTGCAGGCCGGCCACGTAGGGCAGGTCCTCAAAATCGTCGACCACGCGCATGTTGCGCAGGAACGGCTCGATATCCGACAGGGGCAGGCCGTTGATCGGTGCGTCCTGGCGCGGGCCGGGCTGCACGCTCGCCACCCGGTCCAGGTAGGCCAGCGAGATCACATCGCCCGGATAGATCAGGTGCGGGTTGGCGATCTGCGGGTTGGCCTGCCAGATCTCCGGCCACAGCCAGGGCTTCTTGAGGAAGCGCGCGGAGATGTCCCACAGGGTGTCGCCCTTCTTCACCACATAGGTGTCAGGGTGGTCGCCGACCATTTCCTGCGCGGTCGCGTAGGCGGCAAGGGTCAGGAACGCGACAGCCGCAGCTGTACGAAAGTGTTTGAACATGGCGGTATGTACCTGATTCCCCAACAGGCGGTCGGCACTATAGTCCAGAAATTACAGGCCGGCGCAAGCGCTGCGTCGGCAGGCGCTGCGCTAGAATGACCGATGACTTGCCAGATCCACGCTGGCGCCCCATGTAGGTCCCACCATGGCACAGCTCCCCATCCTTGAATTTCCCGACCCCCGCCTGCGCACGCGCGCGGTGCCGGTCGCGCCCGAAGAGGTCGGTACCCCGGCTTTCCAGACGTTGCTCGACGACATGTTCGAGACCATGTACGACGCGCCGGGCATCGGCCTGGCCGCCAGCCAGGTGGATGTCCACAAGCGCTTCATGGTGATCGACGTCAGTGAAGAGAAGGGCGACCCGCGGGTGTTCATCAACCCCGAAATCGTCGACAAGGCCGGCGAACAGGTCTATCAGGAAGGCTGCCTGTCCGTCCCGGGCATCTTCGCCGATGTCACCCGCGCCGATGAGATCACCGTCCGCTTCCTGGATCGCACCGGGACCGCGCAGGAGTTGCACGTCGACGGTCTGCTGGCGGTGTGCATCCAGCACGAGATGGACCACTTGGACGGCAAGCTCTTCGTGGATTACCTCTCCCCGCTCAAGCGCGAGATGGTCAAGAAGAAGCTGGCCAAGGCGCGCCGCAACGCCGCTTGAGGTGAGCCTGCCGGGCGTTCCCGCGGGAGCCCGGCTCCACGCTCCGCGTAGGCGGGGCGCTTTTGTATTTCAGGATCAGGGCCGTCACCCATGAAAATCGTCTTCGCCGGCACGCCGGACTTCGCCGTGCCGTCGCTGCGTGCGGCCGCCCGCCACAATGAAGTGATCGCGGTCTACACCCAGCCTGATCGCCCCGCCGGGCGCGGTCGCGGGCTGGCGGCCTCGCCGGTCAAGCTGGAGGCGGTCAAGCGCGGCATCCCGGTGCTGCAGCCAGAGACCCTGAAGCATCCAGACAGCCAGGCGGCACTGCGGCAGATGGCCCCGGACATCATGATCGTGGTCGCTTACGGGTTGATCCTGCCCCGTGCGGTGCTGGAGATTCCCCGCTTCGGCTGCTGGAACGTGCATGCCTCGCTGCTGCCGCGTTGGCGCGGCGCCGCGCCGATCCAGCGCGCGATCGAGGCCGGCGATGCCGAAAGCGGCGTGTGTCTGATGCAGATGGAGGCCGGACTGGACACCGGGCCGGTGCTCCTGCGCCAGGCCACGCCGATCGCCGACACCGACACCGGTGGCCAGCTGCATGATCGACTGGCCGAGTTGGGCGCACAGGTGCTGTCCGACGGCCTGGGCCTGCTGCGCGCCGGCATGCGACCGGTGCCGACCCCGCAGCCGGCAGGCGGGGTGACCTACGCCCACAAGCTGGACAAGGCCGAGGCGCGGCTGGACTGGCAGCAGCCGGCCGAGGTGCTGGCGCGCAAGGTCCGAGCCTTCGTGCCCTGGCCGATCGCCGAAGGCGTCGTGGCCGGTGAGCGCCTGCGCATCCATGGCGCCGTGGCGCTGGAGCTGCGTCATCAGGCCGCCCCGGGGACCTTGCTGATGGCGTCCAGGCAGGGCCTGGACATCGCCTGCGGGCAGGGCGCGCTGCGCCTGCGGACCGTCCAGCGCGAGGGCGGCAAGGCCATTACTGCCGCCGATTATCTCAACGCACGACGCGACCTGATCAGCGCATGAGCACCCAGGCCGGCGTCGTGGTGCGGGTGATGGCGGCCCGCGTGCTGGATGCCGTCCTGCACCGCGGCCGCTCGCTCAAGGCGGAGCTGGCGACATCGCTGCCCCGGTTGGAGGACACCCGCGATCGCGCCCTGCTGGAGGCGATCTGCTTCGCCGCGCTGCGCGGGCGGGCAGGGTACGACGCGGCACTGGCCGCCTGGATGCCACGTCCGCTGCAGGCGCGCGACAACGAACTGCGCGCGTTGCTGCTGGCGGGCATGGCGCAGTTGGATTCCCTGGGCCTGCCGGCCCATGCCGCCCTGTCGGCCACGGTCGAGGCGGCACGGACCCTGGGCCGCCCGCACCAGGCGGGGATGGTCAACGCGCTGCTGCGCAGAACCCAGCGCGAGGGCGTCCCGCAGGTTGATGCCTCGGCCGCCTGGCCACGCTGGCTGGCGCAGCAGGTGCGGGCCGACTGGCCGGGTCACGCGGACGGGATCTTCGCGGCCAGCGCACAGGCCGCGCCGCTGTGGCTGCGCGCCAACCGGCGCCTGGCGGACCGGGATGCCAGGCGCGCCACGCTCGCCGAGGCGGGGTTCGAGACCGAGATCTTTGAGACTCTGCCCGATGCGCTACGCCTGCCCGGGTCGGTGGCCGTGGCGGGCCTGCCCGGCTTCGCCGACGGCGCACTGTCGGTTCAGGACGGCTCGGCGCAGCAGGTGGCGGATCTGTTCACCCTGGAGGACCAGGCCCGGGTCCTGGATGCCTGCGCCGCGCCCGGTGGCAAGGCCGCGCACCTGCTGGAGCGCCAGCCGGGGCTGCGGCTGACCGCACTGGACGTCGATGCCCGGCGCCTGCGCCGCGTGGCCCAGACGCTCGAACGCGTCGGGGTGCTGGCGGACCTGAAGGCGGCGGACGCCAGCGTGCCGGACGCGTGGTGGGACGGAGTGCCCTTCGATGCGGTGCTGCTGGACGCGCCGTGTTCGGCCACCGGTATCGTGCGTCGCCAGCCCGACGTGCTGCTGCATCGCCGGGACACCGATATCGTCGCGCTCACCGCGCTGCAGGCCCGGCTGCTCGAGGCGGCCTGGCAGGTGCTGGCCCCGGGCGGGACGCTGGTCTACGCCACCTGTTCGCTATTGGCCGCCGAGAACGCCGACCAGGTCGATGCCTTCTTGCAGCGGCATCCCGAGGCCGTGGTGGACGATCCGGGCGCGGCGTTCGGCCATGCCTGTGGCCAGCAGGCCGCCTTCCGCCAGCGTCTGACCGGCGAAGCGGGAATGGATGGCTTTTTCTACGCTCGCCTGCGCAAGGCCAGCGCGCCACCTGCTTGAAGCCATCAGGCGCCAACGCCCTTCCGACAGCCCCCGTTTATCATTCCGCGACATGCGTCAGATGACCTTCGCCAAGACCCGTTCCCTCGACACCTGGCTGCTCTTCATCACCGCCCTGCTGGTCATCGGCGCCGGCATCGGCCTACGCGATCCGTGGCCGGCCGACGAGCCGCGTTTTGCGCTGGTTGCCAAGCAGATGGTGGAAAGCGGCAACTGGCTGTTCCCGCATCGCGGCGTGGAGCTGTATCCGGACAAGCCGCCGATGCTGATGTGGCTGGAAGGGCTGTTCTTCCTGATCACGGGCAACTGGCGGGTTGCGTTCCTGATGCCCTCACTGATCGCCACGATGGGCGCGATCTGGTGCGTGAAGGACCTGGGCCAGCGGCTGTGGACCCGCAAGGTCGGCCTCTATGCGGGCTGGGCGCTGCTGTTCGCCTTCCAGTTCACCTACCAGGCCAAGCGCGCGCAGATCGATGCGCTGGTGCTGGGCATGATCACCCTGGCCAACTACGGCCTGCTGCGGCACCTGCTGAAGGGCCCGGACTGGAAGATGTGGGTGCTGGGCTGGTTCTTCGCCGGTCTGGGCACGATCACCAAGGGCGTGGGTTTCCTGGCGCTGCTCAGCATCGTCCCGGCGGCGGTGGCCTCGGTTCGCGGCTGGCCGAGCGTCAAGGTGGGCGCGGGCGACCGCCGCTTCTGGCTGGGGCCGCTGGCGTTCTTGGTCGCCGTTTCGGTCTGGCTGGTGCCCATGGTCTCCACGGTGCTGTTGTCCGGTGATCCCGAGCACCGCGCCTATCTCAACGACATCCTGTTCCGCCAGACCGCCAAGCGTTACGCCAATTCCTGGGACCACCCGCAGCCGGCGTGGTACTTCCTGGAAGTCATGTTCATGTGGGCGCCGACGATCCTGGCGCTGCCGTGGGCGATCCGGCCATGGGCGCGGCGCCTGCGCCTGCGGCACGATCCGCGCTACCTGGTGCCCATTGCGTGGTGGCTGATCGTGCTGGTGTTTTTCTCCATTCCGCATGGCAAGCGCGACGTCTACATCATGCCCGCCCTGCCCATGGTCTGTCTGGCGCTAGCGCCCTTGCTGCCGGGCTTGCTGCGCAAGCCGGGTCCACAATGGCTGGCCCGTGGATTCGCCCTGGTGCTGGCCCTGGCCACGCTGGGCATGGGCATTGCCATGCTGACCGGCGACCCCTCCTTCGAGCGCAAGCTGCATACCGATCGCGGCATGAGCGAGGTGGTCACCGCGACCCTGGCCTACGTGCTGGTGGCTATGGGTACCTGGGGCATGGGCAGCGTGCTGCTGTTCCGGCGTCGACCGGTGGTGGGGTTGTTGTCCACCCTGGGCGCGATCTGGGTGCTGTATGGCATCGCCCTGGCACCCTTGGTCAACGACTCCAGTTCGGCGCGGGGCGTGATGATGGCCACCGCCCGCCGGATCGGTCCGGATGCCGAACTCGGCCTGGTGGCCTGGAAGGAGCAGAACCTGCTCATGACCCAGTCCAGGACGACCAATTTCGGCTTCCGGATGCCGTGGAAGGAGCAGTTGCGGCTCGGCCTGGCCTGGCAGGCGGAGAAACCGACCACGCGCTGGCTGCTGATCCAGGACGTGTCTCTCCCGGCCTGTGTCGACCGTGCCTTGGCTGACGATATCGGCGACTCCAATCGTCGGGGTTGGTGGCTGGTGCCGATGACGGCGCGGGCACACTGCCCGGCTTCGCCTGAGATACCCTTCGACGATGCCGCGCGCGCTGCGCGGATCGAAGCGGGCGATGAGTGAGCCCGCGTTCGGGCTTGATCGCGTAGAACGAGGCGATGCGGGCACATCCTGACCGAGCGTTGTGGTTCGACCAGCCATTTCCCGATGGCTTGCGCCTGCGCGCCGCGCGCGGGCTATACGCGCTTGCCTTGGTCCTGATGCCCGCCTGTCTGATTGCCACGCCCTGGGGCCTGACGCCTGCAGCCTGCTGCACCCTGGCGGCGGTCTTGCTGGCGCCAGACCGGCTGTGGGCCGCGCGCCGCGCCGCCGGCTGGCCGGTGCTGGGCATGCTCTTGGTGGCGCTTTGCGTCGTTGGCGTCGTGAGCTTTTCCGTCCTGGTGCATCAAGACAGCTGGAGCGAAGCCGGCACTCGGGGACGGGTGCTGGTGATCCCCTTGGCCAGTCTGCTGGTCCTGGGCCTATCGCCCCCGCGCGCGGCGCTCTGGAGCGGCGCGGTGATCGGACTGATCGGCGCCTGTGTCGTCGCGTTGGTCCAGACCTTACACGGCCTGGACCGGGCCGATGGCTGGAACAACGCGATCACCTTCGGCGACATGGCGGTGCTGCTGCTGGTGCTGGTCGTGTTCCTGCGTCCTTCGGGGCGGTTTGTCTTGACCGTGGTGGCGACCGCCGCAGGCCTGGTGGCGATCGGACTGAGCGGAACGCGCGGGGCCTGGCCGGCTGCGGCCCTGGTGGTGGCCATCGCCTTGTTTGCCCGCGGCAGCAGCGGCGGAGCGCACCGGCTCGAGGCCTGGGTGCTGGCCGTGCTGGCGCTGGCCGCGGTGGCTGCGGTGTCACCCCAGGTGCAGCAGCGTGTCGATGCACTCCAGATCGACATGCTGCGCTATGCGTCCGGTGATTCGGATACCTCCGCCGGAGCGCGTCTGCAATTGATGGGCCTGGCTGGCGAGGAGCTCGAAGCCGATCCCTGGGTGGGCGTGGGCGTGGGCCGTTTCGAGCGGGTGCTGGCCGCCGCACCGGCCTGCCAGGTCGCCGTGCCGGATGCCTGGTGCCAACTGGGGCATGCGCACAGCGATTTCCCCGAGTGGGGCGCGACGATGGGCATTCCGGGTCTGGTGGCACTGGCCTTGTTGTACGGGGTGCCGGCGTGGTTGTTCCTCCGGCGCCTGAACGTCAGGCCGTTTCCGCGGCGATCGCGCAGTGCGGCACTGGCGGGGCTGGTGGTGGTGGTCAGCTTCGTGCTGTGCGGGCTGAGCCAGTCGATGTGGGCGCACCAACTCAGCGGCGGAACCTATCTGACCCTGGTGGGGATCCTGCTGGGCTTCAGCCTGCGCGAGGACCCGCGCAAGGCCTGAGACTCAGTCGCGCGGCGGATCGTTGACTGGTTGCCCGTGCTGGAGCAGCCACAACATGATCGCCTTCTGGCGCACGTAGTTGGCGCGCACGTAGGCATAGACCAGCCCGCGCCAGCCATCCAGGAATCCCACTCGGAACACGTACCCGCGCCAGAAGCGCCACGCGGGCGACACCACCAGCTTGCCCCAGGACGCCCGCTTGCCGCGCGCGAACTCGTGCTCGGCCATCATCTGCGCATAGCGCTGGGTCTTGATCAGTTGCTGGGCGAGCGAGCGGTAGGGGTAATGGATCAGGTCGCCGGTCAGGAGCCGCACCGGCCCATCCACACTGGCGGCCTCGTGGATCTCGCGCTTGCCCCGCCAGCCGCCCTGGCGACGGTCGAACAGGCGCAGCACGCGGTCCGGATACGCGTTGCCATGGCGCAGGAAGCGGCCGAAGTAGTCCGAGAGCCGATTGAAGCGGTAGCCCGCCGCGCCCGCGAACCCGGCTTCGCGCGCCGCCAGGATCGCCGCCCGCAATGGGGTGTCCACGCGTTCGTCCGCGTCCAGGCACAGCACCCAGTCGTAGGTGGCCTGCTGCACGGCGAAGTCCTTCTGGCTGCGGTAGCCATCGAAGTCGCGCCGCAGGACACGCGCGCCACGTGCTTGCGCGATCTGCGCGGTCGCATCGGTAGACCCCGAATCCACCACCACGCATTCATCGCAGAACGCCAGCGAGTCCAGGCAGGCGCCGATGCGGTCGGCTTCGTTGAACGTGATAATGCAGGCCGAGATGCGCGGCCGTTCGCCGTGTGCGGATGTGGAGGACATGGCTTGAGCGACTACCTGCTGTTTGCGACCGAACGGTACGCGCTGCCTATTCTCGCGCCTCTGGCCCAGGCCCTGCACGCCTCCGGCCAGCAGGTCAGTGCGTGGTTCGAGGGCAATGCGCGCGGACTGGAAGGCCAGGTCGCCCCCTTCGTGCGCAAGGTCGGCCTGAAACAGGCCGTGGCCCTGCGCCCGCGCGCGGTGTTCAGCGCGGCCAACTGGGTGCCGACGTTCCTGTCCGGGGCCAAGGTGCAGCTGTTCCACGGCTTCAACGTGGAGAAGCGCGCCGACACGCGCGGGCACTTCCGCGTGCGTGGGTTGTTCGACCTGTATTGCACCCAGGGCCCGGCCACGACCGTGCCGTTTCGCGCACTGGCCGAGCGCGAGGGCCACTTCGCCGTGGCCCAGACCGGCTGGCCCAAGCTCGATCCGCTGTTCCGCGACGACGGTGGGGCCAGCGCCGCGTTGCGCGCGCGGGCCGGTGGCCGGCCGGTGATCCTGTTCGGCTCCACCTTCACCGAGCGCCTGAGCGCCGCGCCGCTGTTGATCGATCAGATCGCCGCCGACATCGCGCGCGGTGAACACTATTGGCTGCTGACCCTGCACCCCAAATGTCCGCCGGCGCTGTTCTACCGCTATCGCGCGCTGGCCGGCCCGAACGCGGCCTTCATCGAGCCCGAACAGGTCATGGCCGCCCAGCGCGCCGCCGATGTCCTGGTCTCCGATACCTCCTCGATCGTTTCGGAGTTCATCGTCCAGCACAAACCGGTGGTGACCCTGCGCAACCGGGCGCCCAAACCGCACATGCTGGATTTCGACGACCCGGCACAGTTGCCGGCCCAGCTCGAAAGCGCGCTGCACCCTTCGGCCACGCTGATGGACGCCATCGTGCGCTACGCCGATGCGATCCATCCTGACCGCGATGGTCATGCCTCCGAGCGGGTGATCACCGCGACCGAGGACTTCATCGACGGCGAGTTGGGCACGCTCCGGTCCAAGCCGTTCGGCGCCCGCCTGCGTGCCCTGCAGATCCGTCGGGAGCTGCGCTACTGGGGACGCGGCGCGCGCTAGCAGGCGTCATTGCGCCCAGCGCCTGGCGGGTTCACCAGCGCAGGCGCCGGCGGGCCAGTGTGGCGACGAGCTGCGCGTGCAGCGCGCGGGCCTGGTCGACCGGGAGATAGCGCAACCGCAGGCGTGGACTCTCCCCGGAGGCACCTGCGGTATCCAGCAGCAGCGAGGCCGTCCCGCAGCACCGGTCCAGCGGCGAACGCGCAAGCTTGAGCGCCTGGAGTTTGTCGAGCTCGGCCAGACGCCACCAGCGCGTCCACCACCCGCCGCGCACCGCGACCAGATCGGCGTCCACGCTCCAGCCCATCCGCCGCATCTGTCGGTAGGCCTTGAAGGCCGACCATGGCAGCCAGGCCAGGAGCAGCAGGCTCCATCCCTCCGTCATCATCCACAGCGCCGCCACGCCGCAGGCCAGCCAGAATGCCGGCCACAGGCACAGCCGCCACCATTGTCCCGCCGGGACTGGATGCCACTGCGCGGGTGGCCACTGCGCATGGGGCAGCACATGGCGCACCAGCTCGTCGCAGCGCTCCGGCGTGGCCAGGGGTACCAGTTCGCGGATGGCGCGGCCCTGTTCGCCCTGGGCGCCGGCCACGGCCGTGTCGATGCCCAGGCTGCGGCGCTTGAAGCAGCGATGCAGCACGCTTTCATGCAGCGTCCAGGACTGGATGCGCCGGCGCGCGGCGCTGCTGCGAATGCGTGCCAGCAGGCCGCGTTCCACCGTCAGTCGACGCTCCGATTCGCTCAGGCGAAAGCCGTGGTACTGCACGACCGCCAAGGCAATGGAGAGCAGCCGCAGGCCGACCAGCGCCCACGCCAGCAGGCTGATCACCGTGATCAGCCCGGACATCCAGCCCATGTGCAGGTGGCTGGCGAAGCCGAAGACCTGGCCGCCATAGTCCTCGACGGCGTCGGCCACCAGCTTTTGCGGCAGGGTCTGGTAGAGCGCGCCAAACGTGGCCGCCATGACGATCATGCCGCGGTTGGAAATCAGCCCGAGGCGGACGATCTCGCTGGCGGGCAGGGCCAGCAGCGTGGTCGAGGCCTCCGGCGGCGCATCAACTACAGGCGCCTGGCCGCGGTGGCGGACCAACTGTTCCAGCGCCAAGGCCTGATCCATGCGCAGCACCCGCATCTGCGCCTCGGGCTTGGTCCCACCGGCCGATTCCAGGCGCAGTTCGGCCACGCCGAACAGGCGATGCAGCAGTGACTGATGCACCACCACGTTATGGATGCGCGCGAAGGGGATCTCGCGGCGGTTGCGGTGGAACAGGCCGCTACGGATGCTCAGGCCGTCGCTGCCGATGGCGTAGCGATAGGTCAGATAGCGCAGCAGGGCGCTGCCGACCAAGATCGCCATGACCACCAGCCAGGCGATGTTGTCGTAATGATCGCGTTCGCCATCGCGACCGCCGAACACCAGCAGCACGACTAGCGGCACCAGGAACTGACGCAGCTGTTGCAACAGCACGAACAGCCACGACCAGGGGTGCAGGCGCTGGTCCGGCGCTTTGGTCTCCGGCCGGCTGGGGACGACTCCGCTCACAGCGCGTCGTCGTCCTGGTCCAGCTGATGGGCCAGGCGATCACGCAGGCGTTCGGCATCGTCGTGGTCCAGCCCGGAGAGTGAGACCGCGCTCAGTCGGGTCCCGGCGGTATGCACGACCAGGGTCGCCAGGCGCGCGGCGCGTTCCAGCGGGCCGCGGCGCACGTCCAGATGCTGCACGCGCGAAATTGGCACGTGGGTCTCGCTCTGCCACAGGTGCCCGCGGCTCACCGCGAACCCCTGCGCGTTCAGGCGCCAGCGGATCGTGCGGTGCCGGCGCCAGGCGACCCAGGCCACTCCCAACGCTACCAGCACCGCCGCCAGTCCCAGCCAGCGCCAGGGCAGCGGTACCGGTGCGGACAGGCGCGCCACGCCCAGCGCGACTGCGGCAGCCGTCAGCGTGCCAAGCAATGCGCCGGTCGCGGCCAGCTTGGCCCCGCGCGCAGGCAGTGGCTGCCAGCTGTCAGGCAGGGCTGGGGGAGAAGTCGGGGCCGGGTTCGGATCGGAAACGTCGTACAAGCAGGAGGCGCCTGGAAGGAAAGAAGTCGCCGTCAGGCGGTGTCATCAGCTGGACGGCCAGGGCGGGGAGCCTACCATCGCAGTGGCCGTCCCCATTCGCGCGGTTTTCGGTGAGCAGGAAGGCGAGCGGCTGGAGTCGATTTCGCGGCGCTCTGCTGGCAGCCACCGAGTCGCGCCGGCAGTCGCCGGACCACGGCGCATTGCAGGAGGCGAATGCGAGGTTCTAGTAACGTCTCCAGCATCAAGCCGAGGAGCCGCCGTATTCGCACGCACACCCGCCACACCGGTCCTCATCGCCCGCTGTCGTGGCTGCGGTGGCTGTTGCCGCTCGCGCTGCTGGCCGTGCTCGCTTGGCGCCTGGATCTGTCGGCGACGCTGGAGGTGCTGAAGCAGGCCCAACCGGTTTGGCTGTTGTTGGCGCTGATGGTCGTGCAGTTGCAGGTCGTGCTCTCGGCGATTCGCTGGCGTTTCACCGCGGTGCGCCTCCAGGTTGTCCTGCCATTGCCACGGGCCATCGCCGAGTACTACCTGGCGACGCTGCTCAACCAGACGCTCCCCGGCGGTGTCGGAGGTGACGCCGTGCGTGCCTGGCGCCATGCCGGCGAAGCGGCCAGCACCGCACGCGCGGTGCGTGCGGTGGTTCTGGAGCGGCTGGCCGGGCAGGTGGCGTTCTTCGTGCTGGCCAGCCTCGGTCTTGTCGCCTGGCCACTGCTGGCCCGCGATGCTGCGCGTCCGGCAGGCGTGGCGGTCACGCTGCTGTTGGCGGCCGTGCTGGTGGTGGTGTCCGCACTGGTGGTTTGGGGCCTGGCCCGCCGCGGGCCGGTGCGGGTGCGGCGCGCGCTCCAGGGGCTTGGCCCGGATGTGGCGCGCGCATGGTGGCGTCACGGCGCCTGGCTGACGCAGTCTGTGTTGAGCGTGAGCATCGTGGGCAGCTATGTGGCGGTGTTCGCCCTGTGCGCCAGGACACTGGGCGATGCGTTGCCCGCACTGGCCTGGCTCACCGTGCTGCCGCTGACCCTGGCCACGATGCTCATCCCCATTTCGGTCGGCGGCTGGGGCGTGCGCGAGGCCGCCGCCGCGGCGCTGTGGCCCCTGGTCGGGCTGAGCGCGGAACACGGCGTCGCCAGCTCGGTCCTTTATGGGCTGGTAAACGTGGTGGGGGCCTTACCGGGGCTGTGGACCCTGGTGCGACGACGCACCCAGCTCAGCGTGCACTGACACCGAAACGCCGCGCCGTGCATGGCGCCAGAGCCAACACACATCCGTGGCAAAGGACAGCGCCAGCATCGTCAGTGCAGCGCCGGCCAGCAGCTGGCTCCAGATGCCCAATAGCGGCGGCGCCAGCAGCGCGCAGAGCACGCTGCCCTGGACCACGCAGATCGTCTTGCGTCGCGTGCTGTCCGGCAGTTGCCCGCGCAGCCAGGGAAGAACGGCCGCCGCGGCGATGAAGCCATAGCGCATGCTGCCGATGGCCAGTACCCACGGCCCCGCCTTGCCCAGGCGCCAGGCCAGCAGCGACAGCAGGGCGATGAGCAGCGCGTCGATCTCCATGTCGTAACGCGCGCCGAATTTCGAGGCGAGCCCCAGCCGCCGTGCGAGCCAGCCGTCCACGCCGTCCAACGCCAGCGCCAGCGCGCCGAGCACTGCGAACACCCATAGCCACGCACTGTCTGCCGTCACCGTCTGGGTCATCGTGCCCAGCCCACCGAACAGCGAGGTAAGCGCCGCACGCAGGGTGGTGATCTGGTTGGCGAGGCCGAAGCGGGGACCGGCGTGATGTCCGCTCACCCGTGTCAGCGCGACGCAGGCGATGCCCAAGTAAACGGCGGCCGAGGCCACGCCAAAATGCCAGTCCAGCGGGATGGCACGCGACAGCGCAACGACCAGCGCCGCGCCGACGGCGCCGCAGCCAAGAAAACTCAGCGCCGCGCTGCGACGTCGTGCAGCTGCGTGTGCGTATCCGTGAGTCCGGGAGAGGACGGTGGCCATGGCGTTGCTTCCACGCCGTCAGGACAGCGAGGCAATCAGCGCATCGACATCCAGCGCGTGCCCGGCCCGTGCCGCCTTGGTGCGCAGGTAACCCTCGTTGTCGGCGGTGATGCGTCCGGTCACCGGGGTGCGCCCGATCACCTCCACGCCGGCCGCACGCAGCCGATCGACCTTGGAGGGGTTGTTGGTCAGCAGACGAACGCGTGCCACACCCAAGGCGCGCAGCATCGCGGCCGCGCTTTCGTAACGACGCTCATCCGGCCCAAAGCCCAGCAGCGCATCGGCGTCGATGGTGTCCAGGCCATCGTGCTGGTAGCCATAGGCACGCATCTTGGCGGCGATGCCGGTCCCGCGGCCTTCCTGATCCAGGTACAGCAGCACGCCGCCGCCCAGCTCCTTGAGCTTGAGCAGGCCGTTGCGCAACTGGTCGCCGCAATCGCACTTGAGCGAGCCGAACAGATCGCCGGTCAGACAGGAAGAATGCACGCGCACCGGCACCGGCTTGGACAGGTCGGGCTGGCCGACCACGATGGCGACCTGGTCACGCAGCGCGACCCCACCGCGGAAGACAACGAAATGGGCGTCGCCCACCTCGCGGAGTGGCACGCGGGTACGCGCCACCAGTTCCCAGTCACGGCCTGCATGGGCCGCGCCATCGGCCAACTGGCGCAAGGTGACCCGGGCGCAGGCATCGAAGGGGGGTGCCTGCCGGGGCAGGTCGTGGACCAGCAAGGCTGGCAGCAGCAGGCCCAGCCGGGCCAACGCGGAGGCGCCCGCGTCGCGGTCCGTGCCGCTGGTCCAGGCGCCGGCATACGCCTGCGCCGGCAGGTAGGCCAGTTCGGCCAAGGCATCGAGCGCATGCCCGGCGAGCGGGATGCGCGCGCCATGCGGCGCATCCAGGCCCAGCATCCGGGCGCGCGTCGGAGAGAGGAACAACTGGTGCTGCCCGCCACTGGCTTCGTCAAAGCTGGCAAAGGTCTCCGGTGTCACGCCCTCGATCGACAGCACGGCCGTGCCGGCGCCAGCATCGTCCACTACCACCACCGGCCGTCCGCTGCGCAGTTCCCCGGCGGCACGTTCACAGGCGACCGCGGCAGGGTCGCCGAACAAGGCCAGGGAGGAAGAGACGCGAGTGGGCATGTTGAACACGTGGCTGGGCAATGCGGACATGGAGGACTCCTGCGGGCATAGAGGGAAGGCCGGCGTCATTTGCCGTTCCTGACCCCGCGCATCGCACCTGTAAGACCGGACGCATCCGGACCAACAAGGTCACGCTAGGAGTGCTGTGATGAAAGCGGTGCGAAGTCGTCCTGATCGAATGGGGGTGAGCGGGAGATCCTGTCTATAGGGGTCTTGGGCCATTTCACAACCCCCATACCTTGCCATCCCTAGCTTGAATGTATGGACCAGCAGGTGCATTCCGACGCGCGCAACGATGGCGAAGAATTGACCAGCGCCAGCTGGGCGGCCTTGCGTGCGCAGGCCGAAGCCGGGACCGGTCCGGGCCATTGTCCCTCATCGCGCCAGGCCATTGGGGCGCCATACGCGGAACGGTGCGGGGCCCTGTACGCGCCACTCGCGCGCAGCCCGGCGTTCGTCCTGGCCCAGGTGGGCCAGTCGCTCGACGGGCGGGTCGCCACGGTGGATGGCGACGCGCGCAACATCTCCGGCGCCGCCGGATTGCGCCACCTGCATCGCTGCCGCGCGCTGGTGGATGCCATTGTCGTCGGAGTCGGCACCGTCGTGGCCGACGATCCCTCGCTTACCGTGCGCCTGGTGGAGGGCCGCAATCCGGTGCGGGTGGTCATCGATCCGCGTGGGCGTATCCCGCGTCAGACGCGTCTGCTGCACGACGCGGCCGCGCCGGTTCTGTTGGTGCACGGTCCCGATGCCAGGGTCGATGACCTAACGGTGCCGCACCTGGCATTGCCGATGGACGATGCCGGGCGCATCGAGGCGCCGGCCATTGTCCAGGCGCTGGCCGCGCGCGGCCTGCGGCGCGTGCTGGTCGAAGGTGGTGCCTGCACCATCGCCTCTTTTCTGGAGGCCGGCTGCCTGGATCGCCTGCACGTGGCGATCGCGCCGCTGATCATCGGCGCCGGGCCGACCGGCCTGGCGCTGCCGCCGGTGTCCTCGCTGTCCCAGGCCCGAAGGCCGCGCACGACCAGCTACGACCTGGGTGGGGATGTCGTGTTCGATTGCGAGCTGCGCGAAGCGCCAATGTCCTGAAAGTCGCGGCGTTCAGCCGGGCGGAAAGGCGAGCACGTCCACATGACCGACTCGTGCGGTGCACGACGGCATCGCGCCCAGGCGTTCGGCCAGCCAGTCCTGCGCCTGCTCCGACGCCATCCCTGCTTCGGTCGCGGCCTGCGCGATGCCTTCGAGCAGGGCTTGCTGGAAGGGCCCTGGCTGGGTCACGACCCACGGGCTGGCGGCGGTCTGCACACGGTAGCCACGCGTCTGCAGCAGTTCGACCAAGCGTCCGCCGGCCGCCGGCCCCAGGGCCGGGCCCAGTCCCTTGTCGCCGCGCTGATGGCGGTTGAAGGCCTCGACCACCGCTACGTCGGCCGGCAGCGGCGTGGACCAGTCCATGCGGCCATCGTAGGTAAGCACCGCGTACAGCCCGACGCCGGTCTGCGCGAGGCGATCGGCGAACGCGCTCAGCCAGGCGTCGCCAGCCAGGTCGAACAGGGCCGAGGCAGTCACCAGGTCGGCGCCTTCCAGCGGCAAGGTGTCCAGGGCGCGCAGGTCCAGCGCGTGGGTTTCCACCGTGATGTGAGGGGCCAGCCGGGCCTGCGCGGCCCGCAGCAGGGCCGGGTCGTGGTCGACCAGATGCCAGGTCTGCCGGGCCTGCAGCTGCGGGCCCAACGCCCGGTAGCTGGCGCCGGTTCCGCAGCCCAGATCCACCAGCGTTGCGTGCGGCCGAGCGTCCAGGCGCGCGGCGGCGAGGCCGAGCAGGGTTTGGTCGCGCGCGGCGTGATCGGCCGGTTCGCGCAGGTCCAGCCATTGCTCGGAAAAGCCGCTCATGCCGCCAACACCTGCGCCATCTGCGCCGCGCGTGCGGACCAGTCCGGCAGCATCGCCGCGGCCTGGCGCGCGCCGGCGGCCAGCAGCTGACGGCGCGGCGCATCGGTCAGCAGCGAGCGCAGGGCGTCGGTCAGGGCCTCCACGTCGTCGACCGGCACCAGGATCCCGGCCGAGGGCGGCACCACTTCGGGCACCGCACCGGCTTCGCAGCCGATCACCGGCAGGCCGTAGGCCATGGCCTCGGCGAAGGCCATGCCGTAGCCCTCGTAACGGCTGGGCAGGACGAAGACGTCGGCCTGCGCCAGTTCCGGTGCCGTATCCGGCACTGGGCCGACCAGGGTGATGCGGGCCTGCAGTCCGTGCCGCGCGATGCGGGCCTGCAGATCACGGCCGGTATCGCCGTCGCGCTCCCCGCCGACGATGCGCAGCGTCCAATCCAGGTCGCGCAGCGGCGCCAGCGCCTCGATCAGCAGCGCGTGGCCCTTGCGCGGAATCAGGCTGCCGACGGACAGCAGGCGCAGCGGCGTGGCCGGAGTTTCGAGTTCATCGGTGACCGGGTCGTGCGGGCGCAGGTCCGGCTTGTCCAGCCCGGGTGGCACCACGCGCAGGCGTTCACAAGGGATGTCGAAGTCGGCCTGCAGGGAGCGCGCCGTGGTGTCGCTGGTGGTGACGACCATGCGGACCTGCGCAAGCGCCGCACGCTCGCTGCCCAGCAGCGCCTGCGCGCGCGCCGGATCGAGCCCGTCTTCCAGCCCCAGCGGATGATGGACCAGCGCCACCACGACCAGGCGTGCGGCGGCTTCGGTCACCGTGTCGGCCTCCATCGCCCCCAGCGCCAGTCCGTCGATCATGACCAGCGACCCATCAGGCAGGCCTGCCAGTGCCTGACGCGTCGCGGTCTGGTCGGCCGGGGTGGGGTGTGGGAAACCGTCGGGCAGGCCGAGGACCTGCACGTGCCAGCCGTGCGCGCGCAGGCCGGCGATGATCCGGCGGTCGTAGCCATAGCCGCCGGTGGGGCTATCCAGGTTGCCGGGGATGGCGAACACCAGCGCGCGCTGGCTCATAGCTCGGACTCGTACCAGGCGCGGGCCACGTGCGACTCGTGCAGCAGCACGCGCAGCTTCTTCACCCGCGCACCGCCTGCGCCCAGGCGGCCGGTGGCGATGGCCGCGCGCAACTGGTCGAAGATGTACTTGGCCAGGAACTCGGTGGTCGTGGTCTTGCCGGCGAACTGCGGCAGCGCGTCCAGGTTCTGGTAGTTGAGCGGTTTGAGGATTTCGGCCAGCAGCGGCGTGGCCAGACCGATGTCCACGACCAGGCCGTCATCGTCCAATTCGGCGGCGTAGAACGCGGCGTCGACGACGAAGGTGGCGCCGTGCAGGCCCTGGGCGGGTCCGAAGGTTTCCCCCGGCAGGCTGTGGGCGATCATCACGTGGTCTCGGACTTCGACGGCGAACATGCGGGGCGAGCTCCTTGCGGTCAGTCGGGATAGCGGAAGCGATGGCACAGGGTGCCGGCGTGGGCCAGCACTGTGGGGTAGTCGTTGGGGGCGTCCTGGAAAGGCGTCTCCCCGGAGATCAGGACGTCCAGGCGGGGGTCGTCGAGCAGCGACAGGGCGGTGGCCATGCGCCGTGCGTAGTCCCAGCGGGCGCGCTGCGAGGGCGGCAGGTGGCCCACCTGCGAGGAGACCAGCTGCAGGCGTTGGCTGTGGAAGCTTTCCCCCAAGGGCAGGCGGGCGATCCGCTCGCCATACCAGCTGGCCTCCACCACCCGGGCCTCGAATCCCGCACAAGCCAGCGCGGTGGACAAGCCGGACTCGCTCGCACTGGCGTGGACCACGACATCGCAGTTCCGTGGTGCCTGGTCGGGCACGCTGAACGACACGCCCAATTGCTCGGCCAGCGGCTGGCGCGAGGTGTCGATGTCGACCAGGGTGACCTCGGTCGCCGGCAATCGCCCGGCCAGGTGAGCGACCAGCGCGCCGACCACCCCGGCGCCGACCACCACGACCCGGTCGCCCGCGGCGATGCGGGCGTCCCAGAGCACGTTGAGCGCGGTTTCTGCGTTGGCGGCCAGCACGGCACGCGCGGCAGGCAGCTGCGGCGGCAGCGGACTGACACGATCGGCGGCGACGACGAAGGCGTCCTGGTGCGGATGCAGGCAGAACACTTCGCGACCGCGCAGCGGCGCAGGTCCGGCCTCCACCTTGCCCACGCAGGCATAGCCGTACTTGACCGGGAACGGGAACTCGCCTTCCTGGAAGGGAGCCCGCATGCGTGCGTGTTCGGAAGGCGGGACCTTGCCCGCCGCAACCAGGGCCTCGGTGCCGCGGCTGATCCCGCTGTAGCGGGTGCGTACCAGGACCTGGTCGGGTCCTGGTGCTGGCAACAGTGTTTCGCGCAGCGCGAAACGGCCTTTCCCCTCGATCCACAGCGCGTGCGTGGCCGTGCTCACCGAACGGGGGCCGGGATAAGTGAGGGACGGCGCGACGCGTGGCCGGGTCGGAAGCGTGGGAGCAAGACAGTGGCCTGGGGGAAGGGCGCGCACAGCCTAGTCAGTCCGGTGCGAATGCCCGTTTCACACCGCCGCGGGCTGAAACATCAGTGCGGGTGGCGCGCGGTCCAGTAGGGATTGGCCTCCCCGCTTTCGGGAGGGCGCAGGGTGTAGCGCTTGTAGGTCCACTGATACTGCGCCGGATCGCGCCGGGCGATGCGTTCGACCTGCGCGTTGAGCGTGGCCGCACCGACCTGCGGGTCCGGGTCGCCCATGCCTGCCGGCGCCGGCTCCACGTGCAGGGCGAAGTCCAGATCCGTGCCCACCCGTTCGCACCAGCCGAACAGGACGATGGCGCCGGTCCGCTCGGCCAGACGGTTGACCAGGGTCATGGTGAGGGCCTGCACGCCGAAGAAGGGCGCAAACACGCCATCGCCGGCCTTGGGCTGCTGGTCGGGCAGGATCCCGACCGCGCCGCCCTCCTTGAGGACCTTGAACAACTGACGCACGGCGGGCCCCTCGGCCCGCACCTGGCGGATGTTCTCGGCCCCGCGTACGCGCTGCAGGAAGGCATCGCCCACGTCCGACTCGGGTGGGCGGTAGACGATGGCGATGTCCCCGCGCGAGGCCAGCCATTGGTTGAGCAGCTCCCAGTTGCCGAAATGCGGCGCGGCCACGATCACGCCGCGACCTGACTTCAGCGCCGCGTCGTACAGGTCCTGGCCATGGCGCTGACGCAGGTGCTGCTCCAGGTTGGCCGCGTGCGGGCGGGTCCAGAAGCGCAGGGTCTCCAGTGCCTGGCGCGCGGTCCCGCGCAGGATCCGCCGGTGCAGGTCGGCCCGTTCACTGGGCAGCAGGTCGGGATAGGCCAGTTCCAGGTTGCGTCGGGCGACCCGGCTCTCCCGCGCGTCCAGCCGGGTCCAGATCCAGGCCAGGGCGTCGCCCAGGCGGCGCAGCATCGGCCAGGGCAGGGCGGTGAAGACGGCGGTGGCGCGATACGCGAGCCCGGCCACGGTGTTTGGTTTCATCCGGTCAGTCTATCGGCTGCGTGCGCCGCGGGCATTGCAAAGGGCGGCGATCGCCCGCATCTGGCCGGCCATCCCACTTCCGTACAAGGCGCTCCATGCTCTCGTTGATCCAGCGCGTGACCCGGGCTTCGGTCGTGGTAGAGGGAGACACGATCGGGGCGATCGGGCCGGGCCTGTTGGCCTTGGTGGGGCTTGAACCTGGCGACGGCGAGCCCCAGATCCTGCGCATGGCCGAGCGGTTGCTGGGCTACCGGGTGTTTTCCGATGCACAGGGGCGGATGAATCGCTCCGTGGCCGACACCGGCGGTGGCTTGTTGCTGGTCAGCCAGTTCACCCTTGCGGCCGACACGCGTTCGGGCATGCGGCCCAGCTTCACCACGGCGGCAGCGCCCGATCAGGCTGAACGCGGCTTCAACGGTTTGGTCGAGGTCTGCCGGCAGCGACACGCGGGGGTGGAAACCGGGCGCTTTGGCGCCCACATGGTGGTTGAGCTGGTCAACGATGGACCAGTCACCTTCCTGCTGCGGACCTGAACAGGCCGGGAAAAAACCGGAATATGAACGCAGCGGCACCAGACTGGACACGGTCCGGCTGGTATAATACGTGGTTCTCCTGACCTTTCTCTTAGGCGGCGCAAGCACTCATGGCCAACGAACGTCCTGCCCAGGCATCCGACATCAAGCTGCTGATCAGCAAGGGCCTTGAACAAGGTTACCTGACCTATGCCGAGGTCAACGATCACCTGCCCGACGACATGGTCGATCCGGAGCAGATCGAAGACATCATCGGCATGATCAACGGCATGGGCATTGCGGTGCACGAAGTGGCGCCCGATGCCGAAACCCTGCTGCTGGCCGGTGAGTCCAGCGGCAACCGCGAAGTCGACGAAACCGCAGCCGAGGAAGCCGCCGCGGCGCTGACCTCGCTGGACACCGAGGGTGGCCGCACCACCGACCCGGTGCGCATGTACATGCGCGAGATGGGCACGGTCGAGCTGCTGACCCGCGAGGGCGAGATCGCCATCGCCAAGCGCATCGAGGAAGGTCTGGGCCAGGTCCAGGCCTCCCTGGGCCTGCTGCCGTCCATCGTCGAACTGGTGCTGGAAGACTACGAGCTGCATAAGGCGGGCAAGAAGCGGCTGGCAGAGGTCGTGGTCGGCTTCAACGATCTGCAGGACGAGCCGGAGCAGCCGGCATCGGCCAGCGACAGCAGCGACAGCAGCAGCGATAGCAGCGACAGCAGCGACGACGACTCGGACGACGATTCGGACGACG
The DNA here is from genome assembly GCF_058448525.1 of Pseudoxanthomonas sp. JC1303. Lineage (NCBI taxonomy): Bacteria > Pseudomonadati > Pseudomonadota > Gammaproteobacteria > Lysobacterales > Lysobacteraceae > Pseudoxanthomonas > Pseudoxanthomonas sp. JC1303. The sequence goes on along the minus strand of NZ_CP185958.1, from coordinate 665,640 downwards.
ACGATGACGGTGCCGAGGAAGATGCCGGCCCGACCGGTCCCGATCCGGAGGAGGTCAACCGCCGCATGGAGGTGATGTCCGCTGCCCTGGCCAAGTTCAAGAAGGGCTACGCCAAGAGCGGTGCCGACAACAAGGCCGGCGCCAAGCTGCGCCAGGAAATGGCCGAGGTGTTCGTCACCCTGAAGCTGCCGCTGGCCCTGACCGACACGCTGGTGCGCAACGTGCGCGATGTGCTGCAGCGGATCAAGGACCAGGAGCGCCGCGTGCTGCACCTGTCCACAGTCACCGCCCGCATGCCGCGCAAGGACTTCATCCGCTCCTGGGAAGGCAACCAGACCAACCTGGAATGGGTCGACGAAGCCCTCAAGCGCAAGCAGAAGTGGTCCTCGGGCCTGCGTGAGGTCAAGGATCAGATCATCGCCGAGCAGCAGGCCACCATCGAGGTGGAGAAGTCGCTGATGCTGACCCTGGCCGACATGAAAGACATCAGCCGGCAAATGGCCTACGGCGAGGCCAAGGCGCGCAAGGCCAAGAAGGAAATGGTCGAGGCCAACCTGCGCCTGGTGATCTCCATCGCCAAGAAGTACACCAACCGTGGTCTGCAGTTCCTGGACCTGATCCAGGAGGGCAACATCGGCCTGATGAAGGCGGTCGACAAGTTCGAATACCGTCGCGGCTACAAGTTCTCGACCTATGCCACCTGGTGGATCCGCCAGGCGATCACCCGCTCGATCGCCGACCAGGCGCGCACCATCCGCATCCCGGTGCATATGATCGAGACGATCAACAAGCTCAACCGCATTTCCCGCCAGATGCTCCAGCAGTACGGCCGCGAGGCCACGCCGGAAGAACTGGCCAAGGAAATGGACATGCCCGAGGACAAGATCCGCAAGGTCATGAAGATCGCCAAGGAGCCGATCTCCATGGAGACCCCGATCGGCGACGACGAGGACTCGCACCTGGGCGATTTCATCGAGGACACCAATGTGGAGTCCCCGGTGGACAACACCACCAACATCAACCTGATGGAAACGGTGCGGGACGTCCTGGCCGGCCTGACCCCGCGGGAAGCCAAGGTGCTGCGCATGCGCTTCGGCATCGACATGAATACCGACCACACGCTGGAAGAGGTCGGCAAGCAGTTCGATGTCACGCGTGAGCGCATCCGCCAGATAGAGGCCAAGGCATTGCGCAAGCTGCGTCATCCCTCCCGTTCGGAGACGCTGCGCAGCTTCCTGGACATCGACTGATCCCAGGAACGCGAGGGCCGACTGCCTGGCCCGTTGAATGCAACAGGTCCGCCGAAAGGCGGACCTGTTTGCGTTCTGGTCCTGCGATTCGCGTCGTGTCCTGCCGCTCACACGCGCTGCCGTACGCTCGATCAGCACTCCTGCCTCCCCCATCTGGAGAATGCGTGTCGTCCCATGAACTTCCGCAGGGCGCCGAAGCGGTCAGCCCGGGCGCGCGAGGGTTCGCCCAGCCTGCCGCGACCGCCGTGCAGGGCGCGGCTGGTCCCGTTCGCGCCGCCATGCAGTCCGGCCTTGCTCGCCTGTATTCTGTGCCGCGTGCCCCTGCATCCGGTCGTACTGCCTTGAACTTTCTCCCGGCTTTCCTCTCGCCGCCCTTGCAAGCACTTTCCGTCCATGCGGACTTGCCGGCATTGCGCCGGAGCGCACGCGCGTGAGGGTCGTCCAACCCATCAGCATCGGCCCCAAGGTCGAGATCACCGTCAGCGACGAAGCCCGCGCCTACGAGCAGATGCCGCCGGAACATCGGCTGGACATGCCGGTCCAGTCCTTGCGCCAAGGCAAGCTGAAAACGCCCCCGATGCCGTCCTCGCCGCCGAACATGGTCGCCCGGCGCATCTACATCTTCGGCGGCACCGCGGCGATCACGCTGGCGGGCCTGTTCCAGATGATGCGGGTCATGGCCACCGATGGGCTCGGCGTCCTGGAGGTGGTGTTCCTCGCGTTCTTCACCCTGCTGTTTGCCTGGGTGGCGTTGTCCTTCGTCAGTGCGTTCGCCGGGTTCATGCTGATCGTCACCCGCCGCCGGCGCCGCCTGGGCCTGCGTCCGGAGGATCCGCTGCCTGCGCCCTCCGTGCGTACCGCGCTGCTGATGCCCACCTACAACGAAGAGCCGCAGCGCCTGATGGCCGGCCTGCAGGCGATCTACGAGTCGGTGCGCGAGACCGGGCATCTGGAGCAGTTCGACTTCTTCATCCTCTCGGACACCACGCGTGGCGCTATCCGCATGGAGGAGGTGGCCGAGTTCCACCGCCTGCGCGAGCGCCTGGGCGGCGCGCCGAACCTGTACTACCGCCATCGCGCGGACAACCGCGAGCGCAAGGCCGGCAACATCGCCGAATGGGTGCGCCGTTTCGGCGGCGCCTATCCGCAGATGCTGATCCTGGACGCAGACAGCCTGATGACCGGCGACACCATCGTACGTCTGGCCTGGGGCCTGGAAACCCACCCCGACGTGGGGCTGATCCAGTCGTTGCCGCTGATCGTCAACGGCAGCACCTTGTTCGCGCGGATGCAGCAGTTCGCCGGTCGCGTGTACGGGCCGGTGATCGCCCATGGCGTGGCTTGGTGGCACGGCACCGAGAGCAACTACTGGGGGCACAACGCCGTCATTCGCACCAAGGCGTTTGCCGATCACTGCGGCCTGCCCGAGCTGGAGGGTGTGCGACCGTTCAACGGTCATGTGTTGAGTCATGACTTCGTCGAGGCCGCGTTGATCCGCCGCGGCGGCTGGGCCTGTCACATGACGCCGGCGCTGGGCGGCAGCTTCGAGGAAGGCCCGCCGTCGCTGACCGACCTGCTGGTGCGTGACCGCCGCTGGTGCCAGGGCAACCTGCAGCATGTGGGCGTGCTGCCGACCCGCGGCATGCACTGGATCAGCCGCACCCATTTCCTGATCGGCATCGGCCATTACCTCACCGCGCCGATGTGGGCCTTGATGATGCTGATCGGCATCGCGATCCCGCTGGACCAGTCGGGCGTGCTGGTGAGCCTGCAGGACCTGGCGCATTTTTCGCCGGTCGATTATTGGCGTTCACTCGATCCCGAGCGCATTGTCTGGGTGTTCGGCGCGACGATGTTCGCCCTGTTTGCGCCGAAAGTGATGGGTTATCTGGCGGTGCTGGCCGATGGCAAGGTCCGGCGTGGCTGCGGCGGCGCGGCGCGGATGATCGTCAGCATCGTGATCGAAAGCGTGCTGGCCGCGTTGATGGCGCCGATCGTCATGTACGTGCAGTCGCGCGGCGTGGCCGAGGTACTGGCCGGCAAGGATTCGGGCTGGGACGCTCAGCGTCGCGATGACGGCTCCATGCCGTGGTCCACGCTGACCCTGCGCTACGGCGGTCTGTCCCTGTTCGGCGTGATGATGGGCGCGGCGGCGTATTTCGTCTCACCGGCGCTGCTGGCCTGGATGTCGCCGGTGATCATTGGGCTGGTGTTCTCCATCCCGATCGTGGCCCTGACCTCCGCACGCGGCCCGGGGCAGTTCCTGCGCCGGCTGCGCCTGCTCAGCATTCCCGAAGAAACGCGCCCGCCCGCGATCCTGGTGCGCGCCGGTCGCCTGCGCCAAAAGATCGAGGAAGAGGCGGAAGCGGCGTCGGAAGGTGCCACGCAATAACGCGGGAAGACGCCGCAATCTGGGCCCACCAGGATTCGAACCTGGAACCAAGGGATTATGAGTCCCCTGCTCTAACCGTTGAGCTATAGGCCCGCACAAGCCCGGCATTGTAGCCTCCGGGCCGGCACGGGTGACTCGCCGGGCTGCGGCTGCGTACTCAGTGCGTGGCTTGCGACATGGAGGGCGGCGCGTCCTCCGGTGCGGCGCCCCAGTGTGTATTCGGCGCCGGGCCCATGACGAACTCGAAGCGACCGCCGTTGGCGATGTCGCTGTGGCGGAACCAGGGCTTGGTCCAGGGTTTGCCGTTCAACGTGGCCGACTGGATGTAGGGATGAGCTGGCGAGGCATTGCGGGCGACCAGTTCCAGCGTCTTGCCGTTGCCCATGCGCAGCCGGACGTCGTCGAACACCGGGCTGCCGATGATGTAGACCCCGCTGGCCGGATCGACCGGATAAAAGCCCATCGCGCTGAGCACGTACCACGACGACGTGGCGCCCTGGTCGTCCATGCCCGCATAGCCGTTGCCACTGGCGTCGCTGCCGTACATGTCGGTCAGGGTGCGGGGCACCAGGGCCTGCGTCTTCCACGGCTGTCCGCTCCAGGCGTACAGATACGGCGCCTGCTGGTCGGGCTGGTTGCCGTGCACGTATTGTCCGATCAGGCCGGTGCAGTCGCGGCAGATGCCCTTGGGCGTGTAGGGCGTGGAGAAGAACGCATCAAGCTTGGCGTTGAAGGCCTCGCGCCCGCCGAGCAGGTCGATGAGGCCCTGCACGTCGTGAGGGACCAGCCACAGCGTCGACCAGCCCGAGGCCTCCTTCATCATGAAGTTGTAGTACGGCTCGCCCGGATCGAAGGGCGAGATCCAGGTGCCGTCGGCGGTCCTGCCGCGCATGAATCCGGTCGAGGCGTCGAAGACGTTGCGATAGTTCGCCGCGCGCGCGCTGAAACGCCGCGCGTCCTCCTGCCGGTCCAGGCGCCTGGCGATGTTGGCCAGCGCATGGTCGTCCCAGGCGTATTCCAGGGTGGTCGCCACGCCTGCCTTGCCGCCGGCGTAGGGCGGGCTGGGATTTCCTTCCGGGACGACGTCGGCGATCCAGCCCTGCGTGTCGTATTCGTGGAGGAAGTGGCGCGGGCCCTTGGGATCGGTCGCGTTCTTGCGCAGGTAGGGATAGGCGGCTGCATAGTCGAACGCGATGCCGCGCTGCCATGCGCCGTCGTAGAGCAGCACAGCGTGGTCGCCGTGGAACGAGGTGTTCATGTAGCCCTGTTCCTGGGCCATCTCCAGCTCCGAGCGCATGACGTCCTGCACCACGTCCGGTTCAAGCAACATCATCAGGACGATCTGATTGCGGCCGGTATCCCAGAACGGCACCGGCCCGTAGCGGTTGTGGGTGGCGATCCGCTCCTTGCCTGCCGCATCGGTGAAACGCTCGCCGGTGCGGGCAATCAGGCGCGGGCTGGCGAACGACTGGAACAGCGTGGAATAGAACATCCTGCGCTGCGCGGGCGTGCCGCCACTGACCTGCACCTTGTCGAACAATTTGGCCCAGGCGGCGCGGGCCTGGCCGCGCACGCGCTCGAAGTCCCAGCCTGGGTCTTCCTCGCGCAGACGCTGCTCGGCTTCGGCATAGCTGTGGCCATGCGCGAGCTTCACCAGCACTTGGTCGCCGGCCTGTGTCTGGAAGGTGACATAGCCACCGGCGTAGTTTCCCTCGGCGTTGTGCCCGGCGGGGATCACCGTCTTGCCGCCGATTCCCCAGCCCGGGTCGTCCGGGTTGGCGTGGAAGCTGCCGAACGCCGAGAACGGACGCGAGAACTCCGCCACGAAGTAACGGCCCTCGGTCGGCTCGCGGTCGCCGTGTGGCGATGCGACGCCGCGCAGGGTGTGGTCACCGACAATCTCTACCTGCCCACCGTCGCGGCGCAGGTTGACGATCACGTTCGAGCGCTGGCTTTCGGGGAAGGTGAAGCGCATCAGCGTGGTGCGCGCCGTGGCAGTCAGTTCCACCCGGGTCTTGAAGGTGTCCAGTGTCACCGCGTAGTAGCCGGGCGAGGCGGTCTCGAGTTGCTTGTCGTAATAAGCCGGGGTGTACGCCGGCGGCACGCTCCAGTCGCCGACCACCGGCATGATCATCGGCTGCGCACGCCCCCCGTAGGTGGGACCGCCGCCGCCAGTGAACGCGAACATGGTCGGGTTGGGATAGTGGTAGGGCTCGGGGACGCCCGCCGGATAGCTCAAGTCGAGGTTGGCATTGACCGGTGCGGCCTCGGTCGCGCTGTGCGGCAGGCGGGCCCCGGGCGAGGTCATGCCCGAATACAGCGCCTCGCCGGGCGGTGGCGCATTGCCGATTAGTGCGGGGCGATCCAGCGGCGCGGTGCCCACCAGCGGATCGGCCAGATCGACTGCATCCTTCGGGATCGTCTGCGCCAGCGCCGATCCCGATGGCGTCAGCGGCAGGCATCCCAGCAGGGCACGGGCCAGCACCGCGAATGCGGGACGATGACCTAAAGCGGTGAATCTGCGTGCAGCCGCGCGTGTCGCGCGCGTGGCATCGATCATGGTGCGCTCCATGGATGAAGGGAGCGGCCGGCGCATGACGCCGGCCTTTCGGATCAACCGACCGGGCAGGCCGCCGCGGGGGCGGCTGCTTCGGACGTGCCCCACCCATGCGGGTAGGGCGTGCTGCTGAGCTGGTAGTCCAGCGTGCCGCCCTGCTTGAGCACGTCCACGTCCATCCACACCGCCGACTGCGGCTTGCCGTTGAAGCGCACGCCCTGCACGTAGCGCGGGCTGGCGTCGCCGGCGGTGCCGTCGCCGCGCACGGTGAGGGTGCGGCCGTTGCCCAGGTCGATCCGGGCGCTGGCGAAGCGCGGCGGGTGCAGGAGCATGTCGCCGGTCCCCGGCATCAGCGGGGCGATGCCCAGGGTGCTGAACAGGTAGAACGCCGACATGGTGCCCAAGTCGTCGTTGCCGGTGACGCCATTGGACGCGTTGGTGAAGAGCGTCTGCACGGCGGACAGCACCGTGGCGGTCTTCCACGGCTGGCCGATCAGGCTGTACAGCGCCGGCACGTGCATGGTGGGCTCGTTGTTGGGGTTGTAGCGGTACTGGCCGTAGTAGCTGTACGGGCCGCCCACCCAGGCCTTGCGTGCCGCATGCAGCGGATCGGCCACCAGCTGGTCGTAGGCGAAGAAGTCATCCAGGCGCTTGCCCATCGCGGCGCGTCCGCCCATGGCCTGGGCCAGGCCGTCGATGTCCTGCGGCACCAGCCACTGGTACTGCCAGGCCGTGCCCTCGTGGAAGCCGTAATGCGAGCGCGGGCTGTAGGTGCCGGTCGGCGGCGCGAACCAGCTCCCGTCGCGCAGCCGTGGGCGCGGGAAGCCCTGATAGCCCGATTCGGCCTCGTGCAGGTCCGGATCCCACACGCTGCGCCAGTTGCCGCCGCGCTTGCGCAGCGTCGCGGCATCGGCGTCGTGGCCAAGAGAGCCGGCCATCAGCGACAGCGCGCAATCGCCCAGCGCGTATTCCATCGTCGCCGAGCCGCCGTTCTGCGGATCCACATCCATGCCCTTGGCGGGGAAGGTGCGGTCGAAGAACACGAAGCCGTGCTCCAGGTAGTTGACGTTGCCCGCGCGGCCTTCCGAGCGCGCCTGGAAGGGCGGCACGCCCCAGGCGTTCTTGCGCAGCGCGTTCCACGCCTGCGGCTCCAGGCCCTTCAGCGCGCCATAGCGCCACAGGTCCACCAGGAACGGCGTCACCGGGTCGCCGGTCATGGTGTTGGTGTCGAAATTGGCGTAGCCCCAGCGTGGCAGCCAGCCGTTCTGGGCATCGATGGCCAGCAGGCTGCGGCCGATGTCATGCGCGCGCTCGGGCTCGATCAGGGCCAGCAGTTGGTTCTGCGAGCGGTAGGTATCCCACAGCGAGAAGAACTCGTAATAGGTCCAGTCCTTGGCCTCGTGGATCGCATCGTCGTAACCGCGATAGCGACCGTCGGCATCGTTGCCGGTGGTCGGTTGCAGCAGTGCGTGGTACAGCGCGGTGTAGAACACGGTGCGCTCATCCTTGCTGCCGCCGTCGATCTGGATCTTCGAGAGCGCCTGCTGCCACTGCGCGCGTGCGGCCTCGCGCATCGGATCGAACCGGCGCAGTTTGCCGTCCTGCATGCCGTCGGCGCGCAGGTTGGCGCGCGCGCCGGCCTGGTCGACGTGCGAGATCGCGGTGATCGCGGTGACGGCCTTGTCTTTGGACGTATCGAAGCTCACCCAGGCGCCGTTGAGCGGCTCGTACTCGCTCTCCATGCTGTCGCGCGCGCCCGGGGTGCCGCCGGCCTGGCCCCAGACACCGAAGGATTTGAAGGGGCGGCTGTATTCGATCCGAAACCACGTCGCGTACTGGTGCCCGCCGCAGAAACTCAGCGTGGTGATCTTGCCTTCCACTGCGCGATCACCGACCACGTGGACCTCGCTGCCGATCACGCGGTGCTTCTGGTTGGCCTGGCCAACGTTGATCAGCACGTGGCCTTCGCCGGCGGAGGCCGGATAGGTATAGCGTTCGCCCGAGGCACGGGTCAGCGCCGTGGTTTCCACCTGGATGCCGCCGTAGTCGGTCAGCTTGACGCGGTAGTCACCGGCCTGGCCGGTGGAGCCAGTCTGCGCGTAGCGCGCGCCGTACTTGGTCTGATCGAACACATCGGTCTTGGCGGTATCGAAGTCGCCGCCTGGGCCGATCGTGCCGGTGACCGGCAGCACGGAGACCTGGCCGCCCTGTTCCCAGCAACCGGCGCCGGACAGGAAGGAATGGCCGAAGCCGCGGATGCGCTCGTCGCCGTCGCGCCAGCCCGCGTAGTGCGAGCCGATCGGGCTGACCTGAATCATGCCGAAGGGCGCCGATGCGCCGGGAAAGGTATTGCCCTCGTCGCGCGTGCCGATGAAGGTGTTGACCTGCGCGGGCAGGTCTGCCGCAGATGACGAAGATCGGGCCATGCCTTGCGGCGCGGCCAGCGCCAGCATGCAGCCCAGCAGGGCGCCGTGGCGCCAGGATGCGGCGCGGTGTTCGCGGCGCGGGCCGCTATGAGTGGTGTAGTCCATCGTGTTCGCTCCAATGCGATGGGGCCGGTGCGCACTGCGGCCGGCGTGGCTCCCCGTTGGGACTTGGATTTATAACGATTTAGATTTTGAATACAAGTTACGGCGCGATCTGTTTTCCCAGTTGGGCACGCTGGCCGGGAACTTGGTGCGGTCGGTCAGGACGGTTGCGCCCCGCATGCGCGCGGCTGGACCGACGCCTGCTTTCGTGTGCTAGCGGCCGTTTTCACAGACAGATTTTTGCGCATTCGATCAAACGATTGCGCTGCAGAAGGGACCTTTCGTCGGCACAAGTCCTTGGAGCAGAAATCGCTTTCTGCCCCATTGGAGCTCGCTCCGAGACCGGTTCAAAGTGAGTCCGGAAACGATGATTACGCGGATTGCTGCGTAGCAACATGATTTTTTCGCTAACGCCGTGTTACTAGTACGTCACGCAATTTGTAACGATTTAAAAGACGCGCTCGGCCTCCGTGCCTGGGGCGCCATGCCAAGGCGGCGTGGGGCCAAAGCCGGTTGCCGGCGCAACGTCAGTCAACCTGGAGAGGGGAGTTGCAATGAGTTACGCATCGTCACCGCGGCGCCGTCTGCTGGCTGTCGCCATTGGCGCCTTGTGCGCAAGCCCATGCGCGGCGTGGGCGCAGCAGTCCGACACGTCGACGTCGCCGGTCGACAGCACGCAGCAGGCCGAGGCACCGCAGACCGCACAGAGCGCCACCGATCTGGATGCGATCACCGTCACCGGCTATCGCTATTCGATCGAGAAGAGCCTGGACCAGAAGCGCGACGCCAACGCGATCGTGGAAGTGGTCACGGCCGAGGACGTCGGCAAGTTCCCCGACAAGAATGTGGCCGACGCGCTGCAGCGCGTGCCCGGCGTGATCATCACCCGCGACGGTGGCGAGGGGAAGAACGTCAGTGTGCGCGGCCTGTCCTCGGAGTTGACCCTGACCGAGTTGAACGGCAACTACGTGGCGACCGCCGAGTCCAACGGCGACCCCACCCGCTCGTTCAACTACACCTTGCTTCCGTCCAACATGCTGTCCGGCGCCGAACTGTTCAAGACGCCCGAGGCGCGCCTGGACGAAGGCGGCATCGGCGGCACAGTGATCCTGCACACGCGCCGGCCGCTGGAGCTGGAGTCCAACAGCGGCTTCGTGTCCGCAGAAGGGACCTGGGCCGACACCAGCGACAAGGTCGATGGACAGTTCTCCGGCTCGTACTCCTGGCACGACAAGGAAGACCGCTTCGGCGTCTTCGTCGGCTATACCAGCCAGAAGCGCACCACGCGCACCCTGGGCGTCGACACCAGCGCCTGGAACTGGTACAGCGAGGACAGCGAGACCCATCCGGCGACCGACGTCAACGGCAATCCGTCCAACTTCGACAGCTACTGGTGGGGCCAGTCCGGTTTCAACGACCAGAACGGTGGCTCCTACACCGATTTCATGATGCCCAACGTCGTCAACTTCAAGTCCGAGAAGGAGGAGCGCGAGCGCAAGGGCGGCCAGATCACGCTGCAGTTCAAGCCAACCGACAACCTGACCATCACCGGCAATTACTTCCGCTTCGACCTGGACCAGGACTCGCAGACCAACACCCTGTCGGTGCCGGAATGGAACCTGGCGCGGTACTCGGGCGACGGCAACTGGCCGGGCGGGCGCTTGCTGGACGGCCTGACCTTCGATCCGAGCGGGACGGTGGTGACCGGGGCGCAGTACAGCGCGCACCAGGGCAAGACCTACTACTGCAGTGAGGACGCGGCCGCCGCCGGCGGCATGCCGCCTGGCGGCTGGGGCCCGGACGACTGCACCATCCCCACGCCGTGGCTGACCGGCTCGTACAACAAACAGAAGGCCCGCTCACAGACCGCGGACATTGAGCTGGCCTGGACCAGCGAGCGCCTGGACATCACCCTCAAGGGCGGCCGCACCTGGGCCAAGGGCGGTCCGGAACTGCAGATGACCATGCCGGTCAAGCCGCGCAAGCCCACCCCCGAGACAGGCGCGGGCACCACGCTCAACGGCACCGGCGCCTATACGCTGGGCAACTACTACACCGCGTGGGACCTGACCGGGACGCCGTCGCTGAGCGTGTCACCCGAACTGATGGACAACCTGCGCAACGGCATCGGCGAGATCGACCTGGGTTCGACCGGCTCGTCGTGGACGCGCAACAGCACCTTTCAGAAGTTCGCGCAGGCGGATTTCACCTGGCGCGGCGATGTGAATAGCTGGCTGGACTCGGTGCAGTTCGGCATGAAGTATCGCGATGGCGGCACCCATCGCAATACCGGCAACAACTACTGGGTCTGCAACGGTGCCGATCCGAGCGACTATGACAGCCGCTTCCAGGCCGGCTGCGATCCGGATGCCTCGGTCTTCCAGTCGCAATTCCTGGCTGCCGATGAGATCGGCAACATCGCCGGTGCCTTCAACACCAACGCGTTCCCGGCGATCAACTATCCGGGCTACATCGACTACCTCAACCAGACCTACGGGCCGATGCAGACCCGGCAGGAGCCGAACTTTGTCTACAACGTAGGCGAGAAGATTTACGCGGCGTACTTCCAGGCCAACTTCCGCACCGAGCGCCTGCGCGGCAACATCGGACTGCGTCTGGTCCATACCGATCAGCACGTGGATTCGACCGACCGCGTCGACTACTACAACGACTACTTCTTCGACGACGCGGCCGGCAATCCGCTCCCCTGCGCCCCGGGCAACCAGCCGGCCGCCGGTGCGCCGGAAGGATCGGGTTGCATCAGTGGCTTCACCACGCTGCCTGACAGCCAGACCAACCCGGCCAGTGGCCATATCTCGTCCTTCGCGGTGAGCTCGCTGGATCGCAGTTACGTCAATCGTCTGCCGAGCTTCAACATCGCCTATGACCTGGCCCAGGACTGGGTCCTGCGTGGTGCGGTTTCCCGCGTCATGTCGAGGCCTGGCTACGGCGACATCGCCGCACCGGGCGGCCTGCAGTACTACAGCCAGGAATACGTCAACGACCGGCGTCTGATCGGTGGTGGCGATGTGGCCGGCTGGTATGGCTCGGGCAGCAACAAGGCGCTTGATCCTTACCTGGCCACGCAGTTCGATGTTGGTCTGGAGTGGTACTTCCACCCTGGTTCGGTTGCGGGCGTGGGCCTGTTCCGCAAGAACGTCAGCAACTTCACCCTGCCGGTGGTGCAGAACGTCTCGCAGACGGTGGGTGGCGAAACCGTGACGGTGCAGAACTATTCCACCACAGCCAGCGGCCGCGACGCGGTCTCCGAGGGCGTGGAACTGTATGGCCAGCACACGCTCGACATGGGCCTGGGCTTCCAGTTCAACTACACCTACAACAAGACCAACGAAGCGGCGGTCTCGCTGGAGGACGGCACCGAGATCGGCAAGTCGCCGCTGGTGGGCAGCGCCCGGAATCAGACCAATTTCACCGTGTTCTACGAGAACAATGCCCTGCTGCTGCGGGCCTCGTACAACCGTCGCGGCGAGGTGGTCGATGGCCTGGTCAGTGGCTTGAACGTCTACGAGGAGCCGTACACCCAGATCGACCTCAACGCGGCCTACAACTTCACGCCGTCGCTGAGTCTGGCGGCTTCCATCCTCAATGTGACCAAGGAAGAGACGCGGACCTACCTGGGCAATGACACCAAGGCGCGCTTCAACTCCAACGGCTACGCCGGGCGGATCGCGTACATGAGTGTGACCTACAAGTTCTAAGCGGGTGCTTCGCGTGTGATGTCGGACGGCCGCCAGTCGATGGCGGCCGTCTTTTTTACAATGCCCATTGTTGTGACCGATGGCCCCGATGATGGCGGGATAGATCAGTGGACTCGAACCCCAACGACAGTCGTATCCGCAACATCGTGGTCGTCGGAGGCGGCAGTGCCGGCTGGATGGCCGCCGCCGCTCTGGCGACCTACCTGGGCAAGGGTGCGCAGGTGCGCCTGATCGAGTCCGAGGAGATCGGCATCGTCGGCGTGGGCGAGGCCAGCGTCCCGCACCTGCGGACCTTCAACACGCAGATGCTGGGGATCAACGAGCTCGACTTCGTCCGCCACACCCAGGCGACGGCCAAGCTGGGCATCGAGTTCCGGGATTGGGGGCGTCTTGGCGAGCGTTACGTGCATGGCTTTGGCCTGATCGGACGCGCCATGGGGCCGCTGCCGTTCCACCAGTTCTGGTTGAAACAGTTCCTTGCCGGGCGCGCCGCGCCGATTGGCGAATACTCCCTGCAGACGGTGATGGCGCCACAGGGGCGGTTTTCGCCGGGTGACCGTGATGCGCCGGCGGGTTCGCCCCTGGCCGACATCGCCTACGCCTATCACTTCGACGCGGGGCTCTATGCGCGCTTCCTGCGCGAGCTTGCCCAGGCGCGTGGTGTCCAGCGCATCGAGGGCGAGATCGTCGACGTGGGCCTGCGTGACAGCGATGGCCACGTCACCTCGGTCACGCTCAAGCGGGGTGAGCGCATCGAGGGCGAGCTGTTCGTCGATTGCTCGGGGTTCCGCGGGATGCTCATCGAGCAGACCTTGCAAGTCGGCTACGAGGACTGGTCGCACTGGCTGCCTTGCGATCGTGCCATCGCCGTGCCGTCCGAACGTCGCGACCCGATCACGCCCTATACGCGCGCGACGGCGCGCCAGGCCGGCTGGCAATGGCGGATCCCGCTGCAGCATCGCACCGGCAATGGCCACGTCTACGCAAGTACCTACCTGAGCGACGATGAGGCCACCGCGACCCTGCTGGGCAACCTGGATGGACCCGCCCTGGGCGAACCTCGGCTGCTGCGCTTCACCACGGGCATGCGACGCAAGCAATGGCATCGCAACGTCGTGGCCCTGGGCCTGGCCAGCGGGTTCATGGAGCCGCTGGAATCGACCAGCCTTTACCTGGTGCAGTCGGGCATCAGCCGGCTGTTGAGCCTGTTTCCCACGCGCGATTTCAGCGCGCTGCTGGTCGATCGGTACAACCGCGACACGGCTTTCGAATATGAGCGGGTGCGGGATTTCCTGATCCTGCACTACCACGCCACGGCGCGGGATGACACGCCGTTCTGGGAGGCCTGCCGCACGATGTCCATCCCCGAACCGCTACGGGAAACGATGGCGCTGTTCCGGCGCGACGGGCGCTACCTGCGCAATGGCGAGGACTTCTTCGCGTTGCCCAGCTGGGTCCAGGTGATGCTTGGGCAGGGCATCATCCCCGCGGGCTACCACCCCATCGTGGACGACATGCCGCCCGAGCGCCTGGAGCGCTATGTCGAGGATGTCAGGCAGGGGGTGGCACGGGCGGTGGCGACGATGCCCTCGCACCAGCACTACCTGGACCAGCACTGGCACGCCCCAGACGCCTGATCGCGCGCCGCGACGTATCCGGCCCCGCGCCAGCCCGGCTCGCCGAAGCGGGGCAACGCGCTTATGGGATCAGGGGCCTGGCTGCCCGATGGCGGCTCGGCAGGCCGCCGATCGGCCCACGGGGCGCGAGCGTCGGGTCCGCGGCAGGCGCGATCCGGGCAGGCGGCACACTCTGCTGCGGGTAGGCTGCAGAACTGAAGCTTTCGCCTCCAGCCGGCTGGGGATGGGTCCAATCTGCCGGGGGCGATGCAGTAATGTTTTGCCAGGGCCGGTCGAGCCGGTCGCCATCATGGGTGCAGCAGTGCGCGTTCTCGTCATGGGCAGTGGGGTGATCGGCACCACCACCGCCTGGTATCTGGCCAAGGCCGGCTTCGAGGTCACGGTCGTGGATCGTCAGCCAGGGCCTGCGCTGGAGACCAGTTTTGCCAATGCCGGGCAGGTCTCGCCAGGTTACGCCTCGCCCTGGGCGGCGCCGGGCATCCCACTGAAGGCGTTCAAATGGCTGTTCCAGCGCCATGCGCCGCTGGCGATCCGGCCGGGCATGGACGCGCGCCAGTACACCTGGATGCTGCAGATGCTGGCCAACTGCACCAGCGAGCGCTATGCGCTGAACAAGGCGCGCATGGTGCGCCTGTCCGAGTACAGCCGTGACTGCCTGGACGAGTTGGTCGCCCAGACCGGCATCGACTACGAAGGCCGCCGCCTGGGCACCATCCAGCTGTTCCGCACCCAGGCCCAGCTCGACGGCGCGGCCAAGGACGTGGCGGTACTGGACGAATACGGGGTGCCCTACGAGCTGCTCGACGCCGCCGGTATCGCCCGCTACGAGCCGGCACTGGCGCAGGCGCCGGTGCGCCTGGTCGGTGCGCTGCGCCTTCCCAACGACCAGACCGGCGACTGCAACCTGTTCACCCACCGGCTGGCCGAAATGGCGGCCGCGGCGGGCGTCGAATTTCGCTACGGCACCCGCGTCGATGCGCTGGAGTCCGATGGACGCCGCATCACCGGCGTGCGCCTGAATGGCAGGATCGAGCGCGCCGACCGCTACGTGCTGGCGCTGGGCAGCTATTCGCCGCAACTGGTGGCACCGCTCGGCCTGGACCTGCCGGTGTATCCGCTGAAGGGCTATTCGCTGACCCTGCCCATCACCTCGGCCGCGGACGCGCCGGTGTCCACGATCCTGGACGAAAGCTACAAGGTCGCCATCACCCGTTTCGACCAGCGCATCCGCGTGGGCGGCATGGCCGAGCTCAGCGGCTTCGACCTGTCGCTCAACCCGCGTCGCCGGCAGACCCTGGAGCGCGTGGTCGATGACCTGTACCCGCGTGGCGGTGACCTGGCTGCGGCGCAGTTCTGGACGGGATTGCGACCGGCCACGCCGGACGGCACGCCGATCGTGGGCGCGACCGCGCTGGACAACCTCTACACCAACACCGGCCATGGCACCCTGGGCTGGACCATGGCCTGCGGTTCGGGCCGCTACCTGGCCGACGTGATGGCCGGGCAGGTGCCGCAGATCAGCAGTGAAGGCCTGGACATGGCCCGTTATCGAACGCCCCACGTGGGCACCAGCAAGGTGGCACGATGCGCCCAGCCCGCGCACTGATCGATCTGGGCGCGCTGCAGCGGAACTACCTGCTGGCGCGGCAACTGGGAGGCGGCAAGGCCGTGGCGGTGGTCAAGGCCGATGCCTATGGC
Source organism: Pseudoxanthomonas sp. JC1303 (assembly GCF_058448525.1). Lineage (NCBI taxonomy): Bacteria > Pseudomonadati > Pseudomonadota > Gammaproteobacteria > Lysobacterales > Lysobacteraceae > Pseudoxanthomonas > Pseudoxanthomonas sp. JC1303. The sequence continues at coordinate 649,859 of NZ_CP185958.1, read as the reverse complement.
CATGGCGCGGTGCGCTGCGCGCAGGCGCTGGCGCCGATGGCCGACGCCTTCGGCGTGGCCTGCATCGAGGAAGCACTGGAGTTGCGTGAAGCCGGCATCGATAACCCGATCCTGCTGCTGGAGGGGTTTCTCGAAGCGGACGAGCTGCCGTTGATCGACGCGCATCGCCTGTGGACCGTGGTGGCCTCCCCGTGGCAACTCACGGCCCTGGCGGATTACACGCCGCGCACACCGTTGACGGTCTGGCTGAAACTGGACAGTGGCATGCATCGGCTGGGCCTGTCGCCGGCGCAGTTCGGAGAGGCGTTGCAGGCGCTGTCGCGCGACCCGAAGATCGCCTCGGTCACCGCGATGAGCCACTTGGCGCGTGCCGACGAACTGGACAGCGATTTCAGCGCAACCCAGCACGAGGTGTTCGAGGCGGCCACGCGCGACTTCGACGGTCCGACCAGCTTCAACAACTCGCCGGCACTGCTGGGCTGGCCCGGCATCCGCAGCGATTGGGTGCGCCCGGGGCTGATGTTGTATGGCGCCAGTCCGTTCCCGCTCGATGCGCCGATCCCGCATGTGCTCTCGCCGGTGATGCAACTGGAGTCCAGGCTGATTGCCGTGCGCGACCTCCCGGCGGGCGAGGCGGTGGGCTATGGGGCGCGCTTTACCGCGTCGGCGCCGATGCGCATCGGCGTGGTCGCCATGGGCTATGCCGATGGCTATCCGCAACTGGCGCCCAACGGCACCCCGGTGCTGGTGGATGGGCAGCCCACCCGGACCGTTGGACGGGTGTCGATGGACATGCTGACCGTCGACATCACCGCGCTTGCGCAAGCCGATGTCGGCAGTCGCGTGGTGTTGTGGGGCAGCCGGCCCAGCGCCACCGAGGTGGCGCACATCTGCCAGACCAGTCCTTACGCCCTGTTGTGCGGGCTCAAACGCGTGGCGCGTCTCTATCGGGACCCGGAATCCGCCGGCTAGGTTCGCCGCTTACTTCAGGCCGAACATCCGCATCAGTCCGCCCACGCCCTGGCGCACGGCCGAGCGTTCGGCCGGCTCAAGATCATGGGTGGCCGACAGCAGTAGCCGCACCGCCCAGGTCATTCGGTCGGCGGCGTTGTCCGCTGCGTGACAGGCCAGGCCGACGGCCACGGCGGACACACGTTCGCGAACGAGTTCACTTTGGATCTGCGGCATGCATCCCCCTGGGGTGTCGGCCGCCCTCCCTGCGGCACCTGGACCATCGTAGCGTCCGGAAATGGGCGGCGTCAGGCCCTGCGAAAGTCGAACGGATGACGTCGCGATGGCGGCGGGGCGGCCCTCTGGCGGACGGGGACCAGTGCGGGCTGCCATTGCGGCGTGAGCGCCCAGGCTCGCACGGCGAGGGCGGTGATCGGACAAGTATCCGGCCCCACGCTTGGATGGCTGCGCACGGACGCTGTCGAGAGGATCTCGCGACATCGTCGATGCAAGGTTGTGCTGGCAGGCGCGATCCCGCCCTGCGCGGACGTCCTGCCGTGACCACGCTGATCTGACGGTTCCTGTCGTCGATGACCTGGGACCACGTGTTGGACGTGGAGCTGCTCTTGCCGGGGTGTCTTTTGAGTGGGAGCGCCGGAATCGTGAGGTTGGTCAGGGTGACCTCCGCTCGGCCGGTGCGCTCGTCGCTGGCCTCCGCGGCAAACGCGGCTCGCAACCCGAAGAAATCCACGCTTGCCGCGGCCACCTGCAGGTGAGCGGGCCGTCGATCCACGCCCGCCTGGAGGCGCCTGTCCGGCGTGGTCTCGCTTCCAGCGGCGTTAGGGTTTCGCTAAGTCCACGTTGGGATGTCGTTCGATGTCCCGGCCTGCGCAATTGCCTGGCGCATTGCAACGCGGATCACGAAAATTGGACGCCCCATGGCCTCGTCAGGGTAGCGCTAACACTGAAAACCCGGCGCAAAGCCTTCTGTGGCAAGGATGTCTCGGCACGCCATGGCATGGCGGTGATCGGCCTTCAAAGTGTGATGCGTTGCAGCATGTAAGCGGTTGCAACTCCTGTTACGGTGCCGCCCGCCGACGAGACGGTCGCCGTGGGAAGGGGGAGCTTCCTGTGTCCAAAGCAGTATTCCGCCACCGCAAGTCACCTGTCGGGACACGCCATCAAGGCGGTCCCTCGGGGACGTTTGTAAGCGTCCTCGTCTGCATCTCACAGCGCATGGAGTCAGCCGTATGAATGTCACCATCAAGGACGTGGCACGCTTGGCCGAGGTCTCCGTCGCAACCGTCTCCCGCGCCCTCAATGGGCGGCAATACGTGGCCGAGGAGGTGCGCGAGCGGATCCTCAAGGTCGCCAGTGACCTGCGTTACAGCCCCCACCATGCCGCACGCGCGCTGAGCAGTCGGCGCACCCATACGGTGGGCGTGGTCCTGCCCGACCTCTACGGCGAATTCTTCTCCGAGCTGATGCGGGGCATCGATCACGCCGCACGCGAGCGCGGCCTGCACCTGCTGGTCTCCAGCTGTCACGGCAGCCTGGACGAACAGCGCGATGCGCTCCGGGCCACACCCGGCCGGGTCGATGGCGTCCTGGTGATGTCGCCGTTTCTGGACGGCGACGATGCCCTGGACCAGGCACTGACCCCGGACATGCCGGTGGTCCTGATGAACTGCGCCCAGAGCCAGCGCGCCACCGTGCTCAATGTCGACAACTACGGCGGGGCACTGACCCTGACCCGGCATCTGCTTGAGGTCGGCCACCGGCGCATCGCCTTTGTTGCCGGCCCGGAGAACAACTTCGATGCGCGCGAACGCCTGCGCGGCTATCGCGACGCACTGGCCGCGGCCGACGCCGGTCCGGCGTGGGTGGTGCAGGGGGCCTTCGATGAGGCGTCCGGCTACGCGGCGGGCGAAAGCTTCGCCGACGGTGAGCGCCCCGATGCGGTGTTCGCGGCCAACGACATGATGGCCCTGGGCTGTCTGTTCGCGCTGCGCAAGGCAGGCCTGCGGGTGCCCGAGGACATCGCGCTGGCCGGCTTCGACGACGTGCCGATGGCGCGCTATGTCAATCCCGCGCTGACCACCATGCGCGTGGACATCGCCCACCTGGGCGCCCGCGCGCTGCAACTGCTGCTGCAACACCCGGCCATGGGCGGCGATGCGGACATGACCCAAGTCACCGCCGACCTGGTTCCCCAGCTGATCGTGCGCGACTCCAGCGCCGTGCCGGAGCGACGAAGCATGGGCTGACGCATTCCTCCCGCTGTGTTTTCCGCTGTCCCAGGTTTCCCGAAAGACGTTCCAAACATTCGCGTTCCGACTGCCCCAAGGAGGGCAATGTCATGAAGAGCAAGCGCCTCACCCGCCGTACCCCATCCCGCAGCATGCTGGCCATCGCCCTGGCAGGCTGCATGGCCGCCTCCGTTCCCAGCTTCGCCCAGACCTCCACCGCGATTCTGCGTGGGACCGTGACCTCGGCCGATGCGGGCCAGGAAGTCACCGTGACCAACAAGGCTACCGGCTCGGTGCGCCGCGCGATAATTGGCCAAAACGGCAACTACACCATCGTTGGCCTACAGCCGGGCACCTATACCGTCGAAGCCGGCGGGGTGGTACGTGATGTCACCCTGCAGGTGGCCTCTTCCTCGACCGTGGATCTGGAAGCGCCGACCTCGGCGCCGGCCGGCGACGCTACCAACCTAGGCACGGTGTCGGTGACCGCGCCGCTGACCCGTGATGTCAAGACGTCCGAGGTCGGCAACACCATCTCGCTGCGCCAGATCCAGCAGTTGCCGCAGGCCACGCGCAACTTCCTGGAGTTCGCCGACACCGTGCCGGGCATGGTGTTCAACGTCGATGCCCAGGGCCATACCACGCTGCGCGGCGGCGCCTCCAATTCCAGCGCCGGCAACCTGTACATCGATGGCGTCAGCCAGAAGAGCTACGTGGCCAAGGGCGGCATCGCCGGCCAGAACGACAGCCAGGGCAATCCGTTCCCGCAGCTGGCGATCGGCGAGTACAAGGTCATCACCTCCAACTACAAGGCCGAGTTCGGCCAGGTCAGCGGCGCGGCGATCACCGCGGCGACCAAGTCGGGCACCAACGAGTTCCACGGCGAGGCCTTCTACCGCTATACCGACCAGGACCTGCGCGACAAGCGTCCCGACGAGGGGGATGGCAAAGTCGATTCGCGGGTCAAGGAATATGGCTTCGCCGTGGGCGGCCCGATCATCCAGGACCGCATGCACTTCTTCTTCGCCTACGAAGGCAAGGACAACGTGGTACCGCGTTCGATCCAGCCCAGCCCCAATGCTGCCGCGCTGGTGGGCTATCTGCCGACCAACCTGTCCTCGCAGTTCGGCGCGGCCAACCTGCCGTTTACCGAAGACCTGTACTTCGGCAAGCTGGACTGGGAGATCACCGACAACGACCGCATCGAGCTGTCGGCGCAGTATCGCGATGAGACCCAGGTCGACAACGTCGGTGGGCAGAACGCCACCGACCACGGCACCGACAAGATCAACAAGGACAAGCGCGTGGCGCTGCGCTGGCAGCACAGCGCCGATGCCTGGTACAACGAACTGATCGTCTCTAAGGAGAAGTCGGAGAACAATCCGCAGCCGATGAGCATCGGCCCCGGACAGAATTACGTTTATCTGAACTACCGCGCAGCGCCTTCGACCGACATCGACGAGTACACCTTCATCTCGACGGGCCCCGCCGGTGGCTCCAGCCTGCAGCGCCGCAGCCAGGATGGTTGGAGTCTGCAGGACGACCTGACCTTCACCAGCTTCGACTGGCACGGCGGGCACACCATCAAGATGGGCGTGAGCTATAAGGACATCACCCTGACCGCGCAGGACGCGGCCTCTTTGAATCCGCAGTTCAGCTACCAGGTCGACGCCAATGGCGTCGCCGACACGCCGTATCGCGTGGACTTCTATTCGCCCTACGCCACCCCGGGCCAGAAGGCGCTGGTGGAGAGCGATGCCAAGCAGTACGGCATCTACATCCAGGACGATTGGGCGGTGACCGACAAGCTGCTGCTGAACATCGGCGTGCGCTGGGACTACGAGGACAACCCGGCCTATACGGACTTCGTCACCTCGCAGGGCTTCATCGACGCGCTCAATTCGGATGATCCGGACAACCCGGGCCAGCCGTGGGGCAACCGCCTGCTGGCCAGTGGCCTGGATTACCACGACTACATCTCCACCGGCCATAACCGCAAGAACTTCAAGGATGCCTGGCAGCCGCGCTTCGGATTCTCGTACGACATGTTCGGCGACGAGAGCAGCGTGATCCATGGTGGTGCCGGCCGGTCCTACGACCGCAACCTGTTCGAGCAGATGGCGTACGAGACCAGCAAGGCCGCGCTGTCGCCGGTGGCGGTGTTCTTCCAAGGCGACTACCCGAACAGCACAAATGGCTGCTACCGCCCGGACCGTACTTGCGTTGCATACGATCCCAAGTACCAGGACATCAACGAGCTGAACGCCATCGCCGGGGTCAGCGGCAGCGGTGAGCTGTTCGTCTTCAACAACCACCTGAAGACGCCGTACAGCGACCAGTTCAGCCTGGGCGTCAGCAACCAGGTCGGTGACTGGCTGACCGACGTCACGCTGCAGCGCAACCTGAGCTACGACGGTTTTGCGATGACGCTAATCAACCGTTATCCGGATGGTTCGTACTTCCAGAACGGCAGCGCCCCGTGGGGTGAGCCGGTGCCGGGCTACAACAACACCATCATGGGCAACAACGGCCTGGAGTCGCGCAGCACGCAGGTCCTGCTGTCGGCCGAGAAGCCCTACACCAAGGAATCGGGCTGGGGCCTGAGCCTGGCGTACACGCACACCAATGCCCGCCAGAACCGCAACATCGACGAGCCGTTCGCGTTCGACCAGGGCACCATCGGCGACTATCCGTTCGTGAAGTCCGACGCCGTGGCGGCGCATCGCTTCGTGGCCTCGGGTTCGATCGATGGCTTCTGGGGCATGACCTTCGGTGCCAAGCTGGTGCTGGCCACGCCGGAGCCGGTCAACACGATCGCCTGCTACGGCTATACCGACAGCCACGGCGCCAACTGCCAGCAGGTCGGTTTCACGCCACCAGGTGCCGGAAAATTCCTGGTCGGCGGCAAGATCTGGGGCTACCGCACCGTGGACTTCCAGGCCAGCAAGGACTTCACCGTCTACAAGGACTTCAAGCTGAGCGCGCGCATCAATCTTATCAACGCGTTCAACTTCGACAACTACTCCAGCTACGTCTACGGTGGCCCGAACGGCAGCAGCAACTACTTCGGCACCGGTGGACAGTTCGACAGCAGCTACGTCGGTATCAACAAGACCGGCGATATCAACTACTTCCCAAGGACGGTGACCTTCGAGATCGGCGCCAAGTTCTGATCCATCGCAACAGCGCGCTTGCCGCACGGCAAGCGCAGACCGGACGGGGCCTTCTGGCCCCGTCCTTCTTTCAATGGCAAGGTGCGTGCAATCGCACGGGTGGAGTCGATCACCGATGAGCGCTACGTCCATTCGCAACCTGGTCATCGTCGGCGGCGGCACCGCCGGCTGGATGGCCGCCGCTGCGTTCGCGCGCGTGCTTGGGCCGGCTTACAAGGTCACCTTGGTGGAGTCCGAGCAGATCGGTACCGTCGGGGTCGGCGAGGCCACCGTGCCGCACATCAAGGCCTTCAACAACCTGCTCGGCATCAACGAGGCCGAGTTCGTCCGCCAGACCCAGGGTACGTTCAAGCTGGGCATCGAGTTCGCTGACTGGCGGCGGGTGGGCGACTCCTACATTCACGGGTTCGGCACCGAGATCGGGCACCCGCTCGGCCTGCTGCCCTTTCACCAGTACTGGATCAAGGGGCGTCGGGCAGGCTGGGCCAAGCCGCTGGGTGCCTACACGCTGAACACCATGGCCGCGCCGCTCGGACGCTTCATGACCTCGGCCAGCGACGTGCCGCCGCAGTCGCCGCTGGCCAACATCGCCTATGCCTATCACTTCGATGCCGCGCTTTACGCACGCTTCCTGCGCGCCTATTCCGAGCAGCGCGGCGTGCGGCGTATCGAGGGCATCGTGGAGCAGGTGCAGCGCGACGGAGGCTCCGGCGACGTGCGGTCGCTGCGTTTTCAGGACGGGCAAGTCCTGGAGGGTGACCTGTTCATCGACTGCTCCGGCTTTCGCGGGCTACTGATCGAACAGGCCTTGCAGACCGGCTGGCACGACTTCAGCCACTGGTTGCCGTGCGACCGTGCACTGGCGGTGGCCTGCGAGAAGGTGGGGCCGCCGATCCCCTACACGCGTTCGACCGCGCGCGGGGCGGGCTGGCAGTGGCGTATCCCGTTGCAGCATCGCACCGGCAATGGCTATGTGTATTCGAGCGCGCACATCAGCGATGACGAGGCTGCGGCTACGCTACTGGCCAACCTGGACGGCAAGCCGCTGGGCGAGCCGCGGCCGTTGCGCTTCACGACCGGCCGGCGCAAGGCGAGCTGGAACGGCAACGTGGTGGCATTAGGGTTGGCTAGTGGCTTCATGGAGCCGCTGGAGTCGACCAGCATCCATCTGATCCAGTCCGGCATCAGCAAGCTGCTGGAGCTGTTCCCGCGCGACGGCATCAGTCCGGTGCTGGTGCAGCGCTACAACGACCGGCTGGCGTTCGAGTTCGACCGCATCCGCGACTTCCTGGTGCTGCATTACCATGCCACCGAACGTGACGACACCAGCTTCTGGCGCCAGTGCCGCGACATGGCCATCCCCGATGCGTTGCAGACCACGCTGGACCTGTTCCGCGACAGCGGACGCTTCTATCGCAACGGTGAGGAAATGTTTGCCGAGATCAGCTGGGTGCAGGTGATGGTGGGGCAGGGCATCATGCCCGTTAGCTACCATCCGCTGGTGGACCAGGTGCCCGAGGGCGAACTGCAGCGCTTCATGGGCAGTGTCGAGCAGACGATCGCGGCCTGCGCCAATGCCATGCCGCCCCACCAGGCGTTCATCGAACGCTACTGCGCCGCGGCGGTGCCTGGGTAGGACGATTGCCGGCCGAGGCGGCCGGGTGCACGACGCGTTGCGGCCCGCTGTGGCAGCATCGCGATCCCACACCCCACATGTCCGGCCATGAAGAACGAAGAAGTGCACGTCCCCGGCGTCGAGGACTACGACGGCCCGGCCGGGGGCTGGGGCGCGTTGCGTGCAGTGGCCAAGGCGCTCAAGGACCAGATGGGGGTCGGGCGCGAAGCCGGGGCGCTGCGTCGGGTCAATCAGCCAGCGGGCTTCGACTGCCCGGGCTGCGCCTGGCCGGACCCGGCGGATACCTCCTCGTTCGAGTTCTGCGAGAACGGAGCCAAAGCGGTCAGCTGGGAGGCCACGACCAAGCGCGCCACGCCGGCGTTCTTCGCCGAACACACCTTGTCCGAGCTGTGGGAATGGAGCGACCACCAGCTGGAAGACGTCGGCCGTCTGACCCACCCGATGGCGTACGACCAGGCCAGCGACCGCTATCTGCCGATCACCTGGGACGAAGCCTTCGCGCGGATCGGCAAGGCCTTGCGCGCCCTCCCGCATCCGGACATGGCCGAGTTCTACACTTCCGGGCGCGCGTCCAATGAAGCCGCGTTCCTGTACCAGTTGATGGTGCGCGAATACGGCACCAACAACTTTCCCGATTGCTCCAACATGTGCCACGAGGCCACCAGCGTAGGCCTGCCGCAGTCCATCGGCGTGGGCAAGGGCACGGTGACGCTGGAGGACTTCGACCACTGCGATGCGCTCTTCAGTTTCGGTCACAACCCGGGCACCAACCACCCGCGCATGTTGTCCACGCTGCGCGCGATCTCCAAGCGCGGCGTGCCGATCGTCGCGATCAATCCGCTCAAGGAGCGCGGACTGGAACGCTTCGTCTCGCCGCAGCATCCGTCCGAGATGCTGACCAACCACGCCACGCAGATCGCCCAGACCTACTACCAGGTCAAGGTGGGCGGCGATGCCGCGCTGCTCAAGGGCATGATGAAGTGGCTGTTCGACGCCGACGCGGCCGACCTGGCGTCTGGCGGGGGCGGCCTGCTGGATCGCGCGTTCATCGAGGCGCACACCGATGGCCTGGAGGCGCTGCGTGCTGACATCCAGGCCACCCGGTGGGAGGACATCGTGCGCGTCTCGGGCCTGTCGCGCGCCGACATCGAGGCAGCCGCGCAGGTCTATGCGAAGGCCGAGCGGGTGATCATCTGCTACGGCATGGGCATGACCCAACACCGCGGCGGCACCCACAACGTGCAGCTGATGGCCAACCTGCTGCTGCTGCGCGGGAACATCGGCAAGCCTGGCGCCGGGATCGCGCCGATCCGTGGGCATTCCAACGTGCAGGGCGACCGCACCGTGGGCATCACCGAAAAGCCCACGCAGGAACTGCTCGACCGCATCCGCGACATCTATGGCTTCGAATTTCCATTGACCCACGGCCACGATGCGGTCGAGGCGCTGCGCGCGATCCGCGACGGACGCAGCAAGGCGTTGGTCTCGCTGGGCGGCAACCTGGCCGTGGCCATGCCCGATCCGCAGGCCTGCTTCGCGGCGATGCGCTCGCTCGACCTGGCCGTGCACATCGCCACCAAGCCCAACCGGTCGCACCTGATCCCGGCGAAAGAGGCCTTGTTGCTGCCGTGCCTGGGCCGCACCGAGCGCGACATGCAGGCCAGCGGCCTGCAGTCGGTCACGGTGGAGGACTCCATGTCGATGGTTCACGCCTCGCAGGGTGGCCTCACCCCCGCTTCGCCGCAGCTGATGTCCGAGCCGGCGATCGTCGCCGGCATGGCCATGGCGTTGTTGCCGGACACCAAGGTCGATTGGCAGTCGCTGATCGACGACTACGATCGCATCCGTGACGGCATCGAGGCGGTGTTCCCGATCTTCAAGGACTACAACCAGCGCATCCGCGCCCCGGGCGGCTTCCGGCTGCCGGTGGGCGCCTCGGTGCGCGACTGGGGCGGCGAAGGCGCCAAGGCGCATTTTCTGGTGGCCCCGGGCCTGGCCGAGGATGTTCCCAGCCCGCCGGGCCTGCTGACCATGACTACGCTGCGCGCCCATGACCAGTACAACACCACCATCTATGGACTGGATGATCGCTATCGCGGCATCCGCGGACGCCGCGACGTGGTGTTCCTCAACCCGCAGGATCTGGCCGAGATGGGGCTGGAGCACGGCGATGCCATCGATGTCGCCTCGCGCATGCCGGGTATCGCCAGCGACGGTCACGCCGTGCGTGGCTTTACCGCCGTGGCCTACGACATCCCGCGCGGCTGCGCCGCTATGTACTACCCGGAAGGCAATTGCCTGGTGCCTTTGGACAGCCATGATCCGCAGTCGGGCACGCCGACCTATAAATCCGTGCCGGTGCAGGTCAGCGCGGCCGCCTGATCGGGCTGGTCAGGCGAGCGTCCAGCGCCCGCCGGCATCGCGTGGATACACCGCCAGCAACGTGCCGGCCGGCAGGCTGGTCGCGTCCTCGTCGATCACCGCCCAGGCGTTGGCGTCGAGCAGGGCGCCGATGCGATACGACTCCTGGCCATGGAGCAGCTCGACCTGCAGTTGCCCTGCAGGATCGCTGGTGACCCGGGCCTTGAGGAATTGGCGCAGGCCCGTGCGTGGTTGGGCGGCGGCACTCAATCGCGCGCGCAGCGGCCGCTCGACCGCCTGACCCTGGCGTGCGCGCAACCACGGCACGGCGAAAAAGCGCATGCCCACCACCGAAGCGACGGGGTTACCCGGCAGGGACAGGACCAGCGGCCCGCCCTCCAACTGCGAGGCCAGCAGCGGCTTACCGGGACGAATGGCGGCCTTGCGAAACACCGTCCGCGCGCTGGCGGCAGCCAGCGCCTCGGGGATGAAGTCATGCACGCCGGCCGAGACCGCCCCAGTGGTCAGCACCAGATCGGACTGGGACGCCACCGCGTCCAGGTGTCGGGCGAACGCCGCCGGGTCGTCGTCCACGGTGTGCCAGGCCACGAGGTGGCCACCCGCGTCCTGCACGGCCCGGGCCAGATAGGCCCCGTTGGAAGCGCGGATCTGTCCGGGGCGCAGGGCTTGTGTGGGGTCGGTGACCAGTTCCTTGCCGGTGCACAGCAGGGCCACGCGGGGGGCGGGCCGCACGGACACCTGTGTGATGCCGAGTGCCGCCAGCAGCATGTCGAGGGTGGCATCGACCTGGGTTCCGGCAGCTGCGAGGCAGGTGCCCGCCGCCACGTCGCTGCCCATGCGGCGAAGATGCCGGCCGCGCGCGATGTCCTGCGTCAGGCGCATGCGCCCTGCGCTCAGCTGCTCGGTGTGTTCGATCGGCACCACCGTGTCGGTCCCGGGAGGCAGCGGGGCACCGGTCATGATTTCCCAGGCGACGCCGCGCGTTGCGGGAGGCGCATCGCCCGCGACGATGGTGCCGCTGATGGAAAATTCGCTGCCGGCCGACAGGACGTGCTGGTCTGTGTGCAGGGCAAAGCCATCCATGGCCGCGTTGTCAAAGCCCGGCAGCGCGATCGGGGCGAGCACGTCTTCGGCCAGGATGCGGCCGAACGCCTCCTCGCGGGTGCAGGTCCGGGCCGGCAGCGGGCCGGCATCCTGGAGCAGGCGCGACAGCGCCTGCTCATAGCGCAGGACGGAAGGAGCCGGGGCGCAGGGATCACTCATGGCCGGTCGCAAGGCGGGTCTTCAGGTGCGCGTGTTCCGCCGGCGTGTTCGCATTGTCCAGCGCGTGGTCGCACGGTGGTTCGAGCAGATGCACTGCGACAACGGACAGCGCGCGCCGCAGACCAGATTGCCCTTGGCGCACCTGTGCCGCCAACTGCTGGAGCGCTTCGGGTTCCCAGATCGCGCAGAGTGGGTCAGCGCGTCCGTCCACGGGGCTGCGGAAGGCCACGGCCTGGTGGCTCGCGTCGCGCGCGGCGATCAGCGTGGCCAGCGCTCGGTCGGTCAGCCTGGGAAGGTCGCAGGCCAGCACCAGCCAGGCCGCATCCGGGAAAGCGGCATGGGCGGCCAGGAGCCCGGCGGCTGGCCCGATCCCGGGCTGGACGTCCACAAGCTGCGGGAACATCGCGCGCAGGGGTTCTTCCTGCTGGTCCGGACGCACCGCGATCCAGCAGTCCTGCACATGGCGTTTGAGCAGGTCGAAGGCGGCCTTGAGCTGTGGCTCGGGGCCATAGGCCAGACGCGCCTTGTCCTGGCCCATGCGTGAGCTGGTGCCGCCCGCCAGGACCAAGCCGAGCAGCCTTGTATTGACGGCGTTGCTGGCCAGGGCCAAGCCTCCGATCGATCAGATCGGCGATGGTAGCGCGCATGCACTGCTGCGCCATCGGGCCAAAGTCGAACGCATTACTGATTGCGCAGGACCACCCGGTTGCGGCCCCCGGCCTTGGCGTCGTACAGCGCCATGTCGGCGATGTTCACCAGATCGGCTGGGCCGTTTTCTGGTGCCATGCGCATTGGCCAGATCGAGGCGGCGCCGACGCTGATGGTCACCACCGGTGCGGTATAGCTTTCGGCGTGGGGAATCCCAAGGGCCTGCACGCTGCGGCACACCGCTTGGCCAACCGCCTGCAGCGCGGCGGCGTCGCAGCCGGGCAGGACCAGCGCCAGTTCCTCACCGCCATAGCGCGCGACCAGGTCGCCGTGGCGCCGTGCGCACGTCCGGACCGCCTCGGCCACGCGCTTGAGACAGGCATCACCGGCTTGGTGCCCGTAGGTGTCGTTGAAATCCTTGAAGTGATCGATGTCCAGCAGGAGCAGGCCCAGCGGCGCGCTCTCCCGGATCGCGCGCGGCCAGGCTTCGGCCAGGTATTCGTCCAGCGCGCGTCGGTTGGCCAGCCCGGTCAGTCCGTCGGTCCGGGCCAGGGCTTCGAACTGCTCCTGCACCGCTTGGCGGGCCAGCAACTGGCCCCGTAGCCACTCGCCCAGGCCGGCGAGCAGCCCGATGGTGACCAGGGTCAGCAGAGCGTGGCTGCGGACCGATCGACGCCAGGCCGTCAGTGCCTCGCGCTCGGACAGGGCCGCAACGGCCAGGAGCGGGAACTGATCGGCATGATGGAAGCCGCTGATGCGGCGCACCTGGTCGACCGGCGAGTCATAGGTGATCGCACCGCTTCTGCGTGCGGCCATCTCCCGAAACAGGGCGGTGTTGGAGAGGTTGCGGCCCACGCTGGATGCGTTGTCCGGCGTTCGCGCGCAGACCAGGCCCGCGTCGTTCAGCAGTCCGATGGCGCCCGCGTGGCCCACGTCGAAGCCCTTGTAGAAATCGGCGAAATACTGCGCGCCGATGCTGGCCAGGACCACGCCGGCGAATCGTCCATTGGCGTCCTCGTAACGGCGCGTTACGGTGATGATCCAGCTGTGGTCCGAGCGACTGCGCACGGGAGGGCCGACCCAGGGCCGCTGGTCATCGACCTGCTGGTGATGGCGGAAGTAGGCACGATCGCTGTTGTTGAAATGCGCCGGCATCGCCTCCAGCGACGAGGCGAGCCAATTCCCTTGGGCGTCGTAGACGAACAGGCCATGCAGGCGCGTGGAGCGCTCGGCCTCGTTTCGCAAGTAGCGGGTGAGGGCGCGCAGGTTGGCTCGACCTGTCCCGTGCACCTGCAGATCTTCCACGATGCCCGACAGGGTGCTGTCGGCGAGCAGGATGGAGTCTTCGGCGTGCTGGCTGACCGAGCGGGCCAGGTTGGCGGCATCCAGCTCGATCTGGGCGCGGGCTTCCTGGCGTGTCTCCAGGCCGTGCCGGTATTCGGCACCGGCAAAGAGCAGGCACACCGTCAGGACGAAGCCCCGCAGCAGGTTGGGCAGCAGGCGCCTGCGCGCCGGGTCCGGCGTCATCATCTACAGCATCCCCTCCACTGGGGGACAGGGTAGACCTTCTGCAACGGGCCGTCAGGCGCCCGCGCAGTGGCGCGGCTTCAGGGCGCCAAGTGGTTGCGCATGGCGCCCAGCAGCGCCTGCCGGTTATACGGCTTGGGCAGGAACGCGGCGTTGTGGGGGAAGTTGCGGAAACTGCCTTGCGCGTGTCCGGAAGTGAGGATGACCGGGATGGACTCGTTGAGATCGGCCACACGCAGTGCCAGCTGAATCCCATCCATGCCACCGGGCATGTTGATGTCGCTGAAGACCAGGTCGATTCCTTGGGTGCCATCCAGCAGGTCCAGCGCCTGGACACCGCCATTGGCCGACACGACTTGGTAACCCTCCGCTTCCAGGATCATGGCGGCGATCTCCCGGGCGCCCTGATCGTCCTCGACGACGAGGATGGTGGGCTTTCTGTCAGTGGACATCGCGTTCCCGGGGGGCAAAATAAGTTCCGGAGTATCCGGGGCGCGCTGTGAAATCGGGGTGACCCCACGCGCAAGCGCGCGTCGCAGTGCCTAGAATGGGCGCATGCCCACCGGCAACCGCTATCGCCAGATCGTCGATCTCTCCGAGGACTGCATCCTGGAACTGGATGCCGCCGGGTTGATCACGTCGGTCAACCGGCATGGTCTGGACATGCTGGAGGGCTTCGAGCGCGGGGACGTGGTCGGCCACCCCTGGACCGAGTTCTGGCCGCCCGCCCTGCAGCCCGTCGTGCGTGAGAGCCTGCGTCGCGGCATGGCGGGGCAGCCGACCGAATATAGCGGCACGCTGACCACCTTGCGTGGCGTGCAACGGCAATGGTCGGTATCCATTGGTCCACTGCAGGATGTGGCCGGGCGCGTGCACGCGCTGGTGGCCGTCGGTCGCGACGTCACCGAGGCGCGGCGAGTCGAGCAGGCGCTGCGCCTGCTCAACCAGAGCCTGTCCTCGCAGTTGCAGGGCGCCGAAAGCCGGGCGCTGGCCGCCAGCGAGCACAACGAATTCCTGGAAGCGACCCTGACCCGCGCCCAGGCCATCAGCGAGCAACGTCGCCACCACGAACTCCAGGCACTGGAGCAGCGCGATATCGCCGAGGCGGCGCGTGCGCTGGCCGAGCACGCCGCGATGCAGGCGCAGAAGGGCGAGGCGGTGGGTCAGCTGGTGGCCGGCATCGCCCACGACTTCAACAACATGCTGCAGACCGCGGTGGCCGCCATCAGCATGGTCACCGATGATCCGGACTCACTCACGCCCATGCAGCGCAAGCTGCTCGGACGCGGCAGCGACGCCCTCGGCCATGCCTCGATGGTGGCCAAGCGGCTGCTGGGCTTCGCGCGTCAGCATCCGGTCCGGGCCGAACCGATGGACCTGCAGGACGTGGCGTTGGACATGGCCGACCTGATCCGGCAGAGCCTGGGTCCGGACCTGACCCTGGTGACCGAACGCCAGCCGCGCGCATTTCCCGTCGTGGCCGACCCGCACGGGGTCGGGCAAGC
The DNA here is from genome assembly GCF_058448525.1 of Pseudoxanthomonas sp. JC1303. Classification (NCBI taxonomy): domain Bacteria; kingdom Pseudomonadati; phylum Pseudomonadota; class Gammaproteobacteria; order Lysobacterales; family Lysobacteraceae; genus Pseudoxanthomonas; species Pseudoxanthomonas sp. JC1303. The sequence continues at coordinate 634,525 of NZ_CP185958.1, read as the reverse complement.
GGTCATGAACCTGTGCATCAACGCGCGCGATGCCTGCGAGGGTGTCGGCACGATCACCCTGGTGTGCGGGGAGGACCAGGTGCCGGAAGATTTCGCGACCCACACGCGTGCCGCCGGTGACTACGTGACCCTGGCGGTCTCCGATACCGGTTGCGGCATGGATCAGGCGGCCATGTCGCGCCTGTTCGAGCCATATTTCACGACCAAGCCAGAAGGACGTGGGACCGGGCTGGGCCTGGCACAGGTCTATGCGCTGATGCGCCAGGCCGGCGGCTTCATCGAGGTGGATAGCGCGGTAGGCGCCGGAACGGTGATGACCCTGTGGTTTCCCCGCATGCGGCTGGCGCGTGGGACGGCCGAGTACGCCGTCGACGTCCAGACCAGCGGCGTGGCCGGCTGAAGCCTGGCTCCAAACGCAGACAGCCGCGGCGGGCCGCGGCTGTCTCGAATCACAGCTTGCGCAAGCGCGTTACTGCGGCTGCGGGGTTCCCATCAGCTGGGCATCTTCGCTGTTCAGACGCGCATTGGCATCGGCGCTGAGCAGGGCGTTGATGTCCTGCAGGTCGGCGGCGTCCAGGGTGCCGGCCGCGGCTTCCAGGAGCAGGCGGTTCTGCAGGAAGTTGTACTTGGCCAGCGAGTAGTTCTCTTCGGCGGCGACCAGGTTGTTCTGGTTGGTCAGCACGTCCAGCACGGTCCGGGTGCCGACTTCCAGGCCGACCTGGGAGGCGTCGAACGCGCTGCGGGCCGACACCACCGCCGAGCGGCGGGCCTCGATCTCGCTGATGCCGGCTTCCAGCACCTGATAGGCATTGCGCGTGTTGCGCACCACGGCGCGGCGCTGCTGCTCATAGGCATCCTGGGCCGAATCGCGCTGGGCGATGGCCTGGCGCACGGCGGACTGGGTCGCACCGCCAGAGAAGATCGGCACGTTCAGGGTCAGGCCAATGGACCTCGAATCGCGATCGCTATTGTTGCCCACGATCGTGTCTGGGACGCCGTCACCATCGGTATCGACGGCGGCGGAGTCTCCACCCCACGCCGTGCTGCGCCCGTAGCTGCCACTCAGGCTCAGCGTCGGCAGATGCCCGGCGCGGGCGCCGCTCACACCGGCCTGCGCGGACTGTACCTGCAGCTGCAGCGACTTCAACGCCGGATTCTGCGCAAGCGCGGTATCGACCCAGCCCTGCGCGCTGTACTCGGAGGGCAGCTGTGGCTTGAAGTCGTCCGGCAGGCCGCGCAGATTGGTGATCGGCTGGCCGGTGATCTCGCTCAGGGCCTCGTAGGCGTCCTTGAGGGTGTTGCGCTGGCTGATCACCGTGGCCCGGGCGCTGTCATAGGAAGCGCGCGCTTCGTGCACGTCGGTGATCGGGGCCAGGCCGACATCGAGGCGCTTTTGCGCGTAGTCGAACTGCTTCTGGTAGGCCGCTTCGGCGGCCTCGGCCGAGGCCAGCGTCTCGATCGCGATCAGCACATTGAAGTACGCGGCCGAGGTGCGGGTGATCAGCGAGTCGTTGGCCGAATCCAGATCGAAGTCCGCGGACTGACTGAGCGCCTTCTGCGCCTTCACCGTCGAAAATGCGCTGAAGTCCACCAGCCGCTGACTGACCGTGCCGGAATAGTTGCGGCTGGTGGCGGTGTCGCTCCAGTCCCCGTTATCGACCGTCTTGGAGTTGCTTTTGGAGATGCTCGCGCTGCCATTGACCTGCGGCAGCAGCGCGGCGCGGGCCTGAACCACGCCTTCCTTCTGCGACAGGCGCGCGGCTTCGGCCTGGGCCAGTGTCGGGTCGCCGTTGCGGGCCATTTCATAGGTCTGCATCAGGTCGGTGGCCGAGGCGGCGGAAGGCAGCGCCAACGCCAGGGCGAGAACGAGGGGGCGACGGATCATCGGGGGGTTCCTTGAAGGTTTTTTGTGTAGCGCTCAGAACACGAACTGGGGGACCGGCGCGGCGCCAGTCAGGTACGTCGCGTCGTCGGTTTCGAACAGGGACTCGATGCGCGCGCCGCCGGCTTCGTTGTGGACCAGGATCGCCTCCATGGCCGGCGAGCGCCCACGGATCACGAACAGGCGTCCGCCCGGACGCACCCAGGCAAGGAACGCCTCGGGCAGCACATCCACCGCGGCGGTGACGCAGACCACGTCGAACTGGCGGTCGGTGGTCCAGGACATGGCATCGGCGGTTTCGATGCGGACGTTGCTGCCCAGGCCGGCCGCGTCCAGGTTGCCACGGGCCAGCGCGGCCAGTTCCGGATGGAGCTCCAGGCTGACCACTTCGCGTCCCAGGTCGGCTAGGCAGGCGGTCAGAAAGCCGCTTCCCGTCCCGATCTCCAGGACATCCTCGCCTGCCTGAAGATCCAGTGCCTGCAGGGTGCGGCCTTCGATGACCGGCTTCATCATCTTCTGCCCGTGTCCCAGCGGCAGCTCCAGGTCGGCATAGGCCAGGGCGCTGTGGGCCGGTGGCACGAAGGCTTCGCGCGGCAGGGTGGCCAGGGTGTCGAGCACGCGAGCGTCCAGCACGTCCCAGGGACGGATCTGCTGTTCCACCATGTTCTCGCGGGCTTGGGCGTAGTTGATCGTCATGGGCGTCTTCCAGGGCGCGGGGCTGCGCATTCTAGCGGTGCAGGGCATGTCCGACATGGTCAGGATGGCCGCGGCACGTGCGTGAACGCAGTGCCGGAAGTCATCGGGCCGGACGGCATGGCAGTTGTAAACCGTGTTTCAGCGGGTGGCATAGGCGCGCAGGAACATCTCCACGGTGGCATCCAGGTGAGCCTGCATCTCCTCACTGGAAGGCTTCTCGCACACCCCGCACATCATCCTGCCGTACAGCTCGCCCTTGAGCAGGGTAAAAAACTGCTTGGCCGCGCAGTCGCAGTCGTCGATCTGCAGCTGGCCTTTCTCGACACCGGCACGCAAAAAGGCGGCAAACGCGTCGTGGGTCCGCTGGGGGCCGGCTTTCCAGAAGATCTGGCGCAAGGCCTGATCGGCTTGCCCGGGGGTGATCATGATGCGATGGGTACTGATCGCGGCGTCGCTGACCACCAGCTTGAAGAACCCCTCGGCGATGTGGCGCAGCTGACCGCGCAAGGTGCCGTCAGCCTGGACCTGGAAGAACTCGTCCGGGAGCATTTCCTCGCAAAGAATCCGCACCGTCTCGGAGAACAGCGATTCCTTGTCGCCAAAATGGCTGTAGACGGTCAGCTTGGAAACCCCGGCCTCGGCCGCGATACGGTCCATGCTGACGCCGACGAAACCTTCCCGCCCGAACAGCGCCTTGGCCGCTTCCAGGATCGCGGCCCGTTTGGCCAGATCCTTCGGGCGTCCAGGGCCGGTCGCACCACGCGAGGCGCGGTCGACGGGGTCTGGCGTATCGGTAGGCGCAGGCTGGACCATCCGCGTAATACTAGACTAGACGGTTCGATATTTACAGCCCGCAGGGCGTCAAACTGTCCTGCCCGTCATCTGCGCGTCAGCCCATGGCCCGGATTCCCGCCGCCCCACCCGCTGGCTGCGGGGCAGGAGGTCGCTGGCAATCATTCGCCGAGCGCCGAGACCGTGCCCTGGACCTCCAGCTGCTCCAGGACCGCATCGCGGGCCTGGGCCGTGCTCAATGCTTGCGCCGGGCCGGCCAGGTCAGCGGTGAAGGCCTTGGCGTCCAGGGCGGCGTCGACGGCGCGTTCGATGCACTGTGCCTCTTCCTCCAGTCCCAGCGAATGGCGTAGCAGCATGGCCGCCGACAGAATGGTCGCGTACGGGTTGGCGATGCCCTTGCCGGCGATGTCGGGGGCCGATCCATGGATGGGCTCGTAGATCCCGACTTTACCCTCCTGCCCCAGCGAGGCGGACGGCAGCAGGCCCAGCGAGCCGGCCAGCATCGAGGCCTCGTCGGTGAGGATGTCGCCGAACATGTTCTCGGTCACGATCACGTCGTACTCGCGCGGCTTGGCGAGCAGGTGCATGGCCATCGAGTCGACCAGCTGGTGCTCCAGGGCGACCTCCGGGAATTCCTCGCGGCCGATGCGGGTGGCCACGTCGCGCCACAGGCGCGAGGTTTCCAGCACGTTGGCCTTGTCCACCGAGGTGACCTTGCCACGACGGCCCTGGGCCAGCCGGAAGGCACTGCGCATCACGCGCTCGATCTCGGCCACCGAATAGCTGCACAGGTCGCTGGCGGCATCCTCGGTGCGGGTCTTGTCGCCAAAGTAGATGCCGCCGGTCAGCTCGCGCACGACCAGGATGTCCACCCCGGCCAGCAGGTGGGCCTTGATCGGCGAGGCGTCCAGGGCAGCAGGGTGCGGACGCACCGGGCGCAGGTTGGCGAACAGCCCGAGCGCCCGGCGGATGGCCAGCAGGCCTTGCTCGGGGCGGACCTTGGCATTGGGGTCGGACCACTTCGGGCCGCCCACCGCACCCAGCAGGACGGCGTCGGCCTGCTGGCAGGCCAGCCGGGTGGCCTCGGGCAGCGGCTCGCCATGGCGGTCGATGGCGATGCCGCCGATGTCATGCTCGGTGAAGGTGAAGCTGTGCCCATGTCGGCTGGCGACGGCTTTCAGGACGGTGACCGCTGCGGCCGCCACTTCGGGGCCGATGCCGTCACCTGGCAGGACGACGATGTCAGCGCGCATGGGTGCTCTCGTAGTGTTCGATGTCGGGAATGCGGGCCAGCAGGTAGCCCAACTGGTCGACGCCTTCCAGCAGGCAGGTCTGCGAGAAGCCATCGAGCGGGAAGGTGTAGACGCGGCCATCGGGCGTGCGCAGTTCGCGCGCGGCCACGTCGATGGTCAGCGCGTCGTCCGGGCGCTCCATCAGCGCCTGCACGTCGGCCTCGTCCAGCACCACCGGGAGCAGGCCGTTCTTGAGGCTGTTGCCACGGAAGATATCGGCGATCTCGCTGGAGACCACGGCCTTCAGGCCCAGGTCGGTCAGCGCCCATGGCGCGTGCTCGCGCGAGGAACCGCAACCGAAGTTGCGCCCGGCCAGCAGGATCGAACGACCGGCGTTCTGTGGCTGGTTGAAGGCAAACTCCGGATTCGGCGTGCCGTCGGCCTTCCAGCGCCAGTCGTTGAACGCGTGCTGGCCCAGGCCGGCGCGTTCGGTCGTGGACAAAAAGCGCGCGGGGATGATCTGGTCGGTATCGATGTTGCTCGAACGCAGCACCACGGCCTGCGAGGTGATCGTGCGGATGCCGGCCATCAGGCTGCCTCCTCGCCTTCGTGCAGAGAAAAGTCGGCGGGCACGTCGGTCAGGTCCAGCACCGGCAGGGCCTCGTCGCTGCCACGCGGACGCAGCGGGGTGTCGCGGATGCTGCGGGCCAGGGCGCTGGCCACGGTGGCGGAGAAGGCGATGTTCGCCGCCTGGGTGTTCTGGGGGCTGGACATCAGGCCACTTCCTTGGAGTTGGTTGCTGCAAACAGGTCGCGCACGTCGCTGACGCGGCCGTTGACCGCCGCCCATGCCGCAGTGAGCGGCGAGGCCAGCAGGGTGCGCGAGCCGGGGCCCTGGCGGCCCTCGAAATTGCGGTTGGACGTGGACACGGCCAGTTCGCCGGGGGCGACCAGGTCGCCGTTCATCGCGATGCACATCGAGCAGCCGGACTCGCGCCACTGCGCGCCGGCCTGTCGCACGATCACATCGATGCCTTCGGCCTCGGCCTGGCGCTTGACGATCTCCGAGCCCGGCACGACCAGCATGCGCACGCCTTCGGCGACCTTGCGCCCGGACAGGACGCGGGCGACCTCGCGCATGTCGCGCAGGCGGCCGTTGGTGCACGAACCGACGAACACGACGTCGACCTTGGCGCCGGCGACCGTCTGGCCGGCCTGAAAGCCCATGTAATCCAGGCCCTTCTGCGCGGCGGCGTCGTTCGCCGCTGGGATGGCCGCATCGACGGCGATCGCGGTGCCCGGATGCGTGCCCCAGGTCAGGGTCGGGCGGATCTCGGCGGCGTCGATCAGCACCTCCGCATCGAAGTGCGCCCCCGGCTCGGTGGCCAGGGTCTTCCAGTACTCCACGGCGGCGTCGAAGTCCGCGCCCTTCGGTCCGCGCGGGGTGGCGGCGACGTAATCGAAGGTGGTCTGGTCCGGCGCCACCATGCCGGCGCGCGCGCCGGCTTCGATGGACATGTTGCACAGGGTCATGCGCTGTTCCATGTCCATCGCGGCGATGGTGGAGCCGCGGAACTCCAGCACGTGGCCGGTGCCGCCGTTGACGCCGATCTTGCCGATGATGTGCAGGACCACGTCCTTGGCCTCCACGCCCGGCGCCAGCGGGCCGTCGACGGTGATCGACATGGTCTTGGGCTTGCGCTGCAGCAGGCACTGGGTGGCCAGCACGTGGCCGACTTCGCTGGTGCCGATGCCGAAGGCCAGGGCGCCGAACGCGCCATGGGTGGAGGTGTGGCTGTCGCCGCAGACGATGGTCATGCCGGGCTGGGTGAAGCCCTGCTCGGGCGCGATGACGTGAACGATGCCGCGGTTGTCCGACCCCATGTCGAACAGCTCGATGCCGTACTCGGCGCAGTTGCGCTCCAGGGTCTCGACCTGCTTCTCGGCGGCGGCGGTGTAGTACGGCAGCTTGCCGTCCGCGCCAGCGGGCAAGGTCGGGGTGGAGTGGTCCATCGTCGCCTTGGTGCGATCGGCGCGGTGCGGCGCCAGGCCGCGTACGCGCAGCTCGGTGAAGGCCTGCGGCGAGGTGACTTCGTGGATCAGGTGCAGGTCGATGTACAGCATCGCCGGGGCGGTGTCGCTTTCCGGGACGACGACATGGGCGTCCCACAGCTTGTCGAACAACGTACGGGGAGCGGAACTCATTGCGGTTGGCCTTGCGTTGAATGCTGGGAAGAAGAAGTGCGCGCGCTGAAGCGCAGGCGCACGTAATCGGCGTGCCACTGGCCGGAGGCATCGCACAGCGCCGGGCGCAGCAGGGTCTCGGTGTCGGCCAGCACGCGCCTGCGGGTGCCGGCGTCGACCTGGGCCAGGAAGGGATCGGCGAAGGTGCGCAGCCAGCCGCCGATGCCGGTGGGCAGGGGCGTCGGGCGCGGGATCAGGGCGATCTGGTCCACCTGGAAGCCATGTTCGGCCAGACGCGCGGCGTATTCGTCGGCGGTGGGGAAGAACCACGCGAAGGCGGGCTCGCCCGCATCGTTGGCGCACAGCGCGGCACGCAACGCGGTGACGATGGCCGCCACGTTGCCATGCCCGCCGAACTCACCGACGAAGCGCCCGCCCGGTTTGAGCGCACGGCGCACGCCGGCCAGCACCGCATCGGGTTCGCGCATCCAGTGCAGCGCGGCGTTGCTGAAGACCGCGTCGAACTGCGCTTCGAAGGTCAGGGCGTGGGCGTCCATCACCTGGGCCTCGACGCCGCGTTCCACCGCCGCGGCCACCAGGTCGGGCGAGGCGTCCACGCCGATCACCGTGGCGCCACGGGCGGCCAGCTGCGCGGTGAGCACGCCGTCGCCGCAGCCCAGGTCGAGGATGCGTTCGCCCGGGCGGGCGTTCAGCAGCTCGGCCACCGGCGTGCCCAGCGCGGTCACGAAGCCGGCGTTGGTGGCGTAGCCGGCGGCATTCCAGTGTTGTCCTGCGGCGGGAAGGGACGTGGTCTGTGCGGACATGACGGCGGGTCAGGCAGCGGCGGCTTCCGAGGGCGACGGCGCGGCCTGGCGCTGGCGCAGCACGCGGTTGGCCACGTCCAGCCAGGCCAGGGCGCTGGCCTCGATGATGTCCTTGCTGGTGCCGGTGCCTTCGTACTCCACGCCATCGTGACGGACCGACAGGCTGGCTTCGCCGCGCGCGTCGGCGCCGATGCCCACGCTGTGCACCGAATAGCTGTCCAGCACCAGCTGCACGCCGGTGGAGGCCGCCAGCGCGCCGAACAGCGCATCGACCGGGCCGTTGCCCTGGGCGGTCTCGGCCACCCGGTTGCCGTCCGGATCGGACAGCTCGACCAGCGCATTGGCGCGGTTGCCCACGTCGGAGATGGTCATCGAGGACAGGCGGTAGCCTTCGCTCACGCTGGCGTCCTGCATCAGGGTCTGCAGGTCGGCGTCGTTGACCACGCGCTGGCGCTCGCACAGGGCCTTGAACTGCTCGAAGACCAGCTTCAGCTCGGCCTCCTCCAGTACATACCCCAGGGCGCGCAGGCGAGCTTCGACCGCGGCGCGGCCGCTGTGGCGGCCCAGCACCATCTGCGTGTCCGGCCAGCCGACGTCCTGCGGGCGCATGATTTCGTAGGTGCCGCGGTGACGTAGCATGCCGTGCTGGTGGATGCCCGATTCATGGGCGAAGGCGTTGGCGCCGACCACGGCCTTGTTGCGCTGGACCGGCATGCCGACCAAACGCGAGAGCAGCTGCGAGGTGGGCACGATGCGCTGGGTGTTCAGGCGCGTGTCCAGGTTGTAGAACGCGTTGCGCACCTTCAGTGCCATGGCGATCTCCTCGATCGCGCAGTTGCCGGCGCGCTCGCCGATGCCGTTGATCGAACCCTCGACCTGGCGCGCGCCGCCTTCGATGGCGGCCAGCGAGTTGGCGACGGCCAGTCCTAGGTCGTTGTGGCAGTGCGCGCTGAAGACCACGTCTTTCGCCCCCGGCACCGTGGCGATCAGGCGCGAGAACATCCCGCGGATCTCCTCGGGCGTGGTGAAGCCCACGGTGTCGGGCAGGTTGATCGTGGTCGCGCCGGCGGCGATGGCCACGCGGACCACCTCGGCCAGGAAGTCTTCCTCGGTCCGGGTCGCGTCCTCGGCGGAGAACTCGACATCGTCCACCCCGGCACGTGCCATGCGCACGTGGCGGTCGACCGATTCCAGCACCTGCTCGCGGCTCATGCGCAGCTTGTGCTCGCGGTGCAGCGGGCTGGTGGACAGGAACACATGCAGGCGCGGATTGGCCGCCCCATCCAGGGCGCGCAGCGAGGTCTCGATGTCGGCGGCCAGGCAGCGCGACAGCACCGCCAGGGTCGGGGTACGGACCTCGCGCGCGATCATCGCCATGGCTTCGCGGTCGGACTGGGAACTGGCCGGAAAGCCGGTTTCGATGATGTCCACGCCCAGGTCGGCCAGGCCGCGGGCCATGACCAGCTTCTGCTGCGGGGACATGCTGCAGCCGGGGGACTGCTCGCCATCGCGCAGGGTGGTGTCGAAGATGCGTACGTTGTCGATGGTGTTGGTGTTCATGCGATGGATTCCTCTACGGCTTCGGCCGTCCTGATGGCGAGGGGGCGGCAGGTCTTCTGTCGTGTCGCGTCGGAAGGAAGCGTGTGGGGGGATTGGAAAGGGAAGGGCGTGCGGCGGTGTCCGGGATGTCGCGCATCGGGGGGATGGCCGGCGCGCAGCCAGGGGTGTCCAGTTTCGCGCAGCCTGCCCCCACGCACGATGACCACTTGGTCCAATAGGCGCGCCGAAACGCCCGCCCGCGGCACCGGGCGCGGGCAGGGGCGCAGGTCGGTTACGGCCGCGATGTCAGGCATCGCCGCACACCGATGGGCGGCGAGCGAGAAGACACCTCCGTACGGCAGGCTCCGGGGCGACAGGCGTGGCGCTCATGCCGCCGCCTCGCTGGCCAGCGCTGGCGCGCCGGCTTCGACGATGCGGACCGACTCGCAGTCGTACACCTTTTCCAACTGGTGGCGCAGGGTCTCCAGCGGGCGGCCGGCGTCTACCTCGATCTGCAGGTCCCAGCGGCCGTCCGCGCGCGGCACCGCATGCACGCTGCGCGGCGGGAAGCCGCGGCGCTCGACCATGCCGATCACGCGCACCAGGGCGCCTTCGGCGGGTTTCACGATCAGGTCAAGCCGGTATGGCATGGGACTTGGGCTCCATCGTGGCGGCCTTGGCCGGGTTGGATTCCAGCATCGAGCTGTTGGCGTGGTTGGGCGGCACCAGCGGCCACACGTTGGCCTTGATGTCGATGCTCACGTGCAGCAGTGCCGGGCCGGGCGTGGCCAGCAGCTCGGCCAGGGCCTCGTCGACCTGCTCGCGCTGGGCGATGTGGCGTGCCGGAATGCCGAACACCTTGGCCAGCGCGGCGAAGTCCGGGTTGTCGGACAGGTCGATCTCGCTGTAGCGCTCGGCGAAGAACAGCTCCTGCCACTGGCGGACCATGCCCAACGCGGAGTTGTCCAGCAGCACGATCTTCACCGGCAGCTTGCAGCGGGCGATGGTGACCAGTTCCTGCACGTTCATCATGAAGCCGCCATCGCCGTTGACCAGCACCACGGTGCGGTCGGGGCAGGCGAACTGCGCCCCCATCGCCGCCGGCAGGCCGAAACCCATCGTGCCCAGCGCGCCGCTGGTCAGGTGGTTGCGCGGATGGTTGAACTTGCAGTGCTGGGCCACCCACATCTGGTGCTGGCCCACGTCGCTGGTGATGATCGCATCGGCCGGGGCAACCTCGCTCAGGCGCTTCAGCAAGGCCGGGGCATAGATGTCACTTCCCGGGGCGTCGTAGCGGAAGCCGAAGCGCTCGCGGTTGGACGCACATTTGGCCTTCCATGCGAAGCACCCGCTGCGCGCACCGCTCAACGCACGCAGGCCGGTGGCGACATCGCCGGGGATGGCGATGTCGGCCGTGCGCAGCTTGGAGATCTCGTAGGCATCGGCATCCAGGTGGATGACGCGGGCGAACGGGGCGAACTCGGCCAGCTTGCCGGTGGCGCGGTCATCGAAGCGCGCCCCGACCACGATCAGCAGATCGCTGTCCTGCACCGCCATGTTGGCCGCGCGGGTGCCATGCATGCCCAGCATGCCCAGGTAGTTGGGGTGGTTGGCCGGCAGGGCACCCAGCCCGCGCAGGGTCAGCACGGTTGGGATGCCGCTGGCCTCGACGAACTGGCGGAACGCCTCCACCGCATCGCCCAGGGCGATCCCGCCGCCGCCGTAGACCACAGGCTTCTCCGCCCCAGCGATGGCGGCCAGGGCTTCGGCGATGGCGGCCTCGGCCGGTGCCGGACGCGGCTGCACCGCCGCCGGCACATGGTCGGGCAGGTGCGAGGCATCGGTGACCTGGACGTCCTTGGGCAGGTCGACCAGGACCGGGCCGGGCCGGCCTTCGCGCGCGATGCGGAAGGCCTCGGCCATGACCTGCGGCAGGTCTTCGACCCGGCGCACCAGGAAGCTGTGCTTGACGATCGGCATGGTCATGCCGAACACGTCCAGCTCCTGGAAGGCATCGGTGCCGATCAACGGCGTGGCGACCTGGCCGGTCAGGCACACCATGGGCACAGAATCGAGCATCGCGTCGGCAATGCCGGTGACCAGGTTGGACGCGCCCGGGCCGGAGGTGGCCACGCACACGCCGACCTTGCCCGACGCGCGGGCGTAGCCATTGGCGGCCAGCGCCGCGCCCTGCTCGTGACGCACCAGGATGTGCTTCAGCGAGGAATCCACCAGGGCGTCATAGAACGGCATGATGGTGCCGCCGGGATATCCGAAGATGATGTCCACGCCCTCGGTCTCCAGGGCGTGGGCAATCCAGCGGGCGCCATTGCGGGGGGCAGTGGCGGTGGTGGCGTTCATGCGGCGGCGGCCTGTTCGTCGTCCGATGGGGAGGCGTTTTCGGCCAGCCACACCATCTTCGCGCGCAGCTGCTTGCCGACCACCTCGATCGGGTGCTCCAGATCAGCCTGCTTGAACTTCTTGTAGTTCGGCAGGCCGGCTTCGTATTCGGCCACCCAGTTCTTGGTGAAGGTGCCGTCCTGGATGTCGGTCAGCACGTCCTTCATGCGCGCCTTGGTCGAGGCGTCGATCACGCGCGGGCCACTGACGTAGTCGCCGTACTGGGCGGTCTCGGAGATGAACTCCAGCATGCGGGTAATGCCGCCTTCGTAGAACAGGTCGACGATCAGCTTCAGTTCGTGCAGCACTTCGTAGTAGGCGATTTCGGGCTGATAACCGGCTTCCACCAGCGTCTCGAAGCCGGCTTGCACCAGCGAGGAGGCGCCGCCACACAGCACGGCCTGCTCACCGAACAGGTCGGTCTCGGTCTCTTCCTTGAAGGTGGTCTTGATGACGTTGGCGCGGGCGCCGCCCAAGCCGGCCGCGTAGGCCAGCGCGAACTGCTCGGCCTTGCCGGACTTGTCCTGGTAGACGGCGTAGATGCACGGGACGCCGCGACCGATTTCGTATTCGCGCCGTACCAGGGCGCCCGGGCCCTTGGGCGCGACCAGGACCACGTCCAGATCTTCGCGCGGGTCGATCATGCCGAAGTGCACGTTCAGGCCGTGGGCGAACAGCAGCACCGCGCCGGGCTTCATGTTCGGGGCCAGCACGTCGTTATAGAGCTGCTTCTGCACCATGTCCGGGGTCAGGACCGCGACCAGGTCGGCCTCCTTCACCGCCTCGGCCGGGGTCTTGACCAGGAAGCCGTCGGCCTTGGCCTTCGCTTCGGTCGGACCGCCCGGACGCAGGCCGACCGTGACGTCGAAACCGGACTCGCGCAGGTTCATCGCATGGGCGCGCCCCTGGCTGCCGTAACCGACGATGGCGATGGAGGGCTGGAGGGCGGTGGAAGTCGAAGCGGTCATGGGGTTGGTCCTGTCTGGCTGAAGGTTGACGGTGAAACTTTTCGAGGGGCTGAAAGCACGAAACCCCGCACTTCTCAGCGCGGGGTTTCGTAAGGGTTGCGTGCGTTCCTGCCTACACGTCCGTACGTCCCGCGCCGGTGGGCGAGAGAATAAGTACGAGCACGAGGAGCGACGACGCGCAGGGCGCGGTCGAGGCGGAGATCATCGTGGGACGCAGTGCATTCATGAGGCGGGCAGAAAAACACGGGCTTGACAGGCCTGTCAAGCGCTTATTTTGTTGCAATCGCAACCGTGCGACGCGGCGCAGGGCGCCATGCGATCCGAGGCGGACCGGCCCCGTCACGGAGCCGACTTGGTGCCAGGTGCTGGATCACCGCTCAGCCTGCGCGAGCGATGGTGTTGACGGAATTCGCGTGGACGGCCACCCAAGGCGGTCGACCTGCGGATTCGGCTGCGTCGTCAGCTCGGCGTGGTTTCTCTGCGAGGTTCTTTCGCGTTTCCCGCGCGCGTGCGTCTTGAGGGGCGCCTGGGTCCGGAAAGCGTGACCGGCGGCCGCTATTCCTGCGATGCTTGCGCTGCTGAGGAACTCTTGGTGGGCTCGCCGCGTTCGCGCGCCAGCCACTGTTCGATGGCGTGCCGGTCGCGATGCGCGCGGCGCTGCTCGCGCAGGTATTCCTCGTTGAGCGCGCGGTACAACGACACGATCACCAGCGCCATCAGCAACGCGAAGGGCAGGGCGGTGACGGTGATCATCGCCTGCAGTGCATCCAGCCCGCCGGCCAGCAACAGCACGCCGGCGATCAGTGCGATCGCCGCGCCCCACACCACCTTGCGTCCCAGCGGCGGATCTTCGGCCTTGTGATAGGACATGCTGGCCAGGACCAGCACCGCCGAGTCGGCCGAGGTCACGAAGAAGATCGACAGCAACAGCACGGCGAGCACCGCGAGCCCGGTCGAAAATGGCAGGCTGTCGAACAGCGAGAACAGCACGGTCTGGTAGTTGTTGGCGCCATCGGCGAAGGCCTGGGTCAGGTCCACATGCCCGAACAGCTGTGCCCACAACGCACTGCCGCCGAACACCGAAAACCACACGAAGCCCAGCAAGCTGGGCGCCAGCACTACGCCGAAGACGAATTCGCGGATGCGCCGGCCGTAGGACACCTTGGCGATGAAAGCGCCGACGAAGGGTGCCCAGGCGATCCACCAAGCCCAGTAGAAGATGGTCCACGTGGCCACCCAGGTCCCGCGCGAGAACGGTGACATGCGCAGGCTCATCGTCACCAGGTTGTTGAGGTAGCCGCCCAGCGTGGTGGTGAAGGTGTCGAAGATGAAGCCGGTCGGGCCCAGCACCAGGACGAAGGCCATCAACAGCGCCGCCAGACCCAGGTTGAAGTTGGACAGCCATTTGATGCCGCGTTCCACGCCGGTCGCCGTCGAGCACATGTACAGCACGAAGGCCACCGCGATGATCGTCAGCCTGACCGGCGTCGAGGCCTGGATGCCGAATACGCGTTCCAGCCCTGCGGCGATCTGCACGGTGCCGAAGCCCAGTGTGGTCGCCACACCGATCGCGGTGGCCACCACCGCGGCGATGTTGACCAGATGCCCGATCCAACCCTCATGGCGGCGGCCCAGGACGGGTTCGAGCAGGTCGCTGATCAGCCCGCGCCCGCCCCGGTTGAACTGGAACCACGCCATGGCCAGGCCGATCAACGCGTACACCGCCCAGGGGTGCAGACCCCAATGGAAGAAGGCATAGCGCATGGCCGCGCGTGCGGCCGGCATGCTCTGCGGCGCCAATCCTTCGGGCGGCTCGAGGAAGTGGGAAATCGGCTCGGCGGCGCCCCAGAACACCAGTCCGATGCCCATGCCGGCCGCGAACAGCATCGAGAGCCAGCTGGCATTGGAGAACTGCGGCTCGGCGTCTTCGCCCCCGATGCGCAGGTCCGCGAAGCGACTCACGCACAGGTACAGCAAAAACACCAAGGCGGCGAAGACGATCAGCAGATACAGCGAACCGGCGCCGCCGATGATCTGCTGCAGGGCCGCCTGCATGAGGTCGTTGAACGGCTCGGGGGCCAGGCCCGCGACAAGCACGAGGGCGGCGACGATGACCAGTGAGATTCTGAAGACCATGTGGTGCTCCTGTGCGTTGGCCGCACGCGGGGCCACTGTGGAAAGCGCGGCAGGATAGCGAGTCTGGCGTGCACACGAGGTGCGTGCTGCCCCGCAATGCAGCACATGACGCTGTGGCCATAAAAGCGAAACGCCCCGCCGGGAGAGAATCGGCGGGGCGTTTCGGTCACGCAATGGGCTCAGAGAGAAGCCCTAGACAAGCATGAGGCTTAGAAGTCGTACTGCACCTGGAAGCGCACATAGCGCGGGGTGGTGTAGTACTGACCGACCTTGTAGTTGCTGCTGGTCTCGTCGTAATCCTCGTCACGCAGCTGCTCGTAGACCTGCAGCGGCTTGATCGTGTTGAAGGCATTCAGCACCGACAACTGGACGCTCAGGCCTTGCAGCCACGACGGCTTGTAGACCACGTTCGGGTTGACCGTGTACGTCCAGGGGGTGCGGCCACTGGTGCCCAGCTGCGAGATCTCGCCGTTGCAGTAGTGGAACGAGCCGCCATAGCCGTACTCGGTGCCGAAGGTGCCGGTGCCGCCGCCATAGCAGCTGATCGGCGCGCCAGACTGGACCTGGATGTCCACGCCGGCCTGCCATTCGTCGGTGAAATTGTACGCACCGTAGGCCTTCAGCGTATGGCGATGATCATTGAACAGGTAGCCATCACTGCCGTACATGATTTCGGCGAAGTCGAAATCCGAGGTCGTGCCGGTGTCGTCCTGGCCGTTGGTGCTCTTGACCAGACCTTCGTAGTTGCCGTTGAGCTTTGCCCAGGTGTAGTTGACGCTGGCATACCACTTGTCGGTGGCCTTCTCCGCGCTCAGCGTCACCGCCTTGTAGTAGCGCTTAGCCTTCGGGCCCAGGGCGCTGCCGTCGACGTGAATGTTGTCGGCGGTACCGTCGCCATCGACGTCCAGCGCGATGTCCAGCGATTCGCCCGGGTTGTACAGATAGCAGCCCGGCAGGCCCGAGGGCAGGCCCCATTCGCCGCCGGCGTCGTCCCAGTGCGTCATGTCGTAGCCGGCATTCTGCGCGGCCAGATAGACCTGGCGGGTATCGCAGGTGTCGTCGATGACGTTGTTGATGCGGCGGTAGGTCGCCTTGGCGCCAAGTGTCCAGCCATCAATGAAGCTGTTGTCGGACACCAGTGTCTGCTGGTAGCCAAGGATGGCCTCATCCTGGGTGTAGGGCTTCAGTCCCTTGCTGGCCACGGCACGCGGATCCGGCGTGGAGCCGTCTTCGCCGTTGTAAACCAGGCTGTTGTAGGGCGTGGGCGCTACATTCGGTACACCCGACACCGGATCGTATGAGCCGAGGTAGTCATAGTAGTCGACCGTGTAGTACGAAGCGCTGGCTGCACGCAGGGCGACATTGGCCGCGATCGGCAGCGAATAGCGGCCCAACGAGCCGAACAGCTTGCTGTTGCCGTCGCCCAAGACGTCCCAGGCAAAGCCCAAGCGCGGCTGCCAGATGTCGTCCTGCTTGACGAAGCTGGCACCATTTCCGTTCTTGTTGTCGAACGAGTCGTTGCGGATGCCGCCGTACAGCATGAAGTTGTCGGTGATCTGCCAGTTGTCCTGCAGGTAGAAGGACTTCTGGTCGATCTCGACGCTGCCGCCGGTGCGGTAGTTGATGCGGTAGGCGTCGGGACGCGGCAGATCGTCTGCGTCAAGGTGATTCGGACGAATTACCCAGTATGCGCCGCCGGAATAAGCCGTGCCCTGCCGAGACTTCCAGGTTTCATCGCTATAGCCGAACGCGACCTTGTGGTCGCCCAGCTGCCATTCGAAGTCGGCCTTGTAGCTATCACGGGAGTTCTTGCCGCCATAGATATCGACGCGGCTGTTGACCGCGCAGCCGATCTTGCCGCCGTTATAGACCACGTACGGGCAGGCACCGTCCGGCGATTGGACGTTACCGTCGTAGTAGCTGTAGTCCCCGTCCGGACTGATGGTGAACTGCGAGGCTTGGTTGCGCATCTGACCGTACTGCAGTGCCATGGTCAGATTGTCGGTCAGGTAGCTGGTCCACTTGAAGATGTCGGTCTGGCCACCGCTCTTGCCAACCAGCTGACCGTTGTAGTTGGTCTTGGTGGGCAGGTTGTTGTCGCCGTACTGTGCGGTGTAGTAGTCGTAGGTGTAGCGACTACTGTTGTCAAAACCGGTGTACTCGAAGTGGTTGGCATCGTTGAGATACCAGTCGAGCTTTACCAACCAGTAGGGAGTCTTGTTTTCGTAGTCGTAGGCGGTTGCCGAACGGTCGTCGGCATACTCTTCGACACCAGTGCGCCCGCCGTAGCTGGTGCTATTGGACTGGTCGAATTCGCCCAGGGCAAAAATGAACAGCTTGTCCTTGATCAGCGGGCCGCCGATCCAGCCGGTGTAGGTGTTGGACGACTGGTAGTTGTTGCGGTAGCTGCGGAAGATCTCGCCATTGTTGTCGTTGACGTTGCCGACGTTCTCACGGCCCCAGCTCGGCGCACCGGTCCAGCTCAGGCCACCATGCCACTCGTTGGTGCCGCGCTTGACGTTGACGCTGGTGACGCCGCCTGTGGAGAAGCCGTACTGCGCGCCGTAGCCGCCAGTCTGCACGTCCAACTGGTCAATCGCCTGGAACGGCACCTCGGAAAACGAAAGGCTGTCATAGAGATTGGTGATGTTGAAGCCGTTGACGTAGTAGCTGTTCTCGGCGGCCGAGGCACCGCCGAAGGAGGCGTTGCCGAAGTAGCCTGAGCTCTTGACCGTGCCCGGAGTCAACAGCGAGACACTGGTGATGTCACGGGGGACGGGCAGTGCATTGAGCTTGTCGGCGGTGAATGTGGTGCGCGACTCGACGCTGGACAGGTCGATGCTGTTGACCGACGCCAGGCCCCGAACCTCGACGGTGTCCAGGCTGGTAGCGCCCGTGCCTGCATCGAAGCTCGCATTGGTGGTCTGGCCGGCGACCACATTCACTGTGCGGCTGCTGGAGACGCCATCGGCGCCGGTCATGGTCAGGGTGTAAGTACCGGTCGGCAGGGCCGCGGCGCGGAAGTGGCCGGACGCATCGACGGTGACATCACGTGTCACGCCAGACGAGTTACTCGTGATCTGGACCGTGGAGCCGGCTGCATCGGCGGCCGAGCCGGAAATGTTGCCCGAAGTGCTTTGCGCGTAGGCGGCGCCTTGGGTCAAGGCGGCGCCGAGGAGGACGGCCAGGGCCGTACGTCGCAGGGCGTGGCGTTGGTAGCGTTGGTTCATTGCGTGTGGCTTCCCAAAAAGAACAAAAAGGTCCCGCCAGGCACGTGTGAGCGCGCATCGGGCAGTGACAACGTCTGGCAAATGCCACTCCGCGTAACGCGACAGCAACGGAGCGGCAACGGGAAATTAATGCCGGTGTGCGACGTGGAATTGGCATTACGTGATGCCATGTGTCACGGCCGGCATATTCCGGGATATATGAATTCAAATGAAATGGTTAACGACCTAATCATGTGACAGCCGTCCAACTCATGCCGCGTGACGCTTGCATCCGGGGTTTTCAACAGTTCTGGCGTGGCGGTCCCCAGCGGAGTGACGTTTGCCCGCCCCGTTTGAGCGAGCCGCAGCCGGTGGCAGCCGGTGAGTCATTGGCATTGGCTTGCGCAATACCATGTGAAATGAGCACGCGCTGTTTGGAGACGCCCGCACCATGCGGGGGCTGCCGCAGGCCCACACGCGCCAAGTGCCCGCGCTAAAAGGAGCTGCGCTCCCTTACGGACCGGGCAAGCCAAGCATCGCTGCATGGCTGAAAGCTCTTTTGGGTGAATGAAAAAGGGCGCCATTCGGCGCCCTTAGAAAAGCGGATAGCGCGATTGCGCCCTCGCTCAGGCCTTGCTGTCCTGCTCGGCGTCGCGGGCGATGGCTTCGACCAGGATCTTCTTGGCTTCGTCGGCACCGCCCCAGCCGTCCAGCTTGACCCACTTGCCCTTCTCCAGGTCCTTGTAGTGCTCGAAGAAGTGGCCGATGCGCTCCAGCCAGTGACCACTGACCTGGGCGATGTCGTTGATGTGGGCATAGCCGCTGAAGATCTTGTCCACCGGCACGGCCAGCAGCTTCTCGTCGCTGCCGGCTTCGTCGCTCATGCGCAGCACGCCCACCGGGCGGCAGCGGATGACCGAGCCGGGCACCAGCGGCAGCGGCAGCACCACCAGCACGTCGGCCGGGTCGCCGTCGCCGCACAGGGTGTGCGGCACGTAGCCGTAGTTGCAGGGGTAGCGCATGGGCGTGGAGAGGATGCGGTCGACGAAGATCGCGCCGGATTCCTTGTCCACTTCGTACTTCACCGGCTCGGAATCCTTCGGGATCTCGATGATGACGTTGATCTCTTCCGGCGGATTCTTGCCGGTGGGGACGCTGCCAAGGCCCATGTACTGCTCCAGTTTCGATACGTGATTGTGGGCGGCATTCTAGCGCCCCGGCTGTTGCGCTGCAGCGTGCTGGGGTTAGGACAAATCCGACGGCGATATCGGACCACCGCACCGCCGCGTTGCGCCGTGCGCCGACGGCGTTCGGGCGAATGCCGGGACATCCTGTGATCTCACCGTTACTCGTAGGAGCAGGATCATGAAAAGGAAGACACGCAGCAGGTTGAGCGGGATGCTGGCACTCTCGGTATTGCTGTTGACGGGCGCCGCGTCGGCGCAGGAGCGGTATGTGGATGCGGTGGACTACCCGACCCCCAATGCGGGTTGGGAGGTCTTCCACGACTTGGAAAAGCGGCTGGAAGCCGATTTCGACCAGCTCTGCGGCGATACCTATTGCGAGGGTGAATACAGCGACTATCAACCCCTGCGCTATCGCTGCTCGGTGCGCCAGCGTGATGGCGTCATGGGGGAATGCGTCTGGACCTTTGGCGCCAGCGAGGCCAGCATCGACCCTGCCACCGGCCAGGTGCATGTGGACGCGCAACTCTGGCAATGTCCAACGCCTATCAGGAAGGGCACCCGCCTGAAGGCCTTTTACCTGGCCCTGGCCGGAGAGGGGCCGCTGCTGGCGCCGCTACCCCGTAGCAACGCCAGCATCAATGACGGGCTCATTGGCTGTCTGTAGCGGCTCTGGTGTCCGTTGCCAGTGCCCTTGGTCCCTGGCAACGGACTTTGACGGACGGGCCTGGCGGCCCGTCACCGCTATCGGTCCAGGTGCTGGCGACGGCTGTGCGCAGCTGCTGCGCGTGGCCGGGTGGGCTGCGGCGAGCGAGGGGCAATCGGGGGGAGGCAGTGTCCGCTCATAGCAGTGGCACCAGCAGCAGCGCCACGATGTTGATGATCTTGATCAGTGGATTGATCGCCGGTCCTGCGGTGTCCTTGTAAGGGTCGCCGACGGTGTCACCGGTCACCGCGGCCTTATGGGCCTCGCTGCCCTTGCCGCCGAAGTGTCCATCCTCGATGTACTTCTTGGCGTTGTCCCAGGCGCCGCCACCGGTGGTCATGGAGATGGCCACGAACAGCCCGGTCACGATCGTGCCGATCAGCATCCCGCCCAGCGCCTGTGCGCCGAGCAACAGGCCGACGAGGATGGGCACCACGACCGGTAGCAGTGAAGGCACGATCATCTCGCGGATGGCCGCGCGCGTGAGCAGGTCGACGGCGGCGTGATATTGCGGCTTGCCGCTCCCGTCCATGATCCCGGCGATCTCGCGGAACTGGCGACGCACTTCCACCACCACGCTACCCGCCGCGCGGCCGACGGCCTCCATCGCCATCGCACCGAACAGGTAAGGAATCAGGCCGCCAATCAACAGGCCGATGATCACCTTGTGATCGGACAGGTCGAAGGTATAGACCGAGCCGGGATGGGCCGCGCCCAGGTTGTGGGTGTAGTCGGCGAACAACACCAGGGCCGCCAGCGCCGCCGAACCGATCGCATAGCCCTTGGTCACTGCCTTGGTGGTGTTGCCGACGGCATCGAGCGGATCGGTGACCGCGCGGACCTCGGCGGGCAGCTCGGCCATTTCGGCGATGCCGCCTGCGTTGTCGGTGATTGGGCCGTAGGCATCCAGCGCCACGATCATGCCGGCCATCGACAGCATCGCCGTGGCGGCGATCGCGATGCCATACAGCCCGCCCAGCGCATGCGCGCCCCAGATCGCGATGCACACCGCGATCACGGGCATCGCCGTGGATTTCATCGACACGCCCAAGCCCGCAATGATGTTGGTGCCATGGCCGGTGGTCGAGGCGGCGGCCACGTGTTGCACCGGCTTGTACTGGGTGCCGGTGTAGTACTCGGTGATCCACACGATCGCGCCGGTCAGCGCAAGTCCGATCAGCGCGCAGCCATACAGGGGCATCGCGCCGATGGGCGAGCCGCCCATCAAGGCGGTGGTGACCGGATAGAACACGATGGCGGCAAGGACGGCCGAGACGATCACGCCCTTGTACAGCGCGCCCATGATCGAGCCGCCTGCCTTCACCCGCACGAACAGCGCGCCGATGATCGAGGCGATGATCGACACGCCCCCCAGCACCAGCGGATAGAGAATCGCGTTCGGTCCCGCCTCGCTGGCCATCAGGCCGCCGAGTAGCATCGTGGCGATCACCGTGACCGCGTAGGTCTCGAACAGGTCCGCCGCCATGCCGGCGCAGTCGCCCACGTTGTCGCCGACGTTGTCGGCGATCACCGCCGGGTTGCGCGGGTCGTCCTCGGGAATCCCGGCTTCCACCTTGCCGACCAGGTCGGCGCCCACGTCCGCGCCCTTGGTGAAGATGCCGCCGCCGAGCCGCGCGAAGATCGAGATCAGCGACGAACCGAAAGCCAGCCCGACCAGCGCATGCAGCGCCCGCTCCTGCGGGACGCCCAAGTGATGGGTCAGGAGCGCCCAATAGCCGGCCACGCCGAACAGGCCCAGTCCCACGACCAGCATCCCGGTGATCGCGCCGCCGCGAAAGGCCACGTCCATTGCCGCCCCGACGCCGTGGCGTGCGGCCTCGGCGGTGCGCACGTTGGCGCGCACCGAGACGTTCATGCCGATGTAGCCGGCCGCTCCAGACAGCAGCGCCCCCAGGGCGAAGCCGATGGCCGCCGGCCAGCTCAGGAAGACGCCCACCAGCACGAACAGCACCGCGCCGACGATGGCGATCGTCAGGTACTGGCGGTTGAGGTAGGCGCGCGCGCCTTCCTGTATCGCCGCGGCGATCTCCTGCATGCGCGCGTTGCCGGCCGGGCGCGAGAGCACCCAGCGTGAGGAAAGGATGCCGTAGACGATGGCGATTGCAGCGCAGGCCAATGCCAACGCAAGACCGTAATGTTCCAACATGACCCCTCCCAAGGCTGGTGGACAGGCGCTGCCCTGGCGGTCAGTGCCTGCGAGCTCCGTCCCGTCCCCAAGCGCACGGAGTCGGGCAAGAGTGCAGGCCA
Source organism: Pseudoxanthomonas sp. JC1303 (assembly GCF_058448525.1). Lineage (NCBI taxonomy): Bacteria > Pseudomonadati > Pseudomonadota > Gammaproteobacteria > Lysobacterales > Lysobacteraceae > Pseudoxanthomonas > Pseudoxanthomonas sp. JC1303. The sequence continues at coordinate 612,506 of NZ_CP185958.1, read as the reverse complement.
CGGGGCTCCGGGTCATGACGCAGTGCCGCGCGGGCTCGCGTCAGGGCGGAGCGAGGGGAACGTGTCCCGCGCGCCCTGCCACGACCTGGGCGCGGGACGCGACAGGTTAGGCGCCGACCGTCTCGCCCAGGTCTTGCTGGGTCGGCGCCGTGTCCCGCTCAGGGACAGGCATGCTGTCCGGATCGGCCGAAGAGGGCTTGTTCTGCACGGCCTTGGCGTGGGTCAGCATCAGTTCGGTCGCGCCGTGCCAGCTCAGGACCTTGCTGTTGTCGATCAGGGCACGGTCATAGGCGAGTGCCCGCCGAAGCGCGGCGACGATGCTCTGGGCATCGCCCGGCTCGTAGGCCGCCATGTGGTCAGCGCTGGCGGCGAAGGTCGGGGCGATGATCGGCAGCCGGCAGTAGGTGTACTGCATCATCTTCATGCTCGACTGGCTCAGGTAGTCGGCATTGGGCGCCGGCCGGTAGGGCGCGATGCCGGCATCGGCGTGCTGGATGTAGGGCACGATGTTGTCAAACGGCACCTCGCCATGGGTGACGACGTTGGCCAGGGTGGTGTCCAGGCGGGCTTTCTTGCCGAACAGGTGGAAGTTCACCTCTGGCGCGGCCTGGGCCATGGTGGTGATGGCGTCAGCGTCGAAGAGCATGTCGCCCACGCTGACCACGTTGCGCGTGCCGGCCGGATAGGGCGAGATGCTGGACTCGTCGAACAGGGCCTTGTCCAGCCCGTGCGGGATGTAGCGGACGTTCTCGGCGTGCGGGTAATCGGCCACCATCACCTCGGCCGGCACACGGACCAGATCGAAATACGGCAGGGCCTGATGCTCGGCCTCGAAGATGATCGGGTGGTAGCGCAGCGTGGCGATCCGGTCGCAGACGCTGTAAATGAACGTGGCATTGGGGAAGCGCTTGGCCAGCGAGGGGACCAGGCACAGCCCAGCGCCGTTCTCCACGATGAAGACATCCACATCGGCGATGCCCTCAAGCAGATTGCGAGAGAGCAGCAGCGGATACAGTGAGAACAGCGGCTTGGTCAGCAGATCCACCGCAGCCTGGCCCAGCGACAGGGGGTGGAACATCGGGCGCCATAGGTGCTTGCGCACGCCGGGCGCCACATTGATCCAGGCGTTGTAAGGTCCCTGGAACTGTCGGGCCTGCGGCTTGAACTTGGTCAGTGGGCTCAACCCAATGGTGACGAAGTCCACCTCGTCGCCCCGGGAGGCCAGGACGTCGGTCCAGAAATGGAAATCCACCTTCCTGGCTGACGAAGCCTCGTGCACCGTCAACATGACTACTTTCATCGAGCACCGTTTGGATGACGCTGGGGGGGGCGACTGAAGGCACGCAGTCGCGACACGCCAGGCCGATCGGCCTGTTCGCGTCTGTAGATCAGAACGCAGAATACGTGAGAACCTGGTCACACTACGTCATCGGTTCCGTTCACTCGTGCTGGTCGGGCCGCGATGCCCGACGAACGGTCGCCCATACCGGGCATTCAGCAAGTCCCTGCCAGCCTGCCGGACCTTAGGTTCTTGCGCAGGAGTCGCCGATGTCCGCCCTGGTTCTACGTTGCTGCAGCTTGGTCTTTCTGCTCCCCGCCCTCGCGCTGGCCCAGGCGCAGCCTGAGATTCGGCGCCCGGTCGGCACGCCACAGGCGGTCGGGGCGCTGCACACGGTGCGGCAGATTCCCGAGGCCTGTACCCGGATCGAAGGCACCTTCACCGGAGATGCCGCCAATCCGTATGCAATGACCCTGGTCCGCACCAGTCCCACCTGCCAGGCCCGCGCCACTTTCATGGACTACGACAAGGTGCAGCCCAGCGTCGACACCGGTTGGAAGCTCAACGACATCATCAAGGTGCCCTCGGCCAGTTGCAGTGGCCAAGTGGCCGTGGTCCAGGTCTGGCGCAAACCAGCCGGGCAGGCGCTGAAGCTGGATGGCCAGGAGCGCGCCCGCATCTATCTGCAGGACGCCAAGGCGCAGGCCGCGGCCGGCAAGCTGGCCGCGCTGCCGGCGTATGCGGCCAAGCTGGAGATGGAGGGCACGCCCTGCCGCTGACCTGCCGCGGCGCGGTCAGCGGCAGGCGGCTCAGGCATCCCAGGCCGGGAGGATCTTCTTCACCGGCACGTTCTTCAGGGTCACGTAGCGGGGCAGGCCGTCGCTGCCGTAGGGCAGCGGGGCTTCGCCCTTGATCAGGGGGGCCAGGTAGGCGCGGGCCTTGGAGGTGATGCCGAAGCCGTCCTTGCGGATGAAGCTGGCCGGCATCGTCTTCTCGTGGTTGGCCACCTTGGACAGCGGCGCCGGCTCGATCTTCCAGCGGTACGGCGCGTCCGAGGTACGCACGATCACCGGCATCACTGCGTTCATGTCCTTCAGCGCGTATTGCACCGCCGCGTTGCCGACGGCCTGGGCTTGGGCCCAGTCGGTCTTCGAGGCGATATGCCGGGCCGAGCGCTGCAGGTAGTCGGGCAGGGCCCAATGCACCTTGTATCCCAGCGTCGCCTTGACCTTGCCGGCCAGGTAAGCGGCCACGCCGCCCAGCTGCGCATGGCCGAACGCATCGGCGCCCCCGCCCGCATCGGCCACGAAGCGGCCATCGGCGGTGCGGATGCCCTCGCTGGCCACGACCACGCAGTAGCCGACCTGCTTGACCACCTTGTCGACCTGGGCCAGGAACGCCGCCTCGTCATAGGCGCGTTCGGGGAACAGGAGGATGTGTGGCGCATCGGCCGGCGTCGGGCCGGCCAGGCCGGCCGCGGCGGCCAACCACCCGGCATGGCGGCCCATGGCCTCGTACACGAAGACCTTGGTCGACGTCTGCGCCATCGCCGCGACGTCCAGGGCCGCCTCGCGCACCGAGACGGCGGTGTACTTGGCCGCCGACCCGAAGCCCGGGCAGGTATCGGTGACGGCCAGGTCATTGTCGATGGTCTTGGGCACGCCCACGCAGGTCAGCGGATAGTCAAAGGCCTGGGCCAGCTGGGACACCTTCCACGCCGTGTCGGCCGAGTCGTTGCCGCCGTTGTAGAGGAACCAGCGCACATGATGGGCCTTGAGTACCTCCAGCAGGCGTTCATAGCGGGCACGGTCGGCCTCCAGCGATTTCAGCTTGACCCGGCACGAGCCGAAGGCCCCGCCGGGGGTATGGGCCAGGGCATTGATCGCCGCCAGCGACTCGCGCGAGGTGTCGATCAGGTCCTCGTGCAACGCGCCCAGGATGCCGTTGCGGGCGGCCAGGACCTTGATCTTGTGGCGCCTTGCCTCGCCGATGACGCCGGCGGCGGTGGCGTTGATGACGGCGGTGACGCCGCCGGACTGGGCATATAGAAGCGTGGGTTTCACCATCGTCCTACCTTGGGCGCATGACCGGATGGGGTAAGCTTCCCACATCGATGCGCCGGCCGCGTCGGCGCCGCCGCCAGGCTGGCAGCCCAGGCCCGCTCCCCAAGTTTCCTCATTGAATGTTTGGAGTGACACGATGCGATTGGTTCTCCTGGGACCCCCGGGTTCGGGCAAGGGTACGCAGGCCACGCGCCTGAAGGACTTCCTCAAGGTGCCGCATATTTCCACCGGCGACCTGCTGCGTGGCGAGGTCGCCGCCGGGACCGAACTGGGCAAGCAGGCCAAGGCCGTGATGGACGCCGGCAACCTGGTGTCCGACGAAATCCTGCTGGGCATGCTGGAATCGCGCCTGTCCCAGGGCGATGTGGCCAACGGCTTCATCCTGGACGGCTATCCGCGCAACCTGGCCCAGGCCGATGCCCTGACCCGGCTGCTGGAGCGCATCGGCCAGCCGATGGACGCCGCCGTGCAGCTGGACGTGCCGACCGATCTGCTGGTCGAGCGCATCGCCGGCCGCGCCAAGGCCGAAGGCCGCGCCGACGACAACCCCGAGTCGGTGCGCAAGCGCCTGGAAGTCTACGAAAGCAGCACCGCGCCGGTGATCAGCTTCTACAAGGACCAGGGGCGCCTGACCGTGGTCGATGGCGTGGGCGAGCTGGATGAAGTCACCAAGCGCCTGACCGACGCGCTGGCCACCGACAAGGCCTGAGTGGCGGATTGTCGGTGACGATGAAGGCGCCCGCGGGGCGCCTTTTTCGTTTGCGGCGGTCGTGCCGCTGGGCCTGATCGGCGACAATGCGTGCATGAGCAAACTGCATATCCTGGGCATCGCCGGCACCTTCATGGGCGGCGTGGCCGCGCTGGCCCGCGAGCAGGGCCACACTGTCGAAGGCAGCGATCAGGCGATCTATCCGCCCATGTCCACCCAGCTGGAGCAACTGGGCATCGAACTGGCCCAGGGCTATCTGCCCGATAACATCTCCCCCGATTGCGATGCAGTGATCGTCGGTAACGCCCTCTCGCGCGGGAATGCCGCGGTGGAAGCGGTGCTCGATGAGGGCCGTCGCTACACCTCCGGCGCGCAATGGCTCAGCGAAGCGGTGCTGCCGGGCCGCACGACGCTGGCGGTGGCCGGCACCCACGGCAAGACCACCACCACCACGATCCTGGCCTATCTGCTGGAAGCGGCCGGGCGTGCGCCGGGCTTCCTGATCGGCGGGGTGGCGGAAGATTTCGGCGTGTCGGCCCGGCTGGGGCGTCCTGTGGCTGAACCCGCATCCGGCGCTGCGCGCCTTTCTCTTTCGGAAGGAGAAGGAAGCAAAGTGCCGGCCCTGGCGGACCGGCCACTGTTTGTCGTGGAAGCCGACGAGTACGACACCGCCTTCTTCGACAAGCGCAGCAAGTTCGTGCACTACCGCCCGAGCGTGGCGATCCTCAACAACCTGGAATACGACCACGCCGACATCTTCCCCGACGTGGCCGCGATCCAGCGCCAGTTCCACCACCTGGTGCGCACCGTGCCGGCCAATGGGCGGCTGATCGTCAATGGTGCAGACGCGCGCCTGGACGAGGTGCTGGCGATGGGCTGCTGGACGCCGGTGGAACGCTTCGGCTTCGAGGCGTCGCTGGACTGGAGCGCGCGCCTGATCGCCGCCGATGGCAGCGCCTTCGCCGTGCTGAAGCAGGGCGTGGAAGTCGGTGAAGTGCACTGGCCGCTGCTGGGCCGCCACAACGTGCTCAACGGCCTGGCCGCCCTGGCGGCCGCCGCCGCGGTCGGCGTGGACCTGGCGTCGGTGATGCCGGCGCTGGCCGACTTCCGCGGCATCAAGCGCCGGCTTGAGGTGATTGGCCAGGCGCGCGGCATCACCGTCTACGACGACTTCGCCCACCATCCCACCGCGATCGCGACCACGCTGGAAGGCCTGCGGGCGAAGGTGGGTGACGCACGCATCGTGGTGGCGATGGAACCACGCAGCAATTCGATGCGCCTGGGCGCGCATGCCGAGGCATTGGCGCCGTCGCTCGCCGGTGCCGATGCCGTGGTCTTCCTGCATCGCGCCGCGCTGGCGTGGGATGCGGGGAAGGTGATCGATGCGGTGCGCGGGGATGCGCGCGCGGTGCCGGACAGCGATGCATTGCTGGCCGCGCTGGGTGAGGTGGCACGCACGGGCGACCATGTGGTCTTCATGTCCAACGGCGGCTTCGACGGTGCGCCGCGGCGGTTCCTGGCCGCGCTGCAGGCCTGAGGCGACGTCAAAACAACGTGCAGGACGCCTCCTGCGCGCCTGTTTACACTGAGGCCATGCCCGCGACCGAATCCTTGCCCCTGTTCCCGTTGCACACCGTGCTGCTGCCTGGCGCTGGGCTCGGGTTGCGTGTGTTCGAGCGGCGGTATCTGGATTTGATCCGCGAGTGCGGCCGCAGCGGCAAGGGCTTCGGCGTGTGCCTGATCCTGGATGGCGAAGAGGCTGGCACGCCGGCCGCGCCGGCCGCTTACGGCACCGAGGCCACCATCGAGGACTTCGGCACCGGTGAGGATGGCCTGCTCAACCTGCGCCTGCGCGGTGGTCGGCGTTTCCACGTGCAGCGCACCCGCGTGCGCGACAACGGGCTGGTCGTGGGGGAAGTGGACTGGTGCGAACCGGAGCCTGACGACGAGCTGCGGCCAGAACACGGCCTACTGGCCACCGTGCTGGAAAAAATTTTCGAGAAGGCCGGGGCGACCCCGCCGGGCATGACGCCCCGCGACCTGGACAGCGCAGCCTGGGTCGGGTGGCGCCTGGCCGAATTGCTGCCATTGAGCGATGCGCAGCGCCTGGCGGTGCTGCAGGAAGACGATCCGCATGCGCGGCTGGATCATCTGCTGGCCCTGATGGCCTGAGTCGCCCCTCGCGACCCGATCCTGCGCAGGCGTCAGGGCGGTGAGGTTCTGGCCTTGACCGGTGCCAGCACGGTCGCCGGCTCGCGGTCGGTGCGCAGACGCAGAACGGGCAGTCCGGTGGCCGGGTGCGGGGCGATGGCTTGCGGCAACCCTGAGACCGACGCGGTCACCGCGTCCAGCGAGGCGTTGGCGTCGGCCAACGGACGCCACAGGCCGACCAGGCCCAGCAGGGTCCGATGCTCCAGGGTCTGCGCCCCGCCGATCCACAGCGGAACCTCCCCGGGCTGCAGCAGCAGGGGGGTGGACCACAGCCGCAGCGCGTACTGCTGGTCCGGGCGCGGGCCGGGTTTGAGCATCAGCAGGCTTTCGGCGTGGGTGTCCAACGTGGCCGGCAGGACCGGATGCCCCTGTGGCGGCAGGTCGCCATCGAGCAGCTGCAACGCACGTTCCCAGCCGGCCTGCCGCTGCAGGCGCCAGCCATCGGCCTCCAGGCGACGCACCAGCGGCTGCAGCGGGCCGGCCATCTGCACGTCCAGCGGCCAGCGCTGTTCGTCGTCGAACTCGTTGCGGGTCGCCGGCAGGGTGCGCCATGCGTCGGCCCACCAAGCGTCCAGCGGTAGCGCGATGGGGGTCAGGGAGGCGTCGAACCGGTCCAGGGTCGCGTCCACCGCGCGTGGCGCATGCCATAGGGCGGCCAGCGCGAACACGCCGTAGAACATCCATGCGAGGGGCTTGATCCACAGGGCGCGGCTGGTGCGGCGGCGGTAGGCCACGCCCAGGATCAGCAGCCACACCACGCCCAGCAGCATCCCGCCGATCACGTCGCTCAGCCAGTGGGCGCCCAGGTAGACCCGGGCGAACCCGATCGTGCTGACCACCATCCCGGCGACCATGTAGGGCCAGGCCCGGTCGCGTCCGGGCAACTCGCGCGCGATCAGCACGGCGAAGAAGCCGAAGATGATCGTGCTCATGGTCACCGCGATGGAGGGGAACCCGAACCCGCCGCTGACCGTGGGCGGCTTGGGGATGTCCACCATCGCGCCCAGCCAGGCGGTCAGCGCCAGGCCAAAGGCGATGGCGGCCAGCCAGTGACCTGCCGCCAGCCAGCGCTTGCGCCAGGCCAGATAGCCAAGCACCGCCAGCGCGGCCGGGCCCAGTACATCGGCATCGCCCAGTGCGGCCACCGCCGCGAGCGGCCGGTCGGCCAATGGGTTGCGCAGGCTGTGCATCAGCTCGAACAGCCACAGGTCCACCCCCAACGGTTCGCCGTGGCCCACGACGATCACCAGGAAGGCGAACAGCAGCCAGGCCACCGCAAGCAGCGCGACCGCCAGGACGGCCAGCGAAACGGTTTCCCGACGGCCGGGATCGAAGATGGCTACCGAGTAACGGCCCAGCACCGGGTGCGCGCGCGACCACGCCAGGCCCCGGGCCAGCAGGCTGTCGGCGTGATCGGCAAACCACCGATAGCTGTAGAGCACCGTCGCCCAGATCGCGCCGAGCACGACCAGCAGCAGCCCCAGCACCACCGCCAGGCGGCCGGCCACCGCGGCCACCGCGTCGTAGGCCTGGCCCAGCAGCCAGCCCGGCAGCAGGAACAGCACCGCCCAGGACACCGCCGCGGCAGCGCTGGCCGGCAGATAGCGGCGCAGTGGCATGTCCAGCATGCCGGCCACCGCAGGCACGAAGGGCCGGACCGGTCCCACGTAGCGAGCGATGAAGATCGCCTTGAGGCTGTTGCGGCGGAACAGGCGCTCGCCACGTTCCAGCAACTGGGGATACCGCCGGAAGGGCCCGAATCCGCGCAGTTGGGTGCCCCAGCGTCGCCCCACCCAAAAGCTGACCCCGTCGCCGGCGAAGGCACCCAGCGCCGCACAGGCGATGGCGTAAGGCGCAGAAATCTTGCCTAGCCCGATCATGACGCCCACCGCCGTCAGCAGCGGCAACGCCGGGACGATGGCCCCCACGATCACCAGCGCATCGGCGAAGGCCACGAGCAACACCACCGCGCCGGCTGCGGCCGGATGTGCGGTGATCCAGTCCAGCAGTCCATCGAACCAGGAATCCATCGGCGCGATTATAGAAGGGCCAAGGTGTCCGCCCCGCTAGACTGTGCCGCCGCGGGGCATCCGGCTCCGGCGTGCTGAGGGAGCGTTCATGTCCAGTCTGTCCGGCAAGACCTTGTTCATTACTGGTGCCTCGCGTGGCATTGGCCTGGCCATCGCGCTGCGCGCCGCCCGCGACGGGGCCAATGTCGCCATCGCCGCCAAGTCGGCCGTGCCCAACCCCAGGCTGCCGGGCACCATCCATACCGCGGCGCAGGCGGTGAACGACGCCGGCGGGCAGGGCCTGGCCCTGCAGTGCGACATCCGTGAGGAAGACCAGGTGCGCGCGGCGGTGGCCGCCACGGTCGATGCCTTCGGCGGGATCGACATCCTGGTCAACAACGCCAGCGCGATATGGCTGCGCGGCACGCTGGACACGCCGATGAAGCGATTCGACCTGATGCAGCAGGTCAATGCGCGCGGCAGCTTCCTGTGCGCGCAGGCCTGCCTGCCGCATCTGCTGCAGGCCCCGAACCCCCACATCCTGACCCTGTGCCCGCCGCCGTCGCTGGACCCCAAGTGGTGGGGACCGCATACCGGCTACACGCTGGCCAAGATGGGCATGAGTTTCGTGACCCTGGGCCTGGCGGCCGAGTTCGGTCCACAGGGCGTGGCGGTCAACGCGCTGTGGCCGCGCACGCTGATCTCCACCGATGCTTTGAACATGATTCCCGGTGTGTCCACGGCCAATGGTCGCGCCCCGGCGATCATGGGCGATGCGGCGCATGCGGTGCTGGTGCGCGAGGCGGCCGGCTTCTCCGGCCAGTTCCTGATCGATGACGAAGTGCTGGCGCAGGCGGGCATCACCGATCTGTCCGGCTACGCGGTCGATCCGGATCAGCCGCTGCTGCCGGACCTGTTCCTGGACTGAGCGTTCGCACGGCGGCGCCTACACTGCACGGCCCGGCGGCGCCACGCCGCGTTCGAACGGAGTTTTGCGACACCATGAAATACCTGCACGCCATGATCCGCGTCCACGACCTGGACGCCACCTCGAAGTTCTTCACCGAGGGCCTGGGCCTGGTCCAGACCCGGCGCAAGGACAGCGAGGCGGGCAAGTTCACCCTGGTCTACTTCGCCGCGCCCGGCCAGCCGGAGGCCGAGATCGAGCTGACCTACAACTGGGGCTCGGACGAGGATTACGGCAGTGCCCGCAACTTTGGCCACCTGGCCTTCGAGGTGGACGACATCTACGCTACCTGCGCGCACCTGCAGGCCATGGGCGTGACCATCAACCGCCCGCCGCGCGATGGGCATATGGCCTTCGTGCGCAGCCCGGACCTGATTTCCATCGAACTGCTGCAGAAGGGTGCGGCGCTGGCCCCGGCCGAGCCGTGGTCCTCGATGGAAAACACCGGCGTCTGGTGAACCCGCCGTGCCGCTGCCTTACGGCATCGGCGCGTGCAGGGCGTGGCCGCAGCCGCGGCAGTGGCGGGCGTCGGGCTCATGGCCTTCCAGCCCGCACTCCGGGCAGCCGCGATGGTCGTGGTTGGCGCTGGCCTCGCGCAGGCCAGCGGCCAGTTCGGCGGTATAGATACCGGTGGGCACGGCGATGATGCTGTAGCCGATCAGGATCAGCAGCGAGGTGATGCAGCGTCCCAGCGTGGTCTGCGGGGCGATGTCGCCGAAGCCGACCGTGGCCATGGTGACGATGGCCCAGTACATGCTGGTGGGGATGCTGGTGAAGCCGTGCTCGGGCCCCTCGACCAGGTACATCAGCGCACCGAAGATCACCACCAAAGTCAGCACGGTGCTGACAAACACGGCCACCTTGCGCCGGCTGCGCCACAGCGCGCTCATCAGCACGCCGGACTCTTCCACGTACTGGGTGAGCTTGAGAATGCGGAACAGGCGCAGGATGCGCAGCACGCGCACTACCAGCAGGCTTTGCGCGCCGGGGATCAGCAGCGAGGCATAGCTGGGCAGGATCGACAGCAGGTCGATCACGCCCCAGATGCTCATCGCATAGCGCAGTGGCCGGCGGACCACCACCAGGCGCAGCAGGTATTCGACGGTGAACATCGCGGTGAAGGCCCACTCGACCACGTACAGCACCGTGGCATAGCGTCGATGCAGGTCCTGCACGCTGTCGACCATGATCACCAGGACGCTGGCGATGATGGCCACCACCAGCAGCAGGTCGAAGTTGCGCGAGGGCGCGTCGTCATGCCGGTAAATGATGTCGAACCAGCGCTTGCGCCAGCCGGTCTCGGTTGCCGGGTTGAGTTGGGGATTGGAGAGCAGTCGCATCAGAGCATTGTGGCGCGGGCTGGTCGAAGCGTCACATTTCGCACGCCTTGATCCTTCTTTAGACCGCGGGGCCAGGCTGCACGCAGGCTGAGTGGTCCGGCCGCGTGGCGCGGCCTGCGACCGTATGATGCGCGCCTGTTCGCGGTGCGGGGCTTGCGCCCTCGTGCTGACGCGAACTCCTCCCTCGCCCTGATCGACGCCATGCAATCCATGTCTTCCGCCACCGCCCGTGTGCGCTGGCCTGCCTTCGCTTATGCCGCGATCGTGCTGGTGGCCTGCGTATTCGCCTTCGTGCAGTTGGGTCGCAGCAACTACTGGGCCGACGAGTTGTTCACGGTGTTCGTGATCGGAGGCGACGGCGGTCTGCACGGACTGTGGCAGCGCGCGCTGACTGACGTGCATCCCCCGCTGTACTACGTGCTGCTGCAGGGCTGGAGCCGGCTGGGCGACCTGTCCGAAGCCTGGCTGCGTCTGCCCAGTGCGGTGTGTGCGGTCCTGGCGCTGCTGCTGACCGGCCGCCTGCTGTGGCGGCGCTTCAGCCCGATGGCGGTGGGCTACGCGCTGGCCGTGGCGGCGGTGTCCACGTTCTGGTTCGAACAGGCGCAGAACGCGCGCAGCTACGGCCTGTGCATCCTCATCGCCGCCGGGCTGATGGGCGTGGGCCTCTGGCTGCGCGAACACGCCGCCGCCCGAGTCCGCTTCCCGCTGCTGGCCTTCGCAGCGCTTGTCGTCTTGGGACTGGCCGGCAGTTTCGTGCACTTCTATCTGTTGCTGTTGACCGGCATGGTGATGGCCTGGCTGCTGGCGGTGCCGCGCCTGCGGTTGCCGGTGATCGCCGCCGGGCTGGCGATTCTTGCGGCGGTCGGGGGGTACACCTGGCTGTTGTGGCACGCCACGGCGCAAGACGTGGGGCACACCTGGTACCACGCCGATGTCGGGTTCTTCTGGTCCCAGACCCGCATGGCCAACAAGCACCTGGCCACCGCGGCCTCGGGCTGGGCGCTGACGGGCCTGTGCGTGGCCGCGTTGTGGCGACGGCTCCGCCACGGGCGCGGCAGCCTGAAGGCGCGGGTCCCTGCTGGGGGCTCGGCAGTGGCGCGGCTTTCACTGCTCGTGATGGCCGGCATGGTCGTCAGCGGGATCCTGGTGAGCTGCCTGCTGGCGCCGTCGTATTCGGCCCGGAACCTGCTGACTGCGTTGCCGTTCATTTGCGCACTGCTGGCTTGGCTGTACGACGCGGCCGGCCCGGTAAGCCCGACCCGGGCCAACCGGGTGATGGCCGCGCTGCTCGTGGTCGCGGTGGGCGCGCAGCTTTGGCTATTGAGCGGCCGGTTCGTGCAGCGTAATGAGCCCTGGCGTGACACTGCGGCTTTCGTGGCGGCCATCCCCGGCTGCGCGGGGCAGGTCGTGCCGGTGATGCATCCCTACAAGTTCGGACCGCCGACGCCCGCGTTCCGTCAGTTGGCCGAACGCGATTTCTTCGGGCATTACGCGCCGCCCGGCATGTCGATCCAGTCCTGGATGCCAGGGGAGCTGACCGGCCGTCGCCCCGTCCCGGCGCTGGCCGCGCTCCTGGCCGAGCGTGCGGCCGCCGCGGGCAGCGGTGCCTGTCCGCTGCTGGCCTGGGCAGTGCATGACCTGGACGACGAGGGTGCGCGGCTGCTGGCCCAGGACCTGGCACGCGCACCGGGGATCGCACCGCGCCGGGTGGTCCTGCAGACATTCCTGCGGGCCCGGCGGCATACCGCCGGCTGGCGTCCAACCGAGGACGGCTTCGTGTTCTATGTCCTCCCGCCGGCAGCACCTGGCGTGGCGGCGGTCGATCCCGGTCCGCTGGTGGACATGCCGGCTGGTGTACTGGGCGAACGCGACGTCGTCACCCTGCTGGATCCGCCGACGCAGACGCCGCGCGGCGTCCTGGATCACTTCTTGGTCCAGGCCTGGTCGGATGGTCATCTGCTACGCAGCCAGAGCGTGGCAGCGCGGCGGGTCACCTGCACCGGCCCACTGCGCGCCGACGATGACATCCGTCCGGCCCCAGACTCACCGGCCTGTACAGGCGACGCTGTCCGCTGAAGCGCCGCCCGCGGCCACACGCTGGCCGCGCCGATGCGCGACAATGCCGGGTTCATCCCCCTCGTCAGCACAAGGTTCACCGCCATGACCGCCGCCTCCGACCTCATCGCCTCCGCCAAGCAGTACACGCTGAGCGTGTATCGCCAGCGCGAACTGGTGCTGGAGCGAGGCCAGGGTGTGCGCGTGTGGGATACCGACGGCCGCGAGTACATCGACCTGTCCGCCGGCATCGCCGTGTGCGGCCTGGGCCACAACGACCCGGACCTGACCGCGGCGCTGATCGAGCAGGCCGGCAAGCTCTGGCATACCAGCAACATCTTCTACAGCGAGCCGCCACTGCGCCTGTCGCAGGAACTGGTGGAGGCCTCGCGCTTCGCCAGTCGCGCCTTCCTGTGCAACTCCGGCGCCGAGGCCAATGAAGCGGCGATCAAGCTGGTCCGCAAGTGGGCTGCCGAGCAGGGGCGCGGTCCGGACAAGCGCGTGATCGTGACGTTCCGCGGCAGCTTCCATGGCCGCACCCTGGCCACGGTCACCGCCACCGCGCAGCCCAAATACCAGGAAGGCTACGAGCCGTTGCCGGGCGGCTTCCGCTACGTCGACTTCAACGACCTGGCCCAGCTGGAAGCGGCGATGGCGCACGGCGACGTGGCCGCGGTGATGATCGAGCCGGTGCAGGGCGAGGGCGGCGTGGTCCCGGCCGCGCCAGGCTATCTGAAGGCCATCGAGGCGCTGTGCCGCCAGCACGACGCGCTGCTGGTGCTGGACGAGATCCAGTGCGGCATGGGCCGCACCGGCGCGCTGTTTGCGCACTGGCACGACGGGGTCACCCCCGACATCGTCACCCTGGCCAAGTCGCTGGGCGGTGGCCTGCCGATCGGCGCGATGCTGGTCGGATCGCGTGTGGCCGAGGTGATGCAGTTCGGCGCGCATGGCACCACCTTCGGCGGCAATCCGCTGGCCTCGGCGGTGGCGCGCGTGGCGCTGGCCAAGCTGGGCTCTGAGGCCATTGCGCAGAACGTGGCGCGCCAGGCCGAGGCGCTGCGCGCGGCGCTGGCCAGGATCGATGCCGAGTTGGCGTTGTTTTCCGAGATCCGTGGCCGTGGCCTGATGATCGGCGCGGTGTTGCGCCCCGAGCACGCCGGCCAGGCCGCGGCGATCCTGGACCAGTGCGCCGCACACGGCCTGCTGCTGCTGCAGGCCGGCCCGGACGTGCTGCGTTTCGTGCCGGCGCTGAACCTCACCGAGGCCGAGCTGGCCGAAGGGCTTTCGCGCTTCGAGGCCGCGCTGGGCGCCTGGAAGGCCGCGCGCTGACCCCAACGAAAAGCGCTGGCGCTGAATGGGTGTGAGCCGCCACGGCGGCGATGAAGCTTTCCGGTCAAACCCCATCGCCGCGGTGGCGGCTCGCCCATCCTCCAGTCGATGTCATCCGTGCCTTGGCTGGTAGAATCCCGTTCTTCCAGGTCCGCGATTCCCAGAGTCCGCCATGAGCCAAACCGCCACCGCGCCGGCCAACGCCGAAAAGCGCTACACCGTGTCCCGCGCCGACCTGCCCTTGAGCTGTCCGCTGCCTTCGATGGTCTTGTGGAACTCGCATCCGCGGGTCTACCTGCCCATCGAGGACGAGCCCAACGGCGAGACCCAGTGCCCCTACTGCGGTTCGCACTTCGTTCTTGTCGACTGACAGCGCCGGGCCGGCACGCCGGCTGACGGTTCTGCAACTGCTGCCGGCGCTGCAGTCCGGCGGCGTTGAGCGTTCCACCCTGGAAATCGCCGCTGCGCTCGTCGCTGCCGGTCATCGCGCCATCGTTGTCTCCGCGGGAGGGCGTCTGGTGCCGGCACTGCAAGTCAGTGGCGCGCAGCACATCTGTCTGGACATCGGGCGCAAGTCGCTGGCGACGTTGCGTCATATTCGCGGGCTACGCGCCGTGCTGGCTGCCGAGCGGCCCGACATCGTGCACGCCCGCTCGCGCTTGCCTGCCTGGCTGGGCTGGGCCGCGTTGAAGCAGCTGCCGGCCGGTACGCGCCCACATTGGGTCACTACGGTGCACGGGCTCAATTCGCCGGGGCGCTACAGCGCCATCATGGCCAGCGGCGAGCGCGTGGTCTGTGTGTCGGACACCGTGCGCCGCTACGTCCTGGCGCACTATCCGCGTACCGATCCGGCGCGGCTGCGCGTCATCCCGCGTGGCATCGACCCCACGCAATTTCCACGCGTCCGCTGGCCAGATGGCGCGATGCGTGCCGAGCTCGCTGAACAGATCCCCGCATTGGGCGGCGAAGGGCCGCTGCTGCTCTTGCCTGGCCGCGGCACCCGGCTCAAGGGCCATGGCGATGCATTGGCCTTGCTGGCGGCGGTGCGCGCCGCCGGCCGCGATGCGCGCCTGTGGCTGCCCGGTGCGCGCGAGCCCGGTCGGGAGGCCTACATCGCCGAGCTGGAAGCCCAGGCCGCGCAACTGGGCGTTGCCGGCGCGGTGGCCTTCACCGCGCCCACCAGCGCCATCGCCCGTGCCTACGCCGCCAGCGACCTGGTGCTGCAGCTCTCGCGCAAGCCGGAGGCGTTCGGTCGGACCGTGGTGGAGGCGCTGTCGGTCGGCCGTCCGGTGCTGGGCTGGGCCCACGGCGGGGTCGGCGAGCTGCTGGCCGAATTGCTGCCGCGAGGCGCCGTGCCGCCGTTCGACCTGCAGGCGCTTATGGCCACCGCGCTGGGGCTGCTGGACGATCCGCCCACCCCGCCAGCTACCATGCCCTACACGCTGTCCGCGATGCAGGACGCCACGCTCTCGCTCTACCAGGAACTCGCGACCCCATGACCGCCGCCACCGAGCTTCGCACCGCCCCGCGTGCCGATGGTTGGCGGTGGGCGCCGGCCTGGATTCTGGTGTTCGTGGCATTGTGGCCGGCGCCGGGCTATGCCGAGGGCGTGCTCGCTCTGGGAGCGCTGGCCGCGCTGGTGCAACTGGTGCTGCAGCGGTTCCGCAATGGCACCCGGCTGCTGAGCAACGAAGCTTGGGCACTGACCAGCGTGATGTTCTTCGCCTACTGGGTCCCGCAACTGGTCTCGGCCTTCGACGCGGTGGACCCGGCGCACGCCTGGAGCAAGGTGGCCACCGATATCCGCTACCTGCCCTTCCTGTGGCTGGTCGCCTCGGCAGTGGCCAACGACCGGGGCCGCAGGGTCACCTTCGGGGGACTGGCGATCATCGTGGCGATCTGGACGGTGGACGCGCTGGCCCAGGCCATCTCCGGGACCAGTCCGCTGTTCTTTGGCATCGACCAGCTCAAGCACGTCATCAGCGGCCACGGCATGTGCACCGCGGCCGAGACCGCGGCGGTGGATCGCCTCAGCGGCGTGCTGGGACCGTGCAACCTCAAGCTGGGCCTGGTCCTGGCCAGTCTGTCGCCGTTTGCGCTGTTCGCGGCCGGGCGCAGGTTCGGCATCCTGGGGTGGTTGATCGCGGCGGCGGCCGTGGGCGTGGTCATCCTGCTGGCCGGCGCGCGGGCTGCATGGGTCACCTATGCACTGGTGCTGCTGTTCTCCGGCTGGCGCCTGCTGGGCTGGAAGCGCCTGCTGGGCGTGGGACTGGTGGGCTTGTTGGCCCTGGCCGGGCTTGCGGTGGTCTCCCCGCAGGTGCGCGAACGGGTCCAACTGACCACCACGGCGATGAGCGCCGACGAGACCGGAGTGGATACGGCGCTGTCTGGCCGCGCGCGAATCTGGGAAGCCGCTGGTTGCATGATCCGCGCCCATCCCTTCAACGGGGTTGGCGTGCGCGACTTCCGCGAGGTCTTCCCCGCCTGCGATCCCACGCCGGGCGTGGCTCCGGCCTGGGGCGCGGGCCCGGCCCTGCATGCGCACCAGATCGTGCTGGAGATCCTGAGCGAGACCGGCGCCCTGGGCCTGCTGATGTGGCTGGCCGGCGCGGCGATGGCCTGGCGGGCATGGCGCTATTCGCCCATGGAGGCGCGGGACCGGGCCCGGCCGGCGATGCTGGCCCTGGCGGTGACCGTCTTCCCGTTCAACACCCACCTGGCGTTCTATTCAACATTTTGGGGCGGGCTGGCCCTGATGCTGGCCGCGCTGTATACGGGCAGCCTGCTGGCCCGCCACGATGTCGCCCCGGACTGAGCCGCGCTGCTGGTTCGTCGCGCCTGCCCGCTGGGTATGCCGGCGAGTGGCGCACTGGCCGCAGCGACGTCTGCTGCGTTGGGGAGGCGTGCTGGCCGGCGTGCTGACACCGCTGCTGGCCGGCCGCCGGCGCATCGCGCGGACCAACCTGGCCTTGTGCTTCCCCACGCTGGACGAGGCGGCGCGCGAGGCGCTGGTGCGCGCGAACACCCGGGCCAGCGTCACCGGGCTACTGGAAATGGCGCGGGCCTGGTACGCACCGGCGCGCGCGTTGCGCGGCCTGGCCGAGGTCGAGGGGCTCGAACATCTGCAGGCTGCGCGTCGAGGCGGACGCGGTGTCCTGCTGCTGACCGCGCACTTTCCGCATCTGGACCTGGGCGGGCGCCTGCTCGGCGAAGCGCTGGGCGAGCCGCTCTCGTGCATGGTCCGGCGCGTCGACGGTTCCTGCGGCGAGCGCCTGATGCAGGATGGACGTCAGCACGCCTTCGCCAGCGTGATCGGCAAGAAGGACGTGCGCGGCCTGTTGCGCACACTTTCCCGGGGCGGCCTGGTGGCGTATCTGGCCGACCAGAACTTCACCTACAACAGCGCCTTCGTCCCGTTCTTCGGCGTGTCGGCGGCGACCCTGACCACCACACCCGATCTGGCCCGCCGCGCCGGCGTGGAAATCCTGCCGTACTGGTGCCAGCGCCTGCCCGACGGACGCTATCGCGTGCGCATCGACCCGCCGTGGGAAGAAGCCCGCAGCGCCGATCCGGCTGCGTTCGCCGCGCGCTACATGCGCGAGCTGGAAGCGGTGGTGCGCGCCCATCCCGAGCAGTACCTGTGGTGGCACCGGCGCTTCAAGACGCGGCCGGCGGGTGAGGCTTCTCCCTATTAGCGAGGCGTGAGTGAAGGGACGTGAGGAGCGAGCGAAAGCCGCTTCTGCTCACGCGTCGCTTCGCTCCGCGCACGCCGGTTCGATGATGCGGCGCGGCGGGCTTGTCGTGTGGTTGGCGGGCCACAATCGAACCAGTGTGGCGCCAGGGGATTGGGCATGCCGTTGCGCAGAGTGTCCGCGCTCGTGTGGAGCATGGCCGCGCTGGCCTGTGTGCCGGCCGGTGGGAGTGAGGCCACGCAGGCCGGTGTCGCCGAGCCGTCCGAAGAAGCGGAGGTGCCGTCCTGGACGGTCGCAGCGCCGGTGCAGGAGCGTTATCTGGCCGCGCACGGGTTGCGCGGCTTTGCCGGCGGCTACGGCAGCGATGGACTGGAGCTGTGGAGCTTCCCGGTGCAGATCGCATCAGGCTATCGGCTGGAATTCCTGCGCGGCGATGGCACGCCGTTGGCCGCCGCGGAGGCGCCGGCCACGGCCACGGTCGATCCGTTCGGTCTGACGCGGTCGTACATCGCGCCGGGGCTGCGCGTGTCCGAGCGGATCGAGGCGCGCGATACGCTGCCCGGTGTGCGCGTGCGGCTGCGGGTGGAACGGGCGCCGCCCGAGCTACGCATCCGTGTGCATCTGGTGCCTTCGCTCAACCTGATGTGGCCGGCCGGCATCGGCGGGCAGGAGTTCGCCTGGGATGCGGCCGCGCGCGGGCTGCTGCTGCAGGAACCCAGCGGCCGGTTCCGCGCGCTGATCGCCTCGCCGCAGGCCGGCGCGCACAGCGTGCCCAACAACGACCGTCGCGGCAGCGCGTTCGGCCAGCCGCTGTTCCTGGACCTGGTGCCGACCGCCTGCGGCGGCGCGTGCTGCGCGGAGTTGGCGTTCGCTTCCCAGAGCGAGCCTGGCGAGGACGTGCACGACACCGTGACCGCACTGCTGCAGGCGCCCGAAGCGCCGGCGCCGGCGGACGTGAAGCGCCTGGCCCGGGCCACGCGCCTGCGCATCGTCACCCCGGACGCGCAGGCCAACCGGGCGTTGCGCTGGGCGCAGGTGGCGCTGGAACAGGCCTGGTCGTGCAACGCGCGGTTGGGCTGCGGCATGGTCGCTGGCTACGGGCCCTCGCACGGCGCGCGACGGCCGCAGTACGCCTGGTACTTCGGCGGCGACGGGCTGGTGAGCACGCGCGCGCTGGTAGCCAGCGGGCAGTTCGAGCGCGCCGCGGCACAGCTGGCGTTCGAGCTGCGCTACCAGGATCCGGACACCGGCATGCTCTGGCACGAGCTGTCGCAGAGCGCGGGCTTCCTGGAGTGGGTGCGCGACTACCCGCACATGTACGCGCACGTGGACATCGCGTTCGACTTCCTGGCGGTGACCGCCGAGTACGCGCGTGCCAGCGGCGATGTCGGCTTCCTGCGCGCGCATTGGCCACAGTTGCTGGCGGCGTGGCGCTACTGCCGCTCGCTGATCGATGCCGGCGACGGGTTGCCACGCGTCCCCGCGGGCAAGATGAGCGGCAACGAACAGGACGCGCTGACCGACGAGCTGACCCTGTCGGCGGCCTGGGTGGACGCGGCGCAGTCGATGGCGGCGATGGCCGACACGCAGGGCGACGCGGCGCTGGCGACACAGGCGCGCGCCGATGCCGAGCGCGCCCGCCTGGCAATCCGTGTGCGCTATCGCGACCCGGCCGCGACATCCTGGATCAGCGGCTTTCACCGCGATGGACGCCGCGGCGAATCCTTCAGCGGGGCGGACCTGGCCGCCATCGGCAGCGGCGCGGCCACGCCGCAGGAGGCTGCGGCCCTGTTCGCGCAGCTGGCTTCCCCCGATGTGCTGACCGACTGGGGGCTACGCAGCAAGCCGGCGAGTGCGCCCGACTACGATCCGCAAAGCTATGCGGGTGGCAGCGTGTGGGGCCTGGGCAGCGCGGCGGCGGCCGAGGCGCTATGGCGCGCGGGCCGTGGCGCCCAGGCCGCCGACCTGTGGCTGCGGCTGGTGCCCTGGGCCGCGCAGGACGCGCCCGGGCATATGCACGAGGTGCAGTCGGGCGCGGCGTTCGTGCCGCAACGCGAGTCGGTGCCAGAGCAGACGTGGTCGTCGGCCACCTTCTTGTCGGCCGCCCTCGGCGGATTGCTGGGCCTGGAGGCGGACGGCGCGCATCGTCGGCTGGCCTTTGCGCCGCAGCCACCGGCGGGCTGGGACTGGCTGCGCGTCGAAGGCGTGCGGGTGGGCGCCAGCGGCGGCACGATCGATCTGGCCTGGCGCCGCGAGGCGCAGCGCGCGGTGCTGGACCTGGACAACCACGGCGAACCATTCGTGCTGACCTGGCGCCAGGTGGGCCAGCGGGCCACGGCTCCGCTCGAGCGCCGCATCGGCCCGGGCCGCACGCGCCTGGTCGTGCCTTTGGGCGAGGAGTGAGCGCAAGAAACGAGAAGTGAGTGGAGAGGAATGAGACGTCGGGAAAGCCCGCTTCTGCTCACTCCTGCCTCACTGATACAGCGCGCCGCGCCCGTCCGGCTGGCGCTTGAAGCGCCTGTGGATCCACAGGTATTGCGCTGGCACCGCGCGGATCATCTCCTCGATCGCGGCCATCACCCGGGCGGTATCGGCAGTGGCGTCCTTGGACGGGAAATCCGCGAATGGCGGCGACAGCCGCAGCGTATAACCGCCATCCGGGCGACGCTCGTGGGCGAAGGCGATCACCGCCGCGCCGGACAGCCGCGCCAGCTGGTGGGTGGAGGTCAAGCTGTAGGCCGGGCGGCCGAAGAACGGCACGAACACGCTGTCCCCGCGCCGGGTGTCCTGGTCCGGTGCGAACCACAGCAAGCCGCCCTGCTTGAGGTGCTTGAGCGCCGGACGCAGCTCTTCGCGACCGAACATCGCCGTGGCATAGCGCAGGCGGCCGCGCTTGACCGCCCATTCCATCGCGCCGGTGGCATGTGGCCGGTACATGCCAGCCAGCGGCGCGTAGTCGCACATCAGCCGCGCGGACAATTCGAGCGTGGTGAAGTGCCCGGAGATCACGATCACCCCGCGCCCGCCCGCCTGCGCGGCCTCGAGGTGCTCCAGGCCTTCCACGCGCAGGTTCTTGCGCATCGGCGCCACATCCCCCCACCAGGCGCGGGCGAACTCGAACATTCCCACGCCCAGCGCGGTGAAGACCTCGTCCAGCAGACGCGCGCGGGTCGCGGCGTCCGCTTCGGGAAAGCACAGCTCCAGGTTACGCGCGGCCACCTTGCGGCGAGAGGCCAGGGCGAGCTTCAGCAGCGCGCCCAACGGACGGCCGAGCGCGCGCTGCAGGCCCCAGGGCAGGCGCGCGACCAGCGCCGAAACGCCTACGCCGAGCCAGGTCGGCCAGGTCGAGGGCTGCAGGGGTGGCGGTCCGGGATCGAATGGAGTGGCCTGGCGCGCAGGCGCGTCGGCGGGGCGCTGTGTCATGCGGTCATTGTAGCCGGGCGCCTTTTACGTATCCTTGCCCCCCGATGCGTCGTGACCTGACCGAAACATGGTTGCGTGCCCTGTATTCGGCCGTGCTCTACGTGCTGACGCCGGCCACGGTCTACCACCTGATCTGGCGCGGCTTCCGCGTCCCCGGCTATTTCCAGCGCTGGGGGGAGCGTTATGCCGCCTGGAGCGGGCCGCCGCATCCGGTGGATGTGTGGGTGCATGCGGTGTCGGTCGGCGAGGTCAATGCCGCCGCGCCGGTGGTCGATGCGTTGCGGCGTCACTATCCGCATCTGCGGCTGCTGGTCACCACCATCACCCCGACCGGATCGGACCGGGTGCGCGCGTTGTGGGGTGACGAGGTGCTTCACGTCTACGCGCCTTACGATCTGCCCGGCGCAGTCGGGCGCTTCCTGCGGCACTTCGAGCCCGGCGTGGCCCTGGTGATGGAAACCGAGCTGTGGCCCAACCTGCTGCTGGGCTGCAAGGGCAGGGGGATCCGCACCTACATCCTCAACGCGCGACTGTCGGCGCGCTCGCTGCGCGGCTATCGCGTGCTGGCCCCGCTGATCCGGCGCGTGGTGGCCAGCGTGCACCGCATCGGCGCGCAGTCGGTGGCCGATGGCAAGCGGTTCGTCCATCTGGGCGCGGCGCCCGAGGCGATCGTGGAGACCGGCAACCTCAAGTTCGACATCGCCATTCCCGCCGGCCTGGAGTCGCTGGTGGGCAGCTTCCGCGAGCACGTGGGCGGGCGCCCGGTGTGGATCGCCGCCAGCACGCACCCGGACGAGGAGGCGGCGGTGATCGCCATCCATCGCCAGCTGATGGCGCGTTTCCCCGACCTGCTGCTGCTGTGGGCCCCACGTCATCCCGAGCGTTTCGGCCGTGCGGTGGAACTGGCCCAGGACGCCGGCTGGCAGGTCGGCCGCCGCAGCGTGGGGCGCTGGCCGGCGGCTGGCGATGCGGTGTTCGTGCTCGATTCGCTGGGTGAGCTCATGGGCTTCTATGCCTGCGCGCAGGTCGCCTTCGTCGGCGGCAGCCTTCAGGCCATCGGCGGGCACAACCTGCTGGAGCCGGCCGCGGTCGGCACCGCGATGGTCACCGGCCCGCATCTGCACAACTTCGTGGAGATCTCACGCCGCCTGTCCGAGGCCGGCGCGCTGGAAGTGGGGCGCAACGCGCGTGAGGTCGGTGACCTGATCCTGGCCCTGCTGGCCGAGCCGGGACGCCGCGAGCAGATGGTCCAGGCCGGGCGCCTGCTGGTCGAACGCGGCCGCGGCGCGTTGGGTCGCACCCTGGAGATGGTGGCCTCGGACCTGCGCGCGGCGCCCTGAGCGGTGTTGGCGGCGTCAGTGGGTGCGGGAGCGGCCCGCGTGCAGGTCGATGAGCTGATCGCGCAGGTCCTGGGCGTCGGGCGCCTTGGGGACCAGATTCAGGTAGCGGGTCAGGTCGGCCTGCGCCCCCTTGCGATAGTCCAGGTTGAGATAAGCCATGCCGCGGTCGCGCAGCGCTTCGGGCTGGTCGGGCACCAGCTTGAGCACCCGGTCCGCGCAGCGCGCCGCGCGGTCCCATTCGGCGCGTTCGGCATACACGCCGTGCAGATTGCGTAGCACGCGCACCAGGATGGCCCGATGCGGCGCCGGGTCGAGGATCTGCAGCAGGACGTTGTCGTCGGGTACGTCGCCGCCCAGATGCGGTCTGGCGCGCTCGCGCAGTTCATCGGCCCCCAGCGGCCGACCGCCGTTGAACGGATCCATCACCAGGAGTCCATCGTCCACCGGCAGGCGGACCAGGAAATGCCCGGGGAAGGACACGCCGTCCAGCGGCACGCCCAGCCGCCTGGCCACTTCGATCTGCACCATCGCCAGCGAGATCGGGTTGCCGAGCCGGCGTTCGAAGACCTCGTTGAGGTAGCTGTTGCGCGGATCGTAGTACTCGTCGTGGTCCCCGGCATAACCGAGTTCCTCGAACAGGTGGCGGTTGATCGCGGCCATCTTCAACGGCCAGGACGCGATCTGCTCGATCTCCTGGCGCAGGTGTTCGGCGTGGCTCTGCAGCAGGGTGTCGTAGAGGTCGGCGTCCAGGTGCGGGTATTCGTCGCGCGCGATCAGCAGCGCGGTGCCAAGCAGTGGCAGGGTGTCATCGGCATGACTGGCCAACGAACCCCAATCAGGAAGTGTCAGTCGATCCCCCATGGCCCAAGACTGCAGCCATTCGTGCGGGGGATCAAGCCCTGCGCGCGGTCAGTCGGGCTGGGCCTTGAGCGTCACGTCCGGATCGACCTTGAGCACCTCGCCGAGCTTGAGCCCGAGGCGATCGGCCTGGCCGGCATTGAGCTCCAGCACGTATAGCGCGGCGGCGTGGCTGGGGTAGGCCGGACAGGCGTTGCCCGCCGAGCACGGGGGCACGTTGCGCTGCTGGCCGACCAGTTTGAGGGCGTGGTCGAAGTACAGGATGTCCAGCGGGATGTGGGTGTTCTTCATCCAGTACGAGATCGGCTCCTCGTATTCGTGGATGAACAGCATCCCGTGGTCTTCGGCCATCTGGTCGCGAAACATCAGACCGCGCGCACGTTCGACCTCGTCATCGGCGACCTCGATGCTGTAACGGTGGCCGGCGATCTCCACCCAGCGTGTGGGCGCGCATCCGGCGATGCCGGAGAGCAGCAGGACCGAGAGGAGGCAGACGCGCGCGAGCATGGGACTTGGTCGATTGATCGTCAGCGCGAGACCATGGTGCAAGGCGCTGGACAGGTCAAGCGATGCGGCGGTGCCCGTGGTCATAGGGGCTGTGCTCAGCCGAGTTGATAGGCATGCTTGATACCGCTGTACTGACCCAGCGTACGCCGCAACAAGCAAGACGTGGCTGCCTCCGTCGGACGCCGGGACGACTGGCTGATCAGGACCGAGGTCGCTGCCAGCAGGCCCAGAGGATCCTCGACGCTTCGGCTTGCCAACGCGGCTCGATCGTAATGTGGGAAACGTCGCTGGAGCAGTGTGGCGAGCAAGTCTGCCTGACCATCCCCGATGATGCCGGCCTCCTGGGCCTGTTTCGACAACAGCCACAGCGGAGGCGGTGGCGTGCTTTTGCTGTTGCTCGCTTCTTCCTCATCGGCCCGACCGCCCTGGAGATGGTGCAAGGCGAATTGAGAAAGCCAGACGCGGAAGACAAACAGCTCGAGCAGGCAGGACTGCGGGTTGGCATGTCCTTCCAGCACCGCTGCGTAAGCCTGCCGGTAGTCGATCCATCGGTAGGAAGCTTCGATCGCAAGATGGAGTGGGTTGGCTTGCATGCGACGTCCTGTCGTTGATGAGGCTTGCGGCATTGCGGGACTTGCCTTCCTGTCTGCTTAAGCGGAAGCCACGCCCCTTCAAAGTAAACTTTACTTTATTTGAAAGTTAATTACGCAAGTTCGTCGATGGAGGCCCGCTACCGTCCACGGATGGACATCGCACGCAGACGGGAGGATTTCGCCAGCCGTTTCAACAGGGCCCTGCAGGCTTCCGGCCGTTCCGAACTCAGTGACGGAGAGTTGCTGAAGCTGTTTGGTCGCCATGGCATCGCGGTGACGACCCAGACCGTCTCCAACTGGCGTCATGGCAAGCACATGCCGCGGCTCGAGCAGATCGAGGGCCTGGCGGCCGCATTGGGAATCGAGGCCGCCGAATTGGCATTCGGCAAGCTGCGCGTGGGTGAGAGCCGCGCGGCGTGGCCAATGCAGAGCACCGAGGAGCGGGCCCTGGTCGAGGGGCTTGCCCTGCTGGATGAAGAACAGAAAGCGCTGGTGCGCGAACTGGTGCGCGTGCTCGGGCAGCGGCGAGCTGGCCAGCGCAGCGGACGACGCAAGCGTCCCTGACGCGGCGCCGGTGCGCGCTCATTGCCCGGTCGGTTGGGCCGTCGGGCAAGTCACGACGGACCTTATCGCCAGTCCACGGGGCAGCCTGAGTCGATGCCAGTGACGATGTGGTCCGCCGCGGCGGCGGCCATGCCTGGTGCGCTCAGAGCACCTGCGGTGGTTGTCCGCCGACGATGACCACATCGGCCGGCCGGCGGGCGAACAGGCCCACGGCGACCACGCCGGGGATCTGGTTCAGCGCGGTCTCCACCGCGACCGGATCGGTGATGGACAGGTTGTGCACGTCCAGCACCACGTTGCCGTTGTCGGTGACCACGCCATCGCGCCACACCGGCTGGCCGCCGGTCAGGGCCAGGATCTCGCGGGCCACCAGGCTGCGCGCCATGGGGATGACTTCCACCGGCAAGGGGAACTTGCCCAGGACCGGCACCTGCTTGGAGGCGTCCACGATGCAGACGAATTGCTGGCTGGCCTGGGCGATGATCTTTTCGCGGGTCAACGCGGCGCCACCGCCCTTGATCAGGCACTTGCGCGGGTCGCACTCGTCGGCCCCGTCGACATACAGCGACAGGGTGCCGGTGTGGTTGAGATCCAGCACTTCGATGCCATGGGACTGCAGCCGCGCGGTGCTCTGCTCGGAGCTGGAGACCGCGCCCTTGATGCGTGTCGGGTCGCGGCCCAGGGCGTCGATGAAATAGGCGACGGTCGAGCCGGTGCCGACGCCGACGATCATGCCCTCCTCGACGTATTCGATGGCTTTTTCGGCGGCCAGGCGTTTGGCTTCGGACATGGTCAGGCGATCACGAAAAGGGGAAGTGGATGGAGTGGGCGCGCCTGGTCAGGCGGCTTCGAGCGAGAGCAGCAGCTTCCACTGCGCGGCGGTGACCGGCAGCACCGACAAGCGCGTGCCCTTGCGGATCAGGGCGAAGTCCTCGCCCAGCGCCTCGGCATGCTGGCGGATGGTGTCCAGGGCGATGCCGTGGGCCAGCTTGCGCTCGAACGCCACGTCCACCAGGAACCAGCGCGGCTGCTCGGCCGTGGCCTTCTCGTCGAAGTATTTGGATTTCTTCTGGAACTGGGTGGGATCGGGATAGGCCGTGCTGGCCACGCGCGCGATGCCGTAGATGCCCGGCACCTCGGTGTTGGAGTGATAGAACAGCACCCCGTCGCCCACGCGCATGCCGTCCTTCATGAAATTGCGCGCCTGGTAATTGCGCACGCCGGTCCACGGCTCGGTGCCCACGCGCTGCAGGTCGTCGATGGAGAAGTCCTCGGGTTCGGACTTCATCAACCAGTAGCGGGTTCGGGTGCTCATCGGGTTCCAGGGGTCAGGGTGTGGGCTTCGGTGCAGATCGCGTCCGGAACGACATCCCAGTCCCGGGCCACCAGGGCCTCGCAGCGCTGGGCCTGGAATGCAGCGCCGACCAGCCAGGGGGGTGCAGCGCTCATGCGCCGAAACGCGAAGCTGCGATCGTACCAGCCGCCTCCCATGCCCAGCCGCTGGCCGGCGTCATCGAAGCCCACCAGCGGCATCACCACCATCGCCATCTCGGTCGGTTCGAGCGCCGAGCTCGGCGACACGTCCGGTTCGGGAATGCCGAAGCGATTGGTCACCAACGGGTCGCCCGCGCGCCAGGGAGCAAAACGCAGCTCCTCGCCATGCAGCACCGGCAAGCAGTAGACCAGGCCGGGCGGCAGGCGCAGCTGGAAGACGTGCAGGCCGATTTCGCCGTCGGTGGCCCAGTAGCCGGCCACATAGCCGCGCGTGGGCAAAAAGGGCAGGGCCAGCAGACGCGTGGCGAGTGCTTCGGCGCCGGCGATGCGTTGGGCGGCCGGCAGTGCGCGGCGGCGTTGGCGCAGTTCACGGCGCAGTTCGGGCAGGGCGTCGCTGTCGCTCATGAAAAAAGAATGCCGCGTCCTGGTGGGGCGCGGCATTCTAGAAGATTGAAGACATCCTCCGCCAATGGCGATGCGGCGAAACGACCTTGAACCCGGGGTTCAAGTGGGCCGGCTTTGGGGCCATCGGGCTTCCCGCTACGAAGGCGGACTTGCGCTCCCGGCTTCCGTTTCCGTCCCGGTGTCGTTTTTAAGGGACAAGGCGAATGTTTTGCACGCTGTCGGACACAGCAGAGGATGCGCGATCAGTATAGCCACGCGCGGCGCTTTGCCTAGTCCGTTTGTCGGCGCGGTTCAGGGCGCAGTGTTCAACACGAGGATCGTGTCAAGGTTCAACGCGGCTCGAGCCAGCCATCCAGGCGACGATGCAGGTCGCCCAGCGTGCGGGTGAACTCGCTTTCGCGCGCGGCCTGCTGGTCGCGCAGTTGCTGAAGCTCGTGTGCCAGGTTGAGCGCGGCCAGGACCGCGACACGGTCGGCAGCGGCCATCTTGTGTGCGCCGCGGACCTCGCGCATGCGGGTGTCCAGCAACTTGGCGGCGGCCATCAGGCTGCCGCGTTCACCTGGCTCCACGCCGATGGTGTATTCGCGGTCCAGGATGTGGACATTGACGACTTCGCTGCTGCTCACGTGTGCTGCTCCAGCGAGCGCAGGCGGGTGATCATGGCTTCGACCCGCGAGCGCGCCAGCTCGTTCTTGGCCAGCAGCTGCGCCCGCTCGCTGGACAGCTGCTCCTGCTGCACGCGCAGGCTGCGGTTCTCGTCGGACAGGCGCTGGCAGCGATCGGCCAGCTCCTGCAGGCGTGCAGCCAGAGCGCGTAGCTGTTCGATCGAGTCGGGCTGGTCCATGTCGATCACGATAGGCACGCCCGTGGCGGACGGTCAAGCAGCCGATGTCGCGGCATCGGGCAACGCGGATCAGGCGCTGGCCAGGATGTTGCCGGCGCCATCGTGCATGCGGATGAACGCCAGGCAGTCGGCCGGTTCCAGCGCGCGCGAGACATGGTGTCCCTGGATCTCGTCGCAGCCACGCAACTGCAGGAAGGCCAACTGCGCGGCGGTCTCCACGCCTTCGGCCACCACGTGCAGGGACAGCGACTGGGCCATGGCGATGATCGCGCTGGTGATGGCCTCGTCCTCGATGTCGTGGTTGATGTCGCGCACGAATTCCTGGTCGATCTTCAGCGTGTTCAGCGGCAGGCGCTTGAGGTAGGCCAGCGAGGAATAGCCGGTGCCGAAATCGTCGATCGCGATCGACACGCCCAGGGCGCGGCAGGCCTGCAGGACGCGGCTGTTCTGTTCGGGACTGGCCATCAGTACGCTCTCGGTCAGTTCCAGTTCCAGGCGCGAGGCGTTGACCCCGGTCTCGGCCAGCACGCGGGCGACCACGTCGGCCAGGTCGCCGCGCTGCAGCTGCAAGGACGACACGTTGACTGCCACGCTGAGGTGGTCCATGCCCGCGTCATGCCAGCTGCGCAGGGTCTGGCAGGCCTGGCGCAGGGTCCAGATGCCGATGTCGACAATCAGTCCGCTTTCCTCGGCGAGCGGAATGAACTGGGCCGGGGAGATCTCGCCCAGCTCGCGGCTCTCCCAGCGCAGCAGGGCCTCGGTCCCGGTGATCTGCTGGCGATGCAGCGACAGCCGGGGCTGGTAGACCACGCGCAGCTCGTCGCGCTCCAGCGCACGCCGCAGCGCGCTGGTCAGGATCGCCCGGTGCCGGGTCTTCTCGTCCATCTCTTCCGAGTACACCGCCCAGGTGTGGCGGCCGGCGGACTTGGCCTGGTACATGGCCGTGTCGGCGTGCTTGAGCAGTTCGGTCGGGACCTG
This sequence comes from Pseudoxanthomonas sp. JC1303, assembly GCF_058448525.1. Lineage (NCBI taxonomy): Bacteria > Pseudomonadati > Pseudomonadota > Gammaproteobacteria > Lysobacterales > Lysobacteraceae > Pseudoxanthomonas > Pseudoxanthomonas sp. JC1303. The sequence goes on along the minus strand of NZ_CP185958.1, from coordinate 583,843 downwards.
GGCGTGTTCGGGGTAGAGGCTGATGCCGATCGAGGGCGAGACCGCGATTTCAAGCCGGTCGCCGAAGGACAGCGGTTGGGTGAAGGCCTGGATCACCCGTTCGGCCACGCGCTCTGCGTCGGCCGGCGCGGTGATGCCTTCCAGGACCACGGTGAACTCGTCGCCGGCCAGGCGCGCGACGGTGTGCTGGTGGCCGACGGTCTGCTGCACGCGCGCGGCGGCCGCACGCAGGATGCGGTCGCCCGTGGCATGGCCCAGCGAATCGTTGATGTCCTTGAACCGGTCCAGGTCGATGAACAGCACCGCGACCCGGGTGCGTTCGCGGCGGGCGCGCACCACCGCGCGCGACAGGCGCTCGGACAGGAGCGAGCGGTTCGGCAGGCTGGTCAGGGTGTCGTAGTTGGCCAGGTAGCGCAGTTCCTGTTCGGCGCGCTTCTGCTCGGTGATGTCGTTGAGGACCAGGACGACCATCAGGCGCTGACCGCTGGCGTCGGGCACCACGTTGGTTTCGATCCGGCACAGGATTTCCTCGCCGTCCTTGCGCACCTTCCAGGCCTCGCCGGACCAGCGGCCTTCGCGCTGGAGCTGGGTGCTCATGCGCGCGGTGCTGTCGCTGGTGTTCTGGCGGCTGTCGAGCAGGCTGAGGGGCTGGCCGGCCACTTCGGCCCCGTCGTAGCCGGTCATGCGGCTGAAGGACGGGTTGACCGTGATGAAGCGGTATTCGGCATCCAGGACCGCGACCGCTTCGCTCATGCTGCGCATGACCTCGCTGGCCACGCGATGCTCGTATTCGGCGTTGCGGCTGGCGGTGATGTCACGTGCGGTGCCGGCCAGGCGCAGGGCGCGGCCCTGTGCATCGTGTTCGACCACCCGGCCGCGCGCGCGCACCCAGGTCCACTGGCCGTCGCCGCGCATGTCCATCCGGTGCTCGGACATGAACAGCGGCGCTTCGCCGCGCAGATGGCTGCGCAGGCGCTGGGTCACCAGCGGCAGATCATGCGGATGGATCTGGGGGATGTCGCCGACCCGGGTGAGCATGGTGATGGCGTGGCTGGATGGCGAGTGCTCGTCCGCCCGCAGGCGGTGCAGGCGGCGACCGATCAGGTCGTAGTCCCAGAACACCTCGCCGGAGGCCCACAACGCCAGTTTGAGATGGTCGTCGCCGGATGGCACGACAGGTGGTTGCGGCAGCCGCCGCTGCAGGGCGGGGAGCCACAGCCGGCGCGTACCGGCCAGGACCACCAGGATCAGCGCCAGCGCGGCCACTCCCATCCAGGCAAGGCGCGCCGCATCGGGAGCCGGTGTCGCGGCCATCAGCAGGGGGAAGGGCAATGATGGCATCAGCTCGAAACGGCTCCGTGACATCCGCCAGCGCAAAGGATGCGATCGAGTGTAGGCGTGCGATGCGTCACGCAACAAGCGGATTTCGGCCTTTGCGACTACACTTTTGGGCATGCAACCGTCTGATTCCTTTGATCGCCGGCAGGGCATCGCCCGATGAGCCTGCCGACTCTCGAGGACGTCGACCAGGCCGCGCGCGGCCTGGGCCTTGGCGCCTCCCCCTTTGAACTCCACGGCGGCCTGTGCGGCTGGCTGTCCGGCGCCGGCGACAACGCCGTGGACTGGCCGGCGCGCGTCCTGGCCGATCCGGCCCTGCCTGCACCGGCGGCGGACAGCGCGCTGGATGAATTGCGCACCTCCACCGTCGCCCAGTTGGAGGACCGCGCCTTCGGCTTCGAACTGCTGTTGCCCGATGCCAGCGCAGGCCTGGAAGAACGCGCCCAGGCGCTGTTCGACTGGTGCCGTGCCTTCCTGGGCGGTTTTGGCCTGGCGGCGGCCAGCGATGCCTCACTGTCCGATGACGGGGCCGAGGCCCTGGCGGATCTGGGCAAGCTGGCCCAGGCCAGCCCGGAGCTGGGCGAAAGCGAGGAAGACGAAGACGCTCTGGCCGAGATCGAGGAATTCGTGCGCGTGGCCGTCCTGCTGCTGCACGGCGACTGCGTGTTGGCGCCGCGCCACCGCCAGCGTTTGAATTGATGAAGGCCGCCACCGGGATCAGCGCCGCCGAATTCGCGCGCAGGCGCAAGCAGCTCATGCGCATGGTCGGCGAGGACGCCATCGTGGTGCTGCCCGCCGCGCCCGAGCGGGTACGCAGCAACGACAGCTACTATCCGTATCGGCAGGATTCGGACTTCTGGTATCTGAGCGGATTCCCCGAGCCGGACGCGGTGCTGGTCCTGATTCCCGGCCGGCGCCATGGCGAGGTGATCCTGTTCAACCGCGACCGCGACCCGGCGCGTGAGATCTACGACGGCCCGCGCATCGGCCAGCAGGGCGCGGTCGACGATTTCGGCATGGACGACGCCTATCCCATCGAGGACATGGACGAGATCCTGCCGGGGATGCTGGAAGGCCGCTCGCGGGTGTACTACCACTTTGGCCGCCACACCGAGTTCGACCTCAAGCTGATCGGCTGGGTCAACCAGGTGCGCGCCCAGGTCCGTCGCGGCGCGCAGCCGCCGCACGAGTTCCTGGAGCTGGGCCACCTGCTGCACGAGCAACGCCTGTTCAAGTCCAAGGAAGAGCTGCGCCTGATGCAGCGCGCGGCCGACATCAGCGTGGCCGCGCACTTGGCGGCCATGCGCGGCGCCCATGCCGGGGTGCACGAATACCAGCTGCAGGCGGTGCTGGAGTGCGTGTTCCGCGCCAGCGACGCGTGGCCGGCCTACGGCAGCATCGTCGGCGCCGGCGCCAATGCGGTGACGCTGCATTACGTGGCCAACAGTTCGCAGGCCAAGGCCGGCGACCTGGTGCTGATCGACGCTGGCGCCGAATACCGTAACTACGCGGCCGACATCACCCGGACCTTCCCGGTCGATGGCCGTTTCACCACGCCACAGCGCCAGCTGCACGACTTGGTCGGCGCCGCCCAGGCGGCGGCGCTGGAGCAGGCGCGCCCCGGTGTGCCCTACGAGGCCGGGCACGATGCGGCGGTGGAAACGCTGACCGAAGGCCTGCTGCAGCTTGGCCTGCTCAAGGGGACGTTGGAAAAACGGATTGCCGACGGCAGCTACAAGCGCTTCTACCGCCACAAGACCGGCCACTGGCTGGGCCTGGACGTGCACGATGTGGGCGACTATCGCCTGGCCGGCGACTCACGCCTGCTGGAGCCGGGGATGGTCTTCACCATCGAGCCAGGCCTGTACATTTCGGCCGACGACACCAGCGTCGATTCCAAATGGCGCGGCATCGGCATCCGCACCGAGGACAACGTGGTTATCACCGCAGACGGCCATACGATGCTGACCGCCGAGTTGGCGCGCAGCGCCGAGGAGATCGAGGCGGTGATGGCGAACGCCGAGTAGCACAGGCGCCGTCCATGCAAGCTTGCAGTGGCTGGCGTGGGAGTCGCCATGGCGACGACGCGCTTTCCCAAGGAAGCCTCATCGCCGCCATGGCGGCTCCCACGACCGGTCTCAGCCGGCAGCGAACGCCGGGCGTGTGAGGTTGTCAGCGCCGGTCTCGGTGCACAGCACTTCGTCCTCGATGCGGATGCCGCCGAAGGGCTTGAAGTGGGCCACGCGGTCCCAGTCGATCGCCGCGCCATGGCCGGCGGCCTTGGCGTCTTCGAGCAGCATGTCGATGAAGTACAGCCCCGGTTCGATGGTCACCACCATGCCCGGCGCCAGCACACGGGTCATGCGCAGGTAGGGGTGACCCTCGGGACGTTCGATGCGACCGCCGCGGTCGGAGGCGGCGAAGCCGGCCACGTCGTGTACCTGCAGGCCGATCGAATGGCCCAGGCCATGCGGGAAGAATGCTGCCGACACGCCACTGGCCACCGCGGCCTCCGGCGAAACGGTGATCACCCCGAAGTCCTTGAGGATGCCCATCAGGCGCAGGTGCGCATCGACGTGCAGCTGTTTGTAGTCCACGCCCGGGCCCACGGCCTGGCCCATCTGGATCTGCGCGGCGTCGACGGCGTCGATCATCGCCTGGAATTCGCTGCCGGCGTCGGCCGCGTAGGTGCGGGTGATGTCGCTGGCGTAGCCGGCCGCGCTGGCGCCGGCATCGATCAGGAAGCTGCGCGACTGCGCGGGCGGCTGTCGAGCCAACTCGGTGTAGTGCAGGACCGCGGCGTGCTCGTTGAGGCCGATGATGTTGCCGTAAGGCAGTTCGGCCGCGTCCTGGCCGACGGCCGCGCAATAGGCCATGTGGATGTCGAACTCGCTGGCGCCGTTGCGGAAGGCGGCTTCAGCGGCGCGATGCCCGCGCACCGCCATGACCTGGGCCTGGCGCATCAGGGCGATTTCGTAGGGGGTCTTGAAGGCGCGGTGATAGGCGAGGTAATCCACAACGTCCTGCGGATTGTTGGGGGCGTACTCGCCCAGGGTGCTGTGCGCCTCGCCCAGGATCGCGCAGTGCGCGGCCGGCTTGGGCAGCAGGGCGGCGGCCTCCTCTGCGTTACGGATCACCTGGATGTCGAAGTGCTCCACCCACCAGCCGCTGGGTGCGTCGGGGATAACGTGCCAGTAGTCGCGCGGCTGCAGGAAGATCAGGGTCGGGCGCCGGCCTGGCGTGTACACCACCCAGCTGTCCGGCACGCGCGTGAGCGGCAGCCAGGCCTTGAACTGCGGATTGACATAGAACGGGTAGCCCAGGTCATCGGCGTGTTGATAGTGCAGACGGCCGCTGGGGATGACCAAGTGGTCCAGGCCGCCGCGCGCCAGCGCTTCATCCGCGCGCGCCTTCAGCGTGGCCAGGTGGTCGGCGTAGAGCGGAGCGGGATCGGGCAGCGTCATGGCGAAGGCTCGTGTTGCGAAAGAGCCCCCCATTTTGCCGGATCGGCTGCAATCCCGCCTAACCGCCCACCCAGTCGCGCAGGGCTTCCAGATGCGCGGGGGAGACGGTGAGGAAGCGCAGGCCGGCCAGCGCGTGGCCCGGCGTGTTGGCCGCGCCGGTCCACAGCAGGTGCGCGCCGACCTCGATACTGGTCTCGCGCGTGGTCGCGCTGGCCGGCAGGGTGAACTGGAGCTGGTACAGCGCGTCTTCGCGCACCGGCGTGTTGGCGACCAACAGCATGCCGGCCTCGGAGACGTTGCCGACCCGGCCGATGATGCGCCCGGTCATGGTGTCGCTGACGGCGATGGCGCCATGCGGATTGCGGCGTGGCGCGCGGCGGGCTTCGGTGATGCTCATGCGTCGGCTCCTGCCAGTTCGCGCAGCTTGCCGACCGTGGCCTGCCACGCGCGGTCGATCAGGCGCGCGCGCTCTTCGCTCAGCACGCGGGCCTGGCCCCGGGCCATCAGGCGCGCCACGCCGTCCAGGGTGTGGTCGCCGACCTTCTGCCCACGCTGATTGACGAACAGGGCATGGCCGCTGTTGGGGTTGTACCAGGACAGGCGCAGCCGACGGACGTCGCCCTGCTGGTTATGGACGAACTCGAACCAGGTGCCATACGGCAGCTTGCGCAGGATGTCGTAACTGGCGTCTTCGTTGGCGCTGCGCGGGGCCAGCGCGGGTTTGGCCGGCGATTCCTGCGCGGCGATGCGCGCACGCGTCTGCACGCGCGCGGCCAAATCGGTGCCGCCGTGTGGCGCGGTGTCCTCGCCCGAAAGGCGCTGGGCGATGACCGCGGCCTCGTCGCCGTGATAGCCCACCTGCACCAACGCCTTCTCGATCCTGGGGGCCAGGGCGGGATCGGGCGTTGGCGCCTCGCCGGTGACCGCCCGTGCGATCTCCCCGGTCATGGTGGCCACCTCGGCCCACTCGCTGGAATCCTCGCCGTTGCGCAGGCGGGTCAGAGTCAGCACGTCGGCCCAGGCCTGGGTGAGCAGCGCCTGCACGAAGGGGATGGGCAGGCGTCCATCCAGGGCCGTTTCGATCGTCTGCGCGGCGCCGCGCTTGGCCATGTCCAGGCGGTCACGGCCACGGGCGGCCTCCACGTGGCGGCGTTCGGCGATCTCGGCCTTGCGCGCGGCGACCTGAAAGTGGTCCTGGACCTCGCGGTGGGCCTGTTCGAAGACCGCCTCGTCGCCCTTGTACTCGGAGAGCACCTTGGTGACCGCGGCCTTGAGCTTCTGCATCAGGACCGGATCGACGTCCTCCTCGCCCATCCAGTTGGCGCCCGACTCGGCCACGGCGTTGAGCAGTTCGCGCGCAGGATGCTGCGGTCGCAGGAAGAACTCGCGGTCGCTCAGCGCGGCCTGGACCACCGGGACCTGCAGTTCGCCCAGCAGGTCCGAGGCAGGCCCCTTGCGCACCTCGCGCCCGATCTCGTGGTAGAGCAGGTCCAGCAGCTCGAAGGTGTCCTCGTCCTGGCGCGCGAGCTGCGCGTCCGGGCCGTGGGCACGACGCAGGCCGGCCAGGGTGCGCTCGCGAATCTCGCCCAGCGAGGTCGGCGCCTGTGGCACCTGGCCCTGGGCCACCTGCAGCTGCAGGGTTTGCAGGGTGCTCAGCAGCTGGGCGGTCGGGAGCGGGCTGGCCGCCGTGCCGGCACCCGCACTTGCGGCAGCGGCCGGCAAGGGCTTGGGCGCTGCGCCCTGCGGCGCGGTGGTCGACGTGGACCTGGCCGAGGCAAGCCAGACCGGCATGCCGGCGTCCGCGGCGATCTTCGGATTGGCGCTTGCGCGTGCATGTCCGGCCGAAAGCAGGCGCTGCAACGCGGCAAACGTGGACGCGCCGTCCGGCGGGTGTTTTGCCGCTGGCGGACGGGTCCAACTGGGAGCAGTGGCGGGTGGAGCGGGCGGCTTGACCGGGGGCTTGGCCGGCGGCGGGGCCGGGACGTCGGGGGCCTGGGTCTTGCGGGTCACCGGGACGCGGCCGGACGGGGTCCGCGCACGTTGCGGCGCGAAGACCAGGCCCGGCAGTACGCCCTGCTGGCCGAGCAGCTCGCTCAGTTCGTCCACCAACGCACCGTAGCTGGCCATCCCGTGCTGCTCGAACAGGCGATAGAACTGCAGCTGGCTGGGCAGGTCCACGTCCAGCGCGATCACCGCCGTGCGCACGGCCCGGCACAGCGACTGGGGCGAAAGCGGCTGCTGGGTTTCCTCCAGCGCGGGGCTGCCGGCCAGCACGCCAAAGCGCTGGGACAGCAGCGTCAGGGCTTCGTGGTGGCGATGCTCGTGGCGACGCGCGACTTCCTGCAGGACGATGTCCTGGTCGATGTCGTCATTGGCCACCAGGGTCAGCATCGAGGGAATGTCTTCCGGCGCCTGTTCCGGCACGGCCCGCGGGGTGCGGATCTGGGCCAGCTCGCACTCCAGCGCCGCGGACATGCGCGGCAGCAACTGGGCGCGATGCTTGCGCAACTGCTGCAGGTTGGCCAACTGGGTGGCCTGCAGCTCGTTGCTGCGCGCGCGCTCGGCCTGGGTAAATAACTCCTGCTCCAGCGCATCGGCGGTGGCCTCCAGGCGCGTGGCCAGGTGCGGCTGCAGGTGGGCCAGCAGGACCTCCAGGATGTGGCGCACGCGCGGCGGAAGGGCCGACGCGGCCAGCGTGTCGGCACTCAACATCTCGGGTGAAGCAGCCCCTGGAGCAGCCATCGGGTTCCATTGAGAACAAGCGCTGTGCCCGGGGGTTTTAACACACCTGTCAACATGCGCTGTCGCATGCGGCGTAGTGGGGCTTTCACTCGTCCAGGAACAATGACATCACGTCATTGGCGAAGCGTTGGCCCAGCTCGGTGGGCCGCAGGCGGTCACCTTCGCGCACCAGCCAGCCCTGCGACTGGGCCTGTGCCAGCGGCGCGGCGATGCGGCCGGCCTCCAGTCCGGTGCGCACCTGGAAGTCGCGCAGGGCGAAGCCTTCCTTCAAGCGCAGCACGTTGAGCATGTATTCGAACGGCCGCCGTTCCGGGGCGACGAGGTCATCGCCACCGATGCCGGCCGGTGTGCCGGCCTGGGCCAGGTAGGCGGTGGGGTGCTTGGGCTTCCAGCGGCGCAGGATGGACTGCCCCGCACCGGAACTGATCTTGCCGTGCGCACCGGCGCCGATGCCCAGGTAGTCGCCATAGCGCCAGTAGTTGAGGTTGTGCGCGCACTGCCGATCCGGACGGGCATAGGCGCTGATCTCGTATTGGGCATAGCCGGCTGCGGCCAGCGCGGTCTGGCAGGCCTCCTGCATGTCCCAGGCGGCGTCTTCTTCCGGAATGCCCTGTGGCGGCCTGGCGTAGAAGACCGTGTTGGGTTCCAGGGTCAGCTGGTAGTGCGAGACGTGCGCCGGGTTTAGCGCGAAGGCGCGCTCCAGGTCGGCCAGCGCCATCTCCAGCGACTGGCCGGGCAGGGCGTACATCAGGTCCAGGTTGAGGTTATCGAAGCCAGCGTCCTGGGCCAGCTTCACCGCCGCGTCGGCCTGGGTGCTGTCGTGGATGCGGCCCAGGCGCTTGAGGCAGCCGTCGTCGAAGCTCTGGACGCCGAAACTCAGCCGGTTCACGCCCGCCGCGCGGTAGGCATCGAAGCGACCATGCTCTGCGGTGCCCGGGTTGGTCTCCAGGGTCACCTCGCACTCGGGCGCGAAGCGCAGCCGTGCGCTGGCGGCCTGCAGGAAGCGGTCGATCTGTTCGGCCGGGAACAGGCTGGGCGTGCCGCCACCGAAGAACACGCTGTGGATCGTGCGGCCCCATACCAGCGGCAGGTCCTGTTCCAGGTCGCGGATCAGCGCATCGACATAGTCGCCGAACGGCAGCGCGCCCTTGCCTTCGTGCGAGTTGAAATCGCAGTACGGGCACTTGCGCACGCACCAGGGCAGGTGGACGTACAGCGACAGGGGCGGTGGGATCAGCATGAAAGAAATTCGAGGAGCGCTCGCAGGTGCGTGGTGTAGCGCCGAGCTTGCTCGGCGGCGCGTTGTTGCAAGGTTGGCGAGTAGCACCGAGCTTGCGTGGCAGGGCTTTGCCGGGAACGCCCCGACGAGCAAGCTCGGCGCTACGGAAAGCCGATCGCGCGCGTGGCCCTCTACTGCATGAGGGACAGCAACTGCTGGTTCAACGCCGCAAGCGCACGGGCGCGATGGCTGAGCCGATTCTTCAGTGCAGTCTCCATCTCCGCCGCGGTCAGCCCGTGGTCCGGGTCCAGGAACAGCGGGTTGTAGCCGAAACCGCCGTTGCCGCGCAGCTCGCCGATGATGCGGCCTTCCCAGGCGCCTTCGGCGATCAGTGGCTGCGGGTCTTCCGGGTGTCGCAGCAGCACGATCACCGCATAGAAGCGTGCGCGACGCTGGTCGTCCGGAATCTCGCGCATCGCTTCGAGCAGCTTGGCGTTGTTGGCCGCATCGCTGGTCGGCTGGCCGGCATAGCGTGCGCTGTACAGGCCAGGCGCGCCGCCGAGGGCATCGACGATCAGGCCCGAATCATCGGCCAGCGCGGGCAGGCCGGTGACGGCGCTGGCGTGGCGCGCCTTGATCAGCGCGTTCTCGACGAAGGTCAGGCCGGTTTCCGGGACATCTTCGACGCCCAGTTCCTTCTGCGGGACGATGTCGTAGGGCAGATGCGCCAGCATGGCCTTGAATTCGGCCAGCTTGCCGGCGTTGCCGCTGGCCAGGACGAGACGGTTCATCACTTGGGCTCCAGCAAATCCCATTGGTTGCCATAGGCGTCGCGGAAGACGGCGACGGTCGCGTAAGGCTCATGCCGCGGCGCTTCGAGGAACTGCACGCCCCGCGCGGTCATCGCCGCATGATCGCGGGCGAAGTCGTCGGTGTGCAGGAAGAAGCCCACGCGCCCGCCGGTCTGGTCGCCGATGCGCGCGCGTTGTTCGTCGTTGCTCGCGCGGGCCAGCAGCAGTGCGGTGGCATCGTCGGCATGGGGCGCCACGCGCACCCAGCGCTTGCCGCCGTCCAAGGGTGTGTCTTCCAGCAGGACGAAGCCAAGATCGTTGGTGTAGTGGGCGATGGCCCGGTCGTAGTCGTCGACCACCACCGTGACCAGGGCCAGGGTGCGCTTCATCGGGTGTGCGCCGTCAGCTGGCCAGCGCGTCGCGCTGGGCCTGGACGAGCTGGTCGATGCCGGCCTGGGCCAGGCCCAGCAGCGCGTCCATTTCCTCGCGACGGAATGCATGGCCTTCGGCCGTGCCCTGGACCTCGATGAAGCCGCCGCCGTCGTTCATGACCACGTTCATGTCGGTGTCGCAGTCGCTGTCTTCGGCATAGTCCAGATCCAGCACCGGCACGCCCTTGTAGATGCCCACCGATACCGCGGCGATCGCGCCGAAGATCGGGTCGCGCTTGATCTCGCGGCGCGCCTTCAGGCCGTTGATCGCGTCGACCAAGGCCACGTAGGCGCCGGTGATCGCGGCGGTGCGGGTGCCGCCATCGGCCTGCAGCACGTCGCAGTCCAGGGTGATGGTGCGTTCGCCCAAGGCCCCGCGATCCACGCAGGCGCGCAGGGAGCGGCCGATCAGACGCTGGATCTCCAGGGTGCGGCCCCCCTGCTTGCCGCGCGCGGCCTCGCGATCGGAACGGGTGTGGGTGGAGCGCGGCAGCATGCCGTACTCGGCCGTCACCCAGCCCTCGCCCTTGCCGCGCAGGAAGCCCGGCACGCGGTTCTCCACGCTGGCGGTGCACAGCACACGCGTGTCGCCGAAGGACACCAGTACCGAGCCCTCCGCGTGGCGGGTGAAGCCGCGCTGGATGGACACGGGACGAAGCTGGTCGGCGGCGCGACCGCTGGGGCGGGAGAACGTCATGGGAATTCGCTTTGGAAGTGAGGCGCGCCGGTGCGATCGACCGGTCGGCGCAGCGCGCTAGGGTACCATCCACGCCCCTTTTCCCCAGGACATCGCCCGCCGTGATCCGCAGCATGACCGCCTACGCCACCGTCGAGCACCAGGTCGAGGGCGCCACGCTCGGGGCCGAGTTGCGCTCGGTCAACCACCGCTTCCTGGAGCTGAGCATGCGCCTGCCCGAGGAACTGCGCGCGCTGGAGCCGGCGTTGCGCGAGCATGTGGCCGCGCGCGTGGCCCGCGGCAAGCTGGACCTGGTGGTGCGCCTGCGGGTGGCCGAAGGCGACGAGGGCCTGCACCTGGACCAGGCGCGGATCCAGGCCCTGGCCCAGGCTGGGCAGACCCTGGGCATGCACTTCCCGGGCCTGAGCACCAGCCTGACCGAACTGCTGCAGTTTCCCGGCGTGGTGCGCAGCCGTGCGATCGATCCCGAAGCCCTGCAGGCTGCCGCGCTGACGCTGATGGAGGCGTTGCTGGATCAGTTCGTCGCCGCACGCGAGCGCGAGGGCGACAAGCTGGCCCAGGCCATCGCCGAACGTGTCGATGGCGTGGAAGCCCATGCCGCCGAGGCCCGCACTCTGATCCCGCAGATCCGCGCCGGCCAGCGCCAGAAACTTGAGGCGCGCCTGGCCGACCTGGCCCAGCCGGCCGATCCCGGACGCCTGGAGCAGGAACTGGTGCTGTCCCTGCAGAAGTTGGACGTCGACGAGGAGCTGGACCGCCTGGCCAGCCACATCAAGGAAATCCGCCGTGTGCTCAAGGCCGATGGTGCGGTCGGTCGGCGCCTGGACTTCCTGCTGCAGGAGTTCAACCGCGAAGCCAACACCCTGGGCTCCAAGTCGGTGGACGTGCGTACCACCAACATCGCCGTGGAGCTGAAGGTGCTGATCGACCAGATCCGCGAGCAGGTACAGAACCTGGAGTGACCCTTGCCGCGCCCCGAGCGCGGCTTTGCTAGACTTGCGCGCCTTTTCACGGACGCCCCGCCCCAAGGCGGGCGGCAGCCAAAGGCCAACGCCATGCGCGGCACCCTGTATATCGTCGCGGCCCCGTCGGGCGCCGGAAAGAGCAGCATCGTCAACGCCACGCTGGCACGCGATCCGCGCATCAGCCTGTCGATCTCCTTCACCTCGCGCGCGCCGCGCCCGGGCGAGCGCCACGCCCAGCACTATCACTTCGTCAGCGCCGAGGAGTTCCAGCGCATGATCGAGGCGGGCGACTTCTTCGAGTACGCGCGCGTGCATGGCGACTGGAAGGGCAGTGCGCGCCAGTCGGTCGAGCCGCAGCTGGCCGCCGGCCAGGACGTGTTGCTGGAGATCGACTGGCAGGGCGCGCGCCAGGTGCGCGAGAAGGTGCCCGAGGCGGTGAGCGTGTTCATCCTGCCGCCCTCGCGCGATGCGCTGGAAGAGCGCATGCGCAAGCGCGGCCAGGACAGCGAAGCGGTCATCGCCCAGCGTCTGGCCGCCGCGCGCGAGGAGATGTCGCATTACGGAGAGTTCGACTACGTGATCGTGAACGAGGTCTTCGACCAGGCCGTGGACGAGATGTGCGCGATCTTCACCGCCAGCCGCCTGCGCCGGGAACGGCAGACCGCCGCACATGGCGCCCTGATCGACGCGCTGCTGGCAGACTGATCCGCCCGCGCCCTTGAACGTCCTGTTCGTCTGCAGCCAGAACCGGCTGCGCAGCCCGACGGCCGAGCAGGTGTTCGCGAACTGGCCAGGCATCGAGGTTGCCTCGGCCGGCCTGAACCACGATGCCGAAAACCCGGTGACGCCCGAACTGCTGGCCTGGGCCGACCTGATCCTGGTAATGGAAAAGGCGCAGCGAAACCGTCTGTCGCAGAAGTTCCGCCGGCATCTCGATGGCGTACGCGTGGCCTGCCTGGATATCCCGGATGACTACGCGTTCATGGATCCTGCGCTGATCCGCCTGTTGCAGGCGCGCGTGCCGCGGCATCTCCCGCGGCGCTGATGCGTTTCGCCGGGCTTAAGCATTTGATTTGCAAAGGGTGTCTTGCAAATGGAAAGGCCTGCCCCTAAAATCCGCGGTCCCTTTCCGCTAGTCGCGCGGCCCACCTGATCCGGTGGCTGGCCGCCAGGAGCCCACATGGCCCGCATCACCGTAGAAGATTGCCTGGAAGTCGTCGACAACCGTTTCGAGCTGGTCATGATGGCCGCCAAGCGCGCGCGTCAGCTGGCCAACGGCGTTGAAGCCACCCTGGACAACGAGACCGAAGACAAGCCGACCGTCCTGGCGCTGCGCGAGATCGCCGCGCGCAAGGTCGACAACGAGCTGATCGACCGCGTCGAAAAGGCCGAGCGCGAGCGCGCCGAGCGTGAAGCCCTGGAATGGGCCGCCGCCGAGGTCGTGGCCGACGAGGACATGTCCAAGGGCGACGACTGATCGTCTGGACCGACCCTCAGGTCTACATGGAACGGCCCGCTTGCGCGGGCCGTTCTGCGTTTTAGCGGTGCTGTGGGCGCGACCGCTCAGCCGAGCGCGTCCAGCACCTGGGCGTGGGTCGGCGGATCGGCGCCGGGCCGGCTGCAGGTGATGCCGGCGGCGGTGGCGGCGAAGATGAGCAGCCGCTGCATCGCCTGCGCCTCGGCGGCGGCCGCCTCCAGCGCAGCGCGGTCGGGCAACTGGTGCAGCAGTGCGGCCTGGAAGCTGTCCCCAGCGCCGACCGTGTCGGCCACGGTGACCGGTCGGCCCGCGACCCGGGTCTGCGCCTGGCGGCTGAAGCCCAGGGCGCCTTCGGCACCCAGCGTGACCACCACCAACTGCGTGCCACCGTCGAGCCAGCGCCGCGCGGCGGCTTCGACCGGTTCGCCGGGGTAGAGCAGCCCCAGGTCTTCCTCGCTGACCTTGATCAGGTCGGCCTGCGCGGCCAGCGCGCCGACGCGGCTGCGCCAACGCGCCATGTCCGGCTCGACGGTGGAGCGGATGTTGGGGTCCAGCGAGATCAGTCGTTCGCTGCGCGCCTGGGTGACCAGGCGCAGCAGGGTTGAGGCGGTGGGCTCGGCCACCAGCGTGTAGGAACCCACATGCAAGCCGTGGACGTCCGCGCCCAGCGCGGGCAGGTCGGCGACTTCAAGTGCGCGATCGGCGCTGTGCTCGCCATAGAAGGTGTAGTGCGGGACGCCTTGCGCATCCAGGGCCACCAGGCTGAGCGTGGTGCGTTCGTCGCGCGCGATCAGATAGTCGGCGCACACGCCTTCGCGCCGCAGGATGCCGGCCAGGTGCTGACCCAGCATGTCGCGCGAGAGCCCGCCCAGCAGTGCCGAGGGGCTGCCCAGGCGCGACAGGCCGATGGCCACGTTGAACGGTGAGCCGCCGGGGCGCGCCAGCATCGGGATCGCGTCGCCTTGCGGCGATTGGGTGAACACGTCGAACAACGCTTCGCCGCAGATCAGGAACATCGAGGTCAGGCTCCAGGAGAAACGTCGGCCATTTCGCGGCGCAAGGTGCGGTCCAGGGCCTGCATCGACTGGTAGCCACGTCGCTTCGCGGCGTGGAACCGGATCAGTGCCGCAGGCGTCGGCTCGGTGCTCGCGCCCAGCGCGCTCATCGCGCCCATCGCCGCCGGCAGATCGGCGAACCCGCCACTGGCGACCGCCCCGATCATCGCGCTGCCCAGCAGTACCGGCTCGGCGGTGGCGGCGACCTGCACCTGGACCCCGCTGGCATCGGCCATCAGCTGGCGCACCAGCCGGCTCTGGCTTGCGCCGCCGCTCATGATCACGCTGTCAAAGCGCACGCCTTGCGCGCGCAGGGCGTCGATGATGTCGGCCAGGCCGTAACCCAGGCCGCACAGGCCGGCCACGTACAGGGCTTCCAGGCCCTGCAGGTCGTGGTCGATGGTCAGTCCGGCGATCATCGCGCGGGCGTTGGGATCGGCATCGGGCGAACGGTTGCCCAGATAGTCGGGCAGGACGTGCAGGCCGCGGGCGAGCAGGGCGGCATGCGAGGCGGACTCGGCCTTTGCCAGCACGCGTTCCTCCAACCAGCGCAGCACGTCCTTGCCGTCGGCCTGGGCCTGGGCGCTGGCTTCGGGATAGCCGGGATGCGAGCGGACCAGGGTGTCGATCGCCACGCCGGCTGCCGACTGACCGCCCTCGTTGAGCCACAGGCCTTCGATCATGGCCGCGCCGTAGGGGCCCCACACCCCGGGGGTGAAGCAGGGCTCCTCGGTGCTGGCCAGCACACAGGCCGAAGTCCCCAGGATGTAGGCCAGGCGCGCCGTGGGCGGCACCGGTGTCCCCTCGGCGTCCGGACTGGAAATCGTGCCGATGGCGCCGGCGTGGGCGTCGATCAGCGGGGCGCCCACGGCGGTCCCGGCCGGCAGGCCGAGTTCCTGCGCCGCGCGTGCGTTCAGGCCGGCGCCCAGCGCCGTGCCGGGCGCGACGATGTCGGTGCCGATGCGGCGGGCATCGTCGTCCAACAGGTCGGCCAGGCCGATGCGTTCGAAGTAGCGCCGGCTCCAGCCGCCCTCGTGCTGCACGTAGGTCCACTTGCAGGTCACCGTGCACAGCGAGCGCGCGGTGCTGCCGGTGGCGCGCCAGGTCAGCCAGTCGGCCAGGTCGAAGAAGTGCGCGGCCTGCGCATAGCGGTCGGGCAGGTGCTCCTTGAGCCACAGCAGCTTGGGCGTTTCCATCTCTGGGGAGATCTGTCCGCCGACGTAGCGCAGCACCGGTTCGTCGGTGGCGTTGATGCGCGCGGCCTGCTCGGTGGCGCGGTGATCCATCCACACGATGACATCGCGCGTGGCCTCGCCAGTGGGACTGATGGACACCGGGCCGCCGTCGGCGTCGACGGCGACCAGCGAGCAGGTCGCATCGAAGCCGATGCCGGCCACCTGCGTCGGCGCGATGCCGGCCTCGGCGACCGCGCCGGCGATGGCCTGCACGCACGCATGCCAGATGTCCTGCGAGGACTGCTCGACCATGTCGCCGGGCAGATACCATATCTGGATGGCGTGGCGCGCGGTGCCCAGCAGCTGGCCGCGCGCGTCGAAGACGCCGGCGCGGGCGCTGCCGGTGCCTACGTCCACGCCGATGTACACCTTGTCGTTGGCCTGCATGGGTTGGCTTACCAGCAGGTGTAGCCGCCGTCGGCCAGCACGATGCTGCCGGTCATCAGGCTGGAGGCGTTGGAGGCCAGGAACAGCGCGACCGAGGCGATCTCCTCGACCTCGCCCAGGCGGGCCATCGGGGTTCCGTTGATCCAGGCGTCGTACATCTGCGGATCCTCCTTGACGAAGGCATTGAGCGGGGTGGCGATGTAGGTCGGGGCAACTGCGTTGACGCGCACGCCGCGGGCGCCCCATTCGGCGGCCAGCGACTTGGTCAGGTGATGCACCGCGGCCTTGGATGCATTGTAGTAAGCCTGGGCCTGCGGTTTGTTGACGATGAAGCCGGACATCGAGCCGACGTTGACGATCACCCCGTCGCCCTTGTCCAGCATGTGTTTGCCGAAGGCGCGGCAGCACCAGAAGGTGCCGTTGAGATTCACGTCGATCACGTTGAGCCAGTGCTCGTCGGCGACGGTCTCGGCCGGGGTCATGCTGCGCGCGATGCCGGCGTTGTTGACCAGGATGTCGACCTTGCCGTGCTGGGCGACCAGTTCGTCGGCCACCGCATTCACGCGCGCCGAGTCGGTCACGTCCATCTGCACGATCTGGGCGTCAAGGCCCTTGGCGCGCAGGGTCGCCAGGCCTTCCTCGGCCACGGCCGTATCGTGGTCGGCGATGATCACCTTGGCGCCGGCTTCGGCCAGGGCCTCGCAGATGGCCAGGCCGATCGCGCGACCGCCACCGGTGACGACGGCCACGCGGCCATCGAGCTTGAACTTGTCCAGATACATGGGGAGATCTCCTGCTGTGCGTTGCAATGGGGAAGGGGGTTAGCGCATCGCCTGCTGCTGGGCATCGAAGCGATGCAGGTGTTGCGGATCGGGCACCAGGGTCACCGTGTCGCCCTGTTGCACGCGCAGATCGCCGGTGCAGCGCGCATCCAACGTGCCCACGCCCGGGACATCCACGTAAACGAAGGTGTCGCTGCCCAGGTGTTCGGCCTGGGCCACGGTGCCGCGCCAGGCGTCGCCATCGGTCGCCATGTCGCCGCGATGCACGCGGATGTGTTCCGGGCGCACGCCCAGCGTGGCCGCGCCATGACGCTGGGCGATCTCGCCCTCGAGCAGGTTCATGCGCGGCGAGCCGATGAAGCCGGCGACGAAGACATTGGCCGGGCGCTCGTAGAGTTCCAGCGGCGTGCCGACCTGTTCGATGCGCCCGCCCTGCAGCACCACGATCTCATCGGCCATGGTCATGGCTTCGACCTGATCGTGGGTGACATAGACGGCCGTGGTCTTGAGCTGCTTCTGCAGGCGGGTGACTTCCAGGCGCATCTGCACACGCAGGGCGGCGTCCAGGTTGGACAGCGGCTCGTCGAACAGGAAGCCCTTGGGTTCGCGCACGATGGCACGGCCGATGGCCACGCGCTGGCGTTGGCCGCCGGAGAGCTGGCCCGGCCGGCGGTCCAGGTAGTCGGTCAGGTTGAGGATGTCAGCCGCCTGGTTGACCCGCTTGTCGATCTCGGCCTTGGGCACGCGCGCCATCTTCAGCCCGAAGGCGATGTTCTTGCGTACGCTCATGTGCGGATACAGCGCGTAGGACTGGAACACCATCGACAGCCCGCGTTTGGCCGGCGGCAGCTTGGTCACGTCCTGGCCGTCGATGAGGATGCGCCCGCCACTGACGTCCTCAAGCCCGGCGATCAGGCGCAGCAGGGTGGTCTTGCCGCAGCCGGATGGCCCGACGAAGACCACGAACTTGCCGTCCTCGATCTCCAGGTCGGCGCCGTGGATGACCTGGGTGTCGTCGAAGGATTTGGTGACACCTTCCAGTGTGATGCGTCCCATGAACCACCTATCGAATGTGTGTGTTGATCGCGCCGTGGCTTACTTCACGGCGCCAAAGGTCAGCCCGCGCACGAGCTGCTTCTGGCAGAACCAGCCCAGCACCAGGATCGGCGCGATGGCCATCGTCGAGGCCGCCGACAACTTGGCCCAGAACAGCCCTTCGGGACTGGAGTAGGAGGCGATGAACGCCGTCAGCGGGGCGGCCTTGGACGAGGACAGATTCAACGACCAGAAGGCCTCGTTCCACGCCAGGATCACGTTGAGCAGCAGCGAGGAGGCAATGCCCGGCACGGCCATGGGGGCGAGGATGTGGAGGATCTCCTTGCCGATGGTGGCGCCGTCCATGCGCGCGGCTTCCAGGATGTCCTTGGGGATGTCCTTGAAGTAGTTGAACAGCATCCAGACCATGATCGGCAGGTTGCTCAGGCACAGCACGATCACCAGCCCCAGCTGGGTGTCCAGCAGTCCCGAATCGCGGTAGAGCAGGTAGATCGGCACCAGTACGCCCACCGGCGGCAGCATCTTGGTGGACAGCATCCACAGCAGGATGCCGCGGGTGCGCTTGGTCGGTGAAAACGCCATCGCCCAGGCCGCCGGGATGGCGATGGCCAGCGCGATCAGGGTGGAGCCCAGCGAGACCACCACCGAGTTCCATGCGTGGCTGAAGTAATTGCTGCGTGCCTGCACGGCGGCGTAGTTCTCCAGCGTCCAATGGAAAAACAGGAAGCTGGGCGGGGTGGAGAACGCATCGATCTCGGTCTTGAAGCTGGTCAGCAGCATCCACAGGATCGGAAAGAAGATCACCCCACCCACCAGCCAGGCGGCGATGGTGGTGGCGATGACCTGCGGAACGGGCGTGCGGCGGGCCATCAGGACATGTCCTCCATTCCCGGGCAGGTCGCGCCGTTCCTGCGCGTGCTCGGGGCAAGGAAAAGGGAGGAAGTGGACGTCCGTCCACGACCGATCGGTGACGCGGTTCGGGACGCGCGCAGGAACGGCCCGCTGGGTTGGGCCTGGGAAGCCGCCAGCCGGCGTTGCACAACTTGGCCTGACGGCCAGTCAGGCGCTGCGTCGCGCAACACCCCCTGCCGGCTTCCCAGGTCCAACGCGGCCTGTTCGTGAATGGAGGACATGTCCTAGGTCTCCAGGTTCTTGCCGACGATGCGGACCAGGAAGATGGCCGCGATGTTGGCCAGCACCACGGCGATCAGACCGCCGGCCGAGGCCGCGCCCACGTCGTACTGCAGCAGGGCCTGCGAATAGATCAGGTAGGCCAGGTTGGTGGTCTGCATGCCCGGGCCGCCGCCGGTGGTGACGTAGATCTCCACGAACACCGTCAGCAGGAAGATTGTCTCGATCAGGATGACGATGGTCAGCGGACGCGCCAGGTGCGGCACGGTGAGATGGAAGAAGCGGTCGAACACGCCGGCGCCATCCATCAGCGCGGCTTCTTGCTGCTCCTCGTCCATCGACTGCAGCGCGGTGAGCAGGATCAGCACGGCGAAGGGCAGCCATTGCCAGGCCACGATCAGGATGATCGAGAACATCGGGTACTGGGTGAACCAGTCGATCGGAGTCAGCCCGAACACCCGCCACAGCCAGGCCAGCAGCCCGGAGACCGGATGCATCAACAGGTTCTTCCAGACCAGGGCGCTGACGGTGGGCATCACGAAGAACGGGGCGATCAGCATCAGTCGCACGATGCGACGCCCAACGAAGACCTGGTCCAGCAGCAGCGCGATCAGCGTGCCGAACACCGCGGTGATGCCTAGCACCGAGCCGACCAGCAGCAGGGTCTTGCCCAGTGAGGACACGAAGGCCGGATTGCCGAGGAAGTAGGTGTAGTTGGCGATCCCGACGAAGGTCTTCTCGGGATTGAGCAGGTTGTAGTTGAGCAGCGAGAACCACACCGTCATCGCCAGCGGCACGATCATCCACAGCAGCAGCAGGATGACCGACGGGGCGATCAGGAACCTCGCGAGTTTTTGGGTCTGTTGCGTGGCCATCGGAGCTGTCCGTTGGGGCGCGCGCGCGCGGGCATCGGGTCAGTCAAGACCGGGCGGTCATGCCCGCATGGTCGCGCGGGCATCTGTCAGGCTGCACCGGGCATCCGGGGCGGGGAGGGGGAGGCCACGCCGGATGCCCGCTGCAGCTTCAGAAATCGAGGCTGACCTGCAGGCCCAGGATCGTGGCGCTGTCGGCATCGGCGTATCCACCCGGATGGCGGATGTACTGGATGCTCGGCATGAGCTCGATCCCGCGGTAGGCCGCGATGTTGTAGTTCAGCTCGATCGGATACTCGTAGTGCTGCACGCCGATCGGCGTGGCGCCGGCCGGCAGGGTGCGGTCGTACAGGCGCTGGGCGTCGGTGAGCTTGTCGCTGACCGCATTGCGGCCGAAGGCCAGGCCGATGCGGTCGTCCGGACGGCTGGGCAGGAAGCCCTTCCAGAAGCCGCCCACCGCGAGCACTTCACCCACGGTCGCCACGTCCTGGTCGGCGCGGATCATGCTGGCGAACAGGCGCAGGCCGCCGCCGGCGCCGTTGCTGGTCACCTGCTGCTCGAAGTTGAAGTAGAACGCGTTGTCGGTGTTCTGCACGACGGCGGCGTTGTCGGTCAGGCTGGTCGGCAGCCCGGTGACGTCATAAACGCGGGTGCGGTTGCTGCTGTTGCGGGTGGCGCCGATCTTGTAGTCGCCGTCGATGCCATTACCGTAGTCGGGCTTGAACTCCACTTCGGCGGCCATCAGCGTGCCGC
This sequence comes from Pseudoxanthomonas sp. JC1303, assembly GCF_058448525.1. Lineage (NCBI taxonomy): Bacteria > Pseudomonadati > Pseudomonadota > Gammaproteobacteria > Lysobacterales > Lysobacteraceae > Pseudoxanthomonas > Pseudoxanthomonas sp. JC1303. The sequence continues at coordinate 563,448 of NZ_CP185958.1, read as the reverse complement.
TGTCGTCACCCGAGGTGCCCAGTTTCAGGCCCTGGTTCTTGGAGAGCGTTTCTGGGTTGGTGTCATAGCCGCCCACCTTGAAGAACCACTGATGGTCCGGAGTGAAGCTCACCACCCCGCCCCAAGCGCTCAGCGGCGAGCCGTACCAGCTGCTGCTGATGTTGTTGGACGAGCCACCGCTACAGAAGGTCAGATGCTGGAAGTTGCAGCTCAGCGCGAAAAAGTCCGCATCCGGATACAGGCGCCCGGCCTTGATGCTCAGGTGGTCGTCGAACAGGCGCTGGGTCAGCGAGAACTGGGTCAGGCGGGTGACAGTGCCGCGGCCATAGATCTGCTGGGACTGCAGCAGCGTGGGAATGTTGGCCTTGTTGTTGATCAGCTCGCCATTGCGGTTGGTGATCTCCACCTTGAACTCCGCGCCGCGCCAGCCCCACAGCCTGTCCAGATCGAAGTAGCCGCCCAGGAAGAACTGGTCGGCGTAGGCGGTCTCGTGGCTGTCGCCGCCGGAGGTGTTGTGCGCGGTCTGGCTGAAGTGGCCCAGCTTGAACTGCACGCCGTCGTTGGCCAGGTCACTGCGCCAGCCGCCCCAGTCGCCGCCGATGTGCTGATTGGGATCGAACTCCGCGGCCCGCGCGGCATTGGCGCTGACCAGCCCGGTGGCCAGCAGCGCCAGCGCAAGGGGAGTGATGCTGATTTTCATGGGTTGAACCTCGCTGTCTTGAACCTGCGGGCGCGCATGCCGCGCGCCTTCCGCGAACAGAGATGGGTCGGCCCCGCCAGCGGGCGGGGCCGCAGCCCGATTACTTGGGATAGCCGGCGCGCTTCATCTCGCGCTCGGTGGCCGCCTGGGCGTTCTTTAATGCCTCATCCACGCTGATCGACCCGGTGAGCGCGGCGGAGAACTGCTGGCCCACCGTGGTGCCGATCGCCTGGAACTCGGGGATGGCAGCGTACTGCACGCCCACATAGGGCACCGGCTTGACCGCAGGGTTGTGCGTGTCAGCGCTGTCGATCGCCGCCAGGGTCTGCTTGGCGAAAGGCGCGGCCTTGAGGTACTCGGGGTTGTTGTAGAGCGAGGTACGCGTGCCCGGCGGCACGTTGGCCCAGCCATCCTTGGAGGCGACCAGGTCGGTGTAGTGCTTGCTGGTGGCCCAGGCGATGAATTCCTGCGCCTTGTCGGCCTTTTTGGAACTGGCCGGGATGGCCAGGTTCCAGGCCCACAACCAGCCGGTCGTCTTGCCCTTGCCGGTATCCGGCGCGGCGGCGAAGCCCACCTTGTCGGCGACCTTGGATTCCTTGGGATTGGTGATGAACGAAGCGGCTACGGTCGCGTCGACCCACATGGCGCACTTGCCGGCGTTGAACAGGGCCAGGTTCTCGTTGAAGCCGTTGGAGGACGCGCCCGGCGGCCCGGCATCCTTCATCACGCTGACATAGGTCTGCAGCGCGGCCTTCCACTCGGGCTGGTCGAACTGCGGGCGCCAGTTCTCATCGAACCAGCGTGCGCCAAAGGCGTTGCCCATCGCGCTGAGCAGGGCCATGTTCTCGCCCCAGCCGGCCTTGCCGCGCAGACAGATGCCGTACACGCCGTCCTGCTTGTCGGTCATCTTGCGCGCGGCATCGACCACGAAGTCCCACGAAGGCTGTTCGGGCATGGTCAGACCTGCCTTCTGCAGCAGGTCGGTGCGGTACATCAGCATCGAACCTTCGCCGTAGAACGGGGCGGCGTAGAGCTGGCCTTCGTAGCTAGCGGCCTGCCGGATCTTGGGCAGCAGGTCGTCCACGTCGTAGTCCGGGCCGAACTTGAGTGGCTTGAGCCAGCCGCGCTCGGCCCAGATCGGTACCTCGTAGGTGCCGATGGTCAGCACGTCGAACTGTCCGCCCTTGGTGGCGATGTCGGTGGTCACGCGCTGGCGCAGCACGTTCTCCTCCAGCGTCACCCATTCGAGCTTGATGTCCGGATGCTGGTCGGTGAAGTCCGAGGTCAGCTTCTGCATTCGGATCATGTCGCTGTTGTTGACCGTGGCGATCACCAGCGTGTCCGACTTGGCCGCCGCGTCGCCACCGGCTGTGTCGCCGCTGTTTCCGCATGCGGCCAGTGCCGCGGTCAGGGCCACGCAGATCGTGGCCTTGGTCAGTGCGCTCATTCCGCTCCCTCCCAGAAATGATGTGAGCAAATGCCCTGTGGGTGCGCATATGCTCATGATGAGGCGTGGCTGTAAAGCACTTTCGATCGTGCACTGCAGCATCGTGAAGTGCGTGGCAAGGGGCTCGTGCTGGTCGAAAAGCGCGCACGCGCATGCCCGCGCCGTTGCCCCGGCGCGGGCATGCGGGACTTGCGGATCAGTGCGCCAGGATGGCCTTGGCGGTGCGCTCGTCGGTGATCAGGCCATTGAGGATGCGGCCCTTCAGTGCGGCCTTGATCGGCACCACCTTGACCTCGCCCACGGCTACGCCGATGGTCAGGCTGGTCGCCGGCACCGGGTGCGGAATGCTGGTCAGGCGCTGGTTGCTGCCACCTTCGATCACCTCGCCCTCGGCATTGAGGGCCCAGCCGATGACCTCACCCACGGCACCCAGGCGGATCAGTTCCAGCAGTTCGGTGCGGCTGATGAAGCCATCCACATGCAGGGGCGCGGTCTGGTCCAGTTGGCCCACACCGACCAGGCGCAGGTCGGCATGGCCGGCCAGGTCGCGAATGCGTCGCACGGCCTCGATGCCCAGCAGCGTCTGGCGCTCCTGGGCCGAGGACAAGAAGACTGGCAGCGGCATCGGGTAATGCTGCGCGCCGGTCAGGTCGGCCAGGCGGGCGACCGCATCGAAAGGGCTGGCCGAGCCATCCGGCGAGATGTTGCCCACTAGCGACACCAGCTGGTGGTTGCGTGTCTGCATGGGTGGAATGCGCTCGACCGCCGCGCGCATGGCGCGCCCGGTGCCGATGCCGATGATGCTGGGCGTCTCGCTGCGCAGCGTGGATTCCAGCAGTCCGGCGGCGCGTTCGGCCACGCCCGTGACCAGGGTGGGATCGGCCGGATCGCTGGGAACCACCTCGCAATAGCGCATGCCGAAGCGGTCCTGCAGTTGCGCGGCCAGGTCCATGCACGCGGCGATGGGGTGTTCCAGGCGGAAGGTGATCAGGCGCTGAGTCAGGCACAGCGACACCATGCGCTGGGCGGTCGCGCGCGAGACCTTGAGCTTGCGCGCGATCTCGTCCTGGGTATTGCCGGCGATGTAGTACAGCCATCCGGCGCGCGCGGCGGCATCGAGACGGGTGGTGTCGTTGTCGGAACTGGCCATCGGCATTGGGTCCCCGGGCGGTGAAGCGCGGCCTATCCTAGCCGCGCGAAGGGGTGGTGCCGGCCATGTCGAGGGCATCGGCGACACCGCGCATGTCGTCCAGCACCCGTGTCGCGCCGGCGTCGGTGAGCAAGTCGCTCGCCGCCTGGCTGCCCGCATGGTGCGCGCCGCCGGTGAAGCCCCAGACCTCCATCTGCGCGGCCTGAGCGGCGCGGACTCCGCTGGGACTGTCCTCCAGCACCAGACATCGGGCCGGTGTGGCGCCAAGTTGCGCGGCGGCGTGCAGGAACAGGTCTGGCGCGGGCTTCCCATGGCGGACCATCTCGGCGGTGTACACGTGGTCGCCGAAGAACCTGGCCAGCCCGGTGAGGTGCAGGCACAGGCGCACGCGCTCCAGGTGGCTGGAAGAGGCGACGCAGACCTGCGGCCCCCATGCCTCCAGCAGCTCGGCCACGCCTGGAATCGGCTGCAGCTCCTCGCGGAAGCGGGCCAGCAGCGTGGCATTGAGGCGGGCCTCGAAGTCCTCCGGAAGCGCGATGCCCTGTTCCAGCGCATGCGGCCTGACCACACGCAGGCTGCGGCCGAGGAAGTGGCGTTTTACCGACGTGACGTCCGCCGGAACGCCCTCGCGGCTGAGGGCTTCGGCCAGGACCGCGCAGGAGATCGGCTCGCTGTCCACCAGGACACCGTCGCAATCGAAGATCAGCAGGTCAGGACGCGCTTCCAACGCAGTGGCCCCGAGATGAAAGGAGCCAGGAGCATAGCAGTGACGGGCAAATGCCACTGCAATGGGCGAAAACTCGCTCAAGTATCCCTTGGCCTCCGGGGCCTTCCATCCAGCGCCTGCCCCAGCGCTGGCGCAGCGCTGCGCCAACTCGCGGTCGTCCTCTCGGCCCGAGCGGCGTCGGAAGCGGACCAGGACCTGGCCGCCAGCGACCGCGCGGCGCGCCTGGGGCGATGGGTGAATCGCGGTGGCCGCGCCCGGACCGCACGCATTGCCGCCACCGGGTGGCTGGCATAGGCTTTGCCGATGAATCCAGGTAGTGCCAGCCACGTGCTGTTCCCCACTTCGCCGCAGGACGATGCACCCGAATACGTGCAGCGTTTCGAGGCGGCCGCCAGCTACCTGCCTGCCGATCAGCTGCCGCTGCTGCGCAAGGCGTGGGAGGTGGGTGCGGTGGCGCACGCCGGGCAGACGCGCAAATCCGGCGAGCCTTATATCACCCATCCGGTGGCCGTGGCCCAGGTGCTGGCCGAGCTGGGCATGGACGTGGAGACGCTGATCGCCGCGGTCCTGCACGACACTATCGAAGACACCCCGCTGACCCGCGAGGAAATCGCGGCCGAGTTTGGCGAGGCGGTGGCCGAGCTGGTCGATGGCGTGACCAAGCTGGACAAGCTGAAGTTCCGCGACCGCAAGGAGGCGGCGGCCGAATCGTTCCGCAAGATGCTGCTGGCCATGTCGCGCGATCTGCGCGTGATCATGATCAAGCTGGCCGACCGCCTGCACAACATGCGCACCCTGGGCGCGCAGAGCGCAGAGGCGCGTGCGCGCATTGCGCGCGAGACGCTGGACATCTACGCGCCCATCGCCCAGCGCTTAGGGATGAGCCTGGTCAAGTCCGAGCTGCAGGACTTGAGCTTCGCGGCGATGTATCCGTGGCGCCACGCCATCATCCGCAAGCACATCCGCAGCCAGCCAGTGATGCGCCGCGAAGCGCTGGCCCAGATCGAGACCCAGCTCGCCCAGAGCCTGGCCCGCGAGGGCATCGCTCACCGCCTGGTCAGCCGGGTCAAGACCGCCTGGAGCATCTATACGAAGATGCGCGCGGAAGGCAAAAGCTTCGACCAGGTGATGGACGTGTTCGGCTTCCGCGTGGTCGTGACCAGCGTGCCGGACGTCTATCACGCGCTGGGGGCCGCACACGGGCAGTTCAAGCCGTTGGACGGACGCTTTCGCGACTTCATCGCCATCCCCAAGGCCAATGGCTACCAGTCGCTGCACACGGTGCTGTTTGGTCCGTACGGCTCGCCGATCGAGGTGCAGATCCGCACCGAGGAGATGGACCTGGTGGCCGAGCGCGGCATCGCCGCGCACTGGACCTACAAGTTCGGCACCGCCGTACCCAACAGTGCCCAGAGCCGCGCCCATGCGTGGATTTCCGAGCTGATCGAGAACCAGCGTTCGGCCGGCTCCTCGCTGGAGTTCCTGGACAACGTCAAGGTCGACCTGTTCCCCGACGAGGTCTACCTGTTCACGCCCAAGGGCAAGATCCTCTCTCTGCCGCGCAACTCCACCGCGCTGGATTTCGCCTACGCCGTGCATACCGACGTGGGCAACCAGGCCGTCGCTTCGCGCGTGGACAAGAAGCTGGTGCCGCTGCGCACCAAGCTCACCAGCGGGCAGAGCGTGGAGATCATCACCGCCAAGTCGGCCGCGCCCAAGCCGCAGTGGCTGGAGTTCGTGGTGACCTCCAAGGCGCGTACCGCCATCCGCCACCAGCTCAAGCAGCTGGGCCACGAGGACGCGGTGCAATTGGGCCACCGCATGCTCGATCGCGCGCTGGAAGACCTGGACAGTTCGCTGGACCGCCTGCCGGCGCAGCGCCTGGAGAACTTCCTGGTCGAGCACAAGTACCCGCGCCTGGAGGCCCTGCTCGAGGACGTGGCCCTGGGCAACTGGATGCCGGCCCAGGCCGCGCAAGCGATGATGGCCTTCGCTGAACTGCGCAGCGGCGGCCACTCCAAGCATTCGCAGGAGAAGATCCTGATCACCGGCGGCGAGCGTGGCGTGATCAGCTTCGCCAACTGCTGCCAGCCGATCCCGGGCGACGAGATCATGGGCTTCCACACCGCCGGCAAGGGCATCGTGGTGCATCGTCTGGATTGCCCCAATGTGGTGGAGTTCCGCAAGTCGCCGGACCGCTGGGTGGCCATCGACTGGGATTCGCAGGTCAAGGGCGACTACGACGCCAGCCTGCTGATCGAGGTGGAAAACCGCACCGGCGTGCTGGCCCAGGTCGCCGCGGCGGTGGCGCAGAGCCAGTCCAACATCGAGCGGGTGGAATACCTGGAGCGCGACATCAATGCCGCGGTCCTGCGCTTCAACATCCAGGTGCGCGACCGCAGCCATCTGGCCGAAGTGATGCGCCGCCTGCGCCGCCTGCAGACCGTCCTGGGCGTGCGCCGGCCCTGAACCAGTCGCGCCAGCCGCGCGGATGGAGGCGGGGGGTGGTCATGAGCCTGGAGTGGGCAGCGCCTACAATGCGCGCCTCTTTCGCAACGGCTCGAGGCCTGTCCCCATGTCCAAGCAGATCATCCATACCGACCACGCTCCGGCCGCCATCGGTCCGTACTCGCAGGCCGTGCGCGCCGGCAACACCGTGTATTTCTCCGGCCAGATCCCGTTGGATCCGGCGACCGGCAACCTGGTCGAAGGCGACATCACCGCGCAGGCGCGGCGTTCCTTCGACAACCTCAAGGCCGTGGCCGAAGCCGCGGGTGGCTCATTGGGCGACATGGTGCGCCTGGGCCTGTACCTGACCGACCTGGGTCAGTTCGCCGCGGTCAATGCGGTGATGCAGGAGTACTTCAGCGCGCCGTTCCCGGCTCGTTCGACCATCGAGGTCTCCGGCCTGCCCAAGGGCGCGCTGTTCGAAGTCGATGCGGTGATGGTGCTGGGCGCGTAAGCCCCGACGCGCGCGGCGGGGTTTTCCCACCCGGCCGCGCGTGATGTTCTGGTGGCAATGCCTCCGGGCCGGCGGCATCCTAATGCGATGCCAGTCGTCGTCCGCAGTCCGGAACCCACCTTTGCCCAGCCCATTTCCGCCCTGTCGGGCGTCGGGCCGAAGGTCGCCGAAAAGCTGGCCGCGCGCGGCCTGCTGACCCTGCAGGACCTGTGGCTGCATCTGCCGCTGCGCTACGAGGACCGCACGTCACTCACGCCCATCGCGCGGTTGCAGCCCGGTGTGGCCGTGCAGGTCGAGGGCGTGGTGGAAGCGGTCGAGCGCGGCTTTCGCTATCGGCCGATGCTGCGTGTGGCCATCGGCGATGCGTCGCGTGGCACGCTGGTGCTGCGGTTCTTCCATTTTCGTGCGGCCCAGGTGGCGCAGTTCGCCGTCGGGACGCGTTTGCGCGCCTATGGCACGCCGCGACCGGGGCAGCATGGGCTGGAGATCGTCCATCCCAGCTACAAGCTGCTCGGCGTGGAAGGCGAGGCGCCGCTGAGCGAGACGCTGGAGCCGGTGTACCCGGCCATCGAGGGCGTCGGCCCAGCGGTGCTACGCAAGTTGATCACCCAGGCGCTGGACCGGCTGCCCGACCAGGCCGCGCTGGAGCTGCTGCCCGAGCACCTGCTCGGCCTGCCCGATGGCAGCCGGCTGCCGTCCCTGCGCGAAGCGCTGCTGACGATGCATCGGCCTGCGCGCGATGCCGACGTGGCCGCGCTGTCGGCCTGTACCCATCCGGCGCAGCGACGCCTGGCGCTGGAGGAATTGCTGGCCCATCACCTGAGCCTGCGTCGCCAGCGCATTGCCCTGCAGCAGCACCGCGCCTACGCGCTTTCAGGCCGGGGCGACCTGGTGGCGCGATTGCGTGCGGCGTTGCCGTTTGAACTCACCGGTGCGCAGGAGCGGGTCTTCACGCAGCTGCGGGCCGACCTGTCCCGGCCGCAGCCGATGATGCGCTTGGTCCAGGGCGACGTGGGCAGTGGCAAGACCGTCGTGGCCGCGCTGGCGGCGATGCTGGCGGTGGAGGCGGGACGCCAGGTCGCCCTGGCCGCGCCGACCGAACTGCTGGCCGAGCAACATCTGGCCAACCTGCGCGGCTGGCTGGAACCGCTCGGCGTGCGCGTGGCCTGGCTGGCGGGCAAGGTCACCGGCAAGGCGCGCGCCAAGGTGTTGGAGGAGGTCGCCGATGGCACGGCCCAAGTCGTGGTCGGCACGCACGCGCTGATGCAGGACGCGGTGGCGTTCCACGATCTGGCGCTGGCCATCGTCGATGAGCAGCATCGCTTCGGCGTGCACCAGCGCCTGGCGCTGCGGGACAAGGGCGCACGCGCGGGTGATGGGGTGAGCCGCGTGCCGCACCAGCTGGTCATGACCGCCACGCCGATTCCGCGCACCCTGGCGATGGCCGCCTACGCGGACCTGGACGTCTCGGCCATCGACGAACTCCCGCCCGGCCGCACGCCGGTGCAGACCATCGCCCTCAGCGCCGAGCGCCGCCCCGAGCTGATCGAACGCATCCGCGTGGCCTGCGCCGAGCGACGGCAGGTCTATTGGGTCTGCACCCTGATCGAGGAGGCCGAGGAGGATCCGAAGGCCCCGTCGCGAGGCGGGCCGGCCAACCGGGTCGAAGCGCAGGCCGCGCAGACCACCTTCGAGCAGCTCACCGCCGCCTTGCCCGGCGTGCGCGTGGCCCTGGTCCATGGGCGCATGAAGCTGGCCGAGAAGCAGGCCGTGATGCGTGCGTTCAAGCAGGGCGAGGCCGACCTGTTAGTCGCCACCACCGTGATCGAAGTGGGCGTGGATGTGCCCAACGCGTCGCTGATGGTGATCGAGAATGCCGAGCGCCTGGGCCTGTCGCAGCTGCACCAGCTGCGCGGCCGGGTGGGGCGCGGCGCGGCGGCGTCCTCGTGCGTGCTGCTCTACCAGGGGCCGCTGTCGCAGATGGCCCGCGAACGCCTGGACACCCTGCGCCAGACCAGCGACGGCTTCGTCATCGCCGAAAAGGACCTGGAGCTGCGCGGCCCCGGCGAACTGCTCGGCACGCGTCAGACCGGTCTGGCCGCCTTCCGCGTGGCCGACCTGGCGCGCGATGCCGGCCTGTTGCCACAGGTGCACGCGCTGGCCGACCACTTGCTCCAACACGCGCCGGCGCTGGCCGAGCGCATCACCGCGCGCTGGATCGGGGGCGCGGCCCGTTATGCCAGTGCGTGAGCCATGGCCGCCCGCGGCGGGCGTGCGCGTTGTCACCCGTAGGCGGCACGCCACCGAGGGTTGGCCATTCGTTCGCCTCTCTCCGACAGGCTGCCTTGGATGGCAGCCTTCTTTTTGCGTTGCATCCAGTACGACGGCGGCTGGACGGGCCTCACCGGGCGCGGTCCATAATGGGGAATGACTGAAAAGACCCCTTTGCTGATCGATACCGACCCGGGCGTGGACGACGCGCTCGCCCTGCTGATGGCCTTCAACGACACCGCGCACGAGGTGGTGGGCCTGACCATCGCCGCGGGCAACGTCGGCCTGGACCACACCGTGCGCAATGCGCTCAAGCTCTGTGAAGTGGCCGGCCGCAGCGATGTGCCGGTCCATGCCGGTTGCCCTGGGCCGCTGCTGCATCCCTCGCCCGACGCGGCCGATGTCCACGGCAACGATGGCTTTGGTGATGTCGGCTATACCCCGGCCGCGCACGGCGTCCAGGCCGAACACGCCGCACTGGCGATCCTGCGCCTGTCCCACCAGTACGCGGGCGAGCTGCTGCTGGTGACGCTGGGGCCGCTGACCAACCTGGCCGTGGCACTCAAGCTGGATCCCACGCTGCCCCAGCGCATCAAGCGGCTGGTGGTGATGGGCGGGGCGGTGTCGGCGCACGGCAACCTGACCCCGGCGGCCGAGTTCAACGTGGCCTTCGATCCGGAAGCGGCGCACCTGGTGTTCCAGGCCTTCGAGCGTATCGACGTGGCCGACTGGGAGGCCACCCTGGCCCACGGCCTGCCCCATGCCCAAGTGGAGCAGTGGCTGCGGGCGCCTTCGCCGCGGGCGGCGTTCTACGACCAGATTTCGCGCCAGACCCGGCTGTGGTCGGCCGATCGGCGCGGGGATCGCTGGCATAGCGCCGACGCCCTGGCGATGGCCTTCGCCCTGCATCCGGACGGCGCCACCGAACTGGCCGAGCGTCCGCTGGGCGTGGAGCTGGTCGGCACCCTGACCCGGGGCGCCACGATCACCGACTGGAACCGGCAGACCGGCCGCCCGGACAACGCCCGGCTCCTGCTGCGCTACGACCAGTCCCGGTTCGAGGACCTGGTAAAGGCAGCGCTGGCGGCAGGCTAGGGCGGCTCGCCTGCGGTCCCGGCGGAGGTGTCCTGCCGGGAGTTGCAGGCGCCTGAGCGGGCCGCTACAATGCGCGGCTCACCTTTTCGACATCCTGGTGGTAAGCCCATGAAGGCCGACATCCATCCGCAGTACCGCGACGTCGTCTTCCACGATGTCACCTCCGACTTCAAGATCCTGACCCGTTCCACCTTGGCCAGCAAGGAAACGGTCAAGTGGGAAGACGGCAACGAATACCCGCTGGTCAAGGTTGAAGTGTCCTCGGCTTCGCATCCGTTCTACACGGGCAAGCACAAGGTCATGGACACCGGCGGACGCATCGACAAGTTCCAGAAGCGCTACGCGCGCTGATCGAACGCCTCGCTGTTCGCACAAAAGACGGCCGCGTCCCGCAGGGGACGCGGCCGTTTTCTTGTGCCTGCACCACTGGGTGGGGCATAGGACTGTGACGTGATCCATTCAAAACCGGCATCGATCCGGAGGCGTATGCGATAATCCTCGGACTCCGTAGCGCGCGTTTCAGCTGCGGATCCTGTCTACGCGCCATGGCCGGCAGGCTTTGGCGTCCCCACGTGAAGGAGTGCACTGTGTCCGATCTTGACCAGGTCACGCTGACCGCCGGCGACAAGCCGGTGGCCCTGCCTGTACTGAAACCCACGCTTGGCAACGACTGTGTCGATGTGTCCAAGCTGACCAAGGAAACCGGTCTTTTCACCTACGATCCCGGCTTTGGCGCCACTGCCAGCTGCAAGTCCGCCATCACCTACATCGATGGCGACAAGGGCGTGCTGCTGTACCGCGGTTACCCGATCGACCAGTTGGCCGCGAACTCGAGCTTCACCGAGGTCTCCTACCTGCTGATGAACGGCGAGCTGCCGTCCAAGACCGAGCTGTCCCAGTTCGAGGACGAGGTGACGCATCACACGATGATGCACGAGTCGCTCAAGAGCTTCCTGCAGGGCTTCCGCCACGACGCGCACCCGATGGCCATGCTCGCCGCCTCGGTCGCTTCGCTGTCGGCGTTCTACCACGACACCCTGGACCTCAACGATCCCGAGCAGCGCCGCCTGGCGGCGATCCGCCTGATCGCCAAGATGCCGACTCTGGCGGCCGCCGCATTCCGCTACACCAACGGCCAGCCGATCCGTTACCCGCGCAACAGCCTGGGCTACGTCGAGCGCTTCCTGCACATGATGTTCGAGGTGCCCAGCGAAGAGCTGGAGCTCAGCCCGGTGGTGGCCAAGGCCATGGACCTGCTGTTCATCCTGCACGCCGACCACGAGCAGAACGCCTCGACCTCGACCGTGCGTCTGGTCGGCTCCACCGGCGCCAACCCGTACGCCTCGGTGGCCGCGGGCATCACCGCCCTGTGGGGCCCGGCTCACGGCGGCGCCAACGAGGCGGTGCTGAAGATGCTCGCCGAGATCGGCACCGCCGACAACGTCGAGAACGCCGTCAAGCGCGCCAAGGACAAGAACGACCCGTTCCGCCTGATGGGCTTTGGCCATCGCGTGTACAAGAACTTCGATCCGCGCGCCAAGATCATCCGCGAGATGACCCACAAGGTGCTGGGCGAGCTGGGCGTCAACGATCCGATGCTGGACGTGGCGATGAAGCTGGAAGAAGTCGCGTTGCAGGACGAGTACTTCGTCGAGCGCAAGCTCTACCCCAACGTCGATTTCTACAGCGGCATCATCTACAAGGCGCTGAAGATCCCGACCGAGATGTTCACCGTGATGTTCGCCATCGGCCGCACGCCGGGCTGGGTGTCGCACTGGCTGGAACAGCAGGTCGATCCGGAAGCCCGCATCGGCCGTCCGCGCCAGATCTACACCGGTTCGGACGTGCGCGACTACCCGAAGGGCTGATCCACGCCTTCGACGTTAAAAAAGCCCCGCACGCGCGGGGCTTTTTTTGTGGGACATCCGCTGCAGGCGGCTGGCCTTGTGAGAGCCGCCATGGCGGCGATGGGGCCTTGCCGGTTAAGTCCTTCAACGCCATCGCGACTTCCGCCGGCGAGCTCCTCAGCGTGCGTCGCGCTGAGCCGGATGCACGGTCACCGAGGCGGTCATGCCGGCGGCCAGCACCATGTCCTTGGGGACGCTCGCTGGATCGATGCGCACCCGCACCGGCACGCGCTGGGCCAGGCGGATCCAGTTGAAGGTCGGGCTGACCGAAGCCAGCAGGTCGCTGCTGCTGGTCGGGTTGTCGGCGTCGGTGATGCCGCGGGCGATGCCTTCGACGGTGCCGTGCAGCGCGCGGCCGCCGCTCATCAGGCGGATGTCGGCGGCGTCGCCGGCGCGGATGTGCGGCAGCTTGGTTTCCTCGAAGTAGCCGTAGACCCACATCGTGTCGCTGCGCACCAGCGCCATGCGCGCGGCGCCCGCGCTGGCGTAGTCGCCCACGCGCACGTTGAGGTTGGTGATGTCGCCATCGGCGGCGGCACGCACGGTGGCGCGCTCCAGGTTGAGTTGGGCCAGGTCCAGCGCGGCCTGGGCCTGTTCCACCGCGGCCAACGCCTTGGATTGCGAGGCGGTGGCGGCACTGCGGTTGGCACGGGCCTGTTCCACCGCGGCCTGCGCGGCACGTGCGGTGGCGGCGGCATCGGCGCGGGCCTCGGCCGAGATCACCGAGGCGGCGGCCTCGCGACGCTGGGCTTGGGCCGCGTACTTCTGGTAATCGGCCTGGCTGGCCGTGGTGCTGGCCGCGGCGGCGGAGATGTTGGCGCCGGCGGCGCGCGCCGCGGCCTGCGCGGCGCCCAGATCGGCCCGGGCCTGGGCAACGGCCAGTTCGAAGCGGCGCGGATCGATGCGGAACAGGACCTGGCCAGCCTTGACGTGCTGGTTGTCCTGCACATCGACCTCGGCCACGAGGCCGGACACGTCCGGGGCGACGCGCACGATCTCGGCACGGACCCGGCCATCGCGGGTCCAGGGCGAATACATGTAGTGGTTCCAAAGCGCGTAGCCGATCAGGGCGGCGGCCAGGACCACGATGCCGGTCAGGGCGGTGCGGATCAGGGCGGGTGTATTCATGGGGGCGGGAGTGGGTTCGGGATGGAAAGGAAAGCCGGGTCACGATCCGGTCGGCGGCGCGGCGCTGGCGATGTCGCGTGCGCGCGGTGGTGGCCGGGGCGGGCCGCGCTAGGTCAACAGCATCAGGCCGAGCAAGCCGAAGACGCAGACATACAGGGCCAGGCGGAACAGCGGCGGATGCCAGGCGTGCCGATACAGGCCGACGCGACCGGCCAATCCGTCCAGCAGCCAGAACAGGACGAACAGGCCGGCGGCCAGGACCAGCAGGCCGGGCACATAGACCCCGCCGATGGAGATTTCAGGAGGCAGCATGGGCGTGCTCCGAGGGGGTATCAGGGTGAGCGCCGGCCGCGCCGGAGAGGACCGAATCGGCGTCGCGCAGGGCGCTGCGCAACAGGTGCAGGTGCTCGCGCACCGGCTGCAGGCGGGCGGGGACGGCGCCATCGATGGCGGTTAGCGACAGGGCGGCGTCCAGATGCCGGGAGGCCGCGTCGTGATCGGCGGCGCCGAGGTGTTCGTACAGGCGCGCGATCGCCGCCACGGCCGCGTCGATCTCGCGCTCGATGTCCGCAGGGACGGCCGCATCCAGGCTGTCGTGGCGCAGTTCGATCAGCGTCCGGCCGGTCTCGTGCACGGCCAGCGCCCAGGCCAGCAGAGTGCGCGATTCCTGGCTTCCGGGCTGGGTGTAGGTGATCACCTGCAGGAACAGGTCGCGGCTGACGCTCTCGAAACGTGGCGCCAATCCATCCAGCGGCGCGCGGGCGGCCAGGGTCACCTGGCGGCGCAGTTCGGTGAGCAGGCGCCGACGCTGCCACTGCGTGCCGACCACCGAGGGGATCAGCTGGAAGGCGAGCATCGCCAGGATCGCGCCGAGCAGGAAGGCCACGCCATTGTTGAGCAGGCTGGCCACGTCCTGGCTTGGTGACAGGCCGAGCCCCAGCGTGACCATGAAGCCCAGGCAGGTGCCCAGGCTCAGCCCGAACAGCGGCGGGCGCGTGGACAGATACACCGCCACCATCAGGAACGGCGCGGTCCCCAGCACCAGCATCGGGAAGCTGTCCAGGCGCGGCAGGACCAGGGTGAAGCAGACGACGGCCATGAGCACGCCCAGGCTGAAGCCCTTGGTGATCTGCACCGCGGCGGCGGCGGGGTTGGCGCCGGCGGCCAGGATCGCGGTAAAGGCGATGACATTGGCCAGCGCCCCGGCGCCACTGCTCCAGCCGCTATGGATCCAGGCCAGGCCGAGCAGCAGCGAGACCAGGAAGCTGCGCGCCACCGTCACGGCGACCGCCGCCGGATCGGTGGCGTAGCGGAAGCGCACCTTCTCGCTGGCGCGGTGCAGTTTTCCGCGCAGGCCAGGCTGCTGCAGCGCCGCGGCGGTATGGGTCATGTCGCGCAGTTCGGCGGTGAACCGTCGCAGCAGCGAGACGCCGGTGTCGAAGTCATCCAGTCGCGCGGCGGGCAGGGCCGTGCGCAGGCCAGCGGCGCGGGCGGGCTGTGCGTCGAGCACCTGGTCCAGGCGCTGGGTGACATCGGCATGATCGCCGGCGACGCGCTCGGCCAGGGCGTCGCCCAGCGGGCGGTAGAGCTGCATCAGGGCGCCGGCCACGATGTCGTCCGGGTCGCCGCGCAGCAGGCGGTTGATCAGGTGATGCAGCGACTGGAACCGGGTCGAGGCCGCCATGAAGCGCTGGTTGAGCAGGCGCATGCGGCGGCTGCGCACCCGCGCCTCCGGATCCTCGAACACCACCGACGCCCGCAGGTCTTCCAGGCTCATCGACTCGCGCACGAAACGCAGGTGCGCCTGTTCCATCTGCGCACGTGGCAGCGCCCCGCGGGTGCCGTCGCGCACGAAGTCCAGAAATGCGCTCATCAAGCCGTTGGAAGCCGTGCGCAGGCTGTTGCGCAGGCGGACGGGGAACACCACGTCGAACACCACCGCGCTGACCAGCAGGCCGAGCAACACTTCGGTCAGGCGCGCGGTGGCCAGGGTGAAGACCGCGGTCGGCGCATTGACCGCAGGCAGGGCGATGATCGCCACCGTATAGCCGGACAGGACGAAGCCATACGAGCGGAAGTTGCGGAACATCAGCGCACCGCCGGCGCACAGCCCGACCCACAGCGACAGCGCCAGCAGGAACAGCAGCGGCTGCTGGGGGAACAGCGCGGCGATGGCCACCGCCACGATGCTGCCCACGATGGTGCCCAGGGTGCGGTAGAAGGCCTTGGCCAGGACCATGCCGCTCTGCCGGTTCATCACCACGATCACGGTGATCATGGCCGTGGACGGCGAGGAGAATCCCATGCGCATGGCGATCCCGCAGGCCAGGTACATCGACAGCAGCACCTTGAACACGAACAGCCAAGCCGCGCCCTCGCCGCGCAGTGCCTCGCGGACCTGCGCGCGCCAGGACGGTCGGGGCGCCGGCGCGGCGCTGGCGGGCGTCGCGCTCACAAGGTCTGTTCCACGCCGTGCAGCAGTTTGGTCAGCAGGTGCCGCAGGGCGGCCTGCTCGGTGCGGTCCAGGTCGCGCACATAGCCCTTCAGCACGGCCCAGATATCCGGCAGGAACGCGGCGATCGATGCGTGGCCGGCCTGTGTCAGGCATAGCAAGGTGCTGCGTCGATCTTGCGGACTGGGTTGGCGCTGGATCAGGCCCTTGTCGACCAGTTGCTGGGTCAGGCGGGTGACATTGGCCGACTTCTCCCCGGCCGCCTCGCCGATCAGGGAAGGGCTCAGGGCACCATCCGGACTGCTGTCGATCATCATCAGCACGTTGTATTCCGGGTAGCTCAGCCCGTGCGCGCGCAGCGTGTCGTTGCCGTGATCGACGGTGAGCTTGTGGATGAGCTTGATCATGCGCACGACAGCGGCGGCTTCCTTGGGAAACCCGGGATGGCGCCGATCGGTCGCTTCGAGACGCTCGGCCGTGGAGGCGAAACGGCTGTGCTGGAGGTCGAATTGATTCACGTCCTAATAATACACTTATGTACTAATGAGGGCGTCAACGCTCCTTAAACGGCGCTCGGGCCGCCTGGAGAGACAGGACCACGGATCAGTGCGCGAAGCGCAGTTCGCCAAGCGGACCGGCCAGGGTGATGGGGATGGAGACCAGTCGCATGCCGGCGTTGACCTGGACGACGAAGTGCAGGTGCGGCCCGCTGGAAAAGCCGGTATTGCCCGATAGCCCGATGCGCTGGCCGGCCGTGACCGACTGTCCCACCCGGACCAGCACGCCTTGGGGCTTGAGATGTGCGTAGAGCGCCATGGTCCCGTCAGCATGCAGGACGCGGACGAAGTTGCTCTTGCCCGCGCCGGCCTCGCGTCCCAGGCCGACCTGCCGATGATCGCCTTCGACCTGGAGCACGATGCCCTCGCGCGCCGCCAGGATCGGCGTGCCCTCGGGCAGGGCGAAGTCGATGGCATCGAAGTTCTGCGCATCGTTATGACTGAAGTGGCCGCCGGGCCCCTGGTCGACCCGGGCCGGTGCGTCGAAGGGCAGCCGATAGCTCACGTCCAGCGGTTGGACATGCGGGTCGCCAGGTACCGCGTCCAGCGCCAGCCCGAAGTCGGCGGCGTCCGCAGGGGCGGTGAGGATCAGGCTGGCGACCAGCCGGCTGCCACGGGCGGGCAGCAGGACGCGGGTCGGCAGCGCCGGCGAGGCGATGATCCCGCGTCCACGCGGCAGCGAGAGTTCCACCTGCACCGGGCCGGGCAGTGCGTTATCCACCCAGGCTTGGTAGCGAGTTGGCGTCTTGACCAGGCGTAACCGGACCAGGGGCGCGGCCTGGGCGGAAGTGGCGGGCGTGGAGGCCTGGGCGGGCAGGGTTTGCGCAAGCGCGCACGTCGGGAGCGACAGCAGGGCCAGGGCGAGTACGACCCACGCCCCCGCCATCCCTGACCTCACGGCAGGCAGGCGCCATGCAGGTGCAGGGCCGCGGCGATATCGCGCAGGTCGAAGGCGGCCAGCGCGCGGTTGTCGTGCTGGACGAACAGCGCCCCATCGGGAAAGCGCGGTGTGCCGGCCACATACAGGGCCACGCCGTCGGTGTCGGCCGCGACCTGACCGGAGAAGGTGCCCACGGGCGCCAGACTTGCGCGGTCGTACACCCGGAACAGGGTCGGACGGGTCTGGTCGGTCGCCACCCACCAGCCGCTGTCCACATCGCAGTCCCACAGCGCCACCCCCTCGGCGTCGGCGTCGAACACCGGCAGGCTGCGCCCGGCGTAGCGCCCGTCCATCGTGTACTCGCGCAGGGTCGAACCGACGCGGCGGTCCTCCTCGGCGATCAGCAGGCGCTCGTGGGCCGGGTCGCCGGCAATGGACTCGACCATGTGCAGCATGCCGGCATCCCCGGTATCGCCGAAGCTGCCCGTCTCCACCGCACTCAATCCGCCCTCCGGCGGCAGGCTCACCGTGTAGCGCCGCACGCGCTGGTCCATCTGCGCACGCGGCGGCAGTAGGCCGGCGCGGAAGTCGGCCATGAAGCTGTCGGTGACCAGCAGCTCGAGCGTGTCCGGGGCGGTCTCCTGCACCCAGATGCCGTAGGGCACCTTGAGCGTCTCGGCCCCGACGAATCCCAACGGGGTGAAGTCGGGCAGGGACAACGCCTGCACCCGATGGTTGTCACGCTCGACCACGAACAAGGTGTCGCCCCAGACCGCGATCCCGTTGGGGCGGCCGAACTGACCGGGACCGTCCCCCGGACCGCCCACGGTGCGCAGGCGCTGCCCGGTATCGGCGTCGAAGACCAGCAGTTGGTTGCCGGACTTGGCCGTGGCGATCACCCAGGCGCCGCCCTGCTCGGTGGGCCACACCGCCAGGGAGTCCAGTTCGTCCTCCGGGTGAGCGGAGGAGATCCAGGCTTCCTTGACCACCGCATCGGGATGCGGCGCTCGCGCCTGGGGCGTGGTGGCCGCTGCGGACGGCGGGGCAGGGGGCGGGGAGAGGCTGGCGCAGCCGCCAAGCAGGAGTGCCACGCAGGCAGCGCGGATCAGGGAAAAGGAGCTCATGCCCGCCATGATGCGGTGCCGAGCCCGGATGCGTCATCCGTTCGCCGACGGTCCGGTTGCAGGCGCAACCATCGCTCCATCTTGATAAAGCGATTGACAACCGGATTCGGCGCTGGCAACCTGCGTCCACCATCGAGACCGGCAGAGGGACAGGCCCTTTGAAGCCGGGGCAGCCAGCGACGCAGAACAGCGTGTCGTGGTGGTGCCAAATCCTGCGGCGACGCCTTTGCGTTTAGACCGAAAGATGGTTCGTACGGTGCAGAGGCGGTGGTGTCTTCCGTCCCTCGCACGACGAACGCGAGCTTCCCCGCGAAAGCTCGATGGCCGTTCCTCCCGGATCCGCCATGAGCCTCGTGAACACAGTCGCCGCCCATTCCAACGAAACCACCGAAGCCGACGTGTGCTGTACGCCGGCCGCCGCTGCGCCCGCGATCCGCGGCGAGCTGTCGGTGGCCCTGGCCATGCGCCATGCCGGCGCACGCACGCTGACCCTGCGCTACGAACTGCAGGGCCCGGCCGAGGCGCCGGTGGTGTTCGTGGCCGGTGGTATCTCCGCGCACCGCCATGTCGCGGCCAGCGCGCAGTTCCCCGAAAACGGCTGGGCCAACGACCTGGTCCGTACCGGGCGCACGCTGGATCCGGCGCGCGTGCGCATCCTGTCCTTCGATTTCCTTGGCGCCGACGGCCAGCTTGACGCGCCGATCGACCCGGCCGACCAGGCCGACGCCATCGCCACCCTGCTCGATGCGCTGGAGATCCCGGCGCTGCGCGCCTTCGTCGGTTATTCCTACGGCGCGCTGGTCGGCCAGCACCTGGCCGCGCGGCATCCGCGGCGGGTCGAGCGCCTGGTGGCCGTCAGCGGTGCCCACCGGCCGCATCCGTTCGCCTCGGCCTGGCGCGCGCTGCAGCGTCATGCCGTGGCGCTCGGCCAGATGCAGTGCGCCGACCAGCAGGGCCTGTCGCTGGCGCGCCAGTTCGCCATGCTCAGCTACCGCACCCCGGAAGAATTCGGCGAGCGCTTCGACGCCGCGCCGGAGGTCATCAACGGCCGCGTGCGCGTGGCCGCCGAGGACTACCTGGATGCCGCCGGTGCGCAATACGTCGCGCGCACCCCGGTCAACGCCTTCCTGCGCCTGTCCGAATCCATCGACCTGCACCGCATCGACCCGGCCACCATCGCCGTGCCCACCACCGTGGTCGCCGTCGAAGGCGACCGCCTGGTGCCGCTGGCCGACCTGGTCACCCTGGTCGAAGGCCTGGGCCCCAACGGCCACTTGCGCGTGCTGCGCTCGCCCTATGGCCACGACGCCTTCCTGAAAGAAACCGACCGCATCGACGCGATCCTCGCCACCGCCCTGCGCCCCACCGGAGACACCCCATGAGCCATTCCGCCGACAATGCCATTCCCTGCAGCGCCGCCACCGCCGCCGTGCGCGCGGGGATCGACCGCGACACCGCCTACGGTGCGGTGACCCCGCCGATCGTGCTGTCGTCCAATTTCTCCTTCGACGGCTTCGGCAACAAGCGCCAGTACGATTACACCCGCAGCGGCAATCCCACGCGCGACCTGCTGGGCGAGGCGCTGGCCGAACTGGAAGGCGGCGCGGGCGGGGTGATCACCGCCACCGGCATGGGCGCGATCAACCTGGTGCTCAACGCGCTGCTGCAGCCGGGCGACAAGCTGGTGGTGCCGCACGATGCGTACGGCGGCAGCTGGCGCCTGTTCAACGCGCTGGCGACCAAGGGCCACTTCGAACTGATCACTGCCGACCTGACCAACCCGGTCTCGCTGGGCGAGGCGCTGGCGCAGTCGCCCCGGCTGGTGCTGATCGAGACCCCGTCCAACCCGCTGCTGCGCATCACCGACCTGCGCTTTGTGATTGAGGCGGCGCACAAGGCCGGCGCCAAGGTGGTCGTGGACAACACCTTCCTGTCGCCGGCGCTGCAGCGGCCGATCGAGTTCGGCGCCGACCTGGTCCTGCATTCGACCACCAAGTACGTCAACGGACACAGCGACGTGGTCGGCGGTGCGGTGATCGCGCGCGATGCCGAGCTGCACCAGCAATTGGTGTGGTGGGCCAACGCGCTGGGCCTGACCGGCTCGCCGTTCGACGCTTTCCTGACCTTGCGCGGTTTGCGCACCCTGGACGCGCGCCTGCGCGTGCACCAGGAAAACGCCCAGGCCATTGTCGAGGCGCTCGACGGCCATGCCGCGGTCACCCAGGTCTACTACCCAGGGCTGGCCTCGCACCCGGGCCATGCGGTCGCCGCGCGCCAGCAGAAGGGCTTCGGCGCGATGATCTCCTTCGAGCTGGACGGCGGTGAAGCCGCCGTACGCGCCTTCGTCGACGGCCTGCGCTACTTCACCCTGGCCGAGTCGCTGGGCGGCGTGGAGAGCTTGGTCGCGCATCCTGCCACGATGACCCACGCGGCGATGACCCCGGAGGCACGGGCCAAGGCTGGCATCTCCGACGGCCTGCTGCGGCTGTCGGTGGGGATTGAACTGTCCGAGGACTTGGTGGCCGACCTGCAGGCCGGACTGGCCCGCGCCCAGGCCGTGGCCGCCGCCCAGGGCGCACGGAAACTGGCCGACGCATGAGCGCGGTCGTCCGGCTCGGAACCCAGCGTGCGCCACGCCTGGCCCTGCTGGGCACCGGCGTGGTCGGCGGCGCACTGGTGGCCCGCTACCAGCGCCTGCTGGCGCGCGGCACGCCGTTGCCGGCGTTCGCGTGGATCGCCAACTCACGCGCCGTCATCGACGGCGAGGCGGATCTGCATGCTGGGCTGACGCAGTTGCGTACCGCGCCGGCCAATACGCGCATCGTGCCGCCGTGGGCCGAAGCCGACGCGCTGGACGCCGGCGACATCGTCATCGACGCCACCGCCAGCGACGCCATCGCCCTGCGCCACGCCGAATGGCTGGCCCGCGGCGTGCACGTGGTGACGGCCAACAAGCTGGGCCGGGGCGCGGACCTCACCCGCGCACGGGCGATCACCGAGGCCGCGCGCGCTGGCGCGGCGGTCTACGGCGACAGCGCCACCGTCGGCGCCGGTCTGCCGCTGCTGCGCAGCCTGCGTGCGCTGGTCGACGGCGGCGATGCGATCACCTCGGTCGAAGGCGTGCTGTCGGGCTCGTTGGCCTTTCTGTTCCACACCTTCGACGGCAGCGTGCCGTTCTCGGCCTGCGTGCGTCAGGCGCGCGAGGCTGGCTTCACCGAGCCGGATCCGCGCATCGACCTGTCCGGCGAGGACGTGCGTCGCAAGCTGTTGATCCTGGCGCGCGCCGCTGGCCTGCCGCTGCAGGCCAGCGAGGTGCGGGTCGAATCGCTGGTCCCACCGGTCCTGGCCAACGCCTCCGGCGCACAGGTCGATGCGCTGCTGGACACATTGGATGCGCCGCTGCAGGCGCATCTGGTCCAGGCCCAGGCACGCGATGCCCAGCTGCGCTTCGTCGGGCGCTTCGATGCGCGCGGCGCGAGCGTGTCGCTGCAGGCTTTGCCGGCGGGCCACGCCTTGTGTGGCGGGGCGGGCAGCGACAACCGCGTGGCGATCCATAGCGATCGCTACGCGCAGCAGCCGCTGCTGATCCAGGGCCCGGGCGCCGGCGCCGAGGTCACTGCCGCGGCGCTGCTGGACGACGTGCTGACGCTGCTGCCGCTCGCGCGCGCTCGCGCTCGCGCAGCCTGAGGCAACGCGCGGCTCCTAGATCGCGGGGAGTTGCACCGCGCCGGCGGCAGGGACGCCGGTGGGCCGTCATCTGGGCGACCTGGCACGACCTGCCCCAATGCGTCGCATTGCGCCGGGCATGCCTGCGCGGTGATTTCGATTTGATGCTCGAGAAGCGGCGGCAACGTGTCCCGGCCCAGCAATTCGGCCACCGTCGGCAGCTGAGTTACGCAGAACGCCAGGACGGTGGCGGCCGATTCGACAAGCGCCCGGGAAGCACAGTGGGCGAGGCCAGCGGATCCTTGCGGGACTATGCGGCCAAGGCGGCCGGAAGGACTTCAATCGGTCTCCATGCCGGCCCGCCGTCAAGGCGTGGGCGTCACGGCAGGCGCGGTCCGACTATGTCCAAGGACGTCACCGCGTAGAGGCAGCGGCGCAGTCAGTCGCGCGGCAACAGGCCTTGGGCATTGCGCTGCGGCAGCTTGACCCGGCTGTGGCGCAGCTGGCCCAGCAGGCGCTCTTCCAGCGCGCTGTGCCATCCATCGGCGTTGCGCTCGTAACAGGGCGTGCAGACCAGCACGCCGTAGCGTTCGATCACATGGCCATGGTCAGAATCTGGCCGGAAGTACAGTTTTTGGTCACAACAGAAGCAGTTTGCGGTGACGACGTCGGCTTGCATGGCCTGTTTCCCCTGGTGTTGGCGCTGTCGCATGCCAACCCCTGCCGCACGGTGCGTGCCAGCTTCTGGCGGGAAAATGTGACGAAGTCTTAGGATCTGCATTCTCGTCGTCCCTGCGCGCAGATGCGTGTCTATCAACGCGTGGGCAACGAGGGACAGGCCATGCCGATCATGGCTGTCCCAGCGCCTTGAGCAACGCGGCATTGAAGCGCGCCGGGTCGGCCACCTGCGGCGAATGGCCCAGGTCGGCGAATTCCACCAGGGTCGCCCCCGGGATCGCCCCGGCGGCGCGCTTACCCAGGACCGGATAGTTGCCCAGGGTGGCGCGGATCTCCGGCGGCGCCTTGCCCTTGCCGACCGCGGTGCGGTCCTTCAGCCCGATGAACAGCGTGGTGGGCACCTCGATGTCCGACAGCTCATAGACGACGGGCTGGTTGTAGACCATGTCGTAGGTCAGGGCCTGGTCCCAGGCATTGATGTCCTTGCCGTCGCCGGCGTACATCCCGGCCTGCATGCGGGCCCAGCGCTCGTATGCCGGCGTCCAGGTGCCCGCGTAATACACGTCCATCTGGTACTTCTTGGTGCTTTCGTAATCGGTCTTGAGGGTGCCGGCATACCACTGGTCCACGCTTTGGTAGGGCACGCCGACGGCCTTCCAGTCCTCCAGGCCGATCGGATCGACCAGGGCCAGGTGGCTGACGTCCCGCGGGAACATCAGCGCATAGCGAATGGCCAGCATGCCGCCCATCGAATGCCCGATCACCACGGCGCGGTCGATGCCCAGGCTTTCCAGCAAGGCGTGGGTGTTGTCGGCCAGACCCGACAGCGAGAACTGGTAGTGGCGTGGCTTGGACGACTTGCAGAAGCCGACCTGGTCCACCGCGATCACCCGATAGCCGGCCTGGCTCAGCGCGCCGATGTTCGGCTCCCATGTGGCCGCGCAGAAGTTCTTGCCGTGCAGCAGCACCGCGGTGCGGCCATTGGCCGGGCCGGTCGGGGCGATGTCCATGTAGGCCATCTCCAGCGGCTGCCGCTGGGCCTGGAACTTGAACAATTTGATCGGATAGGGGTAGTCGAAGCCTTCCAGGCGCGCGCCATACACCGGTTGCTGCTGGGCCAGTGTGGGCAGGGACGCGGTGGCCAGGGCGAGGGCCAGGAGCATATTGCGCATCGTGCGGGTCCGTGGGGGCGGGCCGACAGGATAAGAGGCCCGACGTCCGTAGCCGGTCACGTATCCATCATCATCGATGCCAGGCGCACCCATCCGCGCGCCCGGCGCCGTTCAGGGCACTTGCCGGTCATGCGCCGTGGCGCCCTGTCACCCGACGGGTCGCTATCGCCAGGCTGCGCGCGCAGAGGCCGCCCTTTGGGGGGGGGCTGCGCGTCGTGGGGTGTGTCGAGGGACGTTGTGGATTTCGCCCGCGTTGTGGCGCAGCTCGCGCTGCGCCGCCAGGCGGTTTAGTCCGTGGGCACGATGGAGCCGACCAACTGCAACTGGCCGCCGTCGAGCAAAGCGTCGACCTGCCCGTCGCGCGCGTTCGCCGGGACGGTGGCCTGCGGCGCTGCGCGGTAGGCGGCCCATCCATTTCGGCCATTGCGCTTGACTTCGTACAGCGCGCGGTCCGCCAGGGCGACCATCTGCTCCCAGCCCAGCAACTCCGGCGCGTTCGGGAAGGGGGGGTATTCCATCAGGCCCAGCGAGACGGTGATGGGCAGCGCCCCGCCGCCGCCGATGTCGAAGCGATGCCCGGCGATGGCCTGGCACACGCGCTGGCCCAGCGTGGCCAACTGCGCGCGCGGCATCGGCCGGAACACCAGCAGGAACTCCTCCCCACCCCAGCGCACCACATAGTCGCCCTTGCGGGTCAGATCGCGCAGGCACTGGGCCAACTGCTGCAGAACCCGGTCGCCAGCCTCGTGCCCGTGGACGTCGTTGACCTGCTTGAAGTGATCCACGTCCAGCAGCCCGAAGAACACCGCATCGTGCTGGACGTCCATGCCGACGTTGCGCGCGTAGAACGCCAGGTCCAGCGGAATCTGGCGCCCCAGGTAACGCCGGTTGTGCAGTCCGGTCAGCGGATCGGTGACGCTCAGCGCCTCGAGCCGCGCATTGGCATCGCGCAGGTCGCGCGTGCGCGCCTGCACCAACAGCTCCAGCGCGGCGCGCTGGCGTGCGTGGCGGCGCGACAGCCAGCCATAGACCAGCAGCAGGACCGAGAGGATCGCCAGGGCCGCCGCCAGGCGGAACCACCACTGCTCGTAGAAGTACGGACGGATGCGGAAGGCGAGCCGCGCCGGCTCCGGGCTCTCCACGCCGGTGTTGTTCACTCCCAGCACCTCGAAGGTGTAATGGCCCGGCGGCAGGTTTGTGTAGTTGACGCTGCGTTGGTCGATGTTTTCCAGGCTCATCCACCGCGCGTCGTAGCCGCGCAGGCGGTAGCGGATGTCGGTGTGCTCCGGCGCCTGGAAACTCAGCGCGGTGAATTCGAAGCGCAGGTCGCGCGCCTGGGCCGGCAGCGTCCAGCTTCCGCCGGCTTCCACGTCGCGCCACTGGCCCTGGATCTGGACGCGTTCCACGCGTGGGGTGGGGGGGACGGGGTTGCCGTGGTCCGATTCGGTGTCCAGCGCCACCAGGCCATCGCGCGTGGGGAGCCAGAAGGCGCCGTCCTGGAGAAAGCCGCGGCCGTTGCCCGCGCCGTTGCAGCAATCCCCCTTCTGCCCGCCGTGGCGGTCGCCACGCTCGTTGAGCATCTGCTGGACGTGCAGCCGCGTGCCGTGGGAATCGGCGGCTTGCGCCAGGTCGGCCAGCGGCAGGCGATACACCCCGCGTAGGCCACCCACCCAGAGCTGGCCGTGGGCATCGATGGCCATGGCGAAGATGGGATTGGCCGGGATGCCGCGACGCTGGTCCAGTTCGACCCATCGCTTGCCGTCGAACAGCAGCAGCGTTTCGCGCGAGAGGTTGCCGAGCAGCAGACGGCCATCGTCGAGCTCGTGAATGGCGGTGACATGCAGGTCGGGTGCAAGCCCCTGGCCCAGTCCCAGCGGCTGCAGGCGTTCGTCTTGCCAGGCATACAGGCCACTGTAGCTGCCCACCAGCAGGCGTCCGTCGCGGGTGATGCGCAGCACGCGCACGCGTGGATCGGCCAGGCCCTGTTCGACGCCATAGCGGGTCAGCACGCCGTCGCGCAGGCGAAACAGGCCGTTGGAGGTGGCGAACCAGAGCCAACCGCGCAGGTCTCGCACCATGCCGTTGATCTGCGCTCCGTCCATCGGCGCAAGCAGCGGCGAGTGCTGGACCCGGCCGTCGCGCAGCACCGCCACGCCCGAGCGCGTCCCGATCCAGGCCTCGCGCGGTTCCACCAGCAGCGAGTACGCGGCCGGGTGCGGCAGCTGGCGCCCGCTCACGACCGTCTGAAAGCGGCCATGGTCGAAGATCGAGACCCCATCGTTGGTCCCGACCCAGATCTGCCCGTCGTGGCCCCGGCCCAGTGCCCACAGCAGCGGGTCGGTGAGGCCATCGCGGGTGGAATAGCGGCGCGTGGCCCCGTTCCAGACCCGGGTCACTCCGGAAATCAAGGTGCCCAGCCACAGGTTGTGCTCGCGGTCCTCCAGCAGGGTACGGGCGGCCAATTGGGGCGTGCCGTCGATCCGCTCCGTGACCCGGGCATCGCGCAGGCGCAGCAGGTGGTCGGCGGCGGCGACCCACAGGTTGTCGTCGTGGTCGAGCAGCATCGCCTCGATCGGCGCGCGCCGTAGCAGGGGGTCGTCCGTGTAGCGCTGCCAGCGCGCGTCCTGCAGGAAGAACAGCCCCACACTCGTCCCTGCCCACAGCCGGCCCTGCGCATGGATCAGCACGTGGACCGAAGCGGCACTGGCCTCTTCGGGCAGGGGCAGGATGTGCACGCTGCCATTGGCATAGCGCTGGCGCACCTCGCCCACGCCGCCAACCCATAACGTCGGGCCGTGCTGCAGCAATGCGGTGGCCGCCGCTTCCAGCCGGGGGACGCGGACCAGGTGGTCCTGCTCGACCACGAAGACGCCCTGGCTGGAGGCCACCAGCACGCGGTCGAGCATGTCGCTGTCCAGCGCGGCGACCTCGAACGGGCCACTCACCGCCGGCAGCGGGTCGTAATGGCGGAAATCGCCCCGGCTGTACATCGCCAGCCCCTGGGCCGTGCCCACCCAAAGATCGCCATCCTCGCCCGGTAGCAATGCACGGATGTCGCCGCTGCCCAGTCCCGGCCAGGCGCGTCCGTCGAAGCTGGTGAAGCGGCTACCGTCGAAGCGTGCCAACCCGGCCTGGGTCCCCATCCACAGATAGCCGGTGCTGTCCTGGGCCAGGGCGGTGACGCTGAGCTGGGGCAAGCCCTGCTCGACCGACCAGTTGTTGCGCACGTAATCCTGGAACCGCTTGTCCGGCTCCAGCGCCAATGCGCGCTGCGACAGCAGCAGTGCCAGCGCGCACAGCCAGACGCGAGCCCACGGTCTGGCCCGGTGACGATCCGCCTGCGATCCACGCGCTGTGTGGCCTGCCATTGCGCCGCTCTCCCCTGCAACGGTTAGCGGCTCGGCGCCTCCCGGCTGTAGCCGGAGGGTGTGCGCCGCTTCGCCAACTGCCGGCCCCCCCGGCTGCTGCAGTGGTCTTTGTCGCCGATTGGAGGCCGTCTGTCACGCCTTTGGTGTGACGACGCGTCCAGGCATTGGCGTGAAGGCGGCCACCGGCAGGCGACGCGCCGGCCGAGTCAGCACTCGATGACGTTCACCGCCAAGCCGCCGCGGCTGGTTTCCTTGTATTTGTCGCGCATGTCGCGGCCGGTATCGCGCATGGTGCGGATCACCTTGTCCAGCGAGACCTTGTGCTTGCCGTCGCCGCGCATGGCCATGCGCGAGGCGTTGATCGCCTTGACCGCGCCCATCGCGTTGCGCTCGATGCAGGGGATCTGCACCAGCCCGCCGATCGGGTCGCAGGTCAGGCCCAGGTTGTGCTCCATGCCGATCTCGGCGGCGTTCTCGATCTGGCTGGTGTTGCCGCCCAGCGCCGCGGTCAGGCCGGCGGCGGCCATCGAACAGGCCACCCCGACCTCGCCCTGGCAGCCGACCTCGGCCCCGGAAATGCTGGCGTTTTCCTTGTACAGGATGCCCACCGCCGCGGCGGTCAGCAGAAAATCGAAGATGCGCTGCTCGCTGCTGCCAGGGCAGAATCGGTCGTAGTAGTGAAGTACCGCCGGGATGATGCCGGCCGCGCCGTTGGTGGGGGCGGTGACCACGCGGCCGCCGGCGGCGTTCTCCTCGTTGACCGCCAGGGCGTACAGGTTGACCCAGTCCAGGGTGGTCAGCGGATCGCGCATGGCGGCCTCGGGCTTGGCCGACAGTTCGCGGTGCAGGGCCGGGGCGCGGCGCGAGACATGCAGGCCACCGGGCAGGGAGCCCTCCTGGCGGATGCCACGCGCCAGGCAGGCCTGCATCGCCTCCCAGATCTCGCGCAGGCCGGCGTGGATCTCTTCGGCGCTGCGCCAGGACTTCTCGTTCTCGAACATCAGCTGGGCGATGGACAGGCCGCTCTCGCGGCTGCGCGCGATCAGCTCGTCGCCGCTGGCGAACGGGTAGGGCAGCGGCGTGTCGTCGGCGACGATGCGGTCCTCGGCCGCCTCGTCCTGGTTGACCACGAACCCGCCCCCAACCGAGTAGTAATCGCGCGTAGCCACTACCTCTTCAGCTGCGTTGTAGGCGGTGAAGCGCATGCCGTTGGTGTGGAACGGCAGCTTCTGGCGCTTGTTCATCACCAGGTCGCGCTTGTCGACGAAGGCGATGCTGTGGGTGCCCCCCAGCATCAGCCGCCCCTGCTCGCTGATGCGCTCGAGGATGGCGGGAATCTGGTCGGGGTCGACCAGGTTGGGCTGGTGGCCTTCCAGGCCTAGCAGCAGCGCCTTGTCGGTGCCATGGCCGCGCCCGGTCAGGGCCAGCGAGCCGAACACCTCGGCCCGCACGCGGACCACTTCATCCAGGCGGCCGGGCTGGGCCAGCCAGCGCGACACGAAGCGCGCCCCGGCGCGCATGGGGCCCACGGTGTGGGAAGAACTCGGTCCGATGCCGATCTTGAACAGGTCGAAGGTACTGACAGCCACGGTGAGATCCGAAAAGAAAAGAAGGAAAAGTTCAGCGCCCAGCGCGCGCCTGCGGCGGCGCGTCCTGGCGCTGCAGGTGTTGTTCCAGCGCGGCGCGCACGCTGGCCTGGGTGCGCGCCATGTGCTCGTCGTGCAGGCGGCAGGCCTTGATCACGTTGCGGGCCAGGGCGGCGTCGGCGATGGCGATGTGCTCGTCCAGGGAAAAGCGCTTGTCGCGCGAGCGCGGCAGGGCCGCATACCGGTAGCGCTCGGCCTGGTGGTAGAACATGTCCTGCAGGCGCAGCAGCCAGGGCGAGCGGCACGCGCCCAGCAACGCGCGGTGGAAGGCGAAGTTGCGGGCTTCCAGCGCATCGAGCACGTCACCCGGCGGCTGGGTGCTGCTGCCGGACAGGTCGCGTTCGATCTCGGCCAGCGCGGCCAGCGCGCTGGAGACCTGGGCTTCCCAGGCCGCGTCGCCATGGACGATGGAGTCGTTCATGGCTTCGTTGACCACCAGCACGCGCACCTTGGCGATATCGTCCAGCTCCTGCAGCGACAGCGCCGCCACCCAGAATCCACGCTGGTCGGCGCTGACCACCAACTGCTCTCCGCACAGCCGCGACAGCGCCTCGCGCAGCGGCGCCAGGCCGATCCGGTAGCGCTGCTGCAGCTCGACCAGCTTCAGCTTGGAGGCGGCCTTGAGCTGTCCGCGCACGATGTCGTGGCGCAGCTGCTGGTGGATGCGGCTGGCGTGGGTGCCGAGCACGGCGATGTCCATAAAATCGAAATTTCTTCGCGTCTTGCCGGGGTGAGTCCCATTGTAGGCGCGAATTTCGAGATTAATTTCGATTTTTAAGGGGTGAGCTGCGGGGCTTCAGGGCGGGCTGCGATGCGGTGGGCCTCGACGCCGCCGGGGGCGTCGGGTTACCACAGGCACCTGTTTGGACCGTGACCGCCATGCCTGCCTATCTGCTCTACCAGCGTGATGACTGCCATCTGTGCGACCTGGCCTTGGACGTGTTGGCTGTCGCGCGACTGCCGGATTTCGAGACCTGCTACATCGATGCCGACGCCGCGCTGGAGGCGCGCTATGGCCTGCGCGTGCCGGTCCTGCGCGACGCCGAGGATGGGCGCGAGCTGGACTGGCCATTCGATGTCGCCCTGGTGCAGACCTTTCTGCGGAAGTGAGCTGAGTCAGGGTGCCTTTGGGGGCTGCTGTGCGCGGACGGGCGTGTATTGCGCCGACAGCAGGTGCCAGCCCTGTGGCGTGCGCTGTGCCGTGGCGCCCAGGGCGAGCGTCATCGCATGCCCGGGGACGGTATAGCGCAACTGCGCAGTGAGGATGGCCGTGTCTCCATGGTCGTGGACGACCAGGTCGGTCAACTCGACGGGTGGAGCCGCCACCTTCTTGTCCGGCGCGTAGAACGACAGCACCGCGTCGTGGTCATCGACCTGGCCGAGCGGACTGGTCTCGACGAAGTGCGGGTCCAGCACGGCGCGCAAGGCCTCCAGGTCGAAGCTCGATTCAGCCTGCACGTACTGGCGCAGGGCGTCCTGCGCGGTGGCGGGTGTGGCCGCGCCGCTGGTGCCTGTCATTGACAGCAGCAGAGCCGCACCGAGAGGAAGGAGCGCGTGGCGGAGATGCATGTGGGTGTCCCTGCGTGGTTGGCCTGGCGAGCATCGCGCGCCGGCCATGGGCCTCGCGCGGACCGGAAGTCACCCTGCCTTCCGGCAATGCGGCGCGGGAGCAAACGCAGCGCGCCGGGCTTGGCCCGGCGCGCAATCACATTCGTGGCGGGTCGGATCAGTTGGCCGGCTTGAGCAGGACCTTGGTGCTGATCGCCACCGCGTCCGGCAGGGTGTCGGTGTCCTTCCAGTCCCCATCGCCCACACCGAAGGCCAGACGCTTGACCGTGGCCTTGCCGGTGAGCACGGGGGTCGCACCGCCGGTCCACAGGAAGGTGAAGGTCACCGGCTTGGAGACCCCACGCAGGGTCAGGGTGCCGTCGGTGCTGTAGCGGTTGCCGCCCAGCGGTTTGAAGCCCTTGGCGCTGTAGGTGGCCTGCGCGTACTTGGCCACGTTGAAGAAGTCCGTGCCGACCAGGGTGGTGTCGCGGTCGTTGTTGCCGGTGGCCGTGCCGGCCAGGCGGATGGTGACCTCCAGCGTGCCCAGGTCCGGCCGCATCGGGTCGAAGCTGACCTTGGTGTCGAACCCACCGAACTTGCCGGTAAAGGTCTCCCCGTCGTAACTGGTGGCGAACACCAGCGTGGAGCCGGGGGCCTGGGTGAAGTCGGCCGCCTTTGCGGGTGCGGTGGCAAAGGCCGCGACCAGCGCGGCGGCGGTCAGGGCAGGGGGAAGCAGGGTGCGGGACATCGGGTCAGTCCTTGGTCGGAGTGGGAGTGTCGGCCGTGCGCAGCCAACCGCGCGGCAGCATGCGCGCCAGCGTGGCATCGCCCTGGAACAGGTGGTGGTAGAAGGCCGCGCCGGCATGCAGCACGACCAGGGTCAGCAGGACGTAGAACCCCCATTCGTGCACCTGGTGGGACAGGTGGCGCAACTGGTCGTCGGGCGCGACCAGCTTGGGCATATTGAACAGGCCGAAGAACTTGAACGGCCGCAGCCCACTGGCCGAGTCGAACATCCACCCCGACAGCGGCATGGCGAACATCAGCACGTACAGCAGCACGTGGGTGAGAGAGGCGATGGTGTGCTGCCAGCCCGGTGTGCCGGGGACCGGCCGCGGCGCGCCGGCATACAGGCGCCAGGCCAGGCGCAGCACGACCAGCACCAGCACGGTGATACCCACCGACTTGTGCGCGGTGAACACCCAGAAGTACTTCGGCGTC
Organism: Pseudoxanthomonas sp. JC1303; assembly: GCF_058448525.1. Taxonomy (NCBI): domain Bacteria; kingdom Pseudomonadati; phylum Pseudomonadota; class Gammaproteobacteria; order Lysobacterales; family Lysobacteraceae; genus Pseudoxanthomonas; species Pseudoxanthomonas sp. JC1303. The sequence goes on along the minus strand of NZ_CP185958.1, from coordinate 531,749 downwards.
TTGGGCAGATCGTCCATGGTCAGGCCGACGATGGCCAGGGCGGTGATCAGCAGCACGATCAGCCAGTGCAGGGTCTGGCTGACCGCACCCCAGCGCTGGGCGTTGGGTCGGGTCATGGTGTGGCGGGATCCTGGGAGGAGGGAGCGGTGGTGGCGGGCGCGGACGCGTCGGAGGCCGGTGCGGCATCGTCGAAGTCTTCGCGGGTGCGCGTGGCTTCCGCCTGGATGGTCAACTGCACCGTATCGCCGATGACCGACTTCCAGGCGGTGATGCCGAATGCGGCGCGGCTGATGGTGGCCGTGGCGGAAAAGCCGGCGGTGCGCCGGAACGGCGGCAGCGGATGACGCTTGAGCTGGTTGAAGGTCACCATCAATGTGACCGGCCGGGTGACGCCATGCAGGGTCAGCTCGCCGAGCACCTCGGCGTGGGTCGCATCGTGGGCGACGACCCGGGTGGAGACAAAGCGCGCCTGCGGATGGTCGGCCGCATCCAGCAGATTGCCGGCCAGGACCGCCTTGTTCCAGGCCGCGTCGCCCAGGTCCACGCGGTCCAGCGGGACGCTGACCTCCACGCGCGCCGAGGCCCAGTCGTCCGGATCGAACTCCACCAGTCCGGTGCTGCCCGAGACCGTCCCCATCGCCTGCGAGAAACCGGCGTGGGAAATGGCGAACAGCACCCGGGTGTGAACCGGGTCGAGTGCGTAGGTCTGGGTGGCCGCCGTGGCGGCACTGCTGGCCAGCGCACAGGCCAGCAAGAGGGTGAGACGTGCGCAAAACCCGGGGCGGTGCGGAATGTCCATGGGGGGATTCTAGACACCTGGCGCGGCCGGAGTGCCGCGCCTGTGCGCAACAGGCCATTGCGTGGCGTGTCATGGCGCCGCGCGAGCCCCCATGGTTGCCACGCGGTCGTGCTTGCTTGCACGATGGGCCCCGCGCATGCGCCGGGCCGGCTTTGGCCGGGCGCGATGGACGCGTGTGCAGGCCATGGGGAAAGGACCGGATGCGGGCAATCATCATCGTGCTGTGGGCCATGCTGGCCTGGGCCGGCGTGGCCCACGCCGTGGTCCCGCTGACCCCGCAACCACGGCAGCTCGGTGTCGCCGACGGCCTGCCCAGCGGGCGCGTCAATGCCTTTGCCGAGGATCGCCTGGGCTATCTGTGGATGGCGACCTACGATGGCCTGGCCCGCTATGACGGCCGTGGCTTCCGCGTCTGGCGGCTCGAGGATGGCCTGCGCGACAACCTGGTCTGGGCGGTGCACGTCGATGACGGGAACCGCCTGTGGATCGGCACCGAGAATGCGGGCATCGCCGAACTGGACCCGGCCCGCAAGGCCTTTACTTTCCACGATCGCGACAACACGCCGGCTCTGGGCAGCAACACCATCTGGTGCATCGCCGCCACGCCCGACGGCAGCCTGTGGTTCGGGACCTCCGGTGGTGGCTTGACCCGGCGCACGCCAGACGGGCGGTTCGAGCGCTACATGCCGGTCAAGGGCGAGGCGCGCAGCCTGCCCGATCCCAACGTCGTGCACATGGCCGTCGCCGCCGATGGCAGCCTGTGGATCGGCACGCAAGGCGGAGCGGCCCGCTGGACCGGACACGACTTCGAACGGGTTCCGGCCGCTGCCTTGCCCTCGCAGATCATCAACCGCATCGGCGTCGAGCCCGATGGACGGATCTGGATCGCCACCGATCGCGGGGCGGTATTGCGCACGCCCGACGGGCGCTACGTGCAGCAGCCCTGGGCATCGACCTCCTCGGTGCCGGTCCTGCAGACCCTGCTGCACGACCGCGCAGGCACCTACTGGCTGGACACCGCCTCGGGCCTGGGCGTGCTCAAGGATGGGCGGATCGAGAACGTGCCGCTCTACAGCGTCTCGGCGCATGGCATCGTCAAGCCCAACTGGGTCACCGGCTTCCAGGACCGCGATGGCGGTCTGTGGTTCGCCAGCCTCAACGCCAACCTGTGGCACCTGCCGGCCAGCTGGCGCCAGTTCGCCGTGCTCACCAACGAGGCCGACGATCCGGACACGATGTACAACCCTTACGTCCTGGCCAGCGCGCCGGCGGCCGACGGCGGGCTATGGCTGGCCGGCACCCGCGGCGCCCTGGACTGGCTGGATCCCCGCACCGGCCGGATCGTGCACCACCTGCGGGTGATCGACCCGGTGCAGTGGCCGCAGACCGTGACCGTGGATGCGCGTGGACGGGTGTGGATCACCATGCCCGGACAACTGCAGCGTTACGACCCCCAGACGCATGGCGTGCAGCGCTGGAGCGCCGGGCAGGACCTCGATCCTGCCATGCCCGGGCGCGTGGAACTGGCCGCCGCCTGTGGCCGGACCGTGTGGTTGTACGACCGGGTGGGCGGTCTTCAGCAACGCGACCTGGAAGGGCATGTCCTGCACCAGCTCAAACCGACCACGGCGGCGTTCCCGCTTGGCGGGTTCGTCCAGTCCATGGTCTGCGGCCCGCAGGCGCACGTGTGGCTGGGGACCGACAAGGGGGTGATGCGGGTCGATGCCGACGGCGCGCAGGTGCATGCGGTCCCCGGCCTGGGCGGGGAGCCGGTGTTCTCGCTGGCCTTTCACGGCCAGCGGACCCTGTGGATCGGGCAGATGGGCCAGCTGCTGCGCGCCGGCTGGGATGGCCATCGCCTGGCCCGTGAACAGGTCATCGGCACCGATCAGCAGTTTCCCGCCATCGCCCCGACCGGCATGGTCGTCGATGCAGAGGGGATCGTCTGGACCAGTTCGGCCCGGGGCCTGGCGCGGACCGACCCGATCCACGGACAGGTGCGCCAGTACGGCGTGCGCGACGGGCTGCCCAGTCCGGAACTGCGCGAGCGCACCCTGGTGCAGGCCACCAGTGGCCAGATCTCGGCGGCCACGCCCGACGGACTGGTGCTGTTCGATCCGGCCCAGCTCAAGCCTTCCACGCGCAAGCCCGCCCTGCAGCTGGAGTTCGTCGGGGTGCGGCGCGGTGAAGAGGGCCTGGACCTGACCCATCAGCAGATGCTGGTGCTGCGCAGCGAGGATCGTGATCTGCACGTGGTGGCGCGCCTGCTGTCCTTCTCCAGTTCCAACGACATGGACTATCGGTTTCGCCTCAGCGACTACGATCCGGGCTGGGTGGACGTGGGCACGCAGGGCGAGCGTCTGTTCTCGCGTCTGCCGGCAGGGAGTTACACGCTGGACGTGCAGGGGCGCAGCAGCGACGGGGTGTGGTCTGACGTGCGCACGCTGCGCTTCCGGGTGCTGCCGCCATGGTGGCGCAGCCCGTGGGGACTGGCCGGATTGACCCTGCTGTCGGTGCTGCTGCTGGCCTGGGCCGCGTGGCTGTACCGCCTGCGCCTGCGCCGGCGCCACGCCTGGCAACTGGACCAGCACAAGCGCGCGGTCGCCGAACAGGCCTCGCAGGCCAAGACCCGGTTCCTGGCCACGCTGGGGCACGAGGTGCGCACGCCGATGACCGGCGTGCTGGGGATGAGCGAACTGCTGCTGTCCACGCCGCTGGATGCGCGCCAGCACCGCTACACCCGCTCGATCCAGGACGCCGGCACCCACCTGCTGCGCCTGGTCAACGACGCCCTGGACCTGGCCCGGATCGAGGCCGGCCGACTGGAGCTGGACCAGCAGGATTTCGACCTGCGCGAACTGCTGGACGGGGTCGTGGCCCTGGTGGCGCCCATGGCCGAGAAACGCGGCCTGGCCTTTTCCAGCGTCGTGGCGTCCAACCTGCCCGACGCGGTGCGCGGCGATCCGGGCCGGGTCCGCCAGATCCTGCTCAACCTGCTGGGCAATGCGGTGAAGTTCACCGAACACGGATCGGTCCGCTTGCAGGCCATGCCGCTGGGCGCCGGGGCCCAGGGCGTGCGACTGGTGGTCAGCGATACCGGGCCGGGCATCGGCGCCGACCAGGTGCAGCGGCTGTTCCAGCGGTTCGAGCAGGCCGATGGGGCGCGGACCTCGGCGCGTTACGGCGGCAGCGGGCTGGGCCTGGCGATCAGCCAGGAGCTGGCCGGCGCGATGGGCGGCCGGATCAGCGTGGAGAGCCTGCCGGGGCAGGGCACGCGATTCTTGGTCGAATTGCCATTGCCGACCGCCAGCCGCGGTGTGCCCGAGACCGCGCAGGACCGGCCCATCGTCGATGGCCAGGCCCTGTCGGTCCTGCTGGTGGAGGACGATGCCACCATCGCCGAGGTGATCACCGGCCTGCTGCAGGCGCGCGGCCACACGGTCAAGGCGGTGAGCCATGGCCTGGCGGCACTGACCGAGGTGGTGGTGGGGCAGTTCGATATCGGCCTGCTGGACCTGGACCTGCCCGGCATGGATGGGCTGGGACTGGCGCGACAGTTGCGCACGCAGGGGTTTGCCGCGCCCCTGCTGGCGGTGACCGCGCGTGCCGACGGCGAGGCCGAGGTGCAGACGCGCGAGGCCGGCTTCGACGGGTTCCTGCGCAAGCCGGTCACCGGCGAGATGCTGGCCGAGGCGATGGCGGCCGCCCAGCGCGTGGCGGCCCTGCGGCGCAACCAGGCGGACGGCTAGGTAGCGGCCTCGGTTGCGCCGGCTCAGCCCGGTTGCGAGGATGCCGGTCAGGCACCCCAGAACGGACGAGCTCGAACACATGGATGGATTGCGTGCGCTGCTGCGCGCCGCATTGCTGGTGTGGATGCTGGGCTGCTGCGCGTCGGTGCAGGCGCAGGTTGTCCAGCGCCCGGTGTTCCGCCTGACCGGCGTGGCCCAGGGCCTGCCTTCGGCCACGGTCTCGGCGCTGGCGCTGGATCGGCAGGGCTACCTGTGGCTGGCGACCTATGACGGCCTGGCGCGCTACGACGGGACCGAGTTCGACGTGTGGCAACACGATCCACGCGATCCGGCGTCGATCTCCAGCAACCTCACCCAGGCGTTGTACATCGATGACCAGGACCGGATCTGGGTCGCTGGCGCCGGGGTCAGCGTGCTCGATGCCGAGCGCAAGAGGTTCGTGCGCTACGACACCGACCACCAGCGGCAGATGCACAGCGACGATGTGTACGCCATCGGCGGGCAGGGCGCGGATGTCTGGTTCGGCACCAATGGCGGTGGCCTGTACCGGGTCACCCCAGATGGCGCGCTGACCCGCTTCGACAAAGAGAACACCGGCGGGGCCCTGCCCTCGGACGAGGTCATCTCGCTGGCCAGCGACGCGCGCGGGCGGCTGTGGGTGGGCACCATCGACGGCATGGCCTACATCCAGGACGGCAAGGTGATGAAGCCGGCCGCCGACGAGCAGCCGGCGCATCCCGCGCCGCTGCTGATGCGCGTGGGCGACACGCTGTGGGCATCCGGCGCCTGGGGCCCGGCCATGCTGGGGCCCACCGGGCCGTGGCGGGTGCCGCGCTGGGCCTCCATGTTCGAGGAGGAGAACCAGATCGTGTCTGTGGGCGATGCCGGCCGGGGCGAATACTGGCTGGGCACGTCCCAGGGCCTGTGGCTGACCCACGGCCAGCGCGCGCCGCAGCCGGTGCGTGATCGCGATGCGCTGTTCGCCAATCGCTACGTTCCGGCCTTCCAGCAGGTCCCTGGCGCCGGGACGTGGGTGTCGGTGATGGGCAAGGGCCTGGCCTATGTGCCGGCCAGCTGGCGCCGACTGGCGGTGATTCCCCCGGTGAAGGGCACGGCGATCAGTCCTTACTGTTCGGTGGCGCCCGGTGCCGATGGCATGCTCTGGCGGATCGATGGCGACGGCGCGCTGGAGCAGTTCGATACGCGCAGCGGCGATGTCGGCCTGAGTGCCATGCGCGACCGCCAGCTCAAGGGCATGGCGCCCTCCACTGGCCTGGAGGACCGTCGCGGCCAGGTCTGGCTGGGGCACCGGCCCAGCCATCTGGCGCGCTTCGACCCGGTGACCGGCGAGCGCAAACGCTGGCGGATCGAGCGCTATCCCGGCTACGGCATGGCGCCCGAGGCGCTGATGGAAGACCCGCGCGGGGATGTCTGGGTCGGCGTGGCCGGGATGGTCCAGCGCCGTGACGGGCGCAGCGGCGAGGTCCTGGACGAGATCCGCAACCACCCGTCCACGGGTGAGGATCTGGCCTTTGCCCAGCTCAGCCCGGGGGCGGACGGCGAGCCGTGGGTGGCCAGTGCCACCGGCATCCTGCGCTGGGATCCCGAACGCCGTGCGCCTGTGCCGCTGCAAGGCATCACCGGCGAGGAAGACGTCTCCGGCTTCGTCCCCGAATCTGCCGACGTGGTGTGGCTGTTTCGCGAAGGCCAACTGGAGCGCTGGGTGCATCGCGGAAAGCGGTGGACCCTGGATCGCACCATTCGCGAGGGACTGCCGAGCGTTCCGGCCAACGGCATGCAACGCGATGATCAAGGGCGGCTGTGGGTGGCCACCCAGCGCGGGCTGCTGCGCGTCGATCCGGCCAGCGGCCACATCCGCATCTTTGGCGTGCGCGACGGCCTGCCCAGCCAGGAATTCCTGGACTTCTGCCTGTATCGGCTGGATACCGGCGTGCTGGCCAGCACCACCAGCGACGGCGCGCTGGTCCTGATCGACCCCAAGCTGCCTGATCGCCCGCCCATGACCCCGCCGCTGCTGGTCCAGCCGCCGACGGTGGTGCGTGGCGGCGCGGTGGTGGTCTTGCCCGACGCTTCGCCCCGGCTGCTGCCCGGCGACCGTGAACTGCGGGTCAGCGCACGCCTGCTGGCCTTCGACGACCCGGGCGGCAACCGCTATCGCAGCCGCCTGGTCGGGCTGGACCCGGACTGGGTGTCCCAGGGCGCCAGTGGCGATCGGGTGCTGTCGGCGCTGGCGCCGGGCGCCTACACGCTGGAATTGCAGGGCTTCGACACCGGCGCTAATGCTTCGCGCGTGCATCGGCTGCACTTCACGGTGGACCCGCCGTGGTGGCGCAGCGCGACGGGCATCGCCCTGCTGACCGCTGCGGTGGCCTTGGGGCTGGCCCTGTGCGCCTGGCTGTATCGCGAGCGCGTGCGCCGACGCACGGCATGGAACCTGGCCCAGCACAAGCGCCAGCTCGCCGAACAGGCCTCGCAGGCCAAGAGCCATTTCCTGGCGACCCTGGGGCACGAGGTCCGCACGCCCATGACCGGCGTGCTGGGCATGAGCGAGCTGCTCCTGGGCACGGCCCTGGATCCCCGCCAGCGCGGCTATACCACCGCCATCCAGAAGGCCGGGACGCATCTGCTACGCCTAGTCAACGACGCGCTCGACCTGGCCCGCATCGAGGCGGGGAAGCTGGAACTGGACCAGCAGGATTTCGACCTGGGTGAGCTGCTCGACGGCGTCGCCGCGCTGAGTGCCCCCCTGGCGACCCAGCGCGGTCTGGACTTCGCGTGCACGGTCGATCCTGCGGTGCCGACCTGGCTGCGCGGCGACCCGGGGCGGGTGCGCCAGATCTTGCTCAACCTGCTCGGCAACGCGATCAAGTTCACCGAGCACGGCCGGGTCGACCTGCACGCGTCTGCACTGGTCGGCGGCGGGGTGCTCCTGTCGATCCAGGACACCGGCCCGGGCATGAGCGCCGAGCAGCAGGCGCGCCTGTTCCAACGCTTCGAGCAGGCCGAAGGCGCGCGCACCGCCGCCCGCTACGGTGGGAGCGGCCTGGGGCTGGCGATCTGTCAGGAACTGGCCGTGGCCATGGGCGGACGCATCCAGGTGCAGAGCACGCCAGGGCAGGGCACGCGCTTCCTGGTCGAGCTGCCGCTGCCCGCCGCCGCCGCACCGCGCGCACTGCTACGCCCGCTCGCACCAGAAGCCGCCGGCGCGCTGTCGGTGTTGCTGGTGGAAGACGATGCCACCATTGCCGAGGTCATCACCGGCCTGCTCCAGGCCCGCGGGCACCAGGTGCGCGCGGTCCCGCATGGCTTGGCCGCCCTGACCGAGGCTGCGCTGGCCCGGTTCGACATCGCCCTGCTCGACCTGGACCTGCCCGGCATGGATGGCCTGGCCTTGGCTCGGCAGTTCCGCCTACAGGGCATGCCCCTGCCGCTGCTGGCGGTGACCGCCCGTGCCGACGGCCAGGCCGAGGCCCTGGCCCGCCAGGCCGGTTTCGATGGCTTCCTGCGCAAGCCGGTCACCGGCGAACTGCTGGGCGAGGCGATGGCGGCGGCATTGGAGGCGGCCGCGCAGCGGGCAGCTGCGTCAGGCTGAATGGCAGGCGCCTCAGCGCGCGCTGTGTCGTTGCACGGCTTCGACCAGGGCGGCGACGTGGTCGGGGTTCATGTCCGGGGACATGCCGTGGCCCAGGTTGAACACGTGGCCGTCGCGGTTGCCGCCGTTGGCAGCGGCGTAGCTGTCCAGCACCACGGCGACCTCACGAGCGATGGCCTCGGGCGATCCGTAGACCACGGCCGGGTCCAGGTTGCCTTGCAGGGCGACGCTGCCGCCCGTGCGGCGCCGGGCCTCGCCCAGTTCCACCAGCCAGTCCACGCCGACCGCGTCGGTGCCGGAGGCGGCCAGGGCTTCCAGATGCGCGGCATTGCCCTTGCCGAACAGGATCAGGGGCGCGCGGTCCTCGCCGTCGCCACGCTCCAGTTCGGCGGCGATGCGCTGCAGATAGGGCAGGGAGAATTCGCGGTACATCGCCGGGCTCAGCACGCCGCCCCAGGTATCGAACACCTGCAGCGCCTGCGCGCCGGCCGCGCGCTGCGCGCCCAGGTAGGCGATCACCGCATCGGTGTTGACCTTGAGCAGCGCGTGCAGGGTGTCCGGGTCGTTGAGCGCCATGGCCTTGATCCGGGCGTAGTCCTTGCTGCCGCCGCCTTCGACCATGTAGCAGGCCAGGGTCCACGGGCTGCCGGAGAAACCGATCAGCGGCACGCTGCCGTCCAGTTCGCGGCGGATCAGGCGCACCGCGTCCATCACGTAGCGCAGCTCGGTCTCCATGTCCGGCACGCCCAGCCTGGCGGCCTCGGCCGCGCTGCGCACGGTGTGGCGGAACTTGGGGCCTTCGCCTTCGACGAAGTACAGCTCCAGGCCCATCGCATCGGGGATGGTCAGGATGTCGGAGAACAGGATCGCGGCATCCAGCGGAAAGCGGCGCAGCGGCTGCAGGGTGATCTCGCAGGCGATCTCGGGATTCTTGGCCATGCCCAGGAAGCTGCCGGCCTTGGCGCGTGTGGCGCGGTATTCGGGCAGGTAGCGGCCGGCCTGGCGCATCAGCCACACGGGCGTCCGGTCGGTGGGCTGGCGGCGCAGGGCGCGCAGCAGGCGGTCGTTCTTGAGCGGGGGCAGGGACAAGGCAGGTCTTCCGTAAAGAGGGATCAGGCGGGTGAGTGCGAGGGGACGCGACCGGGCAGGACCAGGCCGTACAGCAACAGGTCCTCGAAGACCCCGTGCTTGCATTCGTGCGCGACCAGGCGGCCTTCGGCGCGCAGGCCGGCTTTTTCCATGACCCGCGCCGAGGCGGGATTGCGCGCCAAACATGCCCCGCCGATGCGGCTCAGGCCGTGCGCGGCATGGCCATGGTCGATCAGGCATCGCACCGCTTCGGTGGCATACCCCTGGCCCCAGTACGGCACGCCGATCCAGTAGCCCAGCATCGCCCGCGCATGGGCCGGGACGATGTCGTGCAGGGCGACGGTGCCGATCACGGCGCCGTCCTGTCGCAGGGTCGCCGCGTAGACGATGCGGGTGCCGGCGGCGAAGGCCGCCGCCAGCCCGGCGATCCAGGTCTGCGCCGCGCCATCGGGATAAGGGTGGGGGATATTGGCCGTGGTGTCGGCCACGCGCGCGTCGCCGGCCAGACGCTGCACCTGAGCCGCATCGGCGAGCACGTACGGGCGCAGCAGCAGGCGCCCGGTTTCGAGAACCGCTTGCATCGCTAGGCCCGCGGGGCGTCGGCGCCACGCACGAACATGACCTGGAAACCGCGCTTGAGGTGGGTGTCGCGGGCCTTCTCGAAGGCGGCGGTGGCCTCGGCCTGGGCCAGGTACTGCTCGCGGCGCAGTTGGCCGCGTCCGCCGATTTGGCCGCTCTCGCGCAGCAGCTCCCAGCCGCCGAACAGGTCGGGCTGCAGGGTCAGCTGCAGGTAGCGGGGCGATTCGCCGGCGGCGGGGTGTTGCTGGAGGAAGACGCGCATGGCGCCGAGTTTATCGCAGGCCGCCGCAAGGCCCGCGTCCGGCGGGCCGGGCGGTTCAGCCCATGCCGGCCAGGACCGGCAGCACCTGGACCTCGTCCACGTCCGGGACGACCTCGGCCTGGCCGATGCCGCGCCACAGCACCAGACGCAGGCGCCCGGCGATGTTCTTCTTGTCCAGGCGCATGCGCCCCAGCAGCGCCTCGGGCGACAGGCCGGCGGGGACGCGCGTGGGCAGTCCGTAGGCTTCGAGCAACGCCACCAGGCGCGCGGTGTCCTCGGCCGGGCTCATGTCCAGGCGGGCCGAGAGGGTCGCCGCCAGCACCATGCCCACCGCGACCGCCTCGCCATGGTTGAGGTTGTCGTTGCCCACCCCGCCATAGCCCTGCTCGGTCTCGATGGCATGGCCGAAGGTGTGGCCCAGGTTGAGCAGGGCGCGCTCGCCCTTTTCCAGCGGATCGCGCGCCACGATCGCCGCCTTGGCCTCGCAGCTGCGGGCGATGGCGGTGGCCAGCGCGCCGGCGTCGCCATCGAGCAGCGGCTGGCGCTCGGCCTCCAGCCACTCGAAGAACAATGGATCGCCGAGCGCGCCGTACTTGATCACCTCGGCCAAGCCGGCGCGAATCTCGCGCGGCGGCAGCGTGGCCAGCGCGGCGGTATCGGCGAACACCGCGCGCGGCGGATGGAAGGCCCCGACCAGGTTCTTGCCCTGCGGAATGTCCACCGCGGTCTTGCCCCCCACCGAGGAGTCGACCATCGACAGCAGCGTGGTCGGCACCTGGACCACATCCACCCCGCGCATCCAGCACGCAGCGGCGAAGCCGGCCAGGTCGCCGACCACGCCACCGCCCAGCGCGAACACGCAGGCATCGCGGGTGGCACCCAGCGTGGCCAACGCTTCGATCGCACCGCCGAAGTGGACCAGGGTCTTGGATTCCTCGCCGGCCGGCAGAACAAACCGGGCGAGCCTGAGGTCCGGGCGCGCAGCCAGCAAGGCGTCTTCCAGCGCCTGCGCGTACAGCGGGGCGACGTGGGAGTCGGACACCACCAGCGCGTGGCGTCCACGTGCGTGCGCGGCCAGGGCGCCACCGTCGCCGACCAGGCCGGGGCCGATGTGGATGTCATAGGGCACCGCGCCGTGGACGTGGACGGTCTGCATCGCGTGTTTCATGAAGCATCCACCCCGCTGCGCTGCCATTCGCGCGCCAGCCGCCCCACCAGTGCGGCGGTGGCCTCGCCCGGCGTCAGTCGGTCGGCATCGAGCACCAGGTCGGCGACCTCGCGGTAGAGCGGGTCGCGAACCTCCAACAGTCGGGTCAGCACCTCGCGACGGTCCACGCCCTGCAGCAGCGGACGGTTGCGGTCGCGGCCCACGCGGGCCAGCTGGGTCTCCACCCCGACGTGCAGATAGACCACAAAGCCGCGCTCGCGCATCAGGGCCCGGTTGGCCGGATCCAGCACCGCGCCGCCGCCGCTGGCCACTACCTGGCCCTCGCCGTCGAGCAGCCGGGCCAGGGCGGTGTGCTCGCGGGCGCGAAAGCCGGCTTCGCCGACGGCCTCGAAGATCGCCGGGATGCTGGCGCCGTTTTCTTCGATCACGGCGTGGTCCACGTCCACGAAATCCAGGCTGAAACGCTCGGCGATCCGGCGTCCGATGGAGGTCTTGCCGGCGCCCATCGGGCCGACCATCACGAGATTGGGTGCGGGATTCATCGGGGTCGATGATAGCGGCGGCACCCCGGCACCGGCCACGACCGTTGCAGGCGAAACCGCGTCAGCCAGCGAGCACGTGCCGCTGTGCATCGACGCGGACCACATGGTCGGCGATGGTCGGCAGGGTCGCCAGCGCGTGGCGGCTGATGCGCTCGTAGTGTTGGACGAAGCGCTCGAGCTGCGAGCGGGTCATGGCGGTGCGCCCGGGCTGGGTGGCCTGCAAGCGTTGTTCGGCCTGCCAGCGCCAGTCCAGGACAGGGTCGAAGCCGGGCGGCTGCAGGAACCACAGGCTGTCGCAGGTCGCCCATAGCGCGGGGTAGTCGCGGGCCAAGGTGGCGTTGCAGTAGCCGCGCCAGACGCCTTGCGCGTCCTCCTCGCGTTCCAGTGTGTTGATCGGCGTGACCAACGGGCCGGTCGCCTGCGCCGGCGTGCCCAGGCACCAGCCTTCGAAGATCACCAGGTGCACCGGCGCATCGAGGCGTGGCCAGTCGCGTTCGGGCAGGCGATCGTCGGCAAGCTTGTCGAAGCGCGGCAGCGCCACCGGGCGGCCTTCGCGCAGGGCCTGCAGCGTGTGCAGGGCCAGCGGCAGGTCATGGGTGCCAGGGGGGCCTCGGGTTTCCAGCAGGGGATGGACCTGGCGCGCGAGTGCCTCTCGGGCGCCGCGGGTCAGGTAGAAGTCGTCCAGCGACAGCACCGCGACCCGCAGGCCTTGGCCGTGCGCGGCCTGGGCCAGCTGTGCGGCCAGGGTCGACTTGCCGGTGCCCTGCAAGGCCGACAAGCCCCACACCGGGAGCGCGCGTGGCAGTGCGAGGGCGCTGCGCAGGGCTTGGCAGACCAGCGATGCGGGGAAGCCGTGCGCGTGGGACGTCATCGGGCGACAATAGCGCACCGCCTGCGGGCCGCTGCCAAGTTCAATCGTGATGAGCGAAGACGTCCAAGTCGATCTGTATGCCGAAGCCCTGGCCACGTTCTCCGAGCTTTACCTGGAGGCCAGCCAGAGCACCGCTGAGCCCGAGTACAACGCCATGAGCGTGGCCACCGCGACCCTGGCCGGGCGTCCTTCGGTGCGCACCGTGCTGCTCAAGGCGCACGATGCGCGTGGCTTCGTGTTCTACAGCCATTTGGACAGCCAGAAGGGCCAGGAACTGCAAGCCAATCCACGCGCGGCGCTGCTGCTGCTGTGGCGGACCTTGCGCGAGGCCGGCATCCAGGTGCGCATCGAGGGCGCGGTGCAGCTGGTGGCCGACGAGGAGGCCGATGCCTACTTCGCCACCCGTGCGCGTGAAAGCCAGTTGGGGGCCTGGGCCTCGGCGCAGTCGCACACGCTGGAGAGCGAGGAGGACTTCGAGGATCGCCTGGCCCAGGTGCAAGTTGAGTTCGAAGGCGGTGAGGTGCCGCGCCCGGATGGCTGGACGGGGTTTCGCGTGGTGCCGGACAGCTTCGAGTTCTGGTACGGCGCCAAGTTCCGCCTGCATGAGCGCTGGCGCTATGAACGCGCCGCCGACGGCAGCTGGTCCAAGCGGATGCTGTTCCCTTGAGCGCCACGCTGCAGCTGCTGCCGGTGTACCGGATCACCGTGTTCGTGCCGCCGGCCGAGGTCGAGGCGGTCAAGGCCGCGATCTGCGCGGCGGACGATCTGTCCATCGGCCACTACCGCGAGGTGATGTGGACCTCGGCACCGGGGACCGAACAATTCCGTCCCGGTCCCCAGGCCACGCCCACCGTGGGCAGCGCGGGAGCGCTGACCGCCGACCCGACCGTGCGCCTGGAATGCAGCATCACCCGTGATGCGGACCGCCTGGAGCGCGTCCTGCAGGCGATCAACGTCGCCCATCCCTGGGAAGTGCCGGCGGTGTTCGTCGACGAATCGCTGTTTCCGTTGCCTTGAGCGAGGTCTTCTCGATCCGCGCCGCCAGCGGCGGCGACCTGCGTGCCTGGGTGCAGTTGCGTCGCGCGCTGTGGCCGGATGAAACCGATGCGGTCGGCAACGTGGCCGAGGCCTTGCAGCGCGCCGATGCCAGCAACTTCATCGCCTTCGCCGACGGCGTAGCGGTGGGGTTCGCCGAAGCAACCCTGCGCCAGGACCACGTCAACGGGACCGATTCCTCGCCGGTCGGGTTCCTGGAAGGCTGGTACGTCAGCGAGGCCTGGCGCGGGCGCGGCATCGGGCGCGCGTTGCTGGCCGCGGTCCGCGACTGGGCCGGCGCGCAGGGCTGCACCGAACTGGCGTCCGACGCGACACTGGACAATCTGGCCGCGCAGCGCGCACATGCGGCCTGCGGGTTCGAGGAAACCGAGCGCGTCGTCTACTTCCGCATGGCGCTCTGAGGCGATGGGCCCGCAGCGCATCGTCTGCCTGACCGAGGAACCCTGCGAAACCCTGTACGCGCTGGGCCAGCAGGACCGCATCGTCGGCATCAGCGGCTTTACCGTGCGCCCACCGCAGGCGCGGCGCGAGAAGCCCAAGGTCGCCGCGTTCACCAGCGCGAAGATCGACCAGATCCTGGCGCTCAAGCCGGATCTGGCCATCGGCTTTTCCGACATCCAGGCCGACATCGCCGCCGCGCTGGTCAAGGCCGGGGTGGAGGTGTGGATCGCCAACCATCGCAGCGTGGCCGGCATCATCGACTACGTGCGCCGGCTCGGTGCGCTGGTGGGCTGCGCGGCACGCGCCGAGGTGTATGCCGATGCGCTCGAACGCGGCCTGGATGTGATCCGCGCGCAGGCCGCACAGCTGCTGCGCCGGCCGACCGTCTACTTCGAGGAGTGGGACACGCCCCTGATCACCGGCATCCAGTGGGTGGCCGAACTGATCGAGATCGCGGGCGGCCGCGACGCCTTCCCCGCGCTGTCGCGCGAACCGCTGGCGAAGGGGCGCATCCTGGCCGATGGCGCGCCGGTGATTGCCGCGGCCCCGGACATCATCCTGGGCTCCTGGTGCGGCAAGCGCTTTCGTCCGGAACAGGTCGCCGCGCGCCCTGGTTGGGATGCCATTCCTGCCGTGCGCGACGGCCAGCTGCACGAGATCAAATCGCCGCTGATCCTGCAGCCCGGTCCGGCCGCGCTGACCGACGGCGTGCAGGCGATCGCCGCGATCATCCAGGCCTGGGCACAGCGGACGGACTGCTGACAGGCGCGCTCAGAAACTGCGCTCGAAACGCACCGCGCCGCCCCCGGCATCGCTGCTGACCTGCAGCGCGAAGCGCAGCGTGTCGTGCGCACTGACATCTACCACGCCGATGTGGTCGACGTAGTCGCCGGTGCGCACGGGACGGAAGGCGATCGGCTGGCGGCGGCCGGACAGATCGGTGGCCATGCCGCTGACCTCGCCTTGCAGGGGCTGCTCCTGGCCTGCCTCCATCCGGCGTAGCACGACCACGACCAGCGCGCGGCCAGCGCCGCGCTCGATCCCGTAGGCCTGCGCGGCCGTCGCATTCATCGACAGACTGGGCAGGGCGTTGTAGCGCACTCGCACCGTGCCGAGATCCTGCACCGCCTCGGGCGGCGCGATCGGCGTGACCCGCTGCGGCGTCTGCTGCTCAGAGCAAGCGGCCAGGGCCAGCGCGCAGGCAAGCCCGGCCAGGCGAGGGCGGTGCGGGGCGGCCATCGCGCCGACTCAATCGTTGGCGGCGGACAGCTCGCCGCCACGGCGTGCCGCAGCGGCGATCGCCTTGGCGGTGAGGGCTTCCAGCCCGCCGGCCTGGAACGTCTCGATCGCGGCCTGTGTGGTGCCGTTGGGCGAGGTGACGCGTCGGCGCAGTTCGGCCGGGGCTTCGTCCGATTCGGTCAGCATGCGCGCCGCCCCGAGGATGGTCTGCAGGGTCAGCGTGCGCGCCGCCGCGGCCGGCAGGCCCTGGGCGATGCCGGCGGCCTCCATCGCTTCGGCCAGCAGGAACACATAGGCCGGGCCGCTGCCGGACACGGCGGTGACCGCGTCCATCTGCGCCTCGTCCTCGATCCACACCGTCGGGCCGGCGCTGGACAGCAGGGTCTCGGTGCGCGCGCGGCCGGCGGCATCGACTTCGGGCGAGGCGAACAGCCCGGTCACGCCCGCGCCCAGCATGGAGGGCGTATTGGGCATGGCGCGCACCACCGCTGCAGCGCCGCCCAGCCAGCGCGCCAGCTGCCCGGCGGTGATGCCGGCGGCGATGGACACGGCCAGGGGGCGCTGCACCTGCGCCGCAGCGGCCAGCGACTCACACACCCCGCGCATCACCTGCGGCTTGACCGCGAACACCCACAGGGCCGCGCCCTGTACGGCCTCGGCGGCGTTCTCGAAGACCTGCACCCCGAACTTGTCGGCCAGGCCCTGGCGCAGCTCGGCCACCGGCTCGGCCACGCGGATGTCCGACGGCGCGGTGCCGCGCGCCACCAGTCCGCCGATCAGGCTGCGGGCCATGTTGCCGCCGCCGATGAAGGCGATGGTGTCGGAAGCGGTCGTCTGGGTCGAAGTCATGGCATGCACCTGTTGCGTCGGGAGAACCCGCCCAATTATCGCCGCATCACGCTGCTTCTTGCGGAAGCCGCCACGGCGGCGAGGTGGTTTTCCCGGGCACACCCAGATCGCCGCCATGGCCGCTCCCACTGTAGCGCCGAGCTTGCTCGACGAGGCTTGACCGAAAATGCCTTCGACCACGTTTGTTCGACGGGGGCTCTATCGCGAAGGCCTCAGCCGAGCAAGCTCGGCGCTGCGTGGGTGCTGTCGAGCCCCGATGGCCGCCGTGGCGGCTTTCACAAAAGCTCAGGCTTTTGCAGACCGCGGACCGAATAAGGCGGTGCCTACGCGCACCATCGTGGCGCCCTCGGCCACCGCCAGCGCGCAGTCCTCGCTCATGCCCATCGACAAGGTGTCCACGCCGGAATGCTGCGCGGCCAGGGAGTCGAACAGCTGCTTCATCCGGGCGAAGGCGGCCCTGCGTAGGGCCGGGTCTTCGTGTGGCGCCGGGATGGCCATCAGGCCGCGCAGCGCCAGGGCGGGCTGGGCGGTGACGGCGGCGGCCAGCGCGTCGATGTCCTGCGGCGCGCAGCCATGCTTGCTGGCCTCGTCGTCGATGTTGACCTGGATCAGGACATTCAGCGGGCCGCGCTCCGGCTGTCGTGCCTGGGCCAGTGCACTCACCAGCTTGGGCCGGTCCACGGTCTGCACCCAGTCGAACAGCTCGGCCGCCAGCGCGGCCTTGTTGGACTGCAGGTGGCCGATCAGGTGCCAGACCAGGTCTGGCCTGTTCAGCTCGGCCTGCTTGGCCTGCGCCTCCTGCACGTAGTTTTCGCCGAACACGCGCTGGCCGGCCTCGGCCAGGGCCGCGACGGCCTGGGCGGGCTGAAACTTGGACACCGCCACCAGCGTGGGCACTGGCCGGGCGGCCTCGGTGGCCGCGTTGTTCAGCCTGTTCAGGGTGTCGGCGAGACGGTCGGAAAGCACGGCGGGCAAGCTCGTTGGCAGGTGCGACAAGGGCGCTATACTGCCTTTCGGGGATGTAGGCTTCCAGTTTCGCAGTACTTTCCACAGGGGAACACGCAACGCATGGATATCGCCGAACTGCTGGCCTTCTCGGTCAAGAACAAGGCTTCGGACCTGCACCTGTCCGCCGGGTTGCCGCCGATGATCCGCGTGGACGGCGATGTCCGCCGCATCAACATCCCCGCGCTGGACCACAAGCAGGTCCACGCGCTGGTCTACGACATCATGTCGGACAAGCAGCGCCGCGACTACGAGGAATTCCTCGAAGTCGACTTCTCCTTCGAGATTCCCTCGCTGGCCCGCTTCCGCGTCAACGCGTTCAACCAGAACCGTGGCGCCGGCGCGGTGTTCCGCACGATTCCGTCCGAAGTGCTGACCCTGGAGGACCTGGGCTGCCCGCCGCTGTTCCGCGAGATGGTCCAGCAGCCGCAGGGGCTGATCCTGGTGACCGGGCCGACCGGCTCGGGCAAGTCGACCACGCTGGCGGCGATGATCGACTTCATCAACAAGAACGAATACGGCCACATCCTCACCGTCGAGGACCCGATCGAATTCGTGCACACCTCGCAGAAGTGCCTGATCAACCAGCGCGAGGTGCACCGCGACACCCACGGCTTCAACGAAGCGCTGCGCTCGGCGCTGCGTGAGGACCCCGACTACATCCTGGTCGGCGAGTTGCGCGACCTGGAAACCATCCGCCTGGCGCTCACCGCCGCGGAAACCGGCCACCTGGTGTTCGGCACTCTGCACACCAGTTCGGCGGCCAAGACCATCGATCGCATCATCGACGTGTTCCCGGCCGGCGAAAAGCCGATGGTGCGCTCAATGTTGTCCGAGTCGCTGCGCTCGGTGATCTCCCAGGCCCTGCTGAAGAAGGTCGGCGGCGGGCGTACCGCCGCGTGGGAAATCATGGTCGGCACCCCGGCCATCCGCAACTTGATCCGCGAGGACAAGGTCGCGCAGATGTATTCGGCCATCCAGACAGGCCAGCAGTTCGGCATGATGACCCTGGACCAGCACCTGCAGGACCTGGTCAAGCGCAGCCAGATCACGCGCCAGCAGGCCAAGGAATACGCCAAGGACAAGCGCCTGTTCGAGTAATCGCCGGTGCGTGGTCGCCACGTGGCGACCGACAGGTTCGATCCCATGCGTTTTGCCGCTGACCCCACCCGGGCCGACGGCCCACGGAGAGACAGATGAGCAGCATCGACTTCACCTCGTTCCTCAAGCTGATGTCGCACCAGAAGGCATCGGACCTGTTCATCACCTCCGGCATGCCGCCGTCGATCAAGGTGCATGGCAAGCTGACCCCGATCACCCAGACGCCGCTGACCCCGCAACAGTCGCGCGATCTGGTGCTCAACGTCATGACGCCGGCCCAGCGCGAAGAGTTCGAGAAGACCCACGAGTGCAACTTCGCCATCGGCGTGGCCGGCGTGGGCCGCTTCCGCGTGAGCTGCTTCTACCAGCGCAACCAGGTTGGCATGGTGCTGCGCCGGATCGAGACCAAGATCCCCAGCGTCGACGAGCTCAACCTGCCGCCGGTGATCAAGACCCTGGCGATGACCAAGCGCGGCATCATCATCTTTGTCGGCGCCACCGGCACCGGCAAGTCGACCTCGCTGGCGGCGATGATCGGCTACCGCAACCAGAACTCGACCGGGCACATCATCACCATCGAGGACCCGATCGAGTTCGTGCACAAGCACGAGGGCTGCATCATCACCCAGCGCGAGGTCGGCATCGACACCGATAGCTGGGAGAACGCGCTGAAGAACACCCTGCGCCAGGCGCCGGACGTGATCATGATCGGCGAGGTGCGCACCCGCGAAGGCATGGACCACGCCATCTCCTTCGCCGAAACCGGCCACCTGGTGCTGTGCACCCTGCACGCCAACAACGCCAACCAGGCGATGGACCGCATCATCAACTTCTTCCCCGAGGACCGTCGCAGCCAGTTGCTGATGGACCTGTCGCTGAACCTGCGCGGCGTGGTCGCCCAGCAACTGGTGCCGACCCCGGATGGCAAGGCGCGCCGGGTAGCGATGGAGATCATGCTCGGCACGCCGCTGATCCAGGACTACATCCGCGAAGGCGAGATCCACAAGCTCAAGGAGGTCATGAAGGAGTCCACCAACCTGGGCATGAAGACCTTCGACCAGAGCCTGTTCGAGCTCTACCAGGCCGGCGAGATCTCCTACGAGGACGCGCTGCGCTATGCCGACTCGCAGAACGAAGTGCGCCTGCGCATCAAGCTGGCCTCCGGCGGCGACGCGCGCACCCTGGCCCAGGGGCTGGACGGGGTCGAGGTGGCCGAGGCGCGCTGACGCAGGATGAGCAGGTGAGCGCGGACGCCTAATGGCGCCGCAGGGTGCAAATCACCTTCGGTGGTTCAGGGCGCGGCACACACCATGCCCGAAATCGCTCGCTCTCGATCGCGACCGCCGCATGGGGCGCGTCACATTGACCAGCCCACGACCCGCTGGTTTAAAAGGTCCAGCACCACCGCACGGGTAGAGCTTGCCTTCGCCGGTCTTAAGCTCGGTGATGTCGGTGACGCAATTGGTCTCCGATTCCCGCGCGGTGAAGTCACGTTTCAGCAGGTTGCGTACATTCGGTGGCGTCAGCGGCGGCTGAGCGCGTTAACTGCGGGGCTTCGGCCGCGCGGCCGGCCCTGCAGGCCATCGGCTGCCACCAGCCGGGCCATAGGGGTCAGACTAGATGACTCGCCTTCATCGGCCAAGTCTTCGTACACGCGACTGGCACCCAGACTTCTCCGGCTGTCATCGTGCAGCTCGCGGATCCGCTCAAGCAGCCGCGTGTCGTCGAGTTCACGAGCGCAGGGCAAGCGCTTGCTCCAGTCGTAACAGCCGCTGGCCGACACCTGCGGGCAGCGACATATCAGCCGAACTGGAAACAAGATGATGCTTTGGCAAAGAACGTCGCCGCTGCTCGCAAAAAATCTCGCTCCTTCTCCACCTGCGCCAGCTCGCGCTTGAGCTGTGCCACTTGTTCGTCACGTGGCGTCCCGGTGTCGACGAAGACCACTTTGCCCTGGCGCTGGGTTTCCCACTTCCAGACGGTCAGCAGGTTGTCGCCGATCCCAGCCCCCGCGCGACCTGGGCACAACTCACGCCCGGCCGGCTGGCCCGTTCAACCGCACCACGCTTGAATTTCGCACCGAACTTCCTTCGCTTCGACATGAACACTTCTCGGGCCTCGATCGGCGTTCTTGTAAATGTCCGTGATAAGGGGAGGCGAGTCAGCCGCTTTTTTTCATTGACATTTAGATCAGTCGCTTAAAAAAACAACGGCCCCAATGGGGCCGCTGTTTTTAACCGTATTTCTTTCTATCAAAAGCGCTGCTGATACTTCATGTAGACGAAGCGCCCGATATCATAGCCGCCGTAGTACGAATAGCCGGAGTTCGGCTGGGCGTATTGGGGGGCTGCGTAATGCTCAAAGACATTATTGGCGCCGACGGCAATCGTCGCATTCCAAGGCGTGTTGTAACTGACCTGCACGTCATGGAAGGTGTTCGAGCCGATTTTGTTCTTCGGCACGATTGCGCCCTCAAATTCGGGCGCCGTAAAGTCCGGCAGGCTGCAACGATCGTCAAAGTAGCAATCTTCCTTGACACTGGAATAGTAGCGTGCGGACCAGGTGATCTGCAGATCGCCCAGTTCCCAGCCCAAGGTCAGGTTTGAGCGGATCCGGAAATAACCGTCGTAACCGTTCAGCTGGCTCGGCGCGCCTTCAAGGTTGTCGGACTTGAGCTCGTACTTGGAGACATACGTGCTCAACCAGGCCGCACTAAAGGTGCCGTAATCCGTAGCCAGACGATAGTTGGCGTCGAAGTCGAAGCCTTCGGTTTCAACATAACCCGCATTGCGTAAGCCGAACGAAAGCGCGGTGATCGCACCAGTCGCCGGGTCGCGGGTGAACGTGTTGGGGCCCGCGCAACGTGATGCAATGCCACGCAGGTAGCAGTCATTGAGCAGATCGTCTGGCGAATCGGCAACGATGGTGTTCTCGATCTTGTAATTCCACCAGTCCAAGGATGCGTTGAATCCAGCAATGAACTCCGGGCTCCACACCACGCCCAAGGTTTTGGACTTGGAGGTTTCGGGGGTCAGAGTCGGAGTCGAGCCTGCTACGAACGGGACGTTGCTCTGCTCGCCCGGGCCGGGCGCTGGTGCGGTGCCCGAACCGTTCAACTGATGGAAGTTAGCCGGGACGTCAGCCAAGCATGCAGCGCTATTGGCGGCCGGACCGAAAGAGGTATCGCACGGATCGGTGTAGTACTCGAAGCTCTGCGAGATACCGCCATACAGGTCGGCGACCGTCGGCGCACGGAAGCCCTCAGCATAGGTGCCGCGCACCAGCAACGATTTAATTGGCTTCCACTTGAAGCCGAACTTGCTGTTGGTGGTATCGCCGAAAGTGTCGTAGTCAGAGTAACGGGTTGCCAAGTTGACGCTGAGTTCTTCGGCGAGCGGTAGTTCAGACAGGATCGGTACCTGCAGCTCAAGGTAGGCTTCGTCAAGCGAATAGCCACCCTTGGTGGGACCGGCGGCCAGGTCGGTCGAGATACCGGTCTGAGCTAGAGCATCCGGTGAGAACGAGCCGCTTTCACTACGATGTTCGAAGCCGACCGCAATACCAAGGTCTCCCGCAGGCAGGCTGGCGAGGATGCCGGACACGTTCGCGTAATAGATCTTGGTTTCGGTCTCGGACAATGCCTGGCCCGGCTGATACAGATAGGCCTGGACATTCGGATCGGCCAAGCCGTTGGAGGCCGCATAGCCTTCGGGGACCAACGGATTCCAGGGCGTGCAAGCACCGGGACCCGCACCTAGAGGAATGGGATTAGCTGCGGTACCACACTGCGCCTGCCCCTGCGAATTGATGAAAGACGGACCGGTCGCCAAGCCCGCTGCATAAGTGTTCAGGTTGCCGGTGCTGACCTGGGTGCCTTTATTCTGGTTGTATAGATAGCCAGCTTCCCAGTCCCAAGTCTTCTCACCGATATCAAATGCGCCACTGAACGCGCCAGTGAAGCGGTAGGTGGTCAGGCTATTGCGGACTTCACGCGGCACTTCCCAGCCACGCCGCACGTACTGAACATCCTGCCCGACAGGATTGAACACGCTGTCAGCAGACAGGCCGCCGCTGCTCAGGTCGAAGTTGGCACTATTGAAGGGATAGCCTGCGTTCTGCGCGAACGAGTCACGATCGGTGTACAGAATGCTGGTATCGAAACCCACATTGTCAGTAAAGTCGAAGTGGCCGTTCATAAAAGCCGACTTGCGCTCGATGCCGCTATAGACCGTAGAGGCGAGCGCCGGATTTGACACGTCACTGCTATTGATTGGGCGGTAGCTGGCGAAATCGGAGGGATCAAGGCCAGGCACGTCGCGGCGGAGTGTGTAGTCGACTCCGTTGTAGCGGAAACGGCCATATTGGCTCGTGCCGGAAAGGCCACCTGGGCGCGGATCGCTTTTCTCGCCGGTCGGGAAACGATCGCGGCTGAACCAGCGGTCCTTGGCGAACACCGGATCTTCCTTGGTGTATTCCACGCCAGCCGTCAGCGAGCCACGATCACCAGTGAAGCCCATTGTGAAATCGTAGACCTCGCGTTGGCCGTCGCCCTGGCCCCACTGGCCGATATAGGCGTTGGCTTCGGCACCTTCGAAATTCTTGCGGGTGATGATGTTGATCACGCCAGCAATCGCATCGGAACCATAGATCGTCGACGCGCCATCCTTCAGTACTTCAATACGTTCGACCATCACTGCAGGGATGGACGCAACGTCCTGCAAGCCATCATTGGTGATGCCCAGACGCTTGCCGTCGACCAGGATCAAAGTGCGGTTGGCACCCAGATTCCTCAGGTCGATGTAATAGCCGCCGACAGCCTCACCTGAGCTCAGCGGCGAAGTGCGGCTGATAGCAGGCGATCCCGCAGTGGGGATGTTTTGCAGGATATCTGCAACGGACTTGTAGCCCTGCTTCTCGATTGCCTCGCGGCTAATCAGCAGGAGCGGCTGGGCCGTTTCAGTATCCACCTGGCGGATGCGCGAGCCGGTGACTTCAATGCGATCCAAGTTGGTGGCCTTGGAGTCGGACTCTTGGGCGTAGGCGTTGCCGATGCCGGCGCTGGCAGCCAAGGCCAGCACAACTGCGTCGCGCAGTTTGTGGGTAGTGCACTTCATCTGGGTCTCTCCGAATGATTCGCGCGAATACGATGTCGTCCCCGACGATCTGGTTTCATTTTGAACCATTTGTCGCCGGTTGCCCGGATGTTACCGCCCTTGTCGTAAAAATTAAAGCCGCGTTAATAGTTCGGAATTTTTTAAGAAAGCTGCGCGCAACCAGTTGTGAAACGGTCGGTCGCCGTCCGCCGCCTGAACTGAGTGATGACAGTGTGGTCACGCACCGTGGCGTGTATCAGCGTGCGTCGGTGCGCTTAGAGATCCTGCTCGTATCGCACGTACGGCACGGTGCCGTCGTCGGCGATCGGGGCGTCCGGGGCAAATGGATTCTTGCCGCTGGTGACGATGTTTTCCGCGCCTACGGTCAGCTGGCCGCTCCATGGGGTGCGCCAGGTCAGTCCAACACCAAGGCCTTCCCACTTGCCCGGCTGGCCAGGGGCATCGATGACGCGGCCGATGATGCTGCCGCTGAAGGGGCCGTAGCCTCCGCCAAAGCTGAAGCTCTTGCTGTTCCAACGATCGGGGATGATGCTCAGCTCCGACGCGGGTACCAGCCGTGCCCGCGCTAGCGTGCCGCCGATGGTGACAAAGCCCTCGCGGCCGATGTTCTTCTGCCCGAACACGGCCAGATCGTTCTGCTCGAAGCGTCCAGCCGACGAACTGCCGGGAGACATCCAGGCTGGCAGGGTGTCCCGACCGGTTCCCACGCTCAACCCGAGCTTGCCTTCCGGGCGACTCAGGCTGGCCGAGGCGTTGAAATGCTGGTCGTTGCTGGAGGACGCGTCGTCATTCACCATCGCCACGTTGCAATAGGCGATCAGGCTGCTGATGCTGCTGCCGATACCATTGCGGTTGTTGCACAGCAGCCCCAGCGACTCGCTCGAATCCAGGCCGAATGCGGCGCTCAGGGTGTTGCGCCCCAGCCGCCAGCGCGCCCCGGCAGCGGCCTCGTCGGTGGGTTCGAGAATCAGGGCGCCTTCGACCTGGCCACGGCTGTTCCAGACCGGCAGCATCGTGGTGCCCGCGGTGGCATTCCCGCGCGTTTGGGCATGCGCACCCATGCTCGCCGAGGTGGCGAGCAGCAGCGCAAGCAGCGAACGGCGGAAAGGAAGGCGCATCGTGCGACTCAGACAGACGGGACGGGAAGAAGTTCCCGTCACGTGAGGGTTACGGAAAATTATCCGATTTATGTTTATTTAACAAGATCTGCGTGAAGGCGCTGTGTCAGTTCGTGACCTCACTCACTGCAGGCGCTCAGGTCCCTGCGCCATGAGCGTTCCGGGCGCAAAGAGCGCCTCGATCTGGTCGGGGCTGAACAGGTAAGACCGGCCACAGAACTCGCAGCGGACCTCGGCCGTGCCTTCCTCGGCCGCGGCCATGGCTTCTTCCTGGCCCAGCGAGGCGAGCATGCCTTCGACGCGTTCGCGAGAGCAAGAACAGGCAAAGCGCAAGGGCTGCCGATCCACGATGGCAACTTCTTCCTCGTGGAACAGGCGGTGCAGCAACTGCGCCGGCGGGGTCTGCAGCAGTTCATCGCGACCGAGCGTCTCGAACAGCGTGCCGGCCCGCCGCCAGCCATCGGTATCGCCTTCGTCGCCGGGGAGCTTCTGCAGCATGATGCCGGCAATCTGGTCGGCATCTGCTGCGAGCAGCAGACGGGTCGGCAGCTGCTCGGAGTTGCGGAAATAATCCTCGAAGGCGCCATCCAGCGAAGGCGCTGCCAGCTCCACCAGGCTTTGGTAACGCTGCGGTTCGCGAGGATCCAGCCCGGGGTTCTCGATGGTGATGGCCAGCAGCGCGTCCTGGCCAAGGGCGGTCAGGTCCGACGGAGCATCGGCGCCTTCGGCCAACTGCACGATGCCGCGCACGGTGCCGGCCGACGTGCATTCGGCAAACAGGGTCCGCATGCCGCCGCTACTGCGCAGTTGGATGGACAGGCGTCCGTCGATCTTCACGTGGCCGGTGAACAGGGCGGAAGCTGCCACGGCCTGGCCAAGCAGGTCGCGCGCGCGATCAGGGTAGGCTGCCGGCTCCAACAGCGTGGTCCAGGCCTGGTCCAGGCGAACGCAGACACCGCGCACGCCGGCGACGGGCAGAAGGAAACGAAGGCGCGTATCGCGCGTGTCATCGATCTCGGGCATGGCAGGATTCGGCGTTGTCGCCACAGGCAGGAATTAACTTCCTATCGTGTGGGCGATGAGGAGCCATTCCAAGTCGAGGCGGGCAGGGAGCTGACGGCTGCAGGACCCCGGAGGGGCTTCACGCGCCATGCCAGGCTCGCATGCGGGCCGATAGGGCGATGGCCAGGCGGGGGCGTGGCAAAGGTCGTGTCAGAAAGCGCGGGGAGGTTAACATCGTCGGGATGCCCGACCCGCAACTCAATCATGAGAGCCCTGTTGCCGATGTGCCGCTGCGCCGAAGTCGATTGCGGCGTTGGCGCCGCTGGCTACTCGCGCTGCCTCTGCTTTTCGCGGCCGGGAGTGCCTTGCAGGTGCTGGTGCTGCGCTTTGTCGATCCGCCGTTTTCGGCCTTCATGGTGACGCGGCAGCTCGACGCCTGGGGAGACGGGCAGTGGGCGTTCCATCCGCGCTACGCGTGGCGCGATTTCGACCGGATCGCACCAGCACTTCCGCTGTCGATGATCGCCGCGGAAGACCAGCGCTTCGCCACGCATTCGGGCTTCGACCTGCAAGCCATCGAAAAGGCCAGGGCGCACAATGAGCGCGGTGGCAGACTTCGCGGCGCCAGCACCATCAGCCAGCAGGTGTCCAAGAATCTTTTCCTCTGGTCCGGCCGCAGCTATGTGCGCAAGGGCATCGAGGCCTGGTACACCGTGCTGATCGAGCTGTTCTGGCCCAAGCAGCGGATCCTGGAGGTCTATGCCAACATCGCCGAGTTCGGCGACGGGATCTATGGGGCGCAGGCCGCATCGCAGGCGTTCTGGGGGATCGATGCGTCCCGGCTCAGTGGCGACCAGGCCGCCCGATTGGCCGCGGTGCTGCCCGCCCCCGGACGCTACAGCGCGAGCAGGCCGGGTCCCTACGTGCAGCGACGGGCGGCCTGGATACAACGTCAGGTGCGACAGCTCGGCGGCACCGCTTATCTGGATGAACTGGAGTAACCATGGCCCGTGATTGTCTGACCGTGGTGGTGGCTGCGCGCAACGAGGCGGAGTCCCTGCCGGCCTTGCATCCACGCCTTCGGGCAGTGCTGGTCCAACTGGAGGCCTTGGACTGGCGCGTGATCTATGTCGATGACGGCAGCCTGGACGCGACCTGGGAGGTGATGCAGCGCCTTGCGGAGGAGGACCGGCGGGTCGGAGTACTGCGGCTGTCGCGCAATTTCGGTAAGGAGGCGGCCTTGACCGCCGGACTGGATCTTGTCGCGCCGCACAGCGCCGTGCTGATCCTGGATGCCGATGGACAGGACCCGCCGGAGCTTATCCCCCAGTTCGTCGCCGCCTGGCGGGAGGGGTATGACAACGTGTTCGGCACACGGGTCGAGCGCGATGGCGAGACCTGGCTCAAGCGGTTCAGCGCGCACGGCTTCTACCGGGTGATTGGACGCCTGTCCAAGACCCCGATCCCGGCCGATACCGGCGATTTCCGCCTGCTGTCGCCGCGTGCCCAGCAGGCACTCAAACAGTTGCGCGAGCGGCACCGGTTCATGAAAGGCCTGTTCGGCTGGGTGGGATATGGCCAGCGCGCCATTCCGTATCACCGAGAGGCGCGCATCGCCGGTCGCAGCAACTTCAGTGCCTGGAAGCTGTGGAACTTCGCGCTGGAGGGCATTACCAGCTTCTCCACCGCCCCCTTGCGGGCCGCCACCTATCTCGGACTGCTGGTGGCGGCGCTGGCCTTCATCTATGCCGTGATGATCGTGGTGCGCGCGTTGTGGCACGGCGATCCGGTCGCGGGTTGGCCCAGCATAATGACCGTCGTGCTCTTTCTGGGGGGGACGCAGCTGATCGCCCTGGGAATGATCGGGGAATACCTGGGCCGACTGTACGACGAGGCCAAACAGAGACCGTTGTATCTGATTGACCAGTGGAACCCGGCCAGCGAAGGCGTATCCTCCGGACCAACCGAGGCTACCGGAGCGTCCCATGCGCACGGTGAAGCAGTTGCTGGACGGCAAGACCGCTGAGCTGGTCGCGGTCGAGCCGCATGAAGCGGTGTTCGAGGCGGTTCGCAAGATGGACCGGCACAGTGTCGGGGCGGTGCTGGTGATGCGCGGTGAGGTGCTGGTCGGGATCCTGTCCGAGCGAGATTACGCGCGCAAGGTGGTCCTGCTGGAGCGTTCATCGCACAACACGCGCGTCGATCAGATCATGACCACGCAGGTCGTGACGGTCGAGCCGGACCAGAGCGTTGCCCACTGCATGGAGGTGATGACGCGTCGTCGTTTCCGCCATTTGCCGGTGATCGACGAAGGGCGGGTGATCGGGGTGGTGTCGATCGGTGATTTTGTCAAGGCGGTGATCGAGGAGCAGCAGGCCGATCTGGACGCGCTGCAACGCTACGTCGCTTCCTGAAGCGTCACTTGGCGTACTGGCCGCCGCACTGGCTGTCCTGTCCACCACCCGGGTCGATCGTGGCCAGCAAGGCTGCTGGCGGGGCGATGGTACCCAGCGCCAGCGCGATCGCCCCGCGCAAGCCGAGCTTCTTCAGGTTGGGGCGGAACGACGGGTCCTTGAAGGTGCCACCGATCTCCAGCGGCGTGCGGAAACTCAGGATGCTGCGATCCTTGGGGCGCGGGGTCAGGGTCAGGTCCAGCGATTCGTCCTTGAGATTAATCGAGCCCGCGCCCAGCACGATGGTGTCGGTGGTGTCGAATGCCATGGCGCGACTTTGCATGAGCCCATCCTTGACACCGAAATCAGCGAATGCGCACCGGATAGGGACCTGCTTGTCCTGATCGAAGAGGTAGCCCAGCGACTGCGTCACATCCAGCCCGGCCAGTTCCACCAGAAGCTGCGGGAGATGGCCCTTGCCCATGCCGACGCCCAGCTCGCCGTTGGCGTTGGCCGCCATGGCGGCGATCGAATTGCCCGAAGTTTCGATGTTGATGCTGCCGCCAATGCGTCCGATGGCGTCCTGGGTCAGTTTTACCTGCGGAAACAATTGCCCCAGATTGAGCTTGCGCACGGAAATGTCGGCGCGGGTGCGAATTGTCGACTGGCGCGCATCCATGCGAATCGTGGAGCGGATGTCGCCGCCTGCGACGCCGAAATTCAGGGGTCGCAATTCAAGCAGTCCGTCGGTCAGGACCAGATGCGCGTCCATGTCGTCGATGGGAAGCTTGGGGGCGTTGATGCGCGCGGCCTTCCATCGCACGTCCGCATCCATCGAGCGCAGTTTGGACAGGTCGTAGCGCGTCTGGGGCAGGACGCGTGGACTTGTGGCCAGCTGGGCGGCCTGATGGGTCTGTTCAGCGTTACGGGTCTCGCCCGCGCCGCCTTTGGGCGGCGCGCCGACGAAGCCGGCCAGATCGTCGAAATCCAGGCGCCTAGAGGTCAGATCGGCCTCAAGCTTCAGACGCGGCCCGCCGGTGCTCACCGCCACGGCGCCGTGGAGGTCACTGTCACCCAGCGTGCCGCTGAAGTGGTCGTAATGCCAGGTCGAGCCGGTCCGCGTCAGGGTGCCATCGAGCGCGTAAGGCGGCGATGCCGGGATCGCCACGCCGATCAGGGGGTACAGGTCCGCCAGGTCCTGCCCGGCCAGCGACATGCGCAGGTTGAATCCGCCCAGGTGCAGCGGGTCGATCAGCGTGCCCCGGGCGTGGGCCTTGGTGGCCCCCGCGGCGGCCCGCAGATCGATCAGGTAGGGTCGCTGCGTCTGGGCCAGATCCAGCGGGGACTGGATGCGCCCGGCCAGGGTGAAGGTGTTGGCCGCCCAGCGGCCACTGCCTGACAGGTCGATTGGCGGTGCCTTGTACTGCGCATCGGGCTGCCCACTGTTGGCCTCAATGCGCAGGTCGGTCTGGTTGGGCGGATCCAGATAATGCAGGCGCGCGTCTTCGACGATGAGCGCGCCGATGCGCGGCATGGTCCCCTCCTCGTCGCGGCCGGCGGTACGGGTGTCTTCAAAGACCCAGTTGCCCCCTTCGCCGGCAGCGCGGTTCTGCAACTCGATCACCGGGCGCTCCAATCGGATCGCGGGAAGCACGACGCGGCCGTGGAAGATCAGCTGAGGCGCGTCCAGCTTGATCTCCAAGCGCTTGGCGGTGGCCATAGTCGCTGCGGTCTTGCTTGCCCAGTCGCTATTGCCCAGTCGTAGACCATCCGCGCGGACGATGGTGATCCGGCCCAGGTCGACATCCAGGTCGCCGTCGATATGAAAGGCGCGGCCCGTGCGGGCCTCGACTGCGCGTTCGACAGGACCTTTGAACCAGTTCCAGTCCCACAGCAGGACTAGCAATAGGACGAGCACCGCCAGGATGCCAAGCGCGGTCAGCAGCGGATGGGCGCGTGCGGGATTGCGTGACGGGTAAGTGGCTGGGTCCATGGCCGTCACTATCTGTGGGCCAGGTGTTCACGGCCTGCGAAGACGCCTGCGGGTATTCAGTCGTTCGTGCCAGGCTCGGGTCCGATCAGCCGCCGTGGTGCAAGCGCGGCACCAGCACCTGGCCGGTCACCGCCACGAAGTGGCACACGCTGCCGGCCAGCACGAACAGATGCCAGATCGCATGGAAATAGCGGACTGAGTCGCGCTGGTAGAAGTAGGTTCCCAGCGTATAGAACACGCCGCCGGCCAACAACCAGCCAAGCGTGAAGCCATCGACGGACTTCAGCAGCGGTTCGATGGCGATCACGACCAGCCAGCCCATCGCCACGTAAATGGCTGTGGACAGCAGCTTGAAGCGCCCGGTGAAGAACAGCTTGAAGACCACACCGAACGCGGCGATGGACCAGATCGCGGCAAACATGCCCCAACCCCAGGGGCCGCGCATACCGATCAACAGGATCGGGGTGTAGGTGCCGGCGATCAGCAGATAGATCGCGCAATGATCGAAGATCTGCAGCCGCGCCTTGGCCATGGGGTGCTGGATGGCGTGGTAGAGCGTGGAGGCCACATACAGCAGCAGCAGGGTGACGCTGAACACGATGGCAGTGCCGAGCTGCCAGCCATCGCCGTAGAGCGCGGCCAGGGTGATCAATACGGCGCCACCGGCGAGCGCCCCGACCGCGCCCAGGCCGTGGGTCAGGGCGCTGGCGATCTCGTCGCGCAGGTTGGTCTCGGGGTGCGCCTGTAAAGCCATAGACCGACTTTAACGCAATCCATTCTCAACAACATGGCAGGCCAGCCCTGCAGTGGACCGGCTGGGTCGGCGAGACGGGCCCATGTTCAGCTTGCCTGGCGCCTGCGACCGCTCAGTCGGTGACCACGCTGTAGGCGTGTTCGCGCGTGGCCGAGAAGCGCACGTCCGGTGCCCGTTCCTGGGCCAGCTGAAGATTGACCCGGGTTGGCGCCAGGTAGACCAGTTCGCCGGCCGCGTCGATGCCCAGGTTCATCGCGTTCTTCTCGCGGAACTCTTCAAGCTTCTTCTCGTTGTCGCAATGCACCCAGCGTGCGGTGGTCACCCCAACCGGCTCGAAGATCGCATCGACGCCGTATTCGTCCTTCAGCCGGTAGGCCACCACGTCGAACTGCAGGACGCCCACCGCGCCCAGGATCAGGTCGTTGCTCATCAGCGGGCGGAAGAACTGGGTGGCGCCTTCCTCGGAGAGCTGGGCCAAGCCCTTCTGCAGCTGTTTGAGCTTGAGCGGATCGCGCAGGCGCGCGCGGCGGAACAGTTCGGGGGCGAAGTTGGGGATGCCGGTGAAGCTTAAGGATTCGCCCTCGGTGAAGGTGTCGCCGATGGAGATCGTGCCGTGGTTGTGGATGCCGATCACATCACCCGGATAGGCCTCGGCGGCGATCTCGCGGTCGGAGGCCATGAAGGTCAGCGCGTTGGCCAGCTTCTGCTCCTTGCCACTGCGTACGTGAAAGGCCTTCATGCCGGCGGCAAAGCGGCCCGAGCACACGCGCATGAAGGCCACGCGGTCGCGATGCTGCGGGTCCATGTTCGCCTGGATCTTGAACACGAAGCCGGTCAGTTTGCCTTCGGTGGGCTGCACTTCGCGCCCGGTGGTCGCGCGCTGCTGCGGGGCCGGAGCGTGTTCGACGAAGAAGTCCAGCAGCGGCTGTACGCCGAAGTTGTTCACGCCCGAGCCGAAGAAGACGGGGGTCTGCTGGCCGCTCAGGTAGGCGTCCAGGTCGAAGGGATTGCTCGCCCCCTGGACCAGTTCCAGTTCGTCGCGCAGGCTGGCCAGCATCTGCGGACCGATCCTAGCCTCCAGACCCGGATCGTCGATCGACGGAAAGATGGTCGAATCCTGCCGGGTGAAATTGCGCCCCGGCTCGTACAGGTGGACCTCGCCGCTGATCAGGTGCACCACGCCCTTCAGGCGCTGGCCCATGCCGATCGGCCAGGTGACCGGCGCGCAGCGGATGCCCAGCACGGTCTCCACTTCATCGAGCAGTTCGATCGGGTCCTTGCCCTCGCGGTCCAGCTTGTTGATGAAGGTCATGATCGGCGTGTCGCGCAGGCGGCAGACCTCCAT
The DNA here is from genome assembly GCF_058448525.1 of Pseudoxanthomonas sp. JC1303. Taxonomy (NCBI): domain Bacteria; kingdom Pseudomonadati; phylum Pseudomonadota; class Gammaproteobacteria; order Lysobacterales; family Lysobacteraceae; genus Pseudoxanthomonas; species Pseudoxanthomonas sp. JC1303. Next base: position 499,667 of record NZ_CP185958.1, on the reverse strand, counting down.
CAGCTTGATCGTGCGCTCTTCCACGCCCTTGGCCACGTCGATCACCATCAGCGCCGAGTCCACCGCGGTGAGCACGCGGTAGGTGTCCTCGCCGAAGTCGGCATGGCCGGGGGTGTCGAGCAGGTTGATGATCTTGCCCTCGTACGGGAACTGCATGACCGAGGAGGTCACCGAGATCCCGCGTTCTTTCTCCAGCGCCATCCAGTCCGAGGTGGCGTGGCGCGCGGCCTTGCGGCCCTTCACCGAACCGGCCATCTGGATCGCCCCACCGAACAGCAGCAGCTTTTCAGTCAGCGTGGTCTTGCCCGCATCGGGATGGGAAATGATGGCGAAGGTACGGCGGCGCGCGGCTTCGCGGGAGACTTCGGACATGGTCGTCGCGCCCGGGTGGACGCATTGGGGAATCAGGGAGCCGATAAGTATAGCGGCGCCGTGCGGCCGGGTTCAGCCGATCGGTGCGTCGGCCGCCAGCAGCGCCTCGAGCTGGCTGGCCGAAGCGCGCGCCATCGGGCGTGCATCGATCGCGGACAGGGGGGTCTGGCGCAGCGCCTGGCGCGGCAGGACGAGCAGATCGAAGTTCACCCCGTCGGCGACCAATTGCCACACCGTGACGTCGGCCTGCCGCGCCTGGTCCAGGCGGATGCGACGCGTGCGGGGATCGGCGGGGATGTGGTGGTCCTCAAGAAACCGCGAGATCGCGTCCTCGTCGTCGCTGTGCAGGTGCAACTGCACGCTCGATTGCCCATCGGCGGTGCCATCCAGCACCGGGCCAGCCAGGCGTGGGGAAAAGTCCGCGAAAAACGCCATCGCCTGGAGCGCTGCCGCACGCCTCGAGCGCAGCAGCCCGGCATGGTCGGGACTGGCGAACAGACGCTGGTACTCGCGCAGCGCCTGTTCAATTTCCCGATTGGCCGGCAGAGACGCCTCATCCAGCATGCCCAGCCGACTGGCGGCCTTGCGCTTGGCCTGGCTGTAGTCATCGATGCCGCCTTCGGCCATCAGACGGGCAGCCTCCTGCGCCACGTGTCGGCGGCGCTGCGCCGTCTGGGTCTGCGCATGCTGGCGGGCGTGGGGCATCTCCAGCCTCAAAATCGTCAGGGGCCACCGGACTCTACACGAGCCCGGTGATGCCCCTGGTCAAGCGATCAGAAGATGTCGAACGCCGCCTCGTCCTTGCTGGGATCCTGGTCCTGAAGGTTTTCATCACCCTGCATGCGATCCAGATCTTCGACCTTGATCCATTCGGTCGCCCCGTTGCGCGTGACCTCGACCATGCCCTCGGGCGGGTCATTGGGGGTGATCGGCTTGTCCTTCAGGGCCACGCGCATGTAGTCGATCCAGATCGGCAGCGCCGCACGACCGCCGTATTCCTTGTAGCCGAGCGAGCGGAAGTTGTCCTTGCCCACCCAGACCGTGGTCACGTAAGGGCCGGCGAAGCCGGAGAACCAGGCGTCGCGATGGTCATTGGTCGAGCCGGTCTTGCCGGCCGTGTCCTCGCGGCCAAGTACGTTGGCCGCCGTGCCGGTGCCGCGGCGGACCACGTCGCGCATCATCGACACGATCTGGTAGGCGGTGCGTTCGTCGATCGCACGCGGAGCGACCTTGGTGCCCGGCGGCGGCTCGTCATCCTGGCTCGGATCCGACTTGGAGGTCGCCAAGGGTGCCGATGCGCTGGCCTGCGGATCCTGCATCGGACCGAAATTGAAGCCGTCCACCACCTGGCTCGGCGGCTTGGCATTGGCGCCATGGCGTCCGCAGGCACGGCAGGCCACGGCGGGGTCGGCCTGGAAGACCACCTTGCCATCGCGGTCGGTGACCTTGTCGATCAGCCATGTCTCCACCAGGGAGCCCCCGTTGGCCAGGACCGTATAGCCACGGGCCACCGACAGCGGCGTCAGCGAGGCCGAGCCCAGCGACATCGATAGATTCGGTGGAAGCTCGGATTCCTCGAAGCCGAACTGGCTGATGTATTTGCGCGCGAAGTCCACGCCAATGGCGTCGAGCAGGCGTACCGACACCAGGTTGCGTGACTGCACCAGGGCCTCGCGCAGGCGCATCGGTCCTTTGAACTTGCCGTCGTCGTTGCCCGGGCGCCAGACATGCCCACGCCGATCGCGGAACACGACCGGGGCATCGAGCACGATGGACATCGGATTGAAGCCCTTCTCGAACGCCGCGGCGTAAAGGAACGGCTTGAAGCTGGAGCCCGGCTGGCGACGGGCCTGTGTGGCCCGATTGAACTTGTTGGCCGCGAAACTGAAGCCGCCGACCAATGCGCGGATGGCGCCGCTGTTGGCATCCAGTGACACCAGGGCCGACTGGGCCTGGGGCACCTGATCCAATGTGTAGACGTACTCGGGCTTGGCGGCCGGATCGGTCTGCTTTTCGGTCTCCTTGCGTTGGGCCGCGATACGCACCATGTCGCCGCGTTCGAGCAGCTTGGCCGGGGTACGCCCGGTCCACTTGCTGGAAGAGGCAGGCAAGGTGATCAGCTTGGCATCGCGGGTCACCACCGTGGCGCTGCCGTCTGCTTCGGTGGAGGCGACGATCACCGGGTCCAGTCCGCCCTGGGAGACCTGGCCGGCCAGGTGGCCGGCCAGGGACTCGGCGTCGGCCCCGGCGGTCACGTCGAAGTGCTTCTCCGCACCCCGCCAGCCGTGGCGATGGTCGTAGGTTTCCAAGCCTTCACGGACGGCCTTGTCGGCGGCCGGTTGCAGCAGCGGGTCGATCGTCGTGGTGACGTGGTAGCCCTTGTTGAGGACATCGCCGCCGAACTTGGCGACCATTTCCTGGCGGACCATCTCGGCCACGTAGGGCGCGTAGACATCGATCGGGCGCTCGTGCGGCTTGGCGTGCTCTGGCTCTGCCCTGGCCTGCGCCGCCTGCGCTGGGGTGATGTAGCCATCCTCAAGCATGCGGTCGATGACGTAGACGGAGCGCTGGTGGTTGCGGACCGGATTGCTGAGCGGATTGCCGCTGGAAGGGAACTTCAGCGAGCTGACCAGCGTGGCGGCCTCGGCCAGGCTGAGTTCCTTGAGGGATTTGCCGTAGTAGAACTCGGCAGCGGCCGCCACGCCGTAGGCCCGATTGCCGAAGAAGCTCTTGTTGAGATACAGCTCCAGGATCTGGTCCTTGGTGAGCATGCGCTCGATGCGCATGGCCAGCATCATCTCGGCCAGCTTGCGGGTGTAGCTGTATTCGTTGCTCAGGAAGAACTGTCGGGCGACCTGCTGGGTGATCGTGCTGCCGCCGGCCACGCGCCCATCCTTGGTCAGGGTCTGCCAGATCGCGCGGGAGATGCCCTTCGGGTCAACGCCGCCGTGCTCGTAGAAATTCGAGTCCTCGGCGGCGACGAAGGCGCGGCGAACCTGGACTGGGACATCCTCGATGTCCACCGGATAGCGCCGATTCTCACCGAACACTGCGATCAAGCTGCCGTCGTCGGCATAGACGTACATCGGCTCCTGCCACTGGACGTCGCGCAGGGACTGGATCGAAGGCAGCTTGGCAGCGATCGAGTAATAGAAGAAGCCCAAGACCGTTGCGCCGACAACGGCACCGACCAGGCACAAGACCAACGCCCAGCGCAGCAGGCGGCGAAAACGAGACATCCGGAGCATCCGATTGCACAATTCGTGGCACGGGAGTATAGATGCATCCCGAAGCAGGGGACGGCTTCTCCGGGGGAAACAAACACTTGGGGCATATCCTTACAAAAAGGTTGCAAGCCGTGGCGCGCAGCTCCTGAGCGCTTGCAAGTTGTGAATAATTCATTATTAATGTGAGGGTGGGCTGAACTGGCCCATCAGTTCCGCAGGGCGGAAGGGGACACACCGTGGGGCTCATCCCGAAAAGTCAAGCTACGCTCGTGGGCGTAGACATCAGCTCGACTGCGGTCAAGCTGTTGCAGCTGGCGCGCGTCGGCAATCGCTTTCGCGTGGAACACTATGCCGTGGAACCCCTGCCGCCGAACGCGGTGGTGGAGAAGAACATCGTCGAAGTGGAGGCCGTGGGTGAGGCGATCCGTCGCGCGGTGACCCGGGCTGGCACCAAAGCCAAGAACGCGGCTGCGGCCGTTGCCGGGTCCGCGGTGATCACCAAGATCATCCCGATGCCTGCCGATCTGGACGAGAGCGAACTGGAAGCCCAGATCGAGCTCGAGGCCATCAATTACATTCCCTATCCCATCGAGGAAGTGAACCTCGACTTCGAGGTGCTTGGCCCGCTGCCGAGCAATCCAGAGATGGTCCAGGTGCTGCTTGCCGCCTCGCGCTCGGAAAATGTCGAGCTGCGCCAGTCCGCGCTGGAGTTGGGCGGCCTCACCGCCAAGGTGATGGATGTCGAGGCATTCGCCATCGAAAACGCCTTCGCGCTGTTGGCCGGCGACTTGCCGGTACCGCACGACGGCGTGGTGGCGCTGGTGGACATCGGGGCCACGATGACCACGCTCAACGTGATCCGGACGGGCCGCAGCCTCTACAGCCGTGAGCAGGTGTTCGGAGGCAAGCAGTTGACCGACGAGGTCATGCGCCGCTACGGCCTGACCTATGAGGAAGCCGGCATGGCCAAGCGCCAGGGCGGCCTGCCGGAAAGCTATGAGATCGAGGTGCTCGAGCCGTTCAAGGAAGCGACGGTCCAGCAGATCAGCCGGTTGCTGCAGTTTTTCTATGCCGGCAGCGAGTTCAACCGGGTGGACCAGATCGTGCTGGCGGGCGGCTGTGCCGCGTTGGCCGGGCTGCCTGAGATGGTCGAAGAGCAGCTTGGCGTGCCGACCATCGTGGCCAATCCGCTGGCGCAGATGACGCTGGGTCCCAAGGTGCAGGCGCACGCGCTCGCCCAGGACGCGCCGGCGTTGATGATCGCCACCGGCCTTGCCCTGCGGAGCTTTGACTGATGGCAAAGATCAATCTTCTTCCGTGGCGCGCGGAACGCCGCGTACAGCGCCAGAAGGAGTTCTACGGCATGCTCGGCGTGGCCGCGGCCGTCTCCGTGTTGCTCGCGCTCTTCATCTGGTTCTACTACAACGGCCAGATCGACGGCCAGAACGACCGCAACGCGTTTCTGCAGGGCGAGATCACCAAGCTCGATGCCCAGATCAAGGAGATCGAGGCGCTGGACAAGCAGAAGGACCGCCTGCTTGCGCGCAAGAAGGTGATCGAGGAACTGCAGGCCAATCGCTCGCAGATGGTGCACCTGTTCGATTCGCTGGTCAGGACCATTCCCGACGGCGTGGTGTTGTCGAGCATCAAGCAGGATGGAAACATCCTCACCCTGCAGGGTCGTTCCCAGTCCAATGCGCGGGTGAGTACCTACATGCGCAACTTGGAGGGCTCTGGCTGGATGACCAAGCCCGACCTGTCGGTCATCGAAGCCAAGAGCGATGACAAGGCCGCGCCGGTCGCCTCGACAGGGCGGGCTTTGCCCTATGTCTTCAGCCTCAAGGTCGAGCTGGCGACGCCCACCGAAACCGATCCTGCGACCGTGCCGGCGGATGCACCCGCGGCGGCCCAGCCCGCCACGCCTGACGCACAGCCCGCGCCCACCCAGACGCAAGGGACTCCCGCGTCATGAGCCAGAAGAAAGTCAAACTCAACGAGCTGGATTTCAACAACATCGGCGGCTGGCCCCAGAACTACAAAGTCGGGTTCTGCGTGCTGGTTGGCGTCCTGATCCTGCTGCTGGCCTACCTGCTGGTGTTCCGGGGCCAGCGCGAAGAGCTAGAAGGGCTGGAGAGTCAGGAAACCACCCTGCGCGGCGAGTTCGAGCAGAAGGCCGGACGCGCTGCCAATCTCGAACCCCTCAAGCAGCAGCTGGCGCAGATGGAACAGGTGCTGCAGCAGATGTTGCGGCAGCTGCCCAGCAAGACCGAGATGCCGGACCTGATCGTGGACATTTCGCAAACCGCGCTGTCCAGTGGCTTGACCAACGAGCTGTTCCAGCCAGGTCCGGAAACCCCGAAGGAGTTCTACGCCGAGAAGCCGATTGCCCTGCGCATGGTGGGGAGCTACCACCAGTTCGGTGCCTTCGTCAGCGGCGTGGCCTCGCTGCCGCGGGTGGTGATCCTGACGATGCATGACATCTCCCTCCAGCCGGTCGATCCCAAGGCGGGGCTCTCAAGCGGCAATCTCGAGCTTTCGGGCACGGTGAAGACCTACCGTTATCTGGATGAGGAAGAAACCGCGGAGCAGGAGAAGAAGGCTGGCACGCAACCTGCAGGAGGCCAGCCATGAGTCGTCCTTCTTCAATGATCCGCGTCTGCGCCTGTGCTGCCACGCTGCTGGTCATGGTCGGCTGCACCCGCAGCATCACCAGTACGCCCGGCGACGCGCCGAATCTTGAGGATTGGGTTGCCAACGTGCGTGCGCGGCCTGCGCCGCCGCTCGACCCTCTTCCGGTGATGCAACAGTTCGAGACCTTCGAATATTCAGCGCAAAACCTGCGCGACCCGTTCAGTAGCGCCTGGGGCACGACAACGGATTCCAGCGGACTGCGTCCGGATCCGAACCGGCGCAAGGAAACGCTCGAGCAGTACCCGCTGGACAGCCTGAAGATGGTGGGCACCATCGGGACTGGCGCAAGCCTGGTCGGCCTAGTGATGGGACCGGACAAGGTCACTTATCGCGTGTCGCCAGGGGCTTACATGGGCCAGAGCGATGGTCGCATTACCGATATCCAACAAGATCGCATCGATCTCGTTGAGCTTGTGCCGGACGGCGCGGGTGGCTGGCTGGAACGTCCGGCCGCCGTGACGCTTGATGATCAATGATTAGGGGATACACGATGACCGCTTCCAACGCTGACAGCCTGCGTCCCCTGCGGCGCCTGGCCACGACACGGCTCTGTGCGCTGGCATGTGCCGTCGCCATGGTCGCCGGGCCAATGCCGGCCTTCGCCGCCCAGACCGCCTCGGTCGCGCCTGCAGTGCAGCGGAGCGCGGTCCAGGTGTCCAACATCGATTTCCGTCGTGGGGATGACGGAGCCGGGCGTCTCATTCTCAAGTTCGACCAGAAGGGCGCGACGCCCGATCTGCGAACGGAGAATGGCAAGATCGTGGTCGATCTTGCCAACGTCTCGATGCCTGCCTTCCTGCAGAAACAGATGAATGTGGTGGATTTCGCCACTCCGGTGCAGCGCATTGATGCGCATGCGTCTGGCAAGGGGGCGCAGTTGGTGTTCGATACGCGCGGCGCCGTGGACTCGCTGGCTTACCAGACCGAAGACCAGTATGTGGTGGAGATCTCGCCTCGTGCCGACAAGCAAGCGGTGGGTGCGGCTTCGGGTGCGGTGGCTGGCGCTGCCCAAATGGCGGCGGTCGGGGCCAAGACCTATTCCGGCAAGCCAGTCACATTCAACTTCCAGGATGTGCCGGTTCGCACCGTCTTGCAGCTGATCGCCGAAGAATCCAACCTCAACATCGTGGCGTCCGACACGGTGCAGGGCAGCGTGACCCTGCGGCTGGTGAACGTCCCGTGGGACCAGGCACTGGATATCGTGTTGCGTGCCAAGGGCCTGGACAAGCGCCGCGACGGTAACGTGGTCTGGGTTGCGCCGCAGCCCGAATTGGCCAAGTTCGAACAGGACAAGGAAGACGCGCGCATCGCGATCGAGAACCGCGAGGACCTGATCACTGATTACGTGCAGATCAACTACCACAGCGCTACCGAAATCTACAAGGCGCTCACGGAAGCCAAGGGAATTGGGGGACAGAACGGTGGCGGGCAGGGGAGCCAGCAGGAAAATGGTTTCCTGTCCTCGCGTGGCCGGTTGGTCGCCGATGAGCGCACCAACACCCTGATGATCAGCGACATTCCGAAAAAGGTCGCGTCGATGCGCGAACTGATCAATGTCATTGATCGGCCGGTCGATCAGGTCCTGATCGAAGCTCGGATCGTGGTGGCCACCGATACATTTGCACGTGACCTGGGTGCAAAATTCGGCATCGGTGGTACGCACACCTATGGTGACAACGTTGCGACCATCGGCAGCGGAGCGACCGGCGGTGGTACGGCTGCTACGAGAGGGCTAAACGTTGATCTGCCAGCTGGTGGCTTCACACAAGGCGCAACGGCGCCCAGCTTGGCTTATACGCTGTTAGGGGCCAATTTTAATCTTGATCTGGAGCTTTCTGCGTTGCAGCAAGAGGGGCGTGGCGAAGTCATTTCCAATCCACGCATCATTACTGCGAACCAGCGTGAAGGTGACATTAAGCAAGGTACCGAAATTGGTTACGTGACCATTACTGGAGGTACTAATGGAACTGCCGCGACGCCGAACGTCCAGTTCAAGGAGGCGTTGCTGGAGTTGAAAGTGACGCCCACCATTACTCATGACGGGCGCGTGTTCCTGAACATGTTCGTCAAGAAAGATGATGTCGCTGACTACATTGATCTTCCTAATTATGGTGTCGTGCCTACGCTGAATCGGCGCGAGATCAACACCGCGGTTCTGGTCGAGGATGGTCAAACTGTGGTAATTGGTGGTGTGTACGAATTCACGGACGATGCATCGGTATCCAAGGTCCCCTTCCTCGCGGACGTCCCCTTCCTGGGCAATCTCTTCAAAAAGCAGGGCAGGCAGAAGAACAAGGCGGAGCTGCTGATCTTTGTGACACCCAAGATCATTGCGGTTCGCCAATAACGTTGCCCAAATGCGGTTAAAAAAGGGAGCCTAGTGGCTCCCTTTTTCAGTCAACGCTTGTCTCTTATGGGCAGGACTGTGTGACCGTCGCAGCACAGCTGAGTGATCCACCGCTTGCGTTGTACGATCCATTGCAGCCAAGGGAAACTGTTCCGGGGCCATTAGCTGTGATCGACTGTCCAACAGGAACAATGGCGCTAGCGGACCCCGGCACCGTAATTCCGCATGTGGTGCCGTAAATGCCACCGGCTGCTTGAGTGCATTTAACAGTTGCCACTGAACTGATAGGGGTCAGCCCCTTGGTTGTTTGCTGTGACTTGGCGCTGGCCGTAAGAGATGTGGGGGATTTGCAAACAGTGTCCTCCACCTTTGCCGAACAAGTCAGTGAACCGCTGTTGTAGTCGTAACTGCCGCTACAATTTAAAACGACGCTACCTGCACCGCTAGTTCCAATTGATTGACCGGCTTTTATGGCCCCGTACCATCCTGGTGCTTGGATCATGCAAAGAGTGCCGGCACTTCCGCCGCCTGAAGCCTCGGTACATGTAACTGTAGATGGGACTGATGTAGTAGCTGTCCCGTTCGTAGTATTCCCGTGACGCGCGGATGCCGTGATTGTTTGAGTTGCCGCATCTGCGGCGCCGGCAAAAAACGGGCCGAAAAGCAAAATGGCAAGAGACCGGCAAAGCATATGACTCGTCATTTTTTGTCCTTGGATAGAAAATTTTCCGTGAATCCATGGATAAAGGGTGCGAACATGGAAGGGCGTCCATGGTTACCCATTCATGCAGGTCTCTAGAAGGTTAGGGACTTGCCTCAGATATTGCGATCCGCAGCTCAGTCCTGTCAATATGAATCGCCATTGCGCGTGAGCCTGTGATGCAATCCTCATTGCAGACAGGTGGCCGAGTGGGTTTTTTCATATAGAAAGGTCCATTTTTGTTATTCTTGCGATAAGAAGGCGGTCGGTCTTATTTTCTACTGGATGCGGCGCGCAGTAGGATGGGTGCAGCAAATTTGGTGGCGTGCGCGGATATTGGCGGAGGTAGAGGCGAAGTGAGTAGGGGGCGCTATTGGATAATTGCAGCGATTATCGCAGTCGGGGCGGCTTATGGTTGGCTTTTTCTTCAAAAGGCGGAAAGCCAGGCGGTTGAAGAACATCCCCGGGAGCGAGAGATCCCTCAGGGTGACCTGGCTATTGTCGGAGGTGGCCAAGGCAGTAGTTCGGAGATTTTTGACAGCGGAAGCGAATTATCTCCCACAACTCACTCTAATCGAATAGCCGCCTCCGGAGTGAATCTCCGGTTCGAGAAGACGCTGCTGCGAGGCGGGAAGATTTCTTACGACCAAACTATTCGAATACTTCAAGGCGACCATTTCGATAGTTACATGCAGGATGTCCTATGGCAGTCAGCGAGAGATCTGGACGCTGCCCATCTGACCGAGCTATATGCGCGGAAATTTGAAACGGCTTTCACTAACGATCCCTCTATCTTCATCGAAGATTTCGCCTGCGGGTTAAGTATCTGCGTTGGTGAAATTACTACCTACGGCGTCCAGGGTGAACAGGAGTACAGCCGCTTTCATAAAGCGCTTTCTCTTGCCGACGACACGCCGGCCTATTCAATGATCGAGTTGCCTATTGGCGAGGACCGGGATGTTACGGAACACAGGTTCGTTTTTGCGACGGATCCCTTCATGAACGGGATTGGCGATCGTGCTGTGTACTGATGATGGCTGTAAGCCTGCAGATCACCTGAAATAACTTGTTCCTTGCGCGGTGATTATGGCGCTTATCCAAGTGGCGTACCTTCCACGTGCGGCTTCTGCGAAGAATAGGATTCGCTCACTCGCCACGAAGCGCATCCTGCATAGCAGATCAGTGCCGACAGTTCAGACGCGACATTTTTGTGGCAAAGGTCGGAGATATAAGCTGCTAGTAGAGGATGGAGTACTTGCGGGTCCTGGCGATCTTCCCCTGCGGACTCGCCGCAGGGAGGGATTTGCGCGGGGTCCCCGGAAATGACGCCTTCGCTGAACGAGGGACTCAGGGTATCGTGGAAGGCGGAACCCCACCGGTTTGCGCTGGTCTGACCTGCGCTGGCCTAGACCGTGAGAGACAAGATGGAACCATTCCCCGACGCGCTTCCTTCCCCGGCGCCTGTACCACAGGCTGGGTCTGATGGCTGCCTCCATGATGCGTTCATGGCTTTGCGCGACTCGCTGGCACAGACGATCGTTGGACAGCAGTCGCTGGTGGATCGTCTGCTCATCGCGCTGCTGGCCGATGGTCACTTGCTGGTGGAAGGCGCGCCGGGGCTGGCCAAGACCATGGCGATCCGCGCGCTGGCCGCGCGCCTGGAAGCCGACTTCGCGCGCGTCCAGTTCACGCCTGACCTGCTGCCGGCCGACCTGACCGGGACGGAGGTCTGGCGTCCACAGGATGGACGGTTCGAATTCCAGTCCGGCCCGATCTTCCATCCAATCCTGCTGGCCGATGAAATCAATCGCGCCCCGGCGAAGGTCCAGTCCGCACTGCTCGAGGCCATGGGCGAGCGCCAGGTGACGGTCGGGCGTCATACCTATCCGCTGCCACCGTTGTTCCTCGTCATGGCCACGCAGAATCCGATCGAGCAGGAGGGCACCTTCCCGCTTCCGGAGGCGCAGCTGGATCGCTTCCTGATGCACGTCAAGATTGGCTACCCCGAGGCTTCCGCTGAGTCCGAGATCCTGCGGCTGGCGCGCGCCCGGGCGCGTGACGCGCTGGAGCCGGCCACCGAGCAGCTGGAACGGCTTTCGCTCGAGGACGTCTTTGCCGCGCGGCGACAGGTGCTGGACCTGCACATGGCGCCGCAGCTGGAGCGCTATCTGGTCGAACTGGTCCTGGCGTCGCGTGATGCCTCCCGGTATGACGCCGCACTCGGGCGGCGCATCGCCTGGGGCGCCAGCCCGCGTGGCTCGATCGCGCTTGAGCGATGCGCACGCGCGCATGCATGGCTGGCAGGCCGCGATTACGTCACGCCCGAGGACGTGCGTGCCATGGCGCCGGATGTGCTGCGGCATCGCGTCCTGCCCAGCTATGAGGCGACAGCGGAAGGCTGGGATGGCGCGAGGCTGGTGGAGGCGCTGATCGAGCGTGTCCCGCTGCCCTGAGTCGGCGCGGCCTGCGGCATGGCCTTAGCGCGTTGGCTGCTTTCACTCTTTCGACATCCTGCTGAGCGGGTGCCTGTCACCCGCCGGAGACTTCCGCGGTTCGATGGCTTTGCAGATCCCGACATCGAAGAAAGGCGCCGCACCCGCGCCAGGAGAAGGCGATGGCCTTCGTCCGACATTGGCCGAGTTGGTCCAGTTGCGGACGCTGGCCCAGCGCCGGCCGGCCGCACGACGCGGAAGCCATCACCTGACCGGGCCGGCGGCCTCGCCGCTGCGTGGACGCGGGATGGAGTACGCCGAGTCGCGTGAATACGTCGCGGGCGACGACGCCAGGCATATCGACTGGCGGCTCACGGCCCGCAGCGGCAAACCTCACACCAAGCTCTTCCAGGCCGAGCGCGAGCGGCTGACCCTGGTGGTCGCCGATACATCGCCGGCGCTGTATTTCGGCACGCGCGTGCGATTCAAGTCGGTGCAGGCGGCGCGTGCCGGTGCGCTGGCGGCCTGGGCGGCGGTTCGCGATGGGGATCGGATCTCCATCCTGCGCGGGGCGTCGCGTGAGGCGCCCGTCGCGCCGGCGTCCGGGACGCGCGGGGCGCTGCGCGTGCTGGATGCGCTGCATCGCTGGTACAGCGAGCCGCCGCAGGATGATGCGGGGCTTGGCTCGGCCCTCGAGCATGCGCAGCGTGTCCTGCGTCCGGGTTCACGGCTGGTCGTGCTGGCCGATCCACGCAGTCTGATGGACATCCCCGAGGTGCGCTGGCCGGCGCTGGCGATGCATCACGAGGTCGTCGTCCTGCTCTTGACCGACGCCATGGAGCAGGCGCCTCCCAAGGCCTCGCTGCCTTTTCATTCTGGGGAGCACCGGCTGGAGCTGGACCTGGGCAATGCGACCCAGCGGCAGCGCTGGAGCCGTGAATTCGTACAGCCGCTGCATGCGGCCCTGGAACGCCTGCCCACCCGGGGCGTGAGGGTATTCGCGCTCCGCGCCGATGCCGCATCCGATGCCTGGCTCCCACTGCTGGGGCGCGCACCCGCGCCAGCCACGGCATGAGTCAGGCTTCGCCCACGTTGGTGCTGCGCGACGTGCACGTGCCGCAAGGCCCGGGCTGGTGGCCACCGGCGCCGGGATGGTGGCTGGTCCTGCTGGCGGTGCTGCTGCTCGTTGTGCTGCCGTTGGCCGTGCTGGCCTGGCGCCGGCGACGCCAGCGCCGTTGGGCCGAGTTGTTCGATACCCAATGTCATAGCGCCCTGGCACCGCCGGCACAGGTGGCCGCGGCTTCCGAACTGCTGCGCCGCGCTGCCCGGCGTGTCGATCCTGGCGCCGACCGGTTGCAGGGAGATGCCTGGCTGCAGTTCCTGGATGGGAAGGGAAGCAAGGCGGGTCACCCTTTCAGCCAGGGCGAAGGCCGCCTGTTGCTGGACGGTGGCTACCGACGGCGTGTCGATCCGCGCCAGCTTGAAGCCCTCCGTGCCCTGGCCCGGGGGCGGTTCCTGCAGCTGATGCGGGGGCGCGCATGAGCCCTGTCGAACAGTGGGTCCAGGCCTTCCAGCTTGGATTTGGTGGGTTTGCCTGGCCCTGGATGTGGCTGGCGCTGCCGTTGCCCTGGCTGGTTGCCGCACTGCTGCCCGCCGTGCGTAGCCAGTCGCCGGCGCTGCGCGTGCCCTATGGCGATCGCCTGGACGGGATTGCGGCCACCGGGGCGGTGGCGCGCCGTTTCCGGGTCAACTGGTTCGCTGCCCTGGCGTGGCTGCTGCTCTGCGCCGCTGCGGCACGCCCCCAGCAGTTGGGCGAGGCCATCACGCCGCCCCAGGCCGGGCGCGACTTGATGCTGGCGGTGGACCTGTCCGGCAGCATGCGCGAACCGGACATGGAGCTGGGCGGACGTGCGGTCGATCGCCTGACCGCCGCCAAGGCGGTGCTGGCCGACTTCTTGGACCGGCGCATCGGTGACCGTGTCGGCCTGCTGGTGTTCGGCAGCCGGGCGTACGCGGTGGCGCCGCTGACGCTCGATCGGGATTCGGTGCGCAGCCAGCTGCGCGACACCGTCAGCGGACTGGCCGGGCGCGAGACAGCGATCGGAGACGCGATCGGCCTGGCGGTCAAGCGGCTGAGCAAGCAGCCGGCCGGCCAGCGGGTCCTGATCCTGTTGACCGATGGCGTCAATACGGCGGGGGCGCTGGATCCGCGCAAGGCGGCCGAACTGGCCAAGAACGAACATGTGCGCATTCACACCATTGCGTTTGGTGGCAACGGCAGCGGCATGTCCATCTTCGGGATGCGTCTGCCCTCGCAGGGCGATGACGACATCGACGAAGACACCCTGCGTGCCATCGCCAGCACGACGGGCGGGCGCTTCTTCCGCGCGCGCGATACCGAGGAACTGGTGGGGATCTACGCCGAGCTGGACAAGGTTGAGCCGATCGCACGGCCAGGGCGCGCCGTGCGCCCGCGGATCGAGCGCTACCCGCTTCCGCTCGCGCTTGCGCTGGGATTCGGGCTGGTTGCGCTGGGCTGGCGAGGGCTGAGGTCATGAACGAGCGCGGGTCTTCCCTGGTCCAGGCACTCGGCGATTTCCATTTTCTGCGGCCGTGGTGGCTGCTGGCCTTGCTCGTCTTGCCCGTGCTGTGGTGGTTGTGGCGCCTGACCCAGCAGCGCGCCAATGCCTGGCGCGGCCTGGTGGATGCCCATCTGCTGGCGCACCTGCAGGTCGGCGGCGGACGCAGGCAGCGGTTGACTCTGGTCGGCTGCCTGCTGGCCTGGAGCCTGGGCGCGCTGGCGATGGCCGGCCCCACCTGGCGTCAGGCCGAACAGCCGTTGTGGCAGACGCGCGCGCCCCTGGTCATTGCGCTGGACCTGTCGGGCAGCATCAACGCCAACGACCTGCCGCCTTCGCGGCTGCTGCAGGCGCGGGCCAAGCTGGCCACGCTGCTGCGTGAGCGCGCCGGAGGTCAGGTGGGGCTGGTGGCCTATGCGGCACAGCCCTTCACCGTGGCGCCGTTGACCGACGATGCGGCCAACGTGGCGTTGTTCCTCGATGCGCTGCAGCCCGGGATCATGCCCGTGCCAGGCAACGACGCCCGCCAGGCGATTGCCTGGTCGCAGGGCCTGTTGCGCCAGGCAGGATTCGATCAAGGGCAGATCCTCCTGCTGACCGACCATGTCGATGACAACGCCGAGGCCGCGGCGCGGAGCGCGGCGGCCCGGGGTTACAGCGTGTCGGTGATGGGCCTGGGCACCGCCGACGGCGCGGCCTATCGCGATGCCGACGGCCAGATCGGGCGCGCACGTCTGGATGCGGCCTCCCTGCAGCGGCTGGCATCGGCCGGTGCGGGGCGCTACACGCCACTGACCAGCGACGATCGCGACCTGAAGCTGCTCGGCGTGCTCGATCCACAATCCGAGGACGCGCGCGCCGCCCACGGTGAGAAGGGAACGTCCTGGCTGGACCAGGGCTACTGGGTGCTGCCGCTGTTGATGCTGCTGTGCCTGCTGGCCTTCCGCCGGGGCGGAGTACTGGCGGTGCTGGCGCTGTGCGCGGTCTTGCCGATGGCCTTCCCGGCGGGGGCGGTGGACTGGTGGCAGCGGGCCGACCAGAAGGCCCAGGCCAGGATCGAGCAGGGGGCGCAGGCCTACCGCCGGGGCGATTTCGAGACCGCTGAATCGAAGTTCCGCGGCCTGCCGACAGCCGACGGGCTTTACAACCGTGGTAACGCGTTGGCCAAGCAGGGGCGCTACGACGAGGCCATCGCCGCCTACGATGCCGCCTTGAAGCAACAGCCTGGCATGGAAGACGCCATTGCCAACCGCGCGGCGGTCGAGGCGGCGCGTAAGCGCCAGCAGCAGTCCGGCGGCGGGCAGGGCGGCCAGGGCGGAAAGGGGGGGCAGAAGCCTCCACCGCAAGGGCAGAACCAGCAACAGGATGGCAAACAGGGCGCCGACAAGACCGGCGCGCAGGATCGCTCCGAAGGGGATTCGAAACAGCAGGATCCCAAGGGCGGCGAGCAGGATGACAAACAGGGCGATCCGCAGGAGGATCCAGCCAAGTCCCAAGCCCAGCGCCAGCAGGAGCAGCAGTCAGCCGATGCGGCCCAGCGCCAGCGCATGGAGCAGGCCATGCAGCAGGGTCAGGGCGAGCAGGATGCCGACAAGGCCGCACAGGCAAACGGCAAGCAGGAAACCCCGGCCGAGCGCGAGCGGCGCCAGGCAACCGAGGCCTGGTTGCGGCGCGTCCCCGATGATCCGGGCGGGCTGCTGAAGGCCAAGTTTCAGCTTGAGTACGAAAGACGCCAGAGGGAAGGACAATGATGCGACCGGTGACCCCCATGCCGCTCCGCCGCCAGCGGGCGCACGGCATCGTGCGGATGCCGGTCGTAGCGCTGCTGGTCCTGCTCTCGCTCCTGGTCTGCGCGGCGCCCGCCCTGGCCGAAACCCGTGCCTGGCTGGATCGCTCGCGCACCGTGCTGGGCCAACCGGTGGTGCTCAACATCGAGAGCAGCAAGGACATCGGCCAGCCAGACATGACGCCGCTGCAGCGCGACTTCGATGTCGTCGATACCTCCAGCAGCCGGCAGGTGGAGATGGTCAACGGGCGGATCAACCGCTCGACCCTGCTGGCCATCACCCTGCAACCGCGCCGGACCGGCGAGCTGACCGTGCCGCCGCTGGAATTCCAGGGCGAGCGCACCCCGCCCCTGGGCCTGCGCGTGGCCGATGCGCCGGCGGCGCAGCCGGGCAGCAGCAACGCCTACATCGAGACGCAGGTCGATGACCTGACGCCGTACGTGCAGCAGACGGTCGGGGTCACGCTGCGGCTGTTCTACGCGGTGCCGCTGGTGTCGGGACAACTGGACATGGATCCGCCCAAGGGCACCTCGCTGCAGCGGGTCGGGGATGACGTGCAGTCCACCCAGGAAGTCAACGGGCGTCGCTACAACGTGGTCGAGCGGCGGTTCCTGCTGGTGCCCGACCGCAGCGGCACGCTCACCTTGCCGGCGGCGCGGTTCACCGGGCGCGCCGCTGGCGGTGGCTTCTTCGACAGCATGCTGGGGATGGGCCAGCGCAGTGAGCTCAATGCCGTCGGGCAGTCTCAGACGCTGCATGTGCAGCCGCAGCCTGACCAGGCGCGCCAGCCATGGCTGCCGGTCTCCGATCTGCGCCTGCGCTACGCCACCGCGCCGCGTGACCTGACCGCCGGGCAGGCGAGCAGTTTCGTGGTCCAGGCCACCGTGCGCGGTGCGACGCGGACGCAGCTGCCCGACCTGCCGATCCCGGACGTCCAGGGCGCGCAGGTCTTCGCCGAACCGGCCACGTACGAAGAGCGCTTCGACGGTGCGACACCGGTGGTGGAGGTCACGCGCAAGTATTCACTGGTGCCCAACGGGGCCGGGAAGCTCGTCCTGCCTGGGTTGAAGATGGACTGGTGGGACGTGAAGGCCGACCAGGCGCGCACCGCGGCGCTGCCGGACATGACCTTGCAGGTGGCGCGTGGCGCCGGCAGCTTCGCCAACGCCACCCTGCCGCAGGCGGCGCCTGCGCAGGCCGCGGAAGATGCCCCCGCACCGGAGGCCAGGACGCAAGCGATCCCCATGCCCAACGCCGGTGGCGACCTGTCGCGGGGGGCGGGCAACGCGCGGATCTGGATGCTGTTCGCCGTGCTGTTCGCGCTGCTGTGGCTGCTGACCCTGGGCTGGATGCTGTGGCGCGCCCGCACCGGCCAGGGTCCGTTGTCGCGGATCGCGCCGGCGTTGGGCCTGCCGGTCGCCGCCACGGGGCCAAGGCCGACCCATGGCTTGCCCGACCTGCGCAAGGCGCTGGATGCCGGCACCCTGGAAGAGGTGGCCGAGGTGCTGCGCGGCATGGCCGCGCCGCCCGCCGCGGATCTGGATCGCCTGACCGAGGCGCTGGCCGATCCCGCCCAGCGGGCGGCGGTCGATGCGCTGCGCCGCGCGCGCTGGGCCGATGGCGATGGGCCGGTCGCGCGCGCGCGACTGCGCGACGCGTTCGCGCGGGGTCCCCGGTGGAAGGCGCAAGGCGCCAAGGCGGGTGACGCGCAGCTCCCGCCGCTGTACCCCGGCGGCGACTGAGCGTTCGCGCGCACGATTGACGCGCTCACCCGCCCGACGGAGTGGGGCACCCTGCAGGCTTCCGAGGCGGCTCCAGCGGCGGGCAGCTCCTTGCTAAGCTGCGCGGATACCTTCCAGGAGCGCCGGATGTCCGTTTCCCCTTCTTCGCCCAAGCGCGGTCTTGAACTCCACTGGCAGATGGCCATCGGGTTCGTGGTGGGAACCGTGGCCGGCCTGCTGGCCAATTTCTATTTCGCCAACGCCGGCTGGCTGGAGACGCTGACCCAGTACGTCACCGACCCCATCGGCCAGCTGTTCCTGCGCCTGCTGTTCATGCTGGTGATCCCGCTGGTGTTCTCGGCGCTGGTGCTGGGCGTGGTGGAAATCGGCGATCCCAAGTCGCTGGGGCGCATCGGCCTGAAGACGTTGCTGTGGATCCTGCTGGTCACCACCATCGCGGTGACCATCGGTCTGGTGGCGGTCAACCTGCTGCAGCCGGGCCACGGCCTGCCCGAAGCGCAGCGTGCGCTGCTGATGGAGGCCGGGGCCCAGCGCGGCGGCGAAATCGTGGCCAAGGGCCAGTCCAACCCTTCCGGGATCGAACTGCTGCTCAACATCGTGCCCAAGAACCCGATCGCCGCCGCCGCCAATGGCGAACTGATCTCGGTGATGTTCTTCGCGCTGATGTTCGGCATTGGCGCCACCGTGCTGCGTACTCCGGGTGTCAACACCTTCGTCGGCGCCTGCCAGGGCGTCTATGACATCTGCCTGCGCCTGATCGAGTGGGTCATCAAGCTGGCGCCCTACGCGGTGGCTGCGCTGCTGTTCAGCATCACCGCCAAGCTGGGGTTCGAGGTGCTGGTCCAGCTGGCCCGTTTCGTCGGCACGGTGCTGCTGGCCTTGGGCGTGCATTTCTTCATCGTGTTTCCGACTCTGCTGTGGTTGTTCTGCCGGGTCTCGCCGCTGGCGTTCTGGCGCGGCGCGCAGCCGGCCATCCTGACCTCGTTCTCCACCTCGTCTTCCAGCGCCACGCTGCCGACCTCGCTGATGGTGGCCGAGGAGCGCCTGGGCGTGCCGCGCCAGGTGGCGCGCTTCGTCTGCACCCTGGGGGCGACGGCCAACATGAACGGCACGGCGCTGTTCGAAGGCATCACCGTGCTGTTCCTGGCGCAGTTCTACGGCGTGCATCTTGGGCTGGGACAGCAGGTGATGATCCTGGTGCTGTGCGTGTTCGGCGCCATCGGAGCGGCCGGCGTGCCGGGCGGTTCGCTGCCGGTGATCGCCATGATCCTGGCGATGTTCGGCATCCCGCCGGAAGGCATCGGCCTGATCCTGGGTGTGGACCGCCTGCTGGACATGTGCCGCACGACGGTCAACGTCACCGGGGATATCGTCGGTTCGATGGTGGTGGCCAAGGGCGAGCCGGCGCACCATGAGACTTCCGTGGAAGAGGAACTGCGGGCCGGCGCCTAGCGGCCGCAAATCCTCGCCGCCCCGGTCCTCATGTGACCTTCCGGGGCGGGGATGGGACAATGGGGGTTCCCGGCGCTGCCTGCGCCGCTTTCTGCCCCTGTCCCCTCATGTCCGCTCCGACCCGCCGCCAGCTCGCCAACGCCATCCGTTTCCTCGCCGCCGACGCGGTGCAGGCCGCCAATTCCGGCCACCCCGGCATGCCCATGGGCATGGCCGACATCGCCGAAGTGCTGTGGAACGACTACCTCAGCCACAACCCCAACAACCCCAAGTGGTTCAACCGTGACCGCTTCGTGCTGTCCAACGGCCACGGCTCGATGCTGCAGTACGCGCTGCTGCACCTGACCGGCTACGACCTGCCGATGGAGGAGTTGAAGAACTTCCGCCAGCTGCACTCCAAGACGCCTGGCCACCCGGAAGGACACCTGACGCCCGGCGTGGAAACCACCACCGGTCCGCTGGGGCAGGGCTTTGCCAACGCCGTGGGCTTTGCCCTGGCCGAGAAGCTGCTGGCCCAGCGCTACAACAGGCCCGAATACAACGTCGTCGATCACCGCACCTGGGTGTTCATGGGCGACGGCTGCATGATGGAAGGCATCTCGCATGAAGCCGCCTCGCTCGCCGGCACCCTGGGCCTGGGCAAGCTGGTGGCCTTCTGGGACGACAACAAGATCTCCATCGACGGCGACACCGACGGCTGGTTCACCGATGACACGCCGGCGCGCTTCCGCGCCTATGGCTGGCACACCATCGGTCCGATCAACGGCCATGCGCCGGAGGAGATCAAGGCCGCCATCGACGAAGCGCTGCAGATCACCGACAAGCCCACGCTCATCGCCTGCAAGACCACGATCGGTTTCGGCTCGCCCAACAAGGCCGGCAAGGAAGAAGCCCACGGTTCGGCGCTGGGCCCGGACGAAGTGGCCGCCACCCGCAAGGCGCTGGACTGGCCGTACCCGGCCTTCGAGATTCCGCAGGAGATCTACGACAGCTGGCGCGCCACCGGCGCAGGGTCGCTGCGCCAGGGCGAGTGGGAGCAACTGTTCGACAAGTACGCCAAGCAGTTCCCGGCCGAGTCGGCCGAACTGGTGCGTCGTTCGCACGCCGAGTTGCCCGAAGACTTCGGTGCCAAGCTGGATGCCTATGTAGCCAAGCTGCAGGAAGAGGGTCTTGAGATCGCCTCGCGCAAGGCGTCCCAGCAGACCATCGAAGTCCTGGCCGGCCTGCTGCCCGAACTACTGGGCGGGTCGGCCGACCTGGCTCCGTCCAACCTGACCATGTGGAAGGCGGCCAAGACCGCGGTGGGCGAAGACCCTCAGGCCAACTACGTGCACTACGGCGTACGCGAGTTCGGCATGACGGCCATTGTCAATGGCGTGGCCCAGCATGGCGGCTTCGTGCCGTTCGACGCGACTTTCCTGACCTTCAGCGACTACGCCCGCAACGCGGTGCGCATGAGCGCCTTGATGCATAGCCGCGCCATTCACGTGTACACCCACGACTCCATCGGCCTGGGCGAGGACGGCCCCACCCACCAGCCGGTCGAGCATTTGGCCAGCCTGCGCCTGATCCCCAACAACGATGTGTGGCGCCCCTGCGACGCGGTGGAAACCGCCGCGTGCTGGAAGGCGGCCGTCATGCGCACCGAGGGCCCCAACTGCCTGATCTTCAGCCGCCAGAACCTCAAGCACCAGCCGCGCGACAAGGTCGGGATCGAGGGCATCTACCGCGGCGGCTATATCTTGGCCGAGGCCGAGGGCGGCGCCCCCAAGGCGATCCTGATCGCCACCGGTTCGGAAGTGGGCATCGCCTCGGAGGCCCGCGAAAAGCTGCAGGCCGCCGGCATCCCGACCCGGCTTGTGTCCATGCCTTGCACCGATGTGTTCGATCGCCAGGACGCGGCCTACCGCGAGTCGGTGCTGCCGCGTTCGGTTCGCGCGCGCGTGGCGGTGGAGGCGGCGTCGGCCGACTTCTGGTTCAAGTATGTGGGCCTGGATGGTGCGGTGGTCGGCATGACGACGTTCGGCGAATCGGCCCCGGCCAGCGCGCTGTTCCCGTACTTCGGCTTCACCGCAGACCACGTGGTCGAAGCGGTGCAGAGCGTGATCCAGGGCTGATTGCGGCTTTCCTGACTTGAGCGAAGAAGGCCGGGCCATGCCCGGCCTTCTTCGTTTCCGCTCCGCGCATGGCCAGATGCTCGACGGCATTGTTGGCCCAGCTTGAATGATGCTGTCCGTCCATTCGGCTTTATCCCTGTGGGCGCTGCGACAAGACTGCAGATCCGGCGCCTTGGGCGCGAATCGAGAGACTGCGCATGTCGATGGAGCGGAAGGTCAATGAGCCGCCTCGTGCCGGCACTCTGGGAATGGGGCACGCCGAGGCCCTGGGATATGCGCTGCTACGCATCTGCTTCGGCGCGATTCTGCTGACCCATGGTCTGCCCAAGGCGCTGGGAACCGCGCATGGGTCGATGGCCGACCCAATGCAGGGCTCGATCCACCTGATCGGCGAACGCATGGGGCTGCCCTTCGCTCCGCAGCTGGCCTGGCTGGTGATGCTGCTGGAAACCGTTGGTGCGCTGCTGTTGATCCTGGGGGCCGGCACCCGTGCTGTGGCCGCGCTGGTGGCGCTGGAGATGGTTGGCATCTGCCTGGCGTTGGGCCCGACCTGGCCGTGGATCGATCGCGGCATCGAATACCCGGTGCTGATGGCCGTCCTGGCAGCGTACCTGGCCGTGCGCGGCGCCGGTCCGCTGGGGCTGGATGCGGTGTGGCGGCGCGGACGCTGATCCGGCCGCGCTCAGCGCGGCGGCGCGGTGGGTGTCGTCTTCGAAGCGTCGGAACTTGCCTGCCCCGGCGCCGTGTCGGTGGTCGGCGCGTCCGCGGGGACTCGGGTTGGCTGGACGTCGCCGACCATGCGCACGGCCGGTGTCGCTGGCGGAGTCTGGTCCACCGCCGCATCGACGGCGGCCGCAGCCGAGCCCGGCATCGAGGTCTGCTGGACCTCAACGCCGATGGCGCGCTTTGCCTGGTAACGCTCGATCATGCGCAGGCCCACCGCGCCGATCACGATGCCCAACAACAAGGTCAACAGGAATCTCATCGGAAGCTCTCCACTTTTTGGCGCTGTGCCGTGGGTGGCGCCGCGCCGCTGGATACCATGCCGGGTCGGGTTGCGCGGGCAGCGTGAAGAGCCGCCTGCGGGCCCATCGCTGCGCGCATGCAATGACGGCTGAAATGCCGATGCCGGTCGCGCTTGCGGCAGCGTGTGGCATACGCGCATGATGCGCGCCTTCCCAGATTCCCACCGACATGGACGGCGTTGCATGAGGCTTTCGCAGTGGCGTGCACGTGGCGCCTGGCTGGAGCGCTGGCTGCCACGCCTGCAACGCGCGCGACCGTGGCTGGTCGCCCTGGCCGCGCTGATCGTGGCGGGGCTGGTGCTGGTGGCGTTCGGCGACCTGTCCCACCAGCTCAGCTATGCCGGCGTCCTGGCGGCGGTGCGCGAGATTCCGGGCTGGAAGCTGGGCATGGCGCTGTTGGCCACCGCGGTCAGCTTTGTGGCCCTGGGCGGCTATGACGCCTCGTCGTTGCGCTATGCCGGTGCGCAGGTGCCGTACCGAATCGTGGCCAAGACCTCGTTCATCGCCTATGCCCTGAGCAACATGATCGGGCTGGGGGTGTTCACCGGCGGGGCGGTGCGGCTGCGCCTGTATGGCGCGGCGGGCGTCGAAGCCGGGGTCATCACCCGGGCGATCGCGTTCAACGCGCTGGCCTTCGGCCTGGGCATCAGCGTGGTCGGAGCGGCGGGCGTGCTGCTTGATGCGGCGGCCCTGGCGCCGTTGGCCCATCTGCCGGCGTGGGCCCTGCGCGGCGGCGCCGGGTTGGCCCTGGCCCTGGCCGCGACCCTGATGCTGGCCTGCCGACGCGGTGAGTTCGTCGCCGGGCCGATCCGCATCCGCCTGCCGGCCCCGGCGCTGGCCTGGCAGCAACTGGGCGTATCGGTGGTGGACATCGTGGCCTCGGCCGCGGTGCTGTGGTGGCTGCTCCCTGACGACGCGATCGGCTTCCCAGCCTTCGTGGGGTTCTATGCCGCGGCCATGGTGCTGGGCGTGATCAGCCACGTGCCCGGCGGGTTGGGCGTCTTCGAAGCGGTGATGCTGGTGGCCCTAGGTGGCCGCATGCCGTCGGAGGACCTGGCCGGTGCGCTGGTGCTGTATCGCTTGATCTATTACGTGCTGCCGTTGTTGCTGGCCATCTGCACGCTGGCCCTGCATGAGTTGGGGCGCAGCCCCGCCGCACCGGTGGGCCGGGCGCTGGTCGGGCTGGCACCGCGCCTGCTGGCCGCGTTCGCGGCGGTGGTCGCGGTCATGCTGCTGGTGTCGGGCGTCACGCCCGCCACGGACCGGGCGACCAACCTGCTGGCCATGCACGTGCCGCTGTTGCTGGTGGAGGCGGCGCACTTCCTCAGCTCGGTGGCCGGCGTGGCGCTGCTGTTCGTGGCCCGGGCGCTGTTGCGGCGGCTGGACGCCGCCTGGTGGGCGGCCCTGGCGATCAACGTGCTGGCCCTGGTCCTGGCCCTGCCCAAGGGCTTGGCGGTGACCGAATCGCTGGTGCTGACCTGTCTGCTGGTGGTGTTGCTGCTGTCGCGTCGCCAGTTCAACCGCAAGGCCTCACTGCTGGCGGTCCCGTTCAGCGGCGGCTGGCTGCTGGCCATGGTGGTGACCTGCGTGGCGGTGACCGCGCTGTTGTTCTTCGTCTACCGCGATGTGGATTACCGCAACCAGCTGTGGTGGCAGTTCGAGTTCGATGCCCATGCGCCGCGATCGCTGCGGGCGATGGTGGGCGTGGCCATCCTCGCGCTGGCCCTGGCGCTGCGGCAGTTGCTGCGCCAGCCGGCGCCGCCACTGCCGCTGCCCACGCCCGACGAACTGGAGCAGGCCGCCGGCATCGTGCGTCTGCAGAGTTCGGCCGACGCCGGCCTAGCCTTGACTGGCGACAAGCCGCTGATGGTGGCGGCCGACGCGCAGGCATTCGTGATGTTTGGGCGCCAGGGCAAGTCGTGGGTCGCGCTGGGCGATCCGGTGGGTCCGCGCGTGGCGTGGGATGAGCTGGTCTGGCGCTTCCTGGAGCGCGCCCGTGAATCCGGCGCTCGCGGCTGCTTTTACCAGGTCCGCCCCGAGGCGCTGCCGCTGTATCTGGACGCGGGCCTGCGCCTGTACAAGCTGGGCGAATACGCCTGGGTGCCGCTGGCCGACTTCAGCCTGCAGGGCAAGCGCCGCAGCAACCTGCGCAATGGCGTCAACAAGTGCGAGCGCGAGGGCCTGGTGTTCGAGGTGGTGGCGCGCGAGGACGTGGCCCCGATCCTGCCCGAGCTGCGCGCGGTGTCCGATGCCTGGCTGCACAAGCACCACACCGCCGAGAAGCGCTTTTCGGTCGGCGCCTTCGACGATGAATATGTGATGCGCAATCCGGTGGCGGTGGTGCGCCGCGAGGGCCACATTCTGGCGTTCGCCACGCTGCTGACCACCGAGCTGCCGCAGGAGGCCAGCATCGACCTGATGCGGCATCTGGAGCAGGCGCCCAACGGCACGATGGATTTCCTGTTCGCCAAGCTGATGCTGCACTTCGCCCAGGCCGGCTACGCGCGCTTCGGCCTGGGCATGGCGCCGCTGTCGGGCATGGCCGGCCATGCGCTGGCGCCGCGCTGGCATCGCGTCGGACGGTTGCTGTTCGCCCATGGCGAGCATTTCTACAATTTCCGTGGCCTGCGGGCCTTCAAGGAAAAATTCGATCCACAGTGGGAAGCCCGCTACCTGGCCGCGCCAGGCGGTGTGACCCCGCTGCTGGTCATGGGCGATGTCGCGGCGTTGATCAGCGGCGGTTACAAGGGAGTCATCGGGAAATGATCCGGATTGCAAGTGGTCTGCTGGTGCTGGCCTGCGCGCTGCCGCTGTGCGCGCAGACCCGGGCCGCATCAACGCCTGCGGCCTCGCGTCAGGCGGAAGTGCCGCACGTGGAGGCCGAGCGCATCTCGCACGGCAACTTCCGCGACGTGGCGCTGTACAGGCCGGTCGGGCCGCTGAAGCAGGTGGTGCTCATGCTCTCGGACAGTGCCGGGTGGAATGCGGCCATGGATGCCGACGCGCGCGCGTTGGCGCAGAACGGCACCTTCGTGGCGGGCATCGATACGCCCCAGATGCGCAAGCAGTTCACCGGCGACGGCAAGGGCTGCGTGTTTCCCGACGGCGACCTGGAAAACCTCTCGCACTACCTGCAGGGCTACGCGCAGCTGCAGGGCTACCGTGCGCCGCTGCTGGTCGGTGAAGGCAGCGGGGCCTCGATCGCCTATGCGATGGCCGCGCAGGGCGATGCCGGCGTGTTCGCCGGGGCGCTGACGGTGGACTTCACGCCCACGCTGGACCTGGGGCGGGTGCCCTGCGAAGGCCAGGGCAACCTCTTCGATGTGCTGCCGCGCAAGGGCGCGGCGACCACGCTGGTGCCGGCAACCCGGCTGGGCGTGCCTTGGGTGGCGCTGAGCTCTGGCGGCAAGGCGGCGGGCTTCGATGCGCGGACCTTCGTGGCGCACACCAAGAACGCCTCCTTCGTGCAACTGGTCGCCGCGCAGGACGAGGGCGCGGTGCGCCGCGCCGCGCTGGCGACCGCTGCGCACATGCTGGCCCGCGAGGAGCACGCCCTGCTGCCCCCACCACCGCCCAAGGATCTGGCCGGTCTGCCGTTGACCGAAGTCCCGGCCAACGGTGCGGCGGGCGACACCTACGCGGTGCTCCTCAGCGGCGACGGTGGCTGGGCCGGATTGGATCAGGAGGTGGCCGCGGCCATCGCCGCTAAGGGCATCCCGGTGGTGGGTTTCGACTCGTTGCGCTACTTCTGGAAGAAGCGCACCCCGGAGGGGCTGGCCGGCGACCTGGACCGGATCCTGCGCTATTACGGCGCTCACTGGGGCAAGTCGAAGGTGATCCTGATCGGCTACTCGCAGGGCGCCGACGTGCTGCCGTTCGCGGTCAATCGCCTGGCGCCGGATACGCGCGCGCAACTGGCCCAAGCGGTTTATCTGGCGCTGAGCGACACCGCGGCCTTCGAGTTCCATGTCACCAACTGGATGAGCGACGACGTGGCCGATGGGCTCTCGACCCTGCCGGAAATTCGCAGGCTCAACGCCGCCCAGAACCTGTGCATCTACGGCGAGGGCGATGACGACGAGGTCTGCAGCAAGGTCCCGGCCGGGCATCTGCGCGTGCAGGCGCTCAGCGGTGGGCACCATTTCGATGGCGACTACGGGCATCTGGCCGAATTGATCCTGGCCGACGCCGCCGCGACATCGCCGCGCTAGCGTGCGGTTTCAGCCAGGGCCAGGCGCAGCAGACGGGCCATCAGGCGCTCGCCGATGCCGTGCGGCGCGGCCAGGTCCATGCGCGTCAGCGCGGATGCGTCATGCGGTGGTCGGGTGGACAGCGCGCGCATGACCGTGCGCAGCTTGTCGCCGCGGGACGCGGTGTTGGCCTTCAGCCAGCTCAGCGCGCGGACCAGGCGCTGCTCGGTGTCGGTGAAGTCACTGCCCAGCGGGTAGTCGGGCAGGGTGCCGTTGCGACGGAATGGGGCGAGCCGCTCGGCCAGGTGCTGCGATGTATTGCGTTGCCAGGCGGCCGGGGCGCTGAAGTCGCCGCGCAGCTTGCCGGCCGCCTTGGCCTGTTCCAGCAGCGGCGCGATGAAGCGGGCATCGGTGATGCCGGCCATGGTGATGATGCAGTCCTCGTCGGTGCGCGCGCGCAGGTCGGCGATGCCGTATTCGTCCACGTAGACATCGCGCAGATGGCGGGCGATGGTGGTGTGGCCGTAGTGCCAGCGGATGTTGGACCTGGCCTGCGCGCCTTCGCCGCGCTGGCTACGCAGCATGAG
This sequence comes from Pseudoxanthomonas sp. JC1303, assembly GCF_058448525.1. Classification (NCBI taxonomy): domain Bacteria; kingdom Pseudomonadati; phylum Pseudomonadota; class Gammaproteobacteria; order Lysobacterales; family Lysobacteraceae; genus Pseudoxanthomonas; species Pseudoxanthomonas sp. JC1303. Next base: position 472,419 of record NZ_CP185958.1, on the reverse strand, counting down.
CACGCTGCGCGCGTCGTGCAGGGCGTGGGCCATGGTCACGAAATCATGCTGTCCCCCCACGCCGGACACCACCCGTCCGTCCTCCAGCCCGTCGGAGACCGCCGCCCCGAGCGCGGTGGCCATCATGCAGCTGTTGAAGAAGCGTGCGTCCACCCGTTGCATGCGCTCCAGCGCCTCGTTGCCGCCATAAAGCTGGTTGATCTGGCTGATGCGCTGCATCCCGATGGCGCGGCGCTGATCGTGGTCCAGGTTGCGCAACCAGTCGTAGAACGTAGGTGACCCAAGATAGAAGGCGCCGTGCAGGTACTGCCCGTCCGCCTGCAGGCGGGCATGGTCGTCGCCGCTGGCGGTGCCCTCGGCCATGCGCTGCATGAGCGCGGCGTCGTCGAGCACGCGGCGTTTGATGACGCCATGCTGCACCAGCAGGCGGAAGCCCTCGTTGAGCATCTCGCTGCAGCCATACAGGCCGATCCGGAACGGATCCAGGCCGCCGCTCTCGATCACTGCAGGATGCTGCGCCAGGTCGGGGTCCAGGGCGTGCAGGACGCGCCGGTAGGCGGCGTTGTCGGTATGGCGGAGCACCAGCGCGTGGCTCAACGCGTCGGCCAGCGTCCCGATGCCGATCTGCAGCGTCCCGCCGTCGCGCACCAGGGTGCTGGCGTACAGGCCGATGGCGTAGTCGGCGTCGCCGACCGGCTGCCGCGGCAGGGCGAACAGCGCCGGATGCGGCCCGGGTGGATCGATCACCACATCGAAGAAGTCTCCGGGCACCGCGGCCTCGCCATCCAGCCACGGCAGCTGCGGATCGACCTCGGCCACCAGCAGCGGGCGCGGCAGTCCACGCCGGGCGATGGCATCCAGCGTGTCCTGGGTGGTGTCGTTGTTGCACGACAGCGACAGGCGCAGCGGCGCGTCTTCGCCTGCCTGCGGGTGACGCGCGACTTTCTGCACGATCACGTTGGGCGCGCGCCGGGCCACGCCATCGGCGGCGTGGGTGTAGTTGAGGCTCACGTAATGGCGCTGCATTCGCCGCGAATGCAGCAGCGCGCCGGACTGCATGTAGAACTCTTCGACCTGGATGTGCGGCGGCAGTGCATCGGCCTTGAGCGCCTGCACGTAGTGCAGCGTTGGGAAATCCTCGCCGAAGTGGCGTGCGCCGAATGGCTTGAAGAACCGTGCCTCCAGGCCGTCGCCTCCTGGCGCAGGCGGGTCGAGCGACAGCGCGGTGTAGAGCTGGAGTGGACGCGAGGGATCCGGCGCGATCCGGTCGTAGAGCGCGTTGAGCAGGCGGTGCGGCTTGCCAATGCCTAGTGGGGCGGCGACGCGCAGGGCGCCCGGGACGCGAAGCAGGATCAGGTCGACGGCGTCTGACAGGGCGATGAGGCGTTCGGGCATGGGGCCAGCTTCCAGGGGCGTGCGTGCAGTTCGGGTCGACGTGGCGGCTGCGCCCGTCCTCCACAAGATGGCACGCGAGTGCCGAACCGTGGCGCAGGCGACATGGGGGGGGCTTGTGGCGAACGAGAATTATTTTCATTAAAATGGCGTTCCCGGTGCCATGCAGGACCTGCTTGCCCGGGCCCGCCAGCCGCACATCGCGACTTCGCCAGCGGATGTTGTCCCCACCTTAGTACGTGTTCCGGGCGGCCAAGCCTGGCCGGGACGTCTTGTCGCACACATTGGAAATGCTCATGACCCAGTTCCATACCGCCCCTCCCGCTGCCTGCCTGCAGCATCCGCGCCGCCTGTCGCTGGCGCTGCTCGCCGCGCTTGGCGTGGCCTCGGTGGCGCCGGCCTGGGCGCAGGACGCATCAGGCACCGATACGCCGGCCGACGCCGACGTGACCACGCTGGACGGTTTGAAGGTCAAGGGCGAGCGTGCGGAAGGCTACAGCGTGCGCAGGACGACCGCCGGCACACGCTTCGACCTGACCGCGCGCGAGATCCCGCAGTCGGTGAGCATCATCAGCCACCAGCGCATCGAAGATCAGGGCCTGGACGACATCATCGACGTGCTGGAAAACACCACCGGCGTGTCCAACACGCGTACGGACAGCGAGCGCTTCGAGTTCTACGCACGCGGCTTCTATATCGACAACTATCAGTTCGACGGCATCCCGACCACGATGGTGCAGAACTGGAGCTATGGCGATTCTGCACTGGACCTGGCGTTGTACGACCGCGTGGAAGTGGTGCGTGGCGCGACCGGCCTGCTGACCGGCACCGGCAATCCTTCCGCCTCGGTCAATCTGATCCGCAAGCACGCCGACAGCCGCACCTTGACCGGCAGCGTCTCGCAGACCTTCGGTAGCTGGGACCGCCGCCGCACCACGGTCGACGTGACCACGCCGCTCAACAGCACCGGCACCGTGCGGGCGCGCGTGATCGGCAGCTACCTGGACACCGACTCTGCGGTGGACCGCTACAGCCAGAAGAAGTCGCTCTTCTATGGGGTCATCGATGCAGACCTGACCGACAACACGCAGCTGAGCGTGGGCTACGACTATCAGAAGAAGGAATCGGACGGCGTCACCTGGGGCGGCTTCCCCCTGTGGTACTCGGACGGCAGTCGCACCGACTACTCGCGCGCCTTCAATCCCGCCGCCGACTGGACTTACTGGGACACCACCGTCAAGCGTGCCTTCGCCACCCTGCAGCACGACTTCGACAACGGCTGGAAGCTCAAGGCCAACGCAACCCACGACAAGACCGATGTCAGCGACAAGTTGTTCTACCCGTATTACACGATCTACGGTTTCGACAAGAACACCGGCGCGGGGGTGGTGCCGTATTCGGGCTACTACATCACCGGGCGCAAGGTCGATGGCCTGGACGCGTACGCCGAAGGCCCGTTCCAACTGGCTGGGCGCGAGCACGAACTGATGGCCGGCGTGTCCTACAACCGGCGCGAATATCGCAATACCGGGGCCTACGACTTCCCCGGCCCGCTGGACACCTACCTGGGCTGGACCGGTGACTACGCCGAGCCTGACTGGTCGCCGATCTCGGTGTACAGCACCGGTACGGTCACCCAGAAGGCGGTCTATGCAGCCGCTCGCCTGAGCCTGGCCGATCCGCTGAAGCTGATCGCTGGCGCGCGCTACACCGACTGGAAGGTGGACGGCACCGAAAGCGGCGCGCCGTATGCCAGCGAGGAGAAGAAGACGATCCCCTATGCGGGCCTGGTCTACACGCTCAACGACACGTGGTCGACCTACGCCAGCTACACCGACATCTTCAATCCGCAGACCACCAAGTCGGCCGACGGCAGGTACCTGGATCCCACGACCGGCAAAAGCTACGAGGTCGGCGTCAAGGGCGCCTGGTTCGATAACCGCCTCAACGCCTCGATGTCGGTGTTCCGCATCGAGCAGGACAACCTCGCGCAGGCCACGGGCCAGTATTCCTCTTCGGGTGAGGCGATCTATGTGGCCGCGCAGGGCACGGTGAGCCGCGGCGTGGAATTCGAGTTGAATGGCGAGCTGGCGCCAGGCTGGAACGCCACGTTCGGCGCGTCGCGTTACGTGGCCAAGGACGGCGAGGGTGACGACATCAGTACCCAGCTGCCGCGGACAACGCTGAAGGCGTACAGCAGCTACACCCCGCGTGGGCTGTCCGCGTTGACCTTCGGTGGTGGCGTGAACTGGCAGAACCGGATCTTTTACAGCGATGCGACCTACGGCCGTTTCGAGCAGGGGGCCTATGCCTTGGTCAACGCGTTTGCCCGCTACCGGTTCAACCAGCACTTCTCGGTGCAGGCCAACCTCAACAACCTGCTGGACAAGAAGTACTACTCGCAGATCGCCGGCTACGGCGCTTACGGGGAACCTGCCAACGGCTCGGTCACCCTGACGTATTCGTTCTGATCCCATCGGACATCGCGAACGTGCAGAAGCGCCGGCATGACCGGCGCTTCTGTATTTTGGGCAGCGGCACTGATGCACGAAGAGGGGTTGACAGCCGATCGATTACGCGCGTAATTTGAATGAAAATTACAGACGTAAACGAAATGGCGATCAGTGAAGCCGAGGCGGTCGTGATGGAGGTCTTGTGGGGCCGCAGCCCGCAGGGTGCCGATGAGGTCGTCGCCGCGCTGGCCAGCCGCACCGACTGGGCCGAGCCGACCATCAAGACCTTGCTCAACCGCCTGCTCAACAAGGGCGCGATCCAGGCCACGCGCGAAGGCCGCCGTTACCTCTACGCGCCCGTGCTGAGCCGGCAGGCCTGGGTGCAACAGCAGAGCGAGGGTCTGCTGGAACGGGTGTTCGGTGGGCGCGTGGCGCCGCTGGTGGCGCACTTCTCCGAGCGCGGGAAACTCTCGGCACAGGACATTGCCGATCTCAAACGACTGGTCCAGGAGTTGGACGATGAACAGTGAGTTGATGACCTGGCTGTGTGGGACGACGCTGGCGACCAGCGCGGCGGTCGTGCTGGTGGCATTGCTGCGCCGGCCAATGCGCCTGATCTTTGGCGTGGGCGCGGCCTATGCATTGTGGGCGCTGGTGCCGGTGGCGTTGATCGCCGTGTCGTTGCCGGCACCGGTACGCCCCGTGCTGGTGGTGCCGATGGCCGCGAAGGTGGGTGTCATGCACGCCGTCGGCGAGGCATCGCAGGAATCCACGCTGCCTTGGACTTTGCTGCTCGCCATCGCATGGGGCATGGGCGGGCTGGCGATGGCCGGCCTGCAGTTCTGGCAGCAGCGCCGCTTCATGCGTCGCCTGGGGCCGTTGCGCCCGCATGCGGACGGCCTGCGTCTGGCCGCAACCAGCGCGGGCCTGCCAGCGGTGACCGGCGTGCTGCGGCCACGCATCGTGCTGCCCGCGGATTTCCTGCATCGCTATGACGCCGATGAGCGCGCGCTGGTCGTGGCCCACGAACGCCAGCACATCGCGCGCGGCGACCTGGTGTGCAATGCGCTGGCCGCGCTGCTGCGCTGCGTGTACTGGTTCAACCCGCTGCTGCACTGGGTGATGGCCCGCTACCGCCATGACCAGGAACTGGCCTGCGATGCGCGCGTGCTGCAGCGCCATCCGGGCGCCCGGCGCGCCTATGCGCAGGCGATGCTGAAGACGCAGCTGGACGACTTCGCCCTGCCGGTTGGCTGTCACTGGCACACCCACCCGATCAAGGAACGGATCGCCATGTTGAAGCGTCCCAGTCCAGGCCGGTGGCAGACCGGCGTGTCGTCGGCGTTGCTGCTGGCGCTATTCGCGGGAGGTGGTTATGCGGCGTGGGCCGGCCAGCCGGCGGCGGCGCAGGCGACAAAAGCCGCGCCCATGCGGTACGCCGCAACGTTGCAACTCGCGGTGGACGGCGAGCAGCAGGCGTTTGACATGCGAAGCGATGCCGGCATGCCATTCGCCTTTGCCCTGCACACCAAGGCAGGACATCGTTGGGAGGGCACGGCCAGCATCTCCCCGTTCGCGGCAGGTCAGGTCAGCGTGGACATCGCGCTCAAGCGGGATGGCGTTGCGCTCCCGGATCCGATGATGCTGGTCGCCCGGTTGGATGAGGACGCTTCAGTCAAGCTCTCGCCCGATGCGTCTTCGGGTCCGCTCGTGTTGACCATGCGGGTCGGTCAAACAGCGCCGCAGCACGTGCACAACGCGACGAGCACAGAGAAGGCCGGTCCCAGCCAGCGCGCGCAGGCATCCACGGGTCTGGATGACGATGCAAGTCCGTTCGATCACACCCAGCACGCGCCGCCGCGTTATCCCAAAGAGGCCGCCAATGCAGGCATCACCGGGACGGTCGTGATGCTGGTGGACATCGCGCCAGATGGGCAAGTGGCACGCGTCGTGGTGGAGCATTCCGCACACAATGCGCAGCTCGATGCGGCTGCGGTGGAGGCCGCGCAGAAGTGGCGTTTCAGGCCAAAGCTAGAAGCGGGCCGGGCCGTGGCGCACCGCGTCCGGGTGCCCATTGAATTCAGTATCGATGAGCCTACCGATGGAGCCCCGTCAGCATCTGGCGACAAGCGCGTGGTCGAGCAGGACACGCCTTCCCGAACCAGGCAGCTTCAGGTATCCGAGGGCTTGTTCGGCATGAAGATTCTTGCTGACGTCCCTGCGGCTGGCAGCACAGCGCATGTCCGCCTTGCTGCCAGCCGTCCGCCGGGCAAGTGGGAACGCGCGGTCATGGGGGCGGCATGCTGATGGCGCGGGCACGCATTGGCGGAGTGATGGCCGCCCTGCTCATGGCCGGCTGCGCCACCCGGCCGCCCATGGTCCAGGAAGACACCGCCACCACCCGCAACACCAATGTCGACCAGCGCATGCTGATGCCCGAAGGCGGACAGGAAGGGGCGGCCAAGATCGAGCGCTACACGCTGGCGCCGAGCGAAGTGTTCCGCATGCCCGAGCCGACCGAGGCAGGCAATCCGGAGCTCCCATCCGATTCGCCACGCCAGACCCTGGCGCCGACCACGGTCTGCGCGCGCGTGGTCCTGGATGCCCAAGGCGGGGTGCAGCGCGCCGAACTGCTGGACGACCGCGCCGACTGCGCCGCCGGTGCGCAGCCGGATAACGCGGACCTGGTGCAGGCGATGTTGGCCAAGGTGCGGCAGTGGCGGTTCGTGCCGGCCGCGGTCTGCTACTTCTCCGCCCACCAACCGCCGGCCGATCCGCAGCGCTGCGACGGGGCGCAGTCGGTGGAGCCTGTCCCGGTGACGCTGCTGTACGCCTTCACCTTCGAGGTGGAACAGGGCCGCGTGCACGTGGAGCGCGGTGGTATGGGCGGGCAGTAGCGCGCTATAGCTGTTGGCTTGGTGGGAGCCGATTTATCGGCGATGTGGCTTCACCGAGGTGGCCCGATCGCCGATGCATCGGGTCTCATAGGTATCGCTGTCGCTACAGCATCTCCGGCTTGAACAGCCCGCGCCGCGAGCGCTCGCTGCCCGACACCATGAACTGCCCGTCACCCCGGTAGTGCAGCGTGCGCGGCAGCTTGGGTGTCGGCGCAACATGCGCCTTGATCACTTCCCAGACGAACAGGTTGTAACGGTCCACCAGCGCGTCGTCGTGCAGGCGACATTCGAAGCTGGCATGGCATTGCGCGATCAGCGGCGCGTCCACGCAACTGGCCCGCTGCGCGGTCAGGCCGAAGGCCGCGAATTTGTCGACCTCGCCCCCACTGCAATTGCCGATCCGCACCACGGCGTCCAGCAGCGGCTCGGTCGGCAGGTTGATCACGCACTGTCGGCCGGCACGGATCAATCCGAAGCTGTGGTTCGCGCGGGAGATCACGCAGGCCAGCAGCGAGGGCGCGAATTCCATGACCATGTGCCAGCCCATCGTCATGATGTCGCGTTGACCATCGTGCGCGCTGCTGACCAGTACCACCGGGCCGGGCTCGAGGAAACGGCGCACCTGGTGCACGGAAAATCCTGTTTGGCGATGGGCTGCATCGGGCTTCGGGCGCTGGCTTTAGAGGTGCACCAGTGTGCGTGGTACGCCGTGACGGGTGTCTTGCAGCCGTATCGGCGCGGTAGGCTTGAACGCCACGCACGCGCATCGCGTCAACGGAGAGATCGGCATGTGGGAAACCCTGGGCACGCTGCGCGACCTGGGCCGGCTGCAGGAAATCGCCTCGGTGCTGGTGCGTTACGGCTTCGGCGACGTGGTGCGCAGGATCGGCCTGGCCAATGTGCTGGAGCGTGCCGGGCGCCTGGTACATGCCGAGCGCGCCGGCGAGTTCCTGCATCTGCAGCCGGCCCAGCGCCTGCGTCGCGCGCTGGAAGAACTGGGGCCAACCTTCATCAAGCTGGGCCAGGTGCTGGCCACGCGCGTGGACCTGCTGGCGGCGGACTGGATCGTCGAACTGGGCGCCCTGCAGAGCGCGGTGCCGGCGCTGGACTTCGAGCAGGTGCGTGCGCAGGTGCGCGAGGACCTGGGCGCCGAACCCGAGGCGGTCTTCGATCGCATCGACACCGCCGCGCTGGCGGGCGCATCGCTGGCGCAGACCCATCGTGCGTGGTTGGCCGATGGCACCCCGGTGATCCTCAAGATCCGCCGTCCCGGCATCGTCGAAGTGGTCGAGGCCGACCTGCGCCTGCTCGCGCGGCTGGCCGACATCGCCCAGGCCCGGCTGCCGGACCTGCGCCGCTTCCGGCCGGACGAGGTGGTCAAGCAGTTCACCGCCTCGCTGCGCGCGGAGCTGGATTTTGCCGCCGAGTGCCGCAATGCCGAGCAGATCGCGGCCAACTTCGCGCAGTTCCCGGGCATGGTGGTGCCGCGCGTGTACTGGACGTGGACCAGTGCCCGGCTCAACGTGCAGGACTTCGTCCAGGGACTGCCGGGCGGCGACATGGCCGCGCTGGATGCCGCGGGCCTGGACCGCAAGGCACTGGCGCGCACCGGCGCGCAGATCGTGATGAAGATGGTGCTGGAGGACGGGCTGTTCCATGCCGACCCTCACCCGGGCAACCTGTTCTACCTGCCCGATGGCCGCATCGCGCTGATCGATTTCGGCATGGTCGGGCGCGTGTCCCAGACGCGGCGCGTGCAGATCGCGCGGCTGCTGCACGGCCTGGTCACCCAGCAGCCCGAGGCGGTGGCCGATATCCTGCTCGACTGGGCCGGTGATGAGGGCCAGGGCGAGGCGGACGAGGCTGTGCTGCTGGCCGATATCACCACCTTCACCGACCAGTTTCACGGCGTGCCGCTCAAGGACCTGCGCATCGGCCGGATGCTGACGGAGCTCTCCACCTTGCTGCGCGTGCATGCGCTGGTGCTGCCGCCGGATCTGGCGCTGATGATCAAGGCCTTGCTGACCTTGGAAGGGCTGGGCCGGCAACTGGACCCGGACTTCGACATGGCCAGCCAGGCGCGGCCGTTCCTGGAGCGGGCGATGCTGGCGCGCTACGCGCCGCGGCACCTGGCCCGGCGTGGAGGTCGGATGCTGGGCGAATCGCTGGACCTGCTGGGCGAGCTGCCGCGCGATGTGCGGCGGCTGGTGCGCGCGGCCGGGCGCGGGCGCATGAAGCTGGAGATCACCAGCCTGCGCAGCGTCGGTGCGCAGCTGAACCACGCGGTGAACCGGCTGACGATGGGCATCGTCACCGCGGCGCTGATCGTTGGCTCGGCCATCGTGATGAACAGTGCCGGCGGCGTGCCCAGCGCGTGGCGCACCGGGCTGGGCCTGGCCGGCTTCATCGGCGCGGCCGTGTGCGGCGTGGGCATCCTGCTGTCGATCTGGCGCAGTGGACGCCGCTGACGCCGCCGGCGCGCGCTTGCGGGTCCGCCACTGTGTATGGACTCGCCGATTCCCGTAGCGCCGAGCAAGCTCGGCGCTACAAGCGGATCCAGCGCATTACAGCACGTGCACCGCGTCGGCCAGCTGCTGCACCTCATCGGCCTGATGGCTGACGTAGAGCATCGGCAGCCCGGTCTGTTCGCGCACGCGGCGCAGGTAGGGGATCAACTCGCCGCGCCGCGCTGGGTCCAGCGCGGAGAGCGGCTCGTCCAGCAGCAGCATGGCCGGCTGGGAGAGCAGGGCGCGGCCGATGGCCACGCGCTGGGCTTCGCCCCCGGACAGGTTGCGTGGGCGCCGCGCCAACAGCGGTGAGATGCCCAGCAGGTCCACCACGGCGTCGAAGCCAAAACCCTTGCCGCCCTTCGCGCCATGGCGGCCGTAGCCCAGGTTGCCGCGCACGTCCAGGTGCGGGAACAGGCGCGCATCCTGGAACACGTAGCCGATGCGCCGCCGGTGTACGGGCAGGTTGATGCGGGTGGCGCTGTCGAACAGCACGCGGCCATCCACCTCGATCCGACCGGCCTGCGGCCGCAGCAGGCCGGCAATGGCGTTGAGCACGCTGGTCTTGCCCACGCCGGAAGGGCCGGTGAGCGCCAGCACGCGGGCATCGCTGTCGATGCGCACCTGCCGCGCGAAGGCGCCGCGGCGCAGTTGCAGGTCCACATGCAGGCTCACAGCACCTCCTCGGCGTCCGTGCCGCGTTGGCGCCTGGCCAGCCATTCGCTGAGCATCAGCGCGGCCAGCGAGAGCGCCAGCGACACGCCGGCCAGGCGCCAGATGCCAGCCTCGGCCCCGGGCACCTGCAGCAGGTTGTAGATGGCCGAGGAGATCGTCTGGGTCTGCCCGGGGATGTTGGAGACGAAGGTGATGGTCGCGCCGAACTCGCCCAGCGCCTTGGCGAACGCCAGCACCACGCCGGCCAGGATGCCCGGCCACGCCAGCGGCAGGGTCACAGTGAAGAACACGCGCCACGGTCCGGCGCCCAGCGTGGCGGCGGCATGTTCCAGGCGGCGGTCGACGTGTTCGATGGACAGGCGCACCGCGCGCACCATCAGCGGGAAGCCCATCACCGCGCAGGCCAGCGCCGCGCCGGTCCAGCGGAACGCGAAACGGAAGCCGAAGTGTTCCAGCAGCCAGGCGCCGACCACGCCCTGCGTCCCCATCACCACCAGCAGCGCATAGCCGGTGACCACCGGCGGAAGCACCAGCGGCAGGTGCACCAGCGCATCGAGCAGTGTGCGCCCCGGGAAGCGCCGGCGCGCCAGCAGCCAGGCCACGGCCACGGCCGGCGGCAAGCTGGCGACCGACGCCACCAGCGCCACTTTCAGGCTCAGGCCGATGGCCGTCAGTTCGTCCGGGGAAAACGCCAGCATCGCGCGAGGTTACTTGAGCAGCGAGAAGCCGTGTTTCTCGAAGATGGCCCGCGCGGGCGCGCTTCCGAGCCAGGTCACGAAGGCCATGCGCCCCGGCGCGGTGCCGGCTTTGAGCGCGGCGACGGGATAGACGATGGCCGGGTGGCTGCCGGCCGGAAAGGTGGCCACCACGCGCACGCCGGGGTCGGCGGCCGCATCCGAGCCGTAGACGATGCCCAGCGGCGCCTCGCCGCGCGAAACCAGCAGCAGCGCCGAGCGCACGCTGTCCGACTCTGCAAGCTTGTCCTGCACGCGCTCCCACTGGCCCAGCGACTGCAGCGCGGCCTTGGCGTACTTGCCTGCCGGCACGCTGTCGGTCTTGCCGACGGCCAGGCGGCCATCGCCCAGGGCGGCGGACAGGGCGCCGGGCTGGCCGAGGCTGACCTGCGCCTGGCTGGCCTTGGGCGCGACCAGCACCAGGTCGTTGCCCAGCAGGTTGCGACGGCTGGCGGTGTCGATCAGGTCGCGTTGCTGCAGATCATCCATCCACGCCAGGTCGGCGGAGATGAACACATCGGCCGGCGCGCCTTGGGCGATCTGCCGGGCCAGGGTGGAACTGGCCGCATAGGACACAGTGACCGGGGTGCCGGTAGTGCGCTGATACAGCGCGGCGGCCTCGTCCATCGATTCCCTGAGGCTGGCCGCCGCAAAAACGGTGATCGGCTGCGCGGCGACAGCCTGCGCGGCGGTGAGGGCCGCCAGGAGCAGCAGGCCGGCGCGCAGCAGGCGCGAGGCGAGGTGGGCCGGCATGAACGGCAATAGGCGAGGCAGGCGCTTCATTCGATCTCCCGTTATATCCGTCAGGATATACCGAAGCTGTGAGCGCGGCGCGAGGCGGCGGCTTCAGTCCGGCTGGCGTTGGGCCGCCAACCAGGCCAACTCGGCGGCCGCGGCTTCGGCGCAGCGCTGCTCGATGCGCCGGTAGGCGGCCAACACCTGCAGCCCGAACGGGGTGAGCACGGCGCCGCCGCCACCCGTGCCGCCCTTGTTCGCTTGCACGACCGGCTCGCGGAAGACCTGGTTCATGGCGTCCACCAGATCCCAGGCGCGCTTGTAGCTCATGCCCATGCGCCGCCCGGCGGCCGAGATCGAGCCGGTGTCGCGCACACCTTCCAGCAGCTCGGCCTTGCCCGGCCCGAGCGCGGTCGCTGGGGTGAGCATCAGGCGTAATTTCAGGGGCAGCGGGGAGACGGAGGCAGGCATGGTGCAGATCCGGCGGCAAGGCCCGCGGCAGCATAGCCGAGGCGCCGCCGCCGCCCTGCCGCGCTGCTAGGCTGTGGATCCCATCCGACGGCGAGGCCAGCATGGCATCCGACCCGATCACCGTGGTGCTGGAACAGACCGGCGACTACGCCTTCCATGTGCGTTTTGAAGGGCTAGAGGCGGAGCTGCACACCGACGAATCCCCGCCGCTCGGACGCGGTGAAGGGCCCAATCCCGCGCGCCTGCTGCTGGCGGCCATCGCCAACTGCCTGTCGGCCAGCCTGGTGTTCGCCTTGCGCAAGTTCCACAACACGCCCGGGCCGCTGCGCGCCACCATCACCGCCGTGCCGGTGCGCAACGCACAGGGGCGCGTGCGGATTCCGCAGGCGCAGGTCGTCCTGGAGCTGCCGGGCCTCAATGCGGACTACCAGCACCTGGAGCGGGTGCTGGACACCTTCGAGGACTTCTGCACGGTCACCCAGAGCGTGCGTGACGGCATGGACGTGGAGGTCACCGTGCGCGATGCCGCCGGCCATGTCTTGCACGGCCAGGCGCAGGCGGGGGAGGCCGGGGCATGAACGCGGCGCAGGCACTGCTGGTCGCCTGCCCCCACTGCCACGCACGCAACCGCGTTCCCGCCGCGCGGCTGGCGCAGGCCCCCACCTGCGGACGTTGCCACCAGGCGCTGTTCACCGGGCGTCCGGTCGCGCTGGATGCCGCGCATTTCGACACCCACGCGCGCGACAGCGACCTGCCTCTGCTGGTGGATTTCTGGGCCGACTGGTGCGGGCCGTGCAAGATGATGGCGCCGCACTTCGAGGCCGCCGCCGCGCAGCTGGAGCCGCGCCTGCGCCTGGCCAAGGTCGATACCGAGGCCAATCGCACGCTGGGTGCGCGCTTCGGCATCCGCAGCATCCCGACCATGGCGCTGTTCCTGCACGGGCGCGAGCTGGCGCGCCAGTCCGGCGCCATGCAGGGTGCCGACATCGTGCGCTGGGCGCGGGCGACGGCCGGGATCTGACGCGGGGCCGCGCCAGGCCCTGTGCGTCCTGCGCTCAGCTGCCGCCAAGCGCGGCGTTGAGAAGCTCGGCCAGGTGGGTGCCGGCGATGCGGATCTGGCGTTCGGCCACCGGCGTCCAGCGGTCGAAGTAGGCCTGGTCGATCTTCGAACCGGCCGGATACAGCCCGGGCGAGACCGCGATCCGGCAGGAGGCTTCGGCCCACTGGGCGCCGTGCGGCGGCAGGATTGTGCCCTGGGTCGGGGCGGGCGCGGGCAGTGCTTGGATCTGGGCCAGCAGCGCGCCATCGTGCAGCCCGGTGTGGCGGAACAGGCCGCTGTCCCATAGGGCGTGCAGGTTGGTGCCGCGACCGTCGACGTTGACCTGCACCGTGTTGCCGCCCTTGTCCGCCGCGTAGCCAGCGTGCAGCGGCTGGTGCAGGTCGCCGGTGAAGTGCACGACGAACTTCAGCGCCTGCAGGCGCGCGGCGGCCGGCTGGCCGCGGTCGGCCAGGATGGCGGTCTGGCGGTTGAGCGCCTCCACGGCGCAGTTGCCGCCACGGCAATCACGCGGCGGATCGTAGTGGCAGTGATCCTCACCCAGGTTGACGTAATGCCAGGCGGCGGTGCGCTTGCCCAGGTCTGGATCCTGTTCGCGCAGGTCGTCGGCCCAGCTGGCAATACCGCCCAGGGTAGCGCCGGGCTCCTGGGCGAGCAGGGCATCGATCTGCCGGCGGGCGGCGGGGGTGAGGTCGGCATCGGCCAGTTCGGCCACCAGACGATGGCCGGTGTGGCCCCAGGCCAGGGCTTGCAGGGGCGCGCAGGCGGTGGCCAGCGCGAGCAGCGCGGCCAAGGGCCGAGCGAGGAAACGATTCACGAACAGGCGGTCCAGCAACGGAAACGGCCAGCGATGATACGCCCGGCCCCTCGTGCTGCGGCCCGGCGCTGCGCTCAGAAATACCAGAGGTAGGACACCCCGAAGAACAGCGGATCGACCTGCGCGCGACCGGCCTTGTGACCGAGCAGCTCCAGGTCCGGGCCCATGTCGATCCAGCGCACGTCCACCCGGACCGCACCGCGGCTGCCCAACGCGAAGTCGATGCCGGCGTGGGCGGTCAGGCCATAGGAATCGCGCAGCGACAGGTCGGTGCCAGACAGCGCGCCCTCGTTCTGCTCGTCAAGGAACGTCGTGTAGTTCAGCCCCAGGCCAACGAAGGGCGACACATCCCCACTGCCGTTGAAGTGGTACTGCACCGTGAACGTCGGTGGCACGGCGATGAAGCTGCCGACCTGTTCCCCTTCCCATTCGAGGTCGCGGCGCCCGCCCAGTGGCAGGGCCAGCTCCAGGCCCAGATTCTCGCGGACGAAGTATTCCCAGGTTGGGGTGACGGCGGCCGTGTTGCCGACCTCGAGCGAACCCCCGAGCACATGGGCATCTCCACCGCTGGACCACACCCCTTCCAGCCCGAGACTGGCGGTGCTGTGGCCGGCCGCCTGGGCGAAGGCGGCCGGGACGGTGCAGCAGGTCAGAACGAGAGCGGCCAGGCCGCGACGGATTGGGAAACTCCCCGGTGGTGAAGACGTGTCACGGAAGTGCGTCCCGCCTCGTGATCCGTCCCCGCCTTCCTGGCGGTCCACCGACACCCGCAATCCCTGATGCCGCGAGTGTGCCGGAGCCCGCGCGATCGCGCGCGGACCAGGGGCTCAGAAGTGCTTCACCCAGGCCACGCCGTAGACCAGTGGGTCGATATGCGCGGTGCCCAGGCTGGCGCCATCGACATGGACCTTGGTATCGATGTCCATCCAGCGCGCATCCACGCGCAGGGCGCTGCTCGGGCTCAGGGCGAAGTCCACGCCGACATGGGCGGCCAGTCCCCACGAATCATCGAGCTTCAGGTCGGTGCCGGCCAGGGCGCCGGTGGTCTTCTCGCTGAAGAACGTCGTGTAGTTCAGGCCCGCACCGATGAACGGCGACACCTTGCCCGCGCTGTTGAAGTGGTATTGCAGCGAGACGGTCGGCGGGAGGTGCTTGGTGCTGCCCACGCGGCCGAGCCCGGCGATGTTGATGTCGTGTTCGAACGGCCAGGCGGCCAGCACTTCCAGCCCCAGGTTGTCGGCCACGAAGTACTCCAGGCTGACGGTGGGCTTGGTGTCGCTGCCGATCTCCAGCGGCAGGGTGCCGCCGGCGAGGCTGCCGTTGTCCGACTTCGGATTGACCTGGTGGACGCCGACGCCCAGCGCCCAGTCGCCGCGCTGTTGGGCATCGCTGTTGAAAGCCGTACCGCCCAGGGCGAGGGCGGCGAGCAGGGGGAGGGTGAGGGTGCGCATTGCAAGGGTCCTGTTGGAGAAGTGCGCGCAGTGTCCGCGCAGGTCCCCGGGTGCGCCTTGATTGCAATCAAGGCACGGAGCGCCATGATCGCGGCGGTGCAGTGCCTCCACCGCGCTCCCCCGGGCCATGACCGGCTGCCAACATGGCGCGCTGCTAGAATGCGGGTCCCTTCAACGCTGCGCCGCGCCGTTGCGTGCGGCTTACAGGAGTCCCCCAGCAATGACCATCAAGGTTGGCATCAACGGTTTTGGCCGCATCGGCCGCAACGTGCTGCGTTCGGCGGTGCAGAACTTCGAAGGCGACATCGAGGTCGTGGCCATCAACGACCTGCTGGAGCCGGACTACCTGGCTTACATGCTGCAGTACGACTCGGTCCACGGCCGTTTCAAGGGCACCGTGTCCGTCGAGGGCACCACCCTGATCGTCAACGGCAAGAAGATCCGCCTGACCGCCGAGCGCGATCCGGCCGCGCTGAAGTGGGACGAGATCGGGGCCGAGGTCGTCATCGAATCGACCGGCATCTTCCTGACCAAGGAAGGCGCACAGAAGCACCTGGATGCCGGCGCCAAGAAGGTCATCATGTCGGCACCGTCCAAGGACGACACGCCGATGTTCGTCTACGGCGTCAACGACAAGGCCTACAACGGCGAGACCATCATCTCCAACGCCTCGTGCACCACCAATTGCCTGGCACCCATCGCCAAGGTGATCAACGACAAGTGGGGCATCAAGCGCGGCCTGATGACCACCGTGCACGCCGCCACCGCGACGCAGAAGACCGTCGATGGCCCGTCCAACAAGGACTGGCGCGGCGGCCGCGGCATCCTGGAGAACATCATTCCTTCGTCGACCGGTGCGGCCAAGGCCGTGGGCAAGGTCATCCCCGCGCTCAACAAGAAGCTCACCGGCATGAGCTTCCGCGTGCCGACCTCGGACGTGTCGGTCGTCGACCTGACCTGCGAGCTGGAAAAGCCTGCCACCTACGACGAGATCAAGGCCGAAATGAAGGCCCAGTCCGAGGGTGCGCTGAAGGGCGTGCTGGGTTACACCGAGGACAAGGTCGTCGCCACCGACTTCCGCGGCGAGACCCGCACCTCGGTGTTCGACGCCGAAGCCGGCATCGCCCTGGATTCCACCTTCGTCAAGCTAGTGTCCTGGTACGACAACGAGTGGGGCTACTCAAACAAGTGCCTGGAAATGGTCAAGGTCGTGGCAGCCAAGTAGGCCGCTGCGGGTTGGAACAAGACGGGCGCCGCAGGGCGCCTGTCTTGTTCTGCACGAGTTGTTTCATTCCGCCTTGATTGTCATGTCATCGCCGCTGCCGGTCACTACCACACGACTTCCTTGCCCAAGCCCCTCGACCTCGGTGCTCGATTTGGCAACAGCGATCTTGCTTTTGTCGTCGAAGCCGATTTTCAGCATGTAGCGTTTCGACGGGCCGACGCCGACGATCTTGTCGGTGACGCGGTCAGCGACATACTCACCGGCCAGCATGCCAACGGTGACGCCGGTCCCACTCTTCAGCTTGCCGCCGATCTTGGTGGTGGCCAGAGCGCCCATCATTTGTCCCGGCAGCTTCGACATGTCGCGCCAACGGCTGTTTTTCTCTGAGATATCAGAGCCCTTGTTCTCAATCGCCCGCACTTCCAATATCTCACCGTGTCGGGTCTGGGCGAAAGCGGTATTGCAGATCAAGAGGCAGGCCACGAGCAGGGACGCGCCGAGGCGCTTATGCCAGGTCATTGCTTCCATGCGTTGTTACTCCTTGTGGTTGTCGTGTTGATAGGTTTCACGGCGCCTCAGGCTTTCCCCACCTGCGGAAATAAGGCTTGCAGTTACTGCCACGGAAATCGTAGCGGCGGATGATGCCCTGCACATCTGCGATGAAGGTGACATTGCACTGCTCGCTGAGTGGGTGGTAGGTCTTTTCGACGTGTTGTACCTGCTCGAAGATTGGCATGGACGCCACGCCCCCCCCGCCCGGCGTCATGCCGATGATGTTGCCCGTGTTCTCGGTCCAGTAATTGAAGGTGTAATGGGCGGGAATGGCAAAGTAATAGGTGTATGCCGTCTCGTGGGTCTTGGCATTTTCAGAGGTCGAGAACCTGACGTCGTCACTGACTGGCCACTGCATGAGCAGGTCTGCTGCCTCATGCCCGATCCAGGCAGTGGCGATTTCCTCAGCGGAAGTGAACAGGCCGGCGTGGGCCGCCACTGGCATGCCCATCAGCGCAGCTAAGACCCCTCGGGTCAAGAGAGATGCCCGCGTGGAAAGTTTGGTGCGGGATAGCAGCATTGTGTCGACGTCCGTGTTGGCTTTTTTGCGGTAGGCGCGCTAGTGGCGCGACCTTGCGCCCGTTGGTGTGCTTTCCATGCTTTTTTATCATGCGCGGTAAAGGTCGGCAATTCACAACTCAAGGGTTGTGCGCGGTGCCGCTGAAGTGGGCTGTCGATAGCGTTATATTGATGCCACGTGCCTGCGGACCCGAACGCTGGCGGGGATGGAAGGATTCGGGGATCGTCGTTCAAGGAGAACAACCAATGCAGAACAACAAGTCTTTGTGGCTGGCGGCATGCGCGCTGGCGGTTTCGATGTGCGTTGTCGCGCCGGCTCACGCGGGCTGGCCCTTCAAAAAGAAAGATGCGGCGCAGGCCGAGCAGGCCGAGCAGGCTGCGTCAGAAGCGGACGGCAAGCCCAAGGGGCATCCGGCCTGGATGAACGATCAAGGCGAAGTCATCAAGGCCTCTGACGCCGAAGAGGGCTACGGGCAGAAGGTCAAGGGTATCAACGACTGGGAGGGTGAGATCACTGGGAAGCCGGCACCCGGGAGCAAGTTCACCGAGCTCAAGATCGGCATGCCTGTGAAGCAGGTGACCGACATCGTGGGGCAGCCAACGGATCAAGGCGTCTACGCAACCGGAAAGGCCTGGATCCCGTTCTATCATGGCTCTGGTCGTACAAGGATTGAGTACGTCTACAAGGGGCAGGGGCGCCTGATCTTCGACGGAAAGGGGGGCTTCGACAGCGGCGCCAACCTGGTGTGGATCATCAATAGCGCGAACGAAAGCGGTTACCGCGAGTAACTGTCGTTCGATCTGCTTTCTGGTAAAGCCCCGCGCCGTGTCGCGGGGTTTTTTCTTGCGTGGAACATCAGGATGCCCTGTGTTTGCCGCCTCACGCTCCAGCGCGGACAATGAGGGCCTGATCCCTGCACAGGAACCCCCATGACCATCCTCCGCATGAGCGACCTCGATCTGTCCGGCAAGCGCGTGTTGATCCGCCAGGATCTCAACGTGCCGATCGAGAACGGGCAGATCACCTCCGAGCAGCGCATCACTGCCTCGGTGCCGACGCTGAAGGCCGCGCTTGAGCAGGGGGCGGCGGTCATGGTGACTTCCCATCTGGGACGCCCGAAGGAGGGGACCTGGAGCCAGGAGGAGTCGCTGGCGCCGGTCGCCGAGCGCCTGACGGCCTTGTTGGGCGTGAAGGTGAATCTGGTGCGTGATTGGGTGGACGGCGTCGAGGTCGAGCCGGGTCACGTGGTGCTGCTCGAGAACTGCCGCATGAATGTCGGCGAGGCCAAGGACGACGAGGCCCTCTCGAAGAAATATGCCGCACTGTGCGACGTGTTCGTCATGGATGCTTTCGGTACCGCGCATCGCGCGCAGGCCTCGACCCATGGTGTCATCAAGTACGCGCCGGTCGCGGCGGGTGGCCCGCTGCTGATGGCCGAGCTGGATGCGCTGGACAAGGCCCTGGCCGATCCGGCCCGCCCCCTGCTGGCCATCGTCGCGGGCAGCAAGGTGTCCACCAAGCTGGAGCTGCTCTCGAACCTGGTCGACAAGGTGGATCAACTCATCGTGGGCGGCGGCATCGCCAATACGTTCATTGCCGCGGCGGGGCATTCGGTCGGCAAGTCGCTGTGCGAGCCGGACCTGCTGGAGACCGCGCGCAAGATCGTCGCCGATGCCAAGGCGCGTGGGGCCGAGATCCCCCTGCCGACCGACGTGGTGGTTGCCAAGCAGTTCCTGCCCGATGCTGCTGCCACGGTGAAGTCGCTGGACGCGGTCGAGGAGGATGACCTGATCCTGGACATCGGCCCGGACACCGCGCAGGCCTATGCCGATCGCATCGCAAAGGCGGGCACGGTGGTCTGGAACGGTCCGGTGGGCGTGTTCGAATTCGACGCCTTCGGCAAGGGGACCGAGACCCTGGCGCGCGCGATCGCCGCCTCGTCTGCGTTCTCCATCGCCGGTGGCGGCGACACCCTGGCGGCCGTCGACAAATACGGCATCGCCGAGGATGTGTCCTACATCTCGACCGGTGGCGGCGCGTTCCTCGAATTCCTCGAAGGCAAGACCCTGCCGGCCGTGGCGGCGCTGGACGCGCGCGGTTGATCTCGGACCGGCCCGGCGCGTTTCCTCGTCGGGTCGGTCGCGCTGCGGTCCCTTCTCAAGCGAGCGTCATCCATGCGGTCTTTCCCGATTGTGTTCTTCGACCTGGACGGCACCCTGGTCGATTCCGAGCCCGGCATCATCAACGGCATCCAGCACGTGTTCTCCTCGCTTGGGCGCCCCGTGCCAGAGGCCAAGGCATTGCGTTCCTGGATCGGCCCGCCGATGCGCGACAGTTTCCAGGCAGCCTTCGCCGACGAGGCGCTGGTGGCTCAGGCGCTGTCGTTGTATCGCGCCCGTTACGACACGATTGGCTGGACCGAGCTAACGGTCTATGCCGGCATCCCGGAGCTCATCGGCGCGCTGCATGCGCAAGGGCGCAGACTGGCCGTGGTGACCTCGAAAAACGAGCGCTCGGCGCGCCAGATCCTGTCCGGGCTCCCATTAGGCGCCTGCTTCTCGGACATCATCGGCGCCAGCGACGACGGGTCACGACGCTTCAAGCCCGATCTGATCGCCGAGGCGCTGCGGCGCCTGGAGGCCGAGTCAGGGCAATGCGTGATGATCGGGGACCGGCGCATGGACATCGACGGCGCCAACCACCATCACATGCGTAGCATCGGCGTGCTTTGGGGATTTGGTGATCGCGACGAACTGGAGCAGGCCGGTGCAGGCGCCGTCGTGAGCAGTCCGGCAGCGCTTCAACAACGCTTGGTCTGATGGCGCATCGCGTCCCGCGCGGGCTGCCGGGAGTTCGCGCAGTAAGATGCCAATAAAATACCATTTGGGAGCGGCGGCGTGACTTGCCTGATTCCATTAAACCCATTTCAGATCAATGAGTTGAATCTAGGTGCTTGATGCGCTCCGGTGGCGTGTGCGGTCTTGGTTGCATCGCACAAGCGGACCACAAGCAGTCCTGTGATAGCGTTTACCGCTTCGGAGGACATCATGAACACGACACAGCAGCGCCGCACCAAGATTCTTGCCACTCTCGGGCCCTCAACCGACGCACCTGGCGTACTGGAAAAGCTCTTCCGGGCTGGGGTCAACGTGGTCCGCCTGAACTTCTCCCACGGATCGCCCGATAGCCAGCGCCAGCGCGCCGAAGCGGTGCGGGCCGCCGCTGCCGCGGTCGGCGCCGAGGTGGGCATCATGGCCGACCTGCCGGGGCCCAAGATCCGCATCGAGCGCTTTGCCGCCGGCAAGGTTTACCTGAAGGCGGGCGCACGGTTCGATCTGGTCGCCGAAGCCGATGCGCCTCCAGGCGACGAGCAGCAGGTCGGTGTGAGCTACTTGGGGCTGCCAGGCGATGTGGCGCCGGACGATGTGCTGCTGCTGGACGACGGCATGCTCCAGCTGCGGGTCAAGCAGGTTCAGGGCCAGCGGATCATCACCGAAGTCCTCAACGACGCCGCCCTGAGCGACCGCAAGGGCCTGAACAAGCAGGGAGGCGGTCTGTCCCTGGGCGCGCTGACGCCGCACGATCACGACCTCATCAAGGTCGCGGCCGACATCGGCGTGGATTTCATCGCCGTGTCCTTCTGCCGCAATGCCGCGGACATGGAAGAGGCGCGGGCCAGCGCCCGCAAGCACGGCAGCGATGCGCACGTGGTGTCCAAGGTCGAACGTGCCGAGGCGATCGCCAATCTCAAGGAAGTCGTCGGCGCCAGCGACGTGGTCATGGTCGCGCGTGGCGATCTGGGCGTGGAGGTCGGCGATGCCGAGTTGCCCGGCCTGCAGAAACAGATCATTCGCGAAGCGATCGAGCAGAACAAGGTCGTCATCACCGCGACCCAGATGCTGCAGTCCATGGTCGAAAGCCCGCTGCCTACGCGCGCGGAGGTCATGGACGTGGCCAATGCCGTGATCGATGGCACCGACGCGGTGATGCTGTCCGGGGAAACGGCGGCTGGGCAGTATCCCGTGCTTGCCGTCGAAGCGATGGCGCGCATCTGCGTGGGCGCCGAGCGTTCCTTCGCCATGGATACCGATTTCGAGGCCGCCCAGCGCAACCTGCAGCGGGCCGACCATGCCATCGCCATGGCCACGATGTTCCTGTCCGAACACATCGGCCTGGGCGGCGTGGTGGCGCTGACCGAGTCCGGCGGGACGGCGGGCTTTCTGTCGCGCTTCCGCTCCTCGGTTCCGGTCTATGCCTTCTCACGGCACGACGCCGCGCGGCGCCGCATGTCCATGATGCGCGGCGTCACGCCGATCGCCTTTGACAGCCGCGGCATGGTCCCGCGCGAGGCGGCACGTGCCAGTATCCAGATGCTCGTCCAGAGCGGCCTGCTGGCCGCGGGCGACCGGGTGGTGTTCACCAGCGGCGAGCACATGGAAACCCACGGTGCGACCAACACCCTGCGCCTGCTCGAAGTCGGCGCCGATGGGCGCGCCAGCGGGCTGGGCGAGCTGTAATCCGCCCCGCTTGCGTCCGCTTGAGCGGGCGCCGCTGCGGACGGGTCTGGCGATGGCGGCCGCTATAATCGCGGCCTTTCCCGCTGTCGTGACAGGATCTCCATGAGCGTTGAAGAGCTCGCAGAAACCGCGCTCGCCCTGGTCTCGCCAGGCAAGGGCCTGATCGCCATCGACGAGTCGTCGAACACGATCGCCAAGCGGTTCGCCAGCGTGGGTATCGAGAACAGCGCGGAGCATCGCCGCCGCTACCGCGAGTTGTTGATCACCACGCCGGACCTCAATGCGTCCATTTCCGGCGCGATCCTGTTCGACGAGACCATCCAGCAGTCCACCCGGGATGACGTCCCGTTCGCGCGTTACCTGGCCGACCACGACATCATCCCCGGCATCAGGGTCGACAAGGGCGCCGTACCTCTGGCCGGCTGCCCGGGGGAGCTGATCACCGAGGGGCTGGATGGTCTGCGCGATCGCCTGAAGGCGTACTACGCGCTGGGCGCCCGGTTCGCCAAATGGCGGGCGGTGATCACGATGGGTGACGATATTCCTTCCGGAACCTGCCTTGAGACCAATGCGCACGCGCTGGCCCGGTTCGCCACGCTCTGCCAGGAGCAGGGGTTGGTGCCGGTCGTCGAGCCAGAAGTGCTGATGGATGGCGATCACGACCTCCAGACCAGCTACGAAGTGACCGAGGCGATGCTGCGCTCGCTGTTCGGCGCGCTCTACGACCAGAACGTCCTGCTCGAAGGCACGATCCTCAGGGCCTCGATGATCTTGCCGGGCAAGTCCTGCGACGAGCAGGCCAGCGTCGAAGAGGTCGCCGAAGCTACCGTGATGTGTCTGAAAAGCACGGTGCCGGCGATCCTGCCGGGTGTGGTGTTCCTGTCGGGCGGTCAGTCCGACCGTGATGCCACGGCGCACCTGGATGCGATGAACCGCATGGGCAAGCTGCCCTGGGCGCTGAGCTTTTCCTATGGGCGTGCGCTGCAGCAGGCCGCGCTGTCGCATTGGTCCAAGGACTTGGCCGGCAACTTCGCCAAGGCCCAGTCCATCGTCGCCAAGTGGGCACAGGCCAACAGCCAGGCCGCGCTGGGGCAGTGGAACGGCTGAGCCCTGCAACGTCGGCCCAATCTGTCAGGTCGAGATAGACGACAACGCCGGCGGAAGCCGGCGTTGTCGTGTGTGGCTGAAAGACCTGGGAGGCTTGTGCCTGCCTGCCTGCCTGCCGCTCTGCGTCGGCGTCTTAGCGTAGGCCTGACAGGCGCATGTAGCCGTCGATGATCTCCTGGCCCCAGAAGAACACGATCCAGCCGGCGATGGCGAGGTAGGGGCCGAACGGGATCTGGGTGGAGCGATCGCGACCCTTCAGGGCCAGCCAGGCGCCGCCGATGACAACGCCAACCACTGAGGAGAATAGGATGGTCGGCAGGATGCCGGTCAGTCCGGTCCAGGCGCCGATGGCGGCCAGCAGCTTGAAGTCGCCATGGCCCATGCCTTCCTTGCCGGTGAGCTGTTTGAACAGCCACCACACCGACCAGAGCGAGACGTAGCCGGCGATCGCGCCGAGCAAGGCAGGCTTGGGCTGGACGTAGAGATGCTCGAGGCTGGCGATCAGGCCCAGCCACATCAGCGGCAGGGTGAGGTTATCGGGCAGCAACCGCGTTCGCAGATCGATGCCGGACAGCGCGACCAGGAAGCAACTCAACAGCGCAGCGCCGAAACCCTGCCAGCCGAAGCCGAATCGCCAGACGCAGACCAGCGCCAGCACGGCGACCAGCAGCTCCACGGCCGGGTATTGAACCGAGATCGGCGCATGGCAGTGGCGACAACGTCCGCGCAGCGCCAGCCAGCTGAACAGCGGGATGTTCTCGAACCAGGACAGCTTGTGCTTGCAGTGCGGGCAATGCGACGGCTCCACCACGATGCCCGGCGGGGGCGGGTCGTAGATCTCAGGCTGCTCCAGGATCTCGTTGGCGTCCTGGCGCCACTGCCACTCTAGGCGGCGCGGCAGGCGCAGGATCACCACGTTGAGGAAGCTGCCGACCATGAGGCCGAGCGCCCCGGCGACCGGATAGCCCAGTCCGGGGTGTTGATCAAGGAACGACATCGATCAGCCGACCACCGCGCCGAGTTTGAAGATGGGCAGGTACATGCCGATCACCATACCGCCGACCAGGACGCCCAGAATCACCATGATCGCAGGCTCGATCAGGCTGCTCAGCGCGTCCACCGCGTTGTTGACTTCCTGCTCGAAGTATTCGGCGACCTTGAACAGCATGGTGTCCAGCGCGCCGGCTTCCTCACCGATGGCCGTCATCTGGATGACCATGTGCGGGAACAGGTTGGTCTGCTTCATCGCCATGTTCACGGGGTAGCCGACCGCGACGTCGTCGCGAATGCGCAAGACGGCCTTTTCATACACGGTGCTGCCGGTGGCGCCTGCGACGGTATCCAGGGCTTCGACCAAGGGCACGCCCGCCTTGAAGGTCACCGCCAGCGTGCGTGCGAAGCGTGCGATCGCGCTGTTGTTGAGGATCTGTCCGATGACGGGGATCTTCAACAGCGCACGGTCCACGGCGTGCTGCATCGGGATTGATCGCTTGAGCGTAAAGATAAATGCGAATGCGCCGCCACCGACGACGATCAAGGCAAGCCACCAGTAGGTCGTAGCGACTCTCGAGGCAGCGACGATCATCTTGGTGAAAGCTGGTAGGTCTGCACCGAAACCAGCGAAGACAGCTTCGAACTGAGGCACCACAAAGATCAAAAGAATCGCGCTCACGATAAGGGCGACCGCAATGGTCATCGCGGGATAAAACAGCGCCTTCTTGATCTTACCCTTCAGGGCCTCGAGGTTTTCCTTGTAGGTTGCAATGGTGTCCAGCACCGTTTCCAGTACACCTGCGCCTTCTCCCGCGCGGACAAGGTTGCGATACAGCTCATCGAACTGGACCGGGTATTTGCTGATCGCCTCGGACAGGGACGAGCCGCCTTCGATGTCGGTGCGGATCGCCTCGATCATTTTCTTCATGCGGGGGTTCTTGTGCCCGCCGCCGATGATCTCCAGCGACGTGATGATCGGGACGCCGGATTTCATCATCGTCGCCATCTGGCGACTGAAGAACGCAATGTCGCCCGGCTTGATCGGCTTGCCGGCAGAACCAAACAACGGCTTCGGCTTTGGTTTCACCACCGTGGGCGTGATGCCTTTCGCACGCAGCTCGGCGCGGAGCAGGTTCGCATTTCTCGCGTCCTGCTCGCCCTTCATCTTGATGCCACGCTTGTCGGCCCCCTGCCAGACAAACGTGGAAAGCTGCTTGGTGTTGCGCGCGACCGGAGTGGACTTCCGAGCGGCTGAACGGGTTACGGCCATGATGGTTCCCCAGATGCCGGCATCCCCATGCCGGGTTGCTCGACTCGCATCTTAGCGGGTTCTCCCCGCAAAACAATGCGTAAGTCCGCGATTCGGCGGGTCTTTAGGATGAGCTCACCGCGGCCGGCGCCGCATCCGAAAGTCGAAGCGGGCGGGGCGTGACAGACGTCTGCCCCGCTGCCACGAGCGATCAATCCTTGGTGACGCGATTGATCTCGGCCAGCCCGGTCAACCCCTGCTTGACCTTCCACAGGGCAGATTGGCGCAGGTCGCGGATCTTGGAGCGCTGGGCGGCCTCGGCGATCTGGATGGCACCGCCGCCGCCCAGTACGATGGTGGCGATCTCATCGGTCATGGGCATGACCTGATAGATGCCCAGCCGCCCCTTGTAACCTTCGGTGCACTCGTCGCAGCCCACCGGCTCGTAAACCGTGAAGCCTTGGTCCAGTTCCTCCTGGGTGAAGCCCTCTGCCAGCAGGGCATGCGGGGGGATGTCATGCGGGCGCTTGCAGTTGGAGCACAGGCGTCGGGCCAAGCGCTGAGCGATCACCAGGGTGACCGAGCTGGTGATGTTGTAGGGCGCGATGCCCATGTTCATCAGGCGGGCGATGGTCTGCGGAGCATCGTTGGTATGCAAGGTGGACAACACCATGTGGCCGGTCTGCGCTGCCTTGACCGCGATTTCCGCGGTTTCCAGGTCGCGGATCTCGCCGACCATGATGATGTCGGGGTCCTGACGCAGAAAGCTGCGCAGTGCGGCGGCGAAGGTCATGCCGCGCTTGTTGTTCTGTTGGACCTGGTTGACGCCGGGCAGGCGGATTTCCACCGGGTCCTCCGCGGTGGAAATATTGCGCGTTTCATCGTTCAGGATGCCGAGCGCGGTGTACAGCGACACGGTCTTGCCGGAGCCGGTCGGGCCGGTGACCAACACCATCCCATAGGGCTTGTGGATGGCATCCATGAACAACTTTTGCTGGTCTGGCTCGTAACCCAGCTTGTCGATGCCCAGCTTGGCGGCACTGCCGTCCAGGATACGCAGCACGATCTTCTCGCCGAACAGGGTCGGCAGGGTGCTGACGCGAAAGTCGATCTGCCGGGTCTTGGACAGGTTGAGCTTGATGCGACCGTCCTGGGGAACGCGCTTTTCGGCGATGTCCAGCTGGGACATGACCTTCAAACGGGCGGCGATGCGCTGATTGAGCTTCTGCGGCGCCTTGGCGACATTCTTCAGGATGCCGTCGATGCGCAGGCGCACCCGGTAATCGGTCTCGTAGGGTTCGAAATGGATGTCCGACGCGCCGCGCCGGATCGCATCGACCAGCACCTTGTTGACGAACTTGACCACGGGCGTGTCCTCGCCCTTGGCATCAATGCCGGTGTCGCCGCTGATGTCGTCATCGCCGCCGCTGGTGTCCAGGTTCTCAAGGCCATCCTCATCCCCGCCCAACCCGCCGAGGGAGTCAGACGCATTACTCCACGCCTCCAGCGTGCGTTTGAGCTGATCGTCGGCGATCAGAATGGGCTCCACCACCAGATTGGTGTGGAACTTGATCTCATCCAGCGCCTGCATCTTGGTCGGATCGGAGACACCGACATAGAGCTTGTTGCCGCGCTTGAACAGCGGCAGCACCTGGTGCTTGTGCAGTAACTCATCGCTGACCAGCTTGAGTGCGTTCTGGGAGGCATCGAAGGCGCTGGCATCAATCAGTGGGATGCCGAATTCGATCGCATTGGCTGCCGCCAGCTGAGAGGGTAGCGCTAGTTTTTTCTGCTCGATCCACTGCGCTAGCGGAACTTTGGCCTGAGTGGCGTCGGACATAGCGGCTCGGGCTGCGCCTTCTTCCATGGCGCCGTCCATCACCAAGCGACGAGCAATGCCGGTGATGCCAACTAGGCTTTGATTCGCAAAGGCTGAGTTCATTACGAAGCTCCAGGTGCTGCCGAATGGGCTGCGTCTAAGACGCGGTCAGCTTGACCAAAGAAGAACCCCGCCTCAGCGGGGTTCTTAAGCAAAGCCGAATTACTAAACCTTAGCGGCAGGTCGCCGGCACATACTTGGTGGGGATCGTGGTTCCAGCGGCAGCATTACAAGTCCAGGTCAGCGGGGCGTCGACTGCAGTAGCTACGGGCTTCAGCGCGAGAACCTTGCCAGCAGCTCCGGAAAGCGAAGTGTCAGCAGAGGCAGTAACCGAGATGACCCCGCTAGCGACGTCGAGCTTTGCAATGTAAGGGGTTGCATTGCTGCTGCAGCCCGAAGCAGCCAAGTCTGCAGGAAGCTTGCCTTGCGACTGGTAATACTCCGAGACAGAAGTCTTGCATGCGTCTGCCGCAACGATGAGCTCGGAAACCTTGGAGCGAATGGTGTAGTCCTGGTAGGCCGGCAACGCGATGGCGGCCAGGATGGCGATGATGGCGACCACGATCATCAGTTCGATGAGGGTGAAACCGCCCTGCATGTTCTTCTTCATGAAGTACTTCCTTTGTTGGCTGGATGGATGGCTTGGGGACACTGTCTCCCCCGTGTCCCCGGACTGTCGCGGACCGTGGGTGCCGTGGCTGACCCACGTGCAGGAAAGGTTCAGCAGAAAGCGTGCCAACCCATGCGAGGGGCGTGTTCGGTCGTTTTCGCTGGACAGGCGGTTGGGTGGTCCAGGCGAGTCGGGATGGCTGGGTCAGTCGTGACAGGTTGCGTCACAAGGTGACGCGATGGGTCAGGAGGGCGTGGATGTCGATGCGTGCATGGGCCAAATGAGCGCGTAATCACGCTTTCTGGGGGTGTTGTCTTTGCGTGCTATCCGGCGCTCGATGCCGGCGGCCGCCCGGTAGCTCGCGTCTTCCGTGGCGTGCAGCTCATGCTGCAGGGTAAGTGGAATCGATCACGCCCGTCGTCGCAAGTGAATCCGGCTGCTTCAAGCCCGGGTTTCCAGTGAATTCAGGGTAGGGATAGCCCAGGATTCGAAGCGGCGCACAGATGACCTGAGGTGGTGCGCCCCTCTGCGGTGGGCGACGCCTGTTCAAGCAGGATGGCCAGGCGAAGACCCTGACGCATGGGGCATCTATTCGATGCCCAGCTTCTTGAGCTTGTAGCGCAGGGCGCGGAACGTGATGCCCAGCTGCGCGGCGGCCTTGGTCTTGTTCCAGCGGTTGTCTTCCAGCGCCTTGTGGATGGCCGCGCGTTCCATCTGTTCGATGTAGGAGGGCAGCGGGCCTTCCGCCTCGCTTGCTGGTTGGGGCTGTGCCGACGAGGCTGGCTGTTGCCCGAAGGCGGGCGGAGCCGAGCGGAAAGGGTCGTAGTCCTGCGGCGCGGGCTGCGTCGAGGACTGGGGCGCGGCGCGGCGCTCGACCTGAGGCAAGCGCAGGTCGGCCGCATCGATGGCGTCCTCGTCGGCCATGGCCATGGCGCGCTCCAGGATGTTCTCCAGTTCGCGCACATTGCCAGGGAACGGGTACTGCGCCAGCAGATCCAGCGCCACCGGTGAAAGCTGCGGGGGCTGGCGCTGCTGGTGTCCGGCCAGGCGGGTCAGGATGGCCTTGGTGAGCTGCGGCAGGTCGCCGGTGCGTTCGCGCAGGGGCGGGACGCGTAGTTCGATCACGTTGATGCGGTAGTACAGGTCGTGGCGGAAGCGGCCATCGTGGGCCAGTTCACCCAGGTCCTTGTGCGTGGCCGACAGGATGCGCACATCGACCTGGACTTCGCTGGAGGCGCCGACGGGGCGTACGGCCTTTTCCTGGATGGCGCGCAGCAGCTTGACCTGCATCGGCAAGGGCAGTTCGGCCACCTCGTCCAGGAACAGCGTGCCGCCACTGGCGGCCTGGAACAGGCCCTGTTTATCGACATGGGCGCCGGTGAAGCTGCCTTTCTTATGGCCGAAGAACTCGCTCTCCATCAGCTCGGCCGGGATCGCGCCGCAGTTGACCGGGACGAAGGGGCCGGACGCGCGCGCGCCTTGCTCGTGGATGGTGCGGGCGACCAGTTCCTTGCCCACGCCGGATTCGCCCAGAATGTAGACCGGGGCCTGGCTGCGGGCCACCTTGGAAATGGTGGCGCGCAGGTCTTCCATCGCCGGCGAATCGCCGAGCAGGCGCATCGCGTGCTGGGGCGGGGCCGGTGCGGGCGCCGGGCGCTCGGTGTTGTTGAGCTCCAGGGCGTGCCTGACCAGCCCGCGCAGGACGGTGAGGTCCACCGGCTTGCTGACGAAGTCGAAGGCGCCGGCCTTGAGCGCCTCCACGGCCAGTTCGACGTTACCGAAGGCGGTGATCATCGCCACCGGGGTCTTGGGGAAGTTGGCCGAGATCTCGCTGACCAGTTCGATGCCGTTGCCATCGGGCAAGCGCATGTCGGTGAAGCACAGGTCGTAGGGGTTGCGGGACAACAATTCGCGGGCTTCGCCAAGGTTGGCTGCGGTATCGATCCGGATGCCCATGCGTCCCAGGGTCAGGGTCAGCAGCTCTCGGATGTCGCGCTCGTCGTCGACGATCAGGGCGCTACGGGGGTCGCTCATCGTGGTCTCGCGTTGCTTCGCCGTCAGTCTACTCACTGAACGGCAGGTTGGGGGAGGCGTCACGCTGACGCGATTTTACTCGCAAGGCAAGGTAAGTCAGGCCGAAAGCAGGGAATTGGGGCCGGGCATGGCGATGCGGAAGCAGCTGCCGCCGCCGGGCACGGGGACGTATTCGAGGTTGGACTGGTTCGCCCGGCACAGCTCGCGGGCGATGTACAGGCCCAGGCCGGTGCCGTGCTCTGAGGTGGTGAAGAAGGGGCGGAACAGCTGCGCTGCCACGGCCGGGGGAATGCCGGGGCCGCGGTCCAGTACATCGACCATCGCCCGGTTGTCCAGCTGGAACACCCGCACGCGGATGCGGGCGGGTTCGCCGGGCAGTCGCCCGTAGTTCAAGGCGTTGTGGACCAGGACGGTCACCACCTGGTGCAGGTGCCGGGGGTCGATGAGGGCCATGACCGGGCGATTGCCGGTGACGGCCTCCAGGCTGTCGGTCTCGATGGACATCGACTGCTGGTAATCGTCCACGAATTGGCGGGCGAAGGCGTTGAGCTCGGTGTGTTCGGCGATGGCGCGTTCGCGCCTGGCCAGACCCAGCACGCTCTCCACGATGCCATTGGTGCGCTGGCACTGCTGGTGGATGATGCCCAGCAGATGCCGGTCGCTTGGATTGAACTCGCGGGATTCCTCCAGCAACTGGACCGCATAGTTGATGGCGGCCAGCGGATTGCGGATCTCGTGGGCGAGGCTGGCCGAAAAGCGGCCCAGGGCGGCCAGGGTGAGCGATTCGGCACGTCGCGAGACCACCGTGGCGTCGTCCAGGAACACCAGCGCCAGCTCGCTGCCCGCCAGCAGGCGCGCAAAACGGGGCTGGATGTCGGGCTGGTCCTGGCCCAGCGGCATGGGCGCCTCCTCCTCCTGCGCCCCGGCCCGCCAGCGCTGCAGTCGCCTGGCCAACTCCGGGGAGAGCTCCTGCAGCCGCGCCTCACCCGATGGATCGCTGACCGCCGTGCCCAGCAGGCCGGTGGCGGCCTCGTTGGCCAGCTTGACCCGGTTGTCCCGGTCCACCACGACCACGCCGGTACGCATGCGGCGGATGATCAGCTCGTTGACCTCGACCAGATTGGCGACCTCGACGCCGCGCTCTTCGGCCAATTGCTGACTGCGCCGTGCGCGCAAGCCGACCTGGATGGCTAGCAGGCCCACGGCGAAATAGCTGACGCAGAACATGACGACCTCGGCGACCGGTCGAGCCGAGATGTTGAGCGTGAAAGTCGCGACGAGGTATTCGATGAAATGGGCCGTGGTCGCCCCGATGGCCACGCCGATGCCCCAGCGCAGCGGCAGCAGCGTACAGGCGGCCGCGACGTTGAACAGCAGCAGCATCGCCACCCCTGGCGCGGCGGCCGGTAAGGCATAGGTGATGAGGCAGGCCACCTCGATATCCACGCAGACACCGACCATGACGATCGGCAGCAGGTGCCTCTCGCTGCGTCCCAGGAAGAACATGGCCAGCGAAAAGGCGAGATAGAACACCGTGACCCCGGTCGCCAGCATGGGGGACTGGGCCTGGTCGTTGTCCAGTACGTCCGAGAGCGGGCTGAACAGGAGTCCGGCCAGGATGCCTGCCTCCAGGACGCGGTACAGCGCCAGGAAATACAGCTCGCGACGGGGCGCTGAGGCCAGGGACAGTGCAGAGTGTTTCACGGCCCAGTGCTCAAGTTGGGGGAATCCTTCCACTGGATGGAACGAACCGAAGTATAGAGGGCGGCAGCCAAACTGACGCTTTTGCGTCGCAACACGCCCTTGGGCGACAATGCGCGGCCCATCGGCGCCCGGTTGCCCCTGTTCGTGGGGCGCGCGGCGGCGCGCGATGCGTACTGACCTTATTAATACGGTGACGCATGAATTTCCACGAATATCAGGCAAAACAGCTGTTTGCCGAGTACGGCATCCCGGTGCCGGCCGGACGCACCGCGTCCACGCCGGACGAAGCGGTCGAAGCGGCCAACGCCCTGGGCAACGGCCCCTGGATGGTCAAGGCCCAGATCCATGCGGGCGGTCGCGGCAAGGCTGGCGGCGTGAAGTTCTGCAAGACCACCGACGACGTCAAGGCCGCCGCGGCCAAGATGCTCGGCACCAAGATGGAAACCTACCAGTCCGCCGGCGTGGCCCTGCCGATCGGCTTGGTCCTGGTGACCGAAGCCGGTGAGATCGCCAAGGAGCTGTACCTGTCGGTGCTGGTGGACCGCGGGACCCAGTCCATCACCTACATCGCCTCGTCCGAAGGCGGCGTGGACATCGAGCAGGTGGCCGCCGAGACGCCCGAGAAGATCCAGACCCTCAATGTCAACTTCGTCGAAGGCCTGCAGCCGTACCAGGGCCGCGAGATCGGCTTCAAGCTGGGCCTGACGGCCAAGCAGTCCAACCAGCTGGCCAAGATCATGATCGGCCTGTACGAGCTGTTCAACGCCAAGGACCTGTCCCTGGTCGAGCTGAATCCGCTGGCGATCCTGGATTCGGGTGACCTGTACGCGCTGGACGGCAAGGTCAACTCCGACGACAACGCCACCTTCCGTCACAAGGATCTGGCCGCCATGCGCGACAAGACCCAGGAAGACGAGGCCGAGGTGCGTGCCAGTGAGTACGACCTGAACTACGTGACCATGGACGGCGACATCGGCTGCATGGTCAACGGTGCCGGCCTGGCCATGGCCACCATGGACGTGATCGCCCTCAACGGCGGCTCGCCGGCCAACTTCCTGGACGTGGGCGGCGGTGCGACCAAGGAGCGCGTGACCGAGGCGTTCAAGCTGATCCTGTCCTCGGACAAGGTCAAGGCGATCTTCGTCAACATCTTCGGCGGCATCGTGCGCTGCGACATGATCGCCGAAGGCATCATCGCCGCGGTCAAGGAAGTGGACGTCAAGGTCCCGGTGATCGTGCGCCTGGAAGGCACCAACGTGGAAGCCGGCAAGAAGCTGCTGGCCGAGTCCGGCCTGGCCATCACTCCGGCCGATGACATCAACGACGGCGCCAAGAAGTCCGTCGCGGCTGTCGCCGCCTGACGTATTCCTGGTTCGGGACCGGGCCCCACCCAGCCCCCTTGAGTCAAGGGGGCGGCAGCGCCGCACAGCGGCGTTGCGGGGGGTGTGGAAGTACGCCTAAGCGGCGTTTCGCACCGCGAAATGCCGCATCGTTCCGAAGCCGACCAAATAGCAGAACTCTCAAGGACTCAAACGCATGTCTGTCTTGATCAACAAGAACACCAAGGTGATCGTGCAGGGCTTCACCGGCCAGCAGGGCACCTTCCACGCCACACAGATGGTGGAATACGGCACCCAGGTCGTCGGCGGCGTCACGCCCGGCAAGGGCGGCACCACCCACATCGAGCTGCCGGTGTTCAACACCGTGGCCGAGGCCGTGAAGGCCACCGGCGCCAACGCGTCGGTCATCTACGTGCCGCCGCCGTTCGCGGCCGACGCGATCCTCGAAGCCGCTGCCGCCGGCATCAAGGTCATCGTCTGCATCACCGAAGGCATCCCGGTGCTGGACATGCTGCGCGTCAAGAACGTGCTCAAGTCGCACCCGGACGTGGTCCTGGTCGGCCCCAACTGCCCCGGCATCATCACCCCGGGCGAGTGCAAGATCGGCATCATGCCGGGCCACATTCACCAGCCGGGCAAGATCGGCATCGTGTCGCGTTCGGGCACGCTGACCTATGAAGCGGTCAAGCAGACCACCGCTGCCGGCCTGGGCCAGTCCACCGTCATCGGCATCGGCGGCGATCCGATCAACGGCCTGAACTTCGTCGACTGCCTCAAGCTGTTCAACGAAGACCCGCAGACCGAAGGCATCATCATGGTTGGCGAGATCGGCGGCGACGCCGAGGAAGCTGGCGCCGAGTACATCAAGGCCCACGTCAAGAAGCCGGTCGTCGGCTTCATCGCCGGCGCCTCGGCCCCCCCGGGCAAGCGCATGGGCCACGCCGGTGCGATCGCTTCGGGCGGTTCGGGCACGGCCGCTGGCAAGTTTGCCGCGATGGAAGCCGCGGGCGTCAAGACCGTCCGCTCGCCGGGCGACCTGGGCGCGGCCATCGCCGAGCTGGTGAAGTAAGACCGCCTGCTCGCCTCCGGGCGCGTGGCGTTGAAGACGGGTCGCCTGCGGGCGGCCCGTTTTCGTTTGCGGCAGCGGCACGTGGACGACCGCAGCCATCACTGTTGGCCGCTGCGTTTCGTGTTTGCGTGAGGCAGGGGGCAAAATGCCCATGCCTGTCCCTCGATTGATGCCTGTCATGTATCTGCTTGCCTTTGAGACCTCCACCGAAGCCTGTTCGGTCGCGCTGCACATCGACGGGCGTGTGCTCGAACGCTTCGAGCTTGCCCCGCGCCGACATGCGGAGCTGGCCCTGCCCTGGGCGCAGGCGCTGCTGGAGGAAGCCGGCATCGCAAAGTCCCAGCTCGATGCCATCGCCGTGGGGCGGGGCCCGGGCGCCTTCACTGGCGTCCGCCTGGCCATCGCCCTGGGGCAGGGGCTGGCGCTGGCGCTGGACCGCCCGCTGATCCCCGTGTCGACCTTGCAGGCGCTGGCACTGCGTGCCCCGCAAGGCGCCGGCAAGGTCGTGACCGCGATCGACGCGCGCATGGGAGAGGTCTATGTCGCCTGCTTCCAGCGCGAGGGTGCGTCGCTACACGGGCTCGATGCCGAGCAGGTGACGGCGCCGGACCGGGTCAGGCTGGCCGATGGAGAGTCGGGATGGTCGGCGGTCGGGACCGGCTTCGCCGCGGCCGAGGGCATGTTGCGCGACCGGCTGGCCGCGCAGCTCGACCTAGTGGATGCGCAGGCGTTGCCGCATGCTGCCGATGTGGCGACGTTGGCCCTCCAGGCCTATGCCCGCGGCGAGCGGCCCGCGCCGGAATCGGTGGAGCCCGCCTATCTGCGCAACAACGTGGCCCTGACCCTGGAAGAACAGCGCGCCGCACGCGCGGCCAAGCAGGCGGGCTGACGGCGCGCACGGCTTCCGACCAGCCCCGTCGAGGGTGTGATGTAGCGGAATGTCTTCTCGCGGATCGCGGCCTGGTCGAGTGCGGACTCGGCCTGGATCGCGTGGCGTCGGCTGGGCGCGATCCAGGCCGCCCCGCACCCCTGACGACGGGACCACCCCCGTGCGATCGGGGATTCAGTGACTACTGGTCGCGCACTTCGCCACCCGGCAGGAACACCCAGGTCCGGGTGACATGCAGGATGTCGATGTTTTCCGAGGTATGGGGAAGGGGCGGGAAGGGGGCGGCCAGGCGCACGATGCGCAGGGCGGTCGAATCCAGCAAGGGGATGCCGCTGGACTGGATGATGCGGCTCTGTTCGACGCTGCCGTCACGCCGCACCGCCACCGAGATCACCACCTGGCCCGACAGGCGCCTGCGGCGTGCCTCGTCGGGATAATTGAGGTTGCCGACACGCTCGGCGCGGTCCACCCAGGTGCGCAGGTAGTCGGCCCAGGCGTATTCGCGTGTGCTGGCCGAGACGAACTTGCGCTTGGGCCGCTTGGCGTAGAGCTCCGAGCGCAGGTGGATCTCGGCGGCCAGGCGTGCCATCTCGGCGTCGTGTTCGATCTTCTGCTCGCCATGCGGCAGGTCAGGCCGGTCCGGCTGTGGCCGGGTTTCCTGTGCAGGCGTGGTGATCTGGCTGTCGCGGGTGGTCACCACCCGCGCCTGCGGTGGCGGCGCGGCATCGGGCGACTGCGCGCGCAGGGGTTGTGGCGACACGCCCGCCTCGGCCTGGGGCACCCAGCCGGCCTGGGCCTCGCGCGGCCGTTGCGCCTTGTCCCGGTCGCCACCGCCTTGCTGGTTGGCCGCGGCCAGGAAGTCGGCTTGCTTCGGGGTGAGTGGCGTGCTGGTCTGGCTGAGGATCACATCCAGTGTCGGGATGACCGGCGCGTTGTCGTCCAAGGTGAAGCCCAGGCCGAGCAGCACAATCCCGTGTACCAGCAATGACAGCGCCAATGTGGCGCCGAGCCTGGCGTTCTCGTCGATCCGGGGCGCGGCCAGTTGCGCGGACACGCTCAGGCCTGGAGCTTGCGCTCGATCGCGTCGAACAGCTGCCCGGCGATGTTCAGGCCGAACTGGGCGTCCAGTTCGCGCACGCAGGTCGGGCTGGTGACATTGACCTCGGTCAGGTAGTCGCCGATGACATCCAGGCCGACGAACAGCATGCCGCGCGCCTTCATCACCGGGCCGACCTGGCTGGCGATCCAGCGGTCGCGCTCGCTGATCGGACGGCCTTCGCCCCGCCCGCCCGCGGCCAGGTTGCCGCGGAACTCGTCGCCCTGCGGAATGCGCGCCAGGCAGTAGTCGACCACCTCGCCATCGACCAGCAGCACGCGCTTGTCGCCGGCGCTGATGTCGGGCAGGAACTTCTGCGCCAGGGCCAGCTTGCGGCCGCCGTCGGTCAGGGTTTCCAGGATGACGTTGAGGTTGGGGTCGCCGGTGCCGGTGCGGAAGATCGAACGTCCGCCCATGCCGTCCAACGGCTTGAGCACGGCCTGTCCATGCTCGATGACGAACGCCTTCAGCTCGGCCGCACTGCGGCTAACCCGGGTCGGCGGGCAGCACTCCGGGAACAGCAGCGCGGCCAGCTTCTCGTTGTA
Source organism: Pseudoxanthomonas sp. JC1303 (assembly GCF_058448525.1). Taxonomy (NCBI): domain Bacteria; kingdom Pseudomonadati; phylum Pseudomonadota; class Gammaproteobacteria; order Lysobacterales; family Lysobacteraceae; genus Pseudoxanthomonas; species Pseudoxanthomonas sp. JC1303. The sequence goes on along the minus strand of NZ_CP185958.1, from coordinate 435,901 downwards.
GTCGCGCAGGCCCTGCGGATTGTTGACCACCAAGGCGCCGGCGTTCTGGGCAACCTCCAGTACCTGGGTGTCGTAGATGAACTCCGGATCGACCGGCGGGTCCTTGCGCATCAACACGACCTGGCCGGGGCCGAACGTCGTTTCGACCACCTCGCCCAGGGTGTACCAGCCTGCCTTGTCATCGGCCACGGTCAGCGGCGCGGTCCGGGCCAGGGCCTGTCCGTCCCGCAGCGAGAGGCTTCCGGGCATCACATAGTGCAGGCGGTGACCACGGCGCTGGGCTTCCAGCAGCATGGCGAAGGTGGTGTCCTTGGCGATCTTGATCGACCCGATCGGGTCCATCACCACGATGACGTCGGCTTGCATGTTCGGGTGCCGGGAGGAAGCGGGGGACAAGCCGGCGATGTTAGCAGGCGCCGACTGTGACCTGTTCTGCAAGCCACGTCACATAGTGTGCTGAACGGGCTGCGCCGTCTTGACAGGGCAAGCCGCGCGGTGGGATATAGACGGCTTCGCAGCGGTGCCATCCAGAAAGTGCCGCGCGCAAGGGGAATGATCTGCGATGACAGACAACGACAGCCAGGCCGGCAGTTTCGGCGGCCTGCGGGTGATGGTGATCGATGATTCGAAGACCATCCGGCGAACCGCCGAAACCTTGCTCAAGCGGGAAGGCTGCGAGGTCGTGACCGCGACCGATGGATTCGAGGCGCTGGCCAAGATCGCCGACCAGCAGCCCCAGATCATCTTCGTGGACATCATGATGCCGCGTCTGGACGGGTACCAGACCTGCGCACTGATCAAGAACAACCAGGTCTTCAGGTCCACGCCGGTGATCATGCTGTCCTCCAAGGACGGGCTGTTCGACAAGGCGCGCGGCCGCATCGTCGGTTCCGAGCAGTACCTCACCAAACCGTTCACGCGGGAGGAACTGCTCGACGCCATCCGTACCCACGTGGCCGCCTGAGCAAGGGACAACGCCATGGACGCCGCCTCCCGACATCGCCACGCCGCCTCCGCCGTCCGCCCCGCGGGCCGGCCCGGAGCGCAGCCGTGATCCGGACCCCGTTCGACATCCTGGCCGACTACGAGCGCCGCAGCCTGGCCCATGCCGTGGCACTGCCCGAAGTCCACGCCGGCAACGACCAGTGGCGTGGCGTGGCCTACCGCATCGGCTCGCGGCGGCTGGTTTCCAGCTTCGACGAGGTCGTGGAGATCGTCCGCATCCCGCCGATCACGCCGGTGCCCGGTGCACAGTCCTGGCTGCTGGGCGTGGGCAACCTGCGCGGCAACCTGTTTCCGGTGATCGACCTGAAGCAGTTTCTGCAGGGAGAGCGCACGGTGATGCATGAGGGGCAGCGGGTGCTGGTGATGCGCCAGTCCGGGGGCGACGTGGCGCTGACCATCGACGAGCTCTACGGGCAGCGCAGCTTCGAGGCGGTGCAATCCACCGACCCCGGCGCGCTGTCCGAGGGACGCTTCGGGCATTTCGTTTCCCAGGCCTTCTCCAGCGAGGGGCAGGCATGGGGCGTGTTTTCGCTGTCCTTGCTGGCGCGCACACCCGAGTTCAGACACGCGGCGCAGTAGCGCCGGTGGTCACGGCCGCGGCGGGGAGCCGCGGATCGCATCCAATGTATGAAGAATCATCAGGGGTAATGGAATGAGTACTGCGGCGGAATCTCCCAAGGCCAGGCTGGGCGGCATGGGTACGACGTTCTGGGCGATCCTGCTGGTGCTTTCCTTCCTGGTGGTGGCGGCCAATACGGCCGTGTCCACCTATCAGGGCAGTCGCCTGGCCGGTGCGGGAACCGGCGCGGCCGATCTGCAGGTCTTGTCCCAGCAGCTGGCCACCCAGGGCAACGAGGCGGTCAACGGCGACGCCGAGGCGTATACGGCCTTCAAGGCCACGCACGAGCGGATCAACCAGACCATCGCGTCGTTGCAGGAGCGCTTCGGCCAGGAGCCTGGCGTGAACGGGCCGCTGGAACAGCTGGTGGGCACCTGGAAGGCCCTGGATGCCAACGCCGGGCAGATCATCAAGGCCGAGCCGGCGGTGCTGGCCCTGTCGGGCAACGCCAATCGTTTCGGTGCCCAGGTGCCGCAGCTGCAGGCCCAGCTCAACGAGGTGGTTCGCGCCATGTCGGCCAGTGGCACGCCGGCCTCGCAGGTCTATAGCGCCCTGCAGCAGGTCGTGGTGGCCGGACGCATGGCCCGCAACGTGACCGAGATGCGGGCCGGTGGCAGCACCGCGACGATGGCCGGCGACGCGCTCGCGCGCGACGCGCTGGTCTTCGACCAGGTGCTCGAGGGCCTGCGCAACGGCAATGAAGAGCTGGGCATCGCGCCGCTGCGCAATGCCGCGGCGCTGGAGGCCCTGGAGCAGTCGCAAACGCTGTGGGCGCAGATGAAGCGCGACCTCGACGCGATCCTGGGCGGCTCGCGTAGCCTGTTTGCCGCCCAGAGCGCCTCGTCGGCCATCATCGGTGGCTCGGGCAAGATGCTGAGCGACAGCAAGGCGCTGTTCGACGCGTTCTCCGCGTTCGGTTCGGTGCGCGACACGCGTGTGTTTCCGAACCTCTGGTACACCATCATCGGCGGCATCGTGCTGGTGGTGTCGCTCATCGCCTTGCTCTACAGCCTCTACAGCAACAGCCGCCGTGAGCAGGAAGTCCGCTACCAGACCCAGGTCGAGTACAACAGCCGCAACCAGCAGGCGATCATGCGGCTGCTGGATGAAATCTCCTCGCTCGGCGAAGGCGATCTGACGGTCAAGGCTTCGGTGACCGAGGACATGACGGGCGCCATCGCCGACGCCATCAATTACGCGGTCGACGAGCTGCGCAACCTGGTGACCACGATCAACGACACCTCGGTGCAGGTGGCGGCCTCGACCCAGGAAACCCAGGCCACCGCGCTGCAGCTGGCCGAAGCGGCCAACCACCAGGCCGAGCAGATCACCACCGCTTCGGAACGCATCAACGAGATCGCGGTCAGCATCGAAGAGGTCTCGCGCAACTCCACCGACTCGGCCGAGGTGGCCCAGCGCTCGGTGCTGATCGCGACCGAGGGCGCCGGGGTGGTGCGCGAAACGATCCGCGGCATGGACCAGATCCGCGACCAGATCCAGGAAACCTCCAAGCGCATCAAGCGCCTGGGCGAGTCCTCGCAGGAGATCGGCTCGGTGGTGGAGCTGATCAACGACATTTCCGAGCAGACCAACATCCTGGCGCTCAACGCGGCGGTGCAGGCGGCATCGGCCGGTGAGGCCGGTCGCGGTTTCGCCGTGGTGGCCGACGAGGTGCAGCGCCTGGCCGAACGCACCTCCGGTGCGACCCGCCGCATCGAATCGCTGGTCCAGGCCATCCAGGCCGACACCAACGAGGCGGTCAGCTCGATGGAGCAGACCACCTCCGAAGTGGTGTCCGGTGCGCGCCTGGCCGAGGACGCGGGCACCGCGCTGGGTGAGATCGAGCGCGTGTCCAGCGACCTCAACGAACTGATCAAGAACATTTCCACCGCGGCCCAGCAGCAGTCGACCGCCGCGCTGGACATCACCCAGACCATGGGCGTGATCCGCCGCATCACCTCGCAGACCTCGCAAGGCGCGGGGCAGACTGCCGAATCGATCGGACACCTGACACAGCTGGCCTCGGACCTGCGTCGTTCGGTGGCTGACTTCAAGCTGCCCGGCTGAGGACTTTGACCGAATGAAGTGCATCAGCGACAACACGGTCACCCGCGCGCAGGTGCAGCCATGAGCGCCCTTCGCGAAGCGATGAGCCACGCCGTGCTCGGCTGGGTCAAGCCGGAGCTGGACCAGACCCTGCGCCTGGTGCGCGGTGAGATCGAGGCCTTTGCCGAGAACCTGGCCGACACCGCGCGCATGCAGGCGTGCGTGGGTTACCTGCACCAGGTGCAGGGCACCCTGCACATGGTGGAGCTGTACGCGCCGGCGATGGTGGCCGAGGAGCTGGAAAAGCTCGCCCAGGCTCTGCAGGAGAGCCGGGTGGCCGATGCGAACGAGGCGTGCGCGACGCTGATGCGTGGCACGGTGCTGTTGCCCGATTACCTGGAGCGCCTGCAAAGCGGGCACCGCGACATTCCGATCGTGTTGTTGCCCCTGCTCAACGACATCCGCGCCGCGCGTGGCGAGACAGGCCTGAGCGAGAGCGTGCTGTTCGCGCCCGACCTGGATCGCCCCTTGCCCCAGGACGTTCCCGCCACCGAGCCGCTCCCCGGGAATACCCGCGAGATCCGCTTCGCCCAGGCCTGCGATCATTTCGAGCGCATCCTGTCCGGTTGGAGCGAGGATGCGGCGCCTGCCGATGTCGGCGCGCTTGCCTCGGCGCTGCAGCCGCTGCAGCGCCTGGCCGAGCACACCGTCGCCCGGCGCATGCTGTGGGTGGCCACCTCGGTCGCCGAGGCGATGCGCGATGGGGCCATCGCCCCCAGCCCCGCGCTGCACCAGGCCTTCGTCGGTGTGGACCGCGTCGTGCGCCAGATCCGCCAGGGCTTGGTGCCCGGCGCGGCAGCGCCAGGGCAGGAGCCGACCCGCCAACTGCTGTACCAGGTCGCCAAGACCGACGCGGCGCATCCGGCGCTGGAAGACCTCCGGCAAGCCTTCGATCTGGCCGGCGCTTCGCCGAGCCAGGCCGAAATCGAGCACGCCCGCAGCAGTATCAGCGGACGCAATCGCGCGCTGCTGGACACCGTCGGCGGTGCGGTGAAGGAAGAACTGATGCGCGTGAAAGACGCGCTCGACCTGCAGTTGCGCACCGGCGCGCAGATCGCAGAGCTCGCCCCGTTGGTGGCCGAGCTTGGCAGCATCGCCGACACCCTGGGCATGATGGGACAGGGGCTGGCCCGCAACGTGGTCCTGCAGCAGCGCGAGTCCCTGGCCGAGCTGGTCGATGGGCGTCGTACGCCCGATGAGAGCGCCTTGCTCGATATCGCCGGCGCGCTGCTCTATGTCGATGCCTCCCTGGACGACCAGGCCGCAAACCTGGCCGAGGAGGGGACTACCCAGCCCCAAGCCAGCGAATCCCAGAACACGGTCGAGGTTCTGGCGGGCGAGGCGATCCGCAATTTCGCCGAGGTCCGCCACCAGTTCGTAGCCTTCATCGAGATGGACTGGGACCACGGTCAACTGGCCGACACCCCACGCTTGCTGGAAGAGGTGTGCGGCGCCCTGCGCATGCTCGAACTGGCCGAGCCGGCCGACTACGTCGAAGGCGTGCGTCGCTACATCGCCACCGAGTTGATCGAACGCAAGCGCGTGCCCAGCGGCACCCAGCTGGACACCCTGGCCGATGCCATGGCCAGCCTGGAGTACTACCTGGAAGCGTTGCGCGAACGCCGCCCCAATCGCGACGAGCTGATGGACATCGCGCGCTCCAGCCTGGAGGCCTTGCGCTACTGGCCGCTGCCCGCGCCTGCCGCAGCGGCCGCAGAAGACATCGAGACGGCGGCGGTCGAGCCCGTCGACGACACGCCACCGTCATTCGCACCTGCGACCGCGGAACCCACGGCCGTCTCCCTGGATGACGCGCCATCCCAGCCGACGCTGGATCAGGACGCGCCGAGCAGCGCGCCGGCCGAGCCGCTGGTCGAGCTCGAGCGCGGTCCGGAGCTTCCGGCCTATGTTCCGGACGAGGCGGCTTTCGCGCAGTTCGATCCGGTAGCCAGTGAATACGCCGAATACGCGGACCAGTTGCCGACCGGCGGACTCCATGCGGCGTTGCCCGAGGTGGGGGACGTTGCACCGCAGGCCGTCGCCGACACGCCTGCCGTGGCGGTGGCCGATGACGCACCGGTCCCGGCCGCGGCCATCGAGACGGGCGCGCCTGCCCTGGAGTCGGGGTTCGACGCCAGCGGCCAGGACATCGACGACGAGATCCGCGACGTCTTCCTGGAGGAGTTCGACGAGGAAATCGCCAGCCTGCACGAGATGCTGCCCGGCTGGCGCGCCGATCCGGACAACCTGGAGCGCCTGCGTTCGATCCGGCGCGTCTTCCACACCCTCAAGGGCAGCGGCCGCCTGGTCGGCGCGCGCCAGTTGGGTGAGTTCGCCTGGAAAATCGAGAACACGCTCAATCGCGTGCTTGATGGCACCCGCGCGCCCACGCCTGCCGTGGTGGCACTGCTCGACCAGGCCACCGCCACGCTGCCGCAACTCAACCAAGCCCTGCGCGGCCAGCCGGGAGTCACCGCCGATCTGGCCGGGATCGAGGACATCGCCGAGCGTATCGCCCAGGGCGAGGAGGCCTTCTACAGCGCGCCGTCCGCCGCCCCCGCGTCAGTCGAGGCCGCAGGGCGCGACCTTGCGGACGCCGAACAGACCGCAGTGGCCGCGCCGGAGTCCGATCTGGAAGGCACGCCGGCTTCGGTCGACAGCGTCCTGCGCGAGATTCTCGAGGCCGAGGTCGCCAACCACCTGCAGACCGTCGATGGCTGGCTGGCCCAGTGGATGCCCGGGCGCGAAGGCCTGGCCGCCAGCGAGTCCCTGCTGCGCGCCTTCCACACCCTCAATGGCGCTTTTGCCATGGCCGACGTGCCGGAAATCACCGAGGTGACCGGCCGCGCCGAGCAGTACATCAAGCGTGCGCTGGGCAACGGTGCCAGCATTGATCCGGCCGGCGTCGCGGGCCTGGCGGCAGCGACCGTGGCCGTCCGCGACACGATGACCGCGCTGCAGGCCGAGCAGGCGCGCATCCCGCACTTCACCGCGCTGTGCGCGACGCTCTCCGAACTGCGCGACGGATTGCCGCAGGCGCCGCGGCCGTTGTCCACGGTGATCGACGACCGCCGGCAGAACACCTATGCCGGGCAGGGCGCCACGGACTTCACGCCGGATATCCCTGCCGGGACCGAGCTCACCGGCGCGATGGACCTGTCGCGTTTCATCGATACACCAGAATCGACCGGGCCCGGGATGCCGGCGCCCGAGCAGCCTGGCAGCGATGCAGCGAGTCGGGACGACGGGTTCGATCTCGATCATGGCGACCACGGCCAGCTGTCGGCCGAGCCGACCGCGCAGGATGGCGAGGCGCTGGAGATGTCCGAAAGCGACCTGTCGGCAGGTCCCTCCTTCGACCCGGTGGCCGCCGAGTTCGACGCGCCGGCCGAGCAGCCCGACACACCGCTCGAGGTGGAGAACGGCGAGCCGCAGGCACTGGTGGAACCGCACGACATCGAGCGCATGTCCGTCCAGGATCCCGAGGTCGATGTCGAGACCCTGGATGCCGCCGCCCTGCCGGCGACCAGCCCCGAGACCGAAGAGGCCTTGGTTCTGGAAGACGCGGCCGCCTGGTCCGTGGCGCCGGTCGATGCTGACGCGGTTGAGGACGTCGATCTGACCCCGCCAGAAGCGGCCGCCGAAGCCGCGGCCTGGGCCGAGACCCTCTCCCCGCAGGTCGTCGAGGAGGCCATCGCGCCTGCGACCCCTGAGGCCGAGGCTATCTTCGATGCGCCCGAAAATTCCATCGCGGAAGACGCTCAGTCGCTGGCGGCGGGTGCTACCGAAGACCCTAGCCCCGACCTGCCTGTCGTGGGCGAGGCATCGTCCGACGATACGCCTGCTGATGGGCCTGCTGAAACGACCGCGTCCCAGGAGGACCCAGGCGTTGCCGTGGTCGATGCGCCGCAGCCGCCGGTCAGCGACCCGCCCTCGCAGGCGGCCGCCCGGACCCTGGACTTCGAGATGTTCGACCGCGATCTGGTCGACATCTTCGTCGAGGAAGGCAACGATCTGCTCGATCACTCCGATGGCCTGCTGGCGCGTCTGCGTGAAACCCCGGACGACCGCAGCCTGGTGATCGGCCTGCAGCGCGATCTGCACACCATCAAGGGTGGCGCCCGCATGGCCGGGATCGCGGCGATCGGCGACCTGGGGCATGCGATCGAATCGCTCCTGGAGCAGGTCGCCGAACATCGTGCGGAGGTGGATCGTGGCGTGGTCGGGCTGCTCGAGCGCGGCTTCGACGTGCTGCACGGCATGCTGGCGCGCACGGCCGATTATCTGGTGGTCGAGTCGCAGCCGCAGCTGGTCGCGGAATTCGATGCACGCGCACAAGGTGCGACGTTGCCAGACGAGGCGTCGCCTGTCGCGGTCGAGCCGGCAGAGACCGAGGAAGCGGGCACGCCGACGACCGGCGTGGACGTGCCCGAGTCGTTGGCTTCGGACGCTGCCGAGGCGCCTGCGGAGTTCACCGCCGCCATGGACGATGTCGGCGCGACTTCCGAAGCCGCGGTGATCGACGACGCAGAACAGCGCGAAGCCGCCGAGTTCGTCGAGCACCCTGCGTCGTCCTTCGAGACGGATGCACCCACGGACGTCGTCGAGGTCGAGGAGGTCGCCGCTGGCAACCTGGAGGCCGCCGCGTTCGATCCGACGGTGTCCGAGCCCGCGGAGACCGAAGATGTAATGGCGTCGGCGGACCCGGACGCGGAGCAGGCAAACGAGGAAGACCCCCTGCCTGCGCTGGATGTGGACGGCATCGCCTTCGACGCCGGCGTGGATGCGCCAGTGTCGACGCCCGACAACCAGGAGTTGGCCGAGACCGTCGACACAGCGGCATTCGAGGTGCACGCACCGAGCGAGGCGGAGGCCAGCCACGCTGCCGACGCCGTGCCGGAAGCCCCAGAACACCTGGAGGCACCGGAAACGGAGCGCGAGGTGCAGGTGGCCGCCACGGCCGCTTTCGACACGCCTGCCGCGCCGCGCCCGCTCGAAGCCCTTGCCGCGGTGGCAGCGGTGGCCACCACCGGTCCGCAGCCGATCCCGCACCTGGCTCCGCTGTCGGCGCCGATCGATCTGGAGGCGGCCGGCGAGGAAGACACCACCAGCCTCAGCACCGGTCAAGAACAGGTGCGTGTGCGCGCCGATCTGCTCGATCAGCTGGTGAACAACGCCGGCGAAGTGGCGATCTACCGAGCGCGCCTGGAGCAGCAGATGGGCGCCTTCCGCGCGGCCATGGCCGAGCTGGATCGCACCAACACCCGCTTGCACGATCAGTTGCGGCGCCTGGACCTGGAGACCGAAGCCCAGATCGTGGCCCGCTACCAACGCGAGCACGACACCCGTGACGCCGAATTCGATCCGCTGGAACTGGATCGCTTCTCCACCCTGCAGCAGCTCAGCCGTGCACTGGCCGAGTCCGCGGCCGACATCAGCGGCCTGCAGGGCGTGCTGGACGATCTGGCGCGCCAGAACGACAGCCTGCTGGGTCAGCAGTCGCGCGTGAGTTCGGAACTGCAGGACGGCCTGATGCGCGCGCGCATGGTGCCGTTCGAAGGCAGCGTCCCGCGTCTGCGCCGGGTGTTGCGCCAGGCGGCGCAGGACACCGGCAAGCAAGCCCAGCTGCAGCTGGAAGGCGCCCATGGCGAACTGGACCGCAACGTCCTGGAGCGCATGACCGCGCCGCTTGAGCATTTGCTGCGCAATGCGGTGGCCCATGGCCTGGAGTCGCCGCAGGCACGCCGCGATGCGGGCAAGCCCGAAGAAGGCAGCGTGCGCGTCGTGCTGCGCCGCGAGGGGTCGGAAGTGGTGCTGCAGGTGGCCGACGACGGCGCCGGCATCGACCACGCCGCCATTCGGCGTCGCGCCGAACAGCGCGGCATCCTCAAGCCTGGCGCCGAGCTGTCTGAGATGGATCTGGAACGCCTGATCCTGGAGCCGGGCTTCTCGACCGCAGAGGAAGTCAGCCAGCTCGCGGGGCGTGGCGTGGGCATGGACGTGGTCCACAACGAGGTTCGTCAGCTTGGCGGTACCCTGGAAATCGCGTCGGTCGCAGGTCGCGGCACCACCTTCACCCTGCGCCTGCCGCAGACCTTGGCGGTCACCCAGGCCGTGTTCGTGCAGGTTGGCGAAACCCAGTTCGCGGTGTCGGTGGCCGCGGTCGGCGGTGTGGGGCGCCTGAGCCGGGAGCGTTTCGACTCCGGGGCCAGTTACGTCTATGGGGGCGAGGAATACGCGCTGCACGACATGGGCACCCTGGTGGGCCTGGACCCGGCCAAGGCCGAAGGCCAGCCGGTGGTTCCGCTGCTTATGGTCCGCGCCGGCGAGCTGCGCGCGGCCGTGGCGGTGGACCAGGTGCTGGGCAACCGCGAGATCGTGGTCAAGCCGGTGGGTCCGCAGATCGGTTCCATCCCCGGCATCTACGGCGCCACGATTACCGGCGACGGTAGTGTGGTGGTGATCCTGGATGCCGCGCCGCTGGTGCGTCGCTACATGACCCAGCCGACCTCGATCACGCCGGTCGTCGCGGTCGTCGAACAGCGCCAGGTGCCGCTGGTGATGGTGGTCGACGATTCGCTGACCATGCGCAAGGTCACCAGCCGTGTGCTGGAACGCCATAACTTCGAGGTCAGCACCGCGCGCGATGGCGTCGAAGCGCTGGAACGCCTGGAGGAACGTGTTCCGGACCTGATGCTGCTGGATATCGAGATGCCGCGCATGGACGGCTATGAGCTGGCCACGGCGATGAAGGCCGACCCGCGTTTTGCCGGCGTGCCTATCGTGATGATCACCTCGCGGACCGGCGACAAGCATCGCCAACGCGCCCTGGAGATCGGCGTGCAGCGCTACATGGGCAAGCCGTACCAGGAGCTGGACCTGATGCGTAATGTCTACGACCTGCTGGGGATTGCCCGTGTCCGCGATTGAGTCCGACACCGTGCCGCCCGCCGCGCCGCGGGTGGCCCTGCTGGCCCGGCCCGGGCGCGCCCGCGACCAGCTGCGCGATGCGCTGTTGGGAGCCGGCGCGCAGATCGCGCTGGAGGACGATCCCAACGCACTGGCGCCGGAAGCACTGTCCGCGGCCAGCCCGCAAGCGGTGCTGGTCGCGCTGGAGCCGGCCATCGAGGACGCGCTGGTCCAGTTGGACGCGGTGTTGTGCGATCCGGCGCTGACCGTCATCTATGACGACGCCGAGCTGGCTACCTCGCGCGATGGCTGGGACGCCCAGCGCTGGGCGCGCCACCTGGCGGCCAAGCTGTACGGGCATCGCGACGTGCTGCCTCCGGGCCTGGAGATCGAGGCGCCCCAGCCTGAGCCAGGCCGCCCGCAAGCGCCAGCCGAGGTCAGCGACGATACGGTCGACAGGCATCTGCAGGAAGCCGCCGGACAGGCCGCCGCGCTGCCCGAGGACACCGGATTCCAGTTCGATCCGACCTCGATCGAACAGGATCAGGAGGCCGACCAGGCGTCGGCGGCGTTCAGCATCGATGCCGAGCGCTGGACCCCGCCCGAGCAGCCCGAGCGGCTCGCGCTGGTGGACGATTTCTCCGCACCGGTCGATGCCGCCAGCGTGCAGCCGGACGCGATCGAGGCGCCGCCTGCCCAGCCAATGGCTGAGCCCACGCAAGCGGCAGCTCCGCCCGCACTCCCTTCATTCGCGCACCTGTCGCTGGTGGAGGATTTCGAGATCGTGGCGCCGGCCAGGCGCGAGCCGATGGCCGCCCCGGTTCTCCCGCCCGGGCTGGACCACCTGAATTTCGAGCTGGAAGCGATCGAGGCCGAAACGGTCGGGGACGCCACGCAGGAGGCCGCGGGCGCCAAGGTCGCCGGTGCGGTCCTGCTGTACGCCGGCATCGGCGGACCCGATGCCGTGCGTCGGGTCCTGGCTGGCCTGCCGGCGGATTTCACGCTGCCGGTGCTGGTGCAATTGCGCCTGGATGGCGGCCGCTATGACAACCTAGCACGCCAGATGGAGCGCGCATCGCCGCTGCCGGTGCTGCTCGCCAAACCCGGCATGGCCGCGCGGGCGGGTTACGTCTATGTCGTACCCGATCAGGTGGCGGCGGCGGCGCAGGATGGCGTCGTGGTCTTCGGCGAGGGGGCATCGGATGTGACCGGTCTGCTCGATGCGCTTCCCCCCGCACGCACCGCGGTCCTGCTGCTCAGCGGCGCCGGGGTGGAATGCGCGGAGCCTGCCTTGATGCTCGCCGCGCGCGGGGCCCTGGTGGGCGGACAGTCGTTGCAGGGCTGCTATGACTGGACGGCGGCCAAGGCCCTTGAACAGGGGGGCGGGGAGACCGCGACCCCCGAAGCGCTGGCCCAGCGCATCGTCGACGCCTTGGGAGGCTGATCGCATGACCCGTTCCAACGACGAAATCCGAGGCTTCCTGATCCAGGCCGGCGCCGAGCGCGTCCTGCTGCCGAACGCCACCGTGGCCGAAGTCCTCTCGCGCGTGCCTGTCCAGGCCGTGGAGGGAACCCCGCACTGGATGCCGGGCAGGATCGACTGGCAGGGTTGGCAGGTGCCGGTGTTCTCGATGGTCGACCTGGGCGGCCTCGGCCACGAGCCGGTGACCAGCAGCAGCAAGATCGTGGTCCTCAAGACCCTGACCGGCAGTGAGACCACGCCCTACATCGGGCTGATGACCCAGTCGTTCCCGCGACTGATCTCGGTGCCCCGCGACGGGCTGCTGGCCGACGCCAGCGAGGAGCCGCTTCCGCAAGGCGTGCAAATGCGCGTGCTGCTGGGCGACGAGTCGGCGTTGTTGCCGGACCTGGAAGCCATCGAAACCCTGGTGTGCGAGGCCGCGGCCCAGGCGACCAGCGCCGTCTGAGCCGGTTCACGCCTCATTCGCGGCGTTGGTGCGAGGTTTTGCACCTGTTTTTGATCTCGCGAGGCCCCGCACATGAAGTCCACGTTCCAACGCAGCCTGTGGTCGTGCCTGCTGCTGGCCGCCGCGGGTGCTGCCCAAGCCCAGTCGGCTACCGCTCCGCCGTCGACCGCTGCCCAGACCGTGGCGCCACCGCCGCGCTCTGCAGACAACACCCTGACCACCGAGTTGCCGCCTCCGGGCTTCAAGACCATGACGATGGAGACGCCGCAGGGGCCGGTCACCGTGAACTGGGGACAGCCGAACAAGTTGCCCAATGCCGCCGATTACCACGTCACCGTCGCCGAACTGGACAAGAACGGGGATGGCGTGCTGACCAAGGACGAGATCCCGCAGGACCAGGCGCTGTACAGCGAGTTCCGTCTGGTCGACAAGAATCACGACGGCAAGATCACGCCGGAAGAGCTCTCCCAATGGCATTGAGCCGCGTCTGATCTTTTCTTTCTTCCGCCAGAGATGAAAAGACGCCGGGCATTGCCCGGCGTCTTTGCTTCAACGGTCCCGGCACAGGCTTGCTCAGAGGTCGCCAAGCAACGCCTGGACCGCGGCAATGGCGGCCAGGCCCGCGGTTTCCGTCCGTAGCACGCGTGGCCCCAGGCGCAGACCCTGGAAGCCCATGCCCTCCAGGGCTTGCCGGTCGCGGGGCGACCAGCCGCCTTCCGGCCCGATGGCGATCACCACCTGGCCAGACGCCGGTCGGACCAGGGTGGTCAGGCGCTGGGTGCCGATCGGATCGAGCAACAGGCGCAGGTCGTCGGCCGGCAAGTAGCCGGCGGCGGTCGCGATCGCGACCGGCTCGCGCACATCCGGGACGCGGGCGCGACCGGACTGCTCGCAAGCGGCGCGGACGACGCCACGCCAGTGCGACACGCGCTTCTGCAGGCGCTCTCCGGAAAGCCTGACTTCCGAGCGCTCCGAATCGACAGGCACAATCGCGTTGACGCCCAGCTCGGTGGCCTTCTGCAGGATCAGGTCCATCTTCTCCCCGCGGGCGATCCCTTGCAGCAGCGTCACCTGCAACGGGGACTCGGTCTGGACGGCGCGTGCGCCGGTGATCTCCACCTGGCTGGTGCGCTTGCCCACCACGCCCAGGCGCGCGTCGTAGTCATGCCCATCACCGTTGAACAGCACGCAGGCATCGCCCTGGCGCAGGCGCAGCACCCGCGACAGATGCGCGGCGGCTTCCTCCGGGAGGTCGAGCTGCATGCCAACGGCCAGGGGCTGCTCGACGTGGACGCGGGTCAGGCGCATGGCGTGCCCGCTGTCGGCATGGTGGGACGGAGCGGTTGGCGATCAGGCGGGGAAACGCTGGCCCGCTCTGCTAGGATTCGCGGCTGATGATCTTCCTGCATTCTTCCATGATATCCGCCGCTGCCCCGTGCGGCAGCAGGCGATCCGCGTGAGCCGCAAGCTGCCCACCATCCACGGCGTGACCCGGCACGATGTCGGGCCGCTGCAGATGGAGCGCCTGGACCTGGAGTTCTCCAACGGCGAGCGTCGCCAGTTCGAGCGCCAGGTCGGGCGAGGTCATGGTGCCGTCGTGGTGGTCCCCATGCTCGACAAGGACACCGTGCTGCTGGTGCGCGAGTACGCCGCCGGCATGCATCGCTATGAGCTGGGCCTGGTGAAAGGGCGGATGGATGCCGGTGAGACACCGGCGCAGTCGGCCGACCGCGAGTTGAAGGAAGAGGCAGGCTATGGCGCGCGTCGTCTGGATGTCCTGCGTGCGATGACCCTGGCGCCCACCTACATGAGCCACCAGTCGTGGCTGGTGGTGGCGCGCGACCTGTATCCGGAGCGTTTGCCCGGCGATGAACCCGAGGAGCTTGAAGTCGTGCCGTGGAAGCTTGATGCGCTCGATCAGCTGATGCTGCGCGAGGATTTTTCCGAGGGGCGCTCGCTCGCCGCGTTGTTCATCGCCCGCGAGTGGCTGGCGGGCCAGGCATGAGCCGCATCACCGCAGACCTGCACGAGGCGGTCATCGCCATCGCCCGTGATGCGTCGGCCGCCATCATGCAGGTCTACGCGGAAGATTTCGACGTCGAGCACAAGGCCGACAACAGCCCGCTCACGCGCGCCGACCTGGCCGCCCATCACATCATCGCCGACGGCCTGCGCCGGTTGACGCCGGAGCTGCCGCTGCTGAGCGAGGAGGGGGCCGACATTCCCTGGGCCACCCGCCAGGACTGGCATGCCTATTGGCTGGTCGATCCCCTCGACGGCACCCGCGAGTTCGTCAAGCGCAATGGCGAGTTCACGGTCAACATCGCCCTGATCGAGGCGCACCAGCCGGTGTTCGGAGTGATCATGGCGCCGGTGACCGGCACCATCTGGCACGCGCAGGCGGGGCACCGTGCGCTGCGCCGGGATGGCCAAACCGACCAGGAACTGCGCACCCGGCGTCCGGCGAACGCGCCGCTACGCGTAGCCGCGAGCCGTTCGCACCGCGATCCACGCACGCAGGCCGTCCTCGACCAGTTGCCCGATGCCGAGCCCATCCCGCTGGGCTCCTCGCTGAAGTTCTGCCGCATCGCCGAAGGCGCGCTGGACATCTATCCGCGTTTCGGCCCGACCTGCGAGTGGGACACCGGTGCCGGGCAATGCATCCTGGAGGCTGCCGGCGGCGTGCTGCTGGCGCCCGATGGCCGGGCCTTCCGCTACAACCGGCGCGAAACCCTGCTCAACGGGGACTTCATGGCGCTGGGCGACCCACAGCTGCCCTGGCAGGACTGGCGCTAGCGCACGCATGAGCGCCGGCTGGTTCGCGCTGGTGCTGCTGGCGGCAGTGACTCACGCCGGCTGGAACGCGCTGCTCAAGCTGGGGCTGGACCGCTTCGTCTCGGCTTCGCTCATCCAGGCCTGCGCCGGACTGGCAGCGCTGTGCCTGGTGCCGTTCGTCGCCTGGCCGACGCCGCAGATGTGGCTGTGGATCGGTCTGTCGGCCGTCCTCCATGTCGCCTACAACCTGTGCTTGGCCCAGGCCTACCGGCACGGTGACCTGAGCCAGGCCTATCCGCTGGCGCGGGGCGGGGCGCCGCTGCTCGTGGCCCTGGCCGCCTGGGCGCTGCTCGATGAAACATTGGGGCCGTGGGGCAGCCTGGGCCTGGGATTGCTGGTGGCGGGGATCGCCTGGATGGCCCTGCGCGGCGGAGGCCGGACCAGTGCGCCGCGCGGGCCACTGCTGCGCAGCGCGCTGGCCACCAGCGCCTGCATCGCGGCCTACACCCTGTGCGATGCGAGCGGCGCGCGCGCCAACGATGCGCCGTGGTCCTATGCGGCGTGGTTGTTCGTTACCAACGGCGTGGTCGCGGTGACCTTGCTGGGGGCGGTGCGCGGGCCGCGCGTGTTCGCCACGCTGGGACCGCACTGGCGCGCGGGCTTGGCCGGCGGTGCGATGTCGATGCTCGCCTACACGCTGGTGATCGCGGCGACCACGCATGCCGCAGTAGGCCTGGTGTCGGCGCTTCGCGAAACCAGCGTGCTGTTCGCGTTGCTCATTGGTGCGCTGCGACTGCGCGAGCGCTTGCCGCCGGCGCGCATCGTGGCCGCGGCGCTGATCGTGGCCGGTGTGGTGGTCATCCGTCTGGCCTGAGCTGCCTACACTGTGCGGTGACTTCCCCCACATGGAGACACCATGCCTGCGCCAGATCCTGTCCAGACACCTTCCATCGATCGCCTGCTGTCGATCATGGCGCGCCTGCGCGACCCGCAACGCGGCTGCCCCTGGGATCTGGCGCAGGATTTCTCCACGATTGCCCCCTACACGATCGAGGAAGCCTACGAGGTCGTCGATGCGATCGACCGTGGCGACCTGGACGATCTGAAGGACGAGTTGGGCGATCTGCTGCTGCAGGTGGTCTTCCATGCGCAGATGGCCGCCGAGCAGGGGGCTTTCGAGTTCGACGAGGTGGCCGATGCGATCAGCGACAAGCTGGTGCGTCGCCACCCGCACATCTTCGCCTCCGTGCAAGCAGACGATGCGGCGGACGTGGCGCGGAACTGGGAGGAGATCAAGCGTCTCGAGCGTGCAGGCAAGGGCGAGCAGGACGCCTCGGCCCTGGCCGCCATCTCGCGCGGCATGCCCGAGTGGCAGCGTGCGCTCAAGCTGCAGTCGCGCGCGGCCAAGACCGGCTTCGACTGGCCCGGCCCGGCGCCGGTCATGGCCAAGCTCGAGGAGGAAATGGCTGAGGTGCGGGCTGAGTTGGCGCGCGACGTCGATGACCCTGATCGCGCGGCGCGCCTACAGGACGAGATCGGAGACCTGCTGTTCGTCTGCCTCAATCTGGCCCGCAAGTCCCAGGTCGATGCGGGCAGCGCTTTGCGCCATGCCAATGCCAAGTTCGAGCGCCGCTTCCGCGCCATGGAAGCGGAAGCCGAACGCGATGGCCTCACGTTCGCCGAGCTTGAGCTGGAGGCCCAGGAGGCCCTGTGGCAACGGGTCAAGCGCAACGAGCGCCAAGCTGGCGGCTGAAGCCTCCCAGGATCGGTGTCCTCAGGCGCCGGGGTCGTAGAACATCAGGAGGGCGGCGCCCACGATCATGGCGAACGCCACGCCGTGGTTTTACTTCAGCGGTTGGCGCAGCGACCAAATCGAAATCCCGCGAACACGGCCTGGCTGATGATCTCCGGGATCGTCTTGAGCTGGACCACCGGGTAGACCGCGCTGCCCATGCGGTTTGCAGGCATCTGCAGGCTTTACGCGAAGAAGGCGGTGCCCCAATGGTCACGATCACCAGCAGCGGCACGGCCGTGCAGTCGAGATGTCCGTACCAGGTGAAAGTCATGGAAATGTCGGAGCCCGGCAGCACGATGATGGTCAGGACACGGTCGAGCATGGGAGATCGCCCGCGAAGCGGGAGCGCGACTCCAGCCACTCATGACGCCAAAGCGCCGTCCCTGGCTGAATCCGGGTGAACCGAGCCTCGCTTGAGCCCTTATGCGTTGTGGTCTTCACGCGCTGTCGACCGGTGGCTCTTTAGTTTCACAAACCTGAAGTTTGCGTTTCTCCGGAGATCTGACTATGCGGCATGCGCAGGAGACCTCGGGGCTGGTGCTGGTTGTCGAAGACAACCGCAACATCTCCGAGATGATTGGTGAGTACCTCGAAGGCAAGGGATTCGAGGTGGATTACGCGTCCGACGGGCTGGATGGCTATCGTCTGGCGACTGAAAACAGCTATGACGTGTTGGTGCTGGACCTGATGCTGCCGCGCATGGACGGCCTGGAAGTGTGCCGCCGCCTGCGCAGCGAGGCCCGCAAGTCCACCCCGGTGCTGATGCTGACCGCCCGAGACACCCTGGACGACAAGCTCAGCGGCCTGGGCACCGGTGCTGATGATTACCTCACCAAGCCCTTCGCCATCCAGGAATTGGAAGCCCGCCTGCGCGCGCTGATTCGCCGCGAGCGTCGTCAGGTGGGATCGGAGGTGCTCAAGGTCGCCGACCTGGTCCTGGATCCGGTGAGCATGCGCGTGACCCGCGGTGGAACCGAGCTGATGCTCTCGCCGATCGGCCTGCGCCTGTTGACCATCCTGATGCGTGAATCGCCGCGCGTGGTGACGCGTCAAGAGATCGAACGCGAAATCTGGGGCAATGGTCTGCCCGACTCGGACACCCTGCGCAGCCATCTTTACAACCTGCGCAAGGTGATCGACAAGCCGTTCGACAAGCCGCTTCTGCATACCGTGCAGAGTGCCGGCTATCGCGTCGCCGACATTACCTGAGCCCGGGCGGGCGCCGCGGCGCCCACCTGGCCCAGGTTCTTTCGATTCGATCGTCGTGCCCCACGGACTTCCACGCAGCATCAGGATCGCCTTCATCCTGAGGGTGGCATTGGCCAGCCTTGCGGTGATCGCGACCGTGCTCATCGCGTCTTCGGTCATCAAGCACAGCCTCGTGCAGACCATGCTGCGCGAGGAGGCCTCGCATTTCTGGGGGCTGTACGCCGCCTCGCCGGCGCAACCGCCCCCAAACACCCATGACCTGCGCGGTTACCTGGTCCTGCGCGGGCAGTCCGAGCTGACCCTGCCGGATGAACTGCGCGGCCTGGCGCCAGGCACGCACAACGTAGGGCGCGAGTTGGTGCTGGTCGAGGACAAGGGGCCCGGGCGGCTTTATCTGGTGTGGCTCGGGACGCAGGCCGAGCGACTGTTCTTCTGGTCCGGGACCTTGCCGTTGCTGCTGTGCCTCGCGGCACTCTACGGCGCGTCCTATCTGACCTATCGCTTCTTCAAACGGCTGGTGTCGCCGGTGTCGTGGCTGGCCCGGCAGGTGGCCCAGTGGGATCCGCGCGAGCCGGACACCACGGCGCTGGCGCCCGAACACCTGCCCAAGGAAGTCCAGGGCGAGGCCCGGCAACTGGCCGTGGCCCTACGCGGACTGTCCGAGCGCGTGGCCGCCCAGGTCGCGCGCGAGCGGGATTTCACCCGCGACGCCAGCCACGAACTGCGCACGCCGCTGACCGTCATCCGGGTCGCCAGTGACCTGGCGCTGGCCGGAGAGTTGCCGCCGCGCGCGGTGCGCTCGCTGCAGCGTATCCAGCGCTCGAGCCGCGAGATGGAAGCGGTGATCGATGCCTTCCTGATCCTGGCGCGTGAGGCCGATGTCGAGCCGCAGAGCGAGGATTTCGGAGTGGCCGAGATCGTCCTGGACGAGGCCGAGAGCGCGCGCGACCTGCTGATCGGCAAGCCGGTGGATCTCACCGTCGTGTGCAATGCCAAGCCGCGCTTGCACGCCCCGCCGCGGGTCATGCACGTGGTGGTCAGCAACCTGTTGCGCAATGCCTGCAGTTATACCGACGAGGGCCGGATCGAGGTCATCGTGGAGACCGACCAGTTCGTGGTGCGCGATTCGGGCATCGGCATGACCTCCGACGCGATGTTGCGCGCCTTCGAACCGTTCTACCGGGTAGACGAGTCACGCCAGCACAGCACCGGCCTGGGCCTGTCGATCGTGCACCGCTTGTGCCAGCGCTTCGGCTGGAAGGTCGAGCTGGCCAGCGTACTGGGCCAGGGCACGACCGCGACGGTGCGCTTCGCGCCATAGCGTCCCGGCGCAACCGGAAAACGGGGGGTATCCTGCGCTGGACGCGCAAACCCGGAGTCGTTGATGCCTGTCTGCGATGCGCCTTTCGTGCTTGCAATCCATGGTGGGGCTGGGGTGATCGAGCCGGACGCGCTGTCCGCCGACGAAGCGCGGGTCATCCATGCGGCCCTGGGCGCGGCGCTTGAGGCGGGGCACGTGCTGTTGCGCGATGGCGGAACCGCGCTGGATGCGGTGGAAGCCGCAGTGATCCGGCTGGAGGAGTCGCCCTGCTTCAATGCCGGGTTCGGCGCCGTGTTCACGGCCGAGGGCGCCCACGAACTGGACGCCGCGTTGATGGAAGGAAACACGCGCCGTGCAGGCGCGGTGGCCGGCGTGCGCACGGTGCGCAATCCGGTGCGACTGGCGCGCGCGGTCATGGAGCGCTCTACGCACGTGCTGCTGGCCGGCGAAGGCGCCGAGCGCTTCGCCGACGGGCTGCCGGACCTGGAGCGGGTCCCGAATGCCTGGTTTGGAACGCCCGCGCGCCACGCGCAACTGCTGCAGGCGCAGGCCCGCGAGACTGCGCCTGGCGATGGGCTCAAGGGACGCTACTTCGGAACGGTCGGCGCGGTGGCACTGGACTGCCACGGGCGTCTTGCTGCGGCGACGTCCACCGGTGGCATGACCAACAAGCGCTTTGGCCGGATCGGTGACTCGCCCCTGATCGGCTCGGGGACCTGGGCCGACGCGCATTGCGCGGTGTCCGCAACGGGCTGGGGCGAGATCTATATCCGCTGTGCCGCGGCACACGACATCGCCGCGCGCATGGCCTACGGCGGGGCCTCGCTGGCCGAGGCGAGCGAGGCGGTGATCCTGGGCGAAGTGCCCGCGCTGGGCGGGGACGGCGGCGCGATCGCGGTGGATGCGGGCGGGAACCTGGCGATGCCGTTCAGTACCTCCGGCATGTACCGGGGGTGGATCGACCGCCATGGCCAGCGCTGCACGCGCATCTTCCGCGACTGACCATGGTGCGCACGCCTCAGCGCGCGGCGTCGACGTAAGGCTTCAACAGTCGGGTCCACAGCGCGTAGCCGTCGGCGTTCATGTGCAGCATGTCCGGGCCGAACAATTCCGGTCGCAGGCTGCCGTCGGCCTTGAGCATCGGAGTGAACACGTCGACGAAGGTCAGCCCGGGATCCTTGGCGGCCATCGCTTCGATCAGCGCATTGGCCTGACGGATCTGCGGCAGCAGGTTCGCACGCGAGGGGCTGGGCTTGATCGCGACATAGACCACCGGTTCGCCCGGCAGGTCGTGCCGGATGCGCTGGACGAACGCCGCCACGTCCGCGGCGACCTGTTGCGGGCTGCGCCCGGCCGCCAGATCGTTGTCGCCGGCATAGAAGACGATCTTGCGCGGGTGGTAGGGCACCACGATGCGGTCGGCGTAATAGGTGCTGTCGCGGACCTCCGAGCCACCGAAGCCGCGGTTGATCACGGTGGCCCCCGGGAAATCCTGGGCCAGCGAGGTCCATTTGCGGATCGACGAGCTACCGATGAAAAGAACCGCGTCGCGGGGCGGCGGGTTGGCCGCGTCCTGCGCGGCGAAGTGATCCATGTCCGCGGCCCAGGCCGCATTGGAGACCTGCCCACTGGCCACTTCAAGTGGCTGCGCCGGCGCTGGCGCGGGCGGTGGCACGGTTGCCACCGGTGCCTGGGCGCAACCGCCCAGCAGGACGGCCGCCAACGCGGCGCAGACAAGACCTGACTTCATACCCATGCAACGTCCTCCCGGAATACAAACCGGGCGCCAGTGGAGCAGGCTGGCCTTGGCGTTGCAAATCCGGCCCGGTGTGGCGATATGGCAAAATCACCGGCCTTGCGCGACACGAGCGGCCTGATGTCCATCGATTCTGTTCCGTTCCCGGTCTTCGGGCCGGCGCCGCCGCACGGCCGGGGCGCCTGAGCGTGGCCGATCTCTACGGGCATACCCCGCGTGGTCCGGCCCGGATTCTGAAGGCCGCGCGCTGGTCCTGGCTGGGGCTGCGGGCGGCCTGGCTATACGAGTCCTCCTTCCGTCTGGAAGTGCTCTTGTGCGTGATTCTTGCGCCGCTGGGCCTCTGGTGGGGCAGTACCGGCGTGGAGCGGGCGCTGCTGGTGGGATGCCTGCTGCTGGTGCTGGGCGTGGAGCTGCTGAATTCGGCCATCGAGGCGGTCATCGAGCGCTACGGGGCGGAGTTTCACGAGCTTGCCGGCCGCGCCAAGGACATGGGATCGGCCGCGGTGTTGATGGCCATGCTCAACGTGCTGCTCTGCTGGGGCCTGATCCTCGGGCCGCGTCTGTACCTGTTGTTGTTCTCCCCCTCGCTTTAGGACCTACCCCCTGCATGAACCTCGAATTCCTCGCCGACCCCCAGTCGTGGCTGACGCTGCTGACGCTCAGCACGCTGGAGATCGTGCTGGGCATCGACAATCTGGTGTTCATCTCCATCGCCGTCAGCCGCCTGCCCGAAGCGCGCCGCGCCGGTGCACGCAAGCTCGGCATCGCGGTGGCCTGCCTGACGCGCATCGCGCTGCTTATCTCGCTGGCCTATCTGGCCCGGATGAGCTCGGATCTGTTCACGGTCGCTGGCATGGGCTTCTCGATACGCGATCTGATCCTGATCGTCGGTGGCGTGTTCCTGGTGGTGAAGGGGATCATGGAAATCCGCGAGCTGGTCAGCGGCGGCGAGGACGAGGACCCGTCCACGACCAAGGTGTCCTCGGTCTTCGGGCTGGTGATCCTGCAGATCGCGATCATCGACATCGTGTTCTCGCTGGACTCGGTGATCACCGCGGTTGGCTTTGCCAAGGACATCCCGATCATGGTCGCGGCCATCGTGCTGGCGGTGCTGATGATGCTGCTGGCGGCCAATCCGCTGGGGCGCTTCATCGACGCCAATCCCACGGTCAAGATGCTGGCGCTGGCGTTCATCGTGCTGGTGGGCGTGGTGCTGGTGCTCGATGGCCTGGAGCTGCATGTCCCCAAGGCTTATGTGTACTTCGCCATGGGCTTCTCGGCGCTGGTCGAGGGGCTCAACCTGTGGATGCGGCGCCGTGCGGCGCAGCACGGGATCAAGGGTGCGGGGGAGTTCTAGGGCTGCAACGAGGTCTTCATGTCGCCCTGTTCATAGTGTGACCCTTGCGGCCGGTCGTGCCGCCCGTGCCCGAACACAGGAGCCCACGCACCATGCGCAGCCTCATCCGTTCGATCTTGCTGCTCGCGACCCTTGGCCTGTTGGCCGGGTGCGGCTACAACACCATCCAGCAGAAGGATCAGGCCGTGAAGGCCAGCTGGTCGGAGGTCCTCAACCAGTATCAGCGCCGCGCCGATCTGATTCCCAACCTGGTGCGCACCGTGCAGGGCTACGCGCAGCAGGAGCGCCAGGTGCTGACCGAGGTCACCAATGCCCGGGCCCGCGTGGGCCAGATCCAGGTCAATGCCGACGATGCGTCCTCGCTGCAGCAGTTTTCCCAGGCACAGGGTGAGCTGGGGAGCGCGCTGAGCCGCCTGCTAGTGGTCAGCGAGAACTACCCCACGCTCAAGTCCGATCAGAACTTCCGTGACCTGCAGGCGCAGTTGGAAGGCACCGAGAACCGCATCACTGTCGCGCGCGGCCGTTACATCCAGGCCGTGCAGGACTACAACACCTATATCCGCCAGTTCCCGCAGGTGCTGACGGCCAAGGTCACCGGTGCCAAGGAGAAGCCCAATTTCTCGGTGGCCAACGAGGCCCAGCTTTCGCAGGCGCCGACCGTTGACTTCAGTCAGCCAGCGCCGGTGCAGCCCCAGGCGCCCGCCACGACCGAGCCCGCCACCCGCCAGGCGCCGGCGCCGTCTCCCGCCCCGGCGCAATAAGGACATCCCGGATGCCGCTGCGCGGCCGGATGCTGCGATGGGTCCTGGGCCTGCTCTGCGCGCTGGCTTGGCCGGCCCTGGCGCAGGACGCCACGATTCCATCGCTGGACGCGCCGGTGATCGACACCACCGGCACGCTGTCCGCCAGCCAGGCCGATGCGTTGCGCCAGCAGGCCCTGGCCCTGCAGCAGCGCAAGGGCGCGCAGTTGCAGGTGCTGATGGTGCCCACGACCGCGCCGGAAACCATCGAGCAGTACACCCAACGCGTCTTCGATCAGTGGAAGCTCGGCCGCAAGGGCGTGGATGACGCGGTGCTGCTGGTCGTCGCCAAGGACGACCGCCGCGTCCGCATCCAGCCGGGCTACGGGCTGGAGGGGGCGATTCCCGATGCGATCGCCAACCGGATCATCCAGGAATACCTCGTGCCGCGGTTCCGCCAGGGGGACTATGCGGGAGGGCTGGACGAGGCCACCGGCGTGCTGGTCAAGCTGATCGATGGCGAGCCGTTGCCCGAGCCGCAGAGCACGCACCGTGAGCGGTCGCGCGCCAGCGGCGGCAACTGGATGTTCGGACTGATCGTCGGGCTGATCGTGGCCAACGTGGTGCGGGTGTTCCTGCGGGGAATGCCGCGCCCGATCAGGGCCATCGCCGGTGGCGCGGTCGGCGGCGGCGTGGCGTGGCTGCTGTCCTCGTTGTTCCTGGTGGGCGGTCTGGCGGGTTTCATCGGCCTGATCATGGGGCTGATGGGAGGCGGCTCGGGGGGGCGCTTCGCCGGACCCGGTGGCTTTGGTGGCTGGGGCGGCGGCGGATTCGGAGGTGGCGGCTTCGGGGGAGGCGGCTTCGGGGGAGGCGGCTTCGGGGGAGGCGGTTTTGGCGGCGGTGGTGGTGGCTGGAGCGGTGGCGGTGGCATGTCCGGAGGCGGTGGCGCCTCGGGGAGCTGGTGATGCGCTGGTTTCGCCATCTGTTTCCACCGTCGGCGCATCGACTGTTCCCGGCCGAAAGCCTCCAGCGCATCGCCGCGGCGATCGCCGAGGGCGAGCGGACCCATACCGGTGAGGTGATGTTCGCGGTTGAACCCGGGCTGGCGCTCGGCGCCATCCGCCGCGGGCTGCAGGCGCGCGATGCGGCGTACGCGGCGTTCGGACGGCTGCGGACGTGGGACACCGAGGCCAACAACGGCGTGCTGATCTACCTGCTGCTGGCCGATCACAGGATCGAGATCGTCGCCGACCGGGGCCTGGAAGGACGGGTGACCGAGGCGCAATGGCATGAAGTCTGTGGCCGGATCGAGGCGGGCATGCGGGCCGGCACGCCGGAGGCCGCCATCATCGAGGGCGTGCGCGCGACGTCGCTGCATCTGGCGCGTCACTTTCCTGCGGATCAGGGCACCCCGGGTGACAACGAATTGCCGGATCTGCCCACCATCCTGAACTAAGGGCGCGCGCCGGCAGGGTGTGAACTCCACCACAGTTGCCGTGCTGGTTAGCTGATTTTCATCACGTTGCCTTCACTGCAATGATGGGCTGGGGCAGAATCCAGGGGTCTGGCCGAGTCGCGGCACGCTTCATGCATCGTCCGGACAGGGCGCGATCGTCGCCCTCACCCGCGCTCGGTGCGCCGTCTTCGTGGGTGTGCCTTCGTCCCGCCAGGACCCGCCATGCATCCCGCCATTGCCGACACCTTGTCCCGTCTGCCCGCGCTGTACAGCGCCGCGCTGCGCCCCCGTCATCGCGAACTGGCCGTCGCTGTCGCGGCGTCGAGCGCCCTGGTCGCGGCGGGCTGCAACGTCCTGGCGGCGCTGGCGCTGGTGCTGACCTGGTTCGAATACCTCTGCCACCGGCGATGGGTGTTCCCGGGCGAGAACGAGCGTGCCACCTTCATGCGCGCCATCGCCTGCGTGGCCTTCGCCTGGCTCAGCACGGCTGCGGGCATCGGCGAGGCGGCCTGGGGGCTGGGCGCCTTCATCCTGGTGCAGACGGTGCTGGCGCTGCTGGGTTCACTCAAGCTGCGTCATGCATTTCTGCGTGATGTGGCCCACGCCAGCGGCGCGGTGCCGGCACACGAGCTGCTGCTGGCCTGCCGCAGCGATCGCGGTCTGGTCGAATCCTGGCTGGCGGGCGACGAATCGCTGGCAGAGCAGGCCCAGGCGGCCTTGCAGGTCGCCGGGTTGCGCCTGTTCCGCCTGCGTTCGCCAGCGCCCGTGGTGGACCAGGGGTCGGCCCAGTAATTCTCCGATTTTCCCGCCGTGCGGCCCATTGGGCCGCGGCGTTGCATCGCCGTCCATGCGGGGGGGAGCTGCGTGCGGCAAAATGGCGTCTGTTCCGCCGCCGCCCGTGACGCATGATCTATCTGCACCAGTTCGACCCCATCGCCTTCTCGATCGGCCCGGTCGACGTCCACTGGTACGGCATCGCCTATGCGCTGTCCTTCGCCGCGGCGTGGTTCCTCGGGCGCAGCAGGATCCTCGCCGGACGCCTGCCCGGCGTGAACCTGGAGCATTTCTCGGATCTGGCCTTCTACGCGATGCTGGGCGTGGTCCTGGGCGGCCGCATCGGCTACATCCTGTTCTATGACCTGCCGGTCTACCTGGACAGTCCGCTGAAGATCTTCAAGGTCTGGGAAGGCGGCATGAGCTTCCATGGCGGCCTGCTGGGCGTGCTGCTGGCCGCGTGGCTGTGGACGCGCAAGCATCGCCTGCATTTCTTCGACACGATGGATTTCGTGGCGCCGCTGGTGCCCGCCGGCCTCGGGCTGGGCCGGTTGGCCAACTTCATCAACGGCGAGCTGTGGGGCAAGTACACCGGCGGCAGCTGGGGGGTGATCTTCCCGAGCACCGACCCGGCCATCTACGACCAGCACTTGACCCAAACCCAGCTCCAGGCCCAGTACGCCGCCGGTGCGCTCGATCAGTACGCGCGCCACCCCTCGCAGCTGTATGAAGCGGCGCTGGAAGGTGTGCTGATGTTCCTGGTGCTGTGGGTGTTCTCGATGAAGCCGCGCCCGCGTTACGCGGTCTCGGGTCTGTTCGCGCTGCTGTACGGGTTGTCGCGCTTCGTGGTCGAGCTGGTGCGCGTGCCCGATGCGCAGCTGGGCTACCTAGCCTTCGGCTGGGTCACGATGGGGCAAGTGCTGAGCCTGCCGTTGATCGCGCTGGGCCTGTTCCTGCTGTGGCTTTCGCGCCGCGCGCCCACCTTGCAGCCGGCGTCGCCGGCCGCCGCCACGCCGGCCGGAGCGCACTGATGCGCCAGTACCTGGAGTTGCTGCAGCACGTGCTCGAGCAGGGTGCCGAGAAGTCCGACCGCACCGGCACCGGCACGCGCAGCGTGTTCGGCTGGCAGATGCGCTTCGACCTGAATGAAGGCTTCCCGCTGGTGACCACCAAGAAGCTGCACCTGCGCTCGATCATCCATGAGCTACTGTGGTTCCTGCAGGGCGGCACCAACATCGCCTACCTGAAGGACAACAAGGTCAGCATCTGGGACGAGTGGGCCGATGCGGACGGCAACCTCGGTCCGGTCTACGGCAAACAGTGGCGCAGCTGGGAGGGGGCCAACGGCCAGACCATCGACCAGATGCAGTGGCTGGTGGAGGAGATCAAGCGCAATCCCGATTCGCGCCGGCTGGTGATCAGCGCCTGGAACGTGGCCGAATTGCCGCAGATGGCACTGATGCCGTGCCACAGCCTGTTCCAGTTCTACGTGGTCGAAGGCAGGCTCAGCTGCCAGCTGTACCAGCGCAGCGGCGACATCTTCCTGGGCGTGCCGTTCAACATCGCCAGCTACGCGCTACTGACCCACATGGTGGCGCAGGCCACCGGCCTGGGCGTGGGCGATTTCGTGCACACGCTGGGCGATGCGCACCTGTATTCGAATCATTTCGAACAGGCGCGCGAACAGCTGAGCCGCACGCCGCGCGCGCTGCCCCGGCTGCATCTGAATCCGGAGGTGACCGACCTGTTCGGCTTCACCTTCGACGATATCGAGATCCTCGGCTACGACCCGCATCCGGCGATCAAGGCGCCGGTGGCGGTCTAGGGTAGTTTCTATCAAGGATGAGTTGAATGAAAACACGTTTCACCAGTGTGCTTGCGTTTGTCGCGTTGACACTGTCAAGCGGGCTGGCGACCGCCGGCACCTTGAGCGGACCTGCCGGGCGGTTGGTGCTCCCCGATGACATCATCGCGGAGGTCAGGCCGACAAACGGGCACCCCGAACTCAGTGTGGTGATCTCACTCGCGAAGGCTTCGTCCGGCACCTTTGGGGCGGTTGAGCTTACGATGAGTTGCGCGCCTGCTTACGGCCGGCTTGCCGAGAAAAACGGCATGGAGCGCCTGTCCGCGGCGACGCTGCAGGTGGATAAAGCGCTGGCGCTGGACAAGCCGGGGGAGTGGGCCGAGATCGATGGCTTTCCAGCGTTTCGTACCGATGCCACGCGTTCGGATGGCACGCGGTTGACGCAGTGGATGATCTCTCGGGGCAGCACGTTTGCTTGGGTGAAGTTCGACCGCCCACGCGACGTGCCGATGGAACAGGATGTGTTGCAGGCCGTGTCTGCAATGAAGGTCTCATGTGGCGCATCGCCTGCCGCGGCAGCGCCCGCCGAGGCCATACCAAGACCGGCCGCCAAGCTGGCGTTGCCTGAGGATGTCGTGGTAACGGAAGCGCCTGGTCCGCCGGAGCTTCCGGGCATCGCGCCAAGCACGGTGCTCACTTTGACAAGCGGCGCGCCCAATACCGTGCCGGTCACCGTCACGATAACCTGTGAACCTGCTGTCGGCCGCCTGGAATTCTTGGGAACGGCCTCCGGAATCGAGCGGATGGCGTCAGCGACTTATTCCAGCAACAAGATGCTGAAGCGTAGAGGTAGCCGCGATTGGATCAAGAACGGCGAGTCGCATTTGCCGGTTTATCGCACGCAAGGCGTATATAACGACGGTCGCCGCCTAACGCAGTGGATGATGCCCTTGGTCACGGCATTCCTCTGGATCAAATTTGAGCGGCCGGAAGGCGCACCGCTGGAGCACACCGTGTTTGATGCCATCGAAGGCATGACCGTGATGTGCGGCCCGCTCTCACGCCCATAGTCAACATGATGCTGAAACTCTCCTTGATCGCAGCGGTCGACCGCGACTTGGCCATCGGGCGCGACAACGACCTGCCGTGGCGGTTGCCCGATGACCTCAAGCGCTTCAAGGCGCTGACCCTGGGCAAGCCGGTGCTGATGGGGCGCAAGACGGCGCAGTCGCTGGGGCGCGCGTTGCCGGGACGCTTGAATCTGGTGCTGACGCGCAGTGGACAGGTGCCATTCGAGGGCATGATCGCGGTCGACTCTTTCGCATCGGCGCTGCGACAAGCCGAGGCGGAAGGCGCCGAGGAACTGTGCGTGATCGGCGGTGGCGAGGTCTACGCGCTCGTCCTGCCGCAGGCCGACGTCCTGCACCTGACCCACGTGGAGACCGAGGTGGCCGGTGCCGACGCCTTCTTTCCGCGTTTCGATGCCGCGCAGTGGCAGGTGTCCTCGCGCGACGCGCATGCGGCCGATGCCAGGCATGCGTTCGCGTTTGAATTCGTGGATTACGCCAGAACGCGCTAAGCGCGGCGGGGAAGGGCGGCCGGCGCTTCGACATCGCGGCCGGGCACCTGCACCAGGCGCAGTTCGTCACTGTCCAGCTGCAATGCGGTGAGCTTGCCGCCCCAGACCGCGCCGGTGTCGATGGCATGCACGCCAAAGCCGAGCATCAGGCCCAGCGTGGACCAATGGCCGCAGACGATCTTGAGTTCACGCAGCTCCCGCCCAGGGACATCGAACCAGGGATACAGCCCCTGGGCCTGGGTCCCGGGCATGCCTTTTTCCTCCACGGCGATGCGGCCTCGTGGCGTGCAGTAGCGCATCCGGGTCAGCACGTTGATGATGGCGCGCCACCGGTCGGGCCCGGCCAAGCCGGTGGACCAGTTGGGCTTGTCGCCGTACATGCTGCGCATCAGCTTGCGGAAGCCAGGTCCGCGCAGCTGTTTTTCCACTTCGCGCGCATAGCCTTCGGCCGCGGTGCAGGTCCAGCGCGGCGCCATGCCGGCATGCAGCATCATCCAGCCCAGCTCGCGGTCGACGTGCACCAGTTCGCGGTGGCGTAGCCATTCGAGCAGGGTGTCGCGGTCGTGCGCCTGCACGACGCGGCCCAGGTCCGGATTGACCTTGCGCTGCTCTTCCTCGGTGCGCGTGCCGATCGCCAGCAGCGACAGGTCATGGTTGCCCAGCACCACCTCGGACGAGTCACGCAGCGAATACACCAGGCGCAGGGTCTCCAGCGACTGGCCGCCGCGGTTGACCAGGTCGCCGCAGAACCACGCGCGGTCGCGTGCGGGATCGAAGTTCAGTTTTTCCAGCAGCCGTGCGGTGGCGTCGTAACAGCCCTGCAGGTCACCGATGGCCCAGACCGCCATGTCGTGCGTTCCGTCAGTGCAGGGTGCGGGGCACCGACAGCGCGAATGGCGCGATGGGTGCGTCGAAGTGCGTGCCGTCGTCGGCCACCATGTCGTAGCTGCCGCGCATGGTGCCGTGGTCGGTTTCCAGCACCGCGCCGGAGGTGTACTTGAACTGCTCGCCCGGCCGCAGCCGTGGCTGTTCGCCGACCACGCCCTCGCCATCGACCTGATCGACCTTGCCGTTGGCGTCGGTGATCACCCAGTGGCGGGCCACCAGGCGCGCGGGCTTGCTGCCGCGGTTGCGGATCACGATGGTGTAGGCGAAGACGTACTGGCCGTTGTCCGGCTCGGACCGCTCCTCCAGGAAGCGGGTCGCCACGTCGACATCGATGGCGTATTCGGTGGTGCTCATGCCGACAGTGTATTTCAAACGATCAAGGCTGTTCGACTTGCGCGGCGTGGAGCTGGTTGGCCAGGGTGATGAAATCGGCCACGTCGACCTGTTCGGCGCGCATGTCCGGGCGGATGCCTGCCGCTTCGATGGCGGCGGCATCGCATACGGTGGACAGGGCATTGCGCAAGGTCTTGCGGCGCTGGCCGAAGGCGGCGCGAACCACGGTTGCCAGCCGCTCCGGCGCGCGTACCGTGATCCGGGCCGGATCCTTGGGGACCATGCGGACCACGGCCGAGTCGACCTTGGGCGGCGGACTGAAGGCCCCCGGCGGCACGACGAACAGCGGGACGATGTCGCAGTAGGCCTGCAGCATCACGCTCAGGCGTCCGTAGACCTTGCTGCCCGGGCCTGCGGCCATGCGATCCACGACTTCCTTCTGCAGCATGAAGTGCATGTCGGCGATCGCCGCGGCGTGGTCAAGTGCATGGAACAGGATCGGCGAGGACAGGTTGTAGGGCAGGTTGCCGACTAGGCGCAGCTTGCGCCCTGCGGCCAGCTCGGTGAAGTCCACCGACAGCACGTCGCGATGGACGATGGTCAATGTGCCGACCTCCTGCGCCGCAGCGGTGAGCGGCGCAATCAGGTCGCGGTCGAACTCGATGGCGGTCAGCGCGCCATGTCGGCGCAGGAGCGGAAAGGTGATCGCGCCCTGTCCCGGGCCGATCTCCACCAGCGTGTCGCCTGGCTTGGGATCCACGGCGTGCACGATGCGGTCGATGTAATGGCGCTCGTGCAGGAAATGCTGGCCCAGCGCCTTTTTTGCCGGCAGCACGAAGCCGGGCCGGTCGGCGGAATGCGAAGAGGTCATGATTCAGAGTGTACGGCGCGCGGCCATGGCCGCGCAGGTGCGTACGGCGGCAAAGAGGCTGGAGGGGTCTGCAACACCTTTCCCGGCCAGCGGCAGGGCGGTGCCGTGATCGACCGCGACGCGTGGGTAGGGCAGGCCCAGGGTCAGGTTCACGGCCTGCTCGAAGCCGCTGTACTTGAGGACGGGCAGCCCCTGGTCGTGGTACATCGCCAGCACCGCGTCGCATCCGCGCAGCTTGTCGGGCAGGAACGCGGTATCGGCTGGCAGCGGACCGATCAGGTCATGCCCCTGCGCGCGCAGCCGCTCCATGACCGGGATGATCAGGTCCAGTTCCTCGCGCCCGAGATGTCCGTCTTCGCCAGCATGGGGATTGAGGCCCAGCACGGCCAGGCGCGGGGCGGCGATACCGAAGTCACGGCGCAGGGCCATCACCGTGGTATCCACGGCGTGACGTAGCGCGGTCTCGGTGATCGCGTCGGGGACGGCGCGCAGCGGGAGATGGGTGGTGACCAGGGCCACGCGGACGATGTCGTTGGCGAGCATCATCACCACCTCGCATCCGGCGTGCCGGGCCAGCAGTTCGGTGGTGCCGGTATAGGCGATGCCGCCGTCGTTGATGATCGCCTTGTGCACCGGGCCGGTGATCACGCCAGCGAACCGGCCGCTCACGCAGCCATCCGCGGCGGCCGTGAGCGCGCCGATCACGGAGGCGGCATTGCGAGGTTCGGGAACGCCGAAGCGGGATTGAACGGCATTGGCGACCGGGACGAACGGTAGATCGCCTGGCGTCCGCGCGACGTCGTCGGGTCCGAGCAGCTGAAGCGGCAGGTCAAGCGCCTGGGCGGCGGCACGCAGCGTGTCGCTATCGCCGAAGCTCACCAGCCGGCAGTCTTGCCGCAGGGTCTGGGCCAGGCGGATGCAAAGCTCTGGCCCGATCCCGGCCGGCTCGCCCGGCACCAGCGCGAGCGTGGGGATCATGCGTGCTTACGGCATCTGCGAGGATGCAGCCGAACCCGGCACCTCGCTGTCGCTGCTGCCGCCCCGCTTCTTGCCGGCCTTGGCGGCTTCTTCGGCCGCGCCCGGAGCGCTCATCACGGTATCGGGCGTTGCGCTGTCGATCGCGGCATTGCCGGTGCGGAAGCTGACATAGGCCTCGCCACGCAGCTCGAGCAGGTAGCGGTTGTATTCCTCTTCCAGCTTGCGGCGGCCGATGGTGTCACGCACCTGCGCACGACGGTTCTTTTCGGTCACGTCGGACTGGCGCGTGCCTTCGCGCTGGACGATGTGCCAGCCGGCCTCGGTGCGGAAGGGCTGGCTGACCTGCCCATCCTGCAGCGAGGTCAGCTGCTGGCCGAAGTCCGGGCCGAACTGGTCGGCGGTGAACCAGCCCAACTCGCCGCCATCGTTCTTGGTGTTGGCGTCCTCGGAGGACTCCTTGGCCACCTCGGCGAAATCCGCGCCGCCGGTGATGCGGGCGCGCAGGGTGTCGATCTTGGCCTTGGCCGCGTTCGCGTCCTGCAGCTCGGTGATGCGGACCAGGATGTGCCGGGCGTGGTACTCGGTGACCATCTGCGGCTGCGCCTGGGAGGCGTCGCGGGTTTCCACCAGCTTGAGCAACTGGAAGCCGGACGGACCGCGGATCGGGCCGACGACTTGGCCCGGCTGCATGCCCTTGAGCGTGTTGACGAAGGCGACCGGGATTTCATCCTGGCTGCGCCAGCCCAGGTCGCCGCCTTCCAGTGCGTTGGGGCTGTCGGAATAGCGCACGGCGGCGGCGGCGAAATCCATTTCGTTGCGATCGAGCAGGCCCTTGACGCCGTCCACCTTCTTCTGGGCGGTGGCGATCTGCTCGGCCGTGGCACCCTCGGGCAGGCCGATCAGGATGTGGGCCAGGTGATACTGCACGCCATTGGCCTGGGCCTTGAGCGCGGCGTCGACCTCGGCTTCGCTGACCCGGATGCGACTCTGGCCATAGCTCTGGCGCAGGCGCTGGACGGTGATCTCATCCTTCAGCGAGGCGCGGAATTCATCGAAGGACAGGCCGTCGGCGGCCAGGCGCTGGCGCAGGCCATCGACGGTGGTGCCGTTCTGCTGGGCGACCGCGCCGACGGCATTGTTGACTTCCTCGTCGCTGACGCGGATGCCGTTTTCCTGCGCGCGCTGGACCTGCAGCTTGACCAGGACCAGGCGCTCAAGCACCTGCCGGCGCAACACGTCCGGGGGCGGCAGCTGGCCGGGGTTGCTGGCGTACTGGGCGTTGACGTTGGCCACCGCACGATCCAGCTCGCTCTGCAGGACGACATCGTCGTTGACCACGGCAGCGATGCCATCCAACGGCTGGGCCTGCTGGGCGTGCAGGGGGGCGGCAATGACGGATGCGGCCAGCAGGCCGGCGGCGAAGAGGGTTCGAATGGTCATGGAAGTCTTCAGAACGGATCGGTGCCGGCGTCGTCGCTGTCGTCGAGGTCCGGTGCGGCGACGCTGGGGGGAACCAGGTAGAGGTCGTCGCGGTAGTAGCCGAGAATACCACGGCGCAGGGTCTTGTCCGTGTTCTGGCCCAGCGAGGCCAGGCCCTTGAGGATGAAGTCCAGCTGGATCTGGTTGTCTTGTTCACCCTCGCGATTGCGCACGTAGTGACGGCCGACCAGGCGTACCGCCAGGCAGCAGCTGTCCCACTGCACGCCGGCGATGGCTTCCAGGGTCTTGCGATCCTGAAACGAGTAGTAATACCGGCCGACCACGCTCCAGACCGGGTTGATCGGATACAGGAACGAGAAGTCCGCCTGCTTGAGCACGTCGCGACGATACCGGTAGGACAGGTTGATCACGCCATCGCCGCCGATCAGGTAGCGCGAGCGGAAGCTGATCAGGTCGGCGCGGCTGTTCTTGGCGTCGTACTGGTAGGAGGCACCCAGGGTCCAGCGATCGGTCGGCATGTAGTTCGAGTCGGCGACCCAGGCCGACTTGCCCTTCTCGATCGGATCCTGGCTACTGTTCAGAACGACATTGGAGTCTTCGAAGTAGAGGATCTGGCCCAGGCTGACGTTGAACTTTTCCAGGCCGTCTGTCTGGCGGATAGAGCGGCTGGTCAAAGCCAGGGTCAGCTGGTTGGCGTCGGTCTGGCGATCGGGCCCGGAAAAACGATTATCACGGAACAGCTGACCCCAGCTGAAGGTCATTGCGCGGGTATCGAAGAGCGGCAGGTCGCTCTGGTTGCGGTACGGGACGTTCAGGTAATACAGGCGTGGCTCGAGCGTCTGCAAGTAGGGCGTATCACCCCATTGCGTATCCCGATCGAAGTAAAGGCCGGCGTCCAGCGTGGTGATCGGGGTCGAACGGGTCGGGCGGCGGTCGCCGCCCAGTGAGTCGGCCAGATCTTTGTCCAGGTCGTAGGCGGTATAACGATACGCAAGGCCGGGTTCGATAAACCAAGCGGCGCCGCGCAACGGAAGCGAAATGTAAGGCTTGGCGTCGAACCGGCTGCCGCCATCCTTCGTGCTGTGCTCGAACCGGGTCAGGTCCGTGCTCAGGCCGACATCGAGCCAGTCGAGCAGGGGGCGATCGTACTTGAAGAACAGTCTCGGAGCGCTGTCATAGGGCACCGAATTCTTGCTGATCGTATAGTCGGCCAGCTGATACGTTTCAGCCTCAATGCCGGC
The DNA here is from genome assembly GCF_058448525.1 of Pseudoxanthomonas sp. JC1303. Classification (NCBI taxonomy): domain Bacteria; kingdom Pseudomonadati; phylum Pseudomonadota; class Gammaproteobacteria; order Lysobacterales; family Lysobacteraceae; genus Pseudoxanthomonas; species Pseudoxanthomonas sp. JC1303. Next base: position 401,017 of record NZ_CP185958.1, on the reverse strand, counting down.
GTTCCAGTAAAGCGAGCGGCCGTAGAGCCCGACGATGTTCGTCAGAATTGAAGTCGCCAGCCCGGTGCCGTTGGAGACACCGCCGTTGTCTTCCAGATAGCGCTCATCGCTGATCCAGGCGTAACTGGCGCGTGCCTGCCAGGTGCTGTTGAGATCGTGATGGCCCCGGAAGCGCAGGAAGCCGCGGTTCTTGTCCCGCAGGGGATCGCCATAGATGTCTTCGTCGCCGCTGCCCGGCAGTGCGTTGGCGTAGTCGTCCGCACGACGATCCACCAGATCGTCCTTGGGCATCCAGGCGCCTTCCAGCTTGCCTTCGCCGCCGTGATAGAGGTAGCGGAACTCGCCGCCCAGCACGATTCCGCGATCGCTCATGTAGCGCGGATACAACGTGGCATCGTAGTTGGGCGCCAGGTTGAGGTAGATCGGCTGCTCGTAGTCGAACCCGTTCTTGCCCGACAGGCCGATCTTGGGGTACAGCAGGCCGGTCTGGCGGCGGTCATCGATCGGGAACTTGAACCACGGGGCGTACAGGATCGGGATCTTGCCCAGGCGCACGACGGCGTGGTGCGCCGTAGCGAAGCCTTCGTCGGTATTGACGTCGATTTCCTTGGCACGCAGGTACCAGCGCTGCCACGCCGGTTCCTGCGGATCGCAGGTGGTGTAGGTCGAGCCCAGCAGCTCGCCTTCCGGGCCGGCCATGTGGATGCGCGAGGCCTCGCCGTTGCCGCGGCGAGCCATCAGCTGGTACTGGACGTCCTCGACGGTATGGGTGTCCTGTTCCTGGTTGCCGCTGGCGCGCTTGGCGACCATGCGAATGCCAGAATCCTGGTAGCGGACATTGCCGTCGGCGGTGTAGGTGCCGGCATCCTGATTGAGGAACAGGTTATCGGCGTTGAGGTACTGGTCGCCGCGGCGCAGCACCACGTTGCCCTGGTAGTTGGCCGCGCTCGGGTCGCCAGCCAGGGTGTCGCCGGTGATGTCGGTGGGCAGGAGCTGGCTCTGCGCGCGCTGCGAGGCCTGATCCTTGGGCGCCACGGCGGCCGGCGCCCCTTCGAAGGCCGGGATCGGGTCCGTGACCGGGCACAGCGCATAGCTGACAGGCTTTTCGTCGGCGGCCATGGCCGGCAAGGCCAGGGCAATGCTGAACGGGATGGGCAGCAGGCGGAAAGCTCGACGCACGCGTGGTGGAATCCGGACGAAAAACGGCCGTTAGCTTGCCGTATCGGTGTGCAGGGGGCAATGAAGACGCCGTCACGACGTCGGGCTCGGGTTCATCCGCGCCCGGTCGCGGCTCAGCGCAGGGCGGCCACATGGGCGCTGCTGCACTCGCGCAGCGCTTCCAGGTCGTAGCCGCCCTCGAGCATCGAAACGATCCGCCCGCTGGCGTGGCGCTCGGCGATCGCGCGCAGGCGCCCGGTGATCCAGGCGAAATCCTCGGTCTCCAGCATCAGGTCGGCCAGCGGGTCGCGCATATGGGCGTCGAAGCCGGCCGAGATCATCAGCAGCTGGGGGCGGAAGGCCTCGATCGCGGGCAGCATCTGGTCCTCCCACAGGTTGCGGAACACGAAGCTGCCACTGCCTGGTGGCAGCAGGGCGTTGATCACATTGCCAACGCCACGTTCGGAAGGGGCGCCGCTGTACGGGTACAAGCCCGATTCGTGGCTGCTGAAGTAGGCCACGCGCGGATCCTCGAAGAAGATCGCCTGGGTGCCGTTGCCGTGATGGACATCGAAGTCGACCACCGCCACCCGCTCGAGCCGATGCTGGGCGCAGGCATAGGCCGCGCCGATGGCGATATTGTTGAGCAGGCAGAAACCCATCGCCGAGCTCGCCGTGGCGTGGTGTCCCGGTGGGCGGACCGCGCAGAAGGCGATCGGATCGGTCCCGTCCATGACTGCATCCACCGCGGCCACCGCCGCGCCGGCGGCGCGCAGGGCGGCCGCGCGCGATTGCGGGCAGATCACCGTGTCCGGGTCGAGCATGCGAAAGCCGGAGAAGTCCTGTTGCATGACCGCATCGACATGCTCCTGGCTGTGCACCCGGCGCAGGTCGCCGAGTTTGGCGGCAGGCGCTTCGCGCCAGTCCAGGTCACCATGCTCCCGCCGCAGGGTCTCCAGGACCACTTCCAGGCGCGCCGGACGCTCGGGGTGTTCCGGACCGGGATCGTGGGCCAGGCAGGCGGGGTGGGTGAGGATGATCACGGCGCAGGCGTGCGGCGCTGGTGGTTCCAGAGGACTTCACCGGCGCCGTCGGCCCGGGCCAGGACGCGGGCCAGGACGAACAGCAGGTCCGAGAGCCGGTTGAGATAATGCACCGCCTCGGCGCGGACCGGCTCCTGACGCCCCAGGGCGACGGTTTCGCGCTCGGCACGGCGCACGATGGTGCGGGCCAGGTGGCAGCGCGCGGACGCTTCGCCACCGGCCGGCAGGATGAAGTCCTTCAGCGGCGGCAGCGTCTCGTTGTACTGGTCCAGGCTGCGCTCCAGCGCGTCCACGTCCTGCGCGGTGATCGCCGCATGCCCGGGGATACACAGCTCCCCGCCCAGGTCGAACAGCTGGTGCTGCACCATGGTCAGTAGGTCGCGGATGTCCGCCGCGATGCCTGGGACGGCCAGCAGCACGCCCAGCGCGGAGTTGGCCTCGTCCACCGTCCCGTAGGCATTGACCCGCAACGAGTCCTTGCCGGTGCGGCTGCCGTCCCCGAGCCCGGTGCTGCCATCGTCACCGGTCCGGGTATAGATGCGCGAGAGTCGATGGCCCATGCCGGTCGGGCCGGCCTCAGCCGGCGTTGCGGCTGCGCGGCGTGGCCAGACGCACGACCTGCTGCACACCGACGTGCACGATCACGCCCAGGCCCACGTAGATCGCAGTGCTGCGCAGGAACGGCAGGAACCAGTCGCTGTAGTTCTTCCACCAGCCCGCGACCGTTGGCTGCACGACGCTGTCGCTGATCCAGTAGAAGCTGCCCTGGCTGATCAGGTGGCATACGGCCACCGAGACGAACAGGCTCACGCAGGCGGTCGCCAGGGTGCGGTTGTCGGACTGGGTCAGCGACAGTCGCGCGGTCAGTCCGCCGCCCAGCCACAGGGCCAGATAGGCCGGCACCAGGCACCAGTAGGCGGCCGAGACGCAGTAGTGCGCCCAGAAGTCCATTCCCTGCCCGGTGATCACCGCATAGTCCACGCCCACGGCCAGGGCCATGAACAGCGGGAAGGCCCAGCGCGACCAACTGCGCAGGTAGAAGCCACCCATGAAGAACACCGCCCAGGAGGCATCCGGGATGGGCCCGAGGTGGGTCAGCAGTGCCGGCAGGTGCGAGCGGGTGGCGACCATCAGGGCGGCCAACAGGATCAGGATCGCGGCGCGCGGGCCGGCATGGGCGGGAACGTGGCGGGTCATGGGGGCGAAAGCGCTCTGCGGAATTCAGCGACGATTCTAACTTGCGGGCAGGCCGATGGGCGCGCAGGCCGTTCATCGCCGGTATCCAGCCACCCGGTGGACCACGTCATGCGGTGCGCTGCGCCAGCGAGCGGGGCCGGCAGGTCGATCCGGGTGGCGTGATGATCCAAAGGTCCAGGCGGCCGTGAACCAGCACGCCGGCAGCAGAAGGGCTGCCGACCACGGCCAGGCGCGCGCAGCGCCGGTGAGTCGGCGCCGTATCATGTCGTCCATGAGTGCACGACATGATGTGGTGATCATCGGCGGTGGCCTGGTCGGGGCGAGTCTGGCCATCGCCTTGGACCGCCTGGGGCGCGAGGTGGCCCTGGTCGAGGCGACACCGGCCGGCGAGATGCCGGCGGTGTTCGACGAGCGCAACCTGAGCTTCGCTGCGGCCACCGTCAACGCGCTGAGCGCCCTGGGCGTGATGCAACGGCTGCAGACCCCGCCGGGGCCGATCCGCCGGATCCATGTCAGCCGCGCCGGGGATTTCGGCCGGGTGGTGCTGGACGCGGCCGACTACGGGCGCGAGGTCTTCGGCCAGGTCGTGGTGGCGCGCGATTTCGGCACCGCGCTGGAGTCGGCCCTGGGCGACTGCCGGCATCTCACACGCTACCGGCCGGCGCGATTCCTGGGCCTGGCTAGCGCGCTCAATGGCGTACGCCGCCTGCACGTGGCCACCGATGCGGGCGAGATCGAGCTGGAAACCCCGCTGCTGGTCGGCGCCGATGGCAGCCACAGCAGCGTGCGTGGGGCGCTGGGAATCCAGGCCGACGTGCACGACTACCGGCAGCGCCTGTTCGTGGCCCGGGTGCGCACCACGCGCGCGCCGGACGGCACGGCCTGGGAGCGGTTCGGCAATGACGGGCCCACCGCGCTGCTGCCGCGTGGTGATCGCCATCACGGCTTCATCCATGGTGTGCCGGAAGACCAGGCCGACGCGGTGGCCGCGCTTGAAGAGGCCGGCTGGCTGGCGCGTGCGCAGGCGGCCTTCGGCTGGCGGGCCGGGCGTTTCGTCGCCAGCGGACCGCGCAGCGCCTATCCCATCGTCAAGGTGCTGGCCCAGCGCATCACCGCGCCACGCGCCGTGCTGCTGGGCAATGCCGCCCAGTCAATCCATCCGCTGGGCGCGCAGGGCTTCAACCTGGGCCTGCGCGACGCGCTGACCCTGGCTGAACTGGTGGAAGCGGCTGAAGATCCCGGCACTGACACGCTGCTGGACCACTATGCGCGCCGCCGCCAGCCCGACCGCGAGCGCACGCTGCGTTTCTCCGATGGCCTGGCGCGGCTGACCAGCAACGACGCGCCGCTGCTGCGCCCACTGCGCAGCGCCGGCCTGCTGGCGGCGGGGAATCTGGCCGCCGTGCAGTCGATGCTGGTGGGCGGGGCGATGGGCTTTGCCGGTGACGTCCCGGCGCTGTGCCGCGAGGACGCCGCATGAGCCGGTGCGGGCGCAGTGACGTGGTGGTGGTCGGTGGTGGGGTGGTCGGCGCGGCCTGCGCGCTGGCGCTTGCCGCGCAGGATCTGGACGTGACGCTGGTGGAAGGCCAGGTGCCGACGCCGTGGTCGGCCGCCGTGCCCGACCTGCGCGTCTACGCCTTCGCACCGGACAACGCCGCGCTGCTGGAGCGGCTCGGCGTCTGGGCCCAGGTCCGCGACACCCGGGCGCAGCCTTACCGGCGCATGCGGGTGTGGGATGCCGCCGGCGGTGGCGAGCTGACCTTCGACGCCGACCGCCTGGGCCGGCGCCAGCTGGGCTGGCTGGTCGAACATGCCCTGCTGGCCGATCAGCTGTGGGCCGCGCTGCCGGCCGCCGGGGTGCAGGTGCGCTGTCCGGCGCGGGTCGAGGCGATGGACCAGGATGCCGACAGCGTGCGCCTGCGCCTGGACGATGGCATGCGGCTGGAAGCACGCCTGGCGGTCGCCGCCGACGGCGCCGCCTCGACCCTGCGCGCGCTGGCCGGGCTGCCCACGCAGGGGCACGACTATCGCCAGCGCGGCGTGGTCGGCTACCTGCGCTCGGAGCGTCCACACGAGGCCACCGCCTGGCAGCGCTTTCTGCCGACCGGGCCGCTGGCGGTGCTGCCGTTCACGGACGGACGCAGCTCCATTGTCTGGACCCTGCCGCAGGCCGAGGCGGCCCGCATGCAGGCGCTGGACGACGCGACGTTCTCACGCGAGCTGACCCGCGCGTTCGGCGGCCGGCTGGGGGAATTGACCATCGATTCGCCACGGGCGGCTTTCCCGCTGCGCCTGCAACTGGCCCGGCAGTACGTGGAAGGCCGCGTGCTGGTGGTTGGCGATGCCGCGCATGCCGTGCATCCCCTGGCCGGGCAGGGCGTGAACCTGGGCCTGCGCGACGTGGCCGGCCTGATGGAGCTGGTCGCCTCGGCGCGCGCGCGCCGGGCGCCGTGGGACACACCGCACCGGCTGGCGCGCTGGGCGCGGACCCGGCGCAGCGAGAACACCGTCGCCGCCTACACCTTCGATGGCATCAACCGACTGTTCTCCAACGACGAACTGCACACCACCCTGGCCCGAGGCCCACTGCTTGGTCTGGCCGGCCGGATGCCGCCGCTGACGGACCTGCTGTGGCGGCGCGCGGCCGGGCTGTAGCGGACGTCCATTCCGGCTGACGTGACGGCGCGGATGCGGCGGCACATCGGGCCACATTGGTGCCGACGGATCCTCCTGCTGAGCCAGGGCCTCGGTGCGCGCGCCGACGGCGAGCGCGTGAAACGTCAGCAAGTGCGGCATCGGGGCTGACCCTTTCCGGAGGGGCGGGGCTGCCGCTGGATGTCCCGCTCCATCGTGACCGGCGGTCTTGCTTGCGTTTCGCACGGTATTGACCGACGCCACGCGAGCATCGGCCATCACAGTGCTGCAGGAGATCAGCCATGGTCAGTCCGACTCAGCAGCCGCCTTGGCGCCAAGCCGCCCCGGGCATGGCAAGGCTGCGCGTCCGGCTTGGCACCGCGCACAAGGTCCCGGTGCGCAATCGGGCCGGAGTTGTCGGCCACCATGCTTCCCAGCTGGCCGACAGGTTGGCGATCGCACGCCAGACCAGACTGAAGGACAGGCCCGCATGAGCTGGCTCGGGTTGGTGATGGTGCTGGTCTTCGGCTACCTGGCCTTCAAGGTCGCCGCCGTCCTGCTCAAGGGGCTGTTCTGGGTGCTGGTGATCGTCGGCCTCTACTGGTTCGCTTCGGCGTTGCTGGGCCTGCCCTGGATTTTCTGAACGGTGTCATCGGCATGCAGCGCCTGCGTCACCGGGCTTGAACGAAAGGCTGCGCATGATGCGCGCACGTCCACTCCCGCCGGGTCTGGAGCCATTCTCCCGACTGGCCCGTGTGGACGACCAATCCGGCGCTTGATTCGTCTATTTCAGGCGCCTAGCAGCCAGGCCGTCGCGCCCTTCGCGGCGCGGCGGCCCGATGCGAAACACGCCGTCAGCAGATAGCCTCCGGTCGGCGCCTCCCAGTCCAGCATCTCGCCCGCGCAGAACACGCCCGGCACAGTGTTGAGCATGCCCTGCGCATCGATGCCCTCCAGGCACACACCACCGGCGCTGCTGATCGCCTCGGCCACGGGGCGTGGACGCTGTAGGGTCAGCGGCAGGCGATGAATGGCCTGAGCGAGGGCATCCTCGTCGTTGCGCGCCGCACCGCTGACGGTCTCGAATACCAGTGCCGCCTTGGCGCCGTCGATGCCGGCGGCCCGTCGCAGGTGTTCGCCGACGGAGCGGCCCTTGCGCGGTCGCGCCAGGTCGGCCCGCAGGCGCGCCAGTTCGCGACCGGGGGCCAGGTCCAGATGCACCGTGGCCTGGCCGTCGCGGGCGATGGCCTCGCGCAGGTCCGGGGCGATGGCGTAGATCAGGCTGCCCTCGATGCCGGTCTGTGTCAGGACGCACTCACCCTGCAGCGCGTGGGCATTGCCTTCGGCGTCATGCCAATGCGCGACCACGGCCTTGAGCGGGGCGCCGGCGTGCCGGGCCATGTGCGGGCTGAAGGCGATGTCGAAACCGCAGTTGGCTGGCTTCAACGGGCTCACCGCCACCCCGCGCGCGGTCAGCCACGGCTGCCAGGCGCCGTCCGAGCCCAGCTGCGGCCAGCTGGCGCCGCCCAGTGCCAGGACGGTGGCCTCGGGCCGGACGCGCTGGTGCCCATCGGGCGTGTCGAAACCCAGCGCCCCGTCGGCGTCCCAACCGGTCCAGCGGTGGTGCACGTGGAAGCGCACGCCTTGTTCCTTGAGCCGGCGCACCCAGCCACGCAGCAGCGGGGCGGCCTTCAGGTCGGTGGGGAACACGCGTCCGGAGCTGCCGACGAAGGTCTCCACGCCCAGCCCGCGTGCCCAGTCCCGCAGCGCGTCGGCATCAAAGTCGTCCAGCCAGTCGCCCACCCGTGCGGCGCGCTCGCGGTAGCGGGCGTCGAAGCCAGGCCGCGGCTCGGAGTGGGTCAGGTTCATCCCGCCCTTGCCGGCGATCAGGAACTTGCGACCGACCGAACCCTTGGCTTCGTAGAGATCGACCTCAAGGCCGGCGGCGCGGGCGGTCTCGGCGGCCATTAGGCCGGCCGGGCCGCCGCCGACGATGGTCACGCGTGGAGTGGGAACAGGGGCTGCACACATCGCGCCATTATGCGGCGCGCGCGCATGACCGATGGCAGGGCCGGCAGCGGCCCGCGCGCGGGTATGGTGCAGGGCTGTCTTCCATGGCGAACGGGGAATCTTCGATGCGTGTGATGCCGTCTCTGGCCGGGGCGATGCTGTCGGCCTGCCTGCTTGCGCCCGTGGCCCATGCCCAGCAACCGGCGGTGCTGCCGCCACAACTACAGGACTTCGATGCCTACGTGGACCGCACGCGCAGCCAGTTCGATGTGCCCGGCATCGCGGTGGCCATCGTCAAGGACGGCCAGGTCGTGCTGGAGCGCGGCTACGGCCTGCGCGAGCTGGGCAAGCCGGAGAAGGTCGATGCGCGCACGCTGTTCGCCATTGCCTCCAATACCAAGGCTTTCACCTCGGCCTCGATCGCCATGCTGGCCGACGAGGGCAAGCTGAGCCTGGATGACCGGGTGATCGACCACCTGCCGTGGTTCCGCATGTCCGATCCGTACATCACCCACGAGATGCGCATCCGCGACCTGCTGGCCCATCGCAGCGGTCTGTCGTTGGGTGCTGGCGACCTGCTGTACTGGCCGACCACCACCTACACCAACAAGGAAGTGGCCGAGCGCCTGGCCAACGTGCCGATCAAGGGCGGGTTCCGCTACCAGTACGCCTACGACAACATCCTGTTCGGCGTGGCCCAGCTGGTGATCGAACAGGCGTCGGGCATGCCATACAAGCAGTTCCTCCAGCAGAACTTCTTCACCCCGCTGGGCATGGACGACACGGTCTACAACAGCGATGACCTGAAAGACGGCGAGGACGTGGCCACCGGCCACTCCAAGGCCGACTTCAAGGACCTGCAGCCGGCCCCGCGCATGACCTGGTCGAATGTCGGCGGTGCGGGCGGCATCTATTCCAGCGTGCACGACCTGTCCAAGTGGGTCACGGCCCAGCTCAATGGCGGAGTGATCTCGGGCGAGGGCAAGGACGCCAAGCGCTTGTTCAGCGCCAAGCGCCAAGCCGACATGTGGACCATGCTCACGCCGATTCCGGTGTCCGATCCGTCGGTGCCTGAACTGGCGGAGGTCAAGCCCAATTACTTCGGTTACGGCGAAGGCTGGATGCTGTCGGACTACCGCGGCCACAAGCTGGTCTGGCACACCGGCGGCTGGCCGGGGATGGTTTCGCGCATCACCCTGGTGCCGGAGGAGAAGCTGGGCATCATCGTGCTGACCAACCAGGAGGTCGGCGCGGCGTTCAACGCGGTGACCATGCGCGCGCTGGATGCCTACCTGGGCGCGCCCGAGACCGACTGGGTCGCCGCCTACGCCAAGGCCGTGGCCAAGTCCCAGGGCGACGCCGATGCCAGCTGGAAGAAGCATGTGGCTGAGCGCGATGCGAGTGCCAAGCCCGCGTTGCCGCTGTCCGACTACGCCCAGACCTATCGCGACGCCTGGTATGGCGACATCGTGGTGAGCCAGGAACACGGCAAGCTGGTGATCCGCTTCTCCAAGACCCCGCAGCTGGTCGGTGACCTGACCCCGTGGCAGCACGACACCTTCGTGGTCCGCTGGCGCGAGCGCTGGCTCAACGCCGATGCCTTCCTGACCTTCAACCTGGATGCCGACGGCCACATCGTCGATGCCGGGATCAAGCCGATCTCGCCGCTGACCGACTTCAGCTTCGACTTCCAGGATCTGGTGCTCAAGCCGGTGAAACAGGACTGAGCCAGGTGCCGTCGCTCGCGGACACGCGGGATGGCGTCGCCTCGCAGGAAACGTGCGCCGCCGGTGCGGGACGGCGCGCCGCGCTTACTGGGGCTTGACCTGCAGCAGGTCGATATCGAACACCAGCGAGGCGCCGGGCGGGATCACCCCGCCGGCGCCTTCGTCACCGTAGGCCAGGTCCGGTGGAATCATCAGCGTGCGGCGGCCGCCGACCTTCATCCCGACCACGCCCTGGTCCCAGCCCTTGATGACCGTGCCGCCGCCGAGCTGAAAGGTAAAGGGCGCGCCGCGATCAACCGAACTGTCGAACTTCGGGCCGTGCTTGTCCGGCTTGGTGTCGTCGTAGATCCACCCGGTGTAATGCACGCTGACCTGATCGCCGGCTTTCGCCGTCGCGCCCTGGCCAGCGGTCACGTCGGTCATCTGCAGATCGGTCACGCCCCCATGCAGCTCGACAGGCTGGCGGGGCGGGGCGCAGGCAGCCAGCGCAAGCGCCAGCACGAAGGGAGTCCACAGGCGCATCGCGCGCTCCTTTGTCTGGAATGACGGCGCGACACGTTAGCAGGGCCGCGGCGCCCGCGCCCGGTCCTGGCGCGGATGTCATGACGCGAGAGCGACCAAGTTTCGCGGCGGCTCATCGCGCCCCCGGCGCAGCCGGCAGACGCGCAGCGGCTATCCTGTCGCGATGGCCAAGCTGCTGCTCAACCTGCGCAATGTCCCCGACGACGAAGCCGACGAAGTCCGTGCCTGGCTGAAGCAGGCGCGCATCGCCTTCTACGAGACCAAGCCCAGTCCCTGGGGCGTCAGCCACGGGGGGATCTGGCTGGAACAGGACGATGACCTGCCGCAGGCCAAGGCGTTGATGGCCGACTACCAGCATGCGCGCGGCGCGCGGGCCCGCGCCGACGCCGAGCAGGCCCGGCGCGAAGGGCGCGCGGAGACCTTCGCCGGGCTGCTGCGCCACCGGCCGCTGTACGTGCTGGGGCTGCTGCTGGCCATCGTGGTGATCCTAGGCGTCACCCTGGCCTTGCCTTGGTGGCTGCTGGGCTAGGGCCCGTCCGGCGGCTCAGCCAGCCTCGCGCGGCGCGGCGAACAGCGCCAGCAATCCGTCCAGGTAACCCTGCCATCCGACGCGCACACGCGCCTGTCGATCATCCGATGGCGGGGCCACGGTCTGAGTCACGGTGAGCGTGCAGACCTGCGGTGCCTGCGCCATGAACGCCAGCACGACCTGCGCGCTGCTTGCCTGGGGAGGGGCGTCCTCGCTCCAGCGCATCACGATCCGGTGCGGACGCTCGAGCCTGTCGAACACCGCCTGGTGTGCATGGGGCCGCTCGCCGCGCCGGATTCGCAGCACCATCGCGCCGCCCACGCGAGGATCGATGTCCAGGCCGAGCAGCTCACCGCCCACCGTGGCCGGGTCGAACATCCACATGCCGAGCGTGCGGGGCGTCAGCCAGGCGTCGTACAGGCGCTCGCAGGCGACCGCATAGCGCTGCTGGAGCTGGATGGCCTGAGTCGGGGCGGGGGACGCGCGGTCGATCACGGGAGCGGCGGTGAAGGTTGAGCACCCCATTGTCCAGCATCCAGCCCCAGCGGCGCCGGCTAAAATGGCGGCATGATCCTCAATATCGCCGCTTACCACTTCGTCCGCATCGATGCGCCGCGCGCTCTGGCCGACGCGCTCTATGCGCGCGCCGATGCCGCCGGCCTGCGCGGCACGATCCTGGTCGCACCTGAAGGTTTGAACCTGTTCCTGGCAGGGGCGCCGGACGCGCTTGTCGGCTTTCTGGACGCGCTGCGCGAAGACGCGCGCTTTGCCGGGCTGCAGGTCAAGGAAAGCCGCAGCCAAGCGGTGCCGTTCGGCCGTCTCAAGGCCAAGGTCAAGGCGGAGATCATCACCTTCCGCCACGCAGGCGCCGCGCCGCTGGACCGGCCCCGCGCCCCCGCCGTGGCTCCGCGCGATCTGGCGCGCTGGCTGGACCAGGGGCATGACGATGCCGGCCGGCCGGTGGTCTTGCTGGATACCCGCAACGAAGAGGAAGTCGGCCACGGCAGTTTCGCCGGTGCATTGACCTTGCCGATCACCGACTTCACCCAGCTGCCCGATGCCCTGGCGCCACACCGGCCGGTCCTGGCCGATGCGACGGTGGTGAGCTTCTGTACCGGCGGGGTGCGCTGCGAGAAGGCTGCGCTGTGGATGCATGACACCGGCATGGACAACGTGCTGCAGCTCGAAGGCGGGATCCTGGGCTATTTCGAACACGTCGGTGGCCGCCACTACGACGGCGCGTGCTTCGTGTTCGATGACCGGGTGGCACTGCGACCGGACCTGTCGCCGATCGCCGCGTCGGCGCAGGACTGAGGATCAGGGAGACCGCAGGACGCGGTCGCGGCCTTCGCGCTTGGCCCGCAGCAGGGCGTGGTCGGCCCGGCGCATCGCATCCTCCAATGACTCGATGGTGCGCACCTGGCACAGCCCGGCGCTGACGGTCAGCGGGCTAGCGCCCGGCATGGCGCGCACGGCCTCGCACAGGGCCTTCACCATCTCCAGCGCCGCGGCTTCGGGCGCGCCGGGCATGAGCAGGACGAATTCCTCGCCTCCGAGCCGGGCGATCACGTCCTGGCGGCGCGCGTGACGCTGCATCACCCCGGCCACGGCGCGTAGGGCCGCATCGCCGGCGGCGTGTCCATGTTCGTCGTTGACCCGCTTGAAGTGGTCCAGGTCCAGATAGGCCAGCGACATCGGACGGCGCGCATTGCGTGTCGCCTGGAACACCGTGCCGGCATGCATGAACCAGCCCTCGCGGTTGTACAGCCCGGTCAGGACATCGCGCTCCACCCGCAGTTCCAGCGCCCTGCGCAGTTCGTGCAGGTCCACGGCGATCTGCAGCCGGGCATGGCGCATGTACAACCCCGCCATGATGCCGAGCGCGATCACGGCCAGCGTCGTCCACCACTCGGCCAGCGCGGCCTGGCGCCAGGCCAATAGCGCCACCATGGGCAGGACCAGGCCCAGCGACATACCCAGCGTATCGCGCAGGCGGATGGTCAGCGGCAGGCTCTGCATGGCGACGAGCATCGCCACGACGTGCACCAGGCTCAGGCGCGCCGGCTCGGTCTGCACGCTCAAGGCCAAGGCCATGTTGATCAGCGCCACGCCGGCGATGGCCATCCACGCGCTCCCGCCCGGGCTCACCCAGTGGCGGCGGATGGACTGACCCAGCGCGGCGATCACCAGCGACAATGCCAGCCGCACGGGCATCTGGCGCCAGGCGGTCGGATTGTCCAGCAGGATCTCGCGCACGCCGGCGATCAGGAACAGCAGCGGGGCGAACAGGAACAGGACCACGACATAGTGACGCGACTGCTCGCGCTGCTGCGCGATCAGCGCCTCGCGCTCTTCCCACGCCAGCTCGTCCAGCCGGCCGTTCAACCACCCCATCTCGCGCTGCCCCTGTTCCAACCTGTCGACAATAGCCAAAAATCCCGCTCACCGGGCGAATGCCTGCGGCCGCTATGATCCCGGCGACGTGCACTGCCAAGGCCGCGACATGATCACCGTTCACCATCTCAACAACTCGCGCTCCCAGCGCGTGCTGTGGCTGCTCGAGGAGCTTGGACTGGACTACACGGTGGTCCGTTACCAGCGCGATCCGCGCACCATGCTGGCGCCGCCGGAGCTCAAGCAGATCCATCCGCTGGGCAAGGCCCCGGTCGTGCAGGACGACGCCCGGCTGCTGGCCGAGTCCGGCGCCATCATCGAATACCTGGTCGACACCTACGACGCGCAGCGTGCGCTCGCGCCCTCGCCGGGGACCGATGAACACCTGCGCTATCGCTACTGGCTGCACTATGCGGAGGGCTCGCTGATGCCGCCGTTGCTGGTGACCCTGGTGTTCAACCGCATCCGCAGCGCGCCGATGCCGTTCTTCGTCAAGCCCATTGCCCGGGCCATCGCCGACAAGGGGCTGGCCGGCTTCGCGCGGCCGCAGGTGCGGCTGCACCTGGATTACCTGGAAGCCGAGTTGCGGCAGCGGCCGTGGTTCGTCGGCGAGGATTTCTCGGCGGCCGACATCGCCCTAAGCTTCCCGCTGGAGGCGGCGCAGGCGCGGTACGGCTTCGAGGACTACCCGCTGCTGGCCCGATTCATCGAGCGCATCCATGCGCGCCCGGCCTATCAGCGTGCGCTGGCCCAGGGCGGTCCCTACGACCTGCTGAGCTGAATACAGCGTCGCATCTGCGGGGGTGGAAGCAGGCGGCCTGCGGCCTCATGTTGATCGCATGACGACGTCCATCCCCTCGATTCCCTATTCCGTGCTGGACCTGGCCCCGGTCTGTGAAGGCAGCACGCCGGCCCAGGCCTTCGCCAATTCCCTGGACCTGGCCCGCAATGCCGAGGCGCTGGGCTACACCCGTTACTGGCTGGCCGAACACCACAACATGCCCGGCATCGCCAGCGCGGCCACCGCCGTGCTGATCGGTCACGTGGCCGGTGGCACCTCGACCATCCGGGTCGGGTCGGGCGGCGTGATGCTGCCCAACCACGCGCCGCTGCAGGTGGCCGAGCAGTTCGGCACGCTGGCCTCGCTGTATCCGGGGCGCATCGACCTGGGGCTGGGGCGGGCGCCGGGGACCGACCAGCCCACCGCCCGGGCGCTGCGTCGCTACTTCGACAGTGCCGACCAGTTCCCGGCCGATGTGACCGAACTGCTGCGCTATTTCGCTCCGGCCCAGCCCGGGCAACTGGTGCAGGCAGTGCCTGGCGCCGGCATCGAGGTGCCGGTGTGGCTGCTGGGGTCCAGCCTGTTCAGCGCTACCCTGGCCGCGCAGCTGGGGCTGCCGTTTGCCTTTGCCTCGCACTTCGCCCCCGACGCGATGGATCAGGCGCTGGCGGTGTACCACCGCGATTTCCGGCCCTCGCGCCATCTGCAGCAGCCCTACGCAATCCTCGGCCTGAATGTGATTGCCGCGGAGACCGATGCGCAGGCCAAGCGCCTGTTCACCACCGCGCAGCAGGCCTTCGTGAACCTGCGCCGTGGCGCGCCCGGCAAGATTCCCGCCCCGATCGACGATATCGAGGCCTACTGGCAGCCCCACGAAAAAGCCGGCGTCGAGCGCGCGCTGGCCTGCAGTGTGGTCGGCTCGCCGCAGACCGTGCGCGAGGGGCTGGCGGCCTTCATCGACCGCCACCGCCCGGACGAGATCATGATCGTGGCCAATATCTACGACCACGCCGCGCGGGTGAATTCCTACCGGATCGCCGCCGAGGCGATGGCGCCGGCCCAGGCCGCCTGAACGGCGTGCCCGGGCCGAGCGGGGCGCGAGGGGTTACCCTAGTGCCTCACGCAGTCTGTCTTTCGTTTCCCATGTCGATCACCTCCAAGCAGCGCCGTGATGCGCGCAAGCGCCGTGAGCAGCGCGCCCGCAACCAGGACGTCGCCAGCGCCGCAGCGCCTTCCCCGATCGAGCCGCACGCCGAGCTGCGTGACGCCGACCAGCAACTGCTGGCCGGCATCGTGCGCCGCGACGGGCAGTGGGTGCTGGGCATGGACGGGCGCATCGCTGGGGAATCGGACAGCGCCGCGCACGTGCTGGCGCTGATCCTGCGGGCGGCCGAACTGCATGACCGTGCTGGCACCAACGTGCGTCTGGAGTATTCGGAGACGCTCAAGCAAGCCGCCCACGCCGAGGCGGCCGGCCAGGGCCTGAGCTTCGATCAGTTCCGTCAGCAGCTGGTGGCCGGCCTGCAGGGCGAGCAGGAAACCCACTAAACCCGCATGGCCGTGCCCGCATCGCGCGTGAGCTTACGGCGCCTGTTGCGCACCGATGCCGCCGCGCTGATCGCCGCGCACCGCGCCAGCGTGGCCCTGCATCGTTCCTGGGTGACCCCGTGCCTGGACCACGCCGGGTTCGAGGCCTGGTTCGCCCGGACCCTTGCCGACGACTATGTGAGCCTGATCGCGCTTGAACGCGGCAGTGGCGCCGTCGTCGGCGTGTTCAATGCCAGCCAGATCAGCCGAGGCAACTTCCTCAGCGCCTATATGGGCTATTACGCCTGCGTCCCGTACGCCGGGCGTGGATTGATGCGCGAAGCGCTGCCGCAGGTGATCGCCTACCTGTTTGGCGAAATCGGGTTGCATCGCATTGAGGCCAATATCCAGCCCGGCAACGCCGCCTCGATCGCCCTGGCCCGCGGGGCTGGCTTTCGCCTGGAGGGCTTCTCCCCGCGCTACCTGCGTATCGACGGGGTCTGGCAGGACCACGAGCGATGGGCGCTGCTGGCCGATGAGGCCGGCTTCTAGCGGCTCAGCGTTTCGCGTCCGCCGCAGGTGCGGCCGGTACCTGCCACCCGCAGTTGCGGCCTGCGTTCTGCTCCTTCAGCCAGGCCTGAAGCGGCTGGAAGTACTCCAGCATCGGGCCGGCGTCCATCTTCTCGCTGCCGGTCAGGGTCTTGAGCGTCTGCTGCCAGGGCTGGCTGCTGCCCTGGCCGAGCATGGCCCAGAATTTCTGCCCGGCCACCTTGTTGTCGTAGAAGCTGCACTGGTTGAGGGGTCCGGTGTAACCGGAGGCATCGCACAGTGCCTTGTAGAACTGGAACTGCAGGATGGCGGCCATGAAGTAACGCGTATACGGCGTGTTGGCCGGTACGTGGTACTTGGCGCCCGGATCGAACTGGTCCTCGCCGCGCGGCGAGGGGGGCGCGACACCCTGGTACTGCGCCTTGAGCCGCCACCAGGCCGCGTTGTACTGGTCCGGCTTGATCGAGCCATCGAACACGCCCCAGCGCCAGCGGTCGATCAGCAGTCCAAATGGCAGGAAGGCCACCTTGTTGAGCGCCATGCGCATCTGCGCGTTGACCAGCGCCTGTTCGCTCTGCGCCTGTTCGGGGACCAGGCCGATCGAGGCCAGGTAATCGGGTGTCATCGCCAGCACGATGGTGTCGCCGATCGCCTCGTGGAAGCCATCGTTGGCACCGGACTGGAACAGCGGCGGCTGCGCGTTGTAGGCCAGGTCGTAATACAGGTGGCCCAGCTCGTGGTAGATCGTGGTGAAGCTGTCCTCGTCCGGTTTGATGCACATCTTGGTGCGCACGTCGCCGGCCATGTCCAGGTCCCAGGCGCTGGCATGGCAGACCACGTCACGGTCGCGCGGCTTGATGAACTGCGACTTGTCCCAGTAGCTGTCGGGCAGGGGCGGCATGCCCAGCGAGGTGTAGAAATCCTGCGCCCGGGCGGCCATGGCCTTGGCGCTGGCCAGGTCCGCGGCGTGGCGCAGGTCGGCGACGCGGGCGATCGCGCGGTCGTAGGCGCGGCGGTTCATGCGCTCGCGAGTGGCATCGTCCGGGGCATGCCCCAGCGCCTTGAGCTGGCTGGCGTAGTCCGCATCACGGGCATCCTCGAAGGGATCCTCGGTGTCCAGGCCGGCGTCCTTCAGCGTCCGCTCGTAGCGCTTGTCGTCGCCGGCCTGCAGTGCGGCGGTGATGTCCAGGCCACCGGCGTCCGGGTAGGGCTGCAGCAGGTCCCATAGGTTGCTCCAGTCCTGGGCCCACATGTTGCCCATCAGCTGGGCCGGCAGCAGGCCGCCGTCGGCCTGACCGCGGGCGCCGTAGCGGGCTTCCAGCTTGCTGCGGGTGTAGCACTGCAGCTGTTCGTAGAGCGGTTTGACCTGGCCCCATAGCCGGTCGGTGTCGGCGGCGATCCCACCGGGCGCCATGTCGTAGCCGCTGCGCCACAGCTCCCCGGCATCGGCGAAGCCCATGTCACGCGCGCCTTCGTTGACCAGTTCCACGAAACGCGTGTAGTCGCCGCGCATCGGCGCGCCAATCGCATGCCAGCCCTGCCAGGCATCGAGCTGGGCGTCGTAGTCGCGGCTATGCGCCAGCACGTCCTCCAACTGGCCCAGCTGCCGGCATTGCTGTGCATCGCCCTCGCCGGTGCAATAGCGGCCGGCGCCGTACATGCCTTCCATGCGCGTGGCGATGCGGGTCAGCTCGGCGAGCTTCTGCGGATCGCGCGGGGCCGGCATGGCGGTCATCAGCTTGAGCTGGTGGATGGCGCGCGCGGTCTGCGGCGCCATCTTCTGCCCTTCGAAGCGCCGCGACTGGGCGATCCAGGCATTGAGCTGGGTCAGGGCGTCTTCGTTGGCCTTGGCGGCCACGCGCTGGCTGTCGTCGTTGATGTAGGTGGACGACAGCCACTGGGCCGAGTTGATTGCCGGCGACTGGAGGCGCAACTGCGCGTTGACGCGTTCGACGAAGGCATCGGCGGTCTCACCTTCGGGTGCCTTGGCCACCCCGGGCGTTGCCGGTTCCTCGTCGCGGCCGCAGCCGGACAACAGGGCCAGCGACAGGCTGGCGGCGACGGCAAACACGAGGTGGCGTGGCTTCACGTGACTCTTCCCTGGGCGCAGTGCAGCCCGCAGGCTAGTGAAGGGCTGCGCGTCCCGCAAGCACGATGGCGCCCGGGCTCATGCGGGCAGGGCGGCGCGAATCTGTTGGCGCAGTCGCTGTGCCCAGCGACGGATGCGCCGCCGTGCGGTGGCACCGAACCAACCTGGCATGCGGGCGATCCGGCCCACGCGCGCCAGGGGCCTGACATCGACACAGACCAACCGCGGGCCCGGTTCGTCGCCGACCACCAGCAGGTTGCCGGCGTGGACATCGAACAGCGGGATGCGATGCCTGAGCAGCCATTGCTCGAACTGATCCACGGCCGCGCACAACGACGCGGCCGGATAGTCCGATGCCCCGAGCAGTAGCGTGGACAGGCTGGGCGCGGGTGCGCCGTCGGGCAGGGTGACACGCTCGCAGCACAGGGCCTGGCCGTAGGCGGTGCGGTACATGCCCAGCACGGTCGCAAGATGAGGCTGCAGGTCCTGCGGCGACAGCCGTGCCGAGAGCTGCAGCCAGGCGCGCAACTCGGCGTGGTTCTCGTCGCGTTGCGGCGCCCGGCCGGCGCGCCAACGCTGCATGCGGCGGCGCAGCCCGGCGCGGGCACGCTGACCGGGCGGGAGCATGAATTTGAGGCAATGCCGCGTGTCGCGCCGGTCGATCACGCAGACCCGATCGGCGCTGCGACCGATCACGGTCATGTGGTTCCAGGCATCACCGGGCCTTGGACCGGTTTCGGTACTCATCTTGCGTCCCCTGAAACGCGCGCTGTCCGGATTCTGGTCGTGACTCAGGTGGGCAGGCCGCGTTCGGCCAGCCAGCGCCGGGCATCCTCGGCGTCATGTTCGATCCACGCCGCGGTCGAGCCGAGCCGGAACGAATAGCCCCACGCGTCCATGTCGGCCATCAGCCGCGCACGCCCCACGCCGGGCAGTTGGTCGGCCAGCACGACCTGCAGGTAGCAGGTGGCGTCCTCCTCGATGTCCGAGTCGGTCGCGTCGGTATGGACCAGGGCGCGGGCCTCGGGCGTGAGCACGATCAGGTGGCAGGCCTCGTGCAGCATCGAGTGCACCGGCGTGTCGCCGCGCACGTAGACGTTGTGCGCGATCACGCCGGCTTCCGGATCGCCCCAGAAGCTGCCGGGGATCGGGACCCCGTCCGGCACCTTGTGCAGGACCAGGTCGAACCGCGCCAGCAGCGCGGCCAGCGTGTCGAACGCCATCTGTCCCACGCGCAACACGGTGGCCATGGCTGCATCGCTGCCCGGCTCCGGCATGGGGTCGGAAAAGGCAAGGGCGTTTTGCGCTGTCATGGCGTCGTGCGTGTGCGAGAAGAGGCACGGGCCGCGGGGCCCGCACCGGGATGGATCAGGCCTTGCCTTCGGGCAGGGCCACCGAGATGTCCAGCACGTCGTGGTCACCGTCCTTGAGCAGGTCGACCTTGACCGCGTCGGCGTCGATGTTGACGTACTTCTTGATCACTTCCAGCAGCTCGCGCTGCAGCAGCGGCAGATAATCAGGTCCGCCACGCTGGTTGCGCTCCTGGGCAATGATGATCTGCAGACGATTCTTGGCCGTCTCGGCGGTGTTCTTCTTGGCTTTGAGGAAATCGAACATACCCATGCTCAACCTCCGAACAGCTTGCTGAAGAAGCCCTTCTTCTCGAATGTAGTGAAGCGCATCGGACGGTCTTCACCCAGCAGGCGGGCCACGGCGTCGTCATAGGCCTGGCCGGCGGGCGATTCCAGATCCAGGATCACCGGTTCGCCCTTGTTGGAGGCGTTGAGCACGTCGCCGGACTCGGGGATCACGCCAATGGTCTTCAGGCCCAGCACTTCCTCCACGTCCTTGATGGACAGCATCTCGCCGGTCTCCACGCGGGCCGGGTTGTAGCGGGTCAGCAGCAGCTGCGGGCTGATGGTCTTGCCCTCCTCGGCGCGGCGGGTCTTGGAATCCAGCAGGCCCAGGATGCGGTCGGAGTCGCGCACCGAGGACACTTCCGGATTGACCACCACGATCGCCTTGTGGGCGAAGTACATCGCCAGGAAGGCGCCCTTCTCGATGCCCGCCGGCGAATCGCACACCACGAAGTCGAAGCCGTCGGCATCGAGGTCGTTGAGCACCTTCTCCACGCCCTCGGACGTCAGTGCGTCCTTGTCGCGGGTCTGCGAGGCGGCCAGCACGAACAGCGTATCGAAGCGCTTGTCCTTGATCAGGGCCTGCTTGAGGGTGGCCTCGCCCTGGGTGACGTTGATGAAGTCGTACACCACCCGGCGCTCGCAGCCCATGATCAGGTCCAGGTTGCGCAGGCCGACATCGAAGTCGATGACCGCGACCTTCTTGCCGCGACGGGCCAGGCCGCACGCGATGCTGGCGCTGGTGGTGGTCTTGCCTACGCCGCCCTTGCCGGACGTGACGACGATGATCTCAGCCAATGGTGTTCTCCGAAAAAAGGGGGTGCGATGGATGCATGTTGCAGGTGGCACCGGCCGGGGGACCGGCGCCGGCGCCGCGCGGGTCAATCCTGCGCGGCGATGTTCAGTTGTCCGTCTTCCAGCCAGACCTGCACGGCCTTGCCGTGCAGGGCACGGGGGACGTCGTCCAGGACCTTGTAGTGCCCCGCGATGGCGACCAGTTCGGCATGGAAGGCGCTGCAGAAGATACGCGCCTCCTGGTTGCCCTGGGCGCCGGCCAGGGCGCGGCCGCGCAGGGGACCGTAGATATGGATCGAGCCGTCGGCGATGACTTCGGCCCCGGCGCCGACCGTGGTCAGGACGGTCAGGTCGCGCTGCTCGGCATAGAGTTGCTGGCCCGAGCGCACGGCGGTCTTCTGCACCAGGCCCGGCTGGGCCGGGCTCTTGGGCGGCGGCGGGGCCGGCTCAGGGGCGGGCGCGACCGGAGGCGGGGCCGGGGCGGGCGCCGGTTCGCTGCGTTCGTACTGGGTGCGGAACTTGGCCAGCAGGGGCAGGCCGAGCTGCTCGGACAGGGCCTCGATCTCCGAGGTGCCGTACGCCAGGGCGATCGGCAGGACACCGGCCGCACGCAAGCCCTCGAGCAGGGCGCGCGCGGTGTCCACGTCGGGGGTGCGCATCAGGCCGCCGAAATCGATGATGACCGCGGCGCGCCCGAACAGCTTGGGCGCGCGCTGCACGCGTTCGCGCATCTCGCGCACCAGCGCTTCGACATCCAGGGTGCGCACGCGCAGGTTGGCGACGCCGACCTGGCCGATCTTCAGTTCGCCGGCCTGCTCGTAGCCGGTGACAGGGGAGGGGGCGCTCATGTTCCGGTCGGCCTCTGGGCGCCGGCCGCGGTGTAGCGGCGTGCCTGGGTCCACGGCACCTCGGGCAGCTTGCCGGCGTAGGTCTCCAGGACCCAGGGGTAGCTGCATAGCTCCTTCATCAACATGCTGGCGCGCACCTTGACCCCGGGCATCACGTGCTGGCCGATCTCGCGGAAGCCGAAGCTGCCGTGGAACAGCAGCGCCGGGTCCGCGCCATGGTCCAGGAACACCTCGCAGGCCAGCTGCGGGTAGCGCAGCTCGGCATAGCTCTGCACGTCGGCATAGAAGGCGCGGCCGACACCGCCACCGCGACGCCGACTGGCGACCACGATGCGGTCGATGTAGAAAAATTCGGGATGGCGCTCCTGGAACCAGGCGTAATTGCTGCTGTCGTGGCCCACGCCGGAGCCAAAACCGACCAGGAAGCCGGCCAGGTTGCCGTCGCGCTCGGCGACGCGGAAGTATTCGGCACGTTCATAGAAGTCGTGCACGCGCGCGCTGTCCAGCGGCAGGATCGCCAAGCCCGCGTTGTTGTTCAGGGCCAGGACGGAATCCAGCTCGTGCTCGCGCACATCGCGGATGACGATCGACATCGGGCTTGCTCCAGAGAAACCACACCCCGATTGCGCGGGGGAGCACCGATTATCGCATGGGCGGCCGCGCCTGCGGGGCGTGGTGGCCCGCTTGGCGCGGGAAACGGGCATGACTTCAGGCCGGGTTGCGCGGCACCGCGGCGCCGTAAGATGCCGACATGCTCGAGCGAATCCCCCATACCCGTCTGCTGCGCGCCGCCGGGCTTTACACCTGGGCGCTGGTGGGGATTCCCATCGTCCTGAACGTCTGGTTCCTGCCGCCTTCGCGCGGGGCCGAGGGCGCGGGGCTGAACGTGCCGATGTCGCTGCTGGCCTACCTGGCCTTCGGCCTGTGCTACTGGCTGGCCACCCGCGCCCTGCACGAGCGACCGCCTCAGCATCCCAGTCTGGTGAACGTGGTGGTCCTGCTGGTGATGATCTCCTCCAGCGTGGCCGTCGGCTTCTACACCCAGACCGGTCTGGGCGCGCTGCTGCTGGTGGTGGTGGCTGGGGTGCTGCCCTGGATGCTGGAGTTGCGCTGGGCGGTGCTGTGGTTGATGTTCGCCCACGTGCCGCTGGTGCCCTCGTTCATGGCCCGCGACGACTTCAACCTGTGGGAATCGGTGTTCCAGTCTTCCTTCTATGTGGGCTTTGCGGCCTTCGTGCTGGTCACCGCCTACGTGGCGCGGCAGCAGGCGCAGGCGCGCGAGGAGCAGCGCCGGCTGAACGCCGAACTGCGGTCTACCCGCGCCCTGCTGACCGAGAGCGCCCGGGTCAATGAGCGCACCCGCATCTCGCGCGAGCTGCACGACCTGCTGGGCCATCACCTGACGGCCCTGAGCCTGAACCTGGAGGTGGCCGGCCATGTCACCCAGGGACGCGCCCAGGAGCACGTGCGCCAGGCCCATACGCTGGCCCGGCTGCTGCTGACCGATGTGCGAGAGGCGGTCAGCCAGCTGCGCGAGTCCGGCGCGATCGACCTGGCCGCCGCGCTGCGGCCGCTGGCCGAGCACGTGCCTTCCCTGCAGATCCACCTGGACCTGCACGAACCACTGACCCTGGAAGACCCCGAGCGCGCCCATGTGCTGCTGCGCTGTGCCCAGGAGATCATCACCAACGCGGTACGCCACGCCGGTGCGCGCAACCTGTGGATCAGCTGCCAGCGTGAAGGCCTGGATCTGCTGATGAACGCGCGCGACGATGGCCGCGGCGCCAGCGAGTTCAACGCCGGCAATGGCTTGCGGGGCATGCGCGAGCGCCTGCGCCAGTATGGCGGTCAGATGCAGGTCGATACTTCCGATGGGCAGGGCTTTCGCCTGTCGCTGCGTCTGTCGGCCGGCAGCGATGATCCGCTGCTTGCCGGCCCGGTGACCTCTGCCGCCGTGCTTACTTCCACTGGAGACATTCCATGATCCGTGTCTGCCTGGTCGACGACCAGAACCTGGTCCGTCAGGGCATCCGTTCGCTGCTGGCCCTGGATGACGGTATCGAAGTGGTCGGCGAGGCCGCCGACGGCCAGCAGGCCGTCGCGCTGATTCCCCAACTCAAGCCCGACGTGGTCCTGATGGACATGCGCATGCCGGCGATGTCCGGACTGGAGGCGCTGCAGGCCCTGGCCCGCGCCGGCCAGCTGCCGCCGTCGATCATCCTGACCACCTTCGACGACGACCAGCTGGTCCTTGCCGGGCTCAAGGCCGGTGCCAAAGGCTATCTGCTCAAGGATGTTTCCCTGGAGCAGCTGGTCGGGGCCATCCGTACCGTGGCCGAAGGGGGCTCGCTGGTCCAGCCGGCGGTGACCCAGCGCCTGCTCTCGGGCCTGGAGCACATGCGCAACGAGTTCGTCAGCCTGGATCGCCCCGATCCGCTGACCGATCGGGAGACCGAGATCCTGCGCCTGATGGCCTCGGGCTTCTCCAACAAGGAGATCGCCAATTCGCTGGGCGTGGCCGAGGGCACCATCAAGAACCACGTGTCCAACATCCTCTCCAAGTTGGGCGTGCGTGACCGCACCCGCGCGGTCCTCAAGGCCTTCGAACTGCAGTTGGTCTGAAGCATCGCCAAGGATCTGTTCGACGGGGCGGGGCACGGGGCAGGGGCGGATTGGACGTGCCAGGGCTTGGGCGTGGCCTGAATTCTGGCAAGGCGAGGGTGCCGGCTCTGGAGATCCGCGGTTGCCTGGCTGACGTGTTGCGCCGGAGCGTGTCGCGGCGATGCCTGCCATGGTGCTTGGTCCGGCCTCCGCGGCACCACGGCAGCACACCAAGGGCAGCCGGTCCGGCATTGGTCTGTTAAGACTTCGTTTTCGCAGCAGAATCAGTGGCTCAGGGCGATTGTTCAGGCTGCGCAGCGCTCATCAAGCCTGCTACGATTGGGAACTTGCTCGCCCACCACCTTAAGGCCTCTCACCGGCCCCCGGAGACCGCTGAATGACCCGTTTGCTCGAGTTCCTGATTGCCCTGGCACTGGTATTGGTGCTGTTCCTGGTCATCGGCGTGGTCTTGCCGTCGCATCGGCATCTCGAGGGAAGCGTGGAGAGCAACCGCAAGATGACCATCGTGTACGACACGGTGAACAACGTGCGTCGCCTCAAGGATTGGAGCCTCATGCTGCCGGGCGATCCGGCGGTCCTGAACTATTCCGGCGGTGCCGAAGGCAACGTGGGCAAGGGCGCCAAGGTGAGCTTCAGCTCCGACCACGTGACCGCCTGGAAGCAGGGCAGCTGGGAAATCACCGACAGCAAGATGCCTGCGGGCAGCGGCGACACCGGCAAGGTGACCTACGCCATCAGCGACAACGCGCCAGGCACCAACAAGGTCAGCGAGATCGACCTCAAGCCGACCGGCCGCAACAACCGCAATGTGCGCATCACCCAGTCCTATGACGTGGACTACGGCTGGAACCTCTACGGCCGCTTCCTGGGCATGTACCTGAAGAGCCAGGTCGGTGATTCGCTCGATGCCGGCCTGCGCAAGCTGTCGACCAATCTGGCCACGATCCCGAACTTCGACTACCGCGTCGATGGCAGCAAGCTGACCGACATGAAGATCGCCGATGTGCCGGCCGAGAACCTGCTGGTCGTCAGCGCGGGCAGCATTGATCGCAACAACGACGCCATCAAGAAGGCGATCAACTCCGACCAGGAGTGGATCAAGCGCGTGATGGAATCCAACGATCTGGAGACCGCCGGTCCGCTGCGCATCGTCAGCACCGAACTGGCCTCGCAGACTTATACGTTCGATGTGGTCCAGCCGGTCCGCAAGAAGGGCACCGGCCCGAAGGGCGAGAAGTCCGACGATGCCAAGAAGGACGATGCCAAGCAGGACGACGCCGACAAGGCTGAGGAGACCGCTGCGGCCGAAACGCCGGAAGCACCGACCACCGATGCGCCTGAGCTGGAAGTGAAGGTCGCCGGCACCCCGGTCAACTATGTCCATACCCAGCCGCACCAGGCCGCCACGGCCAAGTACACCGGCTACATGTCCGAGCTGGAAGCCGCCCGCAACGGCCTGCGCGCCTGGGCGATGACCAACGGCCATGCCATGACCGACCGTCCTTACGAGACCTGGAACAGCGGCGTGGACAAGTCGTTCACCGACGAAAGCTCCACCTACAACATCTACTGGGCGATCAAGTACTGATCGCGCGGGTGGCGCGGGCCTGACGGCACCGCGCTGCTGCAAGGATGTCGACGACGCCGCGCCCCCGACAGGGCGCGGCGTTTTCATTTCAGGGCACGATGCCGAAGGGCCGGGTGCCTGACCGACAAGGGGACCTGCATGTCATTGGTTCGCTCACGTTCCGTCCCGACGCCCTCGGCCGCCTTTGGCGCGCTGCTGTGCGCGCTGTCCATCGGGCTTGCGGCCTACGCCGCCCACGGCGTGGCCGATGCCAAGGCCCAATCCTTTCTCAACACCGCCTGCCTGTACGCCTTCGGCAACGGCGTCGCACTGGCCGCGCTGGCGCCGCGGGCCGCGCGCGCGCTGGGACGCTGGGCGCTGCGGCTGCTGCTGGTCGGCACGCTGGCGTTCTCCGGGAGCCTGGCGCTGAACGTGTTGGCCGGGACGCCGACCACGCTGGCCCCGGCCGGTGGCATGGCTATGATCCTGGCCTGGCTGCTCTGGGCCATCGACACACTGCGGCGTTAGGGGGAGAGGCCCGATGCCACGGTATGCACGCGGGTTCGACACACAGGCCGCCTGGGATCACCTGACTCGGCGCGACCGCAGGCTTGGCGCGTGGATGAAGCGCATCGGCATGCTCGAGGCCGAGCCGCGTTGGCGCATGACCTTCGATCCGGTCGATGCCCTGGCCCGCGCGATCCTGTTCCAGCAGCTTTCCGGCAAGGCGGCTTCCGCGATCGTCGGGCGGGTCGAGCAGGCGATCGGCAGTCGCCGGCTGCACTTCGATACGCTGGGGCGGGTGGATGATCCCGGGCTGCGCGCCTGTGGCGTCTCGGGCAACAAGACCCTGGCGCTGCGTGACCTGGCCGCGCGCGAGCAACGTGGCGAGATTCCCACGCTGCGGCAGATGCAGCACATGCACCACGACCAGATCGTCGAGGCGCTGGTGCCGATCCGTGGCATCGGACGCTGGACGGTGGAGATGATGCTGATGTTCCGGCTTGGCCGGCCGGACATCCTGCCCATCGATGACCTCGGCATCCGCAAGGGTGCGCAGCTGGTCGACAAGGCGGGGTTGATGCCCACGCCGAAGGCGCTTGCCGCCCGCGGTGAACGCTGGGGACCGTATCGCACCTACGCCAGTCTCTATCTCTGGCGGATCGCGGACTTCGACAGCAAGGCCGCCGCACCGACGAACCGCTCGCAGGACTGAAGGCCGCGCGGCTTCAGCGCTGATACCGCCAGTGCCAGGGCTCGTAGACGATGCCGTGCGGGTTGTCGCGCGGATAGCTCATGTGGAAGCCGAAGCGCCCGGCGTGCGCGGTCAGCCAGCCGAAGGCTTCGGTGTGCTCGAAGCTTTCCTCCGCCGGCGGCTGCCCCGGCGTACCGATGTCCAGCGCATCGCCGCCGTGGTGTTCGCTATAGCCGGGCGCGGCATTGACGGTGAGGATCTGCGCCACGCTCTGCCCGCGCGCGCGCTTGCGCTCGAAAATCCCCAATTGATAGGCGTGGCTGCGATAGCCGGAGATCGCCTCCAGGCGCACGCCTTCGGTCGCGGCAGCGGCCTGCAGGGCGCGCCATGCCTGGCCGGCGGCGGCGGTCATCCACAGCGGCCTGCGGTACCGGTCCAAGCCGGCCAGGGCGAGGGTCGCCGGCTCGCCGACCAGCGCCAGGCCGGTGCGGCGCGCATAGGCATCGGCGTCCAGTTCCAGGGTTTCCAGGCGCTGGCGCAGGCCGTGCAGCGGCAGGGTGCCCTCGGTATCCGGGGCGGGCGGGCGGCGTGTCTGCTCGGCCGCCTCGAGCCGATCCAGCGCCTGCTCCAGGCCCTCGCTGCGGCTCCAGCCCGGCAGCAGGCCGACCAGGCCCTCAGGCACCACGGCGGCCAGATAGCGGCCATCGGTCTTGCGCCGCAGGATGCGGCTGGCGCGTGCGATTACCCGGGCGTCGCCGTTGCTCCGGGCGCGCAGGAGCGTGGCGGGCCATAGCTCGATCTGGTCAGTGTTGAGCAGGGTGGAGGCGACGGACGGGCGGGGGCGTGCGGGCATCGGCGCACTCTAGCCGGGGCGTGCGGGGCCCGCCAGCGCGCGCAGCCGCTGCAGCAGTCGCGCGGGGTCGGGGACGTCGAGCAGCAGTGCATGTCCCGCCGTGGTCGGCAGCGCCAGCACGCGGTGGCTGCCGGCGATCGCGACGAAGGCCTTGCGCCGGTCGCGCAGTCGGTACCACCCGCTGCGCAGCCCGGGCAGGGAGAATCCGCGGACCTTGAGCCAGGGGCGCCACTCACGGCGTTCGTCCAGGTCGACCACGCGCGCCTGGTCCAGCAGCAGCGCGTCTAGATCGACCCGGGTCCGGAAGAACGTGCTGCGCACGGTGAGGCAGCGCTCCTCGACGGACAGTGATTGCCGCCGCAGCGCGGCCGCCAGGAGGCCCCACAGCACCAGACCCACCAGCAACACGGCGGCAGGCACTGCCAGGGCCAGCATCGACGTGGACAGGGCGATGCCCTGCGGCAGCACGCGTGCCTGCGGAGGGGACAGTGCCGTGGAGACGGCCGCACACAGCACGGGCACGCACAGGGTGCTGACGAACAGCCACAGATGCGCGCGGCTGGAGGGTGGCGTCAGCCGCAGCGCGCCCGCGGGGGGCGGTGGTGTGGGCATACGGTTCATTGCGGGCGCTTGAACACGAGCACCACCGGCGTCATCGGCGCCGGCACGATCACGTTGACCAGTTCCCAGCCCAGGTTGCCCTGGCGGGTGAGTTCTTCCTGGATCAGCTCGGTCTTCAACCCGCCCATCAGGCTGGGCTTGATCTCGACCGTGTGGTAACTCCAGCGGTTTGCGGTGCTCATGCGTCGTCCTCTGCATCGGGCGTGGGCGTTGGCCGTGGCAGGCGACCGGCCTTGCGCAAGGCATCGCGCAGCACGTACTCGATCTGCGCGTTGAGCGAGCGCAGATCGTCGTCGGCCCATTTCTGGGCGGCGGCGAGCACCTCGGCGCTGATGCGCAGCGGGTAGGCCTTCTTGTCTGCCATGCGGTCGGAGGATTGCTTGTTGGGGTGGGGCCTGTACAACGTGGTACGGCTTGGAGCGTCGGTGTGCGCTTGATTCCTTGAACGGCCCACCCAGCGGGGGGCGGGCCATGCGCGAATGGATGCGCGACTAGTACAAGGTGCCGGCGTTGATGACCGGCTGGGTCGCGCGGTCGCTGCACAGCACCACCAGCAGGTTGCTGACCATGGCGGCGCGGCGCTCCTCGTCAAGCTGGACCGTGCCGGTCTTCTCCAGTTCGGTCAGCGCCATTTCGACCATGCCGACCGCGCCGGAGACAATCCGCGTGCGCGCGGCGATCACCGCGTTGGCCTGCTGGCGCTGGAGCATGGCCCCGGCGATCTCGGGCGCATACGCCAGATGGCTGATGCGCGCTTCGATCACGTCCACGCCAGCCTGGGTCAGGCGCTCGTCCAGGTGGCGCTTGAGCTGCTCGCTGATTTCCGCCGGATGGCTGCGCAGGGAGATCTGGTCATCCTGGTGCTGGTCATAGGGATAGCTGGTGGCCATGGCGCGCAGAGCGGCCTCGGACTGGATGTGCACGAAGCTCTCATAGTCGTCGACGTTGTAGACCGCCTCGGAGGCATCGACCACCTGCCACACGATCACTGCGGCGATCTCGATCGGGCTGCCGTCCAGTTCGTTGACCTTGAGCCGGCCGCTCTCGAAGTTGCGCACGCGCTGGCTGACCTTGCGCTTGGCGTAGAAGGGGTTGTTCCAGCGCAGGCCGTTGTCCTTGACCGTCCCCACGTACTTGCCGAACAGGCTCAGCACCGCCGCCTGGTTGGGCTCGACCATGTAGACGCCGGACAGGACAAAGATGCCGAGCGCGATCCCCGCGACGCTGGGGATCAGCATCAGCGGCGTGAAGTGATGCACCACCGTGCCAACGATGCCCCAGCCCGCCAGCAGCAGCACGACGATGACCGCCAGCAGCACCGGGATGCCGGCAGCGGAACCAAGCGACTTTTCTTTCATGGTGGACGTCCTTGAGTGGATGAGATTATTTGATATCAGTTTGATATCAAGTGCAAGCGCCGCTCGTCGGGTGGTCGCCTGGCCGACCTCGCTAGAATTGGCGCCCCCTTCGCCCGCTGGCCTCCGCTATGACCACCCTCGGCACCCCGCTGTCTTCCTCCGCCACCCGTGTCCTGCTGCTGGGTTCGGGCGAACTGGGCAAGGAGGTGGCCATCGAGCTGCAGCGTTTCGGGGTGGAGGTCATCGCCGCGGATCGCTACGCCGATGCGCCGGCCATGCAGGTGGCCCATCGCAGCCATGTGCTGGACATGCTCGATCCGTCCGCGCTGCGTGCGCTGATCGCCGCCGAGCGGCCGCACTTGGTGGTGCCCGAAATCGAGGCCATCCACACCCAGACCCTGGTCGAGCTGGAAGCCGATGGCCTGCAGGTCATCCCGACCGCTCGCGCCGCGCGCCTGACCATGGACCGCGAAGGCATCCGTCGCCTGGCTGCTGAAACATTGGGCCTGCCGACGTCTCCGTACCGCTTTGTCGACAGTCGTGAGGAATACGAGGCGGCGGTGAAGGCCGTCGGCCTGCCGTGCGTGGTCAAGCCGCTGATGTCCTCCTCGGGCAAGGGCCAGAGCACGCTGCGCAGCGAGGCCGACATCGGCCCGGCATGGGACTACGCGCAGACCGGCGGTCGCGCCGGCGCGGGGCGCTGCATCGTCGAAGGCTTCATCGACTTCGATTACGAGATCACCTTGCTGACCGTGCGCCATGCCGGCGGCACCAGCTTCTGCGCGCCGGTCGGTCACTGGCAGAAGGACGGTGATTACCGCGAGAGCTGGCAGCCGCAGCCGATGAGCGCGGCCGCGCTGGCGCGTGCCCAGCAGATCGCCCGTGCCATTACCGACGACCTCGGTGGCCGTGGCCTGTTCGGCGTGGAGCTGTTCGTGAAGGGGGACGAGGTCTGGTTCTCGGAGGTCTCGCCGCGCCCGCACGACACCGGCCTGGTCACGCTCGCCTCGCAGGACCTGAGCGAGTTTGCGCTGCATGCCCGCGCCATCCTTGGCCTGCCGGTGGGGGCGGCCGATGGTGAGGTGATCCCGGTGCTGGCGCCGTCGGCGTCGTGCGCCATGCTCGCGCAGGGACACGGCACCCCGGTGTTCGCCAACGTCGAGGCCGCCCTGGTGGCGCCTCAGACCGCGCTGCGCCTGTTCGGCAAGCCGCGCGTGGAAGGCCAGCGCCGCGTCGGGGTGACCCTGGCCCGTGGAGTCGACATCGACGCCGCCCGCGCCACCGCGCGCGATGCCGCCGCGGCGATCCAGATCGCGCTGATCTGAGCAAACCGCGATATGACTGGGGCGTTCAGGCCGACGCGGCCGCGTGCTCGTCGATAGGCGCGGTCGGCCTGCGCAGCATGACAAGCACCACCAGCGCCGCGACGCCGGTGATGGCGCAAAGCACCCGGAGCAGCAGCTGCAGCGCATCGACCTGCAGGGCGACAAGCTGCGCGTGGGATATCCCGGGAAGCAGAAGTGCGGCCCGGCCCAGGTCGCCGGCCGCCAGCGCGGCGGCGGCCGCCGGGAGATGGCTGCCGGCCACGCCCAGGTGCAGGAGGCGCGATTGCCCCAGGCCTGCGAGCAGGGCGCCCACCAGCGCCAGGGCGATGCCCTCGCCGGCCACGCGCATGGTGCCGAAGATGCCCGCGGCCATGCCGGCGCGCGAGGTGGGCACGACGCTGACCGACAGCGCGTCCATCAGTCCCCAGGGCAGGCCCGTGCCGGCGCCAATCATCAGCAGCGGTGCGATCAGGCCAGCCGGCGGGCCACCGATCCGTATCGCCAGCCAGGCCAGACCCAGCGCGGCCACGAGCAGGCCCGCACCGCACAGGCCACCGGCGGACCAATCGCGTGCGAGCCGTGCGCCCAGCATCGGCACGCCCAGCATCGGGGCTGACAGGGCCAGCATGACCAGTCCCACGGGCGCTGGGTCGAGGCCTTGAATGCCGATCAGGTGCAGCGGCAGCAGCACCAGCAGGACGACGTAGCCGTAGCAGGTCGCCACCGGCAGCACCTGCACGCCGACGAAGCGCGCGTAGCGGAACAGCGAAAGGTCCAGCATCGGCTGTGCATGGCGATGCTCGATCGCGATGAAGACGACCAGCAGCCCCACGCTCGCGCTCGCGCTCGCGCAGCCCAGTGTGTCGGCGCCGAACCAGCCGTGCAGCGGGACCTGCATCAGGGCCAGGGTCAGCAGCGAGACGGTTGCGGTAAAGACCACCGCGCCCGACCAGTCCAGCGGGCCGCTTGAGGGCGCCCGGCTTTCCTGCATGGAGCGTCGCGCCAACCACCACGCCAGGCCCGCCAGTACCGCGCTGGCGGCGAACACCGCGCGCCAGCCAACCCAGGCCATCACGCTACCGGCCAGCAGCGGCCCGATGGCAAGGCCGGTGCCGAAGGTCGTGCCGAGCAGGCTGAAGGC
The DNA here is from genome assembly GCF_058448525.1 of Pseudoxanthomonas sp. JC1303. Lineage (NCBI taxonomy): Bacteria > Pseudomonadati > Pseudomonadota > Gammaproteobacteria > Lysobacterales > Lysobacteraceae > Pseudoxanthomonas > Pseudoxanthomonas sp. JC1303. The sequence continues at coordinate 368,895 of NZ_CP185958.1, read as the reverse complement.
ACGCAGGCGCGCCGGCCCCTCAAAGCGTTGCGCCAGTGCCGCGCTTCCGCTGGCCAGCGATGCGGCGGCGCCGACGCCCCGACAGGCGCGCAACAGATCCAGCCACGGCAGACTGGGTGCCAGGCACAGCAGCACCGAGCTGGCAGCGAACCCCGCCGTGCCGGCAAGGAACAGGCGCCGCCGGCCAAAGCGGTCGGCCAGCGCGCCGGCCACCAGCAACAGACTGCCGAAGGCCAGCATGAAGGCGTTGGTGACCCAGTTCAGGGCCGCGGCGCTGCCACCCAGATCGCGGGCAATGGCCGGCACGGCGAGTGCGCCGGCGGAAAAGCTCAGCGGCATGGCCAGGCCGACGACACAGACGGCCAGCAGCAGGCCGGCGTGCGCAGCGGGGCCGGAGGAGGTGTTGTGGGTCATGGGCGTCGCGGCGAAAAGAATGACTTTCACGCTAGGACATCGGCAACGATCGAAAAACCTCTCGGTTTTCCGTAGATTGCGGAAAAATATTCCGCATTGAACCTGGCATGGATCAGTTGTCCGCCATCAACGTGTTCGTCAAGGTCGCCGAACTGCGCAGTTTCGTCGCCGCCGGCGCTTCACTCGGGCTGTCGGCATCGGCGGTGGGCAAGCGGATCGCCGCGCTGGAGCGTTCGCTCGGGGTGCGCCTGTTCCAGCGCACCACTCGGCGTATCGTGCTGACCGAAGCCGGGCAGCTGTTCGTGGAGCGTTGCCGCCGCATCCTGGACGAATTGCACGATGCCCAGGCCATGCTGTCCCAGGCGCAGCGCACGCCGCGCGGCACGCTGCGCATCGGCTTGCCGGTGATCGGCTACCGGTTTCTGCTGCCGCTGCTGCCCGAGTTCCGGCGTCTGTATCCGCAGGTCGAGCTGGACCTGGACTTCAACGACCGCATCATGGATGTCGTCGAATCGGGCATGGATGCGGTCATCCGCAGCGGCGTGTTGCCCGATTCGAGCCTGATGTCGCGGCGGCTCGGGCCGTTCCGCTTCGTCCTGTGCGCGTCGCCCGATTACCTGGATCTGCGCGGCACGCCCGAGACCCCGGCGCAACTGCAGGCGCACGACGCGCTACGCTTTCGCTTCCCTACCACCGGCAAGCTGCAGCCCTGGTCGCTGTCGGATGTCGAAGGCGATGCGGGCCTGCAGGCGACCGCCGCGCTGACCTGCAACAACATGGAGGCCTTGCGTGCGGCGGCTATCGGCGGCATGGGCATCGCCTACATGCCCGAGTTCCTCGCCCGCGACGCGATCGATGATGGGAGCCTGGTGTCCCTGCTGCCGGGCTTCCTGGAAGCGCCGGGGCAGTTTTCGATCCTGTGGCCGTCCAGCCGTCAGCTCTCGCCAAAGCTGCGCGTCTTGGTGGATTTTCTCTGCGAGCGGCTATTTGTCGCACGCTGAAGCCTTCCGGGAGCGCGTGATGCACGCAGCGATGCGAGGTCGGTCCTCAGTGCTGCAGATCCGCCCACACCAAGTGATGGTCGCTGCCATCGGCGATGGCCGAGTGCGGATCGGACTTCGGCGGCCAAAACACGCCGCCGCCCAGGTATGAGAAACCCACCGATGGCAGCACATAATCCAGGCGCATCGCGCCGGCTTTTGGCCCGAAATCGCCGGTGACCTGCTCCGGCGCGCCCTTGCGGACCAGCCCCTTGGCCGCGTAGGCGCGGGCGGTCTGGGCACCGCCGGCGCTGGTTGGTGTGGGATGAAGCAGCACGCGCGGATGTTCCATCAGCGCGACGATGGCCTCGTGATGGCCATCGCCGTCGACCGGATCGTTGTTGAGGTCGCCGGCGATGACGAACCGCGCGTCCGCCTCCAGTCCGCCGCAGCGGCCGGCGTCGTCGCAGAGCCAACCCGCGTCCGCGGCGTCGTTGTCCAGGTAGTGCCGCCACAGGCCGATTTCCTGCGCGTTGCGCTGGCCGTTGCGGTCTTCCGGGCCGTCGAACACGGGCGGCGTCGGGTGCGAGACCAGGAAATGCACGACGCCGCCGGGCGCATGCACCGGGACATCCCAGTGTGACTTGGACGAGAGCCGCAGCTTTGGCCAGGCGGTGGCCGAGTACCAGGGCTTGCCGGTGCGCGGGTCCACGGGATTGGTCGCGCCGGGCACGGTGGACCATCTGAGCAGGCGAAAGGCGCGCACCGCGTCGGCGTCGATGGGATAGCGCGACAGCACCAGCATCCCGTACTGCCCCGGGTGCAGGCCGTAGCCCCAGGCATCGTTGCCGTCGTCGCGCGCGCCGCCCCCCACGCGGCCGTTGTTGTCCAGATCCAATCCGCTGGGCACGCCCGTGTTGACCGGTGCCAGGTAGCGGTAGGGATAGCGCAGCGCCGGTCCGCCGCCGGGTTGCGGGGTTTCCAGATACTTGCGCTGGAACAGGTCTGCGGCGCGGTGTTCGGGGTCGTAGTCGAACTCGTTGAGCAGGACCAGATCCGGGCGCACGTCCTGCAGCACCGCGGCGACCTTGCGCGCATGCGCGCTGTCGCCCTGCAATTCGGCGATCAGGCCGCCGGCCTGGTCCGAATACAGCGAGGTGTTGTAGGTCGCCACCCGGAGCGGCGTGGGCGCATTGGACGGCGCGGCGTTGTGAGCACAGGCGGTCAGGCAGGCGAGGCTCATCAGTAGAAGCAAGGCACGTGAAAGAGGCATGGCGCGATTCTAGGGTGCGACGACGACATCATCGGGCTCACGGTCCCAACACGTCCTCGATGTCGTCCCAGCGACGCCCGTCGAAGGCCTCCAGCGGCGTGAACCGTCGCTTGTAATCCATCTTGCGGTGCCCGGCGATCCAGTACCCCAGGTAGAGCCACTGGCGCTGGTCGCGGCGGGCCCATTCGAGCTGGCGCAGGATGGCCAGGGTGCCCAGGCTGCGCGCGGCATCGTTGGGGTCGAAGAAGGTGTAGACCGCCGAGAGCGCCTGCGGCACCAGGTCGGTGACCGCCACGGCCAGCAGTCGCCCATCCTCGCGCAGTTCCAGGAAGCGGCTGTCCGACCAGCGCCCGACCAGGAACTGTTCGAACTCGGCCGCTCCATGGTCGTCCATGCCGCCACCGGCGTGGCGATGGGTCAGGTAGCGCTGGTACAGGGCCAGGTGTTCGGCGCTGCGCTGGGCCGGTACGACACGGGCCTCGACGCGCGCGTTGCGGGCCGCGCACCGGCGCTGGCTACGATCCGGGGTGAAGCGGTCTATCGGGATGCGCACCGGGACGCAGGCGCGACAGCCTTGGCAGTGGGGGCGATAGACCAGGTCGCCGGAACGGCGGAAACCCCACGACAGCGCGGTGGGATAGAACATCGCCAGGCGGGGATCGCGCGGGTCCAGCACCAGGTCGCGCGCCACCCGTTCGGGCCAGTAGCCGCAGGGGTGCTCGCCGGTATGGAACAAGCGCACGTCCTCACGCGGGCTCGCGGAATTGGTTCCCATCACGCCGACCTCCGGGCGCATCCACCGCGTGCATCGGGCGGTGCTGTGCAACTTGGATGGCGGGCGGGGAGGGCAACCATGGCCCCAGCATACTGCGCCCTGGCAGTCTTGCTGCCTGAGACCGCCACGGGCGCAGCCATCGGTTCGAGGGATGCGCCACGCGCGCCGGCAAGCGGTGCAAGCGTCGTTGACGGGACTGTCCCGTGTCTTAACGGCGCTGTTGGGAGGGTCAACGCCCGCGCCGCTCCGGCGTTTTCCCAGTCAGTGGCAAGCAGCCACGGACCTGAAGGAATGCACATGATCCGTAAGACCCTGATCGCCCTCGCCATCGTCGCCACACTGGGGGGCGGCACCGCGCTGGCTGTCGCGCAGGACGCTGCAACACCCCCGCCCCCTCCCAAGTCGCTGGACACCAATCAGGATGGCCAGATCAGCCGGGCCGAAGCTGCGGCATCACCGCGACTGGCCAAGGAGTTCGACACCCTGGACAAGAACAAGGATGGGGAGCTGTCGCGTGATGAGATGCCGCAACCGCACCATGGCCGCCATCACCACGGCCCGCGTCACGGCGAGCGCATGGCCAAGCTGGACACCAACAAGGACGGCCGCATCAGCGCCGAGGAGGCCAAGGCCGATCCGCGCTTTGCCGAGCACTTCGCGCAGATGGACCTCAACAAGGATGGCTTCATCGACAAGGCCGATCGCGAGCTGGGCATGAAACAGCGGCGCGACGCGTTCTTCGTCAAGGCCGATACCAACAAGGACGGGATGCTGAGCAAGGCCGAATTCGAGGCGGCCAAGCCAGAGCGCCCGATGCATGGCCCTGGCCGTCGCGGCCATGGCCCGGGGGACGGGCACATGCCGCCGCCGCCCAGGGACGAGGCCGCGCAGGGCAGCTGATCGTCCGCACACGCTGACCGGCCCGCGCCTTCATCGGCGCGGGTTTTTTTTCGATTCGGGGCGAAGATCAGAACGCCGGCAGCCCGGCACGCAGCACCGCCAATAGCAGTCCGCCCCCGCCGCACACCAGTCCCAGTGTGATTCCCAGCCAGCACATCGCGCGTTCGCGCCGGCGACGCTTCGCGGCCGCTTCCGGATCGATCGCGGCTTCCTGTGCGAACCGGCGCGCCTTGATGCGCGGCTCGACGATGGCCGACTGCCAGAAGATCACGCCGAAGAAGATGGCCGTCAGGCTGATGAGAGGCACCCAGCCGACGCGGAGCGTGGCGCAGGCACACATCGCCAGTACGAAGACGACGCTGGCCGCCGCATTGATCAGGGCGCTGCGCTTGAGCTCGGCGCGTTCGCGGGCATCGATGGCGCCGCGCAGATTGCGCCGCAGTCCCCACCAGATCCCAAGCCCCGCGCCAGCCAGGCCGGCCCCGACCCCGCCCAGGCCTCCCAGCAGCACTTTGCCCAGGCCCTTGGCCCCGGCGCTGCCCGCCAGGCCAAGCGTCGTGGCTGCGGCGGCCGGTGGCGCGGCCACTGTCAAGGCGCTGGTCACCACCAGGGTGAAGGCGGCGGCCGGTGCGGTCCCGCGGGCGAATTCGCCAAAACGCGCCAGCAGTTCGCCGCGCACGGCCTCGCGCGCACGTGACAGGCGCTTGCGTACCGCTGCATCGGTCAGTCCCAGCAGGTTGGCGACCTGCTGCGAACTTTGGCCTTCACGGTAGTACAGCATCAAGGTCTCGCGTGCGTCCTCGGGCAGGGTGGCGATGACTTCGGCTGCGACCGATTCCTCCTCGGTCTGCAACAGCCGCTCGTCGGGCGTTGGCGCGGTGTCGGTGGCCAGTTCGATCGCCAGCTCCGCCTGCGGGCCGGAGAGCGGGCGCTGGCGCGTGCTGCGCAGGTGGTTGCGGGCCCGGTTGCGTGCGAACTGGCGAATCCAGGGCAGGAAGCTGTCCGGCTGCTTGAGTGTGCCCAGATGCTTCCAGGCGCTCAGGAAGGTGTCCTGCGCGATGTCCTCGCTGGCCTGCACGTCACGGGTGATGGCCCAGGCCACGGCGGTGACCGTGTTCTGGCAGGCGCTGACGATGCGGCCGTAGGCGTCACGGTCGCCGCGCGCGGCGGCCGGCAATTCGCGGCGCAGGGTCAGATCGAGGTCAAGTGCGATGGCGGACATGGCGGTTCCCAGTGGAGATCGTGGAACAGGACACGCCCAGGCGACTGATGTGACGAGCTGCTCGCGACCGCGTTGTGCTTCGACGATCCAGCCCGAGCCTACAAGCGCGCCAGGAAAAATGGCAGCGCCAGGACCAGCATGGCGAGGTCGGTGACCAGGATGGCGCCGACGCCGAAGCTCAGTCGGTAAGCGAGTTGGCGTCTGGCCGCGGTCTGCGGCGCGCGCGCGGTGTCCCGGGCGATCAGCGGCGCCATGACCTGGCGCAGCGGGACCAGCATCTCGTAGGTGATGGCTCCCAGACTCATGAGCACTGACAGCGCGAAGAGCCAGGCCTGGGTGGTGAATGCGGCCACAACCAATACCGCGCCAAACCAGACCATGCTGACCACGATGTAGCGTCGATAGGCGGCCCAGACGGCGTTTCGTTCTTCTGGCGTTTCGGTAAAGCGGAACAGCACCTTGCGCATCAGCCAGGTGGTGATGCCACCGCCCAGCAGGGCGCCCAGGACCGTGCCCAGCCCGGCAGCGCCGACACTGCCGAGCGCCAGCTTGCCCAGCATGCCGCCGCCCAGCGTTCCGGCAGCCACTTCGACCGTTGAGGCTGCCGCTGGTCTGGCGGCGATGCCGACCATGCCGGCCAGGGTGGCGGTGAACGCCGCGGAGGGCGCGCTGCCGCGGGCAAACTGGCCAAATCGCTGCAGGAGTTCCTCGCGGACCGTGTCGCGGGCGCGCGACAGGCGCTTGCGCACGGCGGCGTCGGACAGGCCCAGCAAGGCGGCGACCTGACGCGAACTCTGGCCTTCGCGGTAGTACAGCAGCAGGGTTTCGCGGCTGTCTTCAGGCAGCGCGCCGATGATGTCGGCGGCCACGGTTTCCTGCTCGGTGATCAACAGGTGCTCGGCAGGCTGTGGCGCCGGATCGGCGGCGATGGCGATGGCCAGCTCGGCCTGCTCACCGGTCATGGCTGCGTGGCTGCGCGTGCGCAGGTGGTCGCGCGCCAGGTTGCGGGTGATCTGCCGCAGCCAGGGCAGGAAGCTGTCGTGGTTCTTCAGCCGGTCCAGCTGTTGCCAGGCGCGCAGGAAGGCATCCTGGGCGATGTCCTCGCTGGCGGCCACGTCGCGGGTGATCGCCAGGGCGATGGCGGTGACGGTGTTCTGGCAGGCCGACACGATACGTCCGTACGCGGCGGCGTCGCCGTGGCGGGCGGCTGGCAGGTCGCGGTGCAGCGTGTCATCAAGGGTCAGGGCATGCACGGTCGGGAATCCTGTGGAAGTCCACGACCCATGACGGGTCTGGTCACAGGATGTGACCGCTCATCTCACTTGGCGGGCGGCGCGGGCGGCAGCATCGGGATCCGGACGCGCTGCTCGTCCTCTTTCAGGCCATCGTCCTGCGGACGGTGTTGCGGCTGCCGGGCCGCGCGCGCGGCGGCGGCCTGCGCTTCGGCCTGGGCCTGCTGGCGCATGTCCCGATGATGCAGGAAGGTGAAGGCCGCGGCGGCCACGATCAGCGCCAGCAACACCAGGCGGATGCGCAGGGCCCAGGGGCGCTTGCCGGTCGCGTCGTCGTCACGATCGGCGAACTCGATCATGCGCGACTGGCCGGGGCGGGTGCTCTCCAGCAGACCGCGCTCGCGCAGCAGTTCGCGCGCCCGCGGCTGATCGTCGGCGTGGCGCACCCACACGGTGGGTTGCTTGGCCTTGGCGGTCGGCTCGGAGTACTTGAACTGACTGCCGCGGCGCCCGTGGTACGAGCGCCCGTTACTGATATAGGTGGCGATGCCGGCCTGTTGGAGCAGTTCGGCCACGCCTTCGACGGTCTCGACGCGCTGGCTGGTGAAGATCTGGCGCATGGCGGGTCTCTATTCCTTGGCCGGCACGTGGGCGGCATCGCCAGCGGTGGGCACCACCCGGACCAGGCCTTCCTGCGCGGTACTGGCCACCAGGCGACCTGCGCGGTCGAAGATCAGCCCGCGGGCCATGCCACGCGAATTCTGCGCGGTCGGGCTGTCGATGGCGTAGAGCAGCCAGTCGTCCGCGCGGAACGGGCGATGGAACCACAGGGCATGGTCCAGCGAGGCCATCTGCACATTGGGCTGGTAGTAGCTGATGCCGTGCGGGAAATTGGCCGTGCCCAGCAGTTGGTAGTCCGAGGCATAGGCCAGCAGGGCGCGGTGCAGCTCCGGCGAATCGCCGACCGGTTCGCTCAGCCGGAACCAGAACTGCTGGCGCGGCGGCAGGCGCTGCGGATCCAGCTCGTTGCGCGGCTGCACGTGGCGGAACTCGAACGGACCCAGCCGGTTGAGCCAGCGCTGCACCTTGGGCGGCAGGGTCGCCATGACCTCCGCTGGCACCGAAGGCTGTTCATCGATGGCTTCCGGCGCCGGCACCTGCGGCATCTCCGGCTGGTGCTCGACCCCGGGTTCGTCGCCCTGGAAGGACGCCGCGCAGAAGAAGATCACCTTGCCGTGCTGGATCGCGGTCACCCGGCGCACCGAGAAGCTGCCGCCGTCGCGCGTGCGGTCCACGTCGTAGACGATGGGGGCTTCCACGTCGCCGGCGCGCAGGAAGTACGCGTGCAGCGAGTGCGCGCGCCGCGCGCCAGCCGGATCGACGGTGGCCTGCGCTGCGGACAGCGCCTGCCCCAGCACCTGGCCACCGAAGACGTACTTGGTGCCGATGTCCCGACTCTGGCCCCGGAACAGGTTGTCCTCCAGCCGTTCCAGGGACAGCAGGTCGATCAGTTCGGCGACGACGGGTTCAGGCGGCACGGGCAGCGCGGTCACGGCGGGGTGGGGCGGCAGTATAGCCGCGCCCCCCGGGCGGCCCGCGGGTTATGGAGGCCCGGCCGATGGGAGATTCCGCCCTAATCCGCGCTATCATCGGCGCCTCATTCCGTCCCCCAAGGGAACAGGTGGCCCGCGCCCTGCGCCGGCCGAGCGTGCGACATGAGCACTACCACCGCCCACTGCTGACCCGCCACGTGGACCCTGCTTGCAAGGCGCCCACGGGGCGCCTTTTGTATTTCAGGCTTTTCGTCCCCAATTCCCGTCATGCCGCGCGGCCGCTGCCGCCGGCGGCCCCAGACCGACTCGCAGACCCATGATCACCATTACCCTCCCCGACGGCAGCCGCCGCGAATTCGAAGCCCCCGTTTCCGTCATGCAGGTGGCCCAGTCCATCGGTGCCGGCCTGGCCAAGGCCACCGTCGCCGGTGCCGTGGACGGTGTGCTGGTCGACGCCAGCGATGTGATCGACCACGACGCGACCCTGCGCATCATCACGCCCAAGGACGCCGAGGGCGTGGAGATCATTCGCCACTCCTGCGCGCACCTGGTCGGCCACGCGGTCAAGCAGCTGTATCCGGACGTGAAGATGGTCATCGGCCCGGTCATCGCCGAAGGCTTCTACTACGACATCTACTCCGAGCGTCCCTTCACCCCGGAGGATCTGGAGGCGATCCAGCAGCGCATGGGCGAGCTGATTGCCCAGGATTACGACGTCATCAAGAAGATGACCCCGCGCGCGGAGGTCATCGAGACCTTCAAGGCCCGGGGCGAGGACTACAAGCTGCGCCTGATCGAGGACATGTCCGACGATGTCCAGGCCATGGGCCTGTATTACCACCAGGAATACGTGGACATGTGCCGCGGCCCGCACGTGCCCAATACCCGCTTCCTCAAGGCGTTCAAGCTGACCCGCATTTCCGGCGCCTACTGGCGCGGCGATGCCAAGAACGAGCAGCTGCAGCGCATCTACGGCACCGCCTGGGCCGACAAGAAGCAGCTGGACGCCTACATCCAGCGCATCGAGGAAGCCGAAAAGCGCGACCACCGCCGCATCGGCAAGCAGCAGGACCTGTTCCACCTGCAGGAAGAAGGCCCGGGCCTGGTGTTCTGGCATCCCAAGGGCTGGGCGCTGTGGCAGGTAGTCGAGCAGTACATGCGCCGGGTCTATCGCGAAAGCGGCTATGGCGAGGTTCGCTGCCCGCAGATCCTGGACGTGTCGCTGTGGCAGAAGTCCGGCCACTGGGACAACTACCAGGAGAACATGTTCTTCACCGAGTCGGAGAAGCGTACCTACGCGGTCAAGCCGATGAACTGCCCGGGCCACGTTCAGGTGTTCAACCAGGGCCTGCACAGCTATCGCGACCTGCCGATCCGCTATGGCGAGTTCGGCGCCTGCCACCGCAACGAGCCCTCCGGCGCGCTGCACGGCATCCTGCGCGTGCGCGGGTTCACCCAGGACGACGGCCACATCTTCTGCACCGAGGCGCAGATCGAATCCGAGGTGACCGCCTTCCACCAGCAGGCGCTGAAGGTGTATTCGGACTTCGGCTTCCAGGACATCCAGATCAAGATCGCCTTGCGCCCGGAATCGCGCCTGGGCGACGACGCTACCTGGGACAAGGCCGAGGACGCGCTGCGCTCGGCCCTGCGCAGCTGCGGGGTGGAATGGCAGGAGCTGCCGGGCGAAGGCGCCTTCTATGGCCCAAAGATCGAATACCACCTGCAGGACGCCATCGGCCGCACCTGGCAGCTGGGCACGATGCAGGTGGATTTCATGATGCCGGCCCGGCTCGGCGCCGAGTATGTCGACGAAAACAGCCAGAAAAAGCACCCGGTCATGCTGCACCGGGCGATCGTCGGCTCAATGGAGCGTTTTATCGGCATCCTGATCGAGCACCATGCCGGGGCCTATCCGGCCTGGCTGGCGCCGGTCCAGGCCGTGGTGGCCAACATCACCGATGCCCAGGCCGAGTATGTCGACGAGGTGAAGAAAATCCTTGCGAATCAAGGCTTCCGGGTCGTTTCGGATTTGCGGAACGAGAAAATCGGCTATAAGATCCGCGAGCATACGCTGCAACGGGTCCCCTACCTGCTGGTGGTCGGCGACCGCGAGAAGGAAAATGGCGCTGTTGCCGTGCGCACGCGCTCAGGCGAGGATTTGGGCACAATGAGCGTCCAGGCATTCGCCGAGCGGCTGCGCACCGAGCACGCAGCGTGATCAAGGAGCCGACACCGGACGGGTGTCGGCCCACCCCATAACGGAGACTGCAACATCAGTACCCCTGACAACAAGCAAAACCGAAAGAACCAAGAGATCCGCGTTCCGCGCGTCCGCGTGATCGGCAGCGGCGGCGAGATGATCGGCGTGCTTTCGCGTGACGAAGCGCTGGCCATGGCCGAGGACGAAGGCCTGGACCTGGTCGAGATCCAGCCACAGGCCGACCCGCCGGTGTGCAAGATCATGGACTTCGGCAAGTTCAAGTTCGAAGCCCAGAAGAAGGCCAACGAGGCCAAGAAGAAGACCAAGCAGGTCGAGATCAAGGAACTCAAGTTCCGCCCGGTCACCGACGAAGGCGACTACCAGATCAAGCTGCGCAACATGCGCCGGTTCCTGGAAGAGGGTGACAAGGTCAAGGTCAACATCCGCTTCCGCGGTCGCGAAATGAGCCACCAGGAATTGGGGCGCGAGATGGCCACGCGCATCGAGAACGACCTGGGCGAGGACATCGTGATCGAATCGCGCCCGCGCCTTGAAGGTCGGCAGATGGTCATGATGATCGCGCCGAAGAAGAAGCAGTAACCCCTTCGCCGGCGCCCGCGGGTGCCGCGAGGCTGGCAGCGAGACCGGGCATGGCCCGGTCTTGTCATGTCTGGAGTGGGCGGCAAAGCCCCTGATTTGCAAGGAAAACGCGCGCCATGTATCATGCGCGGCCCGGTTTCGTGCCGGGCTGGCCCTCGGGTCAGATGGAACCCGTCATGATCCTTGCGGATCAGTGACTTACAAGCCGGTTCGGGCAGGACGGAAAGTGTGGCGCAGCCACCGCCCAGGCCAGTTATCGAAGACCACAAGGATCTAGCAATGCCCAAGATCAAGACCCACCGGGCGGCTGCGAAGCGTTTTCGCAAGACCGCGTCGGGCAAGTTCAAGGCTGGCCACGCCAACCGTAGCCACATCCTCACCAAGAAGGCGACCAAGCGGAAGCGCGGTCTTCGTGCGACGAACATCATTCGCGCCGAAGATTCCGGCCGTTTGAACCGCATGCTGCCCTACCTCTGAGGATATAGACCATGGCACGAGTCAAGCGTGGCGTCACCGCACGTCGCCGTCACAAGAAGGTCCTGAGCCGTGCGAAGGGCTATTACAACGCCCGGCGCAAGGTGTTTCGCGTTGCCAAGCAGGCCGTCATCAAGGCTGGCCAGTACGCGTACATCGGCCGCAAGCAGAAGAAGCGCAACTTCCGCTCGCTGTGGATCACCCGCATCAATGCGGCCGCCCGTCTGAACGGCATGAGCTACAGCCGCTTCATGAACGGCCTGCTCAAGGCTGGCATCACCCTGGATCGCAAGGTCCTGGCGGACATCGCCGTCCACGACGCCGCCGGCTTTACGGCGCTGGCTGAAAAGGCCAAGGGCGCGCTCGCGGCGTAATGCACCCTCCGCACCGGTCCCGCTCCTGCGGGTCGGTGGCCAACCGGAGAGCGGCAGACATGCATGGGGAAGGGCGCAAGTCCTTCCCCATGTTGTTTTTGGCGACCCGTAAAGGTGTGCGGGTCCGCCGGAATCCCAAAGGACTTCCAAGGACCGATGAGCGAAATCGAATCCCTCACCGCGCAGGCGCTGGCTGACATCGCTGCCGCTGGTGCACCCGATGTGGTCGAATCCCTGCGCGTCGCGCTGCTGGGCAAGAGCGGCCAGGTCACCGCCCAGCTCAAGCAACTCGGCACCCTGCCGGCCGATCAACGTAAGGCGGCTGGCGAATCCATCAACCGCGCGCGTGACGCGATCTCGCAGGCGCTGTCCGAGCGCAAGGCCGTGCTGGAAGATGCCGCGCTCGACGCGCGCCTGGCCGGTGAAGCGATCGACATCACCCTGCCGGGTCGCAACGGCGGTCGGGGTGGCTTGCACCCCATCACCCGCACCCTGGAGCGCATCGCCGATATCTTCGGTCGCTTGGGCTACGAGTTGGCCGATGGCCCGGAGATCGAGGACGACTGGCACAACTTCGAGGCGCTGAACTTTCCGCCGCACCATCCGGCGCGCGCCATGCACGACACCTTCTATTTCGGCGATGGGCGCCTGCTGCGCACGCATACCTCGGGCGTGCAGGTGCGCTACATGGCCGAGCACCGCCCGCCGCTGCGCATGATCGCCGCGGGCAAGGTGTATCGCAGCGACAGCGACCAGACCCACTCGCCGATGTTCCACCAGGTCGAGGGGTTGCTGGTCGACGAGCATTCCACCTTCGCCGATCTCAAGGGCACGCTGGCCGAGTTCGTGCGCGCCTTCTTCGAGCGCGACTTCGAGATGCGCTTCCGGCCCAGCTATTTCCCATTCGTGGAGCCCGGTGCCGAAGTGGATATCGCCTGGCAACAGCCCGATGGCAGCACCCGCTGGCTGGAAGTGCTGGGGTGCGGCATGGTCCATCCCAACGTGCTGCGCGCCAGCGGCATCGACCCGGAGCGCTACACCGGCTTCGCGTTTGGCATGGGCGTGGAGCGCTTTGCGATGCTGCGCTATGGCGTGAGTGATCTGCGCGCGTTCTTCGAGAACGACGTGCGCTTCCTGCGCCAGTTCGCCTGATCGCTGATCCTCGCATTCCCGCATCGACGGCGGCGCCGCCTGCGGCCCGCGCCACGGAAAAGATCCCACGATGAAATTCTCAGAAAACTGGCTGCGCAGCCACGTCCCCACCAGCGCCTCGCGTGACGAGCTGTCCGCGACGCTGACCGCCATCGGTCTGGAAGTCGAGGAGGTCACGCCGCTCGGGGGTGGGTTGGACAAGGTGGTCGTGGCGCGCATCGTCGAATGCGCCAAGCACCCGGAAGCCGATCGCCTGCAGGTCTGCCAGGTCGACGCCGGCACCGGCGAGCACCTGCAGATCGTCTGCGGCGCGCCGAATGCGCGCCCGGGCCTGATCGCGCCTCTGGCCATGGTGGGGGCCACGCTCGGAGAGATCACCATCAAGGCGGCCAAGCTGCGCGGCGTGGCATCCAACGGCATGCTGTGTTCGGCCAAGGAACTCGGCGTCGACGCCGATGCGTCCGGCCTGCTGGAGCTGCCGGGGGATGCGCCGGTCGGCACCCCGATCGCCGATTACCTCGGTCTCCCGGACGCCAGCATCGAAATCAAGCTGACGCCCAACCGTGCTGACTGCTTCAGCGTGCGCGGTATTGCCTTCGACGTGGCCGCTGCCTGCGGCAGTCAGGTGCTGCCCTTCGATGCCACGCCGGTCGCCGCCGAGCACGACCGCGCGTTGCCGATCGCGCTGGACGCCGGTGCCGACGCGCCGCGCTATTGCGGTCGCATCATCGAAGGCGTCGATGCGACCGCGCAGACCCCGGTGTGGCTGGCCGAGCGCTTGCGCCGCAGCGGCGTGCGGCCGGTGTCGCTGCTGGTCGACATCACTCAGTACGTGATGCTGGAGCTGGGCCAGCCGATGCATGCCTTCGACCGCGACCTGCTCACCGGCCCGATTGGGGTGCGCAAGGGTCGGGCCGGCGAATCGGTGCAATTGCTCGATGGGCGCACCGCGGCGTTGGACGAGGGTTTCCTGGTGATCACCGATGCAGATCGCCCGGTCGCGCTGGCCGGGATCATGGGCGGGCAGGACACCAAGGTGACCGACGCCACGCGCAATGTGTTCCTGGAATCGGCGTACTTCGCGCCGTCGGCCATCATCGGCCGTGGCCGTCGCCTGGGCCTGCACACCGATGCATCCCACCGCTACGAGCGTGGCGTCGATCCGGCGCTGGCACCGCAGGCGATCGAAGTGGCCACGCGCCTGATCGTCGAACTGGCCGGCGGCGCTCCGGGGCCGGTCGTGCAGGCGTCCCTGGACGAGCACTTGGCGGCGCCGGCGCCCATCGCGCTGCGTCGCGCGCGGGTCTCCCGCGTGCTCGGCCTGGACATCGCCGATGCCGACATCGAACGCACCCTGCGTGCGCTGGGGATGCAGGTCAGCGTGACGGGCGAGGGCTGGTCGGTGATCGCGCCGAGTCGCCGCTTCGACATCGCCATCGAAGAGGACCTGATCGAAGAACTGGCCCGCATCCACGGCTACGACCGCATTCCGGCCACGCTGCCGGGCGGCGCGACGCGTATTGCGGCCGGCACCGAAACGCGGCTCGACGCCGCGACCGTGCGCCGCCAGCTGGCCGCGCGCGATCTGCTGGAGACGGTCAATTTCGCCTTCGTCGATGCCCAGTTGCTGGACAGTTGGGGCCTGAACGACGGCGCGGTGCCGCTGGCCAATCCGCTGAGCAGCGAGCTGGGCATCATGCGCACCGGTCTGCTGCCGGGTCTGGTCTCGACCCTGCAGCGCAATGCGGCCCGCCAGGCTGGCCGGATCCGTCTGTTCGAACTGAGCAACGTGTTCGCGGCGGCCGGGCAGGGCCAAGCGCCGCGCGAAACCCTGCGCGTGGCCGCGGCCGTGTGCGGCGATGCGCATGCCGAGCAGTGGGGCGAGGCGTCGCGTGCAGTCGATTTCCACGACCTCAAGGGCGACCTGGAAAGCCTGGCCGCCGCCTCGGGCGCGGTGTTGACCTTCCAGCCGGCCGAGGAGGGCTTCGGGCATCCCGGGCGCTCAGCCCAGGTGCTGCGCGACGGCGTGGTCATCGGCTGGATCGGGCAGTTGCATCCGCGCCTGCTCAAGGCGCTGGACCTGGACGTGACGGTGCTGGGCTTCGAGGTCGATCTGGCGCCTCTGGTGGAGCGTGCGTTGCCCCGCGCGGGCGGGGTCTCGCGCTTCCCGTCGGTGCGCCGCGATCTGGCCTTCACCGTGACCGAGGCGGTGCCGTTTGCCGCGATCGAGCAGACCGTACGGGCGGTCGCCGGTCCGCTGTTGCGGCAGGTGCTGCTGTTCGACCGCTATGTCGGCCCGGGGGTCGAAAGCGGTCAAAAGAGCCTCGCTATGGGCTTGATTTTGCAGGACAACACGCGCACATTGAATGACCGCGATGTGGATCTGGTGGTGGCCGAGACGGTCGCCGCGCTGGCGCGCGAGCACGGCGCCCGCATCCGCGGTTGAGGCTCAGGGGACACTGATGGCATTGACCAAAGCGGAGATGGCGGAACGCCTGTTCGATGAGGTGGGTTTGAACAAGCGGGAAGCCAAGGAATTCGTCGACGCGTATTTCGACGTGCTGCGCGACGCCCTGGAGCAGGGGCGTCAGGTGAAGCTATCGGGTTTCGGCAACTTCGATCTGCGGCGCAAGAATCAGCGCCCGGGCCGCAATCCCAAGACGGGTGAGGAGATCCCGATCTCCGCGCGAACCGTGGTGACCTTCCGCCCAGGCCAGAAGCTCAAGGAGCGGGTCGAGGCTTACGCTGGAGGCGAGTCGAATGCTTGATCCGGGCAGTAACCGCGAGCTGCCGCCGATCCCGGCCAAGCGCTACTTCACCATCGGTGAGGTCAGCGAGCTGTGCGACGTCAAGCCGCACGTCCTGCGCTACTGGGAAACCGAGTTCCCCAGCTTGGAACCAGTCAAGCGTCGCGGCAATCGACGTTATTACCAGCGCCACGACGTGCTGATGGTGCGGCAGATCCGGGGCCTGCTCTACGAGCAGGGCTATACGATCGGCGGTGCGCGTTTGCGGCTGGAGGGCGATGGGGCCAAGCAGGAGTCCGCGCTGAGCAATCAGATCGTCCGACAGGTCCGTCTGGAACTGGAGGAAGTGCTGCAGCTGTTGCGGCGCTAACGGTCCTCGGCATCATTGCTGGGCCTTAAAGTCGTAAAGCGGGGTGCCCGTCGATCGACTTATCCGGTATGATGCGCGGCCCGCCTGCTGGCGGGTCATGTTTTTGCGAAGTCGGGGCGTAGCGCAGCCTGGTAGCGCATCTGCCTGGGGGGCAGAGGGTCGTCGGTTCAAATCCGGCCGTCCCGACCATTCGCAGACCTGTAGAGACCAGTAGAAGCATAAGGCGCCTGGCGAAAGCCGGGCGTTTTTGCTTCTTGTTGATTAGGTTGATCTGCGTCCCACTTTCACGTGTTCTCGACCAGCGGTGAAGGCATATTGAGCTTGCTGAGTTGCAAGTAACCGTTGCGCCTTCCCGTGTTCACGATTGTGGTCAGGAACCGCTGGCCGGATACGTGGGTGCCCGGCGTTTAAAAATTGGTGCAAAGCAGCATCATTGCAAGCTTTCCGGAGAATCGACGGCCTCACGCTGTCCGTTCTTTTCCTGAACTTGCGTGATGTAAGTCACATGAATTCATTTTGTTTGAAGTCTGGAGGCCTTCTGACCGCTGTGCCATAGTCAATCGTAGACCGTGTTCACCTTGGGCCTGCGGATGCTTTTCTCAAGTCCGGTGACGCTTGCACACCTCCTCGCAATGCGCTCCGCCTGCGCTGGTACGACCCGCAGGCGACGCGGGCTCCCCTTACTCACAAGGTAAAGACCAACCTTCATGGCCCTAGCCTCTTCCTCCAAAAGTCCATTCGTATGGCTCGCGTTGATGTGCCTGGTGTTTCTCACCAGTTGCAGTGCAACGCGCGGCATGCAGTCCTCATTGCCCGCGCCTGATCCGTTGGGCGAAATCAAGGAAACGCCGGAATACCGTATCGGTGCCGGTGACCTGATCCAGATCCAGGTCTTCCAGATCGAGGATCTCGAGCGCCAGGTCCGCGTCGATAACGAAGGCATGATTTCCTTGCCCCTGATCGGCAACATCAAGGCGGCAGGCCTGACCCGTAGCGAGCTGGAGGCGGAGATCACCCGGCGCTACGGCAGCAAGTTCCTGCAGGATCCCCAGGTATCGGTGCTGATCCAAGAGTTCACCAGTCAGCGCGTGACGGTCTCCGGCGCGGTTTCCAAGCCTGGCAACTATCCGCTCAATGGTGCGACCCAACTGACGCTGCAGCAGGCACTGGCCGAGGCGCAGGGCGTCAGCGACCTGGCCAGCCGCCAGAACGTGGTGGTGTTCCGCCAGATCGATGGTCAGAAGATGATCGCGCGCTTCGATTTGACAGAGATCGAGAAGGGGAAAGACCCCGATCCGGAGATTTATGGCGGTGACATCGTCGTGGTCTACCGTTCCGATGCACGCCTGCTCCTGCGTACCGTCCTGGAGCTCACTCCCTTTGTCATGGTCTTCAGGGCTTATCGATGAGTAGCGCCGATCACAGCCCCGTGCACAGCCACGCCAAACATGCCGACGTGACGCTTGCCGAGTACTGGCACGCCATCGTTTCTCGACGCTGGCTCATTGCCGGGATCACGATCCTGGTGGCCGCCGCCGTCCTGGTCGGGACCCTGCTCACCACGCCGCAATACCGGGCGACCACGACGTTGCAGATCAATCGCGATGCGATGAACGTGGTCAACATCGAAAACCTGATGCCCGCGGAGTCGCCGATGGATCGCGACTTCTACGAGACGCAGTACGAACTGCTTCGTAGTCGCACGCTGGCCCAGGAAGTGATCCGCAAGACCCATCTGGCGGATCACCCGGCCTACAAGGACATCGCCCAGAAGGCGGCGGAAAACGCCGCGGCGGGCGCGGAGGGTGACCAAGCCTCGGTCCAGAAGCGGCAGCAGGAGGCCGTCGAGCGCGCACTGACTGCCGATGTGCTGGCCGGGTTGGAAGTGGAGCCGGTTCGCAACTCGCGTCTGGCCAAGGTGCACTTCAGTTCGCCCGACCCGGCCCTGTCCGCGCAGGTTGCCAACGCATATGCCAGCACCTTCATCGCGGACAATCTGCAGCGGCAGCTGGATGCGTCGACCTTCGCGGTCAAATACCTGTCAGAGCGTCTTGACCAGCTTCGCGGCAAGGTGGAAGAGTCTGAGCGCGCACTGGTTGATTACTCGGGTGATCAGCAGATCGTGTCGGTGGGCGACGACCAGCCTTCGCTGCCAGCGCAGAACCTGAGCGGACTCAATGGCATGCTGGCCGCATCCCAGACCGCGAAGATCCAGGCCGAAGCCGCCTGGAACGAGGCGCGGGGCGGGAATGGGCTGAATCTGCCCCAGGTGGTCTCCAGTCCGCTGATCCAGCGTCTGCGCGAAGCGCAGGTGGACATGGAAAGCGAGTACAACCAGAAGCTGGCGACCTACAAGCCGGACTATCCGGAAATGATGCGCCTCAAGGGACGCATCGAAGCCGGACGCCGTCAGATTCAGCAGGAGATCGGCGTCATCCGGGCGTCTTTGAAGTCGCAATATGATGCAGCGGCGCAGCAGGAACAGTTGACCGAACAGCAGATCAATTCGCTCAAGCACGATCAGCTGGACCTGCAGGAGCGAAGCATCCGTTACAACATGCTCAAGCGGGACGTGGACACCAATCGCCAGATCTACGACGCGCTGTTGCAGCGCTTCAAGGAAATTGGCGTGGCAGGGAATGTCGGGGCCAACAATATCTCGGTCATCGATCCGGCCGAGATCCCGGGATCCCCGTACTCGCCCCGTCTGCCAGTCAATCTCGCACTGGGCATTGTGTTTGGCTTCTTCCTTGGATTGGTCATTGCATTGGTATTGCATTTGGTCAGCTCGATGAGGCGTGCGTCCCGGGGGTAGGTGCAACGGATTCACGCTGCCGACCTCAGCGTGAATCCTTCGCCACGAACGTGCACCACTACACAGAATGCTGACGTCTTTCATGAGAGTGTTGCGTCGCACCACGCTCCAACTGTGCGACTATTGCCGTGCGGTAGATGGGACAGCACTCTCGAGTGGTACTTAAAAGGTACCGTCAACGGCCAAGGGGCAGGTGGATTCACGCACCTGCAGCGGCCGGAGGCGGGCGATTTCGACGTCTTGTATCGGTATTGGCGATCCCCCGCGCCGTGCCGGAATTGGATAAACGGAGAACGCCATGCTCTTGGCTGATTTGAGCGGCGGTGCTTACACCACCTCGTCGCCGCGCTTGCTTACGAAGTACTCTGCAGCAGCTGACGTGGTGCTGCGGGTCTCTGACATCCTGGTCGTCATCGCGGCGGCCCTGGTTGCCTATCGCCTGCGATTCGACACCTGGCTGCCGGCGGCAGGCTACAGAATGGTGATTGGAACCACGCTGCTGTATGCAGTGATCTGTTTCAGTGCCTTCCCGCTGTACCGCAGTTGGCGCGGCCGTGGGCTGGGGCGCGAGATCCTGGTTCTGGGGATGGCATGGACGGGCGTGTTTGCGCTCTTCGCCGTGCATGCCCTGATCGTCCAAATGGGGCAGTTCGTCTCCCGCGCCTGGGTCGGCA
The DNA here is from genome assembly GCF_058448525.1 of Pseudoxanthomonas sp. JC1303. Classification (NCBI taxonomy): domain Bacteria; kingdom Pseudomonadati; phylum Pseudomonadota; class Gammaproteobacteria; order Lysobacterales; family Lysobacteraceae; genus Pseudoxanthomonas; species Pseudoxanthomonas sp. JC1303. Next base: position 349,137 of record NZ_CP185958.1, on the reverse strand, counting down.
CCTGGTATCTCACCGGGTTTGTGGCACTGGTCCTCTCCCGGACAGCGCTCCGCAACGGCCTCAATGTGCTGCGAAGCAATGGCATGGACGTGCAGCGCGTCGTGGTCATTGGCTTGCGTACCCCTGTCTTCCGTCTGCAGAAATATCTGGCCCGAAACAACTGGGTCGGTCTGCAGATGGTGGGTTACTTCCAGAGCCGTTACGACATGGTGCCCAGCGCGGCGTCCAGCCAGCTTCCGTGTCTGGGCATCTCCGCCCCAGAGGAGCTTGAGCGGTACCTGCAGCAGAACACCATCGAGCAGGTATGGATTTCCATGCCGCTTGGCGATCGCGACCGGATCAAGGCGTTGCTCCAGGTGCTCGACCGGTTCCCGATCACGGTCAAGCTCGTGCCCGACCTGTTCGACTTCGGCATGCTGAACCAGCAGGGCGAGCAGATCGGGAACGTGCCGGTGATCAATCTGCGCCAGGGCGGCGTCGATCGCGACAACTATTTCGTCGTGGCCAAGTCGCTGCAGGACAAGTTTGTCGCCATCGCCGCGCTCGCGGTGCTATGGCCCCTGCTGCTCGCGATCGCCATTGGCGTGAAGCTGAGCTCCCCCGGCCCGGTGTTCTTCCGCCAGAAGCGCAACGGCCTTGGCGGCCGCGAGTTCTACATGCTCAAGTTCCGCTCGATGTACGTGCAGCAGGAAGGGGCGGTCGAAGTGAAGCAGGCCACCAAGGGCGATGCACGCATCACCCGTTTCGGTGGGTTCTTGCGGCGTACCAGCCTTGACGAGCTTCCGCAGATCTTCAACGTGCTTGGCGGCAGCATGTCCATCGTGGGGCCGCGCCCGCATGCGGCGCAGCACAACACTCACTACGAGAAGCTCATCAATCACTACATGCAACGCCACTACGTCAAGCCCGGCATCACCGGCTGGGCGCAGGTAAATGGCTTCCGTGGCGAGACGCCTGAGCTTCGGACCATGAAGAAGCGTGTGCAGTACGACCTTGATTACATTCGCCGCTGGTCGTTGTGGCTGGACTGCAAGATCATCGTGCTGACGGCGTTCCGCGTGCTTGGCCAGAAGACCGCGTACTGACCCCATGGCTGCTGTACCTCATCACGTGGTCTCCGAGCCTGGCCCGGAAGCCCGCGCGGTCGCACATCCGCTGCGGGATCTTTTCATCGAGTTGCTGCTGCTGTTCTCGGTCGGTTACAACTTCGTTCTCGCGATTGTGAATGCGCAGCTGGTCTCGATTTCGCCAGCGATGACCTACGCGGCGGAGTTTCTGATCTACGCCAGTTGTTTCGGTATCGGCATCTGGACCATGGAGCGCCAAAAGATCGTGGCGATCCTGTCCGGGATTGGTTTGGTCGCCGCGGTCATGCTGTTTCGCTACCTGATGGAATGGCATGTCGATGCCAAGTTCATCCGCGATGCGCTGATCCCGTTCGCGTTCCTCGTGCTCGGTACCAGCTACGGCGGCTCGTTGCCGCGTCTGTTCCTGCGCATGGCGATCATCGTCAGTCTGATTGGCGCCGTGGAACTGACGGCCCCCGATCTGTACGGCAACGTCGTCAATCCCAAGAGCTACTACGTGAACACGCGTGGCGCGGATGCGAGCGGCTTCTGGAACCAGGACAGTAATCTGTTCGTCAGCGCGACGCGCCCTGGCGAGCGCAACTTCCTGCCGGGCAGCGATCTGCCGCGTGCTTCCTCGATTTTCGTCGAGCCGGTGACGACCGGTAACTTCATCGTGTTCTTCTGCGCGATCGTGCTGGTGTTCTGGAGATCCTATCGGCCTGCTCAGCTCGCGCTTTGCGGTCTGCTGCTGCTGTTCCTTGTCGTTGCCTCAGATGGGCGGCTGGCGGCCGGAACCAGCATTCTCCTGTTGATGGGGGCGCCTTTGCTTCGTCGGATGGATCAACGCCTCTCGTTTCTGATCATGCCCCTGACCGTCCTGGGGGCGATGCTGCTGGTGTGGATCACACGGGTGTCCGCCTACGAGGACACCACGCTGGGGCGCATCTATCTGACCGTGCATGCCTTGCGAGAGATGCCGGCCGAGGCGTGGCTTGGCCTCAACTTCGACGTGCCTTACACGTATTTCGACAGTGGCATTGCGTATTTCGTTGCGTCGCAGTCGATCATGGTCGTGGGAGCTTTTCTGCTGGCTTTTGCATTTGGCCTGGAAATGCCCACGCAGGACGGCCAGGCGTTCAAGAACTTCTTCATGCTGGCGTTCTCGACCAGTCTCCTTGTCTCCAATAGCCTGTTTTCCGTCAAGTCCGCCGCATTGTGGTGGTTCGTATGCGGCGCGATGTGGCAGTTGCGCGATGTGCCTTGGGTCGCTGGCGCGGGGCCGTTCGGAAGGCGAGTGCGCTCTTCTCGCAGCGCGGCAGATGGGGTTGTTTCGTGAAAGTTGTGCATGTCGTGCGGCAGTTCCATCCATCGGTTGGCGGGATGGAGGACGTGGTCCTCAACGTGGCCAAGCATCATCGTGAGGCGAGCGGCGATGCGGTCGAAGTGGTGACACTCGATCGTGTGTTCAGTCAGCCCGAGCTCGCGCTGCCGGCGGAAGAGGTTCACCGCGATATTCCAGTCAAGCGCCTGTCCTGGTCTGGATCCAGTCGCTATCCCATTACGCGTGGCGTGCTTCAGGCGATCAAGTCGGCGGACGTCGTCCATGTCCATGGCATCGACTTCTTCTACGACTACCTTGCGGCCACCCGGTTGGTGCATCGTAAGCCGCTGTTGGTTTCAACGCACGGTGGCTTTTTCCATACCGCCTATGCGTCAAGGTTAAAGCAGCTCTGGTTCGGAAGCATCACGCGGGCTTCGGCACGCGCCTATCAGCGTGTGATCGCGACGAGCGAGAACGATGGGGCGGTCTTTTCCAAGGTTGTCGCGCCCGAGCGCCTGCGGGTGATCGAAAACGGTGTCGATGTCACCAAGTTCTCTGGTCGCGGCAGCGGCCAGAACGGGCGGACGCTGATCTATTTTGGTCGTTGGTCCGTCAACAAGGGGCTGATCGATACGCTGGACCTGTTCGGCGCGCTGCGTTCGCGCAATCCGGAATGGCGCTTGATCATTGCGGGTCGTGAGTACGACCTGACGCGCGCGGACCTCGAGCGCGAGATCGACGCGCGGGGCCTGAAGGGCCATGTCGATATTTCGGTTTCCCCTTCAGAGGACGAATTGGGGGGGCTCATCGAAAAGGCGCAGTACTTCGTGTGCCTTTCCCGGCATGAAGGGTTTGGAATCGCGCCCGTGGAGGCCATGAGCGCCGGTTTGATTCCGATCCTGAGTTCGATCCCGCCCTTTGTTCGTCTTGTCGACGAGTCTGGATTGGGTGTGATCGTGAACCCTTCAGACGCGGGCACCAGCGCAGATGTCGTGCAGGCCTACGTCGGGATCGATGATGAAACCTTCATTCGTCGCCGCCAGGACGCCATGCAATATGTGCAGCGGTACGACTGGCGGCATGTGGTCGGACGCTACGTCGACGAGTACCACGCGGCGCTTGGCGCGGGAGGCCGGGCTTGAGCTCCACTGAGGCGAACGTTGGCGTGGGCCTGGGAGCGCGTCCGGTACTCACGGTGCTCCAGCAGTTCAATGCGCCCACGCCCAAGACCAATCCCTACCTGATCCAGCTGTTGCGCGCGCTTGAACCGATGGTGCGGGTCCGATTCTGGTCGCTGCGTCGGGCTTTGCTGACCCGCTACGACGTCGTCCACCTGCATTGGCCTGAATATACGATGCGCCATTCCAGTGCGTTGGGGCGCCTGCTGAGGCAGGCGGCGGTCGCACTCTTGTTGCTGCGCTGGACGTTGATGCGCACGCCAGTGGTGAGGACGCTGCACAATCTTGAACCCCATGAGCGTGGTGGGATCATCGAATCGGTGCTGCTCAGGTGGATGGATCGCCTTGTGGTGCGCTGGATCCGGATCAATGCAACGACCGAGGCGCGCCTGCCCGCGACCGACACGGTGCTCCACGGCCATTACCGGGACTGGTTTGGTGCGCAGTCGCTTCGCCCGGTGCCGGGAAGATTGCTTCACTTCGGCCTGATTCGTCCCTACAAGGGGGTCGAGGTGCTGCTTGATGTCATGGCAGGACTCGCCGACCCGGGGCTCGCCCTGCGGATCGTGGGAAATCCTTCCGACGCGGCGATGCGCGAGTTGGTGGAACGCAAGTGCGATGCGGATGCCAGGGTGAGCGCCCTGCTGCAGTATGTCGACGATGCCACCCTGGCGCGGGAGGTCGCTGAAGCGGAATTGGTGGTCCTGCCCTATCGAGAGATGCACAATTCCGGCACGCTGCTACTTGCGTTGTCGCTGTCGCGGCCCGTCCTCGTGCCGCGCACGGGCAACAATGAGGCGGTTTCGGCGGAAGTTGGCGAAGGTTGGGTCTTGATGTACGACGGTGAGCTGAGCCCGGAAGTGGTTGAAGAAGGACTGCGCCGCGCGCGCGCATTGGGTGGTGGCGAAAGCCGGCCCGACCTGTCCCGCCGTGAGTGGCTACGCGCGGGGCAACAACACTATCGGACGTATGCTGCTGCAATCCGTGCACGCCGTGCACGCGGTCGCAACAGTGGCATGGAACGCCGGCGCGTCATTGCAAGCAAGGGGCGTTGAGGTCATGTCAGCGACGGCGCAAGACGGGCCTCCGGGATCGACCTCGGGGTTAGGCTCCCGGGCGGCTGCTGGTGCGGCCAAGACCATGCTGGGGCAGGGCGCTCGCATGGTGGTGCAGTTTGGCGGGATCATCCTGCTGGCACGCCTTCTGAGTCCGGAAGATTACGGCTTGATGGCGATGGTGACCGCCCTGGTCGGGATCTGCGAGATCTTGCGCGATTTCGGTCTGTCCTCGGCGGCCATCCAGGCCAAATCCCTTTCCAAGGCGCAGCGCGACAACCTGTTCTGGCTCAACAGCGGGATCGGGCTGATCCTGGGTCTGACGGTGTTTGCCGGCGCGGGCGCGATTGCGCGCTTCTATCACGAGCCACGCCTGATCGCCGTCGCACAGGTCATGTCGGTGACCTTCCTGCTCAGCGGGATGAACACCCAATATCGGGCCCACTTGAGTCGTGGCCTGCAGTTCGGTCGTCTGGCCATGAGCGATGTCGGCGGCCAGAGTCTGGGCCTGATCGCCGGCGTGTGTGCCGCGCTCTACGGCTTGGGGTATTGGGCACTGGTCATCCAGCAGGTCGTGGGTGCGTTCATCGGGCTGTTGGTCTCCGCCATTGCGTCCAGGTGGCTTCCGGGGCGGCCGCATCGTGGCGTGCCCATGCGCAGCTTTCTCACATTCGGCGGCCACCTGATGGCGGCGCAGATGCTGGGCTATGTCAGCCAGAACATCGGGCAGGTCGTGATCGGCTATCGCATCGGTGCCGAAGCCCTTGGCTTGTACAACCGCGCGTTCCAGTTGCTGATGATGCCGTTGAATCAGATCAACGCCCCGGCGACGACCGTCGCGCTGCCCGTGCTTTCCAAACTTCAGGACGAGCCGTCGCGCTATGCGGCCTTTCTGCTGCGTGGGCAGACGGTGATGATCCATGTGATCGTCGCCATTTTCTCCTTTGCCTGCGCTCAGGCCTCGCCGCTGATCATTCTGTTCCTTGGTCAGAAGTGGCAGCCCGCTGTCCCCATCTTCCAGATCCTGACCCTTGGGGGAATCTTCCAGGTGGTGGCCTATGCGGCCTACTGGGTGTTCTTGTCGCTGGGGCTCACGCGCGAGCAGCTGACCTACTCGGTGCTGGTCCGGGTGCTGACCATCTGCTGCATTTTCGCAGGCGTGCACTGGGGTGCATTGGGCGTCGCCGTGGGCTACTCCACGGGTTTGGCATTGACATGGCCAATCTCGGTGATCTGGGTCACACGCGCCGGCAAGGCGCCCGGCATGGCGATGTTCAACAACGGACTACGCGCCATCATTGGCTACGGTGTCTGCGCCGTCGCGTCCTGGTCCGCTTCCCATCATTTCGCCAGTACACCGGTCATGGAACTGGTCGTCGGCCTGCCGACGATCATGCTGGCCTTTGGCGTGGTCTGCCTGGTGTGGCCGGCCTTCCGCCGCGACGTCATGACCATCCTGAATAGCCGGGATCTTCTCCGTCGTCGCAAGTAATTCAAGCGGCCCGGTTGCCGCCCCTTAAGCTCTGCTCGTTCGATTTTGAACGTCTCACCAGCTGCCACGCGAACCGTTACCCGGATGCTGCGCGTGCATCCCCCGAACTGGAGACGTGTCTTGAACCAGAACAACAGCAAGCGCTTCGGCTATTACGCGGAGCGACTCTTCTCGCGTGGTCGTCATCCCGGCTTCCTGCGGCGCGCCGGTCGTGCAATGTTCCGCTGGGTGGCGCCCCGGCAAGGCACCGGTCCGCATGTACTGCTGGCCCCGCCTGGTGGTGGCAACATCGGCGACCAAGCCATGATCAATGCATACCTGGAAAATGTCGCCGGCCCGGTGGTGATGGTGGTCAGGCGTGGCGACGCCGCTGTCCAGCAGCCGATCGCTGGCGAACGTGTGGACTGCATCGAGTTGGAGCATCTGGTGTATGGGGGCGGCTTGATGCATTTGCGCGACGTAGTGCGCTTCGCGCAAGTGCTCCGCGGTGCCAGGTCACTGTCCATCATCGGCGCGGACATCATGGACGGTGCCTACAACGCCATGGCCTCGATGCATCGCGCCAATCTCGCGTCCTGGTCGGCGTCTGCTGGGATTGACACGCGGGTCCTTGGCTTCAGCTGGAACGGCGCGCCGCATCCACTCGCATCGGTGGCCCTGCGCGAAGCGTCGCGTAATGGCGTGCGACTGTTTTTGCGGGATCCGATTTCCGCGTCGCGTGCGCGTGAAGCCGGGCTGGAAAACGTCCAGGACGTAATGGATACGGTATTTGCCGCATCCAGACAGGAGGAAGGGAAAACCTTGCGCCGTATTCAGGCTTTCGCCCAAGGTGGCGCCTACGCGCTGGTCAATGCCAGCGCGCTCGTGGCCGCTGGCGTTGATCAATGTGATGAATATGAAGCCGTCGTCCGTACGCTGCTTGATCGGGGGCTGCGGGTGGTCCTGCTTCCCCACGTTTCCCGTCCCAGCGGCGATGACAAGCGTGAACTGGAAGCGCTGCACGCACGCGTGACGGATCCTGGTGTGATGCGCGTCAACGAACTGCTGACGCCGGAACAAGTACGCTGCATCGCACAACACGCGCGCTTGGTCATCACCGGACGCATGCATCTGGCCATCCTCTCGCTGTCAGGCGGTACGCCCGCAATCACTTTGGCTACACAGGGCAAAGTGGAAGGTCTCATGCAGATGTTCGGGACAGAAGAGCTCTGCATCGCGCCGAAGGCCGGATTCGGCGCGCGTGTCGTATCGCTCGTGCGTAAGCTGTTGGATGATCAGGGCCGTACCGAGCAACAGATCGTTTCACGCCTCCCCCACGTGTTACTCCTCTCCAGGAGGAATTATGTCGGTCTCTGACCTCGAAGCTGACGCGATCGAGCGACCTGCGCCGCCCGTGCAGCCCGTATCGCGTCCCCAGCAGCGCTATCTGGTGCTATCCGCGCACGATTACCGGACGCCGCGTCGCGCCAACATCCATTTCATTACAGATGAACTGGCCAAGCGCGGCCCCACGCGCTTCTTCTCATTGCGCTACAGCCGTCTTTCCAGGATGAAGAAAGACATGCGCCTGCCGCTGGACGCCACCTCGAACCAGGTCGTCACGCACAAGGGCGTGGAGTGCTATCTGTGGCGGACCTTCGTCCACCCCTTCAATACGCGGCGCGCCTGGTTGCGTCCGGTTGAGAATGCGATGTTTCGCATGTATGCGTCCAACCCGCCGGCGGTGCTGGAGCAGTGGATCCGCGAAGCGGACGTCATCGTGGTCGAAAGCGGCACGGCGGTGGCGTTCATTCGCCTGGCCAAGCGACTCAATCCCGACGCACGCTTGGTCTATCGCGCCTCCGATGGCCTGAGCACCATCGAGGTCGCTGAGTTCATCTCGCGCGAATTCGATGATGTCTGCGGGATGCTGGACTCGATTGCGTTGGTCTCGCCGGTCATGGCCGATGAGATCAACAGCCAGCACAACGTCTATCACGTCGGCCACGGCGTGGATCCCAAGCTCGATGAGATGGGCGATCCGAATCCCTACGACGAGGAAGGCATCCATGCCGTGTCGGTGGGCTCGATGTTGTTCGACCCGGCCTTCATCGCCCACGCCAGCCATGCGTTCCCGCAGGTGACCTTCCATGTGATCGGCTCCGGCCAGGGTCGGCACCCGGACTATGCCGATAACGTCATCGTCTACGGCGAAATGAAGCATGCCGACGTGGTGCGCTACATGAAGCACGCGCGTTTCGGCATTGCCCCCTATGCATCGGAGCAGGTGCCGGCCTACCTGGCCGATAGCTCGATGAAGTTGCTGCAGTACGATTTCTTTGGGTTGCCTGCGGTCTGTCCGCATGCCGTGGTCGGGACCTACGCCTCCCGTTTCGGCTACACCCCCGGTGACGAGGCCTCGATCCGAAGCGCGATCGAGTCGGCTCTCAATGCGCCGCATGTGCGCCATCGGGAATGCCTGGACTGGCCGCAGACCACCGATCGTCTGCTGGAGCCGGAGCGCTATCCGGAGATCCGCGTCGAATCTTGACCATTGGCGCGTCTGCGCTGCAGGCGCAATGGCCGGGCCTTGCAGGGGAGGTGTCCGGACGGTTGAAGGCGCGCCTTGCCCCTAGGAGTGTGATGTGACTTTTCTTGAAAATCTTGTTGAGCGCCGCGAGCGCAAGGCGCTGTTCTGGTGGCAGCCCAAGGATGGCTCAGTCAATGTTGGCGACCATCTTTCCAAGGTGCTGGTGCAGCAGGTGCTCGCATTGCGGGACACCAACCTGTTGGCCAAGCGTCCCGGGACCCCGCGCCTGCTGTGCATCGGTTCGGTGTTGCACTTTGCGGAGGATGGCAATGTCGTGTGGGGGAGCGGGATCAATGGCAAGATCCCGGATTCGGCGCATCGTTACAGCCAGCTCGATATTCGCGCGGTGCGCGGTCCGTTGACCCGTGAATACCTGCGGCGTCGCGGGCTGGAAGTTCCGGAGGTCTACGGCGATCCCGCGCTGCTGACCCCTCGCTTCTTCGAGAAGCGCTTGCTCATGCCGGAGACTCAGCGCCCTTACGCGATCGTGCCGCACTTCAATGAGCCCATCGAAAAGTACGCCGACTACGCGGACAAGCTGATCTCGCCCCGCATCGAGCCGGCCGCGTTCGTCCGCCAGTTGCTTGGGGCCGAGCGCATCGTGAGCAGCTCGTTGCACGGCGTGATCCTGGCCGAGGCCTACGGCATCCCGGCCGTCTATCTGGACTGGGGCAACGGCGAGGATCGGTTCAAGTATGACGATTACTACGCAGGCACCGGGCGGATGAGCTGGCGGTCGGGCAACTCGGTCGAGGAGTGCCTGGACATCGGGGGCAACGACGCGTTCGATCTGGCTCGGATCCAACAGGGTTTGATGGATGTGTTCCCGTATGACCTCTGGTAACGCAGTGGCTACCCCGGATCCGATCTCCCTGCACGCTCGGTTCGAGGGCGAATACGTGCCGCTAGGGGGCTATCCGATCCTCAGCACGGACCTGGAGACCTTCAGCCGGAGATTGCTGGAGATGCTGGAGTCGGGAGGCCGGCAGTGCGTGTTCTTCGCCAACACCAATTTCGTGGTGGAGTGCCGCGGACTGCGCGAGGTCCTGGACGCGCCGGGGGTGACCATCGTCAACGACGGCATTGGCCTGGACCTGGCGGCGATGATGGTGCACCGCCGCCGGTTTCGCGAGAACCTCAACGGGACCGACCTGATCCCCTCGCTCTGTCAGCGCAGCCACCGCCCGCTCCGGTTCTTCCTGCTGGGTGCCAAGCCCGGCATTGCCGATGCAGCGGCTAAGACCCTGGCCGAACGCTATGGCCAGCAGGTGGTCGGCGTCTGCGATGGCTATGGCCAGATGCGGGCGCAGGGCACGCATCTGGTGGACACCATTAATCAGGCGCGTCCAGACATGCTGTTGGTGGCCCTGGGCAATCCACTGCAGGAGCGCTGGATCCTTGAGCATCGCGCCTCGCTGGACGTGCCGCTCGCCTTTGGTGTGGGGGCGCTCCTGGACTTTCTGTCCGGCAACGCCAGGCGCGCGCCGGCTTGGGTGCAGCGGATTCACATGGAGTGGGCCTTCCGCCTGTTGCATGAGCCGCGCCGCCTGCTCAAGCGTTACAGCATCGACTTGTTTACGTTCTTCGGCGTGTGTCTGCGCGCGCAGCGCCGGGCTGTTCAGGCCGAGCGTGCGGGCTGACGTGGTCCGCTCAGTCGGGACCTGCCTGCCGGTGGGCACGGTCTAAACGGTCTCACGGCAGGGCGCCCACGACGGCGCCATGCCCATTACGGCGCGCATGATCGCCGCTGTAAGGGTTGGCGCTCGAGGGATGGGGGCTCCGAAGGACCGCCGTGTCGTCCCATGTAAAGTGGCGCTACCGGCAGGACAAAGGATCCAATCAGCCGTGGGACGTCGGCGAGTTGGCCCCCCAGGGGCGAGAACGTCCTTGGAGTCGGTCAGGCTCGAAGGCAGTCTGAAGGTCGGGTCCATCTGTGCTGCCTTGAGCGAGATCGACAAGCCTCCTCCTGTAGCGCAGAGAACCACGCCTCTGCTTTCGGTGCGAGTGCGGCACGCCTGCGGCACGTGCGACCTGCTTGCTACGATGGCGCCATGACAGGTGAGGCCGATCAACGCATCCACACATTGCAACTGGCGCCGCATCCGGAAGGCGGGCACTACCGGCGCGTACACGCGTCCGAACGCGTCGTGGCCGCGCCAGGAGGCCCGCTTCGGCCGGCGATGACCGCCATCACTTTCCTGCTCAAGCAGGGCGAGCACAGTCGGTGGCACCGGGTGGATGCCGACGAGCTGTGGCACTGGCAGGCCGGCGGCGCGCTCTGCCTGCAGCAGTTCGACGTGGTCGATGGGACCTTGCGAACGGTGGAGCTGGGGCCCGCATCGGAGGGCCATGTCGCCATGGCGGTCGTGCCTGCCGGGCAATGGCAGCGCGCCTGGACGTCCTCCGCGTTCGCCCAGGTCGGCTGTGTCGTGGCACCGGGCTTCACCTGGGAGGGATTTGCCCTGCTGGAGCAGGCGCCGGAGGTGGGGGTGCGATTGCAGGCGCTTGGCGTCGGCGAGGACGCCTGAGCCGGGGATTTCAATGGGGGACGGGATGCGTCGATGGCTGCTGCTGGTGGGATTGGTGGGCTGCGCACTGGCAACGCTGGCTCGCGCGCAACAGGTACCGGCCACCGCTTCGCCGACGCAGGCGGAGCCTGTGCCCATTACCGACATGGCGCCGATGATCGTGTCGGGGGTGCAACCCGGGCCGGGCCTGTGGAAAGTGACAGCACCGGATGGCCATGTGCTGTGGGTCCTGGGCACGCTGACGCCGCTGCCCAAACGCATGGACTGGCAATCGCGTGAGGTCGAAGCGGCCATCGACCAGTCGCAGGAGTTGCTGCTCCCGCCGACCATGTCGCTGGACACGGGCCGGGGCATGTTCCGCAACCTGTTTCTGCTGCCGGCGCTGTTCAAGGCGATCAAGAATCCCGATGGCAAACAGCTGCAGGACGTGGTGCCGGCCAGTGAATATGCGCGGTGGCGTTTCCTCAAGGCGCGCTACATGGGCGGCGATCAGAGCGTCGAGCGGCGGCGTCCGATCTTCGCCGCGCTCGAGCTCTACAAGGATGCGATGCGTCGCTCGGGCTTGAGCACCGACAACGTCGTGGCCGACCGCGTGGAAAAGCTCGCCAAGCGCGCGGATTTGAAAATCACCCCGGTGGTGAGCACGGTCAAGCTGGAGGACCCGAAGGCGGCCATCAATGAGTTCCAGCGCACCGGCCTGGAGGATCGGACCTGCTTTGCCAGGACGCTGGATGTCCTGGAGCATGAAATCGATGCGATGCGTCTGCAGGCCAATGCATGGGCGATGGGGGATGTGGAGGCATTGCGCGTGGCGCCGCAGGCCAGCCAGTACGCCGTGTGTCAGACGGCCATCGGCGAAAGCGCCATCGCCCGCAAACTGGGTCTCAATGACCTGCGTGAGCGCTCGCTCCAGCTCTGGCTGGAAAAGGCCGAGTCCGCGCTGGCCCACAACTCCAGCACGATCGCCTTGCTGCCCATGGGCCTGGTGCTGCGCAAGGGCAATCTGATGGACGCGCTGCGCGCCAAGGGCTACACCGTGCAAGCGCCCGGCGAGTACTGAGGCCAGCCAGATCCGCCGTGCGGACCGCGCAGCTGGTCGAGCAGCGACTTCGCCGCGGGAAGTTCCAGCACGCCCTCGCTGCCCAGGAAGTGCCCACCGTTTGGTAATACGGTGATCGGGGCGTCCAGGCGCTCGGCCAGCGCGACGCTCAGGGAGGCGGGTACGATTGCGTCATCCGCTGCGGCCAGCAGGGCACGCCTTGGTGCCAAGGTCTGCAGACGGGCGTAATCCAGGGAAATGTTGATAAAGGCATCGAGTTGGGGGAGGCCCGGCAGTGCGGTATCGAAGCCGGATACCAGCAGCAGGGCACCAAGGGGGGCTTCGGTCGGCTGGTGCTGGAGGTGACGTAGCAGCGCGATGCCTCCCAGGCTATGCGCGATCAGCAGGGTGTTCGGGCCGAGAGGCGGCAACGCTTGTTGGAGGTAGGCGTCCCAGCGGGCAGGCTCCGGTGCAGCAGGTTCGGGTGGCGCCAGCACGATGACCTGGGCGCCTTGCGCCTGCAGGGCGTCGCGCAGCCACGGGAACCAGTGGTCGCCGGGCGAGGCGAGATAACCATGCAGGATGAAGACCTGCGCGCCGGCATACGGAAGCGTGGAGGAGGCGGTCAACGCGATGGGCTCCGATGCGAGGAGCGCATGACCTTACCCGCGCGACGACCTCCCGGAAGCTGCGTTGCCACAACGGATCATCTTGCCGCCGACAGGGGCGCGGCCTGACCCGACTGCAGCTGCGGCCAGCGCTTCAGGACCGCGCTGCGGATGCCGCTCGCGTCGAGCCCGGCTTCTGCCAGCAGCTGCTCGCGGCTGGCGTGATGTTGGAATGCATCGGGCAGGCCCAGGTGCAGGATCGGTACGGCCAGGGCCTCGGCATTGAGCAACTCGGCCACGCCCGAACCGGCGCCACCGGCCACCACGTTGTCTTCCAGCGTCACCAGGCCGTCGTGACCGCGGGCCAGCTCAAGCACCAAGGCGCGGTCCAGCGGCTTGATGAAACGCATGTTGACCACCGTCAGGCCCAGTTCGCGGCCGACCTGCTCGGCGGCGGGCACGGTGGCGCCGAACGCCAGCAACGCCACCTGCCGCCCACGATGCCGGACCTGCGCCTTGCCCAGCGGCAAGGTGTCCAGGCTCGCCTCGATGCTGACGCCAGGACCGCTGCCGCGCGGGTAGCGCACCGCTGCCGGGCCCTGGTGCCTGAAACCGGTGGACAGCATCTGGCGGCATTCGTTCTCGTCGGCGGGGGCCATCACCACCATGTTGGGCACGCAGCGCAGGAAGCTCAGGTCCAGGTTGCCGGCATGCGTGGCGCCGTCCGGACCGACCACGCCGCCGCGATCGATCGCGAACAGCACGTCCAGGTCCTGGATGGCCACGTCATGCACCAACTGGTCGTAGGCACGCTGCAGGAACGTGGAGTAGATGGCCACCACCGGTTTGGCGCCGTCACAGGCCATGCCCGCCGCCAGCGTGACCGCGTGCTGTTCGGCAATCGCCACGTCGAAGTAGCGGTCCGGGAACTCCTTGGAAAAGCGCACCAGGCCCGAGCCCTCGCGCATCGCCGGGGTGATGCCCATCAGGAGCGGGTCCGCGGCGGCCATGTCGCACAGCCAGTCGCTGAAGACGTCGGTATAAGTGGGCTTCCTGGTCCCGCCGGCGGCCTTGGGTACCAGGCCCTTGTCCGGGTCGAACGGCCCCACGGCGTGGTAGCCGATCTGGTCGCCTTCGGCCAGTTCGTACCCTTTGCCCTTGGTGGTAATGACGTGCAGTAGCTGCGGGCCCTTGAGGCCCTTGAGGGTCTTCAGGGCGCTGACCAGCGCCGGTACGTCGTGGCCGTCGATCGGGCCGGTGTAATGAAAGCCCATCTGCTCGAACAGCGTGGACGGCACGAACATGCCCTTCCAGTGCTCTTCCCAGCGCCGCATGAAGCGTGCCGGCGGCTTGCGCTTGTCGCCGAGCAGCTTCTTGCCGCCTTCGCGCAAGGCGTTCAGGGTCCGGGACGAACTCATCCGGCCCAGCAGCTGGGTCAGCGCGCCGACGTTCTCGGAGATGGACATCTGGTTGTCGTTGAGGACCACCAGGATGTCCGGATCCTGCTCCATGCCACCGGCATGGTTGAGCGCCTCGAAGGCCATGCCCGCGGTCATCGCGCCGTCGCCGATCACCGCCACGGTCCGGCGGCCATTGCCCATGTGGGCGTTGGCGATCGACATGCCCAGCGCCGCGGAGATCGAGGTGGAGGAATGGCCGACGCCAAAGGTGTCGTACTCGGATTCCTCACGCTTGGGAAACGGCGCCACGCCGTCGGCCTGCTTGACCGTATGGATCGCATCGCGACGCCCGGTGAGAATCTTGTGCGGATAGGTCTGGTGGCCGACGTCCCACACCAGGCGGTCGTGCGGGGTGTCGTAGAGATAGTGCAGGGCCACGGTCAGCTCGATCACGCCGAGCCCCGCCGCGAAATGACCGCCGCTCTTGCCGACCGATTCGATCAGGTAGGCGCGCAGTTCGTCAGCGATGGCGGTGAGCTCTGCCTCGTCGAAACCGCGCAGGTCTGCCGGGGTTTCGATACGGGAAAGGCGGGGATAGCGGATGGCGTCGATCATCGTGGCTGCCACAGATACAGCTGCGTATTTTCGCCCCCAGGGGAAGGAGGGGCAAGCAAGGGGTTCAGTCTGCGATCACCTGACCGGTCGGCGCGTGAAACGCGCGGTCGAGCGCGTTGCGGTGAACCGGCACGACAATCAGGCCGATAGGCGCGAACGCTTGGGCAGGTGGGTCTTCAGGAAGGCCATCTGGTCGGCCAGGATGTTGCGGTTGGACAGGATCAGGTGCTCGATCCAGCTGGGACGGTACGGCACGGCCAACAGCGGCATGTTGGCCTGCTGCGGCGTGCGGTTGGCCTTGCGCGAATTGCAGTGAAAACAGGCGCTGACCACGTTTTCCCAGACATCACGGCCACCCTTGGAGACCGGCAGCACATGGTCGCGGGTGAGCAGTTGCCGCGAATAGGACTGTCCGCAGTACAGGCATAGATGGTCGTCGCGGGCGAACAGGGCCTGGTTGGTCAGCGCCGGGGTGGGCGACAGGCCGGCGGCACGGGCATGCCCGCGCGAGGCGACGATGGGGTGCAGGTCGATGAAGCTTTGCTGGCCTGTGAGCCGGTTCATGCCGCCGCGGACGGTCATGCAGGGGTCGCCCAGCGTCCAGGCGACCGCGTCGCGCGCGTAAAGGCAGGTCGCATCCTGCCAATTGATCCAATCCAGCACCCGACCGTGGGCATCCAATGACAGGAAGCGCACGCCAGAGGGGCGGATCAGAGGGGAGAGTGCGGCGACGACTGCGCCGTCCGACGTGGCGCCATCGATCAGGGCCGGGTTGCCGGAGTCATCCGAATGAAGCTGAGCGGTGTCTGCTTCCATCGGGAAAACAGCTTATACCTGATGGATGACGAATTGTGTACCGCGTTGCGCATTGCATCGTCCTCATGGCCTCCCAGCGGACCGCCGCGAACGCAAAGGGATGCCCTGAGGCGGGTCCACCGCGCTTGCGCGGTGGACCCGCGATGCGGCACTCAGGCGTCGAAACGCGCCTCGTCCATGGCCATCAGCGACTCGGCGCCGGCGCGGATGGCGGCGGCGTGGGCGAGCGTGCGCGGCAGCAGGCGGGCGTAGTAGAAGCGCGCGGTTTCCAGCTTGGCCTGCTTGAACGCCGCATCCTGCTGCGAGGCCTGTGCGGCGACCACGCTGCGCGCCCACCAGTAGGCCAGCACCACGTAGCCCGAATAGAACAGGTAGTCGGTGCTGGCCGCGCCCAGTTCCTCGGGGTTGGTGGCCGCGCGCTGCAGCACGTCCTGGGTCAGGGCGCCCCATTCGGCGGCCTTCTCGCGCAGCGGGGCAATGAACTCGGCGGCGGTCGCATCGCTTTCATGCGCGCTGGCGAACTGCTCGATCAGGCCCAGGAACAGCTTCAGCCCGGCCGCACCGCTGGCCGCGGTCTTGCGCCCGATCAGGTCCAGCGACTGGATGCCCGTGGTGCCCTCATAGAGGGTGGTGATGCGCGCATCGCGGGCCAGCTGCTCCATGCCGTGCTCGTGGATGTAGCCGTGGCCGCCGAAGCACTGCAGCGCGTTGTAGGTGTTCTCGATGCTCCACTCGGTCTGGCAGGCCTTGGAGATCGGGGTGAGGAAGCCGGCCAGGATGTCGGCCCGTTCGCGCTCGGCCGGGTCGGTGGCGTGGTGGGCGATGTCGACCTGGGTGCCGGCGTGCAGGGCGAGCAGGCGCGCGCCTTCGGTCAGGGCCTTGATCGACAGCAGCATCCGGCGCACGTCCGGGTGGACGAAGATCGGGTCGGCCGGCTTGTCGGGGAACTTGGGCCCGGACAGCGAACGGGTCTGCAGGCGCTCGCGCGCATAGGCCAGGGCGTTCTGGTAGGCGCGCTCGGACAGGCCGATGCCCTGCAGGCCCACGCCCAGGCGTGCGGTGTTCATCATGGTGAACATGGCCTGCAGGCCCTTGTGCGGCTGGCCGACCAGATAGCCCTGGGCGCCGTCGAAATTCATTACGCAGGTCACCGAGCCCTTGATGCCCATCTTGTGCTCGATCGAACCGCAGCGCAGCGTGTTGCGCGCGCCGACCGTGCCATCGCGGGCGACCTGGAACTTGGGCACCACGAACAGCGAGATGCCCTTGGCCCCGGCCGGGGCATCGGGCAGCTTGGCCAGCACCAGGTGGACGATGTTGTCGACCAGGTCGTGCTCGCCGGCGGTGATGAAGATCTTGGTGCCGGTGATGGCGTAGGTGTCGTCGCCCAGCGGCTCGGCGCGGGTGCGCAGCAGTCCCAGGTCGGTGCCGCAGTGCGGCTCGGTCAGGCACATGGTGCCGGTCCAGCGGCCCTCGACCAGCGGTTTGAGGAACACCTCCCGCTGCCAGGGCTGGCCGTGGAACTTCAGCGCCTCGATCGCCCCGTGCGAGAGCAGCGGGAAATTGCCCCAGGCCAGGTTGGCGGCGTTGATCATCTCGCCCAGCGGCACGCCCACGGTATGCGGCAGGCCCTGGCCGCCGAACTCGGTGGCCGCGGTCAGGCCGGTCCAGCCGCCTTCGGCGAACTGCGCGTAGGCCTGCTTGAAGCCGGTCGGTGTGGTGACCTCGCCGGTGGCGGCATCCAGGGCGCAGCCTTCTTCGTCGCCGACGCGGTTGAGCGGGGCCAGCACCGTGGTGGTGAAGCGGCCGGCTTCCTCCAGCACCGCGTCGACCAGCTCGGCGTTGGCGTCGGCAAAGCCCAGGCGGGCGAACAGGGGCTCGACGTCCAGCACGTCGTAGAGGGCGAAACGAAGATCTTTCAGCGGGGCGCGGTAGCGGCTCATACGAAGGCTCTCTGGGGCGTGCAGGCCGCTTTCCGGCCCGCTTCGACCCGGAAGCATACTATGGCGTATGGATGTGGGTTTGACCGTGCCGGATGAACCGGCGCGCCGGTCGCGACGCGCCCTTCCTCGCGGCGTGTCAGCGCAGGACGCCGGCCAACCCGGGCGCCGGGCTGAGGGTGCTGTGCATGTCGATCTGGAAGTCGCGCTGCTTTTCGTCTTCCGGCGTGGCCTGGACGCTGCCCTTGAGCGCGTATTCGAGCACGGTGCCGCCGGCCAGGGCATTGGCCACGGCCATCCTGGCGTCGGCCGAGGGCGAGAGCCTCACCTCCACCACGTCCGCCGACTCGGGACCGATGGAAAAGCCGGGAGAGGCATTCAAGGTGCCGGCCTCCACGCCGCCGGCGGTGACCGCCAATGCGACCGTGTCATAGCGCATGGGGATGGAACTGTAGTTCTGCAGGCGCAGCTGGACTTGCCACTGGCCGTCGGCGCCCACGGACACCTGCTGCAGGCTGGCGGCGGGTTCGGAGACCCGCCGGACCAGCCCACGGTGACAGCCGGCCAGCAGGAGGACGGCGCAGGTCAGCAAACACAGCACAAGCGTCAGGCGGCGGGACATCAGGGGAGCCTCGAGTATCAGTGGTTGGGGAGGATACAACGCCGCTTTGTCTGCCCTCGCGGCTTTTTGCGAAGCCACCGCGGCCGTCGCCAACGGCAGTATCGATGGCATCGGCGCAAGGCAGGCGCCAACGCTCAGTGTCGTTGCACAAGCTGGGTCAATGTGACGCTTTTTACATCAGAAACGCGATCGTCCGCGCATAACCTGCCCAGACACGACCTTTGGTGGAGGGATTCTGCTTATGGACAAGGACATGCACGTCATCGCGTTGCCCTGGTTTTACGAAGACGATTACGAGGATTTCCGCGATCTGCTGCGCGAGCGCCAGTGGCATCGCAACTACCAGGACTGGAAGCAAGCCGCGCCCGAAGCGCGCGCGCGCTTGGAGCGGCAGGGCATGAAGGTGGTCCAGGTGCCGGTCCGCACCGCCGACCTGAAGGCCTTCTGCGACCAGCGGACCCGGCGCGTCAACAACGATGCGCTGGTCGACTACTGCAACGAATGGGCCCGCGCCTCACGTGGCCTGGCGGCCAAGCAGCGTGGCAGCCTCAGCCTGGCCGACGAGAAGCCGCGCGCCGATCACCGGTAGTGCAGGGTGCCGTCTGGATCGATCCGCTCGATGGTGTCGAGCAGGCGGCGCATGTGCTCTTCCATGTCGCGGGTGGACATCGACGGCCCGGTGGCAGGCACGGTGCGCAGCAGGGCACCGTCCGGGCCGTACACCATCAGCACGCCTCGCATGCAGCGGTTCGGTGCGTCCACCAGATAGGACGTGGTCACCTCGAAATCCCCGAACCTGCGTTCCAATCGTCAACCCGCCGCGCTTGAATCCCAGGGCGAATGGTAGCGGCAGTCGCGCGAAAGGCCCGTCACCGGCAGATGGCGGTTGCGTCATGTGGCAGGGCGGCGGGCGAGGATCCTCGTTGAGGCCTCGCCCCTGCCTGCCGCCAAGCCCTCAGTTCCCGCGAGGCGAGGCCGCGCTGGCGTGCGGGTGTGAAGGCCGTCGCCGCAGCTTGCGCGACAGCCACTCGCCGATGTCGTCGATCAGGGTGAAGGCCGCCGGGATCACGATCAGGCTCAGTAGCGTGGAGGTCACCAGGCCGCCGATCACGGCGATGGCCATCGGCGCACGGAAGCTGGAATCGCCGGCGAAGCCCAGCGCGATCGGCATCATGCCCGCGCCCATGGCCAGGGTGGTCATGATGATCGGCTGGGCGCGCTTGCGGCAGGCGTCGATCAGGGCGTCGTGTTGGCTCAGGCCATGTTCGTCCTCGGCGATCACCGCGTAGTCCACCAGCAGGATCGAGTTCTTGGTGGCGATGCCGATCAGCATCAGCAGGCCGATCAGCGCCGGCAGGGACAGCATGTTCTGGGTGAGCAGCAGCGCCCCGAACGCCCCGCCCGCGCACAGCGGCACGGCGATCAGGATGGTCATCGGCATCAGCGCGTGGTTGAACAACAGCAACAGCACCATGTAGATGCACACGATGCCGGCGGCCATGGCCAGCAGGAACCCGACGAACAGCTCCACGAACACCTCGGCATCGCCGGTGTTGAGGAAGCTCACGCCTGGCGGCAGGTGCTGCACGCTGGGCAGCTTCTGCACGGTGTCCATGACATCGCCCAGCGGCCGGCCGTTGAGCTCGGCGGTGAGGGTGACGTTGCGCTGGCGCTGGTAGCGCGAGATCTGCGAGGGGCCGCTGCCCAACTCGATATCGGCGACCGCCGCCAGCGGCACCGGGCCGTAGCGGCCAGGCACGCGCAGTTGGTCGATCAGCGCGGGATTGGACAGCGTCGCCTCGGAAAAGCCGACGCGGATCGGCACCTGGCGATCTGGCAGGTTGAGCTTGGCCAGGCGCTGTTCGTAGTCGCCGGCCGTGGCGATGCGCGCGGCCTCGGCGATGTCGGTGGTGGATACGCCCAGGTCCGCCGCGCGCGCCGGATTGGGCACGATCTGGATCTCGGGGCGCAGCAGCGATGCGCTCGAAGTCACGCTGCCCAGGCCCGGGATATCGCGCAGGTCGCGCTCCAGCGCGAGCGAGGCCTCCTGCAGGTGCTGCGGGTCGTCGCCGGACAGCACCAGCTGCAGCAGGTTGCCCGGTTCGGAGCTCACATAGCTCACGCGCACGCCGGGCAGATTTGCCAGGCGCGCACGCGCGTCACGCTCGAGCGCGCGCTGGTCGCGCTTGCGCGTGTCGGCCGCGCCCCAGTCCAGCACCAGGGTGGCCTTGCGTGGGTCGGCCACGCCGGTGGTGGACGGATCGCCCAGGTCCAGCACGCTGCCCACCGCGGTGTAGACCTGCTTGAGTTCGGGCATGTCCTTGAGCAGGGCACGCGCGCGCTCGGAGACGGCGACGGTGTCTTCCAGCCGCGTGCCCGGCGGCAGTTCCAGGCTGAGGTTGCTGCGGCCCAGGTCGGACTGCGGGATGAAGGTCGCCGGGATCAGCGGCACCAGCGCCAGCGACGCGACGAACAACCCGGTCGCGATCCACAGCGTGCGGCCACGGTGGCGCAGCGCTGCGTCCACCCAGCCCAGGTACCAGGTCATCAGCTTGGATTCGGCCTTTTCTTCGCCATGCGGCTTGAGCAGATAGGCCGCCATCATCGGGGTGAGCAGGCGCGCGACCAGCAGCGAGAACAGCACCGCGGTCGCCGCCGTCCAGCCAAACTCGCGGAAGAACTTGCCGGCGATGCCAGGCATGAAGGCGACGGGGACGAAGACCGCGGCCAGGGTCAGCGAGGTGGCGATCACCGCGTTGCCGATTTCCCCGGCCGCCTCAGTCGCCGCTTCCAGCGGTGGCTTGCCCATGCGCAGGTGGCGCACGATGTTCTCGATCTCCACGATCGCATCGTCGACCAGGATGCCCACCACCACCGACAGCGCCAGCAGGGTGATCATGTTGAGGGTGAAGCCGAACCAGTACATCACCGCGAAGGTCGGGATGATCGACAGCGGCAAGGCCAGCGCCGAGACCCAGGTCGCCCGCCAGTCGCGCAGGAACGCCCACACCACCAGCAGCGCCAGCAGCGCGCCTTCGTAGAGCATGGTCATCGACGAGTCGTAGGAGCGGTGGGTCTCGTCGATGGCGGTGGTGACCAGGCGGAAGTCCACGCCAGGGTGCGACGCCTTCAGCGCGTCCAGCGCCTTGTGCACGCCGGCCTCGACCTCGACTTCGCTGGAGCCGCGCGTGCGCGACATCGAGAACGCCACCACGTCCTTGCCATCCAGCAGGGCGGCCTCGCTTGGATCGGCCGATGCGTCGGTGACGGTGGCCAGTGCCGACAGGCGCACCGAGCGACCGTCCGGTAGGCTGATCGAGTAATCGCGCAACGCCTGCGCGTTGGCGACCGTGCCCAATGTCCGGATGGTCTGCTGTGCGCCGTCCAGCTCGGCCTTGCCGCCGGCGCGTTCGACCTGGATCCTGGCCAACTGCTGCGACACATCGCCGGCGGTGACGCCGAAAGCGAGCAGGGCGTTCGGGTCGAGGTCCACGCGCACCTGGCGCTCGACGCCGCCCACGCGGGTGACCCGAGCCACACCGGGCACGCCGTACATCGCGCGCATGATCTCGCGGTCGACAAACCAGCTGGCCTCGTCGCGGCTCATCTTCGGCGCGACCAGGGCATAGGTCATCAGCGACCCGCCGATGTCGACCTTGGAGATCACCGGCTCCTGGATGTCCTGCGGCAGGTCGGTGCGGATGCGGGTGACCGCATCGCGGGTGTCGTCCAGCGCAGTGCCCAGGTCGACATTCAACTGGAACTCGATGCTGGTGGTGCTGACGCCTTCGCTGACCGTGGAGATCACGCGCTTGACGTTGTTGATCGTGGCGACCGAGTCCTCGACCTTGCGCGTGACCTCGGCCTCCAGCTGGCTGGGCGAGGCGCCCGGCTGGGTCACCGTCACGGTGGTCATCGGGAAGGCGATGTCCGGGAAGCGCGCCACCGGCAACTCGTGGAAGCCCCATAAGCCGGCTACGCACAGCACGAAGAACAGCATCAGCGCCGGCAGTGGCCGGCGGATGGCCCAGGCGGAGAAATTCATGGGGCGTTCGCTCCCTTGCCGGCATCGACCACGCGCACGCGATCGCCATCGCCGAGGAAGCCAGCGCCTTCGGACACGACCCGTTCGCCGGCCTTGAGGCCTTCGACGATCTCGGTGCGGCCCTGCACGGTTTGCCCGGTGCGCACGCGCCGTCGGGTCACGCTGTCCTTGTCCTTCAGCGTGAACACATAGCTGTGACCGTCGCGCTGGACGATGGCCGCGCTGGGCACCATCAGGGCCTGGCCGTCGCCGGTCAGGATGCGGCCTTCGACGAAGGTACCCGGCTTGAGCGGCCCAGGCGTGGGCAGATCGGCGTACACCGTGCCCGTACGCGTCTGCGCATCCACGCCCGGCGTCACCGCGCGCACGCGGCCGGCGATCTGCTGGCCGGCATAAGTCAAGGCAACCGGGTTGCCGACCGCCACGTCGGCGAGCTGCGCTTCGGGCAGTTCGGCGCGCCATTCCAGACGACCGTCGCGGATCAGGCGCAGCAGTTCGCTACCGGCCGAGACGACCTGGCCGGGCTGGATCAGGCGCTTGGAGATCACCCCATCGGCGGGCGCGCGCAGTTCGGCGAAGTCGCGCTGTAGCCTGGCCGCGTCCAGCGAGGCGCGCGCGGTGGCCAGCTGGGCCCTGGCCTGGGTCGCGGAGGCGCGTAGTTCGTCCAGGTCGCTGACACTGATCAGCTGCGTGGCCGCGAGCTTCTCGCCGCGCGTCTGCTTGGCTTGCGCGAGGTCCAGCGCGGCCTTGGCCTGCTGGGCGGCGGCGTTGGCCTGGGCCACCTCGCTGTCCAGCGTGCGGTGGTCGAGTTCGAGCAGGACCTGGCCCTGCTTCACGCTCTGACCGACATCGACGTTGAGGCGGGTGATGCGCTGGCCACTCAACTCCACGCCCAGCTGCATTTCCTCGTAGGGCGACACCGGGCCGGAGACGATCACGCTGCGCGCCAGCGGATAGGTCCGCACAGGCGTCAACGCCACGGCCAGCGCCGAAGATCCCTCCACAGGCTTGTCTTCGGCACCGCCACCGCAGGCGGCGAGCAGGGGCAGGGCGGCGAACAACAGGGACCAACGCAGAAGTGGCGCACGCATAGAGGAACCAAAGTGAAAGGGTGAGGTGTTGGCTGGTGCAGGGCGCCAGTTGGCCCTTGCATGGCTTTGAAAGCGGCGGTGTTCCGGGATGCGTCCCGGGGCGAGCTAATGGGAAGGGACGGAGCGCTTCAGGATCTGTTGCTCGACCCCATCGAGGATGAGATCGATGCCATTGCTGAAGCGCTCGTCGAACTTCGGCTCGGCCAGCACCTCGCGCGCCTCCCAAAAGTGCGGAAAACGCGCCTTGGCCAGTTCGAAAAACGCCTGCTGGACGCCTTCGGCCGCATCGGGATAGTCATGGTGCGACTGTTCCTCGATCACAAAGCCCATGACGTAGTAGATCGAGTCCAGCGCCGAACTCGCGGCGAACGCCACCGACGCGCCGGCCTGCAGCAGCGCTGCGATGGTCGCATCGCCGACGCGCAGCATGTTCTCGGTCGCCAGGAACGTGCCCGCGAAGACGCGCGCGCCATCGCGGTGTGCCTTGAACGCGGTGCGGAACTCGTTTGCGATCTGGTGCATGGTGCTTCGCCAATCCTGTCCTTGTGGAATGTCACGCGCCACCTCGGCGATCAGCGCATCGGCCAGCGCGTCGATCAGCGCCTGCTTGCTCTTGAAGTGCCAATACAGCGAGGGCGCCCGGATCCCGAGGTTGCACGCCAGCTTGCGCAGACTGACGCCCTCCATGCCCGCCTCGTCGAGCAGACGGAATGCCGCCTGGATGATGTGATCCTGCGTGAGCGGGCTGCGCATGGCGTGGCGTCTAACAGCGTTAGGTTGCGGACTCTAACGGTGTTAGGTCGGGGTGGCAATTGCTTCGCAGGCCTCCAACGGCAGAAGGAAATCTCGGTTATCCAATTGCATGAATTCGCGCGGCGCTGACGCGTCCAGCCAGGCACGGTCGCGTCCAGCCAGGCACGGTCGCGTCCAGCCAGGCACGGTCGCGTCCAGGCCGAAGCGCTCCACGTCGCGATTGAGCGTTTCCAGGTCTTGGCCTGGGCCACCGACGAGCGCCTGATCGCCGAGGTCGGTGTTCGTCTGGACCAGGCGCTGTTCTGCTTGTTGGTGTGGGAGGCGGGGCGATCAGTGTGGTCGACCTAGCCGACCTGGCCGAACAGTGGGCGCGATTATCCGACCGTCAGGCCGCCAGGTCGCCAGGCTGGAGCATATGGAACTTGTGATCCGCCGCGGGAATCCCTAAACCCGCCGTAGGCGCGAAGCCGTGGCTTCGCCTAAGGGCAGGGCGGCGACCGACCAGCTCGACCAGGCGCGCGGGCGCATGGCGCAGGACATCTTCAAGGACTGGTCTTCGACCGACATCAACGACCTGGTACGGCTGATGCGCAAGTTCGCCGACGCACTGAAAGCAGGGACCAAGGCGTGACGTGGGAATGGCGATGTGCGTGGATCACAACGACGGTATTCCCATGGTTGAATGAAAAAGGCCTCGCATCGCTGCAAGGCCTTGCTTCGTTACGCTTTAGATCGCCACCTGAAGTGGTGGCCGGGGAGGGAATCGAACCCCCGACACAGGGATTTTCAATCCCTTGCTCTACCAACTGAGCTACCCGGCCGGTGCTGCACTTGCGGCCGAGCCGAAGCGAGGCGCGCATGATACGGAGGGATTTCCGATCCGGCAAGCCATCGGTTTCCTGAACGTCCAGATTCGGACAGCGGACGGCGGCACATCATGGGCGCATGATCCTCCAGGCGGATTGCCATACATCAAAGGGAGTTGCCATGTCCAGGTTTCGCGCCTCGCTTAGAGGTTCTTTATTTGCTTTTGCGGCTCTGCTGTCTGGTTGCGCCTCGCTAGGGACTTCACGGCTGAGCGCGGCGCAAGATGTGGAACTCTTCCAGTCGCACGCTGGCGAACCCATCAAGGCTTTCAGCCCCTTTGGCGGAATTTCCCAATGGGAGACTGTAGGTGACTCGGCAGTTGCCGTTTGGACAAAGCCGGACACTGCGTATTTGCTCGGTGTCGCCGAGGGCTGCTTGGATCTTGAGTGGTCGCCGCGGCTGTCCCTGAGCCGCGAGCACGACAGGGTCTATGCCGGCTTTAATCATGTCCTTGTGAGGCGGCCGGGTGAGAAGGATGCTAAGCGATGCAGGATCGAGACGATTCAGCCCTTGGACGTGCAGGCCCTGCGAGCCGCGCAGGCGCGCGCACGCCCTGGTGCTCTGAAATTATCCGAGGCGGGATGAGAGGAGCTGCCAGTACGGTGAAGATGACAATTACGTCTACCTTTGCCGGATACCTCGCCAGATCAATGGCCGCCGCCCTGCTGGCCATACTCGGCGTGGGTTGCGCCACGACCGGACTGACCGACGAACAGGAGCTGGCGCTGTATCGCGCGCATGCGGGCGAGCCGGTGAAGAGCTTCACCTTCCTGGGTCAGCTCAATGGCTGGACTCCGCTGGGCGATACCGCGCTGGCGGTGTGGACCAGGCCCAGCGAGGCCTATCTGCTGGAGCTGCCGGGCCGTTGCATGGACCTGGACACCGCGCCTGCGATCACCGTGACCAATCAGGGCAGCCGGGTCTACGCGAAGTTCGACGACGTGCTGGTGCTGGGCGGGCTGCGCAATACCTTCCGCATGCCGTGCCGCATCGACACGATCCGGCCGCTGGACGTCAAGGCATTGCGCCGGGCGCAGAAGCAACTGCGCGAAGCCAGGGCGGCCGAGCGACAGGCCGGTGCGCCGCCGCCGCCGGCGAGCCCCTGAGAGGCGCCCTCACGGCGCATTGCGGTGCGCGGGCGTCTGATCTCCGACGTCCTGTGGACGTCAACGGAGAATCGTCATGCAGCGTCTGTGTTTCCTTGCGGTCCTGGCCGGCGCGTTGGCGCTCTTGTCGCTGGGTGGTTGCGCGACCGGCACCGGGCTCAGCGATGCGCAGCGTCTTGCGCTGTATCGCGAACACGCGGGCGAGCCGCAGCGCGATTTCCGCTATACGAGCCGCCAACTCACCGGCTGGACCGCGCTGGGCGACGAGGCGCTGGCGGTGTGGACCAAGCCGAACGAGGCGTATCTGCTGGAGTTCGGGGGCGGTGGCTGCAGGGATTTGAACGCGGCCTCGACCATTCTGATCACCAACCTGCTGGGTCAGGTGTCGGCCGGGATGGATCGGGTACAGGTGCTCAATCGACCGGCCGGCTTCAACATCGCCTGCCGCATCCAGACGATCCGCGCGCTGGACACCAAGGCGATCCGCGCATCGGAAAAAGCCCTGCGCCAGGCGCGCACCGCACAGCGTGACGCGGCCCCTGCCAGCGATTGACCCTTAGGCGTCGCTTTCGGGCGCAACGTAGCCGGCGGGCTTGTCGGTCTGGCCGCCGAACAGGAACTTGCGCAACTCGTCCTCCAGGAACGCGCGGTCCTTCGGGTTGCGCGGCGACAGGCGGTTCTCGTTGATGAGCATGGTCTGGTGGGCCAGCCATGCCGCCCAGCCAGCCTTGCCGATGTGCTCGAACACCTGCTTGCCCAACTCGCCGGGGTAGGGGACGTAGTCCAGGCCTTCGGTGTCTTTGTTTTCGTACTGGCAGAACACGATGCGGGGCATGTCAGGCATCCAGGAGTTTGCGGATGGGCGCGGGCAGGCCCAGCGTGGAAAGTTCGCCGGTAGAGACCCAGCGCAGGTCGGCATTGTCGCCCGCCGCGTCGCGCGAGGACAGGCGCCGCCAGCGCAGCGGCTGCATGTGTAGACGGTAGTGGGTGAAGGTGTGCGGGGTGTCGGGCAGTTCGTCGGCGGCGTCGAAATCGCCGGACAGATGCGCATCGAACCAGACACGCGCGGAGGCGGTGTCGTCGGCCTGCGGCAGCGACCACAGGCCCGACCAGATGCCCACCGGCGGCCGGCGTTGCAGCAGCACCCGGCCCTGCGCGTCGAAGGCCATCAGCATCACCGCGCTGCGTTCGGGCAGCGGCTTGCCGGGCTTGGGCGTGGGCAGGGCCTCGGTGAGGCCCTCGCGGAAGGCGACGCAGTCCGCCGAGATCGGGCACAGCAGGCAGGCTGGATTGGCGCGTGTGCACAGGGTGGCGCCGAAATCCATCTGCGCCTGGGTGTAATCGGCCAGGCGGCCTGCGGGGACGTGCTGGACGTGATCGATCGCTAGTGCCCACAGCTGCTTTTCGATGGCCGGCAGGCCGGGCCAGCCGGCGATGCCGTGCACGCGCGCGAGCACGCGCTTGACGTTGCCGTCCATGATCGCGAAGCGCGCGTTCCAGGCCTGGCTGAGGATCGCGCCGGCGGTGCTGCGGCCGATGCCGGGCAGCGCATGCAAGGTCTCGAAGTCGCGCGGCAGGTCGCCGTCGTGCAGCTCCACGCAGCGCTTGGCCGCGGCATGCAAGTTGCGCGCGCGGGCGTAGTAACCCAGGCCGGCCCATTGTGCCATCACCGCATCCGAGCTTGCGGCGGCCAGATCCGGCAACGTCGGGAAGGCCTGCAGGAAACGCGCGAAGTACGGGATGACCACGCGCACCTGGGTCTGCTGCAGCATGATCTCCGACAGCCACACGCGGTACGGCGTGCGCGGATGCTGCCAGGGCAGGTCATGGCGGCCATGCTGGTCGAACCAGGTCAGCAGTTTGATGGCGAAGGTATCGATGGGCGGCTGCTCGTGCGGGCGATGAGTGGCTGGCCTGTAGCGCCGAGCTTGCTCGGCGGGGCTTTGCCGGGACAGCTCCAGCCGAGCGAGCTCGGCTCTACCGGGAAGGCTTGGTTGTAGCGCCGAGCTTGCTCGGCCGGGCTTTACCGGGACAGCCCCAGCCGAGCGAGCTCGGCTCTACAGGGAGGGTGCGAGCGATCTGTTGCTAGGCCGCGCTGCCCAGCGCTTCGGGCAGCAGGGCGTCGACGAAGGATTCGGCGTCGAACACGCGCAGGTCTTCCGGGCGCTCACCGATGCCGGCATAGCGGATCGGGATGCCGAACTCGCGGGCCAGGGCGAACACCACGCCGCCTTTGGCGGTGCCATCCAGCTTGGTCACCACCAGGCCGGTCACGCCCACGGCGGCGTGGAACTGTCGCAGCTGGGAGAGCGCGTTCTGGCCGGTGGTGCCGTCGATCACCATCAGCACCTCGTGCGGGGCGGCGGCGTCGATCTTGCCCAATACGCGGCGGATTTTGCCCAGCTCGTTCATCAGGCCGGTCTGGGTGTGCAGGCGGCCGGCGGTATCGGCGATCAGCACCTGGGTGCCGCGGGCCTTGCCGGCCTGCAGCGCGTCGAAGGCGACGGAGGCTGCATCCGCATTCTGGCCCTGCGCCACCACCGTCACGCCGTTGCGCTCACCCCAGGCCTGCAGCTGGGCCACGGCCGCGGCGCGGAAGGTGTCGCCAGCGGCCAGCATCAGGCTGAAGCCATCGTCCTTGAAGCGCTTGGCCAGCTTGCCGATGGTCGTGGTCTTGCCCACGCCATTGACGCCCACGGTCAGCACCACAAAGGGCTTGGCGTCGCGGTCGATGGCCAGCGGCACGGCGACCGGCTTGAGGATGGCGATCAGCTCGGCGCGCAGCGCGGCCAGCAGCGCGTTGGCATCGACGAACTCGCGGGCCTTCATCCGCTTGCGCAGGGATTCGACCAGCGTGGTGGTGGCGGTCACGCCGACATCGGCGGTGATCAGCGCGGTCTCGATCTCGTCCAGCAGGTCGTCGTCGAGCTTGGGATTGCGCGAGAACAGCCCGCCGAAGCTGCGCGCGAACGCACTGCCGCGCAGGCGCTCACGCCAGCCGGTCTTGCCGGCCGGGGCGGCGGGTTTTTCGGTGGTGGCAAAGCTTGGCGCCGGGGCAGGATCCGGTGCCGGGGCGGGATCCGGGTCCGGCGGGGGCGCGACCACCGCCGGCGCGACGGCCACCACCGGCGGCTGCGCGGGCAGCGGGGTGGTCGTAGACACGGCCGGTTCAACGGCGACTGGCGTTTCCGGCTGCGCGGCAGGCGGAGCGGAGGGAGGCGCCGGTGCGGGCGTCACGACGTCTGGCTGGCCTTGATCGGGCGGAACAAAGCGCTGCGTGTCAGGCGTCTGCGGGGCGGCCGGTGCCTCGGCCGCGGATGCCTGTCGGGCCTGCTCAACCGCGGTGACGGGATCGTCCTGCTGTGGCGGCGCCGGGCGTGGGTCCGGAAACGCCGCAGCCAGTTCTTCCACGCTGTAGCGCCGGGTGCTGCCATCCTTGCCGGAGGCGTCATCGGGCTTTTTGCGGCGGAAAAAACTGACCATATCGAGGCACTTTTTCAGGGGGCTACATGCTAGCACCCAGCCTGTGCGCGGCCTTTAAGCCAAGGTGAAAGCCAGGCGTGGGCGCCATGCCGAATTCTGCACCGGCCTGCTGGTGCCGGCGGCCCGAACGCGCCGCGGCTCAGCCGCGCAAGGTGCGGTAGTCGCGCGGTGTCATGCCCACGGTGGCCTTGAACTGGCGTGCGAAGGCGCTCTGGTCGGCAAAGCCGCACTGCTGGCCGATGCTGGCGATGCTGTCCTCGCCGTGCAGCAGGCGCATGGCCGCTTCGATGCGCAGCTTGGTCAGCAACTGCTGCGGGGTGACCTGGAACACGCGGCGGAAGTGTCGCTCCAGCTGCGCCACCGACAGGCCGGCCAGATCCGCCAGGGTCTGGACGCGCAGGTTCTCGCCGAAACGCTTCTGCATGAATTCCATGACCGTGTTCAGGCGTTCGAAGGCGCTATGACGGTTGTCGGGCTGGCCCAGGTCGCGCGAGACGCCGACCACGCCGATCACCTCGTTGTCTTCGCACACCGGGCGCTTGAAGGTCAGGCACCAGCCGGGCAGGCGGTTGGGATACAGGTGCACTTCCAGCTGGTTGTCGATGACCTCACCGCAGAGCACGCGGCGGTCCTGCATCAGGTAGCTGCCGCCCAGCGGCAGGGGAAAGACATCCAGCGGTGAATTGCCGATGACCTCGCTGCGCTGCTTGCGCCCAAGCCGGCGCACCAGGGTTAGGTTGCAATGGGTATAGCGGCCTTCGCGGTCCTTGATGAAGAACACCACGTCGGGCAGTGCATCGAACAATGTCTGCATTTCCAGCGCGGGAAGGTTGAGCTGCATGGTGGTGACCAAACGCATCGCCGTTGCGGCGGGGACCCTGCCCAGCCAGGGCGGAGTTCACGATCCTAGCGCAAAGCACGGGCCCGTAGACGGCGGCGAAATTGTGCGAATTTCCGCATCGCGGCCCGGGATTGGACGCTAGTCGTTCCCGGTGCCCAGGTGTGAGGATGTGGCATGCACACGATCGACGTCATTGACTCCCACAGCGCCGGTGAACCGACCCGGGTGGTCCTGTCAGGGTTCCCGGACCTGGGCGCGGGAAGCCTGGCCGAGTGTCGCGAGCGTTTCAGCCGCCGGTACGACCACTGGCGTAGCGCCATTGCCTGCGAACCGCGCGGCTCGGACACCATGGTCGGTGCGCTGTTGCTGCCCGCGCGCGATCCCGGGGCGTGCACCGGCGTGATCTTCTTCAACAACGTGGGCACCCTGGGCATGTGTGGCCACGGCACCCTGGGCGTGGTGGCGACCCTGGCGCAGCTGGGCCGCATCGGGCCTGGTCAGCACCGAATCGAGACGCCGGTGGGCACCGTGGCGGTGGAGCTGGCGGAGGACGGGCGCGTGACCATCGACAACGTCGAGAGCTATCGCCATGCGGCTGGCGTGGTGGTGGACGTGCCCGGCTACGGTCAGGTACGAGGCGATGTGGCCTGGGGCGGCAACTGGTTCTTCATCACCGAGCAGTCGCCCTATCCGCTGGACCTGGCCCACCAGCGCCAGCTCACGGCCTACACCGAGGCGATCCGGATCGCGCTTGAGACCGCCGGGATCACCGGACAGGCCGGGGGCGAGATCGACCATGTCGAAGTCAATGGCCTGGCACCGGACGGCAGCGGCCAGGCGCGCAACTTCGTGTTGTGCCCGGGGCTTGCCTACGATCGCTCGCCCTGCGGCACCGGCACCAGTGCCAAGCTGGCCTGCTTGGCGGCGGACGGCAAACTGGCGCCAGGCCAGGTCTGGGTGCAGCAAGGCATCCTGGGCAGTGTGTTCGAAGGCAGCTTCAGCGTGTCCCCCTCCGGGCGCGGCATTGTCCCGCGCATCTCCGGCCAGGCCTACGTCACCGCGCGGTCGCAGCTGTTGATCGACCCGGCCGATCCGTTTGCCTGGGGCATCGGGACCAGGGTGCCAATCCCGGAATGATCGTTTACGACCTCATCGTGGTCGGCGCCGGCATTGTCGGGGCGGCCTGTGCCGAAGCGGCGGCGGGTGAGGGCCTGCGCGTGGCGTTGGTCGAGCCCGGCCCGGTGGGCGGCGGGGCGACGGCGGCGGCGATGGGGCATCTGGTGGCCATGGACGACGATCCGGCCGAGCTGGCGCTTTCAGCCTATTCGCTGGGCTTGTGGGAGCGCTATGCCGAGTTGCGAGAGGCTGAATTCAGCCGCTGCGGCACCCTGTGGGTGGCGCGCAACGAAAGCGAGCTAGCCGTGGTGCCGGCCAAGATCGCGCGCCTAGCGGCGGCGGGGCTGGCCGCCGAGGTGGTCGATGCCCAGCAGTTGTACGCGTTGGAACCGGCGCTGGTCCCGGGCCTGGCGGGCGGCATGCGGGTGCCGGGCGAGGCAGTGGTCTACCCACCGCGCATGGCGCGCTATCTGGTGGACCAGGCCTTGCAGGCTGGTGGGCAACTGTTCGCCGGCCGGCGGGTGACCGAGCTGCTCGCCGATGGCGTGCGCCTGGACGATGGCCAGCGGCTGTCCGGGCCGGTGCTGGTGGCCAGCGGCCTTGCGGTGCCGCAGCTGCTGCCCGAACTCAAGGTGTATCCGCGCAAGGGCCAGCTGGTGATCACCGACCGTTATCCGGGCCGGATCCGGCACCAATTGCTGGAACTGGGCTATGCCGATTCGGCGCACGGCGATGCGGCCACCAGCGTGGCCTTCAACGTGCAGCCGCGTCCAACCGGGCAGCTGCTGATCGGCTCATCGCGCCAGGTCGGAGTGAGTGATCGGGAGATCTCGATGCCGCTGCTGCGGCAGATGCTGGAGCGGGCGTTCGCGTTTCTGCCGATGCTGCGTGGGCTGCAGGCGCTCCGGGTCTGGACCGGGTTGCGTCCGGCCACGCCCGATGGCCGCCCTTACCTGGGCCAGGTGCCTGGACGTGGTCAGGTCTGGGTGGCAGCCGGACACGAAGGGCTGGGCGTCACCACCGCGCTGGGAAGCGCGCGATTGCTCATCGATGGGCTGCTTGGGCGCACCCCGGCCATCGACCCGGCCCCTTACGACCCGGCGCGCGCGCTGACGCGAGAGGCGGCATGAGCGGCACCACCTCCACGCGCGTTGTGCCTGGCCTGATTGGCCTCGACGTCAATGGCCAGCGGGTCGAAGTGCCGGCCGGTGCCAGCGTCGCCGCCGCGGTGGCGACGCTGGGCGTGCCGTTCCGGCAATCGCGCAGCGGTCAGCCGCGCGCGCCCCTGTGCGGCATGGGCGTGTGCTTCGAGTGCCGGGTGCAAATCGACGGCGTTGCCCAGTCGCGTGCGTGCATGACGCCGGCCCGCGAGGGCATGCAGGTGTCCACCGATGCTTGAGCCGGTCCGCCATTATCAGGTGCTGGTGGTCGGTGCCGGCCCGGCCGGGCTGGCCGCCGCGCAGGCGGCGGCCAGCCATGGCGCACGTGTTGGCCTGGTCGATGCGCAGCCGCGCGCGGGCGGCCAGGTCTGGCGACACGATATCGACCAGGGGGTGCCGGCTGCGGCGCAACGTGCGTTGGCCATGCTGGATCAACGTGGCATCGACTGGCTCGCGCAGACCCAGGTGACCTTGTCGCAACCGGGCTGGCTGCTCGCCGATGGTCCTGATGGCGCGTGCCAGCTGCATTACGACAGACTGGTGCTGGCCACCGGGGCGCGCGAACTGCTGCTGCCGTTCCCGGGTTGGACCCTGCCCGGCGTGACCGGTGCGGGCGGCGCCCAGGCGTTGGCCAAGCAAGGCTGGCCGCTGGCCGGCAAGCGGGTGCTGGTGGCAGGCAGCGGTCCGTTGCTGCTGGCCAGCGCGGCCACCCTCAAGGCCCATGGCGCGGTGGTGCTGGGAATCCACGAACAAGCCTCGGCCGGCGCATTGGCAGGCTTCGCGCTGCAACTTGCGCGCTGGCCGGGCAAGGCGGCGCAGGCGGTGGCGCTGCGCGCGCAGCTGGCGGGCATTGCCTATCGCGGCAGCAGCGTAGTGGTCGCCGCCCATGGCGATACCTGCTTGCGCGAAGTGGAGATCGAAGGCCCGCGCGGCCGCCAGCGCATCGCCTGCGACCAGTTGGCGGTCGGCTATGGGCTGGTGCCCAACACCGAGCTGGCGCAGTTGCTCGGCTGCCGCATCGAATACGTCGGCGCGCATCCGCAGGTGGCGGTCGATGCCCAGCAGCGCACCAGCATCGAACACGTCTTTGCCGTGGGCGAGGCCTGCGGCATCGGCGGCCTTGACTGTGCTTGGGTCGAAGGTGCCATCGCCGGTCACATGGCTGCCGGTGGCTACGCGGCCGCGCGTGCACTGACCCCGCGCCGGCGCCGCGCGCGGGCTTTCGCCAGCCTGCTGCGGCGCCAGTTCGCACTCACCCCACGCGTGCACGCGCTGGCGACGGCCACCACCACCGTCTGCCGCTGCGAGGACGTGACCCTGGGTGAACTGGCCGGCTTTGCCGATAGCCGCGAGGCCAAGCTGCAATCGCGCTGCGGCATGGGCGCCTGCCAAGGACGGGTCTGCGGCACCGCGCTGGCAGAACTGGGCCTGGGCCGGCCCGAGCTTTCCACCGATGGCGGCCGCCGGCCGCCGTTGTTCCCGGTCCGCCTTGCGGCGCTGGCCGACTCCTTCACCGATCCATCGCAAGGGATATCCCCATGAGCAATGCACCTTTCTGGAAGGGCGTCCTGCCCGCCATCACCACGCCGTTCAATGAAGACGGCAGCGTCGACCATGCCTTCCTGGCCAAGCACGCCGGGCAGCTGGTGGACGCCGGCTGCACCGCCATCGTGCCGCTGGGCTCGCTGGGCGAAGCGGCCACGCTGTCCTTCGATGAGAAGGTCGCCATCATCACCACCCTGGTCAAGGCGGTTGGCGAGCGCGTGCCGGTGGTGCCGGGCATTGCCTCGCTGTCCACCGCCGAAGCG
This sequence comes from Pseudoxanthomonas sp. JC1303, assembly GCF_058448525.1. NCBI lineage: Bacteria > Pseudomonadati > Pseudomonadota > Gammaproteobacteria > Lysobacterales > Lysobacteraceae > Pseudoxanthomonas > Pseudoxanthomonas sp. JC1303. Next base: position 314,614 of record NZ_CP185958.1, on the reverse strand, counting down.
GTCAGGCTGGCCCAGGCCGCCAAGGACGCCGGTGCGCGCGGGCTGATGGTGCTGCCGGTGTACGTGTATTCGTCCGACTGGCACGAGGCCAAGGCCTACGCGCGCGCGGTGCTGGGCGCCACCGACCTGCCCAGCATTCTGTACAACAACCCGGTGGCCTATCGCACCGACATCCTGCCGGCGCAGATCGCGGAACTGGCCGCTGAGTTCCCCAACCTGCAGGCGGTCAAGGAATCCTCGGGCGAGATCCGCCGCTTCGCCGCCATCAAGGAACTGCTGGGCGAGCGCCTGGTGCTGCTGGTGGGCATGGACGACGCCATCGTCGAAGGCCTGGCCATGGGCGCCGAAGGCTGGATCGCCGGCCTGGTCAATGCGTATCCGGTGGAGTCGGTGAAGCTGTTCGAACTGGCCCGCGATGGCGGCTACCCGGCCGCAGCCGAGCTCTACCACTGGTTCCTGCCGCTGCTGCGCCTGGATACGGTTCCCAAGTTCGTGCAGTTGATCAAGCTGGTCCAGGCCAAGGTCGGCATGGGCAGCGAAACCGTGCGTGCCCCACGCTTGGTCGTGGAAGGTGCCGAACGCGCCGCGGCATTGCAGGTGATCGACCAGGCCATCGCCACCAAGCCTGCGCTGTAAGGCCCTGGCGGAGCCTGCTCCGCCGCGCCGTTGAATGCCTGCGCCGGCGTGCCCGGTCCAGGCCGATGTCCCCGTCTTGGAGACCGTGATGAATGCTTCGAAACAACCCGTCCTGTTGGCCGGACGCTGGCAGCAAAGTCTGTCCCCCCAGGGTGGCTTTCATGCAAACGACCCGACCACCGGTGAGGTGATCGGGCCGTGCTTCCCGATCAGCGGCGCGGACGATATCGAGGCGGCGCTGGCTGCCGCCTGCGAGGTGGCCGCCACCCTGGCGGCGGCGCCAGTTGAACGCATTGCCGCGTTCCTGGACGCGTATGCCGCTGCACTGGAGGCCGATGCCGACACCCTGGTGGCCCTGGCCCACCAGGAAACGGCATTGCCTGGACCAACCCGCCTGCGCGGCAATGAGCTTCCGCGCACCAGTGGCCAGCTTCGCCAGGCGGCCAAGGCGGTGCGTGAGCATGCCTGGACCACCCCGACCATCGATACCGCCGCGGGCTTGCGCGCGCATCTGGCGCCGCTGGGCAAACCGGTGCTGGTGTTCGGCCCGAATAATTTTCCGTTCGCCTTCAACGCCATTGCCGGCAGCGACTTTGCCTCGGCCATCGCCGCGCGCAACCCGGTGATTGCCAAGGCCCATCCCTTGCACCCTGCCACCAGCGAGCGCATGGCGCAGTTGGCGCATCGGGCGCTGGAGGAAGCCGGCCTGCCGCCGGCCGCGGTGCAGATGCTGTACCAGTTCGACAACGCGCTTGGCCTCAAGCTGGCCGGCGATACGCGCCTGGGCGCGATCGGCTTTACTGGCAGTCGCGCTGGCGGATTGGCGCTGAAGGCGGCCGCCGACGCCGCCGGCGTGCTGTTCTACGCCGAGCTGTCCAGCGTCAACCCGGTGTTCGTGCTGCCGGGCGCACTGGCCGAGCGCGGCCAGGCGCTGGCGCAGGAGTTCTTTGCCTCCTGCACGATGGGCAGCGGCCAGTTCTGTACCAATCCCGGCGTGCTGGTGGTGCCCCGCGGCCCGGCCGGTGATGCCTTCGTGGCGGCGGCGACCGAGCACTTTGCCGGGGCCGCGCCGATGGTGCTGTTCTCGCAGGGCGGTGTGACCCACCTGGCGCAGGGCGTGGCCACCTTGCGTGACGCCGGGGCCGCCCTGTTGGCCGGCGGCACGGCGGGCGAGGGTGCGGGCTTCCGCTACGCGCCAACCCTGCTGAGCGTGGATGCGGGCGATTTCCTCGCCCACCCGCAGGCGCTACAGACCGAGGCGTTTGGCCCGGTCAGTCTGGTGGTGCGGGTGGACGGCACCGAACAGATGGTCGCGGTGGCGAGCGCCTTCCAGGGCAACCTCACCGGCACCTTGTATCGCGCCGCCGACGGCGGCGATGACGAGGCCTGGCGCGCGATCGCCCCGGTCCTGCGCGCGCGCGTGGGCCGTTTGATCAACAGCAAGATGCCGACGGGGGTGGCGGTCAGTGCGGCCCAGAACCACGGGGGACCGTTCCCCAGCACCGGCCATCCAGGCTTCACCTCGGTGGGCATGCCGGCGGCGATCCATCGCTTCGCCGCGCTGCACAGCTACGACGCGGTGCCTGATGCGCTGCTGCCGATTGAACTGCGCGATGCGAACCCGGCGCGGATCCAGCGCCTGGTCGATGGGCGGTGGACCTGTGCCGATGTGGAGGTGGTGGCATGAGCGGCCAGATCGGTGGCCTGAGCCTGGCCGAGGCCCAGGCGCAGCTGCAGCCATGGACAACGTTGGCACCGGCCATCGGCGCCGATGAATACCAGCAGCGCATTGCCCGCGCCCGCGCGCTGATGCGCGAGCAGGGCGTGGACGCGCTGCTGGTCGGTGCCGGGACTTCGCTGCGCTATTTCACCGGCGTGCCGTGGGGCGCGACCGAACGCTTGGTGGCCATGCTGCTGACCGCGCAAGGCGAGCCGCAGCTGATCTGCCCGGTGTTTGAGGAAGGCTCGCTGGATGCGGTGCTCAAGGTGCCGGTCGCCAAGCGCTTGTGGGAAGAACACCAGGACCCGCACGCGCTGGTGGTGCAGGCCATGGCCGCCCAGGGCGTCACCAAGTTGGCGTTGGACCCGGGCATCGCCTTCGGCGTGCACACCGGCTTGCGCGCGCATCTGGATGCGGACGCCATCGTCGATGCCAGCGCGATCATCGACGGTTGCCGCATGTGCAAATCCGCGGCCGAACTGGCGTTGATGCAGCAGGCCTGCGACATGACCTTGCAGGTCCATCGGTTGGCGGCGGGCATCGCCCGCGCCGGCATCGGCACCGACGAACTGGTGCGCTTCATCGACCAGGCCCATCGCGCGCTGGGCGCCGACAACGGCTCGACCTTCTGCATCGTCCAGTTCGGCCATGCCACCGCCTTCCCGCATGGCATCCCTGGCGTGCAGCACCTGCAGGAAGGCCAGTTGGTCCTGATCGACACCGGCTGCACCGTGCAGGGCTACCACTCGGACATCACCCGCACCTGGATCTTCGGCACGCCCAGCGACGCGCAGCGCCGGATCTGGGACCTGGAGCAGGCCGCGCAGGCTGCTGCGTTTGCCGCGGTGCGCCCGGGCGTGAGCTGTGAGTCGGTCGACGCTGCCGCGCGTGCGGTGCTCGAAGCGGCCGGGCTTGGTCCCGATTACCGGCTGCCTGGCCTGCCGCATCGTACCGGCCACGGCTGTGGACTTTCGATCCACGAGGCGCCGTATGTGGTCCGTGGCAACGCCACGCTGCTGCAGCCCGGCATGTGCTGCAGCAACGAACCGATGATCGTGGTCCCGGGTGAGTTCGGGGTGCGGCTGGAAGACCATTTCTACGTGACCGAACGCGGTGCGCAGTGGTTCACGCCGCCATCGCCGGCCATCGACCGGCCGTTCGCCTAGATGGCCGCGCGCGCGGACCGCGCTCGCAGTGACCGCGCGCGCTGGCTTTTAGTTTTTCGTCGGTCTTGTCATGGCCGCATCGTGGCCTTCCATGGAGTGAGTGCATGAACCTGTTCCGTCCTCTTGTTGCCAGCGTGCTGGCTGCTGCCTTGTGTACGGCCTGCAAGCCGGATGCGCAGGCGCCAACGTCCCAGGTCTCAAGCAGTGCGGCCTCTGCGCAGCAGGCCGCCAAGGCCTTTGATGCGTTGCTGGACGTGCAGTGGCAGTACCAGCTGCAGCACAGCCCGGAGTTCGCCAGCATCATTGGCGACAAGCGCTACAACGACCGCTGGAGTGACTACTCGCTGGCGGCGGTCGAGGCCGACCGTAAGGCCACGGCCGATTTGCTGGCCCGGTTCAAGGCGGTCGATGCGCGTGCACTGGACGAGCAGCGCCAGCTCAGCCTGAAGATGATGCTGGGCCAGCTGCAGGACAAACTGGAGTCGATCCGGCTGAAGAATTACGAAATGCCGCTGGAACCGGTGGGCGGCATCCAGCTGTCGCTGGCCGGGCAGGGCGATGCGTTTCCGTTCGACGATGCCAAGGATTTCCAGGACTACATCAAGCGCCTGCAGGCGGTGCCGGTGGTGATCGACCAGGTGATCGAGGTCTCGCGCCAGGGCGCCAAGGACCACCTCATCCAGCCGCGCTATCTGCTGGAAAAGCTGCCCGCACAGATCACCAAGATCGCAGCGCCCGCTGGGGCCGACAGCGCGTTTGCCTCGCCGCTGAAGAAACTCGACCAGGCCGTGGCCGATCCGGCCCAGCGTGAGCAACTGCGCGCGCAGTTGATCGCGGCCATCGATGACCAGGTGCGCCCGGCCTATACCAAGCTGGCCGCGTTCGTGCGCGACGAGTACGCCGCGCAAGGGCGTGAGCACGAAGGCCTGTGGTCCTTGCCCGATGGCGATGCGCGTTACCGGTTTGCCATCCACACCCAGACCACCACCGACAAGTCGCCCGAGGAGATCCACCAGATCGGCCTGAGCGAGGTGGCGCGGATCGAGGGCGAGATGACCGCGATCGCCAAGGCCCAGGGTTATCCGGACCTGGCCAGCTTCCGCAAGGCGGTGGCCACCGACAAGTCGCACTTCGCCAAGAACAGCGAGCAGATCCTGGACCTCTACCGCGGCTATATCGCCGGGATGGAGCCGGAGCTGCCCAAGCTGTTCGGCCGCCTGCCCAAGACGCCGTTGATCGTGCAGGGCATGCCCGCGTTCCGCCGCGAGGCGCCCGGTGCCGAGTACTGGCAAAGCAATCCGCAAGGCACCAAGCCGGCCATCGTGATGGTCAACGCCAACGATGCCACCGAGCGCACCTTGGTCAACATCGAGACCACCGCCTATCACGAGGGCGTGCCCGGCCATCACCTGCAGATCTCGCTGGCCCAGACCCTGCCGCTGCCGCCGTTCCGCCAGCAGGCCGGCTACAACGCCTTCATCGAAGGCTGGGCGCTGTATGCCGAGCGCCTGGCCGGCGAGGTGGGCTTCTACAAGGATCCTTACAGCGCCTATGGCCACCTGGCCGGGGAGCTGCTGCGTGCCAACCGCCTGGTCCTGGATACCGGCGTGCACTACAAGCACTGGACCCGCCAGCAGATGGTGGACTTCTTCCACGCCCATCCGTCCGACGACGAGCCCAGCATCCAGGCCGAGACCGACCGCTACATCGTCTGGCCAGGCCAGGCCCTGGGCTACAAGCTGGGCCAGCTGAACATCCTGGCGCTGCGCGCCAAGGCGCAACAGGCGCTGGGCGACAAGTTCGACATCCGCGCCTTCCACGACGAAATCCTCGGTGGCGGTGCCATGCCGCTGGATCTGCTTGATGCACGGATCGATGCGTGGATCGCACAGGTCCAGGCCGCACCGGCTGCCCCCAACACCAAGGAGACTCCATGAGCCTGCGTGCCCCCCTGTCCTTGGCGCTGCTGCTGGCCATGACCAGCACCGGTCTGGCCGTCCACGCCGGCGATGCGAGCGCCGCCGTGACCCCAACCACCGGCAGCACTCCGGCCAACGATGCGGCGGCGCGCTTCAAGGCGCTGTACACGCGCGAATGGGCCTGGCGCCAGGTGCAGGACGCCGGTGGCGATGACGAAAACGGCAACAGCAGGCCGGCCGACCACCTGCCCCAGGTCGATCCGGCCACCCAGGCCATGCGCACCGCGTACTGGCAGCAGGTGATGGCCGAACTGAAGACCATCCCGCAGGATCAGCTCTCGGCGGTGGACCAGGTCAACTACCAGGTCTACCAGCAGCAGATCCAGGTGCTGCTGGACCAGCAGCGCTTCCACGCCTGGGAGATGCCGTTCAACAGCGACACCGCGTTCTGGACCAACCTGGGGTTCACCGCGCGCGGCACCTTCCACAACGCCGAGGACTATTGCCGTTACCTGGCCCAGCTGGCCGATATCCCGCGTTACTTCGACGACCAGACCCGCAACATGCGCGCGGGCCTGGCGCGTGGCTTCAGCGTGCCGCGCGTGACCTTGACCGGCCGCGACCAATCGATTGCCGATGTGGCCAACGCCAAGGGCGAGGCCAATCTGTTCTACACCCCGTTCAAGCAGATGCCGTCCAGCATCCCCGCCGCCGAACAGGCCCAGCTGCGCCAGCAGGCGTTGGTCGCCATCTCCAGCAGCGTGATCCCGGCCTACGACAAGCTGCTGCACTTCATCCGCCAGGAGTACTTCCCCAAGGCGCGCAAGACCCTGGCCGCCGAAGCCATGCCCGATGGCAAGGCCTACTACCGCGCGCAGATCCGCGAGTTCGTCACCGAGGACATGGATCCCGAGCAGATCCACCGCATTGGCCTTGAGGAAGTGGCCAGCCTGCGCAAGCAGATGCAGCAGGTGATGGACGAGGTGGGCTTCAAGGGCAGCTTCTCCGAGTTTCTGACCTTCCTGCGCACCGATCCGCAGTTCTATGCCAAGACCCCGCAGGAACTGCTGGACCACGCGGCCTGGATCGCCAAGACCATGGACGGCAACCTGGGGAAGTTCTTCGGCCGGGTGCCGCGCCAGCGCTTCACCATCAAACCGGTGCCCGACGACCTGGCGCCGTTCTACACCGGTGGCCGCGGCGGCATGGACACCTATTGGCTCAACACCTACAACCTGCCGTCGCGACCGCTGTACGTGCTGCCGGCGCTGACCCTGCATGAGTCCTCGCCAGGTCACTCGCTGCAGATGTCGCTGGCGGCCGAAGACACCGATCTGCCCGACTTCCGCCGCTACACCTATATCTCCGCCTATGGCGAGGGCTGGGCGCTGTACTGCGAATACCTGGGCCAGGAAATGGGCATGTACACCACGCCCTACGAGCGCTTTGGCTACCTGACCTACCAGATGTGGCGCGCGGCACGGCTGGTCATCGATACCGGCGTCCACCACCAAGGCTGGACCCGCGAACAGGCGCTGGCCTACCTGCGCGACAACGCGGCCCTGAGCGAGCACGAGATCACCACCGAGGTGGATCGGTACATCGCCTGGCCGGGCCAGGCCCTGTCCTACTACCTGGGCGAGCTGGAGATCCTGAAGCTGCGCAAGCAGGCGCAAGCGGCGCTGGGCGACAAGTTCGACATCCGCAACTTCCACGACGCGGTGCTGTCGCTGGGCTCGGTGCCGCTGCCGGTGCTGGACGCACGGATCGAGCGCTTCATCGCCGAGGGCGGCAAGTCGCCCTGGGCCGATCAGGACACGAGCCGGTAGCGCGCAGCTTGCTGCGCTGGGAGCTTCACCGGTAGCGCCTCAGCCGAGCGCGCTGGGGCGCTAAAAAAAATGCCGGGCACGCGCGGCTTTACTTCTCGGGGGACATCCATGGCAGCACAGGGCAAGTTCCACAAACGTCTCAGCCTCACCGACCTGACCTTCATCGGGCTGGGGTCGATCTTCGGCTCGGGCTGGCTGTTTGCCGCCAGCCATGTGTCCTCCATTGCCGGGCCGGCCGGGATCCTGTCCTGGATCGTCGGCGGCATCGCCGTGTTCCTGCTGGGCCTGGTGTATTGCGAACTGGGTGCGGCACTGCCGCGCGCCGGCGGCGTGGTGCGCTACCCCGAGTATTCGCACGGGACGCTGCTGGGCTGGCTGACCGGCTTCATCACCCTGATCGCGTTTTCCAGCCTGATCGCCATCGAAGTGGAAGCCTGCCGGCAGTACGCCGCGGCCTGGTTCCCGACGCTGAGTCAGCCTGGCAGCACCCATCCCAGCCTGTCCGGCTGGCTGCTGCAGTTTGGCCTGCTGGTGCTGTTCTTCCTGCTGAACTACTTCAGCGTCAAGACCTTCGCCCTGGCCAACAACATCATCAGCGTGTTCAAGTTTTTGGTGCCGCTGCTGGTGATCGTGCTGCTGCTGGCGCACTTCAATGGCGACAATCTGACCAGCCACGGGTTCGCGCCTTCCGGTGCTGCGGGCGTGGAAGCGGCGATCTCCGCCGGCGGCATCATCTTCGCCTACCTGGGACTGACGCCGATTGTGTCGGTGGCCAGCGAGGTGCGTGATCCGCAGCGCACCATTCCCATCGCCTTGATCCTGTCGGTGGCGCTGTCCACGGTGATCTACGTGCTGCTGCAGCTCTCGTTCCTGGGCGCGGTGCCGGGCACCGCACTGGCCAACGGCTGGGCCGGCATGGACAAGCTGTTCTCATTGCCGTATCGCGATATCGCCCTGGCGCTGGGCCTGGGCTGGCTGGCCACGCTGGTGGTGGCCGACGCGGTGGTCTCGCCCAGCGGCACCGGCAACATCTACATGAACGCCACGCCGCGGGTGGTCTATGGCTGGGCACGCAGCAGCGGGTTTTTGTCGGCGCTGACCCGGGTGGACGCCAAGTCGGGCATTCCGCGTCCTGCGCTGTGGCTGAGCTTTGCGCTGTCGGTGTTCTGGACCCTGCCGTTTCCTTCATGGGACACCCTGATCGGAGTGGTGTCGGCGGCCCTGGTGCTGAGCTATGCCATCGCGCCGGTGACCGTGGCGGCGTTGCGGCGCAGCGCGCCTGACTTGCCGCGGCCGTTCCTGGTCAAGGGCCTGGCGGTGCTGGGCCCGCTGTCGTTCATGATCGCCGCGCTGATCGTCTACTGGTCCACCTGGGCCACGGTGTCCTGGCTGCTGGGCCTGCAGGTGCTGATCTATGTCGGCTATGTGCTCTCGCAGCTGTCCGATGCGGCGCGGCGGGCGCGAGTGCTGTGTCAGGTGCGCAGCTCGGCGTGGCTGATCGCGTTTTTCATCGGGGTGATGGCGGTGTCGTACCTGGGCACCTTCGGTGGCATCGGCGTCATCGCCCATCCCTGGGACACGGTGTGCGTGGCCGTCATCGGGTGGTTCATCTACCAATGGGGCGCACGCAGTGGCCTGCCCAGCAGCGCGTTGAAGCTGGAGGAAGACGATGGCGAATGAGCGTTTGTCGGGCGCCTGCAAGGGCGGCGCCGGGTTGATCGGCCCCGTCGCGGCCGGTGCAGCGCCTGGGATGCGGCGGATCATGAGCAGGCAGATGAGAGCGGCTTGGGCAGCGATGAGTCATTTCCGGCCCAGCCGTCATCCGGGCCCGGCCCGCCGCGGCGCCATCGACGCCCAACGCGCCTGGGCGCTGAAGCCGCTCCTGCGCCGGCTGGCATGCGCCGCGCTGCTGCTGCCTGGGCTGGCCTGCGCCGAGCAGATGCCGCGCTTTGTCAGTCAAGACGGGCGCCATGCGCTGATCGTCGATGGCGCTCCGTACACGGTGCTGGCCGCGCAACTGCACAACTCCTCGGCCTGGCCGGCGGTGTTGCCCGAGGCGCTGGACCAGGTGGTGGCGCTGCATGCCAACACGGTGGAGGCGCCGGTGTATTGGGAGCAGTTCGAGCCTGCACCGGGCAAGTTCGACACCACCAACGTCGATGCCTTGGTCGAACAGGCGCGCCAGCGCGGCCTGCGCGTGGCGCTGCTGTGGTTCGGCACCTGGAAGAACGGCCAGATGCATTACGTGCCCGAGTGGATCAAGCGCGACGAGGCCAAATACCCGCGCATGCGCGATGCCGACGGCCAGCCGGTGGATGTGCTGTCGCCATACGCGCCGGCCAATGTGGAGGCCGATACGCGTGCGTTTGCGGCGTTGATGGCGCACCTGCGCAAGATCGATGGCGATCGCCATACCGTGATCCTGGTCCAGGTCGAAAACGAGCCCGGGGCCATCGGCACCGTGCGCGACCACGGCCCGGCTGCCGATGCCGCGTTCGCCCAGCCGGTGCCGGCGCAGATCGCCGCCAAGCTCGGCAAGCCGGCGGGCAGCTGGCAGCAGCTGTTCGGGCCGGAAGCGGCCGAGGCGTTCAACGCCTATGGCATCGCCCACTACATCGAGCAGGTCACCGCCGCGGGCAAGCGCGCCTATCCGCTGCCGATGTACGTCAATACCTGGCTGCGCTACAAGGGCAAGAAATTCCCGGGCCTGGATTACCCATCGGGCGGGGCGACGGTCAACGTGTTCGACCTGTGGCGGGCGGCCACCCCGTCGGTGGACTTCATCGGCACCGACATCTACACCAGCGACTACAACGAATACACCAAGGTGATCGGCCAGTACGCGCGGCCGGACAATCCGGCCTGGGTGTCGGAAACCGGCTTCGAGGCGGCCACCGCGCCGTTCCTTTATCACGTGCTGGGGCAGGGCGGGATCGGCTTTTCGGTGTTCGGGATCGACGGCAATACAGACAGTGCCGACAATCGCGCCGCCATCGCCGCCCATGCCGCCAACTTTGGCCAGCTCGCGCCGTTGCAGCGCATGGTGGCCAAGGCCGCGTTCGAGGGCCGGCTGCAGGCCATCGCCGAGCAGCCCGGCCAGCCGCAGCGCACGCTGGTGTGCGGCCCCTGGCAGGCCAAGGTGTCCTTCGGGGCGCCGCATTGGGGCGATGCGCCGCCGATCCTGCCCGGCACCGAGGACCACGGCGGACGGCTGCTGGTACTCCAGCAGGGGCCCGATCAATTCCTGGTGACCGGGATGGCGGCGCGGATTGAATTTTTCCGCGAGGCGGCCGATAACCAACATGGAAAGCTGCTGCGGGTGGAGCAGGGCCGGTACGTCGAGGGGCAATGGCGGTTCGAGCGCCTGCTCAATGGCGATGAAACCGACTACGGGCTCAACTTCGGTCGCGACGATCCCCCCGTGTTACGGGTGACCGTCGGGACCTACTGACCGCCGCAGCCGTCCTTGTCTTTGCTTAGGATGCGCCCATGAGCCTGACGTCCATCTCCAGTTCCGGCATGCAGGTCGCGGCGATGCGCCAGGACGTGGCAGCCGGCAATATCGCCCGCTCGGTCGTGCCCGGCGCCCCACGTCAAGGCGTAGCGGCCAGCACCTTGCCTGATGGCGGGGTGAGCGGGTCTGTGATCGCTGCGCCTGCTGGCGAGGACGGCATGGTTACCGACCTGGTGGACAGCCTGTCGGCACGCAACGACTTCCAGGCCAACGCCGCGGTGCTGGCGCGCTCGGACCAGATGCTGGGTAGCCTGCTGGACGATTGGGCTTGAGCGATCGCACTGGCCCGAGGGGTCAGGGCCTGCAATGTCCCGCGCGTCCCGCGTGGTGATGCGCTGCTCGCCTGCGCGGCGTCTGTGACCTGGCGCCCAGGTTGTGCACGATTCCGCGTCGCTGCAACCGCCATCCCACAAGACGCAGCGCGCTGCGACTGCGCACGATGCAGGCTGATCATTGCACGGGTGAACGGAGATGGATCGGAGAGCATTCCTGCGTCAGGGCGTGGTCGCCACGGCAGCCATTGGCGTGGGACCGGCTGTCGCGGTCTCGCCCATCGCTGCACCTCAAGCCGTACCACCGCCGCGTCCACGCCTGCAGCCGCTGCCTGAGGCGGGCTTTGTCGGGCACGCCGTGTTGTGCCAATTCCAGCATCTTGGCAGTCAGTGGACGGTCTATGAGGACCAGCGTTCGCCCCAGGGCGTGCTGAGCCTGGCCTGTGCCGAGGGCGTGCTGGCGCTGGGCAAGCGCACCGAGGCGGTATGGGGTGCTGATACGCCGCCGTATTTCGGCATGCCGTTGGCCAAGGTGGCGATGGCCCAGGCCGACTTGCTCGCCGACCGGCTGCTGCGCGACGGAGACCCACGCGAGGATGAAGTGCGCGATGCGGCGCCGCCGCCGGCCTCGCGGCTGGACCCCAAGGACACCAACGGCCGGCTGCCGTGGACCACCTTCGTGGGCACGGTGCAGGGCAACGACACCATGCAGGTCTATCCGGACGGACGCACCCGCACCTATCGGGCGATTCAGGCATTTCCCGAGTTGGCCGATGCAGACCAGGTCGCCCATCGCGACGAAGGCTTGCTGGGCGGCTGGATGCCGGCGGTCCACAAAGTGATTCCGGCAGGTGCGGGCCGCTGGTATGACCTGCTGGTGTTCGCCGACGTGGACGCGCAGGACAAGTTCGTGGTCCAGACCTGGCATCGCGCGGTGCTGGTCGAACACGGCGTGGCGGTCAAGACCGTCTACGGCTACAGCTATCCGGACTTTCCGCCGCGGCGTGGCCCGGCCAAGCCAGAGGATTTCTATCGTGGCCTGATCGACTTCGCCGCCAGCTGGCAGGCGCGATTGGCCGATTTTTCGGCGCTGCAGCTGCCCGATGCCAGCTGGTCGGACATGGCACGCTTTGCGTTTGCCCGCGAACTGGTGGTGCGCCCGCTGGGCGTATACCCCAAGTACGGCGCGGTGGACCGCGACTACTACGGCAACGAGTACGACGGTTTCCAGGATACGTTCACCAGCTCGCTGTACGCCAACCTGGAATGGGGCCGCTTCGCTCAGGCCGGTGCCGTGCTGGACAACTACCTGTCCGAGTACACCGCGCCCGACGGCATGGTCAACATGCGCGGGCCGGAGACCGGCCAGTTCGGCTTGACCCTGTCGCTGCTGGCGCGCTACCTGCGCTACACCGGCGATGTGGCGCTGCTGCGCAAGCACCAGGGCAAGATCGTGGCCACCGCGCAGATCCTGGTCGAGCTGCACGAGGCCAGCCTTGCGCTGCCAAAGACCGATCGCGGCCATGGGCTGATCCACGGCTGGAGCGAGTCCGATGCCTGCCTGTATCCCGACCCGACGCTGTGGTGGAAACCGTACTTCGGCAACAGCGCACTGGCGATCCGCGGCTGGGAAGACATCGCCGCGGTGTGGCCGGTGCTGGCCGGCACGGCCGGTGCCAGCGGGCAATGGCGCCAGCGTGCGCAGCAACTGCGCAAGCGCTTGCTCGACAGCATCCGCGCCGATGTGCGACATGACCTCAGCCCGGCCTATCTGGGACCGTTGCCCGGCACCACGGAAACCTTTCGCCAAGCGATGTCGCAGGACGATCCCAGCAAGAGCGAGCAGCTGTGGTCGCACCGTGCCTATGCCGAACTGCTGCAGGCCGATGTGCTGCCCGATGACCTGGCCAACCTGGTGATCGACTGCCTGCGCGGCCACGGCGGCACCACCTTGGGCATCGTGTCCAACATCTGGAAGCCCAGCCCCGAAGCGCGCGACATCCTGGGCTTCATCTCCTACGGCTACGCGCAGCAGCTGCTGCGCCTGGACCGGATCGAGGAATACCTGCTGTTCCTCTATGCACACCGCTACCAGGCCCACACCCGTGGCAGCTGGACCGCAGGCGAGGTGGCCGGCATCACCGGTGGCATGCCGCTGTTCTGCATGCCGGCGCAGATGACCGTGCCGCTGCTGCTGCGTTGGATGCTGGTGTTCGACCAGGGGGATGACTTGTTCCTGGCACGGGCCGTGCCACGCGATTGGCTGGCCAGCGGCGAGCCCATCGAGATTGCCGATGCGCCGACACCCTGGGGCAAGGTCGGCCTATCGCTACGCGCCGAGGCGGACGAGCGGCTGATCACTGCCGAGGTCGTGCTTCCGCCTTCGCGGCCCAAGGCGATCTGGCTCACCTTGCGAGCGCCGGCCGGCACGCGCTTGAAGGATGTAAAGGTCGCCGGTGTTGCTGCCCAACCCGTGGGCCCGCACGGGGATCGACTCGCGTTGCCGCTCAGCGCTGCATGCAGGATCAAGATCCAGGCGCGCTACGACTGAGCCTGTCCACGCAAGCAGGACCTCGGCTTTGCGCAGGCATTCCGGGTGTCGGCAAGGACCAGGTGCACCTGGACCCTCGACATGCCCTGGCGCTGTTTGCACAGGCGGCGCGCCGGTCCGTTGATGCCCGGCGCTGGCAAGGTCAGGGGGTCTGCGGGCGATTTCATGCGCAAATCCGCGCCAGGAGCTGCTTCAGCGCGCAAGACCTCGGTGCGTTTGCGGTGTGATAGTCCTTGACAGCCCCGCCAGCGATGCAGGCCCATCGCTGGCGCCGTGGCGGCATGTCGGAAAACGCCGATCGATGGCGTGCCTGCGCCGCGCGGTGACGGGGTGATCCAGTCAGCGAGAGAGCACCCCATGCGCCCATCCTCAAGCCCGATTGTCTCCTGCCCGCGTCAGGGTCGGCCGACATGAGCGACCAACCCAACCTCCCTCTGTCGGGGATGTCGATGGACGATGCGGTCCACACCGGGTTGACCGAGGTTTCGCGGCGCCGCTTCCTGCAATGGAGCGCGCTGGCGGTGGCCGCCGGCTTTCTGCGCTTCCCGCTCGATGCGTCGGCAGCGACGGCTGGCAAAGTCAGCGCGGTGCCGCTGCAGGACGTGAACCTCAAACCGTCGATGTTCCTGGACTCCCTGCAGACCAATCGTCGCTATCTGTTCGAACTGGAGCCGGACCGGCTGCTGCACAACTTCCTCCAGTACGCCGGCCTGCCGCCCAAGGGCGAGGTCTATGGCGGCTGGGAAGGCGACACCATCGCCGGCCACACCCTGGGCCACTACCTCAGTGCGCTGTCCAAGCTGTACGCGCAGACCGGTGATGAACAGGTCAGGCAGCGTGTCGACTACATCGTCAATGAGCTGGCGCGTGCGCAGGCGCAGGACAAGGATGGCTACGTCGGCGGGCTGACCCGCAAGACCGACGATGGCAACATCGTCGGCGGCAAGCACGTGTTTGAGGACATGCGTGGCGGCGCGGTCAAGGGTAGTGCGTTCAACATCAATGGCAGCTGGTCGCCGCTGTACACCGTGCACAAGCTGTTCGCCGGTCTGCTCGATGCCAACGCCCTGGCCGACAACGCCCAGGCACTGCAGGTGCTCACGCCCCTGGCTGGCTATTTTGCCGGCGTGTTCGACGCGCTCGATCACGTCCAGATGCAGAGCCTGCTCGATACCGAATTCGGCGGGCTCAACGAGTCCTACATCGAGCTGGGCGCGCGCACCCGCAAGCCGCGCTGGATCGCGGTGGGCAAGCGCCTGCGCCACGAGAAGATTATCGACCCGACCATCGCCGGCAAGGACGACCTACCGCATCACCACGCCAATACCCAGGTGCCCAAGTTCATCGGCGAGGCGCGCCAGTTCGAAGTGGCCGGCGATGCTGATTCGGCCGCTGCGGCGCGCTTCTTCTGGGAGACGGTGACCCAACACTACAGCTACGTCATCGGCGGCAATGCCGACCGCGAATACTTCCAGCAACCGGACACCATCGCCTCGTTCCTGACCGAGCAGACCTGCGAGCATTGCAACAGCTACAACATGCTCAAGCTGACCCGGCACCTGTACCAGTGGACCCCGCAGGCGCGCTATTTCGATTACTACGAACGCACCCTGCACAACCACACCATGGCCGCCCAGCATCCGGCCACCGGCATGTTCACCTACATGACGCCGATGATCAGCGGCGGTGGTCGCGAATACTCGAACAAGTTCGATTCGTTCTGGTGCTGCGTGGGCAGCGGCATGGAGGCGCATGCCCAGTTCGGTGACTCGATCTACTGGCAGGACGGGCAGTCGCTCTACGTCAATCTCTATATCCCGTCCAAGCTGGACTGGAAGGCAGGCGATCTTGCGCTGGAACTGGACAGCGGCGTGCCCGACAACGGCCGCGTGCGGTTGCAGGTCACCCGTGCAGGTGACAAGGCGCCGCGCCGACTGCTGCTGCGCATCCCGGCGTGGAGCCAAGGCCGGCACGTCCTGAAACTCAATGGCCGCAAGACCCGCGGCAAGGTCGCGGACGGCTATGTCGCGCTGGAGCGCGACTGGAAGGCGGGTGACCTGGTCGAGATCGCGTTCGATACGCCGCTGCGACTGGAGCATGCCGAAGGCGACCCGGAGACCGTGGTGGTGATGCGTGGCCCGCTGGCGCTGGCGGCCGATCTTGGCCCGGTCAGTGAACCCTATGACGCGCCAGATCCGGCACTGGTCGCCGATGCCTCGCCATTGTCGGGTTTCAGCGCATTGCCCGAGCCAGGCCGCTACCTGTCCAGCACCACGCGGCCGCAGGCGCTGGAATTCTCGCCGTTCTATGCCCAGTACGAGCGTCGCAGCGCGCTGTACTTCAAGCGCATGGATTCGCAGCAGTGGGCGCGGGAAGCGGCGCGTCGCGAGCACGAGCAGCAGGCGAGGGCAGCACTGATGGCCAGTGCAGTGGACATGATCCAGTTTGGCAACGAGGCTTCCGAGAACGCGCACAAGCTCAGCAGCGACACCTCGTTTGGCGGCGCCTACCGCCGCCAGGAATGCCGCGACGTGCGCGGCAAGGGCTTCGTCGAGTTCCAGATGCAGGGCGGCGAACAGCCGATGGCGTTGCGGCTGCGCTTCTGGGGCAGCGACAAGGGCCGCTTCAACATCCTCATCGACGGCCAGCTCGCGGTCGAAGTGCAGGTCGACCGCAGCCAGGTCATCGACTTCATCGATCGTGACTATCCGCTGCCGCAGGCGTTGACCCGCGGCAAGAAGCGGCTGACCTTCCGTTTCGAGCCGCAGCACGGCGACACCGCCGGTCCGCTCTTCGGCGGCTGGCTGATTCGGGTCTGATCGGGTCGCGTGTTGTCCTGCCTGACACACCCCCGCGGAGCTTCAACGACAATCCAGTGCATGCTTGTGCTGCCGCTGGCCCTGCCGCCTCAAGGCCGCGGCATTCGCTGATCCCGCAATCATGCAAATTTCCGCGCCCAACACTGGGATTTGCAACAAGACGTGACGGCGGCAAGCCGGCACATTGTGACCATCAGGTTAAAAGTTCACCGGGGATTGACGGTGGACTGCAACGCACAAGCGCCGACGCATCGAGGCGGATGAAGGCAGGTCGGTCACCGTCGGCCGGCCGTGTCCTCGTATCGCTGCAACACGACTGCGCCGGCGCGCTTTTCGATCTTCGCTGATGAGGGTTTATCTGCCGACCACTGGCCCATGCCGGTGCGTGGTTCGCTTTGCCTGACATTTCTCTTCGCTCGCCCCCACTGATCCAGGAGTTCGCACATGCCTTCACGCCCGTCCCATCCTCGGCCGCTGTACGGGGCTGTCCGATCTTCCGGTCGTCGCCTCCGACCGCTCGCGCTGGCCACCGCCTCGGCGCTGGCGGCTGCGTGGATGACGCCTGCCCTTGCGCAGGACACCAGCGGTGACCAGGCCCCCAAGACCCTGGACAGCGTGGTGGTCACCGGTTCGCGCCTGCGCCGGGTGGATACCGAAACCGCCAATCCGGTGGTGACGGTCTCGCGCGAGCAGATCACCGCCAGCGGCAAGGCCACGGTCGGCGACCTGCTGCAGTCACTGCCGTCCATTGCCGGCAACGCGACCAATCCCTACACCAACAACGGGGGCGGCACCGGCGCATCGACGGTTTCCCTGCGCGGCCTGGGCGACAAGCGCACCCTGGTGCTGGTCAACGGCACGCGCCTGGCCTACAACGACGTCAATGCGATCCCGGCCAGCATGATCGAGCGCATCGAAGTGCTCAGCGACGGTGCTTCGGCCGTCTATGGCTCCGATGCCATTGGCGGGGTGGTCAATTTCATCCTGCGCGAGCGCTATGAGGGCGTGCAGTTCTCCACCGACTTCGGCACCAGCGCCAAGAGTGACGGCAATCGGCGCAATTTCTCGCTGACCGCGGGCAAGGCGTGGGACCGCGGCAGCCTGGTTGGCGGCCTGTCTTATCACAACATCGATGCGGTCTCGGCCGCCGAGCGCGACTATTCCAAGGACGCCCTGTACCTAATCGATGGACAGCCGGTGAAGCAGGGCTCCTCGGCCACGCCGACCGGATCGGTCAACTTCAACGATGGCTCGGCGGCCTCCACGGCGCTGGCGTCCAGCAATGGCTGTTCGCGCGTCACGCTCAACGCTGGCGTCAGCGGCATGGCCAACGCCGGGGATTTCCATTGCTATAACGCAGCCAACGACTCGTACAATTACCAGCCCTACAACCTGTTGCAGACCCCGCAGAAGCGTACCAATGCCTTTCTGCTTGGCAGCCTGCGCCTGACCGACTCGGTCGAGGCCTACATCAACACATGGTTCAGCAAGACCGAGTCGTCCTCGGTGATCGCGCCGATCCCGATCTTCGCCAACGGCGACAACTTCCTGGTCTCGGCCGACAGCTACTACAACCCATTCGGCGTCAACTTCGGCACCGACCGCAGTACGGGCACCTCCTACAACGACCTCAACGTGCGCATCACCGGGTTGGGCAACCGGCGCTACCAGTACAACACCTACAACCTGCAGATCAATCCAGGCCTGCGCGGCAGCTTTGGCCAGTCATCCTGGCAATGGGATGCCAGCCTCAACTACGGACACGTCAAGCAGAAGTCGATCAATTACGGCTTCCTGGATTACGAGACGTTCAACCAGGCCGTGGGTCCTTCTTTCATGGACAGCGACGGCACGGTCAAGTGCGGTAGCGCGGGCAACGTCATCGCCGGCTGCACGCCGGTCAATATCTTCAACATCAACGATGCCTCCAGTCTGTCGGCGCTGCAGGACATGCTGGTCAATCCGGTGAACACCAGCGTTTATACGGTCAAGCAGTTCGAGGCCAATGCCAACGGCAACCTGTTCGATCTGCCGGCGGGCACCGTGAGCCTGGCTGCAGGCGTGTCCTATCGCAAGGAGTCCACCAGCACCCAGGCCGACCCGCTGTGGACCGGTGACGAGAACGGTTTGTGCGGGGTGATCGAATACTGCGCGTCGGTCCTCAGTGGCAGCTTCACCGTCAGGGAAGCCTATGCCGAGGCCTTGTTCCCCTTGCTCAAGGACCTGCCGTTCGTAAGCTCGCTGAACTTGAGCGTGGGCAGTCGTTTTTCCGATTACAGTTCGGTCGGAAGCAAGACCAACAGCAAGGTGTCGCTGGAATATCGTCCCGTGGAGGACTTGCTGCTGCGCGGTACGGTGTCCCAGGTGTTCCGCGCTCCCAACATCAGCGAGTTGTACGCCGGCGTGGCTGGCGACGCGGCCACCGCCAGCGATCCATGCAATGGCTACACCGGTGGCCATGATGCAGCCTGTGCCAATGTGCCGACCGATGGCAGCTACCAGCAGGCCGATGGCCAGGTATCGGGCAAGGCATCCGGAGCCGCCATCGCCGGCTATCAGCTCCAGCCTGAAACCGGCAAGTCCTATGACGTTGGCTTTGTCTATGACCCCCATTGGATCGAAGGCCTTTCACTGAGCGCGGACTGGTGGCGTATCAACCTGGAGGACACCATCACCCAGGTCTCGGCGCAGACGGTGCTCAATCAGTGTTATGCCAACGGTGGCAGTGCCTTCTGCTCGCTGATCCACCGGAACGGCAACGGCACCATCAATTACGTGGCCGAGCCCACGGTCAACCTCGGCAAGTTGTGGGCCAGTGGTATCGACTTCAACGTCGGGTATCGCCTGCCTGACACCGCCTGGGGACGGCTCACCACCAGCCTCAACGGCACCTACCTGACCCGCTATGACGTGCTCCCCGACACCACCGACCCCAGCACGGTGACCATTCACAACCTCGGCAAGTTCACCTACTCGTACGGCAACTTCCCGCGCTGGCGAGCCTTGGGCACGGTGGGTTGGAACCTGGGTGACTGGAGCGCCAACTGGCGTATCCGCTACGTGGGCAAGACCCAGATCGGCAGCAGCGACCTGGACCAGAGCCTGTCGGCCGATGCCGATCAGGCAGGCGTGGTTCGCAAGATCGGTGCAGTGGTCTACAACAACCTGCAGGTGGGCTACAACGTCAAGCCGTGGCACACCTGGTTCGAAGTGGGCGCGGACAACATCGGCAACAAGCAGCCGCCGCTATACTACGCCAACAATGTTGGCAATGCCAACACCGACGTGGCGACCTACGACTTGCTTGGCCGTTACTACTGGGCGCGTGCGACGGTGAGCTTCTGAGTGTGGTCTCCAGGGCACCTGCGTGGTGTCCTGGAGGCGATGCCAATGCCGCCTGTGTTGGGCGGTTGCATGAGGGTGTGGATCGCTGGCTGGGCGCAGGCGCTGTTGCTGCGCCCGGTATCAGCACGACCTGCAATGGCATCCGTTCTGAAGATCTCACTGGCTGGCGATCGTGCGGCCAAAGGCGCTGCACAACTCCCGAACCTGGCGCTCGGTGATGGGTTCCACCTGGCACGTGGGGGTCGAGGCGACCCTGCGCCTGGCAGGGGTGTCAGGTGTGGATCGTGACCAATCACAGTGAACAGGCGCGCAGCCTGGATCTGCCCACCGCGATGCGTGATCTTCTGGAAGACCATGCCCCTGCGCGCAAACACCTGGTGTCGCCGGCCTATGGTGTGGCCTTGCTGAGTCAGGCGGACCTGCGCGCCCAGCGCGTTGAAGCAGGGTTCCATGCGGATGTCGCGCACAAAAAAAGACCGGCGCGGAAGGCCGGTCTTTTCATTCAACGTGTGGGTGCAGTGATCAGCGTGCCAGGTCAAGCAGCAGCTTGTTGAGCCGACGCACGTAGCCGGCCGGGTCCTTGAGGCTGTCGCCGGCGGCCAGCGCGGCCTGGTCGAACAGCACCTTGGACAGGTCGGTGAACCGGTCCTCGTCGGCCTCGGCATCCAGGCGCTCGATCAGCGGGTGGCCGGGGTTGAACTCGAACACCGGCTTGCCCTCGGGCACCTTCTGTCCGCTGGCTTCCAGGATCTGGCGCATCTGCAGTCCCAGGTCGCCCTCGCCAATGGCCAGGATGGCTGGCGAATCGGTCAGGCGGTGGGACACGCGCACCTCAGAGACGTCCTCGCCCAGCGCGCCCTTGAGACGCTCGACCAGCTTCTGCTTGTCCTTGG
Organism: Pseudoxanthomonas sp. JC1303; assembly: GCF_058448525.1. Classification (NCBI taxonomy): domain Bacteria; kingdom Pseudomonadati; phylum Pseudomonadota; class Gammaproteobacteria; order Lysobacterales; family Lysobacteraceae; genus Pseudoxanthomonas; species Pseudoxanthomonas sp. JC1303. The sequence goes on along the minus strand of NZ_CP185958.1, from coordinate 293,950 downwards.
CGATTTCTTCCTGGGCCTTCTTGTCCTCTTCGGACTCCAGCGCGCCCAGGTCCAGGTCGCCACGGGCGACATCGACGAAGGACTTGCCGTCGAACTCGGTCAGGTAGCTCATCAGCCATTCGTCGATGCGATCGGTCAGCAGCAGCACCTCGATGCCCTTCTTACGGAACACCTCCAGGTGAGGGCTGTCCTTGACCGCAGCGAAGCTCTCGCCGGTCAGGTAGTACAGCTTGTCCTGACCTTCGACCATGCGCGACACGTAGTCGGCCAGGGCCACGTCCTGGGCATCGGTGCCGGACTTGGTGGAGGCAAAGCGCAGCAGGCCGGCGATCTTCTCGCGGTTGGTGTAGTCCTCGGACGGGCCTTCCTTGAGGACCTGGCCGAACTCCTTCCAGAACTTCGCGTAGTCCTCCGGCTTGTCCTTGGCCAGCTTCTCCAGCATGTCCAGGGCGCGCTTGGTCAGCGCCGACTTCATCGAGTCGATCACCGGGCCTTTTTGCAGGATCTCGCGCGAGACGTTCAGCGGCAGATCCGAGGAATCCACCACGCCCTTGATGAAGCGCAGGTACAGCGGCAGGAACTGGTCGGCCTGGTCCATGATGTAGACGCGCTGCACGTAGAGCTTCAGGCCCTTGGCCGCGTCGCGGTGGTACAGGTCGAACGGCGCACGCGCCGGGGCATACAGTAGCGAGGTGTACTCCAGCTTGCCCTCGACCTTGTTGTGGCTCCAGGCCAGCGGATCGGTCTGGTCGTGGGCGACGTGCTTGTAGAACTCCTGGTACTCGGCGTCGCTCACCTCGGACTTGGGCCGGGTCCACAGCGCGCTGGCGCGGTTGACGGCCTCCCATTCCGGCGCGGCCGGGGCCTCGCCTTCGGCCGGGGCGGGCTGGTCCTTGAGCAGTTCCACCGGCAGGGCGATGTGGTCGGAGTACTTCTTGACGATGCCGCGCAGGCGCCAGCCATCGGCAAAGCCTTCCTCGCCTTCCTTCAGGTGCAGAACGATGGTGGTGCCGCGCTCGGGCTTGTCGACGGTGGCCACCTCGAAGTCGCCTTCGCCCCTGGACGACCAGTGCACGCCCTCGCTGGCGGGCAGGCCGGCGCGGCGGGTGTAGACGTCGACCTGGTCGGCGACGATGAAGGCCGAGTAGAAGCCCACGCCGAACTGGCCGATCAGGTGCGAGTCCTTCTTCTGGTCGCCGGAGAGATTCTTGAGGAAGTCGGCGGTGCCGGACTTGGCGATGGTGCCCAGGTGCGCGATGGCTTCCTCGCGGCTCATGCCGATGCCGTTGTCGTCGATGGTGACGGTCTTGGCTTCGGTGTCGTAGGTGATGCGGACGCGCAGGTCGCTGCCATCGCCTTCCAGCAGCGAGGCGTCGGTCAACGCCTCGAAGCGCAGCTTGTCGGCCGCATCGGCGGCGTTGGAGACCAGCTCGCGCAGGAAGATCTCCTTGTTGGAATACAGCGAGTGGATCATCAGCTGCAGCAGCTGCTTGACCTCGGTCTGGAAGCCCCGGGTTTCCTTCTGGGTCTCGGTGGTCATGGGTCGTCTTGCTCCGTGGGTGGGACAGGCCGGTGGCGGCCGATGGCTCCCGGGGTGTGGGCACATGCCCGGTTTTCAAGAGCGGCGGATGCGGCCGAAGCCCTGTAGCGCGGCGCTTGCTCCGCTGGAGCTTTTCCCGCGATCTGGTCGAAGGGCAGCGGGGCAGGCTCCGCTCTACAGAGGGAAATCTCGGGCGAGCCCAGCGGAGCGAGCTCCGCGCTACAGGTGCGGCAAGATCATCGGCGTGTCCAGCGGAGCAAGCTCCGCGCTACGGGGAATGCGGGCACCGGGATCGTTATCATCTGCGGCCGTCCCATCGATCCCGACCATGCCGCGTCTGCCGCCCCCGTCTCCGGCCCGTTCCGCCCGTTCCGCCCGTTCCGGCCATGGCCAGGTGCGCATCGTCGGCGGGCGCTGGCGCAACACGCGCCTGGCCGTGCCGGACGTGTCCGGCCTGCGCCCCAGTGGCGATCGGGTCCGCGAGACGCTTTTCAACTGGCTCACCGGGCAACTGGCCGGGATGCGGGTGCTGGATCTGTTTGCCGGGACCGGGGCGCTGGGGCTGGAGGCGGTCTCGCGCGGGGCTGCGGAGGCCGTCCTGGTCGAACGCGACACCGGGGCGGCGCGGCAGTTGGTCCAGGTCGTGGAGCGGCTCGGGGCCGCCGGGCAGGTCCAGGTGGTGCAGGGCGATGCGCTGGGCTGGCTGGCCCAGCAGCCCGAGGGCGGCTTCGACCTGGCGTTCGTCGACCCGCCGTTTGCCGCCGGGCTCTGGCAGCAGGTGCTCGACGACCTGCCGCGCGTCCTGGCGCCCCAGGCCTGGCTGTACGTGGAGTCGCCGCTGGACCAGGCACCGGCGCTGCCGTCGGGCTTCGTCCTGCATCGGGAGGGCCAGACCCGCGAGGTGCGCTATCGGCTGGCCCGCGCGCTCGGGTGAAGTCCGCTGCCCACCGCCGCGCCTGGTGTCTGTGCGTGCACCGGGGCTTGGACAGCTTCCGAGGCGGCGCTGTTACACTGAACGGCGAACTTTCCACGGTATTTTCTGAATGAGCGTGTCGCCCATCCGGACCGCGGTCTATCCGGGCACTTTCGACCCGATCACCAACGGTCACCTCGACCTGATCGACCGCGCCGCACCGTTGTTCGAGCGGCTGGTGATCGGTGTTGCCGCGAGCCAGAAGAAAGGCCCGGCGCTGCCGCTGGAGCAGCGCGTGGCGCTGGCCCAGTCGGCGGTGGCCCACTATCCCCACGTGGAAGTGCTGGGATTCGACAGCCTGCTGGCCGATTTCGTGCACAAAGTGGGCGGCCGGGTGCTGCTGCGCGGGCTGCGCGCGGTGTCCGATTTCGAGTACGAGTTCCAGATGGCCAGCATGAACCGGCATCTGATCCCGGACGTGGAAACGCTGTTCATGACCCCGGCCGAGCAGTTCGGCTTCATTTCCTCGACCCTGGTGCGCGAGATCGCGCGCCTGGGCGGCGACGTGTCCGGCTTCGTGCCGGCCTCGGTCGCCAAGGCGCTGCAGGATGCGCGTCGCGATGCGGCCTGACGGCCGACCCACCCAAGATTCCCCCGCCCCTAGACCGAAAGATTCCAACCGGAGGCTGTACCCATGAAGTCCACCAACCGCCTGCTCCTGGCCGCCTGCCTGGGCCTGTCCGTCGTGTCCCTGGCCGCCTGCGGCAAGAAGGACGCGGCGCCCGCGCAGGAAGCCGAGGCCGCACCGATGAGCGCGCCGTCGGGCACCGATGACGCCGCGTGGAAGAAGTACCTGCAGGACGTGGTGCCGCGCAACATGGGCAACATCAACAACCCGCCGATCATGTACTACCTCCCCGCCGAGACCGACTCGGACTTCCAGGGCAAATACGACCGCCTGGCCGAGCAGATCGACAACGCTGCCCAGCGTGGCGTGACCACCGGCAACATGGTGGCCTTCGGTTCGCCGGTCAGCGCCAAGATGGCCGACCTGATCGTGGCCGCCTTCGGCAAGGCCTCTCCGGGCTCGTTCAAGGGCGCACGCGTGCTGTTCGTGGGCGCCGCTGCCGACAACGACCGCGTCAAGGCGGCCGTGGAGCCGTCGGGCGCGGACTACGTGTTCGTCGACACCAAGCAGTAATCCTGTGCGAGACGGCGGCGCGCGCATGCGCTGCCGCTGCCAGGACCCCAGTCGCCGCGTGCGGCTGGGGTTCTTTGCTTCACCGCCTTGCATCGTCGCAGGGCTGCCCGCACCTTCCTTCGTGTTCCCGCGCAACGCTGCAGACGTGCCATGTCGCTGAAGATCAACAACCTGTGCGTCAACTGCGACGTCTGCGAGCCGGCCTGTCCCAACCAGGCCATCTCCATGGGCGAGGAGATCTATGTCATCGACCCGGCGCGCTGCACTGAGTGCGTCGGGCATTACGACGAGCCGCAGTGCGTGGTGGTCTGCCCGGTGGAGTGCATCGACCCGGATCCCGAATACCCGGAGAGCCAGGGCGATCTGTTGGCCAAGCTGGCGCGCCTGCAGGCCGGCTGATCGTCACCACGGCTTGGGCTGCAGCGCTCGCGCGCGCATCATGTGCAACTGGTCGCCGGGAGGGCACGTCTGATGAAACTCTGGTCCATCGTGGGCAATTCGCAGAAGCTCGATGGCGGGGCGATGTTCGGCAACGCGCCGCGCGCGCTGTGGGCGCGCTGGGTGCAGCCGGACACGCACAACCGTATCGACCTGGCCTGCCGCGCGCTGCTGGCGCAGGATCTGGGCGGCAAGACCGTGCTGTTCGAGACCGGCATCGGCGCCTTCTTCGAGCCGAAGCTGCGTGAGCGCTACGGCGTGGTCGAGGCCGAGCATGTGCTGCTCGACTCGCTCGCGCACGCGGGTGTCTCGCACGAGGACATCGACGTGGTGGTCCTGAGCCACCTGCACTTCGATCATGCGGGTGGGCTGTTGGCGCCGTGGTCGGAGGGGCAGGGGCCTCGACTGCTGTTTCCCAACGCGACCTTCGTGGTCGGCGCGGCGCACTGGCAGCGCGCCCGGCAGCCGCATCCGCGTGATCGCGCCAGCTTCATCCCCGAGCTGCCCGGCTTGCTGGAAGCCAGCGGACGGCTGGAGATCGTCGAAGGCGAGTATGCAAAGGCGCTGGGCGAGACGGTGCGCTTCCGCTACAGCGATGGCCACACACCAGGCCTGATGCTGGCCGAGATCGTGGGGCCCGAGCGCGATGCGCAGGGGCGGCCCCATGGCGGGGTGGCGTTCTGCGCCGACCTGATCCCGGGACGCTTCTGGGTGCATGTGCCGATCACGATGGGCTACGACCGCAATGCCGAACTGCTGATCGACGAGAAGCGCGCGTTCCTGGAAGACGCGCTGGCGCGCGACGTGCGCCTGTTCTTCACCCATGACACCGATTGCGCGCTGGCGCAGGTGACCCGCGACGAGCAGGGCCGGTTCGGCACCACCCACGAACTGGCGGAACTCAAGGCGCGGCCGCTGGCCGCGTAACACCTCTGCTCCCGTAGAGCGGAGCTTGCTCCGCTGGGCTTTCTCGCTGACCGAACAAAAAAGTAGCGGAGCGAGCTCCGCTCTACGCGGGCCTGTTTGGTTGGGAGGGCTGTAGCGGAGCGAGCTCCGCGCTACGCCGACCGGTTCAGCTCTCCACGCGCGTGCCGAAGATTCGGTCGCCCGCATCGCCCAGGCCGGGCAGGATGTAGCCCTTCTCGTTGAGATGGTCGTCGATCGCGGCGGTATACACCTCCACGTCTGGATGCGCGGCCTCCAGTGCCTTGAGGCCTTCCGGGGCGGCGACCAGGAAGATGCCCTTGATCCGCTGTGCGCCGGCGCGCTTGAGCATGTCGATGGTGGCGATCAGCGTGCCGCCGGTGGCCAGCATCGGGTCCAGGATCAGGGCGTCGCGTTCTTCCAGGCGGCCGGTGAGGCGCTCGAAGTAGGGCACCGGCTGCAGCGTTTCTTCATCGCGCTGCAAGCCGACCACGCTCACGCGCGCGGCCGGGATCAGGGCCAGCACGCCGGGCAGCATCCCCAGGCCCGCGCGCAGGATCGGCACCAGGGTGATCTTGGCCCCGGCGATCTTCTGCACCTCGACCGGGCCCGCCCAGCCCTGCAAGGTGTCCGGCTCGGTGTGCAGGTCCGCCGTGGCCTCGTACGCCAGCAGCGTGCCCAGCTCGGTGACCAGTTCGCGGAAGCCCTTGGTGCTCAGGTTCGCATCGCGGAGCAGGCCGATCTTGTGGCGGACCAGGGGATGGCGGACTTCGACGGTTTTCATGGCAGGGGTCTTCGAGGAGGGTGCGGGCAGTGTGCCGCAACCGGCGCGGGCTGAACCAGCCGGAAGATGACGTTGGCATGACGGATATGGCGTCTTCCAGCGCCGGTTTACGCAGAAAAGATGACGGTCTGAGCTGTGTGACCGCGAGTTGTCACTGGCATGAAACCTCTCGGACATACCGTGCGCCCTGACATTTTTCCGACCTGTCTGGGGACCCCACGCCGTGCCGAATCGCCATCGCCTTGCCATCGCCGTGTCCGTGACACTGGCCACGCTGATCGCCTCGCCAGCCTTTGCTGCCGATGCTCCCGCCGCCGCACCCAACGATGCGACCACGCTGGACAGGCTGGTGGTCCGCCCGCAGCTGGAAGCTCAGGTGCGCGCGATCGATCTGAAGCGCGATTCCAATGCGATCCTCGATGCAGTGGCCGCCGATGATGTGGGCGATTATCCTGACCAGAACGTGGCCGAGTCGCTGTCCCGCCTGCCGGGCATCAGCGTGACGCGCGATCAGGGCGAAGGCCGCTACGTCGTGGTGCGCGGTCTGGACGCGGCGCTCAACAGCGTGACCGTCGATGGCCTGCATCTGGGCACGGCCGAAAGCGACAACCGCGCCACGCCGCTGGACACGATCCCCTCCGAGTCGACCGAGCGACTGAAGGTGATCAAGTCGCCCACACCGGACATGCCCGGTGACTCCATCGGCGGCACCATCGAGGTCGAGTCCGCCTCGGCCTTCGACCGTGACGGGCGCAGCCTGCGCGCCAAGGTCGAGGCCAATCATCAGAATCTCAGCGGCAAGACCAGCCCGAAGGCTTCGTTCAACTACTCGGACCTGTTCGCCGACGACACCTTCGGTGTGGCGGTGGGAGTGAATTACCAGGACCGCGAGTTCCAGTCCGACAACACCGAAGGCGAGTACGACACCCTGGACAACGGCGACCTGTTCATGGTTCAGCAGCAGCGTCGCAAGTACTACGTCGATCGCAAGCGCATCGGCGCCAACCTCAACCTGGACTGGCATCCGGACGCGGACAGTAAGTATTACCTGCGCACGCTCTACAGCGACTACCAGGATGCCGAGACCCGGCAGAACACCGTCATCGACTTCGACGTGGACGACGTGGTCGCCAACGGCGACGGCACCTACAGCGCCCCGGTGGATGACCTGGGCAAGCGCGTGCGCTATCGCACCAAGAAGCAGAAGGCCTACGCGGCCAGCTTCGGGGGCGAGAACCGCCTGACCGATGCGGTGGTCGACTACCAGGTGGGCTACACCAAGACCGAGGAGCGCGTGCCCGACGAGATCGAAGCCCGCTTCAAGCTCGCCAAGAGCGTGCGCAACGATCTGGAGGCCAGCATCGACCAGACCGGCAGCCTGCCGCGGATCGACTTCTCCAATCCCGACTGGGAGTCCAACGACAACTACGCCTTCAACAAGTTCGTGCTGTCGCCGGGTGCCACGGACGACAAGGAGTTCAGCGCCAAGGTCAACGTGCGTTTCGATGGCGAGCACGGTCGCTACAAGATGGGCCTGCTCGGTCGCTTCCGCGACCGCGACGTGAACAAGGACGAGCCGGAGCTGTCCGAAGGCCCGGACATCGATCTGACCGACTGGACGGTGTCCGCGCCGGACCATCGCCACAACAGCCTGGGCCAGGCGCTCAGCTCCTCGGCGATGCGTGACTATTGGGCGCAGTACGGCGATCTCTACAGCGCCGACGACGGCGATGTGGCCAGCAATGCCGTGGCCGCCCTGGCCGAGGACTACACCTCGCGCGAGGACATCCTGGCGGCCTACGTGATGGGCACCTGGGACATCGGCGCACTGCGCGTGATCGCCGGCGTGCGCGCGGAAAACACCAGCTTCAGCGCGACCGGCAACCAGATCGACGTCGAGGACGAAGAGACCTTCAGCGTCAGCCAGCTCAAGGCCAGCAACAGCTACACCAACGTGTTGCCGGGGCTGCACCTGCGCTGGGATGGTGGTGATGGTTGGGCGCTGCGTATGGCGTTGAACAAGACCGTCTCGCGCCCGGGCTTCGGCCAGATCGCGCCGCACGCGACGATCAACAACGATGACATGGAAGTGGAGGTCGGCAACCCGAACCTGGATCCCTACGAGTCGACCAACCTGGACTTCTCCTTCGAAAAGTACCTGGGCGACAGTGGCATCGTCTCGCTGGGCCTGTTCGAGAAGTGGATCGATGGCTACATCGTCGACACGGTGCGCAACAACGATGCCGACTATGCCGGCTACGACGTGTCCATGGCCATCAACGGCGACAACGCGCGGGTGAAGGGCGCCGAGTTCAACTACCAGCAGTCGCTGAGCTTCCTGCCCGAGGGCTGGAACGGGCTGCTGGTCGGCGCCAGCGGCACCTGGCTGGACACCGATTTCGACCCCGGCCTGGAAGACCGCGCAGGAGAGGACTTCACGCTGCCGCGCGCCTCCAAGCATGTGTACAGCGGCTACCTGGGGTACGAGAAGTACGGCGTCTCGGCGCGGGTCTCGGCGGTGTATCGCAGTGAGTACCTGGACGAGTTGGGCAAGGGACGTGACTTCGATATCTATGTCGCGCCCAACACCCAGCTGGATTTCGGCCTGAGCTACCAGGTCACCGACAACGTGGAACTGTACTTCGATGCGTCCAACCTGTTGGACAAGCCGCTGGAGCGTTACCAGGGCGACCGCTCGCACACCCAGCAATACGAGGAATACGGCCGCACCTACGCGGTCGGCGTGAAGGTGAAGCTCTGATGGCGGCCGTGTCCCTGTTGCGCGGCCCGGCCGCGCTGGCCCTGGCGTGCGCGCTGCTCTCGGCCTGCCACCCGGCGCAGGACGCCGCGCCGGCCGCGCCGGCTGCTGCGACGCCCGCGCCGCCGGTGGCCGATGCCGCCGACCGTGAGCCCGACGAATCCACCGAGCATGATCCCCTGCTCAGCGAGGCCAACATCCCGCATGCGGTGGTGGACGAAGCGTTCGTCACCCCTTCCACGCCGGCGGACAACCTCGATTCGCCCGCCGCCTGGGAGGCCCCGGACGGCAAGCGTTGGGTGATCACCACCGCCAAGAAGACCGGTGAACTGGTGGTGTTCGATGGCGATACCGGTGAGCGCCTACGCACCGTTGGCGGCAAGGGGACAGCACCGGGCCAGCTGGACCGGCCCAATGGCATCGCGGTGGTGGGCGACCTGGCCCTGGTGGTCGAGCGCGACAACCATCGGGTGCAGGCCTTCTCATTGCCGGCGTTCAAATCGGTGGCGGTGTTTGGCGCCGCGGAGCTGAAGAAGCCTTACGGCCTGTGGGCGCACGAGAAGGACGGTGGCATCGAAGTCATCGTCAGTGACAACTACATGCTGGGCGCCGACGAGGAAACCGTCCCGCCACTGGCCAACCTGGGCCAGCGCTTCCGTCGCTACCAGCTGGCGCGCCAGGGCGATGCGTGGAAGGCGACGCTGACCCAGACCTTCGGCGACACCACCCAGGCCGGTGCGATCCGCGTGGCCGAGTCGGTGTTCGGTGATCCGGCCAACGACCGCCTGCTTCTGGCCGAGGAAGATGTGCCGGCAGGCACGCGCCTGCGTGAGTACAGGCTGTCCGACGGCACCTATGCGGACAAGGACATCGGCGCGGATCTGTACAAGGCCCAGGCCGAAGGCATCGCCCTGCTGGCCTGCCAGGATGGCAGCGGCTACTGGATCGGCACCGACCAGTTCAAGGATCGCAGCCTGTTCCACGTGTTCGACCGCAAGACCCTGGCGCCGGTCGGTGCGTTCTCCGGCAAGGTCACCGCCAACACCGACGGGGTGTGGATGGATGCCCGTGGGGATGCGCGCTTCCCGCAGGGCGTGCTGTACGCGCTGCACGACGACCAGGCCGTGGCGGCGTTCGACTGGCGCGACATCGCCAAGACGTTGAAGCTGAAAGCATGCGCGCCTTGATGGGGCGCATTCGCAGCGGCCTGCTGCTTGGGGTGTGCTGCGTCGCCTGGCTGGGCGGCGTCGCGGCGCAGGCGCAGGTCGAGCCCAACACCCAGGTGCCCCCGGGCAGCACGCATTACGCGGCCACCGGATTTCCGGACCGCATCGTCGCCTCGCCGGCGCAGGATGCCGCCACCGGCTTTGCCGTGGCCTGGCGCACCGATGCCCGTGTCTCGCAGCCGGCGCTGGAACTGGTGGTGGCCGGCGATTCGCCGGACCTGGGGCCGCCGCGGGTGTTCAAGGCCGACACGCGGGTCTTGCAGACCGAAAACGGCGTTGCGCATCACCATCGCGTCGACATCGATGGGCTCAAGCCAAACACACTGTATGCCTATCGCGTGCAGGGCCACGACACCTGGGGCAGCTGGAACCACTTCCGCACGGCGGCGCCCGCAGGGACTCCGCTGACGCTGCTGTATTTCGGCGACACCCAGAACAAGAACCTCAGCCTGGTCTCACGGGTCCTGCGCCAAGCCTGGCGCAGCACGCCCGATGCACGGTTGGCGCTGTTCGCCGGCGACCTGGTCAGTGGCAAGGATGGCGTGGACGACAGCGAGTGGGCCGAGTGGTTCGAGGCCGGGCGCTGGCTGCTGGAAGGCACGGCAGTCGCACCGGCCCCGGGCAACCATGAGTATCACGAGGAATTCGAGGACACCCCGCAGCAGCGGCGTGCGCTCGGCGGCCACTGGCCGGTGACGTTCGCGCTGCCGAGAAATGGTCCGACTGCCACCGCGCAGACCACCTACTGGTTCGACTACCAGGACGTGCGGATCGCGGTGATCGACGGGACCTCGGCACTGGACCTGGACACCGGCGCGGCGCAGGCGGCGTGGCTGGACCAGGTGCTGACCGGCAACCCGCACCCGTGGTCGATCGTCGTGATCCACCAGCCGTTCTATTCCCCGCGCGCAGCACGTGACAATGCGCTGCTGGTCGAGCAGGTGCTGCCGGTGATCCGCAGGCACAAGGTCGACCTGGTGCTGCAGGGCCATGACCATACCTACGGTCGTCGCGGCGACACCGACAACACGACCACACCGGTGTTCATCGTCTCGGTGGCCGGACCCAAGCAATACCGGCTGTCGGATGACGCACGCAAGACGATGAAGCCGGTGGGCGAGGACACCCAGCTCTACCAGGTCCTGAAGATTGATCCGCAGCACCTGTCCTACGAGTCGCGTACCGCCACCGGGCGGCTGTACGACGCGTTCGACGTGGTGCGCGAGGCCGATGGCAGCAAGCGTCTGGTTGAGCGGACCGACGGCCGCATCGCCCCGCGCGACTGTGCGCGGGGCGAGTCACCCAAGGGTCGCGAGGACCGCTGCTGGGAATGAGCCAGTTCCGCCAACACGGCTGACAGGTTTGGGGCGTCATCAGCCCTCCGCACCCAACGCCCCAAGCCCGGGTCGGTGACCCGGCGCCTGGCCCCATTCGTCCCGAGGAACCCACGATGCGCTTCAAACTTTTCTTCTGTACCGCCATGGTGCTCGTTGCCGTGCCCGCCCTGGCCCAGGGCCCGGAGTTCATGCGCAACCCGCTGCATGTGCCGCAGCCGAAGGCCGCGCCGGCCGAAGCGCGGGTCATGATCGAAATCCCGGCCGGCAGCTTCACCAAGTACGAGACGCGCGAGGATGGGCTGGTCTTCGTCGACCGTTTCCAGTCCATGCCGGTGGCCTATCCGGCCAACTACGGTTCCATGCCCAGCACGCTGGCCGGCGATGGCGATCCGCTGGATGCGCTGGTCTTGACGCGTGAGCCGCTGCATCCGGGCGTGCTGATCGACTTCCGCCCGATCGGCGTGCTGCGCATGATCGACAAGGGCGCGCACGACGAGAAGATCATCGGCGTGCCCACCGACAAGGTCGATCCCACCTACGCGGACATCCAGGACCTGAAGGACCTGCCGGAGCTCGAACGCCAGCGCATCGAGGCCTTCTTCCGCGTCTACAAGGACCTGCCTGCCGGTCGCAACACGGTGCAGCTCAATGGCTGGGGCGATGCGGCCGAGGCGCGCGCACTGATCGCCGAGGCGGTGAAACGTGGGCAAGGACGCGCGGCACGGGCCGGGGAATAAAAGCGGGCAAAAACCTGTTGAAGTCGAGATATTTTTTGTGATCTAGTTATCTGAGGGGCTGGATACGGAGATGCTGGCCCTTCTGGCACCGCCTGATCACGCCGCACTCGGCGTTGACGTTCTCCCCGCCAAGCGACATGGAAGCGTCCTTGTGATCCCTCAGATTTTCCATTTGACCGCACCGACCCTGCAACTGAGCTGGGAGGAACGCCAGATGCGTCGCCGGATGGAGCGCACGCTGGTGGACTGGGAGGGGCACCTGTGGGATGACGCCGCCAACGATGCATTGATCCGAGAGCACTTTCCGCAGTTCCATGAGCAGTACGCGAGGATTGCCTTCGGTGTGATGCAGGCCGATATCGCGCGCTGTGCGTACATGCACGCCTTCGGCGGCTTCTATTTCGACACGGACTACAAGCTGCTCAAGCCGATGGACGCGCACCTGATGTCCAAGGTGTGCGTCCTGCCGCTTGAAGAGGGCGCTGAAGGGACACAGGATTTCAAGATCGGCAACGCGGTGCTCGGCTCACAGGCAGGCCACCCTTTCTGGTCGGCGTTCATCGCGCACATCTTCCAGGCACATGCGCCTGAAGTGCTTGAAGATCATCGCCGGATTCCCTTGATCTCCGGCCCGCGAGGCATGACCTTGTTCTATCTCGCCAATCGAGATCGCTTTGGCGATGTCTATTTCCCACCGCGCAACGCCTTTCACCCGGACCGCACCTGGTTTGGGCTCGGCCAGCGTGCGGGCGAAGCCGCGTTTGGCTCCCATCTGTGCTGGGCTTCCTGGCGTGGCAAGAGCCCGCGGCGTGCGGTGACTAACTACCTGCGCCGCAAACTCACCGCCGCGCCGATTTGAGCGGGGAGGCACGAAAAAAAAGCCCGCTAACCGCGGGCTTTTTCCGTGTAGGGCCGTCAGTCTCAGGCGGCCTCGGCCTCGCGCAGGCGCGGCCCTTCGCGCAGGGCACGGCCGACCAGACCGACCAACAGATCCAGTTCGTCCTCGGCAATGGTGAACGGCGGAGTGAAGCGTAGCGAATTGGCGCCGCCGTGGATCACGTTGAGCCCGTGCATGCGCAGCCATTCCTCGGTGGAGCCCGCGCCGTAGCACTTGAACTGCGGGGCTAGCTCGCAGGAGAACAGCAGCCCGGTGCCCTGCACATTGGTGATCAGCCCGCCGAGCTCGGCCTTGAGCCGTTCCAGCTTGGCCACGGCCTGCGCACCGCGGGTGCGAATGTTGGCGCGCACGGCTGGGGTGAGCAGGCCCAGCGTGGCGCAGGCGGTGTCCAGTGCGCGCGGATTGGAGGTCATCGTGTTGCCGTAGACGCCCTTGCGGTACAGCGCGGCGGTGGCCTCGGTCACCGCCAGCACCGACAGCGGATACTGGGCGGCGTTGAGTGCCTTGGAGTAGGTCTCCAGGTCCGGTGCCTGAAGGCCCTCGAAGCCCGGGTAGTCCACGACCGACAACACGCCGTGGGCGCGCAGGCCGGCCTGGATCGAATCCACTAGCAGCAGGCTGCCATGGGCGCGCGTCAGTTCGCGCGCGGCGGCGTAGAAGGCCGGCGGCAGCGCCCGACCCGGGTCGCCTTCGCCCATCACCGGCTCCAGGAACACGGCCTCGACGAACCAGCCATTGGCATCGGCATCGGCGAAGACCTGGCGCAACGCGGCTTCGTCATAGGGCGCCACGGCAATGACCGAGTTCTCGCCGCGATAGCTGGCCAGGTGCTGCTGGTAGGTCTTGCGGGTGGAATCCGAGTACAGCCCCGGCTTGTCGGTGCGGCCATGGAAGCTGCCCTTGACCACCACGCGCTTGAGGGTGTGGCCCGCGTGGCGCGCGCCCGGATCGGTCATCAGCTTGGCGTTGATGTCGGCGATGCGCGCGGCCAGGCCAACCGACTCAGAGCCCGAGTTCAGGCACAGGAATTTCGCGTACGGGCAGCCGTCCGGCCGGGTGTGGCCGATCTCGGCACGCATCGCACGCTCGAAGCGCAGCTGCGACAGGCTGGGCGTCATGATGTTGGCCATGGCCTGGGGACGGGCCATCGCGTCCAGCACGGCCTCGGGCGTATGGCCGAAGCCGATCATTCCGTAGCCACCGGCATCGAAGAGCACCGCACCCTTGAGGGTGACCACCCAGGGCCCACGCGCGGCGAGGGCCACGTACGGGTTGACCGCATCGTCTGCATAGAAATTGACGTAGCCGGCCTGCAGGCGCGCGACCTGCTCGGCCTCGTCCAGGTCCAGGAGGTCATCGAACTCGGCGGCCAGGGCCTCGAACTGGGCGGCGGCCGCGCCGATGGCCTGGCCGAGTTCGGGATGCGAGCCGGCGAGGCGCTCCAGGGTCGCGTCATCCAGGCCGGTGGTCTGGCGGGCGCCGGCGCGGGCGCGCAGCGGGGCGAGGGAAGCGATCACGGACATGGAACCTCCTGGCGGCAAGGGTGGAAAGTGTGGCGGCAGGCCTGACGGCGCCGACTTGCTTCCATTATTGGGACATCCTGCGGTGGATTGGCAGGTATGATCCGGGCACTTCATCGGCTTTTTTCGTCGAATCGACGAGTGGTTCTGTACATGGCGACGATTTCCACTTCCGACCAAGCCTTGATCGCCATCCTGCGCGAGGACGCCCGTGCGCCCGTGTCTGAGATTGCGCGCCGCCTGGGCGTGTCGCGCACGACCGCGCAGAGCCGGCTGCAGAAACTGGAGCGGCAAGGGGTGATCGCCGGCTACGGTGTGCGCCTGCGCGACGACGTGGAACATGGCCATATCCGCGCCCACATCCTGGTGACGGTGCGGCCCAAGCAGATGGTGGCGGTGACCAATGCCCTGCGCGCGATGGCCCAGGTACGCGCCCTGCATTCGGTCAGCGGTCCGCACGATCTGATCGCCATCGGCATGGCGCCGACCGTGGGCGAAATGGATGAACTGACCGACCGGATCGGGGCTATCGATGGGGTGGAGCGCACGACCTCCTCGATCATCCTGTCGACCAAGTTCGAACGCTAAGCGGATGCGGGCAGGGCGCGCATCACCTTGATCGCGTCGCGCTCCCTCAGGCAGGCGGCTCGACCGCATCGCGTTCTTTCATCGCGCTGTTTCTGCACTGCATCCCAATTTGACAGGCTCCCTTGCGGTGACGACCATTCCCGCAAGGCTTGCCGATTCCCCGTGGAAGGATCCCATGACGCGCCCCCAGCTCCGTCTGTTTGCCGCCCCCGCGCTGTTGTTCGCCCTGGCCGCCTGTTCTCCTTCGGATTCAAGGACCGATATGAATGCTGTGACCTCATCGACTGCCGATCACGGCGGCACCGCCGCGTCCGCGCGCAACCCCGCGCCAAAGGATGCCTACCGCGTCACCATGACCATCAAGGACGCGCCCGGGCCCTTCGGCTGGATGAAGGCATTGGCGCAGTACGACGTGGTCAACAAGGAGTGCCTGAGCCCGCCGAAGGACAATCCCGGCGGCCGCAGCGCGCCGGTGCCCACTGACGATGTGGAGATCCCGCTGCGGAAGATCTCCGACACCGAGTACGAGGCCGTCGTCTACGCCGACCAGATGCTCGACCAGGACTACACCGGACGCGGCGTTTGCCACTGGAAGCTGATCCAGTTCCGCGTGCATATGAAGCCGACGGGAGCGCATGAAGAGACCTTGTTCATTCCGAGCATTCCGGATGACAAGTTGCTCTCAGCTTCCACTGAGCATGTTTTCTTCAACAAGATCTCTTACTCGGATCGTGATGCCGAGTATGAGCCGATCGATACGGGGGAGAGCAATCGATCCAGGTTTGGCCCATCGATCAAGGACTCTGATCTCTTTACGGTGAAATTTGCCGCCGAGAAGGAGCGTGCGCCGTGACGCTCAGCAGCCAGCAGTACGCCGACCTGGCTGACTTCAGTTATGGGCGTGACCAGAAGGGCAATGAGCACATTGATCTGCAGTCTCTGGTCGGCAAAGTTGTCAAGATGGACGACGGGACCAGCTACCGAATCCTGGCCCATGCCGACAAACCTTCTGGTTATCAGGGCACCATCTTCCAGCGTGAGGACACGGGTGAAATCGTGGTCGCGCATCGTGGAACGGAGTTCACGAGGGAGCCGCTCAGGGATGGCTTACTCACCGACGGCGGGATGGTGTTCAGTCGTGCCAATCAGCAGGCCGCCGACGCGATCGCGTTGACGCGCGAAGCACAGTGGCGCGCTGAGAAGTATGGACATCAGAAGAGTGTTCCCGCTCCGGAAGTCACCGTCACCGGCCACTCCCTCGGCGGCACGCTGGCGCAGATCACCGCGCACCACTTCGATCTGCGCGGCGAGGCCTTCAACCCCTATGGCGCCGCCAGCCTGGGAATGCGGATTCCCGAGGAAGCCACGCCGAAGTTCATCAATCACGTCATGGCGGCCGATGTGGTCAGCTCGGCCAGTCCGCACTACGGGCAGGTTCGCGTCTACGCCAATGCTTCGGAAATCACGCAGCTGCGCATGTCCGGCTATCGGGATGGCGTCCTCGCCGATGTGCTGACGCCTGATCACCCAGTCGTGGCCTCGGTGAACACCTCGCACATGATGCACAACTTCCTCAACGTCGACGGTAACTACCGGCCCGACGTGTCGGTGCTGGGCGATCCAGGCGCGCGGACGCGCGCGCGCGAACACGACCACATGATCGAAAGCTACCGGAGCGACATCCGGGCGATCCGCCGCGGCGCGAGCGCGTTGGGTGATGCAAGCGAGATCCTCAGGGGCCCCGGTCCGGCCGCCGACCGGATCCGTGAACTCATCGAACCGTCCCTGCCTGCGGGTGAGCCTGCGCGCCGGGAGCAGCATCGCCAGCACGGCGCCTCGCTCGCTCCGGGCGCGTTGCCGCTGCCGGACATGCGCGACCCGGCGCATCCGGCCAACGGCCGCTACCAGCAGGCCTACGCTGGGGTCTCGCAGATCGACCAGGGCATGGGGCGCACGCCCGATGGCAGCAGCGAGCGCCTGGCCGCGGCACTGACCGCTGCCAGCCCGCATCTGTCCTCGATCGATCGGGTGGGCTTGAGTCCGGACGGCAGCCGCGCCTTTGCGGTGGAGGCGTCCAACGGCCCGGTCGAGGCGCGCCAGCGGGCGCAGGTGGACGTGGTCAGCGCCGTGCAACGCCCGGTCGAGGCCAGCACCGCGCAATGGCAAGTCGCCACCGATCAGCTCGCCCAGTCGCACGCGCGCCAGCAGGCGCAGGAACGCGCTAATCCGGTGGTCCAGGGCCCGGTGATGGGCTGAGTGAGCCGGCGCAGGCGCCCCCTTTCGCAGGGGCGGGCCTGCGCCACGGCGGGACCGGTCGCGCCGGCCCGTTAGAATACGCGGCCGACCCGATACCGACTGCCCGCGTTGAAGAAGTCCGATTTCCACTATGACCTCCCGCCCGAGCTGATCGCCCAGGCACCGCTGCCCGAGCGTTCCGCCAGCCGTCTGTTGATCGTCCCGCCGGGCGATGCGCCGCTGGCCGACCTGCACGTGCGCGACCTGGTCGACCAGCTCGATGCCGGCGACCTGCTGGTGTTCAACGACACCCGGGTGATTCCGGCGCGGCTGTTCGGGGTGAAGGAAACCGGCGGGCGCGTGGAAATCCTGATCGAGCGCCTGTTGCCGGACAACCGTGCCCACGCACAGATCGGGGCGAGCAAGTCGCCCAAGCCGGGCGGCCGCATTGCGCTGGATGCCGGGGGCAGCTGCGAGGTGCTGGGGCGCGAAGGCGAGTTCTACGAATTGCGCTTCGACGTGGGCGAGGCCCTGGACAGCTGGCTGATCAAGGCCGGGCAGATGCCGCTGCCGCCCTACATCACCCGCGCGCCGGGGCAGGACGACCAGGAGCGCTACCAGACCGTGTTCGCCCGTGAACTGGGCGCGGTGGCCGCACCGACCGCCGGCCTGCACTTCGACCAGCCGCTGCTGGAGGCGCTGAAGGACAAGGGTGTGCAGTTCGGCCACATCACCCTGCACGTGGGCGCCGGCACCTTCCAGGCCATGCGCGTGGACGATGTGCGCGAGCACCGCATGCACAGCGAATGGCTCAATGTGGGGGCCGAACTGATCCAGCAGATCCGACGCACCCGCGCCGCCGGGGGCCGCGTGATCGCCGTGGGGACCACGGTCGTGCGCGCGCTGGAGAGCGCCATGCGCGATGGCGAGCTGCAGCCGTTCGCCGGCGAGACCCGCATCTTCATCTTCCCCGGCTACCGCATCCGCAGCGTCGACGCGCTGGTGACCAACTTCCACCTGCCCGAAAGCACGCTGCTGATGCTGGTATCGGCCTTCTCGGGCAAGGAGCGCATCCTGCAGGCCTACTGGCACGCGGTGGAGCAGCGCTACCGGTTCTTTTCCTATGGCGATGCGATGCTGCTGTTCCCGAGGGACTGGACCGCGCCAGGCGCCTGAGCCCCAGCGCGCCCGAGGGTTTGGCGGCGCGCGGCCTCGCTTGGCGCGCGCCGCGCGCAGGTCCCGATCAGTCCGGCAACCACTGGGAAATCCAGAAACGGGCATGTCGCTCGTCCAGCATCCAGTCCTGGTGCACGGCCGCCCGCAAGGCATCGCCCGCTTTTGCCGCGGCCGCCTGGTCACTGACGTGCATCTGGATCGCATCCACCCAGTCGCGGAACCTGGGCTTGACCCGGGTGACCGGCAGGTCGCCCTGGTAGGGCGCGATGTCGCTGCACACCACCGGAAAGCCACAGGCGCCGTACTCGAGCAGGCGCAGGTTGCTCTTGCAGCGATTGAACAGATTGTCCTCCAGCGGGGCCAGGGCCAGGTCCAGATCCAGGCTGGCGAGCTTGGCGGGATAATCGGCGATGGCCACCGGCGGATGGTATTCGCGCACATAAGGCCGCAGGCTTTCCGGGCACATACCGAAGAACACCCAGTCGACCTCGTCGGCCAGGGCGCGGACCACATCGGCGATGAGTTCCAGGTCGCCGCGATGCCCGGCACCGCCGCCCCAGCCCACGCGCGGCTTGCCGCCTTCGCGACGGCCTGAGCGCACATCCTTCCACCAGGGCAGGGGCAGGTGGTTCTCGACCACGCGGATATCGCCGTGCAGCCCGTCCAGCGCTTCGGCCAGTTCCGGCGTGGAGACCACGAAGCGATCCACCAACTTCAGCGCCTCGCGCATGGTGCGCAGGACGTCCTTGGGCAGCTGTCCATGGTGGGCGCTCTTGCGCGGCAGCAGAGGTAGATAGTCGTCCAGTTCGGCCACGCGGAACGCGCGGCTGAAGCGCGCCAGGCGCTTCTGCTGCGCCATCTTGTCCTCGAACATCTGACGCTGCAGCACGATGACGTCCGGCTGGCGACGCTCCAGCTCGATGGGCGAATAGTAGCGCCCGCTCCACTCGGCATCGGCCACGCCGAAAGTGTTCATGGCATTCACCGGCTGGATGATCCGGTACTGGCCACAACCATCCTGATCCGCCGCCAGCGCGACAGCGACCGGAAGCGGGTGCCAGGACTCCAGCGGATGCCAGTTGTGCTGCGGGTTGACGTCCACCGCAAATCCCCGGCCCTGCAGGGTCAGGTTGCGGTTGTAGGCCGGATCGCGCGCGATCCACGGCAGCCAGCGGTCGTACATGACGTCCTGTTCTTCGCGGAACCGCTTCACCTTGGCCTGCTGGGTGGCCTGGTCGACCTGCTTCTGGCTGACGCTGCCCTCGTGCAGGACCAGCGCATGCGGCGTCCACACCACCAGATAGCCGGCACTGCGGACCTTCAGGCACAGGTCCACGTCGTTGTAGGAGACCTTGAAGGCCTCTTCATCGAGCCCGCCGACCTCCGCATACAGCGACTTGCGCACCATCAGGCACGCGCCGGTGACCGCCGTGTAGTCCTGGTCGACCTGCAGCCGGTACATGTAGCCGGGGGCGTCGAGCTTCTCATCGATGAAGGGATGTTCGGCCGGGCCTCGCAGCCCCAGGATCACGCCGGCGTGCTGGATGGTGCCATTGGGGTAGAGCAGTTTGGCGCCGACGATGCCCACCTCCGGCCGCTGCGCATGATTGAGCAGCGCATCCAGCCAGTCCTCGTGCAGGATGGCCGTGTCGTTGTTGAGCAGGACCAGGTACTCGCCACGCGCCTGGCTTGCGGCGAAGTTGTTGATGGCCGAGTAGTTGAAGGGATGCGGATAGCGCAGCACGCGCAGCTGCGGGCTTTGCAGCGATTCGATGCCATCGAGCCAGGCGACCGCGTCCGCCTCGTCGCTGCCGTTGTCCACGATCAGCACTTCGTAGTTCTTGTAGGCGGTCTTCTCCAGCAGCGTCTCCACGCAGCGCTGGAGCATGCCAAGCTGGTTCTTCGTGGGAATGATGATGGAGACACCAGGCGTGGCCTGGTGCCCGTAGTGGATGCGATAGCAACCCGGAAGATGCGTGTCGACCGAAGCGTGTTCGTAGCCGCGGTTGCGCAGATGCCGATCGAGGGCATGCACCTCCGCTGGTCTGGATCGGATCTCCTGAGGCGGCACCACCAGCAGGGGCTCGGGCACATGGGTAAGACCCTCAAGGCCACCGATGTCGATCAGGCGCAGCAGCAGGTCAAGCTCTGCCGCATCCGCGGCGTCTGCATCAAAGCCGCCGAGCTCAAGAAAGATATCGCGCCTGAACAGCCAGTGCCTCGCCATGCCGGAGGGCATGGACAGCAAAAGGTCCAGATTGAAGTCGGGCCGGAACACCGCAGACAGGTCGCCGTCTTCGCCGAGCATCATTTCGTCGGCGTAGATCGCCCGGAGGTCGTCGTTGCCGATCAGGTGCTGCGCCACCATCTGCAGGCCTGCGGTGGTGAAGGTCTCGCCCGCCTGGACCAGCATGAACCAATCCGACGTGTCGCCGGCGATGATCCGGTTGACCAGGGAGGATTCGCTTTCTTGTCCCGACTTTTCCGCAAGATGCAGCTGCGTCAGCGTTGTGCCGGGAGGCGGCAATGCGCCGTCAAGGACGAAGATCCTACGTGGCAAGAATCCAGCACTGAGGTTCTCAAGACTTCTCAGCGTACGTGCCAAGGACGGGCCGTCCTGGCCTCCGCAAATAACGATCGACATGGTCGCCGCCCCGAGCTGGTCCTGCCGCAAGGCGATCTGCCGCGCTTGCGATGCAGTGGGCTTTCGCAAAGACAACCACTGCTCGAGCCGGTCGAAGGGCTGACGCCCAGCGATCATACGTTTGATGCGCTGTCCCAGATCAATGGTCTCAACCTGCGTGGGTGCGTCGAGGCGAGCGACTCGGACAAGATGATTGTCTTGGTCTCGATACCAGCCGAGCGCACGGATCATGTGCTTGAAGTACAAGTACCAATCGTTGCCGATGTCGGGATTGAGATGGCTGGCATGACTCGTCTGTTCGCGCGAGACGCGGAAACTCGACAGCGGCTTGACCAGGTAGGCCAAGGAGCCCTTCCGCAACAGGTTGACGTTCATCGTCAGGTCGCCGAGCCATTTGACCTTGTTGCCGCCCAGCGAGAACTGCTTGCCGGCTAGCGGCAGGATATGCGCGCGCCGCACCATCACCGCGCTGGGCTCGCCAATGAAATTGAGCGTGTGATCACCCAGGAGCGACACCAGGTCGCCACCTTCCACCAGGACGTCGAATTGGAACGGCGAGAGGGTCGCACCGCTGTCGCGTATCGGATCTCCGGCCTCGTCTATCCTGTTCCGGCGTGAAGTTGCCAGGGCGACATCGGGGTGCGCGTCCAGCACCTCGGCGAGGCTCTTCAAGCATCCGGGAAGCAGTACATCATCGTCGTAGAGGAATTTGATGTAGTGCCCGCTGGCCCGTCGGATGCATTCGCCGACGTTGCCCTCTTCGCCCAGCGAAGCCGCATTGCGGTAGTAACGCAGCGGCACGGACGGGTGCCGTTCCTGGTGCTCAGCGACGATCGCCGCGACCTCCTCGCCAGGGCTGTCATCGCACACCAGGATTTCGAACTGATCGAATTCCTGCTTCAACGCGCTTTCGAGTGCCGCGCCCAGGTACTTGGCCTTGTAGGCGGGAATGGCGACGGTGACACGCATGCTCTGGGAGGCTGGCGCGTCGGGAGCGGTGAATTGGGAGGATGCAGGGTGCAGAGTCACGAAAAACTCCAGAGGCGACGGTGCGAAGGATCAAGCCAGGACGAAAAGGGGGCGGTTGAGGAACTCGCCAAGCGCATCCTTGCGATGCGCGTTGGCCGGGCAAAGGTCGCGGTAGACGATGTCGTCTGGCTCCTGTGCCTGCTCTGCCACCCCCACATGCCGGACCTTCCACACGCCACGCACGCCGTCAGTGATGAAGGCCACCATCTCCTCAATCGTGCCGTGCTCGAACAGACCGGCGTGGCGGTTGCCCTTCCAGTTGAAACCAAGCTGGAACACCAGCGTGTTGCAACGCTCCCGCATGCCGATGAGGCTGTGGATGATCTGCGCGCGCGCGCCCTGGACCGACAGGTCGGGGTCGCCGTAATCGTCGCCGACGTGATGCAGCACATTGAGGAGCAGGGCGATGTCGTGGTGTCCGCGGTCCTGCGTGAAGTCGAAGTAGTGGCCGTTCACTGTCAGGCGCGCCTCCAGCCCGAGCGCCGCACGCGCGGCCTCCAGGAATTGAACGTGGTCCTTGCTGCCCTCATAGCCGGTTGCGTGGCGGGCGCCAGCCTGCAGCATCTCCATCAGGAAGAAGCCGCTGTTGCACCCGATGTCCAGCACGCTGCGGTCCTTGACCTCGATCCGTTGCAGGACATAGTCCAGCCGCGCGCGCTCGTACCGGCGCAACGTGGGCAGGGACGTGTTGGCCAGATAAGGCAGCAGCGGCGCTGGAATTTCCTGGTAGCAGGCATGCTTGCTCCCGCTTCGCGTTTTCTCGAAGGCATCGAGTAGCGCGGCTTGCATCGCGTCGGGCATGGCAGAGTCCGATGAAAGGGTCATGAAAGAGAGTGCGCGTTGGCCAAGCGCAGCTTGATGGCGGTCCGCGCCTCGTTGAGGAACAATCGGAACGTGTCGCGCCGGAGATAGAGCTCCTGCGCGAGCAGTCCTAGACGTCGTGGCCAGGAAAGCGCGCGTGCGGACGGATACACCCGCACCCGGCGGCGGCGTCCCCAGTCCATGAGCCAGCCTCCCATCCACAGATAGCCCGCGCCCTGTCGCCCTGGCGGCAGGGGCGCGCAGGTCCCCGCAAAGGCTTCGGGCTTGAAACCGGCCCGTTCCGCCAGGCTCCATGGTCCCCAGAAGCGAGGGTTGACCTCGATCAGGTAGTGACGACCGTCGATCTCCATCGTTTCGATCATGGCGTAACCCCGATAGTTCACGCTGCGGAACAACGCCGTGAGCTTTTCGCTGGTATCCAGGTCCGGGCATGCGCACAGCTCTGCGGCGATGATCGACTTGCCGTTGGCTTGCTGCAGCAGGTTGCGTTGGTAGGCGAAGGTGGCCGTGCCGTCCGCTGCAAAATGCGCCAGGTAGTAGTAGCTGGCGCCTTCGAGATAGGTCTGGAAGAAGTAGAGCGCGGGATCGGCGTTGCGGTGGAAGGCGTGGAGCGCCGCCGTGTCGAAGATCAGTTCCGGATAGAGCTTGCGCCCATCCGGCGCAAACTCGGTCTTGGGCTTGGCCACCAGTGGAAGCGCCTGCGCGGTCGGCGCTTCCAAGGAAGGAGGGGCCAGAAGACCGAAGCCTGCCGCGAGCGCCAACAGGCGTGCCTTGTCCGAGACCGCCGCGTACAGGTCCGCATCGACCAGACGCACGCGAAGCCCGGCCTGCTCGAAGCGGTCACGGTAGTCCAGGACCAGGCGATTGATGGATTCGGCTGTCGGCAGGAAGGTCAGTGACTGTCCGGGATGGCGCGCGACGAGTTGAGCGACGCATGCCAGCATGTCGTCCAGGTCCAGTGCGTCGGAACCGCGCGTGGTCGCAATCCACGTTCGATATTTGGTCAGGCGCATTGGGTCATCGCCGGGACGGGCCACGATCGCGCACGGTACGCCGCGCGCCGCGAAGGACCGGCAGATCGCGATGAGCGCGCGCTCGTTGGCGCCCGAGAAGACCACGTAGCGGGTGGCGACAGCGTCTTGCACCCCTCACCGCCCTACGGTTGTGTGCCTGCCGGCGTGGGCGACGATGCTGACGATCCGCTCGATTGTGGCGTCTTCCAGCGCCGGGTAGATGGGAAGGCAGAGGATCTCGCGCGCTGCAGCGGTTGCCACCGGCAGGTTCTCCTGCTGGGTGCCGGGCAGGCCGCGATACATCGGGAACTGGGAGATCAGTGGATGGAAGTAGCGCCGCGCATAGATCTGGTGCTCCCGCAGCACCGCATACAGGTCGTCGCGCTCGATCGGATAGCTGGGTCCCACCAGGACCGGGAAGTAGGCGAAGTTCGAACCGTGCTGCTGCCGCGGGGGCAGGGTGATCCCCGGCACGTCCTGCAGCAGCTGGCGGTACAGGGTGTCGATCTGCTCGCGCCGGGCCAGTGCCTTGTCGATGTGCTGCAACTGCAGCAGCCCGAAGGCGGCATTGATCTCGCTCATCTTGCCGTTGATGCCGGGTGCGACGACGGTGGTCTCGTCGACAAACCCGAAGTTCTTCAGGTGGTCGATACGGCGCTTGGTGCGCGCGTCCGGACTGATGATCGCGCCGCCTTCGAAGGTGTTGAAGACCTTGGTGGCGTGGAAGCTGAGCACCGACAGGTCGCCATGCCGCACGATGCTGCCACCGTCGTCGTTGACGCCGAAGGCATGGGCGGCGTCATAAATGACCTTCAGGCCGTAGTTGTCCGCGATCGATTCGATGGCGTCCACCGCGCAGCGCCGCCCATAGCAGTGGACCGGCAGGATCGCCGTGGTCTGCGGGGTGATGGCGGCCTCGATCTTGGCCGGGTCCAGGTTCAGCGTCTCCGGCTCGATGTCGACGAAGACCGGCTTGATGCCATTCCACAGCAGGGCATGGGAGGTCGCTACGAAGCTGTAGGGCGTGGTGATCACTTCGCCGGTGATGCGCAGGGCCTGCAGGGCCGTCACCAGGGCCAGGGTGCCGTTGGCGAAGAGCGAAATGTGCTCGACGCCAAGGTATTGGCAGAGTTGCCGTTCCAGTTCCTGGTGGCAGGGACCGTTGTTGGTCAGCACCTTGCGCTCCCAGATGCCCTGCAGATAGGGCAGAAACTCCTCCAGCGGAGGCAGGTAAGGCTGGGTGACGTAGACCGGATCGGTAGAGGCGTCCCGGGCTTGAGCGTCAGTCCAGGGCGTCGTCGCCGGTTGGAGGGGTCGGGCTGAGTTCATCGCGTACTGACCGCCGCTGCTGCTTGTAAAGGGGAATGTCGCCTCTGCACCGGGCGGATGCAGGACGGCAACGCTTTGATTCTGCTGGTTAAACGTCGCGGTCATGGCAGATGCAAGCGCCGTGCCGAGCGCGCGACGGCATTTTGGCGGTGGTGTTGCGTGGCGGGCGGAACCATCTACGGGCTGGGCCTGGAAGCGCCGATTCAGGACAATGGCCCGCTATTTCCGATCCCGCCATCCATGTCCCGACTCCAGTTCCAGCTCAAAACCACCGATGGTGACGCCCGCCGAGGCCAGCTGACCTTCCCCCGCGGCACCGTCCAGACCCCGGCCTTCATGCCGGTGGGCACCTATGGGTCGGTCAAGGGCATCCTGCCCGAGCACATCGCCGAGCTGGGTGCGGAGATCATCCTGGGCAATACCTTCCACCTGTACCTGCGCCCGGGCCTGGAGGTCATCGGCCAGCACGGGGGCCTGCATGGCTTCGCCCGCTGGGACAAGCCGATCCTGACCGACTCGGGCGGCTTCCAGGTGTTCTCGCTGGCCCATCGCCGCAAGATCACCGAGGCCGGCGTGACCTTCGCCTCGCCGACCGATGGCGCCAAGGTGTTCCTGGGCCCGGAGGAGAGCATGAAGATCCAGCACGTGCTCGACTCGGACATCGTGATGATCTTCGACGAGTGCCCGCCGGTGACCGTGGATGGCAAGCCGGTGGACAAGCGCGTGGTCCACAAGTCCATGGAGCTGAGCCTGCGCTGGGCACAGCGCTCGCGCGATGCGCACAATGCGCTGGGCAATGACGCGGCGCTGTTCGGCATCGTTCAGGGCGGGGTGCACACCGACCTGCGCGCGCAGTCGGCGCAGGGTCTGCAGGACATCGGCTTCGACGGTTATGCCATCGGCGGGCTGGCGGTGGGCGAGACGGAAGCCGAGCGCAACGCCATGCTCGAGCACCTGCACCCGCAGCTGCCCACCGACAAACCGCGCTATCTGATGGGCGTGGGCCGGCCGGAAGACCTGGTCGAGGGCGTCGCGCGTGGGGTGGACATGTTCGATTGCGTCATGCCGACCCGCAACGCGCGCAACGGTCATTACTTCACCGGCTTCGGCACCGTGCGCATCCGCAACAGCAAGTACGAGCACGACCTGGAGGTGATCGAACCGGGCTGTGGCTGCTATGCCTGCCGCAACGGCTTCACCCGCAGCTACCTGCGCCACCTGGACCGCTGCAACGAAATGCTTGGACCCATGCTCGGCACCCTGCACAACCTGTGGTACTACCAGTCGCTGATGGCGCAGATGCGCGCGGCGATCGAGCAGGGGCGGTTCCAGGCGTTCCGGGCGGATTTCTACGCCGCGCGCGGTGCAACGCCGCCGGACTAGGGGGCCGGCAGAGGGCAGGGAGCGGAACCTTTTCCGCGCAATGTGGTCGGAATCGGCCAGGAAGGGGGAAGTTGACGGTTTCGACCCGATGCGCGGCCCCAGTCACGCCCGCCGTGGCCCCATGGCATAATCCGCGGCTGCTTTCGGCCCAACAATGGACCCAGATACATGAATCTGCTCGATTTGATCATTCCCGCCGCGCACGCCCAGGCGGCCGGCGCGCCCGCCCCGCAGGGCGGCGGCCTGTCCATGCTGATCTTCCCGGTCGTCCTGATCGCGGTGATGTACTTCGTGATGATCCGCCCGCAGATGAAGCGCCAGAAGGAGCACAAGGCCCTGCTGGACAAGCTCTCGCGCGGCGATGAGGTCATCACTTCCGGCGGCATCGCCGGGTTCGTGGCCGAGATCGGCGACAACTTCGTCACCGTCGAGGTGGCCGATGGGGTCAAGGTCCGCGTGCAGAAGGGCGCGGTCGGCAACGTCCTGCCCAAGGGCACGCTGAAGTCCGCCGTCTGACGGATCGTGCCAATCGACGGACCGCCTTGGCGGTCCGTCTTTTTGTTTCATCCCTGGCCCGGCGGCTGCAATGCCGCAGACGTCCGGTCCCATCACGTAGTGCGCGCCTGGGGATGCAGGTGCGCGGGTGCTAAGCAATGCTTGAGTTTCCTCGCTGGAAATATGTCCTGATCCTGGTCGTGCTGGCGGTCAGTGCGCTGTACGCGCTGCCCAACATCTACCCGCAGGATCCGTCCGTGCAGATCACCGCCAGCCATGGCGCGACCATCGACGATGCCTTGAAGGCCAAGGTCGAGGCCGCGCTGAAGGGCGCCCAGGTCACTCCCAAGCAGCTGGAGACCCGTGATGGCGACCTGCTGGTGCGCCTGCCCAGCGCCGAGGCGCAGACCAAGGCCAACGACGCACTGCGCGAATCGCTGGGCCAGGACTACACCGTGGCCCTGAATCTGGCCTCCACCGTGCCGGACTGGCTGTCCAACCTGGGCGCCAAGCCCATGGTGCGCGGCCTGGACCTGCAAGGCGGCGTCCACTTCACCCTGCAGGTGGACCAGAAGGCCGCGCTGGACAAGCGCCTGGACGCCTTCGCCGAGGATGCGCGGGTCACCTTGCGTGACGCCAAGATCCATTACGAGTCGGTGCAGCGTCAGCCCGACAACAGCATTGTGGTCACCCTGGCGGGCGACCAGAACGCCGATGCGGCCCGCACCAAACTCGCGCAGGCCCTGACCCTGTCCACCGGCAGCGCCAGTGGCGCGTTGGTCGGCACCTCGCCGCTCAACTTCGACGTGGACGGCAACCGGGTGACCATCCGCGTGCCCGAGAGCGAGCTGGCGCAGATCTCAGGCGCGGCCATTCAGCAGAACATCACCACCTTGCGCAACCGCGTCAACGAGCTGGGCGTGTCCGAGCCGATCATCCAGCAGCAGGGCGACGACCGCATCGTGGTCCAGCTGCCGGGCGTGCAGGACACCGCCGAGGCCAAGCGCCTGATCGGCGCCACGGCGACCATCGAATTCCGCGCGGTTGTCGACGGCGATGCGTTCGAAGCCCAGCGCACCGGCAACGTGCCGCCGGAAGCCAAGCTCTACACCCAGCGCGACACCGGCGCGCCGGTGCTGCTGAACAAGCGCGTGCTGGCTTCAGGCGACCAGATGGTGGGGGCCACGGTCAACGTGGACCAGAACGGCCTGCCGGCGGTGGACATCACCCTGAACAATGTCGCCGGCCAGCGCATGTTCGACTTCACCAGTCAGAACGTCGGCAAGCGCATGGCGGTGGTCTACATCGAGCGCGTGCCGCAGGTGACCATGGTCGACGGCAAGGAAGTGCGCAGCGTCAAGGTGAGCGAGGAGGCGCTGGCGCCCTCGACCATCCAGGGCGTGTTCGGCAAGAACTTCCAGACCACCGGCCTGACCAAGGACGAGGCCGACAACCTGGCCAAGCTGCTGCGCGCCGGTTCGCTGGCCGCGCCGATGGATTTCGCCGAGGAGCGCGTCGTCGGGCCCAGCCTGGGTGCGGAGAACGTGCAGCGCGGCGTGACCGCGGTGGTCTACGCCTTCCTGTTCACCCTGGTGTTCTTCGGCGTCTACTACCGCATGTTCGGCGCGATCACCTCGGTGGCGCTGCTGTTCAACCTGGTGATCGTGGTGGCGGTGATGTCCTTGTTCGGCGCGACCATGACCCTGCCGGGCTTCGCCGGCCTGGCGCTGTCCATCGGTCTATCCGTGGATGCCAACGTCCTGATCAACGAGCGTATCCGCGAAGAACTGCGGGCTGGCGTGCCGGCACGGTCGGCCATCGCGGCCGGCTACGAGCGCGCCGGCGGCACCATCCTGGACGCCAACCTCACCGGCATCATCGCCGGCGTGGCGCTGTATGCCTTCGGCACCGGGTCCCTGCGCGGCTTCGCGGTGACGATGATCATCGGCATCCTGGCCTCGATGTTCACCGCCATCACCGTCTCGCGCGCGCTGGCGGTGCTGATCTACGGCGGCCGCGCCAAGCTCAAGGCCCCGGCCATCTAAGCGGTACGCGAATCCTTCGCAGGAGTCCGCGCGGCGCGCGGGCTGTTCAATGAAGAGCAAGACACCATGGCACTTTTCCCGCTGCACCTGATTCCCAACGACACCAACATCGACTTCATGCGGCTGCGCCGGGTGACGGTGACGATAACCCTGGCGTTGCTGGTCGCCTCCATCACGCTAATGGCCACCAAGGGCTTCAACTATGCGCTGGACTTCACCGGCGGTACCGTGGTTGAAGTCCGCCTGGACAAGCCGGCCGACGTGGAAAGTGTGCGCCAGCGCCTGCAGGCCGCCGGTTACGAAGGCGCCCAGGTGCAGAGCTTCGGCAGTGGCAGCGATCTGCTGGTGCGCCTGCAGCCGCGTGACGAGGACGCCGCCAATGCGGCCGGTGCCTCCACCGGCGAGGCCAACACCCGCACCGCGCGCGAAGTGATCGCCGCGATCTCCTCCTCGGACAACCAGGCCACGCTGCTGCGCAACGAGTTCGTCGGTCCGCAGGTGGGCAAGGACCTGACCAAGAACGGCATCTATGCGGCGGTGTTCGTGCTGGTGGGTTTCCTGATCTACATCGGCTTTCGCTTCGAGTGGAAGTTCGCGGTGGTGGCCACCGTCACCACGTTGTTCGACGTGCTGGTGACCGCGGCGTACTTCTCGCTGAGCGGGCGCGAGTTCGACCTGACCGTGCTGGCCGGCCTGCTGTCGGTGATGGGCTTTTCGATCAACGACACCATCGTGGTGTTCGATCGCGTGCGTGAGAACTTCCGCGCGCTGCGCCTGTCGCCGCTGGAGGTCATGAACCGCTCGATCAACCAGACCCTCTCGCGCACCATCATCACCTCGCTGGTGTTCTTCCTGTCGGTGCTGGCGCTGTACCTGTACGGCGGCGGTTCGCTGCAGGGCCTGGCCCTGACCCAAATGATCGGCGCGGTGCTGGGCACCCTGTCCTCGATCTTCCTGGCCTGCCCGCTGCTGACCCTGGGCTTCTTGGCGGTGAGCAAGCAGGACCTGCTGCCCAAGGCCAAGGACGTGGAAGCGCTGGCGCGCCGCCCATAGGCGCCGGAGCCGTCGCTTCCCAAGAAAAAAGGCCGCGCCACGTGCGCGGCCTTTTCCATTGCACCTACCTTCGCGCCGTGACACGCGCGGCGCGCCTACACTCGGCCTTCTTCGGCGGATGGCGAGGTGTGGGCATGCGCGTCTTTTCCAGGGTGGTATGGGCCGGCATCCTGTTGGCTTGTGCGCTGCCAGCGCTGTCGCGCGAGGTGGTGAAGCCGGTGCAGTGGAAGGTCGGCAATCAGGGCTTTTCCGGCTATCTGATCTATGACGATGCGGGGCCGGCGCAGCGCCCGGGCCTGGTGATGGTCCCGGACTGGATGGGCGTGACCGATGGTGCGGTGAAGATCGCCGGTCAGGTGGCAGGCAAGGACTATGTGGTGCTGCTGGCCGACGTGTATGGCACGGGGGTGCGGCCGGCCAACACGCAGGAGGCCGGCAAGCTGGCCGGAGGCCTG
Source organism: Pseudoxanthomonas sp. JC1303 (assembly GCF_058448525.1). Classification (NCBI taxonomy): domain Bacteria; kingdom Pseudomonadati; phylum Pseudomonadota; class Gammaproteobacteria; order Lysobacterales; family Lysobacteraceae; genus Pseudoxanthomonas; species Pseudoxanthomonas sp. JC1303. The sequence goes on along the minus strand of NZ_CP185958.1, from coordinate 263,407 downwards.
AAGGCCGACCGACCCGCGCTGCGCGCCCGGGTGCGAGAAGCCGTTTCAGTGCTGAAGGCGCAGGCCGGTAGCGCGCCATTGGACGTGTCCCGGATCGGCGCCTTCGGCTTCTGCTTCGGCGGCACCACCGTGCTGGAGCTGGTGCGTGGCGGCGACCGGTTGGCCGGCGTGGTCACCCTGCACGGTGGACTGGAGCCGGGCAGCACGCCCGCCGCGCCCGGCTCGGCGCGTACGCCGCTACTGGTCCTCAACGGCGCCGACGATCCGACCATGCCGCCCCAGGTCATCACCGATTTCCGCAAGGAAATGGACGCGGCCGGCGCGGACTGGCAGTTCGTGGATTTCAGCGGCGCGGTGCACTGCTTCGCCATCCCCGGCGCGGATGCGCCAGGCTGCAAGTACGATCCGCGCGCGGCGCGACGTGCCTACCGGATGATGGGCGACTTCTTCGACGAGGTCTTCCACCAGCACTAGACTGGTGGCGGCGCCAGCCTCAGTGCTGGCGTTCGACCGCGTAGCGGGCCAGGCCGCGCAGCGCGGCGACGGCGTCATTGTCCGCCAGCCCGTCCAGCGCATCTTCGGCGGCCTGCGCGTACTCGGCCGCGCGGCGCTGGCTGTAGGCGATGCCGCCGGTGGCCTGGATGGCGGCCAGGACCTCGGGCATGGCCGTGGTGTCGCCATCGGCCACGATCTGGCGCAGCCGCGCCTGTGTGGCCGCCCCGGAGTGGGCGATGGCGTGAATCAGGGGCAGGGTGGCCTTGCCTTCCGCCAGGTCATCGCCCAGGTTCTTGCCCAGCGCCTCGGCATTGGCGGTGTAATCCAGCACATCGTCGGCGATCTGGAAGGCATATCCCAACTGCATGCCGTAGTCGTACAGGCGCTGCTGGGTGGCCTCGTCCGCGCCGGAGGCCAGTGCCCCGAGCCGGGTGCCGGCGGCGAACAGCACCGCGGTCTTGCGCTCGATCACGCGCAGGTAGGCGGCCTCGTCGGTGTCCGGGTTGTGCACGTGCAGCAGCTGCAGCACCTCGCCTTCGGCGATGCGGTTGGTGGTGTTGGCCAGGATCCGCATGACCGCCATGCGGTCCAGCTCGACCATCAGCTGGAAGCTGCGCGAATACAGGAAGTCGCCGACCAGCACGCTGGGCGCGTTGCCCCACAGTGCATTGGCCGTGCTGCGGCCGCGACGCAGGTCCGATTCGTCCACCACATCGTCGTGGAGCAGGGTCGAGGTGTGGATGAACTCGACGATCGCGGCCAGCTGATGATGCTCGGCAGTGGCCTCGGCCCCGCAGGCGCGGCCGGCCAGGGCGACCAGCATCGGCCGCAGGCGCTTGCCGCCCGCGGAGATGATGTGGTCGGCGATCTGGTTGATCAGGACCACGTCCGAGGCCAGGCGGCGGCGGATCAGATCATCGATGGCGGCCATGTCCGGGGCGGCCAGGGACTGGATCTGGGGGAGTCCCAGCGCGGAGCGGGGGAGCGGGACGGCGGACATGCGGACCGGGGTGTTCAGGAAGAATCGCAATTATAGGTTCATGGGGCGCTTTTCCGGTCAGGATTGCCTGACCCGCGGGCGCGGCGGGTGCCGATGGACGGGACCGGCGGGCTATAATCGAATGTTGTTGCCTGCGATCGGCGGGCGGACCTGACGGACGGATTTTTCTATGGCACGCGGCATCAACAAGGTCATCCTGGTGGGCAACCTGGGCAATGACCCGGACACCAAGTACACGCAGAGCGGCATGGCGGTCACCCGCATCAGCCTGGCGACGACCAGCGTGCGCAACGACCGTGAAGGCAACAAGCAGGAACGCACCGAATGGCACCGCGTGGTGTTCTTCGGCAAGCTCGGCGAGATCGCCGGCGAGTACCTGCGCAAGGGCTCGCAGGTCTATGTGGAAGGCGAGCTGCGCTACGACAAGTACACCGGCCAGGACGGCGTGGAGAAGTACAGCACCGATATCGTCGCCAACGAGATGCAGATGCTCGGCGGCCGCGGCGAAGGTGGCGGCGGCATGGGCGGTGGCGATCGTCCCCAGCGCGCCCCGCGCCAGGAATACGGTGGTGGTGGCGGTGGGCAGCGCGGCGGCGGTGGCGACAGCTACGGCGGCGGACAGCAGCAGCCGCGGCGCCAGGCGCCCGCCCAGCAGCCGGCGCCGATGGACGATTTCGCCGACGACGATATCCCATTTTGAGCAGCGTCTGACCTGCATGCGCAGGGGACGTTGCCTGCTTGCACAAGCGCCGGTTGCCTTCCAGCAACCGGCGTTTTGTTTTTTCGATTTCGAGCTTTGATGGTGTGCGCATCCGGTAAGCGACGGCTGAGATCACCGCACCGTGCGCATGCGGTCACCCTGTTTCTTACGACCCATCCACCAGTGCCCTGGGAATGATGGCCGTCAGGCCTGCCTGCAGTGGTCTGAGACGGACCATGATGGAAAGGACAGGTGGCCCCAGGCGTATTGGGGTTCGTGATGCGCCGCGAGGTCCTAGTGGCATGATGTGCCCGTGGTCGGCGGGTGTCGGAGGGGGCATCGGGGCACGCGGGTTTGCCCCGATTGCTGGTCATGCCGCGGCGCTCTAATGTCGGCGCGACCGGTGACCGAGGGCTTGAGTCGCTCGCCTGACGGAACGGTTCATGGGGCGCTCGGTCCGACCCAGACGCAGGTCTATTCACGTGGAGGGATGCATGAAGCTGGAGACGCTGTTCGACAAGCTGCACGAGCTGCCGACGATTCCGAAAGTGGCGCAGGAGCTGATCCTGCAGTTCGACGATCCCAAGACCCATATCGACAGCCTGGCGCGCAACATCGAGCGCGATCCGGTTATCGCGGCCAAGGTCCTGCGCCTGGCCAATTCGGTGCGGTTCCATGGGACGCGCGACTCGACCAGCATCGACGACGCGGCGATGCGCGTGGGCTTCAACACGCTGCGCACCCTGGTCCTGGCCTCGGCCATGACCGGCGCGTTTCGCACCAACGCGGCCTTCGACCTGAAGCAGTTCTGGCGGCACAGTTTCGAGGTTGCCAGCATCTGCAGGCTGCTCGCCCGCCAGCGCGGGGTCGATCCGGACACCGCCTTCACTTGCGGAATGATGCACAACCTGGGCGAGTTGCTGATCCAGACCGGGGCGCCGGAATATGCCAGCCGCCTGCGCACCACGGTTTCGTCGGCCGCGCATGCCGCCGATGAAACCCTGCAGCTCGGCTTCGGCTATCCGGAAGTCGGCGCCGAACTGGCCAGACGCTGGCTGTTGCCGCAGATCATCCAGGACGCCATTGCCTATCAGGCCAAGCCGCGCCAGGCTCCCGAAGGCGACCAGATGGCGCTGCTGGTCGCGCAGGCGGCGCACATCGCCGATGCGATCGAGCGTTTCGGCGGCGCTGGCGAGGCCGCGCGCGAAGCGGTCGAAGGCCCGCTGATGGAAGGGATCGACCTGGACCAGCTCTTCGAAGCGCTGCCCGAGGTGGCCCAGGCCGATCGCGCATTCTCTGAAGTGCTGGCCTGAGTCGCCCGCACCCGCGCTGCGGCCGAGGAGGCTCGCACGTGCGGTGTCTGCAAGTCTGCGCAGGCCCCGTGCCTGGCTGAGGACGCTTGCCTGCCGAATCTGACGTCGCCGCCGCGCGCGCGACGGCTTGGCTGGACTTGCCACCCCCCAGACGCTAGCGTTGGGCGGATTTTTTGCCATCAGGGGTGAACCCAATGAGCCAAGCCGCGCCACCGCGCCAGCTCACCTTTCGTGCCGTCGTCCTGGCGGTCGTCCTGGCCGTGGTGCTCTCCGCGGCCAATGCCTACCTGGGCCTGTTTGCCGGGTTGACCATCGCCACGGCCATCCCGGCGGCGGTCGTGTCGATGGGCGTGCTGCGCCTGTTGGGCGGCGGCACCATTCTGGAAAACAACATCGTCCAGACCGGGGCTTCGGCGGGTTCGTCGATTGCTGCGGGGGTGATCTTCACCATCCCGGCGCTGGTGATCATGGGCTACTGGCCGGACTTCAAATACTGGTGGGTGCTGGGCATCGCCGGCCTTGGCGGCTTGCTGGGCGTGCTGTTCTCGGTACCGCTGCGGCGCTCGATGATCGTTGAAGAACCGCTGCCGTTCCCCGAAGGCAAGGCCGCTGCCGAGGTGCTCAAGGCCGGTGAAAACCCGGGGCCGGGGCTGAAAATCCTGGCCCTGTCCGGCGCGATCGGGGCCCTGGTCAAGCTGGCCGCCGCCAGCGGCCTGCGTATCATCCCCGATACCTGGCTGCAGTCGGCCTATGTGGGCAGTTCGAAGCTGACCGCCTTCATCGGCACCAACCTGTCGCCGGCCCTGCTGGGCGTGGGCTATATCGTCGGGCTCAACGTCGGCATCGTGGTGGTGTCCGGGTCCATCCTGTCCTGGCACATCGCCATCCCGCTGTACCAGGCGTTCTTCGCCGGCAGTGATCCGGCGCTGGCGCAATCCATCGCAGGCGCTGGCTCGGCAGATGCCGCCTACGCCATCTGGAGCGCCAAGATCCGCTACCTCGGCGTGGGTGCGATGCTGATCGGCGGCATCTGGACGCTGTTCTCGCTGCGCAAGTCGCTGCTGGGTGGCATCAAGAGCGGCTTTGCCGCTGCGCGCAGCAGCGCAGGCAGCGCCGCCCTTGCCGAGACCGAGCGCGACCTGCCGATGAAGTGGATGCTGGTGGCCACCGTGGTGTTCACCCTGCCGCTGCTGGGCCTGTACCAGGCCATCGTCGGCCAGTGGCATGTGTCGATTCCGATGGCGATCATCATGGTCGTGGCCGGCTTCCTGTTCGTGTCGGTGTCCGGCTACCTGGCCGGTCTGATCGGCTCGTCCAACAACCCGGTCTCGGGCATCACCATCTCCACCATCCTGTTCGCCTCGGTCGTGCTGGCGCTATTGATGGGCAAGAGCGGGCTGACCCCGGTGGGCAGTGGCGGCGCGCCGCTGGGCGCGGTGGCTGCGATCATGATCGGCGCGGTGGTGTGCTGCGCCGCGGCAGTGGGCGGTGACAACCTGCAGGACCTCAAGGCGGGCTATCTGGTCGGCGCCACCCCGTGGAAGCAGCAGCTGATGCTGGGCATCGGTGCGTTCTCGTGCGCGCTGATCATGGCGCCCGTGCTGAGTCTGCTTTCGCAGGCCTATGGCATTGGCGCACCGACGCCGGAGCATCCCAACGCGCTGGCGGCACCGCAGGCCAACCTGATGGCCTCGGTCGCGCGTGGGCTGTTCGGCGGCCAGCTGCCGTGGACGATGATCGCGCTGGGTGCGGTGGTCGGCGCGATCGTCATCGCCATCGATGAGTGGCTCAAGAAGACCGGCAAGCGCTTCCGCGTCCCGGTGCTGGCCGCCGCCATCGGCATCTACCTGCCGCTGGAACTGATGGTGCCGATCTTCCTGGGTGGACTGATCGCGCATCTGGTCGAGCGCTTCCACAAGGTGCGTGCCGATGACGAAGAGGCGCGCGATCGCGTGCATCGCCCGGGCGTGCTGTTCGCCGCCGGCCTGATCACCGGCGAGGCGCTGATGGGTATCGCCATCGCCGTGCCGATCGTGGTCTCGGCGCGTGCGGACGTGCTGGCGCTGCCCGAGCTGTTCCAGCTCAACCAATGGGTCGGCCTGGCCGTCCTGTTCCTGGTCGGCTGGCTGCTGTATCGCACCGGCAAGAAGGGCGAGCAGGCGGCGTAGTGTGACGGAGCAGTCCCGCTCCGATGTGGCCCTGTCCCGCTTGTAGCGAGGTCCTAGCCCGACCTCGCAATGCCCCCGTTCGCCCAACGCATGAACTCCACGTCCACGCCAACGGCCACGCGCAGGATCGTGCTTGTCTCGGGTGCTCCGGGGGCCGGCAAGACCACCCTGGCCGTTCCGCTCGCGCAGCGTTTGGGACTGCCGTTGTTCTCCAAAGACTTCATCAAGGAGACACTCACAGATGCCTTGGGCGCCGACGACGGGGGCCTGCAGGCGTCGCGCAAACTGGGCGGTGCGTCCATGGAGCTGTTGTGGATGCTCGCCCAGTGCGCGCCAGCGGCGGTGCTGGGGGCCAATTTCCGGCCGCACAGCGAGTATGAGCGCAATCGGATCGCTGCGTTGGACGCTCGGGTCGTCGAGGTCCATTGCGACTGTGGGCTGGACGAAGCCGCCAGGCGATTTGGCGAACGGGCGGCCAGCACCGGCCATCATGCCGCGCATCCGCTGCGGACGCTCGACGCTCAGGCTCTGGCCGAGTACGACCGCCCGCTGGGGATCGGCCAACGGATCCATGTCGACACCAGGTCTCCTGTCGACCTGACCGTGCTTGTCCAACGGATCTTGCTGGCCTGGGCATGACGCTTCGATGGCCGCGCCCGCTTTGCCTGGACAGGTCATGGCGGCCTACCATCGGTCACTTTTCGCAGTTTCCGGAGTTCGCGCCATGACGCTACGTCCCGCCTTGTTATCTCTCGCCTTGATCGCCGCGCTGCCGGCCGCTGCCGCCGAACGCGGCTTCGACGTGCACGACATGGTCAAGCTGGATCGCGTCTCCTCGCCGGTGCTTTCGCCCGATGGCGGGCGTGTGGTGTTCGCCAAGCGGGTGATGAATGAGGCGGTGACCAAGGCCAGCACCGCGCTGTACCTGCGCGACCTGCGCACGCGTGATCTGGCGCCGCCCAAGCAGATCACCCCGCAAGGCTGGAACGTCAATTCGCCGGCGTTCTCGCCCGATGGCCAGACGCTGTATTTCCTCTCGTCCAAGTCCGGCAGCCAGCAGCTCTACGCGATGCCGGCCACCGGCGGTGCGCCACGCCAGGTGACCGATTTCGCGGTGGACGTGGACGGCTACAAGCTCTCGCCGCAGGGCGACCGCGTCGTCTTCAGCGCCGGCGTGTTTCAGGACTGCGGCTCGGACCTGGGCTGCACCAAGCAGAAGCTGGAGGACGCCAAGCAGTCCAAGACTACGGGGAAGGTCTTCGACCACCTGTTCGTGCGTCACTGGGACACCTGGAACGATGGCCGCCGCAACACGTTGTTCGTTGCGCCGCTGCCGGCGGCCGATGCCAAGCCGGTGGTGGGCGCCTCGGCCATCAGCGCCACGCTGGACGGTGACGCGCCGTCAAAGCCGTTCGGCGGCATGGATGATGTCGCCTGGTCGCCGGACGGCACGTCGGTGGTGGCCAGCATCCGCGTGGCCGGGCGCGAGGAACCGTGGTCGACCAACTTCGACCTGTACCAGCTCGACGCCAGCGGCCGTGCGGCGCCCAAGGACCTGACCGTGGCCAACAAGGCCTGGGATGCAGGCCCGGTGTTCAGCGCCGACGGCAAGACGCTGTACTACCGCGCGATGAAGCGCCCTGGCTTCGAGGCCGATCGCTTTGGCCTGATGGCCATGAACCTGGCTACCGGCAAGACGCGCGAGATCGCGCCGAAATGGGACCGCTCGGCCGATGGCCTGCAGGTCTCGGCCGACGGCAAGACGCTCTACGTGCCCGCGCAGCAACTGGGCCAGCATCCGTTGTTCGAAGTGGACATCGCCACCGGCGGGGTGTCGCAGATGGTCGGCGGCAACACCGTTGCCGAGTTCGATATCCAGGGCGGCACGCTGGCGGTGATGACCAACTCGCTGCAGACCGGCAACCAGCTGTTCACCGCGCCGGTGGCGAAGGAGAGCAGCGGCGCAGGCGCCAGCGCGATGCGTGCGATCACCCAGAGTGCGGGTGAAATGCTGCCCGAGGTGAAGTTCGGTGAGGCCGAGCAGTTCACCTTCAAGGGCTGGAACAACGAGACCGTCCACGGCTACGTGGTCAAGCCGTGGAACTACCAGGAGGGCAAGACCTATCCGGTGGCCTTCCTCATCCACGGTGGCCCGCAGGGCAGCTTCGGCAACAGCTGGAGCTACCGCTGGAATCCGCAGACCTACGCCGGTCAGGGCTACGCGGTGGTGATGATCGACTTCCACGGGTCCACCGGCTACGGCCAGGCCTTCACCGATGCGATCAGCCAGCATTGGGGCGACCGCCCGCTGGAGGACCTGCAGAAGGGTTGGGCGGCCGCGCAGCAGCAGTATGCCTTCCTCAACGGCGACAAGGCCTGCGCGCTGGGCGCCAGCTACGGCGGCTATATGACCTACTGGATCGCCGGCAACTGGAGCCAGCCCTGGAAGTGCCTGGTCGACCACGACGGCGTATTCGACAACCGCATGATGGGGTACAGCACCGAAGAACTATGGTTCTCCGAGTGGGAGAACGGCGGCACACCGTGGGAAAACCCGGAAGGTTACGAGAAGTTCAATCCGATCAACTTCGTCAAGAACTGGCGCGTGCCGATCCTGGTGATCCACGGTCAGCAGGATTTCCGCATCCCGGTCGAGCAAGGCCTGGCGGCGTTCACCGCGGCCCAGCGCAAGGGCATCGAGTCCAAGTTCCTGTACTTCCCCGACGAGAACCACTGGGTGCTCAACCCGCAGAACTCGATCCTGTGGCACGACACGGTCAATGCCTGGCTGAAGGAGCACATCGGTCAATAGCGACCCGGGTGTCTCATCACCAAGTGGCGCGGCGGGGCACCCAGTGTCCCGCCGCGTCGTTTTGGGCAAGCGCAAAATGCACCGCTCGACTTGATCACCGATCCGGGCAGGGCGGGGTGATTGAACCAGGCCATTTTGTCAGGCTTTTAATGTGACTTAAGTCTCTTTTTTGCGAGAAAAGCGACGTGATGCGCATCGTGCGCCGGGTTGTAGACGCGTGAAGAGACACGGCTTCACTCACAATATCGTTCGTGACCGAGGCCACAAAGTTGGCACGCGCCATGCTTGAGGACGTCCGAGATCGGAGGAAAGCACGACGTGGAACGTGGAACGGTGGAGAAAGTCATGAGTGTGATGGGCGAATTGGGCCGTGAAGCCGACCTTGGCAGCCGAGGGGCGGTGCTCGAGGAATTCCGGCGCACCTGCGAACGCACGCCCGGCATTTGCATGCTGCTGCTGTCCACGGCCGATGGGCGCTCGGTGGCGGACTGGTCCACCCTGGACGTCGATCCGCGGCGCCTGTCGGCGATGACCAATTCGTTCCTCACCCTGGGCGAGACGGTCGCCCGCGAGCTGGGGATGGGCTCGGCTGACTACGCCACCATCTGCACCCAACAGGGCAACATGGTCTTGATTCGGTTGGATCTGGGGCGACCCATGACCCTGGCCGCGATGGGAGCCTCTGAAATGAACCTCGCCGTTCTGTTGTTCGGTGCGCGCGAGTGTGCGTCGCGATTGAAGGCGCGGCTGACCTGACTGATCGCCGGTTCGCTTGCAACGCCACCCTGGACGGCAGAGCAGGGGAGGCACCTCATCTTCCCGGGCGACCGGGTCCATCACCAACCTACGGATGTTTTTTCATGGCAAACCTCAAACTCGACGACCTGCACAACATCGCAGGCTTCATCGGCGCGGCGCTGGTGGACAGCGACAGCGGCATGGCCCTCGGCATGACCGGAGGCGGTGGCGCGATTGACCTGGAAGTCGCTGCCGCAGGCAATACCGAAGTGGTGCGCGCCAAGCGCCGCGTGGGCCAACAACTCAATCTGGATGACACCATCGAGGACATCCTGATCACGCTCGGCAAGCAGTACCACCTGATCCGCCCGCTGGAGACCAACGGTGCGCTGTTCCTGTACGTGGTGCTGGACCGCTCGCGCGCGAACCTGGCCATGGCCCGTCACGAGGTCAAGGCGTTCGAGAAGACGCTCGACTTCGGCTGAGCCAGTTCCCTGGGCGCAGACCCTTGAGCGCAGCGCCTGGATCCAACGGTGAAGGCGCCGCGCCGATGTCCAGCGCCTTTTTGTTTCGCCTCCACTGGCCCTACCGTCATGCATGCCCCTCCTCGTCGATTGCTCGTGGCGTCCGCAGGCCTGGACCTGCTGCCGGCCACCCGCCTGAAGGTCGCCAGTTCGCTGCTCATGGCTGATCGCCTGGAGGTCGCCGTGGTCCCGTGGACTGGGGCAGCGGTAGACCTGCTGATGGCCGATGCAGCCTCATCGGAAGGCAGTGCCGCGATTCGCGAGGCCTGGGCCGCGCGCTTGCCAGTGGTGACCTTCACCCGCGAAGCCGGCGCCCGATCAGGCACCGCTGCCGAGCTGTCGCCCACCGCCTCGGTGCGGCAGATCGCCGACACGCTCAAGACCGCGCTGGCGGCTGGTGCCCGGCAGGGCGAACCTTTGGCGCCTCGCTCGCTGCGGCTGGTTGATCTGTTGCGGGTGGAAGCCCGCCCGCTGGGCGAGCCCCACGGCCGGACGCTCATGGAGCTTGGTCTGCTGCGCGTGGTGGTTGATCCGATGGCGACGCGCCTGCACATGCTTCGGCGGATGCCGCTGGACGAACTGCTTGATGCGGTGGAAGACCCGCGGTGGCAATCCACCCGGCTTTCCGAGTCCGATTGGCAACGCCTCTATCGTCCGGATGTCACGGTGAGCCATCCACTGGAAATGCTGTGGTGGTGGCTGGCGGCGCGCGAACGCTTCGAGTTGCCGGTCGTGTCGCTGGGCGAATTGCGTCTGGCCGCATGGCCAGATCTCGACACGTCCATCACCCCGGTCTCCTGGCTGCCGGTGCTGGCGCAGCTGCGGATTCGTGCCTGGCGGCCCACCGCACTGGCCTCGGCCACCGGTATACCCTTGCCCACCGTGCGCCGCGTGATGACCGCGGCGCAGGTGAGTGGACTGGGGCAGACGGTAATCGACGGTGGGGAGTCAGGTAGCCAGCCCCTGCGACGGATGGCCGAGCCGGAGGCCCGCTCTTTCCTGCGCATCGCACGCAGGTTTGGTCTGAAGTTGATGGGGTTGCAGCGTGACTAACTACTACAACAAGCTGGTCTTCGTCGGCAGCATGGGCGCCGGCAAGACCACGGCCATCTGCTCGATCGCCGATACCGCCCCGGTCAGCACCGAGATGCCGCTGAGCGAGCATGCCACCGAGGAAAAGCACGCCACCACGGTGGCGCTCGACTACGGCACGGTGGAGCTGGAGGAGGGCGAACTGCTGCACCTGTACGGCGTGCCGGGGCAGCGCTACCTGGACTTCATGTGGCCCATGGTGTGCCTGGGCGCCATCGGCGTGATCGTGCTGGTCAATGCCGGCGAGCAGGACAAGACCGAGTCCACCGTGGCGTTGTTGCGCCGTTTCGCCGAGTTGGCGCCCGAGGCCAGTTTCGTGATCGGTGTAACGCGTTCGGATCAGGTGCCGTCCTTCCAGCTGGTGGAATTCCGTGACGCGCTCGGGGCGGCCGGCTTCGGCGTGCCGGTGATGAAGGTCGACGCACGTCAGGCCATCCAGGTTGACTTCCTGGTCAAGACCCTGCTCTCGTGCCGCCACGCCGGCGCGATGATGCTCGAAGGCTGATAGGCAACCGGTGGCCGTCGAAGGTGGAAAGCCAAACCGCGCTCGCTGTAGCGTGGTCTTCCGGCGTGCCGAAAGCGGCGGCTCGGCCTTTTTCGCCGTGGATCGTAACCCGGCGCTGCGTGCCCTTCGACTTGGAATGGCCTCTCATCGGCGGCTGGTGGTGTAGCCGCGCGGCGCACCTGGAAGCGCAGGTTGCACATGGTCCGCTTGCGACTGTGTCAGTCGGCGAAGATGACCCCAAAAGCGAAGGGCGAGGTCTGCACCTCGCCCTTCGTCGTTTTCGCATGGCGGCCTAGGGCCGCGGCTGACTCTTCAGTCCATCTTGGCCAGCGGCTGCGGCTTGCTGACCATGTTGTGGATGGCCTGCACCACCACCGTGACCACGATGTTGATCACCAGCGCCAGCAGCCCGGTGTAGACCGTGTAGCCGGTATCGCCAAAGATCAGGGTGTGCACAGGTTTGACGCCGTCGGCGATGGCCAGGTACGAGCCCACGCCCAAGCCGACGACCAGGCCGGTCAGCAGCGCCGGTGCCCGGAACCAGCGCGACCACAGGCCGAAGGCCATGGAGGGCAGGGTCTGCACGATCCACACGCCGCCCAGCAGCTGCAGGTCCAGCGCGAACTTGGTCGGCAGGAACAGGATCACCACCAGCGCGCCCACCTTGACCAGCAGCGAGACGATCTTGGCGACCTTGGCCTCGCCCGCGGGCGTGACCTGCGGATTGACGTAGGCCTTCCAGAAGTTGCGGGTGAACAGGTTGGAAGCGCCGATGGACATCACCGCGGCCGGAACCAGTGCGCCGATGGCGATGGCGGCGAAGGCGAAGCCCACGAACCACTGCGGGAACAGCGAGTTGAACAGCGCCGGCACCACGTCGTTGTTGCTCTCCACCTTCACGTTGGCGGCGTAGGCCATGTAGCCCAGCAGCGCGATCAGGCCCAGCAGCACGGTGTAGGCCGGCAGGAAGATCGCGTTCTTGCGGATCGTGTTGGCACTCTTGGCCGCGAAGATGCCGGTCAACGTGTGCGGATACATGAAGGCCGCCAGCGCCGATCCCAGGGCCAAGGTGGCGTAGGGCAGGAACTGCGGGCCCTGCAGGATCAGGCCGCTGGGCGGGGTTGCCGGTTTGGCCGCGTAGGCGTCGCGGGCGATGTTGAACACGTTCTCGTAGCCGCCGAGCTTGATCGGCACCAGGACGACCGCGACCAGGACCACGATGTAGATCATCAGGTCCTTGACGAAGGCGATCAGTGCCGGCGCGCGCAGGCCGGCCGAGTACGTATACAGCGCCAGGATGATGAAGGCGGCAGCCAGCGGGAATTCACCGGTGAGCCCCAGCGCCTTGATCACCACTTCCATGCCGACCAGCTGCAGGGCGATGTAGGGCATCGTGGCGACCACGCCGGTCAGGGCGACCATCAGTTCGAGCGGCCGGGACTTGTAGCGGCCCCAGACCACGTCGCCGGCGGTCACATGCCCGTGCTTGTGGGCTTCCTTCCACAGCTTGGGCATCAAGGTGAAGACGATCGGATAGACCAGGATCGTGTAGGGCAGGGCGAAGAAGCCATAGGCACCGACCGCATACACCAGGGCCGGCACGGCGATGACGGTGTAGGCGGTATAGAAGTCGCCGCCGACCAGGAACCAGGTGATCCAGGTGCCGAACTTGCGGCCGCCCAGGCCCCATTCGTCCAGGTGGGCCTCGCCGCTGCCGCGCTGCCAGCGCGAAGCCCAGAACCCCATCACCGTGACCAGCACGAAGAAGAACGCGAAGACGGCCAGTGCCGTCCAGTGGATAGTAGGCGCCTGCATCATTCTTCCCCGTGGGTCTTGTATTCGTGGCGATAGACCAGCCAGGTGATCAGCGAGGTCACCGGGATCCACAGGAACTGGTACCAGTAGAAGAACGGCAGGTCGAACAGGACCGGGAGCTCCTTGTTGTAGAAGGGCACCCACAGCAGGCCAAAGAACGGCAGCAGGAGAAGGTATTTCATCGCGAGGGGATCCTCGAACTCGGATGGAGGGCCATGGCCGGTGGCGCAGCCGTGCCGGTCATGCGGAACGCGGAGAGCGGCCGCATCGTGGTGTCGCAGGTGCGACGAGAATGCGGGCTTTCCCCTTGCGGGAAGGGTCACCCTGCAGTGCACAAGCGTCAATGCATGTGCGCCCGATCACAGCACCTACTTTGGTAGTAAGGCGCCGGTCGCATCACGCAAGCGCAGCTCAGAGCCAGCGTGCGCGCTTGAACAACACGTAGAGCACCACGCACACCACGGCCATGGCGCCGACCAGTCCGGGATAGCCGAAGCGCGCGTGCAGCTCGGGCATGTTCTGAAAGTTCATGCCATACCAACTGGTCATCAGGGTGGGCGCGGCCAACAGTGCGGCCCAGGCGCCCAGGCGCTTGACCGTTTCGCCCTGGCCCAGCGTGACCAGCGAGAGGTTGACGCTGAGGGCGGTGCCCAGCATCTCGCGCAAGGTGTCGATGCCGTCGTTGACGCGCAGCGCGTGATCGTGGACATCGCGCAGGTACAGGCGGATCTCCTCGGGCACCAGCGCGCTCTGGGTGCGCATCAGGTGGGCCAGCACGTCCTGCAGCGGGCCCACCGCCACGCGCATCAGGGTCAACTCGCGCTTGAGGTCGTAGAGCCGCCGCACGACCGCGCCCTTGTAGGTCTCCGAGAAGATGTCGCGCTCCAGCGAAAACAGGGCGTCGCGCGCCTGTTCGATGATCGGCATGTAGTTGTCCACGATGAAGTCCAGCACCGTGTACAGGCAGTAGGCCGGGCCCATGGCCAGCAGTTCGGGCTCGCGCTCAATGCGCAGGCGGGCCGGGGTGTAGGACAGCGAGGCGCCGTGGCGCACGGTGATGAGGTAGCGCGGCCCGAGAAAGGCCTGGGTCTCGCCGTAGCGGATCTTCTCCTCGATGACCTGCACGGTGTGCATGGCCAGGAACAGCGAGTTGCCGTAGGCCTCCAGCTTGGGCCGCTGGTGCGCCTTGCCGGCGTCTTCGATGGCCAGGTCATGCAGGCCGAATTCCTCCTGCAGCTTGAGCAGCACCTCTTCTTGCGGCTCGTACAGGCCCACCCAGACGAACGAGCCGTCGTCATTGGCCAGCACTTCGCTGATCTGGTCCAGCGTCAGGTCGCTGCGCTTGCCGTCGCAGTCATAGGACGCGCAGGTGATGACGCAGGCCGGATTGCCTGGCGTGTTGGGTGCGGGCTGGGGAAGGGAGGGCGAGGACGACGTGGGCAGCAGACTCATGGCGGCAATCCTGCGCTCGGCTGCGTGAACACGGCAAGGTCGAGAAGGGGTGACTACCGGCACATCCGCTATACCGGACTTCGCACTAGTATCGTGTTCAACCTAGTGCGGGAGCCGGTCATGGGCGACGCAGACAACCAGCTGCGGAAATTCCAGAAGGAGCTCAGCGCCGGCACGGTCTCGTTGGCCCTGCTGGCCGTGCTGGCCCAGGCCGACGAGCCCTTGTATGGCTACCTGATCGCCAAGCGCCTGGAGCAGGTGGGTCAGGGCGTGCTGGCCGGCAAGCAGAGCGCGCTGTATCCGGTCCTGCGCAACCTGGAGGCCGCCAGCCTGCTGGACAGCCATGTCGAGCCATCGGCCTCCGGGCCCCCGCGCCGCTATTACCGCATCACGCCGCTGGGGCAAGAGGCCCTGGCGCAATGGGCCGCCGCCTGGCGTGCCACCCGCGATTCCGTCGATTCCGTCCTGAGGGGGACTTCCGCATGAACGCTCAAGGCCTGCCCACCACCATTCCCGAATACCTGACCCAACTGCGCGCGGCGCTCAAGGGCGCCGACCCGGCCATGATCCAGGACGCGCTTTACGACGCCGAGGAATACCTGCGCTCGGAGCTGGCCGAGCAGGCCGGCCGCACCGAGGCCGAGGTGATCGCCTCGGTCGCCGGCAGCTACGGCGCACCGGAGGAAGTGGCCGAGATTTATCGCGAGACCGAGGTGACGGTGAACCGCGCGCTGCGCGCCCCGCCGCCACCGAAACGGCGCTCGTCGATTGGCAGGTTTTTCGGCGTGGCGGCCGATCCACGGACCTACGGTGCGCTGTTCTACATGTTGCTGTCGCTGATCACCGGCACGTTCTATTTCACCTGGGTGGTCACGGGCGCGTCCCTTTCGGTGGGCACCCTGATCCTGATCATCGGCTTGCCGTTGCTGGTGCTGTTCTTCGGCTCGATCCGGGTGCTGTCGCTGGTCGAAGGACGCATCGTGGAGGCGCTGCTGGGCCAGCGCATGCCGCGTCGCCCGCTGTACACCCAGCGCGACCGACCGTGGCTATCGCGCATCGGCGACATGTTCACCGACCCGCGCACCTGGAGCACCATGCTGTACCTGTTGCTGATGCTGCCGCTTGGCGTGGTGTATTTCAGCGTGGCCATGACGCTGCTGTCGGCATCGCTGAGCATGCTGGCCACGCCGCTGCTGTATTTCTGGGACGACTCGCATGTCTGGGTCGACGGCGTCAGCGTCACGGTCAGCAATGCGTGGGCCATCCCGCTGGTGTGCCTGCTGGGCCTGGTGCTGTTGTTCGTCACCCTGCACGTGGCACGCGGCATCGGCCAGCTGCACGGCTGGTTGGCCAAGCAGCTGCTGGTGCGTTCGCCGGTGGTCTGAAGCGGGGAGTGAGCGTGACGGAGTGGGGAGTGAGTGGCGAAGCGATGCCTTTGCTCAGGTCTTACTGCTTCACGCTCACTCCAGCTTTCCACGCTCAGCCGGCTGTTCACGGTCGTCCGCCGGCGTTCCCGGTGCAGGAATCAATTCAAGGGGATGGATCACGTGGTGAAAACCATCGGCAGAGTTGCGCTCTGTGTGCTGGCCTTGGGCGTCGCCGGTTACGCCACCCTTGCGTACGCCCTGTTGCCGCTGGGGGCGCTCGTCCATCCCGGCATGCGACTGACGTTTCATGCGCACCCGGTGGGGATCTATACCCACGTGTTCGCTTCGTCGCTCGCGCTGTTGACGGGTCCGCTCCAGTTTTCTTCTAGGTTTCGGCAGCGGCATTGGCGGGTGCATCGCTGGCTTGGTCGCGTGTACCTGGGAGTCGGCGTTGCGTTGGGCGGGTTGTCTGGCCTGTACATGGCAACGCTTGCTTTCGGCGGGCTCACGGCGAAGTTTGGATTCGCCGGCCTAGCGTCGATCTGGCTTTACACGGGACTGCGAGCATTCCGGGCCATCCGCGAAGGCGATGTGGCAGCGCATCGCAAGTGGGTGGTGCGCAACTTCGCGCTGACCTTCGCAGCCGTGACCCTGCGGATCTACCTGCCGCTGTCGATCGCCAGCGGCATTCCGTTCGAGACCTGCTATTCCGTGATCGCGTGGCTGTGCTGGATTCCGAACTTGCTCGTGGCCGAGGCGCTCTTCAACCGGAGATCCGGCCGGTCGCAGATGTGATCCGAGAAGTGAGCTCAGGGCGATGAGGCGTGAGCGAAGGCGTTGCTTCTTCACTCTCCTCACTCCTCTCCACTCACTCCTGCCTCACTTGTACTTGGCGAAGAACGCCTTGACGTCCGGATAGACCTCTTCGCGCCAGCGCCGACCGCTGAAGATGCCGTAATGGCCGGCCCCCTTCACCGTTAGATGCTTGCGCCGGGCCTTGGGGATGCCGGTGCACAGCGCGTGGGCCGCCTCGGTCTGGCCCAGACCGGCGATGTCGTCCAGTTCGCCTTCGATGCTCAGCAGTGCGGTGCGCTTGATCGCGCTGGGATCGACACGCTGCCCATCGATGATCCATTCGCCACGCGGCAGCAGGAACTCCTGGAACACCACGCGGATGGTGTCAAGGTAGAACTCGGCCGGCATGTCCAGCACGGCGTTGTATTCGTCGTAGAAACGCCGGTGCGCATCGGCGTCGTCCAGATCACCCTTGACCAGGTCGGCGTAGAAATCCCAGTGCGACATGAAGTGGCGATTGGGATTCATTGCAATGAAGCCAGCGTGCTGCAGGAACCCCGGGTAGACGGCGCGGCCGTGCCCCGGATAGTTCTGCGGCACGGTATGGATGACGTTGTTTTCGAACCACGACAGCGGGTTGCGCGTGGCCAGGTCGTTGACCTGGGTGGGGCTGACACGGGCATCGATCGGCCCGCCCATCATCACCAGCGAGCGCGGCGTGGCCTCGCCGGCTGCTGCCATCAGCGAGACCGCGGCCAGGACCGGCACGGTCGGCTGGCACACGCTCATCACGTGCAATTGCTCGGCGCCGATGTGGCGGATGAACTGCTGGATGTAGGCCACGTAGTCGTCCAGGCCAAAGCTGCCGGCGTCCTCGGGTACCAGGCGCGCATCGATCCATTCGGTCACATAGACCTTGTGGTCGCGCAGCAGGGTACGCACGGTGTCGCGCAGCAGGGTGGCGTGGTGACCGGACAGGGGCGCCACGACCAGCACGGTCGGCTGGACCTTGAGCTTTTCGATATACACCTGGTCGTCGGTGTAGCGCTTGAAGCGCAGCAGCCGACAGAACGGATTGGCGAGGACTTCCTGCTCGATGACCGGCACGTGCCGACCTTCGGCCTCGACCTCGGGGATGTCCCAGGCGGGCTTCTCATAGTCCTTGCCCAGCCGATGCATCAACTCGTTGTAGGCCGAGATGCGCTCGGCCCCGGGCAGGTTGGACAACCAACTGTTCGGATCGGAGAAGATGCGAGAGCTGGCATCGGCCAGGTGAACCCACGGGGCCATCCATTGCCGGCCCATCTCGTGCCACTGGTAAAGCATCATAATTATAGAAACCGTTACAGAACAGGCGGTTGGCGCGGCGCAGCATAACGGAGTTTGAATATTTTGACGTGAATTCGGCTTTCCGTTCGTCGGGGGCTTGTCAGGCCGTGGTTTCCAGTGCAGCGGCTTGCGGCGCCAGGTCAGGCCCCAGCCAGCAGTGCGAACCCGCCGGGCGCATCCCGACGCGGTCCAACTGGCGTCGGTACCAGGCCGCGGTACGCGCCTTGAAGTCGACGTGGTCGCCTTCGAAATCGTCCTGCGCGGTGAAGGTTTCCAGGAACGCGACCCCCCCGCACAACTCGGCCAGTCCGGGCAGGCCGCGCTTGAGTTCCGCATCGGGCACGTAGTGCAGCACGTCGGCGCAGACCAGCAGATCCACCGGCGCGCACGGGCGCAGCCACTGGAAATCGCCGAAGGCGGCCAGGTGCAGGTTGCGTCGCGCGCCATGGCGCCGCACCGCGTATTCGCTGCTGTCGAACCCGAGATACTGCGCCTTGGGTCGCAGCTTCAGCAGTGGCGCGCGCCAGGCCCCCTCGCCGCAGCCGATGTCCAGGACCGTACGCACCGGGCGCTCCAGCCAGTATTCGGCGCAGGCCACGGCCAGGGCGACCTTGCGCGCCAGTCGCGCGGGACCGCCGATGTCGCCGCGCCGGTACCACTGCTGGAAATACGCCTGATCGTACTGCTTGTCCAAGATGCGTCGCCGGGAAGGGATGGGCGACAATGATGGCCTTGTTGCCACGCCGCGCGCCACGGAGTCCGATTCGATGCAGGCCTATCTCTGGGTGAAGACCTTCCACCTGTTGTTCGTCATCGCGTGGATGGCGGCGGTGTTCTACCTGCCCCGCATCCTGGTCAACCTGGCCGAGAGCGCCGGCCAGACCGAGGTGCAGGCGCGCCTGCAGTTGATGGGGCGGCGGCTGTACCGCTTCGGCCATGCGATGTTCGGGCTGGCATTGGTCCTGGGCCTGGTGCTGTGGCTGGGCTATCACCTGATCCCGGACTTCCCGACCATGGTCGGTGGCCGCGGCGGCTGGCTGCACGCCAAGCTGGGCCTGGTGGTGCTGATCCTGGCGCACTACATCGTCACCGGCCGCTGGCTCAAGGGCGTGGCCAAGGGCAAGGCCCTGCCATCGGGCAAGGCGCTGCGCTGGTTCAACGAGGTGCCGGTGATCGCGCTGGTGGTGATCGTCTACCTGGTGCTGGCCAAGCCGTTCTGATCATCGGCGCCGGTGCTTGCGGCGCCGCGTCTGGTCCTCAGTCCTTTTCGAACGCCGCCGGCTGGGGCAGCTCCACAGGCACGCCGTCGGCGTTGCAGGTGCCGGCCTGGCACAGGCGCGCGCGCAGGCGCGGGGTGGCCTGCACGATCAGGTGATAGAGCGTGTTCTGCTCGATCGTGCCGTGCACGGCCAGGCTGCCCGGGCCGGTGGCCCAGATCCCGACGTCATCGCCGCCGTGGGTTTCGGACTTGGTCGGGACCATGGATTCCTGCAGGTAGTCCGGTGACTCGGTGTCCACATCGGTCAGGTCCGGGCGGCCGGCGGAGGGCTGCACGTCGGCCGGCTCGTGCAGGAAGGTCTTCGGACCGGCATGCTGGGTGTTGCTCTGTCCGGGATAGCCGGGTCCGTTGGCATAGCTGAGGGTGGTGTAGGGCAGTCCGGTCTGGTCGCGCGCCAGCTGACTGCGATCGCCATCCTCGCCGGAGATGCCGCGCACCTTGCCCAGGATCGGATTGCCGCGCACCGGATAGCCGACGAAGTTGAGCGAATGCGAGTGGTCGGCGGTGACGATGATCAGGGTGTCGGCCGGTGCGGTCTGCACGGCGGCGCGCACCGCATCGGACAGGGCAATGGTCTCGTCCAGGGCGCGGAAGGCGTTGCCGTAGTGGTTGGCGTGGTCGATGCGGCCGCCTTCGACCATCAGCACGAAGCCTTCCGGCTTGCGCGAGAGGGCGCGGATCGCGGTGGTGGTCAGTTCGGCCAGGTTGGGCTCGCCGCCCGGCGTGCGATTGCGATCGTGGTCGAACTGCATGTGGTCCGGTTCGAACAGGCCCAGCAGCGCCGGCGCGTCCTGGGCGGCCTCGAGCTGGCGGGTATTCCAGACGTAGGCGCCGCCGGGGTGGGCCTGCTTCCACTCGGCCACCAGGTCGCGTCCGTCCAGGCGCAGGCCGACCTTGTCGTCGTACTCCGGGTCGCGCTCGGTGGCCGGCTGGAATTCACTGCGTCCACCGCCCAGCGCGACGGTCGGGCCGTGGCCGAAGCGTGCGTCGCCCAGCAACTGCTGGGCGATGTCCTGGCAGCCGGCGGCGCGGGCTTCGGGGGTCAGGTCGGCGTCGCTTTCCCAGTTGCGCTCCGGACTATGCGCGTAGGTGGCGGCCGGGGTGGCGTGGGTCAGGCGCGCGGTGGTGACGATGCCGGTGGCCAGCCCGGCACTGTCGGCCAGCTCCATCCAGCTCAACAGATGCTTGGCCTGGCTGTCGGCGCAGTCGGTGCGCTGGCCGGCACTGACGCCGATGGCGCCCATGTGGGTCTTCACCCCGGTCATGATCGCGGTCATGGTCCCGGCCGAATCGGGCGTCTGCGAATCGACGTTGTAGGTCTTGCTCAGGGCGGTGGCCGGGAAGCTTTCCCAGCTCAGCGCGTTCTCCTCGCCGCTGCCGCCCTTGCGCTGGCCCTCCAGGATGCGCGCGGCGGCCACGGTGGTCAGGCTCATGCCATCGCCCAGGAACAGAATCACGTTGCGCGCCTGGCCGGCCATGGCGCCGTTGCCCGCCGCGCGCGCCGCGCCGCTGCGGTACCACCATTGCGGGGTCTCGCCCTGCGGGTGGGCGACCTGGGGAACGTCGATCGCCGCCACGGGCGTGGCCTTGGGCCCGGTTGCGGTAGCGCAGCCAGCGGCCAGGGTGGTGGAGAGGGCCAGGGCGAGGCAGCGGGGCACGCGCATGCAAGGGGATCCGGTCGAAAGGGGCAGCCGCCGAGTATGCCGAGCCCAGACAACAGCAACATGACGATCCCGACGGCGGTGCCAGGCGTCGATGTCCCGCTGCTGGCCCGCCGGGTTCCACGGCGGGCGTCGCCAGTGGCGGCTGGCTCGGCTATTGTCCGCGATCGATTCCCCGGGGCGAGACGCGCGCGATGAAACTGGTACAGGCATGGCTGAAGATCCCGTTCTGGCAGCGGGTGGTGGCCGGGTTCGTGCTCGGCGCGTTGGCGGGTTGGGCGTTCGGCCCCAACGCGGAAGTCTGGTTCGGGCCGCTGGGCGATCTGTACGTCACCTTGATCAAGATGATCGCGATCCCGCTGGTGTTCTTCGCGGTCATCAACGCGATCTCGGCACTGAGCGGACAGAAGTCCATCGCCGCCCTGGGCGCGCGCACCTTCGGTTGGTTCGTCGTCACCGCCTGTCTGGCGGTGGGCGTGGGCCTGCTGGTGGGCACGGTGATGCAACCGGGCAGCGGTGCGCTGAGCATCGGCATCGATTCGGCGTGGAAGCCGCGCGACGTGCCCAGCCCGATCAAGGTGCTGCTGGACGTGGTGCCCTCCAACCCGTTCTTCGCCCTGACCGGCATCGGCACCCGGACCAACGCGGCCGGTGAGACCGTGCTGGCCGCCGGGCGCGGCTCGATCCTGCCAGTGATCTTCTTCGCCGCCCTGCTGGGCTTTGCCATGGTCAAGTTGGGCGACCGGGTGGCCGAGGCGCGCAAGGTCACCGCGCAGATGAGCGAGATCATGATCCAGGTGACGCGCTTCGTGCTGGAAGTCACCCCGATCGGCACCTTCGGCCTGATCGCCGCGCTAGTGGGCGCCTACGGCTTCGAGAAGCTGCTGCCGCTGGGCAACTTCGTCATGGCCCTGTACATCGCCTGCCTTCTGCACATCGTGGTGGTCTACGGCGGGCTGCTGCTGCTGCACGGGCTCAACCCGCTGAAGTTCTTCCGCGGCGCGGCGCCAGGCATGCAGGTGGCCTTCGTCAGTTCGTCCAGCTTTGCCGCCATGCCGGTGGCGATCCGATCGATCACCCACAACCTGGGTGTCAACAAGGACTATGCGTCCTTTGCCGTGCCGCTGGGGGCCAGCATCAAGATGGACGGCTGCGGGGCGATCTACCCGGCGCTGTGTGCCTTGTTCATCAGCCAGTACACGGGCGTGCCCCTGACCGGCAACCAGTATTTCGTGGTCCTGATCGCCTCGGTGCTGGGCAGCTTCGGTACCGCCGGCGTGCCGGGCACCGCGGTGGTGATGGCCACGGTGGTGCTGACCGCCGCGGGCCTACCGCTGGAAACCATCGGCTATCTCTACGCCATCGACCGCGTGCTGGACATGATGCGCACGTTGACCAACGTCACCGGGCAGATGCTGGTGCCGACCCTGGTCGCCCGTGAGACCGGCCTGCTGGACAAGCAGGTCTACGAGGCGGCCTCGACCAATGTCGGGGTCGAGGAGGCGGTCGAGCGCTGATCCTCGCCGGTCGCCTGTTCGGGACGCGGCCCGCTCAGACTTCCAGGCGGGGGATCGCCAGGCGGATGCCTACCACCGCCAGCGGCATCGGCAGCAACAGGCAGCTCACCGTCAGCCAGGCCGGGAAGGGGATGAAGGCGGCCAGGCCGATCGCCGCAGCCATGACCGCGGCCCCGACGCTGAAGGCGGCCATTGCGCGGTGGATGCGCGAGACCGCCGCGGCCACCCAGCCACCGGCCAGGCCGGCCAATGCGCTGCCGCCGATCAGGCAGGCCAGCGCCTCGCGCGGCGCATCCAGCGCGTAGCGCGAGAGATTGAAGACCGAATAGAAATCCGGGCTCGCAGGCAGCCGGTACAGCAACACGTAGCCGTAGCACGCGCCTGCGAGCAGAAGGGCCGCCGTCAGCAGGCCGGCCGCGATCCCTGCCATGGTTCGCATCACACATTCATTCCATTGAGTGGGAAGCAGGAAGGATGGCGCGAAAGTCCGCGCGGCTGCAAGCCGCTATTCTGAGGTCCAGCGGCACATGCCGTCTCTTCCCTATCCGGACTGCGTGCCCGGCCATCACAGAGGAACCTGCATGCGCGGCGAACAGCGTGAACTGACGTTTCGATTCCTGGCCGAGCCCAAGGACGTCAACTATGGCGGCAAGGTCCACGGCGGCGTGGTGATGCGCTGGATCGACCAGGTCGGCTATGCCGCTGCAGTCGGCTGGAGCGGCCACTACAGCGTCACCGTGGCAGTGGGGGGCATCCGCTTCGTGGCGCCGATCCGGATTGGCGACCTGGTGACCGTCACCGCCAAGCTGGTCCATACCGGCACCAGCAGCATGCATTTTGCGGTGGACGTGCGCGCGCGTGACCTGGGGCTGGACGACGGGCAGTCGGCCAGCCGCCTGTGTACCCACTGCGTGATCGTGTTCGTGGCCATGGACCAGGCCGAGGGCAGGCCGACCGCCGTGCCATCGTGGACGCCGACCAGTGACGAGGACCATCGCCTGGCCGAATACGCGACCAAGGTGATGGAGCTGAGCAAGGGGATCGAGCAGACCGTCGCCGCCTTCCATGCCTCCTCGGCATGATCGAGGTGCCGTCGCGCGTCTGG
The DNA here is from genome assembly GCF_058448525.1 of Pseudoxanthomonas sp. JC1303. Lineage (NCBI taxonomy): Bacteria > Pseudomonadati > Pseudomonadota > Gammaproteobacteria > Lysobacterales > Lysobacteraceae > Pseudoxanthomonas > Pseudoxanthomonas sp. JC1303. The sequence continues at coordinate 239,740 of NZ_CP185958.1, read as the reverse complement.
GTACGAAAAAGCCGGCGCATGCGCCGGCTTTTTCATGCGATGAAGGAGGTGGCGACTTACATCGCGACCCGGCGCGCCTGGACGAAGCGGCTGGCCCAGTAGCCGGACGTCAGGCTGTCCACGCGCACGTCCTTGCCGGCGCTGGGCGAGTGCAGGAAGCGGCCTTCGCCCACGTAGATCCCGACGTGGTTGACGCGACCGCGACGGCCGAAGAACACCAGGTCGCCCTGACGCAGCTCATCGCGGCTCTTGATCAGTTCGGCGTTGTCATTGGCGGCCATATCGCGCGAGACGCGCGGCAGATCGATGCCCAGCGCGGTGCGGAAGACATAGCTGACCAGACCGCTGCAATCCAGCCCACTGTCCGGATCGCTGCCACCCCAGCGGTACGGGGTACCCAGCAGCGTCAGTGCGCGCTGCAGGACGCTCTGGACCTTGCCCACTTCGCTGTCGTGGGCGGCAGCCGCGCCGGTCAGGTTGTAATTGCTGAGCAGTCGGCTCAGGTCGCCGGCCAGCATGGCCGAGCGGTCCATGACCGGGACGGTATCGGTCGCGGCCAGTCGCGGCAGCAGGGCGGTGAGCGTGGCGGCGGCGGCCTCGGTGGCCTTGTCGCGCAGACTCGGGCTGCTGACGGTGGCGGCGACCGCCGTCGGGGCAACCGCCGCCGCTGGCGCGCTTGCGGCGGCGGCGAGCGCGACCGCCGGTGCGGCGCCGGCCTGGATCGGCTGGCCGGCCGGGGTGGAGGCCCGTTTCGCATCCGACAACACGGTCGGCACGCCCGTCGCCACGGTGGTGGCCACCGGGCTGGTCAGGATCACGGAGGAGGAGGAATCGTTCGCCGTGGGTGCTTCGGCTGCGGCCTGCGGGGCAGGGGCGGCTTCCTGCGCCATCACCGATCCGGATGCGCCCAGCAGGGCCAGGATCAGGAGGGAAAGCGGACCTCGACGGAGTCGACGGGTGGTGAGCGGCAGGCCTGTCGGCAGGTCGTCGATCGTCACGGGCAGGTGAAGGTTTCGCGGCGGAAACTGGAGTTTGCCGTTAGACCGGGGTGAAAATGTTCAAACTCCGTTATAAAAATGCGAATCTATAAGTGATTTCTGTCACATTTCTAGCCATCACGCCTAGTTAACAACGCGGCGCGCGCCGGTGTAGTGATCGCGCCAGTAGGGTCCATCGAGCAGATCCAGGCGGACGGTGCCGCCGGTACTCGGGGCATGCACGAACCGGCCTTCGCCCACATAGATGCCGACGTGGCTGACGTTTCCGCGACTGCCAAAGAAGACCAGGTCGGCCGGTGCCAGCCGGTCTTCGGCGATTTTGGGGCCCTGGACCTGGGCCAGCTCTCGGGACGTGCGCGGCAGGCGCAGGTCGAGCATCTGTCGGTAGACGTAGTTCACCAGGCCGCTGCAGTCGAAGCCGGACTCGGGCGTGTTGCCTCCATAGCGATACGGGGTGCCGACCAGCCCCAGGGCGCGCATCAGGACGTTGTTGACCGCGGCCGGATCGTTGACCTTGACGGTGGGCCAGGACTTGCCCGACGTGGATGGAGGAGGCTGGCGGACGACGGCGCGGTTGCCGCCGCACCCGGCCAGCAGCACGGCCAGGGCGATGGCGCCGGCCAGGGCCAATGGCATGGCTGGCAAGCGCCGGGGCGAGCCGGGATAATGGGCGGTCTTCATCGCGGCCATGTTGACCGCGCCTCCTGCGGCACACAAGCCGCTCCCCGCCGCGATCGCGGCCCATCCAAGAGTTTTCAATGAAAATCGCCAAAGACAGCGTCGTGCGTTTCCACTACACCGTTTCCGAGGTTGGCTCCGAGCCGCTGGAAAGCTCCAAGGACCGCGAGCCGCTGGCGATCCTCATTGGCCACGGCAACATCATCCCGGGCCTGGAGAACGCGATGATGGACAAGGAAGCCGGCGAGAGCTTCGGCGTGGATGTCGCCGCGGCGGAGGCCTACGGCGAGAAGCGCGACGGCCTGAGCCAGCGCGTGCCCAAGAAGCACTTCGGTGGGCAGAAGCTCAGCGTCGGCCAGCAGGTCGTCCTGCAGACCAACTTCGGACCGCGCGCGGTCACCATCCAGAAGGTGGGCATGAGCGTGGTCGACGTCGACCTCAACCATCCGATGGCGGGCAAGGACCTGCACTTCGACGTGGAGGTGGTGGAAGTGCGTGAGGCCTCGCCGGAGGAACTCGAGCACGGCCACGTTCACGGTGACGGTGGCCACCATCACTGATCCGCATCCCCGCGATGCACCTGGCGGCCCGCATCCTGCGGGCCGTCTTCGTTTGCGGGCCTGCCCATGAACATGCGCGCTGACAACACACGTCTCGCTGCGCCGCTGACCGCCCCTGCGCGCGTGCCGGCGATGGACGTGCTGCGCGGATTGGCCTTGCTGGGCATCCTGTTGATGAACCTGGAGGGGATGGCCGGGCCGCCCACCACGATGGCCAGCGGCATCGACCCGAGCCTGCATGGGCTGGACCGCTGGGTCGACGCGGCGATCTATGTTTTGGTGCAGGGCAAGTTCATCGCCTTGTTCTCGCTGTTGTTCGGCGCCGGGTTTGCAGTGATGCAGGCGCGCGCAGAACGCGAGGGGTGGGCATTGGGACCGGTGTGGCTGCGGCGCTGCGTCGGGCTGCTGGGGATCGGATTGGCCCATGCGCTGCTGGTGTGGTCCGGCGACATCCTGGTGACCTATGCGCTGTGCGGGTTCGCCCTGCTGGCCTTCGGCGAAGTGCTGGGCGGGCTGCTGGCCTGGATCGGCGTGTTGCTGTTTCTTGCGCCGGCGGGCCTGTCGCTGGCGGTGGGCATGGCCCATCCGTGGCTGTCGGGAGATCCGGCCTGGCAGCAGGCGGTGCAGGCCCAGGCCGCGCACGTGCAATCGCTCGCCGCCATGCAGGTCCAGGTCTATGCGCACGGTGGGTATCTGACTGCGGTCGCGCAGCGGTTACGAGACTTTGTCCAGGTCCTTCAGGCCCTGCCGCTCAATGGCTTGCAGGTGTTCGGCCTGTTCCTGGTCGGGGCCTGGTTGCACCGGGTGTTGGCGCGACCGGCCGACCATCGCCGCGCCCTGGCCTGGATGCGCTACGGCGCGCTGCCGCTGGGGCTGGCGATGATGGGGCTGTCGGTGATGCTCTCGCCGTGGCTGGATCCGGCGCGCACCGATCCGCGCCTGTGTCTGGCTGCGGCGCTGGCATCGGCGGCCGCGCTGCCCTGTTGCCTGGGCTATATCGGATGGTGCATGGCGGGGTTCGCCGTCCGCCCGACGCGTCTGGCGACATGGCTGGCCGCGGCGGGACGTCTGGCGCTGAGCAACTACCTGCTGCAGTCGCTGGTGTGTACCTGGGTGTTCTATGGGGCGGGCCTGGGGATGTTCGGCATGGCCCGTCGATGGCAGCTGCCGTTTGCGGTGGGCCTGTTTGGCATGCAACTGCTGGCGAGCCGCTGGTGGGCGCGACGTGGTTGGCCGGGGCCCGTGGAATGGCTCCTGCGTCGGCTCACCTACGGGGCCGCCGGGCTGCGTCAGGCCGGCTGGCCGGCACGCCGTGCGGACGCGCGGAAGACGCCTTGACGCGTCTTGCGGGAGAATCGACCGGCACCGGCGCCATCGCGCGGTGCGCCTTCCCCTGCATTGGAGTGGTTCGGCATGACGCAAGACGACACCTATGACCTGATCGTGATCGGAGGTGGCTCTGGCGGGCTGGCCGGTGCCTTCCGTGCCGCAGAATACGGCGCCAGCGTGGCGATCCTGGAGCCGGGCGAACTGGGGGGAACCTGCGTCAATGTCGGCTGTGTGCCGAAGAAGGCCATGTGGTTGGCCGCCGAAGTTGGCCGGCACATCGAGACGGCCGCCACCCTTGGATTCAAGGTCCAGTCCGGAGCCCTCGACTGGCAGGAGTTCATCGTCCATCGCCAGCGCTATATCGCCGGCATCCACGACAGCTATCGCCGGCGACTGGAGAAGTCAGGGATCATGCGCATCCCCGCGCGCGGCACGCTGGTGCCCGGTGGGGTGCACTGCGAGGACGGGCTGGACCTCAAGGGACGCCACGTGTTGATCGCGACAGGTGGCCGCCCGCACCGGCCGGCCATCCCCGGCGCGGAGCTGGGGATCGACTCCGATGGCTTCTTCAACCTGTGCGCGGCGCCGGAGCGCGTTGCGATCATCGGCGGTGGCTATGTCGCGGTGGAACTGGCCGGCGTGCTGCAGGCGCTGGGCAGTCAGGTGGAACTCTTCGTACGCGGGCCGTGCCTGCTGCAGAGCTTCGAGCGTGCCTTGAGCCTGCAGCTTGCCGAGAACCTGCGCCAGAGCGGCATCCGCTTGTTCTTCGAGACCGAGGTGACTGCGCTGGAGCGTGCGGGTGGCGATGCGGTCGATGTGGTGACTGGCACTGGCCGGATGCCGGCGCCCTATGACTGCGTCATCTTCGCGACCGGGCGGACGCCCAACACGGCGGGGCTGGGCCTGGAGCGGGTCGGGGTACGCACCGGACCGATGGGGCATGTGGAGGTCGATGCGCGCCAGGACACCAGTGTGCAGGGCATTCATGCCATCGGGGACGTCACCGCGCTGGGCGTGGACCTGACGCCGGTGGCGATCGCCGCTGCGCGCCGGCTGATGGATCGGCTCTTCGGCGGGCAGCCCGAAGCCCGGTTGGACTACGCCAACGTGCCGAGCGTGGTGTTCTCGCATCCGCCGATGGGTAGTGTCGGTCTGAGCGAAAAGGAAGCCAGAGCCGAGCACGGCGACGATGCGGTGCAGGTGTTTTCCACGACCTTCCGGCCGATGCTCTCGGCCCTGGCCGACGAGTCCCAGCACAGCCTGTTCAAGCTGGTCTGCGTCGGGCCGGAGCGGCGCGTGGTCGGTGTGCACCTGATGGGGGAGAGCGCCGACGAGATCCTGCAGGGTTTCGCCGTGGCGGTGAAATTGGGAGCCACCCTGGACGACCTGCACGACACGGTGGCCATCCATCCGACCAGCGCCGAGGAAATCGTGCTGCTGCGCTAGGCTGCCGCCGCGCTACGCTTCGGGGCGCTGCGCCAGCAGCCATCTCCTGAATGCCGACATCGCCGGGGTGACCGGACGGCTCTTCAGCATCGCCAGCCAGTACGCGCCGGTGCTGATGCCGACGGGAAATGGCTGGACCAGGCGCCCGCTGTCGATCTCACGCGCGAACATGCAGGGCGGCACCAGCGCAACGCCATGTCCGTCGATGGCCGCCAGCGCCATCAGGGTCGACGCGTCGAAAACGGGGCCGCGCGGCGAGACAGGGGCGCAACCGGCGGCCTGGAACCAGGCCGGCCAGTCCTGCGGCCGGTAGGAACGCAGCAGCGGCACGTCCTTCAGGTCCGCAGGTGTCCTCAACCGCGCAGACCAGCAATGTCTTCACGCCGAGCTATGCAGCCGTGGATGCGGCCGACAGGCTCAGCAGCCGTCCCGATTTTGCGATCGCGGCGTATCCGGGGCATCTGTGCCGCGACGGCAGGTTCGCTCCTGGCTTTAAGGTCACCGCGCGCACCACGCCGACCTTCCTGGTGCAGGACTGGGATGATCCGGTCGACGACATCTGCAACAGCACCCTCTATGCGCGCGCGCTGGATCAGGCCGGCGTGCCGGCCGAAGTCCACCTGTTCGCCAAAGGCGGCCATGCCTTTGGCCTGCGTCCCTCCGGACATCCGGTCGTCAAGGTGTGGCCGCAGCTGGTGGAGCACTGGCTGAAGGAGATCGGGATCCTGTGAGCGCAAGGCGGGACGCCTGACTCGGCAATCAGGAACCCGTCCTTCCCAGCTTCACGGAAACGAACACGGGGGATCTTGTCCGTGACTTCAACGACACAGGGCCGCATCGCTGCGGCCCTGTATCGTCGGGTGCTTTTGCGTGCTCAGTGGCCGCCGGCCGCCGCGCCGCCACCGGCCTTGGACGCGAACGGAGGCTTGGCCAGCCAGACGAACACGATGATGCCCAGGAAGATCCAGCCCAGCAGGTGGAAGACCTCGTTGAAGCCAATCTGCGCGGCCTGCTGGCTGATCATCTGGTTCAGCGCGACCGCGCCGGTCTGCAAATCCCCGTGGCCGAGACGGCTGACGGTTTGCTGCATGCCAGGGTCGTAGGCGTTGATGCTTTCGGTCAACTCGGCATGGTGGATGGTGATGCGCCGGTTCCAGATCCATGTGGTCAGCGAAGCGGCGAAGCTGCCGCCCAAGGTGCGCACGAAGGTCGCAAGGCCAGAACCGGCCGCGATTTCGTGCGGCTCCAGGTCCGACAGCAGGATGGTCAGCACCGGCATGAAGAACAATGCCACGCCCAGGCCTTGCATCAGCTGCACCTCGGCCACCCGCCCAAAGTTGACGTCCAGGTTGAAGCCAGAACGCAGGAAGCTGGTGGAGGCCATGACGAAGAAGGCAAAGCTGGCCAGGATGCGCAGATCGAAGCGTGGGGCGTACTTGCCTACGAAGGGCGTCAGCAGCACGGGCAGGATGCCCAGTGGCGCCGACGCAAACCCCGCCCAGAGCGCCGTATAGCCCAGGTTGCGCTGCAGCCACAGCGGCACCAGCAGGCCGATGGCGAAGAACGCCGCGTAGCCGAACACCATCGCCAGCGTGCCGGCGGTGAAGTTGCGGTGGCGGAACAGGCGCAGGTTGACGATCGGATCCTTCTCGGTCATCTCCCAGATCACGAATACGATCAGCGAGATCACCGCCACGATGGTCAGCCACACGATCTTGGTCGAGTTGAACCAGTCTTCGTCGTTGCCCAAGTCCAGCATGATCTGCAGCGCGCCCACACCCAGGATCAGCGTGGCCAGGCCCATGTAGTCCATCTTGGGCTTTTCCAGGCGCTCGGGGCGACCCTTGAGCTGGCGTCCGACGACCACGCTGGCGAAGATGCCGATGGGAATGTTGATGAAGAAGATCCATTCCCAGCTGTAGTTGTCGGTGATCCAGCCGCCCAGGATCGGACCGGCGATCGGTGCCACCACCGTCACCATCGCCAGCAGGGCGATGGCTTGCCCGCGTTTTTGCGGTGGATAGATGGAGATCAGCAGCGCCTGGGTCACCGGATACATCGGCCCGGCGACAAAACCTTGCACCGCGCGCGCCACAACCAGCAGTCCCATGGAGTTGGCGATGCCGCACAGGAACGAGGCGATCACGAAGGCCAGCGTGGCCCAGGTGAACAGCTTCACTTCACCGAAGCGGCGGGTCATGAAGCCGGTCAGCGGCAGAGCGATCGCATTGCTCACCGCGAACGAGGTGATCACCCAGGTAGCCTGGTTGGCGCTGGCGCCCAGGTTGCCCGAGATCGTGGGCAGGGACACGTTGGCGATGGTGGTGTCGAGCACCTGCATGAACGAGGCAAGCGCCAGGCCGATCGTGGCCAGCACCATGTTCGGCGGGCGGAACGGTGCGGCCGCCGCCGGCTTGGGGGCGGCCGGTGGGCCGCCCGCGTCTTCGGCGATGGTGGACATCAGCGGGGTCTCAGTTCTTGGCCTGGGCCTGGTCGGGCAGGTTCTGTTCGATGATCGACTCGATCACCTGGTTGGCGTCGGCCAGCTGCTTCTCGTAGGCCGAGGTCGTCATCAGCGGCTTGGCGTTGGCCGCGCGCGCCGGTGCCAGCACCGTGCCGTCCTGGTCGTGCAGGTCGACGTTCACGTCCATGCTCAGGCCGATGCGCAGCGGGTGCTCGCGCAGCTGCTTGGGATCCAGGGTGATCTTGACCGGCACGCGCTGGACGATCTTGATCCAGTTGCCGCTGGCGTTCTGCGCCGGCAACAGCGAGAACGCGCTACCGGTGCCCAGCCCGAGGCTGTCGACCTTGCCTTCATAGGTGACGTCGCCGCCGTACAGGTCGGCGTGCACTTCCACCGGCTGGCCGATGCGCATCTTGCCCAGCTGGGTTTCCTTGAAGTTGGCTTCCACCCAGACCTGGTCGATCGGGACGATGGTCATCAGCGTGGTGCCGGGCTGGACCTGCTGGCCCAGCTGCACGCGGCGCTGGGCCACGTAGCCGGACACCGGGGCGACGATGGCGGTGCGCTGCAGGTTGAGATAGGCCTGGCGCAGCTGAGAGGCGGCAGCCTGCACCTGCGGGGTCTTGCTCACCGTGGTGGAGTCCACCAGCGCGCGGCTGCGCTGCAGGTTGCCACGCGAACCGCCCAGGGCCGCCTCGGCCGAGGCCAGCACGTCACGGGCATGGGCCAGTTCCTCGCGCGAGACCGCGCCGGTGGCGACCAGGCCTTCGCGACGCTTGACGTCGGCGCGGGCCTGCTCGACGGCGACCTGGCGGGCGCGCAGGTCGGACTCGCCGGACTGGACGTTGCTGAACAGACCGCGCACCTGGCGCACGGTTCCGGCCAGGTTGGCCACGGCCTGGTCGTAGGCGACCTGGGCGTCGTTGGGGTCCAGGTGGACCAGCGCCTGGCCGGCTTCGACCTTCATGCCGTCGTCGGCGTCGATGCTCACCACCGTGCCGGTGGCCTGCGGGACGATGGAGACGATGTTGCCGTCGACATAGGCGTCGTCGGTGCCCTGATGCCAGCGGCCGTACAGCAGTTCGTAAGCCAGCCAGGCCGCGCCTGCGACGATCACCACCAGCAGCAGGATCAGCAGGGCGCGCTTGCGGTTGCTCTTCTTCGGCGGCTGGGCGCCGGCCGGTGCGGAGGGTTGGGTCTGCGTGTTCATGGCGTGGTTTCGGCGGTCATAGTGGAAGAGGAGGCGGTCAGCGGCAGGCCGCCACCGAGCGCCTGGTCGAGGTCGACCACGGCGGTGTAGCGCTGGGCCTGCAGGCCGGCCAGTTGCTGTTCGAGCTGGAGCAGCGGGCGCTGGGCGTTGAGCACGTCCAGTTGGGTGCCCAGCCCGGCCTTGTAGCGGCTGGAGGCCAGGTCATAGGCCTTGCGCGCGGCGTCGCGGGCCTCGGTCACCGAGCGGGTCTGGGCGTCCAGCGAGCGGGCGGCCTGCACCGCGTCGGCGACTTCATGCATGGCACCGACCAGGCTCTGGTTGTAGCTGGCCACGGCCAGGTCGTACTGGGCATCGGCGTTGTCCAGGTTGGCGCGCAGGCGGCCGCCGTCGAAGATCGGCAGGCTGATCGCCGGGCCGCCCAGGCCCAGCACCGCATCGCTGTCGAACAGGTCCGACAGGCTGGAAGAGGCCAGGCCGACGATCGCACTGAGGTTCACGCTGGGCTTGAAGGCGGCCTTGCGGGCGTCGACGCCACGGCTGGCGGCTTCCACGCGCCAACGTGCGGCGACCACGTCGGCGCGGTGGCCCAGCAGTTCGCTGGGCAGCACGCCGGGGACGGCCGGCGCGGGGGCCTGGAGCAATTGCGGCCGGGCGATGGACAGACCGCGGTCCGGGCCCTTGCCCAGCAGCGCGGCCAGGGCGTTACGCAGCGCGTCGATGCGCTGCTGCGCGGCCTGCGCCTGCTGGCGCGCGCCGGCGATCGTGCTCTCGGCCTGGCGCAGCTGCAGATCGTTGTCCAGGCCGGCGTCCACACGCTGCTGGCTCAACGCGCGCAGGTGACTGGCGCGCTGCTGCTCGCGCTGGGCCACATCCAGCAACTCGAACGCGTCGGACAGGGAGATGTAAGTGCGGGCGATGTTGGCCGAAAGCGTCAGGCGCGCGGCCTGCGCGTCGACCTCTGCCGCCTTGGCCTGGCCCACGGCCGATTCCCACGCCGCGCGCTGCCCGCCCCACAGGTCGGGCGCCCACTTGAAGTTGAGCATCAGAACGTTGGCCCACATCACGTCGCCGCCGATCTCCGAGCCGACCAGACCCTTGGGCAACTGCACGCCGCTGTACTCGCCGGTGGCGTCCAGGGTGGGCTTGCGCGCCGCATCGGCCGCGCCGACCTGCGCCTGCGCCTGGCGCAGACGGGCATCGGCGGCGGTCAGCGAGGGGCTGCCCTGCAGGGCTTCGCCGATCAGGCTGTCCAACTGCGGGTCGCCCAGGGCCTTCCACCACTGCTGGTCGGGAAAGGCGGCGCTGCTGTAGGCGGCATCGCCCAGGGACTTGCTGGCGCTGAGGGTATTGGCGTCGAGGGGTTGGCCGGTCGTGGACAGGCCATGCGTGCTGGCGCAGCCGGCCAGGGCCAGCGCACAGGCCAGCGACACGGTAAGCCTGGCGGGCAGGCGCGTGGAGACGGGCGTGGACATGGTCAATCGATCTCGGAGGTAAGGTTGTCGCGTGCCTGCTCGAGCAGGCGCATCAGTTCGCTGGATTCGGCCTCGGTCATGCCGGCCGTTGCGCGTTCGAGCACGCGCTCCCCGCACTGCTGGATGTCTTTCCAGATGCCCACGCCCGCGTCCGTCAGATGGATGTGCAGGGCGCGGCGATCGCCGGGGTCGGCCTGGCGCACGACCAGGCCGCGGGCTTCCAGGCGGTCAAGCAGGCGGGTCATGGCGCCGGGATGGACTTCAGCCACGCGGGCCAGATCGGTCACGCTCGCCATGCCATCGGCGAGCTTCTTGATGGTGATGAACTGGCTGAAGGTCAGGTCGTGGCCGGTCTGGGCCAGTTCCTTCTCCAGGACCGCCCAGATTCCATCGCGGACCTGGCGGATCAGTAAGCCCAGCGAGGAGCCGCTGGCCGGTGTGCAGATGACGGGACGGCGCTTCATGGCGCGGCATGATCCGCGCGCATGGGATATTTGTCAATGCAAATATTGTTTCAGCAATGGAATGACGCGTCGCGGCATTCCGCTGACAGAACGGTCAGCTTCCCACGGTGCGATGCAGGATCAGTTCCAGCACCGCCTTGCTGCCGAAAAAGGCGAGCACCAGCAGGGCCATGGCAGTCAGGGTCCAGCCCACGGCCGTGGTCCCGCGCCAGCCCCTGCGCCAGCGGCCCAGCAACAGGCCGCCAAAGGCCAGCCACGACAGCACGCTGAGGACCGTCTTGTGGATCAGGTGCTGGGCGAAGAGGTTTTCGACGAACACCGTGCCGGTCAGCAGGACGGCGGTGAGCAGGACGAAGCCCACGGTGATCGTGCGGAACAGCAGGGTTTCCAGCTCGGTCAGCGGCGGCAGCGCGCGCAGCCAGGCATTGAAGGCGCGCCGGCGCAGGGCGCGCTCCTGTACCCACAGCATGATCGCCAGGACCGCCGCAATGCCCAGGGTGGCGTAGGCCAGCAGCGCCAGCCACGCATGCAGTTGCAGGCGCCAGTCCAGGGGCGGAGAGGGGCGATGCCCGTACGCGTGGTAGGCGGCCAGCATCAGGGCCGCCAGCGGAAAGGCGACCACGCCGACGGTGGCCATCCGGCTACGGGTGGCGAACACCGTCGTCACCGCGGCCATGCCCAGGGCGACCAGCGAGAGCGCGGAGAAGAAGTGCATGTCCGGGCCGCCCGGGGTCTGCCAGGCAATCCACAGGTGGTAGCCGGCATGCAGCGCGATGGCGGCCAGGGCCGGCCAGCGCCAAGTTCGCCCGGGACCGGCGACATCGGTGCCCACCGTGCGCACGAGCAGGAAGGTGGCCAGCAGATAAAGGAGGATGGACGGTGCGATGAATCCCATCGCGCAAGTGTCTCACGCGTCTGCCGCTTTCCGATGCGGCGCGGGGCGCCGGATGGGGTCTGCCTTGGCGGATATACTGCGCGCCCGCTTTTTCTCTCCGGTCGTTGCCATGTTCGAATCCCTGACCCAGCGCCTGTCCGGCACCATCGAACGCCTGCGTGGCCGTGGTCGCCTGACCGAGGAAAACATCCGCGAGGCCACCCGCGAAGTGCGCATCGCACTGCTGGAGGCCGATGTGGCCCTGCCGGTGGTCCAGGCCCTGGTCGAACGCATCAAGGTGCGCGCGGTCGGCCAGGAAGTGCTCAAGTCGCTGACCCCGGGCCAGGCCCTGATCAAGATCGTGCGCGACGAGCTGACCGCGGTCATGGGTTCGGCCGCCACCGACCTGAACCTCAATGTCCCGGCCCCGGCGGTGATCCTGATGGCCGGCCTGCAGGGCGCGGGCAAGACCACCACGGTCGGCAAGCTGGCCAAGCACCTGAAGGAAAAGCGCAAGAAGAAGGTCATGGTGGTCTCGGCCGACGTCTACCGCCCGGCCGCCATCGAACAGCTCAAGGCGCTGGCCCAGCAGGTCGACGTGCCGTTCTTCCCGTCCGAGGCCTCGCAGAAACCCGAGGACATCGTCCGCGCCGCCATCGACGATGCGCGCAAGTCCTTCATCGATGTGCTCATCGTCGATACCGCCGGCCGCCTGGCGATCGACGAGGCGATGATGTCCGAGATCAAGGCCCTGCACGCGGCGGTCAAGCCGGTGGAGACCTTGTTCGTGGTCGACTCGATGACCGGCCAGGACGCGGCGACCACCGCCAAGGCGTTCTCCGAAGCATTGCCGCTGACCGGCGTGGTGCTGACCAAGACCGACGGTGACGCCCGTGGCGGTGCCGCGCTGAGCGTGCGCTACATCACCGGCAAGCCGATCAAGTTCATCGGCGTGGGCGAAAAGCCCGACGGTCTGGACGTGTTCCATCCCGAGCGCGTGGCCAGCCGCATCCTGGACATGGGCGATGTGCTGTCGCTGGTCGAGCAGGTCGAGGGCCAGGTCGACAAGGACAAGGCGCAGAAGCTGGCCGAGAAGGTCGCCAAGGGCAAGAAGTTCGACCTCAACGACATGCGCGACCAGCTCGAGCAGATGCAGGGCATGGGCGGCATCGGCGCGCTGATGGACAAGCTGCCCGGCCTGGGCCAGGTGCCCGAGCATCTCAAGGCGCAGGTCGCCGGCAACAAGGAAGTGCCGCGCATGATCGCCATCATCAACTCGATGACCAAGAAGGAGCGCCGCAACCCGGCGCTGCTCAATGGCTCGCGGCGTGCCCGCATCGCCAAGGGCTCGGGCACCCAGCCCTCCGACGTGAACAAGCTGATGAAGCAGTACACGCAGATGGAAAAGATGATGGGCAAGCTGGGCCGCGGCGGCATGAAGGGCATGATGCGCGGCATGAAAGGCATGATGGGCGCCATGGGCGGCGGCCGCGGCGGCATGCCGTTCCGTTGAGCGCCTGATGACCTCGGCCGCACGCCTGCGATCGCAGGCCTTCTGCGCAAGGTTCGGCCTGCAACTGCCGGTGCTGTTGGCGCCGATGGCCGGGGCCTGTCCGGTGGCGCTTTCCGCGGCGCTGGCCAACGCCGGCAGCATGGGCGCGATGGGGGCAGTGCTGTCCGCGCCGCAGGACATCGGCGCCTGGATGGAGGCATTTCGCAGTCGTTCCAACGGCCTGGCACAGGTCAATCTGTGGGTGCCGGACGCGCCGCCTGTGCGCGATGCCGAAGCCGAGGCTGCCGTGCGCGCGCTGCTGGCGCAGTGGGGACCGGAAGTACCTGCCAGTGCGGGCGATGCGCGGCCTGCGGATTTCGATGCGCAGTTCGATGCCGTGCTGGCGGCGCGTCCGCAGGTGCTGTCCACGATCATGGGCGTGCTCACGCCGCCCCAGGTACGGGCGCTGAAGGCTGTCGGCATCGCCTGGTTCGCCACCGCCACGACGCTGGCCGAGGCGCGGCTGGCGCAGGACGCTGGCGCCGATGCGGTGGTGGCCCAGGGATTCGAGGCCGGCGGCCATCGCGGCGCCTTCGACCCGGCCGCCGCCGAGCACCAACTGGTCGGCCTGTTTGCCCTGGTGCCGCGCCTGGCCGATGCACTGTCGATTCCGGTGATCGCCGCCGGAGGCATCGCCGATGGGCGCGGCGTCGCCGCTGCGCTGACCTTGGGGGCGAGCGCCGCGATGGTCGGCACCGCGTTCCTGCGCACGCCGGAGGCCGCGATCGCCCCGGCCTGGGCGCAGGCCCTGGCCGACACTGAGCCGCAGGACACGTGGCCGACGCGGGCGTTTTCCGGTCGGCTGGGGCGCTCGGTGGCCACCGCCTACGTGCGTGCGGCTGCGGCCGCCGACGCACCCTTGCCCGCGCCATACCCCGTGCAGCGCGGCCTGACCGCCGCGATGCGCAAGCAGGCGGTGGCCGAGGACCGGCTAGATGCCCTGCAGGCCTGGGCCGGGCAATCCGCCTGGGCGGCCCAGGCGCGGCCGGCGGCCGAGCTGCTGCACGCATGGTGGGCGCAGGCCGACGCGCTGCTGTGAGCACGCCTCGCCTGACGCTCGACGGGCATGCCGTGTCGGCCGAGCACCTGCGCGCGCTGGCGCAGCATAACTATGGTCACTTCACTGCTTTCCGCGCGCGCGAACGCGCCGTGCAGGGCCTGGACCTGCATCTGGCGCGACTGCGGGAGGGGCAGGCCGCCCTGTTCGAGGCGCCGTTCGACGAAGCCGCCTTGCGCACCCAGCTGCGCGCGGCCCTGGCGGGCACCGAGCTGGTGTCGGTGCGTGTGACCGGCTTCGCGCGGGATTTCGATCATCGTGATCCGCTGCGGCCAGTGGTGCCCGAGTGGTTGTTTTCGGTCGCGCCCGTCGGGGCGATCGCGCCTGCTCGACCCGTGAGGCTCAAGTCCTACGCCTTCGTGCGTCCGCTTCCCCACATCAAGCACGTGGCGACCTTCCCGCTGTTCCACTATCGCCGACAGGCGCGGCTGGCAGGCGCGGACGATGCATTGTTCGTCGAGGGCGCCGGAGCGGCGGTGGTGGAAGGCTCGGTCTGGAATATCGGCTTCTGGGACGGGTCCGGCGTGCTGTGGCCGCAGGGTCCGGCCTTGCGAGGGACCTGTGAGGGCTTGCTGCAACGCGGGCTGGAGGGCTTGGGGGTCCCGCAGCGTCACGCCCGGGTGACCTTGGATCAAGCGCGGACCCTGGCGGCGTTCACGGCCAACGCCAATGGCTGTGCGCCGGTTGCCTCGATCGACGATCAGGCATTGCCCGCAGCGCCGACACTGCCCGACCTGCTGGCCCGGGCGTTGGAGACCCAACCCTGGGAGCGGCCCTGACCTGGCGTCCGATGCGGGTTTGCGCGACGCGCGCGGCCCGCTATACTTACCGGCTTACCGCGCCATCCTGGCGACTGGGCAACACCGAGAGCACACCATGGTCAAGATCCGCCTTACCCGCGGCGGCGCCAAGAAGCGCCCCTTCTACCACATCATCGTCACCGACGTGCGCAGCGCGCGCGACGGCCGCAACATCGAGCGCGTGGGTTACTACAACCCGGTCGCCCAGGGCGCCGAGCCCCGCATCGTGCTGGACATCGCGCGCGTCGACCATTGGGTCGGCCAGGGCGCCCAGCTGACCGACAAGGTCCGCAACCTGTACAAGGAAGCGGGCAAGCTCGCGACCGCCCAGGCTTCGGCCTGATCGCGCCTCGGCCGCGACTTGCTCGCGGCCGGCTGCTTCTCCCATGAGTGAGAACACGACGCGCCGCATCCTGCTGGGCAGGGTGGTCGGCGCGTTTGGCGTGCGTGGCCAGGTCAAGGTCGAGTCATGGACCGAGCCGCGTGAAACGATCTTCCGCTATCAGCCCTGGACCCTGCGCGATGCCGCGGGGCGCGAGCGCGAGGTCTCCGGCGTGCGCGGCAAGCCGTCCGGCAAGCATCTGATCGCCAGCTTTCCTGGTGTCGAGGACCGCGATGCGGTCGAGGCGCTGGTCGGGCTGGAAATCTCGGTGCCGCGCAGCGCGCTGCCGCCGCCCAAGCCCGATGAGTATTACTGGGTCGACCTGGAAGGCCTGAGCGTCCTCAATGCCGACGGCCGTGACTTCGGCACCGTCTCGCACCTGTTTTCGACCGGTGCCAACGACGTGCTGGTGGCCCGGGGGGACAAGGAGCGCCTGATTCCCTTCGTCGAGCCGGACTTCGTCCACGGGGTGGATTTCGACGCGGGCGTGGTAAGAGTGGACTGGGACCCGGACTTCTGAAGAGCGCGTGGTCGGCTGCGGTTGGCCATACTCGCCTGTGAAGCCGCCGCATTTTCCGCCCATGCGCATCGACGTCATCAGCCTGTTCCCCGAGTTCATCGACCAGAGCACCGGCTTCGGTGTCGTTGGGCGCGCGCGCGAGCGCGATCTGCTCCGGGTGCAGGGCTGGAATCCGCGCGACTACGCGACCGGCAACTATCGGCGCGTGGACGATCGCCCTTTCGGCGGCGGGCCGGGCATGGTGATGCTGATCGAGCCGCTGCGGGCCTGTCTGGATCATGCGCGCCTGGCCGATCCCGCGCCGGCCCCGGTGATCTATCTCAGCCCGCAGGGACGTCCGCTGACCCAGGCGCGCGTGCGCGAACTGGCAACGCTGCTGCCGCGCATGATCCTGTTGTGCGGGCGCTACGAGGGCGTGGACGAGCGCTTCCTGGCCCACGAGGTCGATGAGGAGATCTCCATCGGCGACTACGTGCTGTCCGGCGGCGAGTTGGGTGCGGCGGTACTGATCGACGCGGTCGCGCGCCTGCGCGAGGGCGTGCTCAACGATGCCGAGTCCGCGGCGCAGGACAGTTTCGAGGGCGAGGGGGGCCTGCTGGACTGTCCGCACTACACCCATCCGGCCAGCCACGCCTGGGGCGAGGTACCGGACGTGCTGCGTTCGGGCAACCACGCGGCCATCGCGCGCTGGCGCCGGCAGCAGTCGCTGGGCAGGACCTGGCTGCGACGCCCGGACCTGCTGGACGAGGCGGCGCTGTCGCGCGCCGACCGCAAGCTGCTGGAGGCGTTCCGGGCCGAGCGGCAGGCGTCCGGCGACTGAGCCTTTCCTCAGCTAGCTTTCGCGCGGGGAAGTGTTCTAGAATACGCGGTTCCTGCGACCAGTCTGGTCACGGGTGCCACATAAAAACGATCGTGCGGCGCAATCCTGCGACCGCATCAGTGCCGCTGTCGAATCCGACACACCCACCCGAACATAGAATCGGTGCCACCATGAGCAAGTTGAACAAGTCCATCATCGCGGAGTTCGAGTCCGCCCAGATTTCCCGCGAGCTGCCGCAGTTCAGCCAGGGTGACACCGTCGTCGTCAATGTGAAGGTGAAGGAAGGCAACCGCGAGCGCGTGCAGGCCTACGAAGGCGTGGTCATCGCCAAGAAGAACGCCGGCCTGAACTCCGCCTTCACCGTGCGCAAGATCTCGCACGGCTACGGCGTTGAGCGCGTCTTCCAGACCCACAGCGCGACCATCGACTCGGTCGAAGTCAAGCGCCGCGGCAAGGTCCGCGCCGGCAAGCTGTACTACCTGCGTGGTCTGCAGGGCAAGGCTGCCCGCATCAAGGAAGACCTGGCCGCCGCCGCCGCCGCCAAGGTCGCCCGCCAGGCCGCCGCTGCCGAGGCTGCCAAGTCCGCCGAATAAGGCGACGGCCATCGGCTGCGATGCAGCCGCGCTATGCTCGGAACCCGGCGCACGCCGGGTTTCGTGTTTTCCGGGCCCGGGTTTGCGTCTGTTCGCGGACATGACCAGCATGAAGGAGAAGCGCGATGCCACGGAAGCTCCATGCAATCGGCGGTCTTGGGTTATCTGCATGCCTGGCTTGGCTGGCGGGCTGCGCCAGCACCCCAGGACTGGATGGCTCCACGCTGTCCTACGAATGCCAGCAGCAGGCGCAGCTGGCAGCCAACCAGCCACCGTTTCCGGACAAGATCCGCGATGGCAAGCACGGACAGGACTTCGAGCAGGGCCTCCGCGATGCACGCATGACCCAGGCCTGCCAGCACGATGTCGACGCACAGGCGCCGCATGCCGAAATCCGCTTCGGCGGCAGTGCCGGAACATGAGTTTCACGCGACCAGGCGCTGACTGGGCGAGTCGATTTCCACGGAGGAAGAACCCGATGAAACTGCAGGGAACCCTGCTTGCGACGGCGCTGCTGCTGTCGGCCTGTGCCAGCGACCCCGGGCGCGAGGACATGACGGCGGTACGGCCTGCCGACCGGCCCGAATGCCAGCTTGCGTCGTCCTCGTCCGCCAATGCCCTGGCGCGTGGCAACACGGCCTCGATGGTGCGCGACCCCTGCCATCCCGACGAATCGATCGACCTCACGCCCCGCGCACGTGACACGATCAAACCCGACTTCTCAGGAACGCATGACTGAAACGCCCGCAAGCCCGTCGGTGCGCCTGGATGTCTGGCTCTGGGCGGCCCGCTTCTACAAGACCCGCGCCCTGGCCAAGGACGCGGTGACCCTGGGCAAGGTCGAGCTGGGCGGCCAGCGGGCCAAGCCCTCGCGCACGGTGCGCATCGGAGACGCGCTGCTGGTGCAACGCGGCGATGAACGCTTCGAGATCGCCGTGCGCGGTTTGTCCGACCAGCGCGGGCCTGCGCCCGTGGCCCAGGCGCTGTACGAGGAAAGCCCGGAGTCTCAACAGCGGCGATCCGAGGCGCGCGCGCTGCGTGCCGCGCAGCGCACCGGTTACCGGCCGCCGGAGACCAAGCCGGACAAGCGCGCGCGGCGGCTCATCCAGGCGCTTGGGGATATCGACGCGCTCTAAGGTCTGTCGCCGCGCGGGCTCAGGGCTTTTGCAACGCGTCGTCGGGCCGGTAGTCCGGCTCGGCCGGGTCGGCCACGGGCGAGGGCACGCGGGCCGGGACCTCGGAGGGGATGGCGACCTGGCTGGCATCGGCGTTCATCATCCGCGCCTTGCGCCAGCCGCCCCAGCGGTAATACGCGATCGACAGCAGCATCGAGCACAGCGAACTGGTCGGGAAGCTCCACCAGATCGCGTCGCTCCCCAACGTGGGTTGCAGCAGCTTGGCAAAGGGCACCCGGATGCCCCACAGCGAGATCACCAGGATGATCAAAGGGACGATCACCGCGCCGGTGGAGCGCACCACGCCGGACAGGACGAACATCACCCCGAAGAACAGGAACGACCAGATCGCGATGTGGTTGAGGTGGCGGGCGGCGTCGAAGGCGGGACTGCCCGATTCAAGGAACAGGCCGAAGGTCCAGTGGTCCAGCAGGATCAGCGGCGCGATCAGCGCACCGGTCATCAGGAAGTTGAACAGCACGCCGGTACGCGCGGTGGCCGAGACCCGATCCCAGCGTCCGGCGCCGACGTTCTGTGCGGCCATCGACGAGGCCGCCGCGGCGATGGCCATCGCCGGCATCTGCACATAGTTCCAGGTCTGCAGCGCAGCGCCATAGGCGGCGGCGATGTCGGTCCCGAAGCGGTTGACCAGGGTCATCATCGCGATCATCGCCATCGAAACCAGCACCATCTGCAGGCCCATCGGCACGCCTTTGGTGACCAGCGCCTTGAGGATTGCCGGGTCGATGCGTAGCAGGTGCAGGTCCTTGCGCCCCAGCCACAGCACGTGACCGCGCCGGCGCAGCGAGACCAGCATCGCGGCCAGAGCAATGGCCTGGGTGACCAGCGTCGACCACGCTGCGCCGGCGATGCCCAATTTCGGGAACGGACCCACGCCCAGCATCAGCATCGGATCCAGCACGCAATCCATCGCCACGGCCAGCAGCAGGTAGCGGAACGGGGTCTTGGCATCGCCGACGCCACGCAGCGCCGCCGACAGGAAGGCGAACGCGTAGATCAGCGGCATCGCCAGGAAGATCACCCGCAGGTAGGCCTCGGCCAGGGGCAGCGCATCGGCTGGGGTGCCCATGGCGCTGAGCAGGTGGCGCGCCAGCCACACGCCGCAGCAGGCGATCAGCACCGACAGTCCGATGAAGAAGCTGGCGCTGGTGCCCATCACCCGCCGCGCGCGGGCGGTGTCGCCGGCGCCGATGGCCTGACCGATGAGGATGGTCGCGGCCATGCCGATGCCGAACACCGAGCCGATCAGAAAGAACAGGATGCTGTTGGCGTTGGCCGCGGCGGTCAGCGCCGATTCGCCCAGGAACTTGCCGATCCACACCGCATTGACCGAGCCGTTGAGCGACTGGGCGACGTTGCCGCCCAGGATCGGCAGCGAGAACAGCAACAGGTTGCGGCCAATCGGCCCTTCGACCAGCGAGCGTGAAGCGGGACGTGCGGACATGCGAAGGGGCGCCGAGCGAAAGTCCGGCACCCTAGCACTGCCTGACGCTGGCGTCAGTCGACGTCGGCGCTGGCCGGGTTCAAGCGGCGGCCAGCGGTGCGGTCTGCGCCGCGCGCCGCCACTGGCGCAGGCCCATCACCGCCAGGCCAACGAAGCCCAGATACAGCGCGGCGGTGACATCGAGCGACTTGTAGACGTACAGGCCGGTGTAGATCACGTCCAGCACGATCCACAGCCACCACGCGGCGATGTGGCGGCGGCCCTGCCACCACTGCGCCACCAGACTGAAGGCGGTCAGCGCCGCGTCCAGCCAGGGCAGGGCGGCGTCGGTGTAGCGGTGCATCACCGTGCCCAGGGCCACCGCGCCCACCGCCCCGATGCCCAGATCACGCAGTGCCGCGCCCAGGTCCAGGGGTGCGACCTGCACCCGGCCGTCGTCATCCAGGTGCTGCTTCCAGCGCCACCAGCCATAGACGATGAAGCCAGCGAACGCGCCTTGCAGCAGGGCGTCGGAATAGAGCTTGGCCTCGACGAAGACGCTGGCGTACAGGATCACCGAGGCCAGTCCGACTGGCCAGCTGAGCAGGTGCCGGCGCGCGGTCAGCCATACGGCGGCCACGCTGACCGCCGCCCCGATCCACTCGAGCAGTTCGGTACTCACAGCGCCCAGGTCACGCTTAGACGGGCCAGCCGCGGGGCACCGGGGAACAGGTAGTAATCGCCGCCGCTGCTGCCGGTATCACGCCAGTAGAACTTGTCGAACACGTTGTTGACCGACAGCTGCCAGGTCATGGCGTGGCCAGCGATCTGATTGCGGAAGCGCAGTCCGGCATCGAACACGTGGTACGCCGGCACGCGCAGGCGGCCATCGGCGGTGGCGACATTGGCGGCGGCGTAGCGCCAGCCCGCGTTGAAGCTCCAGGCCGGCGCCGACGCCAGCGTGTAGTCGAGGAACACGCTGGCGCGCGCCTTGGGAACGTTGACCAGCTGGTGACCCTCGATGGCCGCGGTGCCGCTGTCCTGGGCCCGTGCGCGCAGCAGGCTGGCGCTGGCATTGAGGCGCAACTGCTCGGTGAGCTGTCCGTTCGCGGTCAGCTCCAGGCCGGTATGCACCTGCTGGCCGCGCTGGACGAAGGTATACCCGGCCTCGCTGTCATCGGGCATGGCGTACTGGAGCGGCTGGCGGATGCGGAACAGCGCCGCGCCCAGGTCCAGCGCGTCGGTGGCGGCGAACTTCACCCCGACCTCGGCCTGGCGCGAATGCAGCGGCGGCAGGAAGCTGTCGGCATTGGACGTCCACCACGGCGCTTCCTGGCCCAGCGACAGCCCCTCGCTGTAGCTGGCGTAGGCGTTGAGCCGGGGCGTGGCCTGCCAGATCAGCGCGGTCTGCGGCAGGAACTGGCTCAGGATGCTGCGCCGCTCACGCACGCCCTCGCTATCGTTGGCGATCTCGTCCAGCTTGGCGAAGCGCCCACCCACCAGCCACTGCCAGCCATTGCCCAAGCCGATGCGATCCAGCGCGAACACCGACCACTGCGTATCGTCCAGGCGGCGCGCGGACGGGCCGGGCGCGTTGGGCGAGGGCGCGAACACCGGCGTGGCCGCGTCGATGTTGGCGGTGCCCACGTAGTCGTACACGTCCTGGCGGCGATCCACCGTGCGCCGATAGCCATCGGCGCCAAAGGTCAGCTGGTGGCTGAGCGCGCCAGTGTCGAAGCGGCCCTGCAGCTGCGCGCGCAGTTGCTGGTTGTGGCGGGTGTCGTCCGGGCTGCGGTAGTCGTACACGTCGTAGTCGCCGTTGGGCGCGAAATAGTTGCCGGGCATGCTGCCATCGGCGCATTCAGTCGCGTAGAAGCAGCCGTAGGCGAAGGCGACGTTGTCATCGATCACGCTGCGGCTGTTGCCGAAGGCCACGCTGCCCTGCCAGTCGGGGTTGAACTGGTAGGTGTAGCGCGCGGTGACGTTGGCGCTCTGGATGGACACCGGCTGCGCCCACGGCTGGTAGCCCAGCAGCTTGGTCGCGCTGGCGTGGCTGGGCAGCGTATCGCCACCGAGCAACTGGTAGCCGGAGGCCGAACGCTGCGCGCTGGTCTGGTAGTCGCCGTCCAGTTCCAGCTTGCCCTTGTCGCCGATCAGCCAGTCGGCGGCCAGCGCATAGAAATTGCGCCGCCCGTCGGTGTGTTCGATGTAGGAGTGCGTGTCTTCCCACGCCGCGTTGAAGCGCAGGCCGAAGGTGGGAGTGAGCCAGCGGCCGACATCCAGCGCGGTGTAACGCGAGCCATGCGAGTCGGTGCCGACGGTCAGCTCCTGCACCCGCTCGGGACGCTTGGAGACGAAGTTGATGATGCCGCCGGGCGCCATGATGCCGGCGGTCAACCCGGCCTCGCCCTTGAGGATCTCGACTTGCTGGACGTTCTCCAGCGCAATGCGCTGCTCGCCGGCCAGGGTCAGGTCGTTGAAGCGCAGGCCGGTGGCCAGGTCCAGCGCATAGCCGCGGATCGACACGTCCTGGTAGTAGCCCACCGCCGCGTAGCTGTCGCCAACCGAAGCATCGCTGGCGGTCAGTTCGCTCAAGGAGCGCGGCTGGCGTGCGTCGATCAGCGCCCGGGTCAGCACGTTGAGCGAGGCCGGGGTGTCCTTCCAGGTGCCGGGGCCAAAGCTGTTGGCCTGGCTGGTCTGGACATCGTGCTGGCCCTTGACCCGGATGGCGGCCAGGTCGGTGGCGGTCTGGTCGTCGGAAGCGGATTCGACCTGCTGGGCGTGCAGCGGCAAGGCCGTGCACAGCAGGGAGGACAGCAACAGGGTGAAGCGGGAGCGATTCATCGGTTCGTCACCAGGCAAGGGCACAAGGACGAAGCGACGGCGCACCGGCGCACGCCTTCCACGGGCGGACCACTGGTGCTGCTCAAAGCTCCCTACGCCGGTGCTAACCGGGTCAGGTTCCAAGGGACTCTCTCAGCCCGGCAAACGCCGGGCACCCCCGCTTCAGAGCGCGCATTTGACACCATTTCGCTAGGATTTGCACATCCGGCGTATCAGGCCGTTGCGCGGATCGCTTGCAGCAAGGCCTGGCCGGGCGCGCTGGCGAACCATCGCGCATGACCCAGCAGGAACACGTCGTAGGCCACCGCCGCGTTGTCCGGCGAGCGGGTGATGGCATGGAAGTACTCGACCTCGGACAGGGCGAATTCCAGGTGTACCAGCGGCAGCAGGTCGGCCAGCAACTGCACCGAGGCCGCGTCCAGCGGCAGCACCTCGCGGTAGCCGGCGATCAGCGCGCAGGCGGTCTGCAGATGCACCGCATCGAAGCCTGCTTCCAGCGACAGCCAGGCGATGGCATTGCGTTCGATCGCGGTGGCCAGGTCGAACATGGCGCTGGTCGGCGAAGCCAGGCCGAAGTCGAGCACGCCGCTGATGCGCAGCGCAGTGCCCTCGCGCTGCCACAGCAGGTTGGACACGTGCCAGTCGTTGTGCGCCCACAGGCGCGGGGTGTCGCGCAGGCGCGTTGCAAGGCCGGCGTGCCATGGCAGCAGGTCGCGCGCGAAATCGCGTTGCCAGTCGCGCGATTGCAGCCACTCGCGCAAAGCCGGACGTTCTGCAAACTGCGCCTGCAGGGCCACGATGGGATCCTCGGCGCGGAGCAGGTCGTCGCGGGCCACCAGCACGTGCGTGCTGCGCTGGGGGGCGTGGTCATCGGCTGCGGCCTGGTGCAGCCGAGCCAGCATGGCGCCCGCCTCGCGCGCACGGGCCAGGTCGGTCAGCGGTGTCCACGACGTGGTCTGGCGATACACGTCCTCGCCAAGCCCGGTGCTGTGGACTTCATAGGTCCAGTCGCCGCGCGTGACCGCGGTGTGGCCGCGCGCATCGGCAAAGACCTCGACGACCGGCAGCCCCTTGCCGCGCAGGTGCGCGATGAAGCGATGCTCTTCTTCCAGGCACGCGGCCGTGCGCACGCTGACATGGTGGCGTTTGACGAACACGCGGCCACGTGCGGTGTCCACCAGGGCTGCGGCCGAGAGCGGGCGCGGGCTGTGCCAGGCGATGCGATGCGGCCCTGCTGCGAACGCCGGATAGTCGGCCAGCAGCGCCTCGAGTTCGCCCGCCTGCAGGGGCGGCCAGTCGGGCACGACATCCTCCGGCCCCACGCCGTGCACGCGGTGGTCGACATCACTCATGGCGGGGGCGGATGGCGATTGGCAAGCGCGGTATTGTGCGACAACGGCGCCAGAGGGCGCCGTTGTCGTGTGACCGGTGGTGCGGGCTTGGCTTACTTCAGGTCGAAGCGGTCCAGCTCCATCACCTTGGCCCAGGCCGCGACGAAGTCCTTGATGAACTTCTCCTTGGCATCGGCGCCGGCATAGACCTCGGCCAGGGCGCGCAGGATGGCGTTGGAGCCGAACACCAGATCGGCGCGCGTGGCCGTCCAGGTCTTGGCGCCGGTGTTGCGATTAGTGCCCTGGTAGGTATTGCGCGAGGTCGCCTGCCACGCGGTGCCCATGTCCAGCAGGTTGACGAAGAAGTCGTTGCTCAACGTGCCCGGCTTGTCGGTGAACACGCCGTGGGCCACGCCATCGACATTGGCACCCAGCACGCGCAGGCCGCCAACCAGCACGGTCATCTCCGGCGCGGTCAGGGTCAGCAGCTGGGCCTTGTCGATCAGCAGCGCTTCGCCGGCCACGCCGATGCCGCCGGCCAGGTAGTTGCGGAAGCCATCGGCCTTGGGCTCCAGCATGTCCACCGATTCGACATCGGTCTGTTCCTGGGTCGCGTCGCCACGGCCTGGATGGAACGGCACGGTGATGTCATGGCCCGCGGCCTTGGCCGCCTGCTCCACCCCCACGCCGCCGCCGAGCACGATCAGGTCGGCCAGCGAGACCGGCTTGCCGAAGTCCTGGCCGATCTCCTTCAGCTTGGCCAGCACCTTGGACAGTTGCGCGGGCTGGTTGACCTTCCAGTCCTTCATCGGTGCCAGGGCGATGCGCGCGCCGTTGGCGCCACCGCGCTTGTCCGAGCCGCGGAAGGTCGAGGCCGAGGCCCAGGCGGTGGAGACCAGCTCGGCCACACTCAGGCCAGAGGCTGCGACCCTGTCTTTGAGCGCGTCGATGTCCGCTGCGTCCAGCGCCGTGGTCGAGGTCGGAATCGGGTCCTGCCACAGCAGGTCCTCTGCCGGCACTTCCGGGCCCAGGTAGCGCGATTTGGGCCCCATGTCGCGGTGGGTCAGCTTGAACCAGGCGCGCGCGAAGGCGTCGGCGAACTCCTCCGGATGATCCAGGAAGCGGCGCGAGATCTTCTCGTAGGCCGGGTCCATGCGCAGGGCCAGGTCGGTGGTCAGCATGGTTGGCAGGCGCTTGCCGGTGCCGTGCGGATCGGGGATGGTGGCTTGCGCGTCCTTGGCCACCCACTGGTGCGCGCCGGCCGGGCTCTTGCTCAACTCCCACTCGTAGCCGAACAGGTGCTTGAAGAAGTCATGGCTCCACTGCGCCGGGGTGGTGGTCCAGGTGACTTCCAGGCCGGAGGTGATGGTGTCGGCGCCCTTGCCGCTGCCGAAGGTGTTGTGCCAGCCCAGGCCCTGCTGTTCCAAGTCGCCGGCTTCGGGTTCGTGGCCGACTTGGTCAGCCGGGCCGGCGCCATGGGTCTTGCCGAAGCTGTGGCCGCCGGCGATCAGGGCGACGGTCTCCTCATCGTTCATCGCCATCCGGCCAAAGGTGTCGCGGATGTCGTAAGCGGCCTTGAGCGGATCGGGATTGCCGTCCGGGCCTTCGGGATTGACGTAGATCAGGCCCATCTGCACCGCGGCCAGCGGGTTTTCCAGCTTGCGCGAGTGTTCGTCGCCATCGGCATCGTCGTCGGAGACCAGCACCGCTTCATCGCCTGGCTTGTCCACACCGGGCGAACCGTGGGCATAGCGCTCGTCGCCGCCCAGCCAGGTGGTCTCGGTGCCCCAGTACACGTCCTGGTCCGGCTCCCAGGTGTCCTCGCGGCCACCGGCAAAGCCGAAGGTCTTGAAGCCCATCGATTCCAGCGCGACGTTGCCGGTGAGGATCATCAGGTCGGCCCAGGAGATGGCCTGCCCGTACTTTTGTTTGATCGGCCACAGCAGGCGGCGGGCCTTGTCCAGGCTCACATTGTCCGGCCAGCTGTTGAGCGGAGCGAAGCGCTGCTGGCCGCGTCCACCGCCGCCGCGTCCGTCCTGCACGCGATAGGTGCCGGCGCTATGCCAGGCCATGCGGATGAACAAGGGCCCGTAGTGGCCGAAGTCGGCCGGCCACCAATCCTGCGAATCGGTCATCAGCGCCTTGAGATCCTGCTTGAGCGCCGTGTAGTCGAGCTGCTTGAACGCCTCGGCGTAGTTGAACGCACTGCCCAGGGGATCGGACTTGGTCGAATGCTGGGCCAGCAGCTCCACCCGCAGCCGCTTGGGCCACCAGTCCTGGTTGCTGGTGCCGCCGCCCGCGGCGTGGTTGAACGGACATTTGGCTTCGATGTTCATGGCTTGGCTACCTCGTTTGGAGCGCACAGGAGACGCGGCCGCACGCGCAGGCGCGGACGTTCAGGGGTGTGGGGGTGGAGAAGCGAGGCCCCGGTCAGCAGGGCATCGGCAACACATCGCAGGTGGCGGGGCGAGCGAAGGGCGTCATCGGGAGTTGGCGCATGGCAGGCCTCGCGTGTGCGGATGAGGCCACACCATAGGCAGCGACGATGGCAAAAGAAAATTGAAATTTGTGCGATTTTTGATAGGGCCCGACTATCGCTGGCTCAGCGCCCGCGAAACAGGCCACCGCCGAGCTTGAGCAGGTCGCCGACGTCCAGGTCGCCGTCGCCATCCTGGTCCAGCAGCTTGCCCAGCAGCCCTCCGGCCAGCCCCCCGGACTGCTGCACCTGGGCGCGTTCCTGGCCCAGCGCCTGCCCGAGTTGGTCGGCGTCGCCCTGGCCATTGCCACCCAGGAAGTGCTGCGCCAGGAACGACAGCACCACCGGCGCCAGCAGCTGCAGGAGCTGGCTGGCCTTGTCACCGCCCAGGCCCGTGGCCTGGCCCAGGCCGTTGGCGGCCATCGGCGTGTTGCCGCCGAAGATGTGCCCCAGGATTCCAGCCCCGTCGGTCTGACGACCACCGCCAGCGCCGAGCACCGCGCCCACCAGACTGCCCAGGTCGAAGCCCGATGCGGCCTGGGCGTGGTCGCGCTGCAGGGCGCCCAGCAGCGCCTCGGCGCCCTGGGGCTGCTGCGCGTTGCGGCCCAGCGCGGCGAACAACATCGGCAGCGCGGTGGCGATGGCGTTGCGGGTCTGGGCCGGGTCGGTGCCCAGTTGCGAGGACATCTGCTGCAGCGGCGCGCCCTGCAACTGCTGGAAAAGGGTGCCGGCCAAGCCGGAAAGCGCATCGTTCATGACAGGGAATCCTTCGGGTTCGGGGGAATGCCGAACTTACCGGACCTCCGTCCACCTCGGCCACCCAGCGCACCCGGCATTCGCGTGTCACGCCACGTTCCTGCAACGCGACGCCGGGCTCTATCCTGTCGCGATGTCCTCGCGCGCCACCCGCCTGCTGCACCTGCTCGATGCCCTGCGCGGGCGTCGTCGTCCCGTGGCCGGCGCGCGCCTGGCCGAGGCGCTCGGCGTCAGCCTGCGCACGCTGTACCGGGACATCGCCACGTTGCGCGGGCAGGGCGCGGACATCCTCGGCGATCCCGGGGTGGGCTACGTGCTGCGTCCCGGATTCCTGCTGCCGCCGCTGAACTTCAGCGAGGACGAACTGGAGGCCCTGGCGCTGGGCGCGCGCTGGGTCACTCGACAGCCGGACACGGCGCTGGCACAGGCGGCCGAACGGGCCATGACGCGCATCGGTGCGACGCTGCCGGCCGCCGCGCGGCTGTCGATCGAGACCACGGGCCTGCTGGTGCCCACCCCGCGCGAACCGCCACCGGATGCGCCGTGGCTGCCGACGCTGCGCCTGGGAATGCGCCTGGAGCACGTGCTGCGCATGGACTACGCCGACGGTGCGGGCCAGCCCACCCAGCGCCTGATCTGGCCGTTCGCGATGGCCTTCATGGAGGGGTTGGGCATGCTGGCGGCGTGGTGCGAACTGCGCCGGGATTTTCGCCACTTCCGCGCCGATCGCGTCATCGACCTGGTCGATACCGGCGAGCGCTACCCCTCGCGTCGGCATGTGCTGATCAAGCGCTGGCGCACGGCCACCGGCTACGGCAGCGACTCCTGACAGAAGCTGTCAGCAGGAGCACCGGACACTGGCGCCTCACCTGTGACGGAGCGTTGCCATGAGCGAGACCCTGACCCTCTATACCCATCCGCTGTCGCGCGGCCGCGTCGCGCGCTGGATGATCGAAGAAACCGGCCTGCCGTATGAGGCGCGGATCCTTGACTACGGCGCGGACATGAAGTCGCCCGAGTATCTGGCGATCAATCCGATGGGCAAGGTGCCGGCCCTGCGCCATGGCGAGGCAGTGGTCACCGAGAACGCCGCCATCTGCGCCTACCTGGCCGAGCTGGTGCCCGAGCGGCGTCTGGCGCCGCCGGAGGATTCGCCGACGCGTGCGGCGTATTTCCGCTGGCTGTTCTTCCTGGCGGGTCCTTTCGAGTCGCTGATGACGGCCAGGGAGGCCGGAGCGCTCTGCGAACCGGTCAGTGCCGGCTACGGACGTGAGGAGGATGTGCTGCGCGCGCTGGAGCAGGCGGTGGAAGGACGCACGCACCTGGCCGGCGATCACTTCACCGCGGTCGATCTGTATGCCGCCGCCTGCATTGGCTATTACCTGCGCATCGGCGCGCTCGCGCCGCGCCCGGCCTTCGTCGCCTTCGTGCAGACGCACATGTCGCGTCCAGCAGCGCTGCGGGCGATGGAGATCGACAACGCGCTGGCACCGCAGCATCCCAACCCGAACATGCCGCCGGCCGCTGCGGCCTGACCAGCCCCTTCAACGCGCGATGCGTCTGGCGCTCGCCCCCGACGCAGACGTGCAGGCCCATGCCATGGGAGCCGCCACGGCGGCGATGGGCCTTCAGCGGAAAGCGCCATCGCCAGCGTGCTGGCTCCCACGGGACCTGTGTCGCGTTACAGCAGCGCCTTGAGGCGATACAGCGCCTCGAGCGCCTGCTTGGGAGTCAGCTCGTCGGGATCCAGCGCCGCTAGTGCGTCCTGCGCCGCCGAGGGCGCAGGCGCGAACAGGCCGAACTGCTGTGGCGCATCCAATGCGGTGGGCGCCATGGTCGAGGCCTGGGTGTCGCTGCCACGCTGTTCAAGCTCGGCCAGGCGACGGCGTGCCTGGGCCAGGGTGGTGCGCGGCAGGCCGGCCAGGGCGGCCACCTGCAGGCCGAAACTGCGGTTGGCCGCGCCATCCTTCACCGCATGCATGAACACCAGCGACTCGCCGTGCTCGACGGCATCCAGGTGCACATTCGCAATCCCGCTGGGGCCGCCTTCGACGGTCTCGCCGGCCAGCGCCGTCAGCTCGAAGTAGTGCGTGGCGAAGAGCGTGTAACACCGGTTGGCGTGGGCCAGGTGGCGGGCGACGGCGTCGGCCAGGGCCAGACCGTCGTAGGTTGAGGTGCCGCGACCGATCTCGTCCATCAGTACCAGCGATTCGCGCGTGGCGTGATGCAGGATGTAGCTGGTCTCGGCCATTTCCACCATGAAGGTGGATTGGCCCTTGGCCAAATCGTCGCCAGCACCGATACGGGTGAGGATGCGGTCGATCGGGCCGATCTGTGCGCGTGAGGCGGGCACGAAACTGCCGATATGCGCCAGCAGCACGATCAGCGCATTCTGGCGCATGTAGGTCGACTTGCCGCCCATGTTGGGGCCGGTGATGACCAGCATGCGGCGTGCCTCGGCGGTATCACTGCCGTCTAAGCGCAGGTCGTTGGGTTCGAACGGTTCGCTGCGCACGGCCTCGACCACCGGATGGCGGCCGCGTTCGATCACCAGGCACGGCGCATCGGACAACGCCGGACGCGTCCAGTCCAGCGCCTGGGCGCGCTCGGCGAAGGCGCACAGCACGTCCAGCTCGCTCAAGGCCAGGGCGCAGCGCTTGAGCGGCTCGATCACTTCGTTGAGCGCGTCCAGCAGCTGCTCGTACAGCACGCGTTCGCGCGACAGGGCGCGCTCGCGTGCCGACAGCACCTTGTCCTCGAAGGCCTTGAGCTCCTCGGTGATGTAGCGCTCGGCATTGGTCAGGGTCTGCCGACGCGTGTAATGCACCGGCGCCTTGTCCGATTGGCCCTTGCTGATCTCGATGTAATAGCCGTGGACGCGGTTGTAGCCCACTTTCAGCGTGGCGATGCCGCTGGTCTCGCGCTCGCGGGTCTCCAGGTCGATCAGGAATTGGTCGGCGTTGGTGGACAGCTGGCGCAGCTCGTCCAGTTCGGCATCGAAGCCGGCGGCGATCACCCCGCCATCGGTGAGCTTGAGCGGCGGCTGTTCGGCCACGCCGGTGACCAGCAGATGCGCGGTGGCGTCGTGCTCGCCCATGGCCGCGGCCAGCGCGCCCAGGCGCGGCGAATCCAGCGGCCCCAGCAGCTCGCGCAGGCGCGGCAGCAGGGCCAGGCTGTTGCGCAGCGTGGACAGGTCGCGCGGGCGCGCCGAGCGCAGCGCCACGCGGGTGAGGATGCGTTCGACATCGCCGAAGGCGCGGAAGGCGTCGCGCAGGTCCGCCTCGGTACCGCGGTCGATCAGCGTCTCCACCGCGTGGTGACGTTGGTGCAGCACGCGGCGGTCGCGCAGCGGGCGATGCAGCCAGCGGCGCAGCAGGCGTCCGCCCATCGGGGTGACCGTGCTGTCCAGGATGCCGAGCAGGGTGTGGCGGGTGTCGCCGTCCACGCGTGTGTCCAGCTCCAGGTGGCGGCGCGTGGCCGCGTTCATCGCGATGGCCTCGCCCGAGGACTCGAACGCGATCGCGGTCAGGTGCGGCAGCTGCGATTTCTGGGTTTCCTCTACATAGCCCAGCAGCGCGCCGGCGGCGGCGATGGCCTGTGGCTTGTCCTCGATGCCAAAGCCGGTCAGGTCATGCAGCCTGAAGAACTGTAGGAGCTGGCGACGGCCACTGTCGGCATCGAACAACCACGGCGCGCGGCGACGCGCACCGGTGCGCGTGGCCAGGAAGGTCGGCCAGCCTTCTTCGTCGGGGACTAGCAGTTCGGCCGGCTCCAGGCGGGCCAGTTCGGCTTCCAGTGCGTCGTCGCTGTCGACTTCGTTGACCAGGAAGCGCCCGCCGGCTAGGTCGGCCCACGCCAGTCCATACCCGGATTTGCCGCGCGAAAGCGCCATCAGCAGCGTGTCGCGGCGCTCGTTGAGCAGGGCCTCGTCGGTCACCGTGCCGGGGGTGACGATGCGCACCACCTTGCGTTCGACCAAGCCCTTGGCCAGCGCCGGGTCGCCGATCTGCTCGCAGATCGCCACCGATTCGCCCAGCGCCACCAGCCGCGCCAGATAGCCTTCGTAGGCATGCACCGGCACGCCGGCCATCGGGATCGGCGCGCCGCCGGAGCTGCCGCGCTGGGTCAGAGTGATGTCCAGCAGCCGCGCGGCCTTGCGCGCGTCGTCGTAGAACAGCTCGTAGAAGTCCCCCATGCGGAAGAACAGCAGCAGGTCCGGGTACTCGGACTTGGCTGCGAAGAACTGCTTCATCAGCGGGGTGTGTTCGGGCGACGCGGTCTTGGACATCGGAGCGCAGGGGGGAAGTGACCGCAGATTGTAAAACGTGCGCCGCCGCATCCGGGGTGTCATGCCCCGGATGCGGCGGTCGGCGACATGCGCGGCCCGCCGCGCCGCGGGCCTGCGCGCTGGATCAGGCCAGCAGTTCGAAGGTGGCGTGCAGGCCGTCTATTTCGGCCGAGGGCGCGACCCACAGGTCGAAGACACCCGGTTCCACCGTCGGCTTGAGGTCCTGGCCGATGAACAGCAGATCCTCGCGGCGCAGGGTGAACCGCACTTCGGCGCTGCCACCGGCGGCGATGGCGACCTTGCGGAAATCCTTCAGCTCCTGGATCGGGCGGGTGATGCTGGCCGCGCGGTCATGTACGTAGAGCTGCACGACCTCCTCGGCCGGGCGGTCGCCGCGGTTATGCACGGTGGCGCGCACTTCCAGCGTGCCGGCGGCCTGAAGCTTGCCATCGCCGATGTCCAGCGCGCCGTATTCGATACGCCCGTAGGTCAGGCCGTGGCCGAAGGGGAACAGCGCCGAATTAGGGATGGTCGTGTAGTGGGTCTTGAACGCCGTCAGCGCTTCGGGCTTGGGATCGGGGCGGCCGGTGATCTTGTGATCGTAGTAGTACGGCACCTGGCCCGGCTCGCGCGGGAAACTGACCGGCAAGCGCCCGGAAGGTCCGGTCCTGCCGAACAGGACGTCAGCCAGCCCCGCACCCGAGGATGAGCCGAGGAACCAGGCGACCAGGATGGCCTTGGTCTTGGGCACCACCGTGTCCAGGGCCAGTGCGCGCCCGTTGCTGAGCACGACCACCACCGGCTTGCCCGTGGCCGCCACCGCGTCCAGCAGGTCCAGTTGCACCTTGGGAATGGTGATGGAGGTGTGCGAGTGCGCCTCGCCCGAATCGTCGCGGGACTCGCCGATGGCCATCACGACGACATCGGACGCACGGGCCGCCTCGACGGCGGCCTGGATGCCGCCAGCCAGCGCGGTGGCATAGCCGCTGCCGGCCACCAAGCGCAGCAGCGAGGCATCGGCCATCGCGCTCTTCATGCCCTGGGCCAGATCGCTGCCCGAGTCGTCACCGTTGAACAGGGTCCACGGGCCCTTGGTGCTGTCCCAGTCCTGCGCCACCGGGCCGATCAGGGCGATGCGCTGGCCGCTGGAGCGCAGCGGCAGGATGTCGTCGTCGTTCTTCAGCAGCACTACGGACTTGCGCGCGGCTTCGCGCGCGAGCTCGAGCGTTTCGGGCAGGCGCTGACGCGAAGGCGCCTGTGGCTTGATCCGGCGGAACGGATCATCGAACAGGCCCAGCTGCGCCTTGAGCTGCAGCACGCGCCGCACCGAGCGGTCGATCACCGCCATCGGGACCTCACCGCGCTTGACCAGGTCCGGCAGGTGCTTCAGGTACAGGCCGCTCTGCATGCTCATGTCCACCCCGGCCAGGATCGCCAGCCGGGTGGCGTCGCGCCCGTCGCGGGCGAAGCCATGGGCGATCAGTTCCTCATCGCCGGTGTAGTCGGACACCACCACGCCGCTGAAGTCCCACTCGCCGCGCAGCACATCGTCCAGCAGCCATTTGTTGGCCGTGGCCGGGATGCCGGAGATCTCGTTGAACGAGGCCATGGTGGTCATCGCACCGGCATCGAAACCGGCCTGGAACGGCGGGAAGTAGGTCTGCCGCAGGACGCGCTCGGATACGTCGGTGGCGTTGTAGTCCAGGCCGCCCTCGGCCGCGCCATAGGCGCAGAAATGTTTCGGACAGGCGACCACGGCCTCCGGATCGTCCAGGCCCTTGTCGCCCTGGAAGCCGCGCACGCGTGCCTGGGCCATGCGTCGTCCCAGCAGGACGTCCTCGCCAGCGCCCTCCACGCCGCGGCCCCAGCGCGCATCACGGGCGATATCCACCATCGGCGCGAACGTCCAGTCGATGCCCACGGCCGAGGCCTCCATCGCCGCCGCGCGCGCGGTGCGCTGGGCTAGGTCCGGCTCGAAGCTGGCCGATTCGCCCAGCGGCACCGGGAACACCGTGGTGAAGCCGTGGATCACGTCCGCGGCGAACAGCATCGGAATCTTCAGCCGGCTCCGCGTGGCGGCCTTCTGCAGGCGCTCGTGGTAGAGCACGTTGGAGCTGTTGAACACGCCGGTCAGCTGGCCGGCTTTGGCCGCCGCGATCTGCGCGGTCACCGCGCCGGTGGCGGTCACCGGATTGGCCGCCGCCGCCGCGCCGTTCTGCATGGCCGCCGCGAACAGGGTCAACTGGCCGGCCTTCTCCTCCAGGGTCATCTTGCCGATGAGGTCTTCGATGAAGGCTGGCGCCTTGGTCGGGGTGCGCCCGAGCGCGAAGCCCATCGGAACCTGCGACAGCAGGGTGGCCGCGCCCGTGGCCACCAGCAACTGGCGGCGCGTGATGCCTGATCGTGTCATGCCGTTTCCCTTCCCAAAATGGCGAATCGATAGTGCCGTCTTGTCGCGGCAGGGGCGTCAATGTAACCGATTACATCGATCACCCATGCTGCACTGCGGGAAGGCCTCCGAGGATGCGTCAGCCGAGGCGAATGGACGCGATCTGGGATACTTCACGGACCTCCACGCCTTGGCGCGCCATGTCTCCCACCGATTCCCAACTCGAACAGCTGGCCGTTTCCGTTGGTCAGCACCTGCGCGCGGGCCACGACATGCTGGTCACCGCCGAAAGCTGCACCGGCGGCTGGATTGCCAAGGCCATGACCGACATCGCCGGCTCCTCGGCGTTCTTCGACTGCGGCATGGCCGCCTACAGCTACGAGGCCAAGCAGGCGCTGCTGGGCGTGCGCCCGCAGACGCTGGAGACCTTCGGCGCGGTCAGCCGCGAGACGGTGATCGAGATGGTGTCCGGCGCCCTGGTCAATTCCGGCGCCAGTGTGGCCGTGGCCGTCACCGGCATCGCCGGCCCGGGCGGGGGCAGCCCGGATAAACCAGTCGGCATGGTGTGGATCGGCTGGAAGCGCCGCGGCGGCTACGCCCGCGCCGAGGTCTACCAGTTCGACGGCGACCGCGACGCGGTGCGCCGGCAGACGGTGGCGGCTGCACTGGATGGTGTGCGGGAGCTCTGAGACACAAAGGCAAGCTCGTCAATCCGGCCGGAACTCAAGGAGATCACCCGGCTGGCACGCCAAGACCCGGCAGATGGCTTCAAGTGTGCCAAAGCGAACACCCTTTACATGGCCCTGTTTGAGGAGCGACAGGTTGGTCTCGCTCAATCCGATCGCTTTGGCAAGGTCTCTCGACCTCATCTCGCGTCGCGCCAACATGACATCGAGCTTGACGATGATCGGCATCAGATGAACTGATCATTTTCAGCGCGGAGCGCTACGGCTTCTTCCGCCACGCCTCGCAAAATCTTGATGGCGACCAACAAAAGCGCTCCCGCATAAAAGGCGAGCCAATTGAATGTTGGGTTCAGTGCAAAGCCGATGTCGCCTGATGCGGGGCCTGGCTCGAACTTGAGGCACCAGATGAGTGTTATTAAGACACAGCTCCAGTTGAGCGACATCAGTGAGCGAGCTGTTGGCTCGCCTAGCGGAGCCGGGCCTGAGAGACGCTTACCGAGTCGGCGGAGCGCCTCAAGGAATCCGATCGCGGCCAGAAGCTGAACAAATCCGTGCATGTTGTATGGCGCGTACTGCCCAAACACGTAGGCGTCTCCAAAAAAAGCCAAAAAAGATCTGCCAACCACAGGCTTTTCGACTAAATACAAGGTCAGCGGGATGCTGACCAAAGCGATCCCTGCACCAATCTGTCCACAGATGGCAAGCCAGGAAAGGCGGCGCCCGTTGAGACGTAAATTACTTGCATCAATGCGGTAGCCCGATGCTTCCATGATCATGAACCGCTCCTTAGCTAAGCCGGAGGCATCGAATGCATCGCACGGTAGGCGATCTTGGGTGCTTCGCACGGCTGAACGCCGCCAGCCGAGGCGCACGATGCGATGTGTAGTACGCGCCTCGACGTTTTGGAAAAACCTTAGGACGGCCGCGCGCTGAAATTATCGTAAAACGTAAAATTCCGCACGGGGAGCTTGTAGCCAATTGCCGGCGGGCAAATTTAGTAGTATTACTACACGTATGAATCTGACGCCGACCCAGCAGAGCATCCTTAGCTTCATCGCCGAACGGCTCGAGGCCGAAGGCATGCCGCCGTCGCAGACGGAGATCGCCCGTGCGCTGGGCTTCAAGGGCGTGCGGGCCGCGCAGTACCACCTGGAAGCGCTGGAGGCCGCAGGCGCCATCGAGCGGATTCCGGGCCGGGCACGTGGCATCCGCCTGCTGCGGGCGCCGCAACCGGCGCAGGCAGCGATGGCCTTCGCGCCGGCCAATGAGGAATCCGCCCTGCGCCTGCCGGTGCTGGGCCGGGTGGCGGCCGGTGCGCCGATCGGCGCCGATGCCGACCACCACGACTACGTGGTGCTGGACCGGGTGTTCTTTTCGCCTTCGCCGGACTACCTACTTAAGGTCAAGGGCGACTCGATGCGCGACGAAGGCATCTTCGAGGGCGACCTGATCGGCGTGCACCGCACCCGCGATGCACGTAGTGGCCAGATCGTGGTGGCCCGCATCGATGAGGAAATCACCGTCAAGCTGTTGAAGATCGGGCGCGATGCCATCCGCCTGCTGCCGCGCAATCCGGACTATTCGCCCATCGAGGTGAGGCCGGACCAGGAGTTCGCCATCGAAGGCCTGTATTGCGGGCTGGTCAGGCCCAACCGGTGAGTGCGCGCCGCAGACAGGAGTTTTCCCACAACGCGTGTCGGCGTTGTCCGCTGCCGCCGATGGGCCTGGCGCAATAAGTTTCGATGCGAGACGGCCGGTCTCAACCCGTGCGATGGCCGCCCCGTAGATTGCTTCCCAACAGATTTCCACCCCTTTGAGGACACTGACAATGGACGAGAACAAGAAGCGCGCCCTGGCCGCGGCCCTGACCCAGATCGAGCGCCAGTTCGGCAAGGGCTCGGTGATGCGCATGGGCGACCGCGTGATCGAGGCGACCGAGGTGATCCCGACCGGTTCGCTGATGCTGGACATCGCCCTGGGGATCGGTGGCCTGCCCAAGGGCCGTGTGGTGGAAATCTATGGGCCGGAATCGTCGGGCAAGACGACCTTGACCCTGCAGGCCATCGCCCAGTGCCAGAAGCAGGGCGGCACGGCGGCCTTCATTGACGCCGAGCACGCGCTGGATCCGATCTACGCCGGCAAGCTGGGCGTGAACGTCGACGACCTGCTGCTGTCCCAGCCCGATACCGGCGAGCAGGCGCTGGAAATCGCCGACATGCTGGTGCGCTCGGGTTCGGTGGACATCGTGGTCATCGACTCGGTCGCCGCGCTGACCCCGAAGGCCGAGATCGAGGGCGAGATGGGCGACCAGTTGCCCGGTCTGCAGGCCCGCCTGATGAGCCAGGCGCTGCGTAAGCTGACCGGCAACATCAAGCGCTCCAACACCTTGGTGGTCTTCATCAACCAGCTGCGCATGAAGATCGGCGTGATGATGCCGGGCCAGAGCCCGGAAACCACCACCGGCGGCAATGCCCTGAAGTTCTACGCCTCGGTGCGCCTGGACATTCGCCGCATCGGTGCGATCAAGAAGGGGGACGAGATCATCGGCAACCAGACCCGCATCAAGGTGGTCAAGAACAAGATGGCCCCTCCGTTCAAGCAGGTCGTCACCGAGATCCTCTACGGCGAGGGCATCAGCCGCGAAGGCGAGCTGATCGACATGGGCGTGGAGGCCAAGATCGTCGACAAGGCTGGCGCCTGGTACAGCTACGGCTCCGAGCGCATCGGCCAAGGCAAGGACAACTCGCGCACCTATCTGCGCGAAAACCCCGAAGTGGCGGCCAAGCTGGAAGCCGAGCTGCGCCAGAAGTTCGAGCCCGCCGAAGTCGCCGGCCGCGAAAACGACGAAGGTGATGACGACTGAGTTCATCGGTTCCATGCGGGCCGGCGCCGCTGTCAGTGGCGGTGCCGGCCTGCATGGGGCGATGTTGGATCAGGGCAGGGGCGTCGTTCCGGGCGCCCTTGTCCGTTTCAGCGCGCATCCGGCATGAGCATCATCACAAGCAGAGGTCTGCATGGATGAGGAGCATCTGTCAGTATCACAGGCGCGCGGCAAAGGCCGTCGGCGCCGCCCCGAGCCGACTCCGGTACAGCGCGCCCTGGCGCTGCTGGTGCGGCGCGAGCATTCGCGCAAGGAGTTGATCCGCAAGCTGGTTGCCCGCGGGGTCAGCAGCGAGGACGCTGCCGCCGCGCTGGACCGCCTAGCCGGCGAGGGCTGGCAGGACGACGACCGTTTCGCTGAATCCCTGGTCCGCACCCGCGTGGCGTCCGGCTATGGGCCGCGTTATATCGAGGTCGAGCTGGAAACCCATGGGCTCGGCAGCGCCCAGGTCGCACGGGCCCTGGCGACCTTCGAGGGCGATTGGCGGGCGCTGGCCGCCGATCTGGTCGCGCGGCGCTTCGGGGCCGAGCGGCTGGAAGACCTGGCGGCCCAGCGCAAGGCTGCTGATCTGCTGCTGCGGCGCGGCTTCGATGGCGATGCGGTCCGGGCGGTCTTGCGCGGCTTGCCGGAGGACTGAGCCCCTGGGCTTTGCTACCCTTGGTGGTTCAAGGTTGTCCGGGACAGGCTGCATCCGCATGTAAAGGGGATCGCGGCCTGTTTTGCCAGCCGCTCGCCCAACGCAAGCTCCCACATGACCGCGCCTACCTTCAGCAGCAACCAGGTCCGCCAGGACTTCCTCGATTTCTTCCGTGACAAGGGCCATACCATCGTGCCCTCGGCGCCGCTGGTGCCGGGCAACGATCCGACCCTGTTGTTCACCAATTCCGGCATGGTCCAGTTCAAGGACACCTTCCTGGGGGCGGAGAAGCGCAGCTACGTGCGCGCGGCCGATGTCCAGCGCTGCCTGCGGGCCGGCGGCAAGCACAACGACCTGGACCAGGTGGGCTACACCGCCCGGCACCACACCTTCTTCGAGATGCTGGGCAACTGGTCGTTCGGCGACTATTTCAAGAAGGAAGCGATCAGCTGGGCCTGGGAACTGTTGACCCAGGTCTGGAAGCTGCCGGCCGAGCGCCTGCTGGTCACCGTCTACCACGACGACGACGAAGCCTATGGCTACTGGCGCGACATGATCGGCGTGCCGGCCGAGCGCATCGTGCGCATCGGTGACAACAAGGGCGCGCCCTACGCATCGGACAATTTCTGGCAGATGGCCGACACCGGCCCCTGCGGCCCCTGCACCGAGATCTTCTATGACCACGGGCCGGAGATCCCGGGTGGCCCGCCGGGATCGCCCGAAGAAGATGGCGACCGGTTCATCGAGATCTGGAACTTGGTGTTCATGCAGTTCGACCGTCAGCCTGACGGCACCCTGGTCCCGCTGCCGGCGCCGTGTGTGGATACCGGGATGGGCCTGGAGCGCCTGGTGGCCGTGCTGCAGCACGTGCATAGCAACTATGAAATCGACCTGTTCCAGACGTTGATCAAGGAAGTGGCACGCCTGACCGGCACGGCCGATCTGGAAAACAAGTCGCTACGGGTGATCGCCGACCACATCCGGGCCTGCTCGTTCCTAATCGTCGACGGCGTGCTGCCTTCCAACGAGGGACGCGGCTACGTGCTGCGCCGGATCATCCGCCGCGCCTTGCGTCATGGCTGGATGCTGGGGGTGCGCGAGCCGTTCTTCAGCAAGCTGGTGCCGACCCTGGTGTCCCTGATGGGTGGGGCCTATCCCGAACTGGCCGAACAACAGGTGCTCGTCGAGCGGGCCCTTGGGGCCGAGGAGGAGCGTTTCGCCGAGACCCTGGACGCCGGGATGCGCATCTTCGAGGACATCGTCGCCAACACCCAGGGCGTCACGATCGCGGGTGAAGAGGCATTCCGCCTGTACGACACCTATGGCTTCCCCGTGGATCTCACCGCCGACATCGCCCGCGAGCGCGGCCTGCAGGTGGACATGGGTGGGTTCGATGCGGCGATGGAGCAGCAGCGGCAGACCGCGCGGGCCGCGGGCAAGTTCTCCGGTGGCACCGCACTGCCGGCCGATCTGGTGGCACAGCTGGCACCGACCGAGTTTCTGGGATATGACGCCTTGGAGGCCGAGGACCTGAAGGCGGTCGCGCTGCTCCTTGACGGCCGCCCGGTCCAGCGACTCGAGGCGGGCCAGGAGGGCATCGTGCTGTTGGACAAGACGCCGTTCTACGCCGAGTCCGGCGGACAGGTCGGCGATACCGGCGTACTGACCCCCTCCGGCGGGCGCTTCCAGGTGTCCGACACCCTGAAACTCGCCGGCCAGTTCCACGGTCATCTCGGTGTGCTGGAGCAGGGCACGCTCTCGGTCGGCGACATCGTGTCTGGTCATGCCGACGTCGCACGCCGGAGTGCCACCATCCTCAACCACTCGGCCACGCATCTGCTGCACGCGGCGCTGCGGGCCCTGTTGGGCACACATGTGCAACAGAAGGGCTCGCTGGTCGCGCCGGATCGTCTGCGCTTTGATTTCTCGCATTTCCAGCCGGTCTCGGCGGAAGAGTTGGCCGAGGTCGAGCGCCGGGTGAACGCGGAGATCCGTGCCAACCATGCGGCCGAGATCCGGCACATGGCCATGCAGGAGGCGCTGGATTTCGGGGCCATGGCGCTGTTTGGCGAAAAATACGGCGAGCACGTCCGCGTGCTGCGCATGGGCGATACGTCCACCGAGCTGTGCGGCGGGACGCACGTGCAGCGCACCGGGGACATCGGCCTGTTCAAGATCGTCAGTGAAAGCGGCGTTTCGGCTGGCGTGCGGCGCATCGAGGCGGTGACCGGGCAGGGCGCGCTGGATCATGTCGCGGCTGAAGAGCGGCGCCTGGCCGAGGCGGCGCATGTCGTCGGTGGCAGTCCCGCCGAGCTGGTCGAAAAGCTCAAGCAGCTGACCGAGCGACAGAAAAAGCTAGAACGTGAGCTGGAAAGCCTGAAAGCCAAGGCGGCCAGTGGTGCCACCGCGGACCTGGCCGGGCAGGCCAAGGTCATCGAGGGCATCAAGGTGCTTGCCGCGCGCCTGGAGGGCTTCGATGCCAAGGCGCTGCGCGAGGCGATCGACCGGCTCAAGCAACAACTCGGCGACGCGGTCATCCT
Organism: Pseudoxanthomonas sp. JC1303; assembly: GCF_058448525.1. Taxonomy (NCBI): domain Bacteria; kingdom Pseudomonadati; phylum Pseudomonadota; class Gammaproteobacteria; order Lysobacterales; family Lysobacteraceae; genus Pseudoxanthomonas; species Pseudoxanthomonas sp. JC1303. The sequence goes on along the minus strand of NZ_CP185958.1, from coordinate 199,074 downwards.
CCTGGCTGGGACTAGCGGCGGCAAGGTGGCGCTGGTGGCGGGCGTGAATGGTAGTGCAATGGGCCGGGTCAAGGCCGGGGAACTGCTGGGTCACGTGGCTGGTCAGATCGGGGGCAAGGGCGGCGGTCGCCCGGACCTGGCCCAGGGTGGTGGCGAGGACGGGCCCGCCCTTGCATCTGCCCTGGAGGGGGTCGAAGGTTGGGTCACCCAACGGCTTGTCGTCTGAATCACAGTGTTTGTCTCTTGCGGCTGGACGTGTCCGGCCGCTACCATGTTTCACGTCTATGAACTTATTTGGGAGTGTTCCGGCTGCGACGGGGGCCGAACACCTCTACCGGCCTTACGCTAGCCGGACTACGGAGAATTGAAATGTTGATTTTGACCCGCCGTGTCGGCGAAACCCTGATGATCGGCGATTCGGTCTCGGTGACCGTTCTTGGCGTCAAGGGGAATCAGGTGCGCATCGGCATCACGGCGCCCAAGGATGTCGCGGTTCATCGCGAAGAGATCTATCAGCGTATCCAGCGCGGCGAAGATGCTGGTGCGGCCACCGAGGCAGAAAGCAGTTCCTCGAACTGACGATTTAGTTTGCCGTTCGCGCGTTCAGCCGGTATCCTTGCTGGCCGTCGCGCAGCGGTCAGGCGCAACGTTTGTCCGGAGTGATGCCCGAGTGGCCGAAGGGGCTCCCCTGCTAAGGGAGTATAGGGTCAAAAGCTCTATCGAGGGTTCGAATCCCTCTCACTCCGCCAATTGAAAGAACCCGCCTTGAAGGCGGGTTTTTTTGTGCCTGTTGCTCATGTTCATCCGCCGCGCGCTTCTTCAGGACGCGGATCTGCATGGATCGATCTGTATGGATCGGGCGTGGAAGTGCGCGTCTGAAAACCCCCTGTTGCCTGCCGCGTTCTCGCGACGACGGCGCCGGCGGTACGCGTACGCTGCGCACGCGAGGGCAGGCAGTGTGAGGGGAGAGGAGACAACAAAAAAGCCGGCACGTTGGCTGGCTTTTTCGCGTTCTTCGCTTGGTGCGCCCGGAGAGATTCGAACTCCCGACCGCCTGGTTCGTAGCCAGGTACTCTATCCAGCTGAGCTACGGGCGCGCTGCGAAGGAGCGAGATTATTCGTGTTTCGCGCTTTCGCGTCAACACCTTTTCCCGATTTTTTTGCGTTCGCCCCGGCACGATCCTGGGATCGGAACCGATGCGCCGTGCGCGTCGTGGCGGTCACACGTCGTAGTAGTCGCGGTACCACGCGACGAAGCGCGCAATCCCGGTTTCCACGGGTGTCGAGGGGGCGTAGCCCACATCCCGCTGCAGTGCCGACACGTCGGCGAAGGTGTCAGGGACATCGCCTGGCTGCAGGGGCAACAGGCGTCGCTCGGCCTTGCGCCCGAGCGCGCGTTCGAGCACCCCGATGTACTCCAGCAGCTGCACCGGCGCGTTGTTGCCGATGTTGTAGACGCGGTAGGGCGCATCGGAAGTTGCAGGATTGGGTTGCATGGCGTCGTACAGCGGATCCGGTCCGGGCACGTGGTCCAGCGTGCGGATCACGCCCTCGACGATATCGTCGATGTAGGTGAAGTCGCGTGTGTGCTGCCCGTTGTTGAACAGGTCGATGGGCTCGCCGGCGAGGATCTTGCGGGTGAACTGGAACAGCGCCATGTCCGGCCGTCCCCAGGGGCCATAGACGGTGAAAAAGCGCAGGCCCGTGGTCGGCAACCGGTAGAGATGACTGTAGGTATGGGCCATCAGCTCGTTGGCCTTCTTGCTGGCCGCATACAGGCTCAACGGATGGTCCACGCTGTCCTCCACGGCGAAAGGCAACTTGCGGTTGCCACCGTAGACCGAACTGGAGGAGGCGTAGACCAGGTGCTCCACGCTGCGATGCCGGCACGCCTCCAGGATGTTCATGAAGCCCACCAGATTGCTCTGCACGTAGGCGTGGGGGTTCTGCAGCGAGTAACGCACGCCCGCCTGTGCGGCCAGGTTGACCACGCGCTGCGGCTCGAAGCCGGCGAAGGCCGCGTCGAGCGCATCGCGGTCTTCCAGCGCGCCACGGACAAAGGAAAAGCCGTCATGCGCGTGCAGGCGCTGCAGGCGTGCGTCCTTCAGCGTGGGATCGTAGTAGTCGTTGAGGTTGTCATAGCCCAGCACGGTGTCGCCACGCTCGAGCAGGTGCTCGCTGAGGCGTGCGCCAATGAAACCGGCGGCGCCGGTCACCAGGATCTTCATGGGAGTTCTCGGATCGGATTGGGGATGAGGGGCTTCACAGACGGCCATCCACGTCGTTTTGGGGCAACAGGCGCTGCACGTCGAACACCACGCCGCCCGGGCGCGTGAAGGCACGCACGCCGGTGCCGCCGAGCGCGGCGAACTGTTGGTGGGCCACCGCGAGGATGACGGCATCGTAGTGGCCGTGCGCCGGCGCCTGGACCAAGGACAGTGCGTATTCGCGCGCCGCTTCGGCGGGGTCCGCCCATGGGTCGTGCACGTCGACCTGGACGTTGTACTGCCGCAGTTCGTGCACGATATCGACCACGCGGGTGTTGCGCAGATCCGGGCAGTTCTGCTTGAAGGTCAAGCCCAGCACGAGCACGCGTGCGCCTGCGATGGGGTTGTTGCGTTGGGCCAGCAGTTTGATCGTGCGCTGGGCCACGTGCGCGCCCATGCCATCGTTGATCCTGCGTCCGGCCAGGATCACCTCCGGGTGGTGGCCGACCTGCTGGGCCTTGTGGGTCAGGTAGTAGGGGTCCACGCCGATGCAGTGCCCGCCGACCAGCCCAGGCTTGAAGCCAAGGAAATTCCACTTGGTCGCGGCCGCTGCGAGGACCTCGCCGGTATCGATTCCCAGACGATGGAAGAGCAGGGCCAGCTCGTTGACCAGGGCGATGTTGACGTCGCGCTGGGTGTTCTCGATCACCTTGGCAGCCTCGGCGACCCGGATGCTGGGCGCGCAGTGGGTGCCGGCGTGGATGATGCGTCGATACAGCGCGTCGACCCGGGCGGCGGCTTGCGGGGTCGAGCCGGAGGTGACCTTCACGATGGTTTCCAGGCGATGGGCCTTGTCGCCAGGATTGATGCGTTCCGGGCTGTAGCCGGCGTGGAAGTCACGGTTGAACACCAGGCCGGATTCGGCCTCGATGAGCGGGACGCAGACTTCCTCGGTCGCCCCTGGATAGACAGTGGATTCGAAGATCACCAGGCCGCCGGGGGGCAGCGCGCGTCCTACCGTGCGGCTGGCCGACTCGAGTGCGGTCAGGTCTGGCCGCTTGTAGGCGTCGACGGGGGTCGGCACGGTGACGATGAAGACCTCGCAACCGGCGAGGTCCGCAGGGTCATCGGTAAAGCGTAGCTGGGCCTCGCGCAGCTGCTCGGGTGCGATCTCGCGGGTCTGGTCGTGGTGGGCCTGCAGTTCGGCCACGCGCTTGTGCTGGATGTCGAAGCCCACCGTTGGGCCGAGTCGACCAAACGCCACGGCCAGAGGAAGGCCCACGTAACCCAGCCCGATGACGGCGATGGGCGGCGATGGGCGGGCGGCTTCGGGCATGGGCATGAGGTCCGATCGGTTGGAGCGGGAATCTGTCCGCCTAGGATCGCATCGCGGCCAAGCCGGTGCGATGCCTGCTGCTCAATCCAGGGGATGGGCCAGATGCTGCACGACGGCTTGGGGATGGCGCATCCAGGCAAAGTGATCGGCGCGAGTGCCGAGCGAGGCGGCGTCCAGGACGGTGGTGGAGACCGAAGGTGAAGCGAATCGATCCACCAGTCCCGCCAGCGAGGCCGGCGGTGCGAACCAGTCCTGCGCCAGCAAGACACCTGTCACCGGAAGGGCCAGGCGGGCCATCGCCGCCTCCAGGTCCTGCGACAGACCGCGCGCGGCGTAGCGCCCCGACAGGCCCACGCGCGTCCAGTCATCGATCAGGCCGCGCGCCTCGTTGCCACCGAATCCGATGCGCCGACCGGGTAAGGCGCCGTTGCGCCGCGAGAGCCAGGCCATGAAGCGATAGGCGGCGGGCAGCAGCCAGCCGCGTGGCGCCGAAAAACGTGGCCAGTGCGGCGTCCCGCTGGCGACCAGCCACAGGCCTGCGTAGCGGGCCGGGTGCAGGGCTGCGTAACAGCACGCCAGCTGGCCGCCCAGGCTGTGCCCGCCGATCAGCTGGCGCGGGCCCTGGAGAGCGTTGCGCATCGCCGCCTCGCTGGCTGGCAGGTCCAGCGCCAGCCATTCGCGGTAGCCCCAATTGGTGGTGCGCGAAGCGCGCAGCGAACTGGTGCCATGGCCGCGTGCCTCATGCAGGAAGACCGCGATGCCCTGTGCGCTGAGCGCCTCGGCGAGCGGCAGGTAGTGCCGCGCGGCCACGCCCATGGCCGGCAGCCACAGCAGGCTGGCGCGCGGACGCTCCGGAACCCTGTGGAGCAGCGTCCAGGTGTGTCCGTCTTCCGCGCGGACTGCGATGCCGTCGGTGGCTGCCTCGCTCATGGTGTCGGTCAGGGTGGGCGCGCCGCGGTGCCCGGCGTGCCCACCGTACGGCTCACAGCACTTCGGAGGCGTAGTCGGCCAGGCGCGAGCGCTCGCCGCGGCGCAGGGTGATGTGCGCGCTGTGCGCCCAGCCCTTGAAGCGATCCACCGCGTAGGTCAGGCCCGAGGTGGTCTCGGTCAGGTACGGGGTGTCGATCTGCTCCACATTGCCCAGGCACACGATCTTGGTACCGGGGCCGGCGCGGGTGATCAGCGTCTTCATCTGCTTGGGGGTGAGGTTCTGCGCCTCGTCCAGGATCAGGTAGCGCGAGAGGAAGGTGCGGCCGCGCATGAAGTTCATCGAACGGATCTTGATGCGCGAGGCCAGCAGGTCGTTGGTCGCCTGGCGGCCCCAGGCCCCGCCTTCCTGGTTGTGGGTGAGCACTTCCAGGTTGTCGGTCAGTGCGCCCATCCACGGGGTCATCTTCTCTTCTTCGGTGCCGGGCAGGAAGCCGATGTCCTCGCCCACGCTGACCGTGGCGCGGGTCATGATGATCTCGCGGTAGCGCTGCTGGTCCATGGTCTGGGCCAGGCCGGCAGCCAGGGCGAGCAGGGTCTTGCCGGTGCCGGCGGTGCCCAGCAGGCTGACGAAGTCGATTTCCGGATCCATCAGCGCGTTGAGCGCGAAGTTCTGCTCGCGATTGCGTGCGCTGATGCCCCACACGGCATGCTGACCGCTGCGGAAATCGTCCACCAGGGTCAGCGTCGCCTTGCCATCGGCATTGACCTTGGCCACGCGCAGTTCGACCTCGTCATCGCCGGGCAGGTAGAGGTACTGGTTGGGATGCCAGTCCTCCTCATCGGCCATGCTGACCTCGTAGCTGGTGCGGCCGCTCTTGTCGCTCCAGGATTTCAGGTCGCCCTGGTGGCGGTGCCAGAAGTCTTCCGGCAGCGCGGTGGCGCCGGTGTAGAGCAGGGCGAAGTCGTCCAGCGCGCGATCGTTCTCGTAGTCCTCGGCGACGATCCCGCTGATCGAGGCCTTGATCCGCAGGTTGATGTCCTTGGACACCAGGATGACCGGCGTGCCCGGGTGCTCCTCGTGCAGCTGCAGCACGGCGGCCAGGATCTTGTTGTCCGGCGCGATGGCGCCAAAGGTGCGGCCGGGGTCGACCGGCTTGAGCTGGAAGTGCAGCTGGCCGATCTGGCCGGGCTGGCGCAGGTTCAGGCCCTTGGGATGCAGCAGGGTGATGCCCAGCTGGATGCGCTCGGCATCTGCGCCGACGATCAGTTCATTGAGGAAGCGGCTGACTTGGCGCGCATTGCGGCTGACCTCGGACATGCCCTTCTTGGCATTGTCCAGTTCCTCGATCACCTGCATGGGCAGGAACACATCGTGTTCCTCGAACTTGAACAGCGCGGTCGGGTCGTGCATCAGCACGTTGGTGTCCAGCACGTAGATGCGCTTGCTTCGTGTCATCGGCATTTCCTGGTGGGCGGACAGCAGCAGACCACCACGACCCGCATGGCGGGGTGGTGGGCGTAAAGACAAGCAGGGAAAGTCACTGGGACTGGGCGGCCTTGAGTGCGTCGAGCACGGCCTGGGCGTGGCCGGCGACCTTGACCTTGCGCCATTGGGCGGCAATGCGCGCATCGGGCGAGATCAGGAACGTGCTGCGCTCGATGCCCAGCACCTGACGCCCGTACATGTTCTTTTCCTTGATCACATCGAAGGCCTTGCACAGGGCCTCGTCGGCATCGCTGATCAGCGGGAAGTTGAAGCCCTGCTTGGCGCAGAAGTTGTCGTGCGACTTCACCGAATCGCGCGAGACGCCGAACACCTTCGCGTCCAGCGCCTCGAACTGCGGCAGCAGCGCGTTGAAGTCGAGGCCCTCGGTGGTGCAGCCCGGCGTGCTGTCCTTCGGATAGAAGTACAGCACCAGCCAGTGGCCGGCGTGCTCGGCGAGGGTCGTGGAGGCGCCGCCGGACAGGGCGAGCGGCAGTTTCAGGGTGGACTTCGGAAGTGCTTTGGCGGTCGCCGTCATCTTAGAGCGTGCCTTGTACTTTGAGGTGAGTGCGAAGCGGCCTGGGGCGTGTCGAGACAAGGCGTGCGCTGCCGCCCAGGCTGGCCGCCTGGGCAAAGCGCGCAACGCAGGATCGGCGCGCCCCAGGCCGCTTCCCTTCGGGTTGGCCGTCAGCGGCACGGAACCGGCGCCGCGTGGCTTGCCTTGGCCACCAGCCAAGGCTGCGCCGCGCGACACCGGCTCCGCGTCGCTGACAACCAACGCATCTCATCTCAAAGTGCATGGCACGCTCTAAAACTTCATCGGGTCCATGATCGCGTCCAGGTTCAGATGGTCGCAGAATTCCAGGAAGTCGTCGCGCAGCGCGGCGATGTGCATGTTGGCCGGCACGCCGATGGTGACCTGGGCCGAGAACATCTCCGCACCGGTCTGCATCGCGCGATAGCGCGTGGACTGCAGGTTTTCGATGGTGATGCCCTGGCGGTCGAAGAAATCGGCCAGTTGGAACAGGATGCCGGGCTTGTCGGCGGCCACCACTTCGACGATGTAGGGCAGCAGGTTGGACTGCACGACCTTGGCGCCGGTGCGGTACCAGACCAGCTTCAGGCCTTCCTCGCGCTCCAGTCGGGTCAGCATCGCCTCCAGCTTGGCCACCGAATCCCAGGAGCCGGTGGCCAGCGCGGTCACCGAGACATCCCGTCCGACCGTGGACAGGCGGGCATCGACCAGGTTGCAGCCGGAATCGGCAATCCGACGCGTCACACCCAGCAGGGGCGACTCCGGATGCGTCGTGTAGGCGTTGATCAGGAGGTGATTTTCGTTCGGCGAGGGCCGGGGCGTGGAGTCGGTCAAAAGTGGCTTCCGGCGTTACAGCGAGTCTGAATGGCCCCGGGACGGGGCCTGCACAGCGCGGCCAGCATACTTGCCCGTCCTTTCGCGCCGCAAGTAACATCGCTGCCGAGCGCGGCGTTCCGTGCGTATCACTCCTTACAGGCGAAGCGCTTGTCCCTTTCCGGCTGCATCACCGCCCTGGCCACGCCGTTCGATGGCCGTGGCGATCTCGATCTGGACGCTTGGCGTGCACTGCTCGACCGGCAGGTGCGCGGCGGCATCCAAGGCGTGGTCGTGGCGGGTTCGACCGGCGAAGCCGCGGCGCTGTCCGATGAGGAATATGTCGCCTTGATCAGCGCGGCGGTCGCGCATCTTGCCGGCGCCATGCCGGTCCTGGCCGGCACCGGTCAGATGAACACGGCCAAGACCATTGCGCAGACCCGCCTGGCCGCCAGCGCGGGAGCCGACTACGCCCTGGTGGTGACACCGCCCTACGTGCGCGCGCCGCAAGCCGGGCTCGAGGCGCACTATCGCGCCGTGGCCGAGCAGGGCGGGCTTCCGGTGGTGCTCTACAACGTGCCAGGCCGCACCGGCTGCGACCTGTTGCCGACGACCGTCGCGGCACTGGCCGCGCACCCGCGGATCGTGGGCATCAAGGAATCGCGGACCGAGCCGGACCGGCTGCAGGCGCTGCTGGCGCTGCGGCGGCGTGACTTCTGTGTGTTGTCCGGCGACGATGGCACCGCCGGGCAGGCGCTGCTGGCCGGTGCCGATGGCCTGATCTCGGTCGGTGCCAATGCCCTGCCATCGGCCTATCGGCACCTGTGCGAGCTGGCGCGCCGCGGCGAGGCAAGCGCGACGCAATCCTGGGACGCGCAGCTTGCCGAGTTCCATGCGTTCTTCGGAATCGAATCCAATCCCATCCCGGTCAAGGCGCTGCTGCAGCGTCAGGGCGTGGGGCAGGGGCTGCGGCTGCCGCTGCTGCCGCTGTCGGAGACCCATGCCGGGCTGGCCGACCGCCTGGCCGAGCGCGCGATCGCGCTCGAAGCACAATCCAGCCGCGAACCACTCGCGGCCTGACTTCAAACGGAGAGTCATCCATGCGTTTTTCCCGCGTTTCGCGTTCCCTCATGCCTGCCCTGCTGGCGATCTCCATCGTCGGTCTGTCCGGCTGTCACTGGTTCCACAAGGGGCCCAAGGGCGACTACGCGCTGAGCGAGCAGGAGCGTCCGCTGGAAGTGCCGCCGGACCTCAATGTCCCCAACACCGCCGGTGCCATGCAGGTGCCGACCGTGGCGACCGGCGCCAGCCAGCAGGCCGGCGCGTCTGCGGCCAACACCTCCGGATTCAATGTCTCCGGCAGCCGCGACGAGGTCTTCGCCAAGGTGGGCGATGCCCTGGGTACCGTCGATGGCCTGACCATCGCCAGCCGTGCGCAGCTGCTGGGCAGCTATGACGTGTCCTACCAGGGCGCCAGCTTCCTGGTGCGCGTGGCCGCCATCACCTCGGGCACCTACGTGTCGGCAGTGGATCCGCGTGGCCTGCCGGCGACCGGTCCGGAAGCGACCCGCCTGATGGCCGAGCTGAAGAACCGCCTAGCCGGCAACTGATCCCGCCCGGCCGGCTCGATCGAGGCGGCGGCGGGCAGGAAAAAACAAAGGCGCCCTGCGGGGCGCCTTTGTCGTGTCAGAGGGTTGGAGTGGCGACCTCGGTGCCTGCCGCCCGCGGCAACAAGGCGTCGGCTCAGCGCTCCAGCAGGGGCAGCTTGTCCGGCTTGCCTTCCCACTCGGCCGCGTCGGGCAGCCCGTCCTTGCGCACCGTGATCACCGGCCAGGCGCGCGACAGCTCGGCGTTGAGGGCCACAAACCCCTCCTGCCCGGCGGGCACGTCATCCTCGGGGTAGATGGCATTGATCGGGCACTCCGGCTCGCACAGCGTGCAGTCGATGCACTCGTCCGGGTCGATCACCAGGAAGTTGGGGCCTTCGTGGAAACAGTCGACCGGGCACACCTCCACGCAGTCGGTGTACTTGCACTTGATGCAGTTCTCGGTGACGACGAAGGGCATGGCGATGATCCGGTCGAACGTGGAGATGGCTGGCGATTCTATAGGAACCGCCCCGGCGGGACGTAGCGCAGTCGAAGCAAGCGCCAAACGAAAAAACCCGGCATTGGCCGGGTCTGATCGGGTCCAGGCAACATCACGGTTGGCGCTCCCTAGGGGACTCGAACCCCTGTTTTAGCCTTGAGAGGGCCACGTCCTAACCACTAGACGAAGGGAGCGTTTGGGCCGTGACGGCTTAGCTGGTTAGTATATTCATAGCTTGTGCTCCCGGCAATCGGGTCAGCCGCCAAAAAACTTAACGGAAGCCGCAATCATCACCTCCGAACTCCAGCCCACCGTCATCCCGCGCGAGGCCCATACGATCTCGCGCCGGGATATCAGTCCCAACGCTCTGCGTGTGCTCTATCGGCTGCGCGATGCCGGCTTCTCGGCCTACCTGGTCGGCGGTGCCGTGCGCGACCTGCTGGTCGGCCAGCACCCGAAGGACTTCGACGTGGCCACCGACGCCACGCCCGAGCAGGTCAAGCAACAGTTCCGCAACTGTCGCCTGATCGGCCGTCGCTTCCGCCTGGCGCACGTCGTGTTCGGGCGCGAGATCATCGAAGTAGCGACTTTCCGCGCCAACAGCGACGACGGCAGTGGCGACCGCGAACTGCACGAAGACGGCCGCCTGCTGCGCGACAACGTCTACGGCAGCATCGAGGACGACGCGCTGCGCCGCGACTTCACCGCCAACGCCCTGTATTACGCCATCGAGGATTTCTCGGTGCGCGATTACTGCGGGGGCTTCGAAGACGTGCAGGCGCGGCGCATGAAGCTCATCGGCGACCCCGAGCAGCGTTATCGCGAGGACCCGGTGCGCATGCTCCGTGCGGTGCGCCTGGCCGCCAAGCTCGGCTTCACGATCGATGGCCCGAGTGCGGATCCGATCCCCGAGTTGGCGCCGTTGCTGGCCGAGGCCGCGCCGGCGCGGTTGTTCGAGGAGGTCCTCAAGCTGTTCCTCTCCGGGCACGCGGTGGCCAGCTTCGAAGGTCTCGAGCGCACCGGCCTGTTGACGGTGCTGCTGCCCGAGAGCGCCGCCGCACTCAAGTCCAACCGCAGTGGCGCGTTGCGCCGCATGGTGTTGCAGGGCCTGGCCGGCACCGACGCGCGGGTAGCCAATGAGGAGCCAGTGTCGCCTGCGTTCCTGTTCGCCTTGCTGCTGTGGCCGGCGTACTGCAGGGCGCTGATCGGTCTGCAGGCGCAGGGCACCCATCCGGAAGAGGCCGCGCGCCGCGCCGCCGACCGGGTCACCTTGCACCAGTTGAACACCATTGCCTTGCCCAGGCGCTTCTCGTTGCCGATGCAGGAGATCTGGTTGCTGCAGTCGCGCTTCGGCCAGCGCCAGCGCAAGCGGGTCACGCGCCTGCTGACCCATCCGCGCTTCCGCGCCGCGTTCGACTTCCTGGTGCTGCGCCAGTCGGCTTCGCCCGAACACGCCGCCGACGTTGAATTCTGGACCCAGGCGCAGAGCCAGACTCACGAAGAGTTGTCTGCAGCGCTGGGCCTGGAGCCGGCAGGGGACGGTTACGAGGATGAGGACGCGCCGCCGTCCAAGCGTCGCCGCCGTCGCAGGCGCCGCAGTGGGGCGGCGGGCGCCAGCGGGGAATGAGCGCAGCGGTCACCGCCTGCATCGGGCTGGGGGCAAATCTGGGCGATGCGGCGGCCACGCTGCGCGCCGCGTTCGATGCCATCGCCGAACTGGCGGGCACCAGGCTGGTCGCCGCCTCGCCGCTGTACGTGACCCCGGCGTGGGGCCTGGAGGACCAGCCGGATTTCGTGAACGCCGCCGCCCGCGTGGAGACTGCGCTGGCGCCTGGCGCATTGCTGGAAGCACTGCTGGAGATCGAACGTCGCTTCGGCCGTGACCGCAGCCGCGAGCAGCGCTGGGGGCCGCGCACGCTGGATCTGGATCTGCTGCTCTACGGTGATGCGGTCATTGACCTGCCCGGCCTGCAGGTGCCGCATCCGCGCCTGCACGAGCGAGCGTTCGCCCTGGTGCCGCTGGCCGATGTCGCGCCCGAGCTGCATATCGCCGGCCATGGCCCGGTGCAGGAAGCTGCATTTCGCGTCGAGCGGGGCGCCATCGCCGCCTTATGAGTGGATAATGCGTACCGATGAGTACGCACGCCGACAGCAAGCCCTGGACCGTTCCCGCCCTGCGCCAGGCCAAACAGGCCGGGCAGAAGCTGGTGATGTTGACCTGCTATGACTATGGCTTCGCCAGGACGCTCGATGCCGCCGGCGTGGACCTGGTCCTGATCGGCGATTCCCTTGGCATGGTGGTGCAGGGGCACGATTCCACCTTGCCGGTCACCATCGAGGACATGGTCTATCACACGCGCATCGTGTCCCGCGGGCTGGAGCGCGCGCTGCTGGTGTCCGACCTGTCCTTCCAGTCCGATGCCACCCCCGCGCTTGCGCTGGACGCGGCCACGCGCCTGCTGCAGGCCGGTGCGGAGATGGTCAAGCTGGAGGGCGCCGGCCACAAGCTGGAGGTCATCCGGTTCCTGAGCGAACGCGATATCCCGGTGTGCTCGCACCTGGGGCTGACCCCGCAGTCGGTGCTGTCCTTCGGCGGCTACCGCGTCCAGGGACGCGAAGAGGCGGCCGCTGAAAAGCTGCTGGCCGACGCGATCGCCGTGGCCGAGGCGGGCGCCAGCCTGCTGGTGCTCGAGTGCGTCCCGTCCACCCTGGCCGCGCGGATCACCGCCGCCGTCGAGATCCCGACCATCGGCATCGGCGCCGGGGTCCAGTGCGATGGACAGGTCTTGGTGCTGCACGACCTGCTCGGCCTGGAGATGGGCCACCGCCGGCCGAAGTTCGTCAAGGATTTCCTGGCAGAAGGCGGCTCGGTCGCCGGCGCCGTGCGTGCCTATGCCGACGCGGTGCGCGGCGGCGCATTCCCCGATGCCGCGCACGCGTATTGAGCCGACGCGCGACCTTTCACGATTCAACACGCGCGGGTAGGGCGCACATGATCGAAACCATTACCGAACTGGAAGCCTTGCGCGTGCGCGTGGCCGGCTGGAAGCGGCAGGGTCTCAAGGTTGGCTTCGTGCCGACCATGGGCAACCTGCATGCCGGGCACTACTCGCTGATCATGCTGGCGCGTCAGTACGCAGACCGCGTGGTGTCCAGCGTCTTCGTCAATCCGACCCAGTTCGGCCCCAACGAGGACTACCTGCGCTATCCACGCACGCTGGAAAGCGACACCACCGGCCTGGAGGGCGCTGGGTGCGACGTGCTTTGGTTGCCCACGGTCGAGTCCATGTATCCGTTCGGCATCGACTTGGCGGCCAAGGTCCATGTGCCTGGTGTGAGCAGCGTGCTGGAGGGCGAGTGCCGCCCCGGGCATTTCGACGGCGTCTGCACGGTGGTGAGCCGGCTGTTCAACCAGGTGACGCCCGATCTTGCCGCCTTCGGCAAGAAGGACTACCAGCAGTTGGCGGTGATCCGGCAGATGGTCACCGACCTGGCGTTTCCCATCGAGATCCTCGGCGGCGGCATCGTGCGCGAGGCCGATGGCCTGGCGATGAGCTCGCGCAACCAGTACCTGTCGGCTGACGAGCGCCCGCGGGCCGCGGAGATCCGCCGGGTGCTGCAGGACATGCGGGACGGCGTGGTCGCCGGCGCGCCGCGCCTGCAGGTCGAACAGGCCGCCGCCGCGCGCCTGGCCGGTGCCGGCTACGGGGTCGACTACACCGTGGTGCGTCGCCCCGATCTGACCGAACCGGTCGATGGCCAGGACGGCCCGCGGGTCGCCCTGATCGCCGCGCGGCTGGGCACCACGCGCTTGATCGACAACCTGGAATTCTGAAGCGCCATGCCCTGCACGACGGGGTAGGGCCCGCGCTGCTAGACTCGCCGCCCTGTTTTCCTGCCGTTGTCCAAGACGATGCACCTGAGCCTGCTCAAGACCAAGATCCACCGCGCCACCGTCACCCACTCGGAGCTCAACTACGAGGGCTCCATCGCCATCGACGGCAATCTGCTCGAGGCCACCGGCATCCGCGAGTTCGAGCAGGTGCACATCTGGGACGTCACCAACGGCGCGCGCTTCAGCACCTATGCACTTCGTGCCGACGAAGGCAGCGGCATCATTTCGCTCAATGGCGGCGCCGCGCGCCATGTGCAGGTCGGCGACATCATCATCATCGCCGCTTTTGCGAGCATGAGCGAGGCCGAGGCCGACGCGTTCAAGCCCAAGCTGGTGTACGTGGACGGCCAGAACCGAATCACCCATACCAACCAATCGATCCCCAAGCAGGCCGCCTGATGACGAAGTTCGACGCGTTGCAGTCCCACGCCACCCGTCTGCGCGGCGTCCGCGCCCCGGCCTTGTTGGAACAGGATCCTGCACGCGCGTCGGATTTCGCGCTGCGCGTGGGCCCGCTCTACGCCAGCTTCGCGCGCCAGGGTTATGACCGCGACGCGCTGGCCGCGCTACATGCGCTGGCCGGCGATCTGGACCTGAAGGCCGCTTACCAGCGCTTGTTCACCGGCGAAGTCGTCAATCCGACCGAGGGTCGCGCGGCGCTGCATACCGCCCTGCGCGGCAACCTGACCGATGCCAAGCCCGCGCAGGATGCTTACGCGGAAGCCGCTGCGGTGCGCGCCCACATGGGCACGCTGGCCGCCGCGCTGGAGGCCAGCGAGGTCACCGACGTGGTCAGCGTGGGCATCGGCGGCTCGGACCTGGGCCCGCGCCATGTCTCAGATGCGCTGCGTCCGCTCAACCCGAAGCTGCGCGTGCACTTCGTTTCCAACGTGGACGGCGCCGCCGCCCAGCGCACGCTGGCCGGGCTGGACCCCAAGACCACCGCCGCGATCCTGATTTCCAAGACCTTCGGCACCCAGGAGACGCTGCTCAACGGCAAGATCCTGGCCGACTGGCTGGGCGGCAGCGAGCGCCTCTATGCGGTCAGCGCCAACCCAGCGCGCGCGGCCAAGGCCTTCGACATCCCGGCCGAGCGCGTGCTGCCGATGTGGGACTGGGTCGGCGGCCGTTACTCGCTATGGTCCTCGGTCGGGTTCCCGATCGCGCTGGCGATCGGCTTCGACAATTTCTGCGCGTTGCTGGATGGCGCCGCGCTGATGGACCGGCACGTGCTGGAAGCCCCGGCCGAGTCCAACCTGGCCATCCGCCACGCGCTCACCGCGATCTGGAACCGCAACGTGCTCGGTCATGCCGCGCACGGAGTGATGACCTACGACCAGCGCTTGGCGTTGCTGCCCAACTACCTGCAGCAGCTGGTGATGGAAAGCCTGGGCAAGTCGGTGCGCATCGATGGCAGCCCGGTGGACTGCGAGACCGTGCCGGTATGGTGGGGCGGAGCGGGCACCGATGTGCAGCACAGCTTCTTCCAGGCGCTGCACCAGGGCACCCAGATCGTGCCGCTGGATTTCGTGGGCACTATCCACAACGACGACCCGTACACCGAGAACCACATCGCGCTGATGTCCAACCTGCTGGCGCAGTCCGAGGCGCTGGCCAACGGTCAGTCCAGCGACGACCCGCACCGGAGCTACGCCGGCGGCCGGCCCAGCACGATGATCCTGCTCGATGCGCTGACCCCGCGGTCGCTGGGCGCGCTGATCGCCATGTACGAGCACAGCGTATACGCGCAGTCGCTGGCCTGGGGCATCAATGCCTTCGACCAGTTCGGCGTGGAGCTGGGCAAGCAGCTGGCCAATGGCCTGCTGCCGGCGCTCAAGGGCGAGGCCGAAGCCGACGACCCGGTCACCAAAGTGTTGCTGGAGCAGATCCGCACGCGTTGATGACGCGGCGCAGCCGGCTCGCCCGGCTGGCGTAGAGCGGAGCTTGCTCCGCTGGGCTTTGGCGGAATTGCGTCGTAGAGCGGAGCTTGCTCCGCTGCGTTTCGGCGGAATCGCAGGGAACGCCCTCGCGGTGAAAGCGTCGGTTGGATGGCTGGGAAAGCCCTAGCGGAGCAAGCTCCGCTCTACGGGCGGCTGGGGAAGCCTCAGCGGAGCAAAGTCCGCTCTACGGGGATGGCGGTGTGTGCTGGGCCAGGGCCCAGGCGACGTGTTCGCGCACCAGGGGCGACGCATCGTCTCGGCGCGAGGCCAGGGCGTGCAGGATCTCCGGGGTGGTCGGGGCGTTGCCCAGCGCCACGGCGATGTTGCGCAGCCAGCGCTCGTGTCCGCTGCGGCGGATCGCCGAGCCCTCGGTGCGGCGCAGGAATTCGGCCTCGTCCCAGGCGAACAGCTGCGGCAGCGTTGCGGTATCCAGGTCGTTGCGTGCGCGGAAGTCCGGCTCATCGGTGCGCTTGGCGAACTTGTTCCAGGGGCACACCAGCTGGCAGTCGTCGCAGCCGAAGATGCGGTTGCCGATCGGCTTGCGCAGATCCTCGGGAATCGCGCCTTCGTGCTCGATGGTCAGATAGGCGATGCAGCGCCGCGCGTCGAGCCGGTGCGGGGCGACGATGGCCTGGGTGGGGCAGACCTCAATGCAGCGCACGCAGGTGCCGCAGTGCGCGCTGGCCGGCGCGTCGATGGGCAGCGGGATGTCGACGTAGATCTCGCCGAGGAAGAACCACGACCCGCCATCCTTGTCGATCAGGCAGGTGTGCTTGCCGATCCAGCCCAGTCCCGCGTTGCGGGCCAGCGCGCGTTCGAGCACCGGCGCCGAATCGACGAACACGCGATGGCCGAAGGCGCCCACCTCTTCCTGCAGCTGCATCGCGAGCTTCTGCAGGCGGTTGCGCATGAGCTTGTGGTAATCGCGGCCCAGCGCGTAGCGCGCCACGTAGGCGCGCGTGCCGTCGGCCAGCGTGGTCCAGGCCTCGTCGCTGTCGTTGCGTCCGTAATCCAAACCGACCGAGATCACGCGCAGGGTGCCGGGGATCAGGTCGGCGGGCCGCGCCCGCAGCTGGCCGTGGCGCGCCATCCAGTCCATCGAACCGTACAGGCCTTCGGCCAGCCAGCTGCGCAGGTGGTCTTCGTCCTGGCCCAGTTCGATGCCGGCGATGCCGCAGCGCTGGAAGCCGAACGCCCGCGCCAGCGTGCGGATCCACAGCGCCAGGGCGTGCGGATCGGGCGATGTCGCAGACGAAGCAGTCATGCGGCCAAGTATAGAATCGTGCGCCATGACGGCTTTGATTCCCCTGCATGGCGTGGCCGCGGCGCGCACCCTGGACCAACAGGCCAGCGCGCGTCTGGCCGGTGGAGCGTTCGAGCTGATGACCCGGGCCGGCCAGGCCGCATGGGCCTGCCTGCAGTCGCAGTGGCCACAGGCACGGCGCATCACCGTGGTCTGCGGGCCGGGCAACAACGGCGGCGATGGTTACGTGCTGGCGCGGTGCGCCTTGCAGGCCGGTTGCGAGGTCGTGGTCGTGCACCTGGAGGCACACGTGCCGCAGACCGGGCTGGCCCAGCGGGCCTGCACCGAGTACGTCGCCATTGGGGGGCGCGTGGAATTGTTCCCCGAGGCGTTTTCGCCGGCCGATGTGATGGTCGACGCCTTGTTCGGACTGGGGCTGTCGCGTGCCCCGGATGGCGAGGCCGAGCAGCTCATCGCCGCGATCAATGCGCAGCCCGCGCCTGTCTTCGCGCTGGATGTCCCCAGCGGCATCGATCCCCGCCGCGGCAGCGCGCCAGGGATCGCCGTGCGTGCCGCGCACACGTTGGAATTCATCGTGCGCCACCGCGGGCTGCACACCGGCGCTGGCCTGGAGCATGCCGGCGTGCTGTCCCTGGCCGGGCTGGAGGTCGATGCGGAACTGGTCTCGATGAGCGTGCCCAGCGCGCAGCTGCTGTCCCCCGGCCTGCTGGGGCGCTGGCTGCGCCCGCGTCGGCGTGACGCGCACAAGGGCGAGAGTGGCCGCGTGCTGTGCATCGGCGGCGACCTGGGGCATGGCGGCGCCATCCTCATGACCGCCGAGGCGGCCCTGCGCACCGGCAGTGGGCTGGTCAGCGTTGCAACGCGCCAGGCCCACGTCACGGCGCTGCTGACCCGTCGCCCCGAAGCCATGGTGCATGCCGTGGAATCCAGCCAGGACCTGGCGCCCCTGCTGGAAACGGCCGATGTGATCGCGATCGGCCCGGGCCTTGGACAACAGGACTGGGGGCGTGCGTTGCTGGGCATGGCGCTGGACGCCGGCAAGCCGCTGGTCCTTGATGCCGATGCGCTCAACCTGATCGCGGCCAAGCCGCGCGCGCTGGGCGATGCCATCGTGACCCCGCATCCCGGCGAAGCCGCACGGTTGCTGGGCCGCCCCACGTCGGCCGTGCAGGCGGACCGCTTCGAGGCTGCCACCACGCTGGCCGCGCAACTGCAGGCGACCGTGGTGCTCAAGGGCGCCGGCACCCTGGTGGCGCGGGACGGGGCGCTGCCACGGGTGGTGGCCGCCGGCAATCCGGGCATGGCGACCGGGGGCATGGGCGATGTGCTCACCGGCGTCATCGCCTCGCTGCGCGGGCAGGGCCTGTCGGCCTTCGATGCCGCCAGCGCCGGCGCGCTCCTGCACGGCATGGCCGGCGATGTCGCGGCCAAGCGCGGGCAGCGAGGCCTGCTGGCGACCGACCTGTTCGACGCGCTGCCTGCCTTGGCCAACCCGGAACCGGTGACCTGATGCAATTCCATTTGAACGATTCCGATGCGACGGCGCACCTCGGCCAGGCGCTGGCGCGGACGCGGCCGCCCCTGGCGGCGGTTCATCTGCACGGTGACCTGGGCGCCGGCAAGTCCACGCTGGCCCGTGCGTTGTTGCGTGGGCTGGGGGTCACCGGGTCGGTGCGCAGTCCCACCTACACGCTGATCGAGCGGTATCCCATCGAAGGCGGCGAGGCCTGGCACCTGGATCTGTATCGGTTGGGAGACGCCTCGGAACTCGACTTTCTGGGCCTGGACGAGGCGGTGGCCACCCTGTGGCTCGTCGAGTGGCCGGAAAAGGGGCGCGGAGGCCTGCCGCCGCCCGACCTGGATATCCATCTCGGCATCGCCGGCGAGGGGCGGGATGCACGCCTGGTGGCCGGGACAGAGGCAGGCGCGACCTGGCTGGAATCTCTACACGGCCTTCACAGT
The DNA here is from genome assembly GCF_058448525.1 of Pseudoxanthomonas sp. JC1303. Lineage (NCBI taxonomy): Bacteria > Pseudomonadati > Pseudomonadota > Gammaproteobacteria > Lysobacterales > Lysobacteraceae > Pseudoxanthomonas > Pseudoxanthomonas sp. JC1303. The sequence goes on along the minus strand of NZ_CP185958.1, from coordinate 180,621 downwards.
TAGGGGGTGTTCGTGCTGTCGGATGAGAGGAAGTTTCGGCAGGTTACGGATTATTAAGGGAAAACGGCTTGCATCCCCTCCGTGTTAATGCTTGAATTCGGCCCATGCCGAAGGGGATGACCGCATTTGCGATCGTGTTGGGGAGCGCCATGCTCTTCCAAGGCGTGCCCGCGGCCGACGCTGGTGAGGTGCGCGGCATCGAAGTTGTCAACGGTGCCACCGGCACCCGGGCCGAAATCGAGCTGCAGGGCGCGGGCCAGTACAAGACCATTTCGCTGGCCGGGCCTGACCGGCTGGTGGTCGACCTCCCCGAATCGTCCGCACCCAAGGGCCTGAAGCTTCCGGCCGGCGCTGGCGTCGTGACGTCGGTCCGCACCGGGCAGCCAGTCCCGGGCACGCTGCGCGTGGTGTTCGACCTGGCCGGGCCGGTCAAGGCCATGTCCCCCCGAATGGAAGGCAGTGGCGCCAGCTCACGGCTGGTCATCGAATGGCCGGGCGATGGTCCGTCCAGCGGTGGAACCGTGGTGGCGTCTTCGACATCCGCCTCGCAGGCCACCTCGGCCTTGGCCGATGCAGCGCGCCAAGCCGCCGTGTCTGCCGCTGCCCCCGCGCCCATGCCTGTCGCCGAAGTCCCTGCCGCCGCGCCTTCCACCCCCGTCACCAGTGTCCCGGCGGGTGCGTTGTCGCCTGCAGCGATCCTGGCCGGCCAGCGCGTGCCGGGCGTGGAGCCCCCTGCCGATGCCCCGATGACGGTCGCCCCTGGCGTGACCGTCGCCACCGGCAGGCCGGCCCCGGTCAAGGCGCCTGCGGTTCCGGCCGATGCGCCGGCGACGGTGCTGCCGCAACCCAAGCTGGCCATGCGCGCGGGCATGCGGCCCTTGATCATCGCCATCGACGCCGGCCACGGTGGGCAGGATTCCGGTGCGATCGGGCCGACCGGTAAATACGAAAAGAACGTCACCCTGGCCATCGCCCGCCAGTTGGCCAAGCAGATCGACGCCACCCCGGGCCTGAAGTCCTATCTGACCCGCGATGGCGACTACTTCATCCCGCTCAACCAGCGTGCGGTCAAGGCGCGCGCGGCGCATGCGGACATGTTCATCTCCATCCACGCCGACGCCGCGGAAAACCGCAGCGCAAGCGGGTCGTCCGTCTATGTCCTGTCGCTGAAGGGCGCAACCTCGCAACGCGCCCGCTGGCTGGCCGACAAGGAGAACGCCTCGGATCTGGTCGGCGGACGCAACTTGCAGAAAGTGGACAGCACCCTGGGCTCGGTGTTGATCGACCTGGCGCAGAGCGGCCATATGAAGGCGTCGGAGAACGCGGCCGACTTCGTGCTCGATGGCCTCAAGCAGGTCAACAACACCCACAAGTCGCACTTGGAAAAGGCCAATTTCGCGGTGCTGCGCACCTCGGACATGCCGGCGATGCTGGTGGAGACGGCCTTCATCTCCAACTATGCCGAAGAAAAGCAGCTGACCGACCCCAGCTATCAGCGCAGGCTGGCCACGGCCATCCTGGGCGGCGTGGAAACCTATTTCTCGCGTGAGCCGCCGCCAGGCACGCTGTTCGCCGCCCGTGCGCAGGCCGCGCTGGCCGACAACGGCGGTGTGACGGCGGGTGGCGGATCGCCCTGAGGCGCGTCGGATTCTGAAGTCGGGCAGGTGCCTCGGCTATCATCGGGGCTGGTTTCACTCGCGCTTCCAGCGCCATCCTCGCCCGTGCCGATCCGCCAGCTCCCCGATACCCTCATCAACCAGATCGCCGCCGGCGAAGTGGTCGAACGACCTGCCTCGGTGGTCAAGGAACTGGTTGAGAACGCGCTGGATGCCGGCGCACGCCGGGTCGAAATCGACCTGGAAGAGGGCGGCGCGCGGCTGATCCGGATCCGCGATGACGGCGGCGGCATTGCCCCGGAGGAACTGCCGCTGGCGGTGTCCCGCCACGCGACCAGCAAGATCGCCTCGCTCGATGATCTGGAGACCGTGGCCACGCTCGGTTTCCGTGGGGAGGCGCTGCCGTCGATCGCTTCGGTCAGCCGATTCTCGTTGAGTTCGCGGCGGCCACAGGACGCGCATGGCCACGGCCTGCAGGTCGAAGGCGGCCGCGTCGGTGAAGTCGCGCCCAAACAGCAGGCGCCTGGCACGACCGTCGAGGTCCGCGAGTTGTTCTACAACGTGCCGGCGCGGCGCAAGTTCCTGCGCGCCGAGCGCACCGAACTGGGACATATCGAGGAGTGGTTGCGCTCTCTGGCCCTGGCGCGTCCGGATGTGGAATTACGCGTGTCGCACAACGGCCGGCCGTCGCGTCGCTACAAGGGCGACGGGGCGAGCGAGCCGGTGCTGCGCCTGCATGAAACCCTCGGCGAGGAGTTCGCCCAGCACGCCTTGCGCGTGGAACACAGCGGGGCCGGGTTGCGCCTGCACGGCTGGATCGCGCAGCCGGCGTATTCACGCGCCAGCGCCGACCAGCAGTACGTCTACGTCAACGGGCGCGCCGTGCGCGACCGCAACATCGCCCATGCGGTGAAGATGGCCTATCAGGACGTGCTCTACCACGGGCGCCAGCCGGCGTACGTGCTGTTCCTGGAGCTGGACCCGGCGCGAGTGGACGTCAACGTGCATCCGGCCAAGCACGAGGTCCGCTTCCGTGAGTCGCGGATGATCCACGACTTCGTCTATCGCACTTTGCAGGAGGCGTTGGCCGGCACGCGTGCGGGCATCGGTGCCGGTGCGGTGCCGGCCGAGGGCCTGCCTGCAGCGGCACCGATGCCCTTCGCCCAGGCCGCCTATGGCACGCCAGCACCGGCGACGGTGCCGCAGCATCTGCAGTGGACCGGGCACCAGCAGTCGCCGCTGGGCCTGCGCGTGGCTGACGCGCCCAGCGCCTACGCGGCCCTGTATGCGGCACCGCCGACCAGCCAGTCCGCGCAGCCGGCGCCGATGCAGATGCCGGCCAACGATTCGGCCGGCGGGATCCCACCATTGGGCTATGCGGTGGCCCAGTTGCACGGCATCTACATCCTGGCCGAGAACGCCGAAGGCCTGATCGTGGTGGACATGCATGCCGCCCACGAACGCATCGGCTACGAGCGCCTGAAGACCGCGCACGATGGCATTGGCCTGACTTCGCAGCCGCTGCTGGTGCCGATGACTCTGGCGGTGGCCGAGCGCGAAGCCGATGTCGCCGAGCGCGAAACCGCGACGTTGACCCAGCTTGGCTTCGATGTCACCCGCAGCGGTCCGCAGAGCCTGAGCGTGCGCAGCGTTCCGGCCCTGCTGGCCCATGCCGAGCCTGGCGCGCTGTTGCGCGACGTGCTGGCCGACCTGCGCGAGCACGGCCAGACCCGGCGCGTGGCGGCCGCACGCGACGAACTGCTCTCGACGATGGCCTGCCATGGCGCCGTGCGTGCCAACCGCAAGCTCACCGTTCCCGAAATGAACGCCTTGCTGCGCGACATGGAAATCACCGAGCGCTCGGGGCAGTGCAATCACGGACGCCCGACCTGGGCGCACTTCAATCTGGCCGAGATCGACAAATGGTTCCTGCGCGGGCGTTGATGATTCCAACCGTGGCCGTTCGTGGGCTGCTGCTGGTCACCGTACTGCTGGCCGGCTGCAGCGAGCCCCCGGCCCCGGCCGTGCAGCGGCAGGCGCCTTCTGATGTCGACTTCCTGGCCGACAACGCGGTGTGGAGGACCCAACGGCGCGAGGCCCTGCTGGCGCCCGATGGCTGGACCAGCCTGGTCGGGCTGCACTGGCTCGAGCTCAAGTCGCATTACATCGGCAGCGGGACCGGTAGTGGGATCGTGCTGGAGGTCGGGCCGCCCAAGCTGGGCCTGGTCCAGCAGCAGGGAGACAAGGTGTACTTCACGCCCGAGCGCGGCGTGATGGTCACCGCGGACGGCCAGCCGCTGAAGCGGCGCATCCGCCTGGTGGACGACCAGTCCGGTCAACCGACGGTGATCGGCTTCAGCGGCGGCGCGGACCAGATGACCTTGATCCATCGCGGCGAGCGCTACGGACTGCGGATCAAGAGCGCCGACGCCGCCGCGCGCCTGCAGTTCACCCAGATCGACTACTACACCCCAAGCCCGGCCTGGCGTATCGAAGGCCACTTCACGCCCAGCCCGGCCGGTACCACGCTCACCTTCGTCGACATGGTCGGCAACACCGTGGCCGCGCCCAGCCCGGGCATTGTCAGCTTCGAGCACGATGGCAAGGCCTACCAGCTCACGGCGATGGAAGGGGACGAGGGCGGATTGTTCTTCGTCCTGGCCGATCGCACCAGCGGGCACGGCTCGTACCCGGCCGGGCGCTTCCTGGACACCGCCGCGCCGGCCGCCGATGGCACGGTCACGCTGGATTTCAATCGGGCCTACAACCCGCCGTGCGTGTTCACCCGCTTCGCTACCTGCCCATTGCCGCCGGCGCAGAATCGTCTGGACCTGACGATCGACGCAGGCGAAAAGATGTACACCGGGCCGGTGGGCGGTGAGTCCTCTTGAACAGCGTCGTGACCCGCTGGCGGGGTGGCGGCCTGCGCCTGTGGCTGGGCCTGTGTCTGGCCTGCGTGCCGCTCTTGGCCAGTGCCGCGCCACCGGTGCCGCTGTTGTGGAAGGTGACCCACGGTCAGCACACCCTGTACCTGCTGGGCTCCTTTCATCTGCTCAAGCCCGATGACTACCCCCTGTCTGCGGACGTGGACGCCGCCTTTGCCGATGCCGAGCAGCTCGTGCTGGAACTGTCCGGTGACGAACTGTCTTCGCCTGCGCTAGGCCAGGCCATGTACGCCGCCGCGCGGCTGCCAGATGGCCAGACGCTGGAGCAGCGCCTCAACCCGTCGACCTGGCAGGCGCTGGTGGATTACGCGCACGCGCACAACCTGCCGGTGGAGGGCTTCCAGCACCTGGAGCCCTGGTTGGTGGCGATCAGCGTCAGCCTGCAGGAGATGGTGGCGCAGGGGTTGGACCCGAAGCTCGGCCTGGACGTGCATTTCATCGAGATGGCGCGTCAGGCTGGCAAGCCCGTCACCGGTCTGGAGCGCGGCCAGCAGCAGATCGACATGCTCGATGGCATGACCCTACTCGAGCAGGAGCAGTACCTGGCCGAGACCCTGGACGACGCCGGCGCCACCGGCGCGGCCGAAAGCGCGCGCCTGCATGACGCCTGGCGTGACGGCGATATTGCCACCCTGCGTGACGGCATGGCCGCCGACATGAAGCGCGAGTACCCGCAGCTCTATCAGCGCATCAACGTGGCGCGCAACGACGCCTGGGTCCCGAAGCTGGCCCAGCGCCTCGAAGGTCCGGGTGACGATGACACCCTGGTCGTCGTGGGCGCACTGCATCTGCTCGGCCCCGACGGCGTCGTCGAGAAGCTGCGCGCGAAAGGGTACGCGGTGGAGCGGATCTGCAGCACCTGCAAGGCAAGCCCATGACCCGCAGCGCAAGCTCCTTGGAGGTGCAGTTGCGCTCGAAGATCTACCGCAGTTCGCTGCAGCGCTGGAAGCGCTACGGGGCGATGGTCGACGAACTGCGCGACCTGCTGGCGCAGGGCGGCGCGCCGGTCGGCGAGTGAATCAGGCGGCGGGTGCGTCCGCCGCGATCATCTCGATGCAGTCCACCGGGCACGGCGGGACGCACAGGCCACAGCCGGTGCACAGGTCCTCCAGCACGGTGTGCATGAACTTGGCGCCGCCGATGATGGCGTCCACCGGACAGGCCTGGATGCACTTGGTGCAGCCGATGCAGTCGGCTTCGACGATCAGCGCCACCTGCGGCGGCAGGTGCTGACCACGATTGCGGTCGAATGGCACCGCGGGCACGTCGAGCAATCGGGCCAGGGCACGTGCACCGGCATCACCACCCGGCGGGCAGCGCTCCACGCCGGCCTGGCCACGCGCCATCGCCTCGGCATAGGGCCGGCAGCCATCGAAGCCGCATTGCCCGCATTGGGTCTGCGGCAGCAGACGGTCGAGGCGGTCGGCGAGAGAGAGCGGGGCGTTGGTCATGCGTGGCGAAGGCTGCGCGGTGTGGGGTCAGGGTAACTTGGGTCAGGAGACGCGGCGGCCGCGATACCAGCGCGCGTGCGCCAGCGCCAGCATGGGCTTGTCTTCGGCGCTGTCGCCGTAGGCGTGGATGCGGTCGAACGCGGTGAGATCGTACTGCGCCTGGATCCGTTCCACCTTGCGCGGGCCACAGTCGGCGATGTCGTAACGCCCCGTGCAGAGGCCGGCACGGCTCTCCAGCCGGTTACAGATGAGTTCCAGTCCTTCGGCGCGACACCAGGGCTGCAGATACGCGTCCAAGGAGGCCGAGACCACCACGACGGTGTCGCCACGCTGCAGGTGCGTCTTGAGGGCGTGGCGCATATCGGGACGAATCAGCCCTGGCAGCACCTGCGCGGCATACCGCGCGCCGGCGTCATGGACATCGTCCAGACTGCGGCCGACGAAGCCAATCCGCGTGACCCGCGCGCGGATCGACGCGGCCGAAATCAGTCTGGCCCGGTAAGCCAGCAGCCAAGGGGCCACGTTCCACTTCGCCCGCGCCAGTTGCTCCGGCGTGGCGATGCGGCGCAGGAAGCCCGCGTAGGTATCGCGCGTGGTCAGCGTGTGGTCGAAGTCGAAAAGCGCCAGCTGCATCGTGATCCTTGAAATACCTTCAGCCCAGCGCCAGCCGCACGGTGATCGCCGCGGCCAACGCGGGTAGGGTGACCAGCAGACCCAGGCGCAGGAACTGGAAGAAGCCCACGTGCTCGCCCTCACGGCGCAGGATCGACAGCCACAACAGGGTCGCCAGCGAACCGCTGACGGCGATATTGGGGCCCAGGTCCACCGCGATCAGCGCGGCGTCGCGCACCACTTCTGGTGGTGAGGCCTGGGCCAGTGTGGCGCTGGTCAGCAGCCCGACCGGCAGGTTGTTGGCAAGGTTGCCTGCGATGGTCGTGGCGACTGCGATCATCCAAGTGGCCTGGGGCGTGCCGGCCTGGAGCTGGTCGCGCAGCAGGCTGGCCAGCGTCGCCACCAGGCCGGTCTGGCGCAGTGCCTCGACCAGCACGAACAACCCGGCCACCAGCGGCAGCACGCCCCAGTTGACGCCGGTCAGCACCGGCCACGGCGCGCTGCGACCGCGTAGCGAGACGGCCAGCACCGCCAGCGCGGCCATCACCGCGGTCGGCCAGCCCAATGGCCAGTTCCGCCACGACGCCAGCATCAGCACCAGCGCGGTCGCGCCCAGGGCATACAGCGTCAGCCGGGCGTGGGCGTTGATCGGCGTCAGCGGAACGTCCGTGGAGACCGCGCCGGCCAGCGCGCGCCGCTGGCTCCAGGCCAACACCGCAAAGGTCAGCACGATGGCGACCAGCGAAGGCAGCCCGAACCGCACCAGCCACTGCGGCAAGGGCGGCATGTGCGTGCCGAACATCACCAGGTTGGCCGGGTTGGAGATCGGCAGCACGAAGCTGGCCGCGTTGGCGACGAAGGCGCAGGCGAACAACAGCGGCAGCATCGGCGCGCGCGCCTTGCGTGCCACTGCGATGACCGCGGGGGTCAGCACCACGGCGGTGGCATCGTTGGACAGGAACGTCGTCACCACCACCCCGGTGGCGAACACCAGCGCGAACAAGCGCCGCCCCGATCCGCGTGCATGTCGCACCGCCAACTGCGCGACCCAGTCGAACAGGCCTTCGCGGCGCGCCAGTTCGGACAGCAGGAGCATGCCGGCCAGGAACAGGTACACATCCAGGCCTTCGCCCACCGCATGGCCCACATCCATCCACGGCAGGGCGCCGGCCAGCGCCACGACCAGCGCGCCAGCCACGGCGTAGACCCATTCGGGCAGGCGGCCGGGGCGCGTCACCACACAGCCCACCGTCGCCGCCGTCGTCGCCCAGACCAGCCAGGGCGTCATGCGATCGCGTCTCGCGCAGCGGTTCGCATGCCGGGCAGCAACCAGGGCACCAGGGAGAGCACCGCCACGCTGCCCAGCGCCAGGAAGGCGACGCGATAGCTCCAGCTCTGTGCGATCCAGCCGCCCAGCGCGGGACTGAGCGAGGCGCCCACGCCCTGCAGGGTCATCACCATGCCCTGCGCGGCGTTGGTGCGCCCGGTCCCGCGCATCAGGCTGGCGACGGTCGTCGGCACCGCCACGCTCTGCAGACCGGCCCCGATGCCATCCAGCGCCTGCACCGGCAGGGCACCCCACATCGAGCCCAGCGTGCTGGCCGCGACCAGCCCGCGCAGCGGCAGGGCGACGAAGGTCATCAGCAGCACCCACCAATGCCCATAGCGCGGCAGCAGCCGCATCGCCGCCAGCGAGGCCAGCACCATCACCAGTTGAGCGATGATCACCGTCGCGGCGGTGAATACCGCCGGGTTGGCCGCATGCGTGGCCACCGCCGCCTGGCCATACAGCGGCAGCATGGCCGCATTGCCCAGGTGGAAGAACAGCAAGGCGATGCCCAGCAACAGCAGCGTGCGCTGTCGCAGCAGCGCACGCCAGCGTAACGCCTGCGCGGGCTGCGCCGTTTCGCCGGCCATCTCGCTGCCGCGCGCGGCCTGGTGGTCGATCTGGCGTGGGTCGATCAGCCACAGGCTGACGGTGGCCAGCAGCGCAAAGCTGCCCAGGAGCGCGAAAACGGCCACCAGCCCGAACTTCCAGCCCAGATAGCCGGCGACCAGAGCCGCCATGACGTTGCCAGCATGGTTGGCCACCTGGTTGCGCGCCATCTGCCGTTCGAACCCGGCCTGCCGCACCAGGCCCAGCGTCAATCCCGTCAGCGCCGGACCGATGATCGCCCCGCACAGGCCGCTGGCCACCTGCGAGGCGACCACCACCGGAAAGGCATGCGACACCAGCACCAGGCAACTGCTCGCCACGGTCAGCAGACAGGCGAGCGCCACGACCGCACGCTTGCGCCGGGTGGCGTCCACCAGCGCGCCGGCCGGGACCGTGCCAAGCAGTCCGGCGATACCACCGGCGGTCATCGCCAGGCCGATGGCCCCGGCCTGCCAGCCCAGCGCCTGCAGTTGAACGCCCAGGAACGGGCCAAGCCCGTCCTGCACATCGGCGATCAAGAAGTTCAGTCCGATCAGCGCACGCTGGGATCGCGGACTGGCATCGGGACTCGAAGGCGCTGAGGGCATGGAAGCGGGGCGCAAGGTGCTCGGCCGACTCTACGCGGTGCGCATCAGCTGGAGGTGTGAAGGCGCTTGCGGGCGTTGCGCGGTCAGCGCACCGGCATGCCGGGCTGCGCGCCTGCGTCGGCGTCCAGCAGCGCCAGCGCGCCGCCGTCGAAACCCGCCGACAGGATCATCCCTTCGCTGATGCCAAAGCGCATCTTGCGCGGCGCCAGGTTGGCGATGAACACCACGCTGCGGCCGACCAGCTTGTCTGGCTCGCCGTAGCTGGCGCGGATGCCGGAGAAGATCTGGCGCTTGCCCAGCTCGCCGGCATCCAGTTCGAAGCGCAGCAGCTTGTCCGAGCCCTCCACGAACTCGCACACCAGCACCTTGCCGATGCGCAGGTCGAGCTTGGCGAACTCGTCGATGCCGATGGTGGCCGGGCCATCGCCAGTTGCCGCTGCGGGTGCCGGCGCGGCGGCCTGCTTCTTTTCCTGCGGTTTGGCGGGGGCTGCGGCGGGCGCGGCGGCGAGGGTGTCCTTGGAGGCGTCGGTCATGGCGTCGATCAGTTTCGGGTCAATGCGGGTGAACAGGGCGGTATACGGCTGGATGACGTGCGCGGTCAGTGGCTGGGCCAGCTCCTCCCAGCCCAGCACCGGCGCGGACAGGAAGGCCTCGGCCTCGGCGGTGACACGGGGCAGCACCGGCTTGAGGCCGGCGACCAGCACGCGGAACAGGTTCAGGCCCTGGGTACAGACCGCCTGCAACTGGGCGTCCGCCCCTTCCTGCTTGGCGATCACCCACGGCTTGTGGTCGTCGATGTACTTGTTGGCCTCGTCGGCCAGCGCCATTACCTGGCGGATGGCGGCGGCCGGATCGTTGCGCTCGTAGGCCTCGCGCACCGGCGCCAATGCTTCAACGAAGCGCTGGTACTGCGCCGCATCGGGCAGGGCGTCTGCGAGCTTGCCGTCGAAGCGCTTGCCGATGAACCCGGCGCAGCGGCTGGCCAGGTTGACGAACTTGCCGACCAGGTCCGCGTTGACGCGGGCGATGAAATCGCCCAGGTTCAGGTCCAGGTCGTCGGTGCCGCCGGAGGACTTGGCCGCGAAGTAGTAACGCAGCGCCTCGGGCTCCAGCCCGACATCCAGATAGGTGCGGGCCATGATGAAGGTGCCCCGCGACTTGGACATCTTGGCCCCGTCCACGGTCAGGTAGCCATTGACGTGCAGGCGCGTCGGCGCGCGGTGGTCGGTGCCGTGCAGCACCGCCGGCCAGAACAGGCCGTGGAAGTTGACGATGTCCTTGCCGATGAAATGGTGCAGCTCGGTCTGGGTGCTTGCGACCAGGTGCGCGGCGAAGTCTTCACCGGTCCGAGCACACAGGCTGCGGAACGAGGACAGGTAGCCGATCGGCGCATCCAGCCACACGTAGAAATACTTGCCCGGCTGGTTCGGAATCTCGAAGCCGAAGTAGGGCGCATCGCGCGAGATGTCCCAGGCACGCAAGCCGCCTTCGGCATCCAGCCACTCGCGCAGCTTGGCCTTGACCCCGGGCAGGGCGACATCGCCTGCCAGCCACTGCCGCAGGAAGCCGTCGAAGTGCCCGACCTCGAAGAAGAAGTGCTCCGAGTCGCGCAGCTCCGGCGTGGCGCCGGAGATCACCGACTTGGGCTCCTTCAGATCGGTCGGCGAATACGTGGCGCCGCAGACCTCGCAGTTGTCACCGTACTGGTCGGCGCTGCCGCAGTTGGGGCAGATGCCCTTGATATAGCGATCCGGCAGGAACATGCCCTTGGCAGGGTCGTAGAACTGGGCCACGCTGCGGCGGCTGATGTGTCCGGCCTGCTCGAGCTTGAGATAGAACTGCTCGGTCAGCTCGCGGTTGACCGGCGAGTTGGTCGAATCGTAGTGGTCGAAGGCCACGCCGAAGGCGGCGAAGTCGCGCTCGTGGCTGGCCTGGATGTTGGCGATGAAGGCTTCCGGGGTGACGCCAGCCTTCTCGGCCGCCAGCATGATCGGCGTGCCGTGGGTATCGTCGGCGCAGACGTAGAAAACGTTGTCGCCGCGCATGCGTCGCGCCCGCACCCAGATGTCGGCCTGGATGTAGCCCACCAGATGGCCCAGGTGCAGCGGGCCATTGGCGTAGGGCAGGGCATTGGAAACGAGCGCGGTGCGGGTCATGGGAAGACAGCGGGACGAGGGGGTCGTGATTATCGCATGCCGGTCCGAGGCCCTCCGGGCACGAAAAAGCCCGGCCGGAGCCGGGCTTGGATTGCGCGGAGCCGGTGGCGGGCGTTATTCGCGCACCCAGGTCTGCGCCCGGCAGATGAACATGATGCAGCCGGAGACATCCAGCTTGGTGCCCCCGGGCTGCAGTTCCATCTTGGACTTGTAGGTCTTGCCGTTGGCCGGGTCCATGATCGTGCCGCCGGCCCACTCGTTGGTGCCGTCCGGAGTCAGGCCCCACAGGATGGTCATGCCCTTGATCGGCTTGCCTTTGCGTTCGCCGGTGCATTGATCGCAGGTGGGATTCGGGCCGTGGTCGGATTTCAGGATCTCCACGACCTTGCCGGTCAGGCTGCCATCGGTGGCCTTGGTGATCTCCACGATGGACTTGGTGTCGCCGGTCTTGTCATCGATGGTCTTCCAACGGCCGATCGCGCCGTCGGCGGCCAGCGCGCTGGAGGCGGCACTGGCCAGGGCCAGCATGGACAACATCAGGATGGTCTTGCGCATGGTCCCCTCCCAGGGATCGGTGTCTGCCGTCCTTATACCGTACTGGGGCGTGTGGTGGGAGGTCCGGGTGACTCTCCGGTCAGCCATGAAAGAAGAAAGGTGGCTTTCGCCACCCTTCTTCAGTACTCCTTTCGATGCCTATGCTCAGAACTTGTAGTTCATTCGCACGAAGTACGTGCGGCCAAACCAGTCGTACTGAGTAGCAAATGCCGGGACGTTGCCATACCGGGTTGCAGTGCCGGTGGACATCAGTGGCGGATCCTTGTCGGTCAGATTGCGAACACCGAACAAGATGCCCCAGTCGCCCTGCTCATATCCCACGGACACGGCGTGCCTAAGCTGCCAGCCAGCCTTGATGTCGCGAGTGGCACCGGCGTAACCCTGGTAGGTAAACGTCGGATCAAGGTCGCGATTCATCGTCGAGCTCACGTATTGGGTGTTCCAGGTATAAGTCCAGTCGCCGCGTTCCAGACTTGCATTGGCAATACCCACGGTCTTGGGACGGCCGATATAGCCGACCTGATCTTCGGTGGTCGTACCACTCTCGGCGGAACTATCGAACAGCTGGTAGACGTCCTCTATCGTGTAGGTCACCTGCGCATCCAGCGAGACCTTGCCGAATGAGAAGTCGTTGTCGTAGTTCACCTGCAGGTCGTATCCGCGGGTACGCTGCTTGTTGATGTTGATGTAGGTGTTCTGGATCGTGGTGATCATGTTCGGATTTGCAGCCGCATCTGGTGCATTGCGCTCGAACAACTCACAGAAGCTGTTTGGATAGACCGGTGAGCCGTAGCAGCCAAACAAGATGTCATAGCTGTCCAGCTGACCAATCTCGTCACTGATCTGGTAGTCGAAGTAATCCAGCGCGACGCTCAGGTTGGTGCCGGTCGGAGTGACGACCAAGCCCAGGGTCTTTGCCTTGGAAGTTTCCGGCACCAGGAAACCTTTGCCGCCGCCAGAATAGACGGTCGCCGACGATCCGCCGGAGGCCGCGTAGTCCGCCGGAATACCAGCAGCTGCGCAGTTGTTGCGAAGGAAATCATTGCTGCTATCGCCCCACAGGATGCAGGGGTCGATCGAGGTCTGCGACAGGAATCCGCTCTGATCGCCCAGATAGAGCTCATACAGTCCCGGCGCGCGGTAGGAAGTGCCGATGGTGCCGCGAACGCGCGCCCACGGGGTGATCTGCCAGTTCAGGCCAGTCTTCCACACGTTGTCCGAGTCATTGACCGAGTTGTAGTCGAATACGCGACCGGACAGGTTGACCGACAGCGATTCGATACCCGGGATGTCCTTCAGCAACGGGACGTCAATCTCGGCAAAGGCCTCGCGGACGTTGTCGGTGCCTTTGGTGACCGTCGCCGAGCTGGAGCCCCACAGCATTCCGTTCTGCGACAGCTCATCGGGCTGGTCATCAATGCTGTAGTGGCGGTATTCCACGCCAAACGCGGCGGCGACATCACCAGCGGGAAGCGCAAACAAGTTGCCCGAAATGATTGCATTGACCGTGGCCTGGTCGTAGACCGTATTGCCCTTTGTCCTGGCGCCAATGGCATTGACCAGGTCGGCCATGTTCCTGCCGCTCAGGATGCCCGGATCGAAGTAGTTCACGGAGGCTTCGCCGCTATCGTCCAGGGTCAGATCGCCCGTGCGGCTTGCGTCGATCGCCAATCCCTCGTAGTCCCCGTCGCTACGGGTGTAAGTGGCATTGGCCTCCCAGCCCCAGCTATCGGTCCATTTGAACAGCCCGTCGAACTTGGTGGCGCCGTAGAAATATTCCACCGTCTGCTTCGAATTGCTCGGAAACGGCATGATGGGCTGGTAGTAGTTGTCGTCGGCCTCGTTGTAGACGACCGGGAAGAACTGGCGGTACGAGTGCGTGCTGGTCTCGCGGCGGTTATAGAGCCACTGGGTCTTCCAGTTGAACGCCTCGAAACCAAAGTCAGTGGCGCCATAAAGGCTGATCCGCTTGCGCTGGTTGATGACTTCATCCTTGTCCATGAAATCAAAGTTCAGCACGTCTTCGTAATAGGCCTGCGGCGAATTTGCGTAGTTCTGGGTGGGATACGGGCGCGGACGGTAACCCGGGAACGGCCCGATCGTGCTGCCGTCCGGCGAGGGGACGTAGCGGATAGTGCTCGCGTTGAAGTAATCGATGATGGTGTTCGCGTACAGGTTGTTGCACCCGGCCAACTTCGTGCCCGCCAGGACAGAGCGATCTTCCCGGTCAATGCGCTGGCCATCGGTGCCGAATACCAGATCCTCCGAGCAGCGGAAAAAGTCGCGGTCGCCGCGCGTCACAGCGTTACTTTTATCCCACTGAACGCCGGCGACGATGCTGCCGTTCTCGAAGTTCCAGCCGTTGGCAATGGAGGCAGCGAACTGCTCGCCACCGCCTTCTTCCGGAATGCTCATTTGGAACGTCATTTCGGGACGGTCGAAGCTTTTCTTTGTGATCAGGTTGACCACGCCCGCAACGGCATCAGAGCCATAGATCGAGGACGAGCCGTCCTTGACGATCTCAATGCGCTGCAGCAAGGCCTGGGGAATGACGTTCAAGTCGAATGCGCCGACCTGACCCCGGGTGCCTGCCGGGCCAGGTCTCTGGCCGTCGAGCAAGATCAATGTGCGGTTGGCGCCCAGGCCGCGGAGCGAAACGGTCTGCACACCGGTGCCGCCTTCGACGACGAACCCACCGAACTGATTGTTGATCTGCGTCGAACCTGCCGCCGCGGCAGAGGTCTGCAAGAAGTCCGCAGTGTCGAATTGACCAGCCGCGACAGCGGTGTCGACCTCAATCACCTGGACGGGAGAGGTGGTCTCGTACTCGGGGCGGCGCAGAAGCGAACCGGTCACGGTCACGGTGTCCAGATCCTTGGCTTTTTTGGCTTCCTGGGAGGCTTCTTCCGTGCTTTGCGCGTCGCTCTGTTCCTGGGCAAATGCAGGCACAACCTGCAGTGCGGCGACGACCGCGAGGGTCAGTGGCAGTCGCCGAAAGCCCTTCTGGTGAAAACTCGACATCTGTATCCCCTTGAAAAATAAGAAGTTAAACCGTCGTTACGGATCGGTTAATCGAATTTAACTCCCTCGTCACCGCATTGCAATAGCCGTCACACAATGTCGTGATGTGACAATGAGGACAGGCGTTAAAGTCCTCCGGGCCCGCAGTCGTTACGAAGGAAGCTTTCTATCAGCGCCAGCGTTGCGCGCTGTTGCCTTGGATACCAAGGCAGGCTGTGGGATTGATCGGGAATCAGCTCGAACTTCGCGGGGACGCGATCTTTGACAGCCTCGTAGAATCCCTGGGCATGAAAGGACGGCGTCCGGACGTCTCGGTCTCCCACGAACGTCAGCAGCGGGATGTTGGCATCCGCAGTGTTCCGCATCGGGTCCATCCCTTTGACCGTCTGACCCTGGAGAATGCGCTGCAGTCGGTTGTCACTCCAGCTTGTGCCTAGCCGGCCAAGGTTGGTAACGGGAGCTCCGGCGATCGCGCACTGGAAAGGTGATGGCTTGCGCACCGTCGCAGCGGCGGCTGCAAAGCCACCGTACGAATAGCCGAAGATGGCGATACGGTCCTTGGCGGCAATGCCCTGGGAGACGAGCCATGCTGCGCCATCGTCATTGTCGTCTGACATCTTCAGGCCCCACTGTGCGTCGCCGGCCAGCCATAGGTCACGGCCAAGGCCACTTGAGCCCCGGTATTGAGGGCGCAGCACCGCATATCCCCGCGAAGTGAGCATGGGAACCCAGCCAGTGACATCCCACCCCATGTAGTCTCTCGCCCAAGGCCCGCCGTGCGGCATCACAACTGCCGCCACTGGCTTTGAACCAGAGTGGTATCCGGGAGGCAGGTCAAGAATGGCGGGGATCTGTCGACCGTCGCGAGCTGTGTAGGTCACCCAACGTTCTTCCCCAACATTTCCTTTGGCCACCCAAGGGCGAGACGCCCCGATGGTGACCACGCGCTTGCCATCCAGAAGGAGGTGATAGCTCGGAGGGGTGTCGGCGCTTTCAGTTGTAAAGAGCACCTTTGACAGGTCCTCCGTGTAACGCCCCAACGTCACAGACTGCCCAGGGAATGCGGCCTTTAGACTTTCCTGAACAGTTTTGAGAGATGGATCGACGTAGACCGTCTCGTTGGCTGGTCCACCTACGACAAACCCAACGATCTTGTTGAAGTTGCTCGGTTGGGTACCGAATACCAGTGCATTGATCGAGAACTTGGCATCCGCGACAAGAGGCTCCTTGTCGAACCTATGGCTGGTCGGGTCATACAAGCGGGCCTGCACCTGATCGGAGAACAGGTCGGTGAGGACGTAGTACTTGCCGGTGCCGTCCTCAACTCCGACGACGTCAACGGTGTAGCGGTCTGAGAGCTTCGTGGTCAGCGGAGACTGGACCGAGAACTCACCGGTCTTGGGATCCAGCAGGAGAATTTGCTGTTCGTAGTCATCCCCGATCGCCTCGATCTGCGCCTTTGCCAGAACCTTGCCAGTTCGTGGGTCGAACAATGCTGGAGTCGCGCGAGCTCCGCCCTTGAACAGTAGCTCGGTCTCCCCGGTCTTCAGATCGTAAAGGTAGTAGTTGGCAACCAGCGAAGTGCCGCTCAACTGCTGAATTATGACCCGCTCCGGATCCTGTGGAAGATCGCTTACAAGCGAGGCAGTGCCTCCGATTTCCAGGCAGCGCAGTGTCTGCTGGCTGACGCCGAGCTTGCGTGTGTTGTCTGCGAATGCCTCGGTAAAGTCCTTCTGCTCGAAGCCAGCGATATAGGCCTTTGAGACGAAGGTTTTGGTTGCTCCATAGGTGCTGCCTTCGCCACATCCTCCCAGCTGACCAGTCCATTCCTGCCGGGAAACTGCTAAAAGTTTGCCCGCTTTGAGGGCGACGGCCTGAACGAACTTCATCCGGTCACCGGATGGCGTGACCACTGTGGGACCGGACGATAGCTTGCCGATATCCCATGTCGCCAATGCGGTCTGGTCCGGGTCGCTAGGAGCTGGAATCAGACCAACAAGATGTCGACCATCCGGACTCATGGAAACTGACTGGAGAGCCGGCAGCCTCGCCAGATCCTCAATCGGAAGGGGTTCTGAGCCGGCCGCGGACAGCGGCAAGAACGCGGTGGCTAAGGCGGCAGCTAGAGCGAAGCGAAACGGAAGAAGCATGTTGATCCCCTGCGAAACAAGTCATGTGTTGGTCAGCAGTTGACTCATGCTGACGGCTTGCTGAATGTGTCAAATATTTTTATGTGTCGCAATCATTGACACAATGGTTGTGCGCCTGCCGGCTGCATTCATCATCCTGGCGACGTCCTTTGCTTCCGGATGAGGGTGTGCAAGCGGTTATCCTGTGGCGTCTTTTGCGGTGGTCTTGGATTTATGTCGTTTGCTCATTTGGCGGCTCATGCCGTGCAAGGCTCGCTCAAGCCCCATCCCCGCGTCCGCAACGTCATTGCCGTCGGTTCCGGCAAGGGCGGGGTGGGCAAATCCACCACGGCGGTGAACTTGGCGTTGGCCCTGGCCGCGGAGGGGCTGAAGGTCGGCGTGCTGGACGCGGACATCTATGGGCCGAGCGTGCCGACGATGCTGGGCCTGTCCGGGCGCCCGGAGAGTCCGGACAACAAGTCGATCGAGCCGATGCGGGCCTTCGGGCTGGAGGCGATGTCCATCGGGCTGCTGATCGACCCGGAGACGCCCATGGTCTGGCGCGGGCCGATGGCCACCGGCGCGCTGACTCAGTTGTTCAATGACACCCTGTGGGGGGGTCTGGACGTGCTCCTGGTCGACCTGCCGCCGGGCACTGGCGACATCCAGCTGACGCTGTCGCAGAAGATCCCGGTGGCCGGCGCGGTGATCGTGACCACCCCGCAGGACATCGCGACGCTGGATGCACGCAAGGCCTTGAAGATGTTCGAGAAGGTCGAGGTGCCCGTGCTGGGCATCATCGAGAACATGGCCCAGCACGTGTGCAGCCAGTGCGGCCATGTCGAGCACCTGTTCGGCCAGGGCGGCGGCGAGGCGATGGCCACCCACTACGGCGTGCCCCTGCTGGGCTCGCTGCCGCTGGAAGTGCGGATCCGCGAACAGGGCGACGCCGGCGAACCGGTGGTTCACGCCGCGCCGCAATCGCCCGCGGCCCAGGCCTACCGGCAAGCGGCGCGCGCGCTGCTGGACGCGCTGGACCAGCGGCCGCGGGTGGCCATGTCCATCGGTGCCTCGCTGGTCTGAGCGGGCTTGCTGCGCGACCGTGCCATCGCCGCGCGGGATGGGCGGCCGCGCGCCGCTCCCTCCGGCTGCGGGTCAAACCCAACCGGTCAGGGCAAGGTCCCGGGCCGGGACAGGCTCCGGCCGGGGCCCTACAATGGCGCGCCTCGCCCCACCGCCATCTTCCGGGAACCCACGACCGCATGAGCATCAAGTCCGACCGCTGGATCAAGCGCATGGCCGAACAGCACGGCATGATCGAGCCGTTTGAGCCTGGCCAGATCAAGCACGACGCCGACGGCCATCGCATCGTCAGCTACGGCACCTCCAGCTACGGCTACGACGTGCGCTGCTCGCGCGAGTTCAAGGTGTTCACCAACATCAACTCCACCATCGTCGACCCCAAGCACTTCGACAGCGGCAGCTTCGTGGACGTGGAGTCGGATGTGTGCATCATCCCGCCCAACAGCTTCGCCCTGGCGCGCACGGTGGAGTACTTCCGCATCCCGCGCAGCACGCTGGTGGTATGCCTGGGCAAGAGCACGTATGCGCGCTGCGGCATCATCGTGAACGTCACGCCGCTGGAGCCGGAGTGGAAAGGACACGTGACCCTGGAATTCTCCAACACCACACCGCTGCCCGCGCGCATCTACGCCAACGAAGGCGTGGCGCAGATGCTGTTCTTCGAGTCGGATGAGGTGTGCGAGACCAGCTACAAGGACCGCGGCGGCAAGTACCAGGGCCAGACCGGCGTCACCCTGCCGCGTACCTGACAAGCCTTTTAACCCAGTCCAAGGAAGGAATGATGAATACCCAGAGCGACAATCCCTACCAAGGCCCGCAGGCGCCTCTGCATGCGCGTGATCCCGCCCAGCCGAACGACCTGGCCACGCGCACCGCGCGGTTGGGCGCGGCCGTGATCGACAGCCTGATTTCCCTGGTGGTCATGGGGCCGGTGATGTATCTGGGCGGTTACTGGGATGTCGTACGCGCCACGCGTGGGCATGTTCCCATGGCCACGATGCTGCCCTGGCTGGTGTTCGGCTTGGTGGTCTTCACGCTAATCCAGTTCAAGCCGCTGATGGCCAACGGCCAGACCTGGGGCAAGAAGCTCTGCGGAATCCGCATCGTCGACCTGGAAGGTCAGGTGCCGACGCTTTCGACGCTGCTGTTCAAGCGCGTCCTCCCCGTGCAGGTGGCGGGTGTCATTCCCGTCCTGGGGTCGGTGCTGATCGCGGTGGATATCTTGATGATCTTCCGCGACGACCATCGTTGCCTGCACGATATGGTCGCCGGGACGCGCGTGGTCAGCCTGCGCTGACCGACGCCGCGCCTGCGTTCAGCGCCGTTCGCACAGCGCGGGATCGCGGTAGCGACGCAGCAGCAGATTGACGCCCGCCAGGATCAGCAGGGCCGGCCACCAGGTGCTGATGAGGTTGCTGACGTCCAGGGCGACCACGCCCAGGTTGTCCAGCAGGAACAGCGTGCCCAGGACGATCAGGACCAGGGCGGGGATCAGGTGACGGGACATGGCGGTGGCTCCTTGGTGGATGCCGCCATGCTCGCGCGCGGCTGGCGCGCGGTCAGGTGCCACAAGTCAACACTTTCCCTGTCATGCAGGTGGGCAGGTGCGATGTCCGCGGTCGGAACAGCGCGCCGGCCCGCGGCGGAAGCTGCGCGCCGGGTCGGAAGCGCACGCGGAGCTGGACGAGGTGCGCGGACTCAGTGCTCGGCGCCACCGGCCAGGACCAGGTCATCGGACGTGTCCAGCGCGACCTCCAGGCAGATGCGCAGGGCCTGGGTGACCACGTCCACGGGCAGTGCGAACTGCCCCGGGTGCGTTGCTGCAAGCTCCGGCGAATACGGCACGTGGATGAACCCGGCACGCACTCCCCGCCGGCGCCGCAGCAGGTGGCAGGCGCCGTAGAAGACCTGGTTGCAGACATAGGTTCCGGCGGTCTGGGAGATGTGCACCGGCAAGCCCTGTGCCTGCAGCGCGGCGCGCATGGCCTTGATCGGCAAGCCGCTGAAGTACGCGGCCGGGCCGCCCTCGACCACCGGTGCATCCACCGGCTGCGCGCCCAGGTTGTCGGCGATGCGTGCGTCGATGACGTTGATGGCCACCCGCTCCAGCGACAGGCCCTCGCGCCCGCCGGCCAGGCCGACGCAGACCACCAGCCGCGGGCGCACCGCGTCCAGCGCTTGGCGCAGGCTGGTCAGCGCGGTCTCGAACGCGACCGGCAGGCAGCGGGTCTCCACGCGATGGCCGCCGATGCATTCGCCCTGCAGGGGCGCGACCGCGTCCCAGCTGGGATTGGTCGGGTCGGCGCCGAACGGCTCGAACCCGGCCAGCAGGATCCGCGGCACGCGGCTCATCGGAAGCACACCCAGGCCATCAGGCCCACGTTGAACACCAGCAGCACGCCAGCCGTGGCCGCCTGGGCACGGATGACGCCGTGGCGATCGCGCAGTTCCAGCAGCACCGCCGGGACGATGTTGAAGTTGGCGGCCATCGGCGTGAGCAGGGTGCCGCAGTAGCCGGTCAGCATGCCCAGCGCGCCGAGGCTGGCCGGGTCCGCGCCGTGGCGCTGGATGAGCAGGGGCAGGCCGATACCAGCCATCATCACCGGGAAGGCGGCAAAGGCATTGCCCATTATCATGGTGAACACCACCATGCCCCCGGCGAAGGCCAGCAGGCAGGCCATGCGGCTTTCGATCGGGATCACTCGGCCGACCAGCGTGGCGATGACCTCGCCCACGCCGGTGGCCGCGAACACGCCCCCCAGCGTGGCCAGCATCAGTGGCAGCACCACCGCCCATCCCAGCGCGTCCAGCAGCCGGCCGCCCTGGCGCACGCCCTGTGCTGGCGCGGCACGGGTGACCCATAGTGCCGTGCCCAATGCCGCCAGGCTGGCCACGGCCAGGGCGGTCAGGGTCAGCGCGCCGGGATCGAGTAGCCCCTGCAGGCCGGGCACCCACGTGCTGCACACGAACAGCACCAGCGTGATCAGGGGAATGGCCAGCGCCGGGCCGAACAGCCGGTTGCGCAAGCGCTGCGCGCTGGCTTGCCGGCGCTGCCGTTCGGCCTCGCTGTCACCCTGCGGCTGCAGACGCTGGAAGGCGGCCAGCACGCCCAGCAGAATCACGCCCACGCCCATGGCCTGCGCAGGCCACGCCACGCCCGCCTTCGTCGCCTGCAGGATCGCCTCGCCGGCGGCGAACGGCACGGCCAGCACGGTCCAGAAGCCCCCCATCGCCCAGCGTCGGGCGCGCAGGTTGTGCAGGGCGGTGACCACCAGCAGCACGGCCACCAGCCAGTAGAAATATTCGGCCTTCAGCACGGAGGCGTGCCATCCGTGGTGGCGCGCTCCGCGACGCGCGCCTGGCGCAGGCGACGCTCCATCCGCAGCAGCCGCAGTGCCTGCACAGCGAAGGCGGCCACGGCCGTCGGCAGCGCCCACAGGGCGATATGCAGGGGTTCGAGCACGATGCCGTTGCGCGCATAGAAGCCCTGGATCAGCAGCACCGCGCCGATCGCCACGAACACGTCCTCGCCAAAGAACAAACCGATGTTGTCGGTGGCCGCGGCATGGGCGCGGATCTGCTCGCGTTCGTGCGGCTGCAACGGGCCGAGGTCGCGTTCGGCTGCGGCCTCGCTCATCGGCGCCACCAGCGGGCGCACGGTCTGCGCCGGGCCGGCGACGTGGGTCAGCCCGACCATGCTGATGAGCTGGCGCAGGCCCAGGTAGGCGATCTGAAAACGCGCCAGGGTCAGCCTGCGGAAACGCACGATCCACGCCTGCGCCCGTTCGCGCAGGCCGTAGTGCTCGAGCAGGCCGATGGCCGGCAGGGTCAGCAGGAACATCATCAGCGCGCGGTTCTGGACGAAGCCATTGCCGATCAGCGCCAGCAGGTCGGGCAGGGCGATCTTCGCCAGCAGCCCACTGGTCAGCGCGGCCACGATCACCACCAGCAGCGGGTTGAAGCGCAGGACGAAGCCCAGCACCACCACGCCGATGCCCAGCAGCGGCCAGGCGTTCATGGCGCGTGCCTGGACGGCGCGACGATGCGGCAGCCAGCCTCGTCCAAGGCGGCGCGCAGGTCCCGTGCGAAGTCGGCGGCATCGGGACGGTCGCCATGCAGGCACAGGGTGTCGGCACGCAGGGCGACAGGTTCGCCGGTGCGGGCGGTGACCTGGCCCCGCAGCAGGGCGCGCACCTGCGCGATCGCGCTCGGGGTGTCTTCGATGCTGGCGCCCGGCGTCCCGCGCGGAGTCAGGCGGCCATCGGCTTCGTAGCGGCGCTCGGCGAAGACTTCGTGTGCGACCTGCAGGCCGGCCGCCGTGCCGGCGCTGGTCAGTGCGCTGTCGGACAAGCCATAGAGAATCAGGGTCGGATCGTGGTCGCGCACGGCCGTGGCGATGGCGCGCGCAAGCACAGGGTCGGTGGCGGCCTGGTTGTAGAGCGCGCCGTGCGGCTTGACGTGGCGCAGCGTGGCGCCGGCGGCGTCGACGATGGCCTGCAGCGTGCGCAGCTGGTCCAGCACCAGCGCGTGGGCCTGGGCCGGGGTGAGGTCGAGCGCGCGACGGCCGAAATGTGCGCGATCGAGATGGGAGGGGTGTGCACCGATGGCTACGCCATGCTGCAGGCACAGGGCCACGGTCTGGCGCATGGTCGCAGCGTCGCCAGCGTGTCCGCCGCAGGCGATGCTGGCCGAGGAAATGTAGGGCATGACCGCGGCATCGTCGCAGCTTTCGCCCAGGTCGCAGTTGAAATCCAGGGAGCGGGTCATCGCCTCGCCGCGTGCAGGGCCAACCGGATTCTGGCCATGCGTGCACGCACCTCGCAAGCGGCGGCCTGGGCCTGTGCCGGGGTGACCGCCTCGAACCACAGGGGTTGCCCGGGACGCAGCTGGGCCAGCCGCGGCAGGTCGGCACTGATCACGTGGCCCAGCCGTGGATAGCCACCGACGGTCTGCGCATCGGCCAGCAGCGCGATGGGTTGTCCATCGGGCGGAAGCTGGAGCGTGCCGGGGGCCACCGGTTCGGACAGGCCGGGGCCGGGCGCGTCGGGCAGCGGCGGTCCCTGCAGGCGCAGCCCCTGCCGGTCGCTGCGCGGGCTGGCCTGCCAGGCCGTGCCGGCCAGCGCCTGCGCGGCGGCCACGGTGCTAGGAACGTAGCGGATTGGCGCCGGCGCCGGGGTGGGATCGACCCACCAGCGCGGCCAGTGCGGCAACCGTCCATGGATCGCGGACGGCGTGTCGACGGGGAGCCTGTCGCCGGCCTGCAAGGCGCGCCCCTCCAGACCGCCGAAACCGCCACGCAGGTCGGTGCTGCGGCTGCCCAGGACCGGCGTGACCGCGAAGCCGCCGGCCACGGCGAGGTAGCTGCGGATTCCGTCGCCAATCCCGCCCAACACCAGTGTGCCGGCCGGAACTTGCACCGGACGTCCCATCGGGATCGACGTGCCGTCCAGACGCGCCTGGATCCGGGCCCCGGTCAGGGCGATCGTCGCCGGTGCGGGCAGGCGCAGGGTCGGGCCGCGCAGGGTCAGCTCGAGCACGGCGGCCTGGACCGGGTTGTCGACCAGGCGGTTGGCCAGCCACGCCGCGAGCGGGTCGAGTGCACCGGCCACGGCCACGCCAAGATGGCGCAAGCCCGTGCGGCCGGTGTCCTGGACGGTGGTCAGCAGTCCGGGCGCGAGGACCTCCCAGGCGCTCACCGCCCCGACGCCTCGAACTGCTCCGGCGAGATCGCCACGAAACGCACGACATCGCCCGGGGCCAACAGGGCCGGCGCGGCGCGCGTGGCGTCGAACAGGCGCAGCGGCGTGCGCCCCAGCAGGCGCCAGCCGCCGGGCGATTCACGCGGATAGACGCCGGTCTGCGCGCCGCCGATGGCGACCGATCCGGCGGGGACGCGGGCGCGTGGCGTGGCCAGGCGCGGCAGGGCCAGCGCCGCGTCCAGGCCCAGCAGATAAGGGAAGCCCGGCGCGAAGCCGGTCATGGCCACGATGTAGCGGCCCGCGGTGTGGCGTGCGATCAGCGATTCGGGCGATAGCTCCAGTTCGGCCGCCGCGCTGTCCAGGTCCTGCCCGTAGGCGCCGCCGTAGCAGACGGGCAGCTCGATCACGCGCGCTGCGGGAGGGCGCAGCGTGCGCGCACTGTTGTCCAGATGGCCTTCGATCCAGCGCCGGACCTGCGCATGCGCGTCGTCTTGCCACACAACCGGATCGAAGAACACGGCCACGCTGGCATAGGCGGGCACCACGTCGCGCAACCAGTCCGGCGCCGCCTCGCGCAGCGCGTCGGCCAGGGCGAGCGCCTGGCGATTGAGGGTGGGATCGATGGTCTGGCCCAGGCGGACCAGCAGGGCGTCGTCGGCGAGGGCTTCGAACGCCAGCGTCATCAGCGCAGCAGGCCGCGCCAGCGGACGCGTTGGGCTTCCAAGGCGTCGGGGGCGTGGCGCACGGCCGTGCCACTGCCCCAGACCGGGCCGGGCCAGGCCGCGTCGGCGGCGTGGCGTCCGACCAGGTGCACGTGGAGCTGGCGCACGATGTTGCCCAGTGCGCCGATGTTGAGCTTCTCGATGCCCGGCTCGGAGCGCAGCAGCGCCCCGGCCTGGTTGACCTCGGCCAGCAGCAGGCGCTGCTGGCCGCCGTCCAGTTCGATCCACTCGGTGGCTCCGGCCACGCGCGGCACCAGCACCAGCCACGGGAAGCGCGTGTCGTCCATCAGTCGCACCTGCGACAGCGGGCCATCGGCGACGAAGACGCTGTCGGCGGCCAGGCGCGGATCGAGCTGGAAGTCGGTCATGCCCGGCGCCTAGCCGATGTTTTCCTGCAGGAAGGCCACCGCACGGCCGAAGGCCAGCTTGGCGCTGGGCTCGTCGTAGACCGCAGGGCTGGCGTCGCGGTTGAAGGCATGGTTGGCCGGATAGGTGAAGACATCCATGTCCGGCCAGGCCTTGCGCTGGGCATCGACGATGTCCGGGGTGATGTGCGCGTCCTGCTCGCCGAAGTGGAACTGCACCGGCGCCTTCAGTGGCTGGTCCACGAACTGACCGTTGCGGCCGCCGTAGTAGCTGATGCTCGGCAGGCCCAGGCGCTGGGCCGAGAGCAGGGCGACGGTGCCGCCCCAGCAGTAGCCGACGGTGGCGACCTTCTCGTGGCCGGCGGCGGTGCGCGCGGCCTTGGCGGCGATCTCCACCACGTCCACGGCCGCATCCAGGCCGATCTCGCCGACGATCTCCAGGCCGCGCTTCATGCCGGCATCGTCATAGGGCAGTTCCAGGCCCGGCTCGACCAGGTCGAAGAAGGCCGGCGCGATGGCCAGGTAGCCCTGCTCGGCGTACTGCTCGGTCACCTCGCGGATGTGTTGGGTCACGCCGAAGATCTCCTGGATGACGACCAGGCTGCCGCGCGGGGTGCCGACGGGGTCGGCCTGCCAGGCCGCGACCGGGCCCTTGGCAGTGGTGAGCGTGATCCATTGACCCATGGCGAAGCCTCTTCGGAACGTGACGTAGGGCGCTCAAGTCTAAACCCGCGCCCGAAGCGTTCCGTTGCACCGACGTGCCCGATGCGTCCCGCCGGTGGGCTGGTGTGGGCGCTCAGGCCGTGGGCGCGTAGGACACCGCGACGATCACGAAGCTGCCGGTGCGGCCGGGCAGGGCGGCTTCGAACTCGTCGTCCACGCGCTTTTTGAGCATGGCCCGGGCCAGCGGCGAATCGATGCTGATGTGGCCCAGGGCCGCATCGGTTTCGTCCGGGCCGACGATGCGGTAGCGCGCCAGCTCGCCAGTGTCGGCGTCCTCCAGCTCGACCTGCGCGCCGAAGAACACCGCCTGCGGGTCGGCTGGCGCGGTATCGACCACGCGCAGGGCTTCCAGGCGCTTGCTCAGGTAGCGCACCCGGCGGTCGATCTCGCCGAGTTGCTTCTTGCGATAGCTGTACTCGGCGTTCTCCGAGCGGTCGCCCTCGGCCGCCGCGGCGGCCAGCGCCTTGACCACTTCGGGCCGGCGCACGCGCCACAGGTCCTCCAGCTCGGCCTTGAGTGCGGCGTGGCCGGCGGGGGTGATCAGGGCGGTGCTTTTTTCGGCAGGCGGGCGCCAGCGGCTCATGCGGTGAAATCGGATGGATGAACGTCCGGATTTTACGCGGGGCAGCACTTGTGCCGTGGCGTGGCCATCGTCGAAGCTGCGTCCGGCCCGATGCCGATGACACCAAGGACGTCACGCATGTTGATCCTGCCACTGCACAAACCCTTGAACCGCAGCAACCTGCCCTGGGCCACCGTGCTGCTGGTTCTGGTCAATGTGCTGGTCTTCGTGGGCTGGCAAGCAGGAGATACCGCGCGCCTGGCGTCGGCGTACGCCTACTACGCACAGTCCGGCCTGGCCGAGGTAGAAGGCGACGCCTATACGCACTGGCTGCGCGAGCATGGCCGCGGCGCGCAGGCGGCCGCACTGGAGGACCTCGCTGCGCCGGCCAGGGCCGCTGCGGTGGCGCAGACCACCCAATACGACCTGCCGTTCCAGCGCGCCTTGCGCGAAGGCCAGTTGATCGAAGCTGACCAACAGGCGCAGTGGCGGCAGGCGCGTGCCGCCTACGACCAGCGGATGCATCGGGTGTTTACCGATCGCCATGTGTTGCGCCATGGCGAATGGTCGCCGCGCAGGATGCTGTCCTCGGCCTTCCTCCATGCCGGGGTGCTGCACCTGCTGGGCAACATGGTGTTCCTGCTGGCAATCGGTGTCCTGCTGGAAGGGGCCATCGGCCCGACCTTGATGCTGGCGGTGTATGTGCTTGGGGCACTGGGGTCCAGCGCGGCCAGCCTACTGTGGCGTGCGGGCGAGGTCGGTGCCGGACTGGGGGCCTCCGGGGCGATTGCCGCGATGATGGGCGCCTTCTGCGTGGTGTGGGGCCGGCAGCCGGTCCGCTTTTTCTATTGGTTCGTGGTGATGTTCGATTACGTGCGGGCGCCGGCCATCTGGCTGTTGCCGGCGTGGCTGGGCTGGGAGTTCTACAACCTGTTCGGCAGCGGGGACAGCCATGTCGCCTTCGACGCCCACGCGGGCGGCCTGCTCTGTGGCGCCTTGATGGGGGCTGCCCTGGTGGCCGCGGGCCGCAGGCGCGATGGATTCATCCGGGACGATGTCGAGCCGACCGCGGCAGGTCCTGATGATCGTTGGGGGCGCGCGCAGATCCACATGGGACGCATGGAGAACGACCAGGCCGAGCGCTTGCTGGAGGCGCTGGCCGCCGAGCAGCCGGCGCGCTTCGAGGTGGCCTTGGCCCGCCATCGCGTCGCGCGCAATGCCGGCGATGCGGTGCGCGCGGGTCGTCGCGCGGTCGACCTGCTCAAGCTGCGGGCGCTGGATGAGGCCCAGGCCGCAGCCCAGGTGCATGTGCTGGAACAGGAGTCTCTAGCGCTGCCAGCCGAGGTCCGCGCCGGCCTGGCCGAACGCTGGGCGGCGCTGGGCCAGTGGCAGGCCGCCGAGCGCCTGCTCGAAGGCGCGTCGGACCTGTCCGCCGAGGATCAGGCCGGGCTGTGGCTGCGTGTGGCGCTGGCTCACGACGACCTGCAGGGCCGGGCCCGGCAGCAGCGGCTGCTGAGCCTGCTGATCGAACGCTTTCCCGACGTCCCGCAGGCGCACAAGGCGCGCTTTTTGCTCGACAACGCCTGAGTACCGCGCCCGGTGCGGCGCTCAGGCCCCGGCAATCTGGGGGGCGGCGGGCAGGTCATCGATCGCGGCTTTGGCGGCGAGCAGTCGGCGACGTTGTTCTTCGTCCTCACAGCGCGCCAGCGCCTGATCGAGCAGCGCCGAGGCCTGGGCGTCGCGCCCAAAGCGTTCGGCCAGCAGCAGCGCGGTGTCCAGCGCCCAGCGTGGGGCCTCTGGCGCCGAAGGCCAGGCCTTGAGCATGGCCAGGTGCAGGTCGACCTGAAGCTGGGCCTGGCCGGTCAGCTGCGCACGCGCGGCGAGCTGGCAGGCCTGCTCGACAGTCAATGGGACAAAGTCCGGATCGGCCTGCAGGGCTTCGCGCAGCAGGGCCAGGGCCTGCCGGTCCTGTCCGGCCTGAAGCAAGGCGTTGAGGTATTGGCGGGCGTGTTCCAGCCGCTGTTCGCTGCGGTGGCTGCTGGCCAGCAGGCGCTGGTAGAGCGCGTGCACCTCCAGCCCCACCGCGCGCGAACGCACTTCGCCACGCAGGATCTCCAGCGCCGTGTCGTTGCGCCCCTCGCGGATGTGCAGCTCCGCATCTTCCAGCAGGCGCTGGTCGGGCGCGTCGCGGATCAGGTCCAGGTCGTTGTGCGCGTCCGGTTCATAGCCCAGGACCTCGTGGTACTGGTAGACCAGATAGCCCATGAAGTGGAACGTGGCGAACAGCCCCCAGATGGTGATGGCGGCCAGTGCCAGTTCGTCCAGCACCGGGGGGAGCAGGCCCTTGGCCCAGCGGCTGGCGGTGAGCATGCTGGCCTGCATGACGAACAGCACGCCGAAGGCCGCCAAGTAGGGCCAGCCGATCCGGGTGGCCAGGGCGACGGCCACCGCCGGGTTGAGGGCGCGTCTGAGGCTGCCGTCCATTGCCAGGGAGATGACGAAGCCCGGCTGCAGCAGGACGACGGCCACCAGCACGAGCAAGCCCAACGCCAGGCCACCGAAGGCGAAGGCCAGGACGACCACGACGATCAGCGCGATCATCATCGCCAGCAGGCGCCAGACGCTTCCGTCCCACGATGCATTGACCAGCTCGGGTGCCTCCATGCGCCCGTCCGCGGTGTGCCGCAGGATGTCGAACGCATAGCCGTAGATCGCGGCCCAGGTGACCAGGGACAGCAGCCATCCCATTCCCGGGATCAGGCTGCTCAGCGTGCACAGCGTCAAGGTCACCAGCGCGAGCAGCGCCGTGCCGTGGAGCGGGTAGAGCGGAAACCGGCGCAGGCGAGTCCAGAAGGGTTCTGGCATCGCCGGGCGGCGGGCGCGAGGCAGGCGCGGGCCCATGGGCTAAATCCTTTTACTTCCCCTGTGAAGACCCGATTGTGTCCTCGCGCTCGTCGGGGTGGCAACTCCTCCGGCGCCGCCTGCCGCAGGTTTCCTCAGTGCGCGCGCTTGAAGGTGTAGGTCCCGTCCTGGCTGCGCAGTTCGTCGGCGGACACCACGTCGAAGCGCACGTCCTGGGCGGCCTTGTCGTTGGGGTCCAGCAGCATCACCCCCGCCGCGGCCGACGACCAGGTGCCGTCGCTGGTCAGTTCGGCGCCAGCGGCCTTGAGGGTCTGCCGGTAGGTGCCATCGGCGGCGATCTCCAGCTGCGAGCCGTTGCCTTCGAAGGTGCCGGCCAGCGCCTTGGCGTCAATGACCCGGCCGGCCTGGTCGGTGACTTCACCGGCCGACGCGTTGTCAACGGCGGCCACCGCGTCGGTCTCCGGCAGCGGCGGTGGACGGGTCGCTTGCACGCTGGCGTCCTGCGCGGGCGGGGTGGCGGTGACTGGTTCGGTGTGGTCCGGCTTGCAGGCGGCCAATAGCAGAAGCGGGATGAGCAACGTGGACGGGCGGAATCGGGGCGTCATGATGCGTCCTGGGGAATGCGTCTGAGGATCATGCCATTGTCGCGCTCGTCCGCAGCGGTGCATGAACCGCCGTCCTGGCTCAATGACGTCGCGTCGTCGCTGATCCGGAAGCCATACCAGCGCTCGTCTTCGTGCCGAAGCGGTGGTTCTCGATTCAGTATCAGGCAACTGCCCGCGATCTCATCGATCCACCACGGGCCGGCCACGGTTTCCTTGCGCCCTTTGCCGCGATCGCAACGCGTGGTCAGGACATAGCGATTGTCGGCCTTGATTTGCAGGCGGGCGCGCTTGTATTCGCAGGTCGGGTCGCGGGTCATCCAGTCCCTGACTTGCCCGCTGTAGTCGCCGGTAAGTTGCGGCTGCCGCGCCTTGGGCCATTCATTGACATGGGTGTCCTGTGCGAAAGCGATTCCCATGAAGCACGCCGCAAGACCGAGCAAGCCCAGCGTCCTCATTTTCATTGCCGATCCCTCCTTGGAGGCGTCATCAACGCTGGTCAGCGGCCTTTGCCGCCGAACAGCCCGCCCAGCAGGCCACGCAGGATCTGCCGGCCGACCTGGTTGCCCACGGTGCGGGCGGTCTGCTTGGCCATCGCTTCGACCAGGCCCTGACGGCGGCCGGTGCCGAACAGCATGTCCTTGGCCATCTTGCCCAAGCCGTTGTCATCGGGCGCGTCGGGCTTGGCGGGGGGCGCCTTGGCCTGCGCGGTGGCGGTGTCGGCACGGTCGAGCAGGCGCTCTGCCGCTGATTCGCGGTTGATCGGGGTGTCGTACTTCATGCCGACCGGGCTGCCGGCGCGGACCTGTGCGCGTTCGGCTTCGGTGATCGCGCCCATGCGGCAGCGGGGCGGGGCGATCAGGGTCTGCTGGACCGGCATCGGCACGCCCTTGTCCTGCAGGGTCGAGACCAAGGCCTCGCCGGTCCCGAGCGAGGAGAGCGTGCGCGCCACGTCCAGCTTCGGATTGGGGACGAAGGTCTCGGCCGCCGTGCGCACCGCCTTCTGGTCGCGCGGGGTGAAGGCGCGCAGCGCATGCTGCAAGCGATTGCCCAACTGGCCCAGGATGTTGTCGGGCACGTCGTCGGGGAACTGCGAGCAGAAGTACACGCCCACGCCCTTGGAGCGGATCAGGCGCACGACCTGCTCGATGCGCTGCTGCAATGCCGGCGGGGCGTCGTCGAACAGCAGGTGCGCCTCGTCGAACACGAACACCAGCTTGGGCTTGTCCAGGTCGCCGACCTCGGGCAGGTTCTCGAACAGCTCGCTCAGCAGCCACAGCAGGAAGGACGAATACAGCCGCGGCTTGAGCACCAGCTGGTCGGCGGCCAGAATGCCGATCACCCCGTGACCATTCGGGTCCACGCGCATCAGGTCTGGCAGTTCCAGCGCCGGCTCGCCGAAGAAGCCCTCGCCGCCATCCTGCTCCAGCCGCAGCAGGGCGCGCTGGATGGCGCCGACCGACTGCGCACTGACCAGTCCGTACTGGGTGGAGACCTCCTTGCGTTCCTCGACGACCAGACCCAGCAGGGCGCGCAGGTCGGCCAGGTCCAGCAGCAGCAGACCGCGGTCGTCGGCCAGCTTGAACACGATGTCCAGCACGCCGGCCTGGGTGTCGTTCAGTTCCAGGATGCGGCCGAGCAGGGTCGGGCCCATCTCGGTCACGGTGGTGCGCACCGGGTGGCCGAGCTTGCCGTACAGGTCCCAGAAGATGGTCGGCGCGCCGGCCGGGGCATAGCCGTCGATGCCGATCTGCGCGGCGCGCACGGTGACGCGCTCGCTGCCGTCGCCGGGCAATGCCAGGCCCGCTACGTCGCCTTTCACATCGGCCATGAACACCGGCACGCCCAGGCGTGAGAAGCCTTCGGCCAGGGTCATCAAGGTCACGGTCTTGCCGGTGCCGGTGGCCCCGGCGACCAGGCCGTGGCGGTTGCCGAACTTCGGCAGCAGGTGGACCGGGATGTCGTCGGTGATGCCTTTGCCCAGCAGGATCGGGTCCATGGAGGTTCTCGCGCGGAGTCGGGCCGATTCTAGGCGCAGTTGTCCTTACCGGTCCGCCGCAGGGCCAAGGATGTCCCACGCATGACCGATGACCTTGCCGCCTGCGCGCGTGCGCAGCTACCCTGCCGGACCGCTTTGCGTCCGTGTGTGCCTGATGTCCTTCCCGTTCCGTGCCGTGCCGTTGTTCGCCGTCCTGACCCTGTCGTTCCTGGCGTCACCGGCCCTTGCGCGGATTTCCTCCCGGGACAAGGCGGCGGCCGAGGCGCTGGCCCAGCAGATGCAGGCCGCCGAGAAGCGCTACAACGCCGCGCTGGTCCTGACTTCCAACGCCGACCCGAAGGGTCAGGCCGAAAGCGATGCGGCCCTGGAGGACATGGAAGACACCCTGGACGCCTGCGCCAAGCAGAAGGGCTGCCAGATGCACACGCTGCTGGCCACCTACAAGCGCCTGCTCAAGGAGCAGGTGGACGTCGCCTCCGACGTGTCCGGCGATGACCTGGTCGGCGAGAGCGACAGCACCGATCCGCTGGACGATGGCCAGGACCACAGCGTGCCGGCCAGCTCGGAGGTACCCGACTCGACCCGGACCGCGCGCCTGCTGGACGATGGGCGTCATCCCTTCGACACGATGGTCGAATTCAATCCTGCAGTGCAGGCCGGGATCCGGCGCTGGCTCACCGACATGCGCGGCGCGCTGATCGACAGCTACG
The DNA here is from genome assembly GCF_058448525.1 of Pseudoxanthomonas sp. JC1303. NCBI lineage: Bacteria > Pseudomonadati > Pseudomonadota > Gammaproteobacteria > Lysobacterales > Lysobacteraceae > Pseudoxanthomonas > Pseudoxanthomonas sp. JC1303. The sequence continues at coordinate 148,286 of NZ_CP185958.1, read as the reverse complement.
AGAACTATCAGAACATGCGTCCGGAGATGCTGCCGGCCTGGCAGGCCACTGGCCTGCCCGAGGCGCTGCTGTTCGGGATCATGGCCAAGGAGTCCAACGGCCGCACCCATGTGAGTTCGCGTGCCGGCGCGGCGGGGCTGTTGCAGTTCATGCCGTCCACCGGCAGCCGCTTCGGCCTGGGCATGGATGCGACCGGGTTCGATACGCGCTTTGATCCGTACGCCGCCACCGAGGCCGCCGCGGCCTACATGAACGAGCGCATGGGCGAGCTGAACCACAACATCGAGTTCGCCCTGGCCGCCTACAACGGCGGGGAAGGGCGCGCACGGCGGATCTACGCCAGCCGCCCCGGCGCGAGCTTCTGGGATGCCGATGTGTACGCGCAGTTCCCGGCCGAGACCCAGGACTACGTGCCCATGGTCATCGCCGCGGCCTGGCTGTATTTGCACCCCAAGCAGTACGGCCTGGTCTTTCCCCGCATCGACGCCACGCCGGCGCCGATCAAGCTGGCACGCACCGCCTCGATCTACGAGCTGACCATCTGCATGGGCAACGGCCGCACGCGCGAGGGCTACATGCGCGCCCTGCGCAACCTCAATCCGCGCTACCAGGCCGATGACTGGATCCCGGCCGGCACCACGCTGCAGGGCAGCGTGCGCATGGCGAGCCTGTACAGCCGCTACTGCGTCAGGGGACCGCATGCCGACCTGGCCCACACCCTGGTCACCGCCACGGTGGAGGCGGCCATCAAGCGCGATGCGCCGCCTTCGACGCGTGTGGCCGTGGGCGATGTCAGTGGCGTGCCGATCGGCGTGCCAACGACGGTGGCGACCGGTGCGCCCAAGGCGGCCAAGCCCAAGGCGGCGCAGGCGCGGCACTACCGCGTGGCCCGTGGCGATACCCTGGGCGGCATCTCCGACCGGTTCCGCTGCGATCTCAAGGATCTGGCCAAGGCCAATGGACTGCGAGCCCCGGCCTATGCGCTCAAGCCCGGACAGCGACTGACCCTGACCAGCTGCGACGGCTGAACCCGCGCGGGGCGGCGCGCGCATGACGCCTTGCCGACAGTCCGATCCCTGCTGGCGGCTGAACGAGACGGCTCGATCCGGCGTGGCCCCTGTCATCAGTCATGCAGGCACGCGCGTTCACAGACGCTAATCTTGATGGTTGTTGCCTAGCAACACCGTCCCCTACGGAGAGTCAGTGCATGTCGCGTAAATGGAAGATCGCCCTTGGGGCGGTCGTCGTGCTGGTGGTCGTGCTGGTGGGAGTCCGCGGCTGCGGCAAGCGTCATGCGGCAGAAGAAGCCAAGCAGGGCGGCGAGGACAGCACCAAGCCGGTTCCGGTAACCGTCGAGCCGGTCACCACACAGAACGTGCCGGTGTACCGCAACGCGACCGGGACGGTGACCGCGCTCAACACGGTGACGATCAATCCGCAGACCGGCGGACGCCTGATGAGCCTGAATTTCACCGAAGGCCAGCCGGTCAAGAAGGGCCAGCTGCTGGCCAAGATCGACCCGCGTGAGCTGCAGGCCGCCTACGACCAGGCCGCCGCATCGAAGAAGCAGAACCAGGCCCAGCTGCAGACCGCGCGCGACACCAACGCACGCCTGACCGATCCCAAGTACGCGCCCTATGTCGCGCGCACCGACATCGACACCCAGAAAAACCTGGTCGCGCAGTACCAGGCAGCCGTCGCCGCCGCCGAGGCGTCGATGGAAGCGGCCAAGGTGCAGTTGCAGTACACCGATATCGTCTCCCCGCTGGACGGCATCGCCGGCATCCGTGGCGTGGACGTGGGCAACATTGTCAGCACCGGGTCCACGATCGTGACCATCACCCAGGTCGAGCCGATCTACGCCTCCTTCAGCCTGCCGGCGCAGGACCTGACCGTGGTGCGCCAGGCACAGGCCAAGGGCGCGGCCAAGGTCGCCGCGCTGGACAGCACCGACCAGCACGTGATCGCCGATGACGGCGTGCTGGACGTGGTCGACAACCAGGTCGGCGCGGACACCAACACCTTCCGCCTGCGCGCACGCTTCCCCAATGCCGACCACGTGCTGTGGCCGGGGCAGTTCGTCAACGTGCGCCTGCAGGTCGACATGCTGGACGGCGGCCTGGTGGTGCCGACCCAGGCCGTGCAGCGTGGCCCGGACAGCGACTACGTCTATGTGGTCCAGGCCGACAACACCGTCAAGATGACCGACGTCACCACCGGCGTGGAGGTGGGCGATACCCATATCGTGGTCACCAAGGGGCTGAAGGCCGGCGAGCGCGTCGTGACCGAGGGCCAGTTCCGGCTCAAGCCCGGCTCCAAGGTCAATGCCCTCAAGCCGGGCCAGGAGCCGCCGGAGCCGACCGAGCAGGAACTGCAGCAGGCCATGCAGGGCGACAAGCGCGGCGGACGCCGCGGCCCGCGCTGATTCACATGCCCCGCCGCCGCCCGCGGCGGGGTCGCCGCGCAGGCGCGGTCGCCACGACGATCTGACAGGACGGACTTCCCTTGGGCTTCTCCAGCATCTTCATCCGCCGCCCCATCGCCACCACGCTGCTGATGATCGGCGTGATGCTGCTTGGCATCCTGGGTTATCGCAGCCTGCCGGTCTCGGCCCTTCCGGAGATCGACTCGCCCAGCCTGGTGGTGAACACGCAGTACCCGGGCGCGAGCGCGGCGACGATGGCCTCGCTGGTGACCACGCCGCTGGAGCGCCAGCTGGGGCAGATCTCCGGGCTGGAGATGATGACCTCCGACTCGTCGGCCGGTCTGTCCACCATCGTGCTGCAGTTCTCGATGGACCGCGACATCGACGTGGCCTCGCAGGACGTGCAGTCGGCCATCCGCCAGGCCACGCTGCCCAGCGGGCTGCCGTACCAGCCCACCTACAACCGGGTGAACCCGGCCGACGCGGCCATCGTCACCCTCAAGCTGACCTCCGACACGCTGCCGTTGCGCGAGGTCAACCGCTACGCCGATTCCATCCTGGCCCAGCGCCTGTCCCAGGTCCCGGGCGTGGGCCTGGTGTCCATCGCCGGCAACGTGCGCCCGGCCGTGCGCATCCAGGTCAACCCGGCCATGCTGGCCAACATGGGCATGACCCTGGAGAACCTGCGCAGCGCGCTGACCCAGGCCAACGTCAATGCGCCCAAGGGCTCACTCAACGGGGCGACCCAGTCCTACAGCATCGGCACCAACGACCAGATCGAGGACGCCGCCGGCTACGCCTCGACCATCATCCGCTACCAGAACGGGGCGCCGGTGCGACTGGGCGACGTGGCCAAGGTGGTCAACGGGGTCGAGAACGACCAGCTCTCGGCCTGGGCCGATGGCAAGCAGGCCGTGCTGCTGGAGATCCGTCGCCAGCCCGGCGCCAACATCGTCCAGACCGTGGCGGCCATCCGCGCCATGCTGCCCCAGCTGCGCACGGTGTTGCCGGCCGAGGTCAAGCTGGACGTGTTCTCCGACCGGACCGAGACCATCCGCGCCTCGGTGCACGAGGTCCAGTTCACCCTGATCCTGACCATCGGCCTGGTGGTGGCGGTGATCTTCGTGTTCCTGCGCCGGCTGTGGGCTACGGTGATCCCGTCGATCGCCGTGCCGCTGTCGCTGGTAGGCACCTTCGGGGTGATGGCCTTTGCCGGGATGTCGCTGGACAACCTGTCGCTGATGGCGCTGGTGGTGGCCACGGGCTTTGTGGTGGACGACGCGATCGTGATGATCGAGAACATCGTGCGCTACATCGAGCAGGGCAAGTCTGGGCCGGAGGCGGCCGAGGAGGGTGCGCGCCAGATCGGCTTCACCGTGCTGTCGCTGACCATCTCGCTGGTGGCGGTGTTCCTGCCGCTGCTGCTGATGCCGGGGGTGACCGGGCGGCTGTTCCACGAGTTCGCCTGGGTGCTGTCCATCGCGGTGGTCATCTCGATGCTGGTGTCGCTGACGCTCACGCCGATGATGTGCGCCTATCTGCTCAAGCCAGACCAGCTGCCCGAGGGCGACGACGCGCATGAGCGCACCGCCGCGGCCGGCAAGCAGAACCTGTGGTCGCGCACCGTGGGCCTGTACGAGCGCACCCTGGACTGGGTCCTGGCGCGGCAGAAGCTGACCTTGATCGTGGCTCTGGCCACGGTGGCCCTGACCGTGGCGCTGTACATCCTGATTCCCAAGGGTCTGCTGCCCGAGCAGGACACCGGCCTAATCACCGGCGTGGTCCAGGCCGACCAGACCGTGGCCTTCGAGCAGATGCAGTCGCGCACACAAGAGGTGGCGGCCGCGCTGCGCAAGGATCCGGCGGTGACCGGCGTGGCGGCGTTCGTCGGCGCCGGCAGCATGAATCCCACGCTCAACCAGGGCCAGATCAGCATCGTGCTCAAGGAGCGCGGGGACCGTGACGGCCTGGACGAGGTGCTCACCCGCCTGCAGAAATCCGTTGCCCACATCCCGGGCATCGCGCTGTACCTCAAGCCGGTGCAGGACGTGACCCTGGATACGCGTGTGGCGGCGACCGAGTATCAGTTCTCGCTCTCGGACGTGGATACCAACGAACTGCAGACCCAGGCCGAGCGGCTGACCGCCGCGCTGCGCAAGCGTCCGGAGTTGTCGGACGTGGGCAACAACGCGGCCAACGCCGGACGTGCGCTGATGATCGACGTCAACCGCGACACCGCCAGCGCGCTGGGTGTGCCGATGCAGAGCATCGACGACACGCTCTACGACGCCTACGGCCAGCGCCAGATCTCCACGATCTTCACCGCGCTCAACCAGTACCGCGTGGTGCTGGAGGTGGCGCCGGAGTTCCGCACCCAGGACGCGCTGATGAACAAGCTGGCCATCGCCAGCAACGGCAGCGGCGCGCTGACGGGCACCAATGCGACCACGCTGGGCCAGGTGACCTCGTCCAACTCCTCCACGGCCACCGGTATCGGCAATGCCAACACCGGCATCACCGTGGGCAGCGGCGGGGCGATTCCGCTTTCGGCGCTGGCCACCGCCCGGGTCGGCACCACGCCGCTGGTGATCAGCCACCAGCAGCAGCTTCCGGCGGTGACCATCTCCTTCAACGTCACCCAGGGCTACTCGCTGTCCCAGGCCGTGGCGGCCATCAACCAAGTGCGTGAGCAACTCGACCTGCCCGAGACGGTGCGCACCGAGTTCATCGGCAAGGCGGCCGAATATTCCTCCAGCCAGTCCGACGTGGTGTGGCTGCTGATCGCCGCGGTGGTGGTGATCTACATCGTGCTGGGCGTGCTGTACGAGAGCTACATCCACCCATTCACCATCATCTCGACCCTGCCGCCGGCCGGCGTGGGCGCGCTGCTGGCGCTGATGCTGTGCGGCTTCAGCCTCTCGGTGGACGGCATCGTCGGCATCGTGCTGCTGATCGGCATCGTCAAGAAGAACGCGATCATGATGATCGACTTCGCCATCGATGCCCGGCGCGAGGGGCTCAGCGCGCACGATGCGATCCGCCGCGCCTGCCTGCTGCGCTTCCGGCCGATCATGATGACCACCGCCGCCGCGCTGCTGGGCGCATTGCCGCTGGCGCTGGGCGACGGCATCGGCTCGGAGCTGCGCAAGCCGCTGGGCGTGTCGATCGTGGGCGGCCTGCTGCTCTCGCAACTGGTGACGCTGTACACCACGCCGGTGATCTATCTCTACATGGAACGCTTCTCCCAGCGCGTGCAGCACTGGCGTGACGCCCGTGCGGCGCGGCGAGCCTCCCCGGCCCAGGAGCTCGGCTGACGGGCGCCTGGGCGTCCTGTGCCGTCTGATCTCGCCATGACCCGTCGCGTCAGCCTCTCGACTCTTTTCATCCGTCGCCCCATCGGCATCTCGCTGCTGGCGGCCGGCCTGTTCGTCATCGGGCTGATGTGCTACCTGCGCCTGGGCGTGGCGGCGCTGCCGACGCTGGAGATCCCCTTCATCTTCGTCCAGGCCAGCCAGTCCGGCGCCGATGCCAGCACCATGGCCTCGACCGTCACCGCGCCGCTGGAACGGCGCCTGGGTCAGGTGCCCGGCGTGGACTCGATGCGCTCCAACAGCTCCGAGGGACGTTCGCTGGTCTTCCTGAGCTTCAACTCCAGCCGCAACGTGGACTCGGCCGCGCAGGACGTGGCCGCCGCGCTCAGCGCGGCCAGCGCGGACCTGCCCTCGGGCATGGGCACGCCCGGCTTCCAGAAAGCCAACCCCAACGACGATCCGTTGATCGCCATGGCGCTGACCTCCGACACCCAGTCGGCGGCCGACCTGTACAACCTGGCCGATTCACTGCTGGCCCAGCGGCTGCGTCAGGTCAGCGGCGTGTCCTCGGTGGATATCGCCGGTGCCTCCACGCCCGCGGTGCGCGTGGACGTCAACCTGCGCGCGCTCAACGCCATGGGCCTGTCGCCGGACGACCTGCGCAACGCCATGCGCGCGGCCAACGTGCTCTCGCCGACCGGCTTTCTGTCCGACGGCAAGTCGACCATGGCGATCATGGTCAACGACTCGGTACGCAAGGCGGCCGACTTCGCCAACCTGGGCATCTCCAGCCAGAATGGCGTGATCGTGCGGCTCAAGGACGTGGCCAAGGTCTACGACGGGCAGCAGGACGCCTACCAGGCAGCCTGGTTCAACAAGAAGCCCGCGGTGGTGATGTACGTCTACATCCGCAGCGGCGCCAACGTGGTGGCCACCGTCGACCGGATCCGTGCGCAGGTGCCGATGCTGCGCGAGTACCTGCCGCAAGGCACCACCCTGACCCCGTACTACGACCGCACCCCGACCATCCGCGCCTCGCTGCACGAGGTGGAGATCACCTTGCTGATCAGCCTGGCGATGGTGGTGCTGGTGATGGCGCTGTTCCTGCGTCGGCTGGCGCCCACGCTCATCGCCACGGTGACCGTGCCCCTGTCGTTGGCCGGCTCGGCGGTGGTGATGTACGCGCTGGGCTACACACTCAACAACTTGAGCCTGCTGGCCCTGGTGATCGCGATTGGCTTCGTGGTGGACGATGCCATCGTGGTCATCGAGAACATCATGCGCCACCTGGACGAGGGCATGTCGCGGATGGAGGCGGCCATCGCCGGTTCGCGCGAGATCGGCTTCACCATCGTCTCGATCACCGCCTCGCTGATCGCGGTGTTCATCCCGGTGCTGTTCGCCTCGGGAATGATCGGTGCGTTCTTCCGAGAGTTCACCGTGACCCTGGTCGCGGCCATCGCGGTGTCGGCGATCATCTCGCTGACCCTCACACCAACGCTGTGCAGCCGCTTCCTGCAGCCGCATGCGGCCGAAGCGTCCGAATCGCGCATTGGCCGCGTGATCGAGGCCGGGCACCGCGGCATGCTGCGCGTATATACCGCCTGCCTGGATTTCAGCCTGCGCCACGCGCTGCTGCTGTCGCTGACCCCGCTGATCCTGATCGGCCTGACCATTTTCCTGTTCGGCAAGGTCAAGTCCGGCAGCTTCCCGCCGCAGGACACCGGCCTGATCTGGGGCCGGGCGCAGTCCAGTGCGACGGTGTCCTTCGAGGACATGCGCGCGCGCCAGGAGCGCATCACCGACATGCTGCTGGCCGACCCGGCGGTGAAGATCGTCGGCGTGCGCCTGGGCAGCGGTCGCCAGGGCTCCAGCGCGCAGTTCAACATCGAGCTCAAGCGCCATGACGAGGGCCGCAAGGCCACCACCGCCGAGGTCCTCGCGCGGCTCAGCGCCAAGGCCGATCGCTACCCGGATTTGGAGCTGCGCCTGCGTGCGGTGCAGGACCTGCCCAGCGATGGCGGCGGCGGCGACCAGGGCGCGCAGTATCAGGTCTCGCTGCAGGGCAACGACCTAGCCGAACTGCAGACCTGGCTGCCCAAGGTCGTGGCCCAGTTGAAGAAGAACCCCAAGTTCCGCGACGTCGGCAGCGATGTGGAAGAAGGCGGCCTGCGCCAGAACATCGTCATCGACCGTGAGAAAGCCGCGCGCCTGGGTATTTCCATCGGTGCCATCGACGGGGCGCTCTATGGCGCCTTCGGCCAGCGCTCGGTCTCCACGATCTATTCCGAGCTCAACCAGTACTCGGTGGTGGTCAACGCGTTGCCCAACCAGACCGCCACGCCCGCCCAGCTCGAGACGGTGATGCTCAAGAGCCGCAGCGGCGAGATGGTGCCGCTGAGTGCGGTGGCCCATCAGGTCGACGGGCTGGCGCCCTCGCAGGTGCGCCACCTCAACCAGTACACGACGATGGATCTGAGCTACAACCTGGCGCCTGGCGTGAGCACGGGCGAAGCCAGCGCGATCATCAAGTCTGTCGTGGATGGCATGCGCATGCCTGGCGATATCAAGATCAGCGAAGGCGGCGGCTGGCAGCGCGATCTGAGCCCCAATTCGATGGGCCTGCTGGTGCTGGCGGCGATCCTGACCGTCTACATCGTGCTGGGCATGCTCTACGAGAACCTGGTCCACCCGGTGACCATCCTGTCCACGCTGCCGGCCGCAGGCGTGGGGGCGTTGCTGGCCCTGGTGATCACCGATACCGAGCTGTCGGTGATCTCGATGATCGCGCTGGTGCTGCTGATCGGCATCGTCAAGAAGAACGCGATCATGATGATCGACTTCGCCCTGGTGGCCCAGCGCGAGCACGGGCTGACCCCGCTGCAGGCCGCGCGTGAGGCCTCGATCGTGCGTTTCCGCCCGATCATGATGACCACCATGGTGGCGTTGCTGGCCGCCGTGCCGATCGCCGTGGGCCTGGGCGAGGGCTCGGAACTGCGCCGTCCCCTGGGCATCGCGATGATCGGGGGCCTGCTGTTCTCGCAGAGCCTCACCCTGCTGAGCACGCCGGCGCTGTACGTGATCTTCTCCTGCCTGCAGCAGCACTGGCGCAACTGGCGTGCCCGCCGTCGCGAGAAGAAGGCCGCGCGCCGCCGCGCGCGCCTGGCGCGGGCCTGACTTGCACGGCTGTTCCATCGCCTGCGTGTCCGAAGCGGGCGGCGATGCTTGTAACCGCTTTCGTGGAACGGCGGCACGCTTCAGGCCCTGACGCGCCGACAAACGGCATCCGGCTTCAAGAATCTGCAATGCAGGGCGGGCACAATCCCGCAACAGGGGTCGCTTGATACGTCAGGACCAGGCCATGAACGCATGTATCAGCACGCGGCTACCGCGCGTCTTCATCGACATCGAAGCCGAGCAGGACTACTGGCAGGACTGGTATCACAACCTGCCGGGCGCGGCGGCTACGCGCGGCTTCGCCTTCTACTGGCCGGTGATCGGCGCGGTCTACGACATCTACATCAACCATCCTGGCTGGGATTCGGACCGGGCCCAGGCGCGCTATGCGCTGTCCGCGGCGGTCCAGGCCCAGGGTCTGAGCGAGCGCGAAGCCAGCGAGGTGTTCTCGCAGGTCTGGGGCCGGATCAGCGGCGAGCGCCTGGGCCGTGCGGCGCTGGATCGCATCGCGCAGCCATACGCGGCGTAGCGACGCCCGCGGCGAACCCAATGTCCACGACCACGCTGCCGCCCGCGACCAAATCGTAGAGCGGAGCTTGCTCCGCTGGGGCTTTCTGACAACCTGTCCGGAGCGCAGCGGAGCAAGCTTCGCGCTACGTCAACCGTGCCAGCGCCTGGCCCAGGCGCACGGATGTTTCAGCACCCAGACCGGGGGCGAGTTCGGCCACGCCCGGCGGCAGCAGCACGATCACCGTCGAGCCATAGTTGAAGCGGGCCATCTCGCCAAAGCGTTCCAGCACGATGCCCTGGCCGCGATAGTCCTTGCGGGTGATCCTGGTCGCGTACTCGGGGATCTCCACGCCACTCCACACCGTCTCCACGCCGGAGACCAGCATCGCGCCGACCATCACGCAGGCCATCGGGCCGAAGTCGGTGTCGAAGTGGCACACCAGCCGCTCGTTGCGGGCGAACAGTCCCTGCACGTTGGCCACCGCATCGGTGCCCACGCTGAACAGCCGCCCGGGCACATGCACCGTTTCGCGCAAGGTGCCGGTCCAGGGCATGTGCACGCGGTGATAGTCGCGGGGCGACAGGTACACCGTGGCGTACACGCCATGCTCGAACGGCGCCGCATCGGCCTCGCTGCCCAGCAGCGCCGCGGCGGTGAAGTGCTTGCCCTTGGCCTGGAAAATGCGGCCCGACTCGATCGGCCCGCACTGGCTGATATGACCGTCGGCCGGCATCAGCAGGCTGCGGCGGCCCGGGTCGGGCATGCGCGCGCCAGGCTTCAGTGCCCGGGTGAAGAACGCATTGAACGTGGGATAGGCGGTCGGATCGGGTTGGGCGGCCTCGGCCAGGTTCACGTTGAACCTGGCCACCACCGTATCGATGATCTTCTGCTTGATCGCCGGGTTGTCCGAGTACGCCAATTTTCGCGCCAGCGAGGACAGGACCCGATGCGGCAAGGCGTAGGTGAGGGTGGTGACCAGGCTCACTTGGGCATGGCCTCGGTCAGCTTGAGCATGTCCGCGCCGATGGCGGCCGGGTCGAAGGGCGGCTGGATCAAGCCTGCCATGCGCCCCTGCGGGTCGAGCACGATGATCTGGGCGGAGTGGTCCATCGAATAATCCTGCGGGTTCTGTTTGAAATGCTCGCCCGGGACCTTGACGAAGACCAGGCTCAGCGACTTGGCGAACGCTTCCAGTGCCGGAACATCGGCCGTGGCGGCCAGCGTGTCGGGATGAAACGCGTGCGCATATTCGCCCACCTTGGTCGGCGTGTCGCGCTCGGGGTCGATCGAGACAAACAACAGCCTCGGGCGGATGCTGTCGGGCAGGGTAGCCCACTGCTTCTGCGCCTGGGCCAGCTGCGCCAGGGTGGTCGGGCACACGTCCGGGCAGAAGGTGAAGCCCAAAAACACCAGGGTCCAGTGGCCGCGCAGTTCACCCTGGGTGAGCTGGGTGCCGTCGGCCTGGCGCAGGGAGAACTCCGGCAGGACGCGCGGGCGGGGCAGCAGGGTGACGGCCTGGGTGGCCGGCCACCGGGCATCGTCGCCCTTGGACGGTGCGAGGAGCTTGTTGGCCGCCAGCACGCCGAGAATGCCGGCCGCCACGATCAAAATCAGAACGCCGAAGCTGCGTTTGCCCATTTTCCGTTTCCCGTGCAACGAAGGGCCATGATACCGGGCCGTCCCTCTATAATCGGCGGCCGCCTTCATCCGTTGTTGTCCATGACTGCCAGCGCAGCCGACGCCCTGCATACCATCATCGACCTGATCCGCTATGGCGCCAGCCGCTTCAACGCGGCCGGGTTGACCTTCGGGCACAGCCACGACAACGCGCTGGACGAGGCCACCGCCTTGGTCCTGCACACGCTGCACCTGCCGCCGGACCTCGGTCCCGCCTATGGCCAGGCGCGTCTGCTGCCGGAAGAGAAGCAGGCCGTCCTGGCGCTGATCGAGCGCCGCGTGGTCGAGCGTGTGCCGGTGGCCTACCTGACCGGCGAGGCCTGGTTCGCCGGCCTGAGCTTCAAGTCCGACACGCGTGCGCTGGTGCCGCGTTCGCCAATCGCCGAACTGATCGTCTCCGGGTTCGAGCCGTGGCTGGGCGGGCGCGACGTGCATCGCGCGCTGGATCTGTGCACCGGGTCTGGCTGCATCGCCATTGCGATGGGGCATTACAACCCGGACTGGCAGGTGGATGGCGCGGACATCAGTGACGACGCCCTGGCCCTGGCCGCGGAAAACAAGCAGCGCCTGCTGGCCGACAACGTCGAACTCGTGAAGTCCGACCTGTTCGCCGGGCTGACCGGGCGCCACTACGACCTGATCGTCACCAATCCGCCCTACGTCACCAACGACGAGACCGACGCGCTGCCGCGCGAATACGCCTACGAGCCCGAGCTGGGCCTGCGCGCCGGCGACGACGGTCTGGATCTGGTGCTGAAGATCCTGCGTGATGCGCCGATCCACCTGTCCGAGGACGGCTTGCTGATCTGCGAGGTCGGTGAGTCCGAGCAGCACCTGATCCGGCTGCTGCCGGAAGTGGACTTCGCCTGGATCGAGTTCAAGGTCGGGCAGATGGGCATCTTCGCGGTCGAATGCCGGGAACTGATCGCGCACAGCGCACGGATCACCGAGCTGGCGGCGCAGCGCCCGTGAGCGTTGCTGCAGCCCGCCATCCTGTAGCGCCGAGCTTGCTCGGCGGCCTTTCGTCGGGCGCACGGATCACACAAGCAGCCGAGCAAGCTCGGCGCTACATGGATCTTGGGTGATGAGCGCGAACAGCTTCGGCAAGCTGCTGACCGTCACCACCTTCGGCGAATCGCATGGGCCGGCGATCGGCTGTGTGGTCGATGGCTGCCCGCCGGGGCTGGAACTCAGGGCCGAGGAATTCGCACACGACCTGCAGCGCCGTGCCACCGGTAAGAGCCGCCATACCTCGGCCCGGCGCGAGGCCGACGAGGTCGAGATCCTCTCCGGTGTCTACGAAGGCCGCACCACCGGCACGCCGATCGGCCTGCTGATCCGCAACACCGACCAGCGCAGCAAGGACTACGCGAACATCGCCGCGCAGTTCCGCCCGGGCCACGCCGACTACAGCTACTGGCAAAAGTACGGCATCCGCGACCCGCGCGGCGGCGGGCGTTCGTCCGCGCGCGAGACCACCATGCGCGTGGCCGCCGGGGTGATCGCCAAGAAGTGGCTGGCCCAGCGATACGGCGTGACCGTGCGCGGCTTCCTGTCGCAGCTGGGCGAGATCAGGCCGGCCGGTTTCGACTGGAGCGCGGTGGAGGACAACCCGTTCTTCTGGCCGCATGCGCCACAGGTCGAGGACCTGGAAACCTACATGGACGCGCTGCGCAAGTCCGGCGATTCGGTCGGCGCGCGCGTGGACGTGGTGGCCGACGGCGTGCCGCCGGGCTGGGGCGAGCCGATCTACGGCAAGCTCGACGGCGAGCTGGCCGCGGCCCTGATGAGCATCAACGCGGTCAAGGGCGTGGAGATCGGCGACGGCTTCGCCAGTGCGGCGCAAAAGGGCACCGAGCATCGCGACCTGATGACGCCGCAGGGCTTCGCGTCCAACCACGCCGGCGGCATCCTCGGCGGTATTTCCACCGGGCAGCAGGTCGTCGCCTCGATCGTGCTCAAGCCCACCTCCAGCCTGCGCCTGCCGGGCGCCACGGTGGACGTGGACGGCAATGTGGTGGACGTCATCACCACCGGCCGCCATGACCCGTGCGTGGGCATCCGCGCCACACCGATCGCCGAAGCGATGATGGCGCTGGTGCTGATGGATCAGGCGCTGCGCCATCGCGCGCAATGCGGCGACGTCGGTGAGGTGTTACCACGCGTCCCCGGACGGATCGATGGCTGAATCGCGGCCCCGCGTCTGGGTGAGCCAGCCGCTGTTCGACGACATCGTCGACCAGCTGCGGGCGCATTCCGACGTGGAGACCACCCAGGCCGTGACCCGCTACACCTCGACGGACCTGGCCGAAAAGCTGGCCTCGCTGGAGGGTGCGGTGGTCACGCTCAACGAGCGCATCGGCGCGGCGGAGATCGCCGGCGCACCGCGACTGCGCGCGGTCGCCAATGTCGGCGTTGGCTACAACAATCTGGACATCGCGGCGTTGGGCGCGGCCGGCATCGCGGCGACCAACACGCCCGACGTGCTGACCGAGACCACGGCCGACCTCGGCTTCGCCCTGCTGATGGCCACGGCGCGCCGCATCACCGAGGCCGAAGCCTTCCTGCGCGCCGGGCAGTGGAACACTTGGTCGTTCACCAACCTGCTGGGTGCCGATCTGCACGGCAGCACGTTGGGCATCCTGGGGCTGGGCCGCATCGGCCAGGCCATCGCGCGCCGCGCCCGCGGCTTTGGCATGCGTGTGCTGTACCACAACCGCTCGCCGCTGGACGCCAAGGTCGAAGCCGAACTCGGCGCGTCCTACGTGTCCTTCGACGACCTGCTGAGCGGTAGCGATCACCTCATGCTGGTCGTGCCCTACACGCCGGCCGCGCATCACCTCATCGATGCCGGCGCGCTGGCGAAGATGAAGCCGACCGCCACCCTGGTGAACATCGCACGCGGCGGCCTGGTCGACGAAGTGGCGCTGGCCGACGCCCTGGCCAACGGCCGCCTGGCCGGCGCCGGGCTGGATGTGTTCGAAGGCGAGCCCACGGTGCGCCCGGAGCTGCTGGCGCTCAAGAACGTCGTGCTGACCCCGCATATCGGCAGCGCCAGCCTGGCCACCCGTCGGGCCATGGTGCAACTGGCCGTGGACAACCTGCTGGCCGCGCTAGGTTTCGGCCCGGATGCCGGCCGCCCGCCGTGCCTGGTCAACGCCGATGCGCTCGACGCCGCCAATGCCGGCGGCGCGACCGCGGGCGACACCAAAACCATCACGATCAAACGATAGGGAACCTGCCGCGTACGCAACGCCGGTGAGGTTCCCCGAACCCAAGGCTCCAGGTCCGTCGCGTCCTGTTTCCCCGATTAAACCTTTCCAAGAAGACACCCTCATGAGCAACGCAACCCGCACCTTCACCGTCGCCGTCGTGGGCGCCACCGGCGCCGTCGGCGAGACCATGCTGTCCATCCTGGCCGAGCGCGACTTCCCGGTCGGCAAGCTGATCGCCCTGGCCTCGGCGCGCTCAGCCGGCGGCACGGTCGATTTCAAGGGCCAGAAGGTCGACGTGCTCGACCTGGCCACCTTCGACCCGACCGGCGTGGACATCGCGCTGTTTTCCGCCGGTGGCGGGGTGTCCAAGGAGTACGCGCCCAAGTTCGCCGCCGCCGGTGCGGTGGTGATCGACAACTCCTCGACCTTCCGCTACGACGACGACGTGCCGCTGGTGGTGTCCGAGGTCAATCCGCATGCGGCCAAGCACCGCCCGCGCGGCATCATCGCCAATCCCAACTGCTCGACCATGCAGCTGATGCCGGTGCTGGCCCCGATTCACCGCGAGTACGGCATCACCCGCGTCAACGTGGCCACCTACCAGTCGGTGTCCGGCGCCGGGCGCTCGGGCATGGAAGAGCTGGGCAAGCAGACCGCGCAGCTGCTGGCCTTCCAGGAGATCGAGCCGCAGAAGTTCCAGGCCCAGATCGCCTTCAACCTGATCCCGCACATCGACGACTTCCAGCCCAACGGCTACACCAAGGAAGAGATGAAGCTGGTCTGGGAGACTCAGAAGATCCTGGAGGACAAGAGCATCCTGGTAAACCCGACCGCGGTGCGTGTGCCGGTGTTCTACGGGCACTCCGAGGCGGTCAACGTCGAGACCAAGAAGAAGCTCACCCCGGAGGCGGCGCGCGCCCTGCTGGCCGCCGCGCCGGGCGTGGAAGTGGTCGACGAGCACAAGGCGGGCGGCTATCCGACCCCGGTGACCCATGCCTCGGGCCAGGATCCGGTCTTCGTCGGCCGCATCCGCGAAGACTTCTCCCACCCCAGCGCGATCAACCTGTGGGTGGTGGCCGACAACATCCGCAAGGGCGCCGCGCTCAATGCGGTGCAGCTGGCCGAACTGGTCGCCGCAGGCGGCTGAAAGACCCGCCACGGCCGTGCCGATCGCCACACGCGTTGGCCGCGCCGGTCGTTGCCGGGCGGGGATCGGGACGCCCCGCTCGCGGCGGTGGATCGGTCCGTGTCCTGGGCCCGGGATTTCAACCTCCCGGGCCTGTACCGCTATAGTCGCGGCGTGAAATCGCAGGGGACGTTCTTGAAACTGGCTCGATTCAAACCCGTCGCGCGGGCGGCGCTGGCCGTTGCATTGTTGGCCATCAGCGGTGCTGCCATGGCCCTGGGCCTGGGCGAGATCCGGGTGAAGTCCAAGCCTGGCGAGCCGCTCGTGGCCGAGATTCCGGTGATCTCCAGCGCCCCGGGCGAACTGGACCAGCTGCGCGCGCGGCTGGCCTCGCCGGTGATCTTCGAGCGGGTGGGCCTGCAACGTCCGTCCGGGCTGGTCAGCCAACTGGACTTCGCCGTGGCGCTGTCCGACGACGGCAAGCCGGTCATTCGGGTGACCAGCCAGGACCCGGTGCAGACGCCGGCAGTCAGCTTCCTGATCGAGGTGGACTGGGGCCAGGGCCGCCTGGTCCGCGAGTATTCCGCGCTGGTCGGTGCGCCCGGTTCGGTGGCCGCCGCGGGGCAGCCAACGATCCAGGCGCCCACGCCGGCGCCTTCCAGCCGGATCCAGCGCCCGACCCCTGCACCGGCGCCCGTGCAGGATGCGCCGGCGCCTGAAGGCACGACGGCATCGACCGCGCTTCCGCCGCCGGCCCAACCTGCAGCTGCGCCCGCGCCTGCCGCCGTACCGGTGTCTGGCAGCGTTCCGGAGACGGTCACCGTGCGCCAAGGCCAGGCCCTGTCGCAGATCGCGCGCGGGCTGGCGCAGGGCGGCACCCTGGACCAGACGATGATGGCCTTGCTGCAGGCCAATCCCGAGGCCTTCATCGGCGGCAACATCAATCGCGTGCGCAGTGGCGCGGTGTTGCGGGTGCCGCAGGCCGAACAGATCCAGGCCCTGGCCGCGACCCAGGCCGCGGCGATGGTCCGGCAGCAGGTGTCCGACTGGCGCCAGGCGCGCCAGCCGATCCCGCAGCCGGCAAACGCGCTGGCTGAGCCGCCGGCACCGGCCTCGGGGACGGCGCCCAAGGTGGCCGAGGCACGACTTGAAATCGCACCGCCGGCGGCCGACTCCGCGCAGCGTGCAGGAACCACATCCGGCACCGATGCCGGAGGCGAGGGCGACATGCTGGCGAACGAACAACTGCGGCAGACCCGCGAGGACCTGGCCGCGCGCAATGCCGAGGTCCGGGAGCTCAAGGCCCAGGTGGCCGAACTGGAAAAGCTCAAAAGCCAACAGGCGCAGCTGCTGGCGATGAAGGACAGCGACCTGGCCGCCGCCCAGCAGCGCCTGGGGCAGGGCGCGCAGCCTGGGGTGCCGGTCTGGCTGTGGCTGGGACTGGCCCTGGTGATCGTCGGCCTCGCCGCCTGGGTGGTCCTGCGCCGCCGGAGCGGCCCGCGTCCGGTGCCGGTCTACAAGGGGCCGCTGGTGGCGCCAGCCCCAGTCACGCCGGCGCCGCGCGAGGAAGTCGAGGCGACGGCAGGGGACGGAACGCCAGATCCTGAGTTCGCGCCAACCCAGACGCCGGCCCCGCGCCACACCCCGAACTATGTCGACCCAGCTCCGGTCGCGTCCCACGACGCGTCGCCGTCGCCGGCCGTTACTCCGACCTGGATGAGTCCGACCGCCAAGCCGACCTGGCACACGCCCAATGCCCCGCAACCGACGTTGGCGCAGATCGTGCCGGCATCGGCATCGGCATCGGCGCCATCGCCATCGCCATCGCCATCGCCCGCCGAGGCGCCGGTTGTGGAAGCCGAGGTGGCACCGGCCGTAGTGCCCGTCCCGACGCCGGCGCCCGCGTCCACGCCCGCCGCCGCGCCGTCCGCAGGCGGGCGCGAGCGTCTGGAACTGGCCATCGCCTACCTCGACCTGGGCGATACCGAAGCCGCGCGTGCCCTGCTGGGCCAGGTGGCCGCCGGGGACGATCCGCAGGCCGCTGCCGAAGCCGCCCAGCTCCTGAACGAGCTGGGCTGAGCCCGCAGCAGGGGCCGCACGGGATGCGTTACGCGCTTGGCGTCGAGTACGACGGCGGCGACTTCCAGGGCTGGCAGCGGCTGGAGAAGCCTGGTGCGCCGGTGCATACACCCAGCGTGCAGTCCACGCTGGAAGCCGCCCTGTCGACCGTGGCCAACGCGCCGATCGACACGGTCTGCGCCGGACGCACCGATGCCGGCGTGCACGGCCAGTGCCAGGTCGTGCACTTCGAAACCGAGGTCGAACGCACCCCACGCGGCTGGACCCTGGGCGCCACCGCCAACCTGCCGCCCTCGATCTGCGTGCGCTGGTGCATGCCGGTGGCGCCTGATTTCCACGCGCGCTTTTCCGCGCGCGCGCGACGCTATCGCTACGTGCTGTTGAACCGCCCCGTGCGCCCGGCGCTCGGGCGCCAGCTGCTGTCCTGGGAGCGGCTGCCGCTGGATGCCGAGGCGATGAACCGGGCCGCACAGGCGCTGCTGGGCGAGAACGACTTCTCCGCGTTCCGCACCGTGCACTGCCAGGCCCGGCACCCGATGCGCGAGCTGCAGGCCATCCAGGTCACCCGCCAGGGCGAACAGGTGATCGTCGAGGTGCAGGCCAATGCCTTCCTGCATCACATGGTGCGCAATATCGTCGGCTCGCTGTTGGTCGTCGGGCGCGGCGAGCAGCCGGAGAGCTGGATCGCGCGCCTGCTCGCCGGCCGCGACCGCACCGTGGCCGGCCCAACTGCACCCCCGCAGGGGCTGGTCTTTGTTGGCCCGCTGTACGAGGCGCACTGGGGCCTGCCGTCGGAAGTCACGCTCGCCGGCTGAGCGATGCGTGCGGAGCGGAAAACGCGGTTGCAGCGAAGCGATGCGCTGCCCGCTTAGACTGGCAACCTGTGAATCGGCCAGGTTCCCCCATGCAGACGCGCATCAAGTTTTGCGGCATGACCCGTCCCCAGGACGTGCGCCTGGCGGTGGAACTGGGCGTGGACTACATCGGCCTGATCTTCGCGCGCAGCCCGCGCAGGCTTTCGATCGAGCAGGCGTGCGAACTGCGCGCGCTGATTCCCGACAGCATCGGCGCGGTCGCGCTGGTCATGGATCCGGGCGTGGAGGAGGTCGCGGCGATCGTCGAACACGTGCGCCCGGACCTGCTGCAGTTCCATGGTGGCGAGTCCGACGGTTTTGCCGCCGCGTCCGGCGTGCCTTTCCTCAAGGCCCTGCCGATGGGCGGGACGCTGCAGGCGGAGGCCGCCATGCAGGCCTACCCCTCGGCTTGGGGTTTCGTGCTCGACAGCCATGTGCCCGGCGGCACCGGTGGCAGCGGCAAGACCTTCGACTGGGCGCGCTACCCGCGCGCGGCCGGGCGCCCCTGCCTGCTGGCCGGCGGCCTGACCGCCGACACCGTCGGCAACGCGGTGCGCAGTGCGCGCCCGTGGGGCGTGGATGTCGCCAGCGGCATCGAGTCGGCCCCTGGCCACAAGGATCCAGAGGCGATGCAGCGCTTCGTGCAGGCCGTGCGCGAGGCCGATGCCGGCTGAGGCCGCGTGCCGCGCGTTGCCACCGCCACCCGTCGGCTGGAATAATCGGGAACGTGTCGCGCCAGGCTGGCGCAGCGACAAGGGGTCGCTCGGGGAAGGCACGCAGGACACCACGCGTGGCGCGAACCGCGCGGGGCAGGGGAATCGAAGGAATGCTGGAGTTTCTGTCTGTCGCATTGAGCTGGCCCACGTTGCCGTACAGCATCGTGCTGGGCTTCTCGGTCGCGTACTGGCTACTGGCCGCCACGGGCATCGTCGATGCCGATGGCCTGCACGGCGCCGATGTGCATCACACCGACCTCCATCTGGATGGCGACCACGCGCTGCACGGTGTCTCCGGGATGTTCGCCCGGCTTGGCCTGGGCGGTGCGCCGGTGATGCTGGTGGTGGCGCTGGTCGCCTTCTTTGGCTGGACGGTCACCTATTTTGGCCACCTGTTCTTCCTCGAGCATGTCGGTCCCGCGCTGCGCTGGGGGCTGGGGGCGCTGCTCGCGCTGGCGGCGCTGATCCCGGGCGTGGCCGCCAGCGCCCTGGTGCTGCGGCCGATCCGGCGCCTGTTGCTCAAGCTGCGTCCCATCGAGCAGGCCGCCATCCTCGGTCGCGCCGGCGTGGTGGTGTCGCCGCGCGTCGATGCGGCGTCCGGTCGCGCCAGCGTCGATGACGGTGGTGCCGGCCTGCTGCTGCAGGTGCGCACCGCGCCCGGCCAGGAACTCGCACGGGGAGACCGTGTGCTGCTGGTGGACTACGACGCCACCCACAACCATTACCACGTCGTCCGCGAGTCGGACGCGCTGTTGCCTGCTGCGTCGGATACGCGGCATCTGTCCTGAGGAGAAGTACCAGATGAGTTTTGCCACCCTTGCCCCGTTCGTGATCGGCGTCGGCATCCTGCTGGTGCTGCTGCTGGGCATCGCCGGCCTGTTCAAGGCCTTCTACCGCAAGGTCGACCAGGGCGTGGCCCTGATCGTCAATGACATGAGCGCCACGCCCAAGGTGCATTTCACCGGCGCGCTCATCATTCCGGTGCTGTACCGCGCCGAGCAGATGCAGATCAGCCTGATCACCCTGCAGGTGGACCGTCGTGGCAAGGAAGGCCTGATCTGCCGTGACAACATGCGCGCGGACATCGCCGTGGCCTTCTACCTGCGCGTCAACGAGACCCAGGCCGACGTGCTGCGCGTGGCCAAGGCCATCGGTGCCGACCGGGCCTCGGACAAGGACGCGGTCGATGAGCTGTTCAATGCCAAATTCTCCGAGGCGCTCAAGACGGTCGGCAAGAAGTTCGACTTCACCGAACTGTTCGAGAAGCGCCAGGAGTTCCGCGATGAGATCGTCGCGGTGATCGGCAACGACCTCAACGGCTATGTGCTCGAGGACGTGGCCATCGATTACCTGGAACAGACGCCCAAGGCGCTGCTGGATCCGTACAACATCCTGGACGCCGAGGGCATCCGCAAGATCACCGAGCTGACCGCTGCGCAGAACGTGGTGACGAACGAGCTGGAGCAGAACGAGCGCCTGGCCATCACCAAAAAGAACGTCGAGGCGCGCGAAGCGACCCTGGCGCTGGAGCGGCAGCAGGCCGAGGCCGAGGCCCGCCAGAAGCGCGAGGTGGAGACCATTCGCGCGCGCGAGGAGGCCGAGACGCTCAAGGTGCAGGAGGAGCAGCGCCAGCTGGCCGAGAACGCGCGCATCGAAGCGCAGCAGCTGATCGACATCCGCGAGCAGAACCGCCTGCGCGAGGTCGAGGTCGCCGAGCAGAATCGCCAGCGTGCGGTCGCCATCGAGGCTGAGCGCGTGGCCCGGGCGCGCGCGCTTGAGCAGGTCACCACCGATCGCGAGGTCCAGCTGCAGGGCGTGGAGCGCGACAAGGTCGTGGAGAACGGCAAGATGGACGTGGCCAACATCACCCGCGAGCGCATCGCCATCGACAAGACCGTGGCCCAGGAAGAAGAGCGCATCAAGGAGGTGCGCGAGGTCTCCGAGGCCGACCGCCAGAAGCAGGTCACCATCCTGGAAGCCGAGGCCAAGGCGCAGGAGCTGCTGGTGCGCCAGGTCAAGGAAGCGCAGGCCCGCGAGACCGCGGCCAAGCATCGTGCCGTGGAGCTGACCACCCTGGCCCAGGCCGAGTTCGAGGCCGCCGGCCGCCAGGCCGAGGCCAAAAAGGTCCTGGCCGACGGCATCCGCGCCGAGCAGGCCGCCCCCGGTCTGGCCGACGCCCAGGTCAAGGAGGCCTCCGCACTGGCCATCGAGAAGGTCGGCGTGGCCGAGGCGCGCGTGATCGAGGCCAAGGCCGAGGCCAACCTCAAGCAGGGCACCACCGAGGCACGCGTGCTGGCGCAGACCCTGGAAGCCCAGGCGCAGGGCGAGGAGCAGATGGGCAAGGCCAAGGCCAGCGCCACCGAATCGCTGGGCCTGGCCGAGGCCAGCGTGGTGGAGAAGAAGCTCTTCGCCGAGGCGCAGGGCCTGACCCGCAAGTTCGAGGCCATCGGCTCGCTCAGCGACACCGCGCGCGGCCACGAGGAGTTCCGCATGATGCTGGACACCAGCCTCAAGCAGGCCCTGGCGTCCATCGACGCCGGTCGCGAAGTGTCCAAGGAAAACGCCGAGGTCATCGCCACCGCGCTGCGCAACGCCGACATCGACCTGGTGGGCGGCGATGGCGGCATGTTCGACAACCTCATCAAGGCAGTCTCGCTGGGCAAGTCGATCGAGGGCCTGGCCGACAAGAGCCCGATCGTGCAGGACCTGATGCAGCGTTACCTGGGGGTGCAGCGTCCCGGGGCACCGGCGCGTTCCCTGGGCAACGGCGTTGGCGATGCTGATAAGGGCGCTGCGCACGGCGTCTCGCTGGACAACGCCTGATCGCGCGGGTGATGACCACGCACCAGAGTGGATGCGTGTCGCCGTGATCCCGCTAGGCCGCGCATCGGTGCGCGGCCGCTGGCCCGCCTGACGCAAGGAACCGCTGCACCATGTCCGATCCGCACATCGCTCCCGAGACGCCCGAGCAGGGCCGCGCACAGGGCCAGGTCGATCAGGCCGTCGCCCGTGGCGGCGCCTACGAGGTCCTGCGCCGGCGCCTGAGCGAGCAAGGGGCGCGCCTGCGCCAGGTGGTCGATGGCCTCAATGCACGGCGCCTGGCCGAGTTCGGCGACAGCCGCCTGGAGGTCGCAGGCCGTTTCCGCATCCGCACCGAGAACAACTGCGTCGGCCGTGACGTGGTCCAGGTCGGTGCGGACATGCTGCTGTTTGGCTACAACGTGTTCATCGGGTTGAAGCCCCAGACCTGGATCGAGGATGTGTTCGGCCTGTACCGGCTGGTGGAGGGAACCGAAGGCTACGACGTGGTGCCGGTGCCCGCAGCGGACAGCTTCCTGGGGCAGGCCGGCTTCGTCCACGACTTCACCGAGCTGTACGCCTACTACAAGCATGCCCGCCTGCTGCAGCTGATCGTGGAGGGCGGAAAGCTGCTGGCCGCCTTCCAGATCGGCGAGCGCAGTACCGATGTGCGTGTGTTCCGCTGGGCGATCGACAGCGACGGCACGCTGAGCTACCTGGACACGCGCGGCGAGCGCGACATCGCGCTGCCGCCGCCGTTCGATTTCGAATGGACCCGGGCCACGCGCGAGCTGGCCGTCACCGGCCGCCACGCGCATCTGAACATCCTCGACACGTTGTTCGTGGAAACCACCGGCGGCGACCTGACCATCAAGGTGGAGAACAACACCGAGACCGGGCAGGGCATCTACAGCGAACCGGTCGAGGACGCCACCCAGTCGCTTGACGATGCCCAGTTCGACTTTGCCCGGGTCGGCACGCTGGTCCTGCTCAAGGTGTTGCCCTATCGCGAGACCGCCTGGCGCGGACTGATCTACAACACCCTGACCGGGCACCTGGTGCGCAACGATGCCATCGTCCAGGCCTGCGTGCAGCTGCCCGAGGATCACGGCATCCTCTTCCCAGGCGGCTATTACCTGCAGGGTGGCGAGCACAAGGCCTTCGATGCCTCCATGGACGGGATGCAGTTCAAGCGGGCGATCCGCTCGCCCAACGGCGAGGACGTGCTCTACATCTTCTACGAACGCGAGGGCGGCCGGTCGGCGCTGTTCGTTTACAACACCATCCAGCGGGCGCTGCAGAACCCGGTGTTCGGGCACGGCTACGCGCTGCTGCAGGACGGGCGCATGGTGCTGTTCCACGCCGAGGGCGATCAACCCACGCGCATCCACCCGATGCAGGTGTGGCTGACGCCCTTCACCAGCGACGAGTTCGCCGCAGCGCGGCCGGCCAGCAACAGCTTTATGGGCCGGATCGGCAACGCCGAGCTGGTCCGGGGCATTTCCAACCTGCTGGGGCTGAGCCGCGATATCGAGGGTCGTGATGTCTCGGTGCAGCGTTACGAGCGCTTGGTGGGCGATGCGCGGCGTTTGTTCGATGCGCATCACTGGCTGGACGACGCGCATTGCGATGGGGCGGCCACGCTGCTGCGCGAGATCACCGCCACCGGCGAGTCGGTGCTGGACGAGTACGAAAAGGTCCAGGCCATCCGCCAGCAGTCCGACCAGGCCATGGCAGAGGCAGTGTCCGCGCACAAGGCGCTGCTGGCCCGCCTGCAGCCGGAGAACTGGACGGCGGTGCAGGAATTCGTCGATGCGCTCAATGCCATCGGTGCTCAGCGCGGACACCTGCTGACCATTCGCGAATACCGCTACATTGACACCGACGCCATCGATGCCATGGCCGCTGCCTTGTCCGAGGCGCATGCGCGCGTGGGCGCGGCGACCGGCGCGTTTCTCGCCGGCGAGGCCGCGCTGGTGCCGTTCAACGAACGCTTGGAGGCGATGGATGCCGGCGTGCAGGCCGCGAGCAGCGCGCGCCAGCTGGCCGAGCAGCTCGAGGCCATGCAGGCCATGTCGGCCGACCTGGACATGCTGTCCGAGCTGATGGCGGGGCTGAAGGTCGACGACGCCACCCAGCGTACGGTGGTGGTCGAGGCGATCTCGGCGATCTATGCGCGGCTCAACCAGGCCCGCGCGCGCGCCGAACAGCGGCGCAAGTCGCTGGGTTCGGCCGAGGCCGTGGCCCAGTTCGGCGCGCAGTTCGCATTGTTCGGCCAGGCCATCACCAGCGCGCTGTCGCTGGCCACCGATCCCGAGCGCGCCGACGAGCAGCTCTCGCGACTGATGGTCCAGCTGGAGGAGCTGGAAAGTCAGTTCGGCGAACACGAGCAGTTCCTGGGCGACATCCTGGCCAAGCGCGAGGAACTGATCGAGGCGTTTGAGACCCACAAGCAGGCGCTGCTGGACGATCGCCAACGCAAGGCGCAAGCGGTGATGGACGCGGCCAGCCGCATCCTCGATGGCCTGGGCCGGCGCACCGAGCGCTTCACCAGCGCCGACGAGCTCAATGCCTTCTTCGCCGGCGATCCACTGATCCTCAAGCTGCGCGAACTGGCCGAGCGCCTGCGCGGCTATCGCGACAGCGTCAAGGCCGACGACATCGAGTCGCGGCTCAAGGCCACCCGCGACCAGGCGGTGCGCGCGCTGCGCGACCGCAGCGAGCTGTTTGAGGCCGGCGGCAACGTGGTCAGGCTGGGGCCGCGCCACCGCTTCAGCGTCAATACCCAGCCGCTGGACCTGACCATCCTGCCGCGTGGCGATGCGCTGGCCCTGCACCTGACCGGCACCGATTTCCTCGAGCCGATCGACGACCCAGCGCTGGCACCGCTGCAGCCCTACTGGCAGGTGGCGCTGGATTCCGAATCCCCGGCGCTGTATCGCGGCGAATACCTGGCCGGCAGCGTGCTGGAAGCCGCGCTCGGCGGCCACGATGGCCTGGACCTGGCCACGCTGGCGCACCAAGCGGCCGAACCGGACGCGCTGGCCAAGGTGGTGCGCGACTTCGCCGCGCCGCGCTATCGCGAAGGCTACGAGCGCGGCATCCACGACCATGACGCCACCGCCATCCTGCGCGCGCTGCTGCCGCTCTACCAGGCGGCCGGTGTACTGGTGCATGCGCCGCTGCCGCGCGCCCTGGCCTGGCTGTTCTGGGCCACGCACCAGCACCGGCCTGATGTCGTGCACTGGGTCTCGCGACAGGCGGGCGCCGATGCCATCGCTCGCCTGTTCGGATCGCAAGCCGGTGTCGAAGCGCTGCAGGCCGAGATGACCGAGACCCTGGCCGGTTTCGTCGAGGCGCAGGGCTTGCCGTTCGATGCGGCCGTGTCGTCTGCCGCCGCTGCGTACCTGGCGGCGGAGCTGGGCCAGGGCGAGCCGACGTTCGCCGTGAGCCGCTATGGGCGCGGCCTGGTCGAGGCCCTGCACGCGCGTCTCGACCAGGCTGGGCTGCGCGAGGAGGTTGAACGCGCCTTGGCCCAGCCTGATGCGCGCCTGGCCGCGCGCTGGGCGCTGGCGGTGCAATGGCTGGACGGCCTGTGCCGCGATCCGCAGTTCGCTGCCCAGGCCGGCTACGTGGGCGAAGCCGCGGCGCTGCTGCTGGTTGGCGCCTCGCTGCGCACCCGGCCGGTCGAGTTGGCCCTGATGACCACGGTCGAAGGCCTGCTGGGCGAGCACCCGCGTGTGGTCGAGGGGCGGGTGGTGCTGTCGGTCGACGATTTCCTCGGTCGCATGCGCCAGCACCGCGCCGTGTTCGTACCCGGCTTCCAGCGTTACCAGGCTGTGCGCCAGCAGATCGTCTCGCGTGAACGCGAGAGCCTGCGCCTGTCCGAGTTCAGGGCCCGGCCGTTGTCCTCGTTCGTGCGCAACAAGCTCATCAACGAGGTCTACCTGCCGCTGATCGGCGACAACCTGGCCAAGCAGATGGGCACGGTGGGCGAGGACAAGCGCAGCGACCTGATGGGTCTGTTGATGATGATCTCGCCGCCGGGTTACGGCAAAACCACGCTGATGGAATACGTGGCCAGTCGCCTGGGCCTGGTCTTCATGAAGATCAACGGGCCGGCGCTGGGCCACCAGGTGCGCTCGCTGGATCCGGCGCAGGCGCCGGATGCCACCTCGCGCCAGGAGCTGGAAAAGCTCAACCTCGCGCTGGAGATGGGCAACAACACCATGCTGTATGTCGACGACATCCAGCACACCCATCCCGAGTTCCTGCAGAAGTTCATCTCACTGTGCGACGGCACCCGCCGCATCGAAGGGGTGTGGAAGGGCCGCAGCCGCATCTACGACATGCGTGGCAAGAAGTTCTGCGTGGTCATGGCCGGCAATCCGTACACCGAGTCCGGCGAAGTCTTCAAGATCCCGGACATGCTGGCCAACCGCGCCGACATCTACAACCTGGGCGATGTGCTCGGTGGCATGGAAGATGCTTTCACCCTGAGCTACATCGAGAACAGCCTGACCTCCAACGCGGTGCTCGCGCCGCTGGCCACGCGCGACATGGCCGATCTGTACCTGCTGGTCGACCGGGCGCGCGGCAAGGAGGTCTCCACCAATGCGTTGAGTCACGCCTACAGCGGCGCGGAAGTGAACGAGATCGTCGCGACACTGCAGCGACTTCTGCAGGTGCGCGACGTGGTCTATCGCGTCAACCAGCAGTACATCGCCAGTGCCGCGCAGGACGATCGCTATCGCACCGAACCGCCGTTCCGCCTGCAGGGCAGCTACCGCAACATGAACAAGCTGGCCGAGAAAGTCTCGCCGGTCATGAACGCCGCCGAGCTTCAGCAGCTGATCTCCGACCACTATCTGGGCGAGGCGCAACTGCTGACCACTGGCGCGGAAGAGAACCTGCTCAAGCTGGCCGAGCTGCGCGGCGTGCTGGACGAGGCCGGCGCCGCGCGCTGGGAACAGATCAAGCGCGACTTTCTGCGCAACAAGGCGATGGGTGCGGACGATGCCGATGTCGGTGGTCGCGTGGTGGCCCAGCTGGCCGATATCGCCGGCGGATTGGCGGGTCTGCGACCTGGGGCTGCGGAAAAGGTGGTGGATACGGGCAACCAGGCGCCCTGGCCGGCGGTGCTCGAGCTGCTCCAGCAGGTGGCTCAGGCGCGCGCGCAGGTGCCACCGAGCGACGCGCTGGTCCAGCTGCCGGCCACGCTGAGAGCGGCCATCGAGCCGCTGCTGCAGGTGGTGCAGGTAACCCAGCAGGCGCAGGCCCAGGCGAACGTTGCGCTGGCGAACCTGGCCGAGCTCGCGCGTGAGCAGGCACGAGCGCCAGCCGAACCGCCGGCACGTGCTCGAAGGGCCCGGTCGCCGGAGGAGCGACGCCTGGACGAAGCCCTGATCCGGCACTTCTATGGCGAAGCCGCCCCTGAATCGGCCGATCCCAACGAGGACACGCCGGCCTCGTGAACACATACGACGGCCCGCGGCTGCCCATGCCACCGGACGTGCCCTGCCCATCGGGAGATGTTGCTGCTGCGGCGGCGTACGGGCAGCCGGTGCTGGAGGCCATGGCCGCCGTCCCGCTGCCGCCGATGGCCGATGCCATGGCGGCGCTGGTGGCCGTGTTGGAACAGCTGCACCTGGGCCTGCAGGCGGTGAACCCCGGCGCGATCCGCCGCCGCAGTGGTTTCATTGGGCGTCTTCTCGGCCGTGACGTCGAGGCGCAGGTCCAGGCCGAGGCGCTCGCTGCCCGGCTGGGGGTGCTGATGCTGCAGGCCGATCGCCACGCTGCTGCGCTCCGGCATCAGGTGGTCGCATGCGGGCAGGCCTGCGCCGAAGGCGAGGGCGCCGCCAGCGCGCTGGATGCCTGGGTGCGGGCGGGCACGTTGCAGCTCGGCGCGAGCCGGGACGGTGCCACGTGGCAGCAGGCGTTGTCGGTGCGTCTGGACCATCTGCGCCGACTCGCCGTTCTGCGGCGCCTCGATGCGGCGCAAGCGCAGCTGCTCGGCAGTCAAGCCAAGGAGCTGCTGGCTCGTCACCAGCGCATCCGAGACACCTTGTTGCCCGCGTGGCGCCAGCAGGCCCTGTCAGGCTCTCTGGCAAAGGTGCCCGACCAATTGCGCCGCGCTCAGGACACCGCTGGCGACATCGCCCGTGAGGTGGCCGCCATGCAGGCTAGACTGCCGGCGATGCGCGTGACCGGCGCCAGCACCGACACGCATAACGAAGGAGACGTGCAATGATCCAGGATTCGCCCCACATGCCGCTGCCGACTGGCGCGGCGCCGACGACGGCCGCCACGCTGGACCCGGCGGTGTTCAGCGCCCTCGGGCTGACGCCGGCCGACCAAGGCCGCATCGAGGAGATCGCAAGTGGGCTGGAGGACCTCAGCCCGGGCAACTTGCACGTCTTCGGGCGCGAGGCCGCCGGCAAGACCGCCGCGTTCTCCACCCAGTTGCTCGACCAGGTCCGCAATCGCGACCTGGAGGCTACGGGCGACAAGCTGGGCGAAGTCGTGCGGATCGCCCGTTCGCTCAAGCTCGACGGGCTGGACGAGCGCTCGCGCGTCCCCGTCATTGGCGGGTTGATCGATCGCCTACGTGCCTCCAAGGGCGAACTGGTGCAGCAGTTCAGCGATACCAACCGTCAGATCGAGC
The DNA here is from genome assembly GCF_058448525.1 of Pseudoxanthomonas sp. JC1303. NCBI lineage: Bacteria > Pseudomonadati > Pseudomonadota > Gammaproteobacteria > Lysobacterales > Lysobacteraceae > Pseudoxanthomonas > Pseudoxanthomonas sp. JC1303. Next base: position 119,732 of record NZ_CP185958.1, on the reverse strand, counting down.
AACTTCTGGGCGACGTCGGTGTGCAGCAGGCGCTGCTGTCCCAGCGGGTAGGGGAGTTCGACCGCATGCATGCCATTGTCCTGGACGAGCGCCATGCGCTGGGACTGCACGTGGCCGCGGGCAAGCTCCGCCTCGCCCAACTGGCAACCGAACAGCAGGCATTGGCCGGCCAGGAGGACCCGCAGGCACGCACACGCCGCAACGAGCTGGACAACGCCGTGCGCTTGCTCGATAAGCGGGTCGGTGACCTGACGGTGATGCAGCATGCCGCCGACCAGTCGCTGCCAATGATCCGGCTGATCCAGGCAAACGCCATCCAGCTGATCGAGAAGTTCAACGCCGTACGCGACATCACCATTCCCTCGTGGAAGCGCCAGTTCGCCATCCAGCTCTCACTCAGCGAACAGAAGAACGCGGTGGCGCTGTCCAATGCCATCGACGATGCGACCAACGAGATCATGCGGCGCAACGCCGACCTGATGCGCCAGACCTCGGTTGAGACAGCCAAGGCCAACCAGCGTGCGGTCATCGATGTAGCGACCCTGCGCCACGTGCACGAGCAGTTGATCGCCACCGTCGAAGAGGTGCGCAGCGTGCACCGCGAGGGCATGCAGCAGCGCCAGCAGGCCGAGGTGGAGCTGGCTCGCCTGCGCGAGGACGTGCAGCAGCGCTTGGCGGCGCCGACCGCTTGAACGCGCGCGCCGCTTGATTAGGCAGCGGGCGCCAGTTCCGCCCGGATCCAATCGGCCAGGACCAGCAGGCGTGCATCGGGTGTGCGGCGTGTGGTGCACAGCGCCCAGTGTCCGGCGGTGGGGGTAAAGCCCCACGGCGCTACCAGGCGGCCGCTGGCCAGGTCGTCGGCGACCAGCGGTTGTGGGGCGATCGCGACGCCCAGGCCGGAGGCGGCTGCTTCCAGCAGGTAATACAGATGCGGGAAGGCCTCGCCCAGTTGCAGGGCCTGCGGGTCCAGTCCGTGGGCCAGCGCCCACTGCGGCCAAGCCTGTGGACGCGAGGTGGTGTGCAGCAGCGGTTCGCCCAGCAGGGCAGACCCGGGCGCGTGCTGTAACCGGGGCAAGTGGGGATGGCGCGCACCGATCACCGGGCCGATCGCTTCGCCGGCCAGTTCCAGCACCTGCCAATCCGGCGGCCAGGGGGCTTGGCCGAGCAGCAACAGGGCATCGACATCGGCCAGGGCGCGTCCAGGCGATTCCTGGGCGGAGAAGTGCAGGCGCACGCCGGGCAGTGCGTGCTGCATCCGCTCCAGGCGCGGGATCACCCAGCGCGCCAGCACGCTGGCCGAGCAGCCCAGCACCAATGTGTCGCCGGCCGCGCCACGCTGCAGCTCGCCCCAGGCCTGGCCGAGCTGGGCGAACGCCTGGCCGCAGGCATCCCGCAGGCGGCGCCCGGCCGGGGTCAGGACCAATCCGCGTCCGACCCGGTCGAACAAGGGCTGTCCCAGGGCTTCCTCCAGCGAGCGCACCTGGCGACTGACCGCGCCATGGGTGACGTGCAGCGCCTCGGCCGCGCGGCTCATGCTTTCCAGTCGGGCGGCCACCTCGAAGGCGCGCAGCGCGCCGAGCGAGGGCAGGGCGAAGGTGTCCATATGTGAGTTTTTCTGACAGTTCGCTGCGATCTTATCGCTATTGCCCTCGGCGGCGCTGGGCTAGGATGGCCGTCTTCGCTTCAGACCGGTGCCGCCATGTCGACCTCGCCCATCCGTGACTTTCATGCCTTCCCGGACCCTGCCGGCCACTACGGCCGCCACGGCGGCCGCTTCGTCGCCGAGACCCTGATCGGCCCGCTGGAGGAACTGGCCGCCGCCTACGATGCTGCCCGCGCCGACCCGGCCTTCATCGCCGAATACGATCGTGACCTGGCCCACTACGTCGGTCGTCCCAGCCCGATCTACCACGCCGAGCGACTGAGCCGTGAGGTAGGCGGCGCGCAGATCCTGCTCAAGCGCGAGGATCTCAACCACACCGGCGCGCACAAGATCAACAACACCATCGGCCAGGCCTTGCTGGCCGCGCGCATGGGCAAGACGCGGATCATCGCCGAGACCGGCGCCGGCCAGCACGGCGTGGCCAGCGCCACGGTGGCCGCGCGCCTGGGCCTGGAGTGCGTGGTCTACATGGGCGCCACCGACATCGAGCGGCAGAAGATCAACGTCTATCGCATGCGCCTGCTGGGCGCGACGGTGGTGCCGGTGACCAGTGGTTCGGCCACGCTGAAGGACGCGCTCAACGAGGCCATGCGCGACTGGGTCACCAACGTGGCCGACACCTTCTACATCATCGGCACCGTGGCCGGCCCGGACCCGTATCCGCGCATGGTGCGTGACTTCAACGCCATCGTCGGTCGCGAGGCGCGCGTGCAGATGCTGGATCAGTATGGCCGCCTGCCCGATGCGATCACCGCCTGCGTGGGTGGGGGCAGCAATGCGATCGGCATCTTCCATGCCTTCCTCAACGATGCAGGCGTGAAGCTCTACGGCGCCGAAGCCGCCGGCGACGGCATCGAGACCGGCCGCCATGCCGCCTCGATCGCCGCCGGCCGCGTCGGGGTGCTGCACGGCAACCGCACCTATGTGATCTGCGACGACGACGGCCAGATCATCGAGACCCATTCGATCTCCGCCGGCCTGGACTATCCCGGTGTGGGTCCGGAGCACGCCTTCCTGGCCGATTCGGGCCGCGCGCAGTACCTGGGCATCACCGACGACGAGGCGCTGGCCGCCTTCCACACGCTGGCCCGCACCGAAGGCATCCTGGCCGCGCTGGAATCCAGCCACGCAGTCGCCCAGGCGATCAAGCTGGCGCGCGAGCTGCCCAGGGACCAACTGGTGCTGTGCAATCTTTCCGGGCGCGGCGACAAGGATGTCCATACCATCGCCGCCCACGACAACATCCAACTCTGAACGCCCGACAGGACCCGCACCATGGCAGATGACACCCAGACCAACCCGCCGCAGGGCGCGCCGGCCGCGCCGCAGCTCGATCCGGCGTTCTTCGACGTGGTCAACAAGTTCGTGCAGTTGGCCAACCGCCAGGGCGGCATCCACGGCGCCCAGCGCGCCAGCTACGCCGCGCTGCATGGCGTGGCCCGCTACAACTGCCACGCCTACCTGAGCGTGGAGCGCGATGTGCCGGGGACCCGCGCGGCATTCCTGGACTACATGAGCGGGCTGTACCGCAAGCTGCTCAACGAGCACCTCGACGCGCTGGGCGCCGAGCACGGCGTCGACGTCGGCGTGTCCGAACTGACCTATGCCGCGCCCGCGGACGCTGGCGCCCGGGACGCCGCCGAATGAACCGGCTCGAAGGCAAGTTCGAAGCGCTCAAGGCCTCCGGGCGCAAGGCACTGGTGCCCTTTGTGACCGCTGGCGACCCTTCGCTGGAGGCCACTGTGCCGGTGATGCGCGCCCTGGTCGAAGCCGGCGCCGACGTGATCGAGCTGGGCGTGCCGTTCTCCGATCCGATGGCCGATGGGCCGACCATCCAGCGCAGCTCAGAGCGCGCGCTGGCGCGCGGGGCCGGGCTGCGCTTCGTGCTGGAGGCGGTCAACGCCTTCCGCCAGATCGACGCGACCACGCCGGTGGTGTTGATGGGCTATCTGAATCCGGTCGAGATCCACGGGACGCAGCGCTTCGCCCGCGAAGCCGCAGCCGCCGGCGTGGACGGCGTCCTGTTGGTCGACCTGCCTCCGGAAGAGGCCAGCGATACCCTGGCGGTGTTCGAGCCGTACCGTCTGAAGCTGATTTCGCTGGCCGCCCCGACCACCTCCGATGCGCGCATGGATCTGCTGTGCGAACAGGCGCAGGGGTATCTGTATTACGTCAGTTTCGCCGGCGTGACCGGGGCCTCCGACCGCCTGGACACGCAGGCCGCGGGGCAGCGCTTGCAGGCGTTGCGGTCGCGGTCGCGGGTGCCGGTGGTGGCGGGCTTTGGCATCCGCGACGCCGCCAGTGCGGCGGCCATGGCGGTCCAGGCCGATGGCGTGGTGGTCGGCAGCGCCCTGGTTGGCGCGATCGCCGAAGCCGACAGCCCGGTCCGGGCAGCTGAACTGGCGGGGAACTTCCTGCGCCCGCTGCGTGAGGCGCTGGATCGGGGGCTGAGCTAAACTGCCGCGCTTGATCCCGCGCCACCGGGCGCGCCAATGCAGGTTTTCAAACACGCATGAGCTGGCTCAGCAAATTGATGCCCTCGGGCATCCGCACCGACGCAGCGACCCGCACCCCCAAGCGCAGCGTTCCCGAAGGCCTGTGGGAAAAGTGCGACAACTGCGGCGCGGTGCTGTACCGGCCCGAGCTGGAGGAAAACCTGGAGGTCTGCCCGAAGTGCAACCACCACATGGCCATCCGCGCCCGCGCCCGCCTGGCGGCCCTGTTCGATGCCGGCTCCACCCGTGAGCTGGGCGCCAGCCTGGGCCCGACCGACGTGCTCAAGTTCCGGGACCAGAAGCGCTATGCCGATCGCATCAAGGCCGCGCAGAAGTCCACCGGCGAGCGCGATGCGCTGATCACCCTGCAGGGTCAGGTCAAGGGCAACGCCATGGTGGCCAGTGCCTTCGACTTCGCCTACATGGGCGGCTCGATGGGCTCGGTGGTGGGCGAGCGTTTCGCCCTGGGGGCCGAAAAAGCGCTGGAGTTGGGTTGCCCGTTCGTGTGCTTCTCCGCCTCGGGCGGCGCGCGTATGCAGGAGAGCCTGTTCTCGCTGCTGCAGATGGCCAAGACCTCCGCGGCGCTTGGGCGCCTGCGCGCGGCCGGCCTGCCGTACATCTCCGTGCTGACCCATCCGACCACCGGTGGCGTGTCGGCCAGCTTTGCGATGCTGGGCGACATCAACATCGGCGAGCCCAAGGCGCTGATCGGCTTCGCCGGCCCACGCGTGATCGAGCAGACCGTGCGCGAGAAGCTGCCCGAAGGCTTCCAGCGCTCCGAGTTCCTGCTCGAGCACGGCGCCATCGACCAGATCTGCGACCGTCGTGAGCTGCGCGACCGCCTGGCCGACCTGTGCGCGATGATGATGAAGCAGCCCAGGCCTGCCAGCGACGTCGAGGCTGCCTGATGTCCCAGGCCAGCCGGAAGTACTTCGGCACCGACGGCATCCGCGGGCGCGTCGGCCAGGGACCGATCTCGGCCGATTTCATGCTGCGCCTGGGCAACGCCTACGGCCATGCCCTGGCCGCGCGCGTACGTCGCGCCGGGGCCGGCAAGCCGGTGGTGATCATCGGCAAGGACACACGCATCTCCAACTACATGTTCGAGGCCGCGCTGGAAGCCGGGCTGGTCGCCGCGGGCGTGGACGTGCAGCTGATGGGCCCGATGCCCACGCCTGCGGTGTCGCACCTGACCCGCGCGCTGCGTGCTTCCGGCGGGATCGTGATTTCCGCCTCGCACAATCCGCACCACGACAACGGCATCAAGTTCTTCTCCGCCGAGGGCGAGAAGCTCGACGACGCGACTGAGCTTGCGATCGAGGCCGCGCTGGAACAGCCGTTCCGCACCGTGGCCTCCGAGCAGCTGGGTAAGGCTGTGCGCACCCGCGATGCGGTCGGGCGCTACGTGGAGAGCTGCAAGAATTCGATCCCGCGCGAGTTCGACCTGACCGGCATGAAGATCGTGGTGGACTGCGCCAATGGCGCGACCTACCAGGTCGCGCCGATCGTGCTGCGCGAACTGGGCGCGCGCGTGGAAGTGATCGGCGATGCGCCCAACGGCCTGAACATCAACGACGGCGTCGGGTCCACCCACCCGGAGCATCTGGCCAAGCGCGTGGTGCTGTCCGGTGCGGACTTGGGCATTGCCTTCGATGGCGATGGCGATCGGGTGCTGTTCGTCGACGGGCGCGGCGAAGTGGTCGATGGCGACGGGCTGCTGTACGTGCTGGCCAGCGACTGGAAGGCCTCCGGTCGCCTGCGCGGAGCGGTGGTCGGCACGCTGATGACCAACTACGGGCTGGAAAAGGCGCTGGGCGAGCAGGGCATCGACTTCGTCCGTGCCAAGGTCGGTGATCGCTACGTGCACCAGGCCCTGGTCGATGGCGATGGCGTGCTGGGCGGGGAAGCCTCGGGTCACATCCTGTGCCTGGACCGCGCCAACACCGGCGACGGCATCGTCAGCGCGCTGCAGGTGCTGGAAGTCCTGCACCGGACGGGCCGCCGCCTGGATCAGGCGCTGGCCAACCTGACCATGCTGCCGCAGAAGACCACCAACGTGCGTCTCGACGGCGTGGCCGCCAAGGCGGTGGTGGAGGCGCCTGCCGTCCAGGCGGCGCTGAAGGATGCGCAGGCCGCGGTCGCCGGGCGCGGGCGCGCGTTCCTGCGCCCGTCCGGCACCGAGCCGGTGGTCCGAGTCACGGTGGAAGCCGACGACGACGCACTGATGCAGTCCACGCTCGAAGCGCTGGCCGAGGCGGTGCGTGCCGCGGCATGAAAAAGTGCTGATCGCCCTGGGCGTGATCGCCATCAAGGCGCTCACGCTCTGGGGGCTGTACCTGCTGCTGCGCTAGGCGAGCGCCGGGGCGATAAACTAGATGGCCATGTTCGCCGTCACCGGTTTTCGCCCATGAGCGCCATTCCCACCCTCGACATCGCCCGTTTCATCACGCCGACCAGCGCCGCCGACCGGGCCGCGTTCGTGGCCGAGTTGGGGGCCGCCTATCGCGAGTGGGGCTTTGCCGGCATCCGCAATCACGGCATCGCGCAGGCCGATATCGATGCGGCCTATGAGGTGTTCAAGAACTTCTTCGCGCTGCCTGACGAGGCCAAGCTGAAGTACCGCGTGCCCGGCATCGGCGGCGCGCGCGGCTACACCGCCTTTGGCGTGGAGACGGCCAAGGATTCCAAGCATTTCGACCTCAAGGAGTTCTGGCACGTCGGCCGCGAGATCCCCGCCGACTCGCAGTACGCCGACGTCATGCCGCCCAACCTGTGGCCGGACGAAGTGCCTAACTTCCGCGAGCATGCCTACGGCCTGTACCAAAAGCTCGATGCCCTGGGCAGCCAGGTGCTGGCCGCGCTGGCCCTGCATATCGGTTTGCCGGAGGACTACTTCGTCGACAAGACCAACTCGGGTAATTCGATACTGCGGCCGATCCACTATCCGCCGATCACCAGCGAGGACATCCCCAACGTGCGCGCCGGTGCGCACGAGGACATCAACCTGATCACGCTGCTGGTCGGGGCCAGCGCCGCGGGCCTGGAAGTGAAGTCCAAGCAGGGCCAGTGGGTGCCGTTCACCAGCGATGCGGACACCATCGTGGTCAACATCGGCGACATGCTGCAGCGCCTGACCAACCACGTGTATCCCTCGACCACGCACCGGGTGACCAATCCGCCGGGCGAGGAAGCGCGCAAGCCGCGTTACTCGGTGCCGTTCTTCCTGCACCCCAATCCGGATTTCCTGATCGACGTGCTGCCCTCGACGATCACCCCGGACAATCCCAAGCGCTATGCCGAGCCGATCACCGCCCAGGGCTACCTGGAAGAGCGCCTGCGCGAGATCAAACTGAAGTAAGCGGCATCGCGCGCAGGCTCATGTCTGCGCGCGCACCTTGCGGGAGCTGCGTGCCATCAGTTTCAACAGCCAGGCCTGCGGCAGGTGGCGCACCACCCGGTACAGCCAGCGGTAGCGCCAGCCCGGGATGACCAGCACCTGGCCGCGCTCGACGCCGTCGATGCCGGCGCGCACGACCTCCTCGGCGGTCAACCAGATCCAGCCGGGCATGCGCGACATCTGCTCGCGGGTGCCGGTGACATCGTGAAACTCCGACCAGGTGAAGCCTGGACACAGGGCGCAGACGTGCAGGCCGCGGTCGGCGTATTCCAGCGCCAGCGATTCGCTCATCGCTACCAGCCAGGCCTTGGCGGGGGCGTAGAGGGTCTGCCCGTCCGCACCCGGCACCAAGGCCGCGAACGAGGCCACGTTGATGACGTGTCCAGCGTCGCTGTCCAGCAGGTCCGGCAGCACCCGCCAGGTCAGCTCGCACAGCGAGGTCACCATCAGCTGCACGAAGCGTGCATGGGTGGCCCAGTCGCGGGTGAGGTAGCGTCCCGGCACGCCGTAGCCGGCGTTGTTCACCAGGATGCGCACTGACAGCCCGCGGCGCTGGATTTCCGCGTGGATGCGAGCAGGTGCGGCCGGGTCCTCCAGGTCCTCGGCGATGACCTGGACGTCCACCTGCGCGCCCAGTTCTGCGGCCAGCGCCTGGAGCCGGTCGAGCCGGCGTGCGGTGAGGATCAGCGGGACGCCGGCGGCAGCGTACTGACGGGCGAACTCGGCCCCGATCCCGCTGGATGCACCAGTGATCAGGGCGTAGCCCCTGGCGGATCGGGATGGCATCGTGACGGTCTCGGCGGGAGCGGGCAGCCAGTGTGCCTGAGCCCGTCCGCTTCCCGCAGGCGCCATGAAGACCGCAGCCGCGGCGGTGTGTGCCGCGGGCGTGCGCTCGTCGATATGCCTGATTGGTGGGGAATTTCCGCGATGTCACCGTGCTGGCTGCCGACCGTGCGGTGCGGCTGTCCCCAGCAGTCATCCGGGAGCGGGGCGGTCGCCACTCGCGCACCGCCGATGCCGCAGACGCCGGCGCGAAATCCGCACATGGCCCGACGCAGGAAGTGAGGTGCCTCCGCTTGCTGGCGGTCTGACCGGCGACCCGCGCAGCGGGGCATCCTCGCAGGGCCGCGACAGGGCGCACGGTATTCTGTCGTGCCCGAATCAGACAGGAGCTCCCATGCGCCGCAAGATCGTCGCTGGAAACTGGAAACTGCACGGCAGCCGCGGCTTCGCCACCCAATTGGTGGGCGAGGTGGTCCAGGCCCTTCCGCTTGAGGGCGTGGACGTGGTCGTCATGCCACCCCTGCCGTACCTGGGCGATCTGATCGAGGATTTCGAGGGCAAGGCGATCAGTTTCGGCGCCCAGGATGTCAGCCCCAACGAGAAGGGGGCCTACACCGGCGAGGTGTCCGCCTCGATGCTGGTGGATGTGGGGGCGCGCTACGGCCTTGTCGGTCATTCCGAGCGTCGCCAGTACCATCATGAGAGCAGCGAGCTGGTCGCCCGCAAGTTCCTGGCCGCCCGCAACGCTGGCCTGATGCCGGTGCTGTGTGTGGGCGAATCCCTGGAGCAGCGCGAAGCAGGGCAGACCGAAGCGGTGATCGCGTCCCAGCTCGAACCGGTCCTGGCGCTGGTGGGCGTGGGCGGGTTCGATGGCGCCGTGGTGGCCTACGAGCCGGTCTGGGCCATCGGCACCGGGCGCACGGCGTCGCCTCAGCAGGCGCAGGAGGTGCACGCGTTCATCCGTGGCATTGTGGCCAAGCACGATGCTAGAATCGCCGATTCGCTGCCCCTGCTGTATGGCGGCAGCGTCAAGCCCGACAACGCTGCGGAACTGTTTGCCCAGTCCGATGTCGATGGAGGGCTGGTCGGAGGCGCCTCGCTGGTGGCCGACGACTTTCTGGCCATCGCCCGTGCGGCGGCCAGGTGACCAGATGACTTTGCGGCCTCGTCGACCTTGTCGGCGGGGTCTTTGACGAGATGCCAGATCCATGTCGATGTTGATGCTGATCCTGAATGTGGTCTACGTGCTGGTGGCGGTTGCCATCATCGGCCTGGTGCTGATGCAGCGCGGGACCGGTGCCCAGGCGGGCTCCGGCTTTGGCGCGGGTGCGTCGGGGACGGTGTTCGGTTCGCGTGGTGCTTCCAACTTCCTGTCCAAGAGCACCAAGTGGCTGGCCGTGGCCTTCTTCGCCATCAGCCTGTTCATGGCATGGAGCGCCTCGCGCACCTCGCACACCACCTCTGTTGAGCAGGATCTTGGCCTGATGTCCGAGCAGCCCGCCGCGGCCGCGCCGGCGGCCCCGGGCGAAGTGGCGCCGTCGGCCAGCACGCCTCCGGCCATCCAGACTCCGGCCGCCTCCGCCCCGGCGACATCGGCTCCGGCCGAGTCGACGCCTGCCACCGGTTCGCCGGAACAGGCTCCCACTCAGGGCCAGTGACACGTACAATGCCGCCCCGGCCAAACGCCGGAACGGTGTAGCAGCTTTGCCCAGGTGGCGGAATTGGTAGACGCACTACCTTGAGGTGGTAGCGACGAGAGTCGTAGGGGTTCGAGTCCCCTCTTGGGCACCATATCCAGATGCAGGATCACGCTAGGGCCCTCCGGGGCCCTTTCGCGTATGAAGGCGATTGCGCAATGAGGCGCCGTGCCGTGGATCAGGTCGTCATGGACTGACGGAATCCTCATAAATCGTTTACTCAACAGTTCAGTGACCGCTACAATTGACGGGTTCGCAGCAGCGTCCGGTACGACACCGGAAGGGCGCGTTGCGAAGCGCCCGGCTTGGCCGGACCGGAGGACGGAGGACGCAAGGTCGTGTCCTTCTGGCGCCAGGCTCCTGCCAACACAGGGCCGCAAGCCCGGACCCGAATGCGACCGTCGCATGTTTCTGCCGCGCTGCAGCAGTAGACTTGCGGTGGCTGCCGGAACCCAAAGAGAGAACTGCGAGTGCTGGCCAACTATCTGCCGAACCTGCTTTTCCTGATTGTCGCCACCGGTATCGGCATTGCGCTGATGATCATCGGTCGCCTCATCGGCCCGCGGCGTCCTGACGCCGAAAAGCTCTCCCCCTACGAGTGCGGTTTCGAAGCATTCGAGGACGCGCGCATGAAGTTCGATGTGCGCTACTACCTGATCGCCATCCAGTTCATCGTCTTCGACCTGGAAATCATCTTCATCGTGCCGTGGACCCAGGTGTTCATGGACATCGGTGCGCGCTCCCTGGTCACCATGGGCCTGTTCGTGGGCATGCTGTTCCTGGGCTTCATTTACGTCTGGAAGAAGGGAGCGCTCGAATGGGAGTGATCCAAACCCTCGACAAGCTGATGACCAACCCGATCCCGGAAGGGCGGGTGGACGACATCTTGCGTCCCGAAGGGGAAAACCCGCTGCTGGAGAAGGGCTACGTCACCACCAGCGTCGATGCGCTGATGAACTGGGCCCGCACCGGTTCGATGTGGCCGATGACCTTCGGCCTGGCCTGCTGCGCGGTCGAGATGATGCATGCCGGCGCCGCGCGCCTGGACCTGGATCGCTACGGCGTCGTCTTCCGACCCAGCCCGCGCCAGTCCGACGTGATGATCGTGGCCGGCACCCTGGTCAATAAGATGGCCCCGGCGCTGCGCAAGGTCTACGACCAGATGCCCGAGCCCAAGTGGGTCATCTCGATGGGCAGCTGCGCCAACGGCGGTGGCTACTACCACTATTCCTACTCGGTGGTGCGCGGCTGCGACCGCATCGTGCCGGTCGACGTCTACGTGCCGGGCTGTCCGCCGACGGCCGAGGCGCTGGTCTACGGCATCCTGCAGCTGCAGAAGAAGATCTGGCGTACCCAGACCATCGCCCGCTGATCCACTCATCAAGAGCACGCAAAGCCCCCATGGCAGAGCAAGCCGATTACATCGACGAGTTGCGCACGCGTTTCACCGACGCGGCCGTGACCGTATCGCCCTCGGGCGAGACCACCATCGAAGTGCCGCACGCACAGTGGCATGACCTGTGCCTGGCGTTGCGCGACAGCTTTGGCTTCGAACAGCTGACCGATCTGTGCGGCGTGGACTATCTGGGTTTCGGCAGTGACGAGTGGGATACCTCGGACGTGTCGTCCCAGGGCTTCTCGCGCGGCGTGGAAGGCAAGGCCGTGGGTCGCTTCGCCTGGGGCGAGATGCCCACGGGGGAGGGCGCGGACCATGCCACCGGCCTGCCGATGCCGACCAATCGCTTCGCGGCGGTCGCCCACCTGATCTCCTACCAATACAACCGGCGCGTGCGCGTCCGCTGCTACGCCCCCAACGATGATGTGCCGGTGGTGGCCTCGGTCACCGACATCTGGCCGGGCGCCAACTGGTTCGAGCGCGAGGCCTTCGATCTGTTCGGTATCGTGTTCGCCGGGCATCCGGATCTGCGCCGCATCCTGACCGACTACGGCTTTGTCGGGCACCCGTTCCGAAAGGACTTCCCGCTGATCGGTAACGTCGAAGTGCGCTACGACGAGGAGCGCAAACGCGTGGTGTACGAGCCGGTCACCTCGGTCGAGCCGCGCGTCGGCGTGCCACGTGTGATCCGCGAGGACGCGCGCTACCAGACCGCCGCCGGCGAGACCGCGGCGCGGGAGAGCAGCAAGTGAACGCACACATCAAGCCATCCCACGTGGGCGCGGCCGGCGAGCCGGGCCAGGACAAGCAGGAAATCCGCAACTACACGATGAACTTCGGACCGCAGCATCCTGCGGCCCACGGCGTGTTGCGTTTGATCCTGGAAATGGACGGCGAGACCATCGTCCGCGCCGATCCCCATATCGGCCTGCTGCATCGGGGCACCGAGAAGCTGGCCGAATCCAAGCCCTTCAACCAGTCGATCGGCTACATGGATCGCCTGGACTACGTCTCGATGATGTGCAACGAGCATGCCTACGTGCGCGCGATCGAGACCCTGATGGGGATCCAGGCCCCCGAACGCGCGCAGTACATCCGCACGATGTTCGACGAGATCACCCGCATCCTGAACCACCTGATGTGGCTGGGCTCCAATGCGCTGGACCTGGGCGCGATGGCGGTGATGCTGTACTGCTTCCGCGAGCGCGAAGAGTTGATGGACTGCTATGAAGCGGTCTCCGGTGCGCGCATGCATGCCACCTACTATCGGCCGGGTGGCGTCTATCGCGACCTGCCGGGGCAGATGCCCAAGTACAAGGAGTCGCCCTGGCACAAGGGTGCGGCGCTCAAGCACCTCAATGCCGCGCGCGAAGGCTCGCTGCTGGACTTCCTCGAGGAGTTCACCCGCACCTTCCCCTCGCGCGTGGACGAATACGAGACCCTGCTGACCGACAACCGCATCTGGAAGCAGCGCACCGTCGGCATCGGCGTGGTCACGCCCGAACAGGCGCGCGCCTGGGGCATGACCGGGGTGATGCTGCGCGGTTCGGAGATCGAGTGGGACCTGCGCAAGAAGCAGCCCTACGCCAAGTACGACGCGGTGGATTTCGACATCCCGGTCGGCGTCAACGGCGACTGCTACGACCGCTATTTGGTCCGCGTGGCCGAGATGCGCGAGTCCAACCGCATCATCGCCCAGTGCGTGAAGTGGCTGAAGGCCAATCCGGGCCCGGTGATGGTCGAGAACTTCAAGGTCGCCCCGCCCAAGCGCGAGGCGATGAAGGACGACATGGAAGCGCTGATCCACCACTTCAAGCTGTTCTCCGAAGGCTATTGCGTGCCGGCCGGCGAGACCTACAGCGCGGTGGAGGCGCCCAAGGGCGAATTCGGCTGCTACCTGTTGTCCGACGGTGCCAACAAGCCCTTCCGCGTGCACCTGCGCGCGCCGGGCTTCGTGCACCTTTCTTCGATGGACGCGATCGTGGTCGGGCACATGCTGCCGGACGTGGTCGCGATGATCGGCACTTATGATCTTGTCTTTGGTGAGGTGGACCGATGAGGGCCACGGGTAATTTCGAGAACGCGCGCCATGTCGACCCGCAGGTCGTCCTGAGCGAGAAGACGCGCGCCCACATCGATCACTGGCTGACCAAGTTTCCGCCGGATCGCAAGCGCTCGGCCGTGCTGCAGGGCCTGCATGCCGCGCAGGAGCAGAACGGGGGCTGGCTGACCGACGAATTGATCGCCGGCGTGGCCAAGTACCTGGAGCTGCCGCCGGTGTGGGCCTACGAGGTGGCCAGCTTCTACTCGATGTTCGAGCTGGAGAAGGTCGGCCGCCACAACGTCGCCTTCTGCACCAACATCAGCTGCTGGCTCAACGGTGGTGAGGAACTGGCGCAGCACGCCGAGCGAAAGCTCGGCTGCAAGCGCGGGCAGTCCACCGCCGACGGCCGCATCTTCCTCAAGCGCGAGGAAGAGTGCCTGGCCGCGTGTTCGGCGGCACCGATGATGGTGATCAACGGCCACTACCACGAGCACCTCACGCCCGAAAAGGTCGATGAGTTGCTGGACGGCCTGGAGTAAGCGCATGGCACATTCCCACCACGCCCCCACCGGCCCGGTCGGTCCCGCACCGCAGCCGCACCAGGTGGTCTACACCACGCTGCATTACGACACCCCGTGGTCGTACGAAAGCTACCTCAAGACCGGTGGTTACGCCGCGCTGCGCAAGATCCTCGAAGAGAAGATCAGCCCGGCCGACGTGATCGAGATGGTCAAGGCTTCCAACCTGCGCGGCCGTGGCGGCGCCGGGTTCCCGACCGGCCTGAAGTGGTCCTTCATGCCCAAGGGCGACATGCAGAAGTACATCCTGTGCAACTCGGACGAGTCCGAGCCGGGCACCTGCAAGGATCGCGACATCCTGCGTTACAACCCGCATTCGGTGGTGGAGGGCATGGCCATCGCTTGCTACGCCACCGGTTCGACCGTGGGCTACAACTACCTGCGCGGCGAGTTCCACCACGAGCCCTTCGAGCATTTCGAGCAGGCCCTGGCCGATGCGTACGAGCATGGCTGGCTGGGCAAGGACATCCTTGGCAGCGGCGTGAACATCGACATCTACGGTGCGCTGGGTGCCGGTGCCTACATCTGTGGTGAAGAGACCGCGCTGATGGAGTCGCTGGAAGGCAAGAAGGGCCAGCCACGCTACAAGCCACCGTTCCCGGCCAATTTCGGCCTGTACGGCAAGCCCTCGACGATCAACAACACCGAGACCTATGCCTCGGTGCCGGCGATCATCCGCAACGGCCCGGAATGGTTCCTGGGCCTGTCCAAGACCAAGAACGGCGGCCCGAAGATCTTCTCGGTGTCCGGTTGCGTGGCCAAGGGCGGCAATTTCGAGGTGCCGCTGGGCACCACCTTCGACGAACTGCTGGAAATGGCCGGCGGTCTCAAGCCGGGCCGCACGCTCAAGGGCGCCGTCCCCGGCGGCGTCTCGATGCCGGTGCTCAAGGCCGAGGAACTCAAGGGCCTGCAGATGGACTACGACACCCTGCGCGCGCTGGGCACCGGGCTGGGCTCGGGCGCCATCGTGGTGCTGGACGACAGCGTGTGCTGCGTGAAGTTCGCCTGCCGCATCAGCCAGTTCTTCCACAAGGAATCCTGCGGCCAGTGCACGCCCTGCCGCGAGGGCACCGGCTGGATGCACCGCGTGCTGGAGCGCATCGTGGCCGGCAAGGGCACGATGGAAGACCTGCACCAGCTCAAGGCCGTGGCCGGCCAGATCGAAGGCCACACCATCTGCGCGTTCGGCGAGGCGGCGGCATGGCCCATTCAGGGCTTCCTGCGCCAGTTCTGGGACGAGTTCGAGTACTACATCGTCAACGGTCATTCGATGGTTGACGGCCAGCTGGAGGCTGCCGCATGAGCGCCCAACCGGTCGACCCCAATGTCCCACCGGATCATGTGACCATCGAGATCGACGGGCGCACGCTGTACGCGCCCAAGGGCTCGATGATCATCCAGGCCGCCGACAAGGCCGGCATCCCGATTCCGCGGTTCTGCTATCACGACAAGCTGTCCATCGCGGCCAACTGCCGCATGTGCCTGGTCGATACCGAGATGGGCGGGCGCGCCGCGCCCAAGCCGTCGCCTGCTTGCGCCACGCCCGTGGGCGATGGTTTGAAGGTCTTCACCCGCAACGAGAAAGCGCTCAAGTACCAGCGCAGCGTGATGGAATTCCTGCTGATCAACCATCCGCTGGATTGCCCGATCTGCGATCAGGGCGGCGAGTGCGAACTGCAGGACGTCTCGCTGGGCTATGGCCGTTCGGTGAGCCGTTTCAACGAGCGCAAGCGCACCGTGCCGGACGAGGACATCGGGCCGCTGGTGGCTACCGAGATGACCCGCTGCATCCAGTGCACGCGTTGCGTGCGCTTCACCGCGGAAGTCGCCGGCACCTACGAGCTGGGCGGCATGTACCGCGGCGAGAACTTGCAGATCGGCACCTACGACGGCAAGCCGTTGACCACCGAGCTGTCGGGCAATGTCGTGGACGTGTGTCCGGTCGGCGCGCTGACCAACAAGGTGTTCCAGTTCCGCGCCCGTCCGTGGGAGCTGCAGGCGCGCGAGTCGCTGGGTTTCCACGATGCGATGGGCTCGAACCTGTTCGTGCACGTGCGTCGTGGTGAAGTGCTGCGCACCGTGCCGCGCGACAACGAGGCGGTCAACGAGTGCTGGCTGTCCGATCGCGACCGCTATTCGCACCAGGGCCTGTACGCCGAAGACCGCGCGGTCAAGCCGCTGCAGAAGGTCAGTGGCGAGTGGAAGGAAGTGAGCTGGGCCGAAGGCCTGGCCGCCGCGGTCGAGATCCTCAAGGCCCATCAGGGCGATGATCTGGGCGTGCTGGTGCATCCGGCCACCTCGAACGAGGAGGGCGGCCTGCTGGCCAAGCTCGCCTCCGGCCTGGGCACCGGCAACCTCGACCATCGCATCACGTCCAACGACCTGTCCGATGGCGCCGTCGCGCAGCCTTTCGGGCTGCCGCTGGCGCAGATCGAACAGGCCGGTGCGATCGTGGTGTTCGGCAGCAACGTGCGCCACGAGCTGCCGCTGCTGCACCAGCGCATCCGCAAGGCGGTGCGCAACGGTGCCAAGGTCCATGTGGTCAATCCGGTCGACTTCGACTTCACCTTCAGCGCAGCGGGCAAGCACATCGTGGCGCCGTCGCAGCTGGCCGATGCACTTGGCAATGCGGCGCTGCGCGAGGCGGTGCAGGGCGCCAGCTCGTCGGTGGTGATCGTCGGTGCCATCGCCGAGAACCACCCGCAGGCCGCCACGCTGCGTAAGGCCGCTGCGGACTTTGCGTCGGCGACCGGCGCGGCGCTGTGCCGCATCCCGCAGGGGGCCAATGCCGTGGGCCTGGCCCGTGCCGGCGTGCTGCCCAGCGGCAGCGACGCGGTGGACATGGTCGCCAAGCCGCGCGGTGCCTACGTGATCTACGGGATCGAGCCGGGCCTGGACTTCGCTCATGGCTTCGCCACCCAGAAGGCGCTGACGGCGGCCAAGGTCGTGGCGTTCAGCCACTTCGCCTGTGCTTCTACGCGCCGCATGGCCGATGTGATCCTGCCGATCGGCGCGCTGCCGGAGATCGAAGCCACGCTGACCAACCTGGATGGCGTCGAGCAGCGCGCCCAGGCCGGCGGCAAACTGCCGGGCGAAGCCCGCGAGGGCTGGCGTGTGCTGCGTGCCCTGGGTGGCGCGCTGGGGCTGGCCGGCTTCGAGTTCACCGATTTGTCCGGTGCGCGCGCAAGCCTGGCGGGCGCCGCGCCCGTCGCGCCCAAGACCTCCGCCGCGCCGGCACTGGCCGGGGAGGGGCTGGAGGTCGTGGCCACCGCGGGCATCTATCGCACCGACGGATTCGTGCGCCGGGCCACGGCCCTGCAGTCGCATCCGCTCAATGCCGCGCCGGCCATCAGTCTGCATCCGGACGACGCGCAGCGCCTGTCCCTCACGGACGGGCAGGTGGCCAAGGTGCAGGCCGGTGACGGTACGGCCACCTTGCCGGTGGTGATCAATGATCGGGTCGCGCCGGGATCGGTGTGGATCGAGTCGGGCCATGGCGCCACCGCGCCCATCGGGGCCGATCGGGTGAAGGTGGTGGCGGCATGAACGAGTTGTTGATCAATGGTGTCGGCCCGCTGCGCGACTGGCTCATCGGCCTGGGCGCCGGGGGACTGATCGCGTGGATCGTGCTGAAGATCCTGGTGATCGCGGTCCCGGTGATCGTGACCGTGGCCTTCTACGTGGTCTGGGAGCGCAAGCTCATCGGCTGGATGCATGTGCGCCACGGGCCGATGTACGTCGGCATGGGCATCTTTCAGGCCTTCGCGGACGTCTTCAAGCTGCTGTTCAAGGAGATCATCCAGCCGGCCAGCGCGCAGAAGGCGATCTATATCATCGCGCCGCTGATCACCCTGGCCCCGGCCTTCGCGGCCTGGGCAGTGGTGCCCTTCGACGGCAAGCTGGTGCTGTCCAACGCCAATGTCGGTCTGCTGTACCTGCTGGCGATGACCTCGCTGGGCGTGTACGGCATCATCCTGGCGGGCTGGGCTTCCAACTCGAAGTACGCCTTCCTGGGCGCGCTGCGCTCGGCGGCCCAGGTGGTCAGCTACGAGATCGCGATGGGCTTTGCGCTGGTCGGCGTGATGATCGCCGCTGGTAGCCTCAACCTGTCGTCCATCGTCGAGGCGCAGCGCGGCAACGCCGGCTTCTTCGAGTGGTACTGGCTGCCGCTGTTCCCCTTGTTCATCGTCTACTGGGTTTCGGGTGTGGCCGAGACCAACCGTGCGCCGTTCGACGTGGTCGAGGGCGAGTCGGAAATCGTGGCGGGCCACATGGTGGAGTACTCTGGCTCGGCGTTCGCGCTGTTCTTCCTGGCCGAATACGCCAACATGATCCTGGTGAGCTTCCTGGTCGCGCTGTTCTTCATGGGCGGCTGGCTGAGCCCCATCCAGGGCTGGGTGACCGGGGATGTGTCGCCCTGGGTCAACTGGATCTGGGATGGCGGTTGGCCGTGGCTGTTCGCCAAGGTGTTCTTCTTCGCCAGTGCCTTCATCTGGTTCCGCGCCAGCTTCCCGCGCTACCGCTATGACCAGATCATGCGGCTGGGCTGGAAGGTCTTCATTCCCCTGACCATCGTGTGGATCGCAGTGACCGCGCTGATGGTCTTCTACGGCGTCATCCAACGAGGCGCCTGACCTGTCATGAACAAGATCACCCATTACTTCAAGAGCCTGCTGCTGCTCGAGCTGCTGCAGGGCCTGTGGCTGACGTTGAAGTACACGTTCAAGCCCAAGTACACCATGATGTACCCGATGGAGAAGTTCCCGCAGTCGCCGCGCTTCCGCGGCCTGCATGCGCTCCGTCGCTACCCGAACGGGGAAGAGCGTTGCATCGCCTGCAAGCTGTGCGAGGCGGTGTGCCCGGCGCTGGCGATCACCATCGATTCGACCAAGCGCGAGGACGGCACCCGCCGCACCACGCGCTACGACATCGACCTGTTCAAGTGCATCTACTGCGGCTTCTGCGAAGAAAGCTGCCCGGTGGATTCCATCGTGGAAACCCACGTCCTGGAATATCACTTCGAAAACCGTGGCGAGAACATCGTCAACAAGCAGCAGCTGCTGGCCATTGGCGACCGACTCGAGTCGGAAATCGCCGAGCGCCGTGCTGCCGACGCCGCATTCCGCTGAGGACGAGATGGACTGGATCAACATCAGCTTCTGGATCTTTGCCGCCGTCGCCGCTGTCTCGGGCGCCGCGGTGATCAGCGTGCGCAATCCCGTGCACGCGGTCCTGTTCCTCATCCTGACCTTCTTCAGCGTCGCCTGCGTCTGGCTGCTGGTCGGCGCCGAGTTCCTCGGCGTGGCCCTGATCCTGGTGTACGTCGGCGCGGTGATGGTGCTGTTCCTGTTCGTGGTGATGATGCTGGACATCGACGTGGCGTACCTGCGCCAGGGGTGGGTCAAGTTCCTGCCGGTGGGCATCCTGGTCGCCGTGATCATGCTGGTGCAGATGCTGATCCTGATCGGCATCAAGGCCAAGACCGGCGCGGTCCTGCCGGACAACGCCGCAGCGGCGGCGGCGGAGACCTCCAACATCACCTGGCTTGCCCGCACGCTGTTCACCGAGTTCCTGCTGCCGTTCGAGTTCGCGGCGGTGATCCTGACCGTGGCGGTGATCGCCGCGGTGATGTTGACCCTGCGCAAGCGCGAAGGCGTCAAGACACAGAATCCTTCCGAGCAGACCCGGGTCAAGGCGGCTGGCCGCTTCCGCATGGTGCGCATGGAGGCCGTGCGTCCGGCGCCCGTACCGCAGCCCCCGGCCGATGCGCCATCCCAGGAGGCCAAATCGTGATCACCCTCGGACACCTGCTGGCGCTTGGCGCGGTGCTGTTCTGCATCTCGCTGGCCGGCATCTTCCTCAACCGCAAGAACGTGATCATCCTGCTGATGTCGATCGAGCTGATGTTGCTGTCGGTCAACATCAACTTCGTGGCCTTCTCGCGCCAGCTGGGCGACCCGGCCGGGCAGCTGTTCGTGTTCTTCATTCTCACCGTGGCAGCGGCCGAGGCCGCGATCGGCCTGGCGATCCTGGTCGCGCTGTTCCGCAGCCGGCGCACGATCAACGTGGCCGATGTCGACTCCCTGAAGGGCTGATGTACTGATGATGGGCGAACTCCTCCTCTCCAAGTCCATGCTGGTGGCCGTGGTGCTCGCGCCGCTGCTGGGCAGCATCATCGCCGGCCTGTTCGGGCGTCAGGTCGGGCGCGCCGGTGCGCACACGGTCACCATCCTGGGTGTGGCGGTCAGCTGCGCGCTGTCTTGCTGGGTGCTCTACCAGTTGGCCTGGCAGGGTGCGGCGCCGTTCAACCAGAACCTCTACACCTTCTTCGACATCGGCAATTTCCAGGGGCACGTCGGCTTCATGGTCGATCGCCTGACCGCGATGATGATGGTCGTGGTGACCTTCGTGTCGCTGCTGGTACACATCTACACCATCGGTTACATGGCCGATGACCCGGGCTATCAGCGCTTCTTCAGCTATATCTCGCTGTTCACCTTCTCGATGTTGATGCTCGTGATGAGCAACAACTTCCTGCAGCTGTTCTTCGGCTGGGAAGCGGTCGGCCTGGTGTCCTACCTGCTGATCGGTTTCTGGTTCAAGCGCCCGACGGCCGTCTTCGCCAACATGAAGGCGTTCCTGGTCAACCGCGTGGGCGATTTCGGTTTCCTGCTGGGCATCGCCGCCATCCTGCTGTGGTTCCGCACACTGGATTACAGCGAGGTGTTCGCCAGCGCGCCGATGCTCAAGAACATGTCGCTGACCCTGATTGAGGGCCATCCCTGGCAGGTCGCGACGGTCATCTGCATCTGTCTGTTCATCGGTGCGATGGGCAAGTCGGCACAGGTGCCGCTGCACGTGTGGCTGCCCGACTCGATGGAAGGCCCGACCCCGATTTCGGCCCTGATCCACGCCGCGACGATGGTGACAGCCGGCATCTTCATGGTCGCGCGCATGTCACCGCTGTTCGAGCTGTCGCAGACGGCGCTGAACTTCGTGCTGTTCATCGGTGCCACCACGGCGTTCTTCACCGGCCTGATCGGTGTCATCCAGAACGACATCAAGCGCGTGGTGGCGTACTCCACGCTGTCCCAGCTGGGGTACATGACCGTTGCGCTGGGTGTATCGGCCTATAGCGCGGGCGTGTTCCACCTGATGACGCACGCGTTCTTCAAGGCGCTGCTGTTCCTGGGCGCCGGCTCGGTCATCATCGGCATGCACCACGAGCAGGACATGCGCAAGATGGGCGGCCTGCGCAAGTACATGCCGATCACCTACGTGACGATGATCATCGGCACCCTGGCCCTGGTCGGGACGCCGTTCTTCAGCGGCTTCTATTCCAAGGACACCATCATCGAGGCCGCCGCGCATCATGCGCACGAGGCGGACAACTGGATCGCCACCTATGGCTACTGGGCGGTGCTGGGCGGCGTCATCATCACCAGTTTCTACAGCTTCCGCCTGCTGTTCCTGACCTTCCATGGTGCCGAACGCTTCCGCGACGCCCATGCCCATGGCGAGCAGCACGGTGCTGCAGCCCATACCGACGCCGAGGCGCAGCTCCATGGCGACGGGCACGATGCCCACGGTCATGACGAGGATCATGGGCACGGGCATCACGGCGCGCATGAGCCGCACGAATCGCCCTGGGTGGTGACTGTGCCGCTCATCCTGCTGGCGATCCCGTCGGTGCTGATCGGCTTCTTCACCATCGGTCCGATGCTGTTCGGCACCGACTGGGCCGGCCATCATGCCGAGTCGAGCGTGCCGGGCCAGGCGGTCGGTTTCTTCACCGGGATCATCGACTTCCACGACTCCGCACGCGATACGGTGGGGGCGTTGGCCGAAGAGTTCCACAGCCCGTGGTCGTTCGCCCTGCATGGCCTGACCGGTGCGCCGTTCTGGTTGACGCTGGCCGGTTTCATCCTCGCGGTGGTGCTGTACCTGGTGCTTTCGCCCGAGTGGCCAGCCAAGTTGCGTGCTCGCCTGTCGGTGCTGGTCCGCATCCTGGAGGCCAAGTTCGGCTTCGACATCCTCTGGATCGACGGCTTCGCCGGGGGCGGCCTGGAGCTGGGCAAGATTTCGCGCTGGATCGATACCCGCATCATCGATGGTGTCTTCGTCAACGGCAGCGCCCGCGTGGTCGATCTGGCCTCGCAATTGCTGCGCCGCACCCAATCCGGTTTCCTCTACCACTACGCCTTCGCCATGATTCTCGGCCTGATCGCACTGCTGGCCGCAGTCATGACGTACTGGCGCTGATCTGTACGGATACGAACACGTGTCGAACCTGCTGAGCATTCTGATCTGGCTGCCGATTCTCGGTGGCGCCCTGGCCCTGCTGATGGGAGGCGGGCGTGCGCGAGCGGCTCGCTGGCTGGCCTTAGGTGTGGCCTTGCTGACGTTCCTGGCGAGCCTGCCGCTGCTGGTGCATTTCCAGTGGGGCAATGGCGACATGCAGTTCGTCGAGAAGCACGCCTGGGTGCCTGCGTTCGACATCTGGTATGCGCTGGGGGCCGACGGCATCTCGGTGGCGCTGATCGTGCTGACCACGCTCACCACCGTGCTGGCCCTGATCGGCGCGTGGACCTCGGTGGACAAGCGCGTCAACCAGTACGTCGCGGCGTTCCTGATGCTCGAAGGCATGATGGTCGGCGTGTTCTGCGCCACCGACGCGATGCTGTTCTACGTGTTCTTCGAGGCGATGCTGATCCCGATGTTCCTGATCATCGGTGTCTGGGGCGGTCCGCGCCGCATCTACGCCTCGGTCAAGTTCTTCCTGTACACCTTCCTCGGCTCGGTGCTGATGCTGGTCGGGCTGATCTACCTGTACCTCAAGGGTGCGCAGCTGGGCCATGCGAGCTTTCAGTTCGCCGACCTGTACATCCTGCCGCTGACCGCCAAGGAGCAGACCTGGCTGTTCTTCGCCTTCCTGATCGCCTTCGCGGTCAAGGTGCCGATGTTCCCGGTCCACACCTGGCTGCCCGATGCGCACGTGGAGGCGCCCACCGCCGGTTCGGTGATCCTGGCGGCCATCATGCTGAAGATCGGTGGCTACGGCTTCCTGCGCTTCTCGTTGCCGATCACGCCTGATGCCGCGCACGAGTGGGGCCAGCTGGTCATCGTGCTCTCGTTGATCGGCGTGGTGTACGTGGGTCTGGTCGCGCTGGTGCAGGAGGACATGAAGAAGCTCATCGCGTATTCGTCCGTTTCGCACATGGGCTTCGTGACCCTGGGTACGTTCATTGCCGCCGGCCTGTTGCGCGACTACGACAACGTCGACGCCGCGCGCCTGGGCCTCCAGGGCGCCATGGTGCAGATGATCTCGCACGGCTTCGTCTCCGGCGCGATGTTCTCGTGCGTGGGCGTGGTCTACGACCGAATGCACACACGCATGATCAAGGACTACGGCGGCGTGGCGAACGTGATGCCCTGGTTCGCCGTGTTCTTCGTGTTCTTCGGCATGGCCAACTCGGGCCTGCCGGGGACCAGCGGCTTCGTCGGTGAGTTCATGGTCATCCTGGCCAGCTTCCAGAAGCACCCCTACATTGCCTTCGTGGCCGCCCTGACCCTGATCATCGGCGCCGCTTATACGCTGTGGCTGGTCAAGCGCGTGCTCTACGGCGAGGTGGCCAACAGCCACGTCGCCGAATTGAAGGACATCAACTGGCGCGAAGCCCTGGTGCTGGGCGTGTTTGCCGCGGGCACCCTGGCGATCGGCGTGTATCCCAAGCCGCTCACCGACCTGCTTGAACCGTCGATCGCGAATCTGGCGATGCAGCTCGCCACCAGCAAGCTGTAAGGAATTACGTCATGGCCGCCCCGATGCTTCCCTCCGCCCCCGCCACCGACCTGCTGTCGATCATTCCCGAGCTGGTCGTCATCGCCGGCGCGTTCGTGCTGCTCATCCTGGATGTCTTTCTGGATGCGCGGCGTCGCGTGATCACCCATGGCCTGACCCTGCTCGTGCTGGCCATTGCCTTCGTGCTGCTGTTCGCGCACGTGGGCGAGGGCACCCAGGCGGTGACGGTCTTCAACGGCATGTTCGTGCATGACGCCATGGCCGACGTGGTCAAGGCCACGATTGTCCTGGTCAGCGGGCTGTCGCTGATCTACGGCTGGCCGTACCTGCGCGAACGCGACCTTTACCCCGGCGAGTTCCCGGTTCTGGTGCTGTTCGCCACCGCCGGCATGATGATGCTGACCTCGGCCGGCAGCCTGGTGATGGTGTATCTCGGTCTGGAGCTGCTGTCGCTGTGTTCCTATGCCATGGTGGGCATGAACCGCGACAACGGCCTGTCGACCGAGGCGGCGATGAAGTACATCGTCCTGGGGTCCATCGCCTCGGGCCTGCTGCTGTACGGCATGTCGCTGGTCTATGGCGCGACCGGCTCGCTGGAGCTGTCCCAGATCAGTGCCGCCATCGCGGGCATCACCGACCGGCCGATGCTGCTGACCGGCGTGGTCTTCATGGTGTGCGGCATCGCCTTCAAGCTGGGCGCGGCACCGTTCCACATGTGGTTGCCTGACGTCTATCAGGGTGCGCCGACGCCGATCACGCTGTTCATCAGCACCGGCCCCAAGCTGGCGGCCTTCGCCATGGCCTATCGCGTGCTCGAGCAGGGCGTCGGGCCGACCGCCGAACAGTGGCACCTGCTGCTGGCCGCGCTCGCGGCGCTGTCGCTGATCATTGGCAACGTGGTGGCCATCGCCCAGACCAATCTCAAGCGCATGCTGGCGTATTCGACCGTCTCGCACGTCGGGTTTTTGCTGCTTGGCCTGGCCGGCGGCGGTCCTGAGGGGTATTCGGCTGCACTGTTCTACGGCATCGCCTATGCGCTGATGTCCGCAGCGTCCTTCGGCGGCATCCTGGTGCTCTCGCGCAAGGGTTTCGAAGCCGACACCATCGATGACTTCAAGGGTCTCAGTGCACGCAGCCCGTGGATGGCGTGGATGGTGCTGTGTGTCATGGCTTCGCTTGCAGGCGTTCCGCCGTTCCTGGGTTTCTGGGCCAAGCTGGTGGTGCTGCGCGCCGCCTTGCACGGCGATCTGATGTGGCTGGCCCTGCTGGGCGTGATCTGTGCGGTGATCGGTGCGTTCTACTACCTGCGCGTGATGAAAGTGATGTTCTTTGACGAGCCGGTGGGTTCCCTTCCGGATGCGCGTTCAGGTACACTAGTCCCCGTTGTTTTTGGCATCAATGCCCTGGGTCTTCTGGCCCTTGGACTGGCTTGGAACCCAGTCATGACGTGGTGCAAGACCGCGTTCGGCATCTGATGTAACGGAAGGTTCTAAGGGTTGCAAAAAATCCTCAATACCTTCATAATTCCGCTTCTGCTGCGGGGTGGAGCAGTCTGGCAGCTCGTCGGGCTCATAACCCGAAGGTCGCAGGTTCAAATCCTGCCCCCGCTACCAAGAAAGAAGTCGCTTTATCTGCTCCAGAGCGACTGTTGAATACGATGCGGCGATCTCGGTAACGAGGTCGCCGTTTTCGTTTGGGGTAGTGCTTGGTTTTTGTCCAACGCCTGCTTCGAGGCGTATCTCACTGGCATCTGACCAGAGAGGATTCGGCTTCCTCCTTCGCGGTGTGTTGGCTGGCGGCGAGCGGCACTCGCCAAGGGACTTGCGGCGAGCACTGTTCCGATCGTGACTGGGTTGCCTTCCAGGTCGCAGTCGACCGAAGCCTTCCAAGATCGCCTTGATCTGTGTGCGATGGTCGTCATGGCCTTGCGCAAGCGCATCGCATCATCGCGTGCGCGTCCGGGAAAGGGAGGAGGTTCGGCCCAGAACCGTCCCCCCGGGCCGGGACGCCGCGTCGCGGCCGGTGGCGTCTCGGCCGCGTCACCGGCGGCGGGCTCGCGCGCCCTCCGGCGTGAAGTCGGCGCTCGCCTTGCGCTGGCAACTCGCTCATGTGAGTGGCTCGATCGGGGCAGCAGCTCGATAGGAGACGCCCGCGCGCGCTAATGGCCCGGTCTTGCCCGCGACATCAGGGCCTTCACGGGCGCCGAGGAACCGGGTACCTTGCTCGAGGGGAGTGATGCCGGATCGGGGTGCGCATTCTTGCAGCGGGTCACCTCGTGTCTTCGAGGCTGCGTCCGGATGTTGCTATGCTGTGAAGGTCACTGGTGGTTCGCCAGTCGTTTGGATTTGGGTATGGCCTGCGATCTCAAGACGCCGGAATCAAGCGACGTGGCCGTTGGCGTTTCCCGGCGGGCGGCGCACGAAGTGTTGTCCGCCGATGAACTGGCCCTGTTCTGCAGGTTTGGCCGCGAGCGGTCGTTCATGGCGGGCGAGCGGATCTTCGAGCGTGGACAGGTCGGGACGCAGATGTACGTCTGCCTGGAGGGTGGCGTCGATCTGGACTTCGGCCGCGACCTGATCGTCAAGCGGATCGGCGCGGGCGGCTTCTTCGGGGAACTCGGATTGCTGATCGGAGGGCATGCGCGCAGCGCCGATGCCAGCGCCGCCAGCGCGTGCCGGCTACTCGAGCTGGATCACCACGACTTCGAGCGTCTGGTTGCGCATGATCCGGCACTGACCGCGCATTTCCTGCGCGCTGCGATCGTGCGGGTTGTTCACAGCGAACAGTCGCTGATCCATCAATTGCGCCGTCGCAATCATGAATTGGAGGCGGCGCTGGAGAGCCTGGACGCCACTTCGCGCCAGCTCAATCAGTCCGAAGTGCTGGCCGGCACCGATGAGCTGACCGGTCTCTACAACCGTCGCGCACTGGCGTCCTACCTGCAGACGTCTCGTCTCAAGGGGGGACTGCCCGCGCTGGGCCTGTTGCTGATCGACTGCGACCGATTCAAACGTGTCAACGACCAGTATGGGCACGTGGTGGGCGATCGCGTGCTGCAGAACGTGGCGCATGCGCTGCGTGCGCGGATGCGGCCCGGTGACTTCGCCTGCAGGCTTGGTGGCGACGAATTCTGTGTGTTGGTCAGTGCGGATGATGCCGCCGAGGTGAGTCGTTTCGCGGAGGATCTTCTGGCACAGGTGCGCAGCGGAATGAACCAGGCCGGTCAAGTGCCACCGCACATTTGTCCGGTCAGCATCGGCATGAGCCTGATCGATGCGCAGGGCGGTTGGAATGACTGGTACGCGCGCGCCGACGATGCGCTTTATGAAGCCAAGCGTCTGGGGGGCGATCGTGTGCATGGTGCTGATCCGCTTCCGTTCGCTCCAATCTGAGGATCGGCTTTCGGCCTCTGCATGAGTGGTGTCGATCCGCAGCAACTCCAGGCGCCGCAGGTCCGAGCGCTGGTGCTCACCGATCTATGCGGCTACACCGCCCTGGTCGAACGACTTGGCGATGCCGCCGCCGCAGAGGTGCTGCGCGAGCATGATCGTCTGGTCCTCGGGTTGCAGAGGCGTTGGCGCGGACAGCTGATCGATCGCTCCGATGGCTTGCTGCTGCTGTTCGAGCGCCCTGTCGACGGGCTGGGGTTCATCTTGGACTTCACGCGCGGTCTGCACGAGTTGGCCCAGGCGCGTGGGCTTGATCTGAAGGCGAGGGCGGGTCTGCATGTTGGCGAGGTCCTGACCTGGCAAAACGATCCGGACGCGATCAGCGCCGGTGCCAAACCTGTCGAGGTGGAGGGCCTGGCCAAGCCGGTCGCTGCGCGCCTGATGGCGCTGGCGCGTCCCGGCCAGATCCTGATGTCCGCCGTGGCCGAGTCGCTCACCCGGCGTGGTGCGCGCGAGTTGGGCAAGGAGCTACGCTGGAAATCGCACGGGCGATGGCATTTCAAGGGCGTGCCCGAGGCGCAGGAAGTCGTCGAAGTGGGCGAGCCCGCGCTGATGCCGTCGCGCAGCCCGGCCGGGTCGGCCAAGGCCAAGCGCGCGCAGCCGCTCTGGCGCCGGCCCGTCTGGCTGGCCGCGGGCGGGGCCCTGGTGTTGCTTATCGCGCTCGGGGCTTGGTTGGCGATGCGTCCGACGCTTGCCTTTGCAGAGCGGGATTGGGTGGTAGTGGCGCAGCTGCAGAATCAGACCGGCGACGCGCTGCTGGATGACTCGCTCGAGCAGGCGTTCCTGATCGGGCTTCAGCAGTCCCGCTACCTCAATGTCGTCTCGCCGCTCACGATCCGCGAGATCGTCCAGCGGATGCGCTTGGAACCGGACCGCCCGATCGATCGCAAGCTCGCCGGTGAGATCGCGGTGCGCCAGGGGGCGCAGGTGGTTCTGGCGCCGAGTGTGTCCGAGGTCGGCAATCGAATCCTGGTCACGGTGGATGTGGTTGATCCGGCGTCTGGCGCGACCATGCTCACGTTGTCCAAGGAGGGCGCGGGACTTGGTTCGGTGCTGCAGACGGTCGATGCGGTCGTGGCCAGCCTGCGTGACGACCTGGGTGAGCAATTGGAGTCGATCCAGAAGGATTCGGCGCCACTGCCTACGGTGACGACGTCCAGCTTGCTGGCGCTCAAGGCCTATGCCCTGGGACAGAAGGCACGTGCCTCGCGCCAGTGCGGACCGGCGCAGGCCTACTATCAACAGGCCATTGAGCTCGACTCCCGGTTCGCTCTGGCTTATGTCGGCATGGCCTTTTGCTATGAGATCCAGGTCGATACTCCCCATGCCCAGGAGGCGTTGGACGCCGCCCTGCGCTTGATCGGGCATCTTCCCGAGCGCGAGCGCCTGTATGTCCAGGCCTGGAAGAGTCGTCTTGACGGAGACTCGTATACGGCGACCGAGCGCCTGCGGGTGTTGGCGCATCTGTTCCCGGATGACGATGAGGCGTTTGGCCAGTACGTATGGCTGACGCTGTCGCAGGCCGGTTACAGCGAGGTCGAGGAGACGGTGACCTCCGTCCTGAGCAAGCACGGCCCTGAGCGTGGCGACATCCTCTCGTATCTCGGGCGCGCGCAATTGGCGTTGGGCAAGCTGGATGCTGCGCGGCAGTCCTTCCAGCAGTCCGATCAGATCCGGGGCAACGGTACGGGCAGCCAGGAAGCGTTGGTCGATGCTGCCCGCGGGCAGGCCCAGGTTGCCTTGGACAAGCTCAGTGCAGCGATAGCCGGACGCAGCATGACCAGTTCGGAGTCGGTCACCATGATCGATCTGGCGGTGCAGCGGGGCTGCGCTGCGTGTGCGGAGCAGATCATCGAGACGCAACTGGCCGCGTATGCGCAGGAGGATCCAGAGAGTTTCATGCCGCGGCTCTATCGCTTCATGCAACTTTCCGTCCGTGCGTCGAGCGGCGACCAAAGCAATGCGGCGGATCTGTTGAAGTACCTGGGCCAGGCCCGTCACGCGGTGACCGACGGATTGGCGGGCGACCGGGAGGACAATGCCTACCTGCTGCTGGCGACCTACTACCTGCTGCAGCGCTTTCATCCGCAGCACGCCGACCAAGCCTTGTTGGATCAGGTGGCCGGGCTGGCGTCAGGCTCCAGGAACGCCACGGTCCTGGCCTTGGTCAACCTGGTCAAGGCCCAGCAACTGGTGATCGAGCGACGCCCCGACCAGGCCATCGCGCTGCTGGAGCAGTGGCGGGGTCGCCCGAACCTGCTGCAGGCCGGCGTTGTCCTGCATGCGGCCCATCTGGCGGCCGGGCACGACCAGGACGCATTGGCCGTGGAGCAACAGGTCGCCTCGGAACTCCCGTTGGCGTATGCCGAGGTCGCCGGAGCATTTTCGCTGCAGCCTCTCAACGTGGCCGATGTCATGGCCATGCGTGGAGAGGCTGTGCCGCGCTAGGCCTGGATCAGTGTTGGGCCAGGGCGGCCTGGACCTTGCCGGATTCGAACACCGGCGTTCCCTGCATGTGGACCTGACTGCCGAAGTAGCGCAGCAGCTGCTCGCGCGCCTCGGCCAGTTCGCTCTTGGATGCCAGGACATCGCAGCAGCTGCACGGCGGTGGCTTCGTCCCGCAGTCGATGCCGAGTTCGCCCAGCGCCGCGGCCGGGTCGGCAGCGAAACGCGTCCGGAAATCGTCGTCGCCGCTGAGCAGGTCCAGCAATGCAATGGCTTGTTCGCTGGTCAGGGTAGGGGATTCGGTGCTCAAGGTTGGGTCTCCGTGTGGTGGTTGTGGACGGCAGTATGCCGAGGTTTCAGCGTTCTGGATCCTGGGTCACTCATGTGCCGGCAATGCTTCCCAGAGGGCGCCGGCGGGGTCGAACTCCGTCGTGGTCATCAGTCCGGATCGCCAGCCAAAGCCACAGACTGCGAGGGGGCTGTCGGCAAGCGGCTGCAGGTCGAGGACCTGCTCGATGTCCACTTCATTGATCGCGGCGGTCACGAATGCGCCCAGTCCTGCCTGAGTGGCGGCCAGGTACAGCAGTTGCGACAGATGCCCAGCATCCAGGATCGCGACTCGATATGCCTTGTTGTGGCGGCGATACTTCCAGAAGGTCCTGGGGAAATTCGCCACCAGCATGACCAGCACGTGCGCCTCGGCAAACCAGTGTTGTTGCGACACGGCGCGCCGCGCGAAAGCCTCCAGTCCTTCGGGCGGCGCCGGCAATGGCTGCAGCGCGTGTTCCAAGGGGGCATGGCGATATAGCCCCGGGCGGATGCCATCCACGTCGCGCACCAGCAGGTAAGCGTCGATCGGATGCAGTCCGCCGCCGGAGGGGGCATTGCGTTTGAAGAGCAGGGCCCCGTTGCGCATGCGGACCTGGCCCTGTGCGGCGAAGGTCCGCTGCAGCAGTTGGGCAAGCAGTTCCGAAGGAAGCGACCTGGACGTGTCGAAGTTGCGACAGGTCACCCGCCGGGCAAGCAGCGCGTCGAAATCATCGGCCGGAACCCGGGGCAGGGCGTGCAGGATGGCGTCGGTGGCCGGTGACGCCGTGGGCATCGGGCCGCGGCGCGCGGTCATGGCGGCCATGTCCAGCACCTCCGCTCGCACCGAGGCATGGGTGCTGTCCACGCCTTGCCAGCGGCTCATGCGATGCATCACCGCCGCCAGGGGCCACCATTCCTGATCGGCAGGATGACCGCGATGCGCCGGCATGTTGGGGCGGGCGGGAACCACCAGGGCGTGCGCCAGCAACTCCTGCAGCGCGTGTTGTAACGCGTCTTCCTGCAGCGCCAACGTCGTCCCTGGGTTGGTCAAGGCCGAGAGCACATGCCATTGATCCGGGGTCAGGGTCACCGGGGTTTCCAGGTGCGGCGCCAGCGCGCGCCAGGCGCGACGGACGGTCAGCCCGGTCTTGCCCGCCAGCAGACCGTGAAGTTTCACCCCTGGCTCCTCATGCCATTGCAGGTGCAATCCATCACAACAGCGCAGATCGGCGAAGCTGGGCATAGAGGGCGCCGTGATTTCCGGCGTGGACGCACTGGTATCGAGTGGCATGGTCAGGCAAGGCTGGCTTTCATCTAGCTTAATGCAAGGTCAGGCACGGAACGGCACCGCAGGCGGCAGGACGCGACAGAGTGCAGGTAGGGCGTGCGCCTCAAGGGTATCGGGTCGTCAGCACGGTCCCACCGCCGAAAGGCGGGCATCAGGTTGCTAATTTGCCCTCTGCGTCTTAAGATTTGCGGCTTACGGCGGTTTGGGTCTGGTCTCGGCGATGTTCAATTGCCGTCCATGGTCTGTTCTCGCCACCAGTTTCCGGGTGTCTGAGGGTTACCTCATCCGCCTGAAGCCTGGGCTCGTAGAGGCGTATTTCCCGCTTCTACATCCAGCGTCATCGGACAAGGGCCCTCTGGGCCCTTTTCCGTTTCCGAAGATAAAACACAGGACGAGACCTCCGCGACGTGACTGACAAGGCGACCGAGATTGCGCAGCTGCTGCAGCCGACCGTCCAGGCCCTGGGCCTGGAGTTGCTGGGCGTGGAATACCTGCCGGCTTCGGGCAATGCCACGCTGCGTCTGTACATCGACGTGGCCGAAGCCGAGCGCGAGACGCGCGTGGTCAATGTCGACGACTGCGAGTCGGTGAGCCGCGAGGTCTCGGCCCAGCTCGATGTCGAGGATCCGATCAGCGGCAACTACACCCTGGAGGTTTCGTCTCCCGGTGTCGACCGGCCGCTGTTCACGCCCGCCCAGTTCGCGCGTTTCATCGGCGAGCAGGCCAAGGTGGTGCTGAAGCTTCCACAGGAAGGCCGGCGCCGGCTGCAGGGGCACATCGTGTCCGTCGAGGCGGACCAGGTCACCCTGGCCGTGGACAACCAGCAGCTCACGGTGGCAGGCGACAATATCGACAAGGCCCGGCTGGTGCCGGACTGGGTCGCGCTGGGCATGGCACCCCAACCCAAGAAGAACCTCGGCGCGGGCAAGGGCGGCAAGAAGGCCCCGGCCGCACCGAAGAAGAAACTGCACTGAAATCAACCCAACCCAACGACGGCCCCTGGCGGGTCGCGCGCGGAGTGAAAGATGAGTAAGGAATTGTTGCTGGTGGTGGACGCGGTCGCCAACGAAAAGGGCGTCCCGCGCGAGGTGATCTTCGACGCCATCGAAGCCGCCCTGGCTTCGGCCGCCAAGAAGCGCTACCCCGATCAGGACGTGCTGGCACGCGTGACCATCGACCACAAGGACGGCACCTACGAAACCTTCCGTCGCTGGGAAGTGGTGGCCGACGATGTGGTCATGGAGTCGCCGGATCGCCAGATCCGCCTGATGGACGCGGTCGACGAGGCCGACGGCGTGGACGTGGGCGATTACATCGAAGAGCAGATCGAGAACCCCGATTTCGGCCGTATCGCCGCGCAGGCCGCCAAGCAGGTCATCGTCCAGCGCGTGCGCGAGGCCGAGCGCGCCCAGGTCGTGGACGCGTGGAAGGACCGCGTGGGCGAGCTGGTCACCGGCATCGTCAAGCGGGCTGAGCGCGGCAACATCTACGTGGACCTGGGCGGCAACGCCGAGGCCTTCATCGCCAAGGACAAGGGCATCCCGCGCGACGTGCTGCGCGCCGGTGACCGCGTCCGCGGCTATCTGTTCGACGTACGTTCCGAACCGCGCGGGCCGCAGCTGTTCATCAGCCGCGCCGCGCCGGAATTCATGATGGAGCTGTTCAAGCTGGAAGTGCCGGAAGTGGGCCAGGGCCTGGTCGAGATCAAGGCCTGCGCACGCGATCCGGGCGATCGCGCCAAGATCGCGGTGCTGGCCCACGACACCCGCACCGACCCGATCGGCGCGTGCATCGGCATGCGTGGTTCGCGCGTGCAGGCGGTGAGCAACGAGCTGAACGGCGAGCGCGTGGACATCGTGTTGTGGAACGACAACCCGGCCAACTTCGTCATCAACGCGATGGCGCCGGCCGAAGTGCAGTCGATCATCGTCGACGAGGATCGCCACTCGATGGATCTGGCCGTGGCCGAGGATCGCCTGGCCCAGGCCATCGGCAAGGGCGGCCAGAACGTGCGCCTGGCCAGCCGACTGACCGGCTGGCAGCTCAACGTGATGACTCAGGACCAGGTTTCGGCCAAGTCCGAGGCCGAGCAGGCCGTCGCCCGCCAGTTGTTCATGGACAAGCTGGAAGTGGACGAGGAGATCTCGGCCATCCTGGTGTCCGAGGGCTTCAATACCGTCGAGGAAATCGCCTACGTCCCGGTCGGCGAACTGCTGGCGGTGGAAGGGTTCGACGAGGACATCGTCGAAGAACTGCGCGCCCGTGCCCGCGACGCGCTGCTCAACGAAGCCCTGGCCGCCGAGGAAGGCGCCGAGGGTGAAGGTCCGGCAGAAGACCTGCTGGCCCTGGAGGGCATGGACGAGGAAACGGCCGAGGCCCTGGCGGCCCATGGCGTGCGTACCAGCGAGGACCTGTCCGACCTGGCCGCCGACGAAGTGGTCGAATTCGGCATCGAGGGCCTGGACGAGGCGCGCGCCGCCGCGCTGATCCTGGCCGCACGCGCCGAGGAGATCGCCCGTTTGGAGCGTGGCGAATGAGCCAGCCATGAACATCGCCCTGATCCCGTCAGGGCTTAGAATCCGCGTTTCCCTTGCTCTGGGCGAGGGGGCGCCAACCAGATCATAGGATCCGAATGTCGCAGCAAACCACCATCCGCAAGCTCGCCGCACTGGTCAACACGCCGGTCGAAAAACTGATCGAACAGCTGGCCGAGGCCGGCATGAAGTTCAACGATCCCGACCAGGAAGTCTCCAGCACCGAGAAGATGAAGCTCCTGGGCTTCCTGCGCCGGACCCACGGCAAGGGAGACCTTGGCGAGGAAGAGACCAGCGCGCCGAAGAAGATCACCCTGGCGCGTCGCAAGGTGCAGGAAGTGACGGTCAAGTCCGGGCGCAGCAACTCCACCGTGGCGGTGGAAGTACGTCAGAAGCGGACCTACGTCAAGCCGACCGAGGCACAGGCCAAGGAGGCACGGCGTGCCGGCGCCGCAGCGGGTGGCGATGACGAGCGCGCGGAGATCCTGCGCAAGCTGGAAGAGTCGCGCCAGCGCAACCTGGAAGAGCAGCAGCGCCTGGCCGAAATGGACCGTGCGCGCGCCGAGGAACAGGAGCGCAAGCGCAAGGAAGAAGAGGCCGTCAAGGCGCAGGCCGAGGCCGAGGCGCGCGCGGCAGCCGAAGAGGCGGCCGCCGCCGAGGCGCCGGTCGAGGCCGGAGCACCGGCCCGGACCCCGGCCAAGCCCAGCGCCCCGCGCAGTGCGCCGCCTGCGCCGCGCAAGGAGCCCGAGCGCGCCACCCCCGCTTCCAAGCACAAGACCCGTGGCTCGCATGCCATGGTCGCCGGGGTCGAGGACGACGACAGCACCCAGCGTTTCGCCGGTCAGCTGCACCTGTCGGCCGCCGACCGCGCGCGCCGTGGCGCGGCCCGTGGCAAGCCCAAGCCCCGTCGCCACATGGAGCAGAGCCGTGGCGGCTCGGGTAACCATCAATTCGAGCGTCCCACCGCACCGGTGGTGCGCGAAGTCGCCATCGGCGAGGCGATCACGGTCGGCGACCTGGCCCAGAAGCTGGCGCTCAAGGGCGGTGACGTGGTCAAGGCGTTGTTCAAGATGGGCGTGATGGCCACCATCACCCAGACCATCGACCACGACACCGCCGCGCTGATCACCGAAGAACTGGGTCACAAGGTCGTGCGCGCCGAGAGCGAGGACGCCGAGGACGCGCTGCTGGCCCACGTCGAGGAAGCGCAGGGTGACCAGACCCCGCGTCCGCCGGTGGTGACCATCATGGGTCATGTCGACCACGGCAAGACCTCGCTGCTGGATTACATCCGCCGCACCAAGGTCGCCACGGGCGAGGCCGGTGGCATCACCCAGCACATCGGCGCCTACCACGTCGAAACCGACAACGGCGTCATCAGCTTCCTGGATACCCCGGGCCATGCGGCGTTCACCGCCATGCGTGCCCGCGGCGCCAAGCTGACCGATATCGTCGTGCTGGTCGTCGCCGCCGACGATGGCGTGATGCCGCAGACCATCGAGTCGGTACAGCAGGCCCGTGCGGCCGGCGTGCCGGTGATCGTGGCGGTCAACAAGATGGACAAGTCCGACGCCGATCCGATGCGGGTCAAGAACGAACTGCTGGCCCAGGAAGTGGTGGCCGAGGAGTTCGGTGGCGATACGCAGTTCGTCGAGCTGTCGGCCAAGACCGGGCAGGGCATCGATACCCTGCTGGA
This sequence comes from Pseudoxanthomonas sp. JC1303, assembly GCF_058448525.1. Classification (NCBI taxonomy): domain Bacteria; kingdom Pseudomonadati; phylum Pseudomonadota; class Gammaproteobacteria; order Lysobacterales; family Lysobacteraceae; genus Pseudoxanthomonas; species Pseudoxanthomonas sp. JC1303. The sequence continues at coordinate 84,156 of NZ_CP185958.1, read as the reverse complement.
CGCCATCAACCTGCAGGCCGAAGTGCTGGAGCTGAAGGCGGTGCCGGATGGCCGCGCCAGCGGCACGGTCATCGAATCCTCGCTGGACAAGGGCCGTGGCCCGGTGGCCACCGTGCTGGTCCAGCAGGGCGAGTTGAAGAAGGGCGACTACCTGGTCTGTGGCGTGCAGTACGGCCGCGTGCGCGCGCTGTTCGACGAGACCGGCGGTCAGCCGGCCTCGGCCGGCCCGTCGATTCCGGTGCAGGTCCTGGGCCTGTCCGGGGTGCCGGACGCGGGCGATGACTTCGTGGTCGTCGACGACGAGCGCTTGGCCAAGGAGGTCGCGCAGCAGCGCGACGCCAAGCGTCGCGAGTCGCGCCTGGTGGCTTCGGCCGGCAGCCGCATGGAAGACATCATGGCCCAGCTGGGCAAGGGCGAGGGCCAGCTGAGCCTCAACCTGATCATCAAGGCCGACGTGCAGGGTTCGGTGGAGGCGCTGCGGCATTCGCTGGTGGCGCTGTCCAACGAGGACATCCGCATCAACATCATCAGCGCGGGCGTGGGTGGCATCACCGAGTCCGACGCCAACTCGGCCCTGGCGTCCAAGGCCACGCTGATCGGCTTCAACGTGCGTGCCGACGCCTCGGCGCGGCGGATTGTCGAATCCAACGGCGTGGACATGCGCTACTTCTCGATCATCTATGACGTGATCGATCAGGTGAAGCAGGTGGCGTCCGGCCTGCTGGGCGTGGAGATCCGCGAGGAGATCATCGGTATCGCCCAGGTGCGCGACGTCTTCCGCAGCTCCAAGTTCGGCGCGGTGGCCGGCTGCATGATCATCGAAGGCGTGGTCAAGCGCTCCAAGCCGATCCGCGTGCTGCGCGACAACACCGTGATCTTCGAGGGCGAGCTGGAATCGCTGCGCCGCTTCAAGGAAAACGTGGACGAGGTGCGCAACGGCACCGAGTGCGGTATCGGCGTGAAGGCCTACAACGACGTCAAGGCCGGCGACCAGATCGAATGCTTCGAGCGGATCGAGGTGCAGCGCACGCTGTGATCGCACCAGCCCGCGCGACCGCGGCTCCGCAAGGAGCCGCCGGTCCAGCGGGCGCCGTGATCGCCGCATTGCCTTGATGCCATGCCAAGCAAATCCTTCCATCGTACCGACCGCGTTTCCGCCCAGCTCCGCCGTGAGCTGGGGACCCTGGTTCATGCCGCCGTGCGTGAGCACGGCCTGCCTTCGGTCAGCGTCTCCGACGTGGAGGTCAGTCGTGACCTGGCCCACGCCAAGGTCTTCGTGACCGCCCTGATGCCAGAGCGTTCGGCCGAGGCGGTCAAGGGCCTGAAGGAACTGGCGCCACAGATCCGTTACGGCCTGGGCCGGGCGGTGAAGATGCGCCACGTGCCCGAACTGCATTTCCATTACGACGACTCGGTCGACAAGGGCGAGCGCATCGAGACCCTGCTGCGCGAGAACCCGCTGCCGCCCAGCACCGAGTCAGACGAAGACTGATGGCCCACGACGATTCCGCCGCGACTCCGGACGCCGACGGCGCCGGCCGCGGCGGCAAGCGCCGTGCCGGGAAAGGGCGTGTGCAGCGGCCGCGGACCAGATTTCGGCGGGTCGACGGCATCCTGTTGCTGGACAAGCCCACGGGCATGAGTTCCAACCAGGCGCTGCAGCGTGTGCGGCACCTGTTCTGTGCCGAGAAAGGCGGTCACACCGGCGCGCTGGACCCGTTGGCGACGGGGCTGCTGCCCATCTGCTTTGGTGAGGCGACCAAGATCGCCGGCAGCCTGCTCGGTGCGAGCAAGGCCTACGACACCGTGGCCCGCCTGGGCCAGGTCACCGATACCGATGATGCCGAAGGCGTGGTGCTGCGCGAGCGCGAGGTCGGCGCCTATCCGATCGATCGGCTTGATGCCGCCCTGCGCGGGCTGACCGGGAACATCCAGCAGCGGCCGCCGATCTATTCCGCGCTCAAGCGCGGGGGGGAGCCGCTCTACGCCAAGGCCCGTCGCGGGGAACTGGTCGAGGTGGACGCCCGCGAGGTCCAGGTGCGCGTGTTCGAACTGCAGGCCGCCGACGACCTGCTCGACCAGGGGCGCCCCCTGCTGCGGCTGCACGTGGAGTGCGGCTCGGGAACCTATGTGCGCAGCCTGGTCCGTGATCTGGGCGAAGCGCTGGGCTGCGGTGCGCATGTGGCCGAACTGCGCCGGCTGTGGGTCGAGCCGTTCCGGGAGCCGCGCATGTGGACCATCGAACAGCTCGAGGCCCTGGCCAGCCGCGATGCCCAGTCGCTGCACGCGTGTCTGCTGCCGCTGGAAGCAGGCCTGGTCGGTTGGCCGCGGATCGACCTCACCGACGAGGCGGCGGCGCGGTTCAGCCAGGGACAGCGGCTCAACCACGTGCCCGGCCCGGCCGGGGCGGTGGCGGCGTTTTCGGCGTCCGGCACTGTCCTGGGCCTGGCCCAGCTGTCCCGCGACGGGGTCCTGGCACCCCAGCGATTGTTCAACTGGCCGACCGGCGGTGGATTGCCACACGGCTGAAACCTTGTGCCGCAGGGGGGCGGAGCCTACAATGCTGCGGCCTTTTCAGGCACCCGGGCCGCACGACGGCCATTCCTCAATCGCAAGCGGCGGACCAGGCGGTGCGCGCGGTGGACAGTCCGCGTTCCTGCAGGTTTCGCATCAACCAGAGAAGTCACATGTCCATTGATACCCAGAAAGTCATCGAAGAGAACAAGCGCGGCGCCAACGACACCGGCTCCCCGGAAGTCCAGGTCGCCCTGTTGACCGCCCGCATCGAGTTGCTCTCCGGTCACTTCAAGACCCACAAGAAGGATCACCACAGCCGCCGCGGCCTGCTGCAGCTGGTGAACCAGCGCCGCAGCCTGCTGGATTACCTGCATCGCAAGGACGCCCCGCGCTACAAGGCGCTCATCGAAAAGCTGGGTCTGCGTCGCTAAAACCAGACGAACAACCGCGGCGCAGTGATGCGCCGCGGTTCGTTTTTTCCGGGCTCCGGAAAAATCGCACTGCAACATGGCCGCATACGGTGGCCGCCCGCGCGCGACAGGGGTCGCAGACGGGACAACCAGATTCGAGACCCTAGGAAACCCACGTGGCAAAAATCACTAAGACCTTCCAGTACGGCAAACACACCGTCACCCTCGAGACCGGCGAGATCGCCCGTCAGGCCAGTGGTGCCGTCATCGTCAAGATGGACGACACCGTGCTGCTGGTCAGTGCCGTCGCCGCCAAGAGCGCGCGAGAAGGGCAGGACTTCTTCCCGCTGACGGTGGATTACCAGGAAAAGTTCTACGCCGGCGGCCGTATCCCCGGTGGCTTCTTCAAGCGTGAAGGCCGCGCCACGGAGAAGGAAACCCTGATCTCGCGCCTGATCGACCGCCCGATCCGTCCGCTGTTCCCGGAGGACTACAAGAACGAGGTCCAGATCATCGCCACGGTGATGTCGCTGAACCCCGAGATCGACGGCGACATCGCCGCCCTGATCGGCGCCTCGGCCGCCCTGTCGCTGGCCGGCACCCCGTTCAAGGGCCCGATCGGTGCCGCCAAGGTCGGTTACAAGAACGGTGAGTACATCCTCAACCCGACCGTGTCTGAGCTGAAGGACTCGCAGCTGGAGCTGGTCGTGGCCGGCACCGCCAACGCCGTGCTGATGGTCGAATCCGAAGCCGCGCTGCTGTCCGAAGACGTCATGCTGGGCGCGGTGACCTTTGGCCATCGCGAGATGCAGAAGGTGATCAACGCGATCAACGAGCTGACCGTGGAAGCCGGCACCAAGCCGTCGACCTGGGTGGCCCCGGCCAAGAACGAAGTGCTGATCGCCGCGCTGAAGGAAGCCGTTGGCGGCAAGCTGGCCGAAGCCTTCCAGGTGCGCGACAAGCTGCAGCGCCGCGACGCCATCGCCGCGATCAAGAAGGACGTGACCGAGGCCCTGGCCGGCCGCGTCGAGTCCGAAGGCTGGAACCCGGCCGAGCTGTCCAAGGAATTCGGCGAGCTGGAATACCGCACCATGCGCGACTCGGTGCTGGACACCAAGATCCGCATCGACGGCCGCGCCCTGGACACCGTGCGTCCGATCTCGGCGCAGGCCAGCGTGCTGCCGCGTACCCACGGTTCGGCGTTGTTCACCCGTGGCGAGACCCAGGCCATCGTGGTCACCACGCTGGGCACCGCCCGCGACGGCCAGGTGATCGACGCGGTCAGCGGCGAGTACAAGGACAACTTCCTGTTCCACTACAACTTCCCGCCCTACTCGGTGGGTGAGTGCGGCCGTTTCGGCGCGCCCAAGCGTCGCGAGATCGGCCACGGCCGCCTGGCCAAGCGCGGCGTGCTGGCCGTGATGCCGACCATGGAAGAGTTCCCCTACACCATCCGCGTGGTCTCGGAAATCACCGAGTCCAACGGTTCCTCGTCGATGGCCTCGGTCTGCGGCTCCTCGCTGGCCCTGATGGACGCCGGCGTGCCGGTCAAGGCACCGGTCGCGGGCATCGCGATGGGCCTGGTGAAGGAAGAAGACCGCTTCGTGGTCCTGTCCGACATCCTGGGTGACGAAGATCACCTGGGCGACATGGACTTCAAGGTCGCCGGTACCTCCGAAGGCGTGTCCGCGCTGCAGATGGACATCAAGATCGAAGGCATCACCGAAGAGATCATGAAGCAGGCACTGGAGCAGGCCAAGGCCGGCCGTCTGCACATCCTCGGCGAGATGTCCAAGGCCCTGACCGGCCCGCGTGCCGAGCTGTCGGATTACGCGCCGCGCCTGATCACCATCAAGATCCACCCCGACAAGATCCGCGAAGTCATCGGCAAGGGCGGTTCGGTCATCCAGGGCATCACCAAGGAGACCGGCACCCAGATCGACATCCAGGACGACGGCACCATCACCATCGCCTCGGTGAACGGCGCCGCCGGCCAGGCCGCCAAGTCGCGCATCGAGCAGATCACCTCGGACATCGAGCCGGGCCGCATCTACGAGGGCAAGGTCGCCAAGCTGATGGATTTCGGCGCGTTCGTGACCATCGCCCCGGGCAAGGACGGCCTGGTCCACGTCTCGCAGATTTCCGCCGAGCGCGTGGAGAAGGTCTCCGACAAGCTCAAGGAAGGCGATGTGGTCAAGGTCAAGGTGCTGGAAGTGGACAAGCAGGGCCGCATCCGCCTGTCCATGAAGGCCGTGGAAGAAGGCGAGGGCGTGGCCACCGAGTAATCGGTCGCCGCAACGACGTGCTGCAAGCGAAAGGCGGGCCATGGGCCCGCCTTTTGCGTTTTGTGGGCCTGCTTCAAGGGCGGACGCACGGCGCAGGACCTCTACAATGCACTGTCTTCCGATTCGCTAAGCCCAGCCATGCCCTATACGCCCATCGTCGCCACGCTCGGTTACGTGCTGTCCCCGGACGGGAAGCAGGTGCTGATGATCCATCGCAATGCGCGACCCAACGACCATCACCTGGGCAAGTACAACGGGCTGGGCGGGAAGATGGAGCCGGACGAGGACGCGCTGGCCTGCATGCGTCGCGAGATTCGCGAAGAAGCCGGCATCGAGTGCGATGCGATCTCACTGCGCGGCACGCTGAGCTGGCCCGGCTTCGGCAAGCATGGCGAGGATTGGCTGGCCTTCGTGTTCGTCGTCAGCGCCTGGAGCGGGACGCCGATGACGTCCAATCCCGAAGGCACGCTGGAATGGGTCGACGTGGACCGGCTGCTTGAGCTGCCGCTGTGGGAGGGCGACCGGCACTTCCTGCCCCTGGTGTTCGACGACGACCCGCGTAGCTTCCACGGCGTGATGCCTTACAAAGAAGGACGCATGATCTCGTGGAACGTCAGCCGCTGTTGAAGGCGGTGCCCGTGCACTTCATCCACAGCAGGTGTGGATGAGTGTTGGGGCAATCGTGTGGATAACCCGCGCGCGCCCTTGCCAGTCCTGCGATGTAACGACGATGGCGAAAAAATGACCATCCGGTGTCGGTTGATCCACAGGACATGTGGATGACTTCAGGACAAAGATGTGGATAACCGACGGAGCGCTTTGCAGGGCAGGCGTGTCAAGCGGAATGGCGAAAAAATGACCGCGCCAATTTGCGCTGATCCCAACAGTGGCGTGGAACATCGCGGTGGGTGTGTCGCTGAGATGAAGCGATCTTGATTGCCGCATGACAGCCGGACAGGCACGCTGGCGCCTCCCTTGAACACTCCGGTCGCCGCCATGTCCCGACAACGCCACTTCTCCATGCTGCGTGACTTCCGCCTGGCCGACTGGTTCACCCTGGGTAACGCGTTCTGTGGGACCGGGGCGGTGTTCGCCGCGTTGCATTACATGCAACAGGGGCGCCGCGGCGTCCTGCTGGCCGGCATGGCGCTGATCCCGCTGGCCTTCATCTTCGATGCGCTCGATGGCCGCGTGGCACGCTGGCGTAAGACCTCCTCCACCCTGGGGCGCGAACTGGACTCGCTGGCCGATGTGATTTCCTTCGGGGTGGCGCCGGCCGCGCTGGCCTATGCCTGCGGGCTGCAGGGCGGCTGGGACTGGCTGGTGCTGAGCTATTTCGTCTGCTGCGGCGTGAGTCGGCTGGCACGCTACAACGTCACCGCCGAGTCGCTGTCCGGGGATGAGGGCAAGGTGACCTATTTCGAAGGCACGCCGATCCCGACCAGTCTGGGACTGGTGATCGTGCTGGCCATTGCCGCAGCGATGGGACATATCGGGGCGAACCTGTGGTGGGGGCAGTGGCAGCTCGGCCCCTGGCAGTTGCACCCGCTGGTGGCGCTGTTCGCCGTGTCCGGCTCGCTGATGATCAGCAAGACCATTCACATTCCCAAACCCTAGGCCGGGCGCCTGCGTCCAGCGTTGCTATCATCGAGTCACCACTGGGAGACCGTGATGTCGGGTACGCAATCGGGTTGGGGCGAAGGTGTGGACGCCATGGCGCAGCAGGTCTGGGAGACCTGGGGCGAGGCGCTGCGCAAGATGGCCTCGGCACCGCTGGAGTCCGCCGCCCCGGCTTGGCAGCAGGTGCCAGGCGGTTGGCCGGGCTGGACTCCGCCCGAAGGCGTCGGTGCTGGCGATGTGATGGAGCGCTTCGACGGCATGGCCCGGCATTGGTTCGGACGCATGCAGCACGTCGCCGCGCGGTTCGCCGATCGCGACAACACGCCCGCCGAGATCGTGGCGGCCTGGCGCGAGGCGCTTGGCGCAACCGAGGCGCGCCCGTATCCGGATCTGTTCGGTGATCTGTTCGGCCAGGGCGCGACGGGACTGGACGGCTTCAGCGAGCAGTGGATGCCATGGCTGGAATCGCTGCGCGGTCCGTTGGAGGACTGGGCCAGGACACCGGCGTTCGGGCCGGCGCGTGAGCACCAGCAGCGCTGGAAGACCTTGTTGCAGACCCAGCAGCTGCTGCGCGAAGCCAATGCCGCCTACCAGGCCATGCTGGAGGAGGCCTCGCGACAGGCCTACGCATTGTTCGAAGAGAAACTCGGCGCGCGCGCTGGGCAGGGCAATCCGCTGGATAGTGCGCGGGCGTTGTTCGATGAGTGGATCGATGCGGCCGAGGACGCCTATGCCCGCATGGCGCTGTCCGAGGAGTTTCGCGAGGTGTACGGCCAACTGGCCAATGCACAGATGCGCATGCGTGCGGGCCTGCAGCGTGAGGTCGAGCAACTGGGGGGCATGCTGGGCCTGCCCACCCGCAGCGAGGTCGATGCGGCCCATCGCAAGATCGCCGAGCTCGAACGGCTGCTGCGCCGGATGATGCGCGAGCCCGGTGCGGCGCGTGCCGGAGCAGAGCCGGCGGGAACGCGTGCTCCGCCCAAGCGCGCATCCACCACCGGGCGCCCACGGGCCGGCGCCACGAAAGGCAAGGCCACGCCGAGGCCGCCGGCGGCCGGGAAGTCCCCGCGCGCGCAGGCGTCCGCCAAGCCAGCTGCCACACAAACCACTACGAAAGCCGCCAAGAAAGCCAGCAAGAAGGCCGCTAAGAAGGCAACCAAGAAGGCAACCAAGAAGGCAACTGCCGGCAAGTCCACTGCGGCTTCCGGAAGCAAGCCCAGTAAAGCGACTTCGAAGCCTGGGCGCCGTGCCTCCAGCAGGAAGCCGGCCCGATGATCAGTCCCCTGAACGTCACCGCCGACGCGTTGGCCGCCGAGGCGGCTTCCTTGCGGCGCAAGCTGGGCGAGGGGCTGCGCACGCTACCGGAAGTGGGCAATGTGCATTACGGCGTCACCCCGCGTCAGGAAGTCTGGCGCGATGGCAAGGTGGTCCTGTACCGCTTCATCGGCGAGAGCGCACCGACCGAACAGGTGCCGTTGCTGATCACCTACGCCCTGGTCAATCGCCCCTACATGGTCGACCTGCAGCAAGACCGGTCGCTGGTGAGGGGCCTGCTGGCCCAGGGCCAGGATGTGTACCTGATCGACTGGGGCTATCCGGACCGCTCGGATCGCTTCCTGCTGCTGGACGATTACGTCAACCGCTTCATCGATGGCGCGGTGGATCACCTGCGCCAGGCCAGCGGGCAGGATGCGATCAATGTGCTGGGCATCTGCCAGGGCGGGGCGCTGTCGCTGTGCCATGCGGCCTTGCACCCGCACAAAGTGCGCAACCTGATCACCATGGTCACGCCGGTGGATTTCCACACGCCGGACAACATGCTGTCCAACTGGGCGCGCCTGGTCGATGTGGACCTGCTGGTGGACACGCTGGGCAACGTGCCGGCCGACTTGATGAACCTCAGCTACCTCATGCTCAAGCCGTTCCGGCTGAACGTGCAGAAGTACGTCGGCCTGCTGGACATCCTGGACGATGCCCGCGCGGTGCAGGATTTCCTGCGCATGGAAAAGTGGATCTTCGATTCGCCCGATCAGGTGGGCGAGGCCTTCCGCCAGTTCATCAAGCAGTTCTACCAGGGCAACGGGTTCGTCGAGGGTGGCATCGTCCTGGATGGCGAGGAGATCGATCTGGCCCGGGTGGACATGCCGGTGCTCAACATCTACGCCGAGCAGGATCACCTGGTTCCGCCGGCCGCCTCCAAGGCGCTGCGCGACCTGGTCGGGACCGATGACTATGCCGAACTGAGCTTCCGTGGAGGTCACATCGGCATCTATGTGTCCAGCCGTGCCCAGCGCGAAGTGCCCAGCGCGATCGCGGAATGGCTCGCTGCCCGCTGAGCGGCGTCCCTGATCGCTGTGAGCGCATCGTGGATGCGCCAGATGTCCACGGCGCTAGACTCCGTCACAACGTTCCCTGCTGCCGCGAGGCATCGCCATGAATACTCCCGCCGCGACCCGTCCCCTGGCCCGTTCGCTCAATGACCGCATGATCGCCGGCGTCATGGGCGGGATTGCGCGCCGCTTCGGCTGGAACGCCACCCTGGTGCGGGTGCTGTTCGTGGTCATCTCGATCGCCTCGGTCGCCTTCCCCGGCATCCTGGTCTATCTGCTGCTGTGGCTGCTGATGCCCAACGAGGCCTGAGAGCAGGCGTGACGCCTGCCGCGCGGGCGCTGCTGTTCGTGCTTGGCGTCGCATGGACGGTGCCCAATACGCTGCTGGGGCTGGTACTGGGCCTGGTGGGTATGCCGTTTGGCGCGCGGGCGAGTCTCAGCAAGCGCGAACAGGCTCTGGTTTTCGCCGCTTGGCCTTGGGGGCCAGGGGGGGCGATCACGCTGGGCAATGTCATCGTCCACACCGGCGCGTCGCTGGACGTTCAGTGCCACACCTATGCGCATCGCGCCGGCCGCTGCCAGGAGCCGACCATGCGCCTGGGGGATCACGAACGCGCCCACGTTTTCCAGGCCATGGTCCTGGGGCCCTTGTTTCTGCCGGTCTACCTGCTCAGCGGTGGGATCAGCGTGCGCAACCCGTTCGAACGCGCCGCCGACCGCTATGCCCTGTCCGGGTATGGCTGGTGGCCGGGAGGCGCGGACTAGCCGCGCCGCTCAGTGCCGCGACAAGCGGTCGAACGAGAACAGCGCCGCAAGCGGGTGCGGACGTCCTTCGATGGTGGCCCGCAGCAGGCCCGCGCCCAGCATGCTGTAGGTGATGCCGTTGCCGCCGTAGGCCATTGCGAACAGGACGCGTGGCCCGTGCTGGGCATGTGCACCGAAGAAGGGCAGGCCGTCGTCGGTCTCGGCGAAGGTGCCCGCCCAGGCGAACGCCGGCTCCAGCGCGACATCCTGCAGCACGCGGGCGAACTTTCGCTTCAGCACCCGCGCCTTGCGCAGGACGCGGGCATCGCGCCGGGCGGGGATGTCGACGCGATCGTCTTCTCCGCCGACCACGAGGCGTCCGTCTTCGGTGCTGCGCACGTAGAGGTAGGGGCGCGCCGATTCCCAGAGCAGCGTGTCACGCAGGAAGCCCAACTGCTCGGCCGGCATGGGTTCACTGACCAGGGCGTAGCTGCTGTGGTTGCGGGCGACGGGCTTGTCGAGCCAGCGCTGGTTGGCGTAGCCGGCCGCCAGGACCAGATGCGCAGCCTGCACCTGGCATCCTCGCTCGGTCATCAGGCGAACCCCGTGGGAACCGGTCTGGATGCGGGTGATCCTGCTGCGGTCGTGGATCGCGGCGCCCTGCGCTTGCAGGCGGGCGAAAAGCCCATAGGTCAGGCGGTAGGGGTCCACACGCGCGGCCTGATGACTCAGGATCGCGCCCGGTGCGCGGATCCCATAGCGGAGCAACAGGGGCACCGGATCCAGCCATTCCACCTCCAGCCCATGCCGGTGCCGCAGTGCGAACTCGCGCTGCAGGGCGGGCCGGTCCTGTCCTGTGCTGGCGTAATAAAGGCTGTCGTTGCGGGCGTAGCCGACGTCGCCCACCTGAAGCGCCACCTCGGCCAGCAGGTCCAGGGCCTGTGCGCATGCGCCGTAGGCGCGCCACGCATCGTCCAGGCCATAGCGTCGTGCCAGCGCGGTCATGTGGGTATCGATCTCGTACTGGAGCAGCGCCGTACTGGCGGCCGTGCTGCCCCAGCCGATGTCCCGCTCCTCCAGCACGACCACCGAATGACCATGGGTCACCAGTTCGTTGGCGATCAGCGCGGCGGTGATTCCCCCGCCCACGATGGCCACGTCGGCAACGATGTCGTCCGTCGCAGGAGGAAAGGCCTGCAGCAGCCCGTTGCGTACCGGCCACCAGGGATAACCACTCTTGAGATCGAGCATCGTTCCAGCCGCAGTCCTGAGGGCGGCAGGATGAGGCGGCGCCGATGCAGGCTGTGTGCAGGGCTCAGCGCGGGAGCGAGCCGTACAGGAACTGGTCTACGGCGCCGTCGGTGAAGGACATGATCTCCTCCATGTCCGGATTGTCCATGTAGCCGCAGGCCGTGCGGATGGTCAGGTCGCCGAACAGCATCATGAAGAACTGCTTGGCCGTCAGTTCCGGGGTGGTGTGCAGCACCATCGCACCGGCATCGACCTGGCGCTGGAAATACACGCCCAGACGGCTGCGGATCTTGGCCACGGCGTGGTCGAAGTAAAAGTCGCGCAGTTCTGGGAACGCGCGCCCTTCGCCGATGACGATCCGGGCGACCAGATAGGCATCGCGCGTGGTGAGGCTTTCGGCGATCGAGCGCGCCGCGGTGCGCAGGGCCTTGTCCGGGGGCAGGCCGTCCAGTTCCATCGCATCGAGCTGGTCGGCCATGTACTGCAGGCGCCGCTCGATGATGGCGAAGGCCAGGCCTTCCTTGTCGCCGAAGGCGCGGTAGAGCGTGGCCAGCGAGCCTCCGGCGCGTGCCACGATCTCGCTCAGCCGGGCGTGCTGGTAGCCCTTTTCGGTGAAGACGTCGGTGGCCGCGTCGAGAAATTTCTCGACGCGCAGTTCGCCACGTCGGCAGAGCTCGACGCTGCGTGACGCGCGGGCCGCCGGCAATGTGGATTTTGGCGCGGGCATGGACATGCGGGGGACCGTCCTGTGAGGAGTTGCCGAAACCAATCTAGCAAGATTGTCAGACCGGACATGCTGCGTCGCAATAGCGACACGTGTCGCCAGGCACTGCATGGTCCAACGCGGTCCACACAGCAAAAAGGCCGGCAATCGCCGGCCTTGTCGAGAATCTGTTTTGGTGCCGAAGGTGGGACTCGAACCCACACGCTTTTAAGGGCGGCGGATTTTGAGTCCGCTGCGTCTACCATTCCGCCACTTCGGCGCGGCCGCGCAGTATAGCCGGCGGGAAGGAATGGCGATATCCCTGTCATCGCCATTTCGCCGGGAGCTGGGGTGCGCGATGACGTTGCTGACAGACAGAGCCGTTTTGCCGCGCTGCAGAATGCAATTCTGGGAGGTCTGGGTATCGTGACAGCGCTGTCACCGCGGCGTTTGCAGGCCATGCAGCGCCCGGGGCTTCCCAGAAACCGAGCCAAGGCCTTGACCCAAGCTGCACGTGTGACCCGATCCCGCTGGCAACGACCGGCGCCAGACCGTTCACGGATGTGGGGGTGGGGCGGCGGTCGACTCGCGCAGCTGCAACGCGTAGTCCATGCGCAGCATGTCGCCCTGGTCCGGGGCGCGGATGACCTTGAGGACCTCCAGCGTGGCGATGCGGCCCATGTCGCGTGTGGGCTGACGCACGGTGGTCAAGGAGGGAAAGATGTGGCGCGAGATCGGCGTGTCGTCGAAGCCGCAGACCGACAGATCGTGCGGAATGCGCAGCCCGCGCTCGCCTGCCACCCGAACCACGCCGGCCGCAGTGTCGTCGTTGGCGGCGAAGATCGCGGTGGGAGGCTCGGGCAGGTCGAGCAGCTGCCGCGCGGCGATCACCCCCGACTCGAAGGTGAACTCGCCCTTGACCACCAGCGCGGGTTCGTAGGCGATCCCCGCGGTGCGCAGGGCTTCGCGATAACCCGCGTAGCGCCACTCGGCCGCGCCGTGCGTGGGCGGCCCCTTGATGTGGCCGATGCGGCGGTGGCCCAGCGCGATCAGGTGCGCCATCAGTTCGCACACCGCGGCATGCTCGTCGACGGTCACCCCGATGCGCCCACGCGGCGTGCGCGGAGCGATGCTGGCGAAGGGCAGGGTGGCATCGTCCAGGAACGCCAGCAGTTCCATGTCGTCGGTCAGTGGCGGGGTCAGGACGAAGCCGTCGACGCCGTAGTTCTGCGCCAGTTCGCGCAGTTCGGCGATGGCGCTGCCCTCGCCGTACATGACCGGGGCCAGCACCAGGTTGTAGTGGCTGGCCCGGCAGGCATCCAGCACGCCGCCCTGGATCTCCATCAGGTAGTTGCGCGAGGGATTGTCGTAGGCCAGCGCGACCACGTAGGTGCGCCGGCTCGCCAGGCTGCGCGCGGACAGGTTGGGCTTGTACTGCAGCCGGTCCACCACTTCCTGCACGCGTTGCCGCGTCTCCTCGCTGACGCGCGGCTCCTGGTTGAGCACGCGCGATACCGTCTTCATCGAAACACCGGCCGCGGCGGCCACGTCTTCCAGTCTTACCCGCATCGCCCGGATGTCCTTGCTGTCAGTCGGACGTCATCTTGCCAAACTCCGCGTCCTGGTCCTGCTGCACTCGCAGCATGGATCTTGGCGTCCACCTACTTGGGGAGCACTCCATGAGTCATCAACGCACCGGCGCCCGGCGCCAATTCCGGCCCCGCGCCTTGCCATTGCTGCTGGGCGTCGGCACGCTGATCTGCGGCGCCGCCCTGGCGGCCGATCCATCGGACGGTCCGGGCACGGCCCATCCCGACCTGTGGCCGAAGCTGCAGTCGCCGATCAAACCCGACCCGCAGCTGGAAGCGCGCATCACCGCGCTGATCCGCAAGATGAGCGTGGCCGAGAAGGTCGGGCAGGTGGTCCAGGCCGATATCGCCAGCATCGCCCCGGATGATCTGAAGACCTATCGCCTGGGCTCGATCCTGGCGGGCGGCAGCTCGGACCCGGGCGGCCAGTACAACGCGCCGGCCCAGGCCTGGCTGCAGCTGGCCGATGATTTCTACGCGGCCTCGATGGACACCGCCGGCGGCAAATACAACGCGATCCCGGTGATCTTCGGCATCGATGCGGTGCATGGCCACAACAACGTGGTCGGCGCGACGCTGTTCCCGCACAACATCGGCCTGGGCGCCACCCACGACCCGGCGCTGATGGGTCAGATTGCGCAGGCCACTGCCGCGGAGATGCGCGCCACCGGCGTGGACTGGACGTTCGCACCGACCCTGGCCGTGCCGCAGGACGACCGCTGGGGCCGCACCTACGAGGGTTACTCGGAGAATCCGGAGGTGGTGCGCTCCTACGCCGGCCCGCTGATCCAGGGCCTGCAGGGCAAGCCGGGCGCCAAGGACTTCCTCAAGGGCGCGCATGTGGTGGCCACGGCCAAGCACTTCCTGGCCGATGGCGGCACCTTCGAAGGCCGCGACCAGGGCGATGCGCGCATCGACGAGGCCACGCTGCGCGACGTGCATGGCGCCGGCTATCCGCCTGCCCTGAAGGCCGGCGTGCAGGCGGTGATGGTGTCGTTCTCCAGCTGGAACGGGGTCAAGATGAGCGGCAATGCCTCGCTGCTCGATGCGGTGCTGAAAAAGCGCATGGGCTTTGACGGCTTCGTGGTCAGTGACTGGAACGGCCACGCCAGTGTGCCCGGCGGCAGCCGCGAGAACTGTGTGCCGGCCTTCGTGGCCGGGGTGGACATGATCATGGCGCCGGACACCTGGAAGGGCTGCTACGAGCACCTGCTGGCGGCGGAAAACGACCACACGCTGCCGGCCGGGCGCCTGGACGAAGCGGTACGCCGCGTCCTGCGGGTGAAGTTCCGTGCCGGCATGTTCGAGGCGGGCAAGCCGTCCACGCGTGGCGTAGCCGGGCAGTTCGAGCTTCTGGGAAGCCCCGAGCACCGCGCCATCGCGCGTCGCGCGGTCCGCGAGTCGCTGGTGCTGCTGAAGAACAACGACGGCGTGCTGCCGCTGGACCCGCGCAAGACGCTGCTGATCGCCGGCGACGGCGCGGACGACATGATGATGCAGTCCGGCGGCTGGACGTTGAGCTGGCAGGGCACCGGCCTGACCCCGGCGGACTTCCCGCATGCGCAGACCATCGGCGCGGCCCTGCGCGAGCAGGTCGGCAAGGCCGGCGGCAGCGCGGAGCTCTCGGCCGACGGCACGTATACGCGCAAGCCCGATGCCGCGGTCGTGGTGTTCGGGGAGACCCCTTACGCCGAGTTCCAGGGTGATCTGAAGGTGCTGGCCTATCGCCCGGGCGATGACCACGACCTCAAGCTGTTGAAGAAGCTCAAGGCCGAGGGTATCCCGGTGGTGGCGGTGTTCCTGTCAGGCCGTCCGTTGTGGATGAACCGCGAGATCAACGCCAGCGATGCCTTCGTGGCGGCGTGGCTGCCGGGCTCGGAAGGCGGTGGCGTGGCCGATGTGCTGCTGCGCGACGCCAGCGGCAAGGTGCAGCATGATTTTCACGGACGCCTGTCCTACTCATGGCCGCGCACGGTGGTGCAGACCCCACTCAATGTTGGCCAGCCTGGCTACGATCCGCAGTTCGCCTACGGCTATGGGCTGACCTACGCGCATCCGCAGCAGGTGGCCATGCTGTCCGAGGACGCCGGGATGGACCTGGCGACGCTGGGGTCACAGAGCTTCTTTGCGCGTGGCGCGCCGGCCACCGGGTGGACCGTGCGCGTGCAGGCCGGCCAGGCCGCTCCGCGCGTGGTTTCCCAGCCCTCCGGGCAGAAGGACGCGGCCGATGTGACCATCGTGCCGGTGGATCGCAAGGCGCAGGAAGACTCCTGGCGCTTCGCTTGGAAGCAGGACGCCAGCATCGCTTTCGTCGCCCCGCGTCCGCTGGAGCTGGTGCGCGAGACCAACGGCGACGTGATGTTGGTGATGACCCTGCGTGTGGACCACGCGCCTGCCGCGCCCGGCGCGGCCCTGTTCGTCGAATGCGGACCGGGCTGCGGCGCATCGCTGTCGCTGGACGCCGCGATGGCCTCCGCGCCGGCAGGGACCTGGGGTACGGTCGGTGTGCCGCTGAAGTGTCTTGCTGCGCACGGCGCGCAGATGGGCAACCTCAGCGTGCCACTGGGCCTGCGCATGCCGGCGGGCACGTCGCTCTCGCTGGGTGACTCCGGTTTCGGCACCGACGCCCAGCACGTGCTGGACTGCCCGGCGCCGTGAATGCGGCCGGTGGCCTGCCCGCGTGCTCCGGCATGCGGGCAGGGTCACCCGGTCACGCGCCCCGGAGGCGGCAGGCATAGGTCTAGTGAGTGGGCGTGGGTGGAGCGTGTGGTGCTAGTCGATGGCGCAGGGAATGCGCCAGTCGCTGCGGCGAACCTGGACGATGTGCTCAGTGCTCGCTGCCGCTGGTCCAGGCGTGCACCGTGACCGGCGGCACGCCGTCGCGGCCGTCCCAGCGCGCCAGGCTGCCGTAGGTCCGCACGTCCAGGATCTGGCCCGCCTTGCCGAAGCGCATCAGGCAGGTGTCGTCGGCGCTGCAGGATTCGAGCTCGGGCAGGCGGGCGCAGGCCTGTCCGCTTGGCGTGCAGATATGGCCATCCAGCGGCTTCCAGCCCGCCTGCAGCAGGGCGACGCGGGCGCGCGCATAGGGCATGGCCGGTTCCAATGGCACGGCAGGTGCGCCACGCGAGGCCTGCACCGTGGAGGTGGCCGGGACCGGGACGCCCTGTGCCTCAAGCGCGGCCGTGCTGCCCACGGCCGGTGGCTCGACCTGGCAGGCAACGAGCAGCACACAGCCGAGGAGCGGAAGGAGGCGGAAAGCGTTCATGCGATGCGGCAGACGGTCGGACAGAGCCATGGGTGTTCGCGCCCTGAGCGCGCGAGGAAAAGGTGAATCCAGGTAGCCGGATGCCGGCGGCGGCGAGTCTAGCAGCGTCGCGTTAAGAGTCCGCTGGACCCTCGTGCCACCGCACGGTCGGTGGCCTAGAGCCCGTCGAGAAAGCCCCTCACCGCTGGATCGAACCGTCCGAAGTCGACCAGGAACGCGTCATGCCCCTGCGGCGAGGGCAGCGGTACGAACAGGCTCTCGGCACCACCGGCGCGCAGGCCATCGGCGATTTGCTCCTGCTGCTGCAGCGGGAACAGGATGTCGGTGGTCGCCCCGATGGTCATGGCCTTCTCCAGTCGGATCGTGGCCAGCGCCGCCATGACGTCGCCGCCGGCGTATTCGGCCAGGTCGAACCAGTCCATCGAGCGGCTCAGATAGAGATAGCAGTTGGGATCGAACTGGCGCACGAAGCGGCGCGCATGGCCTTCCAGGTAGCTCTCCACCTGGAACTCCAGGCCGAACGGATCCTCGTCCGGGCGATCGGATTCCAGCCGCACCCGGCCGAAGCGGCCGTCCCATTCCAGCGCCGAACGATAGGTGATCACGCCGAGCTTGCGTGCCATGCGCATGCCGCTTTCCGGATAGGCCTCATCGGTGTAGTCGCCGCCGTTCCACAGCGGGTCCAGCCGGATGGCCTCGCGCTGCAGCGAGCGGATCGCGATGGAAAACGGCAGGGCCTGCGCGCTGCCGGAGATGTTGATGTGGCTGCGGGCGATGCCCGGGTTGGCGTGCAGCAGCGCCAGTGCGGTCATGCCGCCCATGGAGTTGCCGATCACGCAAGCCAGCCGCTCGATCCCTAGTGCGCGCACGACGTCCAGCGCCGCGGCCGCGCCGTCTTCGATCGACAGGTCGGGGAAGGCCAGGCGATAGGGAACCTCGCTGCCGGGCATCGGCGAGGCTGGCCCGGTCGAGCCCTTGCAGCTGCCCAGCGAATTGACGCAGATCACGAACCAGCGATCGGTATCGATGGCCTTGCCCGGGCCGAGCATCGACTCCCACCAGCCCGGCGCCGGGTTGTCCGCATTGGCGGCGGCGTGGGCATCGGGCGACAGCCCGGTGACGATGAGGATGGCATTGTTGCGGGCCTGCGACAGCGTGCCCCAGGTCTCGTAGGCGACACGGGCATCTTGCAGTGCGCCGCCGCGCTTCATTGGAAAGGGCGAGGGCAGGGCGTGCCAGCGCGAGCCGGGCGGGATGAATTCGGTCATCTGCGCAGTTTAGCCCGTGGCGAAATCATGGCGGTCGTATCGGGCTGTGCTCAGGCGGCAACGCAGCGTGCTGCGCTGGGAATGGCTTGGGATTCGTCTTGTTGGGGGCGGAATTTCCTTTCGAGCAAAAGCGTTCATGCCGCTTCGCGGCCCGACCTAGCTTTCTTGCTCGTGCAAGAACGCCAGGCAAAGAACACGCCTCCGGGCGGCATGCCCTCGCGTTGCGAGGGTTCGCTGCGTGCCGAGGCATTTTCCGAAGGGACATCCTGTCCCTTCGGAAAATGCTGCACATCCTTGTGCAGCGCCCTGCGGCTCTAGTCCTCGGCCCTCCGCCGTGCCTCACGGAGGGAGTAAGGGCAGAAGAAAAGACAAGAGCAACGTCCCTGGATGACCAGACATTCGTCTGTTGTAAAGCGCTTCGCGCGTTCGCGGGGATGACGCGTTAGGGTCTTTGTGCGGGCTGTTACCACGCACTAGCTTTTGATTTTGCTTTTGCTGTTGTTTGAGGCAGTTGCGCTTCCGCTTTCCTGTCTGAGCCGTAAAGCGAGCCGAGCATCGGAGAAGAAGACGGCCGAAGAGTCGCCCTGTTTGAGCGTAGCGAGTTTGGGCGACGTGCCGTCTTCTTCGAGAAGCGCAGGGGACCGCCGCGCAGCGGCGGCGAGTGTTTTCAATCCCCTTTTTGGGACCGGCGAGTAGCGGTTTTGCCTTCTTTTGCCGCGACAAAAGAAGGTCGCGCCCGTAGGCGCGAAAGCCTTTGCTTCAAGGTAAAAAAGACCGCGGCGCGGGGAAGCAAGGCATGGCGCGTGATGTTCGCGAATGAAGCCGCGCCTTACGGCTTGGCGCCGATCACCAGTTTCACTGGATCCTTGGCCGGCAGCGTGACGCGGACCGGGGCCGACTCCAGGTCGCCCTCGCTGCGCATGGCATCCCCGCTGCTGGAGATGCGGGCGATCAGCTCGACATCCTTCAGCGCTGAGAGCGTCTGGGTCGGCATCGGGCTGTCGGCATCGCTCAAGGTGATGTCCAGCGGCAGCTCCTGCAGGGTGTGCTTCTGCACCGCGACCGGCATCGGCGCACCGTTGGTCGCGCGGGCGATGACGAAAACCGTGGCGTCACCGCGCAGGCGGACGCGGGCGGCGAAATCCGGATCCAGCGCAACCTGGACGCGCAGCGCATTGGCGGGTGTCGACGAAGCGGGAACATCGGCCAGGGCCGGCTCGCCGGCCTCGGTGCGAGCCGCATTGATCTGCTCCAGCAGGCTCTTGGCCGTGGCCGCGTCGACCTGGGCCAGCAGCGGCGTCCAGGTGTCCGCCGCCTTGGCCGGCTGGTTGCGCTGGCGCTGGGCCACGCCGAGGAACCAGCGCGCGCGCTGCTGGGTGGGATCCACCTGCAGGGCGTGCTCGAGCATGGACACGGCGGTGTCGTCCAGGCGCCGGTTGGGATCGGCCAAGCTGCGGGCCTGGGCGGCTTCGACCAGGGCGCCGGGATCGTCGGGCAGCAGCTTGGCCGCGCGCTCGAAGGCGTCGCGGGCCTCAGTGGCCTTGCCCTGCGAGGCCAGGGCGCGTCCGAGCAGCTGCCAGCCTTCCGCTGCCTGTGGATCACGCTGCAGTTGGTCCTTGAGTTGGGTGATGGCGCCGTCCAGGGTCACTGGTGCCTGCGTGGCCTGCGGCTGCAGCGCCTGCGGGGTGCCGACGATGCGGTACAGGGCAAAGGCGCACAGGCCCAGGGCGACCAGCAGGCCGCTGGCGGTCCTGGGCGCGCCGCGCCACAGCGGCCACAGCGCGCTGCCCAGCACCAGCAGGCCGATGAGCACGGCGGCGATCACGAATCCGGTCATCACCACTCCTGCCCGTCGTCGGGCATCGGGACCTGGCGTCCACTGCGCCAGCGCACCACGCGCCACACCACCAGCGCGCCGCCGACCAGCAGCAGGGCCGGGCCGAACCACAGCAGCCAGGTGCTGCGCTCGACCTGCGGGCGGTACAGGACGAACTCGCCATAGCGGTCCACCAGGTAAGCCTTGATCTGGTCGTCGCTCTGGCCGGCATTCATCAGGGTGAGGACTTCGCGGCGCAGGTCATGGGCGATCTGCGCATTGGAATCGGCCAGCGACTGGTTCTGGCACATCACGCAGCGCAGCTCGTGGGTCAGTGCGTTGAAGCGCGTCTCCTGCACGGCGTCCTTGAACTGCAGGGGCGTCGGGTCGCTGACCTGGGCCAGCGCGGCGCACGACACCAGCAGCAGGCAGGTGCACAGGGCCAGACGCAGCCAACGCAGCGCCCAGTGTTCCCGTAGAGCGGAGCTTGCTCCGCTGCTTTCCGGCCAGCGCATTGCCCGGCGTTGTTGTAGAGCGGAGCTTGCTCCGCTGCTTTTCGCTCCGCTGCGTTCCGGACGGAGCGTGGAGGAAAGCCCCAGCGGAGCGAGCTCCGCTCTACGGGGCGCTTGGGAACCGGCGCTCATCGCGAGGCCTCCGCCGCGGCCAGGGCCGGCAGCAGCTCGCGCTCGATCAGGGCCTCATCCAGCGGGCCGACATGCTTCCAGCGGATGATGCCGTCGGCGTCGACCAGGAAGGTCTCCGGCGCGCCGTAGATGCCCCAGTTGAGCGAGGCCTTGCCCTGGACGTCGGTCACCACGGTCTCGTAGGGATTCCCGAACTGCTGCAGCCAGCGCAGGGCGTCGGCAGGCTCGTCCTTGAGGTCGTAGCCGATCACGCGGACCTTGCCGCTCCTGGCGAAGGCGCTGATCACCGGATGCTCGACGCGGCATTCCGGGCACCAGCTGCCCCAGACGTTGAGCAGGTAGGGCTTGCCGCGCAGGGTGGCGAAATCGAGCGACTTGTCGGGCTCGTGCAGCAGCGGCAGCACCGTAGCCGGCGCCGGTTTGCCGATCAGCGCCGAAGGTAGCGCCTGCCGGTCGGGACGGTCCGAGCGCTTGACCGCGACCAGCAGCAGCGCGAAGACAGCCAACAGGCACACCACGCCGATCACCAGCGCAGGCCGCGACACGCCGCGACGTTCGGGTGCTGCGCTCATGCGCGGGCCTCCTGGCGGCGGCGGAAGCGGCGGTCGGTGGCGCTGACCAAGCCACCCAACGCCATCAGCACCGCGCCGGCCCAGATCCAGCGCACCATCGGCTTGATCTGGACGCGCACCGCCCAGGCCCCATCGCCCAGTGATTCGCCCAGTGCGACGTAGACATCGCCCAGCACGCCGGGACGCACCGCCGACTCGGTCATGACCTGGCCACCGCTGGCGTAGGCGCGCTTCTCCGGATGCAGGGTCTGCAGCGCCTGTCCGGCCTTGCTCAGCTGCAAGGTGCCGTAGTCGGCGGTGTAGTTGGGTCCACGGGTTTCTTCGACGCCCTCGAACGTGAAGCCATAGTGGCCGATCTCCAGGGTCTGTCCGGGCCGCATGGCGACCTCGCGTTGCACGTTGAGCGCTTCCACCAGCAGCGCGCCGACCAGGAACACCGCCAACCCGAAGTGGGCCAGGCTCATGCCCAGCATCTCGGCGGTCATGCGTCCCTGCGCGCGCAGGCGCTGCCACACGAAGCGCAGCGTGCCGCCGGCCACCCACAGCGCACCGGCGATGCCGGCGGCGGTCTTCCACTGGCCCTGCGGCGCCAGGAAATAGGCGATGCCGCCACCGACCACGGCCACGACCGCCCACGGCGCCAGCAGCGCGGTGACGCGCGAGGCCTGCTCGCGCTGCCACTTGAACAACGGGCCGAACGGCAGCAGCAGCACCAGCGGCGTCATCAGCAGCACGAACAGCAGGCTGAAGTAGGGCGGCCCGACCGAGATCTTGCCCAGGTCCAGCGCGTCTGCCAGCAGCGGATAGAGGGTGCCCAGCGCGACCATGGCGCAGGCGCAGCCCAGCAGCACGTTGTTGGCCAGCAGCAGCGTCTCGCGCGAGCTGGCCGCGAACGGCGCGCCGTCGGCGACCTGCGGCGCGCGCAAGGCATACAGCAGCAGCGAACCGCCCACCACGAGCCCTAAGAAGATCAGGACGAACAGGCCCCGGGTGGGATCGGCAGCAAAGGCGTGCACGCTGGTCAGCACGCCCGAGCGCACCAGGAAGGTCCCCAGCAGCGACAGCGAGAACGCGGCGATGGCCAGCAGCAGGGTCCAGCCGCGGAAACTTCCGCGTTTCTCGGTCACCGCCTGCGAATGCAGCAGGGCCGCGCCGGCCAGCCACGGCATGAAGCTGGCGTTTTCCACCGGGTCCCAGAACCACCAGCCGCCCCAGCCCAGCTCCGAATACGCCCACCAGCTGCCCAGGGTGATACCGCCGGTCAGGAATGCCCAGGCCACGTTGGTCCACGGGCGGGTCCAGCGCAGCCAGCGCGCATCGACCTCGCCGTCCAGCAGCGCGGCGATGGCGAAGGCGAACGGCACCGAGAACCCGACGTAGCCCAGGTACAGCATCGGCGGATGGATGATCATCCCCGGGTCCTGCAGCAGCGGATTGAGGTCGCGGCCTTCCGGCGCGGCCGGCAGCAGGCGCGCGAACGGGTCGGAGGTGAAGATCAGGAAGGACAGGAAGCCCACGCTCACCAGGCCCATCACCCCCAGCACGCGGGCGATCACCCGCTCGGGCAGGGTCTGGGAGAACAGCGCGACCGCCGCGGTCCACAGTGCCAGCACCAGCGCCCACAGCAGCAGCGAGCCCTCGTGCGAGCCCCACACCGCGGTGTAGCGGTAGACCAGCGGCAGCAGCGAGTTGGAGTTCTCGGCCACGTAGCGCACCGAGAAGTCCTGGGTGACGAAAGACACCGTCAGCACCGCGAACGCCAGGCCCACGGCCACCAGTTGGGCCAGCGCCGCCGGGCGGGCCACGCCCATCAGCGCGGCATGCCCCTTGTGCGCTCCGGCCAGCGGCAGGGCGGCCTGCAGCACTGCCACCAGCAGGGCCAGGATCAGGGCGAGTTGCCCGAGTTCAGGCAGCACGGCTTTGCCTCGCGATCAGGGGGGAGCGCCTCGCGCCCGCGAGGCCCGGACATGCCCGCATCAGGGTGCGTCCGCGGCGACGGTGGGCGCCTGCACGTCGTGCTTGAGGTGCGCCTTGGCCATCTTGTCGGCCACTTCCTTTGGCATGTAGGTCTCGTCGTGCTTGGCGAGCACCTCGGTGGCCACGAAATGGCCGCCCTGCATCGAGCCGGTGGCGATCACCGCCTGATCCTCGCGGAACAGGTCCGGCAGGATCCCGGTGTACAGGACCGGCAGCTGTGCATCGCCATCGGTGACGCTGAAATGCGCTTCCATCGAGCCCTGCGCGCGCTTGAACGAGCCGCGCTCGACCATGCCGCCCAGGCGGAAGCGCGCCTGCTGGCCGGCCTGGCCCTTGAGCACCTCGGACGGGGTGTAGAGGTAGGCCACATTGCGCTGCAGGGCCATGGCCACCAGCGTGGTGGCGATGGCGGCGGCGGCCACCAGGACCAGGACCAGCAACAAGCGACGGCGCCGGACCGGATTCATCGCGCCAACTCGGTATCGGTGGCGGCCGTGGCCGCGCGACGCTGGCGCTGGCGGCTGCCGCGCAGGCGCGCGGCTCGCAGCAGGCGGCGGATCTGCAGCCGTGGGACGACGAAGTCCCAGGCCAGCACGAGCGCAAACACCGCGTAGGCGGCGATGACGTAGTGCAGGTAGGTCATGCGCGCTCCTCGGCCAGGCGGGCGACCCAGTCCTTGCCCGATTCGCGGCGTAGGTTGTCCGCGCGCGCGCGCGACAGCAGCGAGCCGGCGAACCAGCACTTGGTCGCCAGGACCATGATCCACAGCGGCGTGATCATGCTGGCATCCATGTGCGACTTGCCGAACAGGTTGATCGTCTGGCCCTGGTGCAGCGAGTTCCACCACACCACCGAGTAGCGGATCACCGGCAGCAGGGCGACCCCGACGATGGCCAGCAGTCCTGCAGCGCGCGCGGCGGCGCGACGGTCCTCGATGGCGCCGTACAGGCCCATCACGCCCAGGTACAGGAACAGCAGGATCAGCTCGGTGGTCAGGCGCGGGTCCCAGTCCCACCAGGTGCCCCACATCGGTTTGCCCCAGATCGAACCGGTGAGCAGGGTGATCAGCGTGAACGCAGCCCCGATCGGCGCGCAGGCCATGGCCAGGATCTCGCACAGCTTGATCCGCCACACCAGGGCAATGGCCGCGTACAGCGCCATCAGGCCGAACACGAACAGGCTCATCCAGGCACTGGGCACGTGGATGTAGAGAATGCGGAAGCTATCCCCCTGCTGGTAGTCGGCCGGTACCACGAACAGCGCCTGCCACAGTCCGAGCGCCATCAGCAGCACGCCGGCCAGATAGCACCATGGCGTCCAGCGCGCGGCGAACCGGTCGAAGATGGGTGGAGACCCCAGTCGGTGGAACCACAGCACCACCGCATTCTTGTTGGACATCGCAAGCTGCTCGCTTTATCGGAGGAGCCGCATCCGGGGGCGGGGGCGGAGCGCGGCACGAACCGTCACGCACGTCGGCGTGGCTGGCATCCGCTGTATCTTTTCAGAAAGCACGCTGCCACGCCAATGCATGGCGCGGCAGCGGTTGACGCGACGAGATCGCGCGGGTGCAGGCTTACTTGAGCGTCAGGGTGCCCTTCATCAGGGACGAGTGCCCCGGGAAGCTGCAGAAGAACGAATACGGCGCGCCGGTGATCTTGGTCACCGGGAACGTGAGCGAGGTCTTCTCGCCGCCGCCGATCACCTTGCTGTGGGCGACCACGCGGGCATCGCCGGCCTTGACGTAGTCGTTGGCCAGGCCTGCGCCCATGCCCTCGCTGGCCACCGCCGAGATGTCGGCGGTCTTCGCGATCACCACGTTGTGGCCCATGATGTTCTTGGCCAGCTTGCCCGGATGGCTGAAGTTGATGGTGAACTCCTTGCAGCTCTTGGGCACGTCGATGTTGGTCTTGTCGAACTTCATCGCGTCATCGCCGGCCAGGTCGGCCGAACAGGTCGCGGCCTGGGCGGCCAGCGGCGCCGACAGCAGCAGGGTCATCGCGATCAGGATCTTGCGCAGCATGTGGATCTCCGGAAAAAAACACGTGGGTTGAGTCAGACACCCCCAATCCTGGCAGAGCCGGACACGTTTGTGCGCATCCGGCGCGCGCCAACGTCGCTGAATGCCAGACGGCCGCGCGCGCGGACCAGGGGCATCACCCGCTGTGACTTGGCCTGTCGCCAAGGCCAGGGGACGCGTTTGCAGGGGTTGCGTCGGCCGCCTCAGACCAAGGTCTAACGCCGCCGATCAGTTCAGGGCGATGCGGATCGCGGCAGCGGCGGCGAGCGGTGCCAGCACCGTGGCGATCACCAGGCCGGCCGCCAGCAGCAGCAAGGCGCCGTCCACGGGCAGACCCTGCGCACTGGCGGCCACGCTGCCGGCCCCGAACACCAGCACCGGGACGTAGAGCGGCAGCGCCAGCAGCGCCAGCAGGATGCCGGCCCGGCGCATGCCCACCGTCAATGCCGCCACGACCGCGCCGAGCAGGCTCAGCAGTGGCGTGCCCAGCAGCAGGGACGCCATCAACACCGGCAATTGCCCGTGCGGCAACTGCATCAGTTCGGCCAACAGCGGGGTCACGATGATCAGCGGCAGCGCGGTAGTCAGCCAGTGGCTGAACACACGCACGGTGACCAGCCAGGCTAGGGGGACCGGCGCCAGGATCCACTGCTCCAGCGAGCCATCCTCGGCGTCGCCGCGGAACAGCGTATCCAGCGCCAGCAGTCCGGCCAGCAGGACCGCCAGCCACAGCACGCCGCCGGCGACCTGGGCCAGCAGCTTGGGGCTGCCTCCCAACGAGAGCGCGAACAGGATCACCACCAGCAGGGCGAACAGCGCCGGCTGCAGGGCGTCGCCGCGGCGACGCCACATCAGGCGCAGGTCGCGCACGAGCAGGGCGCGCGCCACGCCGGGCAGGGTCGGAAGACTCATGCGGCGACTCCAGCAAGCTCAGCGATGCCGACCATGGCGCTACGCCTTCGCCTCTTGATGCCCTGGCCTCGCCATCCGTGGCTGAGCGCCCGCCGTCGCGTCCGACGCCGATTGGGCATCGGCAAAGCGCGCCGGCTCACCCATGTCCAGCAGGCGGGTGCGCACCGGCGGCGCCGCATAGGCGCCATGGGTGGTGACCAGGGCCGCGCCACCGCCGCGCAGGTGGGCGTCGACCATCCGGTTGACCAGGGTGATGCCGTCCAGATCCAGGTTGGCGTAGGGCTCGTCCAGCAGCCACAGCGGCGCGGGCGAAAGCCACATGCGGGCCAGCGACAGGCGTTTCTTCTGCCCGGCCGAGAGCTGCCGGGCCGGAGTGTCCTCGTAGCCGGCTAGCCCGGTCATGGCCATGGCGGCGGTCGGCTCCGGCGTCTGCCGGCGTCCGTGCAGGCCGCACAGGAATTCCAGGTTCTCCAATGCGCCCAGATCGCCTTTCAGCGCGGGCAGGTGACCCAGGTAAGCCAGCGCATGGGCGCGTCCCTGCACGTCGGCTGGCTTGCCTTCCAGGGTGATGGTGCCGGCATCGGCCCGCAGCAGGCCGGCCAGCACGCGCAGCAGGGTGGTCTTGCCGACCCCGTTGCCGCCCTGGACCAGCAGCGCCTCGCCAGCGTCGACCTGGAAATCGAGCGGGCCGAACACGGGGTCCTCGTTACGGCTGAAACACAGTCCCTGCACCGACAGCAGGGGGGGGCGGGAAGCGGGGGCGGTCATCGCGCGCATTGTAGGGGCGCCCGCGCACCTGAATGACCCGATCAGCCGATCCAGTCGGTGAACGCGTCCTCTGCGCAGTCGTGCGGGCGGGGGTGCTGCATGCGCAGCCGGACCGCTTCGCCCGCGCGCCAGTAGACCGTGCTGGCCTGGCCGAACTGGCGCGCCAGCGCATCGGCGGCCTCCGCTGCGATATCCAGCACCAGCCACCCTTGCTCGGCGGCCTCCCCCGGGGCGTTGCAGCCCAAGGCGCGATGCATGGACAGGCCGGTGGCGCGCAGGTGCTGCTCCAGGATGTCGCCCGCGTCCAGATTGCCCTGGCCAGCGGGGACGCGGGAGTGCGGATTCCAGGCGGTGATGAACTGGTAACTGGAGCCGCCCAGCTCGCGCTCGATCTCAGCGGCGCACTGGCCGACCTGGAACAACCATTCCCGGCGACCGGCCACGGCAAAATAGTGCGCACAGGCATACCGCCGCGCCAACTGGCCCAGCGACAGCTGCCCTGGATCTTCTTCCCCTATCATGGCGCGATCATGGCGTGGGCGTGTCAGCGCTGCCATCGTCCGAAGGTCGAGCGGTCCTGGGTGGCGACCGGCGGCTGCGCGGGTCCAGCGAGGTCATGGATTGACCGGTGTGCGCGGTGGCATTGCGTACACTTGCCGGCCACCCCACGAACTGGCCCGGACCCCGGATCGATGCAGCCGCAGACCAAGTTGCCCCGCGTGGGCACGACCATTTTCACCGTGATGTCCCAACTGGCCGCCGAGCACGGTGCGGTCAATCTGGGCCAGGGCTTTCCGGATTTCCCGGTGCCGCAGCGGCTGGTGGACGAGCTGGACAAGGCCATGCGCGCCGGCCACAACCAGTACCCGCCGATGACCGGCGTGGCCCCGCTGCGCCAGGCCATCGCCGCCAAGGTGTTGCGCTGCTACGGCGCTCAGGTCAATCCGGACACCGAGATCACCGTGACCAGCGGCGCCACCGAGGCGTTGTTCAACGCCATCCATGCGGTGGTGCGCCCGGGCGAGGAGGTGATCGTGCTCGACCCGGCCTACGACAGCTACGAACCTGCGATCGAGCTGGCCGGCGCCCGCGCGGTGCACGTGGCGCTGGACCCGCAGACCTTCGCGGTGGACTGGGACAAGGTGCGCGCGGCGATCACTCCGGCCACGCGCCTGATCATGATCAACAGCCCGCACAATCCGTCGGGGGCGATGCTGGGCCAGGCCGACCTGGAAGCGCTGACCAGCATCCTGGAAGGCACCGACATCTTCCTGGTCTCCGACGAGGTCTACGAGCACATCGTGTTCGACGGTCGCGTGCATGAATCGATCCTGCGCTGGCCGGAGCTGGCCCGGCGCGCCTTCGTGGTGTCCAGCTTCGGCAAGACCTACCACTGCACCGGTTGGAAGATCGGCTACGCGATCGCCCCGCCGGCGCTGACGGCGGAATTCCGCAAGGTGCACCAGTACAACACCTTCACCAGTTTCGCCCCGGCCCAGCACGCCTTCGCCGCGATGCTCCAGGCCGAGCCGGAGCACGACGAGCAGCTGGGCGCGTTCTACCAGGCCAAGCGCGACCGCTTCGCCGAGCAGCTGCGGACCACCCAGCTCAAGCCGTTGCCGGTCCCGGGCGGGTATTTCCAGCTGGTCGACTACTCGGCGGTCAGCGACCTGCCGGACATCGAATTCGTGAAGTGGCTGACCGTCGAGCACGGCGTCACTGCGATCCCGCTCTCGCCGTTCTACGAAACCCCGCCGGCCGGCCAGCGCCTGGCGCGCCTGTGCTTCGCCAAGAACGCCGCCACGCTGGACGCGGCGATCGAACGATTGAAGTTGCTGTAATGGCGCGGATGGGTTGGTTCGGCTGGTTCCGGACCCTTGTAGCGCCGAGTTTGCTCGGCTGGATCCGGAAATTTGTAGCGCCGAGCTTGCTCGGCTGGCGCTCTGCCGGGGAAGCCTCAGCCGAGCAAGCTCGGCTCTACAGGGATGTCGGGAAAGCTTCAGCCGAGCAAGCTCGGCGCTACGGGAGCGGTCGCCGGGTAAGGACGGCGTTTGGGAACGGAGCGGGCACCGCTTTCTGGCTATGAGGAGGAGATCACGATGCAGGATCTGAGAATCGCCCTGGTCCAGGGCGCGACCCGCTGGCACGACCCGGCCGGCAACCGCAGCCACTACGGCGAGCTGATCGCGCCGACCGCGGGCCATGCCGATCTGGTGATCCTGCCCGAAACCTTCACCAGCGGGTTCTCCAACGACGCCATCGACAAGGCCGAGGGCATGGATGGGCCGACCGTGGCCTGGATCATCGAGCAGGCGGTGGTCTTGAATGCCGCCGTCACCGGCAGCGTGCAGCTGCGGACCGAGGATGGCGTGTTCAACCGCCTGCTGTGGGCCACGCCGGACGGCGCACTGGCCTACTACGACAAGCGCCACCTGTTCCGCTACGCAGGCGAGCACAAGCGCTACGCGCCGGGGCGCGAGCGACTGAGCGTGGAGTGGAAGGGCTGGAGGATCAATCCGCAGGTCTGCTACGACCTACGCTTCCCGGTGTTCTGCCGCAACCGGTTCGATGTCGAGCGCCCCGGGCAGTTGGACTTCGATCTGCAGCTGTTCGTGGCGAACTGGCCGGCGCCGCGCCGCTATCCGTGGCAGACGCTGCTGCGCGCCCGCGCCATCGAGAACCTGTGCGTGGTCGCCGCGGTCAACCGTGTCGGAACCGATGGCAACGGGCTGGAGTATGCGGGCGACAGCGTCGTGCTCGATGCGCTGGGCCAGCCGCTGGCCGAGGCCGATGCGTCCGAGGGCGTGACCTATGCGGCGGTCTCGGCCGAGGCCCTGCGCGCGCATCGGGAGCACTTCCCGGCGATGCTGGATGCCGATCGCTTCGAGCTGATCGATCGGTAATTCCGTGCGCGGGCCGCTTTGATCCAGGTCAAGGCGGCCGGTCCCGCAGGCGGCGAGGATGGCCGCATGACGACTTCACTCCCGCGGCCAGGCGACTGGTCCTTCGATGCCGAGCTGCTGCGCCGCCATGGCGTCAACGGACCGCGCTATACCTCCTATCCCAGCGCGCTGCAGTTCAACGAGGACTTCGGGCCGGCGCAGTTCGCCGAGCAGGCGCGGCTGAGCAACGTCGGCCAGTACTCGCGGCAGCTGTCGCTGTACGTGCATGTGCCGTTCTGCGCCAGTCCGTGCTTCTACTGCGGCTGCAACCGGGTGATCACCCGCAGCCCGGTCGCCGGCGGACGTTACGTAGACTTCCTGGAGCGCGAGATCGCCCGGGCGGGCGCGTTGTTCGAGCCGGGGCGCGAGGTGGTGCAGCTGCATTTCGGCGGGGGCACGCCCAACTTCCTCGATGGTCCACAGCTGGCCCGGGTCGTGGCCTGCCTGCGGCAGCACTTCCACTTCAGCCAGGCGCAGGACCGCGACATCTCCATCGAGCTGGACCCGCGCACGACCACGCCGGCCCACGTCGCCGCGCTGGCAGAAGCCGGTTTCACCCGCGCCAGCCTTGGCGTGCAGGACCTTTCCGTGCAGGTGCAGGAGGCCATCAACCGCGTGCAGAGCTTCGAGCAGACCTACGCGGTGGTGGCGGCCTGTCGCGCCTACGGGCTGCAGTCGATCAACCTGGACCTGGTCTACGGCCTGCCGTACCAGACGCTGGAGGGCTTCGCCCATACCCTGGACCAGACCCTGGCCCTGCGACCGGACCGGCTGGCGGTCTACGGATACGCGCATATGCCGTCGGTATTCAAGGCGCAGCGGCAGATCCCCGAGGACGCGCTGCCCGATGCCGAAGGTCGGCTGGCGCTGCTGGAACTGGCCGTGCAGCGCCTACGTGCGGCCGGCTACGACTACATCGGCCTGGACCATTTTGCGCTGCCCGGCGATGCGCTGGCCCAGGCGCTGCGCACCGGCAGCCTGCATCGCAACTTCATGGGCTATACCACCCATGCGCAGACCGACCTGCTGGGCTTTGGCGTCAGCGCCATCAGCCATGTCGGGGACAGCTACAGCCAGAACCATCGCGATTTGCGGCAGTGGGAGGCGGCGCTGGAGCAGGAGCGCTTGCCGATCATGCGCGGCGTGCTGCTGGACGAGGACGACACCATCCGCGCCGACGTCATCCAGCAGCTGATGTGCGGCGGCCGGGTCGAACCGGAGCAGATCGAACGTGCCTGGAGCATCCGTTTCCAGGAGTACTTCCGCGATGAGATCCATGCGCTGGCGCCGCTGGTCCAGGACGGGCTGGTCCGGGTCGAGCCGGACCTGATCGAGGTCACGCCGCGTGGGCGCGGCCTGCTGCGGCTGGTGGCGATGCGCTTCGACCGCTACTTGGCCGGCGGGCACCTGCGGGGGCGGCACTCACGCGCGGTCTAAGCCGGCGCTGGCTCAGGGGGTGAAGCTCAGCTCGTAGGAGACGTAGAACGGCGAGCGCGCCGGCACCAGCAGGATGCGACCGCGCAGGAACTTCTCCATGCAGATCGACAGCGGCGTGGTGCCCTGCCGCCAGGTGTGTTCGATGCGGCCCTGCGCGTCGAGCTGGGCGACCACCACGAAGGGGCTGGTGTCCGGCTGGGGCGTGGCGCAGGCCTTGACGCCGGCTTCCAGCGTCTCGGCCTGGGTGCTGCGCATCGCCTCGGCCACGTCCTCCGGCAGCGAGGCTTCGTCGCGGTCGGCCAGGGCCTTGGCTTGGGTGTAGTTGATCGGCGTCTGAGCGCTGGCACTCAGGCTGGCACCGCAGAGCAGGGCGGCGAGTAGGATGGCGATGGCGTGGCGCATGGTCTCCTCCTGGTGACGGCAACGTTCAACGATAGCCGGCGGCCTGCAGTTCGAACAATTCCGCGTAGCGGCCCCCTTCGGCCAGCAGGCTTTCGTGGGTGCCGCTGGCCTCCAGCCGGCCCAGGTGCAGCACCAGGATGCGGTCGGCCATGCGCACCGAGGAAAATCGATGCGAGATCAGCACCGCGGTGCGTTGCTCGGACAGCTCGCGGAAGCGTTGGAACACCTCGAATTCGCTGCGCGCATCCAGCGCGGCGGTGGGCTCGTCCAGGATCATCACCTGGGCCTGGCGCATGTAGGCGCGGGCGATGGCGATCTTCTGCCACTGCCCGCCGGACAGGTCCACGCCGGTCTTGAAGCGGCGCCCGATCAGTTGGTCGTAGCCGGCCGGCAAGCCTTCGATCACCTGGTCGGCCAACGCGCTGTGGGCGGCGGCGCGAATGCGCAGGGCATCGTCCATGGCTTCGATGCGGCCCACCCCGATGTTCTCGCCGGCGGTCAGGTAGTAGCGCACGAAGTCCTGGAAGATCACCCCGACGTTGGCGCGCAACGCATCCAGGTCGTACTCGCGCAGGTCGCGCCCGTCCAGCAGGATGCGGCCTTCGTCCGGGTCGTACAGGCGCGCCAGCAGCTTGACCAGGGTGGTCTTGCCGGCGCCGTTTTCGCCGACCAGCGCCAGCACTTCGCCGACCCTCAGCTCGAAATCCAGGTGCCGCACCGCCCAGTATTCGGCATCCGGATAGCGGAAGCCAACGTTCTCGAACACAAAACCCTGGCGGATCGGCTGCGGGAAGGGGAGCGGGTCGGCGGGGGAGGTGATCTCCGGCTGCACCGCGAAGAACGAGAACAGGTCGTCCAGGTACAGCGCCTGGCCTGCGACTTGCGAAAAGCCCACCAGCAGGCCTTCCAGCAGCTGGCGCAGGCGCAGGAAGCTACCGGCCAGGAAGGTCAGGTCGCCGATCGAGAAATCCCCGGTCACCGTGCGCCAGGCGATGTAGGCGTAGGCGGCGTAGTAGCCCAGCGAGCCCAGCGCGGCCAGCGCCGTCCCCCAGATGGCACGCCGCTTGGCCAGCACGCGGTTGGCCAGGAACAGCTGCTGGGCCAGCGCGCGGTAGCGCTCGATCAGGAAGCGATGGAGGTTGAAGATCTTCACCTCCTTGGCCGTCTCCACGCTGGCGCCGGTCTGGCGCACGTATTCCAGCTGGCGGCGCTCGGGCGTCCACTGGAAGTTGAGCGAGTAGCCCAGCGCGTTGAAATGCGCTTCGCCGACGAAGGCCGGCACGAGCGCCACGATCAGCAGCGCGATCAGCCACGGCGCGTAGGCGAGCAGGCCAACGCCGAAGCTCACCACGGTGATGGCGTCCTGGACCTGGCCGAACAGCTGGCTGAGCAGGTTCATGCGGCCCATGGTCTGGCGCCGCGCGCGGTCCAGCTTGTCCTGCAGCTCCGGGTCTTCGAAGTCCTCCAGGTCCAGCGTGGCGGCGTGTTCCATCAGCCGGATGCTGGTGGCGTTGGTGAACAGCTCCGACAGCAGCGTATCGGCATAGCTGATCAGCCGGCCCAGCAGGTCCGAGCCGATCGCCAAGGCGAATTCCAGCGCCAGCAGTTCGAGCAACCGGGTCAGTTGGCCGCTGGCCAGGGCCTGGCCCAGCGAATCGAACTGCAGCCCCAGGCCGACCAGGCGCACGGCCTCGTCGATGATCAGCTTGCCCACGTACAGCGTGGCGACGGGCACCAGGGCGCGGATCAGGCGCAGCCCCAAGCTGCCGACGGTCAGCCACGGGCTGGTGGACCAGACCATGCGCAGGAAAGGCGGCAGGTTGCGCATGGCGTCGAAACGCTCGCGCAAGCTGGGTTGTTTTGAGGTGCGCGGCGGTGCGGCGTGAGGCGAGGGCGGCATGGCGCCCATTGTCGCCCGGGCGTGATCAGGATGGTGCGATCATCGTGCTTGGCCGTGCCTGCATACGAAAACGCCCCGGGGGCATCCCGGGGCGTTCGACATCAGCGGTCGCGACCGCGACCGGCCACGCTGGGCGTCAGGCGTGCGCGCCGTCGGCGCCGTGCACGTGGCCGTGGTTGAGCTCTTCGGTGGTCGGTTCACGCACATCGGCCACTTCCACGGCGAAGTGCAGGTTGCGGCCGGCCAGGGGGTGGTTGCCGTCGATCGTGACCTGATTTTCGCCGACCTCGGTGACCATGACGACCATCGGACCACGCTCGCTGCGGGCCTCGAACTGCATGCCCGGGACCACGCTGGCGCCCTCGGGGAAGGCGGTCTTGGCAACCTGTTGGACCAGCTGCTCGTGACGCGGGCCATAGGCTTTCTCCGGCGGCACATCGGCCTGCACGGTGTCGCCCTGCTGCTTGCCGGTGAGCGCCTGCTCCAGGCCCGGCACGATGTTGCCGGCGCCGTGCAGATAGCTCAGCGGGGCTTCGGGCGTGGAGCGATCGATGACCACGCCGTCGTCGTCGGTCAGGGTGTAATGAATGGTGGCGACACGACCGTCCATGATTTCCATGGGAAACCTCCGTAGTTGAGAAAAAGGGAGTTGAAGCGATACGCCGGCAGAATTCACGGCGAAGATGCGAGTTGCCTTATCTACCCTAGGGAAAAGCGGCGCGCGATACAACCTCGGGGCCCGCCGGGGCGGGCTTCTGGGGCAGGTGCGATTCAGCCGTGTTCCGGCGAATCGTCCGGATAGACCTCGGCAATCGGGCATCGGGCACTTCGCGTTGAACGCTGAGCGCGCCACGCGCGATTTCGGGCGCGTTCTCCGCTGCCGCCATCGCTCACCCGCAGCGCGTCACCCGGATTGCCGTAGATCATGCCGATGTATCAATCCTTCGATGCGGCTCGGTGTGCGGCGTGTCGCGTCGCGGGGCTTCGGTGGTCAAGCGCGGCCTAATGCGGTTGGTTTGCCTCGGCCAGGACCGCGCGCCTGGCTTGGAAGACCTCGGGTGTCTGCGGCTTGACGAACAGCGCCTTCAGCTCTGGATATTGGCGCTTGACCGCGTCCTCGATGCGGGTGATGCAGGCCTCGATCTGCTGGGTATTGCGTGCATCCTCGAATTCGCAGCTGAGCATGGCCACCACCTGGCGGGGGCCCATCTGCATCGTGGTCACGCCGTTGGCGCCGCGCACGTCGGCATCGGCGGTGGCCAGTTCCAGGATGGTGCTGGCGACCTTGGGATGGGCCGGCTCGCCGACCAGCAAGCCCTTGGTTTCGCGGGCCAGCAGGAAGGCCGCGGTGGCCAGGACCGCGGCGATGCCCAGCGATGCCACGCCATCGAGCACCGGCATCTCCAGCAACTGCGCGGCCAGCAGGCCGGCCAGGGCGAAGCCCAGTCCCAGCAGCGCGGCACTGTCCTCCAGCAGCACGGTGAAGGTGGACGGGTCCTTGCTGCGACGGAAGGCTTCGAAATAACCCTGCTTGCCCTTGGTGCGGCGGAACTCGCGCAGGGCCAGGTACCACGAGGTGCCCTCGAACAGGATCGACACGCCCAGCACGATGTAGCTCATCAGATGGCTCTTGGCCGGCTCCGGATGGCGGATGTGGCTGATGCCCTCGTAAGCAGACACGCCCGCACCGGCGGCGAAGACCAGCAGCGCCACGATGAAGCTCCAGAAGTACAGCTCGCGCCCATAGCCGAACGGATGCGTGGTGTCCGGGGCTTTCTCCGCGCGGTGCAGCCCGTAGAGCAGCAGCAGCTCGTTGGTGGTGTCCACCAGCGAGTGCACGCCTTCGCTGAGCATGGCCGAGCTGCCGGAAATGCCGGCCGCGATGAACTTGGCGATGGCGATGGCGAGGTTGCCGACCAGGGCGGCATAGACGACAAGGCGCGAGCCGGAGGGTTTGGCCATGGGGCGGAGGATTGGGAAACGGCGTGGACTGACATCTTGGTCAGCCTGGTGTCCCGGCTGCGTGAGAGATCCGCGTCCGCCGTCCGGAGCCATCGCCTGGCCTTGCCCGAATCGCGTTGTCGTCCGCGTACAATCGCGCGCCCTGCTTTGAAATGCTGCTTCTGATGCCGACCAACGCCTGCCCGCAATGCACGCTGGATAACACCTACCCCGATGGCGCACTGTGGATCTGCGCCGACTGCGGATTCGAATGGACGGCCGAGGCGTCCGAGTCAGCGGACACCGCACAGCTGGTGCGCGACGCCAACGGCAACGTGCTCAATGCCGGCGACACGGTCACGGTGATCAAGGATCTCAAGGTCAAGGGATCCTCGATCCCGCTCAAGCAGGGCACGGTGATCCGCAACATCCGCCTGGTCGAAGACGATGTCGAACACATCGAAGGCCATTCGGACAAGATCAAGGGCCTGGTGCTGAAGACCTGTTTCCTGCGCAAGGCATAGGACGCACCTCAGGCCGGTCTCAGCGCGGGACCGGCATGGGCTCCAGGTGCGGGGTCGCCACGCCGGCCAGCCAGTCCATGAAGGCAGCGACCCGGCGCGGCAGGTGTCGCCGTCGCGGATATAGCAGGGTCAGTGGCATGGGCTCGGCGGGGGCGTCGGGCAGGATTTCCACCAGTTCCCCGGAGGCCAGCAGCTGGCGCACGCCCATGGCCGGCGGCTGGATGATGCCGAAGCCAGCCAGTGCCGCGGCCACATAGGCATCGCCGCTGTTGACGGTGATCGGGCCGGGCAAGGCGCGCGTGACATAGGCGCTGCCATCGAAATACTCCAAGCCTGGCGAGCGTTGGCCCAGCGTGCCGACGTAGTGCACCAGCCGATGGCCCTCCAGCTCATCCGCCGTGTGCGGCGTGCCATGCCGGGCCAGGTAGGCTGGGCTGGCGCAGGTGACGACGGGCATCATCCCCAGCGGACGCGCGACCAATGAACTGTCAGCCACCGTGCCCGCGCGCAGGACGCAGTCGAAGCCTTCGCGGACCACGTCGACCAGACGGTCGGTGCTGCTGATCTCCACTTCCAGCAGCGGATGTTCGGCGAGGAATTCGGGCAGGCGCGGCAGCACATAGCCGCACGCCACGCCGCCGGACATGTCCACCCGCAGCCGGCCTTTAAGCTGGCGCGCCTGGCGGAACATGCCGTGCAGTTCGTCCATGTCGTCGGCCAGGTCGCGACTGCGCTGGTAGAAGACCTCGCCGTCGGCGGTCAGTTGCACCCGGCGCGTGGTCCGGTGCAGCAACTGGGTGCCCAGGCTGGCCTCCAGCCGGGCCACCGCAGTGGACACGCTGGCCTTGGGCAGGCCAAGTGAATCGGCGGCACGGGTGAACCCGCCCAGCTCGGCCACGCGCTGGAAGATGCGCAAGGTTTCCAGCGAATCCATGGACTGTTCGCAAATAATGAACGGTGAAATCAGAATTGCGCGATTTGTGCGCAACTTCAAGCGCAATAGTCTCAGTGCACCGGGCAATCGCCCTTCGCGACGAGCTTCTGACGATGTTGAACGCACCCACCACCACCCTGATCACCGGCGGCAGCCGCGGCCTGGGCCGCAATGCCGCGCTCGCCCTGGCCGCTGCCGGTGGCGATGTCATCCTGACCTACCACCAGCGCAGCGACGCGGCCGACGAAGTGGTGGCCCAGCTCCAGGCACTGGGCCGCAACGCGGCCGCGCTGCGCCTGGATGTGGCCGACGCCACCTCCTTCCCGGCCTTCGCCGGGCAGGTGAAGGATGTCCTGGCCGGCTGGGGACGCGACCGTCTCGACGCCCTGGTCAACAATGCCGGCACCAGCCTGCATGCCTCGATCGCCGACACGACCCAGGCGCAGTTCGACGAGGTCGTCGCCGTGCACCTGAAGGCGCCTTTCTTCCTCACCCAGGCGCTGCTGCCGCTGATCGCCGAGGGCGGCCGCATCCTCAACGTGTCCAGCGGGCTGGCGCGTTTCGCGCTGCCGGGCAGTTCGGCCTACGCGATGATGAAAGGCGGCATCGAGGTCTTCACCCGCTACCTTGCGCGCGAGCTGGGCGAGCGCGGCATCAGTGCCAACACCCTGGCCCCGGGCGCGATCGAGACCGATTTTTCCGGCGGCATGGTCCGCGACAACCCGCAGGTCAATGCCATGGTGGGGCAGAACACCGCGCTGGGCCGGGCCGGCAAGCCGGACGACATCGGGCCGGTGGTGCTGGCCCTGCTGTCGCCGAAGACGCACTGGGTCAACGGCCAGCGCGTGGAGGCGTCGGGCGGCATGTTTCTCTGAGCGACCTCCAAACCCGCAGGGCAGTCCCGGAGCGTTGCAGGTTCCGGGCTGCACGTTGCGTGCGCGACACGGCACACTAGCGCCCCTCCGTTCAGCGTGAGGCCGAGGCGATGTCGCGCAACAAGCCTAATTTCCAACAGATCGCCGAACTGGCCGGCGTCAGTCCCAGTACCGTGGACCGCGTGCTCAACGACCGTGGCGGCGTGTCCGAAGCGCGCCGCAAGAAGGTGCTCGAAGCCGCGCGCAAGCTGGGGACCGGGCGGGTGTTGCCCAGCGCGGTGCGCGGCTCGATGCATTTCGACATCATCCGCACCAAGGCCGAGAACGAGTTCTCGCGTCGCATGGAGCTGGCCTTGCAGCGCGTGGCCAGCATGCTGGGCAAGGACATCGTCCTGCACCGCAGTGTGTGGGCTTCCGAGGACCAGAGCGCGCTGGTGCGCTTCATCACCCGTCCGCGCCATCGCCGGCATGGGTTGATCATGGTGGCCGGCGATACCCCCGAGGTGCGTGGCGCGCTGGAAACGGCGGTGTCCAACGGCATGCCGGCGGTGTTGATGGTCAATAACCTGCCGGACCTGGCCCAGGCCGTCCCCTACGTGGGCGTGGACAATCGCGCGGCCGGCGCGACCGCGGCGTTGCTGATGGGGCGTTTCCTACGCCGTCAGGGGCGGGTGCTGATGCTCACCGGATCCGCCAATTTCCAGCCCTACCGCGAGCGTTCCGAGGGTTTCATGCAGGTCATGGACCGGGACTTCCCCGGGTTGGAGCTGATCGGACCGATCGACATGCGCGACGACGACGCGCTGGCCGAGGCGACCGTGCGCGGCGCCCTGCGGGGCGAAACACCGCTGGTAGGCCTGTATGGCAATGGCCAGGGCACCTTGGGGGCCGATCGGGCCATGGGGCGCCTGCGTCCGGGCGAGCGGCCCATCTGGATCACCCATGAGTCCACGCCGCAGCACGATGCCCTGCTCAACGCCGGCCGCATCCACATCCTGATCGACCAGGATCCGGAGACGCAGGCCCTGCATGGCATGCAGCACCTGCTCCACGCCAACCATGACGGTCCGGCGCCAGCGGTGGCGCAGACCCGCTTCCACATCATCACCTCGGAAAACATGCCCGCGCTGGGCTGACGCTTTCCCCTAGGCTTCCGCAAGGTGAGCACGCCTAAGCCGTGGCGCGGATGTTCGGCAAGCGCCGCCAGGGCAGCGCGGCTGCGTGTCGCCGCCGCGCTTGGCCCGGCGCTGCAGGTGCATCGGTCTTGGCATGGCCCAGGCGCGCATCCACGTGGGCGAGTGGCAAAAAAGACAAAGGCCGCGAAAGCGGCCCTTGTTGTCATGGGGTCGAAACGACGGCGGTCAGTTGGTGCCTTCCTGTCCGTCGACCTTCTTCAACACGCGGGTGTTGCCGAGCACTTCCACGCGGCCACCGGCCTTGCGGAACGCTTCCAGGTCGGCCTGCAGCCGCTCGTGGGTGAGCGCGCCGCCCTTTTCGCCGGACTTGTTCTTGGCCATGGTCATCTTCGAGCTGGTACGGGCCATTTTTAGATCTCCTGATTCAGTACATCGTCAAAGGGATGCCGCGACGCAGCTGGTCATGGTGGACCTGCCGCACATCGCGACAATAGGGGGCGCCCATCACGAAGCGGCGACAGACATCGGGCCGCGACGCGTAGATGGAGCACCCCATCTCGGGGTCGACCGCCACGCACCAGCCCTCTTCGTCGCGGGCCATGACGTGCAGTCCGTCTTGGGTGTAGTCGGTCAGGTGGGAGGGCACCCGGTCGTCCGGGTCCAGGACCACGGTCAGCCGGCAACAGATCGCATCACAGCCCCCGCACTGCACGCTGGGGTCCACGTCGCTGCCGTCCTGCGTCTTGCTGCAGCTCATGCGGTGCCCACCAGGCCACGCGCGTAGACCAGCAGCTGTGCCAGTCGGGCGCCACCCTTGCCCGAGGGCAGGCGCGGCGTGGCCAGCTGGAAGCCGTGACTGGCCAGTTCGCGGGTGAAGACCCCGGCATGGCCACGACCGGGGTCGCTGATGATGATCTCGCAGGCCGGCCGCGCCAGGGTGGGCAGCAGCGCGGCCAGGGCCAGCGCGGGCCCGCGCTCGTAGAGCACATCGCCGCCGATAATCAGGTCGAAGCGTCCCATGCTCTGGCTGCCGGTCAACCAGTCCAGGCGCCGGTAGGCGACGGCATCCAGGCCGTTGAGGGCGGCGTTGTAGGCCAGGAACACTTCGGCCAGCGGGTGGTGATCGCTGGCGACCACGTCGGCGCCGCGTGCGCGCAGCACCAGGCTGGCAAGGCCAAGGCCGCAGCCCAGTTCCAGCACGCGCTTGCCGGCGACAGCGTAGCTGGCCATCGCCTGGGCCAGCAGTTCGCCCGCCGGCCAGACGTGGCCGAACAGGCTCCACTGCGCCGAAGAGATGCCGGCGGTCTCGGCCAGCGCATCGGGATCTGCGAATTGCTGCAGATCGCTCAAGGCGCGGATACGGAGATGCTGGTCGCCGAAGTCATAGTGGGAAATGAGGGTCTGATAGCCCGACACGGGCGCTCCCGAGGGTCGCCGTTGGCGTGCACGCCAACGAACCGGAGGAAAGAGAGCGAGAGACGGGCGCCGAAGGTGGCCGGACGAA
Source organism: Pseudoxanthomonas sp. JC1303 (assembly GCF_058448525.1). Classification (NCBI taxonomy): domain Bacteria; kingdom Pseudomonadati; phylum Pseudomonadota; class Gammaproteobacteria; order Lysobacterales; family Lysobacteraceae; genus Pseudoxanthomonas; species Pseudoxanthomonas sp. JC1303. The sequence continues at coordinate 43,873 of NZ_CP185958.1, read as the reverse complement.
ACGCGCGCGAAGCAGCGTGGAACCTGCGCGAGTGTATCACGTCGTGTTCCACGCCGGCTTCACCGCGCCTGAATCGGGCCATGCCCAGGCATGACGCGATGCGCCGGTGACCGCAAGGGCTCAGGCGTTGGCCGTTTCGGGCAGGGCGGGGTAGTCGATGTAGCCCGCGGCGCCACCGCCATACAGGGTCTGCTGGTTGAAATCGGCCAGTGGCGCGTCGCGGCGCAGGCGCTCGACCAGGTCCGGGTTGGCGATGAACGGCCGTCCGAACGCCACCGCGTCGGCCTTGCCGGCTTCCAGCGCGGCCACGGCCATGGCCTTGTCGTAGCCGTTGTTGACGATCCACGGGCCACTGAATTTCGCCTTCAGCGCGGCGTAGTCGAAGGCGATGTTGTCGCGCGGGCCGCCGGTGGCCCCTTCGATCACGTGCACGAACGCCAGCCCACCGATGGCCTCCAGGCGCTCGACCGCGCGCTCGAACAGGGGCTGCGGGTTGGAATCGTGCGCGTCGTTAACCGGGGTCACGGGCGAGAGCCGCACGCCCGTGCGTCCGGCGCCGATCTCGCCAGCCACCGCCTGCACGACCTCGGCCAGCAGGCGAGTACGGGCCTCGATGTTGCCGCCGTATTCGTCGGTGCGCTGGTTGCTGCCATCGCGCATGAACTGGTCGATCAGGTAGCCGTTGGCGGCATGCACCTCTACGCCGTCGAAGCCGGCCCCGATCGCGTTGCGTGCGGCGATGCGATAGTCAGCGATCAGGCCGGGAATCTCGTCCAGGCGCAGCGCCCGCGGTTCGGACACATCCTCCATGCCGTTGGCGGTGAAGGTCTGGGCCTTGGCACGCAGGGCGCTGGGCGCCACCGGCACCTGGCCCTCGGGCAGCAGGCTGACGTGGGAGATGCGCCCCACGTGCCAGAGCTGCAGCACGATCTTGCCGCCCGCGGCGTGGACCGCCTCGGTGATGGCCTTCCAGCCGGTGACCTGGGCCTCGCTATAGATGCCGGGCGTGTCCAGGTAGCCCTGGCCCAGCGGATTGATCTGGGTGGCCTCGGCGATGATCAGCCCGGCGCTGGCGCGCTGACGGTAATAGTCGATGGCCAGCGGGGTGGGCACGCGCCCTTCGATGGCGCGGTCGCGGGTCAGCGGGGCCATCACCACGCGGTTGCCCAGGTCGATGTCGCCCAGTCGGGTGGGAGAGAACAGGATGTTGTCGTCGGTCTGGTTCACGGGTGTGCTCGCGTCAAAAGATGTTGCGATGGTGCCCCGGCGAGTGTTGCCATTCAGTGCATCGGCCCGTGCGCGGCTGGAACGCAGCATCCAGCCGCCGGTCTTTAGCGCGCAGGTGCTTGGCAGCGGGCCGGCGCGCCGGTAGCGTGGCGCGCCCACCCTCCCTCAGCAGAGTCGCCCCATGATCCAGCGTTTCGATACCGGCCCACGCATGTCCGAGATGACCGTCCACAACGGCGTGGCCTATCTGGCCGGGCAGATCGCCGAGGCCGGTGGCGACATCGGCGCGCAGACCCGCGAGGTGCTGGGGCACATCGACGCACTGCTGGCCCAGGCCGGCACGGACAAGTCCAAGGTGCTGCGCGCCGAGATCTTCATGGCCGACCTGACCGAGTTCGCCGGCATGAATGCCGAGTGGGAAGCCTGGGTCGTGCCGGGCCACACCCCGGCCCGCGCCACCGTGCAGGCCCAACTGGCCGATCCCAGCTGGAAGGTCGAGATCCTCATCACCGCGGCGGTCTGAGATCAATGCGATGCCCCGCCTGACGCCCTCGCGCCGCCTGCGGACCCCGCCGTCCGCCGAGCGCGTCTAGGCCGTGCCGCGCGGCGTCGCCAAGGCCGATCTGCCGCGCAAGCGTTGCCTGGTGTGCGGGCGGGACTTCACCTGGCGCAAGAAGTGGGCCCGCGACTGGGAGCAGGTGGTGTACTGCTCCGATGCCTGTCGCCGGGGGACGCCGCGCCAGACTGGCGTCAAGCGCTGACCCTCAACAACCCGGGATATCGACCCCATGCAGGACGATCTGTTCGCCAGGCCTGCCGCGCCTCCCCCCAGCCTGTTCTTCGCGTTGCTGCCATCCGAGGGCGACCAGGCCGTGCTGGATGAGGCCCTGCGTCTGCACGCCGACCGCTTCGGCCCCTCGCGGCCGATCACGGCGGCCAAGCGGCACGTGACCCTGCTGTACCTGGGCCAGCCGCTGGACGAACAGATCCCCTCGCTGGTGCAGGGCGCGCAGCGTGCGCTGGAAGCCCTGGTGTGCGACCCCTTCGTCCTGACGTTGGACCAGGTGGGGGTCTTTGGCCGCAACGCGCTGGTGCTGGCAGCCTCGCAGACCCCGCCGGCGCTCGCGCAGCTGGATGCCCGCCTGCGCGAGGCCGCCCTGCGCCAGCGCCTGCAACGAGTCAAGGCGCCGGCGCTGCACCCGCATCTGACCCTGGCCCACAATGACGGGCGCCGCGCGCCGGTGGAGCCGTGTGCGCCGGTGCGTCTGGCCTTCGATGCGTTCGTGTTGCTGCGTGGCGGCGTGCCCGACGCCTACCAGGAACTGGGGCGCTGGTCGCTGGGTTAGGCCTGACGGCGCGCGCTGCGATCGGCCATCAGCGCCAACAGCGCGGCCGCGCCCAGCACCCCGGCGGCGATCAGCAGCGCAGTGCCGATGAAGGGAATCCGCGCCTGCGGCCCGACCGAAGCCGAATACACCGCACCGAAGAACACCGGTGAGACCACGCCGGCAATGCTGGCCACGCTGTTGTTGGCGCCCTGCAACTGCCCCTGCTCGGACTCGGATACGCGCTGGGTCATCAGCGATTGCAGCGTCGGCATGGCCAGTCCCCATAGCGCGTTGGGAAAGATCGCCGCCACGAACAGCCACCCGGTCGGGGCCAAGCCCATCAGGACCATGCCCACCACGCCGAAGCCCAGCCCGACCACCAGGGTGCGGCGGTCGCCGTAGCGCCGCACCATCGGCGCGGTCAGCGTGCCCTGGACCACCATGTCCAGCGCGCCCACCAGCGCCAGCAGCAGGCCCACCTGCCACGGGCCCCAGCCGTAGCGCGCCGCCGCGTACAGCACGAACACCGCCGAGAACACGTGGTGGGCGAAGTACAGCAGGAAGTTCACCGTCGCCAGCCCGGACAGTTCCCGGTGCGAGCGCAGCAGGCGTAGCGCGCCCAGCGGGTTGGCGCGCGACCAGGCAAAGGCCATGCGCCGCTCGGCCGGCAGGGATTCGGGCAGTACGAACAGTCCATAGCAGAACGCCAGCGCGCTCATCGCCGCCGCCGCCCAGAACGGCGCGCGCGGCGACCACTCGCCCAGCACCCCACCCAGCAGCGGCCCGGCGACAAAGCCGGCGCTGAAGGCCGCACCGATCAGGCCGTAGCCACGCGCCCGGTGTTCGGGCGCGGTGATGTCGGCCATGTACGCGTAGACCGTGGTGAAGCTGGCGGTGGTGATGCCAGAGATGATCCGGCCGGCGGCCAGCCACCACAGGTTGGGCGCCACGGCCATCAGCAGGTAGTCCACGGCCAGGCCGGCGGTGGACATCAGGATCACCGGACGGCGCCCGTAGCGGTCCGACAAGGACCCCACCACCGGCGAGACCAGGAACTGCATCAGCGCCCACAGCGCGACGAACACGCCATTGATCAACCCGGCCCGCGCGCTGGAACCGCTGAACTGTTCGATCAGGTGCGGCAGCACCGGGATGATGATGCCCATGGCCACGATGTCGAGCATCGCGGTGACCAGGATGAAGGCGACGGCGGCCTTGCCGGCACGGAACACGGGGAGGGGCATGGCGCTGGGGATCTCGACGTGGCGACGATCAGGGCGCCGCGCGGGCGCCGATGGTAACGCGCGGCCGCCGACAGGCCGCGGTCCGCGCGGGATTCGGATTTCCCCCACCTCCCAGGTCGCCTCCGGCCGATGGCACCAGGGCAGCGCCCCCGTGATTCTGGTGGCGTCATGGAAGACGGAGCTGCGCGTATGGGCGTGACGCTGGAGGCTGATCGCGGGATTGGGCATGAGCGCCCACGAGCGTGGGGTGGACGGGTCGCGCCGCTGGGCGTGGCAGTGTCCGTCTGCCTGCTGTGCGGCGCTGGCGGCGGCCTGCTGTTGCCCGGCTTGCCCCGCGCGATCTGGCTCTGGTGGGCCGTGGGGTTGGGGGTTGCCGGCTGGTGGCGTGGACGCGGGCTGATGCGCTGCCTTGCGATGGCCGTGCTCGGATTCGGTCTGGCCGGATTGCAGGCGGCCCACGCGTGGCAGGGACGTCTGGCGCAGGCGCAGGAGGGCCACGATCTGGTCCTCAGCGGGCGCGTGGTGGGGCTGCCCACGGTCGAGGCCAGACGGACTCGCTTCGAGTTCCTGGCCGATGCCTGTCCCGGCACCCCACATCCAGGCTGTGGAAGACGGGTGATGCTCTCCTGGTACGACGACTTCGGCGCCACCGCTCCCGGGCCGCGCACCGGCCTGCATGCCGGTGCGCGCTGGCGATTGGTCGCGCGTCTGCGCGCGCCGCGCGGGCTGTCAAACCCGGGCGGCTTCGACAGCGAGCGCACGGCCCTGGCCAATCGTGTCGCGGCCACTGGCTACCTGCGTGAGGTCGCGCTGGCCCGGCGGCTGGCGCCCGCCACGGGCCTGGATGCATGGCGCGAGCGGATGTCCGCACGCATCGATGCGCAGGCGCCCCCCTCGGCGCGGCGCTTCATCCGCGCCCTGGCGCTGGGCGACACCGGCGGGCTGGACGATGCCGACTGGAGCACGCTGCGCGCGGCGGGATTGACCCACCTGATCGCCATCTCCGGCTTCCATGTCGGGCTGGTGGCCGGATTCGGCGCGCTGCTGGCGCTGGGATGCTGGCGCCTGTGGCCGGGACTGGGGCGCGCGCTGCCACGTCCGATCGCCCAGGCCGTGGCAGCGTTGCTGGGCGCCGTCCTCTACGCCGCCCTGTCCGGCTTTTCGCTGCCGACCACGCGGACCGTGCTGATGATTGCGGTCGCGGCGGCCTCGCGCTGCGGGCGGCGACCAGCCAGTGGCGCGCAGTCCCTGGCCCTGGCCGCCATTGCCGTGCTGCTGGTCGATCCGCTCTCGGTGCTGGCGGCTGGCTTCTGGCTGAGCTTTGCCGGCGTGGCCTGGCTGCTGTGGTGCCTGCCGCGCGACGACGCCCCGCTGCTGCGGCAGTTCCTCTCAGCCCAGGGCGTGGCCACGCTTGGCCTGCTGCCGCTGAGCGCGGCGCTGTTCGGCCAGGCCTCGCTGGCCGGGCCGCTGGCCAACCTGGTCGCCATCCCGTGGTGGAGCCTGGTGGTGGTGCCGCTGTCGCTCATCGGGACCGCGCTGGAAGCGGTGCATGCCGGCGCCGGGCAGTGGGCATGGTGGCTGGCCGGGCAGGCATTCGCACCGAGCTGGACTCTGTTCGCGTGGATGGCGCACAGTCGCTTCGCATTGTGGTGGCTGCCGGAGGCGCCGTGGTTCGCGCTGCCACTGGCCCTGCTGGGCGCCTTCTGGATGCTGCTGCCGCGCGGAGTGCCTGGCAAGGTGCTGGCCGCACTGTTGTGGTTGCCCTTGCTGTGGCCGGACACGGGTCGGCCGGCGACGGGCGAGGCGACGCTCACGGTGCTCGATGTGGGGCAGGGCCTGTCGGTGCTGGTCCGCACACGCAGCCACGCATTGCTGTTCGATACCGGGCCGGCGGTGGAGGACGGGTTCGACGCCGGCGAGCGCGTGGTGATCCCGGCCTTGCATGCCAAGGGCATCGCGCGCCTGGACCGGGTGGTGGTCAGCCATGGCGATGCCGACCACGCAGGCGGCCTGGCCGCCGTGCTGCGCGACATGCCGGTGCTGGACGTGTTGGCTCCGGCCGGCGCGCCGGTGCCGCTGCGCACCCGCTGTCGCGCGGGGCGGGCCTGGCATTGGGATGGCGTCGAATTCCGCTTCCTGCATCCCACGCGCGGCTTCCCCTATCTGGGCAACGAGGCCAGCTGCGTGCTGCGCATCCAGACCGCCTACGGCAGCGCGTTGTTGACTGGCGACATCGGTCAGATGATCGAGCGCCGCCTGGTCCGGACCCGGCCGGCCGCGCTGAAGGCGGACGTGGTCGTAGTGGCGCATCACGGCAGCGGTGAGTCGTCCGATCCGGCCTTCGTGCGCGCCTCCGGGGCGCGGTTGGCGCTAGTCTCGGCCGGTTACGACAACCGCTTCGGCCATCCGCAGGCCGCGGTGGTCAAGCGTTGGCGCGATGCAGGCGCCGAGGTCCTGGACACGGCAAACGGCGGTGCGCTGACCGTGTGGCTGGGGCGGCAGGGGCTGGCGGTGCGCGAGCGCCGGCGCTGGAAACGGCGTCTGTGGGACCCGACAGGAGCGGCGCGGTCGCTACGCTATCCTATCGGCTTGCTCTCACACGGCCCCCCGAGCCGAAGGATTGACTGTGCTGGAACTGGTGAAGGCGGGCGGCTGGCCCATGATCCCGCTCTTGCTGCTGGCGGTGCTGGCCCTGGCCATCGTGGTGGAGCGGTTCTGGAGCCTGCGTCGCAAGGAAATCCTGCCGCCGGGCCTGGGTGAGGAAGTCCGCCGCTGGGCGCTGTCGGGCAATCTGGAAGCCTCTCACATCGAGTCGCTGCGCCAGACCTCGCCCCTGGGCGCGCTGCTGGCCGCCGCGCTGGACGTGCGCCATCGCCCGCGCGAGGTGATCCGCGAGCGGGTGGAGGACACCGGGCGCCACCTGGTCCATCGCATGGAGAAGTTCCTCAACACTCTGGGCACGATTGCCGCGGCCGGGCCGCTGCTGGGCCTGCTGGGCACGGTCATCGGCATGATCCAGATGTTCCTGGGCATCCTGGACCACGGCCTGGGCGATGTGAACCAGCTCGCAGGCGGCATCGGCAAGGCCCTGGTCTGCACCGCCACCGGCATGCTGGTGGCCATCCCGGCGCTGATCTTCCACCGCTATTTCCGCGGCCGGATCACCGGTTACGTGATCGAGATGGAACAGCAGGCCATGGCCCTGTCCGACGCGCTGGAAACCCGCAACGCCAGCCAGCACGGACAGGACTGACCCCCGCATGCGTATCCGTGACGACCGCGCCCACGACGAGCCGGAGATCAACCTGGTCCCGCTGATCGACGTGATCCTGGTGCTGATCATCTTCTTCGTGATCACCACCACCTTCGACGCCCGTTCCACCCTGCAGCTGCAGTTGCCGTCGGCCTCGCAACAGCCGGTGGACACGCCGGCCAAGGCGCTGAGCATCCTGATCAATGCCGACGGGCGCTATTTCGTGGGGGACGAGGAAGTGCTGCGGACTGATGTCGATGCGCTCAAGCAGGCCATCAGCCAGTCCGCCGGCACCGATCACAGCCGGCCGGTGCTGCTGCGCGCCGATGCCCGCACCCCGCACCAGGCGGTGGTGACCGCGCTGGACGCGCTGGCGCAGCTGGATTTCAAGCGCATCTCGATCGCTACCGCACCGGAGCCAGGCAAGTGAGTCGGGGCAATCAGGGCAATGCGTGGCAGACCTATCGGCGACTGCTCACGTTCGCTGGCCCCTACAGTGCGTTGCTGGTGGTCGCCTTCATTGCGGCGCTGGTCGAGGCCGCCGGCACCGGTGCGTTCGCCAAGCTGATGGAACCGATCACCAACCGGACCTTCGTGGCCCGCGACATGCGGTCTGCGTTGTTCATGCCGGCGGCCATCCTGGGGCTGTTCCTGGTGCGTGGCATCGCCGGCTACATCACCGACATGTCGATGGGGCGCGCCGCGCGCAGCATTGCGCGTGACCTGCGGGTCAAGGTGTTGGGCAAGTACCTGCGCCTGCCGGGCGCGCGCTTCGATTCAGAGCCGGTGCCGTCGATGCTGGTGCGCCTGGGTTCGGATTCGGACCAGGTCGCGCAGGCTGCAGTGGACGCGCTCAAGACAATGATCCAGCAGGCGCTGCAGGCCATCGCCCTGCTGATCACCATGCTGTGGACCAGTTGGCAGGTGACCATTTCCATCCTGCTGCTGGCCCCGCCGCTGGCCTTCGTGATGAACAAGGTGGCCAAGCGCTACCGTCGGGTGAGCCATCGCATCCAGGAAAGCGGCGCGCAACTGCTGCAGTCGGCCGACCAGACACTCTCCAACCAGCAGGAGGTCAAGGTCTACGGTGCCCGCGACTCGGAGCTCAAGCGCTATCACGCCCTGGCCGACAACAACCTTCGCCTGGCCATGAAGGTGGAATCCACGCGCGGGCTGTCCACGGCGACCGTGCAGATGATGGGCGCGGTGGGCCTGGCTAGCCTGCTGCTGATCGCCAGCTACGAATCCACCGCCGGCCGGCTCAGTGCCGGCGCGTTCTTCACCCTGCTCCTGTCCATGGCCGGCATCATCCCCGCGCTCAAACAACTGACCAACGTGCAGAACGTCCTGCAGCGCGGCGTGGCCTCGGCCGAGCGCCTGTTCTCGGTGCTAGATGCGCCGGATGAAGTCGATACCGGAACCCGCGCGCTGACGCGCGCGCAGGGCACGATCGAATTCCGCGACGTGACCGCGCGCTATCCCGGGCAGGGGCGTCCGGCGCTGGAGCATGTCAGCTTCACCGCGCGCCGCGGCACGGTCACTGCGATCGTCGGACGTTCGGGAAGCGGCAAGTCCAGTCTGATCAAGCTGATTCCGCGCTTCTACGACGCCGAGTCGGGCCAGATCCTGGTGGACGGTGCGCCGGTGGAGGAATATCGGCTGACCGACCTGCGCCGGCAGATCGCGATGGTGGGGCAGCAGGTGATGCTGTTCGACGGCTCGGTGGCCGACAACGTGGCGTATGGCGAAATGAGTGCGTGCGCGCCGCAGGCGCTGGACAAGGCCCTGCGCGACGCGCATGCGATGGAGTTCGTCGAACAACTGCCCGATGGCAAGGACACCCCCATCGGGGTCAAGGGCGGCAAGCTCTCCGGCGGCCAGCGCCAGCGCCTGGCGATTGCCCGCGCGATGCTCAAGGATGCGCCCATCCTGATCCTGGACGAGGCCACCGCGGCGCTGGACAACGAGTCCGAGCGCCTGGTGCAGGACGCGCTGACCCAGCTGATGCCCGACCGCACCACGCTGGTCATCGCCCACCGCCTGTCCACCATTGAGCACGCCGACCAGGTGCTGGTGCTGGACCAGGGCCGCCTGGTCGAGCAGGGCACCCATGCCGAGCTGCTGGCGCAGGGCGGTTTGTACGCGCAGTTGCACGGCGCCCAGTTCCGCGACGCCGAATGAGCAAGGCGTCGAAGACACCGCGGCACTGGTTCGACGGGGCGCCGGTGCCGCCGCTGGCCGGCGCGCTGGAGCCGGTCTATGCCGGTGCCCTGAAGCTGCGTGGCGCGCTGTTCCGCCTGGGCCTGCTGCGCCGTCGGCGTGCCCCGGTCCCGGTGATCGTGGTCGGCAACGTGACCGTGGGCGGCACCGGCAAGACGCCGCTGACCATTGCCCTGGTCGAGCGCCTGCGCCGCGCTGGCTGGACGCCCGGCGTGGCCAGCCGCGGCTATGGGCGTCGCGACGAGCGTACGCCGCGCTGGGTCGAACTGGAGACACCTCCGGAAGATGGCGGGGACGAGCCGGTGCTTGTCGCCCGGCGCACGGGGGTGCGGGTGCGCGTGGACCGCGACCGCGTGGCCGCCGCGCGTGCACTGGCCGCAGCGGGCTGCGACATCGTGGTCTGCGATGACGGGCTGCAGCACACCCGCCTGCGCCGCGATCTGGAGATCGAGGTGATCGATGGCCGCCGCCGCTATGGCAACGGCCGCCTGCTGCCGGCAGGGCCGCTGCGCGAACCGGCCGAGCGCGCCGGGCGCTGCGACTTCCGGGTGGTCAACGGCGGCAGCGCCGGCTTTGGCGAGTGGGGCATGACCTTGCGCTCGGAGCGCGCCCTGCCGATGGTCGGCGGCAAGCCGGTCCAGCTCAGCGCCTTCGGCGGACATCGCGTCCATGCGATCGCGGGCATCGGCAACCCCGGGCGGTTCTTCGACATGCTGCGCGGCTACGGGATCGGCGTGGTGCCGCACGCCTTCGACGACCATCACGCCTACACCGCCGACGACCTGCAGTTCGGTAGCGAATTGCCCTTGCTGATGACCGAGAAGGATGCGGTCAAGTGCGCGGGGATCGCCGGTGACTGGGCCTATAGCGTGCCGGTGGATGCCGAACTGCCCGAGGCGTTCTGGGTAGCCCTGGATGCAAAGCTGGCACCGCTGCGCAAGCCCGGCAGGCCCGAGGCAGCGACGCCCTGATTGCCGCGACGGCCCGCGGCGCGGTCGCGGGCGAACCTTAAACTGCGGCGCCCTGTCGCCGCCGCCATGCCTTGGCGACGCTTTACTTGAGATCCGGCCCCGGAGCCCATGCATGACTGAACCGAACGAAACCTTCGTCGTCGCCATTCCCGCCCGGCACGACGCGTCGCGCTTGCCAGGCAAACCGCTGCGCCTGCTGGGCGGGCGTCCATTGGTGCTGCACGTGGCCGAGCGCGCGCTCCAGGCCGGGGCGCGCGAGGTCTGGGTGGCCACCGATGACGAACGCGTGGCGCGCGCGCTCGACGGCAGTGGCGTGCAGGTGGCGATGACCGCTGCCGACCACGCCTCGGGCAGCGATCGCCTGGCCGAATGCTCGCGCATCGCGGGCTGGTCCGACGAGACCCTGGTGGTCAACCTGCAGGGCGATGAGCCCTTTGCGCCGGTGGCCGGGATCCGTGCCGTGGCGTCCGCGCTGTCGACCAGCGGCCATCCCATGGCCACGCTGGCCACGCCGATCACCGAGGCGGAGCAGGTCTTCGATCCCAACGCGGTCAAGGTGGTCGTGGCCGCCAATGGCGATGCGCTGTATTTCAGTCGCGCGCCGTTGCCCTGGCACCGCGACGGGTTCGCCCACAGCCGCGACGTGCTGCCCGCCTCGGACGCGCCGTTCCTGCGCCATATCGGCATCTATGCCTACCGCGCCGGGTTCCTGCGTTGCTTCACCGCGCTGCCGCCTGGCCGGCTGGAGCGCACCGAGTCGCTGGAACAGCTGCGCGCGCTGGAGGCGGGGTTCCGGATTTCCGTGGCGCTGACACCGGCCGCATTCCCGCCTGGCGTGGATACCCCCGAGGACCTGGAGCGCGCCGAGCGCTACCTCGCAGGGACGGCATGACACAGGGAAGGTATGCCCTGTGATGTGATCCTGATCGCATTGCGCCCGGCTTCACCGGTCGATCGGGCTGAACGGGCGGCGCGGTCGCGACGTCTGTCTAAACAGGGCTCCGGCATAATTGGCAGTACATGACGCCGATCCACGCACCCGACTTTCCTCACGACCTCAAATGGCTCAACGCAGCCCCGACGGCGATCCAGTCGCTGCGTGGCAGCGCGGTGGCCCTGGCTTTCATCGATCCGGCCTCGACCTGGTGCATGCAGCGGCTGGCCAACCTCGTCACGCTCCAGCGCCGCTTCGGCGCGCGCCTGCAGGTCCGGGTGATCGCCGTGCCGCGGTTCGACGCGCATCGCCGGCCAGAGGTGGTGCTCAAGCGCCTGCGCCGCCATGGCGTCAGCCTGCCGGTGGCGCACGATCCGGACTGGCACGCCTGGCAGCGCTTCGGGATCGAGGCCTGGCCGACGGTGGTGGTGATCGATGCGGCGGGGATGATGGTCCAGCGCATTGCTGGGACGCCTGGCACCGGCGTCCTGGAACGTGCGCTGGCCGCGGTCTGCGAGGACCTGGACGAGCCCTTGCAGGACACGCGCCCGCGCGAAACCAATCCCGAGCCGCGCCTGCCGCTGCTGTTCCCGACCGGGCTGGCGGTCACCGCGGATCGGCTCTATGTGGCCGACACCGGGCATCACCAGATCCTGGAGTGCACCCATGCCGGGCGCGTGCTGCGACGCTTCGGCAACGGGACGGCCGATGCACTGGATGGTGGTGCCGAAATCGCCAGTTTCTGCAGGCCCAGCGGGCTGTCGTTGCTGCGCGAGGCGCTGTACGTGGCCGATACCGGCAACCATCTGCTGCGCCGGATCGACCTGCGCAGCGGCACGGTGCACACCGTGCTCGGCAACGGACGTGCCGGCACGCCCGCCGAGGGGCGGCTGTCCAATGTGCACGATGTCTGCCTGCCGTCGCCGACCGCCCTGGTGGCGGGCAATAACCAGCTGCATATCGCGCTGGCCGGCGACAACCGCGTCTGGACCTGGAACCAGACCGACGGCGTGGGCGTGATGGAGTGCCGCGCCGGCTCGGGGCAACTGGGCCAGCGCGATGGCGCCGGTATCCTGGCCAGCTTCTCCCAGCCCACCGGCTTGGCGCTGGTCCAGCAGGCGCTCTACGTCTGCGACACGCTGGGCTCGGCCATTCGCGGCATCCAGTTGCGCGGTGACCTGACCCAGACCCTGGTCGGGCAGGGGCCGTGGGAGTTCGGCGATGCCGATGGTCAGCGTCACCAGGCCCGCCTGCAGGCGCCCGAAGCCATCGCGCTGGATCCCGACGCGCCGCTGCTGTGGATCGCCGATACCGGCAACGGCTGCATCCGCAGCCTGCGCCTGGGCGGCGGCGTGGTGAACAAGGTGCCGCTGGAGCGCGCATTGGCCGGTCCGGCCGGCGTGGCGGCGTTCGGCGGCAAGCTGTGGATCGCCGAGACCGATGCGCATGCGGTGCTGTGCCTGGACGTGGCCAGTGGCGTGTTGAGCCAGGTTCCGATCGAAGAATGAGCCGGGGCGCAGGGCGCAAACCCGAGGACGCGTTCGACGGCAAGGCCTTCGCGGCTGGGCTTGGCACCGTGCCGGGCGTGTACCGCATGTATGCGGCCGATGACACGCTGCTGTACGTCGGCAAGGCGCGCGCGCTGCGCAATCGGGTCGGCAGCTACTTCAACAACGCCCCACGCAACCCGCGCACCATCGCGATGATCGCGCAGATCGCGCGCATGGACGTCACGGTCACCCGCACCGAGGCCGAGGCGCTGCTGCTGGAAAACCAGCTGATCAAGTCGCTGACGCCGCGTTACAACGTGTCCCTGCGCGACGACAAGAGTTATCCGTATGTGCTGCTGACGCGCGAGGACTTCCCGCGCATCGCCCTGCACCGCGGGCCGCGTGCGATCCAGGGCCGCTACTTCGGTCCGTACGCCAGCGCCGGCGCGGTCCGCGACACGCTCAACCTGATGCAGAAGCTGTTCAAGCTGCGCAATTGCGAGGACAGTGTCTTTCGCAACCGTTCGCGGCCCTGCCTGCAGTACCAGATCGGTCGCTGCACCGCGCCCTGCGTGGACCTGGTGAGCGTGCAGGACTACCAGCAGTCGGTGCATCGCGCCTCGCTGTTCCTGGGCGGGCGCAGCGATGAGCTCAGCGACGAGCTGACCGCCGAGATGGAGCGGGCTGCCGAGAAGCTGGAGTTCGAGGAAGCCGCGCGCCTGCGCGACCTGCTCAAGCGCCTGCGCGGCATGCAGTCGCGCCAGTACGTGGATGGCCACGCCGCCGACCTGGATGCCCTGGCGTGCGCGATGCAGGGTAGTACCGCCTGCGTGCTGCTGCTGGCCTTTCGCGACGGTCGCAACCTGGGTACGCGCGCCTTCTATCCGCGCACCAACGGCGAAGAGAGCGCCGAGGAGGTCCTGGCCGCGTTCGTGTCCCAGTACTACGCCGACCAGGTGCCGCCACGCGAGCTGCTGCTGGATCGGGAGATCCCCGAGGCCGAGCTGATCGAGGCGGCCCTGTCCTCGGCGGCGGGGCGCAAGGTGCAGCTCAAATGGAACGTGCGCGGTGAGCGCGCGGGCTATCTCGACCTGGCCCGGCGCAATGCCGAGATCACCCTGGCCACGGAGATGACCAGCCGCAATGCGCAGGCCGCGCGCAGCCAGGCGCTGGCCGAGCTGCTTGGCCTGTCCGAGCCGGCCCAACGCATCGAGTGCTTCGACATCAGCCATACCATGGGCGAGGCCACGGTGGCTTCGTGCGTGGTGTTCGACGACAAGGGCGCGGTGCGCTCGCAGTACCGCCGCTTCAACATCACCGGCATCGAACCGGGGGACGACTACGCGGCCATGCGCCAGGCCATCGAGCGCCGCTTCCGCCGCGCGATGGAGGAGGGCACCGTGCTCCCCGACGTACTGCTGATCGATGGCGGCACCGGTCAGCTGCGGCAGGCACGCGAGGTACTGGCCGACCTGGGCGTGGATGGCATCGCGCTAGTGGGCGTGGCCAAGGGTGTGGAGCGCCGCGCAGGTCACGAGACCCTGATCCTGGACGACGGCCGCGAGGTGAATCCGGGCGCGGCGTCGCCAGCGTTGCAGTTGGTGCAGCAGGTCCGCGACGAGGCGCACCGTTTCGCCATTACCGGCCACCGTGGCAAACGCCAGAAGGCGCGCACCACCAGTAAGCTGGAAGACATCGCCGGCATCGGACCGCGCCGGCGCGCCAGCCTGCTCAAGCATTTCGGCGGACTGGCCGGGCTCAAGGGCGCCGGCGTCGAAGAGATCGCACGGGTGGACGGCGTCAATCATGCCCTGGCCGAACGCATCTACGCTAACCTGCACGGGCTGCCCGAACCGGCGACTCCCTCCGCGCCTGGCCCAGATCGCACATGAAGTTGACTGTACCCACCTGGCTGACACTGCTGCGGATCCTGCTGATCCCGGTGCTGGTCGTGGTGTTCTACCTGCCGTATCGCTGGGCGAGCATCGCTGCGGTGATCATCTTTACCACCGCCGCGGTGACCGACTGGCTGGATGGCTGGATCGCGCGTCGCTGGCACCAGTACTCGGCGTTCGGGGCCTTCCTCGATCCGGTCGCCGACAAGCTGATGGTGGCCGTGTCGTTGTTCCTGATCGTGCAGGGGCATCCCACCCCCTGGATGGCGTTCTGGGCGGCGGTGATCGTCGGCCGTGAGATCGCCGTGTCGGCCCTGCGCGAGTGGATGGCTGAGATCGGCCAGCGCGGCACGGTCAAGGTGGCCTGGATCGGCAAGGTCAAGACCACCGTGCAGATGATCGCCCTGGGCTGCCTGCTGTATTCGGTGCGTCCGGCCAGCCATTCGCTATACAACGTGTGGCTGGCGGTGCCCATCTTCCACATCGGCGACTGGCTGCTGGCGGTCGCTGCGCTGCTCACCCTGTACTCGGGATACCTGTACCTGCGCGCGGCATGGCCGAGCCTGCGAAAAGATGAGCAGGCAGCCGTTGACAGCCGCAAGAAAGACACTACAATTTCGCCTCTCTCGCGGGATTAGCTCAGTTGGTAGAGCGCAACCTTGCCAAGGTTGAGGTCGAGAGTTCGAGTCTCTTATCCCGCTCCAAGTTTCAAAACGTTCCTGTCGTACCTCGTGCTTCAGGAGCGCAGATGAAACCCCCTCGCCGGGGTTTTGTCGTATCGGAAGGTCGAAAGGCCAACCGCGGGTCACCGGCCTGGTGGCAGAGTGGTTATGCAGCGGACTGCAAATCCGTGCACGCCGGTTCGATTCCGACCCAGGCCTCCAGATTCAAGGCGAAGCCCAGGCATCGCTGGCAGTAAAGAAAAACGCGGGATTAGCTCAGTTGGTAGAGCGCAACCTTGCCAAGGTTGAGGTCGAGAGTTCGAGTCTCTTATCCCGCTCCAAGATCAAAGGCCGGCCCCGCCGGTCGATGCGGAAAAGGCCCTGCATGCAGGGCCTTTTTTCGTAGGCGAGGGAGGCTGTCGGGCGAGCGGCAGGCCACTCGCGCGCGTGACGCATGGGCGAGGTGTCGGCTTCCTGCTAGCCTTGCCCGGCTGCCTTCCTGCCCGGATGGCGAAACTGGTAGACGCATCGGACTTAAAATCCGCCGGGAGCAATCCCTTGCCGGTTCGATTCCGGCTCCGGGCACCAAGACGAGGTGGGCGCGACGATGTCGCGGGTCGGCGTTCGTCGGACAGGGAGTGCGGACTGATTTCGCGACAAGGGTGTGAGCGCCCGATGTCGGGACGCGGTCGCTTGGCGCGCCGGTGTCTCCTGCCTCTGCCGGGCTTCGGCTTCTGGCCTCGCGCGAGAGGTGTTCGCCCATTCCCGCCAGGAGGTCGCGGCAGTTCAATCGCCTCTGCCTGGCGGTCCTTGTCGGCGGTAGTGGCCGCCGCAGCGGCGGCCCTTCACTGGGGCTCAGCGCGCCTTGCAGGAGTAAGACGGCGGCTTGGTGCCGTGGTCGCCGTGCCCGCTCGCGTATGCGATGCCGCCGCCCCCCAGCAGCAGGACGGCCAAGGTCAGGATGACTTTAGTGGTGGTCGTAATCACGGAGTGCTCCCCTGGTTGGAAACGATGAAACGTGTTGTGTGTTCGTCTTGTAACGCGAACTGCGTCACGTTTAGGTCAAGGGAATCGCGATTTCTTGCCGAGACGCTTCCCTGATCGCGCGGCAGGCTGCTGGGCGGGTGAGGGGGGCGGGGGGAAGCAGCGGTCCAGATCTGGCGTATCGGCTCGCAAGCGCGACCGTCCGCCAGCTGCCATCCGCCGCGCGACGGACGCGCGTCATGCTTGCCGGCGCCGGGACTTGGGCCTGCGCCAAGCGCCCTGGAGAGAGCGGGATGGGCCATATCGCCGAGCACGCTTGGCCGAACGGGAGATAGCACCACGCAGGTGCGGGCGCGCTCCTTGCCAAACCATGCAAGAGGAGCGGAGCCATTGACGCACCCACGCTCGCCAGACAGCCCCGTGTCCTGGCGAGCGTGGGTGCGTCAAAGGATGTTTGGCTGCTGATCGGGCGCGGCGACGCGCTCCACGTCCGCCATCCGCGGAGGCCGAGGAGGGATTGCGTCAGCACGCATGCTGCACCGTGGGTCCGCAGCGCGCATGCGCGATGGGCAGATCGAAGCGCTGTTTCGCATGGGTCTGGAGGCGAACCTGGTGCCGGCCGGCGGTAGAACACGACCGAACTGGGCGGCGTCGCGGGCCATCCGACGCGGTGATGACCTCCATCGGATAAAGCACGCCTCCCTCCGGTGAGGTGTCGAGGCAGGGTGTTCCGGCGTGCGATGCGGTGCTGCAAAAAAACGGTTTGACCGAATCGAACAGGGCCATTACTATTTGCGCCCCGATCGGGCCTGAGGGTCTGCATCGCGGGCGGTTAGCTCAGCGGTAGAGCATTGCCTTCACACGGCAAGGGTCGCAGGTTCGATCCCTGCACCGCCCACCAAGCATCAATGAAAAAGGCCGGCTTTCAAGCCGGCCTTTTTCTTTTCCGCCGCAGCGTGATGCGCTGGATGGATCAGGCGGTCACCGCCTCGACTTCCTTGAGCAGTCGCTTGACGTCGTCACTGGTGTCGTTGTCCTGATCGGCCTGTTGCTTGGCCTGCATCAGCGGGCAATGCGCGCTCATGTAGTCGATCTCCAGATTGAGCCGCTCGAGCAGGAAGTCGACGAACACCCGCACCTTGGGCGACTGCACGTGGCCACGCGGGAACACCGCGTTGAGCACGTACTCGCCGCCGGTCCAGCCGGCCAGCACGCGCTGCACCAGGCCGGCTTCCACGAACGGCTTGACCATCACGTCGGCCGAGATCACCAGTCCTTCGCCACACAGCAGGGCCCCCTTGAGCGCTGCGGGATCGTTGGCCACCAGGATCGGGTTGACCAGGAAATCACGCGGGCCGTTGCCGTCGTCCAGCGACCAGCTGTAGCTGCTGCCGTGGCGATGCTTGGGCATGGCGAAGGTGCGATGGTACTGCAGATCATCCGGATGCAGAGGTTCGCCGTGGCGGGCGATGTAGCTCTTGGCGGCAAACACCTGCGTATTGAGTACGCCCAGCTTGCGCGCGACCAGGTTGGAGTCGGGCAGGCTGCCCACGCGCAGGGCGACGTCGACCTCGCCCCCGATCAGGTCGATCGGTTCATTGGACAGCAGCATCTCCACGCGCACTTCCGGATGGCGGGCGTGGAACTCACCCAGTAGCGGGGCGATCTTGTCGATACCGATGGAGTAGGGAGCGGTCACTCGCAGCCAGCCACGCGGGCCGGCATGCAGCTGGCCAACGGCGCTTTCGGCTTCGGCCAGTTCGCGCGCGATGCGCTGGCAGTGCTCGTAATACACGTTGCCGGCTTCGGTGAGGCCCAGCTTGCGCGTCGTGCGGTGCAGGAGCTGCGCGCCCAGGCGCGTCTCCAGTTCCTGGACCTTGCGGCTGACGGTGGTCTTAGGTAGCCGCAGGGCGCTGGCGGCACCGACAAAGCTGCCTTGTTCAACCACCTTGACGAAAATCAGGGTGTCGTTGAGGTCGTGAGACATGGATTCCTCCGGAGGGGAGAGGGATTGGACCGGGAGCGGGATGATTATTCCCCGAAATCTGGACTAATCAAGTCCGGCATGCAGGCCTAGAGTGGCGGCCTGTCCTGAATGCTGCGACCGACGCCATGTCGTTCTTCACTGTCATCCGCCAATTATTGAACCCTGAAGTTCGCAATGAAAGCGCCATTTCACGGGCGTCATTCCTGCGCATCGCCAGCAGTGGCAAGGGTCTGCGTGAGTTTTCCCCATCGCGCCGGGTTCAGCTCGGCGGGGTGCAGGTGCGGCCTGCAGGTGCACGCTGGATGGGTGGTGATTTCGGGATTATCCCGTCGATGGGAGGAAAACTCCCATGAGTGGGATGATGCCGCAGTCGCCGGTCCCGACCGCGCTGGTCCTGGGGGCGCACAGCGCCGCTGGGGCAGGCGTGGTCGGTGCGTTGATCGAGGCGGGCAGCCCGGTCCTGGCGGTCGGTGAGCCCGGCGAGTACATGGACGCGTTGGCCGAGTCCTATCGTGACGAGGCCCAGCTGACCCTGCTACCAAGCACAAGCCCGATCGACGAGGACGGTGCGCGCAAGCTGGCCAATGAGGTTCGCGCGCGTGGCCTGGTGCTGCATGCGGTGTTCGCGCACCTGTTCGCACCGTCCTTCAGCGGTCGCCTGCTGGAGCAGTCCAGTGCACGGCTCGGCGAGCGCTTCGGCAGTGACGTACTCGCGCACCTGGCCGCGGCCCGGCACCTGCTCCCGCTGCTGCAACATGAGTCGGCCACCACGCATTACGTGATGATCGGCGGGCCGGCCACCGAGTGCGGCTGGGCCGGCCACGGCCATGCCTCGATTGCTTCGGCCGGCTTGCGCATGCTGGCCAAGGTGCTGCACGAGGAAGCCATGCCGCTGGGCGTGCGCGTGCAATTGCTGGCTGTCGAGCACCCCCTGTCCACCCCCAAGAACCGCGTGCATGCCTGCGCTGGCTGGCCCGATGCAATCAGCGTGGGCCGCAAGGCCGTCGAACTGCTGCGCCCGGCCACGTCCGGCCCGGTACGCGCCATCGTCTCCTTCGATGCGGCCTGGGTGCCGCCGCCGGTACGCACCCTGTTCGATGCACTGCCTGGTTCGCTCACCGTCTCTTCGCTCGACCTCAACCGGGGTTGAGGTCGTCGCTCCGTCTTTTCCTTCTTGTCTCCCACACGAGCATTTGCCATGAACCTTTCCCGCGCCGACTCCTTCTTCCGCGCCCGTCGTTTGTCTTCCTTCGCGCTGCTGGCCCTGTCGGTGGCGGTGATCGCCGGCTGCAACGGCAACGCCGCCGAGACCGCCGCGCCGCCTCCGCCGGCCGTCAGCGTCGCCCCCGTGTTGGTCAAGCCGATCAAGCAGTGGGATGAGTTCAGTGGCCGCATCGAGGCCGTGCAGACCGTACAGCTGCGCCCGCGCGTGTCCGGTTACATCGAGTCGGTGAACTATCACGAGGGCGAGGAAGTCCGCGCCGGCGATGTGCTGTTCACCATCGACGCCCGCAGCTACCGGGCGGCGTTGGAGCAGGCCCAGGCCGAGCTGGCCCGCGCGCGCAGTGCGGCCAGCCAGACCCAGGGCGAGGCCGACCGCGCCAAGAAGCTCACCGATGTGCAGGCCATGTCCACCGAGTTGTTCGAACAGCGCCGGGCCGCCGCCAACGAGGCCAGCGCCCAGGTCCAGGCCGCCCAGGCCGCGGTGGACGCCGCGCGCCTGGACCTGGATTGGACCAAGGTGCGCGCGCCCATCTCCGGCCGCGCCGGCCGCGCGCTGGTGACCGCCGGCAATCTGGTGGGCACCGGCGAGGCGGCCAGCGTGCTGACCACGGTGGTGTCCGACCAGATGCACGTGCACTTCGATGCCGACGAGGCCACCTTCCTGCGCTATCAGGCCCTGGCCCGTGACGGCGAGCGTCCCAGCGGCCGCGATGGCGGCCTGCCGGTCAAGGTCGGCTTGGTCGGCGAGGATGGTTATCCGCACCAGGGCCAGGTCGACTTCGTCGATAACCAGTTGTCCCCGGGAACCGGCACCATCCGCGTGCGTGCGCTGATGGACAACAACGACCACAGCCTGGTGCCGGGCCTGTTCGCCCGCGTGCAGTTGCCGGGCAGCGGTGAGTTCAAGGCCATGCTGGTGGACGACAAGGCCGTTTTGACCGACCAGGATCGCAAGTACGTCTACGTGGTCGATGCCGAAGGCAAGGCGCAGCGCCGCGACGTGCAACTGGGCCGCATGGCCGACGGGCTACGCATCGTCAACGGCGGGCTGAAGGCCGGCGACAAGGTCATCGTCGACGGCGTGCAGAAGGTCTTCATGCCTGGCATGCCGGTGCAGGCCAAGGAGGTCGCCATGCAGGCGCCGCCGGCCAAGGCCACCGCGATGCTCGACTGAGCGACAGGGCGCCGGGCGCATGACCGCGCGCCCGGTGTGATCCACGCATTACCCGTCCCGAGCGAGTCGGGACGGTCATCGAAAGGCGATCCGCAAGCCCGCTATGGGCAGGCGCGGGCCATGCTGGCCCGCGCCGGGCGCGACACACAGGAAACCACCCCATGAACATTTCCAAGTTCTTCATCGACAGGCCGATCTTCGCCGCGGTCCTGTCCATCGTGATCTTCGCCGCCGGCCTGATCGCGCTGCCGCTGCTGCCGATCAGCGAGTACCCCGAAGTGGTGCCGCCGAGCGTGCAGGTCCGCGCGACCTATCCCGGCGCCAACCCCAAGGTGATCGCCGAGACCGTGGCCACGCCGCTGGAGGAAGCGATCAACGGCGTCGAAAACATGATGTACATGAAGTCGGTGGCCGGCTCCGACGGCGTGCTGGTCACCACGGTGACCTTCCGCCCCGGGACCGATCCCGACCAGGCCCAGGTCCAGGTGCAGAACCGCGTGGCCCAGGCCGAGGCGCGCCTGCCCGAAGACGTACGCCGGCAGGGCGTGACCACGCAGAAGCAGTCGCCGACACTGACCATGGTCGTGCACCTGCAGTCGCCCAACGGCAAGTACGACTCGATGTACCTGCGCAACTACGCGGTGCTGAACATCAAGGACGAGCTGGCGCGCCTGCCTGGCGTGGGCCAGATCAACATCTTCGGTGCCGGCGACTACGCCATGCGCATCTGGCTGGACCCGGACAAGATCGCCGCGCGTGGCCTGACCGCCTCGGATGTGACCGCGGCCATCCGCGAGCAGAACGTGCAGGTCTCCGCCGGCCAGCTCGGTGCCGAGCCGATGCCGTCCAAGAGTGACTTCCTGCTGTCGATCAACACCCAGGGCCGCCTGCAGAGCGAGGCCGAGTTCGGCAACATCATCGTCAAGAGCGGCGATGACGGCGAGATCGTGCGCCTGCGTGACGTGGCTCGCATCGAAATGGGCGCGGGCACCTATGCGCTGCGCTCGCAGCTGGACAACAAGGACGCGGTGGGCATGGGCGTGTTCCAGGCCCCGGGTGCCAACTCGCTGCAGCTGTCCGACGCGGTGCGCGCCAAGATGGCCGAGCTGGCCACGCGCTTTCCCGAAGGCATGACCTGGGCCGCGCCGTACGATCCGACCGTGTTCGTGCGCGACTCCATTACCGCGGTGGTCCACACCCTGATCGAGGCAGTGATCCTGGTGGTGCTGGTGGTGATCCTGTTCCTGCAGACCTGGCGCGCCTCGATCATCCCACTGCTGGCCGTGCCGGTCTCGGTGGTCGGTACCTTCGCGGCGTTGTACCTGCTGGGCTTCTCGATCAACACGTTGAGCCTGTTCGGCCTGGTGCTGGCCATCGGCATCGTGGTCGACGACGCGATCGTGGTGGTGGAAAACGTCGAGCGCAACATCGAGGAGGGCCTCACGCCCCTGGCCGCGGCCCACCAGGCCATGCGCGAGGTGTCCGGGCCGATCATCGCCATCGCCCTTGTGCTGTGCGCGGTGTTCGTGCCGATGGCCTTCCTGTCCGGGGTGACCGGCCAGTTCTACAAGCAGTTCGCGGTGACCATCGCGATCTCCACGGTGATCTCGGCGATCAATTCGCTGACCCTGTCGCCGGCGCTGGCCGCGATGCTGCTCAAGGCGCACGATGCGCCGAAGGACGGCCCGTCGCGCCTGATCGACCGCCTGTTCGGCTGGCTGTTCCGCCCGTTCAACCGCTTCTTCAACACCAGCTCCAACAAGTACCAGGGCGCGGTGTCCCGTGCGCTGGGCAAGCGTGGCGCGGTGTTCGCGGTGTACGTGCTGCTGCTCATCGGCGCTGGCCTGATGTTCAAGGTGGTGCCGGGTGGCTTCATCCCGACCCAGGACAAGCTGTACCTGATCGGCGGCGTGAAGATGCCCGAAGGCGCCTCGCTGGAGCGCACCGACGCCATGCTGCGTAAGGTCAGCGACATCGCCCTGCATACCGACGGGGTGGACCACGCGATCGCCTTCCCCGGCCTCAACGCGCTGCAGTTCACCAATACGCCCAACACCGGCACGGTGTTCATCACCCTCAAGCCGGCCAGTCAGCGGCATCGCAGCGCCGAGCAGATCAACGTCGAGCTCAATGGCAAGATCTCCCAGCTGCAGGAGGGCTTCGGCTTCGCGATCATGCCGCCGCCGATCCTCGGCCTGGGCCAGGGCTCGGGCTACTCGCTCTACATCCAGGACCGCGCGGGACTGGGGTACGGCGCCCTGCAGCAAGCGGTCAATGCGGTGGCCGGCACGGTTTCGCAGACGCCCGGCATGTCCTTCCCGATCGGGACCTACCAGGCCAACGTGCCGCAGCTGGATGCCCAGGTGGACCGCGACAAGGCCAAGGCCCAGGGCGTGCCGCTGACCAACCTGTTCGACACGATGCAGACCTATCTGGGCTCGGCCTACGTCAATGACTTCAACCGCTTTGGCCGCACCTGGCAGGTCATTGCGCAGGCCGACGGCCAGTTCCGCGACAGTGTCGAGGACATCGCCAACCTGAAGACCCGCAACGCGGCCGGCCAGATGGTGCCGATCGGTTCGATGGTGCACATGGCCACGACCTATGGCCCGGACCCGGTGATCCGCTACAACGGCTATCCGGCGGCCGACCTGATCGGTGAAGCCGATCCGCGCGTGATGTCCTCGACCCAATCGATGCAGGCCGTCGCCGGGATCGCGAACAAGGTGCTGCCCAACGGCATGACCATCGAGTGGACAGATCTGAGCTACCAGCAGTCCACGCAGGGCAATGCGGCGATGATCGTGTTCCCGATGTCGGTGCTGCTGGCCTTCCTGGTGCTGGCCGCGCTGTACGAAAGCTGGACCCTGCCCATGGCGGTGATCCTGATCGTTCCGATGACGATGCTCTCCGCGCTGGTGGGCGTGTGGCTCACCGGCGGGGACAACAACGTGTTCGTCCAGGTCGGCCTGGTGGTGCTGATGGGTCTGGCGTGCAAGAACGCGATCCTCATCGTCGAGTTCGCCCGTGAGCTGGAACTGGGCGGCAAGGGCATCGTCGAGGCCGCGCTGGAAGCCTGCCGCCTGCGTCTGCGTCCGATCGTGATGACCTCCATCGCCTTCATCGCCGGCACCGTGCCGCTGGTGCTGGGCCATGGCGCCGGCGCCGAGGTGCGCTCGGTCACCGGCATCACCGTGTTCGCCGGCATGCTGGGTGTGACCCTGTTCGGCCTGTTCCTGACCCCGGTGTTCTACGTGGCCCTGCGCAAGCTCTCGGGTCGCCAGCTGGTGCACCACGATGCCGCGCCGGCCCTGGGCCAGACCCATGGCACCGCGCACTGATCCTTTCTTCCCCTGCTGGGCACATACCGGGCCCAGCCATCTTCTCAACGGAGATATTCCATGAACACCCATGCTCAGAAGATCGCCCTGGTCACCGGCGCCACCCGCGGCATCGGCACCGAGACCGTGCGCCAGCTTGCGCAGGCAGGTGTACGCACCCTGCTGGCCGGCCGCAAGCTGGCCACCGCGCAGGCCGAGGCGAAGAAACTGGCCGATGCCGGTCTGCCGGTGGAAGCCATCCAGCTGGACGTCACCGATACCGCCAGCATCGCCGCCGCCGTCAAGGAGGTGCAGGATCGCCACGGTCGCCTGGACATCCTGGTCAACAACGCCGGGATCATGGTCGATGACGTGACCAAGCCGCCGTCCGAGCAGACGCTGGAAGCCTGGCGCACCACCTTCGACACCAACGTGTTCGCCGTGATCGAGGTGACCCAGGCGTTCCTGCCGCTGATCAAGGCCTCGCCGGCCGGTCGCATCGTGAATGTGTCCAGTGCGCTGGGTTCGATCACGCTGCATGCCGATCCCAGCTCTTTCATCTACGACTTCAAGATCCCGGCCTACAACGTCTCCAAGAGCGCGGTGAATGCCTGGACCGTGCAGCTGGCCTACGAGTTGCGCAATACCCCGGTGAAGGTCAACACCATCCACCCCGGCTACGTCAAAACCGACATGAACAACAGCGATGGCGAGCAGCGCGGCGAGATCGAAGTGGACGAAGGCGCCAAGACCAGCGTGCAGATGGCGCTGATCGACGCCGATGGGCCGACCGGAAGCTTTTCCTATCTGGGACAGGTGCTGCCATGGTGAAGAGCATCCTGGGGATCGGCGTCGCCTCGGCGCTGCTGGCCGCCTGCGCGGTGGGGCCGGACTATGTCCGTCCCGATGCGCCGCACGCCGCGGCCTTCGTACAGGCACCGATCGACGCCGCCAGCGCCGGGCCGGTGAACACCACGGCCGACGCCGAGTTCTGGCGCAGCTTCAACGATCCGCAGCTCTCGGCCCTGGTCGAGCGCGCGCTGCTGGAAAACCATGACGTGCGCATCGCGCTGGCGCGCTATGACGCGGCCAACGCGCTGCTGCGTGATGCGCAGTACGCCCGGCTTCCGACCTTCACCGCCACGGCCGATGCGCAGCGTGTCCGCAGCAGTGCCGACCAGCTGCCGGGCTACAGCCGCGATGAACGCGACAACCACGGCTATGACGGCAGCCTGGGCGCGGTGTGGGAGCTGGATTTCTTTGGCCGCCTGCGTCGCGCCAGCGAGGCAGGGCACGCCGATGCACAGGCCGCTGCCGCGGATCTGGCGGCGATGCAGGTGGCGATCGCCTCCAGCGTGGCGCAGGGCTGGTTCCAGTTGCGCGGCATCCAGTCGCAGCTGGAGATCGCGCGAGAGAACGCCAGCACCCAGCAGCGCACGCTCAAGCTGCTGGAGGCGCGCACCCAGATCGGCGTTGGCGATGCCTTCGACGTGGATCGTGGGCGCACCCAGCTGGAAACCACGCTGGCACGCATCCCGTCGCTGGAAGCGGCGGAGGCCGTGGCGGCCAACCGCATCGCGGTCCTGGTCGGTGCCACGCCGGAGTCGATGTCGGCCGATCTGATGGTCGCCGGGCCGATGCCCGCGCTGCCACCGGCGCCGGCGCCGGGCACGCCCTCGGACCTGCTGCGTCGGCGTCCGGATGTGGCCGCCGCCGAGCGGCGTGTGGCCGGTGCCACCGCACGGGTCGGCGTGGCCACGGCTGATCTGTTCCCGCGCTTTACCCTCGGGGCGCTGTTCGGGACCCAGGCCATGGCCAGCAGTGCGCTGTTCGCGCGTGACAGCGAGACCCGCGTGCTGTCGTTGGGCATGGACGGCTCGTTCCTCAACGTAGGCCGGGTACGGGCAAGGATCGCCGCCGCCAACGCACAGACCGCCGAGGATCTTGCCAGCTACCAGCAGACCGTGCTGCGTGCGCTGGAGGACACCGAGAACGCCCTGGTCCGCGTGGATCGCAGCCGAAAGGAGGCCGCGCATCTGGATCAGGCCGCGCAGGCGGGCGCGCGGGCGGCCGACCTCGCCCGCCTGCGCCTGGACAACGGCGCCATCGACACGCTGGACATGCTCGACGCCGAGCGTAGCCGTCTGGATGCCGAGGATGCGGCCGTGCAGGCCAAGGTGCGCAGCGGCCAGGCCATGGTGCAGCTGTATGCGGCGCTGGCCGGTGGCTGGCCCAACTACATCGCTGCCGAAAGCCTGCCGCCCGCGCCTGCGACCCAGGCGGGTCAGCGGCGCGAAGTGGCCATGGAAATGCCGCGCTGAAGTCGGTGGTACATGGGTGCCGTGCAGGGAAGCGCGGCATCGTGTCTCGGTCTGGCCTGGAGACACGTCCGATCCGGTGCTGTAGCACCGACGCTTCGCGCGCCGGGCATCAACGCATCATCCTGGCGGCAACGCCGACGTAGTTCGGTGGATGACCCGATGCGCTCGGCGGGGTGACAGCGGCCGCCGCCCGGCGATGGCTCAGTGCAGCAGTTGCTCGACCAGGTCCACGTAGCGTTTCTGGGCGGTGGTCGAGGGCATGCCGCGCAGGCGTTCCCACGCCTCGTACTTGGCCGTGCCGACGAAATCGAAGAAGCCGGGCTTGTTGCCATGCACGTCGCCTTCGAGGCCCTGCTTATACAGCGCGTAGAGCCGGAGCAGGGTGTCGTTGTCCGGACGCTCGGACAGGGTCTGGATGTCCTGTGTCGCCTGTTCGAAAGCCGTGCTGACCTGGGCCATGGTGGCCTCTCCTGGTGCGGGGTGCGCGAATATCAGCACGCCCGCCTCACCCGGTCACGTTGCGGTGCAGCCAACGCGCGGGCAGGGCGCCCTTGGTGCCCTGCGTGTCGATGGCGATGGTCGCGCGGCGCTTTATCGGCGTCAGCCGGCCGCGCTTTTGTGCTCATCGGGATGGCCAAGATCGTACGCCGATGGCACGGTCGCCTGGGGAATGGCGGCCGGCCCGGTGCCCTGCTGATGGGCTCGGTTCGGAAGCAGGATCCGCTGCCCGATCCGACGTAGCAGCTTGCTGCCCGGCATCTCGATGGTCCGATACATCGCCCAGGCCAGCAGCAGGATGACGGCCGTCACGCCAACCGCCATGGCGGGCGTCGCGGCACGACCATGGGCCCACTTCACTGCGAAATAGATCACCGGGATGTTGATCAGGTACATCGAAAAGCTGCAGTCCCCGCGCAGCTTGATCGCGCGGTTGCCGAGCAGCGCCTTGGCCAGGCGGGTATCGAAGGAAAAGACGAACACCGCGATGCCGGCAAACAGCGCTGTCTCCAGGCTTTCGTAGAACGCTCGCTTGGAGCCGAAGTGCGGGTCCGCCACGCCCAGGCCTACCAGCGCGAGCAAGACCAGCAGGACGACCTGCATCGTCCCGATCATCGCCACACCGCTGCTATCCCTGGTGCGCGCGCGAACCAGGCCGAACACGGTGCCGGTAAAGAAGTAGTGCAGCTTGGAACCGACGAAGGTGCCCGGCAGCGAACCGCGATAGCTCATCATCAGGAAGACCAAAGTCAGCATGGCGACCAGGAACGCCGCGTTGCCCTGACGACGAAACGCCCACAGCGAGAACCACAGGGCGACGAAGACCACGTAGAACTGCACTTCCGGTGGAATGCTCCACAGCGCCGAGACGTTGCCCGAGAACGCGAGGTGGCGCAGGAGGTTCTGGTGGGTAATGGCGTAGACGAAGTGCCCGTCCACAAGGTTGTAGATCAGGTATGCGGCCACGACCACGAACAGGTAAGCCGGGGCGATGCGCGCGAACCGGGCGATGGCGTAGCGGGCGACGGCCGGGTAGTTGAAGTCCTTCTCGCCATAGAGGAAGGCCATCAGAAACCCGCTCAGGGTAAAGAACACCATGACGCCGACTTCGCCCGGTAAAAGCGGGCTGACGCTGAAGAAGTATTTCTCCACCAGATGCGAGTACACCACCAGCAGCGCGGCGACGCCGCGAATGCCGGTCAGTGCGTCGATGCGACGTTCTTGGCTCATGGCCAGGCTCCTTGCGTATCGTGCGGTTACGGGGGCAACTGCAAAAAACGTCAGGGACCTGCCTGTCACGGCGGGGAGGCATCCGCGCTCATCGGCGGCCGGTCGGGGGTCCCGGTCTACTCAAGCGTGCTGGAGCAAGTAAGCGCGACCAGTGCACTTGGCTGCGCTGGTCTGGAGCCGAGCCTAGCAGGCGGACGGGCGCCGCGCACCTGGCATGGATCATCGCCGCGGTCCGATTTCGCGCCACTTGTCGGCTCAGCTGCGATGCTAGATTTGAACACGGCATGCGAAGCGCACCGCTTCGCATGCGCGATGTGAACCACGCCACTTTTTTTGGGGATGCTCATGCTGCTTCGCCGCAACCTCCACATCACGGCGGCTGCCGTGACCACCCTGTCGCTGCTGGTATGCGCGCCGGCCTGGGCCGGCTACGACGTTCCGCCCGAGCCGTTGCTCAAGGTGCTCAAGGCGCCGCCGCCGCCCAGGCCCAGCGTCGATCCCACCGGTCGGACCCTGATGCTCACCACGGCGCAGACCTATCCCTCGATCGAGCGGGTGGCGCGCCCGTTCTACAAGCTGGCCGGCGTGCGCCTGGAACCTGCCAACCGGAGTCGGCATGACACGCCCGCCGGCTACGGCATCCCCGCCTGCGTGGCCGATTTCACCCTGGTGGACATCGCCAGCGGCAAG
Organism: Pseudoxanthomonas sp. JC1303; assembly: GCF_058448525.1. Lineage (NCBI taxonomy): Bacteria > Pseudomonadati > Pseudomonadota > Gammaproteobacteria > Lysobacterales > Lysobacteraceae > Pseudoxanthomonas > Pseudoxanthomonas sp. JC1303. The sequence goes on along the minus strand of NZ_CP185958.1, from coordinate 15,221 downwards.
CAGACCAAGGTGCCATTTCCGAACGGCGCCTGCCCGGGCAGTGCCTCGTGGTCGCCCGATGGGCGTCGCTTCGCCTTCCAGAACGTGACCCCGACCTCGGTGGAGCTGTGGCTGGGCGACGCGGCCACCGGCCAGGTACACGCGGTGCCTGGCGTGGCCCTCAACCCGATCTTCGACGATGCGGTGCAGTGGCTCGACGGCAGCCGCAGCCTACTGGTCAAGCGCGTGCCCGCCGGGCAGGGCGCGCCGCCGGCCGAGACGCCCGAACAGATCGGGCCGGACATCCAGCAGTCGTTGGGCGGCCAGGGCGAAAGCAGCACCTACGAGGCGCGCGACACGCTCAAGAGCCCGCTGGACGAGGCCCGCTTCGTCTACTACGGCACCTCGCAGCTGGCCGTGGTCGATGCCGGCGATGGCCGCGTGCGCGACGTCGGCCAGCCGGCGATCTACAACGACGTCGTCGCCGCGCCTGATGGCGTGCACGTGCTGACCGAGGCGATCAAGCCGCCGTATTCGCACGCGGTGACCTACCAGCGTTTCGCCCACGACGTGGCGGTGCTGGACGTGGGCAGTGGCACCTCGGTGACCGTGGCCCGCCTGCCGTTGGCCGATCGCGTGCCGGTGCACGGCGTGCCCGAAGGTCCGATCAACTTCGACTGGCGCGCGACCGAGCCGGCCACCCTGGTGTGGTCCGAGGCGCTGGACAAGGGCGACTGGAAGGTCAAGGTGCCGGCACGCGACAAGGTGATGACGCTCGCCGCGCCCTTCACAGGCACCCCGAAGGAGATCACCCGCACCGAGCAGCGCTTCGAAGGCTTTGCCTGGACGCCGCGCCGCGAGACTGCCTTCCTGCTGGAGGTCGACGAGAACCGTCACTGGCAGACCACCCGCATCGTCGATGTGGACCAGCCGGGTGCGCCGGGGCGCGTGCTGTGGGACATGTCCTATGACGAGCTGTACAAGAACCCGGGCAATTTCGTCTACCAGGTGCTGCCCAACGGCGCGTGGGCGGTGCGCCTGGAAGGCGACACGGTCTTCCTGCGCGGGCAGGGGGCTTCGTCCCAGGGCGATCGGCCGTTCCTGGATCGGCTGGACCTGGGCACGCTGAAGACCGAGCGCCTGTTCCGCAGTGGCGTGGACGAATACGACCAGTTCCTGGCCTTCGCCGCGACGCCGGATCGCTTCCTGACCTGGCACCAGTCGGTGATGGATCCGCCCAATGCCTTCGTCCATACCTTGGGCGCGCCGGTGGCCGATGCAGCCGAAGACGAGGCGGCCTATGCCACGCCGGGCACCGCGTTGACCCGCCTTGAGGATCCGACACCGGAGGTGCGGCAGATCAAGAAGCGCCTGGTGACCTACAAGCGCGCCGACGGGCTGGATCTGTCGTTCACCCTCTACACCCCGCCGGGCTACAAGGAAGGCCAGCGCGTGCCGGCAATCCTGTACGCCTATCCGGAGGACTTCGCCAGCAGCGAGCAGGCCGGCCAGGTGTCCGGCTCGCAGCAGACCTTCACTCGGTTGAGCAATTACCGCTTGCTGCTGCTAGCCGGCTACGCGCTGATCGACAACGCCTCCTTCCCGATCGTCGGCGACCCGCGCAGCGCCTACGATACCTACATCCAGCAGCTGACCGCCGATGCGCAAGCGGCCGTGGACAAGGCCGTCGCGCTGGGCGTGGTGGACCGCAACCGGATCGGCGTCACCGGGCATAGTCATGGCGCGCTAATGACGGCCAACCTGGTCGCGCATACTGACCTGTTCAAGGCCGGCGTGGCCACCAGCGGCTCGTACAACAAGACCTTCACTCCCTTCGGTTTCCAGAACGAGCGACGTTCGGTGTGGGAGGCGCAGGACGTGTACCTCAAGGCTTCGCCGTTCTTCTACGCCGACAAGATGCAGGCGCCGCTGCTGCTGGTGCACGGCGAGGACGACGCCAACCCGGGAACCGAACCGATCCAGTCGGTCAAGCTCTACCAGGCGATCCGCGGCAATGGGGGCGTCACCCGGCTGGTAATGCTGCCGCACGAACCGCACTGGTACACCGCGCTGGAGTCCAACGAGCAACTCGTCTACGAGATGCTGCACTGGTTCGACACCTACGTGAAGGAGGCCGGGGCCAAGCAGGGCGGCGCGCGATAAGGCGACGCTGTCTGGCCCCTTGGCAAGGCGGCGCCGCGAGGCGCCGCCTTTTTCATTGGGGCGCAATGCGTCTAGAGCAGGTCTAGCACACGACCATGTTGCGGTGCGCCTTCTTAATTGTCTGATTATATGGTTTAGTCGGCGCTGTCACGGTGGCCGCATCGCCTGCGGCCTCGCCCCAGCCAGGAGTCCACATGCCGCGTCCTGCTTCGATCGCCCTGCTACTTGGCTTGTTGTTGACCGTGCCCACCGGCATGGCCAGGACGCCGACCTATACCAATCCCCTGCTGCCGTCCGGGCCCGACCCGTGGATCGCGCACGAGGGCGGGATGTACTACTTCATGAGCACGCGCGGCGATCATCTGGCCATCCGCAAGACCACCGACCTGTCGCAGTTGGCCAAGGCAGCCCCGGTCACCGTCTGGACCCCGCCCAAGCAGGGGCCGAACGGCCAGTCGATCTGGGCGCCGGAACTGCACCGTATCGACGGACGCTGGTTCATCTACTACACCGCCGCCGACAGCGCCCACGACGATGATGCGCATCGGGGCATCTTCGTGCTGGAAAACACCAGCGCAGATCCCACCCAGGGAACCTGGATCGATCGCGGCCAGCTCAAGACCGCGCACACCGGCATCGATGGCACGACCTTCGCGGTGGGTGGCGAGCGCTACTTCGTGTACTCGCCCTACGTCGGGCCGGACAGCGTGCTGGCCATCGTGCGCATGTCCAATCCGTGGACACTGACCGGGCCGGAGACCATCATCGCGCGCCCGGATCAGGCCTGGGAGCGACAGGGCGGGCGCCAGATCCTGGAAGGACCGGAGTTCGTGCTGGGGCCAAAGGGGGATCTCTTCCTGACCTATTCCGGCAGTGCCTGCTGGTCCGACGGCTATGCGCTGGGATTGCTGAAGGCCGCAGCCGGAAGCGATCCGCTCGATGCCGCAAGCTGGATCAAGCAGCCCGGGCCCGTGCTGGCCACCGACCCGGCGCGCGGCGTGTTCGCGCCCGGACACAACGGCTTCTTCCGCGGTGCGGAGGGTCAGACCTGGATCGTCTATCACGCCAATCCTGCTGCGGACATGCGCTGCACCAGCGCGCGTGCCCCACACCTGCAGCCGGTGTCCTGGTCGACCTCGGGCGATCCGGTGTTCGGCCGGCCTGCGCCCGTCGGCATCCCGCTGACTGCACCGGGTGGTTGAAGGCGTCGCGCAGGCTTTGCGCGTTCGACCCGTTCATACCAGGCCAGACCCATCGCGCATCGGCGTGCGGGGAGGCAGGTTGGGATCAATGCGAATTCCCCTGGCCCGCAGATGTCGCAACCACGGGGCGGGCTTCATTTAAACGATTTAAATCAGCATAATCCCGATGAACCGCGCCACGCAGTGGCGCGCGCAGAACCGGGAGAATGCATATGTACCGTCCCCTGCTGCTGGCCGCCAGTGTGGCGCTGCTGATGCCATCGGCCCAGGCCGAGGCCCCGACAGAGCGCGAAACGGCCGACCTCGCCGCCGAGGTCAATGTCTTCATCGGCACGACCAACGGCGGCAATGTGTATCCAGGAGCGACCCTCCCGTTCGGCATGGTCGCCTTCAGTCCGGAGCAGACCCCGTTGCCAGGCAAGCGCTTTCCCTTCGCCGCGCCGGGTGGCTACGAGTGGCGCGCCAACGGCGTGCGCGGCTTCAGCCTGACCCACGTCTCGGGAACGGGTTGCGCTGGCGCCAGCGGCGATATCCCGATGATGCCGATCACCACCGGGGTTGAGGTTTCGCCGTCCTCGCCGCAGGCCGGTGTTCAATATTCGGCCCTGCTGGACCATGCCGACGAACACGCCAGCCCGGGCGCGTATGCAGCCAAGCTGGGCAACGGCGTGGACGTGGCACTGGGCGCGAGCGCACGCACGGCGGTGGGCCGCTTCGCCTATCCGGAAGGACGCCCGGCCAATCTGCTCATCCGGACCTCTGACAGCGAGGTCGGCAGCACGGCCTCGTCCATCCGCATCGATCCGGCCACCCGGACGGTCAGCGGCTCGGTGACCAGCGGCAATTTCTGCGGCTACCTGGCCGAGGATCGCCGCGAAAGCTATTACACGCTGCATTTTGTCGCGCGCTTCGACCAGCCCTTCGAGGTGGGGGGCACGTGGCGCGACGAAACGCTCAGCAAGGGCGCCGTCGACGGAAGCGGCGGCACCACCTATGGCACGCGCGGCCATCCGCCGGTGGGGCGCGGCGCGGGTGGATGGATCCAGTTCAAGGAGGGGGCGACGGTCAATGTCCGCGTCGGCGTGTCCTACGTGGACCCGGCCGGGGCGCGGGCCAACCTGGACAAGGAGAGCCCGGCCGGAACCTCGCTGGAAGCCACCCAGGCGGCTGCGCGCCGGGCGTGGAACGACATCCTGGGCCAGGTGCGCGTCACCGGTGGCGCCGGGGACGAGCGCGCGGTCTTCTACACCGCGCTCTACCATGCGCTGCTTGAGCCCAATCTCTATAGCGATGTCGACGGGCGCTACCTGGGCTTCGACGGCAAGGCGCATCGCCTTGCGCGTCATCAGCGGGCGCAGTACGCCAACTTCTCCGGCTGGGATGTCTATCGCTCGCAGCTGCAGTTGGTGACGCTGCTGGACCCGCAGCGCGGATCGGACATCGCCCAGTCACTGCTCAATCAGGCCGAGCAGAATGGCGGGGTCTGGGACCGCTGGACGCATCTGACCGGCGCGACCGGCGTCATGAACGGCGATCCCTCGCCGCCGTCGCTGGCGGCGATCCACGCGTTCGGCGGGCGCGGGTTCGACCTCCAACGCGCCTACGCCTCGCTCAAGCGGGCCGCCACGGTGCCAACCGAGAAGGATCTGAGCCGCAGGGGGTGCCCGATCCTGTGCGTGGGCCAGCGCCCTGGCCTGGATGCCTGGCTCAAGCTGCATTACATGCCGGTCGACGCGCCGGGCTGGGGCACTGCCTCGGACACGCTGGAGCTGGTCGCCGCCGATTTCGGCCTGTCCGAGCTGGCGCTGGCGGCCGGTGACAAGGCGGGCGCGAAGCTGTTCCGCGAACGCTCGGGCTGGTGGCGCAATCTGTTCAATCCGCAGGCGACCCCGGACGGCGGCTACCTCCAGCCGCGCAACGCCGATGGCAGCTGGCCCGCATTCGATCCGGCCTCCGACGAGGGCTTCGTCGAAGGCAGCGGCGCCCAGTACCTGTGGATGGTGCCGTTCGATCCAGCTGGATTGATCGAGCAGCTCGGTGGTGCACAGGTCGCCGCGCAGCGGCTGGATGCGTTCTTCCGCACGCCCGACGGCGGCTGGGCGGTGACCAAGTCCGGGCCGCTGCATGCCGAACTGGACAACGAACCCTCGATCGCCGCGCCGTGGCTGTACAACTTCGTCGGCCAGCCGTGGAAGACGCAGGACACCGTGCGTGCGGCGATGCGCCAGATCTGGACCAACACGCCGCAGGGCATCTCCGGCAACGACGACCTGGGCCAGATGTCCTCCTGGTACGTCTGGTCGGCGCTGGGCCTGTATCCGGTCTATCCGGGGCGAGCCGAGCTGGCGATCGGCAGTCCGCTGTTTCCGCAGGTGGTGATCGAGCGCCCCGGCGCGCGCATCGAGATCCGCGCGCGCAATGCCGCGCCCGATGTGCCCTACGTGCAGTCCCTGCAGGTGGACGGCAAGGCCAGCGATCAGGCCTGGCTGCCGGCGGACTTCGTCAAGCGTGGCGGCACGCTGGAGTTCGACCTGGGCAAAGCCCCCAACCAAACCTGGGGCACGCAGGCCCTGCCGCCTTCGTTCGGGCCTGCGCTGTAAAACGCGACATCGCGCCGCGAGCGCGATTCGCATGGACAGGGAAGCGGCAGGAAGCCGCGCATGGTCGAGTGCCTCGCCTTTCCACGTCGACGGCGCTGGTCAATGCCGATCGAAATCAGAACGCGGACGCGACTGGCGGCCGCGCGGCGCGGCCAGCCAGAGACACCCGTGCGATGCCCGGCTCGGCGCGCATCGGATTGAGCGCGTACGTCACACGGGGTGCTTGACCCTCACCTTCGATCCGACTCATTGGAAGTGCAGTTCGAGGCCCGCATAGAGGCCAAGGCCCTCGCCGGGCGTGGCCCGCGCCGCGTCGGTACCGGCATCGTCGTAGCCGGGCGTGATCGTGGCGGCGTAACGCTGCCCGGTGAGGTTGCGCGCCTCCAGCCAGGTCTGCCAGCGCCCACCCGGTGCAGCGAAGCCCACGCGTGCGCCAAACACGGTGTGGCCATGCGCCCAGGCGCTGTTGGCGTAGTCCACCGCAAGGCGCGAGGCCGACTCGGTATCCAGCGCCGCATAGACGCCGCTGTGATGGTCGTAGCGCAGCATGGCCTGGTAGTAGTGGCGGGGCAGGTCAGGCAGTACGTTGTTCCCGAACCGCGCATCGTGGCGGTAGCGGAAATCGCTGTAGGTATAGGCCTGGCGCAGTGACAGCCGGTCGCCCTGGGCCTGCCACAGGGTCGACTCCAGCCCCGCTTCGATGCCGCGATGCACGGTCGGGCTGGCATTGGATTCGGCCACGTAGGTGTCCGGCGCGGTGCCGACCTCGACGCTGAGCAACTCGTGGTGGACGTTGGACTGATAGGCCGCAAGCTGCCAGCGGCCCAGCGTGCCGTCACCGCGCGCGCCCAGTTCCAGTGTCGCGGCGGTCTGGTTGCCCAGGTGGACCGGCGTGCTCTGCCGGCCGGTGGCCGCGCCGCTGCCGGCCGGGAACACCGTGCCTGAGCCCCAGATCATCGACCACGGGTGTGGCGGCTCGACCGAGCGGCTCAAGTTGCCGAACAGCTGCACCTGCGGTGTGGCCTGGAAGGTCAGGCCCATGCGCGGCGCGTAGTCCCAGCCATGCTCGGACAAGCGGCCACCGCCGGCCGGCCAGGTCACTGCGACCTCGCTGGCGGTATGGACCAGGGCCAGGCCGGTGACCAGATGCAGGGACGGGGTGAGCGCCGTCGTGTTGCCGACATGCACGACGGCATCGGTGCCCAGGTGTTCGAAGTCGCGCGTGCGCGTCCCGGCCGGATCCCCGTTGGTGTCCAGGCGCAGAGTCTCGCGCACCTGGGCATGCAGATCATGGGTCACGCGCAGGCCGACGGTGGTGGTGCTGTCGCGGCCAAACCATCTGTGCTGATGCGTGTAGTCCAGCGTGGCACCCAGGTCGGCGTAGTCCAACTGCTGGCGGTAGCGGCTTTCGTTGAGGTCCATCGGAAAGCGGTGGTAGACCAGGCCCGCCTTCAGCGTGGAGGCCGCGTCCAGCTGCAGGGTGGTGATGCTGCCGATCCAGGTGCTGCCAGGCTGCGGCCGGCGCGCATCGATGGCCACATAGGCCGGGTTGGCCTGGCGCGGGTCATCGGCGATCTGGGCACGGGTCAAACGGCCCGGCGTTTCGTGTTCGGTTTCGCGATAGCGCAGCACCAGCCGCGTGCTCAGATCGGGACTGAGCTGCCAGCCCAGGTTGGCCATCACGCCCTTGCCGCTGCCGGCCGCATGCGTCTGGTAGCCGTCGGTGCGGCTGTCGGTCAGGGCGAGGTAGTAGTCGAACGCGCCGTGCGCGCCGCCATCGGCCAGGCTGCGCTTGCGGTAGCCGAAACGGCCGCCCTCGTAGCGCAGCGCAAACCCGGGAGAATCCAGGCCACTGCGGCTGACGTAGTCGATCGCGCCGCCCAGAGCCAGGGCGCCGCGATCGAATCCGTTGGCGCCACGCAGCACGTCCACGCGGCTCATCCACAGCGGTTCGAGCAGTTCGTAGGGCGTGCCGCCGGAGAAGGTCAGCGGCAAGCCATCGAGCGACACCGACACCCCCGAGGCGTGCGCGCCCGGCGCACGGTTGATGCCCGAGCCGCGGATCGACACCTTGACCCCCTCGTTGCCGGGGGACTGGGCGTAGATGCCGGGCTGATAGGCCAGCACGTCGGCCGTGCCCGCCACGCGTCCGTTATCCACCCGGGTTAGATCGATCACGTTGCCTGCGCCGGGCACGTTGGACAGCGCCTTGCGCGCGGCGTCCAGGCCATCGGCTCCGGTGCCCGTGACCTTGATCGCATCGAGGGTGACCGCCTGTTCCGGCGTCGCGGCGAGGATGGCGCGGGGGGACATGCAACACAGCAGGGTGCTGGCCATCAGGACATGGCGTGTGGAGAGCGGGGCGAATCGTGGGCACATTGCGCTGGACATCGGAGCGAGCAACCAACCTGGTCTAGGGAGATGGGACGGCGCGCCGGCGCTGACCCGGATCGCGGTAGCGATGCCGGACCAAGGCGCAGACGCGTTGCGGAAGACCGAGGGAGGGATGATGGGTGGCGCTCGCGCCACATCCTGTCTACCTCAATACTTTCTCTAAAGTTTACAGGGTCGTCGAGGCACTGGCGAGTGCGATCGCTTCGCAGAAGGATTGGAGGCTGTTCCATCGGGCTTTGCGGATCACGCCGTCGCGTGATCCGCGGTGGCGTGCGTCAGGGAAGGTCGCCGACGCTGTGCGGTGCGGAGGCCACGGGGGCCTGACCGATGGGTACTCGGGAACAAAGTCCATCATCGTGATGCCCTGGGCGCGGCAGGCCAAAGGGGTGCCGAGCCGGAGATCGGCGCGCGATGCACGCGGACGCTCATGATCGAGCGCGCCGCTTGCGAGGGCTTGCGCTATCGAGTGGCCAGACCCAAGCGAAGAGGCGAAACTGGCCGTCAGGCCGCGGTCGACGAGGTCGCACGCGGCACCTTGCCGCAAGGGCATTGCGTGCGTGCAACGCATGCACAGTCGAGGCAGCGCGAATAATGTTGCGATCCACGATCGCCGCGACGCAGATGCCGCTAGTGCGGCAGCTTGTCCAATCCAGCGCGCACTTCCTGGAGAAAGCCCTTGGTTTCATCGGGCGAGGACAGATTGCTGGCCAGTTGCTCCAGCTGCGACGCCAACGGGGCAGGGGTTTCGAAGGCTTCATCGCACAGCATGCCGGCGATCGGGCCGAAGTACTGCAGCGCGATGTTCTCGATCAACTTGCGCTGGGCTTCACTCGGGGCGCCGCCGGCGGGCATGCCGGCAGGCGCTGCCACCGCTGCGGCGACCGGCGCGGCCTGCGTGCGTGAAAGGGCCTGTTCGAAGCCGCCTAGCAGCCACTGCAAGGAATCCTCGCTGAGGGCGGCCTTGCCGCTGCTCTTGCTGGCGGGATCGACCTGGAAGCGTCCGCGCGCGGCGTTGACCATCGACAGCCGTTGCACGGCCTCGTCACCGCGCAGCATCCTGAAAACCACTTCGTCGATCTGTCCGCCGTGCAGGCGGATGATGCAGGAATGGTTTTCCTCGGTGACCACGAAGAAGAAGCCGGACGCCTTCTTCGCAGTCAAAGATCGCAGCTCGCGCAGGACTTGGATCAGTGGGATGAAATCATTGGCCATGCGTCCTGGCTCCCTCGCATCGTCGATCTGGCGTCAGAGGCTTGGCGCCTCACCGTTTGGCCAAACGCTCCATGGCCAAGCGTACGCTGTTGGAGAGCCGCGAGATGGCCCGCGCCAGGGTGCCAATCTCGTCCTTGAGCTTGACCTCGTCGATGGTGTGGTTCCATTTGCCCAGGCTCAGTTCTTCGGCCACGGCGGTGAGGTGCTGGATCGGGCGCAGCACGCGGCTGAGGATCAGCATCGACTGCAGGCCCAGCAGCAGCACGCACACCAGCAGGCCGATGCCACCAATCCACAGCGACTGGCGCAGGATCACACTGTTGATGTCTTGCTTGGGATAGGCCGAGACCAGGGTGAAACCCCAGCCAGGGACGTCCTGGCGCGTCACCACCCAGTCGTCCGGACGCTCACGGGCGACCTGTTCCATCTTGGCCGGGTCGGTGGTGTTGCCGGTCTTGGAGTGGAAGCGCAGTTTCCCATTGCCGTCGAAGACCGCGATGAAGCCTGATTCCAGCACATGCGCCTCGCTGATCTCGCCTTCCAGCGAGGCCAGGTCGGTCTTGTAGCCGACGTACCAGATGCCGATGGGTTCCTCGTCGTAGATCGACATGATCGGCTCGTAGCCGGTCACGTAAGGCGTCCCCAGGATGTCGACCACGCCATAGAAACCCTGCGCCTTGCGAATCTGTTGAATCACCTGTCCCTTGGGATCCAGGAGGGTACCGACCGCCCGGTTGCCATCGTCGGTCTTGACGTTGGTGGCCACGCGCACGTAATCCTGACCGGTGCGCGAGAACACCGTTGCGGTGCCGTCCACCGTGGCGGTCACGCTGTCGACCAAGGTCATGTTGCCGGCCTGGGACTTCTGTCCGAACAGCAGGTCCGGGACATCGCGGCCGCTGATCTGGACCTTGGTTCCGGCGGACGGGGCTCCCAGCGCGGCACTTTCACGGCGCAGCAGATTCATCGAGCCCCTGACCCGATCGAGCATGATCGAGCGGGTGATGGCGAACAGTCCCTGGAGGGACGAGGACTGGCGCCGGATCGCCTCATCGGCCTGGCTGTGCACGCGCCGAGCCTCGGTGCTGGCAAGGACCAGGGTCAACACCACCACCACGACCAGGACCAGGCCCAGCACGGGCAACAGCAGGCGCACACGTAATGAATTTCGGAGCATTGCCCCCTCCCGACTTGCTTCACTTGAGCAGGAGGCGCTACGGCGCTCCCGGTATAGGCGCACTTCTGGCCCCAAACGCAATAGCGGCCGCGGACGAGCGGGCTTGAGTGGTCTGGGCGAGCGGGCGGATCATGGGGCGGCCCGTTCCCGGGCCGGGTGCGCCTCCTCAATGCGTGCCAGTGAGCGGGCGTTCGTGACGGTGGTGTTTCAGGCTGCGCGTCGCGCGGGTCTCAACCGAGGATCGCCGGCAGGTCCAAGCCTTGCTCCTTCGCGCAGTCGAGCGCGATCTCGTAGCCCGCATCGGCGTGGCGCATCACGCCGGTGGCCGGATCGTTCCACAGCACGCGAGCAATACGCTTGGCCGCCGCCTCGGTGCCGTCGCAGACGATAACCATGCCGGCGTGCTGGGAGAAGCCCATGCCCACGCCGCCGCCGTGGTGCAGCGAGACCCAGGTCGCCCCGCTAGCCGTGTTGAGCAGGGCATTGAGCAGTGGCCAGTCGGAGACCGCATCCGAGCCGTCGGCCATCGCCTCGGTTTCGCGGTTGGGCGAGGCCACGCTGCCGCTGTCCAGATGGTCGCGGCCGATCACCACCGGCGCCTTGAGCTCGCCCTTGGCGACCATCTCGTTGAAGGCCAGGCCCAGGCGGTCGCGATCGCCCAGCCCGACCCAGCAGATGCGCGCCGGCAGGCCCTGGAACTTGATCTTCTCGGCGGCCATGTCCAGCCAGCGGTGCAGGTGCGGGTTGTCCGGGATCAGTTCCTTGACCTTGGCATCGGTCTTGGCGATGTCTTCCGGATCGCCGCTCAGCGCCGCCCAGCGGAACGGGCCGATGCCGCGGCAGAACAGCGGGCGGATGTAGGCGGGCACGAAGCCGGGGAAGTCGAAGGCGTTAGCCACGCCTTCCTCCAGCGCCATCTGGCGCAGGTTGTTGCCGTAGTCGACGGTCGGCACGCCGAGCGCGTGGAAGCCGAGCATTGCCTTGATGTGGTTGGCCATCGACGCACGCGCCGCCTTTTCCACTTCCTTCGGCGCCGATACGCGCTTGTCATCCCATTGCTCGACGCTCCAGCCCTGGGGCAGGTAACCGTTGACCGGATCGTGGGCGGAGGTCTGGTCGGTCAGCAGGTCCGGCTTGACCCCGCGTGCCAGCAGTTCTGCGAGCACGTCGGCGACGTTGCCGAGCAGGCCCACGGAAAGCGGCTTCTTGGCCTTGCAGGACTCGTCGATCAGCCGCAGCGCTTCGTCGAGGTTGTCGGTCCAGGTGTCCAGGTAACCGGTGCGCAGGCGCATATCGATGCTGCTCTTGCGGCATTCCACCGCCAGGCACGAGGCGCCGGCCATTACCGCGGCCAGCGGCTGCGCGCCGCCCATGCCGCCCAGCCCACCGGTGAACAGCCAGCGCCCGGCCAGGTCGCCGTTGTAATGCTGGCGGCCCATCTCGACGAAGGTCTCGTAGGTGCCCTGGACGATGCCCTGGGCGCCGATGTAGATCCAGCTGCCGGCGGTCATCTGGCCATACATCGCCAGGCCCTTCTTATCCAGCGCGTTGAAGTGGTCCCAGTTGGCCCAGCGCGGCACCAGGTTGGAGTTGGCGATCAGCACGCGCGGCGCATCGGCGTGGGTGCGGAACACGCCGACCGGCTTGCCCGACTGCACCAGCAGGGTCTGGTCGTCGTCCAGGCGCTTGAGGGTTTCGACGATCTTGTCGAAGCTTTCCCAGTCGCGCGCGGCGCGGCCGATGCCGCCGTAGACCACCAGCTCTTCCGGGCGTTCGGCCACATCCGGGTGCAGGTTGTTCATCAGCATGCGCAGCGGTGCTTCGGTCAGCCAGCTCTTGGCATTGAGCGTGGTGCCGGTGGGCGCGTGGATGACACGGGACGGATCACGACGGGTCATGGGAAATCCTTGTGAGTTGGACAGGCCGCACCGCGATGTGCGGGCCTTCAGCGAAGGGAAGCGGATGTGCGGGCGAAGTCGAGGGCGGCACTGAGCACGCCACGCAGCGTGTCCTGCAGGCGCTGGGCGCGGGCTGGCGACCACGGCGTGGGCCAGGTGTCGGGCGTGACCTGGCTCGGTTCGTCCATGTAGCCGCGGCAGGCCAGTTCCATCTGGATCGAATGCACGCCCTGGGCAGGGCGAGCGTGGTGGCGGGTGATCCAGCCGCCCTTGAAGCGACCGTTGCGCACGTGGCTCAGGCCACTTTCGGCGCAGCGCTGTTCGACCGCATCGGTCAGGCGTGCGTCGCAGGACGTGTCCGTGTTGGTCCCGATGTTGAACTGCGGCAGCTCGCCGTCGAACAGGTGCGGGATATGCGAGCGGATCGAGTGCGCGTCGTACACCACCACGGTGCCGTGTTGCGCGCGCAGGCGTTCGATCTCGCTCGCCAGGGCTTCGTGGTAGGGCGTGAACCAGCGCTCGCGGCGGCGCGCGATCTCTGCATCATCCGGCTCAAATCCGTCGCGATACAGCGGCTGATTGTCGAAGGTGGTCAGCGGGCACAGCCCGGTCGTGTTCTGGCCCGGATACAGCGAGATGCCGGACGGATCGCGATTGACGTCGATCACCGAACGCGAGATCGCGGTGCGGATCGTGGTGGCGCCCAGCTCGCGCGCGAACGCGTAGAGCTGGTGCACGTACCAGTCGGCATCGCGCCGCGCTAGCCACGGCGAGACGAAACGGTCTTCCAGCTCGGCCGGCAGCTCGGTGCCGGTATGCGGGAAGCTGACGATCAGTGGCGCATCGCCACGATGGATTTCAAGCCAGGTGTCAGGCGACATGTTCGATTTCACCGAAACGATGGGATGCCGTGGGAGCCGCCATGGCGGCGACGGGCATTGACTGGAAAGCCCCTGCGTCACCATGGAGTTCACCACCCTGCGGCGTCATGCCGCCGCGTCCACGCCTGGCAAGGCGACGGTGACACGGGCGGTCAGTGTACCGCTGCGCACCAGCTCGGCCGCGGCCACCATGTCCGGGTGGAAGTAGCGGTCGTCCTGCAACGTGGGCACCTGGCCGCGCAGCAGGCCGCGCGTGGCCTCCAGGGCGCCGCTGGAGGTGAGCGGGGCATGGAAGTCGCAGCCCTGCGCGGCGGCCAGCAGCTCGATGCCGACCACGTTGGCGGCGTTGTCGGCCATGGCCATCAGTCGGCGCGCGCCGTGTGCGGCCATCGACACGTGGTCTTCCTGGTTGGCCGAGGTCGGGATGGAATCGACGCTGGCCGGGTAGGCGCGCTGCTTGTTCTCCGACACCAGCGCCGCGGCGGTGACCTGCGGAATCATGAAGCCGGAGTTCAGGCCCGGCTTGGGCGTCAGGAACGCGGGGAGGCCCGAGAGCGCGGGATCGACCAGCATCGCGATGCGGCGCTCGCTGATCGAGCCAATCTCGCACACCGCCATGGCCAGCATGTCGGCGGCGAAAGCCACCGGTTCGGCGTGGAAGTTGCCGCCGCTCAGCGCCTCGCCGGTGTCGGTGAACACCAGCGGATTGTCGGACACGCCATTGGCTTCGATCTCCAGCGTGCTCGCGGCTTGGCGCATCACGTCCAATGCCGCGCCCATGACCTGCGGCTGGCAGCGCAGGCAGTAGGGGTCCTGCACGCGCACATCGTCCTCGCGGTGCGATTCGCGGATCGCGCTGCCGGCCATCAATGCGCGCAGTGCATCGGCCACGACGATCTGGCCGGGCTGGCCGCGCAGCGCGTGAATGCGCGGATCGAAGGGGGTGTCCGAGCCCTTGGCCGCTTCGGTGGACAGCGCACCGGTGACCAGCGCGGACTGGAACACGGTCTCGATCTCGAACAGGCCGGCCAGCGCGTAAGCGGTCGAATACTGGGTGCCGTTGAGCAGCGCCAGGCCTTCCTTCGCGCCCAGCACGATCGGGGCCAGCCCGGCCTGGGCCAGGGCGTCGGCGGCGGACATGCGCGCACCGCCGAAGAAGGCGTCGCCCGCGCCGATCATCGCCGCGGCCATGTGCGACAGCGGAGCCAGGTCGCCCGAGGCACCGACCGAGCCCTGGCAGGGCACCACCGGCATCACATCCTGCTGCAGCATCGCTTCGAGCAGGCTGAGCGTGGCCGGTTTGATCCCCGAGGCGCCCTGGGCCAGGCTGGCCAGCTTCAGCGCCAGCATCAGCCGCACCACCGGCAGCGGCATCGGCTCGCCCACGCCGGCGGCGTGCGAGAGCACGATGTTGCGTTGCAGGGTTTCCAGATCGTCGCGCTCGATGCGCACCGTGGCCAGCTTGCCGAAGCCTGTGTTGATGCCATACACCGGCGCGCCCTTGGCGACGATGGCCTCGACGGTCTGCGCGCTGCGCGCAACCGCCGCCGCCGATGCCGGGTCCAGTTGCACGCGGGCGCCGCGATAGATCGCGCGCCATTGCGCAAGGCTGACCGCGCCGGGGCGCAGCAGGATGGATTGGCTCATGAAGATGCTCCGTGGATCGAATGGGAGACAAGTGGGAAGTGGGTTCGCGGTCGCATCGCCTGCACCTG